>NZ_NJFJ02000001.1:0-2837475 GCF_002206575.2 Micrococcus sp. FDAARGOS_333 | reverse complement strand
CGCGAGTGGAGGCCGCCCTGGCCGAACATCGGCTGACCGAGCTGGCGGACCGTCCGTGCCTGGCCCTGTCCAGCGGTCAGGCGCAGCGGCTGGCCATGTGCGCGGTGATGTCCGCGGAGCCGTCCCTGGTGATCGCGGACGAGCCGACCTCGCTGCTGGACGGACGGCACCGCCGGATCGTCGCGGACCGGCTGCTGGCCGCGGACGGGTTCCAGCTGCTGCTGGTCACCCACGACCTCGATCTGGCCCGCGCCTGCGACGAGGCCGTGTGGATCCATGACGGTCGCCTCCGCGCGCACGGCCCTGCCGAGGACGTGGTGTCCGAGTACGAGGCGTTCCTGGACGAGGCCGTGGCCGAGGAGTTCGGTGGGGCGCTCGACGTGGCGCCGGCCGAGGGCGCGGGTGAGGCGGTGCCGCCCCGATGATCTCGCTGTACGTGGCCGGGACTCGCTGCTGCACCGCGGCCGGCCGGGCTGAAGATGGCCGTGTTCGCGGTGTGGGCACTGGTGCTGGCGATCGTGCCGGCCACCCTGTGGACCGCCGCGGCGGCCGTGGCCGGGGCGCTGGCCTGCTACCTGGTGGGCTTCGGTGCCGCGCGCGGCGTGCGGATGCTGGCCGCGGACCTGCGGTCCCTGTGGCTGTTCTACGCGATGCTGCTGCCGCCCAGTGGCTCTTCGCAGACCTCACCGCGCCGGTGGCGACGTCGGGCGGGTGCTCGGTGTGGTGCTCGCGCCCAGGTGATGACACGGACCACGCGCATCGCCGCCATGACCGCGGTGGCCGAGGCGCTCGTGGGGCGGCGACTCGTATCCGGTGGTGGGTCGCCCTGGCGCGGCCGGTTTCCGGCCGGACGGGTCGGCTGCGATGGGCCTGGTGCTCAGCGCGATGGGTACCTGCGCGGCCTCGCCGACCAGGTGCGCGCCGCACAGGCGTCCCGGGCGTGCGCATGCGCCCGTGCGTGATCCTGCCGCTGCTGGTGCTCTCGCTCAAGCACGCCGACGACGTGGGGATGCCCTCGCCGCCCGCGGCGTGAGTGAGCCCCGGGTAGCGCACGGCGGCCCGCGCGGTGCCCCGACCGCCCCGTAGGCTGACCGGCATGCTCAGCGACGCCGACCGCACCGCCGCCCACGCCTGGATCGCCGAGGCGCTCGCCGTGGAGCCGCGGACCTGGACGTGTCGGTCGTGCGCGAGCGCGCTGGGGCGACATCTGGCAGGCCACCCCGCGCACCGGCCCCGCCGCCGGCCTCCTGCACTGGTTCAAGGCCCCGCACCCGTCCCTGGCCCGCGAGGTCGGACTGCGCCGCGTCCTGGATGCCCGCTGCCGGATGAGATCCTCCCGCTCGTCGCCGCGGACGCCAGCCGCGCTGCAGCTCAGCGCCGACGCCGGCCCCACCCTCGCCGCCCTCTCCCGCACCGAGACATCGCCTTCCTCCTTCCCTTCCCGACGACGGCCCCGCCCCCGGGTACGTCGCCCTCGCCGGCCTTGGCCGCGTCCAGCGCGGCGTCTCGGCCGCCGACCTCGCCGACTGGCATGCCCGATTCCGACCGCCGACGCCGTCCGCACCATGCCGAGCGGCTCGAGGTCTTTGCCGCCCTGCCCGTCGGTCATCCGGTCCACTGTCGGCCCGAGGAGAAGGCGAGGGCCGCGGATCAGATGCGTGCCGTCGTCGGGCGTGGAGGAGCTGGTGGGGGAGCACCCGGAGCTGGACCTGCTGAGCGTGGAGCACAACGACCTGCACGCGGCAATGCGTTCCTGGTGGACGGGCGCGTGCGATCAGCGACTGGGGCGATGCGGTGCTCGGCATCCGTTCGCCTCGCTGCGGGCGCTGCTGTTCCCGGCGCGAACGTGTTCGGGAAGACGCGGTGACGGCGATCCGGGCGCCTACCTGGAGGAGTTCTTCGCCGGCGGTGAGGCGCCGCCCCAGCAGGTGCAGCAGCGGGCGCTGGACCTGGCGATGACGCTGGGCGCGGCGAACAGGCTGCAGTGCTGGACGGTCATGCCGGAGCGTGTGGCGGAGTACGCGGAGTACATCGTGCGCTGTGGCGTGAGGCCGGCGCCGTTCGCCGAGGTGTCCATGGCGTGAGGGTGGGTTGCGCCCGGACCTAGGTACAAGGTGTACTTAGATACATGACCCGCCTTCCCGACGACGGCTCCCGCGCCTCCGCAGACCACCGCCCTTGGCCCTCCGGCTGGGTGCGGGCTGCCCTGGAGCCCGCCATCCTGGTGCGCTCCTGCAGGGCCGCTGCACGGGTACGGGATCGCGCAGACGCTCGCGGAGCGCGGCTTCGGAAAGCTCCGCGGCGGCTCGCTGTACCCGGTGCTCGCCCGCCTCGAGGAGGCCGGCCACGTGGACACCCGCTGGTGGAGGGTCAGGGCGGCCCGGGCCGCAAGGACTACGAGCTCACGGACGCCGGCCGCGCCGAGTACGCGGAGGCCGTGGCGTCCTTCCAGGCCCTCGCCGTCGCGCTCGCCGGCCTCGGCGCCGCGGGAGCAGCCGTGGGATCCGAGGCCGACACTCTGCAGACCACCGAGGAGGGACCTCATGAGCACGCCGCAGCACCGTACCGACCACCGAGACCGCCAGGGCCCCGTCGCCCGCACCCTGGGCAGGGGCGCTTCTGCCTCTCGTGCGCTCCGGGACCTCGTGGACTCCTTCGCGGACGTCCGCGGCCGGGAGGAGACGCGGACTGGGCCCGTGAGGCGGCCGGGCACCTCGCCATGACCAGGTGACCCCGGCCCACCGGCATCGCCTGCTCGCGCGGGCCCGCTCCGTGGTCGCCGAGGCCCAGGAGTCCCCGGACGAGCTGTTCGGCCTCCGGAGACTGGGCCGCCGAGGTCCAGGCGGAGGCCGCAGCCGAGGCACCTCGCTGACGGACTCCTCGGCCACCTCCGTGGCGGACGTCTTCTCGGTGGGCTTCGTGCTCGCGGCGGCCGCGAGCCTCCTCGCGTTCGTGCTGACCCTCGCCGTGGACGGACTCACCACCGACCTCTCCCGGGCCTGCTCCTGATGCCAGGGTGATCGGCGTGGGCGGTGTGGGGTGTTCTGGGCCTGGGACCGGCTGCAGCGCCGGCTGGCCATGGCGGTCGCGCTCGGCGTCGGGCTGGCCCTGGCCGGGTGGTCCTCTGCGCCGTCGTCCTGGTGATGCTGGCCCTCGGCGAGGTCGTTGTCGCCGGCACCAGCACGTTCCTGTGGCTGGCCGGGCAGCGGTCTACGGCGGCCTGGCCGCGATCTCCGCCCGGGTGCTCCCGGACGCGGCGGCGGACCAGGGCGCCACCCCGCGGACCGACGAGGAGTGGGCCGCCCGCCTCGCCTACCTCCTGCGCTCCCGTGCGGACGTGCCGGAGCACCGTGTCACGGAGACGGTCGCCGAGGCCCGGGCCCATGCGGCGGACGCCGGCACCACCCTGGCCGAGGAGTTCGGCTCGCCGGCCTCCTACGCCGCCCGTGTCCCCCGCGACCGCGTCCACCTCGCCCGCAACCGTGCCGTGGTGATGACGATCGCCATGGCCATCACGGTGGCCATGCTGTTCGGCGTGCTCATCCCGGCCGGGAGGCGTCCTGGGTGCACTGGGTGATCGTCGCCGGTGCCGTGGCCGCCGCCGGGCTCGCCTGGGCCGGTGTCCGCAGCGCCTCCCACGCCGCCGAGACGCCGTCTTCGCACACCGCGGAGACCACCTCCACCCGTACCTCCGACACCACATCCACCCGCACCACCGAAGGGGGCCCCGATGAGCACGCACACCCACGGAGCCGATGACCGCATCCCGGCCCTGCTGGACCGCTTCGTCGCGGCCGCGGCCTGGAGTCGGACCGGCGCTGGGCAGAGGAGGCGCTCGCCCGCTTCCTGATGGACGACGTCCGGAGGACGTGGTGGCGAGGGAGCTCGCGGAGGCGGTGGCCGTCGTCGAGGGTCGGGCACGCGCCCGGACAAGCTGTTCGGCCCGGCCGCGGACTGGGCCCGCTCCCGCCGCGACGAGCTGGCCGGCGAGGGCCAGGTGGTCCTGGAGACGGAGCTCCGCTGACGTGGAGGTCTGTGCCGTCCAACGCGCTGATCATCTCGGCGCTGTTCTCCATCCCGTTCGCGCTGGTCTTCGCCATCCGCGACGGCCTGACCGTGGACTTCTCCTGGCCCACCTGTTGGTCCCGCTGGTGCTCGGGTCGCTGATGGCGGTGGTGGTGACCCTGTGGTCGCGGACCATCGTGCGCCGCACCTTCAGGGTCTCCGTGGCTATCGTGGTCGGGGCCGTCCTGGTTCTGGCCACGGGCGCCGGCTTCCTGCTGCCGACGCTGGCGGACTTGCACCTGTTCACCGGCAGCGTCGCGTGGCATCTGGCGATCGTGGCCGGCTACCTCGCCCTGGGCGTGCTCGGCTTCCTGCTGCTGCCCACGGACGAGACCGCGAAGGAGTTCGAGCAGCAGATCCCGACGACGGCACCTGGGCCCTCGTGCTCGGCGGCACCCTGCGTGGCCGGCTGGGCTATTCGGACGAGCGTGCCCGCCAGGTGGTGGAGGAGGCCCGGCGCATGCGGCGGCCTCCGGCAGCTCGCTGTCCGAGGAATTCGGCACCCCGCAGGAGTACGCCGCCCGCTTCCAGCCGGACACCCGCCGCAGGGACCGGCTGTACGCCGTGCTGCTGACGCTGGTGGCCGCGTACTGGGTGGGCATGCTCGGCTTCAAGTGGCTCGCCCCGCAGGAGAGCGTGGAGTGGTGGCGCATCTTCGGTGCGGTGCTGTTCCCCGTGCTCGCCGGCTGGCAGTGGCGCCTGGCGCTGCGGCCCCGCACGGAGGGCTGAGGCGGCGACGGCAGGACGGACTGTGACTGGCCCTGGGGGCGGCACAGGCCCGACCGCTAGGCTCACGCCATGGAACCGTCACAGCGACGCACCTTCCGAGCCCGCCCCGGCAGCGGCCGCCGCCGCCCCGGCTTCCTGCGCCGTCTGATCGGGATCATCGCCGTGCTGCTGGGCCTGGCGATCGCCGTCGGAGCGGTCTGGATCCTCAAGGACATCGGCGACCCCCTGCGCGAGGCCGCGCTCGCCGAGGACTACACGGAGATCTTCGCCTGGCTCGGCGGCGGCCTCATGGCCATCCTGGTGTCCCTGCTGCTCATCTGGGGCGGCATCCGCGTGCAGCGTCCCTGAGCCCTTCGGGCGAGACTGTGGCCGACCCAGCGGCCGTCAGTCCTCGCGTTCCTCGCCCGCGGTCTCACCCTTGCCGGACTCCAGCGCCAGCAGCCCCTGCGGGGTGAAGCTCACGCGACTGCCGGGCCGTGAGTCGATGCGCCGGAGCACCTGGACGAGCCGCGCCCGGTACTGGTTCCGCAGCGGCTCCGGGTTGGCCGGGTCGGAGATGTGCGTGAACAGGCCGCGAGCGGTCTGGAGGTCGCGCAGCTCGGCGTCGGAGATGCCGGCGTCCCCGATGAGCCGCACCCGCGCATCGCAGGCGAGCACGGCCTGCTTGAAGGCGTCCACGGCGTCCCGGTAGGCCGCCACGTCCGCCGCGGTCAGCCCCCGCTGCGGCACGGACTCGATCAGGTCCCACTCGTCCGAGGCGCGCCGGCGGCACCGTCCATGGCGCGCACCTCGGGATGTCCCGGTTGTGGAACTGCGGGTACTTCAGCTGCAGGTCGAAGTCCAGGTCATAGGAGGCGACCTTCCGGATCATCTCCAGGTGCAGCCCACGCGCCTGCTCGCGCCGCCGTGCCAGGGTGCCGCGTCCGTCCCAGCCGCGTGTGGGTCGGTCCTCGACGACGGCCGCACCCCTTCCAGCGGAAGGCTCCGCTGGAAGGCGGGGTGCCGTCGTCGGGAAGGAGGCGTTAGAGGGGCGTCTCTGGTGTTCGGCGGCTTCGAGGTGCTTCTTCCTCGCCGCGGCGCCGGCGTAGGCCGGCAGGGGCGGGCGCTTGGGGTGGACGCGCGCGGAGTGGGGGACCTTCTCCAGGGCCCAGTGGTGGAGGCAGGCCTCCCAGTCGGTCCAGGATTCGAGGTCCTTGTCCGTGACGGGCGCCTGGGCGGCGGCGGTGAGCTCGCGGGAGAGTCCTGGGTCCTGGCAGTGTCCGCCGATGACGGCGACGATTTCGGAGACCGCCCATGCATGGTGGTGTTCGGCGCGGGCACGGATGGCTTCGCGCTGGTCAGCGGTGAGCACGGACCACGCCTGCCTGCCGATGGTGCGGGCTGTGTCGAACTTCCGACCGGCCCGCTGGTGGGTCTCGAGGCTGCCGGCCAGACTGGTGTCCTCGATGGTGATGGCGTTGTCCTCCACGTTTGCGCGGGTGGCGGCGACCTTGCGGAATGCCTGCCCGAGCTCCTTCGACTCCTCCGAGGCGGCGGCGGTCTCGGCGAGCCACCAGCCGCGGCGGCGTGCGGCGCGGACCCAGGCGGTTGCGTCTGCGGGCCGATCATGGCCCATGGACATCCGCAGTTCACGCAGGGCCTGACGGAAGTGGTCCTGGCCGGGGACTCCCATGTGGTTCGCGGTCTCCAGCTCCGGCTTCTGCTGGAACGGCAGCTTCCCGTAGAAGCGGTGCTCGTGCCAGACCAGGCCGAGACCGATCAGGACTGGGGATAGGAGCACGATCAGCAGGATCCAGAGCACGGACTCCACGTGTCTCCCCTCGGTCGGCGTCGGCGGCGATCACGCCGATTCTGCCAGGCGCAGCGGACACCATAGCCCTCGGCCCGCGGCCTCCTCCGCCTGGGCCAGCTCACCGCTGCGCGCGGCTGAGGCGGCCGATCACTCCCCGGTCTGACCGTCGATCTGCTCGCGCAGCAGGTCAGCGTGCCCGTTGTGGCGGGCGTACTCCTCGATCATGTGGACGATGATCCAGCGCAGCGAGACGTCGGCAGCACCACCCCAGGCCGGGTGCGTTCCGGCCAGCCCTGCTGCGGGATCCTCGCCGAGCAGCTCGGTCACGATGCCCTGGGACCTCGCCACCGACTCCTCCCACAGCCGCCGCAGGTCCTCGGCGCCGTCCTGGTCCGCGGAGTGCCAGTCCCAGTCCGGGTCCGCATCCCAGTCCACGTCCACCCACGGCTGCGACGTCGGCGTGCCCAGCGCCGTGACCTCGAACCAGAAGAACTCCACGAAGGCCAGGTGCTTGAGCATCCCGCCGAGCGTCATCCCGGAGGCGTGCCCGTCCACGCGGCGACGCAGCTGCTCCTCCGTGAGCCCGGAGGTCCGCCACCGGAACGTGGCCCGCTGGAACTCGAGGAAGCCGAGGAGGGTGCCGGCCTCCCCGGCGGCGAAGGCAGGCTCCGGGCGGCCGAACTCGTCGAAGCGCTCGAACGCGCCGTGCGGCGCCCCCGGCACCAGGGGAGCGGGCTGCTGAGAGGAGCCCTGCTCCTGATTCTCGACGACGGCACTCGCCTCCGCAGCGGAGGGCACCGGGTTTTGGGGTGTGGTCATGGGGGCAAGAGTAGGCAAAAGCAGGTGCCTGGAGGAGAGCCAGGACACTATCGCGTCGGTCGCGCCTGTCAGAATCGGAGTATGAGCTCGAGTCCCTCGTCTTCGCAGAAGCGCCAGAACGACCTGGTGCCTGGTGTCTACGAACGCTTGGAGACTCGCCAGGTCGCGAAGAACCTTAAAGAGATCACCGATCTGTCGCCGGTTCTGGAGAACGTTGCGGACGATGCGCTGCCGCGGCACCTTGCCGTGCATCTCGCGGGGCTCATTGAACATGCCTTCAGCGGGGCATCCGCCCGCACTCGGGAAGAGCAGCTCGCGCTTGCAGCACGAGTTGTCGATGCGCTGGGACCGGACTACGGGCCGGACGAGGTGGAGGAGGCCGACAACGGCAAGGTCCGTGTCCTGCATGAGCTTCAACCGAAGCGTGAACCGAAGCCCACGCCCTTTGAACGTCCCCAAACTCCGTTCTCCGATGTCGCTCTTCTGACAAACGGCCAAGGTGAACCCAGCATTGGCTCGGAGATTCGATTCGAACTGGCGTCCTCTGACCGAGTGGATCTGCTGTGTGCCTTCGTCAAGTGGCATGGATTGCGCACGCTGGAGAAGGAACTGACGGAGCTGCGGGACCGGGGGATTCCCTTCCGCGTCATCACCACCACGTACGTCGGTGCAACAGAGCGCCGCGCTTTGGACCGCATCGTCCGCGACTTCGGTGGTGAAGTGCGGGTGAACTACACAACGGCATCCACACGTTTGCACGCCAAGGCCTGGCTATTCCACCGTGATTCTGGACTGTCAACGGCCTACGTGGGGTCCTCCAACCTTTCTAAGGCTGCAATGCTCGATGGTCTCGAGTGGAACGTTCGGCTGTCCCAAATCGCGACGCCTGCTCTCATTCGCAAGTTCCAGGCCACCTTCGAGTCCTACTGGGGCGACAAGGCGTTCGAGCTCTACAACCCGGACACGGATGCCGAGCGTCTCGACGATGCACTTCGCAGCGATGACATTTCGGGCGCGCGAAGGGACGAGAAGATCCAACTATCTGGTCTGGACGTTACGCCGCGCCTGCACCAGCAGATCATGCTCGACGACCTCAATGCAGAACGCCGCCGAGGCCACCATCGCAACCTGCTTGTCGCCGCGACCGGAACAGGCAAGACCGTCATGGCTGCCCTCGACTACCGCGACCTGACGGTCGCGGCGGGTGGCCGGAGGCCCCGGTTGCTGTTCGTCGCGCACCGTAAGGAGATTCTCGATCAAGCGCTGCACACGTACCGAGAAGTCTTGAAGGACGGGGCCTTCGGTGAGCTCTATGTTGATGGCCACAAACCGACGCAGTGGAAACATGTGTTTGCCTCCGTTCAGTCGCTCAAACCTGAGCGAGTCCAGTCCTTGGCCCCGGCGGCATTCTCCGTGGTGGTCATTGACGAGTTCCATCACGCAGCCGCTCCGTCGTACTCAGCGCTGTTGGTGCATCTCCAGCCTCACGAGGTATTGGGTCTGACTGCGACGCCTGAGCGGACGGACGGCACGAACGTGAAGGACCTGTTCGGGGAAGGATCGCGTCAGAGCTGCGTCTGTGGGATGCGCTGGCCGACGACCTCTTAGTCCCGTTCCACTATTTCGGTATCTCTGATGACGTCGATCTGACGCATGTCGAGTGGCGGCATGGTCAGTACGACCATCAGTCATTGAGCAACGTTTACACCGGCAATGATGCGCGGGCTGGGAAGATCATCAAGGCAATCGAGGACAAGGTCTCCGATCTCGATGACATGAGGGCGCTCGCCTTCTGTGTCACGGTGGAGCATGCCAAATACATGGCAGACAAGTTCAACGAGGCGGGCATCCCGCGGCTGTCGTCATTGGCGAGACGCATTCAGACGAACGAGCATCTGTTCTCAGCCGGCTGGCGACGGGTGAGCTCAAGATCGTGTGTGGTGTAGACGTCTTCAATGAGGGTGTTGATATCCCGACCGTCAACACGGTCCTGTTCTTGCGCCCCACGCAGAGCGCCACGATTTTCTTGCAGCAGCTGGGCCGCGGCCTGCGCCGTGCGCCAGGCAAAGCGGTCCTGACCGCGCTGGACTTCGTCGGCCACCAGCGTGCTGAGTTCCGGTTCGACCTTAAGCTGCGAGCCCTGACGGGGTCGGGGCGGAAGCGGCTGGTGGACGACCTCCATCACGACTTCCCGTACCTGCCTGCAGGTAGCCAGATCGTCTTGGACGAGGTGGCACGTGATCATGTCCTGAGCAATATTCGGCAGCAGATCAACATGAACGCCAAACAGTTGGCCCAGGACATTCGCGTCCATGCCGGCCGTCGTTCACCGTGGGAGTACCGCCTGCGGGAGTACCTCGATGAAGCAGATCGGTCGCTGGCCGACGTCATGCGTCCGGGCGCTAACGGACGAAACTGGACCACCCTTCGCGAGCAAGCCGCCGGTGCCCCGCCATGGGGTCCGATGACGGACGAGGAGCGTCGGCAGTCCTTGCGCGCCATCACCTTGCGGCACGTCGATGATGCGGAACGGGCAGAGGCCTACACGCGGCTGTTGACCGAGGACGTCCCTTACGACGCTCTGACTGCGCGCGAGCAGCAGTTCGCTCGCATGCTCTACTTCACAGCGATCCATGACAAGAAGCGGGAACGCTTTACGTCCTTCGACGAGGGGCTTCGCTGGGCTCGTCAGCAGGCTGCGTTCGTCGAGGAAGCGACACAGTTGCTGGAGTGTTCTCTCGACGCTGCACGCACCATGCCAGAGCCCTTGGACCTTCCTCGGGAATCCGCGTTGCTGAGTCATGCTCACTACAGGCGCGAGGAAATTCTTGCTGGACTCGATATCGCCACGTGGGACAGCAAGCAGAGTGGGCATCGCGAAGGCGTCGCCTGGTCCTCTCGCTATGAGACTGACGCCTTCCTGGTCACGCTGAAGAAGGATGAATCGCGGTTCTCGCCGACGACGATGTATCGGGACTTCGCGGTCAGCCCGTCCCAGTTCCATTGGGAAAGCCAGAGCCGTACGCGTGCCCAGTCGCCACAGGGCCAGCGGTACCTCGCGAAGCAGCGCGGGGAGTCGAACACGTTGATGTTTGTGCGCAATACCGGATCGGATGACATCGGGGAGGGCGCTGCCTTCCTCTGCCTGGGAACGCTGCAGTTCCATGAGTGGTCGGGAACCGAACGGCCCATGCAGATCACCTGGGAACTCGACCGGGAAATGCCGGCTGCGACGTTTGCCGAGGCCAGCGCAGCAGGGTGATGCTGCCCGGTTGTGGACATTGGTCTCCACCCGGCGTGCCAGGGCCTTCGTAGACTGATCCCCGACTGTGACGCCCGCGAGCAGGGGAGGGAGGTGGGCCATGCGCAGCCGCGCCGCGCGCCTGACGGCCCTCACCGTCGTCTCCGCCGTCGCGCTCGGCCTCCCCGCGACCGCCTCCGCCACCTCCGCCACGGCGACTCCCGCCGCGGCAACACCGGCCTCGGCCGCGCCCACCGCCACCGCCTCACCCTCGGCCACCCCGGCCTCAACACAGCCCGCCCGGCCGACCCCCGTCTACCCCACGGCGCCCGGCAACGACCCCTCCGAGCGCTCCTTCCCCTCGCCGCAGCCCATCGACGCCACCGAGTGGCAGCCGGGGGACAAGATCGTCGCCGACGGCCGCGTCATCCCGCACGTCACCCGCGTCACCGAGTCCATCGACTTTGCCGTCCTCTACCCGGTCACACCCCACGCCGACCTCGACGCCCTCCTCGACACCGCCCGCTCCATCCCCCTCGGCAACCGCAAGATCATGCTCACCGTGGACATCGCGGACGAGGGCGCCACCGAGCAGGACATGCGCGAGGACGCCGAGGCCACCGGCCGCGCCATGGTCCAGGAACAGCGCCCCGGCATGGCCGCCGCCACCGTGGACACCGGCCAGCCCCGCCTCAAGCCCGGCTGGGTCATGGCCACCGTCATGCTCCCGCCCGCCTCCTCCTCCGGCCTTCCCGACGGCGGCCCCCTCGAGCCCGTCGTCGACCTCGCCGTGGGAGGCGGCGTCACCGCCACCGACGACGCCCGCCAGAGGCTGGAGGAGATCCTCGCCGGGCACCGCAACGAGGACGGGCTCAACGACGCGCTTGACCAGCTCGTCCGGGCCCTGCCCCAGCTCACCGAGGTGGACCCCGGAGTCAAGAGTCCCGGTCAGTTCGACCCGGGCCTCTTCGGTGACGATGACTCGCAGGTCCCGGCCCTCGGAGCCCTGCTGCTGGTGGCCGTCCCCCTGCTGCTCGTCCTCGGCATCGGCGCGAACATCCTGAGCCGCCGCAGGAAGGTCGCCGGCGCCGCCCGTGGCCGCGGCGGAGACCGCTCGGCTGCCACCGGCAAGGACGGCCGTGACTCCTCCCAGGGGTCCACACGATCCCGGCGAGGCGGGGCAGGCAGGGGAGCGGCCGTCGTCGGGAAGGAGATGGACCCGGGCTGGTACGCGGCCCACGCCGGCGACCCCAGCCTCAGCCTGCGCCACCGCCTCTCCCTGCTCGGCCTCGCCCTGTCCGCCGAGGGCGCCCACGAGCTGCCCTCCGGACGGAAGGCCGTCACCGCGCTCGTCCACCACACCCAGGCCGTCGAGGAGCGCGCCGGCGGCCTCCGCGAGAGCCTGCGCCCCGGACGTGCGGCACGCGAGAAGTCGCGGGCCGAGGACCTCGCCGCCCGTGCCGAGGAGACCGCCCGGCTGATCGGGGACCTCGTCCGCGAGGGCCACGGCGCCCACCCGCCCGTCCGCTTCGACTCCACCGTGGAGGACGCCGGCCGGCAGTACGCCGGGCACGGCAGATCCGCCTCCGACGGCCGACGCGGCTGGCTGCGCCACATGTCCCGGAGGAGCCGATGAGCAGCAACGACCGCCGACGCCGCCGCGCGCACGGCCGCAGGAACATCGGCTCCGAGACCGCCTACTCCGCCGGCCGCCGCCGCGCGGACATGAAGAAGTACGGCGTCCTGCGGCACTGGGCCGACCTCTACGTGTTCACCGGACGCGGCGCACTGATCGGAGCGCTGCTCTGCGCGCTGTTGCTGGGCGTCGTCGGGTGGGTCGGCTGGACCGCCAACACCGCCGAGCCGAAGCACACCGCCGAGATCACCGTGCAGGGCGAGGACACCGTCTCCGGCATCAGCCAGGAGAGCGTCGACCAGGTGATCGGGGACCGGCCGATCCCCAGCTGGCGACCGCTGCAGGTCCTCGTGACCGACGACTACTTCGCCAGCCTGAGCGCCGAGCCCGAGACCGACGAGTACGACGTGGTCATCTCCACCCGGCCCGACGACCGCCCCCACCACCTCGGCTACGAGCGCGAGTACGCCGGGATCCGCGTCGCCGCCGACGTCCGCGCCGCCATGAACCACGAGGACAAGCGCCGCTACCGCGTCGAGCTGCGGCTCGAGGGCCGCTACCACGCCGACCTCGCCCGCGGCATGGGACCGACCGCCGTGGTCAACACCGTCCGGGACATCGGCGACCGCACCTACGACGGGCAGCCGCGCGGAGTGTTCACCTACTTCGCCTGGGGCCTGCCGGCCCTGATCGGACTGCTGGTGTGCGGCGCCGCAGGCCTGCGCCTGAGCACCCGGGAACGGGGAGTTCGGCGCGGCATGAAGCGCGCACAGGCCAGCCTGGCCCGCACCATGCTCGAGGACGAGGCACTCGCGCTGGCCGACGTCAGCGTGGCGGGGTCGGAGGAACGCCGCCGCATCAAGGACGGACGCCGCGCCCTGCACAAGAGCCTGGAGGCCGTGGCCCGCCGGGCACGCACCACCCAGCGGCGCATGGACCGGCTGGGGGAGCCGCTCGGCACCCCGCGGTTCACCGCCGAGGGGCGGGTGCAGGACAACCGGGACCACCTGCACACCCGCTCCTGGCGGGAGCTCGCCGTGGAGGTGGAGGAGCTCGTCGCCGACACCGAGCGGCTGTCCGGACGCACCGAGGCGCTCATCGACTCCTCGGACGTGCTCGTCGGAACGGCACGGTCCACGCGCGTGCTGGACCGGGTGCTCGGACCGACCGCCACAGCACTGATCCGGCTGAAGGCCCGCCTCCGCGATGCCCCCAGCGGCACCGTGGCCGAGGCGACCCTCGAGACCCTCGACGACGCCCACGAGGCCCTGCTCGCCCTGGCCCAGGACGAGGAGTTCGACCAGGCGGGGACACGGCGGTGGACCTCCGCCGAAGACCGGCTCACCACCGTGCTCCGCGACGTCTCCGACCAGCTGGGCCGCTACCCGATCCCCATGACGCCGCGCGCGGACGGACCGGACGAGGACGACACCGCCCGCCAGGACCTGCGCCGGTCCCTGGGCCTGCCCTCCGACGCCGGGCTGCGGGACGCCCTCGCCGACGCCGACCACGCCGCCCGGACCCTGCTGGGCGCCCAGCCGGAGGGCCTGGACGTCCAGCCCGACCCCGAGGACGAGGCGCGACGACACGAACGGGCGAGCGCCGCCGTCGGGCGGGAGGCGCTCGTGCCGAAGCGGTTCCTCGCCGGCACCCGCGCGATCGCCTCGATCGGGCTGGGGCCCCGCGGCTGGGCGTTCGTGCTGATGCTCGTCTGCCTGCCGGCATTCACCCTGGCCGGAGAGCTGCGAGACCGCCTCACGGAGGACAGCGCCGGTGCGGCGGTCCAGGAGCAGCAGCTCGGCGAGGTGGCCGCGGTGCGCCTGGACGGGCCCGCCTACGGCGTGCAGTCCGAACGGCTCCCGCAGATGGTGAACGAGCGCATGCCCGGTGAGTACGAGGTGGTCGTGGCCGTGCGGCGCGCCGAGGACTACCTCGCCCCGCTGCCCGTGCCCGACGACGCGGCGGCCGACGGCCGGCTGGACCCCGCCGTCACCCAGGAGGGCGTCCACCGCATCCTCCGGGAGACCGGCGCCGCCGCCCCGGAGACCGGGGAGCCCGCACCCGGCGTGATGGTGGTGCCCGTGTACGTGTGGGAGGACGGCACCCGGCAGGTCGGCTCCGCACTCGTGACCATGGACGGCCCCCGCATGGACAACGGGACCGCGTCGTTCCAGCGGGTGGAGATCGTGGAGGACCACGACGAGATCACCCGGATGGTCGCCACCGAGGTGCGCCTGGCGGCCGATGAGCTGCGGAACGTCTCCGAGCGCGCCCACACCCGGTTCGGCGACGTCTCCTCCACGACCACCCACGTCCTGCTGACCGCCTCCATCCTCGGTGGACTGGTGGCCCTGCTGATGGTCCTGGACGCGCTGACCGGGCAGGCCGCCGGCGTGCGGGGCCTGGGCTCCCTGGGGCGCGGTGCGCGCCGGCTGCGCGGCGTCATGCGGCGGCTCGAGACGCTCATGCTCGGGCTGGACCGGTCTCGGATCGACGCGGTGGCCGTGCTCGGCGCCGGCCCCGCCGGAACCCCCGCCGAGGCCGGCCAGCGGCTCTACGAGCGTGAGCTGGTGGCCGCCTGGCGCGAGGCCCAGGTGCTCGCCGAGACCTCACTGGTGGAGCGCGCCCGGGCCGGTGACTTCGGGGCGCGGGTCGCGCGGCTGGAGCGGACCGTGGCCGTGCTGGAGGCCCGCGACGAGGACGTGTCCGAGCGCGTGGAGGACGTGCTCGAGCGCTCCCTGCGCCACGCCCCGGTGTGAGTCGGCTGCCTCGAGGCCCTGGACCGGCGTGCGGAGCCCGCCCTAGCTGTAGGAGGGCCTGACGTTGTTGACTCGCGCCGGGGCCAACGAGGCCGGCGGGATGTTCCCGCAGGAGGTATGAGGCCGATGGTAGTTGTAGTGGTTCACCCACACCTGCAGGGCCTCACGCCGGGCCGTCTCTGAGGAGTACGGGCGGGCGTAGAGGACCTCGTCCACCATCAGCCGGTTGTACCGCTCGACCTTCCCGTTGTGACGCGGGGTGTAGGGGCGGATCCGGTGGTGCCGGCCCCCGAGCGAGACCACCTTGGCCGTGAAGTCCACGGCCCGGTAGTTGTTCCCGTTGTCCGTGACCACCCGGTCCACGGTGATGCCGTGGGCGGCGAAGAACGCCCTCGCCCGGCAGAAGAACCCGATCGTGGTCACCGCCTTCTCGTCCTCCAACGCCTCGGTGTACGCCAGGCGGGTGTACCCGTCGATCGCCGAGTGCAGGTACGTGTACCCGACCCGTCGGCCAGGCCCGCGTTTGGCCGCTCGCGCGTTCGCGGAGTCCCGGCCGTGAGCACGCCAGCCTCCCCCTTCGGGGATGCGCCCGATCTTCTTCACGTCCATGTGCACCATGTGCCCCGGGCCGCGGGCGGTGATCTTCCGTGGTCGTTGGCGCAGGCCCTCACCCGTGGGCGCGAGGTCTCGCAACCGGGAGATGCCCAGCCGGTGCATCCACCTCCCCACGGTGCGCAGGCACAGCTGGTGGCCTTCGGAGACGAGGTGGTGATGGATGCGTCGGGCGGACCACTTCTGGTCCCGGCGCAGGGCCTCGATTTCGGCCAGGATCGCGGTGTCGAGCTGGGCGGGGCAGTGGTGGGGCCGGCTCGAGCGGTCCTGCAGTCCTGCCTCGCCCTCGGCGCGGTAGCGGGCCACCCAGGTGGCCACCGTGGGGCGGCTGACGCGGAACTCGGCTGCCACGTGCGCTTGGGGGATGCCGTCGTTCAGGTGGCGTTGGACCATCCTGAGACGGCCGGTGGGAGTCAGGGGTGCATTAGCGTGAGTCATGAGTGGGTCTCTTTGCGCGGATGGGTGGTGTAGGAACTTCCATCCTGCGGGAGAGGCCCACTCGTCTCATCTCAGCCCGGCCCTCGTGCCAAGAACCTCATGACCCACAACACCTAGCGTGAGGGCCATGCGTGCGATCGAACTGGACCTGCCCCCGCTGACCGACCTCGTGGACCGCTGGGCGGTCCACGCCGCCCGGACCCAGGCCTCCTACCCCGGCCGTCCCATGATCGAGGGACGCCGGCTGAGCGTCGACGACGGCGGCGGCAGCTGGGCCGCACTCGACGTGGTCGACGCCGACCACGCCGTCCTGCGGGCCTGGGACCGGGACGAGCTCCGGGCGCCCGAGGTGCCCTCCGGGCCACAGCTCGCCGACGAGTACCCGGCCTGGACGCACCCGCACCTGCCGGGCGAGGGCGACCGCACGCCCACGCACCTGCTGGCCGTGTGGGAGGACGGCAGCTGGCGGTCGGCCGGGCACGCCGGACTGTCCGCGAGCTCGCTCGACCACGTGATGCCCATGTGGTCCCTCGCCGCGATGACCGCCTCCCTCGCCGACCTCGTCGAGGCCTACGAGGCGGACGAGCCGGCGGGCTTCGACGACGACGCCCTGCCGCCCCAGCGGGACGAGGTCGCCGCGGCCTGCGCCCTCGGTGCCCAGCTCGACGCCGCCACCCTCGCCCGACTGCTGCGCCACCCCGGCATGGACGCCGAGGCCGGCGCCGCCGAGGCGCAGAAGTTCGCCGGGCTGCTGGGCTGAGACGAGCCGCGGGTCTGTGAGGGCCTGGCGGGCGTTCCGCCCGGGTGCTGGGCCGAGGAGAGCCGAATTGGGCTGACCCCGTTTTTTAGGTCCGGTGGTTCTGGGAGTCGTCCTGTCGCCCGTGGTTGAGGGCAGGGAGACTGGTCAGATCATGACGAACAGCAGGAAGCGTCACACCCCGGAGCAGGTCGTCCGCAAGCTCGGGCAGGCCGACAGGATGCTCGCCGATGGTCAGGACGTCGCGGCGGTGTGTCGGGAGCTCGGGGTGTCCGAGCAGACGTACTACCGGTGGCGGAACCAGTACGGCGGCCTCAAGGCCGACGACGCAAAGCGCCTGAAGGAGTTGGAGAAGCAGAACGCGACCCTGAAGCGTCTGCTCGCGGAAGCGGAGCTGGAGAAGGCCGCGCTCAAGGAGCTGGCTGAGGGAAACTTCTAAGCCCGGACAGGCGCCGCGCCGCCGTCGATCACCTCAAGCGCAAGTTGCGGGTGAGCGAACGGATGGCGTGCCGTCTGGTCGGGCTGAGCCGCTCCGCGTACCGGCGACCGCTCAAGGGCGACACGGTCGCGGACCCGGATCGGGCGCTACGGGAGTGGCTGCGCGCCTGGGCGAAGGACCATCCCCGCTACGGGTATCGGCGGGCGTACCACGACGCCCGCGCCGAAGGGTGGGTGGTGAACCACAAGAAGATCCAACGCCTGAGGCGTGACGAAGGGCTCCGGGTCCCGCAGCGGCGTCGACGCAAGCGCGTCGGGTCCTCGAGCGTCGACGCGCCGACGGCGGACGCGCCGAACGTGGTGTGGGCGGTGGACTTCCAGTTCGACGCCGACGAGCACGGCCGGGCGATCAAGATCTGCTCGATCGTCGACGAACACACCCGGGAGTGCATCGGCGGCCTCGTGGAATGCTCGATTACCGCCGACCGACTCACCGCCCACCTCGAGGACCTCGTCGCCGCCCGGGGCGCCCCGGCGGTGCTCAGGTCGGACAACGGGCCCGAGTTCATCAGCGAGACGATGGCCGACTGGGCCGGCACCCGGACCGGCCTGTCCTACATCCCTCCGGGCTCGCCGTGGCGCAACGGGTACGTCGAGTCGTTCAACAGCCGGATCCGCGACGAGTGCCTCAACATCAACAGCTTCTACTCACTGCTGCACGCACAGGTCATCGTCGGCGACTGGAAGGACGAGTACAACCACCACCGCCGGCACTCCTCGCTCGGCTACCTACCCCCAGCCGAGTACGCTCGGCAGTGCACCCATCAAATCGAAACCGACGACTCACAGAACGTCCGGACCGAATGAAGGGGGCGGCTCACCTAGACAGCTCCACTCTCGCAACAGGAGGCCTTCACCTATCAGCGAGTCCCGCAACAACGTCCCTGGACATCACATCTAGATCGACCCACGGCACCTCGAGGGACGCGGCCAGCATGGCCCCCACGGTCGACTTCCCGGTGCCGGGCGGGCCGATCAACACGCACCGCATGTGCCCTCCGTCGAGCCGACGAACGGAGCGGGTGTCCAGGCATCGGGTGCACCCCAGGGGAACCCCGACGCGTACTGGGTCATCCGTGCACTGACCTCGGCCGAATCGTGGGTTGGAATGGGCCCGTGCAGATCAGCCGGAGTGACGCGGACCGCCGCGACGACGTCTACTGTGTCCCGGCTCGTCCACTGGCACTCGGTGATCACCTGTCCCAGGTCGACATCCCACGCCGGCGGCTGGCGCTCGAAGAACCTCGCCTTCACGACGTAGACCACCCCGGGAGACACCGGCACGGTCCCGTCGGTCCGGCGGCCATAGGAGAAGAACAGTCGTCTTTGCGCGGGCGTGCCCGGCCGGTCGCCAGGGTAGAAGCAGGCGTTGAGAAACTGCGGGCAGTCAGACGCGCGTACGGCGTAGGCGATGGCCCAGGTTAGGTCCTCGGTGGCGAACACCGCGGTGCGCTTGGAGTACTCGTCCGGGCTGTGGTCCAGCGGGGCGCGGGGCTCAAGGCGACCCAGGCCGGCGGTCCCGGAGCCGTGGAGCAGATGGTGTCCGTCCGCGGTCCATTGGGCCAGGCGTGTCCAGGCGGGGCTGCCCGTGGTGGGGGCTGGCCAGTGCCAGGGAGGAGTCGTCGTCTGGGCTGCTGGGCCGTCAGCTTCCGGCTGGGTTCTCACAGGAGCGCCCCTTCATGTATGCGGGCGTTCACCACGCTGTCAATGGAGCGGACGTCGAGTGTCTCGACGGCCTCGATCACGGCCTGCAGGAGGCGTCGGCCGATACCGGCTCGGCGGATCTCGGGGAGCACCGTCAAGCCAGCTGTGAGCCACTGCTCGGGACCTCGGGGGCGCAGCGAGGTCATCGTCGCCCCGGACCACCCCACAAGCCGGGGCACTCCTCGGCGGGAGAGCTCTGGCACGACCAGCACAGGGGTGTGCGTGAGCAGCCAGTGCGCGGCCGACGAATGATCCGATGGCGTGCCGTCGCGTGCGGCCATCATGGCCGGGGGGAGTCATCGGGCCGGCGGGCGATGTAAAGCCAAGCCCGCCCGGGTGCATACGCCAGGTCGCGCACGTCGACCAGATCGAATCCGGCGGCGACCAGCGCAGCCTCGATCGCACGGCGGGTTCGGAAGCGCAGTGTGGAGGTCGACTCCAGCCGCTGGCCGTCGGCGCGGAACACGGTCGGAGAGTCGAACGTCACCAGCTCCCCGTCGATGCGGGTCGTCTGCGTCCATGTCTCGACCTCGCCTGCGCCCGGCACCGTGACGAGGCGGTGGGTGGCCGCCTTCGTCCAGCGCTCCCAGGCCCTGTCCTCGGGTCGACGGGCCTCGAAGACCAGCACCCCGCCGGGCCGGAGCCGGATATGGGCGGCCTGGAGCGTGGCGTCCCACGCGGAGTCGTCGAGGAACACCTGAGCGACATTCGCCGTCATCGTGACTGCATCCACCTGCGACGGTGGCGCGTCCTCGGCCACTCCCACGACCCACGTCACAGCCTCCGCGCCCGACTTCGCCCGCGCCACGTCGATGGAAGCCGCCGCGGGGTCGACCCCGACGACGTCGATGCCGTGCTTCGCCAGCCGCAGGGCGAAGGCGCCGGTGCCGCATCCGATGTCGAGGACCCTCGAGGCAGGGAACTCGTCCCGCACGATGTCCGTGTACTCGTCCAGGTCGGGGCGATCCAGTGATCCGAGGACGTCGTAGACGGCGGCCAATCGGGGGTGGTCGAAGACGGCGTCCGGCATGGCACCATCCTGCCATCGCAGGGAACTACTGACTCCGATCCGGTCCAGACGTCTCGATGCAACGAGGACTGCACGCGGCGCGCAGGGCGCTCTCCTCCGCATCCGTCAGCCCCACGGGGCGCTCCGTCGTGCGCGCCTCCTCGGTGGCCAGGGCGGCCGCGAGGGTTTCGCGCAGCGGGCGGCGGACCAGCCCGTGGGCCAGGGCCGCCGAGGAGTCGACGCTGCCGACGTGACGGAACCCGGGCAGCGGAATCCAGAGGGGCAGCGAGTTCGGCCCCGCCCACGGGGCGATGCCCTGGGACAGTAGGACGTCGTCGGGGATCACGTGTGGCTGAGCGGCCGACCCGGTGACCTCGATGCTCGCCCGGTAGAGGTCTGCCAAGGTGTGGGTCTGACCGGCGGCGTTGAACGTGCCGGTGACCGTGTGTTCCATGCAATGCAGAATCCACGCGGCCAGGTCTGCCACGTCGATGACGGAGACGGGGAACGTCGCATCGGGCACCAGCACGTCGGTCCCCGTCGGGTGTGCGAATCGCCAGGGGTAGTAGCCGGAGCGTCCGGTGTCGTCGCCGGCTCCGCCGATCAGCCCGGGGCGGATCACGGTGACCTGCCCATCCGCGCCTCGGTAGATGTCTTCGCAGCGGCGCTTGGCTCCGGGGTACTGGTTCATCTCGGTCATCCGGTCGATGCCTGCGGGCGGTGCCAGGGGGGCGTTCTCCGACTGGTTGGGGGTGTCGAACGCGGCGTACACGCTGGTGGTGGACACGAGAAGGCGATGGCGGGCGGTGAGCTGGTGCACGGCGTCGTGGGCGTGGGCCGGATGGGATGTCAGGTCGACGACGGCGTCCCACGTCCGGGAGGCGACCGGGGCGAGGGCGTCGGGGTCGTCCCGGTCGGCGCGGACGAAGGTGGCACCGGATGCGGCGGGGGCCGATCCGCGGGCGAGGCACGTGACGGCGTGGCCGGCATCGAGCGCCGCGTGGGCGAGTGCCCGGCCGAGGAAGCCGGTGCCGCCGAGGAGGAGGATGTGCATGCCCCCAGTGTGTCGGGCGGACGCGTCGATGTGGGGCGAATCTGCTGTGAGCGGCGTCAGGCTGCTATGGCCAGGACCACGGGTCCGAAACGGGCCGTCCCGTCCAGGACGGACGCTGCGCGGCGGACAATCTCGTAGAAGGGAGTTTCGAGGGCGTCAGACACCGCGTGAAGCACCTCGGAGGAGGGGTCCTTGAGGCCGCGCTCGAGTTCCGAGAGGTACTGCGGAGCGATACCGGCCCGCTCGCCCACGTCGGGTCTGAAATGGGGCATCCCCGCGATGCTCCTCGCGGTGCCGTACTTCCTCGCAGCGAACTACTGCCTGACGCTGATCGAGGACGGTGGCCCCGGCTGGCTGAACCTCCTCCTGCTCCTGCTCTGCTGGAATGCGCTCAAGTTCCTCATCATGGGCCCGGTCAGCGTCGTGCTCCTCATCCGCGCTCGTATGGAGGAGTGGGCGGTCCGGCGCCGCGACCGCCGTGCGTGTCCGCCGATCGAGCCTGCTGAACCGACAACGGCGCGCATGCCGTAGGAATGGCATCGCGACCTCGGCCGCGCCCTTGAGCGGCGAAGTCGTCGCGGCACGCGGCGATCCGCGTGCCCGGCGACGGTCAACTCCACGGGGGAGCAGGGCGGAAGAACAGACCCGCTCGCCTGTCCTTCGAAACTGGAGGGATGAATCAACACCAGTCCAGCCCGCACGGCCTGGAACCGCTCCTGAACATCGACGAACTCGCCGACTACCTCGGCGTCCCCGTGTCCACCATCTATGACTGGCGCACCAACGGCAAAGGCCCGCGCGCCTACCGCTTCGGCAAGCGCATCATGTTCGGCATCACCGACATCCGCGCCTGGATGGACACCATGCGCGAGCCCGCCTCTCCTACTGGCGCTGCCACCTTTCCCGGAGCGGGGGAGGGCACGCGTGGGTAGGCCCCGCACGCCGATTGGAACCTTCGGGATCATCGCCACCCGCGCCCAGCCGAACGGCAACCATGTGGCCCGCGCCCGGTACCGGGACTGGGACGGCAGCAACCGACTCGTCCAGGCCACCGGCTCCTCACGGGCCGCCGCGGAGCGCAAGCTCAAGCAGAAGCTCGCCGAACGCTCCCTCTACCAGCCAGGATTCAACGGCATGAGCGCCGACAGCTCGTTCCCAGAGCTCGTCGCGTACTGGCTGGAAGACATGGAAATTGAAGACCGCCTCTCCCGAACCACGAGGAACCTCTACGAGCGCGAC
Organism: Micrococcus sp. FDAARGOS_333; assembly: GCF_002206575.2. Lineage (NCBI taxonomy): Bacteria > Bacillati > Actinomycetota > Actinomycetes > Micrococcales > Micrococcaceae > Micrococcus > Micrococcus sp. FDAARGOS_333. The sequence continues at coordinate 2,815,123 of NZ_NJFJ02000001.1, read as the reverse complement.
ATGCGCGCCCTCGTCCTCCCCGCATTCAAAGACCTCACCCTCCGGGAGATCGGCGTCGCCCGCTGCGACTACTTCCTCAAACGACTCGCCAAGCGCAGCTACAGCCGGGCCAAGCACGCCCGCGTCGTCCTCCGCCTTGCACTCGCGCTCGCGGTCCGACACGAGATCCTGCCCGCAACCCGATGGACCACGTCTCCCGGCTCCACCGGAAGAAGACGATCCCGGACGCGTTCACGATCGACGAGGTGCAGGAGATCCGAGCCGCGATCAAGGCATGGGAGTCCCGGCGGATACTGGCGGGACCGAGACCGGATCGGCAACTCGGGCAGATCGTCGAGGTCATGCTCGGCACCTCCGCCCGCATCGGCGAAGTCCTCGCCATACGCCTCCAGGACCTCGACCTGGACGGTCCGATCCCGACGGCACGAATAGCCGGGACGATCATCAGCCGCAAAGGCGAGCCCACCCACCGGCAAGACCATCCGAAGACGGATCGCTCGGTTCGCCGCGTCGCACTGCCGTCATTCGCCCTTCAAGCGATCCGCTCCCGTCTCCTCCGTTCCGGTGACGTCGACCCAGGCGCGCTCCTCGCCTCCGAGCTCCTCGGGCACACGGACCCGAGGATCACGATGCAGCACTACATCCAGCGCAGCGAGACCGTGAACCCCGCCACCGCGGAGCATCTCGAGCGGGCCTTTGGTAAGGCTGGATGACGGGAAGACGATGCTTGCGGAGGGATCACGTGTAGGCATCCTCCATGCTCGTCGTGCCAATCCTTACGGGAAGACCTCAGTGATCGGTCCGCCCGTCACACCAGGTTCGAGGACGAGCACGGGCTTGTAGCGGGGCTCATCCTTCCTGTTGCCATCCCATTCATAGACGACGGTTCGCAGCGTATTGAGGTAGCGCCCGATGAGTACGGCCATCGTGTAAGGACCATGGAAGGCGAGGTGTACCTCGGCGCGTCCTTGGCTGGCGGAGAGTTTCTTGATTTGCTGTGCGATGGCCGCGCTGAGACGAGCTGCTTCTCGTGGGTCGATTCGTTCTGTACTCCCAAGCGAGATGATCTCGGCCGCGTCGAATCCATCGGCCGAGTCGTTCACAAGCTGTTCGAAAGCGGTCCGATCTGCATGTGGCGTCAAGGTCACGAAGATCGCCACGCGATGGTGGAGTTCCCCCGCTCGGTCCTGTTCGACTTGGGCGGGCTCGATGGTCAGCTCGGTGGTCTGCGGGTCGTCATTGGGCGCGGCGGATGTCCAGGCATTGCCCTCTGGATCGGTCACTATCACCCTGCCGATCTTCGTTTCAGGCAGCGCCGCGCCAACTGCGAGTCCGACTGACAAGTGGGCTCCGCCCGACACTCGGACACTCCTTGCGCCTGCCGTGTAAACGGCGTCGCTGGTCAGCGGGAGAGTCTTCCGGAGCAGTTCCAGCCCGTCTCGGGAAGGAAGCCGCCCGTCGTCCGACGGTTTGAGTCGCATGTGAAGGTCTTCCTCGTCTGCGTCGAGGGCAGACGAGGCGGGGCGGCTTTGCACACGAATCGTGAGATCGCGTCCTTCCGCGCGAATGATGGGCTTTCGTTGCTCGATGCGGTGCATCAGAAGGTCACGCACGATCTCGACTTCGCCAGACGGCTGACGCATGTTCGCCTGCTTCTTGTCAGCCAGAGTTCGTGCTGGCGCGAGTCGCAAGAGCCGATCCGGGGCGTCGTAGTCACACTTCAACTCTTCGCCCGCCCGTGAGACCGTGTTCGCGATGCACAGGCTGAAGTTGGGATCGGCGTCGAGCTGGAGCAGACGTGGCAGTTCGCGCTCGCGGACGATGTCGCTGTATGCGATGTCGGGGGTGACGACGAGCACGCCCGCCGAGAGACCTCGGGTGAGTGCCTGTTCGAGGCGGTCGGTGGTCGTGCCGGGTCGCAGGTCAGTGTGGTCTCTCCACACGACAAGCCCGGCGGCCCGGAGTAGATCTTCGAGGGCGTCGGCTTGCGCGGTGCCGTCTGATTGGCGGTAGGAGATGAATACTGGGCCGTCGCCGCGGACGGCACCGTCCGGTAAAGGACCGAGGGAGGGAATCTCGAAGGAGGGACAGAGACGACTGCTGCCTTCGTTGTGGTCTTCCCGAACCGTTGGCGCCGGGCGATGAGCCCGAAGATCGCACCGGTTGCGCCAGGCGCGAAGACGAGCAGCGCGATCGGGTTTGAACTGATCTTGGCGGTCGCACGCATCGCTGCGTGATCGACGGTGCTCGGTCCAGATGGGGAGGGGTGGCTGTGCCACTCACCGACGTAGCCGATCGGATCGTCGTCAGCTCGTTGCTGCAGAAACTCCTGCAAGAGCTCGTCCGCGCGAATGTCGTCGCGAACGTACCTGTTCGTCGTTGCCCCTTGCCCCTCAACGACCAGGGCGTGAGTTGCCACGATGGTGCCGTTGTCCTGGTAGCCGAGGAGGATGCCACCGGTCTCCCGAGGGAGGTGGTTCGCTGCCTCGAAGGCGATGGTCTCGTAGGCGTCGACGAGCAGGTCGATGCGCGTTGGTGGTCGAATCATTCGTGACTCCTTACTGCGCCGATCGACAGGTCTCGCGTTTCCCCCGCTGGGTGGAGAGGGCGATCGACGAGCAGGCCGACGGCGTGGCGCACGGTCGCTGCGGCCGCCTCGATCACCGCGTAAGGGGGCGTCGGAGAGACTGGACTGCCACAGCCGGCTTCGAACAGTTCAGACTCAGGCTGATCGACAACGTTGGACGAGGGTGGCAGTGGTTCGGCTCCGTCGAGCGGTGGCAGCACATCGATTCGGTAGCTCGTGCCGCCGTTCTGGATCGCCGCTGAGACGATTCGCCTGGACAACGCCCGTGCGGTGACGTGGAGAAGTGCAGTGGTGGCGAAATCGGCGGTCGCGTTTACCACGAGATCGTGGTCTCCGAGAAGCTTGACAGCCTCGTCGCCCGAGGTGAGTGAGTGATCGATCACCGCAATGTCGGCGGCTGCAATCCCACTGCGGTCAACCAGATGCTGCTTGACCGCCTCAACCTTTGACCGCCCCACGGCCTCAGGGCCGACAAGGTGACGGACAAGATTTCCGGGCATAACGACGTCGCCATCGAGCAGGGTGAGATTGTGAACACCGGAGCGCACGAGCATGTCCGCGACGAACGAGCCGAGGGCTCCGACGCCCACAATCGCTACCCGACGTCCACGGAGTTCAGGAGCAAGCAGACCTGAGCGTGCGGACTTGGCGGCATCGGTGTCGGCACCCGAGCTCAGGCTTCTGACTGCGACGCCGCCACCTATCGTGGGCCACGCTTCGAGTGTGATTGCGCCCTTGTGAGAGCCCCGGCTGTAGATCAGCACCACGATCTCGATCGTGTGGTTGCGGATTCTGCGGTCCAGGTCGACGCTGGGGTCGATGCGAGCGGAGATGTCGTCCCATGATCTGGGGGGCACGTCTACATCGCCGAGGTTGGCAACGTATCCGAAGCGATCCTTGCTGTGCTTCGAGGATTTCGCTGGCTTGGCGCCGCCGGCGATCCGCATCAGGTTGTTCGCTGCCGGGCGGAACCGAACGAATCCGCTGGGATATCGGGTCAGGTCATCGTAGAGATAAAGCCGCTCATCCTCGGAGGGCTTGAAGTAACGGTCGAGGTCTAGGTCGGGTCGATCGTCTGGCCAGCCTGCTGCCGCCTGTTCGAACCAGGCAGTGACGTGTTCGAGGAACGCTGGCGCTTCCGTCCACCACAGTCCGTCGTGATCGTCTTCGGCGACCAAGCACAGCGCCCCGTCCAACTCCCTGTGCCAGGACCACGCGACCGCATCTGAGTCGAGCGGAACCACGCGAGGAGGGTGAAAGGGGTAGCGGGAACGCAGCGTTATGAGAACCTCGGTTGCACCGCCAGGGTGAACGATTGTCCCTCGCCAGCCGTGGTCTTCCTCCGTGAAGCCGGCTCGGATCAGCCCTTCCTCGAAGTGCTGTCGTGAGTATGCGACGTAGTCGTCGTACTCGGTGACGGTCACCCGAAGGTCCTCGTGCCCGCCGGAACGGTCCGTGCGCCAGCCGAGATGGCGGACGCGCGCTTCGACCCATCCTCGTTGAATCCCGGCGGCATCGGAAACACTGTATCGTCGTCCCCGTTCTTGCCCAGCAGTCCCTGGAACGCCAGTGCGGCTTTGCCCTCGTCCTCCTCGTCGAGCGCGTCGCGCGCGGTTTCCGCAGCCTCAGCGAAACGAGTCTTGGCTGCATCCAGCTCATCATCTGTCGCACGAATGCTGATGGTGTGCCCCGCCATGGTGGGGTCGTTCACTCCAATGCCGAGGGTGACGTAGCCGTCGATGATCTTGCTGACCTCTTCGAGAGCAGAGACGTAATACTCTGCATGATCGTTGCCCGAGACCAGGCCGGAGGCGAAGGCTTGATACGTCGCGACCTCGATGAAGAACCCACCAGGCTTCTTGCCGGAGCCGAGTATCGATCGTCGGGTCTGACGGAGCAGCTTCACCGTGGGAACGTAATAGCCGTCATGCGCCGAGTTCATTTCGCTCGACAACGACGTGAGCTTCTCCGGATTGGTACGCACCCACTCGTCCTCATCGCCCTTCTGAGGGATCTCCCACGTCTCACCGTCCCAGTAAGGACGAGCAGGCACCGCGTCGACATACAGGTCGTACTCGGGGAACGACACCTGCAAACTGCGATCCTGACGCTTCGTTCGCCGGTGACCATCGCCATCACTACCGAACTCCGCATGCAGGACGGTGAAGAATCGGTCGAGGATGTCTTTCGACGTGACGTCGCTCGGTAGGTCCGGGAGCCGCACGAACACGTCAACGTCTTTGACTCGCTTGATCGACACGTTCCTCTTGTACGAGCCGATCAGCACCGGGTCCACCCCGTACTCTGCGAGCTTCGCGTCGGCTTCGAGCGCAGCGCGCACCAGCCGGTGCGCCTCCGGCGCGTTGGCCTTGTCATCGCCGGGCTCGATGGAGCTCAGCGCATCCTTGAACTGCTGCTTGAGGTGAGCCATCGGGCCCTCCGATCTCGTTGTGAATGTCTTGAACTTCTCTGAGCCTGCCTCATACCACCGACACTTCGGCGAGCATGAAGGACAGGGGCGTAGGGGCAGCCTCCACGCTTGACGGGACTGATGCACGTATAGGTGACATACGATCTGTGGTGTTCCCACACCGCAGGGAAGGATGTGCACTTTGCCCGCCCCCTACCCCCAAGAGTTCTGCGATGACGTCGTCCGCGTCGCCCAGAACCGTGAGCCCGGCACCCACTTGAAGCAGATCGCGAAGGACTTCGGGATCAGCTTCTCTTGTCTGACGAACTGGATGCGCCAGGCCGAGATCGAAGCTGGGAACAAACCCGGCCCCACCAAGGCCGAGGCCGAAGAACTCCGCGCAGCCCGCCGCAGGATCCGGCTGCTCGAGCAGGAGAACGAAGTCCTACGCCGCGCCGCGGCCTACCTCTCCCAGGCGAACCTGCCGAAAAAATGATGTACCCGCTCGTGTCCGAGCTCGCTGCCGACCAGATCCCGGTCGTGGTGTCCTTGCGGGTCCTCAAGCTCGCCCGCCAGCCCTACTACCGCTGGCTCCAGAACCCTGTCACCACCGCGGAGGTGGAGGCCGCTCACCGGGCCAACGCCCTCCACGACGCCCACCAGAACGATCCCGAGTTCGGGTACCGGCTGCTGCGCGACGAGGCCGAGAATGCTGGCGCTCCGATGGCGGCCCGTACCGCCTGGCGGCTCTGCCACGAGAACCAGTGGCACTGCGCGTTCGGGGCCAAGCGCGGCAAGAACGGGACCCGCCCAGGCCCGCCCGTGCACGATGACCGCGTCCGCCGGGACTTCTCTGCCGAGGAGCCCAACCGGCTGTGGTTGACCGACATCACGGAGCACCCCACCGGTGAGGGCAAGCTCTACCTCTGCGCGATCAAGGATCTCTACGCCGGCAGGATCGTGGGGTACTCCATGGCCGGCCGTATGCAGGCCTCGTTGGCCGTGAACGCGCTCGAGCAGGCCGTGGCCCGCCGCGGAGGCACCGACGTGGTCGCCGGGTGCATCGTGCACTCGGACCGCGGCTCGCAGTTCCGCTCGGCCCTATTCCAGGACGCCCTCACCACCCACGGGCTGATCGGGTCCATGGGCCAGGTCGGTGCTGCCGGGGACAACGCGGCCATGGAATCCTTCTTCGCGTTGCTGCAGAAGAACGTGCTGGACCGACGCGACTGGGACACCCGGGACGAGCTGCGGGCCGGGATCATCACCTGGATCGAGCGGGCCTACCACCGCCGCCGCCGGCAGGTGCGCCTGGGCCGATTGACGCCGGTCGAGTACGAGTTGATCATGGACCACACGCCCGCAGACGCGGCGTGAAGACGACTGTCACCTATGGGTGCATCAGTCCCCTCGTCGGGCACGGACAGACTGTGAGCTGGTTCTGGCCGGTGGTGATACGGATCTGCGCGTCTTTGACGCATGGACGGGCTATTGGGTCGCCGAGTGGCGATGGGGTCGCCTACGCTGGTTGGCATGTTGGTTTACGGCACTGCTTCGCTGCGTCTGCGCGGCGCTTGACCCCTGATCTTGGACACGCTGATTCCAGCACGATGATGGGGAAGCGAGAATCCAAGGGATGGCTAGGAAGAACTACACGGACGGGTTCCGGCAGCGGGCGGTGGACTTGTACGAGTCGACGCCCGGTGCGACGTTGAATGGCATCGCGGCGGACCTCGGGATCTCCCGCGGTGCGCTGCGGGAGTGGGTCGAAAAGCACGGCTCGGGCACGACGACCGCCGGCACCATGTCGCCGCCCACGTCGGGGCGGTCGGAGTCGCAGGCGGCGAGGATCGTGCGGCTGGAGGCGGAACTGGCGGCGTCGAAGGCGGAGAAGCTGAAGCTCGAGACGGAGCGGGACATCCTCCGTCAGGCGGCGAAGTATTTCGCCGGGGAGACGAACTGGTGAACCGCTTCCAGTTCGTCGAGGACCACAAGGACGCCTACGGCGTGAAGCGGTTGTGCGAGATCGTCGAGATCGCGAGGTCGTCGTTCTACGCCTGGCTCGCGGCGGCTCCGGGACGGGCGGCGAGAGCGGCCGAAGATACAGCCCTCGCCGCACGGATCAGGGTGCTGCAGGACCCCGCCCAGGGCGGCGACCGCGCCTACGGGGCACCCCGGATCACCGCCGACCTCAACGACGGCGTCACCACCGCCGCCGAGCGGGTGAATCACAAGCGCGTCGCCCGCGTGATGCGTGAGCACCAGCTGGTGGGGATCCGGCTGCGACGCCGGGTGAAGACCACGATCCCGGACCAGTCCGGGAGGAAGTTCCCCGACCTGATCGGCCGGGACTTCTCGATCGGGGAGCCGAACCGCCGGTACGTCGGCGATATCACCTACCTCCCGATCGCAGACGGGTCGAACCTGTATCTCGCGACGTGCATCGACCTCGGCTCCCGCAAGCTCGCGGGCTGGCAGGTCGCCGACCACATGCGCACCGAACTCGTCGAGGACGCACTCCGCGCCGCGGCCCGCGACCGCGGCAGTCTCGCCGGCGCCGTGTTTCACAGCGACCACGGCAGCGTCTACGCCTCGAAGGCCTACGCGGCCCTCTGCGAGCAGCTCACCGTCGTCCAGTCCATGGGTGCGGTGGGCACGAGTGCCGACAACTCACTCGCGGAGAGTTTCAACGCCGCGCTCAAGCGGGAGCTTCTCGAGGGCCGGGCCGCATTTCCAGATCAGGCCACGGCCTACCGGGCCGTGTTCCGATGGGCGAACCGCTACAACACCCGCCGACGCCACTCCACGATCGGCCAGGTGAGCCCAAATAGCTACGAGAACGCCTACGACACCGCGAGGTCAGCTACCCTCACGGAAGCGGCATAACCGAACCGACACCGTGTCCACGATCAAGGGGCAAGGCCCCGCAGCCGCTAACGGCGGCGAGCACACTCCCACGCGTTGTTGCTCCCGCCCCCGGTGATCACGGCCGGGCGGCTCTTTCAGCGTGCCCGGCTCCGCAACAACCACGGAGCAAACAGTGCCTACCTATCAAGGTGGCCGTCATGAGCACGGCCAGAACTTCCTGACTGACCCATCCACCGTCACCACGATCACCCGGCTCGTGTCCGCCACCGAGGGCCCGATCATCGAGATCGGCCCCGGTGACGGAGCACTCACCTCGCCGTTGGCCCAGCTCGGGCGACCGGTCACAGCCGTCGAGATCGACACCCGGCTCGCCCGACGCTTGGCCCAACGGCTCCCGTCGCACGTGGAGGTCGTCGCCGATGACTTCTTGACCTACCGGCTTCCCACGTCTGCGCATGTGCTCGTCGGCAACCTGCCGTTTCACCAGACCACGGCAATGCTGCGACGCATCCTGCACGCCCCGGCATGGACCGATGCCATTGTGCTCGTGCAATGGGAAGTTGCGCGGCGCAGAGCGGGCGTTGGCGGTGCCACGATGATGACCGCGCAATGGGCGCCCTGGTTCACCTTCACGTTGCACAGTCGTGTTCCCGCTCGCGCGTTCACCCCGCGTCCGGGAGTCGACGGCGGAATCCTCACCATTCACCGTCGCGAACATCCGCTGCTGTCGCCGGCAGGGCGACGCCAGTTCCATGCCCTGGTCCACCGCGTCTACACCGGTCCCGGACGTGGGCTGGCCCAGATCCTCGCGCGCAACACCTCGCTCGGCTCGCCACAGGCGGCACAGGCGTGGCTGACACGCCAGGGCGTGAACGCTGCCGGACTGCCGAAGGACCTGCCCGTCGAGGCATGGGTGGACTTGTTCAAGACCACGGGCTCCTCGCCACCGTCCCGCCGCACGCAGTCGTCCTCAGGAAGGCGGCGGCGATGAGCATCGACCCCTCGTGGCGAGTCTGCCCGGACGAGACCACCCCCAGCCATGCTTGCCCGACTGAGACAGCCGTACACCATGCAGCACGGCTCCTCGCTCAAGACCCCGGACGGGATTGGCGACTTCGTGACCTTGCCGACCTCGTGCACCTGTCTACGTCACAATTGGGCAGGGCCTTCAGCCAACGTTTCGGGATGCCTCCCATCCAGTACCTGGCTCACCTTCGCGCCCACATACTGGCCGAGCTCCTGATAGAGACTGATCTTCCGATCGGTGTCGCCATGACACAGGTCGGGTGGCGCAGCCGCGGCCACGCCGCACGACAGTTCACCGCCATCGTCGGGGTCAGCCCATCCGCGTATCGACGTACCGCGACCCAACGAGCAAGCCTGAAATGCCCGTGCTGTGGACAGCGAAGCGAGTTGCCCCGATGACGGCCACAGAGCACTCTGGCCTCGGCCCTACCAGGACAGAGATCCGTGACACGGTCATTCGGATGCGAGCTGATCTCGCTCACCGGTGGACCTTGGCCGAACTCGCACAGGATGCCCATCTGTCGCCGTCGCGGCTCGGGGGGCGCTTGACCCCTGATCTTGGACACGCTGATTCCAGCACGATGATGGGGAAGCGAGAATCCAAGGGATGGCTAGGAAGAACTACACGGACGGGTTCCGGCAGCGGGCGGTGGACTTGTACGAGTCGACGCCCGGTGCGACGTTGAATGGCATCGCGGCGGACCTCGGGATCTCCCGCGGTGCGCTGCGGGAGTGGGTCGAAAAGCACGGCTCGGGCACGACGACCGCCGGCACCATGTCGCCGCCCACGTCGGGGCGGTCGGAGTCGCAGGCGGCGAGGATCGTGCGGCTGGAGGCGGAACTGGCGGCGTCGAAGGCGGAGAAGCTGAAGCTCGAGACGGAGCGGGACATCCTCCGTCAGGCGGCGAAGTATTTCGCCGGGGAGACGAACTGGTGAACCGCTTCCAGTTCGTCGAGGACCACAAGGACGCCTACGGCGTGAAGCGGTTGTGCGAGATCGTCGAGATCGCGAGGTCGTCGTTCTACGCCTGGCTCGCGGCGGCTCCGGGACGGGCGGCGAGAGCGGCCGAAGATACAGCCCTCGCCGCACGGATCAGGGTGCTGCAGGACCCCGCCCAGGGCGGCGACCGCGCCTACGGGGCACCCCGGATCACCGCCGACCTCAACGACGGCGTCACCACCGCCGCCGAGCGGGTGAATCACAAGCGCGTCGCCCGCGTGATGCGTGAGCACCAGCTGGTGGGGATCCGGCTGCGACGCCGGGTGAAGACCACGATCCCGGACCAGTCCGGGAGGAAGTTCCCCGACCTGATCGGCCGGGACTTCTCGATCGGGGAGCCGAACCGCCGGTACGTCGGCGATATCACCTACCTCCCGATCGCAGACGGGTCGAACCTGTATCTCGCGACGTGCATCGACCTCGGCTCCCGCAAGCTCGCGGGCTGGCAGGTCGCCGACCACATGCGCACCGAACTCGTCGAGGACGCACTCCGCGCCGCGGCCCGCGACCGCGGCAGTCTCGCCGGCGCCGTGTTTCACAGCGACCACGGCAGCGTCTACGCCTCGAAGGCCTACGCGGCCCTCTGCGAGCAGCTCACCGTCGTCCAGTCCATGGGTGCGGTGGGCACGAGTGCCGACAACTCACTCGCGGAGAGTTTCAACGCCGCGCTCAAGCGGGAGCTTCTCGAGGGCCGGGCCGCATTTCCAGATCAGGCCACGGCCTACCGGGCCGTGTTCCGATGGGCGAACCGCTACAACACCCGCCGACGCCACTCCACGATCGGCCAGGTGAGCCCAAATAGCTACGAGAACGCCTACGACACCGCGAGGTCAGCTACCCTCACGGAAGCGGCATAACCGAACCGACACCGTGTCCACGATCAAGGGGCAAGGCCCGATCCAGCCGGGAAGGGCATCTCGGCGTTCGGTCTCACTGGTGTAGAACCGGGCGTAGGCCCATCCGTCGGCCAGGGTGCATCAGTCCCTCTTGCGTGTGCGGCGGGTGTACACGCACTCGATCGAGGTTGGCAGAACTACCATCGAACGCGAGCGTGTAGACCGGCAGTCACATGGAAAGTGGAGCGCGAAACCCAGGGTGCTTCACTCGGCGGGACGGATAACGTCCTGACCGTCCTCCACGGCCGCCGTGAGGTCGTTGACGAACTCGCCCGGAACCATCTCGATCGCCAGGCAGCCGTTCGGTGTCACGGTGCTGTGGGTGACCGACATCGTCGTGGCGGGGCCGGCGTCCGAGAACACCCCCGAGCCGCTGCCGACGACCACAGGGGCCACCACGAAGCGGTAGAGGTCGACCAGGCCGGCGTCGTGCAGGGTGCGGGCGAGCTTCACCGAGCCGTGCACCTGCAACTCACTCTCGGCGTCGGAAGCCTTCAGCTCGCGGATTCGCTCAAGGAAGTCCTCGCCCAGCACCGTGGTGGAGTCGGCCCAGGCGTCCGTCGCCAGCTCGGAGGAGGTGACCACATACTTGGGAGCGCGGTTGATCACCGCGGCGACCGGGTCGCTCGGGTCGGTGACCTGCGGCCAGTGCGCGGCGAAGGTGTCGTACGTGCGGCGTCCGAGCAGCAGTGCGCCGCAGTGCTCGAACCAGCCGTTCACGGCCTCGCCGACACCCTCGTCGAAGACCGGCATGAGCCAGCCGCCGTTGGTGAACCCGTCGCGTGGGTCCTCGTGGGCCGAGCCGGGCCCCTGTGATACGCCGTCGAAGGTGCGGAACAGGTTGATGCTGAGCTTCATGTCGATTCTCCTTGGATGATGGTCGGGTCGAGCGGGACGTGGAAGGCCCGCGGGAACAGGTCGAACAGCTCGCGGGAGCCGTCGAAGGCCAGGGCGCCGGTGGCCAGCGCCTCAGACGGGGAAAGTGTGCCTGCCAGGATGTGGCGCATGGCGGGGCCGGTGGTGATGGTCAGGTCGATGGGGCCATCGGGGATGCCTGCGCCGACGGCGACCCCGTCGGGGGTGGTGCGGGCCCACGCCAGTACCGGCCCGGCGGCGACCCGGATGGTCACCTCGTCGGGGATTACGCCCGGCCGGTAGGCCGACCGCAGGGCGCCGGCCAGCGATGATGACGTCATGACGTCATGCGTGCCGGGGTCGGCCATGCGGCGTGCGCCCCAGCGCCCGAGCGCGTCGAGGATCGGGGTGAGGTCGCGTCCATGGTCGGTCATCGCGTATACCAGCCCACGTCGCCCCAACGGAGGGGCTTGACGCTCGATGATGCCGTGCTCCTCCAACTCGCGTAGTCGGGTGGTCAGGACCGTCGTGGGGATACCGGGGAGCCCTTTCTGCAAGTCCCCGAACCGGCGCGGCCCGAGCGAGAGGTCGCGCAGCACGAGGAGGGCCCACCGCTCTCCTAGAACGGACGCCGCCTTGGCGAGTCCGCAGAACTGCCCGTAGTCTTTGCTCACGACTCCACAATACGAAGGACCATTCGGAAAAGCAAGTAATTGGTGTCTTGGGGTCCGCACGGGGCTGTTGCACGTCGGGGGTCATGGCACACGTGCGAGCAGATCTGCGAGAGCCTGGCTGCGCGTGCTGGAACATGCTGAGAGCTGGTGGTCGGCGATCGGGTCGCCCTGCGATTGGATGTGGGCTGACCCCGTTTTTTAGGTCCGGTGGTTCTGGGAGTCGTCCTGTCGCCCGTGGTTGAGGGCAGGGAGACTGGTCAGATCATGTCGAACAGCAGGAAGCGTCACACCCCGGAGCAGGTCGTCCGCAAGCTCGGGCAGGCCGACAGGATGCTCGCCGACGGCAGCGACATCGCCGCGGTGTGTCGGGAGCTTGGGATATCCGAGCAGACGTATTACCGGTGGCGTAATCAGTACGGCGGACTGAAGGCCGACGACGCGAAGCGCCTCAGGGAGCTGGAGAAGCAGAACGCCACGCTCAAGCGGTTGCTGGCCGAAGCGGAGCTGGAGAAGGCTGCGCTCAAGGAGCTGGCCGAGGGAAACTTCTAGGCCCGGGCAGGCGCCGCGCCGCCGTCTCGCACCTGATCAGGACACTGCAGGTGAGCGAGCGGATGGCGTGCCGTCTGGCCGGGCTGAGCAGGTCCGCGTACCGTCGCCCGCTCAAGGGCGACACGGTCGCCGACCCTGATCGCGCGTTGCGAGACTGGCTGCGCGCGTGGGCGAAGAAGCATCCCCGCTACGGGTACCGGCGGGCGTATCACGACGCCCGGGGTGAGGGCCGGGCGGTCAACCACAAGAAGATCCAACGCCTCTGGCGAGCCGAAGGCCTCCGCGTCCCGCAGCGGCGACGCCGCAAGCGTGTCGGATCCTCGACCGTCGACGCCCCGGCGGCAGTCGCACCGAACCTCGTATGGGCGGTGGACTTCCAGTTCGACGCCGACGAGCGGGGCTGCCCGATCAAGATCTGCTCCATCGTCGACGAGCACACCCGCGAATGCATCGGCGGGCTCGTGGAGCGGTCGATCACCGCCGACCGGCTCACCGCCCACCTCGAAGAGCTCGTCGCCGTCCGCGGTGCACCGGGTGTGCTCCGCAGCGACAACGGGCCCGAGTTCATCAGCGACGCGATGGCCGACTGGGCGGGTACCCGCACCGGCCTGTTCTACATTCCGCCCGGCTCGCCCTGGCACAACGGATACGTCGAATCGTTCAACAGCCGCCTCCGCGACGAGTGCCTCAACATCAACAGCTTCTACTCACTGCTGCACGCCCAGGTCGTGATCGGCGACTGGAAGACCGAGTACAACCATCTGCGTCGGCACTCATCGCTCGGCTACCTACCCCCGGCCGAGTACGCTCGGCAGTGCACCCATCAAATCGAAACCGACGACTCACAGAGCGACCGGACCGAATGAAGGGGGCGGCCCAGAATGCCCCGTGAGGGGCGCGGCGGAGGCGAGTGCCGTCGTCGGGAATGAGGCGGTGAGCCTCAGCGCTTCCGGTACAGGCCCTTCTTGTGGAACACCGGCTCGGACGTGACCAGCATGCCGAGCGAGCGGAAGATGCCCTCGTCCACGCTGCCCAGGATGGTGGTGGTGTGGACGTCGCAGCCGTCCAGCTCGCCCAGCTTGTCCAGGGCGCGGCGGGCACGCTCGTCCGTGGCCGCCGAGACGGACAGCGCGATGAGGACCTCATCCGTGTGCAGGCGGGGGTTCGACGAGCCCAGGTGGCGGACCTTCACCTCCGTGATCGGTTCGATGGCCGCGGCGGCGAGCAGCGAGACGTCGTCCGCGATGCCCGCCAGGTGCTTCAGCGCGTTCAGCAGCATGGCGGCCGAGCAGCCGAGCAGCGGGGAGGTCTTGCCGGTGACGAGCGTGCCGTCCGCGAGCTGCAGGGCCGAGCCGGGCTCGCCGGTGCGGGCCTGGACGGCCAGGGCGGCGTCCACCACGGGGCGGTCCGCGGAGGACAGGCCCAGACGGGACATCACCAGGGCGATGCGCTCGGAGACCTCGTCGTCGTCCCCGGCGATCGCCTCGGCCACCACAGCCCTGTAGTAGCGGCGGATGACCTCCTGCTCGGAGGCGGCGCGGCAGGCCTCGTCGTCCACGATCGCGCGGCCGGCCATGTTCACGCCCATGTCCGTGGGGGACTTGTACGGGCAGGAGCCGGTGAGCTTCTCCAGCAGCGCCGCCAGCAGCGGGAAGACCTCCACGTCACGGTTGTACGAGGTGACCTGCTCGCCGTAGGCGGCCAGGTGGAACGGGTCCAGGAGATTGATGTCGTCCAGGTCCGCCGTGGCGGCCTCATAGGCCACGTTCACCGGGTGCTCCAGCGGCAGGTCCCAGATGGGGAACGTCTCGAACTTCGCGTAGCCCGAGTGGATGCCCCGGGCGTGGTCATGGAACACCTGGGACAGGCAGGTGGCGAGCTTGCCCGAGCCCGGGCCGGGAGCCGTGACCACCACGAGGTCACGCGAGGTCTCCGAGTACTCGTTCCGGCCGAAGCCCTCCTCCGAGACGATCCGCGCCGTGTTCTGCGGATAGCCCGGGATGATGCGGTGACGGGCGACCTTCATGCCCAGCCGCTCCAGCCGCTCCAGGAAGGCGACCGCCCGGTGGTTCGAGTCCTCCAGCTGCGTCACCACCACGTGCTCCACCAGGAAGCCGCGCTCACGGAAGACGTCCACGAGGCGCAGCACGTCGTCCTCATAGGTGATGCCGAGATCCGCGCGGACCTTGTTCCGCTGCAGGTCCTTCGCGTTGAAGCAGACCAGGATCTCCGTCTCGTCCTTCAGCTGCTCGAGCATCGCGATCTTGTTGTCCGGCGTGAAGCCGGGCAGGACGCGGGAGGCGTGCAGGTCGTCGAACAGCTTGCCGCCCATCTCCAGGTACAGCTTGCCGCCGATCTGCTCGCGGCGGGCCTGGATGTGCCTGGACTGCAGCTCGATGTACTTCTCGCGGTCGAAGCCGACGCGCCGGTACGCCGGGGGCGTGGGCGCGGCCTGCGGGGCGGCGGGGGCGGAGGCGAGGTGATCAGACGAGCCGGTCATGGGACATCAGGCTAGTCCACGGTCCGGACACGGCGGGGCTGTGCGGGGCCGGGTGGGGCGTCCGCGCGGGGCGTGCGTGTGGGGCACGCGATCAGCGGAAGCGGGACGTCTGCGCGGGGCGTGCGATCAGCGGGAGTCCAGAAGCGCCAGGTGGGCGTCCGTCGCCTCGTCCACGTGCCCGGCCACGTCCTCATGGGAGGCGAGCCACTTCCGCACGTACGGGCAGACCGGGACGATCCGGAACCCCTGGCGGACACTGTCCGTCAGGGCCTCGCGGACGAGGATGGAGGCGAGGCCGTGGCCGCCCCACTCCTGGCCGACCTCGGTGTGCGGGAAGATCCGCTGGCGAGTGCCGTCCTCGGCGGTGTGCTCCACGAACTCGGTGAAGCCGGCCGCGTCACCGGAGCCGTCCGCATGGATCGCGTAGCGGTCCTGCGCCTCCCGCACCTGCGGCTGGTCGACGGTCGGGGTGGTCTCGGTCATGTCGTGCTCCTTCGTTCGTGGGGGTGCGGGTGGCGGGGACTGTCAGGGTGAGGCGGAAGACGGGGGTGAGTGCCGTCGTCGGGGGTGTGCTCCGCGAACGCGGTGCGGTCTGGCCCGCTGCGGACCCGGCGCGGACTCAGCCGCGGGGGCGCATCCGGGTGTTCGGCAGGGCCGGGGCCGGGAGCGGAGCCTTCGGGTCCGGCGGGAACAGGCCGAACTGCGGGAACCGGCGGCCGTCCGCATAGCCCGGCTCGTCCAAGGCCTCGACGTCCGCCTCGACCACCTCTCGACCGAGCGGCTCGCCGTCCCCGGCGGTGTCCAGCGGCGACTCCCCGTCCGGGGCCTCGAAGCCCATCTCCTGCTGGTAGGCGGCCCGCCACGTGACGATCTCGTCATGGCTGCGGCCCACGAAGTTCCACCACATGATGATCTGCTCACCCAGCGGCTCCCCGCCGATCAGCAGCGCGATCACCGGCTCGTCCCCGGCCCGCAGCGTCAACCGGGTGGACCCGGTCTCCACCACACCCAGGTGTCCCGGGCGGACCTCCACACCCTGCAGGTGCACCGTGCCGCCCGCGGCCAGCACGCCGTGCTCATGGCCGGCGGGCACGTCCAGCACCACCTCGGCGCCCGGCTCCATGCGGAACTCGGCGCCGGTGAGCGGGATGTAGGTGGGCACCGGGGAGCGCTGCCCCAGCAGCTCGCCGAGGAACACGCGGGCGGTCCACCCGTCGTCGGACACCGGCTCCGGACGGTGCGAGTGCAGGTCCGGCGTCGAGAAGCGGTGGGCGTCCGGCAGGGCGTACCAGAGCTGCGCGCCGTGCAGCACGGAGGTGCCGGCGGTCGAGTACTCCGTGTGCGTGATGCCGGTGCCGGCGTTCATCAGGTTGACCTCGCCCGGGCGCACCAGCGCCTGGTGCCCGGCGGAGTCCACATGGTCGATCTGCCCCTCGAACAGCCAGGACACGGTGGCCAGGCCCGTATGCGGGTGGCGGGGGACGTCCATGCCGCCGGTCCGGGAGACGTCGTCCGGGCCGTAGAAGTCCAGGAAGCACCAGGCACCCACGAGGCTGCGGGCCCGCTGGGGCAGCGTGCGCTGCACGTTCATGGCGCGCGGGCCTCCCAGGGGCACGTCGCGCGGCTCCAGGATCTCCACCACGCAGCCGTCCTCGCCCGGTGCCGGCTCGACGCCGTCGCTCAGGCCCTCGGTGAACCGCGCAGGCGCATGCCGGCCCGGCGTGCAGACCTTCTCGTCCGGATCCCTCTCCACGTTGGACATGGTCCTCACTCCTCTTCCGGTGTGCTCGGCATGGTCGGTGTGCCCTGCCCTGTCAGCCTGGCCGCGTCGCCACCGCAGTGCAACGGCGGGGGACCGCGGCGATCAGCGATCCTGGTCCGAGTCCTCGTCCCGCTTCACCCAGTCGTCCTCCGGGGCGTCGTAGGAGCGGGTCCAGCCGGTCCGCGGATCGGTGACGTCCATGATGCCCGTCGCGGGGTCCAGGCGGGCGACCTGGCCGGAGGCACGGTCGATCACCGTGATGGTCTCGGTCTGCGGGTCGTAGTCCTCCACCTGCACGCGGGAGGCATAGGCGTCCGAGGTGACCGAGAGGTCCATGTCCGAGTCCCAGCCGTCCCAGCCGTCCTCGCCCACCAGGTGCGAGTCCGCGTGGACCTCACGGCGGTCGGCCTGGCCGTCCCGGTCGCCGGAGGCCGGGGTGCCGGCGGCAGCGGCGCCGCCCACCATCGGGACCGAGCCGGTGCGCGGGCCGACGCTCGGGACGGACCCGGAGTGGGGCCCCACAGCCGGCAGGGGACCGGTGCGCGGGCGCGGGTCCTGGCCGGCCGGCGGGACCACCGGGATGTCACGGGTGTAGACGTCCCCGTCCGCGTCGTAGTGGAAGCCCTCCGGGGCGGACGCCTCACGCGCGGCCAGCTCCTCGGCGTCCTCCTTCGCCAGCGGGCCGTAGGCGCGGCGGCCCAGGCGGGTGCGGCGGCGGGCCGCCTCCTGGGCCTGCACAGCGGCGGCGCGCAGGCGGTCGATGGAGTCGCGGTCCATGGAGATGTCCGCACCGGGCAGACGCCACTGGTAGCGGTAGCCGAGCATGCGGATGGTGAAGATCAGCACGGCGATCAGGAAGCCCGTCACCACGTTCAGCAGCCCCTGCAGGCCCACGAGCACGGACACGATCGCGCCCACGACCGTCGGCATCGCGTAGACGCCGCGCGGGTCGAACAGGGAGGGGACCTCGTTCGCCACGATGTCCCGGAGCATGCCGCCGCCGAGCGCCGTGACGGTCGCGATCACCACGCACGCCACCGGATTGGCGCCGTGCTCGAGGGCGATCATCGCGCCGGTCACCGTGAACAGGGCCAGCCCGCCGGCGTCGAACGCGGTGATCGTCAGGTTCAGCCGGTGCGGGGCGATCGCCTTCACGTACACCAGCAGGGACACCAGCAGCGGAGGCGCCAGGTAGATCGGGTTGTCCAGGGAGGCGGGCAGTCCGCGGTCCAGCAGCACGTCACGGGTGACGCCGCCGCCCAGGCCGGCCAGCAGGGACAGGAACACGGAGCCCACGAAGTCGAACCCCTTGCGGGAGGCGAGCAGCGCACCGGAGGTGGCGAAGAAGAACACGCCGATCAGGTCCAGGGCCGTCAGCAGCCACGGCACCTGGTCCAACGCATGCTGCAGCTGCTCCACTCACATCCCCTTCCGGCGCGGTCTCGACTCGGTCAGGCGCCCCGAGAAGACGGCACGGCACCCTCGAGAAGCCAGGGTACGGGGCGGACACAGCCGGTGCGGGGCCCGGGTGGCACGGCTCACTGCGCACACCCGCGCCGTCCGCGCCCTCCGGGCCGGGCGAGCCGTCGGCAGCCTCACGGGCCGCACGGTCCCGGCGCCCCGGTCTCCCAGGACGGCGACGGCCGGCTCAGGCGGGCCGGGAGCCGGAGGCGCGGGGGCCGTCGTCGGGGTTCTCCGACCAGGGGTGCTCCTCGTCTGCGGGAGGGTCTCCCTCCGGGTCCTCGGACTGGTCGCCGGGGACGGCCGGGAGGCTGCCGGTGCCCTCGCGGTCACGGACGTCCTCGATCGGCGGGGTCTGGCCCGGGGTGAGGCGCTGGCGCTGGTAGCGGCCCGTGATCTCCGCGCCCGGGGCGATCCACTGCCGCTTCAGCGACACCAGGCGCAGCGTCAGCACCACGGCCATGATCGGCAGGGAGGACAGCATCGTCAGCCACTCCAGCGCGCCGAGGGTGGCGGTGGCGGCCGCACCGGTCAGCGCGGGGATCGCGTACCAGCCGGGCCCGCCGAAGACCGCGGGCGGCTCCCCGGCGGCGACGTCACGCATCATGCCGCCGCCGATCGACGTGGCGAGGCCGAGCAGGGCCGCCGGCATCGGGTCCAGGCCGCCGAGCAGGGCGATGCGCGTGCCGAGCACGCAGTAGACGGACAGGCCGATCGCGTCGAAGACCATCACCGCGTTCTCGTCCCGCGTGTTCCCCACGAGCCGGAAGAACACCAGCGCCGCCGCCAGCAGGGGCATCAGCAGGTAGATCGGGTTGGTGAACGCCGAGGGGACGTCCGCATTCACGATCAGGTCCCGCACCACGCCGCCGCCGATGCCCACCAGCAGCGCCAGCAGCAGCGAGCCCACCAGGTCGTAGCCCTTGCGGACCGCCAGCACCGCGCCGGAGACCGCGAAGAAGAACACGCCGACCAGGTCCACCGCGGTGATGGCCATCTCCACCACCTCCGCCACTTCGCCGGAGGAGTCCACCGCGGACGGGGCGTCCCGCTCCAGCTCGGCCGGGTCGCGCTCCGGGGGCGCGGTCAGCAGCCAGGTGGGCAGGACAGGGGGAGCCAGGGTCATGCGGAGCTTCCTCGAGACGGTGGGGGAGGGGGCGTCGCCTCGGCCGGCAGGGGATGGGGGACGGCGGCAGTGCCGTTGAGCCGGGCCACGACGACGGCCACTCACCGTACGCCTTCGGCTCCGCCTCCGGGAGGGCCTCACCGCCGGGCGGCCGTGGTGTGATCCGTCACGGCGGGGTGCGGGGAGGGGGTGAACCGGCAGGACCGACGAAAAAGCTCTCGACCGCCCCCATCGGGAGCGGTTTCGAGCAGAATCGTCGGTCCTGCGGGGGAAGGTGGTGAGGGCGAGTGCGGAAGGCGAGGCGCCGTCGTCGGGCAGGCCGTCAGGCGCGCGGCGGGGTGACCCCCATGGAGGTGGGGATGCGGTCGCGCTGGAAGGTGATGTCCGTGTACCCATGGGGCTGCGGGTTGCCGTCCTCGTCCAGGGAGACGAACACGATCTTGTCGATGGTGAGGATGACCTCGCCGGTGATGATGTTGCGGACCTTCGCGTGCATGGTCAGCGACGTGCGGCCGAACTTCACGGCGCGCAGGCCCATCTCGATCATGTCGCCCTGCCGGGCCGAGGACACGAAGTTGATCTCCGAGATCAGCTTCGTCACAGAGCGCGGGTTGCCCATCTGGATGATCGCGTAGATGGCCGACTCCTCGTCGATCCAGCGCAGGAGGGAGCCGCCGAACAGTGTGCCGTTCGCGTTGAGGTCCTCCGGCTTCACCCACTTGCGGGTGCGGAAGATGATGTCCTCGTCGGCCAGGGCGGACGTGTGCGCGGGGGAGGAGGGCTCGGGCGAGGTGGGCTGCGCGGCGGAGGCGGTGGGCTGCTCGGCGTTCATGGCACCAGGGTAGTCTCCCGTGCTGACCGATCGGTCGGTATTTCATGGGTCGCGGCGCCGGTGCATGCGCCGGTGCTGGCGCCTGTGTTGCCGCCGGTGCGCGGAGGATCGACGAAACTTCGGCGGATCGCCTCTGTCTGGTCCGATCCACCGAAGAATCGTCGATCCTGCGGAGGGCGGGGTGCCGGGGCGGGAGGGAACGGGCACCCCACCCCGCCCACGACGACGGCCGGTCGCCTCGCGGGGAGGTGACCGGCCGTCGTCGGGAAGCGTTGAGGGGATCAGGCCTTCGCCGGGCCGTATTCCTTCGCCAGGTCCGCGGCGATGCCCACGTAGGTGGCCGGGCTGAGGTCCATGAGGCGCTGCTCGGCGGCCTCCGGTAGGCCCAGGCCCTGCACGAACTCGCGCATGCGCTCGCCGTCCACGCGGTGGCCGCGGGTCAGCTCCTTCAGGCGCTCGTACGGGTTGTCCATGCCCTCCGTGCCGTTCAGGGCCTCGGCGCGCATCACGGTCTGGACGGCCTCGCCGAGCACCTCCCAGTTGGTGTCCAGGTCCTCGGCAAGCACCGGCTCGGCGACCTTCAGCTGGCCCATGCCCTTGGTGACGTTGGACAGGGCGAGCACCGAGTGGCCCAGGGCCACGCCGATGTTGCGCTGCGAGGTGGAGTCGGTGAGGTCGCGCTGCCAGCGGGACTCCACCAGGGTGGCGCCCAGGGAGTCGAGCAGGGCGCAGGAGAGCTCGAGGTTGGCCTCGGCGTTCTCGAAGCGGATCGGGTTCACCTTGTGCGGCATGGTCGAGGAGCCGGTGGCGCCGGCCACCGGGATCTGCGCGAAGTAGCCGATCGAGATGTAGGACCACACGTCCACGCAGAAGCCGTGGAGGATGCGGTTGAAGCGGGCGACGTCCGCGTACAGCTCGGCCTGCCAGTCGTGGGACTCGATCTGGGTGGTCAGCGGGTTCCACGTCAGGCCCAGGTGCTCCACGAAGGTGCGGGCGACCTCCTGCCAGTCCGCGTCCGGGGCGGCGGCCAGGTGCGCGGCGTAGGTGCCGGTGGCGCCGTTGATCTTGCCCAGGTACTCCTGGCCGGCCACACGCGCGACCTGGCGGCCGAGGCGGTGCACGAAGACCGCCATCTCCTTGCCCAGGGTGGTCGGGGTGGCGGGCTGGCCGTGGGTGCGGGACAGCATGGAGGTGTCCGCGGCGGTGGCGGCCATGGTCGAGATCGCCTCGACGGCCGTGCGGGCGGCGGGCAGCCAGACCTGCTCCACGGCGTCGCGCACGCCTACGGCGTAGGCGAGGTTGTTGATGTCTTCGGAGGTGCAGGCGAAGTGGACCAGCGCGGTCTTGTCCGCCAGGTCGAGGGCCTCGAGGCGGCGGCCGATGAAGTACTCCACGGCCTTCACGTCATGCACGGTGACCTTCTCGATCTCCGCGAGCTCGGTCACCTCCTCCGGGCCGAAGTCCGTGACGATCGCCCGCAGGCCGGCCTTCTGCTCCTCGGTGAGCGGGGACAGGCCCGGCAGGACCGACTTCTCGGACAGGTGGATGAACCACTCCACCTCCACGTGGATGCGGTTGCGGTTCAGCGCCGCCTCGGACAGGTGCTCGACGAGGGGCTCCACCGCGGAACGGTAGCGGCCGTCCAGGGCACCGAGGGCGATGCCGGAGGGCCCCAGCGGGCGGCGGTCAGCGGTCAGGGAGGCAGAGGGCTGGGTGCTCATGCGGCTCATTCTCCCACCACGCGCGCGTGGGTGTGCACATCGGTTCCGTCCACCAGCCGCAGGAATGCGCCGATGAGCGGCAGGTCCACCGGATTCGTGGGCAGGGCGTCCCCCAGGGCGGGGGAGTGCACCAGGTAGGCGGCCCACTGACCGCGGGAGATCGACACGTTCAGGCGGTTGCGGTTCAGCAGGAAGTCGAGCCCGCGCGGGACGTTCTCGGCGCTGGAGGCGGCCATCGTCAGGATCGCGACGGCGGCCTCCCGGCCCTGGAACTTGTCCACCGTCCCGACCGTGGTGTCATGGAACCCGGCCTCGTCCAACGCTGCGCGGACCGTGGCCACCTGCGCGTTGTACGGCGCCACCACGATCACGTCCGTGTCCTCCAGCGGACGGGGGTCGGCCCCGTCCTTCGGCGTCCACTGCTTCCCGACGACGTCCCTCACCAGCTCGACCACCCTCGCCGCCTCCTCGGGCGAGGAGACCGCGTTCCCGTGATGCTCCACGGGGACCACGTGCAGGCCGGGCTCGACGCCGGCGAGGTGCCGGGAGTCGGTGACGTCAATCTGCGAGCCGAGCTCACCGCCGTAGGACAGCGTGGACACGGGTGCGGAGAGTGCGGAGTGCATCCGCCAGGAGGTGTCCAGGAAGAACCCGCGGTCCTCAGGCAGGACGGGACTTCCCTCCATGAGCCAGTCCAGGGCGGCGTCGCCGATGGGCTGCGGGTGTGTCCCCTTGGTGACCTGGGGCAGCTGCTGCGGGTCACCGAGCAGCAGCAGGGTGTCGGCCACCGCGGAGACGGCCAGGGTGTGGGCGAGGGAGAACTGGCCGGCCTCGTCGATCACCAGCAGGTCCAGCGGCGGGTGTCCGTCCTTCGCGAAGGCCCAGGCGGTGCCGCCGATGACGCCTCCCTCTGCGAGGTGCTGGTCCGCGTCGTCCACCCCCACTGCCACCCACGGGTCATCGGGCAGGACGGAGCGGAGACGGGTGGGGACCTTGCCGATGCTCTCCTTGGGGAGGCCGATGTCAGCCAGCTTCTGCAGGAAGTTCTCCACGACGGCATGGGACTGGGCGGTCACGCCGATCCGCCAGCCGCGCTCTGCGAGTGCCTTCACGGCGTGGGAGCCGACGTGGGTCTTGCCGGTGCCGGGAGGTCCTTGGACGGCCACGTAGGAGCCTCGAGCGGACTCGATCGCCTCCACCAGCAGAGGCCACTTGTTCGTGGTGCACCGAGCCTCCGCGGAGATCTCCCCGATCGTCCGTCCGGACGTCGCAGGGGAGCGGCGGGCCAGCACGTCGAAGACCGGGCTGCTGCCGGGGCCGGGCAGGCGCCCCAGGCTCCGGGTGGCCTCGGCGTGCTCGAGGATGCGGACCTGCAGCGCGCCCGTCTGGACGACATCGTGGGCGAAGATCGCCATCGGCAGCTCGTGGGGCGGCGCAGGCTGCGGGTTCTGCGGGGACGGCCTGGCGGAGAAGCGTTCCCGCAGGGTGATGAGCGATGTGCCGTCCGGGAGGTCCTCGATCTGCTCGACCTCCGCGTTCGTCCCGATCCAGCGCTCGGCGTTCGGCTGCAGCTCGGCGCCCGGCGGGAGATCCTCGTAGACGGGCTTCGCCATGGCGCCTTCACTCAGCTCCGTGCCGGGCTCCAACGTGCCGCGGAGCTGCAGCACGCGCTGCTCCGTGCGGGCCCTCGGCGGACGGTGCCAGTCCTCGACGAGCTCCACGACGTCCGCGACGCAGTTCGCCCTCGGATTCTGCCACTCGTCCGGCGGGGACTGGAGGCGGTCGAAGAACGCCCACCACATCGGCTTCTCCTCGCGCTGGTAGAAGCCCAGTGCGGCGGCGAGCAGGGCGATGCCCCGGTCCTCGTCCGAGAGCTGCGCCACAGGCACGCGGACGCCGGTGGCCGGGTCCACCTCGGTGGGCAGCAGGTCCAGGAGGTCGTGCTCGAGCGCCACACTCTCGTCCGGGGCGGTCGGGGCGTCCGGAGCCTGCTCCGGCTCCGCGGTGGGCAGGGCGTCCGCCTGCGATTCCTCCGGCACCTCAGCACCCGACCCCACCTCCGCACCACGGCCCCGCTCGTCCAGCTCCGCGACCTCCGCCAGCAGCCAGTCGCGCAGGCGCACGGTGGAGACGCAGTCGTAGCGGTTGTAGTCGCCGATGCCCGCCAGGACCTGCTCGGCCTCAGCGGCCTTCGCCGCGTCCCCGGCCAGACCGTCCTCATGCAGGAGGCTCCAGCGGTGGTACTCGTTCACCGAGTCGGCGGCGGTGGTCACGCCGTCCTCGGACCGGTGGTCCTGGCCCATGTAGAGCGGCTCGAGCTTCTTGATGGAGTAGCTCGGCACGCCGGCCCGCAGAGCAGATCGCACGGTGGAGTAGAGGTCCACGAACAGGCCGGCGCGCAGCCAGCCGTCCAGGGTGCCCTCGTGCACGCCGTGACGCACGGTGAGGCGCTTGAGTGCGGTGACCTCATAGGGGGCGTAGTGGTAGATCCGCATGCCTGGATGCTCGGCACGGCGGGCCTCCACATACGCCGCGAACTGCTCGAGCGCCGCCTTCTCCTCGGCACGAGAGTGCGCCCACAGCGGGATGAACTCGAACTCGTCGAACCCGGTCTCGGCCGTCGCCCTCCCCGGCACCGGTGCGACCCAGCCGAACAGGTACTCCAGGCCCTCCATCCGACCGTTCGGGGCGGACCACAGGGGATCGCCCTCGAAGTCAAAGAAGATGTCCCCGGCGTCCGGGGCCGGCAGCAGGTCCACGGCGGTGCGGTCCACGATCTCGAACGGCGGCCGGCCGTCCTCGCGCGCCGGCTCCAGCTGCATCCGGGCCTGGGCGCGCAGGCCCTCCCAGGTGCGTCGGGCCATGCCCGCCGGCGGCTCCTCAGAGGCGGCGAACCCGGCCACCGTGGTGATGCCGGCGGCGCGGGCCCGGCCGCGCTGCAGGCGGGTGGCGCCGGCGATCTGCAGGACGTCCACGGTCTCGGCGATCGCCTCTGTGCAGGCCTCGCACTGGCCGCAGATGCTCAGGCCATCCCGGCCCCACGCCACCGGGGACTCCGCCGCCTGATGCTCGGCCAGCAGCGCCTCGAGGCGTGCCCGGCGGCGCCGGTACACCGGGATGATCTCGTCCAGGTCCGCGGTCACCTGGGTGTCGTCCCCGAGCCACAGCATGCCCTCGCTCGAGCGCGGGACACCGAGTCCGTCCAGCAGGTCCGCGTAGGCGGCGATCTGCAGCAGTGCCGTCACGCGCGCGTGCCGGGCCAGCTTGGTGTCCACGACCTGCCAGCGGCCGTCCTCCTGGCGAAGCAGGAAGTCGGCGTAGCCGCCGAGCGCACCATCGTGCAGCAGGGCCTGGAACACGACGTCCGCATCGCCGCGCAGCGCCTCCACCGCCTGCCGGACACCGTCCGAGATGGACGCAGGATTCCACCCTCGGGCGCGTTCCAGCTCCACGACGCGGTCCGCGCCGAGCTCGGCCGTGAAGTCCCGCAGCACCCGCTCCTCATGCGCGTCTCCGAGCCGGGAGACCCGCTCCAGGAAGTCGTCCTCGTCCTGTGGCTTCGGGCGCCGGCCCAGGGCGGGGTCCACCTTCATCGCCAGCCAGCCGTACTCGCAGCCCGAGGCTGCGGTGATGTCCGAGGGGCTGAGCAGGAACTGACCGTCGTGGAGCTTCACCATGGGGCGGCACCTCATCTCGTGGGGGATCGGCGCCGGCGCCCTTGCCGCGGCCGAGGGCCCGCGGCCGAAGCGGGACCCTGTTGCTCCACATCCTAGGAATCCGTCCGGACACGATAGGGCGAGCCGGCCGCCGGAGCCGGCCGGCCGTCGTCGGGAGGGGGTGTGGCACAGTCTCGACCCGCCACGTCACACCGTCACATTCAGTGGCCGATGTCACTTCAGGGCTTGACGGGACTCACCCCGAGGGAGTTACCTAATGATCGTTCAGTAATTCTGACCGCACCCCTCGCGCGCCCGCCGCGCGAGCCCCACGTCCCTGACCTGCACTGCGAGGCCCACCGTGACCGACCTGCACGCCCATCCCATCCTCGAGGGCGACGCCACGAGCGCCTGGATGGGGCTCCACGTGGAGCTCGCCGAGAAGGACCACGCCGTGGTCCGCATGACCGTGCGCGAGGAGATGGTCAACGGCTTCGGCATCACCCACGGCGGCATGATCTTCGCGTTCGCAGACTCCTGCTTCGCCCTGACCTGCAACGACCCGGACGGGGACGGCTCCACCATCACCGTGGCCTCCGGCGTGGACGTGAACTTCATGGCCTCCACGAAGGCCGGTCAGACCCTCATCGCCGAGGGGAAGCTCGTGTCCCGCGCCGGCCGCTCCGCCGTCTACGACATCAGCGTGACCACGGAGGACGGCGCCATCGTCGCCGCCTTCCGCGGCCGCTCCCGCACCATCCCGAACCCCGCCGCCCGCTGAGGAGAGACCCATGATCGAGGCATCCATCCCCAATCCGTACACCCCGGCGCCGGTCCCCGCCGACCCGGCAGAGCGCGGCCAGCGCGACCCCGA
The DNA here is from genome assembly GCF_002206575.2 of Micrococcus sp. FDAARGOS_333. Lineage (NCBI taxonomy): Bacteria > Bacillati > Actinomycetota > Actinomycetes > Micrococcales > Micrococcaceae > Micrococcus > Micrococcus sp. FDAARGOS_333. Next base: position 2,788,326 of record NZ_NJFJ02000001.1, on the reverse strand, counting down.
GGAGACGATGAGCCGGGACCAGATCGAGTCGCTCCAGTTCGGGCGCCTCCGCTGGACCCTGCACCACGCCTACGAGAACGTGCCGGCCTACACCGAGCACTTCGACGCCCACGGCGTGCACCCGTCCGACTTCAAGGAGCTCTCCGACCTCTCCAAGTTCCCGTACACGGACAAGGAGTTCCTGCGGAAGAGCTACCCGTTCAAGGCGTTCGCCGCGACCGGCCCCGAGCTGCGCCGCATCCACGCCTCCTCCGGCACCACCGGCCAGCCCACCGTCGTCGGCTACACGGACAACGACATCGCCACCTGGGCCTCCCTCGTGGCCCGCGTGCTGCGCAACGCCGGCGTGAAGCCGGGCGACCGCGTGCACAACGCCTACGGCTACGGCCTGTTCACCGGCGGCCTCGGCGCCCACTACGGCGCGGAGCGCTGCGGCGCCGCCGTCATCCCCATGTCCGGCGGCCAGACCGAGAAGCAGGTGCAGCTGATCCGGGACTTCGAGCCGTCCACGATCCTCTCCACCCCCACCTACCTGCTGACCATCGCCGACGGCTTCCGCAAGATGGGCCTGGACCCGCGCGAGACCTCCCTCAAGAACGCCGTCCTCGGCGCCGAGCCGTGGACCGAGGAGATGCGCCGCGAGATCGAGCAGACCTTCGGCATCGACGCCCTGGACATCTACGGCCTGTCCGAGGTCATGGGCCCCGGTGTGGCCGGCGAGTCCGCGGAGACCAAGGACGGCTCCCACATCTTCGAGGACCACTTCCGCCCGGAGATCATCGACCCGTTCACGGACGAGGTCATGGAGACCGGCCACCCCGGCGAGCTCGTGTTCACCTCCCTGACCAAGGAGGCGCTGCCGATCATCCGGTACCGCACCCACGACCTCACCCGCCTGCTGCCGGGCTCCGCCCTGCCGGGCCACCGCCGCATGGGCCGCATCACCGGCCGTTCGGACGACATGATCATCCTGCGCGGCGTGAACCTGTTCCCGTCCCAGATCGAGGAGCTCGCCCTCCAGATCCCGACCCTGTCCCCGCACTTCACCCTCGAGATCACGCGTCCGAACCGCATGGACCAGATGGCCGTGAACATCGAGCGCCGCCCGGAGTGCTCCATGGAGGACGCGGAGAACGGCGCCCGTCAGCTGCAGAAGGAGATCAAGACCAAGATCGGCTCCTCCTGCACCATCAACGTGGTGGAGCCGGACACCCTCGTCCGCTCCTCCGGCAAGCTGCGCCGCGTGTACGACCGCCGCAACGACTGACGCCTGCCCCGGCAGACCCCCGGTGCCGCCGTCTCCGACGGCCCGCCCACCGGCCGACTTCCGCCTAGAGTGGGTCTTCCAGCCCCCACAGGAGGACACCGTGAGCCCGCAGACCGCCGCATCGCACGACGACGGCACCCACCTCGGCGAGCCCCTCACCGGGGTGTTCCCGGTGGTCTCCCGGCCCCTGCCGGGCGAGCCCGGCGGGCCTCGGGCAGGCGCCTCCGGATCGGGCGGCCCCGTGCGCCGCGGCCGCCCCGGCTACGACCGGGCGACCCTGATGGCCGTGTGCGTGGACGTGTTCAACCGCCACGGCTACGACGCCACCTCCATGGGCATGCTGGCCAAGCATCTGGGCATCTCGAAGTCCGCGATCTACCACCACGTGGACTCGAAGGAGGCCATCCTCGAGCAGGCCCTCGACGACGCCCTGGGCGCCCTCGAGGCCGCGTTCGACGAGGTCGAGGCCGGCGAGGGCGGCACGGGCGAACGGGTCGAGGCCGCCGTCCGCGCCACCCTGCAGGCCCTGGCGGACCACATGCCCCAGGTGACCCTCCTGCTGCGCCTGCGCGGCAACTCGGACGTGGAGCTGCGCGCCATGGAGCGCCGCCGCGCCGTCACCCGGCGCCTGGGAGCCCTGCTCGAGGCCGGCCAGGCCGAGGGCACCGTGCGGGACGACATCACGCCGCGCAACCTCGCCCGCCTCACGCTGGGCATGATCAACTCGATCGTCGACTGGTTCCGCCCGGACGGCCCGCACACCGTGGAGGACATGGTCCGGTCGGTCGCCGGCGTGGTGCTGGAGGGCCTGCGCGGCTGAACCGCGCGGCCGGGCCGCGCCGCCTCCCGCGCGCTCTGCTGCGGGGCTCAGTCCCGCAGCGGCTTGCCGAGCACCTCCGCCAGGGCGTCCATGGCCTTCAGGTGGCTCGTGAAGGCGTCGGCCGGGTCGGCCTCCGGCTCGATGCTGTCCGTGATGGAGACGACGCGGTTGCCGTCCACGGCCATCGACGTGATGTGGACTCCGCCGAAGCCGTCCATCTTCCCGGTCTCCACCGTGTAGCGCGTCCCCTCTCCCCAGGGATGCTCCTCGGCGGCGGAACTGCTCCCCAGGGGTCCTCCGCCGACATCCAGCAGTTGCTCGTCCGCGCACTCGGCCGTCTCCTGCACCGCCAGGTGCGCCTCCATCCACGACTTCGCGGCGTCTGCGTCCGCGAAGGTGATGACCTGCACCCTGTACGGGGCGAGCACCGCCGCGGGGTCCTGGCCGGGGTCCGGCATCTCGCCGGCGAACGACGACGTCTGCGCGTCGACGGCGGCGAAGGCCTCCACGCGGGCGATGACGGCCTCACGGCACGTCTCGGACTCCATGGGCGCCATGGACGGATCCGCGTACATGTCCACGGCCTGCTCGGCACGCAGCCGGTGATCGGAGATCGTCCCGCTCTTCACGTCGGCGACCGGCCTGCCCAGGGAGTCCTCGACGGCGTTCATCATGGCCTGGGTCCTCTCGCTGTCCGGCGGCAGCAGGTGGTCCGGCACGGCGGACGCCGAGATCTGGGCGTCGGACGGGCCGGCTCCCTCGGAGCCAGATCCCTCTGGTCCACCGTCTCCGGGCTCTCTGCTTCCCGACGACGGCCCCTCAGCCGAGCCGGACAGGCTCGCAGACGCGGCGGCCTTGTTCTCCGCTTCGGTGCCGGCCCCGTCGCTGTCCGCCGTCTGGCAGGCGGTGAGCGTCAGCGCGGCGGCCAGCAGCAGGGCCGAGCGGAGAGCGGGATCCAGCGGCGGGTGCGGTGCGTAGACATGGCCCCAGTGTTTCATGTCACATCGCTGTGAGAACTCCGAGCGCCGACCGGGCCGGGGAGGTGCTGTGCGGTGGTGCAGGCCGGCGATGCGGGTCGGCGGCTCAGTCCCGCAGCGGCTCGCCGAGCACCTCGGCCAGGGCGTCCACGGCCTTCGCGTGCCGGTCGAGGGCGTCGGCAGGCTCCTCGTCCGGGGCCGTGCTGTCCGTGATCGAGATGACGTGGTTGCCGTCTGCTGCGATCGTGCCGACGACGACCCCGCCCGCACCGTCCTCCTGGTCGGTGGTGATGGTGTAGCGGGCGCCCTCGCCCCACTCGTGCTCCTCGTGGCCAGACCCGGCCGGTCCGGCGACGGGCTCGTCCGCACACTCCTCGTTGTCCGTGACCGTGAGCGCGGCCTCGACGTACTCCTCGGCGCTCGCGGCGTCCCCGAACGTCACGACCGCCACCTGGTACGGGGCGGCCACCGTGTCTCCGTCCCCGCCGGGGCTGTCCGTCTGTCCGGAGAAGCTCGTACTCTGGGCCGTGGCGGCGGCGAACGCCTCGGCCCGGGTGACCAGGTCCGCGCGGCACTGTTCGGACTCCATGGGGTTGAAGTGCGGATCCTTGAACCGCTCCAGGGCCTCCTGGGCATCGCGCTCGTGGTCCGCGACCGTCCCGCTCTTCACGCTCGCGACCGGCCGGCCCATGGTCTTCTCCAGGGCCTTCATCATGGCCTGGGTCTCCTCGTTGTCCGGGGGCAGCAGGTGGTCCGGCACAGCCGAGGCGGAGATCTGGGCGTCGGACGGCTCGGCGCCCTCGGAGCCGGAGCCCTCCGAGCCGGAGCCGGAGCCCTCTGACCCGCCGTCTCCCGGTTCGCCGCCTCCCGATGACGGTGCCCCGCCCGAGCCGGACGGGCTCGCCGAGGCGGTGGTCGTCTTCTCCGACTCCGCGCCGGCCCCGTCCGTCTCCGCCGGCTGGCAGGCGGTGAGGGAGAGCGCGGCGGTCAGCATCAGGGCAGAGCCGGCCAGGGGTGCAGCGGAGCGGTGACGACGGTGTGTGCGCATAGGTGTGAGTGTGGCAGATCACACCGGCCGTGCGGTGGCGGAACGGTGCCGGTTCGGCAACGGTTCCGTCACAGTGCGCGGTGCCCCCGGCGCCGTCGTCCGTGCCCGGTGTCAGCCGTCCTGGTCGCCGGCGCGGAGGTCCTCCAGCAGGGCGACATGGCGAGCCTTCAGCTCCTCTGCCTGTTCGGCGCCCATGGCCGGGTGGTTGACCTCGTAGACGCGGGCGCCGTCCACGGCCAGGGTCTGCACCGTGCGCATCCCGCCGTCCTCGAGGTTCCCGTGGACCAGGTGCTCCACCGTGACCTCGCCCGCGGCCTCCTCCGACCGCTCGACCTCCGGGACGTCGAGCCCGGGTTCGTCCGTGCAGTGGGGGAGGGTCGTCTGGGCGACCGTCGCATCGCGGACGGCGGCGGCGCCGACCGGGGAGGCGGTGTCCCACCGGTTCACGAACCAGGGGTCGACGGTGTCCATGTCCTGCGGTGTCCCGTTGACCTGCGTGTAGGCGATGTCCGCGGTGCGGTGGACGGCGTCGCGGGCGGCGAGGTCGGCCACGCATGCGGCGGAGAAGTCGTCGCCGAGGCGGGCCTCTTCGGCCGTGATGGCCTCCTCGGCGGTGGTCTTCATCTCCGACGCGGTGCGGGTGACGGTGTCCGAGTGGGGGCCGAGGTGCTCCTCGATCGCGGCGACCATGCCCGCCAAGGCCTCCTCATCCGGCGGGAAGACCCCGGCCGCGTCGGTCGGGGTCGCAGACTCCGTGGGGGAGGCGGTGGCCGAGGCGTCCTCGGACTCGTCTTCGGTCCCGCCCTCGGAGGCGCTCGGATCCTCCGTCGTCTCCGTCGCCGAGGAGGTGGGCGTCGCCTCCGGATCCGCCGGGTCTGCGCCGCAGGCGGTCAGGGACAGGGCCGCGGTCAGCACCAGGGCGGTGCCGGCCAGGGTCCGGGCGGTGCGGATGCGCGTGCTCATGCCCATGGAGTTCCTTTCCATGGGTCGGGAGGTTGCCACAGCCGAGGCCCCGGGGGAAACAGACGACGGCCTCTCACCTGCATGAGGTGAGGGGCCGTCGTCGGGAAGGGGGGCGGACGTCAGTCCGGCCCGGCGGAGGGGATCAGGCCTCCGGCTGCTCCTTCATGGGCCAGGTCTTGGTGACGAGGGTGAGCACGTCGTACTGGGCGCAGAGCTCGTCGTCCTGGTTGTGGAGCTGGCAGTCCCAGGCGACCTCGCCGTACTCGTCGGTGACGCGCGGGGTGATCCGCTTGGCGGTCAGGGTGACGCGGATCGAGTCGTCATAGGTGACCGGCGTGATGAAGCGCAGGTTCTCCAGGCCGTAGTTGGCGAGCACCGGACCCGGGTCCGGGGCCACGAACAGGCCGGCGGCCCAGGAGACCAGCAGGTAGCCGTGCGCCACCCGGCGCGGGAAGAACGGGTTGGCCATGGCGGCCTCCTCGTCCGTGTGCGCGTAGAACTTGTCCCCGGTCTTCTCGGCGAACTCGGTGATGTCCTCCAGGGTGACCTTGCGCAGGCCGGAGGCGAACTGGTCGCCGACCCGCAGCTCCTCGAGGGACTTGTAGAACGGGTGCTTCTTGGCACCGGACTCCACGTCTTCGCGGGTGGCGGTGTTCGCGGCGGCGCCCTGGTGCCAGACGCCGGTGATGGCGGTCAGCAGGTCCGGGGAGCCCTGGATGGCGGTGCGCTGCATGTAGTGCTTCACGGCGCGGACGCCGCCGAGCTCCTCGCCGCCGCCGGCGCGGCCGGGGCCGCCGTGGATCAGCACCGGGACGGGGGCGCCGTGGCCGGTGGTGGTCTTCGCGGTCTGGCGGTTCAGGAAGTGCACGCGGCCGTGGTGCGCGCCGATGCCGGCGGCGAACTCGCGGGCGGTCTCGCCCTCGTTGGTGGCCACGGTGGCGACCAGCGAGCCGGAGCCCAGGGCGGCCAGCTCCACGGCGTCGGCGACGTCCGTGTAGCCGATCACCGAGGTGACCGGGCCGAAGGCCTCCACCGAGTGGACCTCGGGGGTGCGGGCGTCGTCGAAGGACAGGACGGTGGGGGCGAAGAACGCGCCGGCCTCGGCGTCGGCCGAGCCGGTGTCCCCGTCCGGGCCGCCGAGGCGGACCTGCGCGCCGGCGTCCACGAGGCGCTGCACGGCCTTGCGGACCTCCGACTGCTGCTCCTTGGAGGCCAGGGCGCCCATGGTGGTGCCCTCGGTGCGCGGATCGCCCAGGACCACCTTGGAGGACAGGCGCTCGGAGAGGGCCTCGACCACGGCGTCCACGTGCGCCTGCGGGGCGATCACGCGGCGGATGGCGGTGCACTTCTGGCCGGCCTTGACGGTCATCTCCTGGAAGACGATCTTCACGAACGCCTCGAACTCCGGGGTGTCCGGGGTGGCGTCCGGGCCGAGGATCGCGGCGTTCAGCGAGTCGGTCTCACCGGTGAAGCGCACGCCGCCGTTGATGACGTTCTCATGGGTGCGCAGGGTCTGGGCGGTGCCCGCGGAGCCGGTGAAGGCCACGTGGTCGCGGTAGTCCAGGTGGTCCAGCAGGTCACGGGCGGAGCCGGAGATCAGCTGGATGGAGCCCTCCGGCAGCACGCCGGACTCGACCATCATGCGGACGCAGGCCTCGGTGACGTAGGCGGTGGGGGTCGCCGGCTTCACCACGGTCGGCACGCCGGCCACGAAGGACGGGGCGAACTTCTCGAGCATGCCCCACACCGGGAAGTTGAAGGCGTTGATCTGCACGGCCACGCCCGGGATGCGCTGGTAGATGTGCTCGCCGATGAACGAGCCGTCGCGGGAGAGCGGCTCCACGGCGCCGTCCACGATCACGTTGGAGTTCGGCAGCTCGCGGCGGCCCTTGCCGGAGAAGGTGAACAGGGTGCCCACGCCGCCGTCCACGTCGAACGCGTGGTCACGCTGGGTGGCGCCGGTGGCGAAGGAGACGTCGTAGAGCTCCTGGATGCGGGAGTTCAGGTAGATCGCGAGCTCCTTGAGCTTGAGCGCGCGCTCGTGGATGGTCAGCTCACCGAGGTTCTTCTGGCCCACGGTGCGGGCGTACTCGATGGCCGCGGCGGTGTCCAGGCCCTCGGTGGACACGTCCACCAGGTGTTCGCCGGTGTTGGCGTCCATCACGGCGGTCTTCTTCGACGGGCTCTCCGGGGCCCACCACTCTCCGCGGACGTAGCTGGGGAGGACGGCGGGGGCCTTCTCGGCGGTGGTGGTCACACTGACTCCTTCAGGGGCGGCGGTGATCGTGCGCGGCGGGTGCGTCGGACACCGGAGAGTCCGGCGCCGGCCGCCGCATGCCCGACCGATCGGTCGGTATTTGGTCTCACGCTACCCCAGAACTCGGCCCAGAGGGAGGGGTGGGGTCTGGTTCGGCCCGTCACCATGTGACCCGCTTCTCAGGGTGTCCGCGACCGCCGCTACAGTGCGAGGCACCATCTGCCCCCGGCCGCGCCCGGGGAGGAGCCCCCCACCTCCAGGAGAGACACCGTGTCCGACGCCGCACACGACAACGCTTCCACCGCCGCCCTGCCGCCGGCCGTCGCCGTCCAGGTGCAGGAGTGGCTGGACACCTTCGACCATGACGGCGCCTGCGCCGCGGAGCTGCTCTGCGACCGCTACGACCGGGACCGCGTGGCCTTCCGCTTCATCGCCACGGACATGTCCACCGTGGACCTGACCTTCGGCGAGCTGTCCGACCGCTCGGCCCGCGTGGCCGCCGGCCTGGCCGCCCGCGGCGTGAGGCAGGGCGACTGCGTCCCGCTGATGATGGCCAAGCGCGAGGAGCTGGTCATCACCATGATGGCCGTGTGGCGGCTCGGCGCCGTCCACGTCCCGCTGTTCACCGCGTTCGCCACCGGTGCCGCGCAGATGCGCATCGAGGGCTCCGGCGCGCGGCTCGTGGTGGCCGAGCCGGACCAGGCGGAGAAGCTGACCTCCATCGAGGGCATCGAGATCCTCCGCACCGGCGAGGAGTGGGACGCGCTCGAGCAGCATGAGCCGCTCGCCGAGCCGGTGGCCGTCGGCGGCCACGGCACCCTGGCCCTGCTGTTCACCTCCGGCACCACGGGGAAGCCGAAGGGGGTGCCGGTGCCGCTGCGGGCGATGGCCGCGTTCTCGGACTACCTCCACTACTCGGTGGACGTGCGCGAGGACGACGTCTTCTGGAACGCCGCGGACCACGGATGGGCCTACGGCCTGTACTACGGGATCATGGGTCCTCTCGCGCTGGGCCGAACCTCGCTCCAGTACCGTGCCGGCTTCTCCCCGGAGTCCATGGCGCAGGTGATCCGTGAGCAGGGCGTCACCAACTTCGCCGGAGCCCCCACCATGTACCGTGCGCTGGCCAAGTCCGGCTTCGTCGAGGGCCCGGAGAACGCCCTGAGGCTGCGCCGTGCCGCCTCGGCCGGCGAGCCGCTGCCGCCGTCCATGGTGGCGTGGGGCCACGAGGCCCTGGGCTGCGAGATCTGCGACCAGTACGGCCAGACCGAGCTGGGCATGGTCATCTGCAACAACGCGCACCCGGACGTGGCGCAGCCGGTGAAGCCGGGCTCCATGGGCCTGCCGATGCCGGGCATCACCGGCGGGATCGAGCACGGCCAGATCGCCCTGGACACCGCGGCCTCGCCGATGTTCTGGTTCCCGGGCTACCTGGACTCCCCGGACAAGACCGCCACCCGCTTCTCGGAGGACCGCCGCTGGTACCTCACCGGGGACACCGGGCAGCAGGACGAGGACGGCTACTTCTTCTTCTCCGCCCGGGACGACGACGTGATCCTCGCCGCCGGCTACCGGATCGGCCCCTTCGACGTGGAGTCCGTGCTCATCACGCACCCGCTCGTGCAGGAGGTCGCGGTGGTCGGCCGCCCGGACCCGGAGGGCATCCGCGGCGAGGTGGTGGAGGCGATCGTGGTGCTCACGCAGGAGGTGGAGAACCCGGACGTGGTGGAGGCCGAGCTGAAGGCCAAGGTCCGCGACGAGTACTCCAAGCACGCCTACCCGCGCCGCGTGCACATCGTCGAGGACCTGCCGAAGACCCCGTCCGGCAAGGTGCAGCGCTACAAGCTGCGCCAGGGCGAGCAGTCCTGACCCTGCCCGCGCTCCCGGCCCGCCTGCGGCCGAACCCCTGGGGTCCGCCCGAAGGTCCGCCTATGCTGTAGCATGGCGTCCTTCCCGACGACGGCCCCTCACCTTCTCCCTGCCGCCCACCCTTGCGAGGCCTCACCCATGCTGCGCACCATGTTCCACGCCAAGATCCACCGGGCCACGGTGACCCAGGCCGACCTGCACTACGTCGGCTCGGTGACCGTGGACCAGGACCTGCTGGACGCGGCGGGCATCCTGCCCGGCGAGCTCGTCTCGATCGTGGACGTCACCAACGGCGCCCGCCTGGAGACCTACACGATCCCGGGCGAGCGCGGTTCCGGCGTGCTCGGCATCAACGGCGCCGCCGCGCGTCTGATCCAGCCGGGGGACACCGTCATCCTCATCGCCTACGGCCAGATGGAGGACGAGGAGGCCCGCACCTTCACCCCGACCGTCGTGCACGTGGACGCGGACAACCGGATCGTCGAGCTCGGCCATGACCCGGCCGAGGCGCTCGTGGACGGCGTCTCCCGTCCGCCGCAGTCCCGGCTGTTCGGAGAGGCCCAGGCCGAGCTCTGACCGGCGGCGGCAGACGCGGCCATGACCAGGGCGGGGAGGCCGAGGCGGATCCTCTGAGTGCGGGTCCGCCTGCGCGGCCGTGACCAGCGCCGGGAGGTTTCGGTGGACCTCTCATCGGCGGTCCCTGGACCCGTGCCCTCCGGGCCCCTGCAGGCCTACGCTGGAGGTGCCGGAAGGGCGAGGACGCCCGTCCGGCCCATCCCGCCCTGCGGCCCAGCCCGCGCCGGCCGCCCAGCCCCTTGAAGGAGCAACTGTGCAGATCACGGACAAGGTCTTCGTCGTCACCGGAGCAGGCAACGGCATCGGACGCGAGGTGGCCCTCGAGCTGCTCCGCCGCGGCGCCTCCGTGGCCGGTGTGGACCTGCGTGAGGACGGCCTGGCCGAGACCGCCGCGCTCGCCGGCGCCGGGGACCGCTTCTCCCAGCACGCCCTGGACATCACGGACCAGGAGGCAGTGGACCTGCTGCCGATGCAGGTCACGGCCCAGCACGGCCATGTGGACGGCCTGCTCAACGTCGCCGGCATCATCCAGAAGTTCGTGCACTTCAAGGAGCTCGAGCTGGACGAGATGCGCAAGGTCATGGACGTGAACTTCTGGGGCACCGTCTACCTGAACAAGTCGTTCCTCCCGCACCTGATCGCCCGCCCGGAGGCGTCGCTGGTGAACGTGTCCTCGATGGGCGGCTTCCTGCCCGTCCCGGGCCAGACCGTCTACGGCGCCTCCAAGGCCGCCGTGAAGCTGCTGACCGAGGGCCTCTACTCCGAGCTGCGCGGCACCTCCGTGAAGGCCAGCATCGTCTTCCCGGGCGCGATCGCCACGAACATCTCCGGGAACTCGGGCGTGGCCGCCCCGGGCGGCGCCGACTCGCCGGAGGAGGCCGCCGCGAAGGCGGAGTCCTCGAAGCTCCAGCCGCTGCCCGCCCCGGAGGCCGCCAAGATCATCGTGGACCAGGCCGTGGAGAAGGGGCGCTACCGCGTGACGGTCGGCAAGGACGCCGCCATGCTGGACCGGATGGTCCGCATCGCCCCGCAGAAGGCGACGGACTTCATCGCCAAGAAGATGGCCTCGCTGGTGAAGTGAGGCGGTGACCGTGCAGTGGTCCAACGGGCCGTTCGAGGCCGTCGCAGACCGGGTGCTCGTGGCCCGCTGCGAGCCCTGCGACGTGAACGTCGGACTCGTGGTGGGCGACGCCGCGGCGCTGCTGGTGGACGTCGGCACCCACCCGGACCAGGGTGAGGCCCTCTATCGGCAGGCCGTGCGCGAGGCCGAGGAGGCGGCCCGGCACCCGGTGCCGCTGCGCTGGGCCGTGCTCACCCATGACCACTACGACCACTGGTTCGGTCTCCTCGGCGTCCGTGCCGCGGCGGGGGAGCGGCTGCTGGCCGCCGCCCACGCGGCGTTCGGGCGCGGCCACGGCTTCGACGAGAACGGGAACACCCGCGTTCAGCGCGAACTCGGCCTGGACGAGGTGCCGGTGCCGGACGTGCGCATCGACGCCTCGCGGTGCCGGGCGGAGGACCCGTGGACCCTCGACCTCGGCGGCGTGACGGTGGAGGTCGCCTGGTTCGGCCACGCACACACCCAGAGCGACCTCGTGCTCAAGGTGGAGGTCGACGCCGGGGCCCACCCCGTGACGTCGCGGGCTGTGGCCGGCGGCGCGCAGGCCGGCGGCGGTGGCGAGCGCGGCGCCGACAGTGAGCCGGGTGGGCACGCCGGCCACCGGCCGGTCGTCTTCACCGGTGACCTGGTGGAGGAGTCCGGCAGGCCCCAGGACGGGCCGGACTCGGACCTGCCCGGGTGGGCGTCCGCGCTGGATCGGCTGCTGGAGTTCGGCGGCGAGGACGCGCTCTACATCCCCGGCCACGGGGTGCCCGTGGACGCCGACTTCGTGCGCGCCCAGGGCGAGGAGATCGCCGCCCGCGCGGCCTCCGCGCGCTGAGCTGCGGGTCGCTCCCGCGCGCCCACCGCATCGGCCGCCTGCGCATGGTCAGCGCCGGCCGTAGGCCTCGCGCGGGATCGACGGCGACGGGAACGTGGCGCCCGGCGATCTTCGGCACCGGCACCTCACCCTGTCATATGAACACCTGTGCAGGTATCATGAAGCCATGACCCAGGACATCCAGCGAGCCGCAGACCTGTTCAAGGTGCTCGCCTCGCCCGTGCGCGTGGCAGCGCTGCTGCGCATGGACGAGCGGCCGAGCAGCGTCGGTGAGCTCGCGGAGCACGTCGGGGTCACGCACACGCTCATGTCCCAGCACCTGCGGGTGCTCCGCATGAGCGGTCTGGTGCGGTCCGACCTGCACGGGAAGACCCGCACCTACCACCTGACGGACGAGCACGTGGCCCACATCGTGCGCGACGCCGTCCAGCACGCCACCGAGGAGGATCCCCATGGCAACTGACCACACCCGGCACGCCGTCCACCCGGACCACGACGACCACACCCACGGCCCGGACTGCGGCCACGAGGCCGTCCAGCACGACGACCACGTGGACTACAGGCACGACGGCCACCTGCACCACGCCCACGGCGACCACGTGGACGAGTGCGACACCTGCGACTGCACCTGCTGCGCCCCCGGCGAGTGCAGCTGCGCGACCTGCGACTGCGAGGACTGCACCTGCGAGTCCTGCGGGCACGCCGCCTGACGCAGGCCCCGGCGGCTCCGGCGACGTCCCCACGGGGCAGCTCCGGGGGCGTCCCGGCGGCGCAGTCCCGCCGGCGCACCCGCTCGGCGTCCGACGTCGTGTCCCCATCAGCGTCCCCACGACGCGAGACGGCCCCTCACCGCGAAGGTGGGGGGCCGTCGTCGTTCGACCTGCGGCGACGAGGGTGCAGCAGATGTCCCTTCAGGGGGTCTGCAGCGACATCTGCTGCACCCTCGTCGGGCGACGCTCAGGAGTAGTCGTAGAAGCCCTTGCCGGACTTGCGGCCCAGCTCGCCGCGCTCGACCATGTCCCGCATCAGCTGCGGGGGAGCGAAGCGCTCGCCCAGCTGGGACTCGAGGTACTCCGCGATGCCCAGGCGCACGTCCAGGCCCACGATGTCCGTGAGGGCCAGCGGGCCCACCGGGAACTTGTAGCCCAGCACCATGGCGTTGTCGATGTCCTCCGGGGAGGCCACGCCCTCCTCGACCATGCGGATGGCCTCGAGGGCGATCGCGACACCCAGGCGGGAGGAAGCGAAGCCCGGGGCGTCCTTCACCACGACCGGGGTCTTGCCCAGGCCCTTGACCCACTCGGTGGACAGGGACTTCAGCTCGTCGCCGGTCCGGGCGCCGATGACGACCTCCACCAGCTTCGAGGCCGGGACCGGGTTGAAGTAGTGCAGGCCGCAGAAGCGCTCCGGACGCTGCAGGTGGCCCGCCAGCTCGTCCACGGACAGGGACGAGGTGTTCGTGGCCAGCCAGGCGTCCTCGGCCAGGTGCTGCTCCACCTCGGTCAGGGACGCGATCTTCAGGTCCATGATCTCCGGGACGGCCTCCACGACCAGGCCGCAGCGGGCGAAGTCGGCCTTGTCCAGGGAGACGGTCAGGCGCTCGGCCCAGACGTCCAGGTTGCCGTCGATCTTGCCGCGCTCGAGGGACTTCGCGAGGTCCGACTCGATGCGCTCCTTCGCACCCTCCGCGGCCTGCGGGTCACGCTCGACGACGATGACCTCCTCGGCGCCGGAGGTCAGGAAGGCGTGCGCGATGCCCGCGCCCATGCGGCCGCCGCCGAGCACGCCGACGACGGAGGGGACGGAGCCCTGGGTGGTGTTCTCAGTCATGTGAAGTCCTCACTTCTTCTTGCGGTCCAGGAAGGCCTGCATGCGGTCGAACTTGGCCTCGGACTCGAACAGGATGGCCTGCGCGAGCTCGTCCACGTGCGGGTGCGCGGAGCGCGGCATGTGGAACACGCGCTTGGAGACGCGCACCGCCAGCGGGTCGTTCTTGCCGATCCGGTCCGCCAGCGCGTGGGCGCCGTCCATCAGGGCGTCCGGGGCGTGCAGCTCCGTGACCAGGTGGAGGTCCAGCGCCTCCTGGGCGTTCAGGATGCGGCCGGCCCACAGGATCTCCAGGGCGACCGGCTCGCCCACGAGCTCCTTCAGGCGCCACTGCGCGCCGGCGGCGGCGGTGATGCCCAGGCCCGCCTCCGGCTGGCCGATCTTCACGTGCTCGGTGGCGATGCGGAAGTCAGCCGCCCACGCGAGCTCGGCGCCGCCGCCGAGGCAGAAGCCGTCGATCGCGGCGATCACCGGCAGCGGCAGGTCGTGCAGGCGGTCGAAGAGCTGGGAGTTCACGCCGCGCAGGGCGTCGTCCCGGCGGCGCTCGCGCAGCTGCGCGATGTCCGCGCCGGAGGCGAAGATGCCCTTCATGCCGCCGCGCTTGCGGTCCTCCACCTGCGTGCCGGTGATGATCAGGATGCGCGGGTTGCGCTCCAGCCAGCCGCAGAGGGCGTGGAACTCGTCGATCATCGTCTGGTCGATCGCGTTCAGCACGTCCGGACGGTCCATCGCGGCGACGATCCGGTCCGGGCGGTCCTCGGAGGCCTCCAGGCGGAGGGCGGAGAAGCCGGAGGCGACGTCCGAGAGCCCGGGGAAGGCGCCGTCGTCGATCTTCTGGTTCTGCTCGGTCACGTCAGCGGCCTCAGACCTTCTCGATCAGGGTGGCGGTGCCCTGGCCGACGCCCACGCACATGGTGGCCAGGCCCTTGTCCACGCCCTCGCGCTCCATGCGGTTCAGCAGGGTCACGATGATGCGGGAGCCGGAGGAGCCCAGCGGGTGGCCGAGGGCGATCGCGCCGCCGTCGTTGTTGACGATCGACTCGTCCAGGCCGAGGCCGCGCACGCAGCCCAGGGACTGCGAGGCGAAGGCCTCGTTCAGCTCGACTGCGCCGATGTCGTCGATGGACCAGCCGGAGCGCTCCAGGGCCTTCTTCGTGGCCGGCACCGGGCCGAGGCCCATGATGTGCGGGGCCAGGCCGGCGGCGGTGGAGTCCACCACGCGGGCCCGCGGCGTCAGGCCGTACTTCTCCGCGGCGCGCTCGGAGACCACGAGGATCGCGGAGGCGCCGTCGTTGAGCGAGGAGGAGTTGCCGGCGGTCACGACGCCGTTCTCCTTGATGATCGGGCGCAGCTTCGACAGGACCTCCATGGAGGTGCCCGCGCGCGGACCCTCGTCCGTGTCCACCACGGTCTCGGCGCCCTTGCGGCCCTTCACGGTGACCGGGACGATCTCGTCCTTGAAGCGGCCGGCCTCGATCGCGGCGATCGCCCGCTCGTGGGAGCAGACCGCGAAGGCGTCCGCGTCCTCGCGGGAGATGCCCTCGGTCTCGGCGACCTCCTCCGCGGTCTGCGGCATGGAGAAGATGAACTTGTCACCGAACTCGCCCGAGGCGAAGCGCGGGTTCACGAAGCGCCAGCCGATGGAGGTGTCGAACTGGTCACCCGGCTTGGCGAACGCGGTGGTCGGCTTGGCCTGCACCCACGGGGCGCGGGACATGGACTCGGTGCCGCCGGCCACGACCACGTCCGCCATGCCGGAGCGCACCATGGCGGTGGCCATGGCGATCGCCGACATGCCCGAGGCGCAGAGGCGGTTCACGGTGATGCCCGGGACGGTGTCCGGGAAGCCGGCCAGCAGCCACGCCATGCGGGCCACGTTGCGGTTCTCCTCGCCGGCGCCGTTGGCGTTGCCGAAGATGACATCGTCCACGTCCGCCGGGTCGATGCCCGCGTCCTCGACGACGGCCTTGATGGTCAGCGCCGCCAGGTCGTCCGGGCGGACGGAGGACAGGACGCCGCCATAGCGGCCGACCGGGGTGCGGCGGCCGCCGACGAGCAGGGCCTGGGACAAAGTGGCGAGAGTGGTCATGCGTGGGTCTCCTTGGCAGAGGGGGCGGGCGCGGTCCCGGTGCGCGGCACAGCACCCGGTGAATCTGGAATTACCGACCGGGCGTTCAGGTTCATATCCAGTATCCGCGGGGCATGTGAGGGCGGTCAACATGTGTCCGGGCAGAGAGAAGCCGCAGCGGGTCGGGAGGGCCCTCCGAGCCCACGTGTGGGCGGGTGGGCGGACGCAGGTGAGTGGCCGTCGGAGGGGAGCGGACAGACGAAGGTGGGCGGCCGTCGTCGGGAAGCGGCCGTCGTCGGGAGCGGCGGGATCGACGGTTCGTCACGGGATCGAGGAGATTCTCCGCGATCTGGTGACTTTTCGTCGATTATGCGGTCGGGCTCCGCAGGCCCGCCTCAGCCGAGCCCGAGCCGCCGCCTCCGCGACAGCGCCAGCCCCGCACACATCGCCACGGCCAGCTCCACCCCCATGATCATCAGCATCGCCCCGTCCGCAGCCAGTGCATTCCCGACGACGTCCCCTCGCCCTGCGTGGTCATGCCCGCCTCCCCCAAGGCCCACCCCGGGCAGGCCGGCGGTCATGACCGCGTGTGCCAGGACCATCAGCACGGCCATGGCCTGCAGCTGCTGGAGGGCCCGGCATCCGGAGGTCCCGCGCAGCACATGCACGCCGCAGACGGTGCAGGCGAGCACCATCGCGCCGATCGCGGCGCCCAGCAGCAGTCCGTGCGCGTGCGCCACGAGCATCCAGACGTGCAACGGCAGGGCCGCCAGGGCCAGTGCCCCGGCGGCCCTGTCCCACAGGCTCAGGCGCTGCAGCATCCCTCGTCGCCGTCCTTCGCCGTGTCGACGCCACCGCCGGCGTCGGTGGAGCAGTGGCCCTTCCTGGGGGCGGGCACATCCAGCACAGGGGAGCGGTCGAAGAAGCCCTCGGGGCGGAGCTTGAAGCCGGTGACGTCCACGGGCATGATCGGCCAGTCCTCCACGCGCGGGAAGTGCGTGAGGCCGAAGGAGTGCCAGACCACCAGGTCTTCCCCGTCCACGCTGCGGTCCGCGGCGGTCCACTCCGGCAGGCCGGCACCGCCGGCGTGCTGGTTCGGGAAGTCGCCGGTGGGGTAGCGCTCGTCCTCGTGGTACTGGGAGACCCACAGCGCCTTGGATGCGAAGGTCGCGCGCTTGTGGATGGAGGAGCCCTCGGCGGCCAGCAGGGTGGGCAGGCCCTCCGGGTGCAGCTTGTAGCCCACCGGGCGTCCGAGCCGGTTGGTGGACTCGGTGGACTCCACGATCCAGGTGCGGCCCACGGACTGGTCGGTCTCGCGGATGGCCTGTTGCTCGGTCGCCAGCACGGTGTGCTTGCGGGTGAAGGCGTTGCCGCGCGGGTTCTCCTCGGAGATCGGCAGGCGGACGCCGTCCTCCTCCACCACGCGGCAGGCGCCGCCGTCGAGGGCGAAGTCCAGGCGGGCGCCGAACAGGTGCTGGTGGAAGGGGGCGCCGAGGCCCGGGGCCATCTCGGAGGCGTAGTCCGTGGGCCCGTCCGGGACCGCCGAGGTGAAGACCACGCCGGTGGCCTTGGCCTCGAACTCGATGTTGCCGTCCAGGTAGAGGTACCAGTAGAACCCGTAGTCGTAGTTGCCCACCGTGGTGAAGAAGGAGATCACCAGGCGGCGGTTGCGGCGCGTGTAGGCCACCCCGGACCACAGGTCCGTGTGCTTGGACAGGATGGACCAGTCCTCCTCGTGCATGCAGATGCCGTTCTTGATCTGACGTGGCTCGCCGGCGTTGTTGACCACCCAGGGGGACAGGTAGGTGATGTCGCCGAGGCAGTCGCAGCCCAGCTCCAACGAGTTGGCCCACTGGCCCACCAGGTACTCGCCGGTGTCGAAGTAGTTCTGCCATGACCGCACCGGGGAGGGGTCGCCGTAGGGGACCACCATCTCGGCGATCGCGGCGCGGTCCAGGATGGTGCGGCGGCGGCCGGTGTGAGGGTCGTCGAACGCGATGTTCTGCAGCACCAGGCCCTCACGCATGTCGAAGCCGACGTCCAGGCTCCAGCGCTCCCACTCCACGTGGTTGCCGTCGGCCACGGTGAAGGACGGGCCCTCGGGCTGGGTGATCTCGATTGGCTTCTGGGAGGTGCGGACCTCGCCGACCATCTCCGGGTCCGTGTAGTTGCCGTGCTCGGCCGGCACCGGGACCGGGCCGAAGTCCAGGACCTGGGTGACCTTCTTCGCGGTGACGTCCACGTAGGCCACCAGCCCGTCGATGGGATGCGCCCAGGCCGAGTCCGTCTCATGCTGCTGGTGGAAGGCCAGCCCGCGGAGGATGCGGTGGCCCACCTCGTCGTCGTACTCGAACACGCCGGCGGACAGCGGGGCCACACGGACCTGGTCGATCGGGATGTCCCGCTTGGCGATCGCCTCGAGCCACTGCGGGTCCTCGGCGAGGATCGCCTCGACGACCTCGAATTCCTCCTCCATCACCGGGAACTCGCCGTCCACGGACGAGTCGAGCTCGCGGTTCGAGAGGACCTCGCCGCGGGCGGCGGAGACCACCGCGTCCCGCGGGGTGCCGCCGGTGGAGTCCAGGATGAACACGCGGAAACGGCGGTCGTGTGAGACCTCGGCGCGCTGTGCCCCGCGCGGTGGGTCCAGCAGGCCCAGGTAGGCGATGCGGTGGGTGTCCGTGAACAGGCCCTCCCGGCGGAGCACGGCCATCACGGCCTCGATCTCCTCGGGGGTCTGCTGCCTGAAGTCACCCGCGGTGGTGGCGGTCTCGGTGCTCATGTGCTCCTCGTCTCCCGGCCCAGTGCGGGCCGTCGGTGGTCGGGTTCTTCTCCGTATGGAGAGGCTAAGCTCGCCTGTGATCCGCGTCATAGGACTTGCGTGCAGTCCTGCCCGTCACGCAGGTGTCGGTGCGCGCACGATCAATCGCGACGGCGATACCGTCACCTCGTTCGTTTGTTCGTCTGACCCGCCCGACCCGCCCGACCGAAGGGAGCCTGCCGTGCCCCGCCTCATCGACCATGACGCCCGCCGCCGCGAGCTGGTGGAGACCACCTGGAAGGTCGTGGCGGATCGGGGTCTGTCCGGCGCCACCCTGCGGCAGATTGCAGAGGAGGCCGGCTACGCCAACGGCGCCCTGAAGCCGTACTTCCCCACAAAAAGTGCACTGATCGAGGCGACCTACACCCACGTCTTCGATCGCACTGAGGCCCGGATCGACGCCGCGCTCGCAGACGCCCGGGGGTTGGAGGCGATGCGGCGGCTGTGCCGAGAAGTGGTCCCGCGGGACGACGAGCTCATCCAGGAGGCCCGCCTCGTCCTGTCCTTCTGGGACCAGGCGGCGCGGCAGGAGGCGGAAGCCCTCGCGGCGGCTGCCGCGATGGCCGCCTGGCGAGACCGTCTGCACGGGATGCTGGCGGAGGCCGCCGCGGACGGGATGCTGCGCCCTGACATTCCGGCCGGCCCGGTGGTCGAGGCCCTGTTGGCCTGGCTGTTCGGTACCCAGGTCACAGCAGTGATGGACCCGGAGCGCCATGGACCGGAGTCGCTCGACGCCCAGCTCGAGGCTTTTCTCGCCCTGCTCTCTGCCTGACGACGACGGCCCCCGCCCCGCCTGGCAGTCCGCCCCGGTTCTCCGATGCGCCCCTGTCCACGGCGCCGGAGAAGCTCTACACTCGGAGAAATCGTGAACCCGGTCACACTCCGGCAGGCTCCGTGCCCTCCGTGCGGACCGTCACCGGAGCCTGCGACCGCCCTGGGGAAGAGGCACTGCATGCGGACCTGCGCCACTGCCATGGACTACGAGACCTGGCGAGGCATCATCTCGGATTCCTTCGTCCCACTGGAGGCCGAGTCCTCCCCCGGCCATGCTGGGGACGCCTTCCGAGGCCGCATCGAGCTCTCCAGCGTCGGCGGCATCGGCCTGTCCACGCTGTACGCCTCGCCGCACACCGTGCGCCGTACCGAACGCCTCACGGGCGCCGGCGGCGGGGGCCTGTTCAAGCTCTCCCTGCAGCTGTCCGGCCGCGGCCTGCTCGTCCAGGACGGCCGCGAGGTGGTTCTCGAGCCGGGCCGGCTGGCCCTCTACGACACCTCCCAGCCCTACGAGCTGACCTTCGACCGCGACTTCTCCTCGCACGTGATGATGTTCCCGCACGCTGCCCTCCGCATGGACCCGGCCCAGACGGGGCAGCTCACGGCCACCGCCCTCGACGCGGACCATCACCTCGGGGACGCGGTCGGCGACTTCCTCCGCCAGGCCGCCGGCGTCGTTCCGGAGCTCGGCCCCACGGTCGGCGCGCGCCTGGCACGCAACGTGGTGGACCTGGTCGGCACTCTGGTGACGGGCATTCTGGGCTGCAACACAGCGGAGGGTGCGGCGGCCGCCGTCGGGAATCGGATCCACGACGACGGCGCCTCCTCCGCCTGCCTGCTCACCCGGCGCGACGGGCGGGGGGAGCGGGACCGCCAGCGGGACCAGGTGGTCGCCTACATCGAGGCGCACCTGGCGGACCCGGACCTGGCACCGGCCACGATCGCCGCCGCCCACTTCATATCTGTGCGCAGCCTGCACCTGCTGTTCGAGGACACGGACACCACCGTCGCCGCGCTGATCCGCTCGCGCCGCCTCGAGCGCTGCCGCGAAGAACTCGCGGACCCGGCCTGCGCCACCCGGCCGGTGGCCGTAGTGGGCGCGCGCTGGGGGTTCACCGATCCGGCGCACTTCTCACGGGCCTTCCGGGCCCGCTTCGGCATGACGCCTGGGCAGTCCCGCCGCGCCGCGGCCTGAGCCGGACCGCTCTGCGCGCAGAGACAACCGCTCTTCCCGGACGGTCAATCCGTGCAGGGCGTGCACGGGCATCCTGGAGTGAGAAACATCACTTCACCTGCCCCACAGGAGGTGCCCATGAGCACCGCAGCAAGAACCACGCGCGAGGCACGTCCTGCCGGCTCCAGTGCCGGCGCCCACGTCGCCGCCGACGTCCCTGCGGACGAGCGCCTCGGCGCCCGCCGCCTCGGTGTCCCCTCCCTGGTCTTCATGATCATCGCCGCATCGGCACCGCTCACCGTGGTGGCTGGCGGCGTCCCCTCGAACTTCGCCGTCACCGGGCTGCTCGGCATTCCACTGTCCTTCGTGGTGCTCGGCGCCGTGCTGCTGCTCTTCGCGATCGGCTACGCGGCCATGTCCCGGCACGTGCACAACGCCGGCGCGTTCTTCGCGTACATCGCCAAGGGCCTGGGCAAGCCGACCGGCGTCGGTGCCTCGCTGGTGGCGCTGGTGGCCTACAACTGCATGCAGATCGGCATCGCCGGCATGTTCGGCTTCGTGCTGTCCTCCCTGCTGGACGGCATGTTCGGGCTGTCTGTGCCCTGGTGGGCGTGCGCTCTCGCCGCCTGGGTCCTGGTGGGCCTGCTCGGCGTGAACCGGATCGACTTCAGCGCCAAGGTCATCGGTGTGATCGTGCTGCTCGAGTTCGCCGTGGTGATCGTCTTCGACGTCATGGGCCTGCGTGCCGCCCCCGAGGGCATCACCCCGGAAGGCCTGCTTCCTGAGCAGCTCTTCACCGCCGGGGTCGGCGCCGCCCTCGTGTTCTCGATCGCCGCGTTCATGGGCTTCGAGTCCGGCGCGATCTACAACGAGGAGGTCAAGGATCCCAAGACCACCGCCGGCCGGGCCACGGTCATCGCCATCACCGTGATCGCTCTGTTCTACGCGTTCTCCGCCTGGGCCGTGGTGGTCTCCGAGGGGCCGAGCGGCGTGGTGCCCCGCGCCCAGGAGTTCGGCCCGGACCTCATGTTCGCGTTCTTCGCGGAGAACGCGCCGGCATGGTGGGTGGACCTGGCGAACATCCTGTTCCTCACCAGCCTCATCGCCGCGCTGCTGGCGTTCCACAACATCGTGGCCCGCTACTTCTTCTCCCTCGGCCGCGAGCGCATCCTCCCGCAGTTCCTGGCCCACACCTCTCGCCGCACCGGCGCGCCCGTGGCCGGCTCGCTGGCCCAGTCCGTGCTGTCCCTCGTGGTGATCGGACTGTTCGGGTTCGCCGGTGCCGGGTCTGACGACCCGTTGTACCCGGTGGTCACCCTCTTCACCTGGCTGACCAACATGGGCGCCTTCGGTCTGATCCTGCTGATGGCCATGACCTCCTTGGCCGTGATCGGGTTCCTCCGCGGCTACGCCCACGAGTACGGCGCCTGGACCCGAATCGTGGCCCCGGGCCTGGCCGGTCTCGGACTGATCGTCCTGTTCGCCCTCGTGGTGGTGAACTTCCCGGTGCTCATCGGTGCCGAGGGGCCGAGCGTCCTGAGCTGGCTGCTGCCACTGATCGTGGTGGCCCCCGGCGCCCTCGGCACCGCCTGGGCACTCTGGCTCAAGGCCAACCGACCACAGACCTACGCCGGTATCGCCACCGGAGGTGAACTGGCCTGAGGCGTCCGCCGACCGCCGCCCGCCGACCGCAGGGCGCGACGCCCGGACGGCGAGCGGCCGTCGTCGGGAAGTGGCGGGATCGACGGTTCGTCACAGGACCGAGGAGATTCTCTGCGACCTGGTGACTTTTCGTCGATTATGCGGGGCGCGCACCCCGCGGCGCACCCCGGGCGCGCACCCCGAGGCGCCCGCCCACCTCCGGGCGCCCCGTCCGTGACCCACCCCACACCGAACCTGCAAGACTGGACTCAGACCTCCTCCCGGCCCCGTGCCGGACCCACACCGAAAGGGACACACCATGACCGAGAACCCTGCCCTCAGCTGCGCCGACCTGCTCGCCGCCGTCTCCGCCACCGAAGGCCAGGGCGCCGAACTGAAGGACCCCGCCACCGGCGAGGTCGTCGGCTACGCGCCGCAGTCCACCCCCGCCGACCTGGACGAGGCCGTGGCCACGGCCCGTGCGGCGCAGAAGGACTGGGCCGTCCTCTCCCACGCCGAGCGCTCGGCACACCTGAACAAGGCCGCGGATGCCATCGAGGCCTCCGCCACCGGCCTGGCCGAGCTGCTCTCCCGTGAGCAGGGCAAGCCGGTGAAAAACGGTCCGAACGCCGCGTTCGAGGTCGGCGGCTGCGTGGCCTGGACCCGTGCCACCGCCGCGTTCCCGATCGAGCCGGAAACGCTCGTGGATGACGAGTCCGGCACCGCCGAGCTGCGCTGGGAGCCGATCGGCGTGGTCGGCGGCATCGGCCCGTGGAACTGGCCGATGATGATCTCGATCTGGCAGATCGCCCCGGCCCTGCGCATGGGCAACACTGTGGTGCTCAAGCCGTCGGAGTACACCCCGCTGTCCGTGCTGGCGCTGGCGCACGTGATGAACCAGGTGCTGCCGGACGGCGTGCTGCAGGTCCTCGCCGGCGACGGTGAGCTCGGCAAGGCCTTCACCGCGTACGAGGGCATCGACAAGATCACCTTCACCGGCTCGATCGAGACCGGCAAGGCGATCATGCGCTCGGCCGCGGAGGACCTGAAGCGCATCACCCTCGAGCTCGGCGGCAACGACGCCGGGATCGTCCTGGACGACGCGGACCCGAAGGCGATCGCCGAGGACCTGTTCTGGGGTGCGTTCATCAACACCGGCCAGACCTGCGCCGCCCTGAAGCGCCTCTACGTGCCGGACTCCCTGTACGACGCCGTCTGCGAGGAGCTCACCGCCCTGGCCCAGGCGATGCCGATGGGCAACGGGCTTCAGGAGCAGAACGTGCTCGGCCCGCTGCAGAACCGGGCCCAGTACGAGATCGTGGCGAAGCTGGTGCAGGCGGCGAAGGACTCGGGCGCCCGTGTGCTCGTCGGCGGCGATCCGGACGAGTCCGCGCCCGGCCACTTCTACCCGACGACCCTCGTGGCGGACATCAGCAACGACAACCCGCTGGTGGCCGAGGAGCAGTTCGGCCCGGCGCTGCCGATCATCCGCTACTCGGACCTGGAGCAGGCCATCGAGTGGGCCAACGGCCTGGACGTGGGCCTCGGCTCCTCCGTCTGGTCCTCGGACGTGGAGCGCGCCAAGGAGGTCGCCGCCCGCCTGCAGGCCGGCACTACGTGGATCAACAAGCACGGCGCGATCGACCCGCGCGTGCCCTTCGGCGGCGTGAAGCAGTCCGGCTTCGGCCTGGAGTTCGGCGTGGAGGGGCTGAAGCACATGGCCGTCCCGAAGGTGATCTCCGCCTGAGGCAGGTCTGCGGGGGATTCCCCCGCTGAGGCGAGGGCCCGGGGTGCGTCCGTTGCGGACGCCCTCCGGGCTCTTTCGTGTGATCGGCGGGGGCCGGGCCCGTCCCGCTCCTTCCCGACGACGGACGCTCGCCTCGGTCTGTCTTCCCGGCGAGGCCTGTCCGCAGGGGGTATGCGGCCGATGGTGGTTGTCGTGATTCACCCACACCTGCAGGGCCCGTCATCGAGGAGTCGCTCGCCTACGCGCGCGGCTGACGCAACGTCCCGGGGCGGGGAAGCGGACGCGAGAGGGAGCTGCGGATTTTTCGTTTTCGCGGGTAGTCTTGTTCCATGACTGCGACGGTGAATGACAAGCACACGGTGCTGCCGCCGACGGACCTCGAGGAGATGCTCGACGTCGGCAGGTTCCTCGACGGCCTGACGCAGCCGGCCGCCCTGGTCGGCCCTGACGGCCAGAAGGTTCCCCTGCCGCCAGAGGCTTTCAACGTCCTGCGGGACGTCGTCGAGGCGATGCGGGTGGGCAAGGCCATCACGGTGGCACCCGTCGACCAGCTGCTCACGACACAGGAGGCGGCGAACTTCCTCGGCATCAGTCGTCCCACGCTGGTGAGGCTGCTCGAGGAGGGCGCGTTGCCGTACGAGAGGACGACCGGTGGTCGGCACCGACGCATCCGGCTCCAAGACGTCGTGTCCTATCAGCAGCGGAAGCGCGGGGAGCGGCGTGCCTCGCTGAGCGACCTCGTAGGGGAGGCCTCGTCTGCGGGGCTCTATGACCAGGATGCGGAGTCCTACCGCGAGGCGTTGCGTCAGGCTCGCGCCGACCTCCGGGGTGAGCGCGGGTAGTGGCTCGCTTCAGCGCGGTGCTCGACGCGTGCGTCCTCGTGCCCATCGCCCAAGCGGACACCTTGCTGCATCTGGCCGAGGCGGGCCTCTATCGGCCGGTATGGAGTGGGCGGATCCTCGACGAGACGGTGCGCGCACTGGAAGCGATGCATCCAGACATGCGTGCGTCGGGGGCGGCGCGTCACCGTGCGGAGGTCATGGACGCCGCCTTCGACGACGCGCGGGTCGAGGGGTGGGAGCAGCTCGTGCCCGGGATTGATCTTCCGGACCCCGATGATCGGCATGTGGTCGCCGCCGCGATCCAGGGGCGTGCTGACCTGATCGTCACGGCGAATCTGAAGGATTTCCCGCGTGAGGTCGTTGAGTCCTTCGACATCGAGGTGCAGAGTCCGGACGAGTTTTTCATGAACCAGCTCGACCTGGACCCGGCTCGAGTGATGACGGCTCTCGCAGCCCAAGCGGGCGCGACACGGAATCCTCCGTTGACCGTCAGTGACGTCCTGGAGCGGCTGGTGCGGTGCGGTGCACCCCTGTTCGCGGAGGCCGCACGAGCCCAGCTCTGGCGGGTCGACGTTGAGCGACCTTGATTCAACCCGACGCCAGAGCCGCCGTCGTCGACTCACCCCCACACGCCGGAGCCGGCGATGAGCCGGACCGCGAGCGCCGCCATGACCACCGCGATCATCACGTCCACCACGCGCCACGCCTTCGGGTCGGCGAGCACCCGGGCCAGCAGGCGCGCGCCGTAGCCGAGCGCGGTGAACCACAGGCCGGAGGCGGCGACGGCGCCGGCGGCGAAGACCCACCGCGCGTCGGGACCGTGCTGGTTGGCGAGGCTGCCCAGCAGCACCACGGTGTCCAGGTAGACGTGCGGGTTGAGCCAGGTCAGCGCGAGCGTGGTGGCGACGACCGAACCCGCGGTGCGCGGCGCCTGTTCGGCCACGAGCCCCTGCGGGCGCAGCGCGGCACGCAGGGAGGAGACCGCGAACCAGAGCAGGTACAGGGCGCCGCCCCAACGCAGCACCTCGAGCAGCCACGGCTCGGCCTGCACGAGCGCGCCCACCCCGGCGGTCCCGGCCAGGATCAGCACGGCGTCCGAGGCCATGCACACCAGCACGACGGCGCCCACATGCTCCCGGCGCACGCCCTGGCGGAGCACGAAGGCGTTCTGGGCGCCGATGGCGACGATGAGGGCGAGTCCGGTGAGCAGGCCGGTGCCGGCGAGGGTCCACATGGGTGAGGACGCTAGGGCTCGTTCGAGGCGGCCGCGTACGAGCTCGGCGTCAGCGCTTCCGCGGTCAGCCAGCGCATCCGCGCCCTGGAGCGGGAGGTGGGCCAGGTGCTGCTCCGGCGCGGCACACCCTGCGAGCCGACCGAGGCCGGCGTCGGCCTGGTGCGCGTGGCCCGGCACATGCGGGTGCTCGAACAGGAGGCGTGGGCCGGGCTGGGCCGCACGGCGGCCGGGCGCAGCGTCACCTCCCTGGCCGTGCCCGCCGACGTGCTGGGCACATGGTTCGGGCCCGTCCTGGCGGAGGCCGCCGACTGGGATAACACGGTCCTCGACCTGCACGTCGAGGACCAGGACCACAGCGCCCGGCTGCTGCGCCGCGGCGAGGTGCTGGCCGCCGTCACCACGGAGCCGCAGCCGGTCCAGGGGTGCGCGGCGGAGCCGCTGGGGAGCATGCGCTACGTCCCGCTCGCCTCGCCCGCCCTGCTCGCGCGGCACGCGGCGGGCGACGTCGTCGACCTCGGCGCGATGCCCATGATGCGCTACAACGCGAAGGACGACCTGCAGCGCCTCGCGCTGAGCGGCGCCGGGCTGGACGTCGCCCCGCCCACGCACCTGGCGCCGTCGTTCGACGGGTTCCACCGGTCCGTCCGGGCCGGCCTGGGGTGGGGGATGCTCGTGGACGCCCAGGCCGTCGAGGACGTGCGCGCCGGCCGGCTGGTCCGCGTGCCCGGGCTCGACGACGTCCTCGTGCCCCTGTACTGGCAGGCGGCCACATTGCCCGTGACGCGCCTGGTGCGGCTCACGCGAGCGGTGCGGGAGGCGGCCCAGCGGACGCTCGAGCGGAGGTGAGGCGGCGCCGCGGGTCGCGGACCGTCAGCGGGCAGGGGGAGTTCGATGATGTCAGGCATGCGGTGACTGCATTCTGAAGAAAGGGGTGGGCGCAGAGGCACCCGCCGAGCCGTGCTCGAGCCGTGCTCGAGCCGTGCGGCGGGCGGACAGGGCCGGAGGTGGCGCACACGGCGCATGGCGGGGGGCGTCGTCATGAACGACCGTTTGTGCGGTTTCGCTCGCCAGGGGCCGGGCGCGAAGGGGTCAGGCTGGGTGGCGGGCGATAACGGTGAAGGTGTGCCAGTGCTTGATGCCGTCGAACGCATGCCCTTCTTCGTTGCGCTCGGTCAGTTCGATCACCTCCAAAGTGTCGAGGAGTTCGTCCACCTCTTTCCGGGTGAGGTAGGTGCCCAGGTCCGAGGCCCAGGTGTCATCGGAGCCGAAGAGATCGACCGCCAGGATCCCGTCTGGAAGCAGGGCGTGCTTGACGCGCTCCCACACCGAGGTGAAGCGTGCGCGAGGGACGAATGGCAGAGAGGCGTTGGCCAGGATCAGATCGGCGTGGGGGAGGGGATCCCACTCCTCGATGAGGCCCGTCCGGTGTTCGAGGATGCCGAGCGTGGTGAGTTCATTCATGTGCTTTTCGACGCTTGGGTCGATGTCGATGGTGTGGACGTTCAGGCCCTCCTGGAGAAGGCGTCGGGTTTCGATGCCGGCGCCGCTTCCCAGCTCGACAGCGCGCAGACCTGCGAGGTTCTGGTGGGTGGCCCGCAGTGTTGTGAGTGCGCGGTCGGTGAGAGGGCGCACGGCCGAGGTGCCTGCCCGCGCGGCATTGTAGGAGGCCCAATCGCTGGAACTTGTGGGGGTGGCTGGCATGGTGTGAGTATCTCGGTCTGGGCACGTAGGGGGAAGAGGAGGCGACGAGCGATGGTGCGTCGCGGCTTCCCCATGGCGAGGGTTGTGGCGAGGATCAGGTTTGCCGCAAACGACGGTTCGCGGCGCCCACGGGGAGCGCTCGCTGACTGTCGAGACGCCGTGAAGATCGCACGCGAATCGCGCAGGACGGTTCCTTGGACGGCTTGGGGCGGAGAGCGCCGGACGCCTCAGCTCCGGTTGGACTCGATCCATCCGTGGCGGCGTACGCCGGCGTCCTGCCGTGTGCCACAGTCGAGCACGGTGAATCCTGCCGCGATCAACAGGCGGGAGAGCTCATCGACCGGCCAATACCACGCCGTGGTGACGGCGTGGTCGAAGGCCTCCACCTGGTCTGACGCGAAGAAGCCCAGCAGCAGTGACCCGCCCGGGCGCAGCGCCTGGTGCGCGCGCTCCAGGAGGAGAGGCATCTCCACCGGTGGCGTGTGGATGATCGAGTACCAGCCCAGGATCCCGTTGAAGGCGGCTGCGTGCAGGGTCTGGAACGAACCCGGCTCCACGCGCACCTCCGGGTGGGCTCGGCGCGCATGGGTGACGAACTCCTCGACCGGCTCGATGCCCGTCACCTCATGGCCCAGCGAGGCCAGGTGCGCGGTCCAGTGGGCCGGCCCGCAGCCGACGTCGGCCAGAACCCCATCCACCCGGTCGGCCCAGGCTTCGACCAGCAGCCTGTCGTCCTCGGTCACGGCGTCCATGGTGCCGAGCTGCTTGGTGTACTCGGCCGCGCGGGCGCCATAGGCGGCCCGGCTGGTGAGAAGTCCTTCCCGGGCGGCGTCGTCGAGGACGGAAGGGCGAAGACGGAGAGGCATGGATCGAGGGTAACGACCGTGATCCCGTGCGCCGGTCAAGTGAGGGGCAGGAGAAGCCGGTATCAGCCCTTCAGGTCCTGATCAGCGTATGAATCGGCTTGGCGCGTTTCTGAAACCTTCGTTGCATCTCGACACCCGCGCACCATCGCTCGGGAACGCACCCCGGCCGCCCCCGTCGCGGTTCCGCCGGCGCCCCAGCGCACCTGTCAACTATGTATTGACGCTTCCCCAGGACGGCCATAACCTCGGTCACATGGCTCTCACGCTCATTGCCACCGTCGTCTCCTTCATCCTGATCCTCGTCACTCACGGCCTCAGCTCCGACGCCGACCTGGGGCCGGCACTGCTGACCGGTGCCCTCGCCGGCCTCGCTTACACCGTGGGTGCCTGGTGCGCTCCCCTCATGCGGGCCCGCGGCGGCGCCCTCGCAGGCTCGCTGTTCAGCCGCTGGCAGCCCGCCTGGGACCGTTCGAAGGCACTGCAGGTCCTGGCCGGGGCCGTCGTCGCGGCCGCGCTGATCATCCTCGGCGGCACGACCGCCGTGATCCTCGGCATCATGGCGGCCGTCGGCGTCGGCGCTTTCCTTCCGGCGTCCGCCGATGCGGCAGACTCGGAGGATGCCCCGCGATCCCGGTGAGGAACTGACCGCCGCGCTGGCCGCCCAGGCGGCGGCCGAGCGGCGGCTGCATCACGCCGTCCACCGTGCCCGCGAGGCTGGGTGGACGTGGGAGGAGATCGCCCAGACCCTCGGGGTCAGCCGGCAGGCGGCGCACCGTCGCTTCCAGACTGCCGCAGTTGCGGGTGCGGCACCGACCACCGGGGCGGCACGGCAGGGGAGCTGGCTGGAAACGGCGTTCCAGAGCGCCGACCGTGCGGTCCGAGCCTGGTTCTCCGGAGACCTCACTGCGGTGCACGCCCTGATGACCAGCACGGCTCGCGCCGCCCTGCCGCAGACCGTGCTGCGGCAGACCTTGCAGGAGGTCCAGGACCTGGCCGGTCGCTGCGCACCCCCGGCGGACCTGACCGTGCATGAGCTGAACGGTGCCCCGCTGCCGGCGGACCCGGGTGCTGCCGGGAGCCGGCGCGCCGTGGTGGTGCGGGGCGTGGCGGAGGGGGAGCAGGCGGATCCGGTCGTCCACGTGCTGCTCGGCCCGCGCGGGCGCGTCTCCGGGGTGAGCATCCGGCTCAGCGACTCCCTGGAGGTGTGGCCGCTCTGACGTCCCGCAGCCGCTGGGCCCGCAGCCACAGGCCGCGGACGGCCGCCCGCCTCACCTCGCCTCAGGCCCCCGCGGCGCTCGCCACACCGCACTGAGCAGACTGCGCCCACGCCGCCGACTGTCCCCACCCTGATGACCGAGTACATCTAGGCTGGAGAGCAGGCTCCGGCGAGCGCCCGGGGCGGAGGGGAAGCGATGGCATCCATGCGCAGGGGCCTGTGGGGCACCGTCACCGCGCTGCTGGCGGCCGGCACGGTGGCCGTGGGCCTGACCGGCATCGGCACGATGGCGGCCGAGCCGGGGGAGCCGGTGCGCCTGCAGCTGGAGGAACCGCTGCCGTACGGCATCACCAAGGAGCGGGTGGAAGCTCTCACCGAGCAGGACCCGATCCGCTCCTGGGAGCCGATCACCGTGCGGGTGACGGACGAATGGATCGCCCGGCCGCTCGAGGAGGATGCCGACTACCCGGCGGACGTGCAGCTCTCCACGCAGCTGGAGCGGATGCCCGTGGACATGACCGTCCCGGGCTACGATCCCTCGACGCTCCCGGCGGAGCGGCACAACGGCGTGGTCGTGGACCCGGAGGTCTTCCCCGACGAGGACGAGGACACCGGTTCCCCCAGGGACCGCCCCTCGATCCAGCTGCTCCAGGCGTTCGAGCGGAACCGGGACATGGGGCACTCCGCCGCCTCCGTGGTGGCCATGGCCCGCACCGCCGGCGAACTCTCCTACTCCGGCCTGCCGCGTGAACCGCTGCTGTGGATCGGCCTCACCGGCGCCATGGGCGCCCTGACCCTCGGAGCCGGCCTGCTCTGGGCCCGCGCCGTCCGCGCGGTCTCCGAGCTGCGCCGCCGCTTCCGCCTGGCCCGGGCACGCGTCGCCCGCGTGGTCCTGGACCTGGAGGCGCTCGAAGTCTCCGTGCTCGCCCTCCCGGAGGACCGCCGTCCGTCCGGCTCCGCCCAGGAATGGAACCACTTCTCCGGCCGGGCCCTCTTCCTCCTCCAGCGCGAGGAGGAACTCGAGTCCGGGCTGCGCCGTCCGACGCCGCGGACCGTCTCGGCTGTGGACCGGTACGCCGACGCCGCGGACCGCCTTGCCGAGGACGCAGCCGCCCTTGCCGGCACGGCCGAGGTCCGCGGTGGCTTCGCCGGAGCCGGGGACGTGCTGGACCGCGTCGCCTCAGCCCTGGTGGCGCCGGCGGAGCGGACGCTGGCCCGTCTCGGGCAGGC
Organism: Micrococcus sp. FDAARGOS_333; assembly: GCF_002206575.2. NCBI lineage: Bacteria > Bacillati > Actinomycetota > Actinomycetes > Micrococcales > Micrococcaceae > Micrococcus > Micrococcus sp. FDAARGOS_333. The sequence continues at coordinate 2,757,468 of NZ_NJFJ02000001.1, read as the reverse complement.
ACCACGCCAGGATCGCCCGGGACAGCCGGGACACCAGCGTGTGGACGCGGCCGCGGCCGACCTGCGGGACGCCGTGGACCGTCTTCTCTCGCTGCTCGAGGAGGTCCGCGGCACCCCCGGAGAGGACACGTCCTCCTGGGTGGGCCGGTGGATCTCCGCCGAGGCCCGCATCGGCCAGTGCGCGCTCGAGCTCACCCGCGCCCTGGACGCCGGGCCGGACGCCGAGGGGCGCAACGAGCTGCGCCGTGCCCTGCTCCCGGACCGCGGCGTGGCCGGCACGGCCCGTGTGCGCGAGGGCATCGGGCTGCCGCCGACCCCGGCGGAGGCGTCGCTGCTGCGCGTGCAGGAGGTCCTGCTGCTGGCCCGGGCCGCCGCGGGGGAGCCGCTGCACGCGCTGGTGGCGGAGGCCGGGACGGCCCGTGGGGACCAGGTCTCGCCGTCCGTCTCGGCGCAGACCCGACCCACGGCTGCGGCTGTCCCGGGGGCGGTGCCCGGCTCGGCCGGGATCCCCAAGGCCGGCCGCTTCCGCTTCCGCAAAGGCACCCGCATGGCCGGTGCCCTCGCCGCCGTCCTCCTGGCCGGCGCGGCGGCGGCGCCCCTGGCGGCCCAGGCCACCGCCGAGCCGGACTGGTACCTGGAGGGGGACCAGGAGGTCGGTGAGGTCTCCGTGGACGGGGCTGAGCTGCTCCCGGCCTCGGACGTGGAGCTCACGGCCGAGGAGATCCGCCGCCGCGTGGACCCGGAGTTGACGGAGTCCTTCGACGTGACGGTGGCCGTGCGCCGGGCAGAGGACTACCTGGACCGGTCACCGGAGGACACCGCCTCCGAGTACAGCCGCCGCGTCACTCTGGACAGCGCGCTGGAGGGCAGTGAGAAGCTCATCGGAGAGTTCCCGGAGCTCGCGGACGAGGCCACCGGGGAGCTGGAGCCGAACGCCGTGATCATCCCGCTGATGGTGTGGCAGGGCGGCCGCGGGGGCGTGATGCCCGCGCTCACCGGCCACGTCTACGAGGGCACCGAGTCCTGGCTCGGCGGCTACAGCTTCGAGCGCACCTCCGCCCCGCTGTGGGACGCGGACGACCCCGGTCTGATGGCGAGCGCTGTGGCCCATGAGATCGAGGACGTCGCCCGCGGTATCCAGTCCAACCGCACCTATGAGGCGGACCTGGAGTTCCTGCCGCTCTGGGCCGTGCTCACCGCCTCCGGCTCGGTCATGTTCCTCGCCCTCGGCGGCATCCTCGAGGCCCTTGCCGGCACGGCCCTGGGCCTGCGCGGCCACGGGCGCACGGGCCGTGCCCTGAGGGCGGCCCGTGGCGGCCTCGAGCAGCTCATGCTCGGCCGGGACGAACGTGAGCTGTCCGCCGTGGCGATCCTCGGAGCCGGTCCGGCCGGCTCCGCCCAGGAGGCCGGGCAGCGGCTCTACGAGTCCGCGCTCGTCACCGCCTGGCGGGAGGCCGAGGCCCTCGGCTCGTTGCCGCTCGGCGCCCAGCGGCGGCCGGACACCGTGCGCCGGGCCGAGGCGCTGCGCGACCGTGTGGAAGACCTGGCACGCCAGGACGAGGACGTGCACCGCCGGGCAGAGAGGTTCCTGCGTGACTCACGTTGAGCGAGACCCCCGACCGCACGACCGACCGGACCGGCCGCTGGCCGCGCGGCTGCTCGGGGACTGGAGCGTCAGGCCGGCGCGCTGGGCCGGGGCCACGGCCCTCGCCGCGGCGGCGACCGTGGGCCTCGGCGCCGCCGGGGTCGCCGCGGTCACCGCGGAGCCGGAGCACCGGGTCCAGTTCCGGATCCCGGAGGGGCTGCCCCACGGCATCACCCAGGAGCGGGTGGAGGCCGCGGCCGAGCGGCTCGACGTGCGCGCCTGGTCCCCGCTGACGGTGGCGGTGACGGACGAGCACCTGCTGCCGCCCGCGGACTACGGCCGGAGCGGCCCGGAGGCGGACGTGCTGATCTCGACGCAGCTGAGCCGCTCCGTGGGGGACGTGCAGGATCGCCGCCGGGAGGTGGGCGTCACCGTGGACCCGGCGGCCTTCCCGGACGGGGGAGACCTCCCCCGCGGGCACGCCCCCTTCGGCAGGGAGCCGAGCCCGGCGGAGGTGCTGAGCATCGCCTACGAGACGAACCGGGACGCCGGCAACGGGCCGAGCGCCGTGGCGGTGACCGCCCGGACGGCCGCCGCGCTCGCGGACCCCGGTGCCGAGCCCGACCTCGGGACCTGGGTGGGCCGCGTGGCCGTCCCCGGGGTCCTGACGGTGCTCGGCGGCGTGATGACGGCCCGGGCGCTGCGTGCCCGTGCCGAGCTCCGCCGGATGCACCGGACGGCACGGACGGACATGTCCCACGTGGTCCTCGAGCTCGAGGCGCTGGAGGTCTCGGCGCTGTCCGTGCCGGAGGAGCACCGGACGCAGCGGATGCGCGCCCAGTGGGACGAGGTCCGCGCCGGCGCCGTCGCCCTGGCCCGGCGGGAGGGCCTGATCGCCGAGGAGACGGCACGGCCCGGCGCCGACACGGAGGAGCGGGTGCGGGCCTACGCCCGAGACGCCGCGCGGGTGCGGGCGGAGGCCGAGGCGCTGGAGGCGGCGTCCCTGGTCCAGGGGGCCGTGGCCGGCGGCGGAGAGGTCCTGGACGAGGTCGCGGCCGCCCTCGTGGAGCCGGCCCGCCGGGCCGTCGCCGCCGTGCGGGGCGCCCAGGGGCGTCCGCCCGAGACGCTCGAGGCCGCCGCTGACCTCCAGGACGCCGTAGACGACCTCCTGGCGCGGCTGCAGGCCTTCCGGCAGGAACCGGAGGCCCTCGACGCCCAGGCGTGGACGGCCGCCGAGCAGCGGATCGGGGCCTGCGCCGACGCGCTCACCGCGGCCGCGGCGAACGCGGACGAAGGCCGCGTGGGATCGGTCGCGGTGCCCTACCTGCAGGCGGTCGAGCGTGCCGCGTCGGTCCGCGGCCTGCTCGACGGCTGGCCGGGCCTGCCCGCACCGGCGCAGCCTGCGGACCTGCGCGCGACTCGCGAGGGGCTGGGCCTCGATGCCCTGCCCGCCGGCGGCGCCCTCGACGCCGTGGACCGCGCGGTGGCGGCGGCTCGGGTCTCGGCCGGCGAACACCCCGAGGACGTCCTGGCGTCGGTCGCCCGGGACCGCGGCGTGGATTCCGCCGACCCCACCGCCCCGGCACACCCCACCAGCCTCGCCAGCCCCGCCGCCCCCACCGTCGGCGAGCAGGCCCCGTCCACGTCCGTCTCCACGTCCGCCTCACCGTCGGCCTCCGGCACCGGCCGCGGCGGCCCGCTCGCCTGGGCGTTCACCGAGGACCGGCACGGTCGCTTCCGGCTGACCGCACCCGCGCGCGTCGGCGGGGTCCTCCTCGCGCTCCTGGTCTCCTTCGGGCTCGGCACCGCGGCCGCGGACCAGCTCGAGCGGGACCCCGCCGGGCTCCTGCCCGGACGGCAGGACCCCGGCGACGTCTCCGTCCACGGGCTCCCCCTGGACGGTCACTCCGAGCTGGAGCTGGACCGGGACCACGTCTCCCGGCTGGCCGGGGCCGAGCTGGCGGAGGGGCTGGACGTCGTCGTGGCGGTCCGGGACGCCGAGACCGTCCTGCGGCGGGACCCGGAGCGCCAGGCCACGGACGAGGCCGTCCCCGTGACGCAGGAGAGCGTCCTGCAGCTGCTGGAGGACATCAAGGCGGACCTGTCGGAGGACGTGGTGGACCCGGCCACCGGCGACGTCCTCCCGGGCGTCGCGGTGGTGCCGGTGGTCGTCTACCCGGACGGCCGCGGCGGCGCGCTGGAGCCGATGACCGGACCGGTGGCCACGGGGACGACTCCGCAGACCGACCCCGCCGCCGACGCCGCGGACAGCACGTCCGTGCCGCTGCGGGACCTGACCGACCCGGCGCAGTTCGCCACCGTGGTCGGCGCCGAGGTGCGCGCCGCCGGCACGCAGACCCACGCACGGGCGGAGGACGCCGTCGACCCGGCCGAGGCATCGACCACCCGCACGGTCGTGACCGTGGCTGGCACCGTGCTGCTCGTCGGCCTCGGGGCGATCACGGAGACCCTCGCGGGGGTCTCCGCCGGCCGCCGCGGCCGGGGCCGCACCGCCGACTCGCTGCGCCGCAGCCGCAGCACCCTGGAACGACTGCTGCTCGAGGAGGACCGGAGCGCGCTGGACGCCGTCGCCGTCCTCGGGACCGGGCCTGCCGGCAGCCCGGAGGAGGCGGCCCACCGCCTCTACTCCTCGGCGCTGCTGGCGGCCTGGGACGAGCTCGAGGAGCTTGAGGGGCAGCCGTGGTCCTCCCGCCTGGCGGACCGGCTCCTGGACCGCGCCGAGTCCCTCGAGCAGCGGGTGCAGGAGCTCGCCCGCCAGGATGGGGACGTCCGCCGTCGCGCTGAGCGCTTCCTGGCCGAGTCCCGCTGAACGGAGGACAACGACGACGGTCCCCTCACCTGCGAAAGGTGAGGGGACCGCCGTCGTGACGTCACCGGGCGGTGACGGGCAGGAGGATCAGGCCTGCTTCTCGGCCTCGCGGATCTCGGCGACCGGGTCGTCGGAGATCTCGTCGCGGTGGTCGTGCAGGTCGCGGTCCTGGATGCCGTTCGGCACGAAGCAGACCGCGATGAAGGAGACCACGCCCAGGGCGGCGATGTACACGCCGATCAGGTAGGGGTTGCCGGTGCGCTGCAGGATGAGGTCCGAGATCATCGGAGCGAAGGCGCCGCCGATGATGGACCCCAGGGCGTAGCCGATGGAGATGCCGGAGAAGCGCACGTTTGCCGGGAACATCTCCGCATACATCGCGGACTGGGGGCCGTAGGACGGGCCGAGTCCGATGGTCAGGATGAAGACGGCCAGGGCGAACAGCGGCAGGGAGGCGGTGTTCAGCAGGGACCACATCGGAATGGCCCAGGCGATCACGATGCCGTAGCCGATGAGGAAGGTCAGCTTGCGGCCGATCTTGTCCGAGATCCAGCCGCCGAACAGGGTGAAGACCAGCCAGCCGAAGCCGCCGATGAGGGACGCGGCGAGGGTCTCGGTGCGCTCCATGCCGAGGGCCTTCACGCCGTAGCCGTTGAAGTAGGCGATGACGAGGTAGCCGGCCGCGTTGTTGGCGGCGAAGATCAGGGCGGCGAGCACGACCCACGTGGAGTGGCCGCGGAAGAGGTCGCCGAGCGGGGCCGACTCCTCCTTCTTCAGCCGCTGCATCTCCTGGAAGACCGGGGACTCCTCCACGGCCTTGCGGATGAGGTGGCCGACGATGATCAGGATGAAGGAGAACAGGAACGGGATGCGCCAGCCCCAGGACATGAACTGCTCTTCGTCCATGAAGGTGGAGATGCCGAAGATCATGATGGTCGCCAGGATCATGCCCAGCGGCACGCCGATCTGTGGGTAGGCGCCGAAGAGCCCGCGCTTGCCGCGCGGGGCGTGCTCCACGGACATCAGGGCCGCGCCGCCCCACTCGCCGCCGGCGGAGAAGCCCTGCAGCAGGCGGAAGAGGATCAGGAGGATCGGAGCCCAGATGCCGATGGTCGCGTAGGTCGGCAGCAGGCCGATGAGCACCGTGGCGGCGCCCATGCCGATCAGGGTGAAGACCAGGACGACCTTGCGGCCGAACTTGTCGCCGACGTGGCCTGCGACGATCGCGCCGAGCGGGCGGACCAGGAAGGAGATGCCGAGGGAGGCCCACGCGGCGATCTGTGAGCCGGATTCACCCATCGGCTCGAAGAACAGCGGCGCGAGCACGAGGCCGGCGGCCTGGGCGTAGATGAAGAAGTCGTACCACTCGATCGTGGTGCCCACGAGGGTGCCCGCGAGGACCTTGCGCTCTTCGCGCTTCTTCGCGGCGGAACCCTGCCCGAGCGTGTCGGTGTAGGTGGTGCTCATGAAAACTCCAGTGGGAAGACGGTGCGAGAGTGTCCGGTCCGCCGGAGCGGCTGGACAGCCGAGTCGAGTGAGGGGAACCGACCGTTCGGTCGGGAACTCGGTGGCGCCACTCTATCCGAGTCGGTGAGCCGTGTCACACCGTGTCGTGAGAATCCGCCCATGATGTGAGATGTGCCGCGTTGTCGCGTGGCTCAGGGTGCACAGGCTCGTCCAGCGGTGATGACACGACGACGGCGCCGTCACCTCGTGAGGTGACGGCGCCGTCGTCGGGAAGCGGCTCCTGCAGGAGCCGGTCAGCTGCGGCCGGTGAACTCCGGCGTGCGCTTCTGCTGGAAGGCCTTGAAGCCCTCCGCGTAGTCCGCGGTGTTGCAGAGGTCGCCCTGGGCGACGTTCTCGGCGTCCAGGGACTCCCACAGGCCCACGCGCCGATCGCGGATCTGAGCGACGAGCTCCTTGGAGGCCTTGAACGCCAGGGTGGCGCCGGAGGCGACCTGCGCGACCTTGGCGCGGGTGAACTCCAGCAGCTCGTCCGCCGGCACGGAACGGGAGAACAGGCCGGCCTGCACAGCCTCGGCGCCGGAAATCAGCTCCGCGGTGTAGATGAGGTCCAGGGTGCGGTGGGCGCCCAGGCGCTCGGTGAACAGCCAGTGTCCGCCGGAGTCCAGGGTGGCGCCGAGGTTGGCGAACGGGGAGCCGATCTTGGCGTTCTCGGCCACGTAGACCACGTCCGTGGCGATCGCCAGGCCCAGGCCCACGCCCAGGCACGCGCCCTGCACGGCGGCGAAGGTCGGCACCGGCAGGTCGGCCATGGCGCGCAGCACCGGGGTGACCTTGTCCCGCAGGTAGGCGGTGGCGTCGTCGTCCGCCGGGACGACGTTCGAGATGTCACGTCCGGCGCAGAAGCCGCGGCCCTCCCCGCGCAGCAGCAGGGCGCGGACCTCGCCGCGCTCGGCCGCGGCGGCCACGTCCGCATAGGCCTTGCCGAGGTCCGCGAGGGCGGCCTCGTCCAGGGAGTTCATCTTCTGCGGGGCGTTCAGGACGATCTCGGCGATGCCGTCGGCGATGGTCAGGTCGATCATGGGAACCCTCCTCAGGAGTCGAAGTCGACCGTGATGGTGTCCGAGGTCGGACGGGTCTGGCAGGTCAGCACGTAGCCGGCCTCGACCTCGTCCTTCTCGAGGGCGTAGTTCTCGTCCATCTCGTAGGTGCCGTCGGTGACCTTGGCGCGGCAGGTGCCGCACACGCCGCCGGCGCAGGCGAACGGGACGTCCGAGCGCACGCGCAGGGCGGCGTTGAGCAGGGTCTCGTGCGCCGACTTCGGGGACTCGACCTTGCCGGACAGGCCGTCGAGGTTGAACTCGATGGTGTAGTTGTCTCCGGCCGGGTCGGTCTCCACCACGCGGCCGGACTGGCCCTCCGGGTTCTCCGGGCGGCCGGTGGTGAACAGCTCGAAGCGGACCTTGTCCTCGGCCACGCCGCGCTGGGCGAGGGAGTCGCGGACCAGCTGGACCAGCTCGAACGGGCCGCAGAGGAACCACTCGTCGGTGCCGTTCACGTCGATCACGCGGTCGAGGAGGGTCTCGAGCTTCTCGGCGTCGATGCGGCCGGACAGCAGCGGGGAGACGCGCTGCTCGCGGGAGAGCACGTGGCTCACGGTGAAGCGGGCCGGGTACTTGTCCTTCAGGTCGCCGATCTCCTCCGCGAACATCACGTCCATGGCGGAGCGGTTGGCGAACACCAGGTCGAAGCGCGAGGTGTCCGAGGCGGCCAGCACGGCCTTGGCGATGGACATGATCGGCGTGATGCCGGAGCCGGCGGCGAAGGCCACCAGGTGGGTGTTCTTCTTCTCGGACACCTTCTCGGCGGCGAGCTCCTCGGCGTTGTTCATCGAGGTGATGTGGGTCCGGGACGTGAAGGCGCCCTGCGGGTTCATCACATCGATCTTCTCGCCGACCTCGAGGACCTCGTTGGCCCACGTGGAGAACCTGCCGCCCAGGTCCTTCTTGACGGCCACGCGGATCTCACCGCGGCGGGGCACGGCGCAGATCGAGTAGGAGCGGCGGATCTCGGCGCCGTCGATCTCCTTGCGGAGCGCGACGTACTGGCCCGGGAGGTAGTCGTAGTCGTCCGCGAGCTCCTCGGGGACGGTGAAGGTGACCTCCACGGAGTCCGAGGTCAGCTTGCGCAGCCCGGTCACCTCGAGGGTGTTGAACGTGGCGCGGCGCTTGCGGCCGATGGGGGCGTCGGTGGTCTCGGTCATCAGTGCACCTTGAAGTAGTCGAAGGGTTCGAGGCAGTCGTTGCAGGTGTGGAGCGCCTTGCAGGAGGTGGACCCGAAGCGGGTGATCTCTCGCGTGTTCAGCGAGTGGCAGCGCGGGCACTTGACGGCCAAGCCGATGCGCACCGGACCGTCGGTGGTCCGGGCCGCAGGCGGGGCGATCCCGTACTCGCTGAGCTTGGCCTTGCCCTCGTCGGTCATCCAGTCCGTGGTCCACGCAGGCTGCAGCACCAGGCGCACCTCTGCGTCCTCGAAGCCGGCCCGGGACAGGGCGAGCTTCACGTCCGTGGTGATGGTCTCCATGGCGGGGCAGCCGGAGTAGGTCGGGGTGATGACCACGACGGCGCGGCCGTCCTCTGCCCGTGCCTGACGGAGGATCCCCAGGTCCGCGATGGACAGCACAGGGATCTCCGGGTCGTGCACGGTGGCGGCGGCGTCCCAGACCTGCGCGTCGGCGGGGTCGGCGGGACGGAGCTCGGCGGCTTTCACCACTGCGCCTCCGGGTACCGGCGCGCGAGCACCTGCATCTCGGCCAGGATGTAGCCGCGCCACTCGGAGGTGGCGCCGGAGCGGTCGAGGCCGCGGGCGGTCGGGGAGGTCGGGACCTCGAGGCCGGCCTCGGTGATGGCGCGCGTGATGCGCTCCAGGGTCGGCTCCTCCAGCGAGGACGGCAGCACGGCGATGCCCTGGCCGGCCAGCTCGGCGGTGTTCTCGTCGTCGTAGAACAGCTCGCCGACGTACGGCCACAGCTCGTCCAGGCCGGCCTGCATGCGGCGGGCGGACTCCTCGGTGCCCAGGCCCAGGCGGTTCAGCCACACGGCGGCATGGTCCTGGTGGTACAGGACCTCCTTGAGGGCCTTGTTCGCGATGGCCGAGAGGGTCTCGTCCTTCGAGTCCACGAGGCGGGTGTACAGCTCGTACGAGTAGAACGAGTAGTACAGCTGGCGGGCGATCGTCTTGGCGAAGTCGCCGTTCTCGGCCTCCACGAGGCGGGCGGAGCGGAACTCCTCCTCGTCGCGCAGATAGGCGAGCTGGTCCTCCGTCTTGCCCCACGCGGTGCCCGCGTAGGTCAGGAAGAAGCGGGCGTGGCCCACCAGGTCCAGGGCGATGTTGCCCAGGGCGATGTCCTCTTCGAGCTCCGGGGCGCGGGAGATCCACCAGGACAGGCGCTGGCCGAGCATCAGGGCGTCGTCGCCCAGCTGCACGGCGTAGTTCGCCACGGCCTCCGAGGCCGTGGAGCCGGACTCGGCGATCTCCTCGGCGGTGATGGCCACACCGGCGGACTGCTTGGTGGCCGAGTCGTTGGTCGCGAAGCTCACAGGTGCGGCACCCCCTCGGACTGCTGGTAGTAGGTGGCGTGGCGGTAGGACTTGCCCTGCGCCGACTCGAAGAAGCCGCCCTTGGAGTCCGGGTCGGAGGCGGCGATGGCCTCGGCCGGGACGACCCACACGGAGGTGCCCTCGTTGCGGCGGGTGTACAGGTCGCGCGCGTTGCGCAGCGCCATGGTGGCGTCCGGGGCGTGCAGGGAGCCCGCGTGCACGTGGGACAGGCCGCGCGAGGCCCGGACGAAGACCTCCCAGAGCGGCCAGGCGTTCGAGGTGGACGTGTTCTCGGTCATGGGTCAGGCTCCGATCAGCTGGGTCTTGGCCGGCTGGTTCTGCTCGGCCTGGCGGCGGGCGTAGGCGGCGGCGGCCTCACGGACCCAGGCGCCGTCCTCATGGGCCTGGACACGGCGGGCCATGCGCTGGACGTTCATGGGGCCTCCGCCCTTGATGACGGACATGAACTCGTCCCAGTCGAGCTCGCCGAAGTCGTAGTGGCCGCGCTCCTCGTTCCACTTCAGGTCCGGGTCCGGCAGGGTCAGGCCGAGGGCCTCGGCCTGGGGGACGATCATGTCCACGAAGCGCTGGCGCAGCTCGTCGTTGGAGAAGCGCTTGACCTTCCAGGCCATGGACTGCTTGGAGTTCGGGGAGTCCTCGTCCGGCGGGCCGAACATCTGCAGGGCCGGGCCGTAGAAGCGGTTCACGGCGTCCTGGGCCATCTGCTTCTGCTCCGGGGTGCCGTGGGAGAGGGAGTAGAGGATCTCCCAGCCCTGGCGCTGGTGGAAGGACTCCTCCTTGCAGATCCGGACCATCGCGCGGCCGTACGGGCCGTAGGAGGCGCGGCAGAGCGGCACCTGGTTGCAGATGGCGGCGCCGTCCACGAGCCAGCCGATGGCGCCCATGTCCGCCCAGGTGCGGGCCGGGTAGTTGAAGATCGAGGAGTACTTCGCCTTGCCCTGCAGGAGCTGGTCGTTCAGCACGTCTCGCGGGGTGCCGAGGGTCTCGGCGGCCGAGTACAGGTACAGGCCGTGGCCGGCCTCGTCCTGCACCTTGGCCATGAGGATGGCCTTGCGCTTCAGGGACGGGGCGCGGGTGATCCAGTTGGCCTCCGGCTGCATGCCGATGATCTCGGAGTGCGCGTGCTGGGAGACCTGGCGGGTCAGGGACTTGCGGTAGGCCGGCGGCATCCAGTCGCGGGGCTCGATGCGGGAGTCCTCGGCGATCAGACGATCGAAGTTCTCCTGACCGGCGGCGTCTTCCTCGGACGCGACGGCGGCCAGAGTGGTGGTGTTCTCTGCCATGGGGTGTCACCTCATTGCTTGCGGCGTGTTCTCGCGGGCGGCGTCGGTCTGCGTCGCCTGCGCGGAAGCGGGCGCGGACAATTACTGACCGTTCGTTCAGGATAGGTCAGGGTGCGGGGGTGGTCAATATGTCCGCGCCGCCCGGTTCCGGCATCTGCCGCACACGGACTGCGGGCCGTCCCCTCCTCCACAGGCGCCCGGTCCCCGGGCCCTGTCCACAGTTCCCGACGACGGCCGCGCACCCGGGTGCCCGCCTCGCCTAGCGTCCGGGGCATGGTGACGAACGTGATGACATGCGCGGCGGCGCAGGCCGGTGTGCTCGGCTGGCTGGCGGGGGAGACCGGCGGGGTGAACGCGCGCCGGCGGGACGCGGCGGCGGCGGTCGAGCAGCTCGAATGGGTCCTCGGGCGGCTCCGTGCGCAGCGGTCGGACTGGGAGGACTGCCTGCGGCACCTGTCCTGGGCCGAGGAGGTCCGCTGGGTCTCGGACGCCGCACGCGGCTATCTGCGCCAGGTCGCGGACATGAAGGCACGCGGGAGCAGGGTGCTGGACCTGGTCGCGGAGGCGGAGGCCTCTCTGTCGGCAGCCGTGGAGCAGGCCCGTGCCGCCGAGGCGGAGGCGATCGCCGAACAACAGGCTCTTCAGTGGGCGGGGAAGGCGGTGGCGTGCGGATGAGCAGGCAGACGGATCGGACCGGCATCCGGCGGGTCTCCGGCGGACCGACCTCGATCATGGCGGACCTGGACGACCTCGAGCATGCCTGTCTCGGGCTGGAACGACTGGAGCCGGCCCTGACGGCCCTGCGCATACCGGTGCGCCAGTGGGCGGAGGAGCTCCCGGCGCACGCCGAGGCGGCCCCGGCGGTCCTGGACGTGACCGTGCGCCTGCAGGACCTGGAGGTCAACGCGGTCCAGGTGCAGGAGATCGCACGGACGGCGGCCACCTCGGTGCGGATGTCCGTGGACCGCTACCGGGCCGCCGAACGCGGGGCGCGGCATGCGGTGGAGCGTGTCCAGCTCTCCGCGGGGGAGGCCGTGGGCCACGTCTGGTCCGAGGGGCAGAACGGGTTCACGGTGGACGAAGCGGAGCTGCTGGTGCGCAACGCTCTGAACTCCGTGACCCAGGGCGCCCTGGCCAAGGGGATCACGGCGGGCATGTTCGCCGGGGCGATGAGGGTCCCCGGCATCGCCCGACACCGCGATGTCCTCGACTCCCGCGCCGCCGCCCGCACGGCGAAGGCGGGAAGCGTGACGGGGACGGACCCGCGCTCGGCCACACAGAGGGTGACGGCGAAGGGCCGCACGCTGGGGGCCAGGTCCACGCTGGCCGACCCCGCCGGGACGCTGGCCGGCTGGATCATGGACGGCCCTGTGGGGGACGTCTACGACGAGGTGGTCAACTGGGAGAACTTCTCGGAGGCCAGCCTCCGGCATCTGGCGCAGCAGCCGGTGGAGGTCGTCGGAGCCGTCGAGGCCGTCGAGGACGGTCCCGAAGCATTGGACGGCGGAGTCTCGGCCGTCATGGGGCTGCAGGAGCAGGTGTCCGGCGCCGGTCCGGGACGGGTCATGGTCACCCGGATCCGGGCTGCGGACGGCCGAGACACCTACGTCGTCACGCTGCCGGGGACCCAGAGCCAGGACCTCGAGGCCGAGCACGGGCTCGGCGAGGACGGGACCCGCTATGACAACTTCACCGGGCTGGGCGGCATCGCCGACGCCGTGGGCAGGAACTCGCAGCGGACCGGGGACGCCGTGGCCGCGGCACTGGCGGCCGCCGGCGTGCCGGACGGCGCCCGAGTGCTGCCCGCCGGCCACTCCCAGGGGGGACTGCACGCGGTGAACCTGCTGTCCCACGAAGCGCTCGCGTCCCGGTACGAGATGGCCGGCGCCTACACGTACGGGTCTCCGACGGCGAACCTGCCGACACCGGAGGGGGCGCCCGTGCTGCACCTGGAGGACGAGCATGACCTCACCGCGGCCCTGGACGGCGGACCGAACCCTGCCACCGTGGACCGGGCGACGGTGACCTTGGCCTCGACGCCGTCGGTGACCACGGAGGAGTTCCAGGAGTACATCGAGTACCTGCGTGTCCTCGACGAGGACTACGACCTCTCCGAGGTCCCGGAGAACTACGAGGCGATGAAGCGCCTGCCCGCGCACCTGGCGGACGTCCCCGAGCGATTGATGGAGCACCACGGCATCGACTCGTACCGCGCGCTGGTCGAGGCCCAGGAGGCGCGGGGAGCCGAGGCGTGGGGCGAGGCGGCCCCCACGGTGGCCGCGCTGGGACTGCTCACCGGCGGGAGAGTGCTCTCCCAGAAGACGGTGCCGCTGGGGCGGCGGCGGCCGGAGCCGTGGGAGCGGCAGCCGCAGCCGGCGCATCCACGGGCCCGGCTGGGCCGGCTCGGCGGCCGGTGACGGCCGGGACTCAGCGCCGCTCGGGCGCGATGCGGTTCGTGATGGAGGACATCACCAGGGAGACCAGGGACACGATCACCGCGGCGAACACGGCGGTGAAGAAGAAGCGGTCGATGTGCAGCTGCATCGGCAGGAAGGAAGACAGCCAGGAGGTGAGCGCGAGCATGGCGGCGTTGATGATCACCGTGAACAGACCGAGCGTCAGGCAGGTGATGGGCAGGGAGAGGAACGCCACGATCGGGCGGATCACCGCGTTCACGGCGCCGAACAGCAGGCCGAGCAGGGCGTAGGCGACCACGGTGTTCGCCGTCTGGTCGTCGAACAGGTGCAGGGAGGAGGACAGGGTCACGTCCATGCCGGGCAGCAGCCAGACGGCGGACCAGAGCGCGATGGCGTTGACGGCGAGGCTGAGGAGGAATCGGGTCATGGGTCCACTCTCGCAGGTCCGGCTGGACCCGGGGTGAGAACAGCCGGCGGCGCCGCCACCTGCAGCAGGTGACGGCGCCGCCGTCGGGACGGGGCCGTCAGGGCCCCGATGCACCGGATCAGTTCTGGTCCAGGAGCACGCCCTCGAAGAACTCGTTGGCCTGCTCCGGAGCGTCCAGCGGCAGGACCGCGGCCACGTAGTGGTCCGGGCGGACGATCACCACGGCGCCGTCGCGGGAGATGCCGCGGACGTCGTAGATGTCCGGGCCGTGCGAGGGCAGGCAGGTGGCGAAGATGTTGTTCAGGTCATACAGGCCCAGACAGCCCGAGGTCGGCTTGAACAGGGCCGGCACGTCCGGATGGGCGAACTCGGTCTGCTTCTGCTGGTAGACCACCTTGATATCGAACACGGTGTCCTGCGGGGCGCCGGCCGGGGTGCAGCGGTTGCGGAAGGACGCCGGGTCCTGCTCGATCGCCGTGGCCCAGGCGGCGGCCTTCGAGTCCTCGGCGTTCGGCATGGCGGCGTCGGCGAAGACGTACACGCGCCAGCGGCCGTCGGCCTTGTGCAGGTGACCCAGGTGCTTGGTGTTGGTGTCGCAGGAGCGCTCGACCAGCTCGGAGCGGAAGCGCTTGCCGATCGGGTAGCCGGTGGCCAGCTCCTGGTTCCCGCTGCGGGTCAGCATGGACGGCTGGTACTCGGTCATGAAGCCGGCCGGGAACTCGGCGGTCTTGGTGTAGAACTCCGCCACCTCGTTCGGGTCGCCGAGCTCGTCGATCGGCTTCGCCATGAGGGTGGACCACTCCTTGTCGAAGTCGATCAGGTTCTTGGCGATGTCCTTGCGCTCGTCCGAGTAGGTGCCCACGAGCTCCTTCGGGGCCTGGCCGGAGAGGACCTGGCCGAGCTTCCAGGCGAGGTTCCAGCCGTCCTGCATGGACACGTTCATGCCCTGGCCGGCCTTCGCGGAGTGGGTGTGGCAGGCGTCGCCGAGCAGGAACACGGTCGGCTCGCCCACCCGCTCGCGGTTGTCGAAGCCGGAGGTCAGGCGGTGGCCGACCTCGTAGATCGAGTTCCAGGCCACGTCCTTCACCTCCAGGGTGTAGGGGTGCAGGATCGCCTGGGCGCGCTTGATGACCTCCTCGAGCGGGGTCTTGCGGATGGTGCCGTTGTCCCCCTCCGGCACCACGCCGAGGTCCACGTAGAGGCGGAACAGGTGGCCTCCCTCGCGGGGGATCAGCAGGATGGAGCCGTTCTTGGAGTGGATGGCGCACTTGGTGCGGATGTCCGGGAAGTCGGTGACGGCCAGGGTGTCCATGACGCCCCAGGCGTGGTTCGCGGCGTCGCCGGAGAGGGAGTGGCCGATCGCCTTGCGCACGCCCGAGCGGGCCCCGTCCGCGCCGACCACGTACTTGCAGCGGACCTGGCGGGTCGGGCCGTCGGCGACCTCGTTGCCCTCGCCGTCGCCGGTGCGGCGCAGGGTCACTGTCACCGGGTAGTCGCCCTCGCCGGAGTCGTCCAGGGCCTCGAAGGCCCAGCCGAAGTCCGGCTCCATGCGGGTGGGGGCGTTCTTCATGTACTCGGCGTAGTAGTCCAGGATGCGGGCCTGGTTCACGATCAGGTGCGGGAACTCGGACACGCCCTCCGGGTCGTCCTCGGCCAGGGAGGTGCGGACGATGTTCTCCGGGTTCTCCGGATCCGGGTTCCAGAAGGCCATGGACGTCAGGTCGAAGGCCTCGTCGATGATCTCGTTGGCGAAGCCGAACGCCTGGAAGGTCTCCACGGAGCGGGCCTGGATGCCGTCGGCCTGCCCGATCTTCAGGCGGTGGGGGCGGCGGTCGATGATGCGGGTGGTGACGTCCGGGAACATCGCCAGCTGGGCGGCGGCGATCATGCCGGCCGGGCCTGCGCCCACGATCAGCACGTCCATCTCGTCCGGCAGCTCGGCCGGGCGGTCGAGGCCGACGCCGGCGGCCGCGTACTGGCGGGGGTTCGTGGAGACATAGCCGTTGTGGTGGAAGAGCATCCTTGGTCCTTTCGCGCGGGCCCGGGGGAGCGGGGCGCCTCGGGAGGTGGTCGCGGCTGCTGTGTTCGCATATGGAACACGCTGTTCTCATAGAGAACGAACTGTGTCAGACTGTACGCCAGGCGTGAGCCACTTCACAAGGGTTTCTCCGGAAAGGAGCCGTCCATGACACCGCCGCGCAGCACCACGACGACGGCCGCCCCCTCCGGCGCCCGCGGCGCCTCCTCGTCCGCCTCCTCGCAGACGCTGGACCGCGGCATCCGCGTGCTCGAGGTGGTCACGGGCTCGGCGCAGCCGCCGACCATCGCGGAGGTCGCCGCCGCGCTCGGTGTGCACCGCTCGATCGTCTACCGGATCCTCCGGACCCTCGAGGACCGCCGTCTGGTCCGCCGCGACGCCGCCGGGCGCGTCTACGGCGCTCCCGGCCTGGCCGTGCTCGCCCGCGGCGTGGAGCAGGACCTGCAGGCCGCCGCCCTGCCGGAGCTGACCGCGATCTCCCAGGACCTGGGCATGAGCGCCTTCGTGGTGGTGTGGGACGGCCAGGACTGCACGACCCTCGTCACCGTCGAGCCTGCCCAGGGCAACCTCGTCACCCAGCGCCCCGGCACTCGGCACCCGCTCGGCCGCGGCGGCCCCGGCCTGGCGATCGCCGCCTCCCTGGAATCCGAGCAGCTCGCCGCCGCCGCGGACGCCGGCATCATCGAGGACCCGGAGCGTCCCGAGGTCGCCGCCGCGCGCGAGCGCGGCCATGCCACGAGCCGCGGCGAGGTCATCCCCGGCGTCTTCTCCGTGGCGGTCCCGCTGCGCGTGCCCGGGCAGCTGCCCGCGGCCGTGGCGGTCGTCTATGCGGACCGCGCCGAGGACACCGAAGCCATCGGGCGGCGCCTGAGCGCCGGCGCCGAGACCATCGCCGCGGCGCTGGGCGCCGCGCCCGCACACTGACGCGGAGCCCACCGCACTGAGGTGCCGGAGCCGATGCGGCGTGGGGAGCTCGCCGCGACGCCGCCGCGCGGAGACGAACTGACACCGCAGACCCGCCCGCGCTGACGGAATGCGCGCCATCGGCAACTCCGGCAAGACAGGCCAGTGCCGTCGTCGTAGTCTTCTGACCATGACTGAGACCCCGAAGCCGAGCACGACCGTCGTCCACCCCAACCCGGTGATCGACCTGCTTCCGCCCTACGCCGCCGGCAAGCCCCCGGCCGCCGTCGAGGGCCTGACGCCGTACAAGCTGTCCTCCAATGAGAACCCGTACGCCCCGGTCCCGTCCGTGCTGGACACCGTCACCGCGCTGGTGGCCGGCGCCGAGGGCGAGGCCAGCGCACTGTGCCGCTACCCGGACCCGCTGTCCACCGCGCTGCGCACCCGCCTGGCCGAGCACCACGGCGTCCCGGCCGACGACATCGTCACCGGCGGCGGCTCCCTGGGAGCCCTGACCCAGATCATCACCGCCTACGCGGGCCCGCACGACGACGGCCACCGCGACGAGGTCCTCTTCGCCTGGCGCTCCTTCGAGGCGTATCCGATCGTGGTGCGCTCCGCCGGGGCGAAGGACGTGCAGGTCCCGCTCACCGCGGACCACCGCCACGACCTGCCGGCCATGCTGGACGCGATCACCGAGAACACCCGTGTGATCATCCTCTGCACCCCGAACAACCCGACCGGGCCGGTGCTCACCACCGCCGAGGTCGAGGACTTCCTGGCCAAGGTGCCCGAGCACATCCTCGTGGTCATCGACGAGGCCTACGTGGAGTTCGTCCGCCACGACGACGCCGTGCAGGGCATCGAGATGTACCGCAAGCACCGGAACGTGGCCGTGCTGCGCACCTTCTCCAAGGCCCACGGCCTGGCCAACCTCCGCGTGGGCTACTCGATCGCCCACCCGGAGATCACCCGCCACCTGCGGGTCGTCGCCACCCCGTTCGCGGTGTCCACCGTGGCCGAGCAGGCCGCCATCGCCTCCCTGGACGCCCTGGACGAGGTCACCGAACGCGTCCAGAAGGTGGTGGACGAGCGCGAGCGTGTGGTCGCCGCCCTCACCGAGGCCGGCTGGGACATCCCGGAGACCCACGCCAACTTCGTCTGGCTGCCGCTCGGAGAGCAGGCCGTGGACTTCGCCGCCCGGGCGGGCGAGCAGGCGCTGTCCGTCCGCGCCTTCGCCGGCGAGGGTGTGCGCGTGTCCATCGGCGAGGTCGAGGCGAACGACCGGTTCATCGCCCTCGCCCGCGACTACCGGAAGGGCTGAGCCATGGCAGGGAACGAGATCCACGTCGGCGCCGCCGCGGACATCGCCGTCGGCGAGGCCACGGTCCTGCCCATGGGCGCGACCGGCCACTGGGACGACATCGCCGTGTTCCACACCGAGGACGGCGGCTTCCACGCCATCGACGACTCCTGCACCCACGGGGACATCTCCCTGGCCGAGGGCGAGCTCGAGGGCCTCGAGATCGAATGCTGGCTCCACGGCTCCCGGTTCTGCCTCACCGACGGCAAGCCGCAGTGCCTGCCCGCCACCGAACCGGTCGGGGTGCACCGGGTGGAGGTCCGCGACGGCGAGGTCTACCTGACGATCGTCGACCGCAAGCAGGGCTGAGGCCGGAGGGCCGGCGGACGGCCGCCGGTGGCGGACCGTCGATGTTCCGGCGACCGGGTGCTGCGCCGGATGATGCGCCGGGCGGGCCGAAGGGGCCCGCCTGCTCCATGGGAGCGGGCGGGCCCCTCGGCGTCTCCCGCTCTTCACGCGCAGGTCACCCGCGGTGAAGCGTCTGTCCACCGTGGCGGCAGATGCCGGTCACCGGCCGGTGCGAGCGTGGGCGGCGGCACGGGGCCGCCCCGTGCCGGGTGAGTGCGGATCCGTCCAGGCTCACCCTGTCCCGAGGCAAGGAGCCGAGCATGCCCGCGCACCGCGAGCCCACGTCCCGCACCCGCCGCCGCGCCACCGGAACGCTGGCCGCCGCCGCCATCACCGGAACGCTGCTGTCCCCGGCCGCGCAGGCCGCGGTAGAGCACGTCCCCGGCGCACCGGAGCCTCATGGGCGCGCCGGCGCCGTCTCGGCACAGACCGTCGGCTCCTCCGCGCCCGAGGTGATCGGCCACCGCGGCGCCGCGGGCGTGGCACCGGAGAACACGGTGGCGGCCTTCCGTGAGGCGGTCCGCTCCGGGGCCGGCTTCTTCGAGATCGACGTGCAGCTCTCTGCCGACGGCGTCCCGTTCCTCTTCCACGACTCCACGCCCGCGCGCACGACGAACGTCGCCGAGGTGTTCCCCGGCCGCGAAGACGACCCGATCACCAGCTTCACCTGGGACGAGCTCCAGCAGCTCGAGGTCGGCTCCGCCTACGCCGAGCGCTACCGGGGCGAGCGGATCCCGCACCTGGACGACGCCGCCCGAGCCGCCACCCCGCGCACCGGTGTGTTCATCGAGATCAAGAGCCCGCAGGACTCGCCCGGTGTCGAGGCCGTCGTCGCCGAGTCGCTCGCCTCCGTGCCCGAGTGGCAGCGCCTCGTGGCCCGGGGCAAGGTGGAGGTCATCGGCTTCGACGCCGAATCCAATCGTCGCTTCGCAGCCCTGGCACCGCAGATCCCGCTGCAGCAGCTCGCCGGCACCGTCCCGGACGCCGCCGCCCTGGACGCGGTGGCCGAGTATGCGGACGGCTTCAGCACGAACTACCGCAGCCTGGACGCGGACGGGGTGCGGCGCATCCATGACGCCGGCCTCGAGGCGGCCGTCTACACCGTGAACTCCGTGGAGGCCTACGACCAGGTCGCGGCGCTCGGCGTGGACCGGGTGACCGGCGACTTCCCGCGCGAGCTCGTCCGCCATGCGAAGGGGATCAAGCCGTTCCCGCAGGCGCAGGGCGTGCGGATCCTCAACTCCGTCAACGACGTCCCCGGGCCGGACCTGCAGCCGGAGACCGGCGAGCACGTGGTGCTGGTCAACGACGGCCCGGCGCCGGTGGACGTCTCCGGCTACCTCCTTCGAGACGCCGCCTACAACGTGCTGACCGTCGGCGAGGGCTACATCCTGGAGCCGGGCCAGACCCTGCGGGTGTACACCGGCCCCGGCACCGACTCCGAGGACGCCTACTACAACCAGGGCACCTCGAACGTGCTGAACAACGGCGGCGACTCCGTCGGCCTGTTCACCCCCACGGGTCGTCTGCTGGACACCTTCGCGAACTGACCCGCCGCACCGAAGGGCCCGCCTGCTCCATCCGGAGCGGGCGGGCCCTTCGGTGTGCTCGGGGCGGAGGAGGACGCACCGGCGCGGGGCGGTCGCCTCCGGCTCTCGGCTCAGGTCCCGCAGTACGTCACATACCTTCCCGACGACGGCGCGGCCGGCTCCGCGTATCGCTCCCGTCCGTCCGGGGGCGAGAAGGGCCTGCGCACCTGGGACAGCAGATTCTCGAAGGGCGTCAGGTCGCCGGCCTCCGCGGCGTCCAGGGCCTCCTCGACGAGATGGTTGCGGGCGATGACCACCGGGTTCGTGCGACGCAGCAGTGCAGCGTCCGGACCGTGGGCGAGCCAGTCCGCACCCCAGTCCTGAAGCGGGTCTGGGAGCAGCGTGGCATCTGCTGACTCGGCGACGTCCGCCAGCGATGCCCAGAAGGACGTCCAGTCCACGCGGTGCTCGGCCAGCAGCGCGAACAGCGGATCGGTGAGCGTGGTGACGTCGGGCGCGGTGGCGGCCGTCCCGGTGGAGGCGGAGGCGTTCGGCGAGGTGTCCTCGGCAGGTGCGGGGCCGTCGTCGGGAACAGGCTCTGCGGGGAGGCCGAGCTTGGCGGCCAGGCCGCGCCGCCAGGCGGCGGTGTGGTGCACGCGGAACTCGTCCAGCACACGCTCGGCGGCGGCCACGGCACGCTGCTGGTCCGGGTCGATCAGCGGCAGCAGTGCCTCGGCCAGGCGGGCGAGGTTCCAGCGGGCGATCGCCGGCTGGTTCCCGTAGGCGTAGCGGCCGGCATGGTCGATCGAGGAGAAGACCGTGTCCGGGTCGAAGGCCTCCATGAAGGCGCAGGGGCCGAAGTCGATCGCCTCGCCGGACAGCGTCATGTTGTCCGTGTTCATCACGCCGTGCACGAAGCCCAGCAGCATCCACTGCGCCACCAGCTCGGCCTGGGCACGGGCGACGGCGCGCAGCAGGTCCAGGGCCGGCACATCCGTGCGCGGGGCGTGAGGGTGGTGGCGGTCCAGGGCGTGCTGCACCAGGCGCGTCAGGAGGGTCTCCGGGTGGAGGCCGTCCGCACGTTCCGGGGAGCCGGCGGCCTCGTGCTGGGCGGCCAGGGCCGCCGCGTACTGGACGGTGCCCACGCGCAGGTGGGAGGCGGCCGTGCGGGCCAGCACCGCGCCGGGCAGGGAACGGTCCCGCTGCACCTGACCGCCCGTGGCCACCACGGCGAGGGCCCGCGAGGTGGGCACACCGAGTGCGTGCAGGCAGGCCGAGACGAGCACCTCGCGGAGCATCGGGCCGAGGGCGGCCAGGCCGTCCGAGCCGGGGCGGGAGAACGGGGTGCGGCCCGAGCCCTTCAGGTGCAGGTCCGTCAGGGACGGGAGGGCGTCCGGGGACTCGACGGTTTCCCGAACGGAAGCGTCCGGGGACTCGACGGTTTCCCGAACGAAAGCGTCCGGGGATTCGACCGTTTCCCGAACGAAAGCGCTGGGGGTGGCGGGGGTGCTGGGGGTGGCGGGGATCTCGCCGAGCAGCAGGGCGCGGCCGTCGCCGAGCACGGGGGAGTAGTGCCCGAACTGGTGTCCCGCATACGCCTGGGCCACCGGCCGGGCGGCGGCGGGGTCCTGGCCCGGGCCGAGCGCCGGGCGCTCGCCGGTCAGCAGACGCAGCCCCTCCTGACTGCGCAGCCACGCCGGGTCCAGGCCGAGCTCGGCGGCCAGCTCCTCGTCCACGACCACGACGCTCGGGCAGATCGGCTCCGCCGCCTGCCAGGGCACGGCGAGCTCCGGGAAGGCGTCGGCGAACACCGAGGCGAGGTGCGGGGCGCAGGAGGGGAGGCCGTCATCGGGAAGGGCGGCGGAGCGTACGGAGGAGTCCATCGTCCCAGCGTACGGAGCAGGCCGCGCCGGCACAGTAGGAGGCGCGCTCGCCGTCCGCGCCGGGCTCAGTAGGAGGCGCGTTCGCGGTCCGCCCCGGCCCACGAGGAGGCGCGGGCCGCCGGCTCAGTAGGAGGCGCGCTCGCCGTCCGCGCCACCCTCGCCGGACCCGCCGTCGCCGGTCCCGCCCTCGACGGCCGGGCACCAGGTGTCTGCGAGGGCCTCGGCGCCGCGGGCCAGGATCGCCACGTCCGCGCCCACGTTCACGTAGTCGGCGCCGGCGGCCGCGTAGGCCTCCGCCTGGGCCTTCACGAAGGCGTTGACGCCCACGATCTTGCCGGCGGCCTTCACCGCCCCGATGGTCTGCTCCACGGCGGCCACGACGTCCGGGTGGGACTGCTGGCCCAGCAGGCCCATGGAGGCCGAGAGGTCCGAGGGGCCGATGAAGACGCCGTCCACACCGTCGGTCGCGGCGATCTCGGCGGCGTTCTCCACGCCCTTGGCGGTCTCGATCTGGACCATGACGCCCACATGGCAGTCCCCGTCCTTGAGGTAGCCGCCGATCCGGTTCCAGCGGCCCGAACGGGCCAGGGCGGAGCCCACGCCGCGGATGCCGGGGCGCTCGCCGGCGGCACCCGGGTAGCGGGCCGCGGCCACGGCGGCGGCGGCCATCTCGGCGTCGTCCACCATCGGCACGATCAGCGTCTGCGCGCCCAGGTCCAGGAACTGCTTGATCGCCACCGGGTCCAGGGCGGGCACACGCACCATGGTGGGCACGCGGTAGCCGGCGATCGTGCGCAGCTGGGCGAGGATGTCCGCCAGCGTCAGCGGGGCGTGCTCGGCGTCGATCAGCAGGTAGTCCATGCCGGCGCCGGCGCAGATCTCCGCGGTGGTGGCGTCGCCGGAGCACAGGAACATGCCGGCGGCCAAGCGGCCTCCGCGCGCGGCCACGGCCTCGGCGGTGAACAGGTCGCGGAACAGGGGCTGGGCGTTGTCGATCACGGGCATCTCACAGGCTCCTGGGGTGTCAGCGTGCGGTGGGGCGGGAGGAGGCGGGCCGTTCCCGGGGCGACGGGCCGTGCCCGAGGCGAGGGGCCGTCGTCGGGAAGCGCGGGGCTCAGGCGAAGCGGCAGGTGATGGTGCCCAGCGGGCCGTAGTCGGCGTACACGGTGTCGCCCTCGTAGACCCACATCGGGCGCGTGAAGGAGCCCGCCAGGACGATCTCGCCGGCCTCGAGTGCGTCGCCGTGCCCGGCGATGCGGTTGGCGAGCCAGTGCACGCCGTTGGCCGGGTGGTTCAGCACGCCCGCGGCCACGCCGGTCTCGATGATCTCCTGGTTGCGGGACAGGACGCCGGCGACCCAGCGCAGGTCCACCTCGTCCACCGTCACCGGGCGGCCGCCGAGCACCATGGAGCCCAGGGCGGCGTTGTCCGAGATGGTGTCCGTGATGGTGCGGCCGGCCATCTCGATGCGCGAGTCCAGCACCTCCAGCGCCGGGACCACGTACTCGGTGGCGCGCAGCACGTCGATCAGGTTCAGGCCCGGGCCGCGCAGCTCATCCTTGAGCACGAAGGCCAGTTCCATCTCGATGCGCGGGTGGGTGTACTTCTTCCACTCGTAGACGTGGCCGGACTCGAAGACCTGGTCGTCGAAGATCACGCCGTAGTCCGGCTCGTCGATGCCTGTGGCGTCCTGCATGGCCTTGGAGGTCAGGCCGATCTTGTGGCCCACCTTGCGGCGGCCGGCCTGAACCTGGCGCTCGGCCCAGATGCGCTGGACGGCGTAGGAGTCCTCGATCTCCATCTCCGGGTAGCGGGCGGTCAGCAGGGGGACCGGTGTGCGGTCGATGCCGGCCTGGTGCAGCTCGTCGGCGATCTTCACGTGCGTCTCGTGGTTCAGCATGGCGCTCCTTGCGTCGGCGAGGGTACAGGGGCTCTGGACAGAATCGTATATGTTCACCGGCGTCACGTTCGTGACGTGCTTCACATCCGCTGGCATGCTGTGGGCAAGACCCACGACGACGGCCGCCTCGCCGGGCCCTTCGCAGCTCCGGTGGAACAGGCCGTCGCCCGAGCCCCCAGGAGGCCCGCCGTGACCGCTGCCGAGACGACCGCGACCGAGGAAGGCGCCGCGAAGGAGCGGGCGGCGGCCCCGGCGCCGCTGCGCCCGCTGGAGGGCGTCACCGTCCTGTCCCTGGCCCCGAACCTGCCCGGCCCGTGGGCGGCCTGGCGGCTGCGGCAGTGGGGCGCACACGTGATCAAGGTGGAGAGCCCGGGCGGGGACATGATGTCCCGCATGTCCACGCTGATCTACGAGCGCTTCTCTGCAGAAATGGAGATCGTCGAGGTCAACCTGAAGAACAAGACGGGGCGGGCACAGCTGGCGAAACTGGCCGACCAGGCCGAGATCCTCGTGACCTCCATGCGCCCCTCGGCGGCCGAGCGGCTCGGCCTGCCCGAGCTTGCGGACCGCATGTCACTGGCCTGGGTGGAGGTCGTCGGCTCGGAGGAGGACCCGGAGGATCCGGGACATGACCTGACCTACCAGGCCGCGAACGGGACGATCGCGGCGGGCGGTCCGGAGGCGCCGCGGCTGCCGGCCGTGCTGCTGGCGGACGTCATGGGCGGCGAGCGGGCCGCCGGCCAGGCGCTGGCCGCACTGCTGCAGCGGAGGGCCAACGTGGCCGGAGGGCACGGCGGCGCCGTCCGCGTGAAGGTCTCCCTCGAACAGGCCGTGCGGGACGCCGCCGTCACCACCGACCTGACGCACGCCGAGGCGATCCTCGGCGGGACCCTGCCCGAGTACGGGATCTACCGCTGCGCCGACGGGTACGTGGCCCTGGCCGCGCTCGAGCCGCACTTCCGCGAGCGTATGGAGGCGCTGCTGGGTACGAGCGCTGAGGAGCTGGCCGCGGTGTTCGCCGAGCAGCCGGCAGAGCACTGGGTGGCCTTCGCCAAGGAGCATGACCTCCCGATCGTACCGGTGACGTGAGTTCAGGCCCCCGCGCCGAACCAGAGGGTTTGTGGTTCGCCGAGCCAGAGGGTTCGGCTGGTTCGCGGGGCGGTGAAGTGTGCGTTTCTTCTGGTTCGCCGAGCCAGAGGGTGTGGCTGGTTCGCGGGGTGGTGAAGTGTGCGTTTCTTCTGGTTCGGCGCAGGGGCGGGGCGCCGGGAGGCGGGCACGGACAGACGGCGACGGCGGCCGCCTGAGGTGGGCGACCGCCGTCGTGGTTCAGCTCAGAGGCCGGGGCCTCGAAGGGGGAGGGTCAGAGCTGGTTGCCCAGCTTGTACTCGCCCTTCTTCCAGTCCGGCATCTCCTTCTCGTCCTCGGCGCGGGTGTAGGAGAACCCGTCGGCGCCGATGGTCACGGCCATCTCGGAGTCGTCAGTGCGGGCCACGACCTCCTTGACGTTGCCGTCGAGGTCCAGCACCAGAGAGGCGTCGGTGTACCAGGACGGCACCACCGGGGTGCCCCACCAGTCGCGGCGCTGGTTGTCGTGCACGTCCCAGGTGACCACGGGGTTGTCCGGGTCGCCGGTGTAGTAGTCCTGGGTGTAGATCTCGACTCGGTGGCCGTCCGGGTCGCGCAGGTAGAGGTAGAAGGCATTGGACACGCCGTGGCGGCCCGGGCCACGCTCGATCGCGTCGGACATGCGCAGCGAGCCGAGCTTGTCGCAGATCGCCAGGATGTTGTGCTTCTCGTGCGTGGCGAAGGCGACGTGGTGCATGCGCGGGCCGTCGCCGCCGGTCATGGCGGTGTCGTGCACGGTGGGCTTGCGGCGCATCCACGCGGCGTAGACGGTGCCCTTGTCGTCCTGGATGTCCTCGGTGACGCGGAAGCCCAGGTCCTGCATGTAGCGGGCGGCGCGGGGCACGTCCGGGGTGACCTGGTTGAAGTGGTCCAGGCGGACCAGGGCGCCGGGGGAGTAGAGGTCGTAGCGCCAGGCCAGGCGCTCCACGTGCTCCACCTCGTAGAAGAACTCGTACGGGAAGCCCAGCGGATCCTCGACGCGCACCGAGTCGCCGATGCCCTTGACGAAGCCGTCCTTCCTGCGCTCGACGCGACAGCCGAGCTCCTCGTAGAAGGCGACGGCCCTGTCCAGGTCCTCCGGGGTGCGCACGCGGTAGGAGAACGCGGCCACGGCGGCCGTCTCGCCCTTGCGGAGCACCAGGTTGTGGTGGATGAACTCCTCCATGGAGCGCAGGTAGACGGTGTTCTCGTCCTCCTCGGTCACCACCAGGTCCAGGACGTCCACGTAGAACTGGCGGGAGGCGGCCAGGTCGGTCACCACGAGCTCCATGTAGGCGCAGCGCAGCACGTCCGGAGCCGGGGACGTCGGGGTGGGGATCGGATTCTCGGTCTTCACCGGGCCCTCCTGGCCCACGTAGAAGCCGGACGAGGTCTTGGTGCGGCCCTCGAGGTTGCTCATGCTCACTCCTGACTCTGGGGTGTGGTGCCGACGGCGATGTCGGTGCGGAGGGTGTGCGCTGGGGCACGTTCCTTCTGATCAAGATCGTATATGATCCTGCGCCGCGGAGGAAGGGGTGAGGGGAGGGGCGTTGCCGAGGGCGAGGAGGGCACAGTTCCCCGCCAACGCGACCGGATTCCGGGGATCTTCGCCCTTAACTCCGGGGAGGACGGGAGGAGGGTGGCTGCACGGCACCGGTGAACATCCCGGCCTTCGCCGGTGGTGGGCCCAACGGTTCTCGCGCGGTGGAGGCGCGGAACCACAGCATCGTCCCGGCCATGACCGGCAGTGCGGTGCCGCCGAACAGCCCGCAGATCACAAGCACGGTGTCCTGCGGGACGTCTGCGGTGCCCAGGAGGAACCACCCGCCGATCAGCCCGCCCAGGAACGTGACGAGGAACAGCGGCACCCCCACCAGCAGCCCTGGCAGGAGCCTGCCGGGCTGAGCGGTCATGCGGAGCATGAACAGGGCGCTGGCGGTGGGCCAGCCGAGCATGCCGAGGGCGTGGAGCATGAACACGCTCCACGCGGTCGGGTCCGTGTCCAGCAGGGCGACCGTCGACCCGGGCTCGTGCAGCTCCGCTCCGATCCGGGAGAGCGGCCCCACCACCAGCGCCAGGGAGACGAGCCCGATCGTCTGGGTCAGCAGGAGCAGGCGAAGGAAGCGGGGGCTCTGCGGGATGTAGTCGTCCGAGGCGCCGGTGGCCCGGTGGTAGAGCGGGTAGAAGCCCTGCATCATCGTCCACGCGTAGAGGGCGTAGGCCGGCTCGACGGGGCTGCCGCTGCGGTTGGTGACGGCGCTGAGGCCGCACAGCAGCATCACGACCGCCACGGCCCCGTAGTTCAGCGCCCACAGCAGCGTGCTCTTCGCCGCCGCCCGCACCCAGGAGAACTCTCCCGGTGGGGCGAACTCCGGATTGCGCGTCGGAACAGCCATGCTCCCCTCCCCGTCAGTCCTGTCTGGGCCCATCCTGCGGGGCGAGGCCATGGAGGGCAAGGGCAGGGGCAGGGGTCACGTGGAGGCAGGGGACGCAGTCACGTGGAGTCGGGTGCCCACCACGCGTCGCGCACCGCCGGCAGCCCCGCGGCGTGCAGGTCGGCAAGCAGGGCGTCGTACTCCCGGGTCAGCGAATCGCGCAGGGTGCTCGGCCAGGACTCCGGTGGCCGTCCTTCGCCGCCATGCGTGTAGTCGAACGCATCCCCCATGTGGTCGTCCCAGGCCTCGATCCTCGCCTGCAGCTCGGCGGGGACGGCGGCGGACATCAGCGCCGCGGGGGTCGGGGCGTCGTCGACCGTGTCCTGCAGATCGATGAAGTTCTCGGCGCCATGGAGGTACGTGAAGCGCACCCGGCCGGGTGGGTGGTGGTGCATGTGCCGCATCATCCCCAGCGTGGCCGCGGAAGGACAAGGCCTGGACTCGACCCTTTCCCGAACGAAAGCGCGCCGGGACTCGACCCTTTCCCGAACGAAAGCGCGCCGGGACTCGACTCTTTCCCGAACGAAAGCGCTGCGGGGCGGGATGACGACGACGGCACTCACCTCCGTGAGGTGAGTGCCGTCGTCGGGGGATCACCGTGTCCGCGGTTCCCGCCCCCTCGCCGTCCCCTCCTCGCCGAACCAGAAGGACTGGTCACTTCAGACAGGCCTGAAGCAGCCGAAGTCTCTGGTTCGGCGCTGAAGAGAAGCCTCTGGCTCGGCGCCAGAAAGAGAGGCCCGGGTCAGCCGGTCACTTGCCCTGCTTGCCGAACACCGGGTTGTGGACCTCGCCGAGGTTGATGTGCACGGCCTGCTGATCGGTGTAGAAGTCGATCGAGCGGTAGCCGCCCTCGTGGCCGAGGCCGGAGGCCTTCACGCCGCCGAACGGGGTGCGCAGGTCGCGCACGTTGTTGGAGTTCAGCCACACCATGCCGGCCTCCACGCTCTGCGCGAAGTTGTGGGCGCGCTTGAGGTCGTTGGTCCAGATGTACGCGGCCAGGCCGTACTTGGTGTTGTTGGCCAGCTGCAGGGCCTCCTCCTCCGTGTCGAAGGGGGTGATGGCCACCACCGGGCCGAAGATCTCCTCCTGGAAGATCCGGGCGTCCGGGGCCACGTCCACGAACACGGTCGGCTGCACGAAGTTGCCCTCGTCGAAGCCCTCCGGGCGTCCGCCGCCGGCCACCAGGCGGGCCTCGGACTTGCCGATCTCCACGTAGGACATGACCTTCTCGAAGTGCTCCGGGTGCACGATCGCGCCGACCTCGGTGGTCTCGTCGTTCGGCAGGCCGACCTTCACGTTCTTCGCCTGGGCGGCGTAGCGCTCCACGAACTCGTCGTAGATGGAGCGCTGGACCAGGATGCGCGAGCCGGCGGTGCAGCGCTCGCCGTTCAGGGAGAACACGCCGAAGATGGTCGCGTCGATCGCGGTCTCCAGGTCCGCGTCCTCGAAGACCACGGCCGGGGACTTGCCGCCGAGCTCCATGGACAGGCCCTTCAGGTGCGGGGCGGCGTTGGCGAAGATGATCTGGCCGGTGCGGGACTCGCCGGTGAAGGAGATCAGCGGCACGTCCGGGTGCTTGACCAGCGGGTCGCCGGCGTAGCCCTCCTCGCCGAAGCCGTTCACCATGTTGAACACGCCCTTCGGCAGGCCCGCCTCCTCGAAGATGCCCGCCCACAGGGAGGCCGAGAGCGGGGTGAACTCGGCCGGCTTGAGCACCACGGAGTTGCCGGTGGCGATGGCCGGGGCCAGCTTCCAGGACTCCAGCATGAACGGGGTGTTCCACGGGGTGATCAGGCCGGCCACGCCGATCGGCTTGCGGTTGACGTAGTTCGCCTGGCGGCCGGGCACCTTGAAGGCGTCGTCGTGCTGGGCCACGATCAGGTCCGCGAAGAAGCGGAAGTTCTCGGCGGCGCGGGCGGCCTGGCCCTTCGCCTGCTTGATCGGCAGGCCGGTGTCGAAGCACTCCATGGCGGCCAGCTGCTCGCCACGGGTCTCCATGATGTCCGCGATCCGGTGCAGCACGCGCGAGCGCTGGCGCGGCAGGGCCTGGGACCACTCGCCGGACTCGAAGGCGGCCTTCGCGGCGGCCACGGCACGGTCGATGTCCGCGGCCTTGCCGGAGGCGGCCTTCAGGTACGGCTCGTTGGTCACCGGGTCGAGCACGTCGAAGGTGTCGCCGTCGAGCGAGTCCACGAACTCGCCGTCGATGTAGTGGCGCAGGACGTCCGGCAGGCCCTCGGGCTTGCGGGCCTCGATGCTGGTCTTCTCGGTCATGGTGTCTCCTTCGCTTCGGTGCTTCGGGTGGGTCGGAAGGGTCGGATGGGGCGGATGGTCTTCTCGGCTCCTGGAGCCGGCCTCGGCGCCGTCTGCCGCCGGGCGGTCACGTGGACTGCGCGGCGCTGTGCTCCAGGTAGGCGTGCAGGGTGTTCAGGCGGTGGGCACGGGCGGCGGCCTCGATCTGCTCGAAGGGCGCGCCGTCCTCGATCAGGCGCAGCAGCTGCTCGTGCTCGTCCACGGAGGCGTCCGCCCGGCCGGGGACGTACGCGAACGTGGAGGAGCGCAGCGCGGCCAGGCGGTTCCAGCCGCGGTGCACCAGGTCGTGCACGTGCTCGTTCTGGCGGTGCTCGAACAGGATCGAGTGGAAGCGGCGGTTGAGCTCGGTGAACGCCACCGGGTCCCATGCCTGCTCCGAGGCGGTCATCGCGCGCATGGCCGCGTTCACCTCACGGGCTGACGCGATGTCCTCGGCGGTCACGTGCGGGGCGCACTGGGCGGTGGAGAAGCCCTCCACCAGCGCCAGCGTCTCCATGGTGTGGCGGTACTCCACCGGGTCGATGCCCACCACGGTGGCGCCCACGTTGCGCTCGTAGGCCACCAGGTTCTCGGACTGCAGGCGGCGGATCGCCTCCCGCACGGGCACCACGGACATCTGAAGCTCCGCGGCGATCTGGGACAGCACCAGCCGGTCGCCCGGCTCGTGGCGCTGGTCCCGGATCCCCTCGAGGATCGCCTGGTAGGCGCGGTCCGCCTTCGAGGCGCCGGTCCCGACGACGGCCTGTCCCGTCCCGTCCGACCCTCGCCTCGGCGCGGCCTCGCCGCGGGGCATGTCCGTGCCGCCCATGCTCAGGCGTCGCCCTCCGGAGCCGGGGCGTCCGGCAGCGTCTTGCGGTACTCGGCGAACGCGGCCTTCC
Source organism: Micrococcus sp. FDAARGOS_333 (assembly GCF_002206575.2). Lineage (NCBI taxonomy): Bacteria > Bacillati > Actinomycetota > Actinomycetes > Micrococcales > Micrococcaceae > Micrococcus > Micrococcus sp. FDAARGOS_333. The sequence continues at coordinate 2,727,148 of NZ_NJFJ02000001.1, read as the reverse complement.
ACTGGGCGTTCGGCGGGAACAGGCCGTCCACCGGGTGGCCGTCCTTGACCTGCTCGAAGACCCAGGCGTCCTGCAGCTCCTGCTCGTAGGCGTCGTGGACGACCTCCTCGAGCAGCGCCGGCGGGACGACCACCACACCGTCGTCGTCGCCGATGATGATGTCGCCGGGCTGCACGGTGGTGCCGCCGCACGCGATGGTGCCGCCGACCTCCCACGGGATGTGACGGCGGCCCAGCACGGCCGGGTGCGTCGCGCCGGCGTACACCTGGATGCCGACCTCGGCCACGGCGGCGGAGTCGCGCACGCCGCCGTCGGTGATCACCGCGTTGGCGCCGTTGACCTGGGCGCGCAGGGCCAGGACGTCCCCGAGGGTGCCGGTGCCGTGCTCGCCGCGGGCCTCCATGACCACCACATCGTCCGGCTGCACCGAGTCGATGGCCCGCTTCTGGGCGTTGAAGCCGCCGCCGAACTCCTTGGCCAGGTCCTCGCGCTTGGGGACGTAGCGCAGGGTCTTCGCGTAGCCGAGGACGCGCCGGCCCCGGTGGACGGGGCGCGGGCCGTCGATGGTCGCGTTCTGGATGCCGCGCTTCTGCAGCTGGGCCGTGATGGTGGCGACCGCGGTGGCGTTGATCGTGGCGCGCAGCTGAGGGGTCAGCAGGGAGCGGTCCGGCTGCGGGGCGTTCGGGACCCAGTGGCCGTTCTCGTCCACCGCGGACGAGGCGGCCGACGAGGCGGAACCGGCGGCAGCGCCGTCGTCGGGCTTCTCCGCGCCGGCGGGCGCCAGGCCGGCGGCCTCTGTGTCCACCGGCGGCAGCCCTGCGGCCTGGCGGGACCCCCAGGCCTCCTCGCGCTGGGTGTCGTCCACCTTCGGGCCGTGGCCGAAGGGTGCCATCGGGCGGTCGGAGGCCACGACCTCGGTCACCAGGCGGCCGGTGGTCGGGGCGCCCGGGGCGGTGGGAGCGTCCACCTCGACCTCGACGACGTCGCCCGGCTGGGCCACGGACGAGCCGGCCGGGGTGCCGGTGAGGATGACGTCGCCCTCCTCGAGGGTCATCAGCTGGGACAGGTCGGCCACGAGCTGGCCGAACGGGAAGACGAGGTCCTCGGTGGTGTCGTCCTGGACGATCTCGCCGTTGACCCAGGTGCGCACGCGCAGCGCCTGCGGGTCCAGGCCCTCGGCGGAGATCACGGCCGGGCCGAGCGGCGTGTAGCCGTCGCCGGACTTGTTCTTCACGTTGGAGCCCTTGTCCGCGTGGCGCAGGTCGTACAGGCCCCAGTCGTTGGCCGCGGTGATGCCGGCGACGTGGCTCCAGCCGTCCTCCGGTGAGACGCGGCGGGCCGGGGTGCCGATGATCAGCGCGATCTCGCCCTCGTAGGCGAGCAGCTCGGTGTCAGCGGGGCGCTCGATGGTGTCGCCCGAGCGGGCGATCGAGGTGCCGGCCTTGATGAAGTAGCCGGGGAACTGGGGGGAGCGGCCGCGCTGGGCGATGCGCGAGGGGTAGTTCAGGTGCAGCGCGAGGACCTTGCCCGGGCGGTTCTCGCGGCGGGTGAAGTCGTGCTCCGTGACAGTCGGCGTGGCGGTGTTCTGGCCTGTGCTCTGCGTCATGGCGCGGATCATATACGATCCGCCCGGGCCGGGGAAGGGCCGGCCGCCTCCCCACGCAGGGAGGCAGCCGTCGGCCGGTGGCCGCCCGAAGGGGCCTGCCGAAGGGGTCAGCGGGTGCGCGCGACCGCCTCGTTGACCACGGGCGCCAGGCGCTTCACGCCCTCCACCAGCTTCTCGGCCTCCACGAAGGAGAACGCCAGGCGCAGGGTGGAGTGGGTGCCCTCGACCGGGGTGAACGCGGCACCCGGCACGAAGACGGCGCCGGCCTTGATGCCCTCGGTCATCAGCTCGAGGGTGTCCGCGCCCTCCGGCAGCGAGCCCCAGAGGAAGAAGCCGCCCTGCGGACGGATGAACTCCACTGCGGGGTCCCAGTGCTCCTTCACCGCGTCCCACAGCGCCTCGGCGCGCTCCTTGTAGAGGCCGGAGACCTCGCGGACGTGGCCCTGCCAGTCGAAGTGGTCCACGAACGCGGTGGACAGCATCTGGCCGTGGGTGGAGGCGTGGATGAACGCGGACTCCGCGGACAGGTAGAACTCGCGCTTCAGGGCGGCGGGAACGAGGGCCCAGCCGATGCGCACACCGGGGGAGAAGATCTTGGACATGGTGCCCAGGTAGACCACCTGGTCGCGGTGCTTCGCGGCGATCGGGGCCAGTGGCCGGCCGTCGAAGGCGATCTGGCCGTACGGGTTGTCCTCCACGATGAGCACCCCGTGCTTGGCGCAGATCCGGGCGATCTCGTCGCGGCGGTCCTCCGGCAGCAGGGCGCCGGACGGGTTGGCGAAGGACGGGATGGTGTAGAGGAAGGCCACGCGGCGGCCCTCGGCCTCCATCAGCTCGAGGGTGGCGTCGAGCTCGGCCGGGATGAGGCCGTGTTCGTCCGTGCCGGCGGCCACGGCGTCCAGCTCCCACGTGTTGAAGCTGGTCAGGGCGCCCACGAAGGTGGGGTCCTCCACCACGACGACGTCGCCCGGGTTGGCGAAGGCGCGGCAGGCGGTGTCGATGGCGGCCTGGGAGCCGGGGGTGATGACGACGAGCTCGGGATCGGCGTCCGGGATGCCGTCGCCGGCCATCACGGTGCACGCCGCCTGGCGCATCGGCTCCAGGCCCTGGCCGGGGCCGTACTGGAGCGACTCGGTGCCGTGCTGCGAGACGAGCTCGCCGGCCGTCTTGCCGAGCTCGTCCAGGGGCAGACCCGAAAGCCACGGGTTGCCGCCGGCGAGGGAGACGAGGTTGGGGTCCATGGCGATGTCGAAGACATCACGGACCGCGGACTGCTTCACGCCGAGGGCGCGCTGGGAGAGGAAGTCACGACTCTGGGACACGGCACAGAAGGCTAACAGCCGGCGCATGCGCGCGCGATGCTCAGGGGCCGTTGGGCGGGACGACCGGATGGGTCTGAACACCGTACGAGGGGGAGGCGCCCGGCAGGCTCGGCTCGCCCTCGCCGGGGGCACTCTCGCTGGGCGTCCCCTCACCGGGGGCGCCTTCGCCGGGGGCACTCTCGCTGGAAGCACCATCGCCGGGGGCGGGCGTCTCGGACGGCTCCTCCGGTTCCGGAGCAGCGGTGTACTCGTCGCCCGGCTCGTAGGGGAGCAGGCCGAGCGCGTCGGCGATGTCCTCGCCGTCCACGGTCACGCGGACCTCGTCCGCGACCGTGTTCGCGGCGGCGGTGGCCTCCAGCTGGGCGCGGACGCGCTCGGCGTCGCAGGCGTCCTCCACGGTCACGGTGCCGGCGAACTCGAACACCTCGGTGTCGCCGTCGCGGTGGTGGCCGGTGTAGGTGAGGGTCTTCGCGGAGGCGGCCACGGCGTTGGTCAGCGCCGGGTCCCCGTGGGTGCCGGTGGTGTCCTCCAGCAGGAAGTCCATGGCCATGTCCGCAGGGTCCTCGGCCTTGGTCGGCGCGGTCTGCACGGCCACCAGCAGGTCCTGGTCCTGGCAGCCGACGCGCACACCGGAGGTGCCCGGCGGGGCGGACCACACGGGCGCCACGAGGTGGACGGTCAGCGGCTGGTAGCCGTCCCGGTCCACCTGGGGGATGCCGGTCTGCTCTCCGGCGCTCGGAGAGCCGCTGCCATCTCCGGTCGGTTCCTCGTCCGCGGGGGTGCATCCGGCCAGGGCCGCCGTGCCGAGGGCCAGGGAGCCGGCCCAAGCGAGCGCGCGGGCGGCGGGGCGGCGGCCGGTGCGGTGCATGGGCGCTTACTCCTGGCGGGATGTGACGGCGGACGTGCGGGACGGAAGGGGGACGAAGGCGGGCGCGTGCGTGGCGGAGGTGCGGGGCCGTCGTCGTGGGCCCATGCTACCGCCGCCACCGCCGTCCGGCAGGCGAGCACGGACCTCGGGGCCGTGTCCGGCGCGGGCCCGAGCCAGTAGGCTGACGGGCATGCCTCTGCGCAATCGACGTGCCGCCGCCTTGCCCGCCAAGCTCAGCCGCTCCTGGCTGCTGGTCAACGCCGCCAAACCGGAGGACTTCGCTCCGGGACTGGCCTCCGAGGCCGACTCCGTGATCTTCGACCTCGAGGCCGCCGTGCCGGAGGAGCACAAGGAGCAGGCCCGCGCGAACGTGGTGGACGCCCTCTCCAGCGGCATGACCGCGTGGGTGCGCATCTCCGCGACGACCACGGACCACTGGGCGGAGGACCTCGAGGCCCTCAAGGACCTGGAAGGTGTGCGCGGGGTGATCCTGGCCGAGACGGAGGAGCCGGAGCAGGTCACCTTCACCGCCATGCGCCTGCGCGCGGGCACCCCGGTGATCGCCCTGCTCGAGTCCGCCCTCGGCGTGGAGAACGCCACGGCCGTGGCGAGGGCGCCGGGCACCTTCCGCCTGGCCTTCGGCACCAACGACTTCCGCAAGGACGTGGGCGTCGGCGACGACCCGATCGCCATGGCCTACGCCCGCTCCCGCCTGGTCATCGCCTCGCGCGTGGGCGGCCTGCCCGGCGCGATCGACGGGCCGCCCGGCAACACCGACGGCGAGGACGCCGTGGCCGAGACCTCAGGCCTGACCAACACGATGGGCATGACCGGCCGCCTGGTGCTCTCCCGCGACCAGGTGGACTGGGTCAACAAGGCGCTCTCCCCGTCCGAGGACGAGGTCAAGTGGGCCCACGACCTGCTGGACCAGCACGCCGCCGGCGCGGCCGTGGGCGACGGCTCCTACCTGCCGCGCCTGCTGCGCGCCCGGAAGATCGCCGACCTGGCCGACTCCTACGGCCTCTGGAACGCCTGACCCCAGGCGCTTTCGTTCGGGAAACGGTCGAGTCCCCGGACGCTTTCGTTCGGGAGACCGTCGAGTTCCCGGGCGTTTTCGTTCGGGAGACCGTCGAGTTTCGGCGCCCGCACCCCTTTCACCCACGACGGCGGCCGCCCACCTCCGCGAGGTGGGCGGCCGCCGTCGTGGGCCGGCCTCTGCTCAGTCGGTGACGCGCAAGACGTCGTGGACCGGGCGGAGCGTGTCCTGGGACAGGCCGAGGGGCTCGGCGAGGGCATCGAACACGGACTGGTGCTGCAGGGTGCCGTCGACGGTGGACAGGCCCGCGGCGAAGCCCGGGTCCGAGGCGAGCGCTGCCTGCCAGCCCTTCGCGGCGAGCTTCTTCACGTAGGGGAGCGTGGCATTGGTCAGGGCCGCGGTGGAGGTCTGCGGCACCGCGCCGGGCATGTTGGCCACGCAGTACATGACCTTGTCCCCCTGGAGGAACGTCGGGTCGGTGTGGGTGGTGGGCCTCGAACCGGCGAAGCAGCCGCCCTGGTCGATCGCGATGTCCACGAGCACCGAGCCGGGGCGCATGGACTCGATCATCTGCTCGGTGACCAGCTTCGGGGCGGCGGCGCCCGGGATGAGCACGGAGCCCACCACCAGGTCTGCATCGGTGATCTGCTCGGCGAGGGTGTGGTGGTTCGAGGCGAGGGTGTGGAAGCGGCCCTGGTGCACCAGCTCGAGCTGGGCGAGGCGCTCGAGGTTCACGTCCAGCACGGTGACGTCCGCACCCATGCCGGCGGCCACCATGGCCGCGTTCTCGCCGGCCACGCCGCCGCCGACCACCACGACCTTCGCACGGCGGGTGCCGGGGACGCCGGGCAGGAGCACGCCGGAGCCGCCCTGGGCCTGCAGCAGGTGGTGGGCGCCCTCGATGGGCGCCAGACGGCCGGCGACCTGGGACATCGGGGCCAGCAGGGGCAGGGTGGTGCCGGCGGCACCGCGGCGGGTGACCATCTCATAGGCGATGGACGTGGTGCCCGCCTCCAGCAGGGCCTTGGCGGTGTCCGGGCAGGCGGCCAGGTGGAGGTAAGTGAACACCACCTGCTCCCGGCGCATGCGCTTGAGCTCCGGGCCCACCGGCTCCTTCACCTTCAGCACCAGGTCCGCGCGCTCCCACACCTCGTCCGCGGTCTCCACGAGCTCCGCGCCGGCGTCCGCATAGGCGTCGTCCGTGACGGATGAGCCGACGCCGGCCCCGGCCTCCACGACCACCGTGTGGCCGTCCCGGACCAGCTCGGTCACTCCGGCGGCGGTGAGCGCAACGCGGCGCTCGTTGTCCTTGATCTCTGCAGGCACTCCGATCAGCATGCGGACAGAGTAGGGCGGAGCGGGCCGGAAAGGACAGCATCCACGGATCGGCGCGCCGTGTGCGCGGGGACGGTCGGACGGTCCTGTATGACGCGCGGACGTGCCCGCCGGCCGGAGCCCGCCCGGCGGTGGCGGCGCGCGCCGTCACGCGGTGGCACGATGGTCTCTTGGCGCGGGCCCGACGCGAGGCCCGTGAGACATCGGCGGCAGCAGGGCGAAGACGCCCTCCCGCCCGAGCAGATCGGAGAAGCATCCGCATGAGCCAGAACACCACCTCCTTCTCGCCCTCCACCGCCGGCTCTGCCGACGACGGCGCCCGCGGCACCGGCACCACCCGGGTCAAGCGCGGTCTGGCGGACACGCTCAAGGGCGGCGTGATCATGGACGTGGTCACCCCGGAGCAGGCGCGGATCGCCGAGGACGCCGGCGCCGTGGCCGTCATGGCGCTCGAGCGCGTCCCGGCGGACATCCGCGCGCAGGGCGGGGTGGCTCGCATGTCCGATCCGGACCTCATCGACGGGATCGTGGACGCCGTGTCCATCCCCGTCATGGCGAAGGCGCGGATCGGCCACTTCGTGGAGGCCCAGGTGCTGGAGGCGCTCAAGGTGGACTTCATCGACGAGTCCGAGGTGCTCTCCCCGGCGGACTACGTGAACCACATCGACAAGTGGGACTTCGAGGTCCCGTTCGTCTGCGGCGCCACGAACCTGGGCGAGGCGCTGCGCCGCATCACCGAGGGCGCGGCCATGATCCGCTCCAAGGGCGAGGCGGGCACCGGCGACGTCTCCGAGGCCGTCAAGCACATCCGCACGATCCGCAAGGAGATCGCCCAGCTGAAGGGGCTGGCGGAGGACGAGCTGTACGTGGCGGCGAAAGAGCTGCAGGCCCCCTATGAGCTGGTGCGCGAGGTGGCCGAGACCGGCACCCTGCCGGTGGTCATGTTCACCGCCGGCGGCGTGGCCACCCCGGCGGACGCCGCCCTGATGATGCAGATGGGCGCGGACGGCGTGTTCGTGGGCTCGGGCATCTTCAAGTCCGGCAACCCGGCCGAGCGTGCCGCGGCGATCGTGAAGGCCACCGCCCAGTTCGACGACCCGCATGCCATCGCCGAGGTCTCCCGTGGCCTGGGCGAGGCCATGGTCGGCATCAACGTGGCGGACCTGCCGGCCCCGCACCGTCTGGCCGAGCGCGGCTGGTGAGCTGAGCGGGGGGCCTTCTCTTTTCGACCAGGGTGCAGTTGTTGTCGGTTCCGGAGCGCTGAAGCGACAACAACTGCACCCTCGTTGCGTGGGAAGCGCCGTCTCCTGTCCTGCACAGCGGTCCGGGCCCGGCGTGTCATCCACAGCACGACGACGGCACCCGCCTTCCACAGGTCGCCCGCGGCAACGCTGGGGGCATGCCCCGTCCTGCACGACCGCTCCCGACCGTCCTCACCGCGCCACCGTCAACTCCACCGTCAACCGCCGAGAGGGTGCCGCCTCGGCTGGCCCCCGGTCTCGGCGACGCGCGGGTCCTGACCACCGGGGTCCTGCGTGCCGCGGGGATGAGTCCCGGCCGGCTGCGGCGCGGCGACCTGGCCTCACCCGGGCGTGGGCTCCGTGCTGTCGGTGCCGGTCCTCCAGCCCGCCTGGAGATGCTGCGGGCCCTGCAGGAGACCACGGCGGACGGCATGGTGTTCAGCCATGCGACAGCCGCCTGGATCTGGGGGATGTGGGTCCCTCGCCGGCTCGGTGACGACCTCACGGTCCACCTCTCCATGCCCGAGGGCTCTCCGGCACGGCCGCGTCGTCGCGGCGTCCGGGGGCATCGGCTGTCGGCGGCGGCCGAGACCACCCGATGCGGTGGACTTCCCGTGACCTCCCCGGCCTGGACGTGGACGGATGTGTCGACTCTGCTGGTGCCCTGGGGACGTCCGGAAAAGGTCCCGGCGGCAGTGGAGGAGAGGGCGCTCGAAGACCTCGTGGTGGCGGGGGAGTCCCTGATGCAGACGCCGCACGGGTCCGCGGGGCGCAGAGAACCGGGTGAGCATCCGCGGTGCACGCTGGAAGATCTCGCCGCCGCGGCCGCGCGGCGTCGGAACGTGCGTGGGGTGCGTCTGCTGCGGAAGGCGCTCCCGCTGCTGCGGCCCGCAAGCGGGTCTCCGGCTGAGTCTCGGATCCGGCTGCGGCTCGTGGCGGCGGGATTCCCGGAACCCGCTATGAACGTCGTGCTGACCATGGCGGACGGCTCGTGGATCATGCCGGATCTGGTGTGGGAGGGGCCGAGGATCTGCCTCGAATACGAGGGCGACCACCACCGGACGGATGCGGCGCAGTTTCGGGCGGACATCCGACGTGTCCGCCGGCTGGAGACGACCGGATGGATCTGTGTGCGTGTGTCGGCAGACGTGTGGACGGAATCGGGCATGCAGGCGCTTGTGGATGACCTCACGGGCGCGTTCCGACGCCGTGGTGTGCGGATCTGAACCGGTATTCGTCCCGCTGCGTCCCTCCCTCCGCCGACGAGGGTGCAGTTGTTGTTCCTTCAGCACGTCTGAAGCGACAACAACTGCACCCTCGTCTCAGGGGTCTCGGCTCCTCCGACGATCGTCGAGGACTCACGGATACCTGGGCCGTCTTCCCGGGCTGCTCGCCTAGGCTCATCGCTATGACCGTGGCATCACTGGCAGTCGGCGTCTTCGCCCTGCAGGGGGACGTCCGTGAGCACGTCCACGTGCTCGAGGCCCTGGGCGCGCGCACCCGTCCCGTCCGGCGCCCGGCGGACCTGCAGGGCCTGGACGGGATCGTGTTCCCGGGCGGGGAGTCCTCCGTGATGGACCGGCTCGCCCGGATCATGGGGCTGAAGGAGCCGCTGGCGGAGGCGATCCGTGGCGGACTGCCCGCCTACGGGACCTGCGCGGGGATGATCCTGCTGGCCCGCCAGATCGAGAACCCGGCCCCGGGGCAGGGGAGCCTGGGGGTGCTGGACGTGACGGTGCGCCGCAACGCGTTCGGCGCGCAGGTGGACTCCTTCGAGGAGGACCTGTCTGTGCCGGCCGTCTCCGCTGACCCGGTGCACGCCGTCTTCATCCGCGCCCCCGCCGTGCTGCGTGCCGGGGAGGGGGTGGAGGTCCTCGCCTCCGTGGCCGCCGACCGCCTGGACCCCCGCTTCCGGGATGCCTCGCCGTCCCCCCGTCCCGACGGCGGCCCGGTCGCCTCCGTCCTTCCCGTCGCCGTGCGTGCCGGCCACGTGATGGCCACGAGCTTCCACCCGGAGGTCACCGGGGACTGGTCCTTCCACCGGGCGTTCCTCGCGGGGCTCTGAGCCGCGCCGCGTGACGGCGGGAAGACCGGCGCCCCGCTGCGGCGGGCCTCCCGTCAGCCCGCCGGGAGCACCCCCTCGTGCGCCAGGATGCTCCGCAGGTGGTCCAGGTCCCGGGTGCGCTCGCGATCGATCTTCTTCCCGCCCTTCTTGAGCTGGGGGAAGGACGACTGGGCGACGCGCACGAGGCGCAGGCCGTAGGCGGGGATCACGTCGGACTTGCGCCGGTCGTAGCGGCGCCGCTGCTCCCCGCGGGAGATCCCGCTGAGCGTGGGCTTCTGGTCCCACAGCGGCACCGACTCAGTGTGCTGACGCTCGTCGAACTCGACGACGAGTCCGTGCTCGGCCCAGTACCCGTCGACCGGCAGGCGGCGGCGTGTGCCGGTCGTCGGGGAGCGGTCCCCGAGGAGCCAGTCGAACGTCGCCTGCCTCCTCCCTGCCCCCAGGATCTCGTCGAGCAGGTCCATGACGTAGTGCTCGTCCTTGGCCGGGCTCGCCGTCGATGCGGTGACCGTTTCCTGGTCGTCGGGCTCGTGCGGCGCGGAGTCTGCACTCCCGTCCTCGTCAGGGGCCCGCAGTGCTGTCCCCGCAAGATGCGCCGGCGGCCTCGGCGGTGCCGGGACGAACGCTTCGCGCCCCTCGCCCTGGACGGCCCACACCGTGTTCGGGTCCCACTGACTGCTGTCGGAGAACGCGACCGGGACGCCGTCGTTCTCATGACATGCCTGCAGCAGCCGCCGGAACCATGCCACGTAGTCCGGATCTGACCCGGGCCTCCGGCGTGCCGCGGGGAGATGGTTGAGGATCGCCCCCGCGAGGACGGTCGGCTTCAGGTCGCCCCCCATGAGCAGGTCGAACAACGGGGCCTGGAGGATGTGGGGTCCTGCGGTCGTGAACCTGAAGACGGGGCCCTCGGCGGAGACCCGGTCGGTGCTGTCCGCGTCCTCGAGCGCGCGGGCTTCGAAACGCCAGGCCATTCCGCTGGCAGCCCAGTACGGCAGGACGCGGATGGTCTCGAAGCCCTGCTCGTGGAGCACGGCGACGGCCTCGAGCAGCGTGTGCAGTCGCTGGCAGAGCTCGCGGTGTGACGGGGTGCGGGTGTCGGTCATGGTCCCATCCTGCCCCGAGCAGTGGACACGTCAACGTGATGGGGCCGGCGTCGGGCGGGCCGGCGGGGTGGAGGGTTGCCCCGCCCCCACCCCGACCCGGCCGCGTCAGCCCTCGGCCAGGACCCGCGCGGTCTCCCGCACGTCGGTCTCGGGGTCGATCCCGAGCGGCTCGGCGGGGGTCTCGGCCACGCAGTAGTAGACGCCCTCGCCCACCCGGTAGGTCGGGTCCTGGCGCGTGGTGGGCCGGGAGTTCTCGAAGCAGCCGCCCTGGTCGATCGCGATGTCCACGAGCACGGACCCGGGCCGCATCCGCCCCCGTGCCCGGCACCGCATGGAGGAGCTGTTCGACCGCTTCCGTGGCCTGCCCGGTGTGCTGCAGGTGTTCTTCCCGGGCGGGGAGGAGGACTTCTTGCTGCACGTGGCGGTCGCGGACTCGGAGGCTGTCTCCCGGTTCGTGCTCAAGAACCTCTCGGCGGACCCGGCCGTGGCCGCCACGCGCACCTCCCTCGTGTTCCGGCACGAGCAGGGGGAGCGGCCGTGGCAGGGCGGCGCAGGAGGCTGACGACGACGGCGCGGCGCCCTCGCCGCGGACGCGCGCCCTCCGCGCGCACGCACCCTCGGGGCCGGTCGGCTCAGGCAGCCTGGGCGCAGGAGCCCTCGCGCCGGCGGGCCTCGGCAGAGAGGAACCGCTCGTAGGCCGGGAGGGTGAGGAAGTCCGGGAACTCCTCGGCCAGCGCGACCTCGGTGAAGATCTCCCGTGCGTCGTCGAACCGATCGCCCTCGGAGCGCTCGATCCGGCCGAACTCCTCCTCGGTGAGCTGCTCCACCCACTCCCGGGTCACCGTGCGCTCGCCGCCGTCGGCCAGCCGTGCGGAGGACCCGGCATGGATCCACTGCCAGATCTGGGAGCGGGAGATCTCCGCGGTGGCCGCGTCCTCCATCAGGTTGTGGATGGCAGCGGCGCCGTTGCCCCGCAGCCAGGACTCCACGTAGCGGATGCCGACCTCGATGTTCATGCGCAGCCCCTGCTCCGTGATGGACCCGGTGGTGGCCTTGACGTCCACCAGTGCGGCGGCGTCCGGCACCACGTCGTCCCGCTTGCGGGAGCGGATCTGGTTCTGGGCGTCCTTCAGGACGTCGTCGAACACCTCCATGGCCACGGGCACCAGGTCCGGGTGGGCCACCCACGAGCCGTCAAAGCCGTCTTCGGCCTCCCGGGTCTTGTCCGCGCGCACCTTGTCCAGCGCGGCGGCGTTGGCCTCCGGGTCCCTGCGGTTGGGGATCTGGGCGGCCATGCCGCCGATGGCGGAGGCGCCGCGCCGGTGGCAGGTGCGCACCAGCAGCTCGGTGTAGGCGCGCATCATCGGCTGGGTCATGGTGACCTCGGACCGGTCCGGGAGGACGAAGTCCTCGCCCCGTTCGCGGAAGGTCTTGATGATGCTGAAGATGTAGTCCCAGCGGCCGGCGTTGAGCCCGGCGGCGTGGTTGCGCAGCTGGTAGAGGATCTCGTCCATCTCGAACGCCGCGGTGATCGTCTCGATCAGCACCGTCGCGCGGATGGTGCCCTGCGGGATCTCCAGGAGGTCCTGGGCCCGGACGAACACGCAGTTCCACCACCGCGCCTCCAGGTGCGACTCCGTCTTCGGCAGGTAGAAGTAGGGGCCGCGGCCGCGGCGCAGCAGCTCCCGCGCATTGTGGAAGAAGTACAGCGCGAAGTCCGCCAGGGCTCCGGAGACGGGGGCGCCGTCCACCAGGATGCGGTCCTCCATCAGGTGCAGGCCGCGGGGCCGGACGATGATGGTGGGGCGGTCCACGAGCTGGACGCCGCCCAGCTTGTACTCCTTGCCCTCGGCCGTGGTCAGGGAGATGGTCCGGCGGATGGCGTCGTGCAGGTTGACCTGTCCGGCGATCACGTTCTCCCAGGAGGGGGTGGAGGAGTCCTCGAAGTCGGCGAGCCAGCACTTCGCGCCGGAGTTCATCGCGTTGATGGTCATCTTGCGGTCCACCGGACCGGTGATTTCCACCCGGCGGTCCCGCAGGCCGGGGGCCAGGGGTGCGACTCTCCAAGAGGCGTCCTCACGCACGGTCCGGGTGGCGGGACGGAAGTCGAGGGGCTCGCCCTCGGCGATGGCGCGCCGGCGCTCCGTGCGCAGCTCCATGAGCTCCTGGCGCCGCGGCTCCATGGCGCGGTGGAGGGTGGCGAGGAACTCCAGCGCGTCACGGGTCAGGACGCGGTCCTGGCCGGGCACGGGGGCGCCGAGCACGCGCACGCCGTTGACGGTGGTGTCGGAGTGGGTGGTCTGCAAGGTCATCATGAGGGGATCCCTTTCGATCTCTGCAGGTCCGGCTGGGCCTGCGGCTCAGCCGGTGGGCCTGCGGCTCAGTGGAACTGACCGGCCTCGGTGGACTCCTTCAGGGCCACGGTGGAGGACTCGGGGTTGACGGCGGTGGAGATGGCGTCGAAGTAGCCGGTGCCGACCTCGCGCTGGTGCTTGGTGGCGGTGTAGCCGCGGGCCTCGTCGGCGAACTCGCGCTCCTGCAGCTCCACGTAGGCGGACATCTGGCGCTCGTTGTAGCCCTTGGCGAGGTCGAACATGGAGTGGTTCAGGGCATGGAAGCCGGCCAGGGTGATGAACTGGAAGGTGAAGCCCATGGCTCCGAGCTCGCGCTGGAACTTCGCGATGGTGTCGTCGTCCAGGTTCTTCTTCCAGTTGAACGAGGGCGAGCAGTTGTAGGCCAGCATCTGGTCCGGGAACTCGGCCTTGACGGCCTCGGCGAAGGACTTCGCCAGCTCGAGGTCCGGGGTGCCGGTCTCCATCCAGATCAGGTCCGAGTAGGGGGCGTAGGCCTTGGCACGGGCGATGCAGGGCTCGATCCCGTTGCGCACCTTGTAGAAGCCCTCGGCGGTGCGCTCGCCGGTGATGAACTCGGCGTCGCGCTCGTCCACGTCCGAGGTGATCAGGGTGGCGGCCTCGGCGTCCGTGCGGGCCACGATCACCGAGGGGACGCCGGCGACGTCCGCGGCCAGGCGGGCGGCGTTGAGCGTGCGGATGTGCTGGCCGGTGGGGATGAGCACCTTGCCGCCGAGGTGGCCGCACTTCTTCTCCGAGGCCAGCTGGTCCTCCCAGTGCACGCCGGAGGCGCCGGCCACGATCATGGACTTCATCAGCTCGTAGGCGTTGAGCGGGCCGCCGAAGCCGGCCTCGGCGTCGGCGACGATCGGCACGAGCCAGTCCTCGACGGACTGGATGCCCTCGGAGTGCTCGATCTGGTCCGCCCGCAGCAGGGCGTTGTTGATGCGGCGCACCACCTGCGGCACGGAGTTGGCCGGGTACAGGGACTGGTCCGGGTAGGTGTGACCGGAGAGGTTGGCGTCGGCCGCCACCTGCCAGCCGGAGAGGTAGACGGCGCGCAGGCCGGCCTTGACCTGCTGCACGGCCTGGTTGCCGGTGAGGGCGCCGAGGGCGTTGGTGAACCTGCCCTCGGCGTGCTCGGCGGTGAGCTGCTCCCAGAGCTTCTCGGAGCCGCGGCGGGCGAGGGTGTGCTCCTCCTGGACGCGGCCCCGGAGGCGGACCACGTCCTCGGCGGTGTAGGTGCGCTCGACGGTGGCCCAGCGGGAGTCGGTGTCCCAGCTCTGCTGCAGCTGCTCGGCGGTGGGGGCGGTGGTGTTCAGGTCGGTCATCGTCCTGGTCCTTTCTGGGTCAAGGGCGGGCTGCTCGGCTGCAATCTGCGGCGTCGCCTCCCGGGGTGTGGACACCACCCTGGACCCGGACGGAGGCGCCTGACGGCGATCGGAGCAGGAAACTTCCGCCCCGATTCCCGACCTGTCAAGAAATGACAGAGTTCACGGACGAATGCGAGAGTTGCAGGCATCCGACTCCCCATCGGAGAAAGCCCCGTGAAATGTGACAGATTGCCCTCGCGTCGGCGTGTGACCGCGGTTACGCTCTTCGCCATGACTTCCGCCCCGGAACCCACGGACACCGCCCCGCGTGCCGACTCGCTCGTGCTGGGGCGCCGCCTGCGCCATCTGCGCCGCGGCGCGGGCAGGACGCTCTCGGACGTCGCGGACCGGGTGGGGGTGACCGCCTCTCACCTCTCACTCGTCGAGAACGGGCATCGTGAGCCGCGGCTGAGCCTGCTGTCCGAGCTCGCCGAGGTGTACGGCGTGGCTGTGGAGGATCTGCTGCGCCCGGAGGCTCCGAGCCGGCGTGCAGCCCTGGAGGTGGCCGTGGAGCGGGCCCAGCGCGGCCCGCTGTTCCAGCGGCTGGGCCTGCCGGCCTTGAAGATCGGCCCGCGCACGCCGGACGAGGTCCTCGAGGTGATCGCCGGACTCCAGGCGGAACTGGACCGGCAGATGGCAGAGCGGGTCTCCACACCGGAGGAGGCGCGCCGGGCGAACAGTGCGCTCCGGGAGGAGATGCGTGCGTGCGGGAACCACTACCCGGACCTGGAGCGCACGGCTCAGCAGCTGCGTGAGGTGGTGGACGCGGCGGACGGTCCGCTGACCCACCACCAGGTCTCCGCCCTGGCCGCACACCTGGGCTTCGCCGTGCGCTTCGTGCCGGATCTGCCGCACTCCACGCGATCGGTCACGGACCTGAAGAACCACAGGATCTACCTGGCCCGGTCTCGGCGCCCTGATCACGATCCCCGCGCGGTCCTGCTGCAGGCCGTGTGCTCCTCCGTGCTCGGCCTGGGGGAGCCGGAGGACTATGCGGACTTCCTGCGGCAGCGCGTCTACACGAACTACCTGGCCGCGGCGATGATGATGCCGGAGCGCGCCGCGGTGCGCCTGCTGCTGGAGGCGAAGGAGCGCCGGGACATGTCCGTGGACGACCTCCGTGACCGCTTCGGCGTCTCATGGGAGTCCGCGGCCCACCGCTTCACGAACCTCGCCACCGAGCATCTGGGACTGACCTGCCACTTTGCGAAGGTCCACGAGTCCGGGGTGTTCCACAAGGCCTATGAGAACGACGGCATCCCGTTTCCCACGGACCACATCGGGGCGATCGAGGGGCAGACGGCGTGCCGCCACTGGGTGAGCCGGAAGGTCTTCGACGTGGCCGACCACATCGGCGCGTTCCCGCAGTACACGGACACCCCGGCCGGCACGTTCTGGAGCGCTGCGGTGGTGGAGCCGACGTCCACGGGCTTCTACTCGTTGTCCGTCGGCGTCCCGTTCGACGGGGCCAAGTGGATGCGCGGACATGATACCTCCGCGCGCACCACGAGCCGGTGCCCGGACCCCGAATGCTGCCGGATGCCCTCGCCGGAGCTGGAGGCGGCGTGGGGAGGACAGGCCTGGCCGGCCGCCCGGGCCAACGCACACCTGCTCGCGGCGATGCCCAGCGGCGCGTTCCCGGGGGTGGAGGAGGTCCAGGTGTTCGAGTTCCTGCAGACCCAGGAGGGGCGCTGGCCGTCGGAGTGACGCGCAGCGGCCGGAGCAGCAGGCCCCTGCCGCCTCAGCCGCCGGAGCAGCAGGCCCCTGTCGCCCCGGTCACCGGATCCGCCGTGGCTGGCGCATACTGATCCCCATGGAGCTCGCCGTCGTCGCCACCGTCGTCGCCCTCGTGCTGCTCGCCGTGGGGGCGTTCGGCACCGTCTACCCGATCCTGCCCGGCTCGGTGCTGACCGCGGTCACTGCGGTGGCCTGGGCCTGGGTCGTCGGTTCGACCGCCTCGTGGACGTTCGGCCTGATCGCCGCAGGCTTGGCGATCGCCGGCGCCTCCGCCTCGGCGGTCCTCACCGGGCGCCGTCTGTACCGCGAGCGGGTGCCGCGCGGCCCGATCCTCGTCGGCATCGTCGCCGGCGTCATCGGCATGGTCGTGATCCCGGTGGTCGGCCTGTTCGTCGGCTTCGCCGCGGGCCTGTTCGGCGCTGAGTGGGCCCGCCGCAGGGACGTCCGTGCCGCGCTGTCCAGTTCGCTGGGCGCCCTCAAGGCCATGGGCCTGGGCATGCTCATCGAGTTCGCCTGCGCCTGCCTGGCCGCGTCCATGGTCACCCTCGGCGCGCTCGTCCACTTCTTCGCCTGAGCGGCCGCCTCCGCGCCCGTTTCCCGACGACGGCCGCTCGCCTCGGACGTATGAGGCGCCTTATCCTGTCCGAACCAGTCCGTAGCCTCACGCCCAGCATGTCGAGTGGGTGTGGAGTCGGAGCCGATCCGAGGTCCGCGCAGGAGGTGAACAGCACGATGGGTGCAGTCATGCCGGAAATGCTCTCTGTCGAGGAGGCAACCCAGCAGTTGGCCACGCCGAAGGCAAAGCTTGAACGCCGCTACGGCAGTGTCGAGGCCTTTCGCCGTGAGGCGGAGGCCTACCGGCTCGATGAGAACGAGCAGGCTCTCTCCGACCGCCTCTCGACGCTGGAGTACCTCCTTGGCGCCTGACCCGGGAACTGACGACCTTCAGCAGGCGGCAGCGGACTTCGCGGACGAGCTCACACGGACCGTGCCATGGGCGAACCCCGAGTGCGTCCCCTTTCGTGCCATGGGCGTGGAAGGACGTGACAGGGTCGTTGTCGCGCAGTCCCCGGACACTGGGATCGACCTTGAGGCCGTGCCGGGGGTCATTCCACGATCGCGTCCTGCTCCTCGTCCTCCAGCGCCAGGGAGGAGAACCACAGGATGTGCTCACGCAGGGCGGCCACGGTCGCCTCGGTGTCCGCGGCGGTGTAGGAGGCCAGGATCTGTCGGTGCTGCTGCTGCAGTCGGGCCCGGACGTCCTCCCAGTCCCGTCGGCCCGCCACGGTCTCCTGCACGTAGCCGACCGTGGCCTCGCGCAGGGACTTCATCATCGTCTCCACCACCACGTTGCCGCCGAGCGTGGACAGCAGCACGTGGAACTCGGCGTCGAGATGGTGGAAGTCCTCGGCCGGCAGGTCCGGGGAGTCCATGCGGTCCAGCAGCTCGCCGGCCCGGTGCAGGATCTGTTGAGCCTCCTCGCCGGTCATGCCGTGCGGGCCGCGGGCGCGGCGGGCGGCGCCGGTCTCCAGCAACAGGCGGGCGGACACGATGTCCGCCACGGGCAGCGCCTGGGTGGCCACGTGCATGCGCAGCGCCCACGTCAGCGCCGCGGAGGGCTCGGAGATCACGATCGCGCCGGCTCTCGGCCCGGACCCGGCGGCGGTGCGGACCAGGCCCATGGCGTCCAGGACGCGCACGGCCTCGCGGACGGAGGGCCGTGAGATGCCGAACTGCTCGGCCAGGACGCGCTCGCCGGGGAGCTTGTCCCCGACCTTGATCGAGCCGGCGCGCAGCTCCTGTTCCAGCCACTCCAGGACGACGGCGGAGGTGCGGGCAGTGGGAGAGTCGGTCACGGAGCCGGCACCAGCCAGTGCAGGACGTTCGACTGCAGGAACACCAGGGTGCAGACGGCCAGTAGCAGCAGCAGCGACCAGCCGACCACCTTGCGGAACACGGCGGACTCCTGGCCCTCCATGCCCACGGCGGTGGCCGCGATCGCCAGGGACTGCGGAGAGATCATTTTGCCGACCACGCCGCCGGAGGTGTTCGCGGCCACCATGAGCGCCGGGTCCAGGCCGGCATTGTGGGCGGCGGTCTGCTGCAGGGTGGCGAACAGGGCGTTCGCGGAGGTGTCAGAGCCGGTGACCGCCGTGCCGAGCCAGCCGAGCACGGGGGAGAGGAAGGCGAAGGCGGCGCCGACGCCGGCGATCGCGGTGCCCATGGCCAGGGTCTGGCCGGAGAAGTTCATGACGTAGGCCAGGGACAGCACGAGCATGATCGTCAGGGCGGAGAAGCGCATGCGCCAGAAGCAGCGTCCGATCTCGGCGAGGGCGTCGCCGAAGGACAGAGGGCGGGAGCCGCCGTCGTTCCACACGGTGTAGACCACGGCCACGATCAGCCCGGTGATCAGCAGCAGGGTGCCCGGGGAGGACAGCCACTGCAGGGAGTAGACGGTGCCGCCGATCGGCTCGCCGGCCGCGTCCAGCAGGTGCCCGTCCAGGCCGGGCCACGGGATGGTCGCGTCGGTGGACTTGAGGAACGCGGGGACGTCCACGCCCAGCGTCCAGAGCTTGGCGATGCCGAACACGGTCACCACAGCGAGGTACGGGAACACGGCCATCCAGATGCGGCGGCCGGTGAGCTCCTGGGCGGAGGTCTTGCTCGGCTCGATGCCGAGGCGGGCGGAGGCCTCGGCCGCGCCCTTCGGACGCCAGAAGCGCAGCAGCACCACGGCGGCGGCCATGGCGGCCAGGGAGGCGACCACGTCGGTGAGCTCGTAGGAGAAGTGCGCGGAGGACCACCAGATGCCCGCCGCGAACACGCCGCCGATCACCAGCAGGGCGGGCCAGGTGTCCTTCACGCCCCGCAGGCCGTCGATCAGCGCGACCAGCAGGAAGGGCACGAAGATCGCCACGAACGGGGCCTGGTGGCCGACGATCGCGCCGATGTGCGCGGCGTCGATGCCGGTGAGCTGGCCGGCGGTGGTGATGGGGGTGCCGACGGCGCCGAAAGCCACGGGCGCGGTGTTGGCGATCAGCACCACGGTGGCGGCCTTCAGCGGAGGCAGGCCGAGCGCCAGGATCATGGTGGCGGTGATGGCCACGGGGGCGCCGAAGCCGGCGAGGGCCTCGAGCATGCCGCCGAAGCAGAAGGCGATCAGCACGGCCTGGATGCGGATGTCCCCGCCGCCGATCGAGTCGAAGATCGCGCGCATGTCCTCGAAGCGGCCGGAGAGCACCGTCACCTGGTAGAACCACAGCGCCATGACCACGATCCAGACGATCGGGAACAGGCCGAACACGGCGCCCTGGCTTGCGGAGAGCAGCGCCAGGGGCGCCGGCATGCCGTAGCCGAGGATCGCGACGGCGAGCGCGGCCACGAGGGCGGCGATGCCGGCCTGCCAGGCCTTGGCCTTCACGATGATCAGCAGCAGGAAGAACGTCAGCAGCGGGACGGCGCCGAGCAGCGCCGAGAGCCCGAGGCTTCCGCCGACGGCGTCGGTGGTGGCGGTGAACGTGGACACGGTGACTCCTGGTGGTGTGCGGGCAGGCGGGACAGCTGTGGACTGACCACTGTGGTCTGACCGCAGAATGTATATGGCCCGGGTCACAGTTGGCAAGCGCGGGATGATTCGGCCGGAGGTCACGCGGGACCAGGCGGCCGGATGTCACGCGGAACGATCCGGCCGGACGTCACACGGGACGATCCGTCCGGACGTTACTTCGTCCCGGGCGGGGGATTCCGCCGCCCTGCCCCTCAGGTGTTGTGCCCCGTGTCACCGCGCGCTATGGTCTGACCACATCGGGGTGGTGTCGTCGGTCCCTGGCCCGCGGGCCGCCCCGGGCGCCCGGACGGTCCGGGGAACGGCCACGCCGCCGTGCCCGGCCTCCGCGTGAGAACCGAACCCGCACATCAGCCTCCATGGAGGAGCGTCATGAAGATCGCCCTGTTCGCCACGTGCATCGTGGATGCGATGTACCCGCGGGTCGCGCACGCCACCGTGCAGATCCTGGAGCGCCTCGGCCACGAGGTCGTCTTCCCTGCAGGCCAGGGGTGCTGCGCCCAGATGCACGTGAACTCCGGCTACATGGCCGACGCCCTGCCGGTGGTCCGCAACCACGTGAAGACCTTCACCGAGGCGGACTACGACCTCGCCGTGGCCCCCTCCGGCTCCTGCGTCGCCTCGCTCGGCCACCAGCAGCCGATGGTCGCCCGCCGCGGCGGGGACGAGGGCCTGGCCAAGGACGCCGAGGCCGTCGCCTCCCGCACCTACGAGCTCGCCCAGCTGCTCACGGACGTGCTCGGCGTGACCGACTCCGCCGCCCAGCTCGGCTCCTGGTTCCCGCACGCCGTCACCTACCACCCCTCCTGCCACGGCATGCGCCTGCTGCGCCTCGGCGACCGGCAGAAGGACCTGCTGCGCAGCGTCGGGGGCATCGACTTCCACGAGCTGCCGGACGCGGAGGAGTGCTGCGGCTTCGGCGGCACCTTCGCCCTGAAGAACGCGGACGTCTCCGGCGCCATGGCGGAGGCGAAGATCGCCAACGTCACCGCCTCCGGGGCCTCGCTCTGCTCCGGCGGGGACGCCTCCTGCCTCATGCACCTGGGCGGGGCCATGTCCCGCCGGGGCTCCACCGGTGCGGACGGCACCCCGCTGCGCACCGTCCACCTGGCCGAGATCCTCGCCTCCACCCGTGAGGAGCCCCTGGACGTCTCCGGCCCGCTGGAACTGTCCATTCCGGGCGGGAAGGCGACCGTCCGTCGTCGGGAATCCGCTGACACCGCGACGACGGCACCGGCCTCCGCCACTCAGCCCGCCTCCCAGCCGACCACCGAGGAGGTCTCCCGATGAGCCGCACCGACCTGGGCATGCCGACCGTCCGTCCCGCATACGGCCACGGCCACATCACCCTGGACGAGCCCTTCCCGGACTCGGCCCGCACGCAGCTGGGCAACACCCAGATGCGCAAGAACATCCGCCACGCCACCCACTCCATCCGCGCCAAGCGGGCCAGAGTGGTGGACGAGCTGCCGGACTGGCAGCGGCTGCGCGCCGCCGGCTCCGCGCTGAAGCAGCAGGTGATGGCGGACCTGCCCGCGCTGCTCGAGCAGCTGGAGGCCAATGTCACCGCCCGCGGCGGCGTGGTCCACTGGGCCCGGGACGCCGAGGAGGCCAACCGGATCGTCACCGAGCTGGTCAAGGCCAAGGGCGTGGACGAGGTCATCAAGGTCAAGTCCATGGCCACCCAGGAGATCGGGCTCGAGGAGGCGCTGAACGCCGAGGGCATCGCCGCCACCGAGACGGACCTCGCGGAGCTGATCGTGCAGCTGGGGCATGACAAGCCCTCGCACATCCTCGTCCCGGCCATCCACAAGAACAGGAACGAGATCCGGGACATCTTCGTGCGGGAGATGGAGGAGACGGACGAGTCCCTGACCTCCGAGCCGAAGGATCTGGCCGAGGCCGCCCGGCGGCATCTGCGCGAGCGGTTCCTGCGCTCATCCGTGGCGATCTCCGGCGCGAACTTCGGCGTGGCCGAGACCGGCACGCTGTCCGTGGTGGAGTCCGAGGGCAACGGCCGCATGTGCCTGACCCTGCCGGAGACGCTGATCACGGTGATGGGCATCGAGAAGCTGGTGCCGACCTTCCAGGACCTCGAGGTCTTCCTGCAGCTGCTGCCGCGCTCCTCCACGGGCGAGCGCATGAACCCGTACACCTCCATGTGGACGGGCGTCACGCCCGGCGACGGCCCGCAGGAGTTCCACCTGGTGCTGCTGGACAACGGCCGTTCTGCGGTGCTCTCCGACCCGGCCGGCCGCTCGGCCCTGCACTGCATCCGCTGCTCGGCCTGCATGAACGTGTGCCCGGTGTACGAGCAGACCGGCGGCCACGCCTACGGCTCCGTGTATCCGGGCCCGATCGGCGCGATCCTCTCCCCGCAGCTCACCGGCGTGGAGGACGGGGCCAACGGCACCCTGCCCTACGCGTCCAGCCTCTGCGGCGCCTGCTACGACGTCTGCCCGGTGGCCATCGACATCCCCTCCATCCTGGTGCACCTGCGCGACCAGGACGTCCAGGCCACCCACGCCCGGAAGAAGGCGGAGAAGAAGGTCCCGGTGCCGTCCCAGATGGACCTGATGATGAAGGGCGCCTCCACGGTCATGTCCTCCGGCTCCCTGATGGGCCTGGCCGAGCGGGGCCTGCCGGTGGGGCGCCTGCTGGCCGGCAAGGACGCGAAGCTCGGCTGGCTGCCGGGCATCGCCGGCGGCTGGACGGACCAGCGCGACGTGCCCGCCCCGCCCCAGGAGTCCTTCCGCCACTGGTGGAAGAGGAACCGTGGCGGGAGCGGTCAGCAGGACGCCGAGCAGACCACGACCTCCGAGGAGGAGCAGGCATGAGCACCGCGAAGGACGAGATCCTCGGCCGCATCCGCACCGCACTGGCGGACCGTCCGCAGCCGGATACGGTGGAGCGCGACTACCGCCGCGTCTCCGAGGCGAGCCGTGAGCAGGTGGTCGAGCAGCTCGTGGACCGCCTCGAGGACTACCGGGCCGACGTCTACCGGGAGACCGCCGAGACCGTCGCCGCCCGCGTGGGCGAGCTGCTGACCGGCGCCTCCTCCTACGTGGTCCCCTCCGGGCTGGAGGCCTCCTGGCTTCCCGACGACGGCGGCGCACCCGAGGCCCGCCGGCTCACCGAGCCGGAGGCCGGGTCCGCAGACGCCGGGGACGAGCGGCGCGTGCTGAGCACGCGGGAGCTCAACGAGGTCTCCGCCGTGGTGACGAGCTCGACCGTCTCCTGCTCCGAGACCGGCACGATCTTCCTCTCCGGCCGCCCCGACGAGGGCCGCCGGGCGATCTCCCTGGTGCCGGACCACCACATCTGCGTGGTGCCGCTGGACTCCGTGGTGGAGCTGATCCCGGAGGCGTTGGAGCGGCTCGAGCCGACCGCACCGATCACGATGATCTCCGGCCCCTCCGCCACCAGTGACATCGAGCTGGAGCGTGTGGAGGGCGTGCACGGGCCGCGCCGGCTGGATGTGATCCTGCTCGGCTGAGGCACGGAGGCAGACACGACGGCGGGGACGAGGCGGATGTGCCTCGTCCCCGCCGTGCTGTGTGCGCAGGGTGCGCGGATGACGGTCCGTCCGGAACCGGTCAGATCATCGGGCGGCCCTGCCTGCGGGCCTCGCGCATCTCCTTGAAGAAGTTGCCGGCGATCACGGCGAGTACGCCGAAGACGATCACGGGCCACATCAGGACGTACACGGTCAGGGCGACGGTCATGTCAGCTGCCTCTCTGTTGTCGGTCGGTGTGCTCAGCGGGCGGCGGCGGTCTGCTTCTCGTCGGCGCTGGCCGCAAGGTCGCGGTCGTCGAAGTCGCCGGTGACCTGCTTGATGCGGTCGAAGTCGAACTCCTGCGTGGAGCGGAAGGACATCAGGTAGCAGACCAGGAAGGACACCGCGTACGCCACCAGGGCGCCGGAGAGCTCGAGGTAGTCACGCAGGAACCCGAAGGCCACGAAGCACATGGCCACGGAAGCGGCGATGCCCACGACCTTGCCGGCGGTCGGGCCGAAGAAGCCGAACGCCATGATGCCCAGGACCACGCCCACGCCGATCACGCAGAGCGCCTCCACCACGATGCCCCACAGCCCGTCCACCGGGAACCAGCCGAAGCGGACCGGCAGGAACACGGCGAGGGCCGCCAGCACGGAGACGGTGAACGCGGCGTTGGTGACCTTCTTCCAGTAGAAGGAGGCGATCACCGGGAACACCAGGCAGCCCCAGAGGGCGCCGACGAACACCAGCAGGTCCAGGATGTTGAACTTCGCGGTGGCGAAGTACAGGGCGGCCGCGGTGGCCACGATCATGGTGATGCGGCCGATCAGCAGCATGGTCTTCGGGTCCGCGTTGCCACGTCCCTTGGACTGCCCGTAGATGTCCGCCATGACGATCGAGGACAGGGCGGACAGGTCCGAGTCCGCGGTGGAGGACAACGAGCCGATGATCATCAGGAATGCCAGGGCGACGACGGCCACCGGCAGGTACTCGGCGACGATCTGCGGGATGAGGTTGTTCACGTCCCCGTCCATGGGGGTGATGCCCAGGTAGAGCGCCATGACGCCGAGCATGCCGATGCCGATCACCGAGCCGCCGTAGCCGATGGTGGCGGTGATGAAGGTCGGCTTGATCAGGTCCTCGCGCACGGCGAAGAGGCGTTGGGCGATGGTCTGGTTGCCGATCGCGTAGGCGAGCACGGCGGCGATGTACGGCGCGCCCTGCTTCATGAACGCCTCGGAGGAGAAGAAGTCCTGCTGCTCGGCGGTCACGTTGCCTGCAGCGACGCCGGCCTCGAACATGGCCGGTCCGCCGGCGGCGAAGAACACGGCCGGGATGATGACCACGCAGGCGCCGAGCATCGCCATGACCTGTGCGAAGTCCGTCAGCACGGAGGCGCGGAAGCCGGACCACAGGGTGTAGAGCAGGACGCCGGCCGCCACGATCAGGATGCCCGCGCCGAACGGCAGCGGGGACAGGATGGCGATCAGCGCACCGCCGGCGATGAAGTTCGAGGTCAGGGAGATGACCGAGCCGAGCACGTTGGAGCCGGCGAGCATCAGCTGGGAGGAGCGCCCGTGGCGGGCGTACATGACCTCGGCCAGGGTGTGGGCGCGCGGTGCGACGGAGCGGATGCGCTTGCCGAACGGGTAGATGAACAGGATCATCAGCGCGCCCCACAGGCCGTAGTGGATGGGGCCGGAGATGCCGTAGGTGTAGCCGGCGGAGGCGGAGGCGTACATGGAAGACGCCCAGATCCAGGTGGCGGTCATGGAAGCGGCGGAGATGCCGAAGCCGATCTTGTTGCCGGCGGTCATGTAGGAGTCCGCGTTCTCCTTGCGACGGGAGATCGCGACCGACATCCACATGGTGCTGCCGTAGAAGACGAGCAGGAGGACGACGACGCCGACGACGCCGAGGGTGGTCAGTGTTGCTCCGTCCGAAGCGGGCGGCATGCAGGTTCCTTTCGTCAGTGTGGACACAGGACAACGGACCCGGGACAGCGTGCGGCGGGGGCGCACGCACGTGCCGGGTCGGCAGATGACCATGTCATGGATCGGCTGTGAGTTTCCACCAGGAAGTCAGGGAGCGTTCACCTGGCGGTGGTGAGGCACGGGGCTTCGTAAGCTGGTCTGCATGCCTGGAGCGCACCCGGAACGATCAGGAGGTGGCCGCCGTCGTGGCCTGACGGTGGCAGACGGCGGCGGGCCGCACGGACGGCGCCCTCTGCTGCCGGCCTGGGGGTGGGCCGTGCTGCTCGTGCTCGCCGTGGCGGCGCACCTGGTGGTCCTCTATCTGCCGGGGGAGGACGTGCCCGCGGAAGGGTTCGAGATCCCCTTCCTGGACAAGCTCATCCACGTGGCGGTGTTCGCGGCGCCGACGCTGGCGGCCGTCGTGCTGGGACACAGCGCCTGGTGGTCCGTGCCGTTCCTGGTGCACGCCCCGGTCAGCGAGTGTGCGCAGGCGACGTTCGTCCGGCAGCGCTCGGGAGACCTCTGGGACATCGTCCCGGATGTGGTGGGCGTGGTGCTCGCCGTGGCCGTCGGACACCGGCTGCAGCGCGGATTGGTGGCCGGGCGCGAACGGGAGTATGCTTCTCGGGTGCCTCTCGCAAGGTAAGTGAGCACGGGGCTATAGCTCAGTTGGTAGAGCGCGTCGTTCGCAATGACGAGGTCAGGGGTTCAATTCCCCTTAGCTCCACAGCCAGAAGAGGGCCGGAATCGTTGAGATTCCGGCCCTTTTCGTCTGTGCGCAGGGCTCATCGGTGCAGGGTGACGGGCTGTGCGCAGGACTGCTCACAGGCGTGGCAGAGGGATTCTCACGGTCGAAGGCGCCCCATGGCATACAGTCAGGTTCTGTCCGCGCTCCGCCGTTCCCGTCGGGGGCAGTCCAGGAGCACCCCTGGGCCCGCTGCGTCATGCAGGCCCACCCGGCGTGCGGCGACTCGCCCTTCCTGAGGAGGCACCGTGCGTCTTGCACTGCTCGCGCATCCGCGCCATCCCCTGCGTCCCCCGTTCGACGGTGGGCTGGAGGCACATACCGCGCTCACGGTCCGCCACCTGGCGCGGCTCGGCCACGATGTCACGGTCTTCGCACGGGAGGGCAGCGACCTGGAGGCCCGGGACGTCGGGCCTCGGGCAGGGTCGGTGACCGTGGTACCGACGTTGCCTGTCCTGCCCGGTCCGCGGCCGGCACCTGAGGCGGACGGCGTGCAGGAGCAGTGCCAGACCCCGGTGAACGGCACGTGCTGGTGGTCTGCCGAGCCGTGGACGCCGCCGTCGGACGACGTCATGGACGCCGCGCTGACCGCCGCCTGCCGGCAGGTCCTCGGCGGCGGCTTCGACGCCGTGCTGAACAACTCGCTCTCCCCGGTGCCGCTGCTACTCCTGGAGGGACTGCCGATGTTGACGGTCCTCCACACCCCGGCGACTCTGCCCCGGGTGCTGGCAGTCCTGGACCGCCCGGGCTGGCGGCCGTCTCCGCTCCACCGCTGGGCCTCGGTCTCCGCGGCGAACGCCGCCACCTGGTCCCACCGGATCCCGGGGATCGACGTGGTCCACAACGGCATCGAGACCGAGCTGTGGCAGTCCGCCTCCGAACCGGTCCCCGGCCGCGCCGTGTGGGTCGGCCGCATCACCGAGGAGAAGGGCCTGCACATGGCCATCGAGGCCGCGCGCGGAGCCGGGATGGAGCTGCACTTCGCCGGGCCGATCGCAGACCACGACTACGTGGAGCGCATGGTCATGCCGCTGCTCGGGGAGGACACGGTGCACCGCGGGCACCTGGACCACGCGGAGGTCGCCGCGCTGATGGGGGAGGGCGAGGTCTGCCTCGTCACCCCGCTGTGGGCCGAGCCGTTCGGGCTGACCGCCGTGGAAGCCATGGCCGTCGGCACCCCGGTGGCGGCCGTGCTGACCGGTGCCATGGCCGAGGTGGTGGCACCGCAGGCCGGGGCGCTGGCCGAGCACCACACCGCCGCCGCCCTCACCGCCGCCGTGCACACCGCCCGGACACGCAGCCGCACCGCCACCCGGGCATGGGGGCAGACCTTCAGTGCCGCCGCCATGGCCGAGTCCTACGACGCCCTGCTCCGTCAGGCGATCCAGCGCAGCACGTCTGCGGCGGAGATGAGGGTGGACCGTGGGCCGGGGCGGGGGCTGGGGCCGAACGGCCCGACGCCGAACCGGTCAGGGCAGGCGCACCGCTACCGTTCAGAGCGTCCGTGGGGCACGGTGTGAGGCGCGTCCTCTACTACGCGCATCAGCACGGTTCCGGACACCTGCAGCATGCGGCCGCGGCAGCCGGCACGGGACGGTTCGACCTCACCGTGGTCTCGGCGCACGCGCGCGCGGCGGAGGTGGTCGGCCGGGCCGCTGCCAGCGCGCGGGTGCCCCGCCCGGCCGTGCTGCCCCTGCCCTCGGACCTCGTGGACGGTCACGTCCAGCCCACCGGGTCGCCGCTGCACCACACACCCACCGGCCCGGCGATCCGAGACCGGTTCGCCGCGCTCTTCGACGCCGCCCGCAGGACCGGCGCCGAGGCCGCCGTGGTGGACGTGTCCGTGGAGGCCGCGCTGTTCCTGCGCCTGGCCGGCTACCCCGTGGCACACCGCCGCATGCACGGGGACCGGACGGACGCGGCCCACCGGATCGTCTACGCCGAGGCCGACCACCTGTTCACCCACTACCGTGCCGGACTCGAGGACCCGCGGTGGCGGGCCGAGCACGGGGACCGGACGACCTTCCTCGGCTCGGCGGATCTGACGGGGCGGCTCGAGCGGAAGGCCTCGACGCCCCCGGCCGGCCTCCGGGGAGCGCACATCGCCGTGCTCACCGCCACCGGAGGCGGAGGCGTGGCCGTGGACTCGCTCCGGCGTGCAGCGGAGGCGGTCCCGCAGGCGGTCTGGCACGTGCACGGGCCGGTGCGCGGACAGCAGGACGCCTCCGCCTTCCTCTCCGCCGGGATACCGGAGCGGGATGCGGCCGCCCACAAGGCCGCCGGCGGGACCGCCCCGGCGCGTGCGGGGGAGGGCGGACTACCCGCGAACCTCGTGCTCCACGGGTGGGCCGAGGACGTCCCCGGTGTCCTCGCCGCCGCCGACCTCGTGGTGGTCTCCGCAGGCCATGGCGGCACCGTGGAGGCGGTCGCCTCCGGACGACCCGTGGTGATGGCCCCGGAACCACGCCCCTTTGCGGAACAGCACCGATTCGCCGAGGCCGCCCGCCGCTGTGCCGGGGTGCCCTGGGTCCTCTGGGACGGCCCGGTGACCGACTGGGCCGGTGCTGTGCGGGCCGCGGCCGAGGACCCGGGCTCCGCGGACCGTCTGGCCGCCGCTCTGCTCACCCCGCCGGACGAGTACGCCGACCTGTGGGAACAGGCCGTGGAGCGCACGATCGCCGGGCGGCAGCCGCGCTGACCTCCGGGCTCGGTGTCAATAGGCGGCGTCCACCACCCTCGCATCGGCGAGCTCCTGTTCGGTCGGACGTCGCCGCAGCTCGAGCCTCTCGCCGTCCTCGTCCCAGTCGACGAACCCGGCCGCGGCGAATTCGCGCAGCCAGCCCTCCATGGGCCACAGACCGTGCACGGCACGGAAACGCCGGGCGTTGACCAGGATGTCCTCGAGGTGGTTCAGCGGCGGACGATGCACGCCGTGGTGCTGGTGGAACACCTCGGCCGGGTGGAAGCGCAGGCCCATCCCGGCGTCACGGGCCCGGAAGGCCAGGTCCGTGTCCTCGGCGCCATAGCCGACGTAGCCCTCGTCCAGGCCGCCGATCGCCTGCAGGACGCTGCGCCGCATCGCCAACACGAGCGTCCACACCATGTGCCAGTCCGCGGAATCCCCGGCCGATAGATCCGTCCGGGCCTCGTGCGGCACGGACGCCGCCCGCAGGGCGGCCTCCTCCGGCAGGGCCGTCGGGGCCTTCGCCGCGCCGACACCCCTCCCTCGACTCTCGGCCGCCGCGGCGAGGCCGGTCCGCTCGCGCCAGTCCGGCAGCAGGTAGCGCGGGGTGCCCATCACCATGGCGTGCGGGTGCACGGCCACGTCCGCGGCCAGGCGCTCCACGGCGTCGTCGGCCGGGATGCAGTCCACGTCCAGGAACACGAGGATCTCTGCCGATGCGAGCGCGGCGGCACGGTTGCGTGCGGCGGCCAGCGGCAGGTGGCCGTCGGCGGCCACGTGCCCCACGGTCACCGGCAGGTCCGTCTCCTGCACCCGCCCATCGGGCTGGTCCATGAACACCACCACGACCTCGTCCGGCCGCCGCGTCTGCCGCTCCAGCCCCTGCAGCACCCGGGCCAGGTGGGCGTCCCGGTTCCCGGTGATCACCAGGACGGCCACGCGCTCCTCGCGCTCCCGCCTCGCGTTCTCCACCGCCCGCGTACAGGCGGCGGCGTGGGCGGCGGCCACCCGGGCCCGCTGCTCCCGGCGCCACGCCGGCGGCGCCGGCTCGAGCCGCCGCTGGGCCATGCGCAGGATCGCCTCCGCCGCGGCCTCCGGGTCCTGTTTCCCGACGACGGCTACCCCCGTCCCGGGGCGGCCCGCCTCCGACGCCTGTTCGCCCGGCAGGGGCGTGTCCGCGACCTGGGAGGCGATCGCACCGACGTCTGTCACCACCACCGGCGTCCCCAGGTCCCGGCACATCTCCACCCAGCCCGAGTGCGTGCCCCGCACGTAGGGCAGCACGGACACGGCGGCCCGCCGCAGCAGGGCGTGGAGGGCGGCGTCGTCGAGTCGCGGGTGCTCCCACGCCCGGATCCCGAGCCCGGCCGCCGCGGCGCGCAGCCGCTCGGCACGCTCCGGGTCCTGGGTGGTGTCCTGCATCTCCAACACCGCCTGTGCCGGACGGCCCTGTTCCCGCAGCCGGCGCACCCCCTCGGCGACGGCCGGCAGCAGCGGCTCCGGGTCCACGGAGGCGCGCAGGTCCTTGGCGTGCACCAGCACCAGGAGCTCCTCACCGGGGCCGGGTCCCTCGTGCGCGGCGTCCTCGTCCTCCCGGTCCAGCGGCAGCACGTGCGGATGCGGGATCACGGTGGCTTCACGCCCGTAGTCCTTCCGCACGGCTTCCGCGGCCCCGGTGGAGAGCGTCACCACCTCGTCCGCGGCGGCCAGCAGCACGGCCAGCCGAACCCGATGCGCGGGCTGCTCGGCCTCCGGCAGGTGTGGGTTCTCCACGTCATGGACGGTGACCAGCACGGCCGTGCCGACGTCATCGGCGGCGTCCATGGCCGCCTGCAGCTGAGCCGGCGTGAAGTGCTCGAAGCCGAAGTGCACGTGCAACACGTCCGGGCGGTGCTCGCGGATCCACTCCGGGGTCAGGGCGGGCGGCGGCCACCACACGCCCGGTTCCGCTCCGGGGACTTTCGGATCGGGCAAATGCACCACGGACACGTCCGTGGCATCACCCCCGGACCCGGCACCGTGGGGGTCGGGTGCACGGTCGCCGTCGGGAGAGGACTCCGGGAGGGGGAGCAGGTGCCGTACATACGGGTGGTCCGCGGGAACGGGCTGGACGATGAGCGGCATGCATACTCCTGACGGCGGCGACGCCCAGCGCTTCTCCTGCGAGCGGGCCGCCCCTAGTGTGGGCGGGCGCCCCCGGCCGGAGCGCGCCCGCCATTCCACCACCCCGGGAGGTGCCGTGACCACAGCCCAGTCGCCTTCACCCGACCCTGAGGTGGAGGGACGCCGCCGCCACTATGGGCACTTCTATGGGCTCACGCCCCTGCCCGAGCAGCCGCTGCTGCTGGTGTGGGGCAACTGCCAGGGGGAGTCCTTCCGGCTGCTGCTCGGGGACGAGCCGGGCACCGCGCTGGCCGACGGCGAGCTGGCCTCCGTCCGCGTCCCGCCGGCGTTCGAGCTGACCGCGGACGAGGTCCCGCTGCTGCACCGTCTGATGGTCCGGGCCCGGGCGCTGGTCTCCCAGCCGATCCCGGACGACTACCGGGGCATGCCGGTGGGGACGGGCCAGCTGGCCGCGCTGTTGCCGGAGGGCGCCGAGCTGGTGTGCGTGCCGGTGCTCTACTGCACCTCCCGCTTCCCGTGGCAGACCACGCTGCGGCACTGGAAGGCCGCCCCCGGCGCCGCCGAGCGTCCCGGCGAGGATCCGCCACTGGTGCCGTATCACGACCTGCGCACCCTGGTCGAGGCATACGGCCGCCTCACCGGTGCGGAGGTCGCCGTGCGTGCCGCCCCCGGCGCTGGCGTCCGCCTTCCGGTGGACCCCGCCTCACTGCAGGAGGCGGCCGAGGAGTCCGTGGGCCTGCTCGCACGCCGCGAGAAGGTCAGAGGACTGCTGCCGGTCTCGGACCTGGTGGCCGCCGAGCGGGGCGTGGGCTTCCACTCCGTGAACCACCCGGACAACCCGCTGCTGCTGGCGGCGGCGCAGCGGGTGGCCGAGGAGATCGGGCGGAGGACCGGACTGTGCCCGGAGGCGGGCCTTCCGGCGGACGGTCGCACCCTGTTGGGCGGGATCCGCACGCCGGTGGAGGAACAGGTGGTCGAGGCTCTCGGGCTGGACTGCGAACCGCGGCCGGAGTGGACCATCGGCGGGGAGACAGTTCCGGACGCGGTGGTGCGGCAGACGCATCTGGACTGGTACCTGTCCAACCCCGCCTGCGTGGCCGCCGGCATGGAACGCTTCGCCGCCCGCATCCGGCTGCTGAGGATGCTGCCGTGACCGGCCGAGCACGCCGGGTGCACCTGGTGGCGGTCGGGCCGGCCGAGCACGGGGTGACCCGTCACGCCCTGCAGACCGCGGCACGCGCCCAGCAGACGCTGGCCGGCACCTGGGACGTGGAGCTGGTGCGCTGCCCGGATGCGGACGGGTTCCGTGCGGCGGGGGAGCGGCTGTGGGCGGCCGCGGCGGCGGGCGGGGCCGTCCATGTGGACGTCACCGACGCGCTGTTCGGGGACGGTCCGGCCGAGGCGGCCGCCGTGCTGCGGCAGGTGCTGCCCGCGTCTGCGACGATCGCACTGCACGATGTGCCCCAGCCTGCCGAGGGCGCCGCACGCTATGCGGCCCGGGTGGCGGCCTATGCCGAGCTGGCACGGTCCTTCGCCGCAGTGGTGGTGGCCAGCGAACACGAGGCCGGCCTGCTGCGTCGGGCCTGCGGGGCCGACGAGGAGGCCGCTCGGGCAGCCCGCGACACGGTGGACGGGGCCGGCCGGACGGACACGAGGGGCACGGCGGAGCCGGCACCGATCGCCGTGGTCCCGCTGCCGGTGCCGGACGAGCGAGGCCGTGCCGGAGTGCCGACGCAGATCGAGGGGCTGGGCCGGGACGTGGTGGTGCTGGGCCACCTGTACCCCGGCAAGGGTCACGCCGAGGCGATCGCCGCCCTGGCCGCCGTGCGCGGTGAGGCCGTGGCGCGCGGCGAGTCCCTGGAAGGACTGCCGCATCGTGTGACCGCGCTGGGCCCGGTGGCCGCCGGGCACGACGACCTCGTCGCCCAGCTGGCGCAGGCCGCCGCGGACAGGGGCGTCGCCTTCCGGGTGACCGGCTTCGTGCCGGACGAACAGCTATCCGCCGCGCTCGCGGCGGCCGCGGTGCCGTTCGCGGCGCACCGGAACGTGTCCGCTTCGGGCTCCCTGGCGGCGTGGATAGGCCACGGCCGCCGGTGCATCGTCCCGGAGGGTACCTATGTGGAGGAGATGGACGCCCTGCGGCCCGGCACCCTGCATGTGGCCCGGCCCGGGGAGGATGACGACGCCGTGACGGCCGCGCTGACCCGGGCGCTCGCCGCCGCGGTGGCCGAACCGGCGCTGACGTGGTTGGCGCCCGAGGTCTGCTTGGCACCGACCCCCGAGGACACCGTGCGGGCGCTCGCGGAGGTCTGGTCCCTGGCGCTCGAGTGCCGCCGGCCCGTGCCGGCCCCGGTGGAGGGAGGCGGACGGGATGACTGAGGTGTCCGTCGTCGTGCCGTACTACGAGGATCAGGACGGACTGGAGCGGCTGCTGGCCGCGCTGGCGCGGCAGACGATGCCGGCGCAGCGGTTCGAGGTGGTCGTCGCGGACGACGGCTCCTCGCGGCCGCCGCGGATCCCGGACGGGCTGCCGTTCGGCGTGCAGGTGGTGCGGCAGGCCGACCTCGGGTTCCGGGCGTCTGCGGCCCGGGCCCTGGGTGCTCGGGCCGCTGCGGGGCGGGTGCTGGCCTTCCTCGACGGGGACATGATTCCCGAACCCGGCTACCTCGAGGCCGCCTGTGCGCTGCCGCTGGCGGACCCGGAGGCGGTGGTGGTCGGCCGGCGGCGGCACGTGGATCCGTCGGCGGTGGAGTCCGGCTGGGCCCCCGGGGCGGATCTGCCGGCCGGAGCCGAGCTGGAGGAGCCGGCCTGGCTGATCGACGGCTACGCGCAGACGAAGGACCTGCGGCGGGCTGATGCGACCTCCTACCGGTTCGTCATCTCCGCCGTGCTGACGGTGGCCCGTCAGGTCTACGAGGAGGCCGGGGGCTTCGACCCGTCCTTCGTGGGTTACGGCGGTGAGGACTGGGAGCTTGCGTCACGGCTGTGGCGCTGCGGGGCGCGGCTGCGCCACGTGCGTGAGGCGGTCGCCTGGCAGTTCGGCGAGGACTTCGGCGGCAGGGAGGACCCTGTTCGGGCCCGGCGCGTGAAGAACGCCGAGGCCATGACGCTGGCGGGGAAGATCGCCGCGCCGACCGCCCGCGGGTGGGCGCTGGGTCTGAACGGGCCGCGGCGTGTGGGGGTCCGGATGGCCTCTGGCAGTGCCGGGGCGGACGGAGCCGGTGGCAGGCCGGCGGGAGCGGTGACGGCAGGAGAGACGACGACCGTGGACGAGGCCGCCGTGGTGCTCGGCGTGGACGCTGCCCTGCAGGTGTTTCCCGCGGCGCAGGCGGCCGTGGACGTGAGCGGTCTCGGCGCGGCGGCCCGCCGCTGCCTGGAGGATCCACGGGTGGTGCCCGTGACGTCGTCCCAGGGCGAGGCACCGGCCGAGCCGGCACTGGAGGAGGCTCCCGACTGGGATGTACTCGTGCGCGAGCCCCTGCGCCCGGCGGAGCCCGGACGGCGCCCGGACCCGGCGGCGGCGAGCGAGCTGCTCCTGCGCCTCGAGCGGGCCGGGGTGGAGACCGTGGTGCTCACCGCCGGCGGTGGGCCGGACGGCGCCGGCCCCGTCCGCGAGGTGGGGCGGCTGACGGGGGTGAGGGGCCGTCGTCGGGAAGCGCGGGGCGGGACGGCGAGGACGCTGACGCTCCCGGTGGAGCGGCTCGGCTGGGCGCCCGTGGGCCAGGCGCCGGACATCGAGGGCTGGTGGGGCGGCTGGGCGTAAGGATGTCCGGTCGGCTCCCTAGAATCGGTGGAAGGGAAGACGCCTGACCGGCAAGGACGCCGGATCGCGAGGAGACAGTAGACGTGAGCAGCTTCAGCAGCCTGGACTTCGTGGCCGTGGACATGGAGACCGCCAACGCGCAGCGGGCGTCCGTGTGTGCGGTGGGTGTCGCGTTGGTCCGTGCCGGCGAGGTGGTGGCCACCGAGAAGATCCTGGTGCAGCCCCCGACCGGCCTGGACTCGTTCTCCGCCCTGAACCGCGGCATCCACGGCATCTGCGCCGAGGACGTGAAGGGCGCCCCGGCGTGGGACGAGGTGGCCGGCCAGCTCGAGGCGCTCGGCTCCCAGCTGCCGCTGGTGGCGCACAACGCGGCCTTCGACCGCGGTGCCTACGAGGCCGCGTGCGCCGAGACCGGCCGCGCCGCCCAGCCCATAGAGTGGCTGGACCTGCTGGAGCTGGCCCGCCGCCTGCGCCCGGACTCCCGCCAGCACACACTGCCGGTGCTCGCCGAGGCCTACGGCGTGACGCTGGAGAACCACCACGATGCCGAGCAGGACGCCCGGGCGTGCGCGGAGGTGCTCGTGGAGATCGCGAAGGAGCAGGGTGTGCAGCGGCTCGGCGAGCTGTGGCCGCAGGGCGGGCAGGCGGAGACGCCGGCCGGTGCGGCAGTCGAGGCGGAAGTGGCTGAGGCGGAGGCGCCGGCCGGGTCGGGGGCTGCCGAGGGCGGGCAGGCGGTCGAGGCGGAGGCGCAGGCCGAGACGGCAGCGCCCACAGGGCAGGACCGCGGGAACTCGGCCTTCACGCCGTCGGCGCTGCGCCGTTCCCGCTTCAACGACGACGGCCCGCGTCCCTGGGAGCAGCCCGCACCGCCGCGGGAGGCCAGGACTCCTGCACCGCACGGCAACGGAGCGGCTCCTCAGCAGCGGGGCGATGCCCCGGCTCCGCAGCACCAGGACCGTACGAGCGAGGGGGTACGGGTGGCGAAGAAGTTCGGCGGGGCGGTCATGATGCTCGTCGCGCTGTTCGGTGTGATGATGACCGCCGCCGGAGTCGGCCAGGTGGTCGAGGACCTGACTTCCGGGGACAGCAGCGACGTGGCCCTCGGCGTGGGCATGACGGCCGTGTTCGCCCTCATCAGCATCTGGCTTGCCACCACGGCGCTGCGCTGGATGCGAGACTGAACCCTGCGCCGCCGTGCCGGCGTCTTGCCCTACGGGCTCATGGTGTTCAGGGAGTGGCCGGGAGGAGTAGGGTGACTCACGTCACTCACTTTGCACCTGACCGAGAGGGGCTGTTCATGCGCGCCCGCCCCCACCGCGCCGTCCCGGCCGCGGCCCTCGCCGCCTCCGTCACCCTGCTCGTCGCCGCGTGCACGGATTCCGGGGGCGTGCCGCAGACCTCGGACAGCGTGCACACCGCCGAGGTCTCCACGCCCACCCCGACGCAGACCGTCACCGCCCCCGAGGTGCCGGAGTCCCGGCTGACCGCCGTGAAGCAGGCCGGCGAGCTCCGCATCTGCTCGACCGGCGACTATCCGCCGTTCACCGAGATGTCCGAGGACGAGGAGTGGAAGGGCATCGACGTGGACATGGCCAAGGACCTGGCGGCGACCCTCGAGGTGGAGCCGGTGATGGTGAAGACCACCTGGGGCGATCTCATGGACGACTTCCTCTCCGACTGCGACGTGGCCGTCGGCGGGATCTCCATGAACCCGGAGCGTACCGAGAAGGTCTACTTCTCCGAGAAGACCCTCGAGGACGGGAAGACACCGATCGCCCGCTGCGAGGACGTGGACAAGTACCGGAGCATCGAGGACATCAACCAGCCGGGCGTCCGCTCGATCTTCCCGGAGGGCGGCACGAATGAGGAGTTCGCGCGGGAGCACTACCCGGACGGCGAGCTGATCCCCCATGACAACCTGACGATCTTCGATGCCCTCGCCGCCGGGGAAGCGGACGTGATGACCACCGACCGCGCGGAGGTCCTCTACACGGACCACGAGTACGACGAGCTGTGCGCCGTGAACCCGGACGAGCCCTTCGACTACTCGGTGCAGGGCTACATGCTTCCCCAGGGCGATGACGTCTTCAAGCACTACGTGGACCAGTGGCTCATGGTGGCCCTCGAGGACGGCACCTACGACGGCTTCGCCGAGCCCTGGGTGGGGGAGGCGGACCTGAACCCGGAGGGCTGAGCCGGGTGGGTGAACAGGACGTGTCCGAGGGCTGCGGGGGACGAACGGCAGAGCCACCCCCAGCCTTCATCGGGTCCGCTCCACCCAGTACGCTCGCCCCATGAAGATCGGTCTCCGCAAGCCCAGCCTGAAGAAGTCCCTCTCCGCCCGCACCACGGGCCGCGCCAAGCGCGCGATCAAGCGCAAGGTCATCCCCGGCTACGGCCGCAAGGGGATGGGCTGGCTGCGCGACCCCAAGCGCGCCGCCTACAACGCCGTCTACCGGCGCACCACGGTCGGCCTCGGAGACGTTTTCAAGATGTTCAAGTGACCTCCAGGCCGTCCCCACCCTGTAGTGGGGCCACTGGCGGGCTGCGCCGAGTGAAGTCCTGGCGACATGGTCGGTCGAGGAGAGCGGTCAGCCTTCCAGCTCGTAGCGGCGGTGGCGCAGCTCCCGCTGGGCGCCTGTCAACGGCGAACCAGTGAAGGGCAGGACTGACAGGTCTACCTTCGCCGCTACTGCCATCGCCACCGTCATGGCGGAACGGGCGGCACGCGGGGGTAGGCCGATGCTCGCGGCGAGACCGTCCCAGTGGCGCAGACGCAGGTTGTTCGTGCGCCCGTCCACGGACAGGGCCATGGTCATGTCTTCGTAGAGGGCTGTGCAGGGCACGTCGTACATCGGGGCGATGCCCCATCGGCCGTCCAAGGACTGCAACACCGAGACGTTCTTCGCGTGGAGGTCGCCGTTGCCCGTCAGCCATGCGTAGAGGAACTGCAGGTACAGGTTGCGCACGGCCACGGGCCGATGGGGAGTGAGGTCGGCCAGGGCAGAGATGACCTCTTCCGTGGTGACGTTGTACTTCTGCGCCGGGTAGATGCCGAGGGCTTGTCCGGCGTCTTCGAGCGCGAGCCGGTTCGTCTCACCGGAGCGGGCCGTAGTGCGGTCGAATCGGCGGACAAGGAGTCCTGGGAGTCCGTGCCTGTCGTAGACCACCGTGTGCTCGGACACAGGGATGCCGAGCGCCGCGGCATGCTGCAGATGGAGCGCCTCGTTGACCACGAGGTGGGGGTGGTTCGGTGGATCCAGCTTCAGCAGGGCGCTGTGCTCCTGAAGGTGTACGGGCACGTTGACCATGGAGGCCGAAGCCTTCGCCTGGATGCCGGGGAGGGCGTTGCGGTCCGGCATGCCCGCGAGGGCGGCGAAGTCCAGCGTCTGTGGATCGTCCGTGGCGAGGGGAGCCTCTGTGCGCAGTCGGTCGCCGGCAGGGATGACCTGCACATCGCCGGGCGCGTCCGTGCCGACCGCCAGGAGCAGGGTGAGCTCGTCGTCAGCCGAGGTCTTGGCTGCCGTGCGCAGGACGGTGAGGCGGTGCCCTTCGGGCAGGAGCCCTGAGAAGAATGGTGGGAGACCGCCTCCGGCAGCGGTGACGGGGACCTGAGAGATGGGCAGCGTGGAGGCCACGGGATCGCCGTCGTATCCCGCCAGGTAGCGGAAGGTGATGGTTCCCCGCTCATCGCGGGTGAGCGTCCCCGCCGGGACGCCGGCCTTGTAGACGTCCGCAGCGGTGATGCGTTTCAGGTCTTCGAGCGCAGGCGTCGTCACCCGGTCACCTCGAGCTCGAGGCCGAGCACTTCCATGACGGAGAGCACTGATTTCAGGGTGCTCTTGCCGGTGCCGCGCTCGATCTGGCGGACGGTTGCGTCCGAGACTCCCGCCAGGTCTGCGAGCTGCTGCTGGGTCAGCCGGAGCTCCTTGCGCATGGCGCGGACGCGGTCGCTGATCTTCGTCAGTGCCGCGGCGGAGGAGACTGCGCGCGTGGTGGCCATGGCTCCATGGTGGCAGAGAAGCTATCGAGTTCCGAAGAATTCTTCGCAACTGGCGGCGATCGACTGCCTTAGCGACGTGCAGGCGGAGCAATCCGAAGAAAAGTTCGGACAGGGGACTCTTGGGGTCGATCGTCGAGTCACAAGACCTTCAAACCGAAGAATTCCTCGGATTGCTTGGCCCGCCTCCCGCTTCCTTCTCCGGCGCCGAAGAACATCGCAGGTGAGAGAAGCGCGCCGCAGTCTGAGGCAGCGCGCGCAAACCGGCTCAGTGTGAGAATGTGGCCAGCAGACCACACCGCCGTGCTCCGAAAGGCCCGCCACCATGCCCTCTCCCCAGAACCTCTCGAACTTTGTGTGGGGGATCGCGGATCAGCTGCGTGGCGTGTTCAAGCCGAACCAGTACGGCACCCTCGTCCTTCCCATGACGATCCTGCGCCGCATGGAGGCGGTCATGGCCCCGAACCGCCAGTTCTTCGCGGAGCTGGCGGCCAAGGGCCATCCGGATTTCGTCCTGGAGAACCTGGTGGAGTCCCGCACGGGCCTGACGTTCTACAACCTCAGCCCCTTCACCCTGGACCGCATCCTGCAGGAGCCGGACCTGCTCCGCACGAACCTGCTGGCCTACGTGGACGGGTTCTCCCAGAACGTGGCGGACCTGTTCACCTATTACGAGTTCGACAAGACGGTCGCCAAGCTGGACGAGCACGACCGCCTCTTCCTGGTCCTGCAGCAGTTCGCCTCCATCGACCTCTCCCCGGAGATCGTCAGCAACGCGGAGATGGGCACCCTCTTCGAGGACCTGATCCGCCGCTTCGCCGCGGCCTCGAATGAGACCGCGGGTGAGCACTTCACCCCGCGTGACGCCGTGAAGCTGCTGGTGGACCTGCTGACCGCCCCGGATGATGACGTCCTCACCGGCTACCCGGTCCGCACCGTCTATGACCCCACGGCCGGCACCGGCGGCATGCTCTCCCTGTTGGACGAGCGCCTGCGCCGCATGAACCCGAACGCGGAGGTCCGCCTGTTCGGGCAGGAGCTCAATGACCAGTCCTACGCCATCTGCAAGTCCGAGCTGCTCGGCAAGGGCCAGGACGCGGACGGCATCGCCCGCGGGGACACCCTGAAGAACGACGCCCACCTGACCGAGCGCTTCGACTACGTCCTCTCCAACCCGCCCTACGGCGGCGACTGGAAGGCCTCCCGCACCGCGGTGGAGAAGGAGATCGCCGCCGGCGGCGCCACGAACCGCTTCCCGGGTGGCACCCCCGCCATCAGCGACGGCCAGATGCTGTTCCTCCAGCTCGTCGCCTCGAAGCTCCGCCCGGTCTCGGAGGGCGGTGGCCGGGCCGGCATCGTCCTCAACGGCTCCCCGCTGTTCACGGGCGGGGCGGGCTCGGGCCCGTCCGAGATCCGCCGCTGGCTGCTGGAGTCGGACCTGGTGGACGCGATCGTCGCGCTGCCCACGGACATGTTCTACAACACCGGCATCGCCACCTACGTGTGGGTGCTGGACAACAACAAGCCGGCAGACCGCCGCGGCAAAGTGCAGCTGATCGACGCCCGCACGTTCTTCACCAAGCTGCGCCGCAACGTGGGTTCGAAGAACAAGGAGCTGTCCAAGGCGGACCGCCAGCGGGTGCTGGACATCTACCGTGACTTCGACGCCCAGTCCGAGGACAACGCCGAGTTCTCCAAGGTCCTCACGGCCCAGGACTTCGGCTACCGGGAGATCACCGTGGAGCGCCCGCTGCAGCTGCGCTTCGAGGTGGAGGACGCCACCACCGCGGCGGCGCTCGCCACCAAGCCGGTAGACAAGCTTCCCGACGACGGCCGGTCAGCTCTCGAGACCGCCCTCGCCTCCCTGCGTGGCCGGGTCTGGGACCACCAGCCCACCTTCGTGCTGGAGCTGAAGAAGGCGCTGAAGGAACACGGTGTGACCGCCGGCGCTCCACTGGTGAAGGCCCTGACCGGGGCGATCGGCGTGCACGATCCCGATGCGGAGGTGGTGAAGGACAAGAAGGGCGAGCCGGAGCCGGACACCTCGCTGCGGGACACCGAACTCGTGCCCTTCGGGCGAGACATCCACGAGTACGTCGAAGCCGAGGTGGCCCCGCACGTGCTCGGCGCCTGGATCGACGAGTCCAAGACGAAGATCGGCTACGAGATCCCCTTCACCCGGCTCTTCTACACGTACGTGCCGCCGCGCCCGCTCGAGGAGATCGACGCCGAGCTCAAGCAGCTCACCGCCGAGATCATCGAGCTGTTGCAGGAGGTCGAGCGGTGATTGCTCGATCCTCATCCAGGAAATTCGGGTGGTGCGTTGACCTCGTTTCAGACAATGCGCCCGAGGAGTCGGAGTTCCGCGTCGCAGCTGAATCAATGGTCGGGCATACCGGTCGGCTCGTGACCGATCATGAAATCGACTCGGAGGGGCGCGGCACTTCGTTCCGAGCCGGTGATCTCCTCTTTAGCAAGCTGCGCCCGTACTTGGCGAAGTCGTGGGTTGCTAAT
Source organism: Micrococcus sp. FDAARGOS_333 (assembly GCF_002206575.2). Taxonomy (NCBI): domain Bacteria; kingdom Bacillati; phylum Actinomycetota; class Actinomycetes; order Micrococcales; family Micrococcaceae; genus Micrococcus; species Micrococcus sp. FDAARGOS_333. The sequence goes on along the minus strand of NZ_NJFJ02000001.1, from coordinate 2,686,241 downwards.
CGTGACGGCGAGGCCCTGGGGGACATCCATGTGTACCGTCCGGTCGATGAAATGTGTTCTCGCTACCTCGGGTACCTACTGCTGAGTTCCTTCTTCCTGGAACAGGTGAACGCGTCCACGTATGGAACCAAGATGCCGAGGGCAAACTGGGACTTCATTAAGACCATCGAAGTCTGGGCGCCTGACTTTGACACGCAGCGACGAATCGCGGACTACCTCGACCGCGAGACCGCCACGATCGACGCCCTGATCGAGAAACAGCGACGCCTTCTTGTCGTGCTGCTGGAACGGCGTAGGGAAGCGATCCGTGCTGCAGTGTTCGGGTCGAACGAGGCTTGTCTGAACGCGGATCCGCTGGAGGCTCTGCCAGAGGGGTGGCGCCGCGCCAAGCTTCGTCATGTCGCGACCATGCACACGGGCCACACCCCGAGCCGTTCCAAACCCGAATATTGGGAAGACGCCAGTATCCCTTGGTTCACTCTTGCCGACGTGTGGCAACTTCGCCCGGGAACTCGGAAGTACTTGGGTGAGACCAAGTCGAGGATCAGCCCTCTGGGCCTGGAGAACTCGGCAGCTGAACTACTTCCGAAAGGCACCGTCGTTTTGTCCCGCACAGCATCTGTGGGATTCACCGGCATAATGCCCCGAGCGATGGCAACGAGTCAGGACTACTGGAACTGGGTCTGCGGGCCCCAACTGTGTCCGGAGTTCTTGTGGAACGTCTTCCGTGCGATGAAATCCGACTTCGACTCCCTTAAGGCCGGGTCTACCCACAAGACCATCTATCAGGCGGATGCGGCTGCCCTTCAAATCCCCCTGCCACCAGTGCAAACGCAGCAGGCAATTGTTGACCACCTCGACCGTGAGACCGCCAAGATCGACGCGCTCATCGCCAAGGCGGAGCGGTTCATCGAACTTGCCCAGGAGCGTCGTGCCGCGCTCATCACCGCCGCCGTCACCGGCCAGATCGAGATCCCCACTTAAGGACTGACAGCACGTGGCCATCCACAACGAGAGCGAACTCGAGACCTACATCTGCGAGTACCTGGAGCAGCACGGCTGGCTCTACTCACCCAACGATGCCGGCTACGACCGCAAGAACGCGATCTTCCCCGAGGACGTCCACGCCTGGCTGGCCGAGAACCAGCCGGAGGACTACGGGCGCATCGTGAAGGCCGATGCCCCGGCCTCTGCCCAGCAGGCGCAGCGGGACCAGATCACCACCCGTCTGATCGACGTGCTGAACAAGCCGCAGGACACCGGCGTCGGCGGCACGCTCAACGTGCTTCGCAAGGGCTTCAAGGTCGGCACCTCCGCCACCCTGCGCATGGCCGAGCCGCGGCCGGCCACGAACCTGAACCCGGCCGCCGTCGCCTCCTACGAGCGCATGCGGTTGCGCGTGATGCGTCAGGTGCACGTCAACCCGGCCACCAACCAGTCCGTGGACCTGGTGCTCTTCGTCAACGGCCTGCCCGTGGCCACGATCGAGCTGAAGACCGACTCCACCCAGTCCATTGGCCACGCGAAGAAGCAGTACCGGGACCGGAACCCGAAGGCCACGCCACTGTTCGGGTTCGGCACCCGCGCCGTGGTCCACTTCGCCGTCTCCAACCGCGAGGTCTGGATGACCACCAAGCTGGCCGGGAAGGACACCTTCTTCCTGCCCTTCAACCAGGGCGACGACGGCCACGCCGGCAACCCGCTCAACCCGAACGGCGGTTCCTCCACGGCCTACCTGTGGGAGCGGATTCTCCAGCGGGACACCTGGCTCGAGATCCTCCAGAAGTTCGTCTTCCTCAAGAAGGAGACCGTGGAGGACGAGCACGGCCGCTCGCGCCGCAAGCCCACGCTGATCTTCCCGCGCTTCCACCAGTGGGAGGCCGTCACCACGATGCTCGCCGCCGTCCGTGAGGAGGGCGCCGGCAAGTCCTACCTGATCGAGCACTCCGCCGGCTCCGGCAAGACCAACACCATCGCCTGGACCGCCCACCGCCTGCTCTCCACCTACGGGGCGGACGAGCAGCGGGTGTTCGACTCGGTCATCGTGGTCACCGACCGCACCGTGCTGGACGACCAGCTCCAGGAAGCCGTCCGGCAGATCGAGCGGACCTCCGGCACCGTGGTGGCTGTGGACCGCAAGAACCTCGGCGGTGAGGCCACCAGCAAGTCCGCCCTGGTGAAGCAAACCCTGCTGCAGGGCAACCGGATCATCGTGGTGACACTGCAGACCTTCCCCGCCGTGCTCGAACTCCTCAAAGGTGACTCGACGCTCGCCGGTCGCACCTACGCAGTGATCGCGGACGAGGCGCACTCCTCCCAGACCGGCTCCGCCGCAGCCAAGCTCAAGCGCGTGCTCACCCCGGACGAGCAGGCCGACCTCGAAGACGGGGGAGAGGCGGACACCGAGTCCATCCTCGCCGCCGAGGTCGCCGCCACCGGACGCCCGGAGAACATCAGCTTCTTCGCCTTCACCGCCACCCCGAAGGACAAGACCCTGCAGATGTTCGGCCGCCCCTCCGGCGAGTACGACGAGAAGGGCCGGCAGATCCCGGCCTCCTTCCATCGGTACACCATGCAGCAGGCCATCGAGGAGGAGTTCATCCTCGACGTGCTGAAGAACTTCACCAACTACGGCACCGCCTTCAAGCTGGCCCTGGCCGGACAGCAGGGCGAGTTCCGTCCGGAAGGCGACCGGGCCGCCGTCGGGAAGCCGACGACCGAGGTGGACCAGACCGAGGCGAGCAAGAAGCTCATGCGGTGGGTCAAGCTGCACCCGACGAACATCGCGCAGAAGGTCACGATCATCGTGGAGCACTTCCGCGCCAACGTGGCCGGGCTGCTCGACGGGCAGGCCAAGGCCATGGTGGTCACCGACTCCCGCGCCGCCGCCGTCCGCTACAAGCGCCAGATGGACCAGTACATCCAGGACATGGGGTACACGGACGTGGGCACCCTGGTGGCCTTCTCCGGCGAGATCACCGACGACGAGTTCGGACTCGAGAAGGTCACCGAGCGGTCCATGAACCCCGAGGTGACCGGCGACCTGGCGAGGGCGTTCGACGGCGACGGCTACCAGGTGATGATCGTGGCCAACAAGTACCAGACCGGCTTCGACCAGCCGAAGCTCTGCGCCCTCTACGTGGACAAGAAGCTCTCCGGCGTGCTGGCCGTGCAGACGCTGTCCCGGCTGAACCGCGCGGCGCCCGGCAAGGACACCGCCTACGTGCTGGACTTCGTGAACTCCGAAGACGACATCCAGGCCGCCTTCGAGCCGTACTACACCGGTGCGAAGCTGGAGGCGGTGACGGACCCGAACCTGATCCACGACCTGGGGACGAAGCTCGACGCCGCGGGCGTGTACGACTGGGACGAGGTGGACGCCTTCGCCGACGTGTGGGTGGCGTGGACGCCCGGCAGCGGGCAGGAAGGCCTGCAGGCTGCGCTGGAGCCCGTGGCATACCGGTTCCGCAAGGAACTGGCGGATGCGCGGATGAGCCAGGACGAGACGCGGGTGAACGAGCTCGTGCTGGTGCGCAAGGATATGCGTTCCTTCGTCAGCCTCTACGACTTCCTCTCCCAGATCTACGAGTTCGGGGACACCGACCACTACAAGCGGGCGCTGTTCCTGCGACATCTGGTGCAGCTGGTGGGCGATCAGCCCGGCGGGGAGGAGCTGATCGATCTTTCGGACGTTCAGTTGGTGAGCATCCGGCAGAAGAAGAAGTCCTCTGGCGATATTGGGCTGACCGGAGGGGCCGCGCTGAGGGGGACGACCGCCGTGGGAGGCGGGCAGGTGCGCGAGAAGCAGCGCGGGCCGTTGGAAGAAGTGATCGAGAAGATCAACGAGATCTTCGCCGGTGAAGGCGTGGACGCCTCCCCGTCCCAGCAGGAGGCGTGGGTCAGTGCCCTCGTGGCGCCGCTCATGGAGGACGAGAAGCTGCTGGGGCAGGCCGGAGCGAACTCGCTGGAACAGTTCCTGGCGAGCCCGAACCTGGAACGGTCGGCGATGGGCGCCGTCTATGCGAACGAGGACGCCTTCGCGAAGATGACGGACATCGTGGGCAGGGGCGGAGACCCGTCCAAGATGATCGTGGCGGCGATCGGGGAGTACTTGTACTGGAAGGTGCGGGGTGAAGGGGCCGGCGACGTCTCCGGTGGTGCCGACTATGCCGAAGGCAGCGGTGTGGTGAGGTACGAAGGGGAGCGGGCGCCATCTGCCCCGGCGGAGACGACGGGGGGCCAGCGCCGACGGTGAGGGGGGTTGGCAAAACCTGCAAAACTCGCAAAACTAGCAAAACGGGCAAACTCATGGCTCGTTACTCCCGTGAGTTGAGGCCCAACTACTCCACGGAACAGGACAGCGCCATGGCCAACCCGTTTAAGCCCTCAGCTGGCTCGACACCTCCACTTCTCGTCGGGCGTGACGATGTGCTCGATGACTTTACGGCCGCTCTCAGTGACGGTCCCGGCGCGCCTGGGCGTCTGGCCTTCGTCACTGGGGCACGAGGTGTGGGCAAGACGGTCATGCTGACCACGCTCGGTGATATTGCCAGGGGTGAAGGGTGGGAAGTCGTCGATGAGACCGCGACACGGGGGCTGATTGACCGTCTGACTCGTTCGGTGCGTGCGGCGCGTCATGACACCGGGGTCGAAGACAAGCCGAGGACCCGCAGTTTCTCCGTGGGTGTCGCCTCGCTCGGGAGCGTCAGTAAGGAGTTCGACCTGCCTCCTGCCGACCCGCACGACCTGCGCATCGAGATCGGCCGCCTTCTCGACTCACCGGTCATGGCGGACAGCGGCCTGCTGATCACAGTCGACGAGATCCACACGATCGCCACCGACGAACTGGACCAGCTCGCCGCGATCACACAGCACCTGATCCGAGAGGGGCGGAATATTGCCCTGGTCATGGCGGGTATCCCACAGGCAGTCGACCAGCTGATCGCGGACAACGCACAGCGCCCTCGCGTAAGTACCTTCCTGCGCCGGGCCGAGATGATGGTGCTCGGAAAAGTCGATGAAGCAGACGTCGCCGAATCGTTCCTCGAGACGGCCAGAAGGGCTGAACGTGAATGGTCTGCCGATGTAGCCGCACAGTGTGCGAAGGCAACACGAGGGTACCCCTTCATGATTCAACTGGTGGGCTACCACACGTGGCGTGCGGCAGGTGCCGAACGGATCTCCTACGAGCATGCTGAGCGGGGGATCGAAGTCGCTCGGCGCAAGATCGGACAGCTGGTGCACGCTCCGGCTCTCCAGGATCTCTCGGACGTGGACAAGACCATTCTCGTTGCAATGGCGCAGGATGACGGGCCGAGCCGCAGCACCGACATCGCCAAGCGCATCGGCAAGAACACCAACTACGTGTCCGTCTACAAGGGGCGGCTCGAGCGGGCCGGCATGATCGACGTCCTGCCGAATGGCAGGCTGGCATTCTCCACGCCGGAGTTGCGGGAGTACCTTGTGGAACACGCTGCGCACTTCGTGATGAATCCGTGGACTGAGGGGCAATCTCTGTGAGAGACATGGAAGGCCCTCGGGGCCTGAATACCGTCCCCATCTGGCCTCGCTTCGTGCGCCCTGCCCTGGAGGTACTCGCAGAGCACGAGAGCATGAAGCGCCGCGACGTGATCGAGGCGGCAGCCGACCGGCTTGGACTCAGCGAAGAAGCCAGGGCAGAGACGGTCGAGTCCGGAGAAGTGCGGTACCGCGGGCGCGGCGGCTGGGCGCTGACGCACTCCGCCAAGGCTGGACTGATCGAGCGGCCCGCGCGGGGCATCTACGTGCTGACAGAGGCTGGGCGGGCCTGGCTGAAGGACAATCCGGAAGGCTTCAACGACTTCGCCGGCGCCAGCGCATTCTTCGATCCGTTCTGGTCCAAGGACACCGCCAAGAAGCCTGGTCAGGCCTATGCCCATACTGAGGCGCAGCCCGCTGTTGCGTCTGACCCGATCGTGGACCCTGAAGAACAGGCCCAGGACGCCGTCACCAGTCTCAACGAGACCGTCCGTGTGGAACTGCTCGAGCGGCTGCAGAACTCCACGCCGGCCTTCTTCGAGGAAGCCGTGGTTCAGTTGCTCATGGCCATGGGCTACGGCGGGACCCAGGGAAAGGCAGCCGTGACCGGCAAGTCCCACGACGGTGGCATCGATGGGGTCATCGACGGCGATGCCCTCGGCCTCGACCGTGTCTACGTCCAGGCAAAACGCTACGCCGACGCGAACACGGTCGGCCGGGAGCCCATCCAGGCGTTCGTCGGTGCGCTGCACCTGCACGGCGCGACGAAGGGCGTCTTCATCACCACTAGCTCCTTCAGTAAGCATGCCCAGGCGTACGCGGACGCCGTCCCCAACAGGATCGTGCTGATCGACGGCGTGAAGCTCACGCAACTGATGCTCAAGTACCGGGTCGGCGCGCAGGTGAAGAAGACCCTTCACGTACTGCAGATCGACGAGGACTTCTTCGAGTGACTTGGGGCTCTCAGCCCGCCCCAGGTCGCAGCTCGATCGTTAGGTCCACGTCCACCTCGCCCGCGTATCTGACCGGCTCCTCCCGGCGGTGCTGCGGGCCGCTCCTATCCTGTCCGCCCACCCTCTAGGATCGAGGTGTCCGAGCCCTGGATGCCCGCTGTGTGCCCCGAGGAGGCCTGCCATGACGAACCCGATGACCGAACAGCAGTGGACCGACAAGTTCACCGCGGACCACGGCCGCGAGCCCACCCTGGCCGAGTACCGGGCCGCGAAGTCCGCCGGCGAGTTCAGCGAGCCCGCAGCGACGGCCGCACCGGGCACGGCTTTCCCGAACCGCCTCCGAGGCATGCCGGCCGTCTACGAGTACCTTCCGATCATCCTGGCCGGCCTGGGCGGCCTCGCCGTCCTCTGCCTGTTCCTGCCCGTCCTCACCGCCCTGGGGGAGAGCGCCAACTGGTTCTCCACCGGCTTGAAGGAAGAGGGATACCTGCTGCTGGTGTCCTTCCTCCTGCTCATCGGCGCCGGGGCCCTGCTCTGGTTCAAGCGCGTCACCTGGGTGCGCATGACCACCGGCGGCCTCGCCGTGCTCGTCGGCATCTTGGCGACCCTGGACGGCTTCGCCAACATCAACCGCCTCAGCAACACCCCGTGGGTCAGCCCCGGCATCGGCCTGTACATCATCGGCCTGCTCGGCCTGGCCATGATCGCCGGAGGCGTCCTGTGCTTCCTGCCGGCCGCCGAACGGCACCTCGGGCAGGGACAGCAGCGCCACGCCGTCACCCAGCCCATCGCCTGACCCAAGCCGGTCGAACCCGGTGACCTCACCGGCGGCGGCGAGCCGCCGTCGTCGAGAAACGCAGGAGGGGAACCCATGACCCAGGACGACCACCACACCACGGCCGAGGAGTGGGAGCGGCTCAAGGCCGAGCAGGCCCGCAAGGACGCCCGCTGGCGGAAGAACCGCGGCAGTGGCGCCAGGCCGCGGACGCTCCTGCATGACGTCTGGGACTGGATCTGCGGCTGGGGGCTCGGCATCCTCGGCATCGTGGTGATCCTCTTCGGCGCCGCCACCATCTCCAACACCCTGAACGGCAAGGGGCTCGTCTCCTCGGACGCCGGCAGCTACGCGATCAGCGGTGCGGCCATCGCCGTGGGGCTGTGGTGCGCGCTCGCTGCGTTCCGGCGGTGGAGCCGCTCCGGGTTCTGAGTCCGTACTTCGCCGCGCCCGGCCGTCAGCCGATCCCGAGCCGTGCGCGCTCGGCGGTTCCGGACACAACACGCCCCCGCCGGCCACACCCACCACGGTGGGCGGACCGACGGGGGCGAGTGCCGTCGTCGGGCATCACCGGCGGGGAGGCCAGCGCCAGGAGACGCTGCGCCGCCGCGCCCGGAGAGTTCAGCGGCCGCGGCCACCCAACAGCCGGCGCCAGCTGATGCCGACGCCGCGGTTGGAGACGTTGAAGATGCCGAAGCGGCGGCCGACGCGCGGGCCTCCACGGCCGACGGAGGCGGTGGTGTTCTTGCCGATGCGCTTGCCGATGCGGAACATGCTTGGGTCCTTTCGTTCGAAGAATGCCTTCGAGTCGCCCACGCTACGGGCAGGCCGTCCCGACTGGCCACCCGTGGGCGGCCGTCGGGCGGGAGGAAGCACGGAGGGGCTGCCGGTTCGAACGGGCCGTGTCAGGCCGGGCGGCGTGACGTCGGATCCTGGACGAGCGTCAGGCTGGGCTGACGTGGATCCGCAGTGCTCGGGCCGCGAACTCGGCGGCTTCGGGGCCTCCGAAGGCGGGATGGAAGTCCGGATCGGTGACGTAGAGGTCCGCCACGCCGAGCACCATGGCAGTCGCGTTGGTCGGGTCGTCGGCGCAGGTGGGAGTGCCGGGGACCTGGGCGAACCATGCGACATGCGCGGCGGCGTGGGCCTGCGCCTCGGGGCTCGACGGCCCCAGGCCGGCTGCGTGCAGCTCGCCCCAGCGAGCAAGCAGCTGCTCAGCATCGGCCTCGAACTGCTGCTGCTGGGTCAGCGTCTTGGCGTGCCACCACCGGTGGGAGACGTCGAAAGCCTCCTGGCCCCAGCGGGAGACCACCTCAGCCTCATAACGGTCGTTGAAACCCTCGAGCAGCATATCCATGCGGGGTCGGCGCCCCTGGCGACGCATCGCGATGGTGTGCTCGACCGATGCGATGCGCCGGTCCAGCGCCTCACGATCCCGGCGGAGCTGGACGAGGTGCGTCTCCAGGGCTGCCACCTCGTCGGCCTGATCGTGTTCGGAGTCGAGAACGGCGGCGATCTCGTTGAGCGGCAGCCCGGCATCGCGCAGCAGCAGGATGCGTTGGAGGCGGGCCACGGCAGTCTGACCGTAGTAGCGATAGCCGTTGGCGCCGATCCGGTCAGGGTGCAGCAGGCCGATCTGATGGTAATGCCGCAGGGTTCGGCCGCTGATCCCGGCACGCTGCGCCAGCTGCTGGACGGTCCACTCCACCACGACCCGCCTTCCCTCACTGTCCATTCGTTGTCAGCCCCAACTGTGGCAGGGCCACGGCCACGACGTCGGCTGCGGGGACCGTCACGCACTCGGCCGCACTTCGACCCGTCGCGGACAGGTAGGCCTCGGCGATACGGGCGCCCGCCGCATAGCCCGCTCCGGTGGGCAGGCCGACCGGGGTTCCGCCGAACAAACGTGCGCTGGCATCCCCCAGCACCCAAGCGCCGAAGTCCTGCATCCCGGTCACCTCCAGCCCCTCCACGACGCGCGCGAGGACCGCGTCGCTGGTGCGGGTCTGGTCGCTGACGAAGTGAGTGAGTCCCCGCGTGCCGTAGGCCTCGGCGGCGAACAGGTCCGCCAGCCCCTCGGCCACCACGTGCTCACCGACGGTGACGGTCCTCGGATCCCACACCACACCACCGGGCGAGTAGCGCACGTTGTGGTGGAGCTCGTGCAGGGCGATGGCCTCCAGGCGGTCCAGCACCTCCGACGACGGCCAGACGGTGATCGCGATGAAGCCGCTGATCCCGCCTGAGGCCGACAACCCGCGGACCTCGTCCATGAAGTGCTTGTTGTCAGGGTCGCCCAGGACGAGCAGCACCCGAAGGTCAGGCATGCGCATGGTCGGATTGGCTGCTGACAGACGCTCCAACCCGTCCCGTACAGCACGCTCGACCCGGCCCCACGCATCGGCTTCTTCCAAGGCCCTCAGGCCTTCGACGACCTGGTCATGTGAGGTTTCCGGTCCGAAACCGAAGTTCTGGGCATGCACCTGGGCCAGGTCCGGCCCACCCGGGATGAAGAAGTACATTCCTGCCATCGGCGCCCACAGATCACGGGCCGCCTCGTTCCACTCGTCAGGCTGGGCCTGGGCCAGGCGCCGCATGCCGACGAGGCTGTCGATCATCGAGACTGTCATGCACTCGACCGTAAACATTGACGTGACGGCAAGGTCAATCCCGGCTTCGAGCAGCGTCTCCGGTGCAGTGAACGCGACGGTTTCCCGAACGAAAGCGCTCCGGGACGCGACGTTTTCCCGAACGAAAGTGCGCCGGGACGCGACGGTTTCCCGAACGAAAGTGCCAAGGGGGTCAGTCGGGCAGGTCGACCTCGTGGCAGCCCTCGTGGCCGATCGGCCCGCCCTCCCATGCGCGGGCGATGCGGTCCAGGCGCTGGACCTGCTCGTCGTGGCCGGTGCCGGCGAGAGTGTTGCGGGCGATCGACCGGGCCAGGGCGTCCGCCAGCTCGTTGCCATGATGGCCCACGTGCCCCTTGATCCAGCGCACCTTCACGGACTTGCCCAGCGAACAGATGTACTCCCGGATCTCCAGCAGGTGGCGAAGGGACTTGCGTACCCGGTCGCCGCGGGCACCACCCAGCGTCAGCGGCTCGTTCACGGCGTCCCGCAGCAGGGCCAGTGCCGCCCGGGAATCAGAGTGCATCACCACGGGTCCGTCCTGCCGCCCCGCCCATGCGGCCACCACATAGCCCAGCAGCAGCGCGTCCAGTTCGGACTCCACGGGCCGGGTGGCGCCGGGCACGGTGCGGGCCGCCCACACTCCGGGATCGGCCGTCGCCGCCGCACCGCCGATGCGGGCCCCGCGCAGGGTGGCGCCGTCCACGAAGACGTCCGTCACCTCCGCGGGGGTGCGGCGGTCCATGTTGTGCAGCAGCTCCGGAGCCACGCGCTGCAGATAGCGCTGCACCCGCCGCCACTCGGCACGGTCCGCGGCAGTGCCCGTGGGGGTCACCGTGCTCGGGGCGTCGTCGAGACGGATGCGCGGGGAACCGAGCTCCATCACCGCGTCCGGGACGATCTCCGGCAGCAGATAGGAGGAGCGCTGGGTGCCGTCAGCGGACTCGTCCAGGCGGTAGCCCACCACGTTCAGCCCCGGCGGCCCGACGGCCTCCAGCAGCCGGAGGGTCTCGGCGTCCTCGTCCGACCGCTTGTGCACGATCACCGGATCCTGCGGATCCTGGTCCGCCAGCGCGTGCTCCCAGAAGCGGTGCAGCTCGGCGACCGGGACCATGCCGACGTACACCTCGCCGCGCTCGTCGTCCCCGAGCTCGTCCAGCACCAGGGCCCGCGTGATGTACACGATGCCTCCGCGCACCGAGAACAGGTCCAGCCTGCAGCACGGGCCGAACCGGACGCCCTGGAGCAGGGCGGGCGTCTGCATCACCTTCACGCCGTCCCTGCGGGTCCGCAACACCGGCGGCCGGGGACGGACGGCCGAGGGGCGGACCGGCGCCGGGGTGGTCAGGCGCACCGGCAGGCCTCGGTGGTCCACCTCGAGCCGGCGGGGGCGCGGCGGGACAGACCGGGCGGCGGGGCCGAGGAACGCGAGTGCGGGGTCGAGCAGCGCACCCTGCGAGACGGCGTCCGCCTCGCTGTGCAGACCCCGCACGGACTCGCGTGCGGGGTGAGTGCTGCGCTGCTCCATGGTTCCTTTCCCTGCCCGTCGGTCCTGCGTCCTTCTCCGCGTCCGTTCCCGCCGTGCGGTGCGGCGGAACCCCCTGTGCCGCACAAATGGTCAATCCTAGAGCCGCCGGAGCGGAGACCCCACAAGAAGACACCTGCTGTGCGTCCGCTGCGGCCCTTCGCGGGGTGCTAGCCCGGAGCCGCTCTCTCCGCCTGATCTGACCTGCCGCGCCGAGCGTGCGCCTGACAGTCCGGACCGAGCTCCACACCGAGGGCCGCGGCCTGCTCCCGCTGCTGCCGCAGGGCCGCGGCGCCGAGCATGCCGGCCAGCGCGCGCTCGCCGGAGCCCGGATCCGGGGCCGTCTCCACGAACATCCGATGCAGGGCCGAGCCTCCCAGCCCCAGGGCCAGGGAGGAGAGCACCACGTCCGCGCCGTCCCGGTGGCGCAGCAGGACGGCCTCGGCCGCCGAGGTCAGTTCCTCGAGGTCCTCGAGCCGATGGGCGCGGACCGTGCGCTCCACGTCCGCGACGATCCTGTCCGCCACGCGGGCCAGCAGCGTCTGCTTGTTGGGGACATGCCAGTACAGCGCCGAGGCCTGCACCCCGAGCACCCCGGCCACGCGGCGCATGGACAGGTCCCCCATGCCGAAGTCCTGCAGGATCGTGACGGCCGCGTCCACGACCTCGTCCACGGTCAGCCGACCGCGGGGGCGAGGAGCATCAGCAGCAGAGGTCACCCTGTGAACATATCCGAGCCACCCGAGGACCGGGAGGTTCGGCGGCTGAACCTTCGCTGGATGCGTAACGGGACGCAGGCGACACCGCCAGGACGCAGGCGACACCGCGGCGCCGCAGCCCGCCGGCGCCGCACCGCAGCCACCCCCGCCGACGCCGCAGCCGGCGACGGCTCAGACCACGGTGAGGGAGCCGTCGTCGTGCAGGCGGACCACCCGGTCCGCGAGGGCGGCGGCCTCCTCGCGGTCATGGGTGACGTGCACGGCGGTGGTGCCGGTGGCCTTGAGGATCTGCCGGATGTCCGCGGCGAGGCGCTCGCGCAGGTCACGGTCCAGGGCGGAGAGCGGCTCGTCCAGCAGCAGCACCCGCGGGGACGGGGCCAGCGATCGGGCCAGGGCCACCCGCTGGGCCTGACCGCCGGAGAGGTTCTGCACGGGGCGGTCGCCGAAGGCGGCGAGGTCCACCAGCTCCAGCATCTGCGCCACCCGGTCCTGGCGTGCGGCCCGCGGCACCTTCGCGGACTCCAGGCCGTAGGCCACGTTCCGTGCCACCGAGCGGTGCGGGAACAGCTGGCCGTCCTGGAAGACCATGCCCACCCCGCGCCGGTGGGTGGGCACGCCGGTGACGTCCTGGCCGTCCAGCAGGATCCGCCCGGCACTGACGCGCTCCAGGCCGGCGATGCCGCGCAGCAGAGTGGACTTGCCGGAGCCCGAGGCGCCCAGCAGCGCCACGATCTCGCCCGGGGCCAGCGTCAGGTCCACCCCGGACACCGGCGCGGTGCCGTCCGGGTAGGAGACCGTCACGTCCTCCAGCGTCAGGGCCGCACCGTGCTCCATGCCCATGCCCATGCCCACGCCCATGCCCATGCCCATGCCCACGCCCATGCTCACCATGCTCCTCCCGTCCCGGCGGCGCCGCGCGGGCGCAGCCTCTCGCACACCACCATCACGGTGGCGGTGACCAGGGCCAGCACCACCGCACCGGCCAGGGCCATCCCGTAGTTCTCCGCCCCCGGACGGCCCAGCAGCTTCACCACCACGATCGGCAGTGTCTGGTAGTCCGGGCTCGCCAGGAAGCTGGTGGCCCCGAACTCGCCCAGGGACACCGCGAACGCGAAGCCCGCGGCCAGGCCCACTGCCCGCAGCAGCACCGGCCCGTCCACCGTGAGCAGCACTCGCCAGGGGCCGGCGCCGAGCGTGCCGGCGGCCTCGCGCAGCCGATGGTCCACCGCGCCGAGCACCGGCACGAGCGTGCGCACCACCAGCGGCAGCGCCACCACGGCCTGGGCCAGCGGCACCAGCGCCCCGGACTGGGCGAGCTCCCGGAACTCCAGCTGCAGGGACACCACGAATCCGAAGCCCACCGTCACCGCGGAGACGCCCAGCGGCAGCATCACCGCGCCGTCCAGCCAGCGCTGGGCCCGCCGTGCCGCGGCGGAGTGGAACGGGCGGGTCAGTAGCAGGGCCAGCGGAATGCCGGCCAGCAGGGTGAACACGGTGGCGTCCCCGGCGATCTTCACCGAGTGCTCCAGCGCCTGCAGCACCGTGGTGCCGCCGGCGAACCCGGCGCCCGAGCTCTCCGCGAGCAGCCGGTAGTTCCGCAGCCCCCAGCCCTCGCTCGAGTGGAACGAGCGGACCAGCAGCGAACCCAGCGGCAGCAGGATCAGCGTGGCCGCCAGGGCGGTGACCAGCGCCGGCGCCCAGTCACGCCGTCCCAGCGGCACCGCGTACGCGTCCCGGATGCGCAGCGCACGCACGGTCCTGGCGGAGGCGGCGGAGGACAGCCCGATGGCCGCCAGCACCACCAGCAGCTGCAGCACGGAGAACACGGCGGCCACCCGCAGGTCCAGGTAGACCGAGGTCTGCACCCAGATCTCCGTCTCCAGGGTGCCCACCCCGGGGCGGCCGAGCGTCTGGACGATCCCGAACGCCGAGCAGCAGAACAGGAACACCAGCGAGCCCGCCGAGGCGATCGCCGGGCCCAGCTGCGGCAGCGTGACCGTGCGGAACACCCGCCACGGGGACGCCCCGAGCGAGGCCGCCGCCTCCGCCTGCCGCGGGTCCAGCACGGACCACAGCCCGCCGACCTGGCGGACCACCACGGAGACGTTGAAGAACACCATGGCCAGCACCACCGCCGTGGTGGTCTGGTCCAGGCCGAGGAACCCGAGCGGCCCGCCCGGGGCCAGCAGGGCGCGGAAGGCCACGCCCACCACCACGGTGGGCAGCACGAACGGCACCGTCACCACGGCACGCAGCGCGTCCCTGCCCGGGAACGTGCGCCGGTAGAGCACAAAGGCCGCCGGCAGGCCCACGGCCAGGGAGAGGGCCGCACCGGCCGCCGCCATGCCCAGGGTGTGGCCGAGGATCCGCCAGGTGCGCTCGCGGCCGAGGACCTCGCCGAAGGCGGTGAGGTCCAGGGCGCCGTCCGCGGTGACGCCCCGCAGGAACATCGCGCCGACCGGCCACAGGAAGAAGACCGCGAGGAAGGTCAGCGGCAGGACGGCGGCCAGCAGCCACCAGGCGCCCAGCCCGTCGCCGGACGGCCGGGCGCGCGGCCGCCGCTGAAGGACGGACGGCAGGCTCACGTGCTCAACGGTCCTCGCGCAGGGCGGTGAAGTCCTTCAGCCACTGCTCGCGGTGCTCGGCCACGGCCTTCGGGTCCGGGGTGATGGGGTCCTCCGCCATCTGCGCGTTCTCCGCCCACTCCTCGGGCAGCTCGACGGACTCGTCGATCGGGTACATGTACATGGACTCCGGGAACGCCTCCTGGAACTCCTCGGACAGCATGAACTCGATGAACGCCTGGGCGCCCTCCGGGTTCTGCGCGCCCTCGACCACACCGGCGAACTCGGTCTGCGGGGTGCAGGTGCCCTCCACGTTGCCGGTGGTCGGCGCGTAGGCGGGGGAGGAGGAGTAGGAGAGCACGAGCGGGAAGTCGCCCTCGCCGTCACCGCCGGAGAAGTCGGTGTAGTAGGCGTCGGACCAGGAGGAGGCCACCTTGGTGCCGCCGTCCAGGGCCTTCGTCCACCAGTCCTGCCAGCCGTCCTCGCCCTCGGCCTCCACGGTGGCGGCCAGGAAGGCCAGGCCGGGGGAGGAGGTGACCGGGTCGGTGACCACGAGCAGCTCGGCGTACTCCGGCTTCGTGAGGTCGTCGAGTCCCTGCGGCTCGTCCATGCCCTTGTCCTCGAACCACTCGTGGTCCACGTTGACGCAGACCTGGCCCTGGTCGATCGGGATCATCTTGCCCTCCACCACGCGGTCCTTCGCCGACTCCGGCAGGCCCTCCGGCGTCACATCCGCCAGGACGCCGCCGTCCACGAGGGTGTGGGTGGAGTGGTCCTCCACGCCGTAGACGCCGTCCACGGTGGGGGAGTCCTTCGCCAGCAGCAGCTGGTTGACCACGGTGCCGGCGTCGCCGGGGGCGGTGGTCTTCAGCTCGTAGCCGGTCTCCTCGGTGAACTTCTCCAGCAGCTCCTTCGGGGGCTCGAAGGAGTCGTGGGTCATGATGGTGACCGTCTTCTTCGGGGCGTCCGAGCCCTGCTCCTCGGAGGATCCCCCGCCGGTCTGGTCCGCCACGGAGCAGGCGGACAGGGCCAGGACGGCCAGGGCGGACAGGCCGAAGGCGGCCGTGCGGGAACGGGCAGTGGTGTGGGACATCGTCTGTCTCGGCCTCCTGTGGTGCGGAGGGGCCCGGACGCCCACACCCGGACGGGGCGCGGAGCATCCGGGTTGAGAGGTTCTCGACTTCCTCCGCCGGTGCGAGCCGGAGCAGGTTCGAGGGTCTGCGCATCGGGCGCACTCTCAGCGCCCCGTGCGGGCGCTCCCCTGTCGATGTGCGCCCCACCCTACCGGCACCGGCGGTGCGGCGGGAAATGCCGGTCACGGGCCGTCGTCGGGAAGGAGACCGGGCGCGGTGCGCCCGTCATCCTGAGGCACGACGACGGCTCCCTCGCCTGGCGCGTCTGCCTCGCCCCGTACACTGCCTGACGTGAACGAGGCCACTTTCAGCGCGCGCGACGACGCGGCGCACGACCACCGCGTGCCGGGCGCATCCCACCCGGCGGGCGACCGTGCGCGTCGGCAGAGGATCCGATCCATCGAGTCCGAGTGGAACACCTCCCGCCCCCACCGGCTCTGGCCGCGGATGCTGGTGCTGGTGCTCATCGCCGCCGGCCTGGTCATCACGGTGGAGTTCGTGCAGGGCCTGTCCCAGATCATCGCCCCGGTCTTCCTCGGCCTGAACTTCGTGGTGGTGGTCTACCCGGTGCAGGCGTGGCTGACCCGCCGCGGCCTCCACCCGGTGTTCGGGGCCACCGTGTCCGTGCTGCTGGTGGCGGCGGTGTTCTGCGCGTTCGTGGGCCTGCTGTTCTGGTCCATCCTCGAGCTCGTGGACGCCCTGCCGCAGTACACCGGCGAGGTGCAGGCGCTGGTCGTGGACGTCAGCGACCAGCTGATCGCGTGGGGCCTGTCTCCGGAGGCCGTCCAGCAGCAGGTGAACGGGATCGACTGGAAAGACGTCTCCGGCGCCGCGGTGTCCACGCTGACCGCCATCGCCACGAACACGTGGGCCGTGTTCGGCCTGCTGCTGACCGTGGTGATGTCCATGTTCTTCCTGGCCATGGACTCCATGGGCGTCGAGCGCCGCGTGCACCTGCTCAACACCGCCCGGGACGAACTCGGTGACGCGCTGATCGCCTTCGCTCAGGGCGTGCGCCGCTACTGGTTGGTGACCACCGTGTTCGGCCTCATCGTGGCCATCCTGGACGTGGTGGCCCTCGTGATCATCGGCGTCCCGCTGGCCCTGGTGTGGGGTGTGTTCAGCTTCCTCACCAACTACATCCCGAACATCGGCTTCGTGATCGGCCTGATCCCGCCGGCCCTGCTCGGCCTGGTGGAGGGCGGCTGGCCGGCCTTCTTCGCCGTGGTCATCAGCTACTCCGTGCTGAACTTCGTGCTGCAGTCCATCATCCAGCCGAAGGTCGCCGGAGACGCCGTGGGCGTCATCCCCACCGTCTCCTTCATCTCCCTGCTCTTCTGGGCCTGGGTCCTGGGCCCGCTCGGCGCGATCCTCGCCCTGCCCGCCACCCTCCTGGTCAAGGCGATCCTCATCGACGCGGACCCGCACGCCAGGTGGCTCAACGTGTTCATCGCCGCGGACCTGAAGGGCATGGAGCGGTTCCACCTGCCGAAGCTGCTGCAGCGGCGGCAGAAGGAGCAGAAGGCGAAGGACAAGGCCGTGGCGGAGGCCGCGGAGAAGGAGCGCGTGGCCGCCACCGGCGGTGCCGAGGGGCAGGCGCCGCACCCGGAGAAGGAGCGGATGGCCGCGCAGGCGGAGGAGCACCGCATGGACGCGCAGAAGGACTGGATGGCCGCCGAGCAGGAGGCCGTGGCCTCCTCGCCCGACACCCCCGTGCAGCCGGTCGCCGAGGCTGTGGCTCCCGCCGAGACCGACGCCGCCACCCACGCCGATCTGCGCCGGGGCACCGAGCTCGAGGACCACGTCGTCCGGGACGTGGACGACGACCCCGGTGCCCGCAAAGGCTGAACCGCTCCGTGCACGCTGAACGGAACCGGGCGGAGAGCCAGAAGCCTGCGGTCCCTCGAACGGAGCCTCGTCGGGAGGGCGCCCGGCGGAAGGGTGCCGGCCGGGAGGATGCTCGGCAGTCCGGTGCCGGTGCCGCCGGGCGGCGCCGCGGTGGGGGACTGCTGTTCGTCCTGGTCAGCATCATGGCGGCCGGGCCGCTGTTCAACTACGGCGTCTCCGCCTCCTCGGCCCTGGTGCTCGAGCGCCTGGGCATCGACGACGGCCTGCTCGGCACCATCGTCTCAGTCGTGTTCGTCTCGGCCGCCGTCACCTCGCTCTGGCTCGGCCGCCTGGCAGACCGGCTGTCCGTCCGCGCCCAGGTGGCGATCGTCTACGGCGGCTCCGCCCTGGCCCTCGTGGTGGCCGCCTTCGCCCAGCAGTACGCCCTGCTCCTCGTGGCCGCCGCCCTCGTGGGCCCGACCCAGGCGATCGCCAACCCGACCACCAACCGCATCATCCTGGCCGAGGCCCCACCGGGGCGGAAGACCAGCTGGATCGGTGTGAAGCAGTCCGGCGTGCAGGCCTCCCAGCTGTTCGCCGGACTGTTCTTCCCGGCCGTGGCCCTGGCCTTCGGCTGGACCGGTGCCGCCCTTGGCGCGGCCTGCGTGGCGCTGCTGCTGTGGGTCATCGCCGAGGTCGTCCTCGGCCGCGCCGCGGGCGCCGCCCCGTCGGAAGGCGAGGCCTCCGGGAGGAAGGTGAGGGGCCGCCGTCGCCAAGGGCGCCCGGACGCCGCGGAGAAGGCGAGGGCGCCAGACGCGGTGAAGGCGACGACGTCGTCGGCGGGCCGGGGAACGACGCGCGCCGCGGAGCGGCTGCCGGCCGAAGTGTGGCTGACGGCGGCGATCGCGTTCCTGAACGGCCTCGGCACGCAGAGCACCAACGTGTACCTGGCGCTGTTCGCGGTGCGCGAGGTCAGCTTCGGCGTGACCGCCGCAGGCATGGCGGTGGCCGTGGCGGGCGTGGTCGGGGTGGTGTCCCGCGTGATGTGGGGACGGCGCATGGACGCCGGGGGCCGGCCGACCACGCTGCTGATGATCATCGGGCTCGGGGCGATCGGCTCCACCGTGCTGCTCGTGCTGGCCGGCACGCTGCACCAGCCGGCCCTCGTGTGGGCGGCCGCGGCCATGCACGGCATCTCCGCGCTCGGCACGAACGTGGTGCTCAACGCCTTCCTGCTGACCCTCGTGCCGCGGGAGCAGATCGGCGCCGCCTCTGGCGTGAACTCCATGGGCATGTTCGCCGGGTTCTCGCTCGGGCCGATCGTCATGGGCGCCGTGCTCGGGGCCACCGGGCACTTCACGGTCGGCTGGTGGGTCATGGGCGGGCTCTACGCGTGCGGGATCCTCGTGGTGCTGGTGCTGCGGGCCCGCGTGAGTGGCCGGGCCTGAGACCCGGGGGCCTGTGTGGCAGGCGTAGGATTCCGGGCATGAGTGCAGAGTCCCTCACCCGGTCCGGTGTCCGCCGCCTGTTCGCGGACACGGCCGGCGGACCGCGCGGCGGACGTGCGGTTCTGCTGCTGGTCCCGGGCCTGTGGCTGGGCCTGCTCACCGGCATCTCTCTGATCGAGGCGCCGCTGAAGTTCACCGCACCGGGGATCACCATCCCACTGGGCCTGGGCATCGGCCGCCGCGTGTTCCTCGCCATGAACATCGTGGAGTTCGTGCTCGCCGTGCTCCTGGTGGTGGCCCTGCTGAAGACCGCAGGGCGCCCGGCGCGCCGCCCGCTCTGGGGGTGGACCGCCGGAATCCTGGCGGTCTATGCCGTGAAGGTGCTCGTCATCCGGCCGATCCTCAACGTGCGGACCGACGCCGTCCTCGCCGGTCAGTCCGCAGGTGGCTCCATGACACATCTGTTCTACGTCGCAGCGGACGGTGCCCTCATTGTTCTGCTGGTCGCCTTGACGGTCACCGCTGTCCGGGGCCTGCTGCCGGCCGAACGCTGACCCGGTGAACGCCGATCCGGTGAACGTTGATCCGGTCAACGCTCACCCGGCGCACCCCGACTCGCCGAACCAGAAGGTCTGGCTACTTCACGAGCCGTCGAAGTGGCCGTTTGTTCTGGTTCGCCGTGCCGGACGACAAGGTTTGGTGTGCCGAGCCAGAAGAAATGGTTGGTTGGCGGCGGCCTGAAGCGGCCGTTTGTTCTGGTTCGCCGTGCCGGACTCTCTGGGTCGTCGTGGCATCCCCAGCACGCTCAGGGGCGATGATCGGAGCGGCCTGCGAACGGCGCCGGGCGGCGAGGCTCAGGCGCCTCGACTGGCGAACGCCGCGGCCAGATCCGCCATGAGCGTCAGACGTCCGTCCTTGGTCAGTGCCGAGCCGGCGACGCGGATGACGATCCATCCCTCCGCCTGCATCCGGCGGTCGCGGTCGATGTCCTTGCGGAACTGCTCTTGGCTCCGGTGGTGGTCACCGTCGTACTGGATGCAGATCTTGAGCTTTTCCCAGGCGAGGTCAGGACGCACCAGGCGTCCGTCCGCGAGACGGATCACCGGGTTCACCGCGGGTTCGGGGAACCCGTGGTCCACAGTCATGAGACGCACGCGGGTCTCGGGGATCGAGTCGACGCCGGAGCGCACCGACTCCCATGCTTCTCTCGCGAGACGGACGCCGCGTCGGCCGCGGCGGTCGGTCATCGCCTGAAGGACGTCGGAGGGTTCGGCGAGTGGGAAGTCGAAGCGGGACTCCTCGGCGCCGGGGCCGTCTGCGCGCTGGCGCAGGCTGTCGCCGCAGGCCACCAGGTCGTCGAGGAACCGGGTCTGTCCTGCCAGGTCGACCCAGGTGTGCGCCGGCGAAGTCAGCCGTATGCCGTCGACCTCGGTGATGCCGGCAGTGCTCTTCAACTCGTGACCCTTCACCCCGATGCGGCGCGGGGTCCCGCCGTCGTCGCGGTGCCGCGAGAGATGGATGTCGTCATTGCGCGGCTCCAATGTGCCTGGCAGCCACATGCCCCAGAGGACGGCCGCTGTCCAGTGGGTGGCGATCGACCCGGGGGAGAGCCGCTGCAGGAACCGGACCTGGTCTGCAAAGCTCGGCGGGGAGTGCTTGCGGGAGCGAACACCCCAGTAGGGGCTGACGAGGTCGCCGGCGCGGAGCCGGTTGCGGCGGACGTCGAGCGAGGTGGCCTCGGCGACGGTGAACAGGGACGGCAGCGAGGCAGGCAACGGGGTGGAGAGCATCGGCATGTGGCCAGCGTGGTTCGAGGCCGCTGTCCTGTGGGCGTCGCAGGCACATTCTGTGGAGGGAACCGGTAGGTCGGTCCGCTGTGGAGGAGAGGAAACGGTTCGTGGACCGTGATGAGGGCGAGTCGTGGACCGTGATGAGGGCGAGGGTGACGTGCGCGTGCTGCGTGTGCCGGTGGCGCGCTGCGAACGCTGAGACGGCATGGCTCGCCGCGCTGTGACGGCAGGCCCCGCGCCCTGTGACGGTGCCTCATTGCCCTGGACCAATGTCTCTGGCTCGGCGAACCAGAGAGTGTGGCCCCTTGAGCCGGCCCGCAAGTAGCCAATGTCTCTGGCTCGGCGAACCAGAGAGTGTGGCCCCTTGAGCTGGCCCGCAAGTAGCCGAAGTCTCTGGTTCGGCGCACGGGGTTCGCCCCTATCTCCGCGAGCCAGAAGGAATGGCCGCTTCAGCGCCCCGTGAAGTAGCCGAAGTCTCTGGCTCGGCGAACCAGAAGGAATGGCCCCTTCCGTCCGCCCGCAAGTAGCCGAAGTCTCTGGCTCGGCGGCACGGGTCCCGGCGCCCACCGAATTGCCCCGTGCCGCCGGTTCCGGACACAGTGGGAGCATGACCGAGACCTTCTCCGCCCAGGACCACGACGACCTCGACCGCCTCCTCGACGCCACCGGAGGCATCCCGGACCCCGCCGACCTGCACGACGCCGCGGACGCCGCCATCGAGCAGGTCCGCACCTGGCTGACCGAGGCCCGCGGCCACAAGGCCGACTTCGCGGCCACCCAGCTCGCCGGCGCGCTCAAGGAGCCGGGCGGCCTGGACTTCATCGTGCGCTTCGTGGACCACGTGGTCCGCCCGGAGGACCCGGCCATCGCCGCCCGGGCCCTGCGTGAGCTCGCCCAGGAGTCTC
This sequence comes from Micrococcus sp. FDAARGOS_333, assembly GCF_002206575.2. Classification (NCBI taxonomy): domain Bacteria; kingdom Bacillati; phylum Actinomycetota; class Actinomycetes; order Micrococcales; family Micrococcaceae; genus Micrococcus; species Micrococcus sp. FDAARGOS_333. The sequence continues at coordinate 2,664,458 of NZ_NJFJ02000001.1, read as the reverse complement.
CGCAGTTCCTGCCGCCGGCCCTCAAGGCCGTGTTCGGCGTCGGCGGACGCGTGGCCCCGATGGTCCCGCACGTCGCGGTGCCCACCGCGCGCCGCGTGCTGCGCCAGATGGTGTCCCACCTGATCGTGGACGCCCGGGACAAGCAGCTCACCAAGGCCATCGCCTCCCTGCGGGACGAGAAGACCCACCTGAACATCAACCTGCTCGGCGAGGCCATCCTCGGCAAGGGCGAGGCCGACCGCCGCCTCGAGGGCATCGCCGACCTCGTCCGCCGTGACGACGTGGACTACGTGTCCGTGAAGGTCTCCGCCGCCACCGCCCCGCACGCCCCCTATGCGTTCGACGAGGCCGTGCAGGAGATCACCGAGCGGCTCACCCCGCTGTACCTGTTGGCGAAGGAGAAGAAGACCTTCATCAACCTGGACATGGAGGAGTACCGCGACCTCGACCTCACGCTGAACGTCTTCACCGAGCTGCTCTCCCAGCCCGAGCTGAAGGACTACCCGGCCGGCATCGTGCTGCAGGCCTACCTGCCGGACGCCCTCGCCGCGATGATCCGCCTGCAGGAGTGGTCCGCCCGCCGCGTCGCCGACGGCGGCGCCCCGGTCAAGGTCCGCGTGGTCAAGGGTGCGAACCTGCCGATGGAGCAGATGCAGGCGTCCCTGATGGGCTGGTCTCTCGCCACGGTGCCCTCCAAGCAGGAGGCGGACACCAACTACAAGCGCGTCCTGAACTACGCCCTCACCAAGGAGCACGTGGAGAACGTGCGCATCGGTGTGGCCGGGCACAACCTCTTCGACGTGGCCCTGGCCCACCAGCTGGTCAAGCGCCGCGGCCTGTCCACCGAACAGCCCAGCGGTGTGGCGGAGGCCGGCGGCATCCCGCCGGAGGTCGAGTTCGAGATGCTCCTGGGCATGGCCACCGGCCAGGCCGAGGCGGTCAAGAAGGACGTCGGCTCTCTGCTGCTCTACACCCCGGTGGTGAAGCCCGGCGAGTTCGACGTGGCCATCTCCTACCTGGTCCGCCGGCTGGAGGAGGGCGCCTCCTCCGAGAACTTCATGTCCGCCGTGTTCGACCTGGACTCGGACCCGGAGCTGTTCGAGCGGGAGAAGCACCGTTTCCTCGCCTCCCTCGAGCAGATGGACACCGAGGTCCCGGTGCCCTCCCGCGGCCAGGACCGCTCCCGCCACGTCGACGGGGACACCCCCGCCCCCGTGGACGGCTTCGCCAACACCCCGGACACGGACCCGTCCCTGCCGGGCAACCGCGCCTGGGCTCGCCGGATCCTCGAGGCCATCCCGCACTCCACCCTCGGCACCGAGACCGTGGACGCCCACCGCGTCACCACCGCCTCCGGCGCCGAAGACGCCATCGGCCGCGCGGAGAAGGCGGGCAACGCCTGGCGGAAGCTGACCGGCGAACAGCGCGCCGAGGCCCTCGACTCCGTGGGCCGTGCCCTGCACGCCGCCCGCGCCCGCCTGCTCGAGGTCGCCGGCTCCGAGACCGGCAAGGCCCTGGACCAGGGCGACCCCGAGGTCTCCGAGGCCGTGGACTTCGCCCACTACTACGCCCGCCTCGCCCGTGGCCTGGACCAGGTCGAGGGCGCCCGCGCGATCCCGGTGAAGCTCACGCTCGTCATCCCGCCGTGGAACTTCCCGGTGGCCATTCCGGTCGGCGGCGTCATGGCCGCCCTGGGCGCCGGCTCCCCGGTGGTCTTCAAGCCCGCTCCGCAGTCCGAGCGCACCGGCGCCGTGGCCTGGGAGCACATCATGGAGGGCCTGCGCGCCTCCGAGGCGTTCGCGGCCGACGGCCCCATGGCCGGCATCGACCCCGAGGACCTCGTCCGCCTGGTCACCATGGCCGACGAGGACGAGAAGGAGGTCGGCACCGCGCTGGTCACCCACCCGTCCGTGGAGCGCCTCATCCTCACCGGCGGCTACGAGACCGCCCAGCTGTTCAAGTCCATGCGCCCGGACCTGGACCTGCTGGCCGAGACCTCCGGCAAGAACGCCCTGATCGTCACCCCGTCCGCGGACCTCGACCTGGCCACCGATGACGTGGTGAACTCCGCGTTCGGCCACGCCGGCCAGAAGTGCTCCGCCGCCTCCCTGGTGGTGCTCGTCGGCTCGGTGGCCACCTCCGAGCGCTTCCACCGCCAGCTCCTGGACGCGGCGCGCTCCCTGCACGTGGCCTACCCGGACGACGCCCGCGCCCAGATGGGCCCGGTCATCGAGGAGCCGGGGGAGAAGCTGCGCCGCGGCCTCACCCAGCTCGAGCCCGGCGAGTCCTGGGCCCTGCAGCCGAAGCAGCTGGACGAGTCCGGTCGGCTGTGGAGCCCGGGCATCCGCTACGGCGTGAAGCCGGGCAGCCACTCCCACCTCACCGAGTTCTTCGGCCCGCACCTGTCCGTGATGACGGCCAAGGACCTGGAGGAGGCCGTGGAGATCGTCAACGCCGTGGACTTCGGCCTCACCTCGGGCCTGCACTCGCTGGACCCGGACGAGATCGACTACTGGCTGCGGCACGTCCGCGCCGGCAACCTCTACGTCAACCGCGGCATCACCGGCGCCATCGTGCGCCGCCAGCCGTTCGGCGGCTGGAAGCGCTCCGTGGTGGGCGCCACCACCAAGGCCGGCGGCCCGCACTACCTCCACGGCCTCGTGCACTGGGAGGACGCCCCGACCTGGCTGACCAACCCGGAGTCCTCCTCCGGCGCCGACGGCGAGCCGAACGTGGACCCGTCCTGGCTGCACACCGCCCAGAAGCTGGACGAGCAGACCTGGACCACCGTCTTCGGCCCGGACCAGGACATCTCCGCGCTGCGTGCCGAGCGCAACGTGCTGCGCCACGTGCCGACCCCGGTGCTGGTGCGCTGGGAGCACGGCCCCGCCGAGCACCTGCTGCGCGTGGTCTCCGCCGGCCTGCGCGCCGGCGCCCCCATGACCGTCTCCATCAACCCGGTCCCGTCCACCGAGGAGGGCGACGCCTCGAACATCTCCTCCGAGGGAGTCCGCGGCCAGGTGGAGCAGCTGCGCCGCGAGTTCCAGGGCACCGAGCTCGGGGCCCCGGTGGACATCCACGTGGAGCCCACGGGCGAGTTCCACCGCCGGGCACAGCAGCTCGCGGAGGTCCCGCCGACCGCCGAGGGCGGCGGCGACGCCCGCATCCGCCTCATCTCGGACTGGGTCGGCGACCGTGCCGGCGCGCTGGCGGCCAAGCGTGCCCTCCAGCACGCGCTCGGCGGCACCCCGGACGTGGCCGTCTACGCCGGCCCGGTGGTCTCCGCCGGCGAGGTGGAGCTGCTGCCGTTCGTGCACGAGCAGGCGATCTCCATCACCGCCCACCGCTTCGGCACCCCGGACCACCTCACGGACGAGATCCTCTGATCCGCGCGGATGATCCGGCCGGCCGCGGGCCGTCTCCCTCCCGGGAGGCGGCCCGCGGCGTGTCTCGGTGCGCCTGCGGTGCCGCCTGCCTCCGCCCTGCGGCGGGCCGGGGTGAGCGCGCGGCTCGAGGCGCCTGTGGTGCTACCCGTGCCGCGTCCGGGGGACTGCCGCCGACACCCTCTCCACCCGGGAGTTACTCCCCGGTAGGGTGGCGTCCATGCACCTGATCTTCCGTACCGTCGCCACCCTGCTGAAGTCCCGCCGTCGCAGCCGCGTCTCCCTGTGGGAGCCCACGTCGGTCCCGCTGCGTGCTCTGCTCACGGACGTGGACATCGCCTGGCACATCAACAACGGGCAGTACTTCGGCCTGTTCGACCTCGGCCGCTTCGACCTCATGGACCGCTGCGGCCTGTGGAAGGAGTCCCGCAAGCGCGGCTGGCTGCCGGTGGTGCAGGCCGAACAGATCGCCTTCCGCCGTTCCGTGGAGTTCGGCCAGAAGTTCTCCGTGGACACCCGTTTCCTCGGGTTCGACGAGCGCTCCATGTGGCTCGAACAGCGGATCGTGGTGGACGGGGAGGTCTACGTCCGCGGCTACATCTGCGGCCGCCTGCGCGCCAAGGACGGCCGCCCGGTGAGCAATGAGGAGATCGCGGACGCCGTGCGCTCCCTCGGCCACGACCCGGAGGGCGGCCCCGGCATCCCGGAGTGGCTCCACGAATGGCGTCGGAACATCGCCCTGCCCTCCTCCCGCACCCCCGTGCCCCACACCTGGTGAGCCTTCCCGACGACGGCCCCGCCGCCTGTCGGGGCCGGCCCGCCGGCACGGTGATGCCCGACACGCCCAGGAGGCGGCCGTCGTCGTGAACGAAACGCCACCGGCGAGGCCCCGCATGCGGCTATGCGGGGCCTTTCCGCGCCCGTCCCGTGGACGAAGTGTCCACGGCGGAGACGGAATGTGAGGGGAACGTCCGTCGGTACTGTCATTCCACATCCTGATACGGCACGATGTTCGGGTGAACAACAGATTTCTCGTCATCGCCGCGCTGTCGCTCGGGGCTCTGATCGTGGTTCTGGTGGCCTCGCTGGGCAACGAAGCCTGGTGGTTCCTGGCCGTCATCCTGGTCGCCCTGGCCGTCCTGGGCATCTGGGACTTCACCCAGCGCCGGCACGCGATCCTCCGCAACTACCCCATCCTCGGCCACTTCCGGTACCTGTTGGAGTCCATCCGCCCGGAGATCCAGCAGTACTTCATCGAGCGCAACTTCGACGGCAAGCCGTTCGACCGCGACACCCGTTCGCTGGTCTACGCGCGCTCCAAGGGCCTCGACAACCACAAGGCGTTCGGCACCGAGCGCGACACCGGTGAGATCGGCTACGAGTTCCTCCTGCACTCGTCCGCCCCGGTGAACCCGCCGGCCGAGCCGCCGACGGTCCGCATCGGCGGGCCGGACTGCAGCCAGCCGTACGACATGTCCCTGATGAACATCTCCTCGATGTCCTTCGGCTCGCTCTCCGCCAACGCGGTGCTGGCCATGAACAAGGGCGCCGGCATGGGCGGCTTCGTCCACGAGACCGGCGAGGGCGGCCTGACCAAGTACCACCGCGGCAACGGCGCCGACCTGTTCTGGGAGATCGGCTCCGGCTACTTCGGCTGCCGCAACGAGGACGGCACCTTCAACGCGGACAAGTTCCGCGAGAAGGCCGTCCTCCCCGAGGTCAAGGGCATCACCATCAAGATGTCCCAGGGCGCCAAGCCCGGCCTGGGCGGCATGCTCCCGGCCTCCAAGATCACCGCGGAGATCGCCGAGGCCCGTGAGATCCCGGAGGACAAGGACTGCCTGTCCCCGGCCTCGCACTCGGCGTTCTCCACCCCGCGTGAGATGGTGCAGTTCATCGGGCAGCTCCGTGAGCTCTCCGAGGGCAAGCCGATCGGCATCAAGTTCTGCGTGGGCTCCCGCGTGGACGTGCTGGCCATGTGCAAGGCCATGTGGGAGGAGCGCATCGCTCCGGACTTCATCATCGTGGACGGCTCGGAGGGCGGCACCGGCGCCGCCCCGCTCGAGTACTCCGACCACATCGGCACCCCGCTCACCGAGGGCCTCATGCTCGTCCACAACGCGCTGGTCGGCACCGGCCTGCGCCACATGGTGAAGATCGGCGCCGCGGGCAAGATCGCCACCGGCTCGGACATCGTCAAGCGCCTCATCCAGGGCGCGGACTTCACCATGTCCGCCCGCGCCATGATGATGGCCACCGGCTGCATCCAGGCCCAGAAGTGCCACACCAACGAGTGCCCGGTGGGCGTGGCCACCCAGGACCCGCGCCTCATGCGCGCCCTGGACGTGGAGGACAAGTCCGCCCGCGTGTACAACTACCACCGCCTCACCGTGCGCGAGGCCGTGCAGATCATGGCGTCCATGGGCGTCACCGACCCGTCCCAGCTGAACACGCGCATGCTGCGCCGCCGTGTGGACCACCTGAGCACCCGCTCCTACGCGTCCATCTACCGCTGGATCCGCCAGAACGAGCTCCTGAACGCCCCTCCGGGCGGCTGGGACCTCGACTGGGAGGAGGCGGACGCCGACCACTTCGGCGAACATGCCCCGATCCAGTACCTGAACGACCACAACCCGGAGTGGCGTTCGGAGCTGCTCGTCACCCCGACCCAGCGCGCCCAGGCGAATGCGGCCGAGCGCCGCGCGTCGGCCGCCGCGGAGGAGGCGCATCCGTCGACCTCCCCGATGCCGCGCGTGACCCAGCTGGCCGAGGGCCAGTCGCTGTACGACTACTACGGCAACGGAGTCACCGGCCAGCGCGCAGTGGAGGACAGCCGCAGCACCTCGGCTGCCGGGGGCTCCACTGCTGCACAGCAGGCCCCCGTCCGCGATGAGACCGCCGAGCATCCGCACGACGACGAGCACACGGAGCCGTACGCCGCCGGCCCGTCCCAGGACGATCACGGCAACCGCCGCATCGAGGAAGGCGACGAGGACACGAGCCGTGGCACCACCGAGACCGTGGAGGGCGGCGACCGCCCCGAGGGCCGCGCCTGACCCCGAGGTCGGCGCGTGACCCCGAGGGCCGCGCCTGACCCCGCGGACCCGCCGCGGTCCTGACACGAGCCGGCCCCGGCAGACCAGACGGTCTGCCGGGGCCGGCTCTTCCGTGTGCGGGTGGGACCGTCAGCCGCCCTGGCGCTCCTCGCGGCGGCGCTGGAAGGCGGCGAAGGACCGGTAGCCGAGCGCGCCGAGGGTGGCGACGCTGACGAGCAGCACGGCGATCAGCCACCCGGGCGCCTGCCCGACGCGGGCCAGGAGCGGACCTCGCTCCGCCCAGTCCATGGAGGAATCGTCCGTCTCGCCCTCGGAGAGGATGCTGCGCAGGTCCTCGGTCTGGTCGCCGGAGGCCTGCGGCTTCACCAGCTTCTCCTTCTGCGCGTGCTCGAGGGCGGCGAGGGCGTCGTCCTCGAGGAGACGGCCGGAGTTCTGCAGGCCGGACAGGGCGCTGTCCGAGGCGTCGCGCAGGGTGCTGTTGCGGCTGGAACCGTCGTTCGAGCCGAGGGACGCGGCGCCCTGGGCCTCGGTGGCCCCACCGGGGGTCGGCGCAGGGTAGAAGTCCAGGTCCAGCGGCTCGCCGGACGGGGACATCGCGCCGTCTCCGGGGGTCCCGGAGGCCTCGGGGCTCGGGGCGTCGTCCGTGCCGGGGCTCGGGGCCGGAGTCCAGGAGTCGTCCTGGCCGTCGGCGGACGGCGACGGGGTCCAAGAACCGGGCACCTCGGAGGACGGGGCCGGCGTCCGGGTGCCGGGCGCGGTCGAGGATGGGCTGCCGGGGCCGTCAGGGGCCGAGGAGGCGTGCGGGGTCCACGGGGTGGACAGCGGCGGGGTCGGACTCGGCGACCGCGGGGTGTCGGACGGGCTGGGCGACCTCGGGGTGTCGGACGGGCTGGGCGTCGGGTCCTTGGTCGGGTCGTCGGACGGGCTGGGCGTCGGGTCCTCGGTCGGGCTCGGCGTCGGTTCCTCGGACGGGGTGGGGTCCTCGGTCGGGTCGTCCGACGGGCTCGGAGTCGGGTCGTCGGAGGGCGAGGGGGACGGCTCGCGTGACGGGGAGGGGCCTTCGGTGGGGTCGTCCGACGGGCTCGGCGAGGGGTCCTCGGAGGGGGAGGGGTCCTCAGTGGGGTCGTCAGACGGCGAGGGGGAGGGCTCGCGTGACGGGGAGGGGTCTTCGGTGGGGTCCTCGGACGGCGTCGGGTCCTCGGAGGGGGTGGGGTCCTCAGTGGGCTCGGTCGGGGTGCCCGACGGCGAGGCATACGGCTCCTGTGACGGCGTGGGTTCCTCGGACGGGTCGTCGGACGGGCTCGGCGACGGATCCTCGGTGGGGTCCTCAGCGGGCTCGGCCGGGTCACCCGACGGGCTCTGCGACGGATCCTCGGACGGCGTCGGCTCCTTGGTGGGGTCCTCCGTGGGGGAAGCGGTCGGCTCCTCGGTCGGCTCCTCGGTCGGCTCCGGGGTGGTGGTCTCCGCACTCGACGACGGCGCGGTGCTCGGCTCGGCGGTCTCCACAGCGTGGGCCGGGCCGGCGAGCACGGCGGCAGAGAGCAGCACGCCGGTCACGCCGAGGGCGCGCGCGTGTGCGGAGCCGGTGGTGCTGCGTGCGGTCATCAGTGGGTCCCCTCCGGGCTAATGGCCGGTGCCGGGTGCAGTCAGGTCTGGATGCACGAGGGCCGGTCGGCCGCATGTCGAACGCCTGCAAAGACGATTCTAGCGGCTCACCGGCCCTTGTGACACTCCTGTGTCCATGCCCTGGGCGTGGTCTCATGCCCAGGTCAGCGCCCCGCCGGGCGGGGTGTCACGGACTCAGAGGCGGGTGACGTTGGCGGCCTGCAGGCCCTTGTCGCCCTGGACGGTCTCGAACTCCACGCGGTCGTTCTCCTGGAGCTCCTTGAAGCCCTGTGCCTGGATGGCGGAGTAGTGCACGAAGACGTCGGCGGAGCCGTCCTCCGGAGCGATGAAGCCGAAGCCCTTCTCGGTGTTGAACCACTTGACGGTGCCCACGGTCATGGGGGTGTCCTTTCGCTGTGCCCGCCTGCGGTGCGCAGGCTGTCGGCGTCGGTGCCGTGCAGCGGGCTCGCGGCACGGGTGAAGCGGTGACACTGCACCGCGAAGACCAACGCCCCCTGGCCGTCAGGCCCGGGTACTGCAAGAAGACGGGTAAACAGGGAGAACTGCTTCTTGCCCATCGTCTCACGTTTCCCGACGACGGCGGTACACCGGCCGCTGTCCTCCCGGCCCTGTCGCAGGGAGGGGGACGGGCGGATGACGCGGGGCGGCCGTCGTCGTGCCTCCCGCCGCCGGCGGGCGGAGGCGATCCGGGCGGATCAGGCGAGCGGGCGCAACCCGGTGAAGGCGTTGTGGTGCAGGGCTGCCGGGGCGTGGACGTCCGTGTGGTCGGCGAAGCCCAGGACCTCCAGCAGGAACACCGTGTGGTCGCCGGCGTCCACCTCGGCGTGCAGGCGGGTCTCCAACCACAGCGAGGAGCCCTCGAGCAACGGGGTGCCCCGGCCGGTGCGGTGCAGCTCCAGCCCGGCGAGGCGGTCTCCGGTGCGGGAGGCCAGCTGACGGCACAAGTGGTGCTGCTCCTCGGCGAGCAGGGAGACGCCGAGGGTGTCCGCGTTTCGCAGACGGGCCCACGTGCGGGAGGACTTCTGCACGGAGAAGGACACCAGCGCCGGCTCCCAGGAGATCCCCACGGCGAAGGAGGAGGACACCATCACCTCGTCCACACCGCCCGACCGGCCGGTGACGGCCACCGCGCCGGTGGGGAACGCGCCGAGTCCTCGGCGCAGGTTCAGGGGTGTGATGTCCTCGTCCCAGCGCGGATGCGCGGCGGTGGCGGGGGAGAGCAGTGCGGTGGTGGTCATGCGTCGGATCCCTTCGGAACGGACGCGGCCCTGCGGTGCAGGCGGGCGGACCGACGTGTCCGCAGAGACGCTGTACTTGCCCAACCGGGGTGCCGGAGGGCCGAATCCTCACCTGGAGCACCCCACTGCAGCGTTGAGAGGGTTGCCGTCCCGCCGGCCAGGGCCGTGAATGGCGGGAACTCGTGATTCTGGGCTCCACGGTAGGAGCGGGCACGCCGGGGCGTCAAAGGTGTCGACCCTGTGAACGACACGCGAGGTCACACCGATGCCGTCGCCGTGCCGAGCAGCGGCGAAACGACGGTTTTCCTGCGCCGTAGTCTCGGCGGAGCACTGCCAGAATGTGATGCTTGACACATCTAGGGCGGCTGGGTCAGGATGACGCTACTCGAGAGAGGGGGGAGCTCGAGACCGCAACCCGCGGCCCCACGGCCGGTTCACCTGAAAGGGGTCGGATCATGTGGATGGACATCAAGAAGAAGCTGTCGGCGGTATCGGCAGGGGTCGTTGTGGCAGCTGCGCTGACGGCAGCCCCGGGAGCGGGGGCGGTGACCTCATCCCCGGAGGGGGGTGTCATCTCGCCGAACGCCGACTGTGCAGAGGAGAGTTGGACGACTGTCAATGTGACCTCGAATACCTTCAAGAAGTCCCATTCGGCTTATTCCTCTGTGTCTGGGGCGCCCGGCGTGACCCTCTCCATCGCGACTGGACGAACGTTTGCCGTCAGCGGGGACATTACGGGCGAGGTGTCAGGTGATGTTCGTGCAATCCTCGCGGGTGTTTCGGCCAAGGTAGGCACCCGAGTGGGTGTCACCTATTCCTCCACCAATACGATCAGTGGAGCGTGGAAGGTGCCGGCTAGCTATAAGAACGGTGGCAAGCTCGTGATTGGTGCCAAGCGGGCTAAGGGAACTTGGAAGCGCCAGATGCTGACCAGGAACTGCAAGGTAGTGACCGTGCGTAGCGGGTCGTTCACCACTCCATGGCAGCAGTTCCACTTTCAGCACTACCGTCTCTGACCCAGGGGAAGTGCTCCGGCGTCGAACTCGAAAGGTTCGGCGCCAGAGCACTCCCGTTTCGTTCACTCATGACAAGAAGGTCAATCATGTCCTCCTTCCCCCTCCTGCGATCTACTCGTTGCGCCTCGGTTATCGTCGCGGCGATTCTCTTCGGTACAGCCATGACAGGATGCTCCTCCGCCTCGGACAACAAGACGTCCAGTTCGGGGGAATCCAGTGTTGCAGCGTCATCGAGTGACCCGGCACACGCGTCCGCATCTTCTGCGGAGTCCACGGCCGCTTCCGGCGCGGGCTCGTCAGGCTCGGACGCTGAGGAGGCGCTTCCGGCCGCTCTCTTCGAGAAGGACGGGATGACGTTGGTCGAGTACTCACGCCAGCATCCGGATGCCGGCTACCTCGACCCGGCGACGGAGTCTGTGCTCGAGGAAGCGGTCGGGACCGGTTCGCAGGAGATCACCGTGGATGCACAGAAGGGTGCGGTTCTGCGGGTCATCCTGCTCTGCCCCTCGGACGCGACGGGTAAGACGGATATTCACACCTCTCGGGAAGGCGAGGACGAGAAGACGTGGATGGCCGGCTCGGAGGGTGCGTGCGGTGACTGGTCTGCGGCGACGGCTCCCGTGCCAGAGGCCGGACCCATGACCTTCACGGTCACGGTGGACAACGATTCCCCGTTCCGGGTCGTCCTGACTGCACTCTCCGAATGACGCAGCCTCGGAGAAGGGGCGCGGCGGGACGTGAATCCCCGGGAGAAGCGTCTCGCCGCACCGCTCCCGCCTGGCCGGCTCTGCCGAGCGTTCGCATGCTCCGGCTGGTGGCCGGTGCCCTTGCCCTGACACTTGTCGTGGGCCTCACCGTCCAGGCGCAGGCCACACAGCGGCTCCGGGACCTTGTCGATCGCAGCTGGCGCGGTACCTACGACCTCGTCGTCTCCGCCCCCGGTGCCGCCCCGAGCTCTGAAGCGCTCTCCGCTCCGCTGGACACGGCCGCGTGGACGAGCTCGGCCGACCGCCTCAGCACCGCCGACCTCGACCGCATCCGCGCGGTGTCCGGCGTCGAGGTCGCCGCCCCGCTCGGCGACCTCGGCGTGCGCAGCGTGGCCAACCAGGATGCCGTGATGATCGGGTACCCGGCGGACGGCAGCGTGGAGGGTCCCCGCGCGTTCGACCTGGAGGCCCGTGTCCACACCGACGACGGCCTCGGCCGCCGTCCCGTGCTCGGTATGGACACCACGCTCATCGGTTATTTCTCCGACGATGGCCCGATCGAGGACGCCCGGCCGCTGCTGGAGGACCAGGCTGTCTGCGATCCAGCTCCTCCTGAGCCCGGCCCCTGCACGGACGTCGAACTCCCCACGCTCGCCCTCGGACCCCGCGGACGCACACCCGAGCCTGCGCAGCGTGAGGTCCCCGCCGGCACCTACTGGGCCGCCCCGTGGGCGGAACCCGACCCGCAGGGCAACCGGATGGTGGTGGTGGACGCCGCGGCGGAGGCGACGTTGCTGGACCTCGGCGGCAACACGGCCGCCGCGGACGCGTTCCGTGTGCTCGCCCAGTCCTCGCCTGCCGGGTCGCTCTCCGCAGTGGTCGACCGTCTCTCGGGCGCAGCAACCGAGGAGGCACGTGCGCTCGTCGAGGCGAAGGACCGGCTCCCCGCCCACCTGCAGATCCTCGCGGACACCACCGGTCGCTCCGCGGAGTCCCTGAGCGCGGTCCCCGTGCTCGCCACGAGCGTCGGCTCGGCGCCCTTGTCCCTGGAGGTGCGCGCCAAGCCCTACCGCGAACCGGCCACCCGCCTGCGCATCGAGCAGGCTCCGGTGGACCCACGGGACCCCACCGGTCCGCGCGGCATGCTCGGCCTGCCCACCTGGGAGCTGCCCACGGGCGGTCTGGCGACGCAGGAGGACGTCTCCACCTCCGACGTCTCGGGGCGGTTCGGCGGCCTCGGCCTCGGGGTCACCGTCATCCCCGTGCCCGGGCTGACCACGGGCCAGGACCCGGTCCTGAGCTATGACTCACCTCGTCTGTCTCTGGTACAGGAGACGCGCACCCTCACCCGGCCGACGACGGCGGACGGGAACCTGGCCGAGGCCGCCGGCGTGGAGACCGCCTCTGGGACGCTCCCCGGCCGGCCCGAGGTCGCCGTCGCTCGGGCCCTGCCGGCGTCCACGTCCCGCGAGTCCGCCTACTACGCGGCCACCGACGACGGGCGTCGCTTCGGCACGGGCGACGCCCCGCTGCTGGTCAGCGTGGGCACCCTCGTCCCCGAACCGGACACGGACCTGGCGGGGATCGCCCCGCTGCTCACGGATGTGGAGCTGCCCACGACCCTCGTCGCGGACCCGGACGGCACCCCGCGCGAGGTGCGTCTGCAGCCTGCCTCCACCGGCTTCGGCCTGGCCAACCAGATGCCCGCCGCCTATGTCGACGCGGCCTCGGCCGCCACCCTCGGGCTGGAACGGCCCTTCAGCACCGTGCGGGTCCGGGTGGCCGATGTGGGGGAGGACCTCACACCGGAGAACCTCGCCACGATCGACGCAGTGGCCCAGCAGCTGAAGGACGCCGGATTCGCGGTGACCACCGTGGCCGCCTCCAGCCTCTCGCCCCGGCAATTCCAGGTGGTGTCCTACCGGTTCGACTCCACCGACGGCGAAGCCCACACCGGCCCGCTGGGCACCGTGCGCCAGCTCGGCCCGGAGCTGGCCGCCTCCCAGCGGGTCTCGGCGGCGGTCGGGTCCGCGGGGACCGCGCAGGCCATGACGGTGACCGCGCTGCTGACCGGCCTGGCAGGCCTGTGCATCCTGGCGGCGGCCCGGCCGCGACGCCGTCGGGCCGGTGTGCTGGCTCTCCAGGGCTGGACGCGCGGGGCCACGGTGAGACGCCACCTGAAGGAGGATGCTCCTACGCTCATGGTGCTCGCCCTCACCCTCGCCGCGCTCACCGCGGCCGGGGCCACGACCGCACGCATCGGGGTCGAACCCCCGCTGGTGGCCGTGGGCCTCGGGGCGACGGCGGTGCTCGCCGCCGCCATCGTGACCACGGCGGTGACCGCCGCCCGTCCCACGACCGCCGACACCCGGGAGCACGCCACCCGGTCGACGGGTCCGGCCCGGCCGGCCCGCACGGCAGCCGCGCTGCTGACCCGGTGGACAGCCCGCACATGGCCGCGCCTGCTCACCGGCGCCGCCTACCGGGCGGCCGTCGCGGTGGGGGCGGGGCTGCTGGTCGCCGTCGTCCTGCAGGCCCGCCGCGAGGCTGGCACCTCCCTGCTGGCCGGGGCCGCCGTGGCGCAGGACCTGCCGTTCCGGCTGGCGTTGGGGGCGCTGGCCGCCGTCGTGGGGATGATCCTGCTGGTGCAGCTGCATCGCGTGGAGGGGGACACCGTCCGTGCTGAGGCTATCGTGCTGCTGCTGGCGGGCTGGTCCCGGGCCAAGCTGATGGTCAGGCACCTGCCCACTCTGGCCGTCGAGGCGGCCGTGGCAGGCCTGGTGGCAGGGCTCGTGCTGGTTCTGCTCACCCCGGCGGTGGACCTGCCTCCGGTGGTGGGAGCGGCCGGTCTCGGACTGCTCCTCACCCTCCTGATCACCCTGTTCACCCGGCGAGCCCAGCTCGCCCGTGCCTGGAAGGGGCAGCCCGCATGACCGCGATCGCGCCCGTTCTCACCCTCGACCGCGTGCAGGTCGGGTACCGCAGTCCGGACGGCGGCACCCGCGTGCTCATCGAGGGGTTGGATCTCTCGCTCCACCCCGGGGAGATCGTGGGGCTGTGGGGGCGTTCGGGCACCGGGAAGTCCTCCCTCATCCGCCATCTTGCCGGGCTGACGATCCCGTTGGCGGGCCGGATCCGCTACCGCAGTCCCGACGGCGGGCTGGACGGGGACCTCGGCGGGTTCGCCGCGGAGGCCCTGGCACGGTACCGGCGTGAACACCTGGGGTACGTGGACCAGTCCTGCGAGCTGATCGGGGAGTTGTCCGCGCTGGACAACGCGGCCATCTGGGTCCACGGCGGGCCTGTCGCCGGCTCGCCCCGGGACGCACTGGACACGGTCCGGACCCAGCTGGAACGCCTTGGCCTGGGGCACCGGCTCGGCGCACCCGCCTCCCGGCTCTCCGGCGGCGAAGCCCAGCGGGTGGCGATCGTTCGGGCACTGGCCAAGCACCCGCACCTGGTCGTGGCCGATGAACCCACCGGGCACCTCGACGCCACCACGGCCCGCGAGGTCATCGCCCTGCTGCGCGAGCACGCGCAGGCTGGGTCCGCGATCCTCGTGGCCAGCCACGACCCGCTCGTCCACGCTACGGTGGACCGGGCCGTCCGGGTCGGTGAGGACTGACTCGCCCTCAGCGCCGGCCCCGCAGCCGGTCGATCTCGCGGCGCTCCTTCTTGGTGGGCCGCCCGGCGCCGCGCTCGCGCACGGGCACGGCGAGCAGCTCGCGGGGGATCGGCGGTGGCGAGTGGTCGATGTACTGCCGCTGCGCCACCGGAGCGCCCACGCGCTTGGAGATCAGCCCGGTGACCTGCAGGATGCGCTCGCGGTGGTCCTTGCGCAGGCGCACCGTGTCCCCGACCGCCAGGGTGTGCGCCGCCTTGACGGGCTCCCCGTTGACGCGCACGTGTCCGCCCCGCACCGCCGCGGTGGCGGCCGAGCGGGTCTTGTACATGCGGACCGCCCACAGCCAGGCGTCCAGACGGACGGCGCTCACCGGTCAGCTCCGGCGGATCCGCATGGCGGCGCCGTGGCCCTCCAGGCCCTCGTCATGGGCCAGGGCGCTGACACCGTCGATCAGCTCCTCTAGGCCCTGCGCGTCGTAGCGGATGAGCTGCTGCAGACGCAGGAACGTCACGGTGTTCAGGCCGGAGGAGAAACGAGCGGTGCCGGAGGTCGGCAGCACGTGGTTGGACCCGGCGGAGTAGTCGCCCAGCGGCACCGGGGCGTGCGGGCCCACGAAGATCGCGCCGGCATGGGTGACCCGGCGGGCCACCTGCTCCGGGTTGCGGGTGTGCACCTCCAGGTGCTCGGAGGCGTAGGCGTCCGCCACCTGCACCGCATGGTCCATGTCCCGCACCAGCAGGACGCCGGACTGCGGGCCGGTCAGGGCGGTGCGGATCTGCTCGGCCAGCGGCAGCCGCGGGGCCTGACGCTCCACCTCCGCCAGCACGTCCCGGACGAGCTCCTCGGAGTCCGTGATGAGCACCGAGGCGGCCAGCGGGTCATGCTCGGACTGGCTGATCAGGTCCGCGGCCACCCAGGCGGCCTGCGCCGTGCCGTCGGCGATCACCGCGATCTCGGACGGGCCGGCCTCGGCATCCACGCCGATCCTGCCCAGCAGCGCACGCTTGGCCGCGGCCACATAGACGTTGCCCGGCCCCGTGACCATGGCGACGGGCGCGCAGACCTGCGTGCCGTCGTCGTCCTTCACACCCAGGGCGAGCATCGCGACGGCCTGGGCCCCGCCGGCGGCGTAGACCTCGTCCACGCCCAGCAGGGCGCAGGCGGCCAGGACGGTGGGGTGCGGCATGCCGCCGTGCTCGCGCTGCGGCGGGGAGGCCACGGCCAGGCCCTGCACACCGGCGGCCTGGGCCGGCACCACGTTCATCACCACCGACGACGGGTAGACGGCCCGGCCTCCGGGCACGTAGAGCCCCACGCGGTCCACCGGCACCCAGCGGTTCTCCACGATCGCGCCGTCGGCCAGCTCGACCTCCGTGCCGGAGGGCACCTGCGCGGCGTGGACCTTCCGGGCGCGGCGGATGGACTCCTCCAGAGCGGCGCGGACCTCCGGGGCCAGGGTCTGGAGGGCCTGCTCGATCGCCTCGGCCGGCACGCGCAGGGCTGGGGCACGCACGCCGTCGAAGCGCTCGCCGAGCTCCAGCACGGCCGAGGCTCCGCCGGTGCGGACCTGCTCGATGATCGGCAGGACCGCGGAGACGGTCGAGGACACGTCCACCTCGGCGCGGGGCACCACGGCGTCCAGATCAGTGTCTGCGGCGGCGTCGCGCAGGTCGGTGACGGAGAGCATCGGTGAACCTCCAGGCTGGTCTGTCTCGTCCGGCCGGCCGATCGGCTGGAAGCCCTCGCTCCCCGCGGTGCCGGCCACCGGTGTCCAGCCTCCATTCTGCGCTCTCCCGTGAACCGTCCGGGGCCAGGTGTCAGACTGGTGACATGCCTGTAGCCGCCGCGCCGATGCCCCTGTTCCTCTCCGGCCTGTTCTCCGCGACACAGCAGGACGGCGTGCCGGAGGAGGTGCAGCAGGGTGCCGACGCCACCGTCCGCGTCCTCGGGCTGGAGCTGGCCACGCTGCTCGGTGTGTGCGGGGCCTTCGTGCTCGGCTGGGCGCTCGTCTTCCTCGGCTTCCTGGTGGTCCAGGCCGTGCTGTTCAAGAGGCGGGCACTGGCCGGGCGTCTGCGCCGGCTGCGACACCCGCTGGGGCTGGCGCTCGGCTTCAGCATGTCCCGCGTGGCCCTGGTGACCATGGCGAAGGCCCCGGCACGGGAGGCGGCGTGGTTCCCCTTCGTGTCCTTCCTGCTGCTCGCCGCCTTCGTCGGCTGCCTGGCCTGGGCCGCCGTCCGCGCGGTGAACGTGGTGGAGGAGCAGGTCCTGGACCGCTACCGCGAGGCCGGCGTCAACGACCGCCGCGAGCGCAAGGTCCGCACCCAGACCGTGCTGATCCGGCGCATCCTGCAGGCGGTGATCGTGGTGGTGGCCGTGGCCGTCGTCCTGCTGACCATCCCGGCGGTCCGCTCGCTCGGTGCCGGCCTGCTGGCCTCGGCCGGCCTCATCTCCGTGATCGCAGCCCTGGCGGTGCAGTCCACCCTGACGAACGTGTTCGCCGGCGTGCAGCTGGCCTTCACCGACTCGGTCCGCGTGGGGGACGTGGTCACCATGGACACCACCTTCGGCACCGTGGAGGACATCACCCTGTCCAACGTGGTCCTCAAGCTCTGGGACGGCCGACGCATGGTCTATCCCTCCAGCCAGTTCACCACCCAGCCGTTCGAGAACTGGACCCGCGTGGGCTCGGCCGTCTCCGGCACCGTGGAGATGGACGTGGACTGGCGGGTGCCCATGGATGACCTGCGCGAGCGCCTCAAGGAGCTGCTCGCCTCCACCGACCTCTGGGACGGCCGCGAGGCCTCCATGCAGGTCACGGATGCCCTCGGCGGCATGGTCCGCATCCGCGCCGTGGTCTCCGCCCGCACCTCCGGCGACCTCTGGGACCTGCGCTGCCTGGTCCGCGAGGACCTGGTGAACTTCATCCGCCACGACCACCCGGAGGCCATCCACGCCCAGCGCCTCAGTGTGCTCGAGACCCCGCTCCGCCCGGGCGGTCTGCCCGACGACGGCGGCACCGCCTCCGCCTCGGGCCTCCCCTCGTGTGCGGGGTCGGCTCCGGCCTCGTCCGGAGCGACTCCGGAGGGCGGCTTGCCTGCTTCCGAGGGGCGGGGAGGCGCAGGCAGGGCCGGTGCAGGCAGGGCTGGCACCGGCGCAGAGGAGGCCGGTGCGGTTGAGAGGGGCGCCGGGCAGAGGAAGGCCGGTGCGAAGGACGCCGGAGGCGACGACGCGGCGGCACCGGCCGACCGTGAGGGGTCCCACCCGCCGACGGCGCGCCTGCCGCGCGTGGACGGGGACAGGCGCCCGCAGACCGGCGCGCAGCCGACCGCACCGCTGGCCCGCGTGGGCGAGGACACCTCCATGTACACCGGCTCCATCACCGCGGTGGAGCGCAACCGCGAGTTCGCCGGCCCCGGCGAGGACGCCTACGCCGAGCGCAAGGCCAAGGTCCGCGCCGAGCGTGAGGAGGAGCGCCGCAGTGCCGGGCGTGAGGAGGCCGGACGTAAGGAGGAGCGCCGCAGTGCCGGGCGTGAGGAGGCCGGACCGGACGACGAGGGCGTGCAGCGCGCCAAGCCCGAGGCCGACGACTGAGCGCAGGCCGGACGCGCCGACGCATCACCCCGACCAACACCCGCCCTGCCCCGTGCCCCCACGCGTCTTGGGGATAAGACACGGTCACATTTCGCGATCTCAACACCGTGTTGTATCCCCGAAACGGTAGGGGGAGGTGTGCCTCAGCGGTCCTCGGGGCGGGGGAGCTCCTCGGCCACCGGCTCGGGCTCGGCCACCGGCTCGGACCCGAGGGCGTGAGGCGGCTCAGCCATGTCCTGCCCGACGGCGTCCTGGTGCCCGGCAGCGTCCTCGCGCTCCACAGGGTGCTGCTCCACGGCCCGGGCGCGGCGAGAGCCGGAGACCGGGACGGTGTCCGCCTTGGAGGAGACGGCGTCCGGCGTGTGGTCCGCGTACTGCTTCACGCACAGCACCGGCTGGTCCAGCTCGCGGAGCAGCTCGTCCGAGACCGAGCCCATCATGAACCGGCCCACGGCGCCGCGGCGGCGCAGGCCGATCACCACGATCGACGGCTCGAGCTCGGCGGCGACCTCCTTCATCTCCGCAGCGGTGGAGCGGCCGCGGGCGTACTGGCGGAACTCGGCGTCCACGCCGCAGCCGTCCAGGACCTGCTGCAGATCACGCTGCTGGGCCTCGTTGAGCAGGTTCGACGAGCGATGCTCGCCGCCGGGGCCGGCGTTGACGACCACAACGCGCTCGCCGGTCGTGCGGGCGATGTCGATCGCCTTGTTCAGTGCGGCGCGGGACTCCGCGCGCGGGGCATAGCCCACCAGGATGGTCATGCTTCGGTCCTCTCGGAGTCGGAGTCGGAGTCGGGGTCGGGGTCGGGGTCGGTGTTGCGGGTGGAGCCGGTGACTGCGGAGACCTCCGCGGCCACCCGGTGGCGGGAGAAACGCTCGACCAGCGTGTCCGGGGCCATCTTCGCCGCCTGGATCAGGGAACGGAAGCGGCGGGACGGCACGCAGGTGGACTGCCCCTGGGCCAGGGCGGCCAGACCCTCGCGGGCGACCTCGTCCACGGGCATCCAGGCCCAGGACGGGTAGGAGGCGGCGTCGATGCCGGCGCGCTCGTGGAAGCCGGTGTACACCGGTCCG
This sequence comes from Micrococcus sp. FDAARGOS_333, assembly GCF_002206575.2. Classification (NCBI taxonomy): domain Bacteria; kingdom Bacillati; phylum Actinomycetota; class Actinomycetes; order Micrococcales; family Micrococcaceae; genus Micrococcus; species Micrococcus sp. FDAARGOS_333. Next base: position 2,645,143 of record NZ_NJFJ02000001.1, on the reverse strand, counting down.
GGGCAGAGGGCGGTGACGTGCACACCCTCGGAGCGGTAGCGGATGTTCGCCCAGCGGGCGAAGGCCACGGCCCAGGACTTCGCGGCCCCGTAGGTGCCGTCCGGGATGAGGCCGGCCACCGAGGCCACCAGCAGGATGCGTCCGCCGCCGCGCGCCAGGAACGCGCGCAGCGCCGCCTGGGACAGGGCCAGCGGGGCCTGGACGTGGAGGAAGGCCTGGTCGAACTCCTGACGGCGGGTGGTCTCGTGGACCTCCGGGCCCACGCCGGTCCCGGCAGAGTGCACCAGTCCGGTGATGGGCTCGGCCGGGGACTCCAGGCGTTGGGCGACGGCGTCCAGGCCGGCCTCGGTGAGCAGGTCGGCCTGCAGGGCCTCCACAGGCACGCGGTAGGCGGCGCGCAGGGACCGGGCGGTCCGTTCCAGGCGGTCTGCGTCCCTGCCCACCACCACGAGCCGGTGACCCTGCGCCGCCAGCTGGCGGGCGATCTCCTCACCGATGCCGGAGGTGGCTCCGGTGACGAGGTACCGCATGGTCGGAACGCCGCCGGGCAGGTCCGTCACAGGGGAGTCCTCCGTCGGCACCTCGCCGATCGGTCGGACGCGGCGGGCGACGCGCTGGGCCTGTTTCTTCTGTGCGCGCGCCAGCCTGCGTTCGGCCTTGGCGGTGCGCTTGGCCAGGCGGGCGTCCTTGGCGTCCTGCTTCAGGGCGGCCCGGGACTCGCGGCGTGCCTGCTTCTCAGCGGCCTTCTTGGACGCCTGCTCCTCAGGCGTCAGGTCCGTGGCGTCCCCGGGGTCCCCGCCCTCGGCGAGACCAGGCGTGGGCGAGGGGGAGGAGGAGGTGAGGGAGCCGCCGTCGGGAAGGTCCGCGGCGCGCCCCGGCGCACGGCGACGGCGTGGGGAAGAGGAGGCCATGCCTCCAGTCTAGGGCGAGCCGGAGGCCCGGGACCGTGCGCTCAGGCGGTGGCGCGGACGTAGTCCAGGGTGGCGGCCGTGACCAGCGCGGCCACCTGCTTCACCTTCCCGTCCAGGCCGGGGTAGATGCGGTCGGCGAGCTGCTCCGGGGTGGCCTGCGCGGCCTGGTCCTCGGGCAGCTGTGCGAGGGCCTCGCGGACCTGCGCCACACGCTCCATGCGGTGGTCCGTGTACTCCTGGGCGATCTGCGCCACGGACGGCAGGACCGGGCCGTGGGCGGGCAGGACGGAGGTGTCGCCGAGCTCGCGGAGGCGCTCCAGGGAGGCCAGATAGTCGGCGAGGGTGCCGTCCGGGAAGTCGAGCATGGTGGTGCCGACGCCGAGGATGGTGTCCCCGGTGAGGACCGAACCGTCCGGGCCGGCGGAGGGGACCATGAAGCAGAAGGAGTCGGAGGTGTGGCCCGGCGTGTGCATCGCCTCGATCACGGTGTCCGCCTTGACGATCCGGTCCCCGTCCTCGAGCGGGTGCCCGCCGCCGCGGCAGTGCTCCTCCAGATGCGCGCGCACCGGCGCTCCGGTGACCTCGTGGAACACGTCGATCGCGCCGGTGTGGTCCTCGTGCCGATGGGTGGCGAGGATCAGCTCCACCCGGCGGCCGTCCGCGGCCTCGAGGACGTTGCGCACGTGCTCCTCGGCGGTGAAGGCCGGGCCCGGGTCCACCACCACGACCGTCTCGGAGCACGGGGCGCCGATCAGGTAGGTGTTCGTGCCGGACAGGGTCATGTCCGACGGGTTGTCCGCGGTGACGCACTGGACGAAGGGGGCCGGGTTCGGTCCGGGGACGGTGTGGCGTGCAGGCATAGGGTGGATTCTATGGAACACAGCACCCGTGGCGCGTACGTGACCGGCGGCCGGGAGTTCACCCGGGACACGCAGTACATCGAGGACAGGATCGTGGCGGACGTGGACGCCGCCCGCCGCGCCCCGGCGCTGCCGCCCACGAAGGTGGGGCAGATCGGCGCCGGGCTGCGGGAGGGCGCGCAGGCCTGGCCCGTGGAGCCCGGACGCTACCGGCTGGTGGCCGCGCGGGCGTGCCCGTGGGCGAACCGGGCGATCATCGTGCGCCGGCTGCTGGGCCTGGAGGACGCCGTCTCCCTCGGCCTGCCCGGGCCCACGCACGACGCCCGCTCCTGGACCTTCGACCTGGACCCGGACGGCCGGGACCCGGTGCTCGGCACGCAGCGGCTGCAGGAGAACTACCTCGCCCGGTTCCCGGACTACCCGCGCGGCATCACCGTCCCGGCCATGGTGGACGTGCCCAGCGGCGGCGTGGTCACCAACGACTACCCGCAGCTGACCCTGGACCTCTCCACCGAGTGGACCGCCTTCCACCGCGAGGGCGCCCCGGAGCTGATCCCGGACGCCGGCCCGGAGCGGGACGAGATGTTCGAGGTCATCGAACGGATCTTCACCGAGGTCAACAACGGCGTCTACCGGTGCGGGTTCGCCGGCAGCCAGGAGGCCTACGACTCCGCCTACGCCCGCCTCTGGACCGCCATGGACTGGCTGGAGGAACGCCTGAGCGGCCGTCGCTACCTGATGGGGGAGCGCATCACGGAGGCGGACGTGCGCCTGTTCACCACGCTGGTGCGCTTCGACCCCGTCTACCACGGCCACTTCAAGTGCAACCGGAACCGGCTCGTCGAGATGCCTGCGCTGTGGGCGTATGCGCGGGACCTGTTCCAGACCCCCGGCTTCGGGGACACCGTGGACTTCGCGCAGATCAAGGCGCACTACTACGTGGTGCACGAGGACATCAACCCCACCGGCATCATCCCGCAGGGCCCGGACCTGTCCGGGTGGATGAGCGCCCACCGGCGGGAGGAGCTCGGCGGCCGGCCGTTCGGGGACGGCACCCCGCCCGGGCCCGTGCGCGAGGGCGAGAGGGTGGACCCGGCGCACACGCCGCTGCGCTGAGCCGTAGCCGGGCCGCCTCCGGAGCTGCAGGGCCCGCGTCCCGACGACGGCCGCTCGCCTGGATGGGGGGGCCGCGCCGTCCCGGACGGTGCCGCTCCTCGTCCGTCTGCCGCCGGCGTCACACTGCGGACCCGGCTGGCCCCGCGCGGCGGGCCGGGAGCATGATCGGGGCATGGCAGTGCTCCCGACCCGACTCACCCCGCTGGTCCGCCGTCTCCCGGACGTGAAGGAGCTGGCCTCGCTGATGCGCTTCGGTGCCCCGCGGGCGGACCGCCGTGCCGCCCGCCTGTCCAAGGCCGCGGACGTGGCGGACCTGCGCCGCATCGCGAAGCGCCGCACGCCCACCCCGGCGTTCGACTACGTGGACGGCGCCGCCAAGCGCGAGCTCACCCACACCCGGGCCCGCGAGGTGTTCGACTCGGTGGAGCTGCTGCCGCGGATCCTGCACGGGATCGCGGAGCCGGACCTGTCCGTGGACATCGCCGGGGCCCACTCGGCGCTGCCCTTCGGCATCGCGCCCACCGGCTTCACCCGCTTCATGCACGCCGAGGGCGAGAACGCCGGCGCCGCCGCCGCGGCGGCCGCGGGCATCCCGTTCACCCTGTCCACCATGGGCACCCGCTCCATCGAGGAGACTGCCGCGTCCTCCGGGGACGGCGACCGCTGGTTCCAGCTGTACCTGTGGCGGGACCGGGACCGCGCCCGGGACCTGATCGAGCGAGCGGCCGCCTCCGGCTACGGGGCGCTCGTGGTCACGGTGGACACCCCGGTGGCCGGCCAGCGTCTGCGGGACGTGCGCAACGGCATGACCATCCCGCCGCAGCTGACGCCGAAGACCGTGGTGGACGCCGCCTGGCGCCCGGAGTGGTGGTTCAACTTCCTCACCACGGACCCGCTGACCTTCGCCTCGCTCTCCGACTCCGCCGGGGACCTGCCGTCCATCATCAACGGCATGTTCGACCCCACCCTGTCCCTGAAGGACCTGGAGTGGATCCGCTTGGCGTGGAAGGGGCAGCTGTTCGTCAAGGGCATCCTCACCGCAGAGGACACCCGCCGCGCGCTGGACACCGGCGCGGACGGACTGGTGGTCTCCAACCACGGCGGCCGCCAGCTCGATCGCGCGCCGGTGTCCCTGCAGGCGCTGCCGGGTGTGCGCGCCGAGGCCGGCCCGGACGTGCCGATCATCCTGGACTCCGGCATCACCACCGGCGAGGACATCGTGGCGGCCCTGGCCCTCGGCGCCGACTTCACCCTGATCGGCCGCGCGTACCTCTACGGCCTCATGGCCGGCGGCCAGGAGGGCGTGGCCCGCGTGATCGAGCTGCTCGCCCAGGAGGTGACGGTGGCGATGACGCTCATGGGCGCCGCCACCACGAAGGACCTCACCCCGGACTCGGTGCGCGCGCCCTGGCTGCAGGGGTGAGCCCTCCGGCCCGCCGCCGGGGCGGATTCCCCGCCTCTGTGTTCACAGAACCCCCAGGTGAGGTCACATTCCCCGGCACTTGTTGAACAATTGGTCGCCATGGCCCATCATGGAATGTGCCGCGTGATGTGCGGCACACCGAACGACCCAGGGGGAGAGCCATGCGCATCGACATGAACAGCGACGTCGGGGAGTCCTTCGGCAGCTGGACGATGGGCGACGACGCCGCGATCTTCCGCTCCGTCTCCTCCGCCAACGTGGCCTGCGGGTTCCACGCCGGCGATCCCTCCGGCATCGCGCAGACCTGCCGGGACGCCGTGGCCGCGGGGGTGACCGTCGGCGCCCACGTGGGCTACCGGGACCTGGCCGGCTTCGGACGCCGCTTCCTCAACTGCACGGCCACCGAGCTGGCGGACGACGTGCTCTACCAGATCGGCGCCCTGCAGGCCCTGGCCCGCGCCGCCGGCACGGACGTGCGCTACGTGAAGCCGCATGGCGCCCTCTACAACACGATCGTCCACCACGAGGAGCACGCCCAGGCCGTGGTGGACGCCGTCAAGGCCTTCGGCGGCGATCTTCCGCTGCTGCTGCTGCCGGGCTCCATCGCCCTGGAGAAGGCGGAGAGGGCCGGCCTGCGCGGCGTGGCCGAGGCCTTCGCGGATCGCGGCTACACCCCGGAGGGCACGCTCGTCTCCCGCCGGGACCCGGGCGCCGTCCTCCACGACCCGGCCGAGGTCTCCGCCCGCATGGTCCGCCTGGCCACCGAGGGTGTGCTCACCGCCGTGGACGGCTCGGACATCCGCATCGAGGCCGCCAGCATCTGCGTGCACGGGGACACCCCGGGTTCGGTGTCCATGGCCGCCTCCGTCCGTGCCGCCCTCGAGGACGCGGGCGTCGAGATCGTCTCCTTCGCATGAGCGGATCGCACGCCCCCGGGCCGGTCCCCGGCGCCTCGGCCGCAGACCGCTGCGCCGCCGGCTCGCCGACGCCCCGCCCCCTGCGCTGGGCCGGCACCCGCGCCTTCCTGCTCGAGTGCCCGAGTCTCGCGGACGTCGTCGCCCTGCACGCCCGCCTCACCGCCGAGCCGCTGCCGGGCCAGACCGAGGCGCTCGCCGCCGCCGAGACCCTCATGCTCGCCTTCCGCACCCGCGCCGAGGCGGTGGCGGCCGCCGAACTCGCCCCGAGCCTCGTGGCCGCCGGGGACGCGGGCCAGGACGCCCGCACGGTGGAGGTGGACGTCGTCTACGACGGCGAGGACCTCGCCGCCGTCGCCGAGCTGACCGGCCTGTCCGAGGAGGCCGTGGTGGCCGCCCACGCGGACACGCTCTGGGTGGGCGCCTTCGGCGGCTTCGCCCCAGGCTTCACCTACTGCACGGCCGCGGATGCCTCCGCCGCCCCCTTCGACGTGCCCCGCCGCGAGAGCCCGCGCACCGCCGTGCCGGCCGGCTCCGTGGCCGTGGCCGGCACCTTCTCCGCCGTCTACCCGCGCACCTCGCCCGGCGGCTGGCAGCTGCTCGGCCGCACCGACGCCGTCCTCTGGGACCTGGACCGCGAGCGCCCCGCGCTCATCCGCCCCGGCGACCGCGTCCGCTACCGCCCGGTGCGCGCCCTCGCCTCCGTCTCCGCAGGCCCCCTTCCCGACGACGACGCCCGCGCCTCCGCCTCGCAGCCCTCCTCCGGTGCGGCGTCGCCGGGGGAGGGCTCCGAGCACTCCGCGCCGACCACAGGCTCCTCCGAGCCGGCCACCGCCGCAGGCGAGCCGACGGCACGGCCGGGGCTGTCCGTCGTCGACCCCGGGATGCAGTCCCTGCTGCAGGATTTGGGCCGGGCCGGTCACGGCGACCTCGGCGTCGCCTTCTCCGGCGCCGCGGACAAGGACGCCGCCCGCCAGGCCAATCGGCTCGTGGGCAACGCGCCGGACGAGGCCGTGGTGGAGACGCTCCTGTCAGGCCTGTCCGTCACCGCCCACGGCCTGCAGGTGCTCGCCCTGACCGGGGCCGAGGCCCGCGCCGTGGTCACGGACGCCGCCGGCACGGTGCTGCGCCGACCCGTGCCGCGCGCCCCGTTCGCCCTGCGGGACGGCGAGACCCTGACCGTCGAGGAGCCGCCCGCCGGACTGCGCACGTATCTCGCCCTGCGCGGCGGCATCCACGCCCGAGCGGACCTGGGCAGCCGCTCCACGGACGTGATGTCCGGGATCGGCCCGGCCCCGCTGGCCGCCGGGGACGAGCTCGTCCGCCGCGAGGATCCGGGGAACCGGCTCGTCGGGGACGCCGAGCCACCGCTGCGCCGCACCCCGCGTGCCGGGCACACCGCCGTCCTGCGCATCACCCTCGGCCCCAGGGACGACTGGTTCGACCGGGACGGCGTCGACCTGCTCACCTCCCAGGAGTGGGAAGTGACCGCCGAGTCCAACCGCATCGGCGTCCGCCTGGCCGCCCCGAAGGAGGGGAAGGCCCTCACCCGTGTCCGCGAGGGAGAGCTGGCCTCCGAGGGCGTGGTCTCCGGGGCCCTGCAGGTCCCGCCGTCCGGGCTGCCCGTGCTCTTCCTGGCCGACCACCCCGTCACCGGCGGCTACCCGGTGATCGCCGTGGTGGTCCGCGAGGACCTCGGCGCCGCCGCCCAGCTGCCGCCCGGCGCCCGGCTCCGCCTGATCCCCGTGGACCCGGAGACACTCGAGCCGCTGGACGCGGACGCCCCGGAACCCACCACATCCGCCCTGCCCCTCGTGGCGCCGACGACGCCGGCCGCAACCGCCTGCCACGACCCCGCCCCCGCGGCTGCCGCCGCCCAGACCACCGAGGACTGATCCCGTGACCGCACGCCCCCTGACCAAGGTCCTGATCGCCAACCGCGGCGAGATCGCCGTCCGTGTGGCCCGCGCCTGCCGTGACCACGGCATCGGCTCCGTGGCCGTCTACGCGGACCCGGACGCGGATGCGATGCACGTGGCCGTGGCGGACGAGGCCTACCACCTGCCCGGCTCCGCCTCCGGCGACACCTATCTGGACATGGACGCCCTGCTGTCCGTGGCCGAGCGCTCCGGCGCGGACGCCGTGCACCCCGGCTACGGCTTCCTCTCCGAGAACGCGGACTTCGCGCAGCGGGTCATCGACGCCGGCCTGACCTGGATCGGCCCCGCCCCGCAGGTCATCCGGGACCTCGGGGACAAGATCACCGCCCGCTCGATCGCCCAACGCGCCGGCGCCCCGCTGGTCCCCGGCTCGGACGGCCCGGTGGCCTCCCCGGCCGAGGCCCGCGCCTTCGCCGAGGAGCACGGTCTGCCGATCGCCGTCAAGGCGGCGTTCGGCGGCGGCGGGCGCGGCATCAAGGTGGTCCGGGACCTCGAGGAGGTCGAGGACGCCTTCGCCTCCGCGACCCGCGAGGCCGTGGCCGCCTTCGGCCGCGGCGAGTGCTTCGTGGAGCGCTTCCTGGACCGCCCCCGCCATGTGGAGGCCCAGGTCCTGGCGGACGGACACGGCACCGTGGTGGTGGTCGGCACCCGCGACTGCTCCCTGCAGCGCCGCAACCAGAAGCTCGTGGAGGAGGCCCCCGCCCCGTTCCTCACGGACGAGCAGCGCACCCGCATCCACGACTCCGCCCGTGCCATCTGCGCGGAGGCCGGGTACACCGGCGCCGGCACGGTGGAGTACCTGGTGGCCCCGGACGGGCTGATCAGCTTCCTCGAGGTCAACACCCGCCTGCAGGTGGAGCACCCGGTCACCGAGGAGACCACCGGTGTGGACCTGGTGCGCGAGCAGTTCCGCATCGCCGCCGGTGAGCCGATGAGCCTCGCCGAGGACCCGGCCCCGCACGGCCATGCCTTTGAGTTCCGGCTCAACGCCGAGGACCCGGCCGTCGGCTTCCTGCCCTCGCCCGGTCCGGTGGAGCACTTCGAAGCCCCCACCGGCCCCGGCCTCCGCATGGACGCCGGCGTCCGCTCCGGCTCCGTGGTGCCCGGCGAGTACGACTCGCTTATGGCCAAGCTCATCGTCTGGGGCGAGGACCGCCCGCAGGCCCTGCGCCGGGCCCAGGACGCGCTGGCCGAGCTGCGCATCGAGGGCGTGCCCACCGTGGTGCCCTTCCACCGGGCCGTGCTCGAGCAGGACGCCTTCACCTCCGAGGACGGCCTCGGGGTGTACACCACCTGGATCGAGTCCGAGTTCGCCGCCGAGTTCGAGGCCTCCGAGCACCTGGCCGCGGCCGGCCCCGCCGGCTCCCGCACCCAGATCACCGTGGACCTGGACGGCCGCGCCGTCCGCCTCGGCCTGCCGGACGCCCTCTACGCTGCGCTGATGCACGGCGGCGGGGCGGCGGGCGCCGCGGCGGCCGGTGAGCCCGAGGGCCCGGGCGAGGACGCCGTCACCGCCTCCGTGGCCGGCACCCTGGTGGCCTGGAAGGCGGAGGAGGGCGTCGTCGTCGGCAAGGGCGAGCCGGTGGCCGTCCTGGAGGCCATGAAGATGGAGACCGTGGTGCGGGCGCACCGCTCCGGTACGATCACCCGACAGCAGATCGACGAGGGGGCCACGGTGCAGCGCGGCCAGGTCCTCGCCACGATCACGGACTGAACACCGGCACCCCGCCCGCCGGAGAGGGGATGTGCGCCCGCCCGCGTGGCAGCGGCGCGGAACGACCACCGGCAGAAGGAGACGCCCCCACATGGTTCAGAGCCGTCGTCCCCGCCGGTCGGAAGCCCAGCGCCGCGGTGCCGTCGGCGGTGCCGCGGAGGAGCTGCGCCGCCGCATCGAGAACGCCGAGCTGGCCCCCGGCACCCGTCTGGGCGAGGTCGCGCTCGCCGCCGAGCTGGACGTGAGCCGCAACAGCCTCCGCGAGGCGTTCGCCGAGCTCGCCGCCGAGCGGCTGCTGGTCCGCCGCCCCCACCGCGGCGTCGTCGTGGCGTCCCCGGACGTGCCGCAGGTCCGGGAGATCTACCGCACCCGCCGCATCATCGAGCTCGGCGCCCTGCGGTTCGGCGAGGTCACCCCGGAGGTCGAGGTCGAGCTGCGCCAGGTGGTGGCCGTGCTCTCCCCGGATCCGAGCGCCGTGGACCCACGCCTGATGGGCGACGCCAACCAGCGCCTCCACGGCGCCATCGCCGCCATGACCGGAGCCTCGGACCTGCAGCGCACCCTCCGCGAGGCGATGGCCCGCGTGCGCCTGGCCTTCCAGCCCATGGACCGCGAGACCGCCCTGCACCCGCTCTTCGCCGAGCGCAACCTGCAGATCGCGCAGACGCTCCTGGACCGTCGCCCCGAGGACCTGCAGGAGACGATGGCCTCCTACCTGGACCAGGCCGAGCAGTTCGTCCTCGACCATCTCTCCGAGCGGCAGGACGTCTGAGCCCTCCCGCACGGCGTGCATCGGCCTCAGGGGCGCTTCACAGACACCACGACGACGGACGCCCGCCTCACGGGGTGGGCGGCCGTCGTCGTGCACCCGGGGATCGGATCAGGCTCCGGAGAACAGGGCCACCATCGGCGTGAAGGCGTTGACCGCGATGTACACGGAGACCAGCCAGGCCAGCACACCGACCACCAAGAGCCACGCCGGGTAGCGGTAGCCGTGCATCAGGTCTCGGCGACGCCAGGCCACGAACAGCAACACGGCGAAGCCGACCGGCAGGATCATGCCGTTGAAGGCGCCGGCGAAGACCAGCAGGGTCTGCGGGGCCTGGCGCAGGGTCAGGTAGAGGGCGGCACAGACCACGATGAACGCGACCGTCAGCAGGTTGCGGGTGCGTGCCGAGGTGGTGGACTTCGTGATGAAGGAGACCGAGGTGTAGGAGGCGCCGATCACCGAGGTGATGGCGGCGGCCCACAGGATCACGCCGAAGACGCGCATGCCGACGTCGCCGGCGGCATGCTGGAAGGCCGAGGCGGCCAGGTTGTCCGGATCCAGGGTCGCGCCGCCGACCACCACGCCGAGGATGGCCAGGAACAGCAGCACGCGCATCACGCCGGTGACGATGATCGAGAGGACCGACGAGCGGGTGATGGACGTGACGTCGCCCACTCCGGAGACGCCGGAGTCGATCATGCGGTGGGCGCCGGCGTAGGTGATGTAGCCGCCCACGGTGCCGCCGACCAGGGTGACGACGACCAGCATGTCCACGGTGTCCGGCAGGACGGACTGGCGCAGGGCATCGCCCACGGGCGGGCCGGAGGCGATCGCGACGTAGGCCATCAGGGCGATCATGACGACGCCGAGGCCCACCACGATGCGGTCCAGGGCCAGGCCGGCACGCTTGGACAGGAAGATGCAGATCGCGATCACGGCGGAGATGCCGCCGCCGATCAGCGGGTCCACCCCGAGCATCGCGTCGGCTCCGAGGCCGGTGCCGGCGATGTTGCCGATGTTGAAGACCATGCCACCGATGAACACGAGGGCGGAGAGCAGCCAGCCGAGGCCGGGCAGGACCCGGTTGGCGAGCTCCTGGGCGCGCAGACCGGAGACACCGATGACGCGCCACACGTTCATCTGCACGGCGATGTCGATGACGATCGAGACCAGGATGGCGAACGCGAAGGCCGCGCCGATCTGCACCGTGAAGGTGGAGGTCTGGGTGATGAAGCCCGGTCCGATGGCACTGGTCGCCATCAGGAACATCGCGCCAAGCAAGGCCGTACGGCGGTGCCGGGCGGCGTCCGGGGCGGGCGCGGCGGTGGCGCCGGCCCGCTGGGCGTGCGCGGCCGCGTCCTGGCGGTGCGGGTCGGTGGGGGTGTGGGCCATGGGCTCCTCCGGAGGGTGCGGGACAGGGGGCGCGTGACCGTGGTCACAGAACGACTCGATGGAAGGAGCCTAAGTCTTGTTCAACAATCAGGCAAGCGGTGGGTGTGAGTCGGTTCTCCCGCCCCTCGGTTGAAGCCGGCGCGGGTGCTCCCGTAAGATGGGACGGCGCAAGCCGCGCTGTTCTCCTTCCCGGGCATGCCCGGAAGGGGTCGGAAAAGCAGCGTGATCCCGCGGACTGGACTCCCGGAACGCCCCTGTGGGGCAGGCCGGGACTCGCCGTTCACACCAGCGATCCAAGGCGACTTCGGTTGGCTCTCACCCAGCCTGGTTCACCTTCAGATGAGTCGCAGTAAGAGTGCGGTGTCCACACCCGAGCGGGACTCTCAAGGAGTCTGACGGCGCCTCGTGCGTCGGAAGGGCTCCGGCATGCGGGTTCCGCCCGTCCTTTTACTACAACTTGCACGAGGAGTGATCATGGCAGCTCACTGCCAGGTAACCGGGGCTGGGCCGGGTTTCGGCCACAGCATCTCCCACTCGCACCGTCGCACCAAGCGCCGGTTCGACCCGAACATCCAGAAGAAGACCTACTGGGTCCCGTCCCTGCGTCGCAACGTCACCCTGACGCTGTCCGCCAAGGGCATCAAGACCATCGACGTCCGCGGCATCGACGCCGTGGTCGCCGACCTGATCGCGAAGGGAGTGAAGCTCTGACATGGCGAAGGAGAAGGACGTCCGTCCGATCATCAAGCTGAAGAGCACCGCCGGCACCGGGTTCACCTACGTGACCCGCAAGAACCGCCGCAACACCCCGGACCGCATCACCCTGAAGAAGTACGACCCGGTGGTCCGCAAGCACGTCGACTTCCGAGAGGAGCGCTGAGGCATGGCCAAGAAGTCCAAGATCGCCAAGAACGAGCAGCGCAAGGCCATCGTGGCCCGCAATGCCGAGAAGCGCCTCGAGCTGCGCAAGACCCTGGTCGACCCGAACGCCTCGGACGAGGCCCGCGAGGCCGCCCGCGTGGGCCTGCAGAAGCTCCCGCGCGACGCCTCCCCGGTCCGCGTGCGCAACCGCGACGCCATCGACGGCCGCCCGCGCGGCACCTTCCAGCGCTTCGGCATCTCCCGCGTGCGCTTCCGCGAGATGGCGCACCGCGGCGAGCTGCCGGGCGTGACCAAGTCGTCCTGGTGACCTCGTCCACGGCCTGACCGGAGCGGTCCGGCCGGACGCGCCGTCCCTGACGACGGCCACCGACCTGCAGGTCCTCGACCTGTCCGGGGCGGTCCACCTCCACGGTGGGCCGCCCCGTCCTCGTCCCCGGCCCGGAGCAGCGGATTCCTGCGGAACCGCACGAACGGCACCCGAAGGCAGGGCAGCGGCGCCGCAGACGCCGCCGGATCAGGACCTGACCAGGGGCGGAGACGGCCCCGGGACAGCGCCCTGGCGGGCCCGCACGGCTCCCCGGGAGCCTTGGAATCGCCTGAAAATGGCAGAATCAGGCCGCTGGAGGCGGGCGCGGCGGTGCCGTCGATGGTACGTTCGGCAGTGGAAGCCCGGGGAACGTCCCGGGATCACCCCTACGATGTCCCAACACTCAGGAGGACTTCCCAATGGCTATGAACCGCAAGGAGCTCGTCGCCGCCGTCGCCGAGCGCTCCGGCAACACCCAGGCCGCCGTCAGCGATGTGCTGGACGCCGTCTTCGAGGTCTTCACCGCTCAGGTGAAGAAGGGCGAGAAGGTCTCCATCCCGGGCTGGATGGCCGTGGAGCGCACCGAGCGCAAGGAGCGCACCGGTCGCAACCCGCGCACCGGCGAGGAGATCACCATCCCGGCCGGCTACTCCGTGAAGGTGACCGCCGGCTCCAAGCTCAAGGCCGCCGCCTCCGAGTGAGCCGCCGAGCGGATCTGCCGATGAGGGCATGATCTGCACAGCGCACACAGGGCGCCCCACCGTCGCGGTGGGGCGCCCTGTCGTAGGTCAGGACTGTGCGTGAGGGTCCTGCCGCCGGTCCTGAGCTGTGACGCAGTCGAGGGGCATCGTCCCCGGCCCGGGCGTAGAATGGGGCGTCCGGGGCGTGTGCCCAGCACACTGCCCGAGGCGACGACGCGAAGGGGACCGGCATGCAGTACCTGATGCCCGCACGCCCCGCCGCGCCTGTGCCCGCCCCTGCGCTGCCGGTACACGGCGGCGCCCGCCTGGCCCGCGGGTGGGCCGGGGCCGTGCTGGCCGTCGTCCTCGCCGCCGCCTCCCACACCGTCCTCGGCGCCGCGCACGCCCCGCACCCGATGGTGCTGCTGCTCGCGGTCGCCCTGGCCGCCCCGGTCTGCACCGTGCTCGCCGGCCGCCGCCTGTCCCTGCCGCGCGTGCTCGCGGCCGTGCTCGGCAGCCAGGCCATCCTCCACGGCCTCTACAGCCTGGCCTCCCCGGCCCCCGGAGCCTCCGCCGCCTTCCCGACGACGGCCGGTCACCTCGGCCACGCCGTCCCGGCCTCCGGGGAGCTCGCCTCCTTCGCCGCGGCGTACTCCTCCGCGCACACTGCCGCGCATGGGGGAGTCGGCGGCCATGACCACCTCGGTCTCGGGATGCTGGCCGCCCACGTGGTGGCGGCCCTGCTGACCGTCCTGCTCATCCGCCACGGCGAGCGGCTGCTCGTCCGTGCCGCCGGACTCGTGGTGGGCGCCGTGCTGCGCCGCCGCGTTCCCGCCCTGCGCCCGGCCGTCGGCCGGGTGCGTCTGGTCTGGGGCACCTCCGCGCCCCTGGTCCCCGCCGGCCGCGAGCTCGTCGGCTCCACCGGTCTGCGCGGGCCGCCCGCCGCCCTCGTCGCGGCCTGATCGGCAGACCGCGCGGCACCGTGTCCGCGTGCGCGCCGGACGGGCCCGGGCCCTGCTCTCACCGCCGTCGTCGGCGAGGACGTCACAGGGCCCACCGTTCCCTGACGAGACAGACCAGCCGATGCCCCGGCTGCCACACCCGGCGGGCCGGAGATGAGGCATCGGAGGCGAAAGGCACCGTGCCATGCACCTGAACGCGATACACCCCTGCACCGAGCGCGTCCGTGAGGACGTCATCCCGCGCCGCCGGCGCACCGCTGCCCTGACGGCGGCCCTGGCCCTGGCCGCGGCCCCCGTGGCGGGGGTCGCCCTGGCCGCACCGGCCCAGGCCCACGACGAGCTGCTGTCCTCCACCCCGGAGGCCGGCCAGACCCTGACCGAGGCGCCTGACGAGGTCTCCCTGACCTTCTCCGGAAACCTGATCGACGGCCAGGGGATCCAGAACCTCATCCGGGTCCGGGACGCGGACGGCAACCAGTGGCAGGCGGACTCCGGCACCGTGGAGGGGGACACCTTCTCCGCCGCGGTCTGCCCGGACCTGCCGAACGGCGACTACGAGCTGGCGTACCGCGTGGTCTACTCCGACGGACACTCCGAGGAGCGACGACTCGACTTCACCCTGGACGCCGAGGGCGCCCCCGAGGCCGGCACCGTCCCGGAGGACTGCGGCGTGGCCGCAGAGTCCGCCGGCGGGTCCGCCGCGGAGGAGGCGACCGACGCGTCCCAGGCCGCGGAGGAGAACGGCCAGGCCGCCCAGGCCTCGGGCGACCCCGCGGCCACCACCGAGGCGCAGGACGACCAGGCCCAGGAACCGGGACTGCCCGGCTGGGTCTGGGGGCTCGGCCTCGGCGGCGTGGCCGTGATCGGCCTCGCCGCCGTGCTGATGTTCCGCAAGGCCTCCGCGCTCGGCCACACCGACACCCCTGAGGACCGGTGACCGCGGCGTCGAGGACGATGCCGCGGGGACACCGGAGAAGAAGGACACGAACATGAAGAAGAAGACCACCCGCACCACAGCCTCCCTGGGCGCCCTCTCCGCCGCCCTGCTGCTGCTCACCGCCTGCGGCGGCGGCCAGGACGCCCCGGCCGAGCAGGACGACTCGGCGTCGCCGGCGGCCGCCTCCGAGGAGGCCGGCCAGACGGAGCAGGGCACGGACGCCGAGGAGACCGGAGACGGCCAGGACGATGCTCAGGGCGAGGACGAGTCCGCGGGCGAGGGCCCGCTGACGGTCGTCGACGCCTGGACCAAGGCCACCGAGTCCGGCATGACCGGCTCCTTCGCCACCCTCGAGAACACCACGGACGAGGACGTGCACATCACCGGTGTGCACTCGGAGCTGAGCGCCGTGGTGGAGCTGCACACGATGGTGGACGACGGCTCCGGTCAGATGGTCATGCAGGAGGCCCCGGACGGCTTCACCGTCAAGGCCGGCGAGACCCACGAGCTCGCCCCCGGCGGTGACCACGTGATGTTCATGGACCTGCAGGAGCCGCTCCTGCCGGGCGACACCGTGGACTACGTGCTGGAGCTCGAGGACGGCACCGAGGTGCCCGTCGCCGGCGAGGTCCGCGACTTCGCCGGCGCCAACGAGAGCTACCACGGCGGCGAGGCCTCCGGCTCCGAGGACGCGGACATGGACCACGACGGCCATGACCACGGGGACCACGAGGGCGACGACCACGGGGACCACGAGGGCGACGACCACGGGGACCACGAGGGCCATGACCACTGATCCTCGCCCCGAGGACCACACCGGCCCGGCACACCGGTCCGGTGCCGGCCCCTCCGCCTCGCGCCGTGGCCTCCTGCTGGGCGCCGGCGTGCTCGGCGGCGGCCTGCTGGGCACGGCCGTCGGCTACGCGGCAGGCCACTCGGCCACGGCCGCCCCGTCTGCCGGCACCGGCGGCGCGGGGGCAGGCCAGGGGGCGGGGCCGTCGTCGGGAAGCGGGGCGATGTCCGCCTCCGGCGAGATCGGCACCTCCGGCTGGGCCGAGCCCGGCGGCGAGGCCTCCCGGGTGGCGGTGAGCTCGCCGATCGGCACGGACGCCGTGCCCTTCCACGGTGACCGCCAGGCCGGTGTGGACACCCCCAGCCAGACGCACGCCGTGTTCCTCGCGTTCGACCTGGACGAGGACCTGGACCGGGACGGCGTCCGCCGTATGCTCCGCATCCTCAGCCAGGACGCCGCCCGCCTCACCCAGGGCAGGGCGACCCTCGCGGACACCGAGCCCGAGCTGGCCGCGGCGCCGGCCCGCCTGACGGTGACCTTCGGCTTCGGCCGCGGGCTCGTGGACCGGATCGACCCGGACGCGGTCCCGGAGTGGCTCGGCCCGCTGCCGCGCTTCGAGCAGATCGACGGCGAGCTGTCCGAGGAGTATTCCGACGGCGACCTGCTGCTGCAGATCTGCGGCGACGACCAGATGTCCGTGGCCCACGCCCGCCGCATGCTCACCAAGGGGACCCGGGCGTTCGCCACGCCGCGCTGGACTCAGATCGGCTTCCGCGAGGCCCGCGGCTCCCATCCGACCGGCACCACCATGCGCAACCTCTTCGGCCAGGTGGACGGCACGGCCAACCCGCAGACCGGCTCCCCGGCGATCGAGCGCCTCGTGTGGGGTGTGGACGACGGGCTCGGCGCCGACCTGCAGCCGTGGATCGAGCACGGCACCACCATGGTCATCCGCCGCATCCGCATGGAGCTGGACACCTGGGACGAGCTGGACCGCCCCGCCAAGGAGGACGTGATCGGCCGTCGCCTCGGCACCGGCGCCCCGCTCACCGGTGAGCAGGAGAACGACCCGATCGACTTCGAGGCCACCGGACCCGCCGGCTTCCCCGTCATCTCCGACACCGCCCATGTGCGCCGCGCCCGGATCGGCGACGGGCCCGAGCACGGCATGCTCCGCCGCGGCTACAACTATGACGGCGCGGACGGCGAGTCCGGGCTGATCTTCGTGGCGTTCCAGACCGACCTGGAACGGCAGTTCGTCCCCGTCCAGCAGAGCCTGGCCGAGTCCGACCACCTGAACATGTGGACCACCCCCGTGGGCTCCGCCGTGTTCGCCGTGCCTCCCGGCTGCGCCGAGGGCGGATTCGTGGGAGACGTGCTGTTCTCCTGACCGCCGGCCCCACACGCCGGGTCGGCCGCCGCTCCGTGCGGCGCCGCCGGCCCGGCCACCGATCGACCACCACCGCGAGAAGACAGGACCCATGCCCTCCACCGAGACCGCACCCCGCCACGGGGACCGCGCCGCCCGCGACGGCTCCCGGCCCGCCGGGAACACCACCGTCCCCGGCGGCGCCGAGCGCGCCCTCCCGGTCTGGACCTGGCCGGCGGTGGCCGCCGCCGGTGCCCTGGCCCTGGTGTTGGCCGCCTGGTTCACCGGCGTCTCCGCCGCCCGCGAGCTGTCCGACCCCGGTGCCCTGACCCGCTGGGGCGTGCCGATCGTCGAGTACGGCTCCAACATGGCGATGTCCGTGACCATCGGCGCCCTGATCTTCGCCGCCGCCATCCTGCCGCCGCACACCGGCGGCCGTGCCCCGCGCCGCCGCAAGGACGACCCGCCGGCCGAGCGCCTGCCGGAGCACCCCGCGTTCACCCGGACCATGCTGGTGGCCTCCGTGGCCGCCGGGGTGTGGACCCTGTGCGCGCTGGCCGTGGGCATCCTGTCCTACTCGGACCTGGCCGGCATCCCGCTCGGCGCCGGCGCTGCCTTCTCGGACGGGCTCGTCGCCTACTTCGTGTCCATCTCGGTGGGGCAGGCCTGGTTCTGGGTGGCCGTCATCGCCGCCGTGGTGACCTCACTGGCGGTGGCCGTGCGCTCCCACAGCGGCCTGTTCTGGGTGGGCATCCTCGCGATGATCGCCCTCGTGCCGCTCGCACTGATCGGCCACGCCGCCGGCGGCGACGACCACATGGCGGCCGTGAACTCCATCGGTCTGCACCTGCTCGGCGTAGTGGTGTGGGTCGGCGGCCTGCTGGTGCTCGCCCTGATCGCCCCCACGCTGGTCGGCCCGGACGGCGGCACCGGCCGCACCACCTACCGCCGTCAGGGATCCGCCCCGCTCGTGCACACCGTGCTGTCCCGCTACTCGGTGCTCGCCGGACTCGGCCTGTTCACCGTGGCCCTGTCCGGCGTGGTCAACGCCGCCCTGCGGGTGGAGCACCTGCACCAGCTTCTCACCCCGTACGGAGGCCTGGTGGCCGTGAAGTTCCTGGCGGTGGTGCTCCTGGGCCTGATCGGCCTGGCCCACCGCCGTTGGATCATTCCGCAGCTGCGTGGCGGCGCCGGCGAGGACGCCGCGGCCGAGGCCCCGCGTCCGGCCCGCCGTCTGCTGTGGCAGCTGATCGCCGTGGAGGCCGTGGTGATGTCCGCCGTCATGGGCGTCTCCGCCGTCCTCAGCCGCACTGCGCCGCCGAAGCCGGAGGAGCTGCCGGACGGCGCCAGCCCGGCCCGCATCCTCACCGGCTACGAGCTGCCCCCGGAGCTCACCGGCGCCCGCTGGTTCGACCTGTGGCGCTGGGACTGGCTGTGGGTGGCCGTGTGCGTGTTCCTGGCGATCTGGTACGTGCGGTCCACGGTGCAGCTGCACCGCCGCGGGGACTCCTGGCCCGTGCTGCGCACGATCTGCTGGATCCTCGGGCTCGTGGTGCTGACCTGGGCCACCTCCGGCGCCCCGGCCGTCTACGGCCGTGTGCTGTTCTCCGCCCACATGGTCGGGCACATGACGTTGACGATGATCGCGCCGCTGTTCCTGGCTCTCGGCGCACCGATCACGCTGGCCCTGCGCTCGTTGCCGGTGCGCACGGACGACACGCGCGGCCCGCGCGAATGGATCCTGTGGGTCGTGCACTCCCGGTGGGGGGCGTTCATCACCCACCCGATCGTGGCGGGCGCCAACTTCGCCGGCTCGATCCTGGTCTTCTACTACACGGACTTCTTCCGGTTCGCGCTGGAATACCACGTGGGCCACGAGTTCATGAACGTGCACTTCCTGCTCACGGGCTTCGTGTTCGCGCTGGTGATGGTGGGCGCGGATCCGCTGCCGAACCGCCCGCCGTATCCGATCCGCCTGGTCGTGCTGCTGGCCACCATGGTGTTCCACGCGTTCATCGGCGTGGCCATGACCTCCTCCACGGGACTGATGCAGGCCGACTGGTTCGGCAACATGGGCCGTCCCTGGGGTCCGGACGCGCTGGCCGACCAGCAGATCGGCGGTGCGGTGATGTGGGGCATCGGCGAGTTCCCGACCGTGGCGATGGCCGTGACCGTGGCCGTCCTGTGGGCGCTCGACGACCGCAAGGTCGCCGAGCGGTACGACCGCAAGGCCGAACGCGACGGAGACGCCGAGCTCGCCGCCTGGAACCAGATGTACTCGAACCTCGCCGACCAGGAGGACCGCCATGGCCGCCGCTGACACCGCCGACCGCCTGCCCGCCCGCCGCTGCGCCGGCCTGGCCCTGGCGGCGCTGCTCGCCCTCACCGGCTGCGCCGCAGGGGACGACGACGGCGCCGGCACCTCCGCCCCGGACGGCGCCTCCGCCTCGGCCGGCCAGGACGGGGACGCCTCGGCAGACGACGCGAAGCCGGAGCCGGCCTCCGAGCAGGAGGCCGCGGACGTGGTGGACCAGCTGGACCTGGGCGACCGCCAGGACCAGCGGATGGCCGCCGCGGCGGCCGAGCGCGCCGCATCCTTCGGCTTCGTCCGCCAGCGTGCCGCCACGGACGAGGAGATCTCCACGACCCGCGAGGACAACGCCGCGCGCCTGCGCGACGCCTCCCGCACCACCGTGGAGCCGAGCGAGTGCAAGGCACCGCTGAACGCTCTGGACTTCTCGCCGATCCTGCTGGACCAGGAGGAGGTCTCCCGCGTGGACGTGGGCGCCGGTTCGTTCACCGGCACCGGCACCGTGGAGGTGGCGAGGCTGGACGGCCCCGCCCGCCAGCGTGTGGAGAAGCACCTGCAGACCGTGAACACCCTGCTGACCGACTGCTCCGAGATGACCATGACGGTCACCGAGGGGGACAGCACCGTGGACTACGTGCTGACCACCGAGAAGCCCGACCTGTCCGACGGCACCCCGGCGCAGTCCGCGATCACCTGGACCCGTCACCCCGCGAGCGACGAGGAGAACACGCTCACCGCGCAGGTGCTCACCGCCACCACCGCCGACTCGGTGGTCATGGTGTCCTTCGTGGGCCAGCAGGCCGCCGGAGACAAGGAGTTCACCATCATGGCCGAGGAGATCGTGGCCGCCGCCGAGCGCGCGGGCTGAGCCGGCGGACCGAGGGGCGGACCGGCGTCCCGTCGGCTCCCGCCGTGCTGTGGCGGGGGCCCGGCCGTCCGAATGTGTCCGCGAACTTGCGGCTCGGGCCCGAGCGCGCGGGACAATGGGGGCATGACTGGCATCTCTCGTCCCGGCCCCCGCGTCCGCGCCTCCGAGCTCGTCGGCCGCGGCTGGCTGAACACCGGCGGCAAGGAGCTCACGCTCGAGGACCTGCGCGGCAAGATCACGATCCTCGACTTCTGGACGTTCTGCTGCATCAACTGCCTGCACGTGCTGGACGAGCTGCGCCCGCTGGAGGAGGACTACCACGACGTCCTCGTGACGGTCGGCGTGCACTCCCCGAAGTTCGAGCACGAGGCCGACCCGGACGCCCTGGCCGCCGCCGTGGAGCGCTACGAGATCGCCCACCCGGTGCTGGACGACCCGGAGCTGACCACCTGGCAGGCCTACTCGGCCCGCGCCTGGCCGACCCTCGTGGTGGTCGACCCGGAGGGCTACATCGCCGCCCACCTCTCCGGCGAGGGCCACGTGGCCGGCCTGCGCTCCCTGGTGGCCGAGCTCGTCGCCGAGCACGAGGCCAAGGGCACCCTGCACCGTGGGGACGGCCCCTATGTCGCCCCGGAGCCGGTCGCCCGCGACCTGCGCTTCCCGGGCAAGGCGATCTCCCTGGCCGACCGCGGCTCCCGCCCCGGCACCTTCCTCGTGGCGGACACCGGCCACCACCGCCTCGTCGAGCTGGACGCGGACCTCAGCACCCCGATCCGCGCCATCGGCGGCGGCGACCCCGCCGACGCCCCCGACGAGGCCGCGCACCTGGCCTTCCCGACCCCTGCCACCCGCGGCCACACCGACGGCGGCCCGGAGCAGGCACTGTTCAACGAGCCCAACGGCCTGGCCCTGCTGCCGGCCGAGGTGGCCGCGCAGGTCGGCTACGACGTGGTCGTGGCCGACACCGTGAACCACCGCCTCCGCGGCCTCAGCCTGGCCACCGGCGAGGTCCGGACGCTCGCCGGCAACGGCGTGCAGGCCCTCATCGACGGCGAGCGCGTCGCCGCGGCGGCGAAGGCCGCCGAGGCGGCCGACCCGGCCCAGCAGCAGGGTGCGGTGCCCGCGGACGAGGAGGGTGCCGTCGTCGTGCTGGGCCCGCTGGAGGGCAAGCCGACCGGGGTGTCCCTCTCCTCCCCGTGGGACGTGGTGTGGGACGAGGCGGCCGGCCACGTGGTGATCGCGATGGCGGGCACCCATCAGCTGCACGCCTACGACCCGGTGGCCGACGAGCTGTCCCTGTTCGCCGGCACCGGCCTGGAGGGACTGACCGACGGCCCGGCCGAGCGCTCCTGGTTCGCCCAGACCTCCGGCCTGGCCGTGGACGCCGCCGGCACCCTCTGGGCGGCCGACTCCGAGACCTCAGCGCTGCGCACGGTCACCGGCGGGACGGGGGAGCGGACCGTGTCCACGGCGGTGGGCACCGGCCTGTTCGACTTCGGCTACGTGGACGGCCCGGCGGAGCAGGCGCGCCTGCAGCACCCGCTCGGCGTGACCGCGCTGCCGGACGGCTCCGTGCTGGTCGCGGACACCTACAACGGCGCCGTCCGACGCTTCACCCCGGCCGGCACGGACGCCGCCGGGCGCGAGACCCAGGCGGCGCTGTCCACCGTGGCCCGCGGCCTGGCCGAGCCCTCCGATGTGCTCGTGGAGGTGGACGCCGAGGGCAAGGCGGCGTCGATCGTGGTGGTGGAGACCAACGCCCACCGCCTGGAGCGGATCGCCGTGCCGGACGAGTACCTCACCGTGGACGAGGGCGCCCGCCAGACCCAGCGCCCGCGCACCCCCGTGGTGGCCGGCGAGTTCGGCCTGGCCGTCGGCTTCGAGGCCCCGTCCGGGCAGAAGCTCGACGATCGCTGGGGCGATCCGACTCAGCTGAAGGTGTCCTCCTCTCCGGAGGAGCTGCTGCTGGACGGCGCCGGCACCTCCACCGGTCTGACCCGCACGCTGCGCCTGAACCCGGACGTGGCCGAGGGCGTCCTGCACATCACGGCCCGCGCCGCCGCCTGCGACGGGGAGAAGGGGCAGCCGATCCCGGACCATGCCGCCTGCCACCTGTATCAGCAGGACTGGGGCATTCCGGTGACCGTCCATGCGGCCGAGGCCGCGCCGGAGGGGGCGGAAACCCGCCTGGACCTGGACCTGCGCGGGATACACTGAGCGGGAAGGCCGTGTCCTGCGCGCAGGGCCGCCGGAGAAACGCCCCCTGACACCGAAGGCTTCCTGAACCCATGACCACTCTCTTCGTCACCTCGTCCTCGCACGGGTCCACCCGGGAGATCGCCGAGCGCATGGCTCAGGTCCTGCGCACCAAGCAGGCCGTGGAGACCGTCGTCGAGGACGTCGCCGGCGCCGCGGCGTGGCTGGACACCGCATACGCCGTCGTGGTCTGCGCCCCGGTGTATGCCGGCAAGCTGGCCGCCGACGCCAAGCGCTTCCTGGACTCGCGCCGCGCGGAGTTGGCCGACAAGCCGTTGAACATCGTCGTCTCCGGCGGATCTCCCCAGCTGGACGACGCGCTGCGTATCCAGCTGGAGGCCTACCGCCCGCGGTCGGTGGAGTACTTCCGCGGCGCGGTCACCGAGGAGCGCCTCGGCTTCCTGGACAAGCTGAAGATCAAGCTGGCCAAGGGCGAGTACGGCGACTTCCGCGACTGGAACGCCATCGAGGCCCACGCCTCCGCACTGGTCCAGCACGGGGCCCGCTGACCGTAGCCGGCTCGCGTGAGGCGCCGAGGGCGTTCTACGCGGCCGCCCCAGGAAAGTGAGGGGCAGACACGGTGTTGAGATCGCATCTGAACCCCGTGTCCTGCCCCCAAGCCGCGGTTCAGCACGCGGTGTGGGGCGCGGTGCAGCATGCCCACCGGGGCCGGCCTCAGGCGAAGAGCAGGGCGACGACCATCATGGCCGGGATCGCCAGCACCGTGGTCACCAGGACGGTGTCCTTCGCGACCACCACGCCGGTCTCGTAGCGCACGGCCGCCACGAACACGTTCTGGGCGGTGGGCAGGGACGCCAGCACCACCGCGATCATCAGCTCCCGGCTGCCCAGGCCCACCGCGAACGCGCCGATCAGCCACGCGATCACCGGATGCGCCACCAGCTTCATGGCCGAGGCCAGCACGGCGTCCCCGATGCGGCCGTCCGCCTTCCGCAGCGGCCGGGAGTCGGCCAGGGACATGCCGAACGCGATGAGCATCGCGGGGATGGACAACCCGCCGATCAGTTCCACCGAGTCCCACAGCGGTGCCGGCAGGGACCAGCCGGTGGCGGAGAAGAGCAGGCCGAGGGCCGAGCCGATGATCATCGGGTTGCGCGCGGTCTGCCCCAGCTGGCTCACCACTCGGCGGAACCGGCCGTAGGTGGAGGGGGAGCGGCGTGCGGACGGTGAGCGGCCGTCATCGGCAAGCGCTGAACGGCGGGACTCCGCGGCCAGCGCGGCCTCCAGGACGGTGATGTACAGCGGCGTGTAGATCGCCAGCTGGAAGAGGATCACCGGGGCGGCCAGGGCGGCGTCCCCCAGGACGTAGGCGGCGATCGGCAGGCCCAGGTTCGCCGAGTTCACCATGGACGAGCCCAGGCCGGCGATCACCCGCTCCGAGCCCGTCCGGGACGGCAGCACGAACCGCGCCACGAGCATGAACACCGCGGCACACACCAGCGCCGAGGCGGCGGCCACCCACAGCTGCGGCCCCAGCACCGCGGTCACGTCCGCCTGGGAAAGGGTCGTGAACAGCAGGGCGGGGGAGCCGATGAAGAACGAGGTGCGGGACAGCACCGTCCGTCCCTCGGTGCCCAGCACGCCGGTGCGGCCGGTGAGGAATCCGACGCCGATGATCACCCAGATGACGGTGAATCCGGAGAGCACCTCGGCCATGGGGACCTCCTCGACGTCAGGGGCAGACATGCGTTCGGCCCCGGACCCACGTGGGGTTCCGGGGCCGAACGGTTCGGAGAGCGGGCGACGGGAATCGAACCCGCGTATCTTGCTTGGGAAGCAAGCGCTCTACCATTGAGCTACGCCCGCAGACGCCACCCCACTGTACACCGCGCGGCCGGTCGGCCGGCGCGCCTCTGCCCGGGCACGTCTCATGATGGGGATCACATCCGCGCTGTTCCTGCGCTACGGTGAACCCGTGCTGCTCTCCGACCGTGACTTCCGTGCCGAGATCGACGCCGGCCGCGTGGCCCTCGAGCCCTACGACCCGGCGTTCGTCCAGCCTGCGTCCATCGACGTGCGCCTGGACCGCTTCTTCCGGCTCTTCGACAACCACCGGTACGCACACATCGACCCCTCGGTGGAGCAGCCGGAGCTGACCCGCCTCGTGGAGGTGGACCCGGAGGAGGCCTTCGTGCTGCACCCAGGCGAGTTCGTCCTCGGCGCCACCTACGAGAAGGTCACCCTCCCGGACGACATCGCCGCACGCCTGGAGGGCAAGTCCTCCCTCGGCCGGCTCGGCCTGCTGACGCATTCGACCGCCGGCTTCATCGACCCGGGCTTCTCCGGCCACGTCACCCTGGAGCTGTCCAACACCGCGACGCTGCCGATCAAGCTGTGGCCGGGCATGAAGGTCGGCCAGCTCTGCTTCTTCCGGCTCTCCTCGGCGGCCGAGCACCCGTACGGCTCCGGCCCGTACCTCAACCGCTACCAGGGCCAGCGCGGCCCGACGGCCTCGCGCGCGCACCTGAACTTCCACCGCACGGTCATCGAGGGCTGAGACCGTGGCCGCGGTGAGCAAGCGCCAGGTGGCCGCCTGGGCCGCGTGGGACTGGGGCTCGGCCTCGTTCAACGCGGTGATGGTCACCTTCGTCTTCGGCACCTACCTGTCCTCCGAGGCCTTCGGGGCGGACGCCCGCGGCACCGAGTGGCTCTCCCGCGGCATGGCGGTGGCGGGCGTCATCGTGGCGCTCACCGCGCCGGTGCTGGGCCGCCGCGCGGACCAGGGCGGGCGCCGCAAGCTGTGGCTGGCACTGAACACGGCGGTGGTGATCGCGGTGACGGGCCTGAGCTTCTTCGTGGCCCCGCACGAGCAGCATCTGCTGCTCGGTGTGGTGCTGCTGAGCATCGGCACCGTCTTCTTCGAGTTCGCCGAGGTGCAGATCAACGCGATCCTCGTGCAGATCTCCACCCGGCAGACCGTCGGAAGGATCTCCGGCATCGGCTGGGGAGCCGGCTACCTGGGCGGCATCGTGCTGCTGCTCATCGTCTACGTCGGCTTCGTCTCCGGCGACGCCGCCTGGTTCGGCATCCCGCACGAGCAGTCCCTCAACATCCGCGCCGTGGCCGTGGTGGCCGCCGTCTGGTTCCTGGTCTTCTCCCTCCCGGTCCTGTTCGCCGTGCCCAGCCCGACGGCGGCCCAACAGGAGGGCGCCGGCGCGCCCGCCGAGACCGTGCTGGGCTCCTACCGGGCGCTCTGGGAGCGACTGTGCCGCCTGTGGCGGGAAGACCGCAACACCCTGAAGTTCCTCATCGCCTCCGCCGTCTTCCGCGACGGCGTCGGCGCGGTCTTCCTCTACGGCGGGGCCCTCGGCACCACGGTCTTCGGGATCGCCGACGGCGACGTGATCGTCTTCGCGATCGTGGCGAACGTGGTGGCCGCCGCGGGCGCCTTCGCCGGCGGCTGGCTGGATGACCGGTTCGGTCCGCGCGCAGTGATCCTCGGCTCGATCGTCGCCATGTGCGCCACGGCCGTGGGCCTGTTCTTCTCCGAGGGGCCGCGCGCGTTCTGGATCGGAGGTCTGATCCTCTGCCTGTTCGTGGGGCCGGTGCAGTCGGCCTCCCGCGCGTTCCTCGGCCGGCTCACCACCCCGCAGACCGCGGGCGAGCTGTTCGGCCTCTACGCCACCACCGGCCGTGCGGTCGGCTTCATCACCCCGGCTCTGTCCTCTGTGGCCCTGGCGATCACCGGCGACCAGCGCTGGATCATCCCGACCATCGTGCTGGTCATCCTGGCCGGCGGAGTCTTGTTGCTCAGTGTGAACACCCCCCGCCGTCCGGTCAAAGAGGTGGAACCGCGCCGGTAGTATGGACGGTACCCTCGCCCGCTGATGCCGAAGGGACCCCATGCTCGTCACCCTGATCGCCCTGTTTGCGGTCGCCATGGTGGCGCCCTGGATCTTCCGCTTCACCGGACGTGAGGGGTTCTATGTCCTCGCCGCCGTCCCGGCCGCCGGTTTCGTCTGGCTGCTGACGCGCATGCCGGACGTCTTCGCGCTCCAGTCGGCGATCGACGCGGGAGCGGACGTCCCGGCGCAGGCGGACGGCCTCGTCCGGGAGATTCCCTGGGTTCCGTTCCTGGACATCTCCCTCAGCTTCCGCATGGACGCGCTCTCCGCCTTCATGTCCCTGATCGTGCTGGGCGTCGGCGCGCTCGTACTGGCCTACTGCGCCCGCTACTTCCGGGAGCACGAGGCGAAGGACGCCGTGTTCGGCGGCCAGCTGCTGGCCTTCGCCGGAGCGATGTTCGGCCTGGTCACCACGGACGACCTGATGGTGCTCTACACCTTCTGGGAGATCACCTCGGTCCTGTCCTTCCTGCTCATCGGCTACGCAGGGCAGCGCATCTTCGCCCGTCGCTCCGCCATCCAGGCGCTGATCGTCACCACCTTCGGCGGCCTGGCCATGCTCGTCGGCCTGCTGATGCTCGGCGTCCAGGCCGGCTCCTGGAAGGTCTCCGGTGTGCTCGCCGCGGCCCCGGAGCTTCTGGCGGACCCGGCCCTGCGCGGCTACGCCGAATGGGCGGTGGCGCTCGTGCTCATCGGCGCGCTGACCAAGTCCGCGCAGATCCCGTTCCACTTCTGGCTGCCGGCGGCGATGGCCGCGCCCACCCCGGTCTCCGCCTACCTGCACGCCGCGGCGATGGTGAAGGCCGGCGTCTTCCTCGTCGCGCGCCTCGCGCCGGCGTACGCCGGTCTGATGAGCTGGCAGGTGCTCGTGACCGGCGTCGGCCTGGCCACCCTGCTGGTCGGCGGCTACCGGGCCCTGCGTCAGACGGACATCAAGCTCGTCCTGGCCTACGGCACCGTCTCCCAGCTCGGCTTCCTGATGGTCGCCAACGGCTTCGGCACCAGGGACGCCGCCATGGCCGGCCTGGCGATGCTGATCGCCCACGCCCTGTTCAAGGCGCCGCTGTTCATGGTGGTCGGCATCATCGACCATGAGACCGGCACCCGTGACGTCCGGACGCTCTCCGGGATCGGCCGCGGCCACCCGGTGCTGGCCGGCATGAGCGCCGTGGCCGCCGCCTCCATGGCCGGTCTGCCCCCGCTGTTCGGCTTCGTGGCCAAGGAGTCCGTGCTGGAAGCGGCCCAGCACACCGCCGAGCACCACGGGACCGTGTGGGCCTGGGTGTCCCTCGTGGTCCTCTCGCTCGGCTCCGTGCTCACCGTGGCCTACACCTGCCGCTTCCTCTGGGGTGCCTTCGCCACCAAGCACGAGAAGGACGACGCCGGCACGCTCCGCCCCGTGCCTGCCACCGCGTTCCGCACCTCGGTCACCGCCCTGGAGATCAGCCCGTCCATGGTGCTCACCGCACTCTGCGTGGCGATGGCGTTCGTTCCGGGGCCGATCGAGAAGGTCATCACCGCCCACACCGGTGCCCTGGACCCGCTCGACGGCGCCGAGGAACCGGCCCACCTCGCCCTCTGGCACGGACTGACGCCGATCCTCGCGCTGTCCGCCGCGATCATCGGGCTCGGCCTGCTGCTGGCGTGGCAGCGCACCCGCGTGGAGCAGGCCCAGGAGCATGTCCAGTTCCCCTGGGACGCGTCCAAGGTCTACCAGCGGATCATCTACCAGCTGGACGCGCTCGCCGTGTGGGTCACCGGCCGCACGCAGACCGGCTCGCTGAGCACCTACCTGGGCATCATCCTCACCGTGGCCCTGGGGCTGCCGCTGTACTTCATGGTCTTCCCCGCGGGCGGCCATGAGAGGCCTCTGGCGACCCTCTGGAGGCAGGCGGAGATCGTCGTGGCCGAGGACGCGGCGCAGGCCTTCGTCGTCCTGGCCATCGTGGTCGGCACCGTGGCCGCGGTGAAAGCGCACCGGCGCTTCATGGCCGCGCTGCTGGTGGCCATCACCGGCTACGGCGCCGCCGCCATCTTCGCCTTCCGCGGCGCCCCGGACCTCGCCATCACCCAGGTGCTCGTGGAGACGATCGTCCTCGTCACCCTCGTGCTCGGCCTGCGCTCCCTGCCGGCCAGCTGGGACCGGCGCGCCTCGGGCCACGGCCGCCGCTGGCCCCGGGTGTTGATCGCCGTGTCCTTCGCCCTGGTGATGATGTGGGTGGCCGCGACCGCGCTGGCCGCCCGCACCGCCGCCCCGATCTCCGTGGACATGCCGGAGCTGGCCTACGCGAACGGCTACGGAAGCAACGTGGTCAACGTGACCCTCGTGGACATCCGTGCCTGGGACACCTGGGGCGAGATCACGGTGCTGGCGGCGGCCGCCACCGGCGTGGTCTCCCTGGTGTTCCTCCAGCACCGCGACCGTCGTGGCCGTGCCCTCGCCGACGTGAAGACCGGCTCGGTCGGCCGGATCACCTCCGAGTCCGCCATGGGCACCGCCGTGCTCTCCACCGTGCGCCGCTTCGCGGTGAACGACTCCTCCTTCTGGCTCGAGGGAGGCCGCACCCTGGCTCCGGAGCGCCGGTCCATCGTGTTCGAGGTCATCACCCGACTGATGTTCCACCCGATGGTGCTGTTCTCCCTGTACCTGCTCCTGGCCGGGCACAACACCCCCGGCGGCGGCTTCGCCGGCGGCCTGCTGGCCGGACTGGCACTGACCCTGCGCTACCTCGCCGGAGGCCGCTACGAGCTGCAGAACGCGATCCGGGTCCCCTCGGGTGTACTCCTCGGCGCGGGCCTGGCCCTGGCCTCCCTGACCGGCCTGTTCCCGCTGTTCTTCGGCGGGCAGGTCCTGCAGTCCGCGCACGTCGAGTTCCACGACCTGTTCCTGCTCGGGGACGTCAAGCTCGTCACCGCCACCGTGTTCGACATCGGCGTGTACCTCGTGGTGATCGGCCTCGTCCTGGACGTGCTCCGCTCCCTGGGCTCCGAGATCGACCGTCGCGGCGACGAGGCCCGCATGGCTCGCGAGAAGGCCCGGATGCACCGGCGGCGCCGCCACCACCGCGCCGGCGCCTCCGGTGCCGTGGCCGGTCGCAGCCGCCCCCCTGTGCAGGGCCCCGCCGGCAACGGCACCCCGACCACCGCCCCGACGACCGCCGAGGAGGCCGGACGATGATGAGCATCGACCTCGCCCTGCTGGTCGCCATGGGCGTGATGTACGCCGGTGGCATCTACATGCTGCTCGAGCGCACCCTGACCCGCATCCTGTTCGGGATCATGCTGATCACCAACGCCACGATCATGCTGCTGCTGATCACCGGGGGCCGGTCCGGCGACGCCCCGATCCGCATCGAGGGCAAGGACCCCACGACCTACTCCGACCCGCTGCCGCAGGCCCTCATGCTGACCGCCATCGTCATCGGCTTCGCCGTCACCGCGTTCCTGGTCGCGATGATCTACCGCTCCTGGCTGCTCAGCCGCGAGGACGTCGTGGCCGTGGACCCCGAGGACGTCAAGGTGGCCTCCCAGGAGGCCTTCGACGCGGAGGAGGACTCCGAGCTCGAGGAGGAGACCTCCGAGTTCCTGGACGACTCCTGCGATCCCAACGCGGACTACGAGCACACCTCCGAGGATCGCAAGGCCGTCCGCGAGGTGTCCGCCCGCCGCGGCCACCGTGCTGGCAGGTCCCGGGACACGTCCGCGGACCACGCAGTCACCGACGGGACGCTCCCGGCCGGCACCGTCCGTGAGGAGCGTGAGCGCCCGTGATCATGCTCGGCTCGACACCGCTGACGGACCTGGCCCCGCTGGCCGTCCTGCTGCCCGTGCTCGGCGCGGCTCTGACCTTCACGCTCGTGCGCCGTCCGCGCGCGCAGATCACCCTCACCATCCTGACCCTCGCTCTGACGCTCGTGCTCAACGTCGGCCTGCTGGCCGTCGTCTGGGAGACGGGTGCCGCCGCGGTGAACATCGGCGGCTGGGTCCCCCCGATCGGCATCTCCCTCGTGGTGGACCGCCTGTCCGCGCTGATGCTCGTGATCTCCTCGCTCATCACCCTTGCGGTGCTGCTCTACGCCACTGCGCAGGGCGTGGTGGACGAAGACGAGGGCGGGCCCGTCTCGATCTTCCACCCCACCTACCTGATCCTCGTGGCGGGCGTGTCCAACGCCTTCCTCGCCGGTGACCTCTTCAACCTCTACGTGGGCTTCGAGATCCTGCTGACCGCCTCCTATGTGCTGCTCACCCTGGGCGGCACCGGCCAGCGCATCCGCGCCGGCATCACCTATGTGGTGGTGTCCGTGATCTCCTCCATGGTGTTCCTCGTGGCGATCGCCATGATCTACGCGGCCACCGGCACCGTGAACATGGCGGACCTGGCAGGCAAGCTCGGCGACCTGCCCACGGACGTCCAGATGGTCCTGCACGTGATGCTGCTCGTGGGCTTCGCGATCAAGGCGGCGGTGTTCCCGCTGTCCTTCTGGCTGCCCGACTCCTACCCGACCGCCCCCGCCCCCGTCACCGCGGTCTTCGCGGGCCTGCTGACGAAGGTCGGCGTCTACGCGCTGATCCGGACCGAGACGCTGCTGTTCCCGGGAGAGCACGTCAACACACTCCTGATGGTCGTGGCGGCGCTGACCATGGTGGTGGGCATCCTGGGCGCCCTCGCCCAGTCGGACCTGAAGCGAATCCTGTCCTTCACGCTCGTCTCGCACATCGGCTACATGATCTTCGGCCTGGGCCTGGCCTCCGAGCTCGGCCTGGCGGCCACGGTCTTCTACGTGGCCCACCACATCACCGTGCAGACCGGCATGTTCCTGGTCACCGGCCTCATCGAGAACCGGGCGGGCACGGCGAACATCGACCGGCTCGGCTCGCTGGCCTTCGTCTCGCCCCTGGTGGCCGTCCTGTTCTTCATCCCCGCCATGAACCTGGCCGGCATCCCGCCGTTCTCCGGCTTCTTCGGCAAGATCGGCCTGCTGGCGGGCGGCGTCGAGCAGGCCACCCCGCTGGCCTGGGTGCTCGTCGCGGTCTCCGTGATCGTGTCCCTCTTGACGCTGCTCGTGGTGGTCCGCGCCTGGGCGCGTGCCTTCTGGCGCCGCATCGACGACGTCGAGCACCCGCCGGCGCAGCTGGTCTCCGCCTACCAACGGGCCAAGGCCTCTGGCCGCCGACCCAAGCCGCTGAGCATGGGCCTGGTCCTGCCGACCGCCGGCCTGGTCGCGCTGAGCGTGGCGTTCACCGTCTTCGCCGGCCCGCTCTACGACCTTTCGGACCAGGCGGCCCAGGACATGATGGACCGCACCCCGTACATCACCGCCGTGCTGGGGGAGGCCGCCGCCGAGGAGGCCGCGGAGGACCTGGCGGACGACCCGACGGAGGAGGGCCATGACGGACGCTGACACGACCGCACGGACCCGCCCCACCGGTCTGCGCGCCCAGCTCACGCAGTGGCCGGTGGTGGTTGTCATGGTCCTGCTCTGGTGCGCCCTGTGGCAGGACTTCACCCCGGGCGTCATGCTCGTGGGCCTGCTGTTCGCCCTGCTGCTGAAGCGGCTGCTGCCGCTGCCGCCGGTGCAGTTCCCCGGGCGCTTCCATCCCTGGGGGATCCTGGTGTTCACGCTGACCTTCCTCAAGGACGTGGTGGCGGCGTCCATCGCCGTCTCCATGGTGGTCCTCCTCCGGCCCCGCAGCTCCCGGCACTCCGTCGTGGAGGTCCGCCTGCGCAGCCACGACGACCTGATCATCACACTGACCAGCCACGCTCTGGCCCTCGTGCCCGGCTCGATCGTCCCGGACGTGGACCGCGCCACCGCCACCCTGTACCTGCACTGCCTGGACGCCGCCGGCGAGGAGCGCATCGACCGCATCCGGCGCAACGCCCTGCGCGTGGAGGCCCGCATCATCCGGGCCGTCGGCTCCGCCGCGGACCTCGAGCTGGTGCGCCGGTACCCGGACAGTGCCCCGCCGTACGAGGACATGGACGAGTACCGCCGCCATCCGCCGCACATCCACCGTCCCTTCGCCGACGCCGAGGAGGCAGAGCGCCGATGAGCACGCCCCTGTTCGTCGCCGCCGTCGTGGCCGGCCTGCTGCTGGCGGTCGGCGCGGTCGGCGCGATCTTCCGCATCGTCCGTGGCCCCTCCCTGCTGGACCGGGCCATCGGGTCCGACGTGCTGCTCGTGGTCCTGTCCGGCGCCCTGGTCCTGGAGATGGCCGTCAACCGGCACACCAACACCATCGTGCTGGTCGTGCTCGCCTCGATGGTCGGATTCGTGGGCTCGGTGACCCTGGCCCGCTTCGTG
This sequence comes from Micrococcus sp. FDAARGOS_333, assembly GCF_002206575.2. Classification (NCBI taxonomy): domain Bacteria; kingdom Bacillati; phylum Actinomycetota; class Actinomycetes; order Micrococcales; family Micrococcaceae; genus Micrococcus; species Micrococcus sp. FDAARGOS_333. Next base: position 2,612,568 of record NZ_NJFJ02000001.1, on the reverse strand, counting down.
GAGGACAACCGTCCGGACCATGCCCAGGAGGCCGGCGCACAGATGCGCCCGGACCCCTCCACCGCGGACCACGCGCCGCGCACGCCCTCGGCTGTGAAGGAGGAGTCCCGTGGCTGACACTGCACTGCTCTGGGACACGGTCGCCGCCGTGCTGCTGATCCTCGGTGCGTCCCTCTCGCTCGTGGCCGGCGTGGGCCTGACGGTGCTCCCGGACCTGCTCACCCGCATCCACGCCGCCGCCAAGCCCCAGGTCCTCGGCCTGCTGCTCATGCTCGCCGGCCTGGCCGTCGTGTGGCGCTCGTGGGTCTGGCTGCCCATCCTGTTCTTCGCGTGGCTGCTGCAGATGATCACCGCGCCCGTGGCCGCCCATCTGGTGGCACGTGCCGGCTACCGCACCCGTCACGTCAAGCGCAACCTGCTGGACCGGGACGAGCTCGCCGACGTCGTCCGCCGGGGACGGCACAGCGAGCATCCCTCGGACACCGCGCCCCAGCCGGTGGTCTCCCCGGACGGCTCCGCCCCGAAGCCTGTCGACACCCCGGTGAGCCGGAAGGACGGCGGGACCCGCTGACGTCCTCCGCCGCCTCCTGACACCACGACGACGGCGCGGCACCCTGACCGGGTGCCGCGCCGTCATCGTGCAGCGGGTGGGAGCACTCCGGCTCCCTGCGGGAGCCGAGGAGCGGCTCGGTGAGGGTCAGACCTCGTTGTCGATGCTCGTGGCGGTCTTCGCCTCGAAGCGGCGCATGGCGGTGCCGGCGCCGCGCTGGCCGGCGACCTTGATCAGGGCCGAGATGCCGGCCGAGATGAAGGCGAAGGACAGGGCCTCCGCCAGGGGCAGCTCGTCGTCGGTGGCGTCGCGCGGGGCTTCGTGGCCGGTGGCGAGGCGCCAGCCGGTCGTGACCAGCTGCGAGCCGACCATGCCTCCGGCGATGGTGATGCCGGTGGCGAGGAGCTTCTGCAGGACGGTGTTCATGGAGGGGGTTCTCCTTCGGGGCGAGGGGCCGGAACGGTCGGTTCGGCGGATGTCTGCGCCCCAGCCTACCGGCGGGGCCCTCGCGCAGGCACGGCACGCGACGCGCCCCGTCAGCCGCGGCGGGCCGCAGGGCTCCGGCGGACGCCGCTCAGTCCACGGTGACGGCGTGCGCGCCCGGGTCCCGGTCCTCGCGGAGCCACGCGTTCAGCCGGTCGGTCAGCTCGTCGTCCACAGGGATCGGCTCACCGTCCACGCTGAGCACCGGGGCCACCCCGCGCACGGAGGAGGCCAGCCACAGGCCCTCGATGCCCTCCAGGTCGGCCGGAGTCAGCGGTCCGTAGCCCAGCGGCCAGCCCTCCCGCTCGGCGGCGGCGAACACCACGGCCTGGGAGGTGCCGGCGAGGATGCCCTGCTGACGCAGCGGGGTGACGAGCTCGCGGCGGCCCTCGGCATTGCGGCGGACGAGCAGCGCTGTGGACGTCGGCCCCTCGAGGAGCTGGCCGTCCGAGGACACGAACAGGACGTCGTCCGCGCCGTTGGCCTTGGCGTGACGCAGGGCGGCCATGTTCACCGCGTAGGACAGCGTCTTGGCGCCGGCAAGCAGCCACGGGGCCTTGTCGGCCACCCGGGAGTCCAGGCCGCGGTTCAGCAGGAGCACGCGCAGGCCGGCCGGACGCACGGACGGGTCCGGCAGGGCCGTGGCGGTGAGCAGCACCCAGGCGGTGGGCTGCGGGGCGAGGCCTGCGGCCGTCTCCGGGCCGCGGGTCACGGTGAGCTTCACGGTGGCGGCGGTGCCGGGGCAGGAGCGGGCGAACTCCGCGAGGCCCATGTCGATCGCCTGGCGCCACTGGGCAGGGGAGGGCACCGGCAGGTCGAGGATCTCGGCGGAGCCTCCCAGGCGGCCCAGGTGCGCGCCGAGCTTGCGGACAGTCAGCGCGCCGTGATCGCCCGGGACCGCGAGGGCGGTCTCGAACAGGCCGTCGCCGCGGGTCACGCCCTGGTCCTTCACGGTGAGGTGCGGGGCCGAGGGGTCCGCGAGTTCGGGGACGAGCCCGGCGACCCCGGAGGGACGCAGCAGGACGAGGACTTCACGGGAGGCGGCGACGCCGCCGGACACGGTGCTCATGGCCCCCAGGGTAGTGCCCGGGCCAGGCGGCGCCGTGTCCGACGGCGTCGGTCGGCGCCGCGTGCCCGGCAGCCTGCTGCGGGGCCGGGCACGCGGCGGGAGGGTCAGTGCGTGGGCGGGGCCTGGACCTGCGGGATCTCACCGGTGACCGTGCGGTCCCCGGCCGGGGCCTCGTGGTCGCCCTCGAGCTTGGCACCCTCGACGTCCACGTCCGGCAGGATGCGGTCCAGCCAGCCCGGCAGCCACCAGGCCGCCGGTCCCAGCAGGTGCATGACCGCCGGCATCAGCAGCAGGCGCACCACGAAGGCGTCGAAGAGCACGCCCACGGTGAGGCCGAAGCCGATCGGGCGGATCATCGCGTCGTCGGCGAAGATGAAGCCGCCGAACACCGAGACCATGATGATCGCGGCGGCGATCACCACGGAGCGGCCGGCGCGCAGACCGGAGAGCACGGCCTCGCGGGCGGGCTTGCCGTGGGCGTAGGCCTCGCGCATGCCGGAGGCGATGAACAGCTGGTAGTCCATGGCCAGGCCGAACAGCACGCCGATCATGATGGTCGGCAGGAAGCTGAGCACCGGGCCCGGGGAGTGCACGCCGAAGATCGAGCTGAGCCAGCCCCACTGGTAGATGGCCACGACCGCGCCCATCGCGGCGAACACCGAGAGGATGAAGCCGCCGGTGGCGATCAGCGGGACCAGCAGGGACCGGAACACCAGCACCATGATGACCAGGGACAGGCCCACCACCAGGGTCAGGTACAGCGGCAGGGCCTCGGAGAGCTTCGCCGAGACGTCGATGAATCCGCTGGTCACGCCGGCCACGTCGAGGCCGGTGGCCTCGCCCGCCGCCTCGGTGGAGCGCAGGGTCTGCACGAGCTCCTCGGTGGAGATCGCGTTCGGACCCTCCTCCGGGATGACCTGGATCATGGCCAGCGAGCGGTCCCCGTTCAGGGCCGCGGGCACCGCCGCCTTCACGTGGTCCATCTGCGCCACCTGCTCGGCGACCGTGAGCTGCAGGTCCGAGGCCTCGTCCCCGGACAGGCCCTTCGGCAGGTCCGCGGTCACCACGAGCGGGCCGTTGTAGCCGTCGCCGAAGGCCTCGCCGGTGAGCGTGTAGGCGCGCTCGGAGCTGGAACCGACCGGCTCGGAGCCGCCGTCGGGAAGGCCCAGGCGCATGGAGCCGAACGGAAGGGCGATCACCACCAGGGCCACGATCGCCGCGAGCGAGGTCACGACCGCGGATCCGGTGGACATCCGGGTGCGCTTGGCTCCGCCGTGGGTCGGCTTGTCACCGTGCAGCGGCTGCAGCTCCCCGGCCTCCACGCGGGCGCGCTCCTTCTTGCTCAGCGCCTTCGGTCCGATCAGGGCCAGCAGAGCCGGGGTCAGGGTCACGACGACCAGCACGGCGATCGCCACGCAGGCCGCAGCCACCGTGCCCATCAGGCCCAGGAACGGGATGCCGGTGACGTTCAGCGCGGCCAGGGCGATGATCACGGTCAGGCCCGCGAACACCACCGCGTTGCCGGAGGTGCCGTTGGCCAGGCCGATGGACTCGTGCACGGGCATGCCGGCCTTCAGCTGCTGCCGGTGGCGGTTGACGATGAACAGCGCGTAGTCGATGCCCACGGCAAGACCGAGCATGATGCCCAGCACCGGGGTCACGGACATCATCTCCACGACGCCGGAGAAGGCCAGGGCGCCGGCGACGCCCACACCCACGCCGATCAGGGCGTTGATCAGGGGCAGGCCGGCCGCGGCCAGCGTGCCGAGCATGATCACCAGCACGATGGCGGCGACGATCAGGCCGACCACCTCGGCCGGGCCCATCACCTGCGGAACGGACGCGTTGAGCTGCTGGTCCGGGTAGATGTCCACGCCCTCGATGTCCGCGTCGGTCAGCAGGGAGGTGACCTCCTCCTTCTGCTCGGTCTCCAGGTCCATGGTCGGCATGCCGAAGACCACGCGGCCCATGGCCACGTCGCCCTTCTCGGAGACCGCTCGGAAGTCCTCGGTGAGGGCGAGGGTGCGTTCGCCGCGTTCGAGCTGCGGGCGGTTCTGTTCGATCCGGCGCTCGCCCTCGGCGAGGTCCTGCTCGGCCTGGGCGAGCTGCTCCTTCTTGGACTTGAGCTCGGCCTTGCCGGCGTCGAGCTGCTCCTGCCCCTGCTGCCACTGGGCGCGGCCGGAGTCGTACTCGGCCTTGCCGGCCTGCCACTCGGCCAGACCGCGGTCGTACTCGGCCTTGCCGGCCTGCCACTCGGCCAGACCACGGTCGTACTCGGCCTTGCCGGCCTGCCACTCGGCCTCGCCCTGCTCGTACTGCTGGCGGCCGGCCTCGAGCTCGGCGCGGCCCTGCTCCAGCTGGGCGCTGCCCTGCTCGAGCTGGGTGCGGGACTGCTCGAGCTCGGCGCGGCCGGCCTCGATGCGCCGGGCACCCTGCTCGTACTCGGCCTGGCCGGCCTCCCACCGGGCGAGGCCCTGCTCGTACTGCTGCCGGCCGGCGTCCAGCTCGGCCTGCTGGTCAGCGAACTGCTGCTCGGCCTGCTTCTCGGTCATGCCCTGGGCGATCGCCTGTTCCTTGGCGGCGTCCAGCTGGGCCTGGCCGGCGTCGAGCTGCTGCTTCGAGGAGTCGAGCTCGGCCTTCGCAGCGTCCAGCTGCGGCGTGGACTTCTCGAGCTCGGCCTGCCCGGCATCGAGCTCGGCCTGCCCGGCCTCCAGCTGCTGTTCGCCCTGCTCGAGCTCCTGCGCCTTGGAGTCCAGCTCGGCCTGGCCGGCGTCGAGCTGCTGCTTGGAGGAGTCGAGCTCGGCACGGCCGGCGTCCAGCTGCTCCTTGGCGGCGTCGAGCTCGGCCTTGCCGGCGTCCAGCTGTTCCTTGGCGGCGTCCAGCTCGGCCTTGCCGGAGGTGATCTGCGGCTCGGCCTCGTCGAGCTGGGTCTTCGCGTCGTCGAGCTGGGCCTGGTTGTCCTCGATCTGCTTCTCGCCCTCGGCCAGCTGGGTCTTGCCGTCGGCGATCTGCTCCTTGCCGTCGGAGACCCGCTTCTCGCCCTTCTCCAGCTCCTGCCTGCCGTCGGTGACCTGGGTCTTCGCGTCGTCCAGCTCCTTCTGGAGGGCGAACGGGTTCTGCGTCTCGTCCACGACGTCGACGCCCTCGACCTCCTTCATCAGCTTGGCGATCTCCTGGCGCTGGGACCGGGTGAACGCAGAGCCGTCCTCGGTGACGAAGACGACGCTGCCCGAGCCCTTCGCCGCGTCCGGGAACTCGCGCTCGAGGCGGTCCGTCAGCTGCGCTGTGCGCGTGTTCGGGATGTCCACGGCGGAGGACAGGGTGCCGCCGAAGGCGAGGAAGGAGCCGACGGCGAGGGCGAGGGCCACGAGCCAGGCGACGATCGCGACGAACGGGCGCCGCGCCGAGGCGATGCCGAGGCGGTACAGGAGCTTTGCCATGAGGAGGGGAGGCCTTCCGTGACGAGACGTGTGTCAGGCGCGAGGCGGCGGACAGGTCGCCGCTCCCACTATATTCGTAAGCGGAGCGCTGTGCTCCGCTAATGGGGTGGCGCATCAGGTGACTTCGCCCACATCGTCCCAGATCAGATCCCGTCCAGGGATGGTCTCGGCTCAGTGCAGGCGTACCCGCAGGCCGGCGGCGTGCGCGGGGGAGTGGTCCGTCAGGTAACGCTCCTCCTGCGCCGCCCAGCGGTCCCAGTGCGGGGCATAGACCTCGCCGTCGCGGGCGAGGGCGAGGGTGCGCCGGTCGGCGTCGTCGGCATCCACCCAGACGCCGAGGGTCAGCAGGCTGCGGGCGCCGTGGCAGAGCGCGCCGACCCCCTCGCAGACCACCACGTCGGCGGGCGCCACGGCCCGCCGTGGGCCGGGCCGGCCCTCGTGCCAGTCCCAGGTGGGCACGTCGGCAGGCGACCCCGCCGCCAGGTGACGCAGCGCAGCCACGTAGGGCCCGTCGTCGTCGGTGACGGCCGCCAGGCCGTCCCAGCCGGGGTACATCTGCTCGAGGGCGAGCAGGCGGACCTCGGCGAACGGCGAGAGTCGGTCGACGAGTGCGGCCGCGAGGGTGGTCTTCCCGGAGCCGGAGCGGCCGTCCACGCCGATCAGGACGGGGCCGTGGGACAAGGCTGCGCGGCCGTCCGAGGCAGGCGACCTGCTCACGCGGACGAAGCCTCTCGGGCGTCTTCCCGGGGCTCCGCGGCGGAGTCCTGCACGGGGAGGGTCGACTCGAGCTCGGTGAGCGAGGCGGTCGCGGCGCGGATGACCTGCAGGGCCGTCCGCAGCTCCTCGTCGGTGAAGTCCGCGAGGGCGGCGCGCAGTGCGCCGCCCATGGGGGCGAAGGCCGCCATGCCGTCGCGGACGGCGGAGTCGGTGTGGTGGACCAGCACGCGGCGGCGGTCCTGCTGGGAACGTGCGCGGGTGGCGTGGCCGGACTCGACGAGCCGGTCCACCACAGCGGTCGTCGCGGGCTTGGTGAGGCGCAGGTGGCCGCCGAGGTCCGAGGCGCTGGTCTCCAGACCGGCAGAGGCGCGGCGCATGAGGATGCTCAGGGCGCGCAGGTCCGTGCGGTAGAGCCCGACGGCGCGTCCGGCCAGGTCCACCATCCGGTCCGCGCTCTCCTCGAAGTCCCGCAGGGCGGTCGTCACCGCATGCAGGGGGTCGTGAGGGTCGGGCACGGAGTTCACAGTCCTGGAGTCTACTCGCCCACATCCAGTTGGTTTGACAGTCGAACCACCGTAGGGTTATCCCATGCCTTCACGCGCGCCCGGTTCGGACGCCTCCGCTGCCTCACCTCTCGACGAGTACCGTTCTCCGCCGGCCCGTGCCGGACACCGGGGGACAGCCCCCGCAGACGACCCGGCCGCGGACGGCCGGCACGCGGGCGCCGAGCCCGGCGCGCCCGCCCCGCTGACAGGTGCGAAGCGCCCGTCAGCAGGCCTGCGCACCGGCCTGGCCGTGATCCTGTCCGTCCTGTGGTTCGCGGCGATGGGCTTCGGCGGCCCGACGTTCGGCGCGATCTCCGAGGTCTCCTCCAACGACCAGGCGACCTTCCTGCCGGCGGGCGCCGAGTCCACGCTCGCCTCCGAGGAGGCTGCGAAGTTCCGTCAGGGCGAGGCCGTGCCGGCAGTCGTCGCGGGCGAGGCGGACGTCGATCCCCAAGCGGACGCTCCCGCCGTCGAAGCGCTCACCGGCGCCCTGAAGGACGTCGAGGGTGTGCAGGAGGTCGTGGGCCCGTTCCCGAGCGAGGACGGCGGGGCGCTCCAGCTCATCGCCCTCGTGGACACCTCGGACGGGGCCCCCGAGCTCGACTCCGTGGTGGATCAGCTGCGCACCGTGCTGGCCCAGACCACCGCGGACGACCCCGCCGTGCAGGACTCCTCGCTGGCGGACACGCAGTGGCACGTGACCGGCCCGGCCGGCCTGGCCTCGGACCTGGGCGGCGCGTTCGCCGGCATCGACGGCATCCTGCTCGCCGTCGCACTGACGGTGGTGTTCGTGATCCTCGTGGTCGTGTACCGCTCGGTGCTGCTGCCGATCGTCGTGCTGCTGACCGCCATGGGTGCGTTGTGCGCCGCGATCGTGGCCGTGTACTGGATGGCCCGCTGGGACTGGATCCAGCTCAACGGCCAGTCCCAGGGCATCCTCTCGATCCTCGTGATCGGTGCCTCCACGGACTACTGCCTGCTCCTGGTGGCCCGCCACCGCGAGGAGCTGCTGGTCCGCGAGCACGTGTTCGACGCCCTCGTGGCGGCGGTCCGCGGCAGTTTCGGCGCCATCACCGCCTCGGCGTCCACCGTGGCGATCGCCCTGCTCTGCCTGCTGTTCTCCGATCTGAACTCGAACCGCTCGCTCGGCCCGATCGCCGCCTCCGGCATCCTCTTCGCCTGGCTCGCCGCGCTCACCATGCTTCCGGGGATCCTCCAGCTGCTCGGTCGTGTCGCCTTCTGGCCGAACATCCCGTCACCGGCGAACGCCCGCGCCCGCAGGGAGAGGCTGGCCGCCGAGGGCAGGTCCTACCGCCAGCCGGAGGACGCCGAGGGCCGTCCGATCGCCGGCCTCGAGAACGACCATGGGATCTGGACGCGCTCGGCCGCCTTCGTGGCCCGCCACGCCCGCGCGGTCTGGATCGTCACCGCCGCCGTGCTGCTCGCCGTGGCCGCCGGCATCACCCAGCTCAACGCCTCGGGCGTCTCCCAGACCGACGTGATCCTGGGCGAGTCCGACGCGAAGGCCGGCCAGGCCGTGCTCTCGGAGCACTTCGCCGCCGGCTCCGGCTCCCCGGCGAGCATCGTGGTCCCGACGGACGAGCGCGACCGCGTACAGGAGATCCTCGAGGGCACCGACGGCGTCGCCGAGGTCCAGCTCGAGGCTGAGGGCGGCGCCCCGGCGGAGACCCCGCCGAGGGACCTGCCGCCGCTCGAGGTGGACGGCCACGTGCTGTTCTCCGTGACCCTGGCCGACCCGGCCGAGTCCCTCGAAGCGCAGCAGACCATCGAGACGATCCGCACCGAGCTGCAGGGCATCCCGGGCGACACCCTCGTGGGCGGCACCGCGGCCGAGGCGCTGGACACCAACGACACCGCCCAGCGCGACCTCGTGGTCATCATCCCGCTGGTACTGGTGGTGGTGCTGCTCATCCTGATGGTGCTGCTCCGCTCCGTGCTGGCAGCCGTCCTGCTGGTGGCGGCCACCGTCATCAGCTTCGGCACCGCGATGGGAGTCTCGGCGCTCGTGTTCAACCACGTCTTCGAGTATCCGGGGGCGGACCCGACCGTGCCGCTGTACGGCTTCGTGTTCCTCGTGGCGCTCGGCGTGGACTACACGATCTTCCTCATGACCCGCACGCGCGAGGAGGCGGACGTGGTCGGCACCCGGGCCGGAGTCCTCAAGGCGCTCACGGTCACCGGCGGCGTCATCACCTCCGCCGGCGTGGTGCTCGCGGCGACGTTCGCGGCGCTGGCCGTGATCCCGCTGGTGTTCATGGTGCAGCTCGGGTTCATCGTGGCCTTCGGCGTGCTGCTGGACACCCTCGTGGTCCGCACCCTGCTGATCCCCGCGCTCGTGCGTGACATCGGCCCGAAGGTCTGGTGGCCCGCCGAGGCCGCCTGACCCGGGTCCTGCCGGGCCCTTCCCGACGACGGCCCGCGCCCACCGCGGAGAGGGTGCGGGCCGTCGTCGTCCCGCCACGGCGGGCGTGGGGCGTCGGTCAGTCGCCGAGGGTGAAGTCCACCATCAGCAGGTGGGACAGTGCCACGGAGTGACCGGAGTGGGAGTGGAAGGGCTTGCCCAGCGCGCGCAGGGCCTCCACTGTGCGGTCTGTGCGCGCCATGGCGCGGCCCATGATGAAGCGACGCACCTCCGGGCGGGCGGCGGCCCGGTCGATGTCCTGCAGCCAGCGCTGGAAGCCGGCGGACAGGGGATCGTCCGGGTCGGCTGCCTCGACCGTGTCGTCGCCGTAGGCCGTGCCGGCGGCGAGCCGGTCCGAGGCGGGCAGGACGACCAGGCTCTCGAGCTCCTGCGCGGTGGGTGCCTTGCGGGCGCTGTCGTAGTCCACGTCCTTGAGCCCGGGGACCAGGGACTCCATGACGTCGAAGTAGAAGCGGCGGCGCACGTCCTGCGGGAGGGCGGTCAGCGCCCGGATGGCGTACTTCGAGTTGAGCGGCATGAACAGCGGGCGGGCCTTCGGGATGTGGCCGAAGTGGAAGCGGTTCCGGAACTCGAGGTAGTGCTGGATGCTCGGCACGACGCCCGGGGCGATCTGCTTCAGCTGCTCCTGCGTGGTGGCCATCTCCTCCTGCCAGAGGGCGAAGTCGGCGGCGGGCATCTTCCCCTCGAACGGCTCCAGCAGGCGCAGCGGCTCGGCATGCCGGTAGTACTGCTTGATGGTGCCGCCACCGCCGCCGTGTGCATGCACCTCGAACGGGTTCTGGAACGTCGAGGACATATAGACCGGGGTGTACACGCCGAGGCTGTTCTCCCGCCAGTGGCGGTAGGCGCGGGACCCGGAGACCAGGGTGCGGGAGGGCGGCTTGGGGCCGTTCACCGTCAGGCCGTGGGCCTCGGCGATCCCCTTCGCGACGGCCAGGTCCTCCTTCTGGTTGACGCCCGAGTGCAGCCAGAACCGGTCCGAGTCCGTGCGGAACAGGCCGGACTCGAGGAGGAACGCGAACACCGTGCGGGAGTCCACGCCGCCGCTGAGGTCCGCGGTGAAGGTGACCCGCGGGTCCGCGAGCAGGGCGCGGGTGCGCCCGCGCCAGACGTCGAGGTACTGCTGGAGCGCCGCCTCGTACTCGAGCGGCTCGAGCTCGGGGGCGCGCTCGAGCACGAGGACGCCCCCGCGGATCACCGCGACGGTGCCGACCGGCAGGAGTCGGATCTCGTCGAACGGCGTCTGGAAGGTGGACAGCTGCATGGTCAGCGTCTGGCGGAGGGCGAACGGACGGAGCCTGCCGAGCCGGGGCGTGAGCGTCATGCCCTCGGCGCGCAGGTGCTCCACCAGCCCGCTGTAGGAGGAGCCGAGCGCCCATTCGTCGCCGCTGCGGTAGAGGAAGAGACGGCCCAGACCGCTGGCGTCCGTGCCCACCTCGAAGCGGCGGCCGAAGAGCCTGCCCGCCCGGCGTGCGACCACGTAGCAGCCGTCCTCGCCGGGGCCGACGGTGCGGCCGGTGCGCGCGCGATACGCGGCCATGCCCGCGGGCCCGTGCACGTAGTCCGTGCCGACGAAGGCGTATCCCTCGAACTGCTCTGTGGGTCGCATGCGACTCGAGAGGATGAACACGTGTCACTCCTGGGTTGCGGGTCCGATCTTCAGAAGTCTAGTCAGCACCTGTGCGCCGACACTGCGATGGGCTCGGCAGGGCTCCGCGCGGGCGCCGCGAGCGCTTCCGAGGGAAGCCCGGGAGGGCGCCCGCGAGATGCCCGAGAGCGGGTCCGGCAGGGATGTGACGAGGATCACCAGGCGCCGGGAATGAAGTCCCCGGGGGTGGGGTTGTACTGCACGACACCAGAACATGAGTCGAGGTGACTCAGGTTTCTTGACAGGCCTTCCGCTCCGGTGGCAGGTTGAGTCCAGAACGCTCAAGGGCGGCCGGCACCGGTCGGCCGCGGTCACCTCGAGCAGCAGTCGACGAAAGGACGCATGATGTCGCGAGCAGTGGGTATCGACCTGGGCACCACCAACTCCGTGGTCGCCGTCCTCGAGGGTGGCGACCCGGTCGTCATCGCGAACGCCGAGGGCGCACGCACCACCCCGTCGGTGGTCGCCTTCTCCAAGTCCGGCGAGGTGCTGGTCGGCGAAGTCGCCAAGCGCCAGGCCGTCAACAACCCGGACCGCACCCTGGCCTCGGTCAAGCGCCACATGGGCACCGACTGGACCACCGAGGTGGACGGCAAGAAGTACACGGCGCAGGAGATCTCCGCGCGCACCCTGATGAAGCTGAAGCACGACGCCGAGGAGTACCTGGGCGAGAAGGTCACCGACGCGGTGATCACCGTCCCGGCCTACTTCAACGACGCCGAGCGCCAGGCCACCAAGGAGGCCGGCGAGATCGCGGGCCTGAACGTGTCCCGCATCATCAACGAGCCGACCGCGGCCGCCCTGGCCTACGGCCTCGAGAAGGGCAAGGAGGACGAGCTCATCCTCGTCTTCGACCTCGGCGGCGGCACCTTCGACGTGTCCCTCCTCGAGGTGGGCAAGGACGAGGACGACTTCTCCACCATCCAGGTCCGCGCGACCTCCGGCGACAACCGCCTCGGCGGCGACGACTGGGACCAGCGGGTGGTGGACTGGCTGCTGCAGCAGGCCAAGGCCAAGGGCGCCGACCTGTCCAAGGACAAGATCGCCCTCCAGCGCCTCAAGGAGGCCGCCGAGCAGGCGAAGAAGGAGCTGTCCTCCGCGACCAGCACCAACATCTCCCTGCAGTACCTCTCCGTGACCCCGGAGGGCCCGGTGCACCTGGACGAGCACCTCTCCCGTGCGAAGTTCCAGGACCTCACCGCGGACCTGCTGGAGCGCACCCGCAAGCCGTTCGACGACGTGATCGCCGAGGCCGGCGTGAAGGTCGGCGACATCGACCACGTGGTCCTGGTGGGCGGCTCCACCCGCATGCCGGCCGTGACCGAGCTCGTCAAGGAGCTCACCGGCGGCAAGGAGCCGAACAAGGGCGTGAACCCGGACGAGGTCGTCGCCATCGGCGCCTCCCTGCAGGCCGGCGTGCTTGCCGGTGAGCGCAAGGACGTCCTGCTGATCGACGTGACCCCGCTGTCGCTGGGCATCGAGACCAAGGGCGGCGTGATGGCCAAGCTCATCGAGCGCAACACCGCCATCCCGACCAAGCGCTCGGAGACCTTCACCACCGCCGAGGACAACCAGCCGTCCGTGTCCATCCAGGTGTTCCAGGGCGAGCGCGAGTTCACCCGGGACAACAAGAACCTCGGCACGTTCGAGTTGACCGGCATCGCGCCGGCCCCGCGCGGCATGCCGCAGATCGAGGTCACCTTCGACATCGACGCCAACGGCATCGTCCACGTGTCCGCCAAGGACAAGGGCACCGGCACCGAGCAGTCCATGACCATCACCGGCGGCTCCTCGCTCTCCCAGGAGGACATCGACCGCATGGTCAAGGACGCCGAGGCCCACGCGGAGGAGGACAAGAAGCGCCGCGAGGCCGCCGAGCAGCGCAACCAGGCCGAGCAGTCGGCCTACGCCGTGGACAAGCTCCTCAAGGAGAACGGCGAGAAGCTCTCGGATGAGGTGAAGACCGAGGTCCAGGCCGACGTCGACGCCCTCAAGGCCGCTCTGGAGAAGCAGGACAACGACGACGAGGTCAAGGCCGCGTTCGAGAAGCTCCAGGCGTCCCAGGTCAAGATCGGCGAGGCCCTCTACGCCCAGCAGCAGGCCGACGGCGCCGCCGCCGGCGAGCAGCCGGGCGCGGACCAGGCCGACGGCGCCGACGAGGACGTCGTCGACGCCGAGGTGGTCGACGAGGACGACGAGAAGAAGGACTGATCCGGGGCGGGCCGGCCGGCGGCACCTGATGCCGACGGCCGGCCGGGACCGGTGACCTTCATCCGACGACGGCGGGCCGGCAGACCGCAGCCCGACGCTGCGGAGCCGACCCGCCGTCGTCGTCCCCGCCCCACCAGGGGCACGCAGACTTCCGGCCGCACCGGACGCGGCCGCATGAGAGGAGCCCGGCATGAGCCAGGACAAGCAGCCCGACGAGAACACCCAGCCCGAGGACGTCCGGCAGGACGGACAGGCCGCCGAGGCCGCCGACCGCGCCGCAGAGCAGACCGCCGAGCAGGAGGCCGCCGCAGCGCAGGAGGTGGACGGCGAGCAGGCCGACGGCGACGCCCTGTCCCAGGCCGAGAAGATCCTCCGGGAAGCCGGCGCGGACGCCGACGGCGCCGAGGCCGCGCCCGCCGGCTCGGACCGCGAGGCCGAGCTGGAGGAGGACCTGCGCCGTGTGCAGGCCGAATACGTGAACTACAAGCGCCGCGTGGACCGCGACCGCGACGTCGCCAAGGACCAGGGCGTCCTGAAGGCCGTGACGTCCCTCCTTCCGGTCCTGGACGATCTGGACGCCGCCCGTGCCGCCGGCGAGCTCGCCGACGGCCCGATGGCCGCGATCGCCGCGAAGCTGGACACCGTGCTGAACGGCCTCGGCCTCGAGCGTCACGACCAGGAGTCCCTGGCCGGCACCGAGTTCGACCCGGCCGTGCACGAGGCCGTGCTGCGCCAGCCGAACGACGAGGTCCCGGCCGAGCACATCGTCCAGGTCTTCCGCAACGGCTATGTGCGCAACGGCCGCGTGCTGCGCGCCGCCCAGGTCATGGTCTCCGCCGGCGCGGAGTGACCTGCGCCGTGGACGTCGCGGCCGGCAGCACCGGCCGCGACGCCCACGGCACCCGTGACGCCCACGGCACCGGCGACGCCCGGCGGCGGGCGTGGCGCAGATGAACCACCACACCTGACAGAGAGGAGGCGGCGATGGCCTCGCAGGACTGGATCGACAAGGACTTCTACGCGATCCTCGGGGTGTCCAAGGACGCCTCCGAGTCGGACATCAAGAAGGCCTACCGCAAGCTCGCCCGCAAGCACCACCCGGACCAGAACCCCGGAGACGCGGAGGCCGAGCGCAAGTTCAAGGAGATCACCGAGGCGAACACGGTGCTCTCCGACCCCCAGCAGCGCCAGGAGTACGACGCCCTGCGCGCCATGGGCGGCGGCGCCCGCTTCACCGCCCCGGGCGGCGGCGGGACCGGCGGCTTCGAGGACGTGTTCGGCGACCTGTTCAACGGCGGCCGCGGCGGCACCCGCTTCTCCACCGGAGGTGGCGGCGGCCCGGACCTGTCCGACCTGTTCGGAGCCTTCACCGGCGGCGGCGCGGGCGGCTTCGGCGGCTCCCCGGGCGGCGGCTTCGGCGGCTTCGGCCAGCCGTCCCCGTCCAAGGGCGCGGACCGCACCGCCACCACCACCATCTCCTTCCGCGGCGCCATGAAGGGCACCACCGTGTCCCTGCGTGCCGCGGACGGGGAGGTCGTGGACGTGCGCATCCCGGCAGGCATCCGGGACGGCCAGAAGGTCCGTGTCCGCGGCAAGGGCTCGCCCGGCGCCGCCGGCCGCGGCGACCTGATGGTCACCGTGCAGGTGCGCGAGCACCCGTTCTTCCACCGCGACGGCGACGACCTGCGCATCACCGTGCCCGTCACCTTCGCGGAGGCGGCCCTGGGGGCGACCGTGGCCGTGCCCACCCTGGACGGCGAGGTCCGTGTGAAGGTCCCCGCCGGCTCCGGCTCCGGCAAGGTGCTGCGCCTGAAGGGCCGCGGCGTGCCGGCGAAGAAGAAGACCGGCGACCTGTTCGTGGAGCTGCAGGTGGCGGTGCCCACCGACCTCTCGGACGAGGCGCGTGAGGCCGTGGAGGCCTTCGCCCGGGCCACCGAGGGCACCGACGTGCGCGCCGACCTGGCGACGAGGGCCTCCTGGTGAGCGCAGCCGACCGTGACGACGCCCGGGACCGCACCGCGAGTGCGGCCCGGGCGGCGGCGCACCGCGGCGCGGACTGGACCGCACCGGTGTTCGTGATCTCCGCCGCCGCGGAGATGACGGACATGCACCCGCAGACCCTGCGCCAGTACGACCGCCTCGGCCTGGTGGTCCCGCAGCGCCAGGGCGGCCGCCAGCGCCGCTACTCCCGTGCCGATGTGGACCGGCTGCGCACCGTGCAGGCGCTGTCCCGCGAAGGCGTGTCCCTCGAGGGGATCCGCCGGATCGTGGACCTGCAGCGGGAGGTGGAGCAGCTCCAGGACACCGTCGCAGACCTGGCCGGGCAGGTGGACCGCCTGCACCAGGCCTCCCGTCTGGCCCGCGTCTTCACCGTGGGCGCCGGCGGCGACGTCTCCACCCGCTACGGCGACTCCGAGACGCGCACCCGAGAGCGCCGCACCGGCCGCACCGCCGTCCCCGCGCCCACCACGGGCACCCCGCGCCAGCGCGGTGCGGTGGTCCGCGCCCTGCCCACCGGCTACTCCCGCACCCGCCGGGTGCTCACCTGGACCCCGCCGCAGGACTGACCGTGGCCGGGCCCCTGTCCCTTCCCGACGACGGCGCCGGCACCACCGGTGCGGCCGTCGCCTCCGCCTCGGCCTCGCCGGAGCAGGGCCCGTTCTCCCCGGAGCGGCTCGCGGCCCTCCGCGAACGGCTGCGTGCCGACATGCGCCGCCGGCCCGAGCTGGGCCGCCGTGCCCGGCGAGCCCTGGACGGCGTGGTGCACGCCTTGAAGCCGGACGGGCTGGACCGCTGTCTGCCGGACCGGGTGCTGCTCGAGTACAGCCTGGACCCGAAGACCGGCCCCGTGGCGGTGGTGGCCGTGGGCGACCCCTTCACCGCCACGCACGTGACCTGGATGGTCTCCGGCATGGGCATCCGCCCCGAGACCGCCATGTGGGGCGCCGTCAACGAGGCCGGGAATCTCTGGGCCGCCCAGCGGGCCGCCGGGGCGCCGCGTCCGGCGACGATCGCCTGGTTGGGCTACCGGTCCCCGAACGCCCTGGCCACCCTGTTCGACTCGCCGGCCCGCACGGGAGCCCGCGCGCTGGCCGATCACCTGATGCGCTGCCAGGACCAGCTGCGCCGTGCCCAGCCCGGAGCTGTGCCGCAGGTGCACCTCGGGCTGGAGGCACACTCCTACGGCACGGTCGTGGCCGCGTATGCGCTCGAGCTGCTACAGCAGCGCCGCCAGGCCGGGGACGTCGTGCCCTCGGTGGACGTGCTGGTGCTCGCCGGGGCCATCGGCCTGCCGCGTCGGCTCGCCCGGGAACCGGCGCTCATGGGGATGGACCCGCTCCGTGTCTACGAGGCGTCGGCACCGCAGGACCGGCTGGCGCAGATCGGCCGGTTCAGCGGCCGACGCCTTCCCTGGTCCGGCGTGCACACCCTGCCCGTGGAGCCTCCGGCTGCCGGTGCGCAGGGCCGAGCCCGCGGTGCCGTGGAGCGGACCGCCGACGCGGCCGCCGACGGCAGCACCCTGGGCGGGGCCGCCGTGCGAGGGCACGACACCTCCCGATGGAGCCCACAGGCCGGGGAGGACGCCCCGCGCGGCTACCGCGACCCGGGAACCATCACCCTTGCGGCCACGGCCCGCGTCACCACCGGCCTGCCGCTGCCGCGCGCCTGAGGCGGGCGGCCGGCGTCGGGAAAGGCTCAGCGGCGCACGTAGGTGAGGTCGAAGACGAGGCGGCCGGCCTTGAGGGCCTTGTTCTCGAACTGCGTGAGGGGGCGGCCCTCGAAGCGCGGCGCCCAGCCGCCGACGTGGTCCACCGGGTCCTGCGCCTCGGAGGCGACCACGGCCTCGCCCAGGCCCGCGCGGGCCGGACGCTGCCCGGCCTCGGCGTCGTCCCAGCCGGCGGGCAGGGGCTGCGCTCCCACCTCGAGCTCACGGCCCTCGCGCCGGACGCGTGTGAGCGGCGAGTCCTCGCCCGCGCGCTCGCCGGCATGGGGGTTCTCGAACTCGGCGGCGGCGTCCATGACCGCCCGCATGTGCACGGCGTAGCCGGACCAGTCCGTGGCCAGGCGCAGCACCCCGCCCGGGCGCAGCACCCGCGCCAGACGCTCGGCCAGGGCGGTGGAGACCAGTCGTCGCTTGTGGTGGCGGGCCTTGTGCCACGGGTCCGGGAAGAAGATCCAGACCTCGTCCACGGAACCGGGCTCCATGGTGTGGTCCAGCAGCTCCGGGGCGTTGGCCTCCACCGCGCGCACGTTGGTCAGGCCCTCGCGCTCCACGAGCCCCATCAGCCCGGCGAGGCCCGGAATATACACCTCCACGGCCAGCACGTTCCAGTCCGGTCGGTCCTTCGCCCCCTGCGCAGTGGACTCGCCCTGGCCGGAGCCGATGTCCACGAGCAGCGGGGCGCTGCGGCCGAACTGTGCGTCCCAGTCCACCTGAGCGTCCCGCGCCACGGAGGTGACCGCGCGGAATCGGGGGACCTCCACGAGGACCTCGTCCGCCATGCGCTCCCACACCGCCTGCCGCGAGCGGTTCAGGCGGGAGCCGCGACGTACGAAGGACACCGGCTCGCGGCGGAACAGCTCCGGGTCCTTGTCCCGGTTGTGGTCATGGACGTGGGCGCGGTCCTCGGCGGGCACGGGGTTCTGCTCGGTCATGGGCCGATTCTCCCCGGTGCGGGCACGGTGCCGCCAACCGGAGTCCCCTCAGGGGTGCATGCCGCTGTGCACCGCGGAGCCCGGGGCGACGCCCCCGGTGATCTGGTCCACCGTGACGAAGTGGTAGCCGCGCGCCTTCAGAGTCGTGATGATCTGCGGCACGGCGTCCACGGAGGTGGAGTGCACGTCGTGCATCAGCAGGATCGCGCCCGGCCGGGCCGCGGAGGTCACGCGCTGGACGACGGTCGGGGTGTCCTTGTCCTGCCAGTCGCGGGGGTCCACGTTCCAGTTCACGGCGCCGTGGCCCAGCGAGCCCAGCACCTGCAGGACGGAGGTGTTGTAGGAGCCGTACGGCGGCCGCACCGTGGACGGGGTGACGCCCTGGGCGCGCAGCAGCGCGTCTGTGGTGGCGATCTGCCGGCGCGCCGCGTCCGCGGAGACGGCAGTCAGCTGCGGGTGGTCATAGCTGTGGTTGCCGATCTGGTGGCCGGCGGCCGCCATCTTCCGGATGACGCCGGGACGCTGCTCGATCTGACGGCCGACCGTGTAGAAGGTCGCCTTCACGTCGTGGGCGGCCAGGATGTCCAGCAGACGCGAGGTGTGGGCGCCCGGGCCGTCGTCGAAGGTCAGGGCCACGCAGGGCACGGCCGAGCAGTCCACCGGGCCCGAGGTCGGCGTCGGAGTGGGTGTGGGCGTGGGTGTGGGGGTGGGGGTCGGTGCGGAGGTGGTCGGCGTGGGGGCTGGGGCGGATGGTGTCGGTGTGGGGCGCGGGGTCGTCGGTGCGGAGGTGGTCGGCGACGGCGTCGGAGCCGGAGAGGAGGTGGTCGGCGTGGGAGTGGGGGTCGGCGCCGGCGTCAGCGTGGGCGTCGGTGCGGAGGTGGTCGGCGACGGCGAGGGGCTTGGTGTCGCCGGAGCGGTGGTCGAAGGCACCGGTGGGGCCGACGGGGACCACGTGGGCGTCGGAGTCGGGGCGTCCGTGGTGGGCGCGGCCGTGCTCGAGGGGGAACGCGTCGGCGACGCCGGGGCGGACGCGGACGTGCTCGGTGCCGCCGTGGCCGGGGCGGAAGAGGACGACAAGGCAGTGGAGGAGGGGGCCGTCGTCGCGCTTTCGGTGGAGGAGGGAGAGGAGGACGACTCCGAAGGGGAGGAGGTCCGGGAGGCCTCCCGGGCGCCGGTGGGCACTGCCGACTCCGAGGGGTCTGCCCCGCAGCCGGTCAGCACGAGGCCGGCCAGGAGGGCGGAGACGGTGAGACGGCGGAGCGGGCGGGGACGGGCGGACACGAGGACCTCTTCCAGGAGCACGTGACGACAGGCCCCTGACGGGGCACGCAGGACGGGAGGGAGCCACGCTCAGTCCTGGGTCCGGAATGGATCCATAGGCAGGGGACAGGCGCGGCATCCAAGGACCACAGCGTACGTTCGCCGGAGGTCCTCACCGGCCGGATGACGTGGCTCCGGCCGGATCGATGCCGGAACGATGCCACATCGTGACCGAATGCCGACCCGCCTGGCCCGGTCATCCGACAGCGGCCACCCGGGGTTGCTCACCCGAGACGCGGCGCAGTGGCCTCCGTGTCCGTGGCGGAGGCCTCGACGGTCCCGCTGGGCGAGGGCTCTGCGGACTGCGTCCCCTCGGTGGAGGAAGGGTTCGGGGACCTCGAGGAACCCGGAGACGTCGATGCGCTCGCGGACGGGCTCGGAGACCCCGAGGGCTTCGGGGACGTCGATGCGCTCGCGGACGGGGTCGGCGACTCGGTCTCGGTCGGCGAGGGGCTCGGGGAGGTCGGTGATTCGGATTCGGTCGGCGAGGGGCTCGGCGACTCGGATTCGGTCGGCGAGGGGCTCGGCGACTCGGATTCGGTCGGCGAGGGGCTCGGCGACTCGGATTCGGTCGGCGAGGGGTCCGGGGACGTCGATGCGCTCGAGGACGGGGTCGGCGACTCGGATTCGGTCGGCGAGGGGCTCGGGGAGGTCGGCGAGTCGGTCTCGGTCGGCGAGGGGTCCGGGGAGGGCGTCGGCGACTCGGTCTCTGTCCGCGACGGGCTCGGGGACTCCGGCGATGCGGACTCGGTCGGCGAGGGGCCGGTCGTCGGGGACGTCGAGCGCGACGGCGTCGCGGACGACTCCGACGCACTCGGCTCCGCCGACTCCGAGCCGGTGGGACGGGAGGACGAGGACGGGGCGCCGCTCGAGGTCGGCGCCTGGGACGTCTGCGGAGCGGAGGTGGGGGCCTGGGAGGTCCGCGGTGCCGCGGTCTGCGGCGGCTGCAGCACCAACGGCTGCGGGTTGCGCGCCGCCTGCTGTCCACGACGGCCGGCATCCGAGAGCCAGGGGCCGAGCATGTCCGCGGAGACGCGGGCGTTGAGCACGCCGGCGCCCTCCGGGGCCAGGGAGCCCTGGTCCACCTCGAGCAGCAGGCTGCCGTCCTCCAGGAACACGATGCCGTCCCAGACCCGTCGGTTCTCCGCGGCGTCCGGCTCGCGGACGGCGGCGTCGAGGCGGTCTTCGTTCACGTCCGGGTCCTCCTGCAGGCGGGAGGCGATCTCGCGGCGCAGGGCGCTCCAGCCGCTCTCGCTGAACAGGTCCTCGGGGTCGAGGACCCTGCCCTGCTGTGCGTCGTACCAGAGCACGCGCGATGCGGCGACGGCGGTGTCCTCGCGCTTCTGGGTGGAGACGATGCGGGCCGCGGCGACCGTCGGACCCACCACGGCGAGCAGCGGCTGCACGTCCAGGTGCACATCCTGGTCCGTCGCGTCACGGGAGAAGGCGTCCACGCGGGCCAGCACGGCCTCCTCCATGGCCTTCGTCCAGGTGTCCGCGTGCGGGACGGCGAACCAGGCGCCGTCGTAGTCCGGGTCGGTGCCCTTGATCGCGCGCAGGGTCGCTCCCGGCAGCATGTCCAGGTCGTGCGTCGGCACGTCCATGGTGAACGGGGCCAGGTCCATCGGGGGCAGCGTCGTCGCCTCGGTGGCGGAGGACGACGGCGACGGGGAGGAATCATCGGCCGCGTCGTCCTTCGGACCACAGGCCGTCAGTGCGAACACCGCGACGGCGACGACGGAGAGGAGAGCGCGGGAGCGACGTCGGGAAGCGGGGGAGGGCATGGGTTCACTTTCGCGGGTCGTGGGAGGTGAGCAGGGCGTCGATCTTGGCGGCCGCCTCGTCCGCGGTGCGGGGGCGGAAGTCGGGGTCTCGGCGGCGTCGGCGGTTCCGCAGCACGCGCAGGACCACCCAGACGGCCAGGACCGTGATGACGAGGACCACGACCACGTTGGAGAACAGGTCAGCATAGTCCGACACGAGATGGAAGTTCGCGCCCAGCAGGTAGCCGCCGTAGACGAGGACGGTGTTCCACACGGCCGAGCCGATCGTGGAGTAGAGGACGAACAGGCCCAGGTGCATGCGCTCGATGCCTGCCGGGATGGAGATGAGGGACCGGAACACCGGGATCAGGCGGCCCAGCAGCACGCTCCACGTGCCGTAGCGAGCGAACCAGCGCTCGGTGGCCTCGACGTCGTCGATGTCCACCAGGGGGAGCCGGTCCGCGATCCGGTACATGCGGCGACGGCCGAGGGCTGCACCGACCCCGTACAGGGCGAGTGCGCCGACCACGGAGCCGACCGTGGCCCACGCGGTGGCAGCGAGAGGGGAGAAGGCGCCGTTCGCGGCGGTGAAGCCGGCCAGCGGCAGGATCAGCTCGGAGGGGATCGGCGGGAAGAGGTTCTCGGCGAAGACGGCGAGGGCGACGCCGACGGGGCCGACGGCCTCCATGATCGCGACGACCGCATTGCCGAGCCAGCCGTAGTCAGCGGACTCGGCGGCCGCGAGCGTGGAGAGGGCGCCAGGGGTGAGGTGCATGCCTGACATTCTTGCGCACGCGCGCACGCGAGGAGAGAGGGCATGACGTGAGGGATTGCTCACCTCGGCCCGGGCGGGGTCGGGGCCACGCCGGTCAGGGGACGACTTCCGGGGTGCCCAGGACGCATCGGGGCGCGGACTTCGGTAGTGTGGCCTGCTGTAGACCCTGACGACTACAGACGTCCTCTCGCGCACCAGAGTGTGCCGCGGGAATGACTGGAAGGAAGCGATCCATGAGCATCGTCCAGATTCCCCTGCGCCTCACCTCCGGCGCGTTCATCCTCAACTCGGGCCTCAACAAGCGGAAGCTGTCCGACGAGCAGGCCGCCGGCCTCCAGCAGATGGCCGTCAAGGGCGTGCCGCAGCTGTCGAAGCTGACCCCGGCCCAGTTCAAGAACTTCCTCGTCGCCTCCGAGATCGGCACCGGCGCGGCCCTGCTGCTCCCGGTGGTCCCGGGATGGCTCGCCGGCGCCGCTCTGACCGCCTTCTCCGGCGGCCTGATGTCCATGTACCTGAACACCCCGGAGATGACCCAGGCCGACGGCGTGCGCCCGTCCCAGGAGGGCACCGCGGTGGCCAAGGACCTGTTCCTCGTCGGCGCGGGCGTGGGCATCATGGCCGACTCCGTGGCCAACCGCCCGGGCAAGCGCCGCAAGGCCGCCAAGAAGCGCGCCGCCCGCATCGACGCTGCCCGTGACGCCAAGGTGGAGGCCATCGCCGCCGCCAAGGCCGACAAGGTGGACGCCATCCACGCCGCCCGCGACGAGCAGACCGCTGCCCTGCGCGAGGCCCGCGAGGAGCTGAAGAAGCTGCGCAAGGCCGCCTGAGCCTGACGCCACTGCACGACGGGGCCCGCACCGGATCATCCGGTGCGGGCCCCGTTGCGTCAGCCGTCATGCCGTCCCGGCCGGTCAGATGTCCACCTCGGTGGGGTTGAGGACGCGGCGCAGGAAGTCCTGCGTACGCGGCTGCTGCGGGTCGGTGATGACGTCCGCGGCACGGCCTTCCTCCACCACGATGCCGCCGTCCATGAAGACCACGCGGTCCGCCACCTCGCGGGCGAAGCCCATTTCATGGGTCACCACGAGCATGGTCATGCCGTCCTTGGCCAGCTGGCGCATGATGGCGAGCACTTCGCCGACCGTCTCCGGGTCGAGGGCGGAGGTGGGCTCATCGAAGAGCATGAGCTGCGGGGCCATGGACAGGGCGCGGGCGATCGCCACACGCTGCTGCTGTCCGCCGGAGAGCTGGTCCGGATAGCGGTCCGCGAGCTCACCGAGGCCCACACGCCGCAGCTGACGCCGGGCCACCTTCTGTGCTTCGGCCTTCCCCCGTTTGAGGACCTTGATCTGGGCGACCGTGCAGTTCTCCATCACGGTCAGGTGAGGGAACAGGTTGAACTGCTGGAACACCATGCCGACGTGGCGGCGCATGGTGTCGATGTCCACGTCCGGGTCAGTCACGGTGAACTCGCCGACCTCCACCGTGCCGCTGTTCGGGGTCTCCAGCAGGTTCACGCAGCGCAGCAGCGTGGACTTGCCCGAGCCGGAAGGGCCGATGAGGCAGACGACCTCGCCGGGGGCGACGTCCAGGTCGATGCCCTTGAGCACGTGGTTCGATCCGTAGGACTTGTTCAGGTCCTTGATGGTCACGCGGGCGGCCTGGACCTGACGCAGGGAGCCGGTGGTGGGCGGGTGCGGATCCGTGCCCGGGGTGTGTGCGGTGTTCTCGGACATCTCAGACCTTCTTCCGGGCGGACGTGGACTCGAAGCGGCGGGCCAGCAGGGACAGCGGCACGGTGATCACCAGGTACAGCACACCGGCGACCACGATCGGGGTCATGCCTGCGCCGAGCGAGGAGATGCCGTCGCGGCCGAACTTCGTGAGGTCGTACTGGAAGACCGCGAGGCCGAGCACGTAGACCAGAGACGAGTCCTTGGTCAGCAGGATGACCTCGTTGGTCAGCGGCGGCAGCACGATGCGGAACGCCTGTGGGATCACGATGGTCACCATGGCGCGCCAGGCAGGCATGCCGAGGGAGCGGGCGGCTTCCGTCTGGCCCTTCGGCACCGCCTGCAGACCTGCGCGGAGGGTCTCGGCGATGTAGGCCGACGCCACCAGGCCCAGGGCGAGGCAGACGACCAGCGGGATGGGCCAGCTCACGCCGAAGGCGAAGGGCACGCCATAGCCGAGGGCCAGGAACACGAGCAGCGCCGGGACGCCGCGGAAGAACTCCACGTAGGCGGTGGCGATCCAGCGGTACGGGGGGAAGGCGCTCATGCGCATCAGCGCGAGGACCATGCCGCCGAGAAGACCCAGGACGAACGACGTGACCGTGTAGAAGAGCGTGTTGCCGAGGCCGACGAGGATGATGTCCGGGAACATCGCGCCCACGGCGCCGAAGTTGAAGACGTTCTCCCCGAGGGCCGTCCAGTCGACCAGGACGGCAAGGAGCACGATCGCCAGGACGAACACGCCGGCCTGGACCGCCAGCGAGATGGTCTTGCGACGGCGGGCCGCGCCCGGCTTCGGCGTCGGCTCCTGGGCGCGTTGGGGCGTGGGGGTCTGCTCTGCGGTGCTCACCTGTAGGCCTCCTGCACGTGTCCGAACCACTTGTCCTGCAGCTCAGCGACCTTGCCCTCGGTGCGCAGCTCCTGCAGTGCGCGGTCCACGGCGGAGAGCAGCTGGGCCTTCTCGGCGCCGACCGCCATCCCGAGCTGTTCGCCGGTGGGCAACTCCTCGACGATCTCGAAGCGGTCGTCGTCCTTCAGCTCGTACAGGAGCACGGACTGGTTCCCGAGGGTGGCGTCCACGTTGCCGGCCTTCAGGGCCTGCACCTGCATGCCGCCGTCCTCGTACTGGACGACGTTCAGACCCTGCTCCGTGGCGTACTCGGCGCCGGTGGTGGCGGTCTGCACGCCGACGCGTGCGTCCTCCAGGTCCTCGACGGACGTGAAGCCCCTGTCCTTGCGGGCGATGAGCACGAGGTCGTCGTCGAGGTAGGGGCTGGTGAAGGCCATGACGCGCTGACGGGCCTCGGTGATGGAGATCGAGGAGGCGTTGAGGTCGCAGCCGGTGAGCGAGGCGCCGGACTCGATCGCCTCGAAGGACGAGTCGATGACGTCGACGTCCAGCTCGAGTTTCTCGGCGACGGCGTGCACGAGCTCGATGTCGTAGCCGGTGATCTTGCCGTCCTGTTCGAACTCGAACGGCGGGTACGGGATGTCCGAGCACACGGTGAGGGTGCCGGGCTCCACCAGCTGGTAGGAGGAGGACAGGTGCTCATCGGAGCCGACCGCCTTGGAGGAGGACGTGCCTCCGATGACGGCGCAGCCCGAGAGGGCGAGCGCGCCGGTGCACAGGGAGGCGGCGGCGACGACACGGTGGTGCGTGCGTGACATGGGACTGCCTTCATTGTGACGGGACCGGAGTCCGTCGGGTCGTGGTGTGCCGGGCGCCGCGGGCTCCCCGCAGGGAGGACGACGCCCCTTGATCGCCACATCATAGATGTTGCGCATGTCACATGTCGCGTAGGGGGACGTAGAGGTCGCGGGCAGGCTCGGCCGGCGCAGGTCTCGCCCTCGAGGCAGGGCCCCGATGCCCTGGACTCGCGCCCCTGAGCCGAGGATAGTGGGCCAGAGCACGGGAAGACGTCCTGGAGAGGAACCATGAAGACCTCAGTGCACCTGGCCGGCCTCCTGGCGGCCGCCGCCGTGACCCTGGCCGCCTGCTCCTCTGGGATGCCCGACCCGGACGAGGAGGCCGGCGGAGGCACGGGGGACCCCGAGGGGACGACGACGTCCGAGTCTGCAGCGGAGTCGCCCGAGACGTCGACGTCGGCCGGGTCGGGCGGGGAAACCTCCGCGGATCGTTCGCCGGAAGGGACGGACGCTTCGGCGACCTCGCCGTCGGACGAGGAGGACGAGCCGAGTCCTTCGGGCGGTCACGACGGGCCCTCACTGGAAGCCGGTCCCGGCCTCGACGGGACGCCCTCCTCCCCGTCGTCCTCGTCGTCGCTGAGCGCCGCGGGGCGCGAACAGCAGTCCCGCCTGGAGGAGATGGCCCCGAGCATCCTGCTGGCCGAGGACCTTCCCGGGGACGTGCTCGTGGGCGAGCAGCGCCGGGCCTCCGTGGACTCGCAGTTCGAGCTGAACATGACCGTGCGCGGCGTGGAGGCCCAGGGTGAGTGCCGGCGGCTGATCACCCGGATCGACACGTTCTCCCGGCCGGGCTCTGCGGTCGGGTTCTCCCAGTACGAGGTGGACCCGGACGCCGAGGGGGCGATCGGGGAGCCGGAGGCGTTCGCCGCGGCCGTGATCACCCCGGACGAGGAGGACGTCATGGGCATGTTCGGGCAGCTGCCGGAGGTCTGCGGCGAGCTGAGCGGGCCGAACGCCACGGCGGTGTTCGAGCCGGTCGAGGGCCTGCCCGGGGCCAGTCGGCTGGTCATGGAGTCCGGTGGTGAGCGCATCGAGCTGCTCATGGGCGGGGCCTCGGACGGGGACGAGCACGTCTACACCGGATATGTGAACATCGAGACGGAGCTCGCCGAGCAGATGCTGCGCGAGCAGGTCGCCGCCTTCGAGGAGCGGAAGCGGTGACGACGCCCCGCAGGCCGCCGTCCCGTCTGGCCTCGCACCCGTATCGCTGAGGAGGACCTGCCATGATCACCGCCGGACCGCACACCGCAGCAGGCCGCAGCGCCGGACCTGCCACGGCAGGTCGGCGCCCCCGGACCACCCTGGCAGCCCTGGCCGTCGCCGCGCTGCTCGCGGTGACGGCCTGCGGCGCCGAGGACGCCACCGAGGGGGCGGCCCCCTCGCCGGTGCAGAAGGAGGCCAGCGCAGACGCCAGCACTGCGGAGGAGCAGCAGGCGCCTCAGGCCCCGGACGACATCGTGGCCACGGTGCCGGGCAACTACCGCGGCACGGACTCCACCACGCTGGCACCTGGCGAGGCCGAGCGCGTGCTGCCGGGCATGCGTGCCGCCGTGGTGCCCGCCGCCGACCTGCCGAGCGGGCTGGTGACCGCCGAGCGCATCCAGGAGATGCCGGACGTGCCCTTCAGCCAGCCGCTGCCGCTGGAGGGTGTGGAGCCGACCGGCGAGTGCCGGGACCTCGTCCGACGCATCGACGAGGCCACCGTGCCGCACACGGTCCTGCTGCACACCGGCTACGAGGTGGACCCGGGAGCGGCCGGGGTGCTCGGGCCCGAGGCCTCCGTGGCGTCGTTCCTCGTCTACACGCCCTCCACCACGGATCTGGTGGGAGCGTACGGAGCCCTGCCCCAGACCTGCGGGACTCTCACCGGCTCCGATGGCACTGAGGTGGAGTTCTCCGCCGTGGACGGCGTACCCGGCGCCGTGCTCGTCCGGTCCTCCGGGCCCCGCGGCGAATCGGTCGTCACCCTGGGCGGTGCCTCGGCCGGCCACCGGCACCTGTCCGCGACGTTCGTGCAGGTGGAGCCTGAGGCCGCCGCGCAGATGCTGCGAGCCCAGGTGGAGGCGTTCCGCGCGGCCGAGTGAGCCGATCGGGGTGCCGTGGGTTCGCTCCTGCGCACTGTCCGGCCGCCGTGGGGCGGAACTAGGCTGGATCCACAACCACCGACCCCGTTGAGGAAGGCGGAGACGAGCCGGCATGACGAAGAAGAAGACCTCCACGACGTCGGACGCGAAGAAGTCCCGGAAGCATGTGAAGAAGCCCGAGGGCGAGGTCGTCGAGAAGAAGCCCGAGGGCGAGGTCGTCGAGGATGTGGGCACCCGGCCGGCCGACCCGGCCGCGACCGGCCCGGTGGACGAGGCCGCGACCTCATTCCACGACGGCGACGTGATCGCCGCCGGTCAGGACGGCGGTGAGGACGCCGCCGTGGCGCTCGAGGCCGAGGTGACCTTCGTGCTCGATGCGGACGCGCAGCTGCCGGACCTGTCCGCCGTGTTCGACCAGGGCGAGGTCCGCGAGCAGGCCCTGCGCGCCGTCTACCTGGACACCGCCGACCTGCTGCTGCTGCGCAACCAGGTCACCCTGCGCCGCCGCGAGGGCGGCACGGACGACGGCTGGCACCTGAAGCTGCCGGCCGACGCCGACCGTCTCGAGGTCCGCACCGGCCTCGGTTCCGGCGCTGGCCGCTGGGCCGTCCCGGAGACGCACCTGCAGGCGCTCGCCGAACATCTCGGTGCCGACTGGGAGTCCGTGCCGGAGGCCGAGCGGGGTCTCATGCCGGTGGCCGTGCTGTCCACGCAGCGCACCGCGGTGGACCTGCTGGACGCCTCGGGCGCCGTCGTCGCGACCCTCTGCGACGACCGCGTGGAGGCGTCCCCGTCCGGCCGTGCCTGGCGCGAGCTCGAGGTGGAGCTGATGCCGGGCGCCGCCCCGGAGCTGCTGGACCTGACCGTCATGCACCTGGCCGCGCAGGGCGTGGAGCCGGCGGGCTCGCCGTCCAAGCTCGGCCGTGCCCTGGAGAAGTCGCTCAAGCGACAGGCCAAGGGCAAGGGCCCGAAGAAGAAGGACCCGGCAGGCACCCTGGTGATGGCCTATGTGGCCGAGCAGGCCGCCGTGATCCGCGCCCGCGAGGCCGGCGTGGCCGCCGACGCCCCGGAGGCCGTGCACAAGTCCCGTGTGGCCATCCGCCGCCTGCGCAGCACCCTGCGCACCTTCGGTGCCCTCTTCGACGGCGAGCAGGCCGAGGCCCTGCGCAAGGAGCTCGGCTGGTACGCCCGCCGCCTGGGCGACCCGCGCGACGCCGAGGTGGTCTCGGCCCGCATCCTGGCCGACCTGGACACCGTCCCCCGCGCCGACTACGACGGCCCGGTGAAGACACGGGCCGCCGAGGAGCTCGGCCGCCGCCACGCTCAGGCGCACGCCCAGCTGGTGAAGGCGCAGGCCTCGCCGCGCTACGCCCGCCTGATGGACACCCTCACCGAGTTCGTGGCCGCCCCGCCGCTGGTCGGCGAGCACGGACGCAAGGGCAAGAAGGTCCTGCCGCAGATGGTGGCCGACGCCGTCGCGCTGACGGCCGAGACCGCGCAGCAGGCGCGGGATGCGGAGACCGCGCAGGAGCGCCTGACGCTGCTCCATGAGACCCGCAAGCGGGCCAAGGCGGTCCGCTACGCGTTCGAGGCGACGGCTCCGGCGTTCGGTGAGACCGCAGCCGCCCGTGCCGCCGACTGGGAGCAGGTCACCGAGGCCCTGGGGGCGGTCCAGGACCTCGAGGTCGTGCTGCCCGCCCTCCGTCACGTCCGTGACGCCGCCGTCGCGGCGGGGGAGTCCTCGTACACCTACGGCTGGCTGGCCGGTCGCCTCGGGCAGGTCCAGGCCGAGGCCGAGGCGCAGGCCCTGCCCGCCCTCGAGGCCGCCCTGCGTCATGCCGAGGTCAAGCCGAAGGACCTCCTCGACGACTGATCCCCGGTGCCGCCTCAGAACGAGGGCCCCGACACCATGACGGTGTCGGGGCCCTCGTGCACCGGGTCAGGGCCGGCGTGGGCGGTCGGCCTCTCCGCTGGCCGAGTCGGAGGACGGGGTGCCGGCCGGGTCGGAGGACGGGGGACCGGCCGGGGCGGAGGACGGGGGACCGGCCGGGGCGGAGGACGGGGTCTCCGGATCCGGGACGTCGTCCGGATCGAGCTGAGCGTGGAACGGGCGGCCGGTGGACAGGTCGGCGGCGGTCCTGCCGGCCCGCGGCTCCACGGCGAAGAGCGAACCGGACTCGGTGAGCAGCCGGGTGCGGGGCACCACGGCGGGCACCCCGGTGCGGGCGGACTTGGAGACGATTCGGCCGACGCGCTGCTGACGCTGCTCCATCTGCTCGAGGTCCTTCAGGACCGCGGTGTGACGGCTGGCCAACTGGATCTCGTCTGCCGCATCCAACCCCACGGCGAGTTGGCGGGCGCGCAGCATCTCCGCGTCGAAGGCGGCGCCGGCGAGCAGGACGATCACCGTGACCCAGGCGAGCATGAGGATGCCGATGGCAGAGGTGATCCATCCGACCAGCTGCGTCTGGGACAGGTTGGCCGTCACCCAGCCGAGCAGCGCCGTGGCTCCGAACAGCAGCAGCACGGAGGCCACGGCACCGTGCGAGAAGGCCCGGTAGCGCGGCTGCCGCACGTTGGGGCCGAGCTGGTAGGCCGCGGACACCACGACCATGATGATCGCCAGGATTACCGGCCACTTGGCCAGGTTCCACAGGTCCACGGCCTCCTGCGTCAGGCCGACCTTGCGCCCGATCCGTGCGGACAGGTCGCCGCCCAGCACCACCAGCAGGAGCACGACGACGGTCCCGGCCGTGAGCGCGAGGGTCTCCACGAAGACGGCGAGGCGGAAGGCGGGGAACCTGCGTCCCTCGCGGGTGTCGTGGATACGGTGCATCGCCCGGTGGAACGCGCCCACCGCACCCGAGGCGGAGAACAGGGCGCCGAGCGTGCCGAGCACGACGGTGGTGGTGCCCGTGGCCTGGCCCCCGAGGGCGAGGATCGTGGACTCCACGGCGCCGACGGACAGGGCGGGCCAGATCTCGGTGATGAGCCCGGCGGCGGTGGCGATGGTCTCGTCCTGCAGGCCGAGCAAGGACACGGTGGACACCAGGGCCACCATGGTGGGGAGCAGGGCGAGCGCCGCGAAGAACGTCATCGCGGCGGCCACGTCCCACACCTGGATCTCCAGCAGCTTGTAGCCGGTCCGACGCAGCACGTACAGCAGGCTCACCCGCGGCCGCTGGTAGGTGCGGCGCGGGCGCACACGACGGCTGCGGCGCTGGGATCCGGTCACGGTCTCCACGGTAGTGCCACCACGGCCCTGCGGTGGCAGGCTGGTCGCATGCAGGCGCCGATGAGCACCGCCTGCCACGGTGCCCTCGCCGCCTGAGGCCGTCCCGGCCGGACCTCGCTCGGGACCGCCGAGCCCCCACGAGCACGGCGCCAGGGACGCCGAGAGGCGGAGGCGAGCGGCCGTCGTCGTCAAGCCCTGGACCCGGAATAGAACCGCACCCCGCAGAGTTGAGCTGAACAGACTCAAGTTTCCCGGTCGTCAGAGGAGGCCACCCATGAACCAGACCCCGCAGTTCACCACCAAGAGCCAGGAGGCGCTCTCGGCCGCGGCCATGAACGCGTCCACCGCGAACAACCCGACCATCGAGCCGGCCCACCTGCTCAAGGCCCTGATGGACCAGCGCGACTCCGTGGCGGTCGGCGTGCTGAAGGCTGCCGGCGTGGACCCGGACGTGGTGTCCTCCGCCGCGTCCTCGGCCATCTACGCGCTGCCCAAGGTGTCCGGTGCAGCCGTCGCCGAGGCGAAGCTGTCCCCGGCCGCCGGCAACGTCGTGCGTGCCGCCCAGCAGCAGGCCTCCGGCTTCGGGGACACCTACGTCTCCACCGAGCACCTGCTCCTCGGACTGGCAGCGGACACCGGCGAGGCCGGCGCCGCGCTGCGCAACGCCGGCGCCACCGTGGAGGCCCTGCGCGCCGCCTTCACCCAGGTGCGCGGCGACTCGAAGGTGACCACCCCGGACCCGGAGGCCACCTTCCAGTCCCTGGAGAAGTTCGGCACCGATCTGACCGCCGTGGCGCGCTCCGGCAAGCTGGACCCGGTCATCGGCCGCGATGCGGAGATCCGCCGCGTGGTCCAGGTGCTGTCCCGCCGCACCAAGAACAACCCGGTGCTCATCGGCGAGCCGGGCGTCGGCAAGACCGCCGTGGTGGAGGGCCTGGCCCAGCGCATGGTGGCCGGGGACGTTCCGGAGTCCCTGCGCGGCAAGACCCTGATCAGCCTGGATTTGGGGGCGATGATCGCCGGCGCGAAGTACCGCGGTGAGTTCGAGGAGCGCCTGAAGGCCGTGCTCGAGGAGATCAAGGCGGCCGACGGGCAGATCGTCACGTTCATCGACGAGATCCACACCGTGGTCGGCGCCGGCGCCTCCGAGGGCGCCATGGACGCAGGCAACATGCTCAAGCCCATGCTGGCCCGCGGCGAGCTGCGCCTGATCGGTGCGACCACCCTGGACGAGTACCGCGAGAACATCGAGAAGGACCCGGCCCTGGAGCGCCGCTTCCAGCAGGTCTACGTGGGCGAGCCCTCCGTGGACGACACCATTGCGATCCTCCGCGGCCTGAAGGAGCGCTACGAGGCGCACCACAAGGTGGAGATCGCGGACTCGGCGCTGGTGGCGGCCGCCGCGCTGTCCGACCGGTACATCACCGGCCGTCAGCTGCCGGACAAGGCCATCGACCTCGTGGACGAGGCCGCCTCGCGGCTGCGCATGGAGATCGACTCCGCCCCGGAGGAGATCGACGTGCTGCGCCGCCAGGTGGACCGCATCACCATGGAGGAGCTGGCCCTCGAGGGCGAGACGGACCCCGCCTCGGTGGAGCGCCTGGCCGGCCTGCGGGCCGAGAAGGCGGACAAGGAGGAGGAGCTCCGCGCCCTCACCGCGCGGTGGGAGCAGGAGAAGGCCTCGCTGAACGAGGCCGGTGACCTGCGCGTGAAGCTCGACGAGCTGCGCTCGCAGGCCGAGAAGGCCCAGCGCGAGGGCGACCTCGCCGAGGCCTCCCGCCTGCTCTACGGCGAGATCCCGGCCCTGGAGAAGGAGCTGGCCGCCGCGGACGAGGCAGAGAAGGCCGTGGACGAGGAGCACCTGATGGTCTCCGAGAACGTCACCGCGGACGACATCGCCGAGGTCATCTCCGCCTGGACCGGCATCCCCGCCGGGCGCATGATGGCCTCCGAGTCCGAGAAGCTGCTCACCATGGAGGACCACCTCGGCGAGCGGCTGATCGGACAGTCTGCGGCGGTCACCGCCGTCTCGGACGCGGTGCGCCGCGCCCGTGCCGGGGTGTCCGACCCGAACCGGCCCACCGGCTCCTTCCTGTTCCTCGGCCCCACGGGCGTGGGCAAGACCGAGCTGGCGAAGTCCTTGGCGGACTTCCTGTTCGACGACGACCGCGCCATGGTCCGCATCGACATGTCCGAGTACGCGGAGAAGCACTCCGTCTCCCGTCTGGTCGGCGCCCCTCCGGGCTATGTCGGCTACGACGAGGGCGGCCAGCTGACCGAGGCCGTGCGACGCCGTCCGTACTCGGTGGTGCTGCTGGACGAGGTGGAGAAGGCCCACCCGGAGGTCTTCGACATCCTGCTGCAGGTGCTCGACGACGGCCGCCTCACCGACGGCCAGGGACGCACCGTGGACTTCCGCAACGTCATCCTCATCCTCACCTCGAACCTGGGCAGCCAGTTCCTGGTGGACCCGACCCTGGACGAGGCCGCCAAGCACGAGTCCGTGATGTCCGTGGTGCGGGCGGCGTTCAAGCCCGAGTTCCTGAACCGCCTGGACGAGGTGGTCCAGTTCGAGGCCCTGACGCTGGACGAGCTGACGAGAATCGTGGACCTGCAGGTGGCGGAGATGCAGTCCCGGCTGGCCGAGCGCCGCCTCACCCTCGAGGTGTCCGATGCCGCCAAGGCGTGGCTCGCCGAGACCGGGTTCGACCCGGCCTACGGCGCCCGCCCGCTGCGCCGCCTGGTGCAGCGTGAGATCGGCGACCGCCTGGCCCGCGGCATCCTCGCCGGGGAGATCGCGGACGGGGACACCGTGTCCGTGGACCGTGTGGACGGCGAGGACGGCCTCACCGTGACCCGGAAGGGCTGACCCGGGCCGGCGCTGTGCGCCGAACCAGAGACTTCGCCCCCTTCAGGGTGGTCTGAAGGGGCCGATTCTTCTGGTTCGGCGATGGTCCGGCTCGCCAGATCTTCTGGTTCGGCGATGGTCCGGCTCGGCGATGGTCCGGGTTAGCCCACCACGCCCATGCGTGTCAGGATCCCGTGGGTGAGCAGGCCGCCGACCGCGGTGTAGAGCACGATCGCCACGGTCTGCCAGACCATCACGTAGTCGCGGTTGGCGCCGAAGGACACCATGGCCGGAGCCGCGACGTGACCGGGGACGAACACCCACGGGCCGATCAGGGACAGCCCCGGCACGCCCCAGCGCTCGAAACGCTCACGCAGCAGGGCGCGGCCGGCCGACTCGGGGGCCCGGTCGCGGCCGGCCGACTCCGGCGTCCAGCCGCCGTCGGCCGTGGCGGGGGCCCGGTCGCCGCGTCGGGCGGCACGGCGGCCCATGAGCGCGCCGCGGGCTCCGTGGGCCGCATAGACGAGCAGCGCCACCACCAAGAAGTTCCCGACGATGCCCACCGGGACGGCGAGCCACGGGCTGATTCCGGCGAGCACGCCGATGATCGCCGCGCCCTCGCCCTCCACGAACGGGATGAAGGAGACGAGGAAGACCCCCACGCCCTGCAGCGCCTCCGGCAGTCCCATCACGAACTCGCGTGCGGTGCCCATCAGATCCATCGTGACCACGTTCCTCTCCAGTGCTTTCGTTCGGGAAACCGTCGAGTTCCCCGGCGTCTTCGTTCGGGATCCGGTCGGGTTCCCGAGCTCTGACTCCAGCCTTCCGGCCCCCGTCGGAACCCAGAAGTGCCGTGCGGTCACCTCCTGCCGGGCACTTCCGCACGGCGGGTCATGACAGTTGTCACGCCCGTAGGGTGAGGTCCATGAGGATCGAGGGGAACCACGACGACGGCCGCTCGGCCCCGCCTGCCGCCGCACCGGGGCGCCGCCCCACCGGCGCCGTGCCCACGGCGTCCGCCGCGGGCCCCGGGGCCTCGGGCTTCGGCCCCCTCACGGGGGACCTCGCCGGTGCGTGGTGGTACACCTGGACGGGCCTGCTGTTCGGCGTCCTGGTGATCGCGGGCTATTCCGCGTTCGGACCGCTGACCCGCCTGCAGGGGCACATGGATGCCGGGCGCACAGGGCAGGCGGTCGTGCTGGCGGTCCTGTTGCTGCTCCACGTCCTCGGGGTGGTCGGCCAGCTGCATGTGGCCCGGCTCTTCCAGGCCCCGCCGCCCGGGGACGCGGAGGGGCCGGTGGTCGGTCAGCGGGATCTTGCCTGGCTGTTCGGCCCCACCGTCCCGCTCGCGCTCGCCGGCGCGGTCCTGCCCGCGCTCGGGCTCACGGAATTGGGCACGTGGTGGGCGCTGCCTCTGTGGCTGTCCTGCCTGCTGCTGTCCCTGCTGGTGCACCCGCGCCGGCGTCGCCCTGTCGCCGCCGCCGGACTGACGGTGTCCCTCATCCTCGGCGCTGCGGCGGTCCTCCAGGACCCCGCGGGACCGATCGACACGGCCGGCGGCTTCCTGCTCTGGGCTGTGTTCACCGGCGTGATGATCGTTCCCGCGGTCTGGTTCTGGCGCGTCATGCAGCGCCTCGAGCACGCCCGCCTGCAGGCAGCGGACCTCGCCGTCACGCGGGAGCGGCTGCGCTTCGCCTCTGACCTCCACGACGTCCAGGGCCATCACCTGCAGGTCATCGCCCTCAAGGCCGAGCTCGCCGAGCGGCTGCTGGCCAAGGGGCGCACGGAGGACGCGGGCGCCCAGCTGCACGAGGTCCGCGAACAGGCCCGTGAAGCCCTGGCCGAGACCCGCGCCCTCGTCCGTGACCTGCGCGAGGTCTCCGCCGAACGCGAGCTCGCCAACGCCCGGGACGTGCTCACCGCCGCCGGCACCCACGCCGACGTCCACGTGGACCCGTCCCTCGGGCCGCTCGGTCCGGCCGCCGGGCGCCTGGTCGGCCTGGCCGCCCGTGAAGCCACCACGAACATCCTGCGTCACGCCCACGCCGAGCACGCCCGCCTCGAGCTCACGGCCGTCCCCACGGACGCCTTCCGCCTCCGCCTGGTCGTGACCAACGACGGCGCTCCCGCCGTCGGGGCCGCCGACCCCGTCGATCCGGCGACGCCGCCCCGGGGTGAGCGGCCGTCGTCGTCCGCCGCGGCCGATGGACGCCGCGGGTGGGGCACCGGGCTGGCGGGCCTGGCCGAGCGTGCCGAGGCCGCCGGCGGCACCCTGTCCGCCGTCCACGAGGGTGAGACGTTCACCCTCACACTCACCGTTCCCCGCTCTGCCGAAGAGGAGACCGCATGACCGGCCCGACCGCTCCGATCCGTGTGCTCGTCGCCGACGACGAGGTGCTCATCCGCGGTGCCGTCGAGGCGCTGCTGGCCCTGGAGGAGGACGTGGAGGTGCTCCCGGGCGTCTCCGACGGCACCGCGGCCGTGGCCGCTGCGCAGGAGCACCGTCCAGACGTCTGCCTGCTGGACCTGGAGATGCCCGGCCTGGACGGTGTGGAGGCGGCCCAGCAGATCCTGCGGTCTGTCCCCACGAAGGTCGTGATCTTCACCCGGCACGCCCGCCCCGGTGTGCTGCGCCGAGCGCTGGCGGAGAAGGTCTCCGGGTTCGTGCCGAAGTCCACGCCCGCCGAGGAGCTCGCGGACGTGCTGCGGCAGGTGGCCGCCGGGAAGCGCTACGTGGATCCGGAGATCGCAGCGACGGCCCTGACCGGTGAGCAGTCGCCCCTGACCGAGCGGGAGCTGGACGTGCTGCGCGTCGGCCGGACCGCCCACCGGATCGAGGAGATCGCACAGGCGTTGCACCTGGCTCCCGGGACGGTGCGCAACCACCTCTCCAACGCCATGGCCAAGCTCGGCGTCCGCACCCGCCAGGAGGCCTCGCAGCGCGCCTGGGAGGAGGGCTGGATCTGAGGTACGGCAGCCGACGCTGCGCCGAGCCAGAGACTTCGGCCCCTTCAGGGTGATCTGAAAGGGCCGGATCTTCTGGCTCGGCGCCACTGGACCACGACGACGGCCCCGCATCTTCCGAGGGAAGATGCGGGGCCGCTCGCCGTCCGGGCCGGAAGGGCCCGCCGGACGGGTGCCTCACGCTCGGTGCGCGGAGCCGGGGCGTGAGGGCGGGAGGCGGCGCCCGGGCGCGGAGCCGGGGCGTGGAAGGCGGGGCGCGGAGCCGGGCGCGGAGAGTGGAAGGCGGCGGGAGGCGGCGGACGGTCGGACGATGTTCGACATCCCGTCGTGGCGGGCGGTCCGGCCCGTCCGCCCGTGGCTGACAGGCCGCAGGCCAGGGCTGTTCCTGGTACCCTGGTCCGCACGAACCATTTTGACCAGTGAGAACCTCGGCGGGCCCCTGTTGTGCCATCAGTCCCGAGGGCAGAGAGATGCGAAGGGGGTCACGCTCATGGGGCGCGGCCGTCAGAAGGCAAAGGCCACGAAGCAGGCGCGAGAGATGAAGTACTTCTCGCCTGGGACAGACCTCTCCGCACTGGAGCGAGAGCTTACCGGCAAGCGTCATCACGCTGACACGGATGAGATGGAGTACGAGGATCCGTACGCGGACCTGTACGACGACGAGGATGACGAGGACGGCGACGACGCTCGCTGATGTCCTCCGCGCATCCCGGACTCGACGGGCACCGGGCCGCACTGCGCTCGATCGCCCGCGTGGTCGATGAGACCGCACCGCTGCAAGACCCTGGGGAAGCCTCCCGGGGTCTTCTGGCGTTGCTGCGGGAGCGCCGGCCGCTGATCATCACCGGTGCCGGCGTCTCCACGGACTCCGGCATCCCGGACTACCGCGGCCCTGCAGGCTCCCTGCGCCGGCACCGGCCGATGACCTACCAGGAGTTCTCCGGCGATCCTGTGGCCCGTCACCGCTACTGGGCGCGCTCCTATGTGGGGTGGCGCGAGATGGACGGCGCGAAGCCGAACCCGGCGCATCGGATCCTGGGGGAGTGGACGGCCCGCGGGCTCACCGCCGGGATCGTCACCCAGAACGTGGACGGGCTCCATGCCGCCGCCGGGGCCGAGGTCGGCCTGCCGCCGGAGCGGCTGATCACGCTGCACGGAGACCTGGCGCGCGTGGTGTGCCTGCGCTGCGGCGCCCTGGAGGACCGCCGCGCCATGGATGCACGGCTCGAGGCCGCCAACCCCGGCTACCTCGAGGCCGTGGCCATCGACCCTGACGCCGTGAACCCGGACGGCGACGTCACCCTGGACGACCACTGGGTGGAGCGGTTCCGCATGGTCGGCTGCCTGTACTGCGGCTCGGACAAGTTGAAGCCGGACGTCGTCTACTTCGGCGAGAACATCCCGCGTGAGCGCCGCGAAGCGGCAGAGGCGCTGCTCGAGGACGCCGGCTCCGTGTTGGCGGTCGGCTCCTCTCTGGCGGTGATGAGCGGCTTCAAGTTCGTGCTGATGGCCGAGCGCCGCGGTCTGCCCGTGGGGCTGGTGAACCTCGGCCCCACCCGCGCCGACCCCAAGGCGCAGTGGCGCTGGCGCGCTCCCGTGGCCGAGGCGCTGACGTGGCTGGACGAACGCCTCTGACCCCCTGACGCTTTCGTTCGGGAAACCGTCGGGTCCCGAGGCGCTTTCGTTCGGGAAGCCGTCGGGTACCGGGGCACTTTCGTTCGGGAAACCGTCGAGTCAGGCCGGCTCTCGATCCCGTCTCTTCTCGCGCTCAGCGTCCTCGGTCCGCCCTCTCCGTCCGAGGTCTCCGCCCGATGCCGTCCTCTCCTGCACAGCCTGTCCCTTCCCCCACATTCACCAGGATCCGCCCCGCGAACATCGCGGACACCCCAGGCTCGATGCATGGACTCGCTGCTCCGCCCCGGACCGAACCCCGCCCCGCTGCCGCCGCTGCTGCAGGGGCGCATCCTGACACCCCAGAACCTGCGCGACCACGGCCTCTCCGACCAGCGCCTGCGCCGATCAGACCTGCGCAGCGTCACCCACGGCGCCCACCGGAGCCGTCACGATCCCGTCACCGCATGGTCCGCCCTGGGCTACCCAGAGCCGCCGGTGCCCTACCCGCCGGAGGAGGCGGCCGTCGTCGTGAAGCGGGCGCGGGCGGTGGCCTCGCACCTGAGCGCACTCCGACTCCACGGGCTGCCGGTGCCGCCGTGGTTGCGGGACGACGGGCGGCTCCACGTGTCCCGACCCCATCGGAAGGGTGCGGCGGTGCGGCGCGGGGTCGCCTCCCACGCACGCACGGTGCCGCCCGAGGACGTCGTGCTGGTCCACGGCGTCCCCGTGACGTCCCTGGAGCGGACGTGGGCGGACTTGGCGTCGCTGCTGCCGACCGGGATGGTCGATCCTCTGGTGGTGGCAGGGGACGCGGCGGTGAGGCGGCCGTGGTCGCCCGAGGGGAGGACGGAGCCGCGGACCACGGTGGCGCGGCTGCGGGACGCCCTTCGTCGGGCGGGACGGTTCAATGGGGTGCGGGCGGCGCGTGAGGCACTGGAGCTGATCCGCGTCGGTGCGGATTCGCCGCCGGAGACGCAGATGCGGCTGGCGATCGTCCACGCAGGTCTGCCGGAGCCGGAGCTGCAGCTGGTCCTGGATCCGCGCCTGCCCGTCAGCCCGGACGCGGACATGGGATACCGGCGCTGGCGGCTGGTGCTGCACTACGACGGCGGCCACCATGACGACCCCGCCCAGCGGCAGCGGGACCAGTGGCGCAATGAGGGGTGGGCCCGTGCGGGCTGGGCTCAGATCTGGGCGGGTCTCGACGACGGCCGGGACGACTACCAGCGGGTCGTCGCCGAGATCAGGGCGCACCGGGACGGCCTGCACGGGTGCGAGTTCGCCGTGGAGTGAGGCTCCTCCAGGGGCGGACGGCGGCCTGTCGGCGGCCTGGGGCCGCCCCACGTGCCCGGGCCCTACGTGCCCGGGCCCATGTGCCCGGGTCCGTGTGCCCGGGCCCGGCTCCGGCCGGGCCCAGCTCCGGCCGCAGACACGACGAGTCCCGGGACCCGACCGTTTCCCGAACGAAAGCGTCCCGGGACTCGACGGTTTCCCGAACGAAAGTGCCCCGGGACTCGACGGTTTCCCGAACGAAAGTGATCCGGGGACTCAGTCGGCGTAGTCGCCGGTCAGCAGCACCGCGCCGCCGTCCACGCCCTTGGCGCCCTGGACGAAGTCCTCGCCGGCGCCGGCGGCGGCGTCGGTGACCTCGCCGACGCTGCCCATGGCCCAGGCGTCCATGCCGGCACCGGAGAGCTGGGTGATCGCCGTCTCCGCGGCCTCCGGGGCCACCACGGCCACCATGCCGACGCCGAGGTTCAGGGTGCGCTCCAGGTCGGCCTGCGGCACGCGGCCCAGGTCCCCGACCAGCCGGAAGATCGCGGGAAGGGACCAGGTGCCGCGGTCCACGGTGGCCATCAGGCCCTGCGGCAGCACACGGGCCAGGTTCGCGGCCAGGCCGCCGCCGGTCACGTGGGAGAAGCCGCGGACCGGCAGGTCCTCGCCGCCGCCCTTCCCGTTCAGGGACTCCACCAGCTCCAGGCAGGCGCCGGTGTAGATGCGGGTGGGCTCGAGCAGCTCCTCGCCGAGGGTGCGGCCGAGCTCGTCCACGTGGCGGTCCAGGTTCCAGCCGGCGGCATTCACCACGCGGCGGACCAGGGAGTAGCCGTTGGAGTGGATGCCGGAGGAGGACATGCCGATCACCACGTCCCCGGGCCGCACGCGTTCGGCGCCGAGGACCATGTCCGCCTCGACCACCCCCGTCGCCGCCCCGGCCACGTCGTACTCGTCCACGCCCAGCAGGCCCGGGTGCTCGGCGGTCTCTCCGCCGATCAGGGCGGTGCCGGCCATGCGGCAGCCCTCGGCCACACCGCGCACGATGTCCGCGATGCGCTCCGGGACCACCTTGCCGCAGGCGATGTAGTCGGTCATGAACAGGGGCTTGGCGCCGACCACCACGATGTCGTCCACGACCATGCCGACCAGGTCCTGGCCGATGGTGTCGTGCTTGTCCAGGGTCTGCGCGATCGCCACCTTGGTGCCCACGCCGTCCGTGGAGGTGGTCAGCAGCGGCTTGCGGTACTGCAGCAGCGCGGAAGCGTCCCACATGCCGGCGAACCCGCCGATGCCGCCGAGGACCTCGGGGGTGTGGGTGGCCTTCACGGCGTCCTTCATCAGCTCCACGGCGCGGTCCCCGGCCTCCACGTCCACGCCGGCGGTGGCGTAGGTGATGGGGGCGTCGGTGTGCGGGGTGTTCTGCTCGGTCACAGCGCGGTCCTGTCCGTCTCGGTGGTCATGGCTTCCATCTCGGCGTCCGGCCCGGGCTCGCACCCGGTCTTCCCGACGACGGCACTCGCGTCGGTCGGCTCGCTCGCCGGGGTCGTGCTCCCGCCCTCCAACAGGGACTTGCCGCGCTCGGACTCGTCCGGAAGCTCGATGGGGTACTGCCCGGTGAAGCACGCGGTGCAGAGTCGCTCACGCTGCTGCCCGGTGGCGGCGATCATGCCGTCCTCGCTGATGTAGGCCAGCGAGTCCGCACCGATGGAGGCGGCGATCTCCTCCTCCACGGCACCGTTGGCGATGAGCTCGGCGCGGGTGGCGAAGTCGATGCCGTAGAAGCACGGCCACTTCACGGGCGGGGAGGAGATCTTCACATGCACCTCGGCGGCGCCGGCCTCCTTGAGCATGCGGACGATGGCGCGCTGGGTGTTGCCGCGGACGATCGAGTCGTCCACCACGACCACGCGCTTGCCGGCCACCACGTGCTGCTGCACGTTGAGCTTCAGGCGCAGGCCCAGCTGGCGGAGGGTGTCCGAGGGCTGGATGAAGGTGCGGCCCACGTAGGCGTTCTTCACGAAGCCCTGGCCGAAGGGGATGCCGGAGCCTTCGGCGTAGCCGACGGCCGCGGGCGTGCCGGACTCGGGGACGGGGATGACGATGTCCGCCTCCACCGGCTGCTCCTTGGCGAGCTGGCGGCCCATCTCCACACGGGACTCGTAGACGGACCGGCCGTTGATGGCGGCGTCCGGGCGGGCGAGGTAGACGTATTCGAACACGCAGCCGGCCGGCCGGGCCTCGGCGAAGCGGCGGGAGCGGACGCCGTCCTCGTCGATGGCGATGAACTCGCCGGGCTCGACCTCGCGGATGAAGGAGGCGCCCACGGTCGCCAGTGCGGACTGCTCGGAGGCGACCACCCAGCCGCGCTGCAGACGGCCGAGCACGAGCGGGCGCACCCCCTGCGGATCGCGGGCGGCGTAGAGGGTGTGCTCGTCCATGAACACGAAGCAGAAGGCGCCGCGGATGGTGGGCAGCAGGTCCAGGGCGGTGTCCTCGACGCTGCGGCCCTCCTCGCCGTGCAGCAGGGAGGTCACCAGGGCGGTGTCCGTGGTGTTGCCCTGCTTCAGCTCGCCGGAGCGCAGGCGTTCGGGCATCTGCTGCACGCGGCGGTAGAGCTCGGCGGAGTTCACGAGGTTGCCGTTGTGGGCCAGGGCCACCGTGGCGCCATCCGCGGTGGAGCCGAGGGTGGGCTGCGCGTTGGCCCACTTGTTGGCGCCGGTGGTGGAGTAGCGGCAGTGACCCACGGCCATGTGGCCGGTCAGGGAGTTCAGGGTGGACTCGTCGAACACCTGGGAGACCAGGCCGATGTCCTTGTAGACGGCCAGGCGCTGGCCGTTGGAGACCGCGA
Source organism: Micrococcus sp. FDAARGOS_333 (assembly GCF_002206575.2). Classification (NCBI taxonomy): domain Bacteria; kingdom Bacillati; phylum Actinomycetota; class Actinomycetes; order Micrococcales; family Micrococcaceae; genus Micrococcus; species Micrococcus sp. FDAARGOS_333. The sequence continues at coordinate 2,570,640 of NZ_NJFJ02000001.1, read as the reverse complement.
TGCCCGCGGACTCCTGGCCCCGGTGCTGCAACGCGTACAGGCCGTAGTAGGCCAGCTTGGCCACCTCTTCGCCCGGAGCCCACACGCCGAAGACGCCGCAGTGGTCCTGGGGGCCTTGGTCCTGGGGGTCGAGGGCGGCGGTCAGCAGGCCGTCTCCGCGGCGGGGACGGGGGATGGGCAGGGAGGTCATGCTCACTGCACGGTGTCCTTTCGGGTGTCCGGGGCCGCGGCCTGCAGGCCGTCCTCGGGGGCGGTGGACTCGGTGTCGGCGGTGGCGGAGGAGATGCCCCACCGCTCGTTGTACTCCTGGACCTCTCCGCGGTGCAGGCGCACGTCGGCGGCAGCGGGGTCGTCGGTGGACTCGAGCACGTACGTGGCGGTCGTCTTGCGGGAACGGCGGTCCATCAGGAGCCAGACGAGGGATGCGAGCAGTGCTCCGACCAGACCGAACACGATCACGCCGATGCCCATGGTGGAGCCGAACTCCAGCGGCACCCCGGTGAACGGGTCGGTCGGCGGGGTGTCCCCGCTGTGCACGACGGCAGCCACCACGCCGCCGACGATCGCACCCACCAGCACACCGAGGGCCAGGAAGACGCCCAGGCGCGGGGCGCGCCGCATGGCATAGGTCGACCGGGCGGGGGTGTGGCCGTCAGTGGAGGTCATGCAGGCAAGTCTAACGAGGATCGGGCGGCCGCCAGGCCGACGTGAGCGGCCGCCGTCGGGACCGGGAGGAGGGGCGGTGGGGCTCAGCTGCGCAGGGCGTCGGCCGGGCGCTGACGGCTGGCCACCCACGCCGGGTACAGGGCGCTGACGATGCCCGCGGCTACCCCTAGCGCCAGCGCCGCGGGGACAGCGGTCGGCGGGAGCACGGCGGTCCAGCCGCGGGAGGCGGACACGGCCAGGACAGCGGCCGAGCCGACGGCGGCCCCCACCGCTCCGCCGACGGCACCGATCAGCGTTCCCTCGAGCAGGAACAGCCGGGCGATCAGGCCCCGCGGCGATCCGATGGCTCGGCGAAGGGCGATCTCTGCGGTGCGAGCCTGCACGGAGAGGTACATCGCGGTGGCCGCGCTGATCACCGCCAAGAGCAGCAGCACCGCTGAGAGTACGCCCACGAACGCGGAGAGGTCGTCGGTGACGCCGGTACGCAGATCCCGAAGATCTGCCACGGTGCGTGTGGTGACGCTGCCCGGGGCATGGGGAGCGACCGCCAGCGGGGCGGCCTGGGCCACGGGGTAGGGGAATCCGGTCTCGGTTCGCACCACGATCTCCGGATCTGCCTGGTCGATGCCGCTGAGTACGGCCGGGGTGACCAGCACGGCGGTGCGGAGCTGCGGGGTGCGCTCGGAGACGGTGACGATCCCGGCGACGTCCACGGCCTGTCCGGTGATGTGCACGCGGTACCCCGGTGACAGCACGCCGCCGGCCGGGACGGGGATTTCCAAGGCGCGGGCAGCTTCGGGCGTGAGCCACGCCAGTCGCGCACCAGGGTCGTCCAGCAGGGCACGGGACGCCTCCGAGGGCGGGGTGATGCCGGCCAGGCGCGTGTAGGAGGCCGAGGCTCCGACCAGGGTGATGGCCGCCGATGGCTCGGGCTGTTCAGGCGAACGTGTGAGCGTGACGTCGGCAGGAGCCACCTGCACCACATGTCCGGCCTCGAGCACGTGCGGCAGGGCCGCCAGCGACGCCGTCCACTCCGCCAGGCGTCGGTCCGAAGGGTCCAGCAGCCCCTCGGACTGCGGGACGGTCACCACCACCTCGTCCAGTGCGGCTGCGGTGAGCCGTGCGGTGACCTGGGAAGCAGCGGTCTGTGTGAGCCCGAGTGCCGCGATCAGGCCGCCGATCCCGACAGCGAACGCCGCCATGAGCAGCAGAGTGCGCAGAAAGCGTGTGGAGAGGGAGGAGACGGCATCGACCGTGTCGTCGGCCAGGGCCGATGCTCGGCGAGCGGGTGCCTGAGGCGATTGCGCAGGAGAACAGTCCGCGTCGTCCGCGACGCTCGGTGCAGCCGCCACCGTGGCGAACTCCGTGAGGGAGCCGTCGGTGATCTGTACCTGCCGGGCGGCCGCGGCAGCCACGGTGGGATCGTGGGTGATCAGCAGGATGGTGGTGCCGTGGGCATGGAGTCGGCGCAGATGATCCACCACGAGCCGGCTGTTCTGCGAGTCGAGGTTGCCGGTGGGTTCGTCGGCGAGCACCACGCGTGGCCGGGCGGCCACGGCGCGCGCGATCGCCAGGCGCTGCCGCTCACCACCGGAGAGGTGCTTGGCGCGGGCCGCCAGCCGGTGGCTGAGACCGAGCATCTGCAGCGCGGCACCGGCTCGCTCATCCCGCTCGGCGACGGGAACACGCTGCACACGCAGCCCCAGAGCCGCGTTGACGGACACGGACTCCTCGCCGAGGACGTGGCTGGACTGGAACACGAACCCGAACATCTCAGAGCGCAGCCGATCCCGCTCGGCCTCACTCATGGCGGTGGTGTCCTGGCCTAGCACTCGGTATTCGCCGGAATCCGGACGGTCGAGCAGTCCTAAGACGTTGAGCAGAGTGGACTTCCCGGAACCGGAGGGGCCGATGATCGCCACGAACTCGCCTGCGTGGACGGTGAGGTTCACGCGGTCGAGGACGGGGCGGACGGCCCCCGGGAACGCCTTGTGCACCCCGCGTAGCTCAAGCAGTGGGGCTACGCCTGCCTCTCCCGGCACTGTGCGGCTCATGAGACTTTCACCTGGTCGCCGGCCTCCAGGTCGCCCGTGACGGAGGCCCAGCCACCTCCGGTGCGGATCACTGTGATGGGTACACGACGCTCTGCGGGGGTGGGCTCAGACACTGCGGCAGAGGGGGCTGACGACGCCCCGGCCTCGGAGTCCTGCCTGGAGTCCCGAACCACCACATAGCTGCCGGTGACATCGGCGCGCACGGCGGTCTGCGGGACCGCCAGGGTTTCGGCGGTGCTGTCCGCGGGTGCGGTGGAGACAGTCACGGACTGACCGACCGGTGGTGCGGCAGGATCGTCGGATGCGAAGGCCACAGTCACCGGGTGCCCGGAGCGTGCGCCCTCGGTGCCCGCCTGGAACTGACCGATTGCGGAGATCGTGCCTTCGATCTGGCCTGCGCTGGAGTCGATGCGCGCGGTGTCCCCAGCCTTCAGGTCCTCGACCTGCGTGACGTCGGCGATGAATTCGACTGTGGGAGGAGCAGTCCGCAGCCGCACCAGCGGATTTTCCTCATCCAGGGTGGCTCCGTACGCTGCAGAGTCCACCACGCCGGCCCCTTCCGGAGGGATGGGAACGAACTGGCGCCAGCCCACGGTGACCGGGCGCTCTGCAGGGAGGGGAGCGTCCGCGTCTGAGAAGAGCGTGCGCAGGGCATCGGCGGTGGAGGCACCGAGGACGCCGTCGACCGGTACATCGTGTCCCGCCTGCGTGAGCGCCCGCTGCAGGGATGCGACATCCTCGCCTCGGTCGCCTTCGGTGAGGTCGCGGTAGAGAGCCAGGGGAGCGCCGAGGAACACGTAGACAACGCCGGAGACCTCACCGGCCGTATCACCGGGACGGACGACCTGTCCCGGTTTCACGGCCCGGCGCAACACGACCGCGTGACCGTCGACGTCGACGGTCACGTCTTGGAGCTCTCCCTCCGTCGTGACACCGGTGAAGGATATGCCCGCATCGACGGCACGGCGCTCCACTGACGCCCACACGGTGAGGGGTTCAGCCGCCTCCGCGACCGTAGCGGTGTCCGGGGCCTGGAAGAACCGGCCTGCCACGAACGAGGCGGCCAGCAGTGCCAAGGCGAGGAGGGTGACGAAGGCAGCTCGCCCCGGATGGGCGGCACGGCGAGTGCGGGCGTGGCCCGCGGACGCTGCGTTCACTGATGCTCTGCGAGGTAGGCCCGGGCAGCGTCGAGGCGCTCCGCGGTGATGCGTTTCTCCTCTGCGAGGGCGGCCTCATTGCCCTTGATCAGCGCAGCCTGGTAGCCGGCCTCGATGTCGCCGAGACGTTGGGTGAGGTTGGTCTGTTCATTGCATTCGGCCTCGATGACGGCGATGCGGATCTCCTCGCGCTTGGCGGTGTCGGTGCGTCCCTTGGGGGACTCCGGCGCAGGAAGGGCCAGGGCCTCCCGGCTGGTCCACCCGTCGTCCTCGCCGACCGGGGTGAGGCCCGCGTCGGTGAGGCAACGCGACCAGTCGTCTCGGGCCGTTGCCCACTCCGGGGACTCCTTCGCCTTGACAGAAGCCTGGAGCATGAGCGGAACCGCCGAGCTGCTGCCCATTGTCGTCATCGGAGAGGAGACGGCCTCCATCTGGTCCATGACCTCGGGGACGCACTCGTCGTAGGCGGCGTTGAATGCCGGATCGTCTTCATCGCTCCAGCCTCCGGGCGGGGTCGGCATCTCCACGGCGGGGGACGGCGTGCCGGGCAGACCGAAGCCGTGGGTGCGGGCCCGCTCCGGAAGCCACAGCCCGTAGCGCCTGTCCTCCAGTTCTGTGCGGTCGTCTCTGGAAGGTGGCTTCACGCCGTTGTGGCCCTTGGGCTCGAGGCAGGACCGCAGGATCGCCAGACGGGCACGTGTCATGGTGGTTTCCGTGGACTCGCTGCTCAGGTACTCGTCGAGCGGCAGGATGATCTGGCCGCTGTCCCGGTCGAGTCGTGCTGTCGCGGTCGGGTCGGGTTGACCGGTGCCCACGCCGCACCCCGACAGAGTGACCGCCAGGACGACAGCCGTGGACCCGGCGGCGACGGCGGAACTCACTCGCTTCATGGGTGCGCTTTCTGCGGAGGCGTCCTACGAGGACGCGCCAGCGGGGGTGCTGGTGCTCGCAGGCCCCCCCAGCCTGACGGGTACGTGAGACCCATAGGTGAATGATCAGGTGTCGCCGCGGAGGCGGTCAACGGCCTGCGGGTCACGATTGCGTCTCGGCTGGACGGGGTCGAGTGTTCGCTGGAGCGGAGGGCAGACGCAGGCTCCGGCTCACGGCCGCACCAGCGGCAGGTGGGCCGAGACGTCCGCCCGCACGCCGGAGACGGACACCTTCCCGGCGGCCCGCGCCTGCTCCCAGTCCGTCAGCCCGGTGGCCAGGGCGAGCCAGGTGGAGGCGTCCGTCTCCAGCACATTCGGTGGGGTGCCGCGGGTGTGCCGGGGGCCGGGGACGCACTGGCAGACCCCGAAGGGCGGCACGCGCACCTCCACCGAGTTGCCCGGCACGCGGGTGGCCAACTCCTCGAGGGAGAAGCGCACGGCCATGGCACGGGTGGAGCGCGGCAGGGCTGCGGCCGCCTCCGGATCCTCGGCGGCGGTGCGCGCCCAGGTGAGCAGGGCGGCATGCCCCTCGGGGACGGGGATGCGGCGGCGGGGGACCGAGCCGGTGCTCATGGCGGGCTCCTGACGAGACGGACGGGCAGGGGAAGGCGAGAGGCCGTCGTCGGGACGGGATTGCCGACGACGGCCGCCCGCCTCAGTCGAGCAGGTCCAGGACCGGCGTGGCCAGCTGCACAGCACCCACGGGCTCGCCCCGGCCGAGGACCGGCGGGGCCACCCGGCGCAGCACGTCCGGCAGGCGCTCGGCGTCCACGTGCTCCGGGGCGAACTGGGCCAGCAGTGCCAGCGCCACGAGGTCTCCGGCGCGGGAGCCGCCGTCCAGGGCCTTCACCGCCACGGCGGTGCCGTCCGGTGCTCCCATCACGGTCACGCCGTCCGCACCGAGCTTGGCGATCAGGCCCAGCTCTTCCATCACCAGGGTGTTCGGCCTGCCCTCGGCCTGCACGGCCCACGGATGGTCCAGCATGGCGTTGGCGACGGAGACGGCGTGCAGCTCGGCGTCCCGGCGGTGCGGGGCGGCGGAGACCCGGCCGATGCCGCGGGCCAGCCCGGCCAGGGACACCACGGCGGCGGGTGCGCCGCAGCCGTCCACGCCCACCTGGGCGATCTCCTCCCCGCAGTACTCCTCGATCACTGCGTCCACCTCGCGCTGCACCGGGTGCTCGCGCTCCAGGTAGGTGGCGGTGTCATGGCCGGAGGCCACGCAGGCGGCCAGGAAGCCGGCGTGCTTGCCGGAGCAGTTGTAGGCCAGCGGGGTCTTCTCGGCGCCGTGGGCGATGTCGTCCGCGTGGCGGGCGATCTCCTCGGCGTCCGCCGGCCAGTCACCGGGGCACTGCAGGTCCGCGGCGGACAGGCCGTGGGCCTGCAGGATCCGCTCGGCCAGGTCCCGATGCCGCGCCGTGCCGCGGTGGGAGCCGCAGGCGATGGCGATCTGTTCGCCCTCCAGCCGCGCCCCGTGGCGCAGCGAGGCGATGGCCTGGAACGGCTTGAGCGTGGAGCGCGGGTAGATCAGGGCGTCGGCCGGGCCGAGCGAGGCCAGCACGGACCCGTCCGGGCCGGTGACCACGGCTGCACCGGGGGTGCGGGACTCGACAAAGCCGTTGCGGACCACGTGGACCAGCTCGACGGCGTCGGCGAGGGCGAACGTGGCGGAGGACGTGGGGGAGCTCATGCCCACCAGGGTAGTGGCGGGCGGAGCCTCGGCTCACTGCAGGCGGCCGTCCACCATCACCAGGGTCCGGTCGACGGCGTCCATGAACTCCACGTCGTGGGTGACCATCAGGGTGGCGGCGCCCTCCTCGCGGGTGAGCTCGCCGAGCAGCTCCACCACGGCGGCGGAGCGCTCCTGGTCCAGGGCGGAGGTCGGCTCGTCCACCAGCAGCAGCGCCGGCTTCGCCATGAGCGCACGGGCGATGTTCACCCGCTGCCGCTGGCCACCGGAGAGCTGGTGGGGGCGCTTGTCCATGGCCGCGCCGAGGTCCACCTTCTCCAGCAGCTCGGCGGCGCGCACCCGGGCGTCACGCTTGGCGGACCGGCCGGCGGAGCGGTCCAGGTGCACGGTCAGCTCCAGCTGCTCGCGTGCGGTCAGGGAGGGGATGAGGTTCGGCTGCTGGAAGATCACGCCGATCGACGTGCCGCGCATCGCGGTGCGCAGGGCCTTCGGCAGCGCGGTGAGGTCCTGGCCGTTGACCACCACCTGGCCCGAGGTCGGGGAGATCAGGCCCGCGGCCACGGCCAGCAGGGAGGACTTGCCGGAGCCGGACGGGCCGGTCATGGCGGTGTAGACGCCGGGGTACAGGTCCAGGGACACCCGGTCCAGGGCGCGCAGGGTGCCGCGCTCGCCGTCCGGGTACTCCAGCACCACATCGCGCAGGGACAGGGCGGGGTCGGCATCGGGACGGTCCCCGGAGGTGGTCAGCAGCGGGGTGACGGTGGGGTTCATGGCGATGGTCCTTGTCTGGAGGAGGTCAGTTGCCGCCGAGGGCGACGAGCGGGTCGATGCGGACGGTGCGGGCCACCGCCAGGGCGGCGCCGAGCATGCCGAGTGCGAAGACGCCGGCGGCGGGGATGAGCACGGTGTCCGCGTCCACGGTGAAGGGGACCGCCTGGGAGGCGAGCAGCCCGAGGCCGAAGGCGGCCGCGGTGCCGATGCCCACGCCGACGAGCAGGACCACGCCGGCCTGGGTGAGTGCGTCCCGCAGCACCCAGCCGGTGGATCCGCCGAGCGCCTTCAGCACGGCGATCTCCCGGGTGCGCTGCACGGTCCAGATGGACAGGAACGCGATCACGACCAGTGCCGAGATGCCGTAGAGGAATCCCTGCATGGTCATCAGCGAGCCGTTCTCCGAGGAGTAGGCAGGCAGGGCGGCGTAGGAGTCCGGCACGGTGGCCGAGACGGTGCGGGCGGCGTCGTCGGCCGAGGCGGCCGCGGCGGCGTCGTCCGCGCCGGCGGCGAAGCGCACGGCCAGGGCGGTGCCCTCGGTGTCCGCCGGGGCGTGGGCGGCGGCCTTCCAGTCCTTCAGGGACAGCCACACCACCGGGGTGTGCGAGTAGTACTCGGTCGGCTCGATCGCCGCGACGGTCACCACGGTGCCGGACAGTTCGATGCTGTCCCCGACCTGGGCGTGCAGGTCGTCCGCGGCGGCCTGGCCGAGCACCGCCTCGCCGTCCTTCAGCCCGGAGGGGGCGTCGGCGGATCCGGGGGCCACGCCGAGCAGGGCCACGGAGGCCACGCCGGTGGTCGGGATGTCCGAGGTGTCCACCCGGGCCGGGGCGTCGGCGCCGCCAGAGGACTCCGGGGCCGGCTGAGGGGCGTGCTCCAGGCCGACGGCCCGGCCCTGGGCCAGGCCGACCGGCTCGGCGGAGGCGACGCCGTCGGCGTTCCGCCAGGCGTCGGCCTCGGCGGCGGTCACCTCGGACTGGGTGAAGTTCGCGGTGGGCTCCTGGCCGGCGGCGCCGCCGAAGGCCAGACGCTGCACGCCCTGGGACTCGAGCCGGTCCAGGGCGCCGGTGTTCTGGCCGCCGAGGCCGGCGGTCAGGCCCGTGAGCATCACGAGCAGCAGGGAGATCAGGGCCACCACGGCGCCCATGAGGGCGAACCGTCCGGTGGCGAAGCGCAGGTCGCGCAGGGCGAGGAACATCGAGCACCTGCTTTCGTCGGGATCGGTCCCGCGCGGCGCGGGACATCGGGTCTGTGGTGTTGCCTTCAAGACTCCGCCGATCCGCCGGCCGGGACATCGCCTGCGGCGGTGGATCCGGGGTCCATTGAACGGTTGATTCCCGCGTGGATTCGGCGGATCTGCGGCCTCCGCCCTGCCGTGGCGAGGGCCGCGGGCCTAGGCTGAGCGGCATGGACCAGCACGTGCACACGCCGGCGCCGACGGGCCCCGCCTCGGCGCCGGCGGGCCCCGCCCGGCCCGGTACGGCGGCCGACGTCAGGGCCGGGACGGACGCCGGCGTCGAGTCCGGCGCGACGGCCTCGATCCTGGCCGCCCTGCGCGTGGTGCTGCACGTGTCCTTCGCCGCCCTGCTGGCGGTGGGCCTGGCCCGTTCCGTGCTGTCCCCGGGCACCGCTGCGGCCGCCGTCTGGCCCGCTGCCGTCGCCCTGGCCGCCGTCTACCTGGCGGGCACCGTGGCCGAGCGGCGCCGCTGGGCGCGCCGGAGGCCGGTGCACCGGGGTGCGTCCCTGGCCTGGCTGGCCCTCGTGCTGCTGCTCTGGGGCGCCCTGGTGGCGCTGCACCCGGACTTTGCGTGGGTGGCGTTCCCACTGTTCTTCGTGGTCCAGCACGTGCTGGCCGAGGCCACCGGCCGGCACTGGCCGGGCCCGCTGGCCGTGGCGGCCGTGACCGCCGTGGTGGTGCTGGCCTCCGCCCCGGGGCCGGACGGGCTGCGGCCGGCCGCGGTGATCGGCCCCTGCGTCGGCGCCGTGGTGGCCGTGGTGATGTACCAGGCCTACCGGGCCCTTCACGCCGAGTCCGAGCGGCAGCGCGCTCTGGCCTCCGAGCTGCTCGCCGCCCGCGCGGAGCTGGCCCGCACCGAGCACCGCTCCGGCGTGCTCGCCGAGCGCGAGCGCCTGGCCCGCGAGATCCACGACACCCTCACCCAGGGCCTGGCCTCCATCGTCCTGGTCTCCCGCGCCGCCGAGGACGCCCTGGACGCCGAGGACCCGGACCTGGCGCGCCGCCGCCTGCACACGGTGCGGGACACCGCCGCGGAGAACCTCGCCGAGTCCCGCCGCTTCGTGCGGGACCTGCGCGGGGACGGCGGATCCCTGGTGGAGCAGCTCGACGCCGCCGTGCGCGGCTTCGCCCGCCGCCAGACCGACGCCGGCACCCCCGTGGCCGCAGACCTGCAGGTGGAGGGGACCCCGGTGCCCCTGGCCGAGGCGGTGGAGTCCGCCCTGCTGCGCGCCGTCCAGTCCTCCCTGGCCAACGTCGGCCAGCACGCCGCCGCCGCCCGCTGCCGGGTGTCCGTGGCCTACCTGGACGGGGAGGTCACCGTGGACGTCGCCGACAACGGCCGCGGCTTCGAGCCCGAGGCCCCCCACCGTCCCGTGGCCCGGGAGAGGGGGCGGTCCGTGGCCGGCCCGCGCGGTCGGCCCGCTCCGGCGGGCACGGCCCGGGAGGAGTACGACGACGACGGCACGGGCGAGTCCACCGGCGTCGGCCTGGCCGCGGTGCGCGAGCGCGTGGAGGCCGTCGGCGGACGCGTGGCGGTGGAGTCCACGCCGGGGGAGGGGACGGTGGTGGCGATGACAGTGCCCGTGGCCGGCCGCAGTGAGACAGCGAAGGAGAACGGATGACCCTGGCCGTGATGCTCGTCGACGACCACCCGGTGGTGCGCGCCGGCGTGCGCGCCGTGCTCGAGGCGCACCCGGACCTCACCGTGGTGGCCGAGGCCGGCGACGGCGCCGAGGCGCTGCGCGTGCTCGAGGCGCTGGGCGCCGGCGGGCTGCCGGACGTGGTGCTCATGGACCTGCAGATGGGCGAAGGCATGGACGGCGTGGCCGCCACCCGCGCGGTGCGGGCCGCCCACCCGGGGCTGCCGGTGCTGATCCTGACGACCTTCGACACCGAGGCGGACATCCTCGCCGCCCTGGATGCAGGAGCCGCCGGCTACCTGCTCAAGGACGCGAGCTCGGAGGAGATCGCCGCCGCCGTCCGCCGGGCCGCCGCGGGCCAGCGGGCGCTGGCACCCGGGGTGGCCGAGCGGCTCATGGGACGCATGGCCGGAGGCACCGAGGTGCTCACGGCGCGCGAGATCGAGCTGCTCGAGCTCATCGCCCGGGGCGTGAGCAACAAGGCCGCGGCCAAGGAGCTGTTCATCTCCGAGGCCACCGTGAAGACCCACCTGGTGCACGTGTTCCAGAAGCTCGGCGTCGGCTCGCGGACCGAGGCGGTGGCCGAGGCACGGAGGCGACGGATCATCCGGGGCTGAGCAGCCGTCGTCGGGAGGCACCCGCCCGGGAACGAGCGGCGAGCGGCCCGGGGAAGGGGCGGGGCCGTCGTCGGGAACCGGCTGCGTCAGCGGCGGCGTCGGACCGCCCAGGTGATCACGGCGGCGGCCACGAACGCGGCGCCGAGCAGCGCGGTGACGCCGCCGACGCCCACGTCCCCGCGGCCGATGCCGAACAGGCGCAGCGAGAAGGCGCCGATCAGGGCGCACACGAACCACACCATCATGAACGTGTACGCCGTGCGCAGGCCGGGGCCGGCCTGGGCGGTCGGGCGGGTCGGGCGACGCGGGTCGCCGGAGCGGTCGTCGTCGTGGGGCAGGCCGGGCATCGTCATGTCCACCACCCTACGGGTGCCCCGCCCGGCCGGGGGGGGGGGGGGAAGACGTCCGGGGCGGGCGGACGGCGGGCGCGGGTGTGCGGCGCCACGTAGTCTGGGGGACGTGAAGATCCTCGTGCTTGGCAACGGCGGCCGCGAACATGCCCTGATCCGCACCCTGGCCCGTGACCCGGAGGTGACGCAGCTGCACGTTGCGCCCGGCAACGTCGGGATGGCGGACCAGGCCACGCTGCACTGTGTGGACGCCTCGGACGGCGCCGCCGTGGTGGCGCTCGCCGGCCAGGTGAAGGCCGATCTCGTGGTGGTCGGCCCCGAGGCCCCGCTGGCCGCCGGCGTCTCCGACGCGTTGCGCGAGGCCGGGTTCGCCGTGTTCGGCCCCTCCCGCGCCGCCGCGCAGCTGGAGGCCTCCAAGGCCTTCGCCAAGGAGGTCATGGCCGCCGCCTCCGTGCCCACCGCCGGCTCCCGCGTCTGCACGCATGCCGAGGAGGCCGCCGCCGCGCTGGACGAGTTCGGCGCCCCGCACGTGGTGAAGGACGACGGCCTGGCCGCCGGCAAGGGCGTGGTGGTCACCGCCGACCGCGCCGAGGCCCTGGCCCACGCCGAGTCCTGCTTCGCCGCCGGCGGCTCCGTGGTGATCGAGGAGTACCTGGACGGTCCCGAGGTCTCCCTGTTCGTGCTCTGTGACGGCGAGAACGCGGTGCCGCTGACCCCGGCCCAGGACTTCAAGCGCATCTTCGACGGGGACGAGGGCCCCAACACCGGCGGCATGGGCGCCTACACCCCGCTGCCCTGGCTGCCCGAGGGCTTCGTGGACGAGGTCATGGAGTCGGTGGCCCGCCCGGTGCTGGCCGAGATGACCAGGCGCGGCACCCCGTTCTCCGGCGTGCTCTACTGCGGCCTGGCCGTGACGGCCCAGGGTGTGCAGGTCATCGAGTTCAACGTCCGCTTCGGCGACCCGGAGACCCAGGCCGTGCTCGCCCGCCTCCATACCCCGCTCGGCCGGCTGCTGCTGGATGCCGCGAACGGCGAGCTCGGCGCGGACCGGACTCTCGAGTGGTCCGAGGACGTGGCCGTGGATGTGGTCATGGCCTCCGCCGGCTACCCGGCCTCCTCCTCCACGGGGGACATCATCACCGGTGTCGAGGCGGCCCGGGCGCTGGACGGCGTGGACGTGCTGCACGCCGGCACGGGCGTGGGCGACGCCCCGGACGCGGTGGTGACGGCCGGTGGCCGGGTGCTGGCCGTCGTCGGGCGCGGAAAGGACCTGGCCGAGGCGAGGGCGCGGGCCTACGCCGGCGTGGACGCCATCGACTTCGAGGGTGCCCAGTGGCGCACGGACATCGCGCTCAAGGCCGAGCGCGGGCAGATCGCGGTGCCGGGCGCCGGCGCGGCGGGTACGGAGAAGGAGGGCCAGGCGTGAGCGAGCGCATCGGATTCGCCGGGGCCGAGGCCCTTCAGCTGCCGGGCTGGCGGCACGTGTACTCCGGCAAGGTGCGGGATCTGTACGAGCCGAAGGATGCGGCGCCGGGCGAGTCGGAGACGCTGCTGGTGGTGGCCTCGGACCGCATCAGTGCCTACGACGTCATCCTCGAGCCGCCGATCCCGGACAAGGGCGCCGTCCTGACCCAGCTGAGCCTGTGGTGGTTCGAGCAGCTCGCCGGCGCCGTGGAGAACCACGTGGTCTCCACGGACGTGCCGGAGCAGGTGGCCGGGCGGGCCATGGTGGTCAAGCGGCTGGACATGTTCCCGGTCGAGTGCATCGCCCGCGGGTATCTGACCGGCTCCGGCCTGGCGGAGTACCGGGAGTCCGGGACCGTGACGGGGCTGCCGCTGCCGGAGGGCCTCGTGGACGGATCGAAGTTGGAGCCGGCGATCTTCACCCCCTCGGCGAAGGCCGAGGTGGGCGAGCACGACGAGAACATCACGTTCGCGCAGATGACCGAACGCGTGGGCGCCGAGGCCGCCGCGGCGTTGCGGGACCTCACCCTGGACGTCTACACGAGGGCCGAGCAGATCGCCCGGGAGGCCGGGATCATCCTGGCGGACACCAAGGTGGAGTTCGGCACGGACCCGGTGAGCGGGGCGATCGTGCTGGGCGACGAGGTGCTCACCCCGGACTCCTCCCGCTTCTGGGACGCTGAGGACTACGAGCCCGGCCGCCCCCAGGCCAGCTTCGACAAGCAGTTCGTCCGCGACTGGCTCACGTCGGCAGAGTCCGGCTGGGACAAGTCCTCGGGCGAGCAGCCGCCGGCGTTGCCGGAGGACGTGGTGGCCAAGACCCGGGTCCGCTACGTGGAGGCCTACGAGCGGCTCACCGGCCGCCGCTTCGACGCCTGACCCCTGGCGTTTTCGTTCGGGAAACGGTCGAGTCTTGGGGTGCTTTCGTTCGGGAAACGGTCGCGTTGCGGGGTGCTTTCGTTCGGGAAACGGTCGCGTTCCAGGCGGGGACGACCATGTCTCGAGCAGGCCGCGCTGTACCCGTCAGCCACAGCGCGAGTCCGGCGCCCAGTCTGAGCTGCTGTACGGCAAGGCCAGATACCCGTCCACGGCAGCGCGGGCTCGGACCCGGAAGGGGCCGGGTCCGCGCTGCCGTCTACAGGGATCTTCTCCGTTCCGGCTTCGGCCGTCCGTCCGGACCACGTCCGGAGGCGTCGAAGGCACGGCACGGTGAGAGGGAAGGTCACGGTGACCGGGCCGTCGTCGTGGAGGTCAGGCGGGCGGCGGGACGCGACATTCTTCCGAACGAAAGTGCCGAGCAACCCGACCCTTTCCCGAACGAAAGCGCCTCGCAACGCGACGGTTTCCCGAACGAAAATGCCCCCGCTCCCGCTCCCGCCCGCCTGCACGCTGGGCCCGGCGCCGGGCCCTCAGTCCTCCTCGGAGACGAGCGAGTCCTCCCAGGCTTGGTGCAGCGCCGCGAAGCGGCCACCGGCGGCGATGAGCTCGGCGGGGGTGCCGTCCTCCACGATCTGCCCGTCGTGGACCACGAGCACGCGGTCCGCGATGTCCACGGTGGACAGGCGGTGCGCGATGATCAGCGCCGTCCTGTTGCCCAGCAGCCGCTCCAGGCCCTGCTGCACCAGCCGCTCGGAGGGCAGGTCCAGGGAGCTGGTGGCCTCGTCCAGGATCAGCACCGCCGGGTCCGCCAGGAACGCGCGGGCGAAGGACACCAGCTGACGCTGGCCCGCCGAGAGCCGGCCGCCGCGCTTGGACACATCTGTGTCATACCCCTCCGGCAGCTCCAGGATGAACTCGTGCGCACCCACCGCGCGGGCCGCGGCCTGGATCTCCTCCAGGCTGGCGTCCGGACGGCCCAGGGCGATGTTCTCCGCGATGCTCCCGGAGAACAGGAACGCCTCCTGCGTCACCATCACCACGTTGCGGCGCAGGTCCTGCTGGGACAGCTGACTGAGCTCCACCCCGTCCAGGGTCAGGGAGCCGGAGGAGAGGTCGTAGAACCGGGCGATCAGCTTCACCAGCGTGGACTTGCCCGCCCCGGTCTGCCCGACGACGGCCACCGTCTGTCCGGCGGGCACCGTCAGGTCGAAGCGGCTCAGCACCGTCTTCTCCGGGCCGTAGCCGAAGACCGCGTCCGAGAACTCGATGCGGCCGGAGGCCACGCCCTCGCCGGCCTTCGCAGCGCCCGGCAGCAGGGCGGGCTCTGCGGCCTCCACCACGGTGGGCTCCTCCTCGAGCAGGCCGGAGACCTTCTCCAGGGCGGCCGTGGCGGACTGCAGCGAGGAGTAGAACATCGCCAGCATCTCCATGGGCTGGAACACGCGGCGGCCGGCCAGCAGCAGCGCCACCAGCACGCCCACGGCCAGCTGCCCGTCCAGCACGCGGAAGCCGCCCACGATCAGCATGGCCACCACGGTCATGTTGCCGATCGCCACCAGGGCGGTCTGCAGGATGCCGAAGTAGTTCAGGGACTCGACCATGTCATTGCGGTAGTCCGTGGCCAGGCGTGTGTACGTGGCGTCGTTGGCGCGCTGGCGGCGGAAGGCCTGCACGGCGCGCATGCCGGTCATGGTCTCCACGAAGTGCACGATCGACTTCGCCGAGCTCACGCGGGAGCGGCGGTACACGTCCTCCGAGGCCCTCTGGTACCAGCGCACCAGGACCAGCACCGGGACGAACGCGATGCAGAGGATGAGGAAGCCGATCGGGTCCAGGATGAGGATCGAGACGGCCGTGAACACCATGAACACCGTGCCGGAGACCAGCGAGGCGACGCCCTGGTCCAACAGCTCGCGCAGGGTCTCCAGGTCCGAGGTCTGGCGGGAGATCACGCGGCCCGAGGTGTACTTCTCGTGGAAGGACAGGGACAGGCGCTGGGTGTGCCGGAACACGCGCAGGCGCAGGTTCAGCAGCATCTGCTGGGACGCCCGGGCAGTCAGCCACAGGTAGCCGCCGAGCAGGCCGCCGGCCAGCAGGGCGGCGCCCACGTAGGCGCCGCCGACCAGCAGCACGGTCGGCAGCGGGGACTGCTCGGCCTCCACGGCGCCGACCACCTGCGGCAGACCCCAGTCGATGGCCCAGGCGATGATCAGCGGCAGCGCCGCACGGGCGGCGTTGGACACGATCACCAGCACCATCACGAGCGCCAGCTGGCCCTTCACCGGGCCGGCGAGCTCGCGCAGCAGCCTCCACGAACGGCGGCGGACGTGGCGGCGCTCCTCCGCCGAGTACTCGAGGATGTCCTCGGCACGGACGCCGCGGACGCGGTCCGCCACCGACGCGCCAGCGCCGTCTGCCGACGCGCCGGTGCCGCCTGCGGACACGCCGGCCGTGCCTGCCGACGCTCCGGCCTCGCCGGCGGACGGATCCTGCACGGCCGGGCCCTGCGCGGCGTGCTTCGGGGTGCGCTCCTGCGCGGAGCGTCTCCGGATGCTCATGCGCGCGCCTCCTCGGCCTCGGCGTTGCTGATGATGTCCCGGTAGGCGGCAGAGCGTGCGAGCAGCTCCAGGTGGGTGCCCACGTCCACGATCCGCCCGTCCGCCATCACGGCCACGCGGTCCGCCAGGGCCACGGTGGAGGGGCGGTGGGCCACCACCAGCGTGGTGGTGTCCGCGAGGACCTCGCGGAGGCGTTGGGTGACGGCCTCCTCGGTGCGCACGTCGAGCGCGGACAGCGGGTCGTCCAGCACGAGCACCTTGGGCTGCGCGGCGATCGCACGGGCCAGGGCCAGACGCTGGCGCTGGCCGCCGGAGAGGGACAGGCCCTCCTCACCGATCTCCGTGTCCAGGCCGTCGGGCAGGGCACGGGCGAAGCCGGCCTGGGCGGTGTCCAGGGACATGTCCAGCAGCTGCTGGGCCTTCTCCTCGTCGGCGAGCACGTCTGCGGGGGCGCCCAGCAGCACGTTGTTGCGGACGGTGTCCGAGAAGAGCGTGGGCTCCTCGAAGGCCACGGCCACGCGGCGGCGCAGCTCCTCGAGCGGGAAGTCGCGGACGTCCGCGCCGTCCACCTCCACGCGGCCGGAGGTGGCCTCGTAGAGGCGGGGGGCCAGCTGCAGCAGGGTCGACTTCCCGGAGCCGGTGGTGCCCACCAGCGCCATGGTCTCGCCGGGGATGAGTTCGAGGTCCACGCCGCGCAGCAGGGGCGCGGTGCCCTCCGCGGCGTCCGGGTAGCGGAACTCCACGTCACGGAAGGCCAAGCCTCCGGCGGACGGGGGCAGCGCGGGGAGGGCGCCGGAGGGCGGGGCCATCTCGTCCGCGTCGTCGTCCAGGCGGGTGGCACCGAGGGAGGCGGCCTCCTCCGGGTCCGTGCCGGCGGGGGAGGTGATCGCGGGACGCACGGAGATGACGTCGAGGTGACGGTCGATCGCGGTCTTGGCGGACAGGGTCATGCCGAGCAGCTGGCCCACGGACTCCACGGGGCGGGCGAGCACGGCGGTCGTCGCGAAGAAGGCGGCGAGGGCGCCGACCATCATCTGTCCGGTGGCCACCAGGTACACGCCCCAGGCCAGGCCGACGCCCAGGACGACCTCGGGCAGGGCCACCACCATCGCCACGAAGGAGGCGAGCAGGCCGGCCTTGCGGACCTCGGTGTCCTGCAGGGTGGACGCCTGGGTGCGGAAGCCCTCCAGGGCGGTGGCCCCGCGGCCGAAGGCCTTCAGGATGCGGATGCCGTGGACGGACTCCTCCACGGTGGTGGCGAGGTCGCCGGCCTGGTCCTGGGACAGGCGGGAGACGGTGCGGAAGTCGTTGCGGAAGGAGAAGGACCGGATGATGATCGGCACGGCCGCCACCAGGTACAGGAGCGCGAGCTGCCAGGAGAGCGTGAAGAGCAGGGCCACGCCCACCACGATCACCAGCGAGTCCACCACGAACATCACCGAGCCGAACGCGATCCAGCGGCGCACCAGGCCCAGGTCCGCCTGCGCGCGGGAGAGCAGCTGGCCGGAGGGCCAGGCGTCGTGGAAGGCGACGGGCAGGCGCTGCAGACGGCGGTAGAGGCCGATGCGTGCCCGGTTCTCCACGTCCGAGGCCGGCGGGAGGATGAACACGCGGCGCAGCCACACGAACAGCGCCTCGGCCAGGCCGAGGACGAGCAGGACCACGCCGGCCCACACCACGGAGGAACGCCCGCCCGAGCCGTCGGCGGAGAACACGTTGTTCACCAGGACCTGGATGACCTGGGGGATGGCGAGGGCGGCGAGCCCGGAGAGCAGGGCGGCCAGCAGCCCGAACACCCAGCGCCAGAGGACGCCGTCGAGGTACGGCCGCAGGCCCTGCACGGACTCCCGCAGTGTGCGGGGGGTGGGGGCGGCGCTGGGAGACACCCGAGAAGTCTACGGGACGGCGCCCGACGGATGGCCTGCGTCCCGACGACGGCCGCGCACCGCCGCCTGTCCGCGCGCCTCAGGCGCGGGGGACCAGGTCCAGGACGACGGCCTCGGGGCGGCAGGCCACCCGGACCGGCATGGCCGGGGCCGCGCCGATGCCGGCGGAGACCTCGAGCGGGACGGTGCGGCCGGCGGCCGTCCAGGAGGACAGCCCGGAGGCCTGCGCGCGCGGCAGGTCGCAGTTCGTCACCAGTGCCCCGTAGAACGGCAGGCACACCTGGCCGCCGTGGGTGTGGCCTGCCAGGACGAGGTCGGCGCCGTCGGCCACCATCGCGTCCAGGACACGGCGGTAGGGGGCGTGGGTGACGCCGAGGGTGAGGACCTGCTCGCGCGGTGCTCGCGTGGGGGTGGTGAAGCCGCGCCAGTCGTCGAAGCCCAGGTGCGGGTCGTCGGTGCCGCCGGCCAGGATCTCGACGGCGGCGCGGTCGCCTCCGGCAGTGAGGGTCGCCGAGCGGTTGGTCAGGTCCACCCAGCCGCGGGACCGGAACGCCCGGAACAGGTCCTCGGTCTGCAGGCGGCGGGGCTGGTGCTTCAGCGGCTTCGACGGTCCGGCGAAGTAGCGGAACGGGTTGGCCGGCTTCGGGGCGAAGTAGTCGTTGGAGCCGGGCACGAAGACGCCGGGGACGTCCAGCAGCCGGCCGAGGGCGTCGAGCAGCGGCGCGATCGAGTGGTCGGAGGCGATGTTGTCTCCCGTGTTGACCACGAGGTCCGGTTCGAGGTCCGCGAGTGTCTGCAGCCAGGCCAGCTTGCGCCGGTGGAACGGCAGCAGGTGGATGTCGGACAGGTGCAGCACCCGCAGGGGCGCCGCGTCCGCCGGCAGGGCGGGGACGGTGTGGCGGCTGATCCGGTAGGCGCTGGCCTCGGCCAGGCCCCAGGCCGCGCCCGCCGCACCCAGGCCGGCCGCGGCCGCGGCGGCCGTCAGGGCGGCGCGCACGGGACGGGACGGGGCCATCGGCTCAGTCCTCCGACGAGTAGGGCTGCGGACCCGGGCGGTCGATGTCCTCGAAGTAGAAGTCCTTGCCGTGCGGGTGGCTGCCCTCGGTGCCGTAGTCGGAGAACCGCGGGCCGTCCCATTCCGGCAGCTTCCCGGCCTCGTACTCGCTGTGTTCGTTGGCCTGCTCCATGTAGTCCAGCCACATGGGGCCCGAGATCTCGGTGCCGTAGAAGTTGTTGCGCTTGATGCCGTTGATGGTCTCGCCGGCGAGGGTCTTCTGGTTGGTCCAGCGGCCCACCCACGAGGCGGTGGTCAGCTTGTCCGTGTAGCCCACGAACCAGGTCGAGGACATGTTGTTGTTGGTGCCGGTCTTGCCGGCGGCCGGGAAGGGCCGGTCTTCGTCCGAGAAGATGTTCTTGTCCGTGATGGCCTGCAGGATCGGCGAGATCTGGTGCACGTCGTCCTTGTCCAGGACCTGCTTGCAGTCCGGTTCCGGCACCGGGTACTCGTTGCCGGCGGTGTCCGTGACCTCGAGCAGGGCGCGCGGCTCGCAGTACAGGCCCTCGGCGGCGATCGCGTTGTAGGCGCGGGCCAGGGACATCGGGGCCATGGAGTCCGCGCCGAGCACGAAGGAGGGGTTGTCCGGGGAGACGGGGAGGCTGTCCACGGCGCGGCGCAGGCCGAGCTCGGTCATCAGCGAGGTGATGTCGCAGAGGTCCAGATGGTAGGCGGCGGCGACGGTCGGGGTGTTGACGGACCAGAACAGGCCCTCGTCGATGCGGTCGCGCTTCTTGAGCCCGCCGATCACGTTGTTGATGTCCCAGGTGGAGCCGTTCTGCACCACGTAGCCGCCGTCGCGGCAGGAGGCGGCGAAGCGGGTGCCGGTCGGGTAGGCGTCCACGCTGGCGTCCACGGTGTCGATCATCTTGCCGCCGTTGCGCATCCAGGTGAGGGCCACGAACGGCTTCAGGGTCGAGCCGCTCTGGAAGCCCTCACCGCCGCCCCATTCCTTGTCCACGTTGAAGTTCAGGATGGTCTTGCCCTTCTCGTTCTCCTGCAGGGAGTAGTCGGTGTTCTGGGCCATGACCTTGATGTCGCCGGTGCCCGGCTCGAGGGAGAGCAGGGAGGCGCCGACGCCGTCGGACTCGTCGTTGGGGACCTGTCCGGCGATGGATTTCTGGGCCTCCTCCTGGAGCTTGGAGTCCATGGTGGTGCGAATGGTGAGGCCGCCGCGGTCCAGCAGGGCCTGACGGGACTTCACGTCCGGACCGAAGGCCGGGTTGGCCAGGACCTGGCGCTCGACGTAGTCGCAGAAGTACTTGCCGAAGTCGGCGGCCAGGCATCCGGTCGGCGGGGCCTCCATCACCACGTCGAGGGGCTGCTCGACGGCGTGGTCGTACTCCTCCTGGGTGATCTTGTCGTTGCGCAGCATGGCACGGAGCACGGTGTCTCGACGCTTCTTGGTGCCCTCCGGATTGCGGACGGGGTGGTAGCCGGTGGGGGACTGCACCATGCCGGCGAGGGTCGCAGACTCCCAGATCTCCAGGTCCTTCGCGGACTTGCCGAAGACGTACTGGGCGGCGGCCTCGACACCGTAGGCGCGGCCAGAGAAGAGGACGAGGTTGAGGTAGCCGTTGAGGATCTCGTCCTTGGTCATCTGCTCCTCGACCGCGATCGCGAGCTTCATCTCCTTGACCTTGTCCGAGACCTTCTTCTTGCCGGACAGGGTGAGGCGCGAGTCGCCGCGCAGGACCTGCGCGTTGATGAGCATGTTGTTGACGTACTGCTGCGTCAGGGTGGAGGCGCCCTGCGTGGAGTCCGAGGTCGCGTTGTTGACCATGGCGCGGGCGAGGCCGCGGGCGTCCACGCCGTCGTGCGAGTAGAAGCGCTCGTCCTCGATGGACACGATCGCGTCCTTCATGGACTGGGCGATCTCGTCGAACGGGACCGGCGTGCGGTTCTCCTCGTAGAAGTTGGCGATGAGCTTGCCGTCCGCGGTCACGATCTTGGACGGCACCGCGACCGGCTCGTCCGGCAGCTCGTCCGGCAGGTCGTTCAGCATCGCGGCGCCGGCGTTGGCGCCGGCGCCCACGAACGCGGCTCCGGGCAGCAACAGGCCGGCCACGATCAGGCCCGCCAGGGCGGAGAGGCCGAGGAACCTCAGCATGCGGCCGACGGGCGTGACGGAGTCAGAGGAGGGGGACTTGCGCGGCGCCATGCCCGGAAGTGTACCGGGGCCGCCTGGAAGGGGAGGGCAGGAGGCGGTCGCCGTGGGTAGGGTGGCCCCATGACCGAGCAGACTCGTTGGGAATACGCCACCGTCCCCCTCCTGATCCACGCGACCAAGCAGATCCTCGACCAGTGGGGCGAGGACGGCTGGGAGCTGGTCACCGTGATCCCGGGCCCCGAGGGCTCGAATCCGGTGGCCTACCTCAAGCGTCCGAAGGGGGCCTGACCCGTGGCCGCCGCACAGGCCTCCGGCTGGGGCGAGGGAGCTGTCGCCTCCCGCCTGGCCGAGCTGGGGATCGAGCGTCCGGACGTCGCCTCGGCGGTGGGCAGCTACCTGCCCGCACTGCAGGACGGCGACCTCGTCATGACCTCCGGGCAGCTGCCCTTCGTCTCCGGCTCCTTCGAGACCACCGGCAAGGTCGGTGCGGAGGTGGACCCGGGCACCGCGAACGCCCTGGCCCGCACCGCCGCGATCAACGCCGTCGCCGCCGTGCATGCGCTCGTCGGGGACTTGGACCGCGTCGAGCGCGTGGTGAAGGTCACCGGCTTCGTGTCCTCGGCCCCGGACTTCACCGCGCAGCCGGCCGTGGTCAACGGCGCCTCGGACGTGCTCGCCGAGATCTTCGGAGAGGCCGGCCGCCACGCCCGCTCCGCCGTGGGCGTGGCCGTGCTGCCGCTCGATGCCCCCGTCGAGGTGGAGATCACCGTCCGTGTCCGCTGACGGCGCCGCCGTCCCGCCCCCGGTCTC
Organism: Micrococcus sp. FDAARGOS_333; assembly: GCF_002206575.2. NCBI lineage: Bacteria > Bacillati > Actinomycetota > Actinomycetes > Micrococcales > Micrococcaceae > Micrococcus > Micrococcus sp. FDAARGOS_333. Next base: position 2,548,768 of record NZ_NJFJ02000001.1, on the reverse strand, counting down.
CGTGTCCGCCACGGCGTCCTCCGGCCCCGGGGAGGCGGCGCAGGTGGCGGCCCGCGCCGCGTCCCTGCGCGCCCATCCCGCGAACCGCCGCCCGGCCGCCCCGGTCGGCCACGTGCGTCCGGCCCCGCAGCGGCGGGCCGCGCCCGCGCGCATCCCGGTGCCGCGGAGCGAGGAGGAGGCGGCCCGGCAGTGGGCGGCCCAGGACCACCGTCACGTGCGTCCTGCTCGTCGGGCCGCCGCCGTCGCGGTGGTCAGGGATGGGCCGCAGGGCCCGGAGCTGCTGCTGCGTCATCGTCCGGGCCAGACGCCGCTGGGCGTCGTCGGGCTGCCCGGCGGGTCACTGACCGACCAGGACGCGGAGGCCTGCACCTGGTACGGGCCCTCGCCCCGGGCGTGGGCCCGTCGACTCGGCATGGCCGACCTGCGCAGTGCGCGGCAGCACGTGGTGGCTGCCGTCCGGGAGCTCTTCGAGGAGACCGGCCTGCTGCTGGTGGGGGAGCGTGAGGGAGACGTGGTCATGGACCCGGCCACCCCGCTGTGGGAGGAGGCCCGCACGTCTCTGGAGTCCGAGGGGTTCGGCCTGCCCGCCCAGCTCCAGCGGCGCGGGCTGGGGCTGCGCACCGACCTGCTGCGCCCCGTGGGCCGCTGGATCTCCCCGGACTTCCGTCACCGCCGCTTCGATGCGGTGGTCTTCGCCGCCGCCGTCCCGGCGGGACAGCAGGCCACCGTCCGACCCGCGAGGGGGCGGCGCGAGGAGGCCGCCGGGCTGCACGCCTGGGTGCCTGCGGCGTCCCTGATCGAGGGCCCCGTGGCCCTGCCCGGGCCGCCGGGGTGGCTGGGCGAGTCGGGCGTCGTGGAGGCCTGCGAGGTCACCGCGCCGCCGACCCTGATGCTCGCCCACCGGCTCGCGGAGGCCGGCTCCGCGGTCGCGTTCCTGCTCGGCCTCGCCGACGGGGCGGCGGACCGGCCCCTGCCGCGTTGGCGCATGGCTCCCGCCGGGGAGGACGCCGGCCGCCTCTGGATGCGCCCCACCACGGACTGAGCTCGGGCCGGTGCCGGGTCCGTCCCCCGTGCGGCACGAGGCCGAGACGACGACGGGCCGCTCACCCAGTCAGGTGAGCGGCCCGTCGTCGAGGGTCAGGGGTGCGTCAGCGTGAACGCTGGCGCAGGCGCTGGAGGTCGAGGACGACCACCGCGCGGTTCTCCAGGCGGATCCAGCCGCGGTGCACGAACTCGGCGAGGGCCTTGTTCACCGTCTCGCGGGAGGCGCCGACCAGCTGGGCCAGCTCCTCCTGGGTGAGGTCGTGGGCCACGAGCAGGCCGTCGGCGGCCGGGCGGCCGAAGCGGTCGGCCAGGTCCAGCAGGGCCTTGGCCACACGGCCCGGGACGTCGGAGAACACGAGGTCCGCGAGGGACTCGTTGGTCTTGGACAGGCGCTGGGCGAGGGCCTGCAGCAGCTGCAGGGACACGTCCGGGGAGGAAGCGATCGCGCGGCGCAGGTTCTCGTGGCGCAGGCCGGCCAGGCGGGTGGCGGACACCGCGGTGGCGGTGGCCGAGCGCGGGGCCGGGTTGAACAGGGCCATCTCGCCGAAGATCTCGCCGGGGCCGAGGACGGCCACCAGGTTCTCGCGGCCGTCCGAGGCGGTGCGGCCGAGCTTGATCTTGCCGGACATGATCACGTACAGCTGATCGCCCTGGTCGCCCTCGTGGAAAGCGGAGGCGCCGCGGGAGAGCTCCACCTCCGTCAGCTCAGAGGTCAGGGTTGCGAACACCTCGTCGTCCAGGTGCGCGAACAGGGGGGCCTTGCGAAGAACCTCAAGATCCATCGTACGGTGAGTCCTCTCAGTGATCACCCCCTGAGGCGAGGGTGGACCGGTCGTGTTCGGGCTGGGCACCATTGTGCCGCATCACACACGATCCTGCCGTTACCCTGACAGCCAGGGCAAGTGGCGCCCCGCGCGTCGGTGGCCGATCTGTTCCCCGCCGTCCCCCGTGACGGCTCGCAGACCGCCGCTCCTGCCCTGTCCGTCCCGTCCCTCGGCCTGGTGAGCCGGAAAGGAAACGACTGCATGCTCTTCGGAGTGACCTGGCTCGACATGGTCCTGGTCGTCCTGCTGATCGTGGCCCTCGTCAAGGGCTACCACCGCGGCCTGTGGGTCGTGCTGGGCACGATGCTGGGCACGGTGGCGGGGGCGATCGGCGGGTTCTACCTGATCCCGTTCGTCGCCCGATGGGTCTCCGAGCCGACGCTCCGTGTGGTCGTGCTGGTGGTGGCCACCGTCCTGCTGATCTGGGCGGGCCAGCACATCGGAGTCGCCGTCGGGCGCAGAGTGCGCCTGCACGTGAACCTCCCTGCGCTGCGGCGCGCGGACCGGGTCCTCGGCTCCGTCGCCGCCCTGGCGGTCACGGTGCTGATCCTCGGTCTGATCTCCCTGTCCCTGAACTCGCTCGGCATGGCGCCGGTGACGAAGGAGATCAACCGCTCCGCCGTCCTCACCGTCACGGACCGGGTCATGCCGGACGGCAGTCAGCGCTTCCTGGCCGAGTCCCGTGCGGCCATTGCGGGCCTCGGCGTGATCCCGGAGATCGACACTCCCGTGAAGGAGGTCGCCGACGAGCCGGAAGCCGCGCCGTCCGCGACCCTCGAGGTGCCGGAGACGGAGGACGCGCAGGTCCAGGACTCCGTGGTGCGGCTGTCCGGCTTCGCCGAGCAGTGCGCCCAGACCCAGAACGGCACGGGCGTGGTCGTGGCCAAGGATCGGATCCTGACCAACGCGCATGTGGTGGCCGGCGTGGAGGAGCCGATCGTCGAGACGCAGGACCGCCAGGTGTTCCCGGGTCGGGTGGTGCACATCGATCCGGCCCGAGACCTCGCCGTGGTGGCCGTGGACGGTGCGGACCTGCCGGTCGCCCGCCACGGTGCCGACCTGGAGGACGGTGCGGCCGCCCTCGCCCTCGGCTTCCCGGCCGGCGGCCCCTACGAGGCCACCCCCGCCCAGGTGCAGGCCCGGGGAGAGCTGCTCATCAGCGACATCTACGGGCGGGAGGACTCGACCGTGGACATCTACCAGCTGAACGCGGACATCGAGCCGGGCAACTCCGGAGGTCCGCTCGTGACCGAGGACGGCACGGTGGCAGGACTGGTGTTCGCCCGGGCCCCGGGATCCTCGACCATCGGGTATGCGATCGCCGGCGACGAGTTCGAGCGGCTCCTGGAGGACGTCGAGAACCTGGAGGTTCCCGTCCAGACCGGGGAGTGCATCCCCGGAGGATGACCCGCCGAGTGCCCGCCTGACCCCGTAGGGTGATGCAGGTCACTATGATGTGCCATGCTGTCCTCCGATGGGGGCAGACACGTCCATCATTCGCACTCGTTTCTTCGGAGGTACTCCATGACCACCGCAACCACTGCGGCCGGCGCGGTGCCGAAGCGCTCTCGTGAGGAGTTCGGCGGACGCTGGGCGTTCATCCTCGCGGCGATCGGCTCCGCCGTCGGACTCGGCAACATCTGGCGTTTCCCCTACGTCGCCTATGAGAACGGTGGCGGCGCCTTCGTCATCCCCTACCTGGTCGCGCTGCTCACCGCAGGCATCCCGATCCTGTTCTTCGACTACGCGATCGGCCACCGCTTCCGCGGCGCCCCGCCCCTGGCCTTCCGCCGCCTGCACCGCGGCGCCGAGTGGATCGGCTGGTTCCAGGTCTTCATCTGCTTCGTGATCGCCGTCTACTACGCCGCCATCATCGCCTGGGCGATCATGTACACGTGGTTCTCCACGGATCACGCGTGGGGCGAGGACCCGGAGGGCTTCTTCTTCGGCACCCACCTGCAGATGTCCGAGAACCCGATGCCGTCCTTTGACTTCGTCTCGGCCGTCTTCTGGCCGATGCTGATCGTCTGGGTCATCTGCATCCTCTGCATGGGCTTCGGCGTCCGCAAGGGCATCGCCGCCGTCTCCATGGTCGGCATGCCGCTGCTCATCGTCATGTTCATCGTGCTCGTCGTGGTCGCCCTGACCCTGCCGGGCGCGGCCGTGGGGCTGAACGCCTTCTTCACCCCGAACTGGTCCGCGCTGCTCGAGCCGGGCGTCTGGATCGCCGCCTACGGCCAGATCTTCTTCTCCCTGTCCGTGGGCTTCGGCATCATGATCACCTACTCGTCCTACCTGAAGCGCCGCACCAACCTCACCGGCTCCGGCCTGGTGGTGGGCTTCTCCAACTCCGGCTTCGAGGTCCTCGCCGGCATCGGCGTGTTCTCCGCCCTCGGCTTCATGGCCCAGGCCTCCGGCATCCAGGTGAGCGACGTCGTCACCGGCGGCATCGGCCTGGCCTTCATCGCGTTCCCGACGCTGATCTCCCAGGCCCCGATGGGTGCCCTGATCGGCGTCCTGTTCTTCGGTTCCCTGGTGGTCGCCGGTCTCACCTCCCTGATCTCGATCCTGGAGGTCGTGGTGGCCGCCGTGAAGGACAAGCTGGGTCTCGGCCGCTGGGCCGCGGTGCTCATCGTGGTCGGCGGCTGTGCGGTCATCTCAATCGTGCTGTTCTCCACCACCTCCGGCCTGCAGCTGCTGGACACCTCGGATGCCTTCATCAACAACCTGGGCATCGTGGGCGCCGCGCTGATCGCCTGCGTCACCGTGGCGATCGTCCTGCGCAAGCTGCCGGTTCTGGTGGACCACCTCAACGCGATCTCCTCGTTCCGGGTGGGCACCATCTTCAAGGTCCTGGTCACCGTGGTCATCCCGCTGGTGCTGGCCTATCTGTGGATGTCGGACATCATCAACAAGGCCACCACCCCGTACGAGGGCTACCCGCTGGACTTCCTGGCCATCTTCGGCTGGGGCATGGTGGCCTCCGGCCTCGTCCTGGCGGTGGTGCTGTCCCTCGTCCCGTGGTCGAAGAAGTCCGCCCTGCACTCGGAGCGCAACGAGAACGAGTCCATCCAGACCGGTGCCATCCCCACCGTGTCCACGAAGGAGGCCTGACATGGATCCCATCGCCATCGTCATGATGATCGTCATGTGCGGTCTGATCTGGGGCGGCCTGCTGGCCTCCCTGCTGCACCTGATGAAGCACCCGGACGAGACGTCCGGCGTGCTGGGGACCGAGCCCGAGCCCGGCGACCCCCGCTACGTGCGCACCGGCGAGGACTGAACAGGTCCGCACCGCGCCGAAAGGACCCCGCCTCCTGCATCAGGAGGCGGGGTCCTCGTCGCTGCGGCGTCCGCCGCCCGGGTGCGCCGGCCTCAGCCCTTGGAGCCCATGGCGCCGACGATCTTCTGCATGACCGTCGGGTCCGCGAGGGTGGACGCGTCACCCGGATCGCGGCCCTCGGCCACGTCCTTGAGCAGGCGACGCATGATCTTGCCGGACCGGGTCTTCGGCAGCTCCGGGACCACGAGCACGCGCTTGGGCTTGGCGATCGGCCCGATGTCCTGGCCCACATGCAGGCGCAGCTGCTCCTCCATCTCGGCGGTGTCCGGGTCCTTCGCAGCGGCCTCCTCGGTGAGGAGGACGAACGCGTACACGGCCTCGCCGGTGGTGTCGTCCGCGGCGCCGACCACGGCGGCCTCGGCCACGGCCTCATGGGCCACCAGCGAGGACTCGATCTCTGTGGTGGAGAGGCGATGGCCGGAGACGTTCATGACGTCGTCCACGCGGCCGAGCAGCCAGATGTCGCCGTCCTCGTCGTATCGGGCGCCGTCGCCGGCGAAGTACATGCCGAGGAAGCGGCTCCAGTAGGTCTCCTTGAAGCGCTGCGGGTCGCCCCAGATGCCGCGGAGCATGGACGGCCACGGCTCGCGGGCCACGAGGAACCCGGCGCCGGTGCCCTCCATGGGTGCGCCGGTCTCGTCCACCACACACAGATCCACGCCGGGGACGGGCCGCTGGGCCGAGCCCGGCTTCAGGGCGGTCACACCCGGCAGCGGGGTGAGCATGTGCGCGCCGGTCTCGGTCTGCCACCAGGTGTCCACGATCGGGCAGCGTTCCCCGCCGATGACCTCATGGAACCAGCGCCACGCCTCCGGGTTGATGGCCTCACCCACGGTGCCGAGCACGCGCAGGCTGGACAGGTCGTACTCGTCCGGGATCTGGCGGCCCCACTTCATGCAGGTGCGGATGGCGGTGGGGGCGGTGTAGAAGATCGTCACGCCGTACTTCTGGACGATCTCCCACCAGCGTCCCTGGTGCGGGGTGTCCGGGGTGCCCTCGTAGATCACCTGGGTGGCGCCGTTCACGAGCGGACCGTAGGCGACGTAGGAGTGGCCGGTCACCCAGCCGACGTCTGCGGTGCACCAGAAGACGTCGGTCTCCGGGTGCAGGTCAAAGGTGTCCCGGTGCGTGGCCGAGGCCTGCACCAGGTAGCCGCCGGTGGTGTGGAGGATGCCCTTGGGCTTTCCCGTGGTGCCGGAGGTGTAGAGGATGAACAGCGGGTGCTCGGCGTCGTGCCACACGATCTCGTGCTCGTCGGAGGCGGTGTCCACCACGTCGTGCCACCAGACGTCACGGCCCTCGACCATCTCGGTCTCGATCCCGTTGCGGCGCACCACGAGCACGTGGTCCACGGTGTGGCCGGGCTCCTTGAGCGCCTGGTCCACGGCGGGCTTCAGAGCGGAGGCCTTCCCCCGGCGGTAGGAGCCGTCGCAGGTCACCACCAGCGTGGCCTCGGCGTCGTCCACACGGGAGCGCAGGGCGTCCGAGGAGAACCCGCCGAACACCACGGAGTGCACGGCGCCGATGCGGGCGCAGGCGAGCATCGTGATGACGGCCTCGGGGATCATCGGCAGGTACACGGCCACGCGGTCGCCCTTGGCCACGCCGAGGGACTCGAAGGCGTTGGCCGCCTTGCGGACCTCGGCGGCCAGCTCCGCGTAGGTGTAGGTGCGGGTGTCGCCCGGCTCACCCTCGAAGTGGATGGCCACGCGGTCGCCGTGGCCGGCCTCCACATGGCGGTCCAGGGCGTTGTAGGCGGCGTTCGTGGTGCCGTCCGCGAACCACTTGGCGAACGGGGCGTCGGACCAGTCGAGGACCTCGGTGAAGTCCTGCTCCCAGTGCAGCTGCTCGCGGGCGCGGCGGGCCCAGTAGGCCAGGCGGTCCGCCTCGGCCTCCTCGTACAGCTCCGCGCCGGCCACGGCGTTCTTCGCGAACTCCTCGCTGGGCGGGTAGACGGTGACGTCCTCGGACATGGTTCTCCTTTCGGGGAGGGTGCACGGTCACCCGCCACCACATGCCTGTGATGCGGGCCACATCATTGCCTGTCGCAAGAATGCCGCCACGGCGGGGGTCGAGACAAGTACATGCCGTTGTGTGACGCGCGCCTAGAGTGGGTCACCGGACCCCGCCCCCGCCGAACAGGAGCACAGGACCCGTGAGCCGGACAGACCCAGGCGACCGAGCCGCCGTCGCGACCCCGACGGGGGAGACCCTGCTGGGACTGAAGCGCCGCGTGCGCAAGGTGCACCGCGTGCTGGGGCAGACGTATCCGTATGCCGTGGCAGAGCTGGACTTCACCACGCCGTTCGAGCTGCTGGTGGCCACGGTGCTGTCCGCGCAGACCACGGACGTGCGGGTCAATGCGGTCACCCCGGCCCTGTTCGCGCGGTTCCCGGACGCCACGGCCATGGCGGCCGCGGACGAGGTGGAGCTGCAGGAGCTGGTGCGCCCCACCGGCTTCTACCGGAACAAGGCGGCCGCCGTCCTCAAGCTCTCCCGCGAACTGGTCGAGCGCTTCGACGGTGAGGTGCCCGGGCGCCTCGAGGACCTCGTCACCTTGCCGGGGGTGGGCCGCAAGACGGCGTTCGTGGTGCTCGGCAACGCCTTCGGCCAGCCCGGCATCACGGTGGACACCCACTTCGGCCGGCTCGCCCGCCGCCTGGGCATGACCGAGCAGATCGACCCGGTGAAGGTGGAACACGAGGTCGCCGCGCTGTTCGAGAAGCGGGACTGGACCTCCCTGTCCAACCGCCTCGTCTTCCACGGCCGGCGCATCTGCCATGCGAAGAGGCCGGCGTGCGGCGCCTGCCCGGTGGCGCAGTGGTGCCCGTCCTACGGCGAGGGGGAGACCGACCCTCAGAAGGCGCAGCAGCTGCTCTCCTACGAGCTCAAGCCCGGCCGTGAGCAGCTGCACCGCCTCATGCTCGAAGGCAAGACCCGTCGCGAGCTGCGGGCGATGGGCTACGGCTTGGAGGCCTGACCGCCGCCGGCCCGCGCCCGGCGTGACGACGACGGCCGCTCGCCGCCGCCTGGCGGCTCGCCTCGTGCGGGGCGGGTCGTGAGACGGAGCCGTCGACTCAGTGGTCGTCGCGCAGCCGCGCCTCGATGTCCGCGACCGTGGCACGGGCGAACAGGCCCACGCCGGTCAGCGTGGCCGAGGCCGGGCCGCACCAGTCGCCGTAGCCGAGCAGGTAGAGGCCGTCCACGTCGGCGCTGGCTGTGCGCAGATGCTCGTGCATGCGCGGACGCCCGGACCGGGTGGGCTCCTGCAGCAGGCCGCGCAGGTGGCGCAGCTCCGGGCGGAATCCGGTGCACCACAGGACGTCGTCGAACCGCTGTTCGGTGCCGCGGACCGCCGCTGCCGCGGGTGCGCCGGCGCCGGAGGGCCAGCCGTGGCGGCGGCCGGCGTCCGTGTCCCAGGCGGCGCCGTGCGCGGTGAGCCGGGACGGGGCGGGGACGGCGTCCATCGCTCCGGCGTCCCGGGCCGCACGGACCGGCGGCACGGCTACGATGTCCCCGAGGTCCTCGCCCGGCGTGCCGACCTGCTCCGTCCGTCGGTCCAGCACGCGGGCGGAGGCCAGGCGGAACAGGACGCGGCCGTCCACGTCGTCCGGCATGAACCGGGGCGGGCGCTGGGTCGCCCAGGTGACAGCGGCGGCGGAGCCGTGCAGGTCCGCGGCGATCTGTGCTCCCGAGTTCCCTCCGCCCACCACCAGCACGCGGCGGCCGGCGTACCCCTGCGGACCGGTGTAGGCCGAGGAGTGCCGCTGCCGTCCGGTGAAGTCCGCGGTGCCGGGCAGGGCGGGCACGAAGGGGCGGGTGAAGGAGCCGGTCGCCGAGACCACGGTGCGGGACAGGGCGAGGAGGCGGCCGTCGTCGTCCCTCAGCGCGAAGCGCCCGTCCTGCCGGGAGACGGAGGCGACGCGGACGCCTCGGCGGACGGGCAGGTCGTAGCGGGATTCGTAGTCGGCCAGGTAGTCCACCACGTGCGCGGCGTCCGGGTTGTCCTCGCCGGAGCCGGGCATCCGCCGGCCGGGCAGGGACGAGTGCTCGGCAGGGGAGAACAGGCGCAGCGAGGGCCAGTGGCGGGGCCAGGAGCCGCCGGGCTCGGAAGAGGCGTCGAACAGGGCGAACCGCGGGGCCGGGCCCGGGGAGCGGCCGCGCTCGACGTCCTGGGCCCAGCGCCGCAGGAAGTACCCGCACGCCAGCCCGGACTGGCCGGCGCCGACCACCGCGACGTCCAGCGGCTCGTCGAGAGCAGTCCCGTCCGCGGACGGCTCGGTGCGGGGTGCGGAGCCGGTGTCCATGGGGTGAGCGTAGCCGGGCCGGGCACTACGGTGGTGGGATGACCTCCGCCGCCTCCGCCCGCCCGAGCCTCGACGACGCGCACCGCGCCCTGCAGGACCTCGTGGCCGCGCACGGGGCGCCGGAGAACGCGTCCGGCCGGGAACCTGCATCGCTGACCCGGGTCCCGGCGGCCTCGGCCCGCACCTGGGGCTTCCGCTGGCCGTCCACGCCGGACGCCCGCGCCTCGGCGGTGCTGGTGCTGTTCGGCTCCCTGGACGACGTCCCGGCGCAGCACGCCTCCGCTGCCGTGCACCCGGAGGTGGACGTGCTGCTGACCCAGCGCGCGGCCACCCTGCGCACGCACGCCGGACAGGTCGCGTTCCCGGGAGGCCGCGTGGACCCGGACGACGAGGACGTGGTGGCCACCGCCCTGCGTGAGGCCGAGGAGGAGACCGGCCTGGACCCCGCCGGCGTGGAGGTGCTCGGCGTCCTCCCGCCGGTGCCGGTGTCCGTGTCCGGCTACGTCATCCATCCGGTCATCGGCTGGTGGCGGGAGCCTTCCCGTGTGGCCGTGGTGGACCGCCAGGAGGCGGCCGCCGTGTTCCGCGTGCCCGTGGCTGATCTGGTGGCACCGGAGAACCGCTTCGTGGTCGCCCGCCCGGGTGGCCGGACGGGCATCACCCCCGGGTTCGGGGTCCAGGACCGCTTCGTCTGGGGCGTCACCGCCGCCATCCTGGACCGCATCCTCCACCTGCTGGACTGGGACACCGCCTGGGACAAGTCCGTGGTGCTCGACGCCGAGACCCGCCGCCCCGTCGCCGGCTGACCTCTCCTGCACAGGGTGCCCGCGGGCGGCCCTGTGTCCACAGATCGGCCCGAGGCGTCCCCGGCGCGGACGCCGGGAGATGGACTGGGGGACATGCGTCCCTTCGTGCCCGAGCCTCCCGTGATCGCCCGCCCTCGCCGCCGCCTGCGGCACCCGGACCTGATCGGCCGGCTCCGCAGGGCCCGTGAGCCCGAGCCCGCTGCGCAGCTACGTCCCGACGACGGCTCCCTCGCCCCTGCCTGCGCCGTCGCCGGGAACGTGTCATCGCCTGCCGTCGACCAGGCGATGACGCCGCCGGCGTGGCTGGACCGGGCCCGGTCCTGGCTGGCCGAACGTCAGGCGAGGGGCGACGACGACGGCGAGGCGGCCGCCGTCGGGACCGGCGGTGAGCCGACCGAGCAGGCCTGCCGCGCGGCCGTGGAGGCCGTGGCGGAGCAGGACGGCCTCGTGCTGACGGCAGGTGGGGCGGCCGAGCGGGCCCGGCTGCTGACCGATGAGCTGTCCGGGTTCGGCCCGCTGGCACCGCTGGTGCGGGCGGACGGGGTGACCGATGTGCTCGTGGACGGGAACGGGAGGGTGTGGACCGACGGCGCGGACGGGCTGCGGCAGACCGGGACGATCCTGCCGCCCGAGCGGGCGCGGCAGCTGGCGGTGCGCCTGCTGCACCGGGCCGGCCGACGCCTCGACGCCGCCGTGCCGCTGGCCGACGCCCGCGTGGACGGGATCCGCGTGCACGCCGTGCTGCCGCCGCTGTCCGGGGCGGGGCCGCTGCTGAGCCTGCGCGTGCCGTCACGGCGCAGACCGAGCCTGGCCGTGCTCGCCGAGGGCTGGCCGGACGGCGAACGGTGGCAGGCGGCGGTGCGGCACCTGGTGGCCGCGCACGCGACCGTGCTGGTCTCCGGGGCGACCGGCACCGGCAAGACGACGCTGCTGTCCGCCGCGTTGGGGGAGGCGGACCCGGCGGAGCGGATCATCACCGTGGAGGACACCCTGGAAGCGGCTCCGGCGCATCCGCATGTGGTCTGCCTCCAGGCGCGGTCGGCCAACGCCGAGGGAGCCGGAGAAGTCGGGCTGGCCGAGCTGATCCGGCAGGCGCTGCGCATGCGGCCGGACCGGCTGGTGGTGGGCGAGTGCCGTGGCGCGGAGGTGGCCGAGATGCTCACCGCCCTGAACACCGGCCACCAGGGCGCGTGGGGGACCCTGCACGCCAACTCCGCCGACGACGTGCCCGCACGCCTGACCGCCATGGGCGCGCTGGCCGGATGGTCCGCCGAGGCGCTGACCGCCCAGGTGCACGCCGGCGTGGACGCGGTGCTCCACCTGCGCAGGGACGCGGCCGGGCGGCACCCGGTGTCCCTGGCCGTGCCCGTGGTTGAGGAGCACGGGGCGGGGCTGCGCATGCTGCCGGTGCTCACGGACGTGGACGGCCGGGCGGTGCGCGGCCCCGGATGGGACGTGCTCGCGGCCCGGCTGAAAGGGCGGGCCCCGTGAGGGCGCGGCTTCCCGGCCGGCTGCCCAGCCGGCTGCCCGGCCGGCTGCCCAGCTGGCGGCCCAGCCGAGTCGGGGCGAGGTGGCGCCGGTGGACGGCCGTGCGGACCGGTGCCGCGGACCGGCAGCGGCTGCGGTTCGTCGAGGCCGTGCGCCGCTGGGCCGCGCTGCTGCGCACCGGTTCGGGTGAGGGACAGGCATGGAGGCTGGTGGCTGACCGGGAGGACGTCTGCGTGCGCCCTGAGCCGGGGTGCTGCCTCGGCCACAGCCTGCGCGGCCTGGCAGCCGCCGTGGAGCTCGGGGCAGACCCGCGGCGGGTGCCCGGACCGAGCGGAGTGGTCGAATGGCAGACGCTGCTGGCGCTGCTTCAGGTCTGCCGGGCCTCGGGTGCGGCGCCGGCGGAGACGGCCGAGCGGTTCGCGGACGCCTCCGCCGCCGAGCTGGACGCCGAACGGGCCCGACGCGCCGCGGCGGCCGGACCGAAGTCCACCGTGACGCTTCTGCGCTGGATGCCGCTGGGCGGGCTGGGGATCGCCTGGCTGCTCGGGGCGGGGCCGGATTCCCTGCTCAGCGACCGGCTCGGCTGGTTGGTCCTCACCGCCGGGGTGCTGTTCGCCGCGGTCGGGCACGTCTGGGCGCAGAGCCTGCTGCGCACTGCCGCCGGCCCCGGGCGTGAGGTGGACGCCGCCGCCTGGTTGGACGTCACCGCGGCGCTGCTGCGCTCGGGGGCCTCGCTGGTCGGGGCGCTCGAGCGGGCCGCCGTGGCCCTGCCGGGTGGGCAGCGACTGCGGCCGGTGCTGGCCCGGCTGCGCTGGGGTGCCGACTGGGACGAGGCGTGGGAGGACCTGGCGGATGAGGAGCTGGCGGAGCTGGGCCGGCGCCTGCAGCCGCTGCACACCTCGGGCATGGCCGGGGCCGCCGGCCTCACCCAGGCGGCCAGGGCCGTCCGACAGGAGCGGCGCCGCACCGCCGAGCTGGCCGCCGAACAGCTGGCCGTACGCCTGGTGGTCCCGCTCGGTCTGTGCCACCTGCCGGCCTTCGTCTGCCTCGGCGTGCTGCCCCTGCTGCTGATGATGCTGCGCGGACCGTGATGAGGGAGCGGCAAGCGGCACGCCGGGGGCGAAAGTCCGCCGGCGCAGCCCCGAACCGGCCCGTCCCGTCCTCCACAGCCGACCGACACGCCGTGCCTGTCCACGGCGCGCCCGAGCGGCCCGGCAGCGGCACCACGGAATGCAGAAGCCTGGAGACATCGGGCATCCGGCCCGGCAGGTCCGCACCGACGCGGACCGTCACACCGATGGAGGGAAACATCATGAACCACACCGCCCAGGACACCGAGAACGCCCGCGCCGTCGCCGCGGCCTCCGAGGCCGCGGCGGAGGCCGTCCAGCTCGCCGCCGTCAAGGCCCTCGGCGCCCGCCGCGCGGCGTCCTGGTCCGCCCGGCTCCAGGACGACACGGGCGCCACCACCGCCGAATACGCCATCCTCACGCTCGCTGCGGTGGGCTTCGCCGGCGTCCTCGCCCTGGTGCTCTCCAGCGGCGACGTGCAGGGCATGCTCGCCGAGCTCGTGGGCGAGGCGCTGAACCGTGGCTGACGTCCACACCGATCTGCTCCGGGCCGGGCGCCAGACCGTCGCCCGGCCCGGGGCCGACCGCCCGCGGCGCCCCCACGCCCGGGCCACCGCCTGCCTGCGCGCGGACCGCGGTGCCGTCACCGCCGAGTACGCGGCGCTGCTGCCGGTGGCGGTGCTGGTCATCGCCGCCGTGGTCGCCACGGGCGGGGTCGGCCTGCAGCAGGTCCGCAACCAGGACGCCGCCGGGGCCGCGGCTCGCATCATCGCCCGCGGCGACTCCCCGGAGCAGGCGGCCCAGGCGGTCACCCGGATGGCCGGGGACGGCGCCTCGCTCGACCACCACGACGACGGCACCTGGGTCTCCGTGACCGTCGCCCGGGGTGCCCCCGGGCCCCTCGGCTGGTTCCCCGACCTGCAGGTGAAGGCGGAGGCCTCGGCACCGAACCAGAGGGCGCAGACCGGTCCCGCACCGGCGAACCCACCGGCCGACGGGGATGCTCCGGCGCCGGAGCCGGCGCCGTCGTCCGAGCCGACACCCGACGCCGAGGAGGGCGAGGGGCCATGAGCGGCACGCTCACCGCCCTCGGGACGGCCTCGCTGGGACTGGGGCTCTGCGTGCTGGTCGCCGGCGTGGGCCAGGGAGCCCACACCGCGGCCGTGGCCAGCGGCGCGGCGGACCTGGCGGCGCTCGCCGCCGCGGATGCCCTGCGCGGGATCGACCCCACCGGCACGGACGCCTGCGCCCTCGCCGAGACGACGGCCGAGCGCAACGGTGCCCGGCTGGTCTCCTGCGAGCCCGGCGACCAGTCCACCGTCACGGTCACCGTCGCCGTGGAGCAGGCCTTCGGTGCCGACGCGGAGGCCACCGCCAAGGCGGGCCCGCCGTGATTCAGGCCTCGCCGTCCGCGGCCGCCGTCGGCGCGAACTCGGCCGGCAGGACCTGTTCGGCGGGCACTTCAGCCAGGTCGTCGAACGTCCGGGACAGCAGCGCCAGCACGGTGAGGGCGCCGCCCTTGTCCAGAGGCGAGTTGCGGTTGCCGCACTTGGGGGACTGCACGCAGGAGGGGCAGCCGTCCTCGCACTCGCAGGTCGCCACGGCGGCCGCGGTCGCCTCCACCCAGCGGCGCGCCTGCGCGAACCCGCGCTCGGCGAAGCCGGCGCCGCCGGGGCGGCCGTCGTAGACGAACACGGTGGGCACGCCGGTGTCCGGGTGCAGGACCATGGAGACACCGCCGATGTCCCAGCGGTCGTTCGAGGCCACGAGCGGCATCATGCCGATCATCGCGTGCTCGGCCGCGTGCAGGGCGCCCGGCAGCCGGTCCGTGGTCAGTCCGGCGGCCACCAGCTCCTGAGACGTCGCCTGGTACCAGACCGCCTGCGTGAACAGGTCCCTCGCCGGCAGCTCGAGCGGCTCCTCGCCGAGGACCTCACCGGAGATCAGCGCCTTGCGCTGGAAGGACACCACCTGGGTGGTCACGCGGACGTCGCCCACGGACCAGCGCACCGAGGACCCGGCCGACGCCACCTGGCGGACGATGCCCTGGATCTCGATCTCGGTGACGTCCCGGGCGGTGGTGAAGTAGTCCGGCCACGCCCGCTGCACGATCACCGCGTGCGCGTCCTCGTCCAGCTCCAGCACCAGGTACGTCCGGTTCTGATGGATGTACACCGCGCCCGGGTGGGCCTGGTAGTGGGTCTGCGGGGAGTCCATGGTGCCCAGCAGTGCCCCGGACTCGGCCTCGATGATCTGCACGGGCCCGCCGCCGTCGTCCCGCAGGGACACCATGCCCGCCGCATGCTCCGGGTGGGTCCAGAACCAGCCGGCCGGACGTCGGCGCAGCAGCCCCTGCTCGCAGAGCCGCTCCACCAGTGCCCGCACCGCGCCCGGTTGCCCGAACCGCGGCAGGTCCTCCGGCGTCAGCGGCATCTCCGCGGCCGCCGCGCACAGCTGCGCCCCCAGCAGATGGGGGTTCTGCGGGTCCACCACGGTGTCCTCCACACCGAGGTCGAACACGGCCTCCGGGTGCTCCACCAGGAAGGTGTCCAGCGGGTCGTCCGAGGCCACGAAGAACGCCAGGGACTCGCCGCCGGAGCGCCCGGCCCGGCCGATCTGCTGGAAGAACGAGGCGCGTGTGCCGGGCCAGCCGGCCACCACCACGGCGTCCAGGCCGGCGATGTCGATGCCCATCTCCAGGGCCGGCGTCGAGGCCATGCCGAGCAGCTCGCCGGAGCGCAGCCTCGCCTCCAGCTCGCGCCGCTCCTCCGGCAGATACCCGGAGCGGTACGCGGCGATCCGGCCGCCCAGCCCCGGCTCCACCTCATCGAGCTGACTGCGGGCGATCGAGGAGATGGACTCCGCCCCGCGCCGGGACCTGATGAACGCCAGCGTCCGCACGCCCTGCAGCGCCAGGTCCGTCACCAGGTCCGCCGCCGTGGCGGTGGCCGAGCGGCGCACCGGCGCCCCGTGCTCGCCGCGGCGGTCGGTCAGCTCCGGCTCCCAGAACGCCACCGTCACCGCGCCATGCGGGGAGCCGTCCTCGGACACCTGCACCGCCTCGGCGCCGATCAGCCGGGAGAAGTGCTCGGCCGGCGCCGCCGAGGTCGCCGAGGCGCCCATGAACACCGTCTCGCCCCGGTCCCTCCGGTAGTGCGCGGCGATCCGCCGCAGCCGCCGCAGCAGGATCGCCACCTGGGAGCCGAAGACGCCGCGGTAGGTGTGTGACTCGTCCACCACCACATAGGCCAGGCGCCGGAAGAAGTCCGCCCAGCGCTCGTGGTGGGGCAGGATCCCCACGTGCAGCATGTCCGGGTTGGTCAGGATCACCGAGGCGTGCTGCCGGGCCCACACACGTTCGGCCGGGTCGGTGTCCCCGTCGTAGGGGGCCACCTGCAGCTCCGGCATCCCCTGGGCCGCGATGCGCGTCCAGGAGGCCAGCTGGTCCGCGCCCAGGGCCTTGGTGGGGGACAGGTAGAGCACGGTCGCCCGCGGATCCTCGGCCAGCGTGGACGCCACGGCCAGCTGGTAGGCCAGCGACTTGCCGGAGGCGGTGCCGGTGGCCACCACCACGTGGCGGCCGTCCAGAGCGGCCTGCGCGGCCTGGACCTGGTTGGACCAGGGCCGTTCGACCCCGAGCGCACGGAGGGCCCGCACGAACCCCTCGGGGGTGCGTGCGGGCCAGTCGACCGGTCGGGCCGGCCGGGCAGGAAGGTGACGGATGTGCCTGACCTGCTCCGGAAGGCGACGGCGGCCGAGGGCCGCGCAGATCGACGCCGCATGCTCACCGCCGGAAGGCGTGGGGCCGTCGTCGGGGACGGGTCCAGACGCGGGGGAGCCCCACGGATCCGGGGTGGAGGAGGAGTCGGTCACCTGCTCATCGTGCCAGTGTGCTCCGGGCTCGGGATGGACTCGCCGTCGCCGCGGACCCAGATGGAGACCGGGGCGAGGTCGTTCCAGCCGAGGTGGCCGTAGAGCATCTGCCCGTCCGGGGAGGCCACGAGCAGGCCCTCGGAGATGTCGCCCCGGCTCATCGCCTCGCTGGTCAGATAGCGCATCACCAGGGAACCGAGGCCCTTGCGGCGGTGCTGCGGGGAGGTCCAGATGCGGTCGTACACCGCGGTCGAGTCGGAGAAGGTCACCCAGCCCATGGCGGCCAGCTCGTCCTCGCCCTCGGGGGCGGTGGAGGCGCCGGTCGCCATGATCCGCAGGCGGCGGCTGCCGGTGACGGGCTCGTCCACGTGCGCCTCGTAGCCGTCCGGCATCAGCGGGGGCTCCACGTCCTGGACCTCGAGGTCCATCTCCACGGACATGAGGCGTTCGGAGTCCACGGCCTGCTTCAGCCCGGCGCCGGGCAGGTCCGCCTCGGCCTCGCCGAAGACGGTCACCATGCGTTCCGGGTGCTCGTCGAGATCCTTGAGGATGGGGCCGAGCTCGGCCTGCGTCGGGGCCACGAGCACGTACTCCCACGCCGCGGGGACGTCCATCGTGGCGCGCCCCGAGCCGCCCGGGATCATGCCCGCCGGGCGCGAGGTGCGCAGCGCGGAGCGGGTCCGTCCGTCCTGGCGGGTCTCGTAGCCGCGGGAACGCGACCAGGCCTCGAACCAGGTGTCCACCAGTGCGTCGTCCTTGAAATCCGTCATGGCTCCGACACTATCCTGCCGTTGTGAGGTCGGCCACGCCGTGTGACCGGATCGGTACCTTTCGTCCCGCACTAGGCTGATCGCCGATGAGCCCCTCGACCGTCTCCCGCATCGCCCTCTACTACCGCTTCGCCCCGCTGTCCGACCCGGAGGCCGTGCGCCTGTGGCAGCGCGCCCTGTGCCGCCAGCTGGGCCTGACCGGGCGGATCATCGTCTCCCCGCAGGGCATCAACGGCACGGTCGGCGGGCCGGTGGACGCGGTGAAGCAGTACGTGAAGCAGACCCGCGAGCACCCGGCCTTCCGGGACCTCGACGTGAAGTGGTCGGACGGTTCGGCCGAGGACTTCCCGCGGCTGTCCGTGAAGGTGAAGCCGGAGCTCGTGGCGTTCGGCGCCCCGGAGCGCATCGAGGTGGACGAGCACGGCGTGGTCGGCACCGGCGAACACCTGAGCCCGCAGCGGGTCAACGAGCTCGTGGCCGAGCGCGCCGACACGGACCGCCCGGTGGTGTTCCTGGACGGGCGCAACACCGTGGAGGCCCAGATCGGGCGCTTCGAAGGGGCCGTGGTGCCCGAGGCGCAGACCACCCGGGACCTGCTGGCTGCCGTGGACTCCGGCGCCCTGGACCACCTCAAGCACTCCCCGGTGGTCTCCTACTGCACCGGCGGGGTGCGCTGCGAGATCCTCTCCGCCCTGCTGCGTCAGCGCGGGTTCGAGGAGGTCTACCAGATCGACGGCGGCATCGTCCGCTACGGGGAGGCCTTCGGGGACTCCGGGCTCTGGCACGGCGAGCTCGCCGTCTTCGACCGCCGCCTGTCCACCCGGTTCACCGAGGACGCGGAGACCATCGGCCGCTGCCACGGCTGCCAGGCCCCCACCTCGGACCTGCGCAACTGCGCCGACCCCGCCTGCACGACCCTCACCGTCCGCTGCGCGGACTGCGCCCAGGACACCGCCTGGACCTGTCCCGCCTGCACCGCCCGGAGCACTGCATGAGCACCGCCTCTCCCGTCCCCGCCGCCTCGTCCGGCATCGGCTCGCACGGCGCCGCCCCGTCCGGGGCCGTCCCGCCGGCACCGCGCCTCACCCCGACGACGGCCGCCAGGCTGGCCGCCGACCTCGCCGCCCTGCCCTACACCACCGGGGCCGTGGAGGCCCTGCTGGGCGCCATGGCCGTGTCCGCCCTGGACCGCGAGCACGCTGAGGCGGCCCGCGCCGTCCTGGCCGCCGGCGTCTCGGAGACGGACCGGCCGCTGGCCGCGATGGTCGGCGCCTTCATGCTCGGAGACCCGGTCCCCGCCGCGGACCTCGCCGCCGCCGTCCCCGCCCTCGGCCTGGACGGTCTGCGCGAGGCCGGACTGCTCATGGACGCCCACCCGGGCGACCCGGAGGGCACTGTCCGTGCCGCCTGCGACCTCTCTCCCTATGACGCGGACGAGCCGGGTCCGATGTGGGTCGCCTCGGACCAGACCGCCCTGCAGCGGCGCGGCCCGCTGCCGGCTGAGCACGTCCTCGGCGTCGGCCGCGCCTCGCTCACCCTGGCCGGGGCCGTCCAGCGCCGCGAGGTGGACACCGCCTTGGACCTCGGCACCGGCTGCGGTATCCAGACCCTGCACCTGCTCGCCCACGCCCGCCACGTCACCGCCACGGACCTGGCGCCGCGCTGCCTGGACTACACCCGGTTCAACCTGTTGCTCAACGCGGACGTGCTGGGCCTGGACCGGGAGAACCCGGGCGAGCGCGTGGAGCTGCTCACCGGGGACATGCTCACCCCGGTGGCCGGCCGCCGCTTCGACATGGTCGTCTCCAACCCGCCGTTCGTGATCACCCCGCGCACGGACCCGGACGCCCCGGTGATGGTCTACCGGGACGGCGGACGCGAGGGGGACCGGCTGGTGGCCGAGTTCATCAGCGCGATCCCGGCGCACCTGAACCCCGGCGGTACCGCGCAGATGCTCGCCAACTGGGAGATCCCCGCGGCGGAGTCAGGCGCCGACGACGGCCCGCTCGCCTCCGCCGCGGAGGGTGCCTCGTCCACCTCGGCGGGTGCTTCCTCCGCCGAGTCCTGGGACGCCCGTCCCCGGCGCTGGGTCGCCGAGGGGGCGGCCGCCGTCTCCGCGGCCGAGGGCCGCGACGTGCCGGTGCAGGCGTGGATCATCCAGCGCGACCTGCAGGACGCCGCCGGCTACGCCGAGACCTGGCTGCAGGACTCCTCGCTGGAGCTGGACCCGGAGCAGTACCAGCGCCGCTACGTCCAGTATCTGGCGGACTTCGCCGCCCGCGGCGTCAGGGGCGTCGGCTTCGGCCACGTGTGGCTGCGCCGCCCCGCCGCCGATGGCTCCCAGGCAGGAGCGTGGACCCACACCGAGGAGCTGACGCAGCCGATCGACGACGCGATCGGCGGTGCCTGGGCCGCCGCGGTCGCCCGTCGGGACCGGCTCGCCGCGGGCCGGGGCACGGACCACGGTGCGGCCCCGGACCACGTCGAGGCCACGGACCACGGTGGGCGGCCCGTCGGAGGCGAGGGGGCCGTCGTCGGGAAGGGGGCCGGGACGGACCCGGCCCTGGCGACCCTGCGCTCGCTGCACCTCACGGTGGCCGCGGACGTGACCGAGGAGCGCCACCAGCGCTTCGGCGCCGAGCACCCGGAGGTCATCCTGGCCCGGCAGGGGGCCGGATTCCGCCGCACCGCCCGCCTGGACACCGCCACCGCCGGGCTGCTCGCGGCCAGCGACGGGGAGCTGACGGTCGGGCAGATCGTCGGGGCGCTCGGCGCGCTGCTGGAGCTGGACGAGAGGGCGCAGACCGCTCTGCTGGTCGCCGTTCGTGAGCTGTACGAGGACGGGTTCCTGGTGGAGGTGGGCTGAGCGGGCGGGGCCGTGGGGCTGCCACGGCCCACCCGCCCGGAGCCGGGCGAGAGGACCTGTGTCCGCCTCCGGCGGACAGACCCGTGCTGGGGCCTGTCCGGCTCCGGGCGTTATCGTGGGCACCGCGTGCCCCTACGATGTGGGGACGCCCGCCCGATGCCGGCGCGCGCCGTGCACCGGCCCGGGACCACCGCCTTCCCCGTCCGAGGAGGACCCCCTTGTCCACGTCATCCGCTTCCGTGACCAGCACCGTGCCCGAGGGCAAGAAGCTCGTCATCGTGGAGTCGCCCGCCAAGAGCAAGTCGATCGCCAAGTACCTCGGCGACGGCTGGGTGGTGGACTCGTCCGTGGGGCACATCCGTGACCTCCCCAAGCCCTCGGACCTGCCGGCGGACATGAAGAAGGGCCCGTTCGGCAAGTTCGCCGTGGACACGGAGCACGGCTTCGAGCCGTACTACGTGGTGTACCCGGACAAGAAGAAGAAGGTCACCGAGCTCAAGCGCGCGCTCAAGGACGCGGACGCGCTCTACCTCGCCACCGATGCCGACCGCGAGGGCGAGGCCATCGCGTGGCACCTGCTGCAGACCCTCAAGCCCAAGGTCCCCGTATACCGCATGACCTTCGGCGAGATCACCAAGGAGGGCATCGCCCGCGGCCTGGAGAACATCCGCGAGCTGGACACCGCCCTCGTGGACGCCCAGGAGACCCGCCGCATCCTGGACCGCCTGTTCGGCTACGAGCTGTCCCCGGTGCTGTGGCGCAAGGTCTCCCGCGGCCTGTCCGCCGGCCGCGTGCAGTCCGTGGCCACCCGCCTGGTGGTGGAGCGCGAGCGCGAGCGCATGGCGTTCGTGGCCGCCCGGTACTGGGGTGTGGAGGGCACCTTCACCGTGAACGAGGGCGCCGTCTCCTCCGGCGCCGTGGGCTCGAGCTTCACCGCCCGCCTGTCCACCGTGGACGGCGTCCGCGTGGCCACCGGCCGCGACTTCGACGACGCCGGGCAGCTGAAGGCCTCCGCCGGCAAGAAGGTCGCCCACCTGGACGAGGCCGCCGCCGGCTCGCTGGCGCAGGGCCTCACCGGCGCCTCCTTCACCGTGGACGCCGTGGAGGACAAGCCGTACACCCGCCGCCCGGCCGCCCCGTTCACCACCTCCACGCTGCAGCAGGAGGCCTCCCGCAAGCTGCGGATGTCCTCGCGTGTGTCCATGCAGGTCGCCCAGCGTCTGTACGAGAACGGCTACATCACCTACATGCGTACCGACTCGGTGAACCTGTCCCAGGAGGCCGTGAACGCGGCCCGGACGCAGGCCACCGAGCTCTACGGTGCCGCCTCGGTGCCCGAGAAGCCCCGCGCCTACGCCAAGCGCAGCGAGTCCGCGCAGGAGGCCCACGAGGCGATCCGTCCCGCCGGCGACTCCTTCCGCACCCCGGCGCAGGTGAAGGACGAGCTCCGCCCGGACGAGTTCCGCCTCTACGAACTGATCTGGAAGCGCACCGTGGCCTCCCAGATGGCCGACGCCAAGGGCTACACCGCCACCCTGCGCTTCTCCGCCGCCGCGGCCGACGGCCGCGTGGCCGGATTCTCCGCCTCCGGCACCGTGATCACCTTCAAGGGCTTCCTGGACGCCTACGAGGAGGGCAAGGACGCCGGCGCAGAGGACGAGTCCAAGGACTCCATGGGCCGCCGCCTGCCGGAGCTGTCCCAGGGCGACACCCTCACCGGCGACCCCGTGGAGCCCACCGGCCACGAGACCACCCCGCCGGCCCGCTACACCGAGGCCTCGATCGTGGCCGAGCTGGAGCGCCGCGAGATCGGCCGCCCGTCCACCTACGCGCCCACGATCTCCACGATCATGGACCGCGGCTACGTGACCAAGCGCGGCAACGCCCTGGTCCCGTCCTGGACCGCCTTCTCCGTGATCGGTCTGCTCGAGGACTACTTCGGCCAGTACGTGGACTACGACTTCACGGCCCGCATGGAGGACGACCTCGACCGCATCGCCGCCGGCGAGCTGGCCCGCGACGCCTGGCTGCAGACCTTCTACTTCGGCGCCGAGGACGGCGACGAGGGCCTGCGGAACATCGTGGAGAACCTCGGGGACATCGACGCCCGGGCCGTGAACTCCCTGCCCATCACGGACGAGATCACCCTCCGCGTGGGCCAGTACGGCCCCTACCTGGAGAAGCCGCTGCCCGCGGACGCCGAGGCCGGCACCACCCCGCCGCGCGCCAACGTCCCGGAGGACCTGGCCCCGGACGAGCTCACCGCCGCCAAGGCCGAGGAGCTCTTCGCCACCGCCAAGCCGTCCGAGCGCCTCCTCGGCCAGGACCCGGAGACCGGCCGGGACATCGTGGCCAAGGACGGCCGCTACGGGCCGTACGTCACCGAGGTCATCCCGGAGATGACCGAGGAGCAGGTGCAGGCCTGGATGGACGCCCAGCCCACCGAGTACTACAAGAACGGCAGGCCCAAGCCGAAGAAGAAGCCGAAGAAGGAGAAGCCGCGCACCGGCTCCCTGTTCAAGTCCATGGACCTGGACACCGTCACCCTGGAGCAGGCGCTGCAGCTGATGTCCCTGCCCCGTGTGGTCGGTGCGGACGCCGAGGGCGAGCAGATCACCGCCCAGAACGGCCGCTTCGGCCCGTACCTGAAGAAGGGCACGGACTCCCGGTCGCTGCAGTCCGAGGAGCAGATCTTCTCCATCACCCTGGAGGAGGCCCTCGAGATCTACGCCCAGCCCAAGCAGCGCGGCCGCGGCGCCGCGAAGCCGCCGCTGGCCGAGTTCGGCGAGGACCCGGTGTCCGGCAAGAAGGTCGTGGTCAAGGACGGCCGCTTCGGCCCGTACGTCACGGACGGCCAGACCAACATCACCGTCCCGCGCGGCAAGGACCCGGCGCAGCTGACAGCCGAGGAGGCCTACCAGCTGCTGGCGGACAAGCGCGCGAAGGGCCCGGCCACCCGCGGCGGCGCCAAGAAGCCGGCGGCCCGCAGGGCACCGGCCAAGAAGACCACCACACGGAAGAAGGCCTGAACCCCATGCGCCTCGGCGTCCTGGACATCGGGTCCAACACCGTCCACCTGCTGCTCGTGGACGCCCACCCCGGGGCCCGTCCCGTCGCCTACGCGGAGCACAAGCGCTCCCTTCCGCTGATCCGCTACCAGGACGCCGACGGCGCCATCACGGAGGAGGGCCAGCAGGAGCTCGTGGGATTCGTCCGCGAGGCCGCCGCCTTCGCGGAGGAGCACCGGGCCGAGGACATGATCTCGTTCTGCACCTCCGCGATCCGCGAGTCCGCCAACGGCGCCGCCGTGCTGGACCGCGTGCAGGCGGAGACCCGCGTGCACCTCTCGGAGCTCACGGGGGACCAGGAGGCGGCCATGACCTACTTCGCCGTGCGGCGCTGGCAGGGCTGGGACGCCGGATCCATCCTGAACTTCGACATCGGCGGCGGCTCCTTCGAGATCGCCTACGGTCAGGACGAGCTGCCCTCGCACGCGCTGTCCCTGCCGCTGGGCGCCGGCCGTCTCACCCGCGACTGGATGCCGGAGGACCCGCCCAGCCCCAAGGCGGTGAAGAAGCTGCGCAAACACGTGGAGAAGCGGCTCGAGGAGGCCCACGCCGCCTTCCCTCGCATCGAGTCCCCCGTGGTGGTCACCGCCACCTCGAAGACGTTCCGTTCGCTCGCCCGGATCACCGGGGCGGCGCCCTCGGCAGCGGGCCCCTTCGTGAAGCGCCACCTGCGCGCGGACGACCTGCACCTGTGGGTGAACCGCCTCGCAGCGATGACCATCGCCGAGCGGGCGGAGCTGCCCGGCGTCTCAGAGGTCCGCGCGCACCAGGTGTTCGCCGGGGCGATCGTCGCGTTGGCGGCCATGCGCACGTTCGGCATCGCCCAGCTCGAGATCTGCCCGTGGGCGCTGCGCGAGGGCCTGATCCTCAACCGCCTCGACGCGCTCATGCTCGAAGGGCACCTCACCCGTGACGGCCGGCCCGGAGTCGGACACGTGAACCTCAACACGGACACCCTCCTTCCGGGACTGAGTCTGGGGGTGCGCTGACCATGCCGGACTCCTCCGCCCACCTGGCCCCGGCCCCGCGCTTCGGCGCGGACATCCCGGTGACACTCTCGTCGTCCTCGGTCTTCCCCCTGGGCACGCAGGACGTGTTCGCCACGGCCGAGGACCTCGGCTACGACGGCGTGGAGGTGATGGTCACCCACAACGCCTTCAGCCGTGATGCCGACCGTCTGGTGAAGCTCTCCGAACGCCACGGCCAGCGGATCGACTCGATCCATGCCCCGACCCTGCTGTTCACCCAGCAGGTGTGGGGCTCCGCGTGGTCCAAGATCCGCCGCTCCGTGGAGCTGGCGCAGGCCGTGGGCGCAGCCACCGTGGTGGCCCATCCGCCGTTCCGCTGGCAGGGCACGTACGCGGTGCGCTTCGCCGAGGGGATCCAGGAGCTGATGGCGGAGACCGGCGTGGTGATCGCGGTGGAGAACATGTACCCGTGGCGGGCCTACGGCCGGGAGGCCAAGATGTATCTGCCGCACTGGAACCCGCTGCCCGAGCCGTACGAGCACATCTGCTGGGACTTCTCCCACGCGGCCATCGCCCGCGTGGATTCTCTCGACGCCGTCCGCGAGCTCGGGCCCCGGCTGCGGCACGTGCACCTCACCGACGGCAACGACTCCGGCAAGGACGACCACCTGATCCCCGGCGAGGGCACCCAGCCCGTCGCCGAGTCCCTGCGCCATCTGGGTCGAGTGGGTCTGGCCGGTACCGTGTGTGTGGAGGTCGGCACGCGCGGCGTCGAGTACGCCGGGCAGCGCGAGGAGAAGCTCGCCGCATCCCTCGCCTTTGCCCGCGAGCACCTCGCCGCCTCTGGGCCGGCCGCCTGAACGAGACCACCGATCCGTCGAAGGAACGATCCACCCCATGACGCAGACCCCCACCGACGCCCGCATCGCCATCCTCGGACTGGGTACCATGACCGGCGCCATCCTGGCCGGGATGCTGGAACAGGGGGTGCCCGCGGAGAACGTCGTGGCCACCACCCGCTCCGCGGCCTCCGCCGAGAAGGCCGCCGCACGGCACGGGGTGACCGTGACCTGTCAGGAGCAGGACCCGCAGGCCAACCACGCCGCCGTCGCCGAGGCGGACATCGTGCTCGTCGGCGTCAAGCCGAAGGACATGGTCGCCACCCTGAAGGACCTGGCGCCGTCGCTGCGCCCGGACACGGTGGTGGTCTCCGTGGCCGCCGGCGTCACCTCCGCCACCCTGGCTGCGGTCCTGCCGGAGGGCCAGCCGATCGTGCGCACCATGCCGAACACCCCGCTGACCGTGGGCTCCGGCGTGGTCGGCGTGGCCGAGGGGCCGACCGTCACCGCCGCGCAGTCCGCTGCCGTGCGTGCCCTGTTCGCCGGCTCCGGCCTGGTGGTGTCGGTGGAGGAGGAGCAGCTCTCGGCCGTGGTGGCCACCGCCGGCTCCGCCCCGGCCTATGTGTTCCTGCTCGCCGAGCTGATCGCCGCCCACGGCGCGCAGCTGGGCCTGGACGCCGAGGCCGCCGAGGCCATGGCCGCCGCCACCGTGAAGGGCGCCGGCATCATGCTCCAGCAGGAGGGCGCCAAGGCCGAGGACCTGCGCAAGGCCGTGATGAGCCCGAACGGCACCACCGAGAAGGCCGTTGAGGCCTTCCTCGACGGCGGCATGGAGGACCTCGTGAACCGCGCCATGGACGCAGCCGCGAAGCGCGACGCAGAAATGGCCGAGGAGTTCCGCGCCTGACTTTCGCCACCCCCTGGCGTTTTCGCCAGTGAAATGGGAGGCGGGAGGCCCCGTCGTCCATGACCCCCGGAGCTTTCGCTCAAGGAACGGGAGGCGCCGCCAGACACCGACGCCCCCGTCACCACAGGATGTGGTGACGGGGGCGTTTCCGGTGAGCGGCCGTCGTCGTGACGCCCCGGAGCGGCCGGGGAACCTCGGTCAGCCGTTGCGGGACTGGTCCAGGCGGTGGAGCATGATCGCCACCTCCGCGCGGGTGATCTGCCGGTCCGGACGGAAGGTGCCGTCCGCGTAGCCGGTGGTCAGTCCGGTCTTCTTCATCCACGCGACCGCATCACGCCACGGGCTCTTCTCCGAGACGTCCCGGAAGCCGCTGCCGCCGGACGGGGCGGAGCCGCCGCCGGCCGCGCGGTAGAGGAACGCGGCGAACTCGCCGCGCGAGACGTCCCTGCCCGGGCGGAAGGTGCCGTCCTTGTACCCGGTGGACACGCCGGCATCGGCGGCCCACGCCGCGGCGGCGGCGAACGGGCTGGTCAGCGGGACGTCCTTGAAGGGCGGCGTGGTCAGGGGCTCCTGCTTCGGGTGGAGGTAGCGGTGGATCAGGGCGAGGGACTCGCCGCGGCTGATGTCCCGGTTCTTGCGGAAGGTTCCGTCCGAGTAGCCGGCGGACATGCCCTGCAGCTGCATCCAGCGGATCGGCTCGTAGGCGTAGGAGCCGGGCTTGTTGTCCGCGAAGTCGGGGGTGCGCTCCGGGTCGGCCTCCACCTGGAAGGTCACGTCCCGCCACGGCGTCTGCACGGCGGTGCCGGAGGCGTCCTCGCCCACGGCACGCAAGCGGATCACGTAGCGGCCGGGGGTGCTGAAGACCCAGTTGTTGTGCATGTGCACCGGGCCGGGCAGGTCGAGGCGGGAGACACCGGCGTCGTGCGAGGCGATCACCGCGGTCTTGCCCAGGCCCGAGGTGACGCTGGCCCACCACTTGCCGCCGGCCGGGGCGGAGACGGTCTGCAGCTCCACGTCCAGGCCCTCCGGGAAGCGGGTGCGGTCCAGGTGCTCGGTGGAGAAGCCGGGCCACACCAGCGAGCTCTTCTGAGTCTGCGGCAGCAGGTAGAAGATGTCCCCGAGGCCCTTGTACGGGCTCAGGTCCATGCCCTCGGTGCGCCGGGTGAAGGCAGAGCGGTTCACCTTCAGGGTCACGGAGTCGGTGGTGCGGTTCACGCGGGTGGGATGATGGAGGGCGGTGTCGTCGCCGACCACGAAGTCCAGGTCCTTGCCCACGATGGCCGGTCCGAGGTCCACGTGGCCTCGGTCCAGGGTGACGGGATCGGTCTCGATCTCGCCGTCGGCCGGGGCGGGGTCCTCGATCGGGGCCGGATCGGTCCCAGGCGCCTCGGAGCCCAGCTGCAGGGTGGAGGTGGTGGTGGCCTTGGGGTCGAACTTCTCTGCGGCCACACCGGTGCTGATGTGGACGTTGTCCATGGAGGCGTGCGGCAGGTAGGTCACGCGGGCCTGGAGGCCCTTCGTGGTGTCCACGTCCTCGATCTGGTCCTGCCAGCGGCCGTCCCGCAGGGTGCCCTCGAAGGTGGCCCACGGGAAGGCGTCGTCGGCGGGGTCGAAGAAGTCCAGGCGCACACGGCCGGCGGCGCGAGGGTCCGAGAGCTCCACGTCCACGCCGAAGGTGGTGTCGAAGCGGCCGGGGGAGAGCGTCACGTCCGCGGAGAGGTCGTCCGGCAGGTCCGTGTCCTGTGGTGCGTACTCCGGGGTGGCGTGGCGCGGGGACGGCGTCGGCAGGTCCGCGGCGGAGGAGGTGGAGGCCTTCGCCCCGCCCGGGGCGTAGGACACCGGGGCCGAGGACCAGCGGGCGCCCTTCCCCTCCGGCAGGAAGACGGCCTGGTACTCTGCCTCGCCGACCGCCGGGAGCTGGGCGAAGGAGCCCTTGCCGTCCTTCACGGGGATCTCGGTCATGGGGTAGCCGTCCACGAACACGAGGGCGGTGCCGTCCGCGCCGTCCGGCGCGGTGAAGGACCAGGCGGCCTGCGGGATGCCGAACTGCCCGGCCTTCTCGTCCTGCGCCGGAGCGACGGAGAAGGCGTACCCCTCCGTGGGCCCGGCAGGCGCGGCGGCGTACCGCTCGGCCAGCGAGGGCTGCTCGGCGGTGTCCGGGCGGGCGCCGCCCACCCTCCAGTCCTGGGCGGTGACCTTCGAGCTCACGATCTTCCCGTCTGCCGTGCGGGCCGTGGCGCGCCAGGTGAGCGTGTAGTCGCCCGGGGCGGAGAACAGGGTGCTGATGTGGGTGTGCGTGCCTGGCTTGAGGGCCGCGGTGCGCAGGTCCTCGTCCTGGCTGGAGAAGAGGCGCTCGACGGTGCCCCACTTGTCCGAGTCGGACTGGCTGCCGGCGAAGACCTCCACACGACCCGGACCGTCCACGTCCACGAGGTCCAGCCAGAAGGTGCCGTCCGCGTTCGCCGCGTCCAGACCGGCGCCGTCCCGGAACTGCGTGTGCGGGACGCCGGTGTCCGCGGCGAAGCCCTGCCAGATCTGCCCGCACAGGATGCAGTTCGCCGGGGCGGCCCACCAGGTGGTGCCCTCGCCCAGGAAGTCGAGGGCGGGGGCTTCCTCGCCGACGTGCTGGGCGTAGTACTGCTCCGTGCCGAAGAAGTAGCTGGAGGCATAGACGTTCGGGCGCAGCCAGCTGACCGCGTCGTGCAGGCGGTGGACCTCGCCAGCGGAGGCCTTGAGGGCGAAGCCGCCGTCCTCCCAGAACACCTTCGGGGCGTCGATGTGCCCGGGTTCCAGGACCACGCGTCCCTCGGCCGCGGATGCGGCCGGCGCCGCCGTGAGCCCGGCCAACAGCAGTGCGGTGGCCGTCAGGCCGGTGGTCAGGACGCGCGGTTCTTTGCCGCTGATGTGCATCGCATTCCTCATCTCATTCTCAGCGCGACGATGACGGCCATACAGTAGTGCTAATGCGAGCAGTTAGCAATAATGGGGGTGGAGGGAGCCATGGGTGAGCGGCCGTCGTCGGGAAGCGGCACGGTGGGCCTCCGCGGCGCCGAGCCCGCCGCCGCGGCACTCCAGGCGCCTCCTGAGTGCGGAGGGCGAAGCGGTCGGCGCGCCGGGACCTCTCAGGGCCGCGCGGCGAAGCGCTCGATCAGGTCTGTGTGGCCGGAGACGATCAGCGTGTCCCGCGGGCCGACCTTGGTGTCCGGCTGGGCGTAGGTGAACTCCTCGCCCGGGGTCTTCACGCCCACGATCGTCACGCCGTACTTCTTGCGCACGTCCGACTCGGACAGGGTGAAGCCCACGGTCTCCGTCGGCGGGTGCATCTTCACGATCGCGAAGTCGTCGTCGAACTCGATGAAGTCCAGCATGCGCCCGTTGACCAGGTGTGCGGCGCGCACGCCGGCGTCGAACTCCGGGAAGATGATGTGGTTGGCGCCGATGCGGCGCAGGATCTTGCCGTGCGCGGCGGTGATGGCCTTGACCCAGAGGTGCGGGATCTCCAGGTCCACGAGGTTCACGGTGATCAGCACCGAGGACTCGATGGACGTGCCCACGCCCACCACCGCGGCGGAGAAGTCCTCCGCGCCGAGCTGGCGCAGCGCCTCGGCGTCCGTGGCGTCCGCCTCCACCACATGGGTCAGCGTGGACGCCCACTTCTGCACCAGCACCGGGTCCTTCTCGACTGCCAGCACCTCACGTCCCTGGGCCACGAGCTCCTGGGCGGTGGCCGCGCCGAAGCGGCCCAGGCCGATCACGAGGACGGGGGCATGGGGGTCGATGCGCTTCTGGTCAGCCAAGGATCGGCCTCTCGACGGGGTAGCGGTAGAGCACACGGCGCTGGCGCAGGGCCAGGGCCGCGGCGAACGTGATTGTACCGACGCGGCCGGCGAACATCAGGCCCGTCAGCACGTAGACGCCGGCCGGCGGCAGCTCCGCGGACAGGCCGGTGGACAGCCCGCAGGTGGCGAACGCGGAGATCGCCTCGAACAGCGCCCGCTGCAGCTGCTCCTCCGTCATGGCGAGCACCGTCAGGGTGGCCGTGAGCACCAGGGTGGCGCCGAGGGCCAGCACCGAGATGGCCACGCGCAGGGTCTCCGAGGCGATGGTGCGCCCGTGGACGGTGACCTCCTTGTCACCGCGGGCCTCGGCCACGATCGCCAGGAACATCACGGCCAGCGTGGTGACCTTGATGCCGCCGGCGGTGGAGGCCGAGCCTCCGCCCACGAACATCAGCGCGTCCGTCAGCAGCAGGGTCTCCGCGGTCTGGGCGTTCACGTCGATCACCGAGAAGCCGCCGGAGCGGGTCATCACGGAGGCGAACAGGGACTGGCCGATCTGCTCCGGCCCGCCCATGCCGGCGAGGGTGTCCGGGTTGGTGTGCTCGAAGAGCCAGATGAAGACCGCGCCCAGCACCAGCAGGATGAGGGTGACCTCCACGGTCAGCTTCGTGTGCAGGTTCCACTGCCTGTAGCGCCAGCCCTTCTGCATCAGCACGAGCACCACCGGGAAGCCCAGGGCGCCCACGAAGACGCCGAGGCCGATCAGCGTGAGCAGGTAGGGCTCGTGGGCGAAGTCGCTCAGGCCGTTGGGGTGCAGACTGAAGCCGGCGTTGTTGAAGGCGCTCACCGCATAGAAGACGGCGTGCCAGAGCCCGGCCCCCACCGAGCCGGCCTCCGCGATGAACCGCGGCGCCATCAGTGCGGTGAGGACCAGCTCCGCGGACAGCACCGTCACCACCACCACGCGCAGCAGCGTGCCGACCTCGCCCACGTGGCCCGTGGTCATGCCGCCCTCCTGGGTGAGCAGCTTGGACCGGACGCCGAGGTGACGGGAGACGGCCAGCGTCAGCAGGGACGCCATGGACAGGATGCCCAGGCCGCCGATCTGGACCGCCACCAGGATGATCACGTGGCCGAGCGTGGACCAGTGCTCTGCCGTGTCCACCGTGGTCAGGCCCGTCACCGAGACGGCGGAGACGGCGGTGAACATCGCGTCGTGCAGCGGCGTGGGGTGGCCGTCCCGTGCCGCGAACGGCAGGGACAGCAGGGCGGTGAAGACCGCCGAGACCAGGGCGAACGCCGTCAGCGCGGAGCGGGCGGGCGAGGACCCGGCCAGGTGCTTGACCGTGTGCGAGGTGCGGCGGACCGCCGCGCGGACGCCGCGGCCGGACTCCAGTGAGGAGGAGTTCCACGGCTGGGGACGGCGTCGCCTCACCGGGCGGGGGCGCGGCACCGATCGGTGCACCGCGGGAGGCAGGCGGCGTGGACGGGCAGGGGCCATGGGTCGACAGGCTACCCGTGGACCGGCCTCGTGTACGCGGGCGCGCTTCCGCGGCCGCACCACGTGTGGTGCGCACGCGGGGGCGTCACCCGTCCGTCATGCGGGGCGCGTCACCTGTCCGTCATGAAAGGCCCTCGACAGGCGTGAGGGGGCGCACAGTCGTAGGCTGTGAGTGATGAGTGCCACGTCTTCACCCAGTGATTCCCAGCCGGCAGCGGTCGTCTGGCACTCGGACCTGCTCAAGTACCGATTCAGCGCCGAGCACCCGATGGCCCCGCTCCGACTCGATCTCACCCACCGTCTGATCGAGTCCTTCGACCTGCTCTCGGGCGAGAACGTGCGGATCATCGAACCGCCGGTGGCCACGGACGAGCAGCTCCAGCTCGCCCACGCCCCGGAGTACATCGCCGCGGTGAAGGCCGCCTCCTCGGGCGGCACGGAGGACGAGGAGCACGGCCTCGGCTCCGAGGACTGCCCGATCTTCCCGGACCTGCACGAGTCCGCCGCGCGCATCGCCGGCGGCACGCTGGCCGCTGCCGAGGCCGTCTGGTCCGGCGAGGTCAGGCGCGCAGTGAACTTCTCCGGTGGCATGCACCACGCCTCCCGCAAGGCGGCCTCCGGGTTCTGCATCTACAACGACTGCGCCGTGGCCATCCAGCGTCTGCTGGACCTGGGCGCCGAGCGCATCGCCTACGTGGACGTGGACGCCCATCACGGCGACGGCACCCAGTCGATCTTCTACAACGACCCCCGCGTGCTGACGATCTCCATCCATGAGACCGGGTTCGCCCTGTTCCCCGGCACCGGGTTCGCCAACGAGGTGGGCGGACCGGAGGCGCTCGGCTCGGCCGCGAACGTCGCCGTCCCGGCCCGCACCGGTGACGCCGGCTTCCTGCGGGCCACCCACGCCACCGTCCCCCAGCTGCTGCGCGCCTTCGCCCCGCAGGTGCTCGTCACGCAGCACGGCTGCGACTCCCATCACGCCGACCCGCTGGCGGACCTGCGCCTGTCCGTGGACGGTCAGCGTCAGCTCGCCTTCGACCTGGCGGACTGGGCGGACCAGTTCTGCCAGGGCCGGTGGATCGCCACGGGCGGCGGCGGCTACAACCCGCTGAAGGTGGTGCCGCGCGCCTGGGCCCATCTCACGGCGATCGTGCTGGACGCCCCGATCCCGATCAGGGCCGAGATCCCGCAGGCGTGGGTGGACCACGTGACGTCCCTCACCGCGGACGAGCTCACCGGAGACATGTCCTCGGCGCCGGAGGACGAGGAGGGCCGCATCCCCACCACCATGGGAGAGGGGGCGGACGTGTGGTGGCGCTCGTGGGAGGTCGGCTACGACCCGTCCGACCCGGTGGACCAGGCCATCATGGCCACCCGCAAGGAGCTCTTCCCGTACCACGGCCTGGACCCCTGGTTCGACTGAGGCCTGCCGCGCCGGCGTCCGCGGATCCGCGTGGATTCGCGCGCTGCAGGCGCGCCCGGTATTGTGGCGGGGAACGTTTTACAAGCGTTCCACATCCGGTGGAATGCGGGTCGGCCCGGCTGTCCAGTCAGCTCGGTGCGGTCCGAGTGACCCCGCCGACCGTCGCCCCCGACATGAGGAGACCCCATGGGTTCTGTGATCAAGAAGCGCCGCAAGCGCATGTCGAAGAAGAAGCACCGCAAGCTGCTTCGCAAGACCCGGCACCAGCGTCGCAACAAGAAGTGACGCCTGCTCCGGAGAGCAGATGCGAGGCCGCCGTCCCGTTCGGGACGGCGGCCTCGCTCTGTTCCGAGGGCCGTGCGGTGTGCGCTGAGCCTGCGCGGGGTCCTGCCGGGCCTCGTGACGCTGCGCC
This sequence comes from Micrococcus sp. FDAARGOS_333, assembly GCF_002206575.2. Lineage (NCBI taxonomy): Bacteria > Bacillati > Actinomycetota > Actinomycetes > Micrococcales > Micrococcaceae > Micrococcus > Micrococcus sp. FDAARGOS_333. Next base: position 2,515,477 of record NZ_NJFJ02000001.1, on the reverse strand, counting down.
CGGCGGTCGTTGCCCGCGGTGCCCGTAGGGTGGTGTGCATGGACTCTGACACCACGACGGCGGCCGCCGCCTCCGCCATTCGCCCTCGCGTCCAGCTGCTGGTCAAGGAGGGGTGCCACCTGTGTGCGGCCGCCGTGGAGACGGTCGCGGAGGTCTGTGGCCGGCTGGGGGAGGCCTACGAGCTCCTCGACGGCGCCGAGCACCCGGAGCTGGCCGAGCGGCATGCGGAGGAGATCCCGGTGCTGTTCGTGGACGGCGTCCAGCGCGACTTCTGGCGCGTGGACCCGGCGCGGCTGGAGCGGATGCTCACCGCCGCCTGATCACTTCACGCGCATCGACTTCGCCCAGGCCCGCTGACGCATGTACTCGGTGGAGTCTGGGCGGTAGGCCATCACGATGCCGCCCACGCCCAGCAGGACCCACACGATCTCCAGGCCCGGCATGCCGCCGAGCAGGCTGGTGAGCATCATCAGCAGCGAGAGCGCTGCCAGCACGGTGCCGACGATGCGTGCGGGGCGGGAGCCGGAGCGGATCTTGAAGGCGACCAGCAGGTACAGCACCAACGCCACCAGGGCGAAGGCGGTCATGAACCCGGGCATCATGTCCACGGTCGTCTGCATCATCTGCTCGGCCTCGGTGCCGGTGAGGCCGGAGGCCTCCACCTGCTGGCGGGTGACGTCCTCGACGATGGCCTTGCCCTCCGGGGTCGTGAGCGCGAAGGCACCGGCGAGCGTGGAGCCGACCATGACGACCGCGGCCGCGATGATCAGCCAGAACGCCACGGTGATGGACGTGGGCCGCACCGGCTCCTGCACCGGGCCGCCCCACTGCTGGCCGGGCTGCCCCCACTGCTGTCCGGGCTGCCCCCACTGCTGCTGAGGGCCCCACTGCTGCCCTCCCGAGCCGTTCCAGCCCGGCCCGCCCGGCGGCGGGGGAAAGTCGCCCTGCTGCGGCTGCTGCCACTGCTGCGGCTGCTGTCCGGGAGCGCCGGGCTGCCCCTGCGGTCCGCCGTACGGGTCCTGGCCGTAGGGGTTCTGCCCGTACTCGGAGCCGGCGCGGTACTCCTGCCCGCCCCCGCCCGAGCCGTAGGAGCCTGCGTTCGCACCGCCGTACTCCTGTCCGTAGCTGGGGCGGTCCTGGTTCTCGCTCACGGCGGTGTCCTTCCGTCGGCGTCGGTCGGTCTGCGCGGTCGCGCGGCCTGTGGCCTCCCACGCTAGTGCCTGTCGGCTCTCCGCGTCTCTGACAGACTGGGGACATGAGCGTTCTGGCCACGGTGCATCTCGTCCGTCACGGTGAAGTCTTCAACCCGGACCGCGTCCTCTACGGGCGCCTGCCGGGGTTCGGCCTGTCCGACCTCGGCCTGCAGATGGCCGACGGTGTGGCCGAGTGGTTCGTGGAGCGGGCGAACCGCATTCAGCGCCAGCCGGCCATCGTGGCCGCTTCCCCGCTGCAGCGCGCGAAGCAGACCGCGGCCCCCATCGCCGCGGCGTTCGGCAAGAAGCTGGAGACCGAGCCGAACCTGGTCGAGGCGGAGAACGCCTTCGAGGGCATGTCCAACGTGGCCGCCACCCTGAAGTCCACCCCGAGCCTGTGGCCGAAGCTGCGCAACCCCGCACGCCCCTCCTGGGGCGAGCCGTACATCCAGCAGGTGCAGCGCATGGTGGAGGTCGTCCAGCGCTCCCGCGACGTCGCGGTGGACACCCTGGGCCCGGGCGCCGAGGCCATCCTCGTCTCACACCAGCTGCCGATCTGGGTGACCCGCCTGGCCACCGAGGGGCGTCCGCTCATGCACGACCCGCGCCGGCGCGAGTGCACCCTCACCTCCGTGACCTCCCTGGTCTTCGAGGACGGCCGCGAGCGGCCGCGCGTGGAGTACCACGAACCCAATGCGCACCTGCTCGCCCAGGCCGCCAACCTGCCCGGCGCCTGAGACGCTCCGCGCCCCCTCCCCGACGACGGCCCCTCGCCTTCACGCCTGCCTCGCCCCGCCCGGGGCGAGGGGACGGACGCAGGTGCGGGGCCGTCGTCGTGGAGTCCGTCTTCAAGGTTCCGGTCAGGATGGGCGGGCAGACTAGACTGGTCAGAATCCCTGAGGCTGTTTTCCGCGCCTGTGACGAGGAGGTACCTCCATGCCCGTGTCCCGTCTGACCCGTCGACGTCTGCTGGCGGGACTGGGCTTCGGCGCGGCCGCCCCGCTGCTCGTGGCGTGCGGGGGAGGAGACGACGTCCTGGCCGGCCAGGCCGGCAACGCGGACGGCAAGAACTACATCGCCGGAGACGGCTCCGTGGCCGAGTACGCACAGGCAGAGCGCTCGGAGCCGGTGGAGTTCTCCGGCGCCCTCTTCGACGGCACCGAGGTGTCCGCCGAGTCCCTGCGCGGCGCCCCCGCTGTGCTGAACTTCTGGTACGCCGCCTGCGCGCCGTGCCGCATCGAGGCCCCGCACCTGGTCTCCCTCCACGGGCAGTTCGCGTCTGAGGGCGTGACGTTCCTCGGCGTGAATGTCCGGGACACCGCCACCACGGCCCGGGCCTTCGAGCGCACCTTCGAGATCCCGTACCCCTCCATGGAGGACCTCTCCGGGGACGTGCTGCTCGCCCTCTCCGACTTCGTGCCTCCGCAGGCCGTGCCCTCCACCCTCGTGCTGGACGCCGAGGGCCGGGTCTCGGCCCGTGTGCTCGGCGCGGTCGAGGAGGGCACCCTGCGCGCCCTGCTCACGACCGTGGTGGACGAGCAGGGGCAGTGACCTCAGCGCCGATGCAGAACAACCCCTTCGCCGAGGCGGTCCTGGACGGATCGCTGCTGGTCGCCGGGCCCATCGCGCTGCTGGCCGGCATCGTGTCCTTCCTGTCCCCGTGCGTGCTGCCGCTCGTGCCCGGCTACCTCGGCTATGTGACTGGCCTCGGGGGAGAACGCCTCGAGGACCGCCGACGCAGCCGCCTGGTGCTCGGCGCCGTGCTGTTCGTGCTCGGCTTCTCCGCGGTGTTCGTGCTGGCCGGCGTGATGTTCGCGCAGATCGCGTTCTGGCTGCAGCGGGACGGAGAGTGGGTGACCCGCCTGCTGGGCGTGGCGGTGATCCTGCTCGGCATCGTCTTCCTCGGCCGGTTCGATCGGCTCCAGACCGAGCGCCGCCTGCACCTGAAGCCCGCGGCCGGACTCGTGGGTGCACCGCTGCTCGGCATGACCTTCGGCCTCGGCTGGGCCCCCTGCATCGGCCCGACCCTCGCCGCGGTCCTGGCCATGGCCGCCGCCGGGGCGGACGGGGCGGCCGGCCGCGGGGCCCTGCTGGCCTTCGTCTACTGCCTGGGCCTGGGCCTGCCGTTCATCCTCATCGCCCTCGGCGTGGAGCGCGGGATGAGCGCCCTCGCCTTCTTCCGCCGCCACCGCCGCGCCGTGCAGGTGTTCGGCGGCGTCCTGCTGATCGTCCTCGGCCTGGTCATGGTGACCGGCCTGTGGAGCACGTGGACCCTCCAGCTGCAGACCTGGTTCCAGAACGAGGTGAGTCTTCCCCTGTGAGCACCCGAGCGAAGAAGGCCGAGGCGGCGCTGCCGACGCTCGGCGCGAAGGAGATGGCGCGCTGGGCCTGGACCCAGCTCACCAGCATGCGCACCGCGCTGATGCTGCTGCTCCTGCTCGCCGTGGCCGCCGTGCCCGGCTCCCTGGTGCCGCAGCGCCGGGCCGGCCCGGAGATCGTGGACCAGTGGATCGAGGACAACCCGTTCTGGGGCCCGATCCTGGACTTCCTGCAGTTCTTCGACGTGTACACGTCCGTGTGGTTCTCCGCGATCTACCTGCTGCTCTTCGTGTCCCTGGTGGGCTGCGTGGTGCCGCGTGCGATCAAGCACGTGAAGGTCATGAAGTCCCCGCCGCCGCGCACGCCTCGCCGGCTGTCCCGCCTCCCGGAGTCCGGCACCGTGGTGCTGGAGGAGGAGGGCCCGGCACCGGAGCAGGCGGTGGCGCAGGCCAAGGCCTGGCTGAAGAAGCGCGGGTACCGCGTGGCGGACCACTCCGACGAGCGCGGGCCGTCCGTCTCCGCCGAGCGCGGCTACCTCCGCGAGATCGGCAACATCGTCTTCCACTTCTCGCTGATCGGCGTGCTCGTGTTCATGGCCTACGGCGGCATGACGAAGTACACCGGCCAGAAGATCCTCGTGGAGGGGGAGGGTTTCGCCAACAACCTGGTGGCCTACGACTCCTTCACTCCGGGCACGTACTTCAACGCAGACCAGCTGAAGCCCTTCTCCCTCAAGCTCGAGTCCTTCGACGCCGTGTTCGAGCGCCAGTCCGAGACCCACTACGGCCAGCCGATCGACTACACCGCGCGCATGGAGGTCCGCGAGGGCCCCGGCGCAGAACCCGCGGAGGAGATCCTCAAGGTCAACAGCCCCCTGGACGTGCACGGTGTCCGCGTGTACCTCGTCGGCAACGGCTATGCCCCCGTGGTGACCATCCGCGACGGTGAGGGGGACATCGCCTTCCAGGGCCCGGTGGTGACCCGGGTCCAGGACCAGATGTACACCTCCCTGGCGGTCATCAAGGCCCCCGACGCCACGCCGGACCAGCTCGGCTTCGTCGGCCTGTTCCTCCCCGCCGCCGTGGAGGGCGAGGACGGCGTCGCGGTCTCGGTGGACCCGGAGCTGCTCAAGCCGCAGCTGATCCTGAACTCCTACTACGGCGACCTCGGCCTGGACGCCGGCGTCCCGCAGAACGTGTACGTCCTGGACACGGAGAACCTCACCGAGCTCAACAGCCGCACGAACTCGAACGGCGGCATCACCCTGGACGAGGGACAGACCTACGAGCTGCCGGACGGCAAGGGCTCCATCAGCTTCGACGGCGTCCGCCGCTACGTCGGCCTGGACCTGCACTACGACCCGGGCAAGTGGGGCGTGGGCGTCTTCGCCGCCACCGCCCTGATCGGCCTGGCCGTGAGCCTGTTCGTGCGTCGCCGCCGCGTCTGGGTGCGGGCGGACACGGACGAGGCAGGCCGCACCAGGGTGGAGTACGCCCTGCTCGCCCGTGGCGAGGCCACCGGCCTGCGCGCGGAGAACGTCGCGCTGCGCTCGGCCATGGAGAAGATGTGGCCGGTGACCGCTCCGGAGAGCGACAATGGACCTGAAGGCGAGGGTGACCCTGCGCCTCGCCACACCCCTGGATCAGGAGTCTGACCGTGTTCAACCCGACGGCCCCCGTCAACGAGCAGCTCGCCCTGTACAGCGATCTGTTCATGCTCATCGCCGCCCTCGTCTACGCGGCCTCGTTCATCGTGTTCGCCGTCGACATGGCGGTGGCCTCGACCACCATCAAGCGCCTCGAAGAGGAGCTGGCAACCGAGCGCGACCTGGCCCGCCACGCACAGCGCTCCGCCGTCTCCGTGGGCGGCCGCGGCGGCGGCTCCACCGCCCTGCTGGACCGTGATCCGGCCGACTCCGCTGCGCTGGACCGCACCGGGGACGGTGCCGAGTCCGACCTGGTGGACGAGGACATGGACTACACCGGCCGGGGCCGGCGTCCGATCGCCAACGTGGCGGTGGCCGTGCTCGGCATCGGCTGGGCCCTGCACGCCTTCGCCGTGGTGGCCCGCGGCCTGGCCTCCCACCGTGTGCCGTGGGGCAACCTCTACGAGTTCATGACCACGGGCGCCCTGCTGGTCACGACCGTCTACCTGATCTTCCTGTTCCGCAAGGACCTGCGCTTCGTGGGCACCTTCGTCACCGGACTCGTGGTGGCCATGATGTGCGCCGCCACCATGGGCTTCCCGACCCCGGTTGGCCACCTGCAGCCGCCGCTGCAGTCCCCGTGGCTCGTGATCCACGTGTCCATCGCCGTGCTGTCCACCGCGCTGTTCACCCTGACCGCCGCGATGTCCATCCTCCAGCTGGTCCAGTCCAACGCCCAGAGCCGCATGATGCAGGGCAAGGGCACCTGGTCCTTCCTGCGCCTCGTGCCGACCGCCGGCGCCCTGGAGAACTGGTCCTACCGCATCAACGCCGTGGGCTTCGTGATGTGGTCCTTCACCCTGATCGCCGGCGCCATCTGGGCCGAGGCCGCCTGGGGCCGCTACTGGAACTGGGACACCAAGGAGGTGTGGACCTTCGTGATCTGGGTGGTCTACGCCGCCTACCTGCACGCCCGCGCCACCCGCGGCTGGACCGGCAACCGCTCGGCCTGGCTGTCGATCATCGGCTTCGCCTGCATCGTGTTCAACTACACGATCGTGAACATGTACTTCCCGGGCCTGCACTCCTACGCCGGCGTCCCGGAGTGAGCCGGGACGACCGCTGAGACGTCCTGAACACGGACGTGGGGCCCCGGACCGCATCGGTCCGGGGCCCCACGTGTGTCTGCGATCGGCCGGCGGCGCTCCTGCCTCAACGGGCTGCGGTGCTCCTGCCCTCAGCGGCCAGCGGCGCTCCTGCCCTCAGCGGGCGGCGGCGCGTCTGTCTCAGCGGGCAGCGGGCCTGCCCTCAGCGGCCGGTCGGGGAGTCCGTGCCGGTCTCCTCCGGGCCGTCCTCGCCGTCTGTGCGGCCCGCACCGTCCTCGCCGTCCGGGCGGCCGCTGCCGCGGTGGTCGTCTGCCCCGCCGTCGCCCGAGCGGCCCTCGGAGCCGGACCGCTCGCGCAGGCGGCGCTCCCGCTCGTCGAGCTGCTTCGCACGGCGTTCCAGGTCCGCCTCGCGCTGGTCCTGGCGGCGCTGGACGCGGAGGTTGCGCAGGAACTCCTCGTCGTCGTCCGGGGCGGACATGCGCGGCTCGGCGTGCGCGGCGGAGGCCGTGCGGGCCCGGCCCAGGATCAGCCAGAGCAGGGGACCGACCAGCGGCAGCAGCAGGACCACCAGGAACCACACCGCCTTCGGCATCGAACGGACCTGGTGCTTCGGCGTCAGCAGCAGCTCGAAGAGGCAGTAGAGCGTCAGGGCCACGATGACGATGATCGCGGGGATGAGGAAACGGGGCATGGGGACCATTCTAGGAATCGGGCGGGGCGTCGTCCGCCCAGGCAGTCCTCACCGGCCGGGCCTAGAATGGCGGGGTGCGTTTCCTCCTCTACGGCCTCATCCGCATCGTCGTGTTCGTCGGCGTCTGGTACCTCTGCATGGCGATGGACCTCGGCATGGTGCTGTCCGTGCTGGTGGCGTTGATCCTGTCCTTCGCGGTCGGCTACCTGGGCCTGCGCCGGCTGCGTGACGGCGCCACCGAGGACATGGCGGCCTGGCGTCGGGGCGTGTCCCGGAACCGCCGCGGCAGGACCGAGCAGGCCGATGCCGAGGCCGAGGACGCCTACACCGAGGGCCGTTTCCGCAGCTGAGCCACCCGGTTCCCTGCCGTCAACTGGTGAGGACACGCCCTCTGAGCCGGGACTCCGGGCCCTGATGACGGTGAGTCCTCACCAGTTGTCGAGGGGCACCCCCTGTTTCCCGACGACGGCACGCGCCTTCCATCCGCACGTTCGCCGTGGCCTCCGCCCGGCTCGGCCGGGACGACCCGACCCCACGAGAACGGCCGCCCACCTGCGCCGGTGGGCGGCCGTCGTCGTTGTCTGCGGCCGTCTGGCCGGGGGAGCGGCTCAGACGGTGAGGCAGGCGATGACGAACAGGATCGCCCAGAAGATCCCGACCGTGGAGGTGGCCTTCAGGACGGGGATGAGCCTGCGCGGGTGGTCCGCCTTCAGGACGGTGCGGGACGGGATCCACGCCAGGGCCGCGGAGAGCACGGTCAGCGCGAACCAGCCGGAGGCGCCGAGCAGGACCAGGGGAAGCAGGGTGGCCACGGCCATCATGCCGATGTAGCCGTAGCGGGCCGGTCGGTCGCCCACGCGGGCGGCGAGGGTCATCTTGCCGACCTCGCGGTCCGTGGGGATGTCCCGGATGTTGTTGGCCATCAGCAGGGCCGTGGAGAACAGGCCGGAGGAGACGGCGGCGACCCAGGCGGCCGCGTTCAGCTCGAGGGCCTGCGTGTAGGTGGTGCCGAGGCCGGCCACGAGGCCGAAGAACACGAACACGAACACCTCGCCCAGGCCCAGGTAGCCGTAGGGCTTGGAGCCGCCGGTGTAGAACCAGGCGGCGGCCACGGCGGCGGCACCGACCAGCAGGAACCACCAGGTGCCGGACAGGGCCACCAGGAAGAATCCGGCGAGCATGGCCACGCCGAAGCAGGCGAACGCCGCGTTCTTCACGTTCTTCGCCGCGGTCTGCTGGGAGGCGGTGAGGCGGAAGGGGCCGACGCGGTCGTCGTCGGTGCCGCGGATGCCGTCCGAGTAGTCGTTGGCGTAGTTCACACCCACCTGCAGGGCCAGGGCGACGACCATCGCCAGCAGCCCGCGGCCGAGGTGGAAGCCGTCCAGGGTGTGTGCGGCGGCCGAGCCGGTCACCACGGGCACCACTGCCATCGGCAGCGTGCGCAGGCGAGCGGCGGCGACCCACTGGGACATCGTGGCCATGGGTGCGGTGGACCTCCTGGTTCCGTGCAGGGCGGCCGCGGTGCGAGTCGGCCACCGGTCATTGTCCCACGCGAGTCGACGGCGGGCGGGCCCGGCGGCGTCAGGCGTGGGAGGGGATCCTCCACATGCCCAGCTGGTGATCGAGCACGGCCCCGTCCACGATGCCCTCCGGGATCTCGAGGACCTGTCGGACCCCGAACCCGAAGCGGCGGTACCAGCCCTCCAGGTGCGGCTCGCACTCCAGGTAGGCAGGCATGCCCCGCGCGTCCACGTGGGCCAGGCCGTCCTCCAGGAGCAGGGTGCCGAGGCCCCGGCCGCGGGACCGGTCGGCTGTGGCGACCACGGCGAGGTACCAGTGCGGCTCGGACGGGTGGGACTTCACGGCGACGGCAGAGCCGCGCCCGCTGACCGTCATCAGGCGCACGGTGCCGCGCAGGCCCAGGGCGCGGACCATGCCGGGCAGCGCCTGGAGACCGCGGAGGGTGGAGGGCCGCCAGTTGCCGGGGGAGGACCAGAAGGCGGCGGCGGTCACGCCGTGCTCGTCCTCAGCGAGCCGGACACGGCCACCGCGGGCCAGGGCGTCGGCGAACATGCCGCGGTACAGGGCGGCCATGACGGCCCGGCGTTCGCCCCGGTCCGGGATCAGCTCGGTCCACAGCGGCAGCGTGGACAGGGCCTCGGCGGCGACGGCCGCGAGGGCGTCGAGGTCGGCGGCGGTCGCGTCGCGCAGGTGGGGGGAGCTCATGGGACCAGCCTACGGAGGAGTTGCGCTCAGCGGACTGCGTGCACCGGCCGCTGCATCGTCGCCTGCGAGACGCCGCCTGGTCGAAGGCGCTGGCGAGCAGGGCCGCGGCGGTGAGGAGGTCGGGGCGGGTCAGGTCACGGGGCGGGGCAGCAGGTACGGCCGCTGAGCCTAGGCGGCGGCGAACTGTGCCGTGAGCGCGCGCCGGTCCGGCTTCCCCGTGGACAGCAGCGGCAGGGCGTCCAGGGCCAGCCACGTCTTGGGCGTCGCAGGCCCGCCGAGTGCATCCTTCACGACGACGGCCAGTCGCCTCTGCGTGTCCTCGCGCCAGGCGTGTGCCCCCTGCGCGGGGACGACCGCCGCGCAGAGCCGCTGGCCCCACTCCGGGTCCTCCACGGCGCCGACGAAGACGTCCGCGACGTCCGGATCCGCCTCGAGCACGGCCTGCACCGCGGCGGCGGAGACCTTCACGCCGCCGGTGATGACCACGTCGTCTGCGCGGCCGGTCACGGCCAGGCGGGGGCCGTCGTCGTGGATCAGGCGGCCGAGGTCCTCGGTGAGGAAACGGGCAGGAAAGGAATCGTCCGGGTGGTCGAAGCAGGCGGCGGTGCGGGCGGGGTCGTCCAGGTAGCCGGCGGCGACCATGGGGCCGGCGAGGCGGATGCGGCCGACGCCCTCCTCGTCCGGGTCGAGGATCTCGGGGGCGACGCCGGGCAGGGGCAGACCGTCGTAGACGCAGCCGCCGCAGGTCTCGGCCATGCCGTAGGTGGCGGTGAGCCGGATCCCGGCGGCCTCGGCGGCGGCGCGCAGGGGACCGGCCAGGCGGGCCCCGCCGACGAGCACGTGGTCGAAGCCGCCCAACGCCTCCCGTCCGGCCGGGTCCGCGTCCTCGGCGAGCAGACGGGAGACCTGGGTGGGCACGAGGGAGACGAGCCGCGGCCGGCCGTCGTCCGGCAGCTGTGCGGAGGCCTGCGCGAAGGCGGTGGCGGTGAAGGGGCCGGCGGGCAGGGGCACGACGTCGGTGCCGGCGTCGATCGCGCGGGAGAGGACCGCCAGGCCGGCGACGTAGTGCAGCGAGACCGCGAGGAGCCAGTGGCCGGTGCCGGCGGTGAGGGAGCCGGGGGCGGTGCCGGCGGTGGGGGTGATGGCAGTGGGGGAGCCGGGGCCGCTGCCGCCGAGGCGCGAGGCGGTGGCGGCGGCCGAGGCGCGCAGGGCGGAGGCGGTGAGCACGATCTGCTTGGGGGCACCCGTGGAGCCGGACGTCCGGACGACGGCGGCGGCGTCCGGATGGCCGCAGCGGGCGGGATCCTTGGCCTCGGGGCGGGGCAGGACACGGCCGTCCTCGGTCAGCTCCACCGGGTCGCCGGTGCCCTCCAAGGCGGCGGCGAGGGCCGCGCGGGCGGCGGCGAGCTGGTCTGCGGTGACGGCCATGGCGGGACTCCTGACAGAGGCGGACGGCGGACAGAGGTCGGGCGGCGGACAGAGGTCGGGCGGCGGACAGAGGTCGGGCGGCGGCGGTCCGGGCGGACCGGCCGGCCGGAGGTCGGGCGGCGGTGGTCTGGGCGGACCGGCCGGCCGGTCAGAGCATGAACGGCACGGTGGCGATCTTGACCACCATGATCAGGGCGAACAGCTGGGCGTACCCCTCGGTCACGCGGGCGTCGGTGGAGCGGGAGAGCGCGTAGTCCAGGATCGCCGGCTGGCCCGTGATGCCCGCCAGCGCCCCATAGGTGCGATCCACGGACTGCCCCAGCAGCCGTGCCGCGGCGATGAGCATGGCCGCGGTGAGCGCGGTGAGCACGGCGGACATCAGGATGGCCAGCCCGCCGACCCGGGTGAACACCGTCTCGATGAACGCCGGGCCGGCGGCCAGGCCCACCACGCCCAGGAAGAGCATGAGGCCGAACTGCCGCAGCGTCAGCGCGATCTCCGTGGACGGTTCCCACACCGTGGGTCCCGTCCGGCCGATCGCGCCGAGGGCGAGGCCGACGAGGATGCACCCGGCCGCCGGGCCGAGGGAGAAGGAGGCCCCGCCCGGAAGCGGGATCGTCACCATGCCCAGCAGGTAGCCCAGCGCCATGCCCGTGCCCAGGGAGATCCAGTCCAGGTTCGAGAGCCCCCGCGTGGAGTTGCCGAAGAAGTCGCGCACCGCCTCCATCCGCGGCGCGGTGGTCACGATGAGCACCCGGTCGCCGACCTTGAGCTCGGTCTGAGGGGTGGCCAGCGACTCGACGTCGTCGCGCCGCAGCCGGGCGACGTCGGTGCCGAAGCGCTCGCGCAGGGACAGCGTGCCCAGGCGGCGGTCGGCCAGGGCACGGGCCGTGACGATGACCATGGAGGTCTGCAGCGGGTTCATCACCTGAGCCGGGTCGGCATCGGTGAGGCGGCCGAAGGGCTGCATGGCCTCCTCGATGTTCTTCTCCGTGCCGTCCAGGACGACCTGGTCCCCGGGCTCGATCCGGGCGGCGGAGCCGGCGATCCGGGCCACGCCGCCGTGGCGCAGCGCCACCACGCGCACCAGCCCCTCGGAGATCCCCGGGATCTCCCGCAGGGCGATGGCGGAGGTGGCGGTCGCGACGGTGAAGCGCAGCTTGCCGTCGGTCACCGGCGCCGGATCTCGCGGGGAGCTGCTCCACGGGCGGGCGGCGAGCAGGGTGATCGCGATGATGGTGCCGACCACGCCCACCAGGTAGGACAGCCCGTAGCCCACGGCCGGGGCCTGCCCGCCGGTGAGCTGGTTCGCCAGCGCCATCGCCGGCGTCGCGGTGAGCGACCCCGTCCACACGCCGATCGCCGTCGGCAGGTCCAGGTCGACCAGCGCGGCCAGCGGGTGCACCGTGAAGGCGGTGATGATCACCACGAGGACGGCGGCCAGCATCAGGGGCAGGTTGCGGCGCAGGTCCCGGAAGAACACCTTGCCGGCGCCGAGACCGATCAGGTAGGCGAACAGGGCCAGGCCGAAGCTCTGGAACAGGGCCAGCTGGTCGCCGACGTCGGGCAGCACCGCCCCGACGAGCAGGCCCACGAACAGGGCTCCGGAGGCGCCGAGGCGGATCTTGCCCAGGGGGATGGTGCCGACGGCGGCGCCCAGGGCGACGGTGGCCATGAGGACGAGAATGGGCTGGTCGCTGAGCAGTTCGAGCACGGGCGGGTCTCCGTCCTGCCGTGGTGGTCGGTCAGAAGTAGTACGGGTACCGGGACCAGTCCGGGTCGCGCTTCTGCAGGAAGGCGTCGCGGCCCTCGACGGCCTCGTCCGTCATGTAGGCCATGCGCGTGGCCTCGCCGGCGAAGACCTGCTGGCCGTTCATGCCGTCGTCCGGGAGGTTGAACGCGAACTTCAGCATGCGCAGCGCCTGCGGGGACTGGCGGTTGATGTCCGCGGCGTACTCCAGGGCGACCTCCTCGAGGCGCTCGTGGTCCACGGCCTCGTTCACGGCGCCCATGGCCACCATGTCCTCGGCCGAGTACTCGCGGGCGGTGAAGAAGATCTCGCGGGCGCGCTTCTGGCCCACCTGGCGGGCGAGCAGGGCGGAACCGTAGCCGGCGTCGAAGGAGCCGACCGTCGCGTCGGTCTGCTTGAACTTGCCGTGCTGGCGCGAGGCGAGCGTGAGGTCCGAGACCACGTGCAGCGAGTGGCCGCCGCCGGCAGCCCAGCCGTTCACGACGGCGATGATCGCCTTGGGGGCGGTGCGCATCAGGCGCTGGACCTCGAGGATGTGCAGGCGGCCGGCGCGGGCCGGGTCGATGGTCTCGGCGGTATCGCCCTCGGCGTAGCGGTAGCCGTCGCGGCCGCGGATGCGCTGGTCCCCGCCGGAGCAGAACGCGTGGCCGCCGTCCTTGGGGGAGGGGCCGTTGCCGGTGAGCAGCACCGTGCCCACGTCCGGGGTCATGCGGGCGTGGTCCATGGCGCGGTACAGCTCGTCCACGGTGCCCGGGCGGAAGGCGTTGCGGACCTCCGGGCGGTCGAACGCGATGCGGACCGTGGGCAGGTCCCGGACCCAGTTGCCCTCGGCGTCCCGTTCCACCTGGCGGTGGTACGTCATGTCCTGGAAGTCGAAGCCCTCGACCACGCGCCAGCGCTGCGGGTCGAAGATGTCGGAGACCTTCTCGGGGACGGGGTAACGGGCGGCGTTCTGCTCGGTCATGGTGCCGAGTCTAGTGAGCGGCGGGCTCCGGGCGTCTTCGCTGACCACGGCCCCGGGCGATTTCTCTGGCGAAGGCCCCGGCGTTTTCGTTCGCGAAGCGGGAGGCGTCCGCCTCCCGCTTCGCGAGCGAAAACGGATCCGGCCGGGGGATTGACGCTGGGATTCCGGGTATGCACACTTGCTCATACCGGGTATGCATACTCGGAATCCCCTCGCTCGATCCGGAGGACCGCATGTCCGTCAAGCACTCCCTTCTCGCCCTGCTCACCCACGGGCCGCAGTACGGCTATCAGCTGCGCGCGGACTTCGAGGAGACCACCGGCGGCACCTGGCTCCTGAACATCGGGCAGGTCTACACCACCTTGGACCGCCTCACCCGGGACGGCCTGGTCGAGGACCGCGGCGACGACGGCGAGGGCCACCGCATCTACGCCCTCACCGACGCCGGCCGCGCCGAAGTCACCACCTGGTTCCGCACCCCGCTGGCCCCCACCACGCCGCCGCGCAACGAGCTGGCCATCAAGCTCGCCGTCGCCGTGACCACCGAGGGCGTGGACGTCCGCGAGGTCATCCAGGCCCAGCGCACCGCCACCCTGCGCAACCTGCAGGAGTACACCCGCGCCAAGCGTGCCGTCCCCGCGGACGCCGCCGGCGCCGACCTCGCCGGGCTGCTCGTCCTGGAGTCCCTGATCTTCACCGCCGAGGCCGAGGCCCGCTGGCTGGACCACTGCGAGGCCGCCGTGGTCCGCGCCTCCCGCAACCGCTCCCGGCGGGCCTGGGAGCGCGCCGAGCGCCGCGCGGCAGGCCCGGACGCCGTCCGGGGCGTCGTGGCCGACGCCTTCGCCACCGCCCGCGGCGGCGCCGCCCCGACCGGCGCGCCGGGCTCCGCCCGCGGCACCTCCTCCGCCGACATCTCCGCCTCCCGCACCGACGGGGACCTCCGATGAGCGCCCGCCGCGACGACGCGTCGCTGGTCACCGGCCTCACCACCGCCTCCGAGCGGAACGCCTCCGGTCCCCGCCAGGTCCTCGAGCTGGACCGCGTGGACATGGTCTACGGCACCGGCCCCACCGCCGTGGCCGCCCTCCGCCAGGTCACCCTCGGCGTCCACTCCGGCGAGTTCGTGGCCGTCATGGGCCCCTCCGGCTCCGGCAAGTCCTCGCTGCTGGCCGTGGCCGGCGGCCTGGACCAGCCCGCCGCCGGCGAGGTCTTCGTCTCCGGCACCCCGATGTCCCGCCTGTCCCTGGCCCAGCGCGCCCGCCTGCGCCGCCGTGTGGTCGGCTACGTGTTCCAGGACTTCAACCTCGTCCCCACGCTCACCGCCGCCGAGAACGTCGCCCTGCCGCTCGAGCTCGACGGCACCCGCCCCGCCGAGGCGCGGGCCCGCGCCGAGGAGGCGCTGGAGCAGGTCGGCATCGGCGAGCTCGCCGGCCGCTTCATGGACCAGCTCTCCGGCGGCCAGCAGCAGCGCGTGGCCATCGCCCGCGCGATCGTCGGCTCCCGCTCCCTCGTCCTCGCCGACGAGCCCACGGGCGCGCTCGACTCCGTCTCCGGCGAGGAGGTCATGGGTGTGCTGCGCGACCTCGCCGACGACGGCGCCGGCGTCGTCCTCGTCACCCACGAGGCCCGCCACGCCGGCTGGGCCGACCGTGTCGTCTTCCTGCGGGACGGCCGGATCGTGGACGAGTCCTCCGTGGACTCGGTCGACTCCCTCTTCGCCGTCCCCGGCGCCTCCGGCCCCGGCCAGAGGAACGACGACGGCCCCTCGCCCTCCGAGGGCACCGCACCCTCCGGCGGTGCCCGATGAGCCGCCGTCGGCCGGCGGCCCCGGCGTCCACGCCGGGCGGATCCCGACCACAGGGTCGGGCGGGCGACGCTCCCGAGGCGCGTGCCGCCGTCGGGAAGAGCGCCGGGGACCGGGCAGGCTCCCGCCGCGTGGCCCGACGGATCGCGCTGCGCGACGCCAAGGCCCAGCCGTGGCGGATGCTGCTGGTCATCCTGCTGATCGGGCTGCCGGTGTTCGGCGTGTCCCTGGCCGGCACCCTGCAGCTGAGCACCACGGCCGCCCAGCAGTGGCAGGCCGAACGCCGCTACGCAGGCTTCGACGGCGTGATCGAGCGGGGCACACTGGCGGACAGGCCGCCGGCGGAGGACCTCATCCCGGGTGTGAGCCCGGAGGACGCCGCCATGTACTTCCCGGACACCGAGGGCAGGTACACGGACGTGGACGCCTGGTTCCTCTTCGCCACCTCCGGCGTCCCGGAGGAGACGGTCCAGCAGGCCCGGGAGCTGTGGCAGCGGTCCGAGGGCCGCACGACCGAGCTGCCCGCGGGCGTCACCACCCACCGGGTGCTGGAGGCGGGCGTGGAGGTCGTCGTCGGGGAGGAGGCCGTCCTCGGACAGGTGCGCGTGGTGGACCCCGCGGACACCGCCCTCTTCGGTCCGGACTCCCGCTTCGACGTCCGTTCCGGCGGACTGGAGGACGACGGCGCCCTGGTCAACCGCGAGCTCAGCAGGCTCGTGGGCGAAGGGGACACCCTCACCGTCCGCGGCGGACCCCTCGGCTCGGACGCCTCCTTCGACGTGCCGGTCTCCGGCACCGTGGTGGACCGGGCGACCGATGACTGGCGGTGGGCGGACCTGCTGCCGGTGCCCGGGCTCGACGATCCGCAGCGGATGGTGCAGGGCACCCTCGTGGTCTCCTCCGAGTCCGTCCTGGGCCGGGCGCTGACCGGGTCCGGCTCGGTGGTCGACTACCTGGACGGGCCGGTGTCGGACGACTACCTGGACGTCCTCGCCTTCGCCCGCGCCGGCGACCGCGCCCAGTTCCTGCCGCTGCTGCACCAGCCGGAGAACCCGGGCACGCAGCTCGTCGACTCCGTCTTCTGGGACAGCGGCAGGCAGACGCTGGACGACGTCCTGATGCTGCCCCTGCTGTTCCTGGGGGCGTTGGCGCTGGTGGAGACCGGCCTGCTCGCCGGCGCCGCGTTCGCGGTGGGAGCCCGCCGCAGCCGTCGGGTGGGAGCGCTGCTCTCCGTGGTCGGCGCCGAGTCCGGCACCGTGGCCTCGATGCTCCGCTGGCAGGGCGTGCTCTGCGGCCTGATCGGTGCCGTGGGCGGCGGTCTGCTCGGCGTGGCGGCGGCGTTGGGGATCGTGCTCTCCGCCTCGGCGCGCGGTGTCATGCTGCCGCCGGCCGGGGTGCCCTGGGCGCTGGTGGTGGCCGCCATGGCGATCGGCGTGGTCAGCGCACTCGCGGCGGCATGGGTTCCGGCCCGGGCGATCGCCCGCCAGAACGCCTGGGCCGCCGTGCGCACCGCCAACACCGCCCCGCCGGCCCCGTCGAAGGCCCGCGCCGGCTACGCCCTGGTGCTGGTGGCGGTGGCGTTCGGTGCCACTGCGGCGGCGACCGTGTGGCTGCGCAGCCTGCGCACCCTCCCGGAGGTCAACGAGTTCTTCCCCGTCTTCGGCATGGTGCTCATGGTGTCCGTAGTGGTCCTGCTCGTCGGGGCGCTCCTGCTGATCCCCATGGCCGTCCACCTGCTCGGCCGGGCGGCCGGACGGCTGCCCCTGAGCCTGCGCCTGCGGTATGTTGCGCAGCACGCCATTGCGGGTCTGCGCGTTGTACGTCTCCGGGTAAAAGTATGACTCCCACGAATCGAACTGGTGCGGCATCAGAGCGTAGCGGCCGCTCCGGCGATGCGCGCCGCCTTAGCGGCGGTGCGCGCCTCGTAGTCCTCGAACGTCAGCGCGCCGCGCGTGTAGTCGATGAGGTCGGCCACGTCTTCGCGGTTCGGCTCCCATCCCTCATGCCAGCCTGCCGCGAGCGAGCGCACAACGGCTCGGCGCTGGTCAGCGTCGAGCTGGTCGAACAGCTCGGGCCAGCGGGCCTCTACGTCAAATGATGGTTGCGACATAATGCTGCACCTCCTGGTGTACTCCTGATTTTACCGGCCTGCCCGCAAACGGTATAGGTCGGGTTTCGGGTCGGGGTTGGTTTCGGTCATAGGTTTCGGTCGGTCAGATAACGGCGTGTCGCTGCCTCGGCGGGCCGTCCGGCACGGCTGCCCGAAAACGATCGTTTACGGCTGAGCCCGCAATCGGGTTGACTTACCATACGTATGGTACGTATATTCGAACTGTGCCAACCAAAATCGGACTTCTCGATCACGCAGTTGAAGTCCTTCGCCGCGGCGATGCCCTCACCCTCGATGCAGTCGCTCGCGAGGCGGGGTTGACGAAGCCCGGGGTGGTCCACCATTTCGGCACGAAAGAAGTTCTCACTGTCGCAGTCGTGAACCGCATCATCGACCGCTGGGAAGCGGATCTGCATACTCGGGCCTCGACGGATGCCGAGCCGATCGACAAGCTGCGCGCGTACGTCGACTACGCACTCAACGGCGACTTCGACTCCAGCGATCTCGCCCTGCTCGCGGACGTGAACCTGCGCGAGCGGTTGTCTGCTCTGTGGGCGGAACGCCTAACCCCGTGGCTCGGCAGCAACATCGACACTGACCCGGCGAGCCGCGCATCACTTCGCGCCGCCCGCCTGCTGGCCGACGGCGCGTGGTTCAACGCCGCGCTCGGCATCCCCACCGTCCGCGACGACGAACGATCCGTCCTACGCGCGATCGCCCTGCAACTCGTGAATGAAGGAGACCCCCAGTGACCAACAAAGCCAAAGGCTGGCTGTTCCTCATCGGCGCGATCGCCGCCGAGGTCACCGGCTCACTATCCCTCAAAGGTGCGCTCGACGCACCCGCCCTCTATGCACTCGTCGCAGCCGGCTACATCGGCGCGTTCGTGTTCCTCAGCCTCGTGCTTCGCACCGGCATGGCCCTCGGCGTCGCCTACGGCATTTGGGGAGCATCCGGGGTCGCGCTCACGGCACTTCTCTCCCTCATCATCTTCGGCGAACCGCTCACGCTCTTGATGGGCATCGGTATCGTCGTCGTCATCGCCGGAGTGCTGTGCGTCGAACTCGGCGCACAGGCCGGTCACAAGAAGAAGGCAGAGGTCGCGTGATGGTCTGGCTGTTCCTCATCGGCGCAATCGTCTTCGAGGTCGTCGGCACGCTCTCCCTGCGTATGGCCGTCGACAAGAAGCGCTGGTATGTCGGCGTAGCTGTGGGCTACGTCCTCGCATTCACCATGCTCAGCCTCGCCCTCGCCGGCGGCATGGCACTCGGCGTCGCCTACGGCATCTGGGCCGCATCCGGCGTCGCACTCACCGCCATCCTCAGCAAGTTCCTCTTCAAAGAGCCCTTCACCTGGCTGATGGGCCTCGGCATCGTCCTCATCGTCGGCGGCGTTCTCTGCATTGAACTCGGAGCCGTCCACTAACCCGGCGAGGCGGACATCCCCACGTCTAGCGCGATGGACAGCGAAACCGTCTGCCGAAAGCAACTTGCGGGGAACCTTCGCGGCAAGGTCACCAGACGTCGGTCGGGTCGGAGATGCGCTGGCATGCTCCCTGCCATATCCAGCACCGCAACGTCTCACCGTCGATCGTCACTTGCACGCCCACGGCGTCGGCTGTCCAGCGCTTCACCTGGACGACGCACCGCACGTTGGTGTCCCCGAACTGGAGCCACGCATGCCCCCATATCGTCAGCTGCTCGGGAACGATCGTGAGGGGCTGCGCATGCAATCGCAGCTGGACGCGATCGAGGGTGCGCAGCGGCCCACGCTTGCGCGCCTCGCGCAGCTCGCGCTCTTCGCCCCTCTGCGCCGCCAGGTGCGGGTAGCGCTTGTTCGTTCCCACTGAGACATCGTCCCGGGAACATCGGACGCTGAGGGGGCCTACTCAGCGTTGTCCTTCGGCTTGCCGGGTCGGGGCCAGGGCCAGGCGTCGACGACGGCCCACAGCTCGGCCGACGATCGCGAAACGATCATGTCGGGCCGGCTCTCAGCCACCACGGCGTCAAGGAACCAGGAGGCATCGCGCAGCGCGTCGGTGTAGCCGGAGTGGCCGCGGGCGACAGCTCCCATGATTGCCGCGATCTTCATTGCCTGGCGCACGGTGATCTGCACCGGGAGGTCATCGCCCTCGTGAGCCCCGTTGACCGTGCGCTGGAACGCCTCGGCTACTTTCAGCTCGTACTCCGGGTCTGCGGGGTCGATCAGATTCTCACTCATCGGTGCTCCTTCGTTCTACTGCGGCGCCCACTGTCGTCTGCGCGAAAGTGCCGGCGGGGGCTTCGAGGATCGCATCTACGATCCCTGGGGATGGTTCTCGGGGGCATGGGTCCGTGGAGCACGGCTGGAGCGTCACAACGCCCGTCACGCGCCCGTCGCGGATCCATACGACGTCGAGCGGTACGCGGGTGTCCTGCATCCAGACCTCTGTGCGCTGTGCGGGCTCGAGCGGGAACCACATGCCGGTGCCGTCCGGCACGCTGTCCCGCCCGCTGAGCCCTTCGCGCTGCGCGTCGGTGCTCGTTGCTTGTTCGGCGGTGATCGTCACACCGTCGATGGTCACGCGCAGCTCGTCGACGTCGGCGGCACAGCCGGTGAGGATGATCGCCACGGCGGCCGCGACCGCGGCCGCGGCACGCTTCATTCCAGGGGCCGGCCCACGGGACCGGTGCCGGGAGGCATCGGCTCGAAGTGCTCGCCGTCGTTGAATTCACGCTCCAGCGACTCGACGAGGCCCATCACGCCGTGCAGCTGCATGTCGGTCATGTTCCGCCAGCGGTACTTGTCGCGACCGGCGTAGAACGCGGCGCGGATGCGGCCGTCCTGGTCGCTGTCCGCGTAGTAGTTCATCTTCGTGCGCGTCGGCTTCTTCGCTGCTACTCCCCCGGCCTTCGTCGGCGTCGGGGCGGGTGCTGCGGGTGCGACTGCAGCCGGCGCCGGAGTCGGCTGTGCCGCCGGCACTGCCTGGGTGTTGACGGGCGTCTGCCCGCTGAGCGCGGACGTGCGGCGCTCGGTTCGCTTCGCGGCCATGTGCTTAATTCCTTCCGGTGAGCTGCGTGAGGTATCCGTCGTAGATCGCTGCGAGCTCGCGCGCATCAGCGTCGCCTTCGTCGAGCCCGATCGATTCTTCGGTGGCGTCTGCGATCGCCTGGCGCTTCGGCACGGGCGGGGTGAGCAGCGGGAGGCCGCGCGCCTCGGCGGCCGCCTCGATTTCGCCGGCCCAGTGGCCGCCGCCGACCGTTCGAGACTCGTGCTGGTTGAGCACGACGCCGGCGACGCGCAGCCGGGGGTTGTAGCTCTGCTGTACCTGCGTGATGGTGTCGAGCAGCTTCGCGAGCCCGTTGGCGCTCCAGAGCTTCGTCTGCGTGACGACGAGCGCGCCGTCAGCGGCCGTGAGCGCGTTGATGACGAGCTGGTCGAGGTTCGGGCCACAGTCGATCAGGATGAGGTCGTAGTCGCCGCGCACAGCCTCCAGGGCACGGCTCAGCCGTCCCTCACGGGCGGCTCCAGCGACCACGAGCTGATCGCGCACCACACCGAGCGTCTCCCCCGTCGTCGGCACGACGTCGAGCCCTTCCCAGATTCCCGGCACGATGACGTCTGCGATGGTGTCGGGCGTGTACTCGCTGAGCACGTCGGCCAGCCCCGGCTCCGTCTCTCCGACGTCCTCGGTCAGGACGGCTCTGTTGCAAAAATCGTGAAGCTTGAGCATGCTTGGCGGAGATTGGACGGACGGAACGATGACGGATTTCAAGTGGCGCCATTTCCAGGGTGATGTGATCCTGTGGGCGGTGCGCTGGTATTGTCGCTATCCGATCAGCTATCGCGACCTTGAGGAAATGCTGGCGGAACGCGGCATTTCGGTCGACCATACGACGATCTATCGCTGGGTCCAGTGCTACGCCCCGGAGATGGAGAAGCGGCTGCGCTGGTTCTGGCGGCGTGGCTTTGATCCGAGCTGGCGCCTGGATGAAACCTACGTCAAGGTGCGGGGCAAGTGGACCTACCTGTACCGGGCAGTCGACAAGCGGGGCGACACGATCGATTTCTACCTGTCGCCGACCCGCAGCGCCAAGGCAGCGAAGCGGTTCCTGGGCAAGGCCCTGCGAGGCCTGAAGCACTGGGAAAAGCCTGCCACGCTCAATACCGACAAAGCGCCGAGCTATGGTGCAGCGATCACCGAATTGAAGCGCGAAGGAAAGCTGGACCGGGAGACGGCCCACCGGCAGGTGAAGTATCTCAATAACGTGATCGAGGCCGATCACGGAAAGCTCAAGATACTGATCAAGCCGGTGCGCGGTTTCAAATCGATCCCCACGGCCTATGCCACGATCAAGGGATTCGAAGTCATGCGAGCCCTGCGCAAAGGACAGGCTCGCCCCTGGTGCCTGCAGCCCGGCATCAGGGGCGAGGTGCGCCTTGTGGAGAGAGCTTTTGGCATTGGGCCCTCGGCGCTGACGGAGGCCATGGGCATGCTCAACCACCATTTCGCAGCAGCCGCCTGATCGGCGCAGAGCGACAGCCTACCTCTGACTGCCGCCAATCTTTGCAACAGAGCCTGCGCCTGGCCGCCCGCGACGCGGACCGCAACCGCGGCCGCACCGTGCCGGTCACGGCCGCGATGGGCGCCGCCGCGGCGATCGCCGTGCTCGCCCTGTCCCTGACGGCCGTCACCATGAAGCCCTTCTCCGGCAGCGGTGACGCCCTGCCGGACACCGTGGCCCTGATGGCCGTCCCGGACCCGGAGCAGGTGGAGGCCGAGCTGGAGCGGCTGCGGGAGGAGAACCCGGACATCGACCAGGAGTGGCTCGGGTTCACCGGCGGCCCGGACCGTGCCGCCGAGGTCCTGCGCCGGGCGGCCCAGGAGACCGAGATGCCCCCGGTCACCGCCGTGGACGAGGTCCTCGGCGCCGTCCCGGACTGCGAGGTCCCCGGCTCCGCCGACTGCGAGTCCCTCGGCCTCACCTACCCGGCGTCCTCGCACTGCCATCTGCCGACCCCGGGCCAGGAGCATGCCGTCGAACGCATGGACGAGCTCTACCGCGTCACCTCCGAGGCCGACCTGCAGCAGGCCCGCGCCTGCGCCTGGGGCCATGACCCGTTCTCCGCGAGCCCCGGCTCCTCCGGCAACAGCATCGACACCGGCCAGGACATCCTCGTGGTGGACCCGGACCGTCCCGAGACCATGCCGCGGGCACTGCTCGCGGACGACGACGCCCGCCGCGCCCTCACCGGCGGCAGGGTGGTGGTCTACGACCCGGAGTATGTGGGCGAGGACGGCACCGTGGACCTCGGCTCCTACACCGAGGACGTCGCCCGGGCCGAGGGCATCGTGGACGAGGGCAACGCGCAGGCGATGGCCTGGGACCCGAGCGCCGGCACCTACCTGGACGGTCAGCCGGACACCGGCCAGGACGCGGCCTTCGGCATGCTCGTGAACGCCCCCGCCGGCACCGCCCTGTGGGAGCCCGAGCAGAGCATCCGCCCGAAGGCCCACGTGGCCCCGGCGGCGTCCGCCGTCGGCTGGCGGGCCGTGGTGCCGCAGCACCTGCTGTCCGAGCTCGGCCACGAGGCCGGCACCTGGGGCCTGGCCGTGACCTTCGCCGAGGCGCCGACGGTGGCCCAGTGGGAGGACCTCAACGAGGCCCTCGGCAAGGAGGGCCTGCTGACGAGCGGACACCAGTCCGCCGCGGCCGGCCTGGACGTGGACAGGATCCTCTGGGGGATCGCCCTGGTGGCCGCCCTGGTGCTGGTCACGGTCTCGGGCATCACCACGGGCCTGGCCCTGACCGACTCGCGCCGGGACGGCCAGATCATGGACGCCGTCGGCGCCGCCCCGGGCACCCGCCGGAGGCAGGCGGCCGCCCAGGCCGGTGTGGCCGCGGGGCTCGGTGCGGCGCTCGGCCTGGTGGTCGGCGCCCTGCCGGCACTGTCCATGGGCACCTGGCTGACCACCGGGTACACGTGGATGCCGTGGCCCCAGCTGGCCGTGGTCCTGCTCGGCGGGCCGGTGCTGGCCGCCGCGCTCGCCTGGCTGCTGGTGCCCGGCCGGATGCCGGCCCGGGAGCGCCGGGCCTGAGTCGGAGGGTGAGGGGCGGGCCCGAGCCGAGGGTTTCCCCCGCGGGCCCGCTCCGACCGGCCCGCGGGGGAATCCTCTCGGCGGGACCCGTCCGACATGCCCCCCCGGCCGGGTCCCTTCCGACATGACCCTTCCGGCAGGGTCCCCGGCAGGGTCCCGCCGGATACCGTGGCAGGCATGCAGAGCCCTCCTGTTCCCGTCCACTGGGACGGCGCCGTCAACGCCTGGACCGTCCGTCCGGGGCTGCACCGCATGGGCCGCGCCGAGTGGCTGACCGGCCGGGGCTGGGCGGAGCTCGCGGAGGCGGGGGTCTCCGCCGTGATCGACCTGCGCATGCCGCAGGAGGTCAAGCGGCGTGAGCATGACCCGGAGCACTCCGGCCTGCCGGACGGGATCGTGTGGGAGAACCACCCGATCGAGGACGCCGAGGACCACGTGTTCCGGGCACGCGTCGACCCGTACCCGAACCACCCGGCCCACTACCCGGCCCTGCTGGAGCGCTACCCGGAGCGCATCGGCGCCGCCCTTGCCCGCACGCTGGCGGCGATGCAGGCCGGCGGAGCGGTGCTGCACTGCTCTGCGGGACGGGACCGCACCGGCCTGCTCACCGCCCTGCTGCTGCAGCTGCCCGAGCTGCCCGGAGGCGCCGCGGACCGCGCGGAGCAGCACGCCGTCTACACCGCCGGGGTCCGCGGGATCAACGACTACCGCCGCACCGCCGTGGTCCCGCATCCCTACGAGCGGTACGTCCCGCCGCAGGACTGGGAGGACCACCTCGCCGAGCGGCTCGCGGCCCTGGACGAGGTCCTCGACGCCTGGCCCGCCGAGCGGGTGCGGGCGCTCCTGCCGCGGTAGGGCAGGTCCGCCCTCAGCCGTCGAGGCGCCGGGTGGCCCCCAGGGCGGTGAGGACGAACGCGTACTCCCACGCGGTGTCCTTCCATCCCTGGTACCGGCCCGATGCGCCGCCGTGGCCGCCGTCCATCTCGGTGCGCAGCAGGATCGGGGAGCCGCCCTCGGCCAGGGCAGTGGACTGGTCGCTGGTGACGGTGCGGCGCAGCTGCGCCACCCACTTGGCCGGCTCCACGTAGAGCACGCGGGTGTCGTTGAGGCTGGTCACCGCGGCGATCGCCGGGTACGCGGTCTCGCGCACGTTCTGATACGGCGTGTAGGCCTTCATGTACTCGTAGACCGTCCGGTCCTCGATCGGGTTGCCCCACTCCTCCCACTCCAGGGCGGACAGCGGCAGGTCCGGGTCGAGGATGGAGGTGAGGGCGTCCACGAACGGCACCACGGCCAGGCAGGCGCGGTACAGCTCCGGGGCCAGGTTCACCACGGCACCCATGAGCAGGCCGCCGGCGGAGCCGCCGTGGCAGGCGATGCGGTCCGGGTCCACCCAGCCGGAGCCCACCAGGTGGCGCGTGGCGTCCACGAAGTCGGTGAAGGAGTGGGCCTTGGCCAGCTTCTTGCCGTCCTCGTACCAGCCGCGGCCGAGCTCGCCGCCGCCGCGCACGTGGGCCACCGCGTAGACGAGGCCGCGGTCCAGCAGGGACAGGCGGGCCACGCCGAGGATCGGGTCCATGGACATCTCGTAGGAGCCGTAGCCGTAGACCAGGCACGGGTTCGTCCCGTCCTGCTGCAGGTCCCGGCGGCGGATCACCGTGAGCGGGATCTGCACGGGCTCGCCGTCCGGGCCGGGGGCCGAGGAGGTCGCCCACTGGCGCTCCACGACGTAGTCGGCCGGGTCGTGGCCGGGGACCTCCACCTCGCGGCGCAGGTGCACCTCGCCGGTCTCCGTCTCCACGTCCAGCACGCGGGCCGGGGTGATCCAGGAGGTGTACGCCAGGCGCAGGAACGGGGACTCCCAGGAGGCCCAGGCCAGATGGCAGGCGTAGAGCTCCTCGTCGAACTCCGGCTCGGCGAAGGCCATGCCGGTGCCGCAGGCCAGGTCCTCGAGTCGGCCGACGAGCACCCGCGGGGTGGTCTCGCGCCGGACGGAGACGGCCACATGGGTGGAGGTGACCATGGCGCCGTCCACCTTGACCTCGGCGCGGTGGGGGAGCACGGTCCTCCAGGCGGTGCGGTCGGCCACCTCGTCCTCGGGTACCAGGGACAGGATCCCGTTCGGCGCCGCGGCACCCTCGGCGTCCCGGTCGTGCACGATCAGCAGGTGGCGGCGGCCGTCCAGGTCGAACGGCTCCACGGAGGCCAGCATCGCGTCCGTGCGCGGGATCAGCAGCCGCGGGGACGGGACCTCGGCGCCGGCGTCTTCGGGCAGGTCGATGACCCAGGTCTCGGAGACCTCGGAGTTGCCGACGCCGATCAGCAGCTGGGACCGGTCCGCCACGCCCTCGAAGCCGGTCCACATGCCCGGGTCCTTCTCCTCGAAGAGCAGGCGGTCCTGGGCGGGGTCCTGGCCGAGGGTGTGGACCATGACGCGGTAGGGGCGCCAGGAGGAGTCCCACAGCGTGTAGAAGACGCGGGTGCCGGTGCGGTCGAAGCGGACGTCGTGGGCGATGTCCTCCACCACGTCGTCCAGCTCCTGCCCGGTGCGCAGGTCGCGCACCCGCAGGGTGAAGCGCTCGTCGCCCGCGTTGTCCACCGCGTAGGCCAGCAGGTTCCCGTCCGGGGAGACGTGCATGCCGCCCAGGGAGAAGAAGGGCTTGCCCTCGGCCTCGGCGTTGCCGTCCAGCAGGACCTGCTCGCCGGCCAGCGGCACGCCGGCCTCGATGGTCGGCGGGGTCCAGTCCGAGAGGCGGTCGCCGGTGTCCTGCGCGGGCACGCGGCACTGCACGGCGTACTGCCTGCCCTCCTCGGTGCGGGCGAAGTACCACCAGCCGTCGCGGCGGACCGGCACGGACTGGTCGGTCTCCACGGTGTGCGCCTTGATCTCCCCGTAGATCGCATCGCGCAGCTGCTCCTGGTCCGCGGTGACGGCCTCGGTGTAGGCGTTCTCCGCCTGCAGGTGCTCCAGGACCTCGGGCGAGGTCTTCGCGCGCATCCATTCGAAGTCGTCGGTGAAGGAGTCCCCGTGGTGGGTGCGGGTCACCGGCCTCGTGACGGCGACCGGCGGGGCGGGACGGTCAGAGGGGGCAGGGCGGTCGGCCGGGGCGCCGGCGCCGCAGACGGGCTGCTGAGTGGTCTCGGTCATGCCTGCCATCCCATCACACGGCCCCTGCGGTGGCGCACGTCACCGCGGTCCAGCGCATGTCCAGAGGACTCTGACCGGCGGTGGAGTCCAGGGAAAGTCCGCGCTCAATCGCGGGAGGCATCGTGGAGGGCTTCGTCGCCGGCCGCGACGAGAACCCGACCCTGGACCCGAACAG
This sequence comes from Micrococcus sp. FDAARGOS_333, assembly GCF_002206575.2. NCBI lineage: Bacteria > Bacillati > Actinomycetota > Actinomycetes > Micrococcales > Micrococcaceae > Micrococcus > Micrococcus sp. FDAARGOS_333. The sequence continues at coordinate 2,488,839 of NZ_NJFJ02000001.1, read as the reverse complement.
AAGGAGCATCCGACTGTGACGACCGCGCACGAGAAGACCTCGCCCCGCACCACCGGTGCGCTGTCCCGCCTGCGCCGCCCGGCGGCCCTGGGCGCCGCCTCGGCCGCCGCCGCGGCCCTCGTGGGAGCCGCCCCGGCCCAGGCCGCGGACACCGGCATCCCGGTGCTGGAGGAGATCAAGCAGTGCGAGTCCGGTGGCGACTACACCGCCCACAACCCGACCTCCTCGGCCTCGGGCGCCTACCAGTTCCTGGACATGGTCTGGCAGTCCACGGACGCCGGCACCGGCTACGCCTCAGCCGACGCCGCCCCGGAGCACGTGCAGGACGCCGCGGCGGTGGAGCTCTACGAGGAGTGGGGCACCTACCCGCGGCTGCCCTCGGCCCACTGCTGGGCCTGACCCGACGGTCACACGAACGGCCGCCCGCCTTCCGAACGGAAGGCGGGCGGCCGTCGTCGTGCCTGCCTGCGGGGCACGGGCCCCGGGCGGTGCCGGTCAGCGCGGGGCCATGCGCACCGCGCCGTCGAGGCGGATGACCTCACCGTTGAGCATGCGGTTCTCGATGATGTGCTTGGCCAGGGCCGCGTACTCCTCCGGGGTGCCCAGGCGGGAGGGGAACGGGATCTGCTCGGCCAGGGAGGCCTGCGCCTTCTCCGGGAGTCCGGCCATCATCGGGGTCCAGAAGATGCCCGGGGCGATGGTCACGACGCGGATGCCGTTGCGGGCGAACTCGCGGGCCAGCGGCAGGGTCATCGCGGCCACGCCGCCCTTGGAGGCCGAGTAGGCGGCCTGGCCGATCTGGCCGTCGAAGGCGGCCACGGACGCGGTGTTGATGATGACGCCGCGCTCGCCGTCCTCGCCCGGCTCGTTCTGCGCCATGGCCTCGGCGGCCAGGCGGATCACGTTGAAGGTGCCGATGAGGTTGATGTTGATGGTGCGCGTGAAGTTCTCCAGCGGCAGCACGCCCTCGCGGCCGAGGGTCTTCTCGGCGGTGGCGATGCCGGCGCAGTTGACCACGCCGGCCAGCGGCGCGCCCTGCTCGGTGGCGACCTTGACGGCGTTCGCCACCTGCTCCTCGTTCGTCACGTCCGTCTCGACCATCACGGCGCCCTCCGGGGCCTGGCCCTTGAGGTCCACGACGACCACCTTCGCGCCCTCGGCCAGCAGGGCCTGGGCGGTGGCGGCGCCGAGGCCCGAGGCGCCTCCGGTGACGATGAACGTGCGGTCCTTGAACTGCATGGATGTCCTCCGTGGTCAGTGGGGGTCGGTGGTTCCGGTCACACTCAGCCTAGCCCGAGGACTCCGCGGAAAACGCCCATGCCGAAGTAGAAGACGAAGGCGAGGGCCACGAGCCACAGCAGCGGGTGGACCTCCTTCGCCCGGCCCTGGCCGGTGCGGATCACGGCGTAGGCGATCATGCCGGCGCCGATGCCGTTGGCGATCGAGTAGGTGAACGGCATGAGGATGAAGGTGAGGAAGGCCGGGAAGGCGGCGCCCCAGTCGTTCCAGTCGATGTCCACAGCCTGGGAGGCCATCATGAAGCCGACCACCACGAGCGCAGGGGCCACGGCCTCGAACGGCACCAGGTGGATCAGCGGGGTGAGGAACATGGCGAGCAGGAACAGCACGCCCGTCACCACGGAGGCGATGCCGGTGCGGGCGCCCTCGCCGATGCCGGTGCCGGACTCCACGAAGATCTGGTTGGCCGAACCCGAGGCGCCGCCGCCTCCGGCCACGGCCAGGGCGTCCACCATGAGCACGCGGTTCAGATCCGGGATGGAGCCGTCCGGATTCACGGTGCCGGCCTCGCGGGCCAGGCCCACCGAGGTGCCCATGGCATCGAAGAACACGGACAGCAGGATGGCGAACACCAGCAGCGCGGCCATGAGCCCGCCGACCTCCTGGAACGCGCCGAACAGGCTGACCTGGCCGAGCAGGGACAGGTCCGGGGCGGTCCACTCCGGCATGGACGGGGCCACCAGGGACCAGCCGGTGGGGTTGGCGTTGCCGGCGTCGTCCACGGACGGGCCGATGTGGAAGACGGCCTCCAGGACGTTGGCCAGCACGGTGGCGGCCACGATGCCGATGAGGATGGCGCCGCGCACCTTCCGGATCACCAGGACTGCGGTCAGCGCGAGGCCCACGATGAACACGAGGACCGGCCAGCCCTCGAGCTCGCCGCCGGTGCCCAGGCCGACGGGGACGGTGGTGCCGGCGGCGTCCGGGAGGCGGCGCACGAAGCCGGCGTTGACCAGGCCGATCAGGGCGATGAACAGGCCGATGCCCACCACGATGCCCGTCTTCAAAGCCGGCGGCACCGCGTCGAACACCGCACGGCGGAATCCGGTGGCCACGAGCACGGCCATGATCAGGCCGGCGAGCACCACCAGGCCCATGATGGACGGCCAGGTCAGGCCCGGCGTGGTGGCGATCGTGATGGACAGGAACGCGTTGATGCCCAGGCCCGCGGCGAGCGCGAACGGGTGCCGTGCCCACAGGCCCATGACGATGGTGAAGATGCCGGCCGCCAGTGCGGTGACGGCGGCGACGCGGGGGATGCCGAGCTCGCCGCCGGCCGAATCCGTCCCGGACAGCACGAGCGGGTTCAGCACGATGATGTAGCTCATCGCCAGGAAGGTGGCGAGGCCGCCGCGGAACTCCTGCCCGAGGGTGGAGCCGCGCTCGGTGAGGCGGAAGTAGCGGTCGAGGGCGCCGCGGCCGGAGGCGGTTCCGGCGGGGGCTGCGGAGGAGGGCATGCGAGGCATGGGCCCATCGTAGTGAGGCGCGTGGACGTGCCTGCGAGCCGTGACGCCGCGGGGAGTAGGCTCGCCCCTTGATGACTTCCCGGCACCACGACGACGGCTCCGCCCCCTCCCCGCGCGGCGGCCCCCTGGCGGGGGCCTTCCAGATCTACGCGCCCTCCACCGTCTATGCGATCGGCCTGGGTGCGATGATGCCGGCGGTGGCCACGGCGGCCCTCGACTTCGGTGCGGCGCCCGCGTTGGCGGCCGCGGTGGTGGTGCTGATCGGCGTCGGCGGCCTGCTGATGAACGGCCCGGCCGCGCTGCTGGTCTCCCGGGTGGGGGAGCGGCGGACGATCATCGCGTCCGCGTTCCTCGGTGCCGCCGCCGCGCTGCTGGCCTGGGGGACCACGTCCCGCTGGCACGAGGCGGCCGGCCTGCCCCAGCAGTGGGGTCTGCCGCTGCTGCTGGCGGGGGTGTTCATGGTCGGGGCGGCCGGCTCCGGGTTCAACCTGGCCCGGCAGTCCTATCTGGCGGCCGCGGTCCCGGTGACGTACCGGGCGCGGGCGATGTCCCTGCTCGGCGGCACCATCCGCATCGGCACCCTCGTGGGCCCCTTCCTCGGCGCCGGCCTGCAGTCCTGGATGGGCCTGCCCGGTGCGTTCGCGGCCGCCGCCGTGGCCATGGCCGTGGGCGTGGGCATGAGCTTCTTCATCGACGAGCTCGAGGAGGAGGAGCAGGCCCTGGACACCCAGGGCATCCCGCTGCCGGCCGAGACCCTACGGCACATGGCCGCCACGCACGTGAAGCTGCTGTCCACCGTGGGCCTGTGCGTGATGACGCTGTCCGCCACCCGCGTCTGCCGTGCCGCGGTGGTGCCGCTGTGGGCGGCGCACCTGGAGATCGACCCGGCCACCACGTCCCTGATCTTCGGCCTCTCCGCCCTTGTGGACGTGCTCATGTTCTACCCGTCCGGCTGGCTCATGGACCGCTTCGGACGCCGTGCCGTGGCCGTGCCCTGCCTGGGCGTGATGGCCGTGGGCTTCGCGCTGATCCCGCTGAGCGACTCGTTCGTCACCCTGCTCTGCGCGTCGCTGCTGGTCGGCCTGGGCAACGGCTTCGGCGCCGGCATCGTGATGACCCTCGGCGCCGACTACTCGCCGGCCCACGGCCGGGCGCAGTTCCTGGGTATCTGGCGCATCGTCTCGGACACCGGCATGGTCACCGGTCCGCTGCTGCTGTCCGCGGTGACCGGCGTGGTCGGCCTGGCCGGCGGCATCCTCGCGCTCGCCGGGCTGGCGGCGGCCGGGTCGGTCGGCTTCCGGGTGCTGCTGCCGGGCGGCCCCGGGTCGGTGTACCGTCCGCAGGGCGGCACGGAGTCCCGACGGCGGGCGTGACGTGCCACACTGACGCCATGACCGTCTTCGCCGTGCACTACACCTACACCGACGACTCCGCCGGCCGCGACGCCCACCGCGCCGATCACCGGGCCTTCCTGCGCTCGCTGGCCGCGGACGGGGTCGTGCTGCTCGCCGGCGCGTACCCGGAGCAGGAGGGCGTCCAGCCCGCCGCGCTGCTGGTGCTCCGCGCCGACTCCGCGGACGACGCCCGCATCGCCCTCGCGGAGGACCCCTTCCAGAAGGAAGGCCTGGTGGCCACCGTGGACGTCCGGCCGTGGGCGCCGCCGATGGGCGCCTGGGTCGAGGGCGACGACGCCCCGCTCGCCGGCCGCTTCTGAGGCCCGGTCCCGGGGCACGGTCCCGGGACTCAGCTCCGCTCGGGGCGGTCCTCCAGGTATCGGGCGGAGGTGTGGTCCTCGAAGATCATGTACGTCTGAGTGTCCACCACGCCGGGCAGTGCCTGCAGGTGCTCGAACACCACCCGGCGCAGGTCCGCGATGTTCCGGGCCCGCACCATGATCATCACGTCCATGTTGCCGCCGACCAGGGACACCTGGCTGACCTCCGGGATGGCCAGCAGCTGGGCGCGCAGCTCGCGCCAGTTGTGCTGGCGCAGCTTCAGGGCCACGTGCGCGGAGGCGCCGAAGCCGAGACGTTCCGGGTCCACCGTGACCGTGAAGCCTGTGATGGCGCCGGCGTCCTGCAGCCGGTTCAGACGGGAGTAGCAGTGCGCGCGGGAGACGTGGACGCGCTCGGCGAGGGCGGCGACGGAGAGCCGTCCGTCCCGGCTGAGCTCGGCGATGATCGCGCGGTCCGTGGCGTCCAGTTCCATGGTGTGCACTCTCTCCTCAGATCCTGCCCAGACGCCGTCTCCCGCAGCGGAGAACGGCGGACATCTGTGCGTGTGCCGTACGCCACTCTAACGGAATGTCCATCCAGGGTCCATGAATCAAGCGAACTGTATGCAAGTCATGCCTCTCCGGTGAACAGATTGGCCCGTTCAGGTCAGAATGAGGCGATTCTGGAAAGGAGTGCCCATGAGCCACAACACCGCGTCTGCGCCGCATGACTCGTTCGGCATCACGCTGGAGGAGTACCTGCTGCCGGCGACCCGTCGCATCCAGCTCGTCGCCGAGGACGGCACCGCGCTGTCCCCCGAGGAGCAGGACGTCGAGCCCGGCCACGAGTACCCGATGCCGTCCGACGAGGCCCTGCTGGAGGCCTACCGTCACCTGGTGATCGGCCGCCGCGTGAACGACCAGGCCTACGCCCTCGTGCGTCAGGGTCGCATGGCCGTCTACCCGTCCTCCCACGGCCAGGAGGCCTCCGAGGTCGCCGCCGCCGTCTGCCTGCGCAAGGACGACTGGCTCTTCCCGACCTACCGCGACACCGTGGCCGTGATGTCCCGCGGCGTCCCCGCCACCGAGGTGATGGTCGCCTACCAGGGCACCTGGCACCAGGGCTACGACCCGCAGGAGTACAAGGTCTCCGTGCAGTCCACCCCGCTGACCACCCAGCTGCTGCACGCCGTGGGCCTGGCCAAGGCCGCCCGCCTGCGCGGTGAGGACGTGACCGTGCTTGCCATGGTCGGCGACGGCGGCACCTCCGAGGGCGACTTCCATGAGGCCCTCAACTTCGCCGCCGTGTTCAAGCTGCCGGTGATCTTCTTCGTGCAGAACAACAAGTACGCGATCTCCGTGCCGCTGGCCCGCCAGTCCGCCGCCCCGTCCCTGGCCCACAAGGCCGTGGGCTACGGCCTCGCCGGCGAGCGCGTGGACGGCAACGACCTGGCCGCCCTGCTGGCCGTGCTCGGCCGTGCCGTGGAGCTGTGCCACAACGGCGGCGGCCCCTTCCTGGTCGAGGCGGACACCTACCGCATGCAGTCCCACACCAACGCGGACGACGCCACCCGCTACCGCGAGGACGCCGAGGTGAAGGAGTGGGAGGCCCGCGATCCGCTGCGTCGGATGTCCGCGTTCCTCACCGACCGCGGCGTGCTGACCGACGAGGTCGCCGAGTCCATCACCGCGGACGCGGAGCAGGTCGCCGCCTCGCTGCGTGATGCGATGAACACCGACGTCGAGCTCGACCCGCTGGAGCTGTTCGACCACGTCTACACCGTGCAGACCCCGCAGCTGGCCGCTCAGCGCGCCCAGCTGGCGGAGGAGCTGTCCCGTTCCGAGACCAAGGAGGCCTGAGCATGGCGAACCTGACCTTCGCGGCCGCGCTGAACGCGGCCCTGGCCGATGAGATGGCCGCGGACGACTTGGTGGTCGTCTTCGGTGAGGACGTGGGCACCCTCGGCGGCGTCTTCCGCATCACCGACGGCCTCACCCAGCGCTTCGGCGACGACCGCTGCTTCGACACCCCGCTGGCCGAGTCCGGCATCGCCGGCATGGCCGTGGGCATGGCCCTCGGCGGCGCCCGCCCGGTGATCGAGATGCAGTTCGACGCGTTCGCGTATCCGGCCTTCGAGCAGATCGCCTCGCACGTGGCCAAGATGCGCAACCGCACCATGGGCGCCACGCCCATGCCGATCACCATCCGCATCCCCTACGGCGGCGGCATCGGCGGCGTGGAGCACCACTGCGACTCCTCCGAGTCCTACTACGCCCACACCCCGGGGCTGAAGGTCTACACCCCGGCCACCGTGGCCGACGCCTACCTGATGCTGCGCTGGGCGGTCCGCTCGGACGACCCGGTCGTCTTCATGGAGCCGAAGAAGCTCTACTGGTCCAAGGCCGACCTGGACCTGGACGAGCTGCGCGCCGAGTTCGAGGCCCGCTGGGCCGAGGCCGAGAAGGCCGAGACCGACGCCGAGGGCTGGGCGCGCGCCGCCGTGGCCCGCACCGGCACCGACGTCACCCTGGTGTCCTACGGCCCGTCCGTGCCCACCTGTGTGGCCGCGGCCAAGGCCGCCGAGGAGGAGGGCTGCTCGGTGGAGGTCGTGGACCTGCGCACCATCAACCCGCTGGACGAGGCGACCATCGTGAGGTCGGTGACCAAGACCGGCCGCGCCGTCGTCGTGGCCGAGCCGCAGGGCTTCGCCTCCGTGGCCTCCGAGCTGGTGGCCCGGATCCAGAAGGAGTGCTTCCACTCACTGGCCGCCCCGGTGCTGCGCGTGACCGGCTGGGACATCCCGTACCCGGCGCCGAAGCTCGAGGAGCACCACCTGCCGAACGTCGACCGCATCCTCGATGCCATCGACGACCTGAACTGGGACCTGGACTCTGAGGAGGCCGACGCATGAGCAAGACCTTCAACCTGCCCGACCTGGGCGAGGGCCTGACCGAGGCGGACCTGGTCCGCTGGCTCGTGGCCGAGGGCGACGAGGTCGCCGTGGACCAGCCGATCGCCGAGGTGGAGACCGCCAAGGCGCTCGTGGAGGTGCCGTGCCCGTTCGAGGGCACCGTCCTCACCCTGCACGGCTCCGAGGGCGAGACCATGGAGGTCGGCCTGCCGCTGATCACCGTCGGCGAGGCCGGGGAGACCGACGGCGGCGCCGATGCCGGCCCCGCCGCGGACGAGCGGCCCGGCGCGCTGTCCTACCGCGAGGAGGAGCGCGCGGGCGTCATGGAGCCCGGCACGGGCCAGCCCGCCCCGGACAGGGCCCGGGGCGGCGACGGCGACGTCGCCGGCTCGGACGAGGAGGCCTCCGGCAACGTCCTGATCGGCTACGGCACCTCCGGCCACGGCGCCAAGGGCCGCACCCGCCCGTCCAAGCGCAAGCGCGGCCGGGGCAGGGCGACGACGGTCCCCGCCTCGTCCTCGCCGGCCGCCTCCGGCTCGGGGCAGGCCCCGCGCGTGGTGTCACCGATCGTGCGCAAGCTCGCCCGGGACAACGGTGTGGACGTCGCGACCCTCACCGGCACCGGCCCCGAGGGGCTGATCACCCGCGCCGATGTGATGGGTGCGATCTCCGGCGGCGCCTCCGCCCCGGCCCAGGCCGCCCCGGCGGCATCCTCCGCCCCGGCCGCCTCCGGCGCCGTGGGCGAGCAGGACTCGCGCTCGGGCCTGCGCATCCGTGAGCGCACCCCCATCACCGGCGTGCGCAAGGCGATCGCGGACCAGATGGCCCGGTCCCGCCGCGAGGTCCCCGAGGTCACCGCGTGGATGGACGTGGACGTCACCGGCCTGCTGGAGCTCCGTCAGGCGCTCAAGGCGAAGGATCCGGAGAACGCCCCGTCGCTGCTCGGCCTGATCGCCCGCTTCACCGTCGCCGGCCTGCGCAAGTACCCGGTGATGAACGCCCGCATCGAGACCGGTGCGGACGGCAGGGAGGAGATCGTCGAGTTCGAGGGCGTCAACCTCGGCCTCGCCGTGCAGACCGACCGCGGCCTGATGGTCCCGTCCATCGAGCACGCCGAACGTCTCTGTGCCGCGGAGCTGAACGCCGCGATCGCCGAGACCGTGGGCCGGGCCCGCGAGGGCAAGGCCTCCCCGGCCGAGCTGACCCGCGGCACCTTCACCCTGAACAACTACGGTCCGCTGGGCACCGACGGCGCGACTCCGATCCTCAACATCCCCGAGGTGGGCATGCTGGGCATCGGCCGCATCATCGACCGCCCGTGGGTCGTGGACGGGCAGATCCAGGTCCGCAAGGTCACCGAGATGACCGTGACCTTCGACCACCGCGTCACCGACGGCGCCACGGCCTCCGCGTTCCTCACGTTCGTGGCCGGCTGCCTGAACGATCCGACCGCGGCCCTGGCCGAGATCTGATCGGACCCCGCCTGCGGGGGCGGGGCACCCTTCCAGGGCGGGCGGGCCCGGGAGGCGACCTTCACCGGTCGCCTCCCGGGCCCGTCGTCGTACCTGCGCAGTGGGACGAGGACGGCGAGGGCCGTCGCCGGAGGGCGGTGCCGTCGTCGGGAGGGGACGAGGAGGGGCTCAGAAGGCGCGCGCGTACGGGCGCGGACGCCGGCGGGTGCGGCGGCGCTGCCAGCGGCGCTCATGGCGCAGCGACGTGACCAGCGCGGCCCAGGCGAGCGGGGCCGGGGTCACGCAGATGACCACGCCGGCGGTGAGGGCGATCGGGCCGGGGGAGGGGCTGGGGTCCGCCGTGGACACGGCCATGCCCAGCAGCACGGCCGAGGCGGCCACGCCCAGGATGCCGGCGGCCCACAGGACCACCTCGCAGGTGGTGGGGGAGGCCGTCTGGCCGCGGTCGATCCCGTCCTCGCGCTGGACGAACGGGGCGGCGAGGAAGGCCCAGCCTGCGGCCACCGCGATGGCCGCGACCATGTCCGACGGGCGGTGCCAGGCCTCCAGGAACGCCGCGGAGGAGATCACCCCGGTCAGCACGGCGCCGACGAGCGCGGCGAGCGGACGCCAGCGCACGGGGGCGGTCAGCAGGAGGACCGCGGCGGCGGTGGCGGCCAGGGTCGTGTGCCCGGACGGCAGAGAGTTGCCCACCACATAGGGGACGCCGTTGTCGAAGTAGGGGCGTTCCAGGCCGTGCTTGAGGACCTGGGTGGTGACGTTCGCGCCGACCGCCGCGGCCACCACGGCCACGGCGGACTGCCAGCGGCGGCGGGACAGCTGCACCGCGACGCCCAGCGCCGCGCAGCCCAGGGCCACGTACGGGGCGTACGTGAGGGCGGTGGTGGCCGGGGACGGACCGAACGCGTCGCCGGGCGCCGGCTCCACGGCCTGGAACGCGCGGTACTCGAGGACCTGGCCGGTGCTCGATCTCACGAACGTCTGGAACACGGCGACCACCGCGAGGGCACACAGCAGCGCTCCGAGCAGCCACAGCCACCAGCGGGTGGGGCGGGGGCCGGCCGGAGCCGGGTGCGCGGACTCGAACGGGTCGGGGTGCATGTCTCCATCATGGCGGTCCCGCCTGGGAAACCCTGTGACGGAACACGCCACCTTCCCTTCACGGAATGCTCACCGGCCCGTCCCCTCACCTGGGGGCAGGGTTCGCCGGGGCGTGTGAGCCTGACGGCATGCAGCCCGCAGCCTCCGCCCCCGCCCCGTCCTCCGCCGCCCTCGCCGCCGCACGGGACGCCCTGGCCGTGCACGGGCCGGTCTTCCGCCAGGAGCCGATCGAGTGGGGCTCCGAAGAGCCGCTCGCCCCGGCGCTGGCCGCCTACTACCGCCAGGTGGGGCCGGGCTGGGTGGAGGTGGACACCCTGGGGCTTCCCTTCCTGTTCTTCCCGCTCGAGCGCCTCTGGGACGAGCAGGCCGGCTTCCGCTGGTCCCGCCGCACGGGCGCCCGCCTGGTCGACTGGAACGACGACTGGACCGTGGTCGCGCTCCAGGGCGGCGACCCGTTCATCCACGAGGCCTCCACCGGCGCGGTCCTCATGGCCGGCGAGGAGGGCTGGGAGGACCGCCTGGACGAGCCGGAGCCCGTGTTCCGGGACCTGGCCGAGATGACCCTGGCCCTGTGCGCGGTGGGGCGTGTGTGGGCCGGCGCCGACGACCCGTTCACCGAGGACTGGAGGCTGACCGAGGAGGTGCTCGGCCAGGTGGTCGGCGCGCTCGAGGGCGTGCTGGGCTCGCACGGGCGCGCGGTGGCCGTGGCCCGGAGGCTCGGGTACCTCGCCGCGCGCTGACGGCCCCGGCGGTGTCCCGACGACGGCCGTCCGCCGTCCGCGTCCGGCCCGCCCGGGCCTGTGGCCGGGGGGCGTTCCTAGACTGGGGAGCATGAGCGCCGACACCGTCCTGCCCCCGCTGCCCGGTGCCCCTGCGGGGCCGTCCCTGCCGAGCGTGGAGGAGCTGCTCGAGCATGCCGTGGCCGTGTCCCTGCCGATGACCGTGAGGTTCCGCGGGACCACCCGGCGGGAGGCGCTGCTGCTGCGCGGACCGGCCGGCTGGGCCGAGTTCTCGCCCTTCCCGGAGTACGGGGACGAGGAGTCCTCGCGCTGGCTGGCCGCGGCGGTCGAGGCAGGCTGGCAGGGCTGGCCGGAGCCTGTGCGGGACGCCGTGCCCGTGAACGCGACTGTCCCGGCGGTGGCCGCCGAGGACGTGGAACGCGTCCTGGCGACGTACGGGGACGGCATCACCGCGGTGAAGGTGAAGGTCGCCGAGCACGGACCGGACGGGCGGCTCGTGGCCGGCTCCCGGGAGGAGGACCTGGCCCGCGTGCGTCGAGTCCGGGAGCTGCTGCCGCAGGCCGCCCTGCGCGTGGACGCCAACATGGGCTGGACGCACGAGCAGGCGGTGGACGTGCTCACCGAGCTCGAGGACGTGGGGCTGGAGTACGCCGAGCAGCCGGTGCCCGGGATCGAGCCGTTGGCCGCCGTGCGCCGAGAGCTGCGCGAGCGCGGAGTGCCCACCCGGATCGCCGCGGACGAGGCCGTGCGCAAGGAGGCCGACCCGCTCGCGGTGGCGCAGGCCGATGCGGCCGACCTGATCGTGGTGAAGGTGCAGCCGCTGGGCGGGGTGCGCCGGGCCGCGGCGATCGTGGAGGCCGCCGGCCTGGACGCCGTGGTCTCGAGCGCGTTGGACACCTCCGTCGGGTTGGCCGGGTCGGCGGCGCTCGCCGCGCACCTGCCCCGACTGCCCTTCGCCTGCGGGCTGGGCACCGGCGCCCTGTTCTCCCGGGACGTCTGCGACCCGGCCTGGACCCCGTCCGGCGGCATGCTGCCCGTCCCCGGCGTGAGCGCGCCCGAGCCGGACCCCGCCCTGCTCGATGCCGTTCGCGCCGACGCGGCGAGCCACGACCGGTGGGCCCGCCGCGTCCACGGCGCGCACGCCGTGCTCGCCGCGCAGCACTGAGGCCGGGCCGAGCGGATCGGCCGTCCGGTACCGACGTCGCCGAGAAGTGCGAGGGCCCGGTCCCTCCGCACCGGGATTACGGCAGGTCATCGTGACGAAAAGTGACTGTTCGCACACGTTCACCTGCCGGTCGTCCAGGTGTCAGCCCACCGTGACGTCGGCCGCACACAGTGGCAGTGGGCGTCGCGCACGGGTACGGCAGCGGCCGTCGTCGTGACGCACCGACACTCCCCGCGGTCCGGACACGGGCCGCCCCCCATGCACCGAAGGGAACGTCATGCTCAAGCGCCTCCTGCCGATGGCCGGCCACACCCGGGGCAACCGCTCCGCCGTCACCTGCGAGCTCAAGTGCGGTAACGCCTGCGCCAAGCCAGTCCCGAACCGTTCCGAGAACGAGACCTTCCGCGACGTCGCGGAGAAGGCCATCTCGCGCCGCATGGCGCTGGGCGGAGGCCTGGCCGCCGCCGTGGTCGTGGGCGCCTCCGTCGCCCGTCCCGAATCCGCCCAGGCGCTCGCCGTGGCCCCGGCCAACGGGTCCAGCGGCGCCGGAACCCTGCCGTTCACCGCCATCAACCCGGTCTCCCGTGTGGTGGACAAGATGACGGTCCCGGCCGGCTATGACCACGGGGTCATCCTCCGCTGGGGCGACCCGCTCTTCGCCGACTCCCCGGAGTTCCAGATCGAGGCCCAGACCGCCGCCGCCCAGGCGAAGCAGTTCGGGTACAACTGTGACTTCCTCGCGGTCCAGGCCGACGACGAGACCGGCCTCACCGGCCTGCTGGTGTCCAACCACGAGTACACCAACGAGAACATCATGTTCTCCCCGGAGTTCATCGAGGCCAACCCGCAGGAGGTCGCCGACATCGGCCTGGCCGCCCACGGCCTCTCCGTGGTGGAGCTGCGCCGCGACTCCGTGGGCAGCAAGTGGGAGTATGTCCGCGGCGGCGCCCGCAACCGCCGCATCACCGGCATGACGGAGTTCACCGTCGACGGCCCGGCCGCCGGCCACGAGCTGCTCAAGACCGCGGAGGACCCGACCGGCACCAAGGTGCTCGGCACCCTCGGCAACTGCGCCGGCGGGTTCACCCCGTGGGGCACCGTGCTCTCCGGTGAGGAGAACTTCGACGGCTACTTCAACGGCCCGGTGACCAACAACGAGGCCCAGGAGCGCATCGGCTACGCCGACGAGCCGACCGCCCGCGGCTGGGAGAAGTTCCACCCGCGCTTCGACCTGCGCAACGAGGGCTACGTCAACGAGGGCAACCGCTTCGGCTGGATCGTGGAGATCGACCCCGAGGACCCGACCTCCACGCCGGTGAAGCACACCATGCTCGGCCGCTTCAAGCACGAGGCCGGCACCGCCGTCGTCGCGGACAACGGCAAGGTGGTCGTCTACTCCGGCGACGACCAGCGCCACGACTACCTGTACAAGTTCGTCTCCGCCGGCACCTACGTGGAGGGCGACAAGAAGCACAACATGGGCCTGCTCTCCGCCGGCACCCTGTACGTGGCGAAGTTCACCGGAGACTCCCCGGCCGCGGAGATCGACGGCAAGGGCACCCTCCCCTCCGACGGTCGCTTCGACGGCTGTGGCGAGTGGATCGCGCTGACCTCGGACACCGAGTCCTTCGTCCCCGGGTTCACCGTGGCCGAGGTGCTCATCAACACCCGCCTGGCCGCGGACAAGGTCGGCGCGACCAAGATGGACCGTCCGGAGGACGTGGAGACCAACCCGGTGAACGGCCGCGTCTACATGGCGCTGACCAACAACAAGGACCGCACCGAGGTGGACGAGGTCAACCCGGTGGTCGGCAACCGCGACGGCCACGTGGTGGAGATGGAGGAGGCCGGCGGAGACCACACCGCCACCTCCTTCGTGTGGAACATCCTGCTGCTGGCAGGCGACCCGCGCATGTCCTCCTCCGTGTACTTCCAGGGCTACCCGAAGGAGAAGGTCTCGCCGATCTCCTGCCCGGACAACCTCGCGTTCGACTCGCGCGGCAACCTGTGGATCTCCACCGACGGTGCCCCCGGCACCATCGGCTACGGCGACGCCCTCCACAAGGTCGTCCTGCGGGGCCCGGACCGGGGCCGCGTGGCCCAGTTCCTGTCCGTGCCGCGCGACGCCGAGACCTGCGGCCCGGTCATCCACGACCTGGACAACTCGGTGTTCGTCAACGTGCAGCACCCGGGTGAGGACGGCGAGTGGGGTGCCCACACCTCCCTGTGGCCCGACCACCTTCCGGCTTCCGGGCCGATCCAGGTGGGGGACAAGGTGCGCGCTCCGCGCCCGTCCGTGGTGCAGGTGTGGCTGGCCGAGGACCAGACCGCCTGGGAGCACCGTTCCGGCATGCACAAGAACGGCGCCTGGAACGATGACCGTCAGTTCACCGCCGACGACGCGGACTGCTGACGCCGTCGACCGCTGACCGCTGACGACGCGGACTGCAAGCCCTCGTCGCCGGCACCTTCCGAGGCCCGGACACCTGGTGTCCGGGCCTCGGCCGTGCCCGCGTGGAGCCCGTTGCGTGCTGGCCCAGCCCCGCACCGCCCGGTCCGTCCGCCGGGGGCGGACCGGCCTAGACTGGTGGGCACCATGACTTCAGCCGACTCCCTGGCCGTGGCGCGCACGGTGGTCCACTCCCTGATCGACGGCGGCATGCGGGAGGTCGTGATCTGTCCCGGCTCCCGCTCGGCCCCTCTCGTGTATGCGCTGGCCGCCTGCGAGCGCGCGGGCGAGGTCCGCCTGCACGTGCGCATCGACGAGCGCTCCGCCGGCTTCCTCGCTCACGGCCTGTCCCTGGGCTCAGGCCGCCCGGTCGGCGTGGTGACCACGTCCGGCTCGGCCGTCGGCAACCTGTTGCCGGCCCTGATGGAGTCCTTCCACGCCGGCACGCGCGTGGTCGCGCTGACGGCGGACCGTCCGGCCGAGATGGTCGGCACCGGTGCCAATCAGACCACCGAGCAGCCGGGGGTCTTCCCGCACCACGTCCGCTTCGCCGCCTCCCTGCACTCCTCACCGGAGGGCGGGCACGACGGCGGAGCGCACCTGACACGCGTCGCCTCCGCCGTCCGTTCGGCCCTCCTGGCCGCCGACGGCTTCCTCGCCTCGGAGGACGGCGGCTCCGTGACCGTCCAGGACGCCCCGTCCGGACCGGTGCACCTGAACCTGCACTTCGCCGAGCCGCTGGTCCCGGATGACGCGGAGGCCGCCCGCATCGGGGCCCTCGCCCCGGGCGGCGCCGAGCACGTCCTGCCGGAGACCGGCCGCGGCGAGGTGCTGGACGCGCACCCGTCGACCGGCACGCTGCCGGACCTCTCCGGCTGCCTGGCCGCCGCGCAGAAGGCCGCGCCCGTGCAGGTGTGGCGTCCTGCCGGCACGGACCTGTCCGGCTTCCCGGAGCTGCAGGTCGCCGGGCGCGCCGAGCGCCGGACCGTGGTGCTCGCCGGGCACGACGCCGGCCCCGTGGCCGCCGCCTTCGCCATGGCCCTCGGCCTGCCGCTGCTGGCCGAGCCCAGCTCCAACGCCCGCTTCAGCGTGAACGCGATCGCGGCCTACCCGCTGCTGCTCGGCCCTGCCGCGGGAGCGGGCGCCGCCGACGGCCCTGCCGGGCACCCGCTGACCGAGCGCATCGACCGGGTGGTCCTCTTCGGCCGCCCCACCCTCACCCGTCCCGTGGCAGCCCTGCTGCGCCGCACGGACGTGGACACCGCCCTCTACGTCCCGGAACCGGCCCCGTGGTTCGAGGCCGGTCGCCGCCGGGAGGAGATCTTCTCCTGTCTGGAGGACCTGGCCGACTTCGCCGGCCAGGGCGAGGCCGGCTGGCTCCACGCCTGGCAGGCCGCCTCCATGCGCGCCCAGTCCGCCGTGGAGGACGTGCTGCTCGGCGTGCAGCCGCGCTCCGGGCTGACCCCGCAGCAGACCGCCCAGATCTGTGCCTCCGTGGTGCACGGGCCGCTGGTGCTCGGATCCTCGTCCGTGATCCGGGACGTGGACCTCACGTGGCGCCCGCCGGCCACCCCGTACAACGAGGTCTACGCCAACCGCGGCCTGGCCGGCATCGACGGCACCGTCTCCACCGCCGCGGGCGTGGCTCTGGCCAGCCAGCGCCGCACCGTGGCCCTGCTCGGCGACCTCACCGCCCTGCACGACGCCGGCGGCCTGCTCGCCGGCACCGACGAGGACGAGCCCGACCTGGACCTCGTGGTGGTCAACGACGCCGGCGGGGCGATCTTCGCCGGCCTCGAGCACGGCCAGGTCGCCCAGGTCCCCGGCATGGGCGGGATCGTCGAGCGCCTGTTCGGCACCCCGCACTCCGTGGACTTCGCCGCCCTCGCCGGGGCCTACGGCGTGCAGCACGTGCCGGCCGCCACTCCCGCCGAGCTCGTCCACGCCCTGTCCGACCACACCGGCGGACGCCGCCTGATCGAGGTCCGCTGCGACCGCGCCGACCGCCCCGGCGTGGCCGCCGCGCTCGCCGAGGCCGTCCGCGCCACCTTCGCCGACGACGGCGCCGGCACCACCGCCACGGAGGTCACCGCATGAACCCCCGGTCCCATGACGGGCACACCGTGCCCGACCCGTCCACAGAGCCCGGCGAGGTGCCCGACGCGGTGCGTGCCGACGTCGTGATCGCCGGAGGCGGACCCGCCGGCGCCACCGCCGCCTGGCACCTGGCGCGGGCGGGCGTGCACGTGGTGGTGCTGGAGAAGACCGCGCACCCGCGGGAGAAGGTGTGCGGAGACGGCCTCACCCCGCAGGCCGTGAAGGAGCTGCAGCTGCTGGGCGTTCCCCACTGCGGCGAAGCCGGGGACGACGGCGGCTGGCAGCGCATCCGCGGCCTGCGCCTGCGCGCCGGCTTCAGGGGCGTGGACGTGCCGTGGCCGACCACCGAGAGCTGGCCGGACTACGCGCTGACCCGCACCCGCCAGGACTTCGACCGCCTGCTCGTGGAGCACGCCCGCACCGCCGGCGCCGACGTGCGTGAGCGCCACGTCGTGCGCTCGGTGCTGCGGGACGAGGCCGGGCGTGTGGTCGGGCTGGCCGCCGAACAGCTGGACGAGCGCGGCCGCAGGACCGGCCGCCGCGTGCACGTGCAGGCCCCGATCACCCTCGCCTGCGACGGCAACTCCACCCGCGCCGCCGTGTCCGCCGGCATCCACCGCCGCGAGGACCGCCCCATGGGTGTGGCCGTGCGCGCCTACTACACCGCCGGTGCCCCCGGACCGGACGGCGCCGTTCCGGCCCTGGCCGGCGACCGCACCGAGTGGATGGAGTCCTGGCTGCGCCTGCCGGACGCGGACGGCAACCCGCTGCCGGGCTACGGCTGGCTGTTCCCCCTGGCCGACGGCACCGTGAACGTCGGACTCGGCATCCTGGACACCTCCCCGCAGTTCGGGAAGCTGGACTACCGGCAGCTGCTGAAGGACTGGACCGGGGCCCTCGAGGCCGACTGGGGCATCGGTGAGGACACCCGGCAGTCTCGGATCCTCGGCGCCGCCCTGCCCATGGCGTTCAACCGCACCCCGCAGCATGTGCCCGGCATGCTCCTGGTGGGCGACGCCGCCGGCATGGTCTCCCCGTTCAACGGCGAGGGCATCGGCTTCGCCATGGAGGCCGCCCGCCACGCCGCGGACCTGGCCGTGCAGGCCCTGGCCGCCGGCACCGCGCGCGGCGCGGACGCCGTGCTGCAGCGCTACCCGGTGCTCACCCAGCACCTCTGGGGCCGCCACTTCCAGCTCGGCCGCCAGTTCGCGAAGCTGATCGGCAATCCGGCCGTGATGCGCGCCGGCCTGGCCCTGGGCATGGCCACGCCGCCGCTGTTCCGCATCGTCGTGCGCATGATGGGCAACCTCGTGGACCCGCGCGGCGGGGACGCCGTGGACCGCCTGGTGCGGCTGCTCGAGACCGCCACGCCCGCGCTGACCACGGCCGACGCGCTGCCGGTGGGGGGACCGGGCCGCGGGGTTGGGTAGGCTTGCACGGTGACCACCTCCACTGACGGCTTCACTCTGCCCGCCGGCTTCGAATCGCTGGCCGGGCACGGTCGCGTGCTCGACACCGTCACCGACGCCCTCGACGCGGTGGAGACGCAGCTGCACGAGGCTCTGACGAGCGACGACGTCTTCGCGGAGACCTCCTCCCGCCACCTGCTCACCGCCGGCGGCAAGCGCATCCGCCCCGTGCTCACCGTGATGGCCTCGCTCATCGCGGACCCGGAGCTCGGCTCCGGGGACGTGGCCCCGGTCAACCCCGCGGTCCGTCAGGCCGCCGTGGTGATGGAGCTGACCCACCTGGCCACCCTGTACCACGACGACGTCATGGACGAGGCCCCCGTGCGCCGCGGTGTGGAGACCGCCCACCGCCTGTGGGGCAACTCCGCCGCGATCCTGGCCGGCGACCTCGTGTTCGCCCGTGCCTCCCAGCTGATGTCCGAGCTCGGTCCGCGTGCCGTCCGTATGCAGTCCGACACCTTCGAGCGGCTCGTCCTGGGCCAGCTGTGGGAGACCCGCGGCGTGCAGGCCGGCGAGGACCACCTCGAGCACTACCTCCAGGTCATCGGCGGCAAGACCGGCTCGCTGATCGCCGCCTCCGGCATGCTCGGCGCGCTGCTGGGCGGAGCGGACGAGGAGACCGTGCAGATCCTCGCCGCCTACGGCGAGGAGGTCGGCCTGGCGTTCCAGCTGGCCGACGACCTGATCGACCTGACTTCCACCGAGGAGCAGCTCGGCAAGGCACCCGGCACCGACCTGCGCGAGGGCGTGCCGACCCTGACCACCATCCTGCTGCGCGGCGAGGCCGTGGGCGCCGGCGCCGAGGCACAGTCCGCCCGGAAGGCCATCGAGCTCGTGGACGGCCCGCTGGACACGGATGAGCAGCTCGCCGCCGCCGTCGCCGCCGTGACCGCCCATCCGGTGATGGAGCGCGCGTGGGAGATGACCCGCGCGCACGCCGCGAGGGCCAAGCAGATCCTGGCGCCGTTGCCGGACTCCGCGGTGAAGGACGCCCTCGCAGGCTTCGCCGACTACGTGGTGGACCGCTCCTCCTGAGGCGCGCCGCAGACAGGCGCAGGAGCTCCACCCGAACGGGTGGGGCTCCTGCGCGTCAGGGGCGGGACGGCCGCCTCAGATCCGGGTCGGCCCCACGTCCAGGGCGGCGGCCAGCTCCTTGGCTTTCACGGCGCGGACGGACGGATCCACGGCGTGGCGCAGCTGGCGGTAGAGCATGTCCCCGGAGTACCGGGGGAACACATGCAGGTGGTAGTGCCAGACGTGCTGGTTGCCGGCCTTCTCGTTGTGCTGGCGGGTGGAGGTGCCCTCCGAGTTCCACGCCCGCTTGATCGCCAGGGCGACCTGACGGGCCATCAGCGCAGTGCGCTGCAGCACCCGGTCCGGCATCTCGTAGAGGTTCTCATAGTGCTGGGCCGGGATGATCATGGCGTGGCCCTCGTGGTCGCCGAAGCCGTCGCAGGCGATGAGCACCACGAGGTCCTCGTCCTGGTAGACGACGTCCTCGAGCTCGCAGCGGTTGCCCGGGTCCGAGCAGTCGCCGGCCACCAGGCCGCAGAACGGGCAGACGTAGCCCTCCGGGGCCTGAGAGGGGATGTCGGAGCCGCGCGGGGCATCAGGGGAGCGGGCAGGGCCGGCCTCCGGAGCGGAGCCGGCGGCGGAGCCCGGGGTCTGGGAGGGCATCAGCGGTCCTCCTCTTCGTCCTCGAAGGTCCAGGCGAGCAGGTCGGTGACGAACTCGGAGAACGTCCCGCCCTCGTCGGTCCACTCGCCGTCCTCGTCATCGGCGCCGGAGGAGCGGCGCCAGACGATCGGGTCCGGCAGCGGCAGGTTGTCCACGGGCAGGCCCCAGACGACGGTCTCCTCGGCGTCCTCCAAGAACATCAGGAAGCCGTCGCGGACCTCGAGGTCGTCCGGGTCCCAGAAGAAGTGCGCAGTCTCCAGCAGGTCGCCGCAGTTGCCGAGGGCGAGGTAGAACTCGCGGAGGGCGGCCGGCAGGACCAGGTCCTCGCCGAGCTGCTCGGCTGCCGGGGACTCGTCCAGGCGGCGGTCGACCTCGGCGCCGGTCAGGCCGTCGTCGTGCGCCCAGTCCTCGCCGAGCAGGGCCGGGACGAGCTTCTGGAAGCCGGGCAGGTACACGGGTGCGGGAGGCTTGGGAGGCATGCGGCCAGTCTAGGCCCGGCGCATCAGCCGCCGCTGTGCCCGGGCGGCGGCCAGATGGTCCGCCGTGAACACGATCAGCGCCAGCCAGATCAGGCCGAATCCGATCCAGCGGCCGGCGGGCATGTGCTCACCGAACACCGTGACCGCGAGGAGGAACTGTCCGATCGGCGCGATGTACTGCAGGATGCCCAGCACAGACAGCGGCACGGTCCGGGCCGCGGTGGCGAACATGATCAGCGGCACCGCGGTGACCACGCCGGAGGCCGCCATGATCCAGAAGTGTGCCGCGCCGTGCAGGCCGGTGGTCAGCGTGCCCGTCGCGGCCAGCCAGACCGTGCCGCCCACGAACACCGGCAGCAGCACCACGGTCTCGGCCGTCATGGACGCCACCGGGTGCACGGGGGCGCCCGTGCGCTTCTTGGCCAGCCCGTAGAGGCCGAAGGAGAACGCCAGGCCCAGGCCGATCCAGGGCACCTGCCCGGCGTCCACGGTGATGACCAGTACCGCCACTGCGGCGATCGCCACCGCCGCCCACTGGGCGCGGCGCATGCGCTCGCCCAGCAGCAGCACGCCCAGGGCCACGTTGACCAGTGGGTTGATGAAGTACCCCAGGGAGGCCTGCAGCACATGCCCGGAGGTCACCGATCCGGCGTAGAGCAGCCAGTTCACCGCCACGGCCACCGCGGCCAGCACCACACCGGCGACCCGGCAGTGCGTCCCCAGGGCGGCCCGCAGGTCCCCGAAGCGCCGCAGCACGGCCAGCAGGAGCAGACAGAACAGCAGGGAGAAGCCGATCCGCATGATGACGATCTCCATGGCGGAGGCCGGTGCCGTGGCCGCCATGTACAGCGGCAGCACGCCCCAGATCGCATAGGCGCCGGCACCGACGGCCAGGCCGGAGGCCTCGGCAGTGGACGAGGTGCTGTCCGCGGTGCCGGGGGGGCGGTGCTGAGGACGAGGATCGGGTGGTCACCGGGCCACTGTAGACCCGCCCGGCCACGGGCGGGCGGTGGGTGCGTCACATCGGGGAGCGGCCGTCGTCGTGGTGCCCCGGGGCGGCGCTGATGGTGACCGGCCTCACCGCGGAAAGCGGCGGTGCGCCGGTAGGATGGACGGTCGGTCCGCCCTGGGCGCAGAGCTCCGCCCGGCTCCCGCGGACCGCCGCCGAACACCTCCACCGGAAGGACACCCACGCCGTGACCACGCGTCCCGACCGCCCGCTGCGCATCGCCATCGTCGGAGCAGGCCCCGCCGGCGTCTACACGGCCGACATCCTCACCAAACAGGAGCGCGACTTCCAGGTCTCCATCGACCTGTTCGACCGCTACCCGGCCCCGTTCGGCCTGATCCGCTACGGCGTGGCCCCGGACCACCCGCGCATCAAGGGCATCGTCAACGCCCTGCACAAGGTGATGGACCGCGGTGACATCCGCTACCTCGGCAACGTGGACTACGGCACGGACCTGTCCCTTCAGGACCTGCGCCGCCACTACGACGCGATCGTGTTCGCCACCGGCGCCGTCAAGGACGCCGCCCTCGACGTGCCGGGCGTGGAGCTGGAGGGCTCCTTCGGCGGCGCGGACTTCGCCTCCTGGTACGACGGCCACCCGGACGTGCCGCGCGAGTGGACCCTGGACGCGCAGCAGATCGCGGTCATCGGCAACGGCAACGTGGCCCTGGACGTGGCCCGCATCCTGTCCAAGCACGCGGACGACCTGCTCACCACCGAGATCCCGGACAACGTGTACCAGGCGCTCAAGGCCTCCCCCGTCACGGACGTGCACGTGTTCGGCCGGCGAGGCCCGGCCCAGGTGAAGTTCACGCCGCTGGAGCTGCGGGAGCTCGCCCACTCCCGGGACGTGGACATCGTGCTCTACGAGGACGACTTCGACTTCGACGCCGGCTCGGAGGCCGCGATCGAGTCCAACAACCAGACCCGCACCATGGTCGGCACGCTGACGAACTGGCTGATGGAGCAGGAGGACCGCACCTCCTCCGCCTCGCGCCGCCTGCACCTGCACTTCCTGCAGGCCCCGGAGGAATTCCTGGACGCCGACGGCGACGGTCGCGTGGACGGCCTGCGCATGCGCCGCATGGAGCTGGACGGTGAGGGAGGCATCCGTCCGACGCAGGAGACGGTGGACTACCCGGTGCAGGCCGTGTACCGCGCGGTGGGCTACTTCGGCTCCCCGCTGGACGGCGTGGAGTTCGACGACGTCCGCGGCGTCATCCCGAACGCCGAGGGCCGCGTGCTCGGCGCCGACGGCACTCCGGTCCCGGGCCTGTACGCCTCCGGCTGGATCAAGCGCGGCCCGGTCGGCCTGATCGGACACACCAAGGGCTGTGCCCTGGAGACCATCACCCACCTCATCGAGGACGTGGACTCCCTGTACACCGCGCAGGATCCGGCCGAGGACTCGATCATCACCCTGCTCGAGGACCGCGGTGTGGAGTACACCACCTGGGCCGGCTGGCATGTCCTGGACGAGCATGAGAGGTCCCTGGGCCGTGCGGCCACCGAGGCCGGTCCGGTGGAGCGCGAGCGGGTGAAGGTCGTGGACCGTGCCGAGCAGATCCGCATCATGCGCGAGGCCGTCCACAGCTGATGCCGCGGCTTCTGGCCGACCTGACCCCGCTGCGGGTCTCCGCCGACTACAGGCGCCTGTGGCTGGGCAACACCCTGTCCTTCGTCGGCACGCAGCTGACGCTGGTGGCGGTGTCCCTGGAGGTCTTCGCGCTCACCGGGTCGTCTTTCGCGGTGGGCATGCTGGGCCTGGCCGCGCTGGTGCCGCTGGTGGTGGCCGGGCTCTACGGCGGGGCGGTGGCGGACCGGTACGACCGCCGCACCGTGGCCCTCTGGTCCGCACTGGTGATGTGGCTGACCATCGTGGGCATCGCCGCCCACGCCTGGCTGGGCATCGAGTCCGTGGCCCTGCTCTACGGGTTGACCGCCGTGCACTCAGCGGCCTCCGGCATCAACCAGCCCACCCGCGGCGCCATCATCCCGGCGCTGGTGGGCGTGAAGCTGCTGCCGGCGGCGAACGCGCTGAACATGATGACGTTCTCCATCGCCATGATGGTCGGTCCGCTGCTCGGCGGCGTGCTGGTGGCGTCCATCGGCTACGCATGGACCTACACGATCGACGTGGTCACCTTCCTCGCCGCCCTCTACGCGGTCTGGCGGCTGCCGTCCCTGCCGCCGCAGCGCGAGGAGGGAGAACAGCCGCAGCGGCTCGGCATCTCCTCGGTGGTGGAGGGGTTCCGGTTCCTGGGCACCCGGCCGAACGTGCGCATGACGTTCCTGGCGGACATCGTGGCCATGGCCACCGCGTTCCCCCGGGCGCTGCTGCCGGCGATCGGCGGGGTCATCCTCGGCGGCGGCGAGTCCGCCGTGGGTCTGCTGCTGGCCGCCATGGCCGCCGGGTCGTTCCTGGCCGGCCTGTTCTCCGGCACCTTCACCCGCATGCACCGTCACGGGCTGGGCACCTACGTGTGCATCCTCATCTGGGGTGGCGCCGTGGCCACGTTCGGTGTGGTCGTCTGGTGGGGTGCCTGCCTGCCCGCCGACGACGGCCGCCTCACCTGGGCGCTGGCCGGCTCCGTTGTGTGCATGGCCGTGGCCGGCGCCGCCGACTCCGTCTCCGCGGTCTTCCGCACCACCATCCTGCAGTCCGCCACCCCGGACCGCCTTCGGGGCCGCCTGCAGGGCGTGTTCGTGGTGGTCGTGGCCGGCGGACCCCGCCTGGGCGAGATGATCCAGGGCGGCGCCTCCGCGGCGTTGGGGGAGGGGCTCACCCTGGTGGCTGGCGGCGTGCTGTGCATCGTGGGGGTCAGCCTGTTGATGCGCGCCCAGCCGGGCTTCCTCCGCTACGACGGCCGCGTACCCACGCCCTGAGCGCGGGCTAGGAACGAATCGGTTCGCGATGGCCGTACCTGCAGTGCAGGTAGGCGCCGGCAAGCAACAGGATGGCCATCGTCACAGTGCGAGCCTCGGCCAGCATCGGGTTGAACACGACGTTGTACTCCCAGGGGATGCCGCTCAGCGTCATCACGAGACAGCAGAAGACCGGGGCCAGCGTCCCCGCAATGGGGCCGAGAAGCGCGAGACTAGCGTCGGACTCGATGTCCATGCCCGATCGATCAAGTTGAAGCGCCCTGGGTTTCGTTCCGAGGTCAGGACGCAACGGGCGCTACGTCTTGGTCGTGAGTGTAGGCCGCCTCGACCTCCGCGGGCGTGCGATAGCCCAGGGCCTGGTGAAGACGGGAGGTGTTCCACCAGTGCACCCACCCCATCGTGGCCACGACGTCGACTTGCGGGGCGATGGCCCGGATCGAGTGTGAGCGAGGCCCTCCCTGGGTGGCTTGGCGTTCGAGGACCATCCGCACGGCGCGCTCACGCAGCTGAAGGCCTGTACTTCTTGGGCATGTTCCGATTCTCCTTCAGTTGGATCGGAACGAAACCCAGGGCGCTTCACCTCGGGCGGTTCTGGATCGCTGGGCACGATCACGCGCACCGGCAACCGGCGTCTGCATCGGAAGTGGATGATGCTCACCGCGGCGAAGAGGCGGTACACCGTGGCACGACTGCGGTGGCCCGAGAGATGGCTGGCTGGTGCTGGTCGATGGCGACCTTGGATACATGAGCCGGTATGAAGACTGCGTTCACTGCTGACACCGGTGCCGGTGCAGTGTGAGGAAGACACCGGCGCAAGGACTGTGAGCAGTCACCGGGCTGAACAAGTCCAGCGGTCACGCTCGACTTCAGAGCAGCCATGATCCTCCCACCGAAACCAGCGTCCTGCGGAAGCCATCCGGCGCATATCAGACCGACCAGGCGTCGATCACCGATACGCGATCGGCACAGGACACAGCAGCTGAACGCCGACGAGGGGCACCCACCGGCCAGTGGGTGTCCCTCTTCACCCCTGCCTGCTTGACAGGAGCCCGTACATATCAGTCCTGCTGCGCGTGCAGCTCGGCGGAGGTGGACTCCGGGAGGATGCCGCCGAGGGACTGCCAGTGGCGGACCAGCTCCTGCTTCACGTCTGCCTGCAGGATCTCGCGGGCCTTGTCCTCGGCCTCGGACAGACGGGACTTGTGGCCGGACAGGGCGTTCTTCACCATCATGGCGCGCTCATGCAGGCGGGTGCGGCGGTCCTCCGTGTCCCTACCGACGGCCTGCACCTGCACGGCCACGGCCTCCTGGTTGCGGCCGGAGGCCTTGAGCTGGGACGGGGCCAAGGCGTGCTTCACGAAGCCGGCGTCCAGCATCAGGCCCTTGGAGCACGTCACACCGTGGCGCAGGGCGATGTCCAGGTAGTCGTCGTAGCCCAGGAGCATCGCGGCCTTGTGCCAGGCCTGGTCCTCGAGCCGGCGGCCGTCCACGCGCTCGCGGGCACGGGCGGCGCCGAAGGTGGTCTCGGCCTCGTACACGTGGCCGCGGGGGTCGATCAGGTAGAGCATCTCTCTCCTCGTCTGGGACCGCGTCAGCGGAAGTTGATGAACTGCAGGTCGACGTCCTCGAAGTCCTTGAGTATGGCGATGGTCGCCTGCAGATCGTCGCGGGACTTGGAGGAGACGCGCAGCTCATCGCCCTGGATGGAGGCCTTCACGGACTTCGGGCCCTCGTCCCGGATCAGCTTGGTGATCTTCTTCGCGGTGGGCTGGTCGATGCCCTCCTTGATGCCGGCCTCGAGGCGGTACTCCTTGCCGGAGGCATAGGGCTCGCCGGCGTCGAGGGACTTCAGGGAGATGCCGCGCTTGATCAGCTTGGACGCGAAGACGTCCTTGACGGCCTTCACGCGGTCCTCGGAGTTCGCTTTCATGAGGATCTTCTCGCCGGAGAAGTCGATCTCTGCCCCGACGCCCTTGAAGTCGTAGCGGTGGGCGATCTCCTTCTGCGCCTGGTTCAGGGCGTTGGACACCTCCTGCTTGTCCACCTTGCTGACGACGTCGAACGTGGAATCGCTGGCCACGGGTGCTCCTTTGTCTTGAGGTGTTTGTCTTGTCCGGGCTGGTCGCCGAACCGTCCTGCGCAGCCGTGGGACACGGTGCTTGCACGGGCGTGGACGGCGGCGCGCGGCCGCATCTGCGCCCAGCCTACCGGGACGGGAGCGGGTCTGGCCCGTGCCGATTGGCCGGGCGCCGCACATTGCTGTAGAGTTTTCTCTCGCCCGTTGCGAAGTGCCGAGCAGCGCTGAGTCGCGGGCCGCGCGGCAGATTACCCGAGCGGCCAAAGGGGGCTGACTGTAAATCAGCTGGCATTGCCTACGGGGGTTCGAATCCCTCATCTGCCACCGTGTCGGAAGGCCCGGAACCGATTCTCGGTTCCGGGCCTTTCGCCTGTCTTGAGCCTCTCACCGTTTTTCAGGCGCGGTGGTCCGGTGCCGGTGCCGGTGCCGGGGCCGCCCGCCCCGACCCGGGGGGCGCCCTGAGAAGGACCTCGCGTCACCGCGGCGATCCGGGGTACGCTCCACTGCGACGGCATGCCTGTGCTCCGCATCACAGTGGATGTGTGGTGTCCTCGGCCCACAACATCGTTGCGCTGCGGCGCGGCCGGATCCGTCGACCTAGACGACGCCAGGAGGGACCCGAATGACCGAGCCGCAGCCCACCGCCGAGATGTCCTACACGGCGGGCCCCACCGACGTGGAGCTGCTGGAGCAGACGCTCGCGCAGAACCTGGACGGGATCTGCGCTGCGCATCCGGACCGCCCCGCCCTGCTCGAGACCTCTACGGGCCGGTCCTGGACCTTCGCGCAGCTGCAGGAGGACTCCCGCACCGTGGCCAAGGCGCTCATCGCCGCCGGCTACGAGAACGGCGACCGCATCGGCATGTGGAGCCCGAACGTCGCCGAGTGGACCACCCTGCTCTACGGCGCCGCCCGCGCCGGCGTGATCCTGGTGAACCTGAACCCGGCCTACCGCACCCATGAGCTCACCTACGTGGTGGAGCAGTGCACCATGCGCGGCCTGGTGGTGGCCTGCCCGGACGACCGCATGAACCCGCCGCGTACCGCCCGCGAGGTGGCCGCCGGCTCCGCGCCTGAGCTGCGCCAGCTGATCATGCTCCCCACCCCGGGCGAGCCCACCGAGGACTCCTACCCGCACGCGCGTCCCGGTGAGGTCCCGGCTCGTGTGGCCCAGACGCCCGTGACGGAGACCACGTGGACCGAGTTCCTCGCCGGCGCGGAACTGGTCTCGGACGAGCAGCTGGCCGCCCGCGAGAAGGAGGTGTCCGCCGAGGACCCGGTGAACCTGCAGTACACCTCGGGCACCACGGGCTTCCCCAAGGGGGTGACCCTGTCCCACCTGAACATCCTGAACAACGGCTTCCACATCGGCGAGCTGCTCGGCTACACCGAGCAGGACGTGCTCGTGATCCCGGTGCCGTTCTTCCACTGCTTCGGCATGGTCATCGGCACCATCGCCGCGGTCTCGCACGGGACCCTGTCCGTGATCCCATCCCGCGGCTTCGAACCGATGGCCGCCCTGCACGCAGCAGCGGACACCAGAGCCACCTCGCTCTACGGCGTGCCCACCATGTTCATCGCCATGCTCGCCCGCCGCGAGGTGGAGCAGCTGGACCTGTCCACCCTGCGCACCGGCGTGATGGCCGGCTCCACCTGTCCGGTGGAGGTCATGCGCCGTGTGATCGACAAGCTCAACATGTCCGAGGTGGCCATCTGCTACGGCATGACCGAGACCGCCCCGGTGTCCACCATGACCCGCCGCGACGACTCCCTCGAGCGCCGCACCGAGACCGTGGGCCGCTCCATGCCGCACGTGGAGACCAAGATCATCGACCCGGCCTCCGGAGAGCTCGTCCCGCGCGGCGCCACCGGCGAGCTGTGCACCCGCGGCTACTCCGTGATGTCCGGCTACTGGGACGATGCCGAGCGCACCGCCGCCGTCCTGGACGAGGACGGCTGGATGCACACCGGAGACCTCGCCTCCATGGACGAGGACGGCTACGCCCGCATCGAGGGCCGCATCAAGGACCTCATCATCCGCGGCGGTGAGAACATCTCCCCGCGCGAGGTGGAGGAGTTCTTCTACTCCCACCCGGACATCCAGGACGTCCAGGTGGTCGGCGTGCCGGATGAGAAGTACGGCGAGCAGCTCATGGCCTGCCTGATCATGCGGGAGGGTGCCTCCCCCCTCACCGCCTCGGATCTGGAGGAGTATGCGACCGGCAAGATCGCGCACTACAAGATCCCGGCCTACGTGCAGGTGATGGACGCGTTCCCCATGACCGTCTCCGGCAAGGTCCGCAAGGTCGAGCTGCGCGCCGAGGGCACCAAGATGGTCGAGGCGCAGAAGGCCGCCCGCGGCTGAGCCCGGCATCGGCCCGCCCTCTCAGGGGAGGGCGGCTCCGCGGCGTCGCCGAGACGATGACGACCCGCCCCGCCCTCACCCCTGCCCGGGACAGGGGAGCGGGTAGACGTCCCAGATCGAGCAGAGGGCGTCCGGGCGGGCGCTGCTGATCGCCCGGTGGTACATCCAGCCCCAGGCCGAGACGCCGTTGTCGTCCGGGGGAGCGGCCGGCACGTTGCCGCGGTGGTACCAGACGCCCTCGAAGAGGATGAACTCGACCAGCTCGGCCGGGGACTCCGTGCGTGGGGGACACAATCCGTCCTGCAGCACGTCCGCGCTGGCCACGGCGAACGAGGCGGTCGCCTCGGTGTCCAGCAGCAGGCCGCAGTCCCGCTCGAACGCCTCGATCCAGTCGAGGGCCTCCTCGATGCCGTCCTCCGGACCTGAGGACTGCGCCACGATCATCACGGACGCCCGCTCGCCCGGTTGCATGGTCCCGGGCGTGCCGGGGCCGCGGATACCGGCGGCGGCCGCCTCCGCGGGTGTCTTCCTGCGCCGCGGCGCGGCAAGCAACGCGGTCAGCGGGTCCTCCTCGATCAGCGCACCCACCTCCGCGAGCTCGCCGGTGTGTGGGTGCAGGTCCTGCCCGCCGTCAGCGCCGCCCCGGCCGTCCCCGGCGTCCCAGTCCCGCCCGTACGCCTCGACCTGGTCCTCGTCCCTGTCCCGGTGCTCCTGGAACATCTGGCCCCTCCTTCGCGTGGACCGGGCGGCCCGTCGCCGCCCGGGGAGCGCCCCTCCGGCGTCTCCGACACCCACGTTGGCAGGGTGGCCGGCCTCGCCGTCGGCCCGTCGGCCCGCAGCACGGTGCGTCTGTGGAGAACGACGACGGCCGGTCGCCTGTGCAGGAGGCAACCGCCGGATCCTGGGCGGAGACCTACCCACCGGGCCACGGTCCGCCGCGGCGGCCCCGTGCCCCTCACCGCCCGCGGTGGTCTTCCGGGGCCAGCCGCGGACCGAAGCGCTCCCGGCGCTCGCCGGAGAGCCCGATCATCCGTACCA
The DNA here is from genome assembly GCF_002206575.2 of Micrococcus sp. FDAARGOS_333. Classification (NCBI taxonomy): domain Bacteria; kingdom Bacillati; phylum Actinomycetota; class Actinomycetes; order Micrococcales; family Micrococcaceae; genus Micrococcus; species Micrococcus sp. FDAARGOS_333. The sequence goes on along the minus strand of NZ_NJFJ02000001.1, from coordinate 2,459,424 downwards.
GCCGCTGCCGGTGCCCGGCCCAGGGCTCGAGCAGCCGCAGCATCCCCGCGTCGTCCACACGGCGGCCGGTGAGCACCTGCCCCACATGATGGGCCAGGTGGAAGTCCCCGACCGCCACCAGGTCCGCCGCCCCGTGGCTGCGCTGCAGCGCCTCGGCCACGGTCCAGGCCCCGATCCCGGGCAGGGACTGCAGCCGCCGAGCCAGCTCCGCCGTCGCCGCCACGTCTCCGGGCCGCACCTGCCGGCCCAGCCGGTCGACGGCCTCGGCACGCTCGGCCACCTGCAGGATCGCCTTCGTCTGCGCCGGCTGCACCCAGAACCGATGCCAGTCCCAGCTGGGCACCCGCAGCACCGCCCTGGGGTCCGGCGGCAGCAGCATTCCGCGTGGCCCAGGCCCCGGCGCCGGCTCCGAGACCGCCCGGACCAGCTGCCGCCACCCGTGGCGGGCCTGATCATGGGTGACCTTCTGCTCCAGCACCACGGTGACCAGCTGCTCGGCCAGGCGGCCGTGCGCCGGCAGGCGCAGGCCGGGCCGGGTCCGCCGGGCAGACGCCACGTGGTGGGGAAGCCGCTGCCCGCCGGAGGTGAGGAGGTCCTCGAAGGCTGCCCAGCCGTCGTCGTGAAGCCCGAGGAGGGTCTCCGCCTCCGCGACTGCCGCCTGCGCTCCCGGACCCCAGGCCTCCACGCGGATCGGGGACGGCCGCTCCGCGGAGGGCGCCCGGCGCACCAGCAGGCTCGCCGGGGCCGCCGCCCCCTCCGCATCCACCCGGCGGGTGAGCCACATGCCCTCCGGGGCCACGCGCACGCACGGATCCGCGTGGCCTCTCTGGAGCACGCCGAGGGTCAGCGTCACGTCCACCGGGACGGCGGGGTGCAGCGTGCGTGACGCATTGGGACCTGACATGACCGCCAGGGTAACGGCGGCGCCGGACGGGCAAGTACCGTGGGCGCCGTGACTGAGAACCGAGCACCCCAGAACGAGACCCCCATGCGCTACGCCGAGAACGTCCTCGGCCTGATCGGCCACACACCGCTGGTGAGGCTGAACAGCGTCACCGAGGGGATCGAGGCGACCGTCCTGGTGAAGGTGGAGTACCTGAACCCGGGCGGCTCGGTGAAGGACCGCATCGCGCTGAAGATGATCGAGGCCGCCGAGGCCGAGGGGAAGCTGGCCCCGGGAGGCACCGTGGTGGAGCCGACCTCCGGCAACACCGGCGTCGGCCTGGCGATCGTGGCCCAGCAGAAGGGCTACCGCACCGTGTTCGTCACCCCGGACAAGGTCGGCCAGGAGAAGCGTGACGTCCTCGCCGCCTACGGCGCCGAGCTCGTGGTCACCCCCACCTCCGTGGACCCGCACTCGGACGAGTCCTACTACGGTGTGGCGAACCTCCTGGAGAAGGACATCGAGGGCGCATTCCAGCCGAACCAGTTCTTCAACCCGGCCGCGCCCGAGTCCCACTACGAGACGACCGGCCCGGAGATCTGGGAGGACACCGCCCACCGCGTCACCCACGTGGTGATCGGCGCCGGCACCGGCGGCACCATCACCGGCACCGGCCGCTTCCTCAAGGAGGTCTCCGCGGACCGTCCCGGCGGCCCCGTGCGCGTGATCGGCGCAGACCCGGAGGGCTCCGTGTACTCCGGCGGCACCGGCCGCCCCTACTTCGTCGAAGGCGTCGGCGAGGACATGTGGCCCGGCAACTATGACGCGTCCGTGCCGGACGAGGTCATCGCCGTGGACGACGACGCCGCCTTCGCCATGACCCGCCGCCTCGCCGCCGAGGAGGGCCTGCTGGTGGGCGGCTCCTCCGGCCTGGCCGTGGTGGCCGGTCTGCGTGCCGCGAAGGACCTGGGCCCGGACGACGTCATGGTGATCGTGCTTCCGGACTCCGGCCGCGGCTACCTCGGCAAGATCTTCAACGACCCCTGGATGGACGAGCGCGGCCTGTCCTACGCCCGTCAGGAGACGATCCTCCCGGAATGGGCGCAGGGCCGCTCCCGTTCCGCGGCGAAGGACGACGACGCCGCCTCCGCCGCGTCCGCCGTCACGTCGTCGGCCGCTGCAGGCGGTGCGGACGGCGGTGCCGGCGACGGTGCACAGGCGGACCCCCGCTGGGAGGACGAGGTGGGGGCCGTCGTCGCGGACAAGGAGGACCTGTTCCCCGGCTCCGTGCCGACCCTGGTGACCGCCGCGCCGACCACCACCGTGGCCGAGGCGATCGCGACCATGAACCGCTACGGCGTGGACGCCCTGCCCGTGGTGGCCGAGCCGCGCCACGACCTGCGCATCGGCGAGGTCCGCGGCACCGTGACCGTCGGCGCGCTCTCCGCGGCGCTCGCGTCCGGCCGCATGGCCGCCGGGGACCCCGTGGAGGCGCTGATGGGTCCGATGCTGCCGATCGTCGGCGCGCACGCGACCGTGCGTCAGGTGGCCGAGCGCCTCCAGTGTGAGGACACCCTCCTGGTGACCCGCGGGGGAGTGGTGGCCGGGATCGTGACGCTGCACGACCTGCTGGCCTACGTCACCGCCTGAGACCGAGAGAGGATGGAGCACATGAGCGAGAACACCCAGAAGGACTCCGCCCGCGAGCAGGGCTTCGGCACCCGCGCCGTCCACGCAGGACAGCACCTGGACGAGGTCTTCGGCGCCGTGGTGCCGCCGGTGCACCTGTCCAGCACCTACGCGCCGGTGAAGATCGGCCAGCTGCGCCGCGGCTACGACTACGGCCGCGGCACCAACCCGACCCGCGACGCCCTGCAGGAGCAGCTGGCCGCGCTCGAGGCAGGCGTGGACGAGCACGGTGCGCCGCAGGCCACCGCCCTGACCTTCGCCTCCGGCCTGGCCGCCGAGACCGCGCTGATCATGGGCGCGGCCGAGCCGGGCACCACGATCGTGATGGGCAACGACGTGTACGGCGGCTCCTACCGCCTGATCACCAAGGTCCTGGCCAAGTGGGGCGTCAAGCACGCCGTGGTGGACATGGGGGACGCGGCCACGGTCGCCGCGGCCGTGGACGCCGCGAAGGCCGAGGGTCCGGTGCTGGTGTGGCTGGAGACCCCCTCCAACCCGATGATGAAGGTCTCGGACATCGGCGCGATCGCCGACGTGGCCCACGCCGCCGGCGCCCTGCTGGTGGTGGACAACACCTTCGCCACGCCGTATCTGCAGACCCCGCTGGCCCTCGGCGCGGACGTGGTGGTGCACTCCACCACCAAGTACATCGGCGGCCATTCGGACGTCATCGGCGGCGCCCTGGTGATCCCGGACGCGGAGCTCGCCGAGCGCGTGAAGTTCCAGCAGTTCGCCGCCGGCGCCGTCAACGGCCCGTGGGACGCCTACCTGACCACCCGCGGCCTGAAGACCCTGGGCGTGCGCATGGACCGCCACGCCGCCAACGCCCAGGCCGTGGCCGAATGGCTGGAGGGCCGCCCCGGCGTGGAACGCGTGCTCTACCCGGGCCTGGCCGACCACCCCGGCCACGAGCTGGCCGCCCGCCAGATGCGCGGCTTCGGAGGCATGGTGTCCGTGCAGTTCACCGGCGGCGCGGCCGCGGCCAAGCAGGTGGCCGAGTCCACCCGCCTGTTCCAGCTGGCCGAGTCGCTCGGCGGCATTGAGTCCCTGATGAACTACCCGGCAGAGATGACACACGCCTCCGTGGCCGGCACCGAGCTGGCCGTCCCGGACAACCTCGTGCGCCTGTCCGTGGGCATCGAGGACGCCGCCGACCTGATCGACGACCTGGACCGGGCCATCTCCGCACTCTGACCGGGCTGTCCGGCCACTCTCCCTGGGCTGCCCGGGCACTCTGTCCGGGCTGCCCGGGCTGCCGGCGCCCTTCGCCCGGGCTGCCTGCGCCCTTCGCCCGGGCTGCCTGCGCCCCGTTCGGAACGCCGGGACCACCGACGCCTCGATCCGATCCGGAGCATGCCTCGCGTGCTCCGGATCGGATCGAGCGCTGGGGGATCGGAACGAGCGCTGGGGGATCGGGTCGAGCGCTCGGGAATCATCCTTCCTCGCTACGGTGGAGGGCATGAGCACCCTCGCCTTCACCAATGCACACATCGTCCCGATCGAGACCGAGCCGTTCGACGGCACCCTCGTGGTCGAGGACGGGAAGATCACCGCGCTCGGCCCGGACGTGCCGGTCCCGGCCGGCGCCGAGACCGTCGACTGCCAGGGCCAGTGGCTGCTGCCCGGCTTCGTGGACGCCCACGTGCACCTGGGCATGCATGCCGAGGGGGAGGTCGGCTCCACCGCGGACGTGAATGAGATGACCGACCCGGTGATGGCCGGCGTCCGCGCCCTCGACGCCGTGGACCCCAACGAGCCCGGCTTCCGGGACGCGCTCGCCGGCGGCGTCACCACCGTGAACGTCAACCCGGGCTCCGGCAACCCGATCGGCGGGCAGGCCGTGGCCATGCACACCCACGGCCGCACCGTGGACGAGATGGTCCTGCGCAGCCCCGCCGGGGTGAAGTCCGCCCTCGGCGAGAACCCGAAGAACGTCTACAAGGAGAAGAACCGCACCCCCTCCACCCGCCTGGGCACCGCCTACGTCATCCGCAAGGCCTTCATGGAGGCCCAGGGCTACATGGCCCGCCGCGCCGAGGCCGAGGAGTCCGGCAAGCCGTTCGCCAAGGACCCCCACATGGAGGCCCTCGCCCTGGTGCTGGAGAAGAAGATCCCGTGGCGCCAGCACTGCCACCGCACCGACGACGTGGCCACCGCCCTGCGCCTGGCCGACGAGTTCGGCTACGACCTCGTCCTGGACCACGGCACCGAGGCCCACCCGATCGCCGACACCCTCGCCGAGCGGAACATCCCCGTGCTGATCGGCCCGCTGTTCACCACCAAGTCCAAGCCGGAGCTGCGCGGCCGCTCCCTGCGCAACCCGGGCCGTCTGGCCCGCGCGGGCGTGGAGATCAGCATCATCACCGACCACCCGGTCATCCCGATCGACTTCCTCGTCTACCAGGCCGCCCTGGCCGTGAAGGAGGGCCTGGACCGGGAGACCGCGCTGCGTTCGATCACCATCAACCCGGCGAAGGTCCTCGGCCTGGACGAGCGCCTCGGGTCACTGGCCGAGGGCAAGGACGCGGATCTGGTCCTGTGGTCCGGTGACCCGCTGGACGTCATGCAGCGCGCCCGTCGGGTGTGGATCGGCGGCCGTCAGGTCATGGAGTACGACGACGTCACGCACGCCCCGCAGATCGCCGCGGCCCGTCCCCCGCTCGACTGAGCCGGCTCCGCCTCGCCCTGCCGTCGGCGACGGGTCCTCACCGGCCCCGGCGACGGACGCACCCAGGGTGCGGTGCCGTCGTCGGAAAGCAGGTGCAGACGCAGGGCGGGGTCCGCCGCCAATACGGCGACCCCGCCCTTCGTCCGTGCGTGGGGGAGAGGTCAGCGGACGACGCGGTCGGCAGCGCGTTCGGCGGCCCGGGCCGTCTTGCCCTTGCGCAGACGGGACTTGACCGGCGGCAGCCAGACGAGCACGGCGCCGATGATGAACAGGGCCGTCATGATCAGCAGCAGTGCGTTGCCGCGCACCAGGGACGGCACGCCCACCAGCACGGCCAGGGTGGTGAGCGTGTTCACGGCGGACGCCCGCCGGCGGTAGAGGGCGATGGTGCCCCACAGGGTGAACAGGCCGATCACGGCGACGAATCCGGCCAGGGCGAACTGGCCCGTGGCGCCGCCGAGCACGCCGACGGACTCGATGCCCGTGGTGAGGTCCACGACCGGGCCGCCCTCGCGCTGGGCGCGCAGGCCGTTGAACAGGAACACCGCGGCCAGGCCGAAGATGATGAGCGTGGCCGCCGTCCACCACTTGCGAGCCAGGCCCAGCAGCGGATGGACGCGGCCGGCCTCGAGCTCGTCGCGCTCGTCCAGGGCGCGCTCCTTGGCCGCATGGCGTTCGGCCAGGCGCGTCTCGTCCGCCTGACGCTCCTGCACGCGGCGCTCGGCGAGGCGCTCGTTGTCTGCCCGCTGCTGCTCACGGAAGGCGCGGGCGGCGCGTCCGGCGGCGCGGGCGAAACGGTGGTCGTTGGTGTTCTCTGCCACGGAATCGAGCCTAACGGGTGTCCGGTCCGGTGCGGGCGCATAGACTGGGGACTCCGGTTCCGGACTCTCCCCCTGTGATGAGTGAGCGTGGACGCGTGATGCCACGCCGGTGTGCGCTGATAAGGGCGCAGATGTGTTGAGAGGCGACGAACGTCGTCGCCGTGGGGGTACGTGCCGATCTGACCGGCCGACCTTGTTTCCACCCCAGCAGCGCAGCGCCGCACCGACTCCGAGACGCGACCGGAGCGTGCGCGGCGTCCGCCTGCGCGTCCCCACACAGAGGAGACCGCCATGACGCACACCCCGAACACCCCGCTCGACGACGAGGTCCGCCCGGACCAGACCGCCGCCGAAACCGTCGAGGACTCCGGCGCAGCGGATGCCGCTGCCGAGGCCGTCCCGGCCGATGAGCCGGAGGGCACGTCCTTCATCGACCTCGGCCTGGACGCCCGTGTGCTCTCCGCGATCGAGGAGCTGGGCTACACCGCCCCGTCCCCGATCCAGGAGCAGACCATCCCGCTGATCCTGGAGGGCCGAGACGTGGTCGGCCTGGCACAGACCGGCACCGGCAAGACCGGTGCCTTCGCCCTGCCGGTGCTGTCCCGCCTGGCCGAGTCCGCCGACGTGAACGGCCGCGCCGACGCCCCGCAGGTGCTCGTGCTCGCCCCGACCCGCGAGCTGGCCCTCCAGGTAGCCGACGCCTTCGACACCTACGCCCAGCAGATCGACGACGTCTCCGTGCTCGCCGTCTACGGCGGCTCCCCGTACGGCCCGCAGCTGGCCGGCCTGCGCCGCGGCGCCCAGGTGGTCGTCGGCACCCCGGGCCGCGTGATCGACCACCTCGAGCGCGGCTCCCTGGACCTGTCCCAGCTGCAGACCCTCGTGCTGGACGAGGCGGACGAGATGCTGCGCATGGGCTTCGCCGAGGAGGTGGACCGCATCCTCGCCTCCACTCCGGAGACGAAGCAGACCGCCCTGTTCTCCGCCACCATGCCGCCGGCCATTCGCCGCATCTCCGCGCAGTACCTGAACGACCCGCAGGAGGTGGCGGTGGCCCGTCAGGCCACCACCTCCGCGACCATCCGCCAGCGCTGCCTCATCGTGGGCCACCAGTGGAAGCTCGAGGCGTTCACCCGGATCCTGGAGACCGAGGAGTACGACGGCGTCATCGCGTTCGTCCGCACCCGTGCCGGCACCGAGGACCTCACCCGCCGCCTGAACGAGCGCGGCTTCAAGGCGGTGGCCATCTCCGGCGACATCGCGCAGAAGCAGCGCGAGAAGACCGTGGAGGACCTCAAGGCCGGCCGCGTGGACATCCTCGTGGCCACCGACGTGGCCGCCCGCGGTCTGGACGTGGAGCGCATCTCCCTGGTGGTCAACTACGACGTCCCGCACGACTCCGAGTCCTATGTGCACCGCATCGGCCGCACCGGCCGCGCGGGCCGCTCCGGCGACGCCGTCCTGTTCATCACGCCGCGCGAGCGCTACCTGCTGCGCTCGATCGAGAAGACCACCCGCAAGCCGGTGGAGGAGATGCAGCTGCCCTCGATCGCCCAGGTGAACGAGGCCCGCAAGGCCCGCTTCGCCGACCGCATCACCGCCACCCTCGAGACCGCCGCGGACGAGGACCTCGCGGTGTTCCGGGACATGGTGGTGGACTACGTGGAGCGGAACGAGGCCGAGCCGGACCGTGTGGCCGCCGCCATCGCGATGATGGTCCAGGACGGCCGCCCGCTGCTGGCCGAGGAGCCGGACCTGCCGCCGTTCGGGGGCAAGGGCCGCCGTGACCGGGACCGCGGAGACCGTCCGGAGCGCGGCGAGCGCGACGGCCGAGGCTCCCGCGGCCCGCTCCGCGAGCCGGCGGCCGGCAACGCGACCTACTGGGTGGGCGTGGGCCACAACGACCGCGTGAAGCCGGGCCACCTCGTGGGCGCCCTGGCCAACGAGGTCGGCCTGCCCGGCAACGCCATCGGCGCCATCGACCTGCGCGGCAACCACGCGCTCGTCGAGCTGCCGAAGGACCTCACCCCGGAGCAGCTGGAGGCCGGCGCCCGGGCCGAGGTCAACGGCCGGCCCCTGGGCCTGCGCCTGGACACCGGCCGTCCGACCCGCGCCGAGCGCGCGGAAAGGCACGACGACGGCCCGCGCCGCCGCCACGGCGGTCCCCGTGGCGGCCGTGGCCGCCAGGACCGGTTCGACCGCGGTGACCGCGGCGGACGCGTCGATCGTGCCGAACGCGACGAGCGCCGGGGTCGCGGCGAGCGCGAGGAGGGGAGCGACGACGGCCGTCACCCTTCAGCCCGCAGGAACCGTGAGGACAATCACACCGGGAAGAAGCCCCGCTGGAGTGCGGACCGGCGCCGCGAGCGGGGTGCCGGCGACGGCCGGGACGGCCGCGGCCGCGGCGATGACTCGTGGGGTCGCGACGGCGGCCGCCGCGGCGGAGCCGACCACGGCAAGCGCGGTGGAAGCCGCGGCAGGTTCGGCTCTGACAAGGGCGGACGCGGTGGATTCGGCGGCAGCAAGGGTGGACGCGGCTCCGGTCCGAAGCGCTTCGGCCGCCGCCCGCAGCGCTGATCGTGCGTTGATCGGAATCCGGCCGGGCGGGGCCGTCAGGACCGTCCGCCGGGACGCCGCAGGCGATTTGGAACTCTGCGCAGCGCGCTGATAGAGTTTCATCTCGTTGCCCCGATAGCTCAGTGGTAGAGCGCCATCTTGGTAAGATGGAGGTCCCGGGATCGATTCCCGGTCGGGGCTCTGACATGGGAGCCCGTTCTTTCGGCACATATCCGCTGGAAGCACGGGCGTTCTCATGTCGTGGCGGCGTAGCTCAGCTGGTTAGAGCGCACGACTCATAATCGTGAGGTCGGGGGATCGAGTCCCCCCGCCGCTACCGCATCGGAGAGGGTCCGGCCGACAGGCCGGGCCCTCTCGTCGTCTCGGGGCCTCTCGCGGTGGCCCGGGCTTTCGTGGTCTACGAGCGTCTTGGGGCCGGTTCCGGTGCTGAGGCACCCGCCCGGGCACCCCCCGGTCGCGCTCCCGGACGTCCTGCCGCGGCGGCACCCCGGGCGCAGCGCCGGTCGCCCTGCCGCGCCGGCCGGTGCCTCGTAGACTCGTGGGCATGCCCTCTTCCCAGCAGCACCGTCCGCAGTCCACCGGCATGGCCGGCATGTGGGACAACGGCTCGCACCTCTACCGCCGCCTTGTCCTGACCGGCTCGGCCCTGTTCCTCGTGGGCATCGTCCTGGCGGTCGTCGGCGCCCTGACCGAGCGGCTGCCGCTGTCCTGGACCGCGCTGGCGATCCTCGGTGCGGGCGTCCTCTGCCACCTCACCGCGCAGACGGTGCGGTTCCGGGACGCCGCCCGCAACCGTGCGGCCCGCGACGTCGCACGGAACGGTGGCGCGCGCGGTTCCCGCCGGTAGGCTGAATCAGCGCCCGCGAACCGTCAGACGAGGAGGAGCGCATGAGCGTCAACCCCGAGGCCGCCGGCCGGCAGTACCCGCCGGCCGAGCCCTACCAGGTGTCCCGTGAGGTGATCCGCGGATTCGCCGCCGCCGTGCAGGCCACGCACCCGGCCCACCACGACGTCGAGGCCGCCCGCGCCCTCGGCCACGCGGACCTGGTGGCCCCGCCGACCTTCGCCGTGGTCGTCGCCCAGCGCGCGGAGGCCGCGGTGGTGGAGGATCCGGAGGTCGGCATCGACTTCTCCCGTGTGGTCCACGCTGAGGAGCGCTTCACCCACACCCGTCCGCTGACCGCGGGGGACGAGGTCACCGCCACGGTGTCCATCGCCTCCGTGAAGCAGCTCGGCGGCAATTCCATGGTCACCACCGTCACCGAGATCGTGGACGGTGCCGGTGCCCCGCTGAGCACCGTGACCTCCACCCTGCTGGTCCGTGCGGACGACGAGGAGGCCGACGCATGAGCACCGAGAACACCGCTGCGCACGCCCAGGCCGTCCCGGCCCCGCAGCTCGAGGGCCTGGAGAAGGGCGCCGTGATCGGCACCCGCACTGTGCACCTGACCCGCGCGGACCTGGTCCGCTACGCCGGCGCGTCCGGAGACCTGAACCCGATCCACTGGTCCGAGTCCTTCGCCACGTCCGTGGGCCTGCCGGGCGTGATCGCCCACGGCATGCTCACCATGGGCACCGCGGTGCAGCTGGTCACCGACTGGGTCGGCGACCCGGCCCGGGTGGTGGACTACCAGACCCGTTTCACCGCCATGGTCCCGGTCGAGGACACCACCGGTCGGCTCGCGGAGGACGGTTCCTGCGTCCCCGGCGCCGTCCTGCAGGTCACCGGCAAGGTCGGCAAGGTCGACCCGGAGGCCGGGACCGCCCGCATCGACCTGGCGGTCACCGTCACCAGCAGCGACGACGCCCGCGCGCTCACCAAGGCGCAGGCCGTCGTCGCCCTGCCGAAGGGAGAGGCCGCGTGAGCGAGCCGACCACCAGCCGCCGCCTGGCGGACCACACCACCACCGGCGTCGGCGGTGCGGCCAGGAACTGGGTCCGCGCCGAGACCGAGGCGCAGGCCGTCCAGGCCATCACCGCCGCGGACGCCGCGGGGGAGGCCCTGTTCGTCCTGGGCGGAGGCTCCAACACCCTGATGGCGGACGCCGGCTTCGACGGCACCGTGGTGCAGATGGCCTTCACCGGCATCGAGGTCCTCTCCGGGGACGCGGATGCCGGTGCCGAGGGCACCGCCGTGGTCGTGCGCATCGCCGCGGGCCACGTGTGGGATGACGCCGTCGCCTGGTCCGTGCAGCACGAGCTGGCGGGCATCGAGGCCCTGTCCGGCATCCCGGGATCGGCCGGCGCCACCCCGGTGCAGAACGTCGGCGCCTACGGCGCGGACATCTCCCAGGTGCTGCGCTCCGTCCGGGCCCTGGACCGCGAGTCCGGGCAGGTCGTGGAGCTCGGCGCCGAGGACCTGCGCTTCGGCTACCGCGACTCCATCATCAAGCGCTCCATGACCGCCGGCGGCGCCCCGTCCCCGCGCTGGATCGTGCTGTCCATCGACCTGGAGCTGCTGCGTGCCGCCCACGGCGCCGAGGCCACGGCCCCGGTCCGCTACGGCCAGCTCGCCAAGGCCCTGGACGTGGAGGAGGGCACCCACGCCCCGCTGGCGACCGTGCGCGAGAACGTGCTGGCACTGCGCGGCTCCAAGGGCATGGTGTCCGACCCCGCGGACCGGGACACCTGGTCCACCGGTTCCTACTTCACCAATCCGATCGTCCCGGCCTCCGTGCGCGCTCGCCTGCCGGAGGGAGCCCCGGCGTTCGGCGTCGGCCACGCCGAGGACGGCACCGAACTGGTCAAGCTCTCCGCCGCCTGGCTGATCGACCACGCCGGATTCAAGAAGGGCTTCGGCCTGCCGGACGTCGTCCCCGGCGAGGGCGAGGTGGACGGCCGCGGCGCGGACGGGCGGGGCCTGGCCGGCGGCCGTGCCTCCCTGTCCACGAAGCACACCCTGGCGATCACCAACCGCGGGGACGCCTCCACCGAGGACATCCTCACGATCGCCCGCACCGTTCGGGACGGTGTGAAGGAGCGCTTCGGCGTCGAGCTGCACGCCGAACCGATGATCATCGGCACCTCCCTCTGAACCCCCGCCCTGCGCCGAACCAGAAGCTTCGGCTGCTTCGACCGTGCCTGAAGGGGCCAGAGTCTCTGGTTCGGCGAGCCAGAGGGTTCGGCTGCTTCGAGCGCGCCCGAAGGGGCCAGAGTCTCTGGTTCGGCGAGCCAGAGGGTTTGGTGGGTTCAGCGTCGCCTGAAGGGGCCAGAGTCTCTGGTTCGGCGAGCCAGAGGGTTCGGCGCCCACGGCGTACCCGCGACGACGGCCGGTCGCCTTCCGCGGAAGGTGACCGGCCGTCGTCGTCCCTTCGGATGGACGCTCCGGTGCGGGGAGCGTCAGAGGTTGCCGGTGGCGATCATCAGCATGCGGCGCAGCGGCTCGGCGGCACCCCACAGGAGCTGGTCGCCCACGGTGAAGGCGGACAGGTACTCGGGGCCCATGGTGAGCTTGCGGAGGCGTCCCACGGGGATCCGGAGCGTGCCGGTGGCCGCGACCGGGGTCAGCTCGGCCACGGTGGACTCCTTGTCGTTCGGGACGACGCTGGCCCACTCGGTGCCCTCGGCGATGATCTGCTCGACCTCGTCCAGCGGGACGTCCTTCGTGAGCTTCAGGGTGAGGGCCTGGGAGTGCGAGCGCATGGCGCCCACGCGCACGCAGAGGGAGTCGAAGGGGATGCGATCCGCGCCGGTGCGGCCGAGGACCTTGTTGGTCTCGTCGTAGGCCTTGAGCTCCTCGCGGGAGGTGCCGTTGCCCAGGTCCGAGTCGATCCAGGGAATGAGCGAGCCGCCGAGCGGGACACCGAACTGGCTGGCGTCCAGGCGGCCGGAGCGCTGCAGCTCGATCACCTTCCGGTCGATCTCGAGGATCGCGGAGGCCGGGTCCTCCAGCTCTCCGGCGACCTCGCCGTGCAGGGCGCCGAACTGGTTCAGCAGCTCGCGCATGTGGCGGGCGCCCCCGCCGGAGGCCGCCTGGTAGGTCATGGCCGTGCCCCACTCCACGAGGCCGGCGGTGAACAGGCCGCCCAGGCCCATGAGCATGCAGGAGACGGTGCAGTTGCCGCCCACGAAGTCCTTGGTGCCCGCCTCCAGGGCGGCGTCGACCACGGAACGGTTCACCGGGTCCAGGACGATCACCGCGTCGTCCTCCATGCGGAGGGTGGAGGCCGCGTCGATCCAGAGGCCGTCCCAGCCGGCGGCGCGGAGCGTGCCGTGCACGGCCTTGGTGTAGTCGCCGCCCTGGGTGCTGACGATGATCGGCAGGGCCTTGAGCGCCTCGACGTCATAGGCATCCTTGAGGGTGCCGGGGTCCCCGTCCATGCCGGCGAAGGCCGGGGCGGTGCCGCCGGCGTTCGACGTGGAGAAGAACACCGGGTGGATGCGGGCGAAGTCGCCCTCCTCGGCCATGCGTTGCATGAGGACGGATCCCACCATGCCGCGCCAGCCCACCAGGCCCACGGCGGGCAGGGCGGCGGCATCGGCGGGGGCTGCGGCGGTCTGTGCGTGGACGGTCATGCCTCCACCGTATCCGTCAGTCCCGCGGGCGGCGTCGGCGCGTCCACACGATAAGACCGCCGATGGCGAAGGCCTGGGTGAGGACCAGCAGGAAAACCAGGCCGCCGAGGATGTGGCCCTGGACCACGAGGATCAGGCCGAAGACGGCGGAGACGAGCGCCAGGATCGGGAAGGCGATCAGCGCGAGGAAGGACAGCATGTCCTTGTCGAAGAACGGCTTGGGGTCGTTCTGGGAGGTCGGGGTGGGGCTCATGGATGCTCCTTCTCGACGGGGTGCACGGACGGAATGCGGAGAGCAGACGTGACGTCCGGCTCAGGCCGGGCGCTCCCAGCGCTCGAAGCGGTAGCGCAGGCCCTCGGCGGAGGTGTGCCAGCCGTCCGGGGACGGGTCGGCCTGCGTGAGTCTCCAGCGGGCGTCCAGGGCGGGGGCATGGGCATCGCCGGAGACGTCCGTGTCGATCACGGTGACCTCGGCGAGGGTGGCCACGTCCAGGGCCTGTTCGTACAGGGTGGCGCCGCCGATGACCCAGACCAGGTCCAGGCCGTCGGCCTCGGAGGCCGCGTGCAGACCCGCCCCGAAGTCTGCGGCCACCACGGCGCCGGTGGCGCGCACGGCGTCCCCGGCGGCCTCGTCCGCGTCCAGGGTGCGGGAGACCACGATGTTCGTGCGGTCCGGCAGCGGCCGGAAGCGCTCCGGGAAGGACTCCCAGGTGCGGCGGCCCATGACCACGGGGTGGCCCAGGGTGCGGTCCTTGAAGTGCTTCAGGTCCTCCGGCAGGTGCCACGGCATGCCCCCGTCGAGGCCGATGACGCGGTCCGGGCTCTGGGCCCAGATCATGCCGATGCGGCTGGGGCTGCCGGCGGGGGAGGTGCGGTGGTGGGCGGCGTCGTTCACGGTGCTGCGGATGCTCCTGTGGTCCTGCGGGTCTCGGGGAGGGCGGCTCAGACGGCGATCGGCGCCGTGATGGTCGGGTGGTGGCGGTAGTCGACGAGCTCGATGTCCTCGTAGGCGTAGTCGAAGATCGACTCGGGGCGGCGGGTCAGGCGCAGCCGCGGGTACGGGTAGGGCTCGCGGCTCAGCTGCTCGCGGACCTGGTCCACATGGTTGGCGTAGATATGGCAGTCGCCTCCGGTCCACACGAACTCGCCGGGGCGCAGGCCGGTCTGCTCCGCCATCATCACGGTGAGCAGGGCGTAGGAGGCGATGTTGAACGGGACCCCGAGGAAGAGGTCCGCCGAGCGCTGGTAGAGCTGGCAGGACAGCCGTCCGGGGCCGCCGTCCTGCGCCGGCTCCACGTAGAACTGGAAGAGCGCGTGGCACGGGGGCAGGGCCATGTCCTCCACCTCGGCGGGGTTCCAGGCGGTGACGATGTGCCGGCGTGAGTCCGGGTTCGTCCGCAGTGACTCCACGACCTTCGCGATCTGGTCGATGCTCCCACCGTCCGGCGTGGGCCAGGAGCGCCACTGGACGCCGTAGACCGGGCCGAGGTCACCGTTCTCGTCCGCCCACTCGTTCCAGATCCGCACGCCGCGCTCCTGCAGCCAACGGACGTTGGAGTCGCCGCGGAGGAACCACAGCAGCTCGAGCGCCACGGACTTGAAGTGGACGCGCTTGGTGGTGATCAGCGGGAAGGAGTCGGCCAGGTCGAAGCGCAGCTGCCGGCCGAACACGCTGTGCGTGCCGGTGCCGGTGCGGTCGCCCTTGACGGAGCCGTCTGCCAGCACCTCGGCGAGCAGGTCCTCGTAGGGGGTCGGAATGGTCACCGGTCCATCGTAGCGAGTCCGCAGAATCGGCTGATTCCGGCGGTTCCGGGAACCCTGGAGGCCTTCAGCCCCAGGCGCGCCCGGCCTCCCGCTCCCAGCGGCTCCGGTCCCAGCCGGCGCCGCGGGCCAGGGCGGAGGCCTGGCGCAGCGCGGCCACCACGGCCGCCGCCTCGGTGGCGGGCGCGTCCTCGGCGATCACGGTGCCGCGGCGTCCTGCGGTGACCACCACGCCGGCGGCCTCGAGCTCTTTGTAGGCGCGGGCCACGGTGCCGGGGGCGATGCCCAGGTCCGCGGCCAGGGCGCGCACCGAGGGCAGCCGGGTGCCCGGCGGCAGTGCCCCGGAGGAGGCGGCCACCGAGATCTGCCGACGCACCTGCTCGTAGGGCGGCGTCGCGGACTCCAGGTCGATGGCGATCTCGGCCGGGCCGGCCGGCGGCTGTGGGGAGACGGGGTGGCTCATCGGCGCGCCTCCGCTCCCGCGGCCACCGGCCCTCCGGTCGCCTCGGGCCTTCCCGACGACGGCCGGTGGCCTCCGTCCTCTGGTCCGTCCGAGCCGTCGGCCGGGTCCTGGGCGTCGCCGATCGGACGGAGCAGGGAGGTGCTGGGGAGCAGGGCGGGGATGACGGCGAGGAGGTACAGCAGCGGGGCGACGGACTTGGACATCACCAGCTGGCCGACGGCGGTGGCGAAGACCATCAGCATGCCGGTGGTGCCGATGCCGACCATGCGGTCCGCGGTGCGGCGGCGCATGCGGCGGTCCATGAGCGCGGAGGTGCGGGTCAGCGGGTGGCGGCGGAGGCAGACCCGCACGCCGATCGCGGTGAGTACCCCGATCACCAGGAGGGCGGACAGCACGGCGACGGCCAGCGGGACTGCGTCGACGCCGACGCGGGCGAGGGCGCGCTCCTGCCGGACGGCCCAGCCGGCGGCCACGAGGCCGGCCGTGGCGACGACGCCGAAGAGCACGACGCGCCAGGTGGAGGCGCGGACGCCGTGGGTGCGGGCGGTGGCGGTGCGGTCGGTGTGTTTCATGCGCAGCACGAACTCGGCCAGCAGGTAGCCGACCCAGAGCACGGACAGGGGGGCGAACGCCGCCAGCACAAAGAGGGCGGGCGACCCGACGGCGGAGCCCTCCAGGGAGGCCTGCATCGGCAGCACGAACATCGCCACCGTCGTCAGCGCGGCGAGCGGGAGGACGACCGCGGCGGCCGTGTGGCGCAGCTGGATGACATCGCTCAGGGTGCCGGGGCCGCGGGGGACCTCCACCCATTCCCCGGTGGCGTCCTCGTACACGTGGTGCGCCGCGTCCTGACGGAGCACCCTCACCTGGGGCGAGGTCCACACGAGCATCGCCAGGGCCACAGCGAAGACCGCGGCCAGCGACCAGACGGTGAAGGGCCCCATCCGGTTCGGCTCCTGGGACCCGAAGGCGTTGTCCACGGCGACGGGCACGGAGAGAAGGACGACGGTCAGAGTGCGCAGGATGCGGTTGACGGCCACGTGCCGGACGGCGTCGTCCTGGGCCGGGGTGAGCCCTGAGAGGGAGCGCCGGCGGACGACGGCGGCGACCGCCAGTGCGCAGCAGAGGCAGGCCAGGAGCACGAATCCGAGCAGCCACGGGGTCACCAGCGCGCCGCTGCGCACACCCGGGTCCCGCACGAAGGTCTCGGACATCCCGTCCGGGCCGCTGACGCCCGTGTCGGCCGTCGTCAGCGGCCGGCCGTCGGTGGGCAGGAGCATCAGGGCGGCGGCCACGGAGACCAGTGCGACCACGCCGGTGACGATCGTCAGACGGGGTGGGAGGTACTCCCGCCAGGACCGAGCGGTGAGGCGTGCGCTGCGGGTGGGGGCGACCGGGGTCGGCCAGGTGCGCTGGGCGATCCAGTAGACCACTGGCAGCCAGAGGACGGGGGCCAGGGCGTTGAAGCCGACGTCGAACGGCACCGCGGACACCGGGAAGGCGCCTGGGCCGGCAGGGGCGTCGGATGCTCCCGCGGCCCAGGGCGGATCCTCGACGAACACCAGGCTCGTCAGTCCTGAGCCGGTGGCGGCGAACAGGGCGATGAGCGCCGTCACCATGCCGTGGGAGCGGGCGGCCTGGAGCGGGTCGCGCTGCGCGCTGTTGGTGAACAGGCGGATCACCGCGTAGACGACGGCGATCGACACGGCGACCCCGAACAGCGAGGTCAGCAGGAACAGCTGCATGGTCGGTCACTCCCTCCGGTCTGCGGCGCCCCGTCGACGCCACCTTGTTATGTATCAATGTATCAACACATTGATACATGCGGAAGGGGGCGGGGCGTCACGGTCCGGACACGACGATGGCCGCGCACACAGCCAAGGTGCGCGGCCGTCGTCGCGGAGGCAGCCGAGGACTCAGCCCTCGTAGACGAGCTCGCGGAACTCCGGGTAGCGCGCCAGGTACTGCTGCACGTAGGTGCACTCCGGGACGATCTGTTCGCCCTCGGCGGCCAGCCGTTGCAGGACCATCGTCACCAGGGCGCGGGCGTAGCCCTTCCGGCCGTAGGCCTCGTCGATGATCGTGTGCTGCAGGCGCACCACGGTGCGGGCCTGGCCCTGGGCGTCGTCTTCGGCGGGGATCTCGTCCACGGTGTAGCCCTCGAAGCCGATGAAGGTGTCGTCCTGGCGCAGCTCGAAGCGGCCGCGGTCCGGGTCGCGTGTCAGCTTCAGGCGGTCGTGGACGATCAGTTCGGGGCGGTTCACGGTGTCCATGCGTGAAGACTAGACCGCCTGTGACGCGCGACTCAACGGTCGGCGGCACGCCGGCGGCCACCACGCCGGGCCGCCCGGAGGCGCCGCGGCCCCGTCAACCGTCCGCCGGCGGCCACCACGCCGGACGGTGTCCCGTCAACCGTCCGCCGGGTCGTAGCACTCCAGTGCCACCACGCGGCCGCCCTGGTTCAGGCCCTGGTGCGCCACCAGCACGCCGCCGGGGCGCAGGTACGGGTCCTCGGCGGGCAGGGCCTTGAGTACGTCCGGGTGCGCGGTGATCGCCTCGATCTCCTGCAGCAGCTCCGGCAGCACGGGTCGGTGGGAGCACACCACCAGGGCGCGGCGCTTCTCCAGCAGGCCACGCATCACGCGCCGGGTCTTCTTCGGGTTGTCCTTGGCGCCGGCCTCCGTGAGGGAGGCCTTGTACTTCACGGGCAGGCGGGTGTCCTTCACCAGCGGTGCGAGCGTCTCCACGCAGCGGCGCCACGGGGAGGAGAACAGCTTCTCCGGGGCCCAGGCGGTCAGGAGCCGCCGGTCGGCCAGCGCCTGACGGCGGCCGGTGGCGGCGAGCGGCCGGTCCTCCTCGGCGCGGGACCAGGAGGAGCGGGGCTTGGCCTTGGCATGCCGGAGCAGCACCAGGGGGACGGTGCGCAGGCGGCGCTCGCCGTAGGCTGCCTCGAGGGCGTCCAGCGGCTGACGGTCCGTGGCGTTGGTGAGCAGACGGCGCGCGGCTGCAGGGGAGACCCAGCGCAGCTCGTCCACCTCGTCTCCGTCGGCCTGGCCCTTCTGCCGGCCGGCTTCGGCGGCCCAGTACCAGACCTCCTTGGGGCGGGTTCCGGGCTTGCCGCCGCGGTTCTTGACCTCGTAGCGGGTCACGGCCAGCGGGATGCCCAGGGCCACGCGCAGGCCGGTCTCCTCTCGGACCTCGCGGACGGCGCACTCCGGCAGCGTCTCCCCGGGGTCGAGCTTGCCCTTCGGCCAGGACCAGTCGTCGTAGCGGGGGCGGTGGATGACCATGACCTCGAGGCCGCTCGGGCCGGTCCGCCAGGGCAGGACACCGGCGGCCAGCACCTCGGCCCGGGGCGCGGGAACGTGGTGTCCCACGGTGGCGCGCGCGGCGGTGAGGGCGGTCTGCGACGTCGGCATGGTGCTCCGTTCGGTCTGCGGGCGGTCCCGGGCGTGGAATCCTACGACGGCCTGGGCCACGGAACCGTCGGCTCAAGGATAGTGGCGAGAGGCGCTCAGACGCGCCGGTACTGCGCGTCCGCGGCGTCGAGCACGAAGCCGAGCTTCTCGTAGAGGCGGACGGCGGCGGTGTTGTCCGCGTCCACGTAGAGGTCCACGCGCCGGGCGCCGCCGTCCCGCATGTGGACCAGGCCCGCCACGGTGAGTGCGCGGCCCAGGCCCAGGCCCTGCGCGTCCGGGGAGACGCCGACGGCGTAGACCTCGCCGACCGTGCCGTCGCCCTCGGCCTTGGTCCAGTGGTAGCCGAGCAGGGTGCCGTCCGCCTCGCGCTCGGCCAGCAGGAAGCCGGCGGCGTCGAACCAGTCCTCGCTGCGGCGGTCCTCCAGGTCGGCCTGCGTCAGCGAGCCCTGCTCCGGATGGTCCGCGAAGGCGGCGGCGTTGAGCTCGAGCCAGGCGGCGTCGTCCGTGCCGGGGACGTAGGGGCGCAGCCGCACGCCCTCCGGCAGCTCCGGGGCGGTCAGCGGAGCGAGGACGGACGAGTCCACGGCCATCCGGCGCAGCTCGCGCACCGGAGTCAGCCCGTGGGCGGCGGCCAGCTCGGCCGCCCCCGGCAGCATCCCGTGGGCCCAGACGCTCACCGCCTCCTGCAGTCCCCTCTGCTCCACGACGACGGCCGCCTCCCCGGCCAGCGCCGTCGCCACGCCGCGGCGGCGGGCGTCGGGGTGCACGACCAGCTCCAGGACCGCGCCCTCGCCTTCGGGGGCCAGGACGGCGGCGCCGTCCGGTGCCTCGTCGGGTCCGGTCAGGAGCACGGCCAGCGCGGTGCCGCGCTGCACGTGCACGCGGGTCTGGTCGGACAGCGGGGGATGCCCGTCGGCGGCGCGGGCCGCGTCGGCCAGGGCGAGCACCGCGGCGGCGGGCACGTGGCCGGGGTCGGTCAGGACACGGACGTCGGGCACGGAGGGGTCGGTCATGCCCTCCACACTACGTGCGGTTCAGGCGGTGCGGGCGTCGAAGCGGTAGCCGACGTTGCGCACTGTGCTGATCAGTTGCTCGTGGTCCGGGCCGAGCTTGGCGCGCAGGCGGCGGACGTGCACGTCCACGGTGCGGGTGCCGCCGAAGTAGTCGTAGCCCCAGACCTCCTGCAGCAGCTGCTCGCGGCTGAAGACGCGGCCCGGATGCTGGGCCAGGAACTTCAGCAGCTCGAACTCCTTGTAGGTGAGGTTCAGCGGCTGCCCGTGGACGCGGGCGGTGTAGCCGGCGGCGTCCACCACCAGGTCCGCGGCGCGGATCTCGTCCGGCTCGTGCCCTCCCTGCGGCCCGCTGCGCGCCGTGGCCAGGCGCAGGCGTGCCTCCACCTCCGCCGGGCCGGCGGTGGTGAGCAGGATGTCGGCGACCTGCCAGCGGGCGGAGACGGCGCTCAGGCCGGCGTCGTGGAACACGGCCACCACGGGCAGGTGGGCGGCCAGCGCCGCGAGGTCCGTGCAGACGGTGCGGGCGCCGGACAGGTCCGTACGGGCGTCCACGAAGACGGCGTCCGCCGCGGGGACGCCTGCGGCGGCCGAGGCGCGGCGGGGACGCGCGGTGACGGTGTGGCCGAGCAGGTCCAGGTGCTCGGTGAGGTCGCCGAGTCCGTCTTCCGCATCGGTGAGCAGCACCACATGCGCCACGGCCGCACTCCCTTCGCTCCTGGACACCGGTTCGCGGACACCGCATGCCGAATGTCCGGTGACACTGTACGTCCGCCCGCAGCGGCGGTGCCCACCGTGTCCACTGGCGTGACGCTCGGCGGTGGCCCCGCGACCTGGCAGGATGGGGGCTGTGATGAGACTGTCGATGGCCCTGGCCGCCGCCCTCGCGGCGGTCGTGCTCAGCGCGGCCGCGTTCGTGGGACCCCTCGCGGTCTCCGCCGTCGCCATCGTGGTGATCCTCGTGATCGCCTGGGGATGGCCCCGTCAGCTCGGGTCCCCGGCCCGGATCTCCCTGTCCGTCACCTTGGCGGTCGTCGGCCTCGTGAGCCTGGGCCTCACCCTGCTCTGGGGCCACGTCGGCCTCGGCGAGCCGGAGAAGGGCGCGCTCGGCCTCTTCCAGCCGATGGCCGTCGTGGCGGGCTGGGGCGTGATCGCGGCGTTCATGGTCCAGCTCTTCCGCGGGACCGGACGGCCGCTGCGCCTCGAGTCCACCGTGGCCACCATGGGCGGCGTCATGATCGTGGTGATGACCTCCGGCTGGGCCGCGCTGGCCCAGTGGAACGCCCTGCCGCTCGCCCCCATCCTGCTGCTCAGCATCGGCGCCACCGTCGCCCTGGTGTCCCTGCTCGGCCTGACACCCTGGATGCAGGGCCGTCCGGGCACCCTGGCGGCCGTGCTCATCCCGCTGTCCGTGCTGATCGCCGTGGCGTCGGGCCTGGTCCTGGACGCCGAGCCGCGCAAGCTTGCGATCGCGGCCGTCGCGGCACTGGCCTCCAGCACCCTGGTCGCGCTCACCGCGGCCACCGCGCCGTCTGCGAAGCCGCGTCCCGAGGACCGTCCCGTGGCCACCACCCTGCGTCCGCGGCGGGCCGGCTTCGCCCTGGCGATGGCACCCGTCGGCGCTGCCGGCGTCATCGGCCACGTCATCCTCGCGCTCCTGGGCTGATCGAGGCGAGGAGGGCGGCTAGACTGGCCGCCATGGACAACCTTCTTGCACTCGAGATCTTCTTCCTGGGCCTGGTGGGCCTCGCCTCCCTGGGCATGGCCGGCGTGGCCGCCCTGGTCATCGGCGGCCTCTTCAAGGGCCAGCGCTGAGGTCCCCGTGCGGCCGGGATCCGGCCGCACGGTGACCTGAACGCGAGACCGACGTCTCCATGGCCACCGAGCTCCCGTACGACCTCACCCCCGAACTCGCTCCGCTCTCCTGGCTCATCGGCTCCTGGGAGGGGCAGGGGCGCCTCGGCGACGGCGCCGACGGGACCGAGATCTTCTACCAGCGCGTCGACTTCACGGAGTACGGCCTGCCGTTCTTGGAGTACCGCGCCGAGTCCTGGATCTGCGAGGAGGACGGCACCCTGCTGCGCCCGCTGACCGTCGAGTCCGGGTTCTGGCAGGTGGACCGCCCCCGCCGCGACGGCGACGTCGGCCCCGGCATGGTCCCGGCCGACGTGGTCCCCGCCTACCGTTCCGCCGAGGACGTCGAGTCCCTGCGCGGCGAGGACGAGGCCTTCGGCCTGACCGCCACCATCACGCACCCCGGCTCCATGTCCGAGCTGTACTACGGCCGCATCAAGGGCCCGCAGCTGCAGCTCGCCACGGACGCGGTGCTGCGCGGCTCGGCCGCCGGCGACTACCACCGTGCCACCCGCATGGCGGGCCTCGTGAACAACCAGCTCTTCTGGCGCTGGGACACCGCGGCCGCCGAGGAGCACGACCTCGAGGCCCACGCCTCCGCGATCCTCGACCGCATGCCGGACCGCTCCGAGGGTCGCCTGTCCCCGCACGCGAAGCGTCCACGCTGATGTCCGCCGCCGCGTATCGCAGCCCGCTCCTGCAGCCTCCGCTGTCCGCGGCGGAGGGCCCCGCCGCCGGTGCCGTCGAGGGCGAGAGGCCCGACGCCGGCGTCGCCGCGCACTACGGCGCCCCGCTGCGCGAACAGCGCGCGCTGGACCGCGGCAGGGCACTGGTGGACCTGTCCCACCGCGCCGTCCTGTCCGTCTCCGGGCCCGACCGGCTGGAGTGGCTGCACACCCTGACCACCCAGCACCTGTCCCAGGCGCGGCCCGGCACCAGCACGGAGGCCCTCTTCCTGGACGCCAACGGCCGCATCGAGCACGGCGTCCACCTGCTCGAGGACGGCGCCGCCTGCTGGCTCACCCTGGACAGGGCGGACGAGCAGGCGCTGCTGGACTGGCTGACGCGCATGCGCTTCGCCCACGAGGTCACGCTGCGCCGCCACACCGGCACCGTCGCCGTCGTGGGCGCCACCGCGGCCGTCCCGGGCTGGGAGGACCGCACCGTGTGGATCGACCCGTGGCCCGAGGTCGCCCCGGGCGGCTGGGCCTACTCCGGCCCCGACCATCCCGGCGAGGACTGGTCCTGGCGCGAGTACCTCGTGACCCGGGACGACCTCCTCGCCACCGCCGCCCGCCTCGGCGAGGGGGAGCTGGCAGGCTGGTCCCTGGCCGGCACGTCGGCCGCCGAGGCCCTGCGCATCGCCGCAGGCCGCCCCCGCCCGTCCGTGGACGCGGACGCCAAGGCGCTGCCGCACGAGCTGGACCTGCTGCGCACGGCCGTGCACCTGGAGAAGGGGTGCTACCGCGGTCAGGAGACCATTGCCCGGGTGCACAACCTCGGGCGTCCGCCGCGCCGTCTCGTGCAGCTGCTGATGGACGGCTCCGGCCATGCCTTCCCGGCCCCCGGGGCGCCGGTGATCGTGCGGCCCGAGCCGGACACCGAGGAGGCCCGCGCCGCCGCCCGCCCGGTGGGCGTGCTGACCTCCGTGGGCCAGCACCACGAGGCCGGCCACCTCGGCCTGGCCCTGGTGAAGCGCTCGGTTCCGGTGGACGCCCAGCTGATCGTCCGCGACGACTCCGAGGGCGGCGCCGGGCACGTCGCCGCGTTGCAGGAGGTCCTCGTGGCCCCGGACGCCGGGCAGGTCGTCGGCCGTCCTGACGTGCGCCGCCGCTGACCGCAGGCCGGGAGGCCGGCATGGTGTTCCGGCTGTGCCGCGCCGACCACAGGCTCAGGCGCCGCGCGTCAGGCGCCCGGCCCCCAGGTGACGGACGTCTGCGTCCCCAGCGGCTCCATGCCCACCGCCACGGCGATGTGGTGGGCCATGGTGTGTCCCTCCGGCACCCGCGCCGAGGGCACCAGCCCGTCCAGCCAGGCCGACTCCATCGCCGACGCGGCGGCATAGGTGCCCAGCCCCCTGCCGCGCAGGTGCGGCACGGTGAGCACGCCCAGGCGCGCCACGATCCCGGAGAACACGTCGTAGCCGGCGGCCGCGCAGGCCGCACCGCCGCTCCGGCCGTCCTCGACGACCGGGACGAGGGCGGCCGTGTGGTCCCACTGCGGCAGCGCGGCGGCCGTGACGTCGTCGGCAGGGCAGAGCGCCCCGACCTCCAGAGCGTGGGCGGAGTCGAAGGACACCGCGATCGACTGCGCGGGGTCCACCTCCGGCGCCTCGTCCGCGTAGTAGAGGGTGTGCTCGCCGCACGAACGCACCCCGTGCGCCGCGCCGATCCGCAGCAGTGTGGACTCGAGCGCCAGCACCTCGTCGTCCAGGTCCCGGCAGGCCGTCACGAACCACTGCGGGCCGACGACGACGGCCGCCTCGCCCAGGCGGAGGACGGTCGCCACGCGTTCGCCCTGGCCGGGCAGCACGGCCCCGTCGTCGAGGACGACCTCCACGCGCCGGGCGCAGCCCGGCGCCCCCGCCGCCCGTGCCGAGGGGGCGGCGGACGGGACGCCCGAGGCCGGGCCTGGCGAGGCCGCACCGGTGGCGGGCGAGGCGCCCAGGGTGCCGAGCCCGTCCTCGGGAAGCCCGAGGGCACGGGCCCAGGCGAGGCCGACCAGGGCGAGGGTGTGCTCCTGCAGTGCCATGGATCCGCTCAGCGGCCGAAGAGGACCCTGGCCTCCTCGTAGCGGGCGAGCGGCACCTTCTTCAGGCCGGACAGGGCGGCGGACATGGGCACGGAGATGATCTCGGTGCCGTTGGCGGCCACCATCTGGCCCCAGCGGCGCTCGGCCACGAGCTTCATGGCCTGCATGCCGAAGCGGGTGGAGAGCACACGGTCCGTGGCGGACGGGTCGCCGCCGCGCTGGATGTGGCCGAGGACGGTGGCGCGGGACTCCACACCGGTGGCCTCCTCGAGCTCGCGGGCCACCCAGTCGCCGATGCCGCCCAGGCGCGGACGGCCGTCCTTCGCGTTGCCGGCGGCGGCCAGCGGGTCGTCCTGACCCTCCGGCACGAAGCCCTCGGCCACCACCACGAGCGGGGAGCGGCCCTTGTCATGCACCTGCTTCACCCACTCGGCCACCTGGGACATCGGGGTGCGGACCTCCGGGATGAGGATCGCGTGCGCACCGGAGGCCATGCCCGAGTGCAGGGCGATCCAGCCGACGTGGCGGCCCATGACCTCGGCCACCATGCAGCGGTGGTGGGACTCGCCGGTGGTGCGCAGGCGGTCCATGGCGTCCGTGGCGATCTGCACCGCGGTGTCGAAGCCGAACGTGTAGTCCGTGGCCATCAGGTCGTTGTCGATGGTCTTCGGCACCCCGACGATCGGCAGGCCGTCCTTCGCCAGGCGGTTGGCGCCTGCCAGGGTGCCCTCGCCGCCGATGGCCACGACCGCGTCGATGCCCATCTCCTCCAGGTTCCGCTTCATGTTCTCCGGACCGCCGCCGGCCGTGTCGTACGGGTGGGTGCGGGAGGTGCCGATGATGGTGCCGCCGGTGCCGGACAGGCCCCGGACCGCCTGGCGGGGCAGCTCCACCACGTCCTTGTCGATCAGGCCGGCCCAGCCGTTGCGGATGCCGACCATCTCGAAGTCGTAGGTCTTGATGCCGTTGAGCACAGCGGCACGGATGACGGCGTTCAGGCCAGGGCAGTCGCCACCGGAGGTGAGCAGTCCGACGCGCATGGAGGAGTCCTTTCGACGGCAGGAAGGGGGACATGACGGAAG
Source organism: Micrococcus sp. FDAARGOS_333 (assembly GCF_002206575.2). NCBI lineage: Bacteria > Bacillati > Actinomycetota > Actinomycetes > Micrococcales > Micrococcaceae > Micrococcus > Micrococcus sp. FDAARGOS_333. The sequence goes on along the minus strand of NZ_NJFJ02000001.1, from coordinate 2,433,931 downwards.
CCGCAGGTCCGGCGGCGCCCCCTGCGGAGGGGATCCGCGGCCTGCGGCTCCAGACTATCGACGCCGTGCCGGGTGCTGTCAGCGGTCCACCGGCGGTGCCGGAGATGAGAGCGCTGGCACCGGGTGGCCGGCGGACCGGTCAGGGCAGGACGATGCTCAGGTTGGCGACGACGCCGATGACGACCATGCCGACGGCGAAGACGCTGGCGGCGGACACGAGGCCGCCGCGGCGTCCGCGCAGGGCGGCGAGCAGCAGCACCGGGGCGAGGACCACGAGGGCGGCGGCGCCGCCGACGATCGTGGCACCGGCCGGCCCGAGCACCGTGCCGACGCCGGAGAAGCCGAACACCACGGAGCCGACCAGCGCGGCCAGGCAGACGACGCCGGCGGCCACGAGCGTCACGGTCTGGGCGATCGCGCCCAGCGCCGGACGCTCGGCACGGGCGGCCGCTGCGCCGCGGCCGGCGGAGGCACGCTCCGCGGCGGCCTGGCGCTCCATCTCGGCGACGCGTTCGGCGGCGCGCAGATCGCGGGAGTGCGGGCGGTCCCGCCACTGGCCGGTCTCCGGGTTGATCCACGAGGAGCGGAAGCCGGCCTCGTCCGGGGCGGACTCCTCCTGCCCGGACCGGCGGCGGGCGTCCATGTACCAGCTGGGGGAGGACGGCGCGCCTGCGGCGTCCGCGGCCCGGGACCCTGCCGAGGGGCGGCCGTCGCGGCCGGTGAAGCGCTGACGTTCGGACGCGCCGGGCGTCTTCGGCTCCCAGCAGCGGGTGAGGAGCCACCAGACGAGCAGCGCCGTGCCGGCCAGGACCGTCAGCCCCGCCAGGCCACCGCTGAAGACGAGCGTGGCCGTGAGGCCGGCACCGGAGACCAGGGACACCAGGCCGACGCCGCCCACCACGGCCACGCCCACGCCCGGGCCGGAGAAGTCGCCGCGGCGCAGCTGTGCCCAGAGCACACGTCCGTCCGGTCCCGGCAGCACCGTCCACGCCACGGCATAGGCCAGCAGCGCCAGGCCGGCCGAGAGCAGGCAGACGGCCGCGAAGACGCCGCGCACCAGCAGCGGGTCCAGACCGTACCGGGCCGCGACGCCGCCGAGGGCGCCGGAGACCCAGGACTCCTCGGACCGGCTCACGCCCCAGGAGCGCACCGGGCCGCGCAGCCAGGAAGGCAGGGCGGCCAGGCCGTCGGCGGGGCCGGTATCGGCGCCCGCGCCTGCGGCGGACGGGTCTGCGGTCGGATCGGCGTGGAAGTGCTGGTGGGAGGACATGGCTCCATCCTCCCGCGGGGCGGGGCCGGACACATCCGGGGAATCCCGGAACCCGTCCCGGATGTGCGCTCCGGGGCCCAGCGGGCAGGATGGGGGCATGCAGCACCCCACCCCGCCGCAGGGCGGCCCCGCGCCGCGTGTGCGCCCGCCGCTGCTGCGGCACCACGGCGACCACCCCGTGGCCGGTGTCTGCGCAGGCCTGGCCCGGCACCTCGAGCTGCCCGTGGCCTGGGTGCGCCTGGGCATGGTGGTCCTGGCCCTGACCGGCGGCGTGGGCCTGGCCCTGTACACCTGGCTCTGGCTGTTCCTCCCGCAGGAGCGAGCGGACGGGACGGCGGACGACGACCCCGAGCTGCGCCGCCGCCTCGAGACCGGCCTCGCCCGCGTCCGCGAGGTCGGCTGGCCCGCGGTCCTCGGCGCCGCCGTCGTCTGCGTGGCCGTCCTGGTGGTGGTGCAGGCCTTGGGGGCCGACGTGGACTGGCAGACCGCGGCCCCGGTCGGCATCCTGGTGATCGGCCTCGGCGTGGCCTGGATGCAGGCGGACACCGCCGCATCCCCGGGTCGCAGCCGCGGCACCTGGCTGCGCATCGCCCTCGGCACCGCCCTGGTGCTCGTCTCCGTCCTGGCGCTCGCCGTGGACACGGCAGGCCCGGGCACGCTGTGGCTCGGGCTGCTGCTGGCCGTCGCCCTGCTCGCCGGCCTGGCCCTCGTGGCGGCGCCCTTCGTGCTCGGCCTGGTCGCCCGCCGGGAGCGGGAGCGCACCGCGCTCGCCGTGCAGACCGAGCGTGCGGAGATCGCCGCCCACCTGCACGACTCCGTGCTGCAGTCCCTGGCCCTGATCCAGCGCCGCGCCTCCGACCCGGAGACGGTCGCCCGCGTGGCCCGGGCCCAGGAGCGCGAGCTGCGCTCCTACCTCTTCGACGACCCCTCCCAGGCGCCGGACGCGCTCTCCGAGGCGCTGCGCCGGGTGGCCGGGGAGGTCGAGGACGCCCACGGCCGCCGCATCGAGGTCGTCGCCGTGGGCGAGACTGAGGGCGAGTGGCTGGACCCGCTCGTGGCGGCCTCCCGCGAGGCCATGGCCAACGCCGCCCGCCACGCCGGGGACGCCCAGGTGTACGCCGAGGTCCTCGAGGACGACCAGGGGGCGATCGAGGGCGTGGACGTGTTCGTCCGGGACCGTGGCCCCGGCTTCGACCCGGATCAGCTGCCGGCTGACCGCCACGGCGTCCGCGAGTCCCTGCGGGGCAGGATGGAACGGGCCGGGGGAACGGTGCGCATACGCTCCTCTGCCGGCGGCACCGAGGTCCACCTGCACCTCGATGCCCCGGCCGTCGTCCGTCCGGAGGGCGGCGTCAGAGGCACCGACCCGCGAGAGGAGGGCGCATGAGTGAACCGGTGACCGCCGTGATCGTGGACGATCACGCCATCTTCCGTGCCGGCCTGCGCGCGGACCTGGACCCGGCCCGCGTCGAGATCGTCGGCGAGGCCGGGGACGTCGACCAGGCCGTGGCCGTCGTGCTGGAGACGGCCCCGGACGTGGTGCTGTTGGACGTGCACCTGCCCGGCGGCGCCGGCGGCGGGGGAGCGGAGGTCGCCCGTCGCGTCCTCGAACGGGACCCGGAGCGGCGTCTGCTGGCCCTGTCCGTGTCCGACGCCGCCGAGGACGTCGTGGCCGTCATCCGCGCCGGCGCCCGCGGCTACATCACCAAGTCCGCCTCCGGGGCCGACGTGGTGGACGCCGCCGTCCGCGTGGCCGAGGGGGACGCCGTGTTCTCCCCGCGCCTGGCCGGCTTCGTCCTGGACGCCTTCCGCGGCGCGGCGGCCCCGGACACGACGGCGGTCCGCCCCTCCGGTGCCCCGGACGCCTCCCCGGTCCCGACGGACCGGGACGCGCAGGACGAGGAGCTGGACCGGCTCTCGGCCCGCGAGCGCGACGTCATGCGCCTGATCGCCCGGGGCTTCACGTATCGGGAGGCGGGCGCGGAGCTGTTCATCTCGGACCGCACGGTGGAGTCCCACGTCTCCTCCGTGCTCCGCAAGCTGCAGCTGTCCAACCGCCACGAGCTCACCCGCTGGGCCGCCCGCCGCGGCTACGCGTGAGCCGGCCCCGTCTGGGAGGGGCCGGGCAGACGGAAGGCGACCGGCCGTCGTCGTCGAGGGGATCTCCTCCACGACGACGGCCGGTCGCCTCCTGCATGCGCCCTGACCGGGCGCGGGGCTCACTCGGAGAGCAGGGCGCGGATGCGTTCGGCACCCTCGGCGAGGTCGTCGTCGCCCAGCGCGTAGGACAGGCGCAGGTAGCCGGAGGGACCGAACGCCTCGCCCGGGACCACGGCCACCTCGGCCTCGTTGAGGATCAGGGCGGCCAGCTCGGCGGAGGTCGCGGGGGTGACGCCGCGGATCTCGCGGCCGAGGGCGTCGCGGACGTCCACGTAGGCGTAGAAGGCGCCCTCCGGGGTCGGGCACTCGAAGCCCGGGACGGCGTTCATGGCCTGCACCATGGCCTTGCGGCGGCGGTCGAAGGCGACCTTCATCTCATCGACGGCGTCCAGTGGGCCGGAGACGGCGGCCAGGGCGGCGCGCTGCGAGACGTTGGAGACGTTCGAGGTCGCGTGGGACTGCAGGTTGGTGGCGGCCTTGATGACGTCCAGCGGGCCGGCCATCCAGCCGACGCGCCAGCCGGTCATCGCGTAGGTCTTGGCCACGCCGTTGAGGATCACGGCCTGCTCGGCGAGCTCCGGGACGGCCTTCACGATCGAGGTGAACGGCACGCCGTCGTAGGTGAGGTGCTCGTAGATCTCGTCCGTGACGACCCACAGGCCGCGATCCAGCGCCCAGCGGCCCACGGCCTCGGTTTCCTCGGGGGAGTAGACGGCGCCGGTCGGGTTGGACGGGGAGACGAAGAGCAGGACCTTGGTCTTGGCGGTGACGGCCTCCTCGAGCTGGTCCACGGTGATCTTGTAGCCCTGCTCCGGGCCGGCGAAGACCTCCACGGGGACGCCGCCGGCCAGGCGGATGGCCTCCGGATAGGTGGTCCAGAACGGGGCGGGGATGATGACCTCGTCTCCCGGGTCCAGCAGGGAGGCGAAGGTGTTGTACACGGCCTGCTTGCCGCCGTTGGTGATCAGCACGTGCTGGGAGTCCAGGGCCACGCCGGAGTCGCGGGCGGTCTTGGCGGCCACGGCCTCACGCAGCTCGGGCAGGCCCGCGGCTGCGGTGTAGCGGTGGTTCTTCGGGTTCTGCGCGGCGGCCACGGCGGCCTCGACGATGTAGCCCGGGGTAGGGAAGTCCGGCTCGCCGGCGCCGAAGCCGATCACGGGGCGGCCGGCGGCCCTGAGCTCCTTCGCGCGGGCATCGACGGCCAGGGTGGCGGACGGGGCGATCGAACCGATGCGCTCTGAGACGCGGCGGGCGGGTGCGGGTGCCATGGTTTCCTCTTGACTCTCGGGAGTGCGGGCGGCCGGGCGGGTCCCGCGTCGGGCGCGCGACCCGCCTCCAGACTAGTCCGGAGGGCCGGCTGGTTCGACTTCCAGGGCCTCTATGGCGTACGCTGTTCACTCGGCACCGCGACGCGGTCCTCCGGCGAGCGGCCGGAGAACCCGGATCGGTCCCTAGGGTAGTGGCGCAATTGGTAGCGCAGCGGTCTCCAAAACCGCAGGTTGCAGGTTCGAGTCCTGTCTGCCCTGCGCATCGACGCAGCCGTTCCGGCTGCTCGAGATGACGGCAAGAACGTAACGGCGATCCGACTGAGTGAGGCCACGTGTCTGAGACGGCAGTGAGCGGCGGCGGCAGCCGCCCCGCAGACGCCCGCAAGAAGCGTGGCCTCTTCGCTCGCATCGGCCTCTTCCTGCGCCAGGTGATGGATGAGCTCCGCAAGGTGGTCACCCCCACCCGGGAGGAGCTTCTGCGCATGACCGGCGTCGTGCTCGCCTTCGTGGCGATCATGATCCTCCTGGTCATGGGGCTGGACTGGCTCTTCGGCACGGCGGCACGCTTCACCTTCGGCGGCTTCTGACCCGAGGGAGCGGCCGAGTCGGAGAGGCCGCCGCTGCGTTCCACCGTCCGCAGCCTCTGTACCCCGTGAGCAGAAAGCAGGAACCCGTGTCCGAGCAGGAACTCGATCCCCAGGCCACCGAGGACGCCGCCGCCTCCGAGGCGCCCGCCCAGGCTGAGGAGATCACCGCGGACGTGACCGCGGAGACCGCCGAGACCGAGGCGCCCGCTGCTGAGGAGGCCGCCGCGCCGGCCCAGGAGGCGGAGGCCCAGCAGGCCCCCGCCGAGGAGGACGAGCCCGAGGTCGACCCGGCCGAGGAGCTCCGCACCCGTCTGCGCCGCCAGCCCGGCGACTGGTACGTGGTGCACACCTACGCGGGCTACGAGAAGCGCGTCAAGACCAACCTCGAGACCCGCATCCAGACCCAGGACATGGAGGACCTGATCTACGAGATCGAGGTCCCCATGGAGGAGGTCGTGGAGATCAAGAACACCACGCGGAAGATCGTCTCCCGTGTGCGCATTCCGGGCTACGTGCTCGTCCGCATGGACCTGACCGACGCCTCGTGGGGCGTCGTCCGCCACACCCCGGGCGTCACCGGCTTCGTGGGCAACGACGCGTACCACCCGCAGCCGCTGTCCCTCGACGAGGTCTTCGACATGCTGGCCCCGTCGGTCATCCAGGAGGCGGCCAAGGCCGCGGAGAAGGAGGGCCGCCCGGCCCCCGCCGCCGCTGGGGAGTCCGGCGCTGAGGCCCAGGCCGTCCACGTCGACTTCGAGGTCGGCGAGTCGGTCACCGTCAACGACGGTCCGTTCGAGACCCTCCCGGCCACGATCTCCGAGATCAAGCCGGAGGCCCAGCAGCTGGTCGTCCTCGTCTCCATCTTCGAGCGCGAGACCCCGGTCACCCTGTCCTTCAGCCAGGTCACCAAGATCCTCTGACGGGCAGACAACACAGTCGTCCCCTCGCCGCCGGCCGCCTGCCGGTGGCGTCAGGGAACCGGCCGCCGCGCCACGGCGGCCACCGCCCGCAGTACGCTCCTGTGCTGCGGGTCCACCAGTGAGAGAAGGATCCGACACATGGCTCCCAAGAAGAAGGTCGCCGGCCTGATCAAGCTCCAGATCCAGGCCGGTGCTGCCAACCCGGCCCCGCCGATCGGCCCGGCCCTCGGCCAGCACGGCGTGAACATCATGGAGTTCTGCAAGGCCTACAACGCCGCCACCGAGTCGCAGCGCGGCAACGTGGTCCCGGTGGAGATCACGGTCTACGAGGACCGCTCCTTCACCTTCATAACCAAGACCCCGCCGGCCGCCGAGCTGATCAAGAAGGCCGCGGGCGTCTCCAAGGGCTCCGGCACCCCGCACACCGACAAGGTGGGCAAGCTGACCCAGGCCCAGTGCGAGGAGATCGCGCAGACCAAGATGGCGGACCTGAACGCCAACGACGTCCAGGCCGCCGCGAAGATCATCGCCGGCACCGCCCGTTCCATGGGCATCACCGTCGAGGGCTGACACCTCCACGGGACGTCCTGACGGGCGTCCACCCCACTCTTTCCACGTGGCAGGACCGAGCGCGGTCCGCAGACCACAACTGCACAAGGAGAAAACGCAGATGGCACAGCGCAGCAAGGCATACAAGGCCGCCAAGGCCGCGATCGAGGATCGCCTGTACTCCCCGGCCGAGGCGATCGCCCTGGCCAAGGAGACCAACCCGTCGAAGACCGACGCCACCGTCGAGGTCGCCATGCGCCTCTCGGTCGACCCGCGCAAGGCCGACCAGATGGTGCGCGGCTCGGTGTCGCTGCCGAACGGCACCGGCAAGACCGCCCGCGTGGTCGTGTTCGCCACCGGTGAGCGCGCCGAGGCCGCCCGTGCGGCCGGCGCCGACTTCGTCGGCGACGACGACCTCATCGCCAAGGTCCAGGGCGGCTGGGTCGACTTCGACGCCGCCGTGGCCTCCCCGGAGCTCATGGGCAAGGTCGGCCGTCTCGGCAAGGTCCTGGGTCCGCGCAACCTGATGCCGAACCCGAAGACCGGCACCGTGACCCCGGACGTGGCCAAGGCCGTGACCGACATCAAGGGCGGCAAGATCGACTTCCGCGTCGACAAGCACTCGAACCTGCACTTCATCATCGGCAAGACCTCGTTCGACGCGAAGGCGCTGACCGAGAACTACGCCGCAGCCCTGGAGGAGATCCTCCGTCTGAAGCCGGCTTCCTCCAAGGGCCGCTACATCACCAAGGCGACCGTGGCCACCACCTTCGGCCCGGGCGTCCCGATGGACCCGAGCGCCACCAAGGCCGAGGCCGAGGGCTGATCCTCGCCTGAGACGACGGTCGCCTGACCGTCCACGACGACGGCCGGTCGCCTCCTGCTCGGAGGGGCCGGCCGTTGCCGTGTCCGCGGGACCCTGTGCCCCGAACGACGCACGAGATCCTGTGCGCCGAACCATGCACGGGACCCTGTGCGCCGAACCAGAAGGAACGGCTGCTTCGCCGCGCGGGGAAGGGGCCGATTCTTCTGGTTCGGCGCGCGGCGTGCGCAGGCGGTTTGGCGCGCGGGGCCCGCATGGGATACGATGATTCAACCGAAGACCGCCGGTTGCGGTGCTCTATGCCCTCGGGCAGGAGAGCCGCCGAAGGTCCTCCGAGCGGAGGCGACCTGCGCAGGTGAAACGTGAGCCACGCGCTGACACATGGACTCCTTTGTGGAGCCCGCCGTCCCGCCGCGCCCCGTGCACCTGCACGGGGCGTTTCTCTTTGTGGGGATCGCGCGGTTCCGAATGAAGATCCCATTGAGAGGAGTGCCATGGCGACGTCTGCAAAGAAGACGGCGGTGGCCGAGCTCGCGGACCTGTTCCGTGAGTCCAGCGCCGCTGTGCTGACGGATTACCGTGGCCTGACGGTGGGCGAGCTCAAGCAGCTTCGCGACGCCCTCCGTCAGGACGCGACCTACGCCGTGGCGAAGAACACGCTCACTGAGATCGCGGCCAAGGAGGCCGGCGTGGAGGGACTCGAGTCCCACCTGTCCGGTCCGACCGCGATCGCCTTCGTGACCGGTGACCCGGTCAACGTCGCGAAGGCTCTGCGTGACTTCGCCAAGGACAACGACAAGCTCGTGCTCAAGGGCGGCTACATGGACGGCCAGCCTCTGGACGAGGCCGGCATCAAGAAGATCGCGGACCTCGAGTCCCGCGAGGTGCTGCTGTCCAAGTTCGCCGGCGCCATGAAGGGCTCCATGAACAAGGCCGCCGCCCTGTTCCAGGCCCCGCTGTCGAAGTCCGTCCGCACGGTCGAGGCGCTGCGCGCCAAGCAGGACGCCTGAGCGTCCTACCCACCCGATGGGCCGCGCGGCCCTCATCCACACCTACTTCACGTAGCAAACACGTAAAGGAGCCATCATGGCCAAGCTGACCACCGACGAGCTGCTCGCCGCCTTCGAGGAGCTGACCCTCATCGAGCTCTCCGAGTTCATCAAGGCTTTCGAGGAGAAGTTCGACGTCACCGCTGCCGCCCCGGTCGCCGTTGCCGCCGCCGGCGGTGCCGCTGCCGACGGAGAGGCCGCCGCCGCCGAGGAGAAGGACGAGTTCGACGTCATCCTCGAGGCCGCCGGCGACAAGAAGATCGGCGTCATCAAGGAGGTGCGCGCCCTCACCTCCCTCGGCCTGAAGGAGGCCAAGGACCTGGTGGACGGCGCCCCGAAGCCGGTCCTCGAGGGCGTCAACAAGGAGACCGCCGACAAGGCCAAGGAGCAGCTCGAGGGCGCCGGCGCCACCGTCACCCTCAAGTGATGATCGCGGCCTCGCGCCGCATCTGAGCTTCGCACCCGACCCCCGTTCCGCCGCTGCGGAACGGGGGTCGCGTCGTGTCCGAGGTCGGTCGACGACGGCCCCGGGGAAGGCGAGCATCCGTCGTCGGGAAGGGCCGCGGGGAGGCGGGCAGGCTTCCTGCCCGCCACGCGGATCGGAGGTGACGCGGGCCCGGTGGACAATCGTGGTATGGGGCGATACTCTAGATCTTTGCATCTCCCTGCTTCCGCGCGCCCTGACGACAGACCGTCGATTCAGGGCCGACGGCGCGGACGAGCGTGGCCTTCATATGGCGGTGGGCCCGCACGCGGCATCTGGGCCGTCCTGGGAGAGCCGAACACGGACCCCCGAAAGCCTGTGGAAGGATCCTACGTGGTCGCCTCGAGCACCTCCAACGAAACCGCTTCCGTCTCCCCGCGTTCCGGCGCCTCCGCCGGTCGCATCTCCTTCGCCAAGATCGCCGAGCCGCTGGACGTGCCCGATCTGCTGGCGCTGCAGACCGACTCCTTCGACCGCCTCGTCGGCAACGAGCGCTGGGCCGCGCGCGCCGACCAGGCCCAGGCCGCCGGCGACCACTCCGTGCCGGTGATCTCCGGCCTCACGGACATCTTCGAGGAGATCTCCCCGATCGAGGACTTCCAGGAGACCATGTCCCTGTCGTTCTCCGAGCCGGAGTTCGCGGACGCGAAGATGCCGGAGGAGGAGTGCAAGGAGCGCGACGCCACCTACGCCGCGCCGCTGTACGTCAAGGCCGAGTTCATGAACAACACGACCGGCGAGATCAAGCAGCAGACCGTCTTCATGGGCGACTTCCCGCTCATGACCAAGAACGGCACCTTCATCATCAACGGCACCGAGCGCGTCGTCGTGTCCCAGCTGGTCCGCTCCCCGGGCGCCTACTTCGAGCGCACCCCGGACAAGACCTCGGACAAGGAGATCTTCTCCGCCAAGATCATCCCCTCGCGCGGCGCCTGGTTCGAGCTCGAGGTGGACAAGCGCGACCAGGTGGGCGTCCGCCTGGACCGCAAGCGCAAGCAGCCGGTGACCGTGCTGCTCAAGGCCATGGGCTGGACCGAGTCCCGCATCCTCGAGGAGTTCGGCCAGTACGACTCCATCCGCGCCACCCTGGAGAAGGACGGCACCGCGGACCAGGACGAGGCCCTGCTCGACATCTACCGCAAGCTGCGCCCGGGAGAGCCGGCCGCCGTGGATGCCGCCCAGACCCTGCTGAACAACCTGTACTTCACCCCGAAGCGCTACGACCTGGCGAAGGTGGGCCGCTACAAGCTCAACCGCAAGTTGGGCGTGGACGTGCCGCTGTCTGATCCGCACTCCACCGTGCTGACCGAGGACGACGTGGCCCAGATGGTGCACTTCATCTGCGCTCTGCACGCCGGCGAGTCCACCATCAAGGGCACCCACGACGGCGAGGACGTGGACGTGCGCGTCGAGATCGACGACATCGACCACTTCGGCAACCGCCGCATCCGCGCCGTGGGCGAGCTGATCGAGAACCAGATCCGCACCGGCCTGTCCCGCATGGAGCGCGTCGTGCGTGAGCGCATGACCACCCAGGACGTCGAGGCGATCACCCCGCAGACCCTGATCAACATCCGCCCGGTCGTGGCGTCGATCAAGGAGTTCTTCGGCACCTCCCAGCTGTCCCAGTTCATGGACCAGAACAACCCGCTGGCGGGCCTGACGCACAAGCGTCGCCTGTCCGCGCTCGGCCCGGGCGGCCTCTCGCGCGACCGTGCCGGCATGGAGGTCCGCGACGTCCACCCGTCGCACTACGGCCGCATGTGCCCGATCGAGACCCCTGAGGGACCGAACATCGGCCTCATCGGCTCGCTCGCGACCTTCGGTCGCATCAACTCCTTCGGCTTCATCGAGACCCCGTACCGTCGCGTCGAGGACGGCAAGGTCACCGACAAGGTCGACTACCTGACCGCGGACGACGAGCTCGGCTGCCAGATCGCGCAGGCGAACGCGCCGGTGGGCGAGGACGGCCGCTTCACCGAGGACCTGGTCCTCTGCCGTCAGCGCGGCGGCGGCGGCGAGCCGGTGCTGTCCGCTGTGGACGACATCGACTACATGGACGTCTCCCCGCGCCAGATGGTGTCGGCCGCGACCGCCCTCATCCCCTTCCTCGAGCACGACGACGCCAACCGCGCGCTCATGGGCGCCAACATGCAGCGCCAGGCCGTGCCGCTGCTGCAGTCTGAGGCCCCGTACGTGGGCACCGGCATGGAGAAGTACGTGGCCGTGGACGCCGGCGACTCCGTGACGGCCACCGCGGCCGGCGTCGTGACCGAGGTGGCCGCCGACCTGGTGACCGTCATGAACGACGACGGCACCACCACGCACTACCCGATCATGAAGTTCGCCCGCTCGAACCAGGGCAACGCGTACAACCAGCGCGTGCGTGTGTCCGAGGGCGACCGCGTGGAGCCGCTGAGCATCATCGCCGACGGCCCCGCCACCGACAACGGCGAGCTCGCCCTGGGCAAGAACCTGCTCGTGGCGTTCATGCCGTGGGAGGGCCTCAACTACGAGGACGCCATCATCCTGTCCCAGCGCATGGTCTCCGACGACGTGCTGACCTCGATCCACATCGAGGAGTACGAGGTCGACGCCCGTGACACCAAGCTGGGCGCCGAGGAGATCACCCGCGACATCCCGAACGTGTCCGACGAGGTGCTGTCCCAGCTCGACGAGCGCGGCATCATCCACATCGGCGCCGAGGTGGAGGCCGGCGACATCCTCGTCGGCCGCGTCACCCCGAAGGGCGAGACCGAGCTGACCCCGGAGGAGCGCCTGCTGCGCGCCATCTTCGGCGAGAAGTCCCGCGAGGTGCGCGACACCTCGCTGAAGGTGCCCCACGGCGAGTCCGGCACCGTCATCGGCGTGCGCATCTTCGACCGCGACGAGGACGACGACCTGCCTCCGGGCGTGAACCAGCTGGTCCGCGTCTACGTCGCGCAGAAGCGCAAGATCACCGACGGAGACAAGATGGCCGGCCGTCACGGCAACAAGGGCGTCATCTCCAAGATCCTGCCGGTCGAGGACATGCCGTTCCTCGCCGACGGCACCCCGGTGGACGTCATCCTGAACCCGCTCGGCGTGCCGGGCCGAATGAACCTCGGCCAGGTCATGGAGCTGCACCTGGGCTGGGCCGCCTCCCGCGGCTGGGACATCCAGGGTGAGCCCGAGTGGATCAAGGACCTGCCGAACTTCCCGCGGCAGTCCGGACCGGTCAACGTCGCCACCCCGGTGTTCGACGGTGCCGAGGCCTACGAGATCGAGGGCCTGCTGGGCCATGTCAACGTGACCCCCGACGGCGAGCGCCTGATGGGCACCGACGGCAAGGCCCGGCTGTTCGACGGCCGCACCGGCGAGCCGTTCCCGGACCCGATCTCCGTCGGCTACATGTACATGCTGAAGCTGCACCACCTCGTGGACGACAAGATCCACGCGCGCTCCACCGGCCCGTACTCGATGATCACCCAGCAGCCGCTCGGCGGAAAGGCCCAGTTCGGTGGCCAGCGCTTCGGCGAGATGGAGGTGTGGGCGCTCGAGGCGTACGGCGCCGCCTTCACCCTCCAGGAGCTGCTGACCATCAAGTCCGACGACATCCACGGGCGCGTGAAGGTGTACGAGGCCATCGTGAAGGGCGAGAACATCCCGGAGCCGGGCGTTCCGGAGTCCTTCAAGGTCCTCATCAAGGAGATGCAGTCCCTGTGCCTCAACGTGGAGGTCCTCTCCGCGGACGGGCAGACCGTCGAGATGCGTGACTCGGATGACGAGAGCTTCCGGGCCGCCGAGGAGCTGGGCATCGACCTGTCCCACGCCGAGCCGAGCTCGGTCGAGGAGGTCTGAGCCCCTCGCTCCCGCACCCACAAGACGTCACCTGAGAACCACTGAACTGAGGAGTTCACCGGAACATGACCGTTCACAGCATGTCCACTGACAACTCTTTCGGCCTGATGCGCATTGGCCTGGCCACGGCGGAGGACATCCGCCGCTGGTCCTACGGCGAGGTGAAGAAGCCGGAGACCATCAACTACCGCACCCTCAAGCCGGAGAAGGACGGGCTCTTCTGCGAGCGCATCTTCGGCCCCACCCGTGACTGGGAGTGCGCCTGCGGCAAGTACAAGCGAGTGCGCTTCAAGGGCATCGTCTGCGAGCGCTGCGGCGTCGAGGTGACCCGCTCCAAGGTGCGCCGCGACCGCATGGGCCACATCGAGCTCGCAGCCCCCGTGACCCACATCTGGTACTTCAAGGGCGTGCCCTCGCGCCTGGGCTACCTGCTGGACCTGGCCCCGAAGGACCTCGAGAAGGTCATCTACTTCGCGGCCTACATGATCACCTCTGTGGACGAGGAGGCCCGCCACAAGGACCTGCCGAACCTGCAGGCCGAGCACGACCAGGAGACCCGTGTCCTGGCCGAGCAGCGCGACGCGGACATCGCCGCGATCGCCGGTGACCTGGAGAAGGACCTGGCCAAGCTGGAGTCCGAGGGCGCCAAGGCCGCGGAGAAGAAGAAGGCCCGCGACGCCGCGGACAAGACCATGGCGCAGATCCGCAAGCGTGCGGACGCGGAGCTGGACCGCAAGGAGCAGGTCTGGGACCGCTTCAAGAACCTCAAGGTCGCCGACCTCGAGGGCGATGAGGGTCTCTACCGCGCCATGCGCGACAAGTACGGCCAGTACTTCACCGGTGCCATGGGCGCGGAGGCCATCCAGAAGCGCCTGGAGACCTTCGACCTCGAGGCCGAGGCCGAGATGCTGCGCGAGACCATCAAGACCGGCAAGGGCCAGCGCAAGACCCGCGCCCTGAAGCGTCTGAAGGTCGTCAACGCGTTCCTGACCACGGACAACTCCCCGGAGGGCATGGTCCTCGACGCGGTCCCGGTGATCCCGCCGGAGCTGCGCCCGATGGTCCAGCTGGACGGCGGCCGCTTCGCGACCTCCGACCTCAACGACCTCTACCGTCGCGTGATCAACCGCAACAACCGCCTGAAGCGCCTGCTCGACCTCGGTGCCCCCGAGATCATCGTGAACAACGAGAAGCGCATGCTCCAGGAGTCCGTGGACTCCCTGTTCGACAACGGCCGTCGCGGCCGCCCGGTCACCGGCCCGGGCAACCGCCCGCTGAAGTCGCTCTCCGACATGCTCAAGGGCAAGCAGGGCCGCTTCCGCCAGAACCTGCTCGGCAAGCGCGTCGACTACTCGGGCCGTTCGGTCATCGTGGTCGGCCCGCAGCTGAAGCTGCACCAGTGCGGCCTGCCGAAGCAGATGGCGCTGGAGCTGTTCAAGCCGTTCGTGATGAAGCGCCTCGTGGACCTGAACCACGCGCAGAACATCAAGTCCGCCAAGCGCATGGTGGAGCGCTTCCGCCCCCAGGTGTGGGACGTGCTCGAAGAGGTCATCACCGAGCACCCGGTGCTGCTGAACCGCGCACCCACCCTGCACCGTCTGGGCATCCAGGCCTTCGAACCGCAGCTCGTCGAGGGCAAGGCACTCCAGCTGCACCCGCTGGTCTGCTCGGCGTTCAACGCGGACTTCGACGGCGACCAGATGGCGGTCCACCTGCCGCTGTCGCCGGAGGCCCAGGCCGAGGCCCGACTGCTCATGCTCTCGAGCCACAACATCCTGAAGCCGTCGGACGGCCGCGCTGTGGCCGTCCCCGCACAGGACATGATCATCGGCCTGAACCACCTGACCACCGTCCGCGAGGACGAGGTCGGCGCCGGCCGCGAGTTCTCCTCGGTCGCCGAGGCCATCATGGCCTTCGACGCCGGCGAGCTGCACCTGAACGCCCCGGCCACGATCGCGGTGGAGGGCTTCGTGCCCTCGGCCGCCGTGTCCGCTCCCGAGGAGTGGAACGAGGGTGAGCCCGCCCTGATCGAGACGACCCTGGGCAAGGTCATCTTCAACGACCTGCTGCCGGCCGACTACCCGTGGCTGGACACCCAGGCCACCAAGGGCACCCTCGGCAAGCTGGTCAACGACCTGGCCGAGCGCTACCCGATGGCCGTCACCGCCCAGACGCTGGACAACCTCAAGGACGCCGGCTTCTACTGGGGCACCTGGTCGGGAGTCACCGTGGCCATCTCCGACATCACCTCGGACATGGACAAGGCCGCCATCATGGAGGGCTACGAGGAGCAGGCCCGTCGTGTGCAGGCCCAGTACGACAAGGGCCTCATCGCGGACGACGAGCGTCGCTCCGAGCTGATCGACATCTGGAACAAGGCGACCGACGAGGTCGCCGAGGCCATGCGTGCCGGCCTGCCGACGCTGAACACCATCAACCGGATGGTGACCTCCGGTGCACGAGGCAACTGGCTCCAGGTGCGCCAGATCGCGGGCATCCGCGGCCTGGTGGCGAACCCGCAGGGCGAGATCATCCCGCGTCCGATCAAGTCCTCCTACCGTGAGGGCCTGTCCGTGCTCGAGTACTTCATCGCGACCCACGGCGCCCGCAAGGGCCTCGCGGACACCGCGCTGAAGACCGCGAACTCGGGGTACCTGACCCGACGTCTCGTGGACGTCTCCCAGGACGTGATCGTCCGCGAGGAGGACTGCGGCACCGAGCGCGGTCTGGCCGTGACCATCGCCCTGGCCGACGCCAACGGCGAGCTGCGGCAGCACGAGACGGTGGAGAACTCGGCGTTCGCCCGCACCCTGGCGACCGATGTGGAGGTCGACGGCACGGTGGTGGCGAAGGGCGGCGCCGACGTGGGCGACGTCCTGATCGGCGAGCTCGTGGCCGCCGGCGTGACCGAGATCAAGGTGCGCTCCGTGCTCACCTGCGAGTCCGCCGTGGGCACCTGCGCGAAGTGCTACGGCCGCTCCATGGCCACCGGCCAGATGGTGGACATCGGCGAGGCGGTGGGCATCATCGCCGCCCAGTCGATCGGTGAGCCGGGCACCCAGCTGACCATGCGTACCTTCCACACCGGCGGTGTGGCGTCCGCGGACGACATCACGCAGGGTCTGCCGCGTATCCAGGAGCTGTTCGAGGCCCGCACGCCGAAGGGCATGGCCCCGATCTCCGAGGTCGCCGGTCGTGTGACCGTCGAGGACGACGAGACCTCGATCCGCCTGATCCTGACTCCGGACGACGGCTCCGAGGACATCGCCTACCCGGTGCTGCGCCGTGCGCGCCTGCTGGTGGAGGACGGCGAGCACGTGGCCGTGGGCACCCAGCTGGTGGCCGGTGCGGTGGATCCGAAGCAGGTGCTGCGCGTGCTCGGCCCGCGAGCCGCCCAGCGCTTCCTCGTGGACGAGGTGCAGAACGTGTACCAGTCCCAGGGTGTGGGCATCCACGACAAGCACGTGGAGGTCATCGTCCGCCAGATGCTGCGTCGCATCACCGTGATCGAGTCCGGTGAGACCGACCTGCTGCCGGGCGAGCTGACCGACCGCGTCCGCTTCGTGGCCGCCAACCGCGCCGCCGTGTCCGAGGGTCGTCAGCCGGCCTCCGGCCGTGACGAGCTCATGGGCATCACCAAGGCCTCGCTGGCGACCGACTCGTGGCTGTCCGCCGCGTCCTTCCAGGAGACGACCCGCGTGCTCACGCAGGCGGCCATGGAGGGCAAGGAGGACCCGCTGCTGGGCCTGAAGGAGAACGTGATCATCGGCAAGCTGATCCCGGCCGGCACCGGCCTGGACCGGTACACCCAGACCGTGGTGGAGCCGACCGAGGAGGCGAAGGCGAACCTGTTCACCTCGCCCTCCGGCTTCGCGGACTTCGACTACCCGGGCCTGGACCAGTCCATGGGCGGCGACTTCCACGCCATGACCCTGGACGACTACGGCCGCGGCGGCGACTTCCGCGCCTGACCCGGTCCGGATCCGTCGGTTCCGGTCGGCTGCGCTGAGGGCCCGTCCCGCTCCCGCATGGCGGGGGAGGGGCGGGCCCTCCGCCGTGCCCGCCGGGGACGGGGCGGACCGGCGGGCGGAGGCGGGTGCCGTCGTCGTGACGCGCCGGGACGGCATAGGGAACGACGACGGCCCGGCCCCTCCGTGCGGAGGGCGCCGGGCCGTGGGCTCCCGGGAGCGGACGCGTCAGCGACGCGACATGTACAGGGTGAACGCCTTGGCGAGGAGCCTGTTGACCGGGAAGTCCCACTCTCCGTGGGTCTGCACGATGTTGGCGCCCTGCGTCGTCTTGAACTCGGTGAGGCCGGTGATCCGGTTCTCGTGGTCCACGGAGCCGGGCACGCCGCCCAGGTCCAGCCAGTGGCAGCCGTCGGCGATGCCGGCCTCGATCTGGGTGAGCTGCAGCAGGCGGGGGGCGTCCCGCTTGCGCTCCTTCTGGGAGGAGGCGGAGTAGGGGCGGTAGCAGATGTGGCCCTGGCGGAAGTGGAAGGCCGCGGCGACCGGCTCCCCTTCGTACTCGGCGATGTAGTAGGTGACGTCGGCGATCTCAGAGCCGCCCAGCTGCTCGATCACGCGCTGGAAGTACTCCTTGGGACGGCCGGTGAACTTGTCGCGCTCGGCGGTCTCGTCCTGCAGGGCCTCCCACTCGCCGAGACGCTCGACGCCGGCGGTGACGACGTCCAGGTCGTTGCGGGTGGAGCGGCGGGTGCGCTTGCGGGAGGAGCCGGACATGCGGGCGAGCACGCCGTCCACGTCCAGGTCCTTCAGCGGGATGCGGGCCTGGAACATCGGCTGGCCCGCGGAGAAGCCCTCGAGGACCTCGGGGGCCTGCCAGCCGGCGGCACGGAGCTCGTCCTGCAGCTCGAGGGCGCCGGGAGTGACCTCGCAGGGCAGGTCGGTGAGCACCGTGTACTGCGGGTCCGTGAGGGACTTGCGGACGGTGTCCGCCTCCCAGGTGCGGACCACGCCGGGCGGGCCCACGCGGACCAGGAAGGCGCCCTGGGACTTCAGCAGCTGCACCAGCGGGGTGAGCGCGTCCACGAGGCGTACGCCCTCGTCGAGGACCGGTCCCTCGGCGATGTAGGCGAGGAAGGCCTTGCCCAGCACGGGCACGCGGGCTGGCACCGGCAGGCGGCGGGCGAGCACGAGGGCCGCGCCCACGAGCTCGGTGCCGCGGAAGATGCCCACGGACTGGCCGCGCCAGTCCGTCTTCACCTGGGCCCAGCGCGGGTTCTGGAGGAAGGAGGCCTCCGGGTGGCGGGCGAGGAAGGCGGTGTGCTGAGCCTCGTCGATGCCGCGCACGGTCAAAGGACCGGACGGGGCGGACGGGGTCGTCTGTGCTGCATCAGGTTCGGGTGTCACGCGGCCAGTCTACGGCGGGGTGCGGGGAGCGCCCGGGATCGCGGGCCGGCCGATGTGTCCTCTCCCACCCCGTGTTGGCGCGTATGGGCGCGCATGGTATTCTCAATCCGATTGTTTTTCGTGTGGCAGTGTGGACGCGGTCCGGGTTGCGGGGAAGTTGCGCAACGAATGCCACACTTTTGCACGCCTGCGGACGTTTGCTCACGGAGCCCCACAGGAGAGGCAGAACGAGGAACGAGCAGCCGCCGAACCCGAGGCCCTCTGGCCTGCCGGCTCGGCAGATCACGTCAGCGATCACCGAAACACAGGAAGGCTGAAGAGTGCCTACGATTCAGCAGCTGGTCCGCAAGGGCCGCTCACCGAAGATCGTCAATACGAAGGCCCCTGCTCTGCAGGGCAACCCCATGCGTCGTGGAGTGTGCACCCGCGTGTACACCACGACCCCGAAGAAGCCGAACTCGGCGCTGCGCAAGGTCGCCCGTGTCCGCCTCAGCGGCGGCATCGAGGTCACCGCGTACATCCCGGGCGAGGGCCACAACCTGCAGGAGCACTCGATCGTGCTCGTCCGCGGCGGTCGCGTGAAGGACCTGCCCGGCGTGCGCTACAAGATCGTCCGCGGCGCGCTCGACACCCAGGGCGTCAAGAACCGCGGTCAGGCCCGCTCCCGTTACGGCGCCAAGAAGGAGAAGAAGTAATGCCTCGTAAGGGTCCCGCGCCGAAGCGCCCCCTCGTCGTCGATCCCGTCTACGGCTCCCCGCTGGTCACCCAGCTGATCAACAAGGTGCTGGTCGACGGCAAGAAGTCCACCGCCGAGCGCATCGTCTACGGTGCCCTCGAGGGCACCCGTCAGAAGACCGGCAACGATCCGGTGGCCACCCTGAAGAAGGCCATGGACAACATCAAGCCGGCCTTGGAGGTGCGCTCCCGCCGCGTCGGCGGTGCCACGTACCAGGTCCCGGTCGAGGTCAAGCCGGGCCGTTCCACCGCCCTGGCCCTGCGCTGGCTGGTCGGCTTCTCCAAGGCCCGCCGCGAGAAGACCATGACCGAGCGGCTGATGAATGAGATCCTCGATGCGTCGAACGGCCTCGGCGGCGCCGTGAAGCGCCGTGAGGACAGCCACAAGATGGCCGAGGCCAACAAGGCCTTCGCCCACTACCGCTGGTGACGTCGTCGGCCCGGGGCGGGGAGGTGTCCTCCGCGCTCCGGGCCCTCCGCCGCCGGGGAGTGATCCCCGCGGCCTTCTCCGTACCACTCTGACGAGCCCCCACCCCACCCGACACAAGGGAGACACCGTGGCACAGGACGTGCTGACCGACCTGAACAAGGTCCGCAACATCGGCATCATGGCGCACATCGATGCCGGCAAGACCACCACCACCGAGCGCATCCTCTTCTACACGGGTGTGAACCACAAGCTCGGCGAGACCCACGACGGTGCGTCGACCACCGACTGGATGGAGCAGGAGAAGGAGCGCGGCATCACCATCACCTCCGCCGCGGTGACCTGCTTCTGGAAGAACACCCAGATCAACATCATCGACACCCCCGGCCACGTGGACTTCACCGTCGAGGTGGAGCGCTCCCTGCGCGTGCTCGACGGCGCCGTCGCCGTGTTCGACGCCAAGGAGGGCGTGGAGCCGCAGTCCGAGACCGTGTGGCGCCAGGCCGACAAGTACGAAGTGCCGCGCATCTGCTTCGTCAACAAGATGGACAAGCTGGGTGCCGACTTCTACTTCACCGTGGACACCATCGTGTCCCGCCTCGGTGCCAAGCCGCTCGTGATGCAGCTGCCGATCGGCGCCGAGAACGACTTCGTCGGCGTGGTCGACCTGATCACCATGAAGGCCTTCGTGTGGCCGGGCGACGCCAAGGGCGACGTCACCATGGGTGCCGAGTACGTGACCGAGGAGATCCCGGCCGACCTGCAGGACAAGGCCGAGGAGTACCGCAACCAGCTGCTCGAGGCCGTCGCCGAGGCCGACGAGGAGCTCATGGAGAAGTACCTCGAGGGCGAGGAGCTCACCGAAGAGGAGATCGTCGCCGGCGTGCGCAAGCTCACCGTGAACGCCGAGGCCTACCCGGTGTTCTGCGGCTCCGCGTTCAAGAACCGTGGCGTGCAGCCGATGCTCGACGCCGTGGTCGCCTACCTGCCGAACCCGCTCGACGCCGGTGCCGTGAAGGGCCACGCCGTCAACGACGAGGACGAGGAGCTCACCCGCGAGCCGTCCAAGGAGGAGCCGTTCTCGGCCCTGGCCTTCAAGATCGCCTCGCACCCGTTCTTCGGCACCCTCACCTTCATCCGCGTGTACTCCGGCCGTCTGGCGACCGGTGCGCAGATCCTCAACGCCACCAAGGGCAAGAAGGAGCGCATCGGCAAGCTCTTCCAGATGCACGCCAACAAGGAGAACCCGGTGGAGGAGGTCGTCGCCGGCCACATCTACGCAGTGATCGGCCTGAAGGACACCACCACCGGTGACACCCTCTGCAACCCGGACCACCCGATCATCCTCGAGTCCATGTCGTTCCCGGAGCCGGTGATCGCCGTGGCCATCGAGCCGAAGTCGAAGGGCGACCAGGAGAAGCTCTCCGCCGCCATCCAGAAGCTCGTCGCCGAGGATCCGACCTTCCGCGTCAACCTCAACGAGGAGACCGGCCAGACCGAGATCGGCGGCATGGGCGAGCTGCACCTCGACGTGTTCGTGGACCGCATGAAGCGCGAGTTCAAGGTCGAGGCCAACGTGGGCAAGCCGCAGGTCGCGTACCGCGAGACCATCAAGCGCACCGTCGAGAAGGTCGACTACACCCACAAGAAGCAGACCGGCGGCTCCGGCCAGTTCGCGAAGGTCCAGCTCAAGTTCGAGCCCCTGGACACCGCCGAGGGCGAGGTCTACGAGTTCGAGAACGCCGTGACCGGCGGCCGTGTGCCGCGCGAGTACATCCCGTCGGTGGACGCGGGCATCCAGGACGCCATGCAGTTCGGCGTGCTGGCCGGCTACCCGATGGTGGGCGTGAAGGCGACCCTCCTCGACGGCGCCTACCACGACGTCGACTCCTCGGAGATGGCGTTCAAGATCGCCGGCTCGCAGGCCTTCAAGGAGGGCGTGCACAAGGCGAACCCGGTCCTCCTCGAGCCGCTGATGGCCGTTGAGGTCCGCACTCCGGAGGAGTTCATGGGTGACGTCATCGGCGACCTGAACTCCCGCCGTGGCCAGATCCAGTCCATGGAGGACGCCACCGGCGTGAAGGTCGTCAAGGCCCTCGTGCCGCTGTCGGAGATGTTCGGCTACATCGGCGATCTGCGCTCCCGCACCCAGGGTCGCGCGGTCTTCTCGATGACCTTCCACTCCTACTCCGAGGTCCCGAAGGCCGTCGCCGACGAGATCATCGAGAAGTCCCAGGGCGAGTGACCCCAGGTCACACGTCGGAAACCGACTTGCTCCCCGCGGCCGCACACGCTGCGGCCGCGGGGAAGCACGGGAGCCGCACCACCCCGGCGGCGCGGCTCCCGCACAGGACGGGTCAGGTCCGGTCCGCTTCAGGCGGCACTGCTGGCCTGGAACCGGACTGGTCCTCACATCCGCCGGGATTTTCCCAACACCACATCGACGCGTAGACTCGGGAGAGTTGTCAGCACGCCCTGCGACGCTGCATGAAATCTTCAAGTCTTCGCGATGATGAACACGTTCTAGGAGGAACTGTGGCAAAGGCAAAGTTCGAGCGCACGAAGCCGCACGTCAACATCGGCACCATCGGCCACGTCGACCACGGCAAGACCACCCTGACCGCGGCGATCTCGAAGGTTCTGTACGACCAGTACCCGGACCTGAACGAGGCCCGTGACTTCGCCACCATCGACTCCGCTCCGGAGGAGCGCCAGCGCGGCATCACCATCAACATCTCCCACGTGGAGTACCAGACCGAGAAGCGTCACTACGCCCACGTGGACGCCCCGGGCCACGCCGACTACATCAAGAACATGATCACCGGCGCTGCCCAGATGGACGGTGCCATCCTCGTGGTCGCCGCCACCGACGGCCCGATGGCCCAGACCCGTGAGCACGTCCTCCTGGCCCGCCAGGTCGGTGTGCCGGCTCTGCTCGTGGCCCTGAACAAGTCCGACATGGTCGAGGACGAGGAGCTCCTCGAGCTCGTCGAGATGGAGGTCCGTGAGCTGCTGTCCTCCCAGGACTTCGACGGCGACGAGGCTCCGGTCGTGCGCGTGTCCGCTCTCAAGGCCCTGGAGGGCGACGAGAAGTGGGTCAAGTCCGTGCAGGACCTGATGGCCGCCGTCGACGAGTACATCCCGGATCCGGTCCGCGACCGCGACAAGCCGTTCCTGATGCCGATCGAGGACGTCTTCACCATCACCGGCCGCGGCACCGTGGTGACCGGCCGTGCCGAGCGCGGCACCCTCGCCATCAACTCCGAGGTCGAGATCGTGGGCATCCGCGACCTGCAGAAGACCACCGTCACCGGCATCGAGATGTTCCACAAGCAGCTCGACGAGGCCTGGGCCGGCGAGAACTGCGGTCTGCTGCTGCGCGGCCTGAAGCGTGACGACGTCGAGCGCGGCCAGGTCGTCGTGGCCCCGGGCTCGATCACCCCGCACACCAACTTCGAGGCCAACGTCTACATCCTGTCCAAGGATGAGGGCGGCCGCCACAACCCGTTCTACTCGAACTACCGCCCGCAGTTCTACTTCCGCACCACCGATGTCACCGGCGTCATCACCCTGCCGGAGGGCACCGAGATGGTCATGCCGGGCGACACCACCGAGATGTCGGTCGAGCTCATCCAGCCGATCGCCATGGAGGAGGGCCTCGGCTTCGCCATCCGTGAGGGTGGCCGCACCGTGGGCTCCGGCCGCGTGACCAAGATCACCAAGTGATCTTCTGATCGCAGCCGGTCGGTTCCGTGAGCCGATCGCAGCGACGACGGCCCCTCGCCTCTTCGGAGGCGAGGGGCCTTCTCGTGTGCTCGGGGCGGCGATGTGCACCGGTACGCTGGTGGGCATGGAATTCCTCATCACCCTGCTGGTCCTCGCGGCGGTCGTGGCCGTCGGCGTCGGCCTCTACCGACACTTCAAGCCGGAGATCGAGCGCGCCAGGCGCATCCGTCGTGCGAACCGCGGAGGGGAGATCGAGCGGTGACCCCCGCCGCTCCTCGTCGACTGTTCGGGATCACCGCCACGGCGGAGATGGTCACCTGGGCGCTGCTGATCCTGGCGATGACCCTCAAGTACACCGGCGTCACCGAGGCGCTCATGCCCGTGGGCGGCGGCGTCCACGGCTTCGTCTTCCTCTGCTATGTGGTGGTGGTGGTCGCCGTCTGGATCGATTCGCGTTGGTCTGCCGGGCGAGGACTGGTGGCGCTGGGCTCGGCGGTCGTTCCCTTCATGACCGTGCCCTTCGAACGCGCGATGGGGCGGCGGGGCGAGCCGGCGGACCGCTGGCGTGTGCTCGATGAGCCCGGGCGGGACTCCGCTGCGGACCGGCTGCTGCGCGCCGTGCTCGCCAGGCCGGTCGTGAGCGTGCTGATCGCCCTCGTCGTGGTGGCCGTGGTGTTCGTGGCGCTGTTGACGGCGGGTCCGCCCACCGAATGGGGGAACTGACTGCCCGCACCTGCGTGCTGGGCCGGCGCGTCCAGGATCACAGGACGGCACCGATGCGCCGGTTGGCGGACGGTGCCGTTCTCTGTCATACTGGATAAGTTGCTCAAGCGCTCCAGGCGCCGCCGCCCATGTGTCTCGTGGCCGGCTGCGGAGCCCAGATGCACATTCCCTCCAGTCCGACGCCGGCGCGTCTGCTCTCCCGGAGAGAGCGACACGCCCGACCGCGTGGACCGGAGCCCGACGAGGGTGAGGAACCCGGCAAAGCCGGATTCACCCCGGATGGGTCGAGGACAAGATGCAGGACGGACGTGTCCTGCGCACAGGGACAGGAACAGCTACTCGACGAGAGAGGCGTGACGCCATGGCGGGACAGAAGATCCGCATCCGGCTGAAGTCGTACGACCACGAGGTCATCGACGTCTCGGCCCGCAAGATCGTTGACACGGTCACGCGCGCAGGCGCAACGGTGGTCGGCCCCGTGCCGCTGCCGACGGAGAAGAACGTGTACTGCGTTATCCGTTCTCCGCACAAGTACAAGGACAGCCGTGAGCACTTCGAGATGCGCACCCACAAGCGGCTGATCGACATCATCGACCCGACTCCGAAGGCCGTCGACTCGCTCATGCGACTGGACCTGCCCGCGGACGTCAACATCGAGATCAAGCTCTGAGAGGGAGGTGCTGAGAGACTATGACCAACACCCGTAACGTCAAGGGCCTGCTGGGCACGAAGCTCGGCATGACCCAGGTCTGGGACGAGAACGGCAAGCTCATCCCCGTCACCGTGGTCCAGTCCGAGTCCAACGTGGTCACCCAGCTGCGCAACGAGGAGACCGACGGCTACACCGCCGTCCAGATCGCCTACGGCCAGATCGACCCCCGCCGCGTGACCAAGCCGCTGGCCGGTCACTTCGAGAAGGCAGGCGTGACTCCGCGCCGCCACCTGGTGGAGCTGCGCACCGCCGACGCCGCTGAGTACGAGCTCGGCCAGGACCTGTCCGTCGAGGTCTTCGAGGCCGGCCAGAAGGTGGACGTCGTGGGCACCACCAAGGGCAAGGGCTTCGCCGGCGCCATGAAGCGTCACGGCTTCGCCGGTGTGGGCGCCTCCCACGGTCAGCACAAGAACCACCGCAAGCCGGGCTCCGTCGGCGGCGCCGCCACTCCGGGCCGTGTGTTCAAGGGCATGCGCATGCCGGGCCGCCTGGGCGCTGTCCGCCAGACCACCCACAACCTCACGCTCCACGGCATCGACGTGGACAACAACCTGCTGCTGATCAAGGGCGCTGTCCCCGGCCCCAAGGGCCAGGTCGTGCTCGTGCGCAGCGCCGCGAAGGGAGCCTGAGACCCATGGCCAACTCTGTGAAGACCGTCAAGGTCGACCTGCCCGCCGAGATCTTCGACGTGCAGGCGAACGTCCCGCTGATGCACCAGGTCGTCGTGGCCCAGCTCGCCGCCGCCCGCCAGGGCACCCACAAGGCGAAGGACCGCGGTGAGGTGTCGGGCGCCGGTCGCAAGCCGTTCAAGCAGAAGGGCACCGGCCGCGCGCGCCAGGGCTCCATCCGCGCTCCGCACATGACCGGCGGTGGCATCGTCCACGGCCCGACCCCGCGTGACTACTCGCAGCGGACCCCCAAGAAGATGAAGGCCGCCGCGCTCCGCGGCGCCCTGTCCGACCGGGCCCGCCACGGTCGCATCCACGTGATCGAGGCCCTCGTCACCGGCGAGACCCCGTCCACCAAGGCGGCGAAGGCCGGCCTGGAGTCCCTGAACACCGGCCGCAAGAACGTGCTGGTCGTCATCGACCGCGCCGACGACGTCGCCGCCCTGTCCGTCCGCAACCTGCCCGCCGTGCACACCCTGTACGCCGACCAGCTGAACACCTACGACGTGCTCGTCTCCGACGACGTCGTGTTCACGCAGGCCGCCTACGAGGCGTTCGTGGCGCGCGCCACCGGTGCCAAGAAGGAGGATGCCCAGTGAGCGGCTCCATCAACAAGGATCCCCGCGACGTGATCATCGCTCCCGTCGTGTCGGAGAAGAGCTACGGTCTGATCGACGAGGGCAAGTACACCTTCCTCGTGGACCCGCGCTCCAACAAGACCGAGATCAAGCAGGCCGTCGAGCGCATCTTCGACGTGTCCGTCGCCTCGGTGAACACCCTGAACCGTCCGGGCAAGCGCCGTCGGACCCGCTTCGGCTGGGGCCAGCGCAAGTCCACCAAGCGTGCCATCGTCACGCTGAAGGACGGAACGATCGACATCTTCGGAGGTCCGCTCGCCTCCTGAGGCGCCGCGGAGACCACTTAATCGAGGAACAGGTACATGGCTATCCGTAAGTACAAGCCGACCACCCCGGGCCAGCGTGGCTCGTCGGTGGCCGACTTCGCAGAGATCACCCGGTCCACGCCGGAGAAGTCCCTTGTCCGTCCGCTGCACAAGACCGGTGGACGCAACAACACCGGCCGCATCACCACCCGTCACAAGGGCGGTGGCCACAAGCGGCAGTACCGTCTGATCGACTTCCGTCGTCACGACAAGGACGGTGTGCCGGCGAAGGTCGCTCACATCGAGTACGACCCGAACCGCACCGCGCGCATCGCGCTGCTGCACTACGCCGACGGCACCAAGCGCTACATCCTGGCCCCGGCCAACCTGCGGCAGGGCGCCGTGGTCGAGGCCGGCCCGAACGCCGACATCAAGGCGGGCAACAACCTCCCGCTGCGCAACATCCCGCTGGGCACCATGATCCACGCCGTGGAGCTGCGTCCGGGCGGCGGTGCGAAGCTGGCCCGCTCGGCCGGCGCCGCGATCCAGCTGGTCGCCCGTGAGGGCAAGTACGCCCAGCTGCGCCTGCCCTCCGGTGAGATCCGCAACGTCGACGTACGCTGCCGCGCCACCGTCGGCGAGGTGGGCAACGCCGAGCAGTCCAACATCAGCTGGGGCAAGGCCGGCCGCATGCGCTGGAAGGGCGTTCGCCCGACCGTCCGCGGTGTCGTGATGAACCCGGTCGACCACCCGCACGGCGGTGGCGAGGGCAAGACCTCCGGCGGCCGTCACCCGGTCAACCCGAACGGCAAGCCCGAGGGCCGCACCCGCCGTCCCAACAAGGAAAGCGACAAGTACATCGTGCGTCGTCGCCGTTCCGGCAAGAACAAGCGATAAGGGAGCTGAGAAGACATGCCTCGCAGCCTGAAGAAGGGCCCCTTCGTCGATCAGCACCTCTACCTGAAGGTTCTGGCGGAGAACGAGAAGGGCACCAAGAACGTCATCAAGACCTGGTCTCGCCGGTCGATGATCATCCCGGACATGCTCGGCCACACCATCGCGGTGCACGACGGCCGCAAGCACATCCCGGTGTTCGTCACCGAGTCCATGGTGGGCCACAAGCTCGGAGAGTTCGCCCCCACGCGGACGTTCCGCGGTCACGTGAAGGACGACAAGAAGGGCAAGCGCCGCTGAGCCTGACGGTTCGTGGAGCTTGACCTTCGAGAGATTCGAAAGAGAGAAGCAATGGAAGCCAAGGCAATGGCGCGCCACCTGCGCGTGACGCCGATGAAGGCCCGGCGCGTCGTCGACCTGGTCCGTGGCAAGGACACCGTGGAGGCCCTGGCCATCCTGAAGTTCGCCCGTCAGGGCGCTTCGGAGCCGGTCTACAAGATCGTCGCCTCCGCCGTGGCCAACGCCCGTGTGAAGGCCGACCGTGAGGGCCTCGCGTTCGACGAGGACTCGCTGTACATCAGCGAGGCCTACGTGGACGAGGGCCCGACCATGAAGCGGTTCCAGCCGCGTGCCCAGGGCCGCGCCTACCGCATCGACAAGCGCACCAGCCACGTGACCGTGGTGGTCGCCACCAAGGACGAGAAGGGTGGGAACTGAGTAAATGGGCAACAAGATCAACCCGAACGGTTTCCGTCTCGGCGTCACCACCGACCACGTCTCGCACTGGTTCGCTGACTCCCACAAGGACGGTCAGCGCTACAAGGACTTCCTCAAGGAGGACGTCAAGATCCGCGAGCTGATGACCAACGGCATGGAGCGCGCCGGCATCTCCAAGGTGGAGATCGAGCGCACCCGTGACCGCGTGCGGGTGGACATCCACACCGCTCGTCCGGGCATCGTGATCGGTCGCCGCGGCGCTGAGGCCGACCGCATCCGCGGGGAGCTCGAGAAGCTCACCGGCAAGCAGATCCAGCTGAACATCCTCGAGGTCAAGAACCCCGAGACCGATGCCCAGCTGGTCGCCCAGGGCGTGGCGGAGCAGCTGGCTTCCCGCGTGGCCTTCCGCCGCGCGATGAAGAAGGCCATCCAGTCGGCCATGCGTGCCGGCGCCAAGGGCATCAAGATCCAGTGCTCCGGCCGCCTCGGCGGCGCCGAGATGAGCCGTTCCGAGTTCTACCGCGAGGGCCGCGTGCCGCTGCACACCCTCCGCGCGAACGTGGACTACGGCAAGTTCGAGGCCCGGACCACCTTCGGTCGCATCGGCGTGAAGGTCTGGATCTACAAGGGCGATCTCACCGCGAAGGAGCTGGCCGCCAAGGAGGCCGCTCAGCCGTCCGGCCGTGGCCGCGGCGACCGTCGCGGTGGCGAGCGTCGCCGTCGCAACGATCGTGCTGAGCGTGCTCCGCGCCGCGAGAACACCGCGCCGGCCGCCGCTCCCGCTGAAGGAGGAAACGCCTGATGCTGATTCCCCGTCGCGTCAAGCACCGCAAGCAGCACCACCCCAAGCGCACCGGCACCGCCAAGGGCGGCACGGCCGTGACCTTCGGTGAGTGGGGCATCCAGGCGCTCACGCCGGCCTATGTGACGAACCGTCAGATCGAGGCCGCGCGTATCGCCATGACCCGTTACATCAAGCGTGGCGGCAAGGTGTGGATCAACATCTACCCGGACCGCCCGCTGACCAAGAAGCCCGCCGAGACCCGTATGGGCTCCGGCAAGGGCTCGCCCGAGTGGTGGGTGGCCAACGTGAAGCCGGGCCGCGTGCTGTTCGAGCTGTCCGGTGTGTCCGAGGACGTCGCCCGTGAGGCGCTGCGCCTCGCGATCCACAAGCTGCCGCTGAAGGCCCGAATCATCCGTCGAGAGGGTGGTGAGTGATCCCATGGCCATCGGAACCAAGGATCTGAACGTCGAGTCCCTGGACGGCATGGACAACGGCCGTCTCCAGGAGGCCCTGAAGTCCTCCAAGGAGGAGCTGTTCAACCTGCGCTTCCAGGCCGCCACCGGTCAGCTGGACAACTCCAGCCGACTGAAGGCCGTCAAGCGTGACATCGCCCGCATCTACACCATCCTGCGTGAGCGCGAGCTCGGCATCCGCGAGGACGTCGTCGCGCCGGGCAAGGCTGACGAGAAGAACGAGGAGGCTGCCAAGTGAGCGAGCAGACCGCCGCCGCCTCCGAGGAGCGCGGCTACCGCAAGTCCGTCCGCGGCATCGTCGTCTCGGACAAGATGGACAAGACCATCGTGGTCGAGGTCGAGGACCGCAAGAAGCACGCGCTGTACGGCAAGGTCATGCGCACCACCAAGCGTGTGAAGGCGCACGATGAGGAGAACGCCGCCGGTGTCGGCGACCGCGTTCGCCTCGCCGAGACCCGACCGCTGTCGGCGTCGAAGCATTTCCGTCTCGCGGAGATCGTCGAGCGCGCCAAGTGACGCGTTCGGCGTGAGCCGAATGACAGGCGAAGGCCCGTCCGCTGCCGTTGGCAGGGGCGGGCCTTTGCTGTAGACTTCCATGTTCGTGCGCCCTTTGTTGGCAGGACCATCCATCCTGCGTGCCGAGGGAGTCGCACGCCGATCCCGGAACCGCCTCGGCCTTGCCCTGCGTTCCGCAGCCTGCCCCGAACCGCGCCGCTGTCTGAAGATGCGGTGGGGGAGAGGTGTGGGCCCGAACGCGAGAGGGGCAGGGGTAAGCACGCCGGGATCACCGCTTGACCGTTCCGCAAGGCTCGCCCACCGGGGGTGAGAACCGGCGCGACGCTAGGAGAGATAAGTGATTCAGCAGGAGTCGCGGCTGAAGGTCGCCGACAACACCGGTGCGAAGGAGATCCTGACCATCCGTGTTCTCGGTGGCTCGGGACGCCGCTACGCAGGCATCGGCGACACCATCGTCGCCACCGTGAAGGACGCCATCCCCGGCGGCAACGTCAAGAAGGGCGATGTCGTCAAGGCTGTGGTCGTGCGGGCTCGCAAGCAGTCTCGCCGTCCGGACGGCTCGTACATCCGCTTCGACGAGAACGCGGCCGTCATCCTCAAGAACGAGAACGAGCCGCGCGGCACTCGTATCTTCGGCCCCGTGGGCCGTGAGCTGCGCGACAAGCGCTTCATGAAGATCGTGTCGCTCGCTCCGGAGGTGATCTGACCCATGGCGAAGATCAAGAAGGATGACCTGGTCCAGGTCATCGCCGGCAAGGACAAGGGCATGCAGGGCAAGGTCCTGCGCGTGTTCCCGTCCACCGACCGCGTGCTGGTCGAGGGCGTCAACCGCGTGACCAAGCACCTGCGTGCCGGCCAGAACAACAACGGCTCCACCGAGGGCGGCCTGCAGGTCGTCGAGGCCCCGATCCACATCTCGAACGTGGCCGTGGTGGACCCGGAGACCAAGAAGCCGACCCGCGTGGGCTACCGCTTCGAGACCGTCGAGAAGGACGGCGTGAGCACGACCGTGAAGGTCCGCTTCGCCAAGGCCTCGGGGAAGGAGCTGTGATGACCGAGGTTCAGCAGACCACCAAGGTCACCCCGCGTCTGAAGACCAAGTACCGCGAGGAGATCCGCGCCTCCCTGCAGGAGGAGTTCTCCTACGGCAACGTCATGCAGGTGCCGGGCATCGTCAAGGTCGTCGTCAACATGGGTGTCGGTGAGGCCGCCAAGGACTCGAAGATCATCGACGGCGCCGTGGCCGACCTGACTCTGATCACCGGTCAGAAGCCGATGATCACCAAGGCCCGCAAGTCCATCGCGCAGTTCAAGCTGCGTGAGGGCATGCCGATCGGCACGCACGCCACCCTCCGTGGCGACCGCATGTGGGAGTTCCTGGACCGCCTCGTCACCTTCGCGCTCCCGCGCATCCGTGACTTCCGGGGCCTGTCCGACCGCCAGTTCGACGGCAACGGCAACTACACCTTCGGCCTGTCCGAGCAGACCGTGTTCCACGAGATCGATCAGGACAAGATCGACCGCGTGCGCGGCATGGACATCACCGTGGTGACCTCTGCCAAGAACGACGACGAGGGCCGCGCGCTGCTGAAGGCGCTGGGCTTCCCGTTCAAGACCGAAAAGTAAGACCTCTACGCCACAGGTCCCGTGCCGGTGAACCGGAGCGGGAAACCGCGGCGAGAAAGGGCGTGAAGCCCACATGACCATGACCGATCCCGTCGCAGACATGCTGACGCGTCTGCGCAATGCGAACTCGGCCTACCACGACACCGTGTCCATGCCGTCGTCCAAGCTGAAGACCCGCGTGGCCGACATCCTCAAGGCCGAGGGCTACATCGCCGACTGGCGCGAGGAGGAGGTCGAGGTCGGCAAGAAGCTGATCATCGACCTGAAGTTCGGACCGCAGCGCGAGCGTGCCATCGCCGGCCTGCGCCGCATCTCCAAGCCGGGTCTGCGCGTGTACGCGAAGTCCACCAACCTCCCGCACGTGCTGGGTGGTCTGGGCATCGCCATCCTGTCCACCTCCTCCGGTCTGCTGACCGACCGGCAGGCCGCCAAGAAGGGCGTCGGCGGCGAAGTCGTCGCCTACGTCTGGTGACGGACGAGACCGAAGAAAGGCTGTATTGACATGTCGCGAATCGGACGTCTGCCGATCACCGTTCCCAGCGGCGTCGATGTGACCATCGACGGCGCCCGCGTCACCGTGAAGGGCCCGAAGGGCCAGCTGGAGCACACCCTGCCCTCCCCGATCACGGCCACCCTCGAGGACGGACAGGTCACCGTGGCCCGTCCGGACGACGAGCGTGAGTCCCGTTCCCTGCACGGCCTGTCCCGCACCCTGATCAACAACATGATCCTGGGCGTGACGGAGGGCTTCTCCAAGCAGCTCGAGGTCATCGGCACCGGCTACCGCGTGCTGGCCAAGGGCCAGGACCTGGAGTTTGCCCTGGGCTACTCCCACCCGGTTCCGGTGAAGTGCCCGGAGGGCATCTCCTTCGCCGTCGAGGGCAACAAGGTCACCGTCTCCGGTATCGACAAGCAGAAGGTCGGCGAGACCGCCGCCAACATCCGCAAGCTGCGCCGCCCGGACCCGTACAAGGGCAAGGGCGTCCGCTACGCGGGCGAACAGATCCGCCGCAAGGCCGGAAAGGCAGGTAAGTGATGTCTACTCTGAAGGTGAAGGGCAAGGGCAAGTTCAACGCCCGTACCCGCCGCCACCTCCGTGTCCGCAAGCGGATCTCCGGCACCACCGCCCGTCCGCGCCTGGTCGTGAACCGCTCTGCACGCCACATGTTCGTGCAGGTCGTCGACGACACCCAGAGCCGCACTCTGGCCTCGGCCTCCACCATGGAGGCGGACCTGCGTGCATTCGAGGGCGACAAGACCGCCAAGGCCAAGCGCGTGGGCGAGCTCGTCGCCGAGCGTGCGAAGGCTGCGGGGATCGAATCCGTCGTGTTCGACCGCGGTGGCAACAAGTACCACGGCCGTGTGGCCGCCGTCGCCGACGGCGCCCGAGAGGGTGGGCTGCAGCTGTGACCGAGACCAACAACCAGAAGGACACCCAGGTGACCGAGAACACCGAGACCGCTGTCGCCGAGACCGCTGCCGGCTCGGCCGGCCAGTCCACCGAGCGTTCCGGCGGCCGTGGTGGTCGTGACAACGGCCGCGGCGGCCGCGACGATCGCCGCGGCGGCCGTCGCGACGACCGCAACCGTCGTGGCGCCCAGGACGAGGACAAGGACGCGTTCCTCGAGCGCGTCGTCGCCATCAACCGCGTGGCGAAGGTCGTCAAGGGCGGCCGTCGCTTCAGCTTCACCGCCCTGGTCGTCGTCGGCGACGGCAACGGCATGGTCGGTGTGGGCTACGGCAAGGCGAAGGAGGTCCCCGCCGCGATCCAGAAGGGCGTGGAGGAGGCCAAGAAGTCGTTCTTCCGTGTCCCGCGCGTCGGCTCCACCATCCCGCACCTCGTGCAGGGTGAGGACGCCGCCGGCGTCGTGCTGCTCCGTCCGGCCTCCCCGGGTACCGGTGTGATCGCCGGCGGCCCGGTGCGCGCCGTGCTGGAGTGCGCCGGCATCCACGACGTGCTGTCCAAGTCCATGGGCTCCGTGAACGTCATCAACATCGTTCGCGGCACCGTGGACGCCCTCAAGAAGCTCGAGGAGCCCCAGGCCGTGGCCGCCCGCCGCGGCAAGGCCCTGGACGAGATCGCCCCCCACGCCATGCTGCGCACCATGGAGGCCGACCGCGCCCAGAAGAGCACCGAGAAGGCAGGTGCCTGAGCCATGTTTGAGCCCACCCGTAAGAACATCCAGCCCTCGGACGCCACCCTGGTCATCACCCAGACCCGCGGCGTCTCGGGCGTGAAGCAGAACCAGCGCGACACCCTGCGCTCGCTGGGCCTGAAGCGGATCGGCCACCAGGTCACCCGCAAGGCCGACGCGGCGACCGTCGGCATGGTGAACACCGTGCCGCACCTGGTGTCCGTGGAGGAGGTCAGCAATGGCTGAGAACGACGCCATCCGGATCCACGACCTGCGTCCGGCCCCGGGCGCCAAGACCGCGAAGACCCGCGTGGGCCGCGGTGAGGCCTCCAAGGGCAAGACCGCCGGCCGTGGCACCAAGGGCACCAAGGCCCGTTACCAGGTGCGTCCGGGCTTCGAGGGCGGCCAGCTTCCGCTGCAGATGCGTCTGCCGAAGCTGCGCGGCTTCAAGAACCCGTTCCGCACCGAGTACCAGGTCGTGAACCTGGACAAGCTGAACACCGCCTTCCCGGAGGGCGGCGAGGTCTCGGTCGAGGCCCTCGTCGAGAAGGGTCTGGTCCGCAAGAACCACCCCGTCAAGGTGCTCGGCTCCGGTGAGATCTCCGTCGCCGTGCAGGTGAAGGCCCACGCCTTCTCCGCCTCGGCCGTGGAGAAGATCGCTGCCGCGGGCGGGTCCACCGAGACCCTCTGACCCCCCGCGGTCGCACAGAGGCCCCCGATCCCCAGGTCCGCCTGGGGGCCGGGGGCCTCTTGCATCGCCGTGTAGACTGCCCTGGTGGTCCGCGTGGGCGGTGCCACAGCCCGTCGCGTCGAGAGGCGGGGACCACCACACCGACCGCACACAGGAGGACGCGTGTTCAAGGCCATCGGCCGGATCTTCCGGACGCCAGACCTGCAGCGCAAGATCTGGTTCACGCTCGGCATCATCGCCATCTACCGGCTGGGCGCCTTCATCCCGTCGCCGGGTGTGGACTACGGGAACGTGCAGATGTGTCTGGCAGCGGGCAACGCCTCCGGTGGCCTGTACTCGTTCGTGAACATGTTCTCCGGCGGCGCGCTGCTGCAGGTCTCCATCTTCGCGCTGGGCATCATGCCCTACATCACCGCGTCGATCATCGTGCAGCTGCTGCGCGTGGTGATCCCGCGCTTCGAGCAGCTTCACCAGGAAGGCCCGCAGGGCCAGGCGAAGCTGACCCAGTACACGCGCTACCTGACCCTGGCGCTGGCCCTGTTGCAGTCGACCACCATGGCGTCGCTGGCCCGCACCGGCGCGCTGCTGGGCTGCCAGCTGCCGCTGCTCGTGAACGACTCCATCGTCACGGTCCTCATGGTCGTCCTGGTCCTCACCACGGGCACTGTCCTCGTGATGTGGATGGGCGAGCAGATCACGGAGCGCGGCGTCGGCAACGGCATGTCCCTGCTGATCTTCGCCTCCATCGCCGCCGGCTTCCCGTCCGGCATCGGCCAGGTGTGGCAGACCCAGGGCGTCCGCACGTTCCTGATCGTCATGGTCATCGGTCTGCTGACCATGCTCGCGGTCGTCTTCGTGGAGGAGTCCCAGCGTCGCGTCCCGGTCCAGTACGCCAAGCGGCAGATCGGCTCCCGCACCCTCTCCGGCCACTCGACGTTCATCCCGATCAAGGTGAACATGGCCGGAGTGATCCCCGTGATCTTCGCGTCCTCCGTGCTGACGCTCCCAGGCATCCTGGTCCAGTTCAACACCCCGCAGGACGGCTCGAACCCGCCGGCCTGGGTGACGTTCCTGGCCGAGTACTTCACCGGCGGCGACCACCCGGTCTACATGGCCCTGTACCTGCTGATGATCGTGGGCTTCACGTACTTCTACGTGTCCATCACCTTCAACCCGAAGGAGATCTCGGACAACATGAAGCGCTATGGCGGCTTCATCCCGGGCGTCCGTGCGGGCCGCCCCACGGAGCGGTACCTTGAGTACGTGATCAGCCGCATCACCTTCCCGGGCGCCCTGTACCTGGGCGTGGTCGCGATGATCCCGCTGATCGCCTTCGTGCTGATCAACGCCAACCAGAACTTCCCGTTCGGCGGCACCTCGATCCTGATCATGGTGGGCGTCGGCCTGCAGACCGTGAAGCAGATCAACGCCCAGATGGAGCAGCGTCACTACGAGGGCCTGCTGCGCTGAACCGGACCCACGACCCCCTCCACCGATCCCGACAGTGAGGAACAAGAAATGACTCGCATGCTGATCATGGGCCCTCCCGGCTCCGGCAAGGGCACCCAGGCCGCCCGGATCGCCGACAAGCTGGGGATCGTGGCGATCTCCACGGGTGACATCTTCCGCCACAACGTGAAGGAGATGACCCCGCTCGGCGTGGAGGCCAAGCGGTACATCGACAACGGCGACTTCGTCCCGGACGAGGTGACCAACCGCATGGTCGCCGACCGCATCGCGCAGCCGGACGCGTCCTCCGGCTTCCTGCTGGACGGCTACCCGCGCACCGCCGGACAGGTGGAGGCGCTGGACTCCATGCTCAAGGACTCGGGCCACGCCCTCTCCGTCGTGGTCGAGCTGACCGTCCCGGACGAAGAGCTCGTCGCTCGCCTGCTCAAGCGCGCTGAGATCGAGGGCCGCCCCGACGACACCGAGGACGTCATCACCCACCGTCTCGACCTGTACCACCAGGAGACCGCGGCGGTCATCGAGAGCTACCAGGACCGCGGCATCGTCACCCGTGTGGACGGCACCGGCCAGGTGGACGACGTCACCGAGCGCCTGCTGCAGGCCGTCTACTCCGTGCGTGCGGCCACCGGCACCCTGCCGGTGGTGGACCAGGGCTCCGAGGAGGCCTGATCGGGTGTTCGCGCGTCGTTCCCTCGAGCTGAAGACCACCTCCGAGCTGCAGACCATGCAGCGCGCGGGGGTGGTCCTCTCGCGCGCCCTCGACGCCGCCGTCGGCGCGGCGGCCCCCGGGGTGACCACCGCAGAGCTGGACCAGGTGTTCCGTGCCGTGCTGGACGAGCACGGCGCCACGTCCAACTTCCTCGGCTACCACGGGTTCCCGGCGACGATCTGCACGTCGGTGAACGAAGAGGTCGTCCACGGGATCCCGGGCGAGCGCGTGCTGCAGTCCGGCGACGTGGTGAAGATCGACGGCGGCGCGATCGTGGGCGGCTGGCACGCCGACTCCGCGCGCACGGTGATCCTCGGCTCCTCGGAGGCCGGCACGGCGGACCCGGAGGACGAGCGGCTGTCCGAGATCACCCGTGAGGCCCTGTGGGTGGGCATCGCCGCCCTGGCGACGGCGAGCAACGTGGGCGAGGTCGGTGACGCGATCGATGACTTCGTCAGCCAGCAGCCGGGGCCCCCGCTGGGCATCCTCGAGGACTACGTCGGCCACGGCATCGGTTCGAAGATGCACATGCCGCCGGACGTCTTCAACTACCGCACCGGGCACCGCGGCCCCAAGGTGCAGCCGGGCATGGCCTTGGCGATCGAGCCGATGCTCGTGCGCGGCGGCATCGAGACCGTCACCCTGGAGGACGACTGGACGGTCGTCACCACGGACGGCGGGCGGGCCAGCCAGTGGGAGCACAGCGTCTGCCGGCATCGCGGGGGAGTGTGGGTGCTCACCGCGCCGGACGGTGGCGCCTCCGAGCTCGCGCGCTTCGGCGTCACCCCGGTGCCGCCGGGGGAGTGATCCCGGCATCCGCGGCCGGCGCTCGGCCTGCGGGGAGGTGCTGGTCCAGACCCCGACGACGGCCCCTCGCCTTCGCAGGGCGAGCGACCGTCGTCACCGGTTCACCGGGGCAGTGGCAGGTGACGACCTCCGCAGCGCTCCGCGACGCCGTCGGCGGTTGGAATCAATGCTGAGTTGGGGTAAGCTGGGGCGCTGACTGTGCCTCTGCCTGTCCAGGCGGAGGTGGGTCGAACCCATTCCTGTCCCATCGCGCGAGGGCCTGTGCCCTGGCGAGGCGGGGCCCAACGATTGTGGAGGACATGGCTAAGAAGGAAGGTGTCATCGAGGTCGAGGGCACGGTGACCGAGGCATTGCCGAATGCAATGTTCCGGGTCCGCCTGCAGAACGAGCACATCGTGCTCGCGACGATCTCCGGCAAGATGCGTCAGCACTACATCCGCATCCTCCCCGAGGACCGGGTCGTGGTCGAGCTTAGCCCGTACGACCTCAACCGGGGTCGCATCGTGTACCGCTACAAGTAAACCGTCCGACAAGCGAGCGCAAGAGGAGGAACCGTGAAGGTTCAGCCGAGCGTGAAGCGGATTTGCGACAACTGCCAGGTCGTGCGCCGTCAGGGCCGCGTGCTGGTGATCTGCTCGAACCCGCGCCACAAGCAGCGCCAGGGCTGAGCGTCCGCCCCGGTTCGGGGCGGCGCCGCCTGAGTGCACATCACCCATATTCACATCGGCCATCAGGGCCGAGACATCAGGACAGCGTCCACCGCCTGCGGGCGGAGCGCGGACGCAACCTCCGGTCGCAGGGGCCGGAGACCGCTCGCGGCGGGGCCGCCGGCACGGATCCACACCGGAACACTTCCCCGGTGCCGTGCAACGGGCCGCGCAGGCCACCAGGCCACGTGGGCGGGACGTCACTGGTGCAGACCCCTGCTGCAGAAGGAACAGGAGGGCGGCCATATGGCTCGTCTTGCAGGCGTTGACATCCCGCGCGAGAAGCGCGTGATCATCGCACTCACGTACATCTACGGTGTGGGCAGGACCCGCGCCGAGGAGACCCTGGCGGCAACGGGCGTCGACCCGAACATCCGCGTGAAGGACCTCTCGGACGAGCAGCTGGTGAAGCTGCGCGACCACATCGAGGGCACCTACAAGGTCGAGGGCGACCTCCGCCGCGAGGTCGCCGCCGACATCCGCCGCAAGGTCGAGATCGGCTCCTACGAGGGCCTGCGTCACCGTCGCGGCCTGCCCGTGCGCGGCCAGCGCACCAAGACCAACGCCCGTACCCGCAAGGGTCCGAAGAAGACGGTCGCCGGCAAGAAGAAGTGATCCCCGGCGCCACGGCCCCCGCCGCACAGGACGGGTCGAGGCGCTGCAGGTAGATCCACCCCAGCTTTCCCGTAGGAGATATCCATGCCCCCGAAGACTCGCGCAGCGGTTCGCAAGCCGCGTCGCAAGGCAAACAAGAACATCACCGTGGGCCAGGCCCACATCAAGAGCACGTTCAACAACACCATCGTGTCCATCACCGACACCACCGGCGCCGTGATCGCCTGGGCCTCCTCCGGCGAGGTCGGCTTCAAGGGCTCCCGCAAGTCCACCCCCTACGCCGCGCAGATGGCCGCCGAGCAGGCCGCCAAGCGTGCGCAGGAGCACGGCATGCGCAAGGTCGATGTGTTCGTGAAGGGACCGGGCTCCGGTCGCGAGACCGCGATCCGCTCCCTGCAGGCCGCAGGCCTCGAGGTGGGCTCCATCCAGGACGTCACCCCGATGGCGCACAACGGCGCCCGCCCGGCCAAGCGCCGTCGCGTCTGACACCTGTCGAGTCCCCGTGGCCCTCGCCTGAGGGGCGCGGGGACAGGTCCTCGGACCTGCCCACCCATAGAACTCGTTTCCACCCCCTGCGTGCGTCATATGGCGGACGCCCGCCGAAAGGAAATGTCCGTGCTCATTGCACAGCGCCCCACGCTGACCGAAGAGGTTGTCTCCGATCGTCGTTCCCGGTTCGTCATCGAGCCTCTGGAGCCCGGCTTCGGCTACAC
The DNA here is from genome assembly GCF_002206575.2 of Micrococcus sp. FDAARGOS_333. Classification (NCBI taxonomy): domain Bacteria; kingdom Bacillati; phylum Actinomycetota; class Actinomycetes; order Micrococcales; family Micrococcaceae; genus Micrococcus; species Micrococcus sp. FDAARGOS_333. The sequence goes on along the minus strand of NZ_NJFJ02000001.1, from coordinate 2,394,878 downwards.
CCTCGGCAACTCCCTGCGCCGCACTCTGCTGTCCTCCATCCCCGGTGCTGCCGTGACCAGCATCCGCGTGGACGGTGTGCTGCACGAGTTCAGCACCATCAGCGGTGCCAAGGAGGATGTCACCGAGGTCATCCTCAACATCAAGAAGCTCTCGGTCTCCTCGGAGAACGACGAGCCGGTCGTCGCCTACCTGCGCAAGCAGGGTTCGGGCGTCGTCACCGCCGCTGACATCACCGCGCCGGCCGGCGTGGAGATCCACAACCCGGACCTGCACATCGCGACGCTGAACGCGAAGGGCAAGTTCGAGATGGAGCTGACCATCGAGCGCGGCCGCGGCTACGTGACCGCGGCCCAGAACAAGCTGGCCGACTCCGAGATCGGTCGCATGCCGATCGACTCCATCTACTCGCCGGTGCTGAAGGTCACCTTCAAGGTGGAGGCCACCCGTGTGGAGCAGCGCACGGACTTCGACCGTCTGATCCTGGACGTGGAGACCAAGGAGTCCATGCTCCCGCGTGACGCCGTGGCCTCCGCAGGCTCCACGCTGGTCGAGCTGTTCGGCCTGGCCCACGAGCTCAACGTCGAGGCCGAGGGCATCGACCTGGGCGAGGCCCCGGCCGACGCCGCCGTCTCCGCGGACCTGGCACAGCCGATCGAGGAGCTGGAGCTCACCGTGCGCTCCTACAACTGCCTCAAGCGCGAGGGCATCCACTCCGTGGGTGAGCTCGTGGCCCGCTCCGAGGCCGACCTGATGGACATCCGGAACTTCGGCGCGAAGTCCATCGACGAGGTCAAGGAGAAGCTCTACGAGCTCGGTCTGTCCCTCAAGGACTCGCCCGCCGGCTACGACCCGCAGGCCCACGCCGAGCAGATGGACGACGATCCGTTCTCCGAGTACTGAGCTCGACGCACCACCAAACCTGTCCGCCGATCCCGTGAGGGGTCGGGGATCACCTGAGGAGAAACACCATGCCTACCCCCACCAAGGGTCCGCGCCTGGGCGGCAGCCCGGCCCACGAGCGCATCATGCTGGCCAACATGTCGGCCCAGCTGTTCGAGCACAAGTCGATCACCACGACGCTCACCCGTGCCAAGCGTCTGCGCCCGTTCGCCGAGCGCCTCATCACCTTCGCCAAGAAGGGTGACCTGCCGGCCCGTCGCAAGGTCCAGGGCATCATCGCCGCGAAGAACCGTACGAACAAGACCGTGGTGCACGAGCTGTTCACCGTGATCGCCCCGGCCATGGCCGAGCGCGACGGCGGCTACACCCGCATCACCAAGATCGGCAACCGCAACGGCGACAACGCCCCGATGGCCGTCATCGAGCTGGTCATGGACCCGGTGTCCGCCAAGCAGGCCGTCGTGAAGGAGGCCGAGCAGGCCACCGCCGCGGCCCCGGCGGATGCCGCCCCGGCGGAGCCGCAGGTGGACGAGGCCCAGGCCGTCGCCGAGGCTCCGGCCGAGGAGACCGCCGCGACCGAGTCCGCCGCGACCGGTAACGGCCCGATCCCGGCCAACGAGGACGGCTCGGCGCCGGAGGGCGCCGACATCAAGGGCAACGCGGACTCCATGAAGTACCACGTGCCCGGCTCCCGCTGGTACGACCAGACCACCGCCGAGGTCTGGTTCGCCTCCGTCGAGGACGCCAAGGCCGCGGGCTACGCCCCGGCCGGCGGCGAGGCCGCCCAGAAGGTCTCCGAGTGATCTTCGCGCCGGTGCGCTGACGCCGGCACCGCGCCAGGGGTCGTCCCCTCCGTTGTGGAGGGGGCGGCCCCTTCGCCGTGCCCGCCGTCTCCGCTCGGTACACTGCCAGGGTGTTCGGCGACCCCTCTCTCGACAGCCTGGCGGCCTACCTGATCGACGTGGCCCCGGGCCTGCTGCTGGTGGTCGCAGCCCTGGCGGTCGTGCCCGGGCGCATGGTCGCCGCCCGTGTCCTCGTGGCGATCCTCGGCGTCGTGCTGCTGCGCGACGCCATGGTCGGGCACGGTCTGTTCACGTTCGGCACGGCGGGGGATCGGGCCGTCCTGTGGCTGCGCTTCACCTCGGACCCGATCCAGCTGATCAGCCTGTCCGTGCTCGCTCTGGCGGCGGTCGCCGGCCTGGTGGCGGCCTTCCGGCAGCGCTCCCGTGGGATGCGGTGGACGGCGGACCGCGCTTGGCTCTCCGGCCCGGTCGGACTTCTCGGTGCGGCTGTGATCGTCCTTCCCTTCGCGGTCCTCTACGGCTCGGTGCCCGCCCTCTCGGCGGGACTCGGGTTCGGCGACGTCCCGCTCGACGCCCGTGGCGGTGGCGTGGCGGCCGGCATCCTCGTCCCGCTGCTGGTGTTCGCCTTCTGCGCCGGCCTGCTCGTGGAGGTCCTGTTCCGCGGTCTGCTGCAGTCCGAACTGGAGCACCACACCACCGTGGCGCGCTCGGCTCTGGCCTCGGCGGCGGTCTTCGCCGCCTGCCACGTCTTCCTGGCCTCCACCGTGACCGAGGTCGGCTGGCCGATCCTGGCCTTCACCCTCGTCGAGGGGCTCGTCTGCGCTGCGATCGCGATCCGCCACGGCGTGCTCGGCTCGACCATCGCCCACGGCGGCGCGCTCTTCCTGCTGGCCTCGGGGCTGGTGTGATGACCGCCGTCACCGCCGCAACGTCGGCCACCGGCGAGGAGCCGCGTCTGGTCCGGGTGCGCCTGGACCTCGCCTACGACGGCACCGACTTCCGCGGCTGGGCCGCCCAGCCTGGCCTGAGCACCGTGCAGGGCTCCCTCGAGGACGCGTTGGAGACCATCCTGCGCCGACCGGTGCGCACCGTCGTGGCCGGTCGCACGGACGCGGGCGTCCACGCGGCCCACCAGGTCGTCCACCTCGACCTCAGCGAGACCGAGTGGGAGGGCCTGGTCCGCGGCCGCGCTGGCCTGGAGCCGGGGGAGACCCTCGTCCGGCGTCTGCACGGGGTGCTCCGCCGTGCATCGGACGCGGTCGTCATCCGCTCGGCCGTCCGCGCCCCCGAGGGCTTCGACGCCCGCTTCTCGGCCCTCTGGCGTTCCTATCGCTATCGCATCAGCGACCGGCCGGACACCCGCGATCCCCTCCGCCGGCGGGACACCTACTGGCATCGCGAGCCCCTGGACGAGGCGAGGATGCAGGCGGAGGCGCGTTCCGTCGTCGGGCTCCACGACTTCCTGAGCTACTGCAGGCCGAGGCCGGAGGGGACCACCATCCGGGAGCTGCAGTCCTTCACCGTGGAACGCGGCTCGGACGGGGTGCTCGAGTGCCGCCTGCGCGCGGACGCCTTCTGTCACCACATGGTGCGCGCCCTCGTCGCCGCGGCCGTGGCTGTGGGGGAGGGGCGTCAGGAGCCGGGGTGGATGGCCGAGCGTCTTCAGGCGCAGGCCCGCGACTCCCTGTCCCGTCTCGCCCCGCCGCATGCCCTGGTCCTGGACCACGTCGAATACCCCGACGACGGCTCCCTCGCCTCCCGGGCGGAGGGCACCCGGGCCCGTCGCGACGCCACGCGGATCGACGGGGATGCCTGAGGACGCGTGCGGAAGGCGACAGCGCCCCCGGTGGCAATCGGGGTGGCGAACCGATATGATGTGATGTCGTTGCGCATGTCCGCATCCGGATTCAGGCGCGCCGCGAGAGGCTCAGTTGCATGGCCGTGTTCTCGCCGGCGCCCATCGGATGTTCAGGGCCCGGATGCTCGCCAGTCCTCACCTGGCGCCCGGTGCGCGCGGAGAACTGACAGCCGCGTCAGGCCTGACTCACGCCCGGCCCGGCACGGCTGTGACCGAACTACCGACCATGAAGGCAGACAACGTGCGTACGTACACTCCCAAGCCCGGTGACGCCGACCGTCAGTGGCACGTCATCGACGCCACCGATGTGGTGCTCGGCCGCCTGGCCTCCCAGACCGCGATCCTGCTGCGCGGCAAGCACAAGCCGACTTTCGCCCCCCACATGGACATGGGCGATCACGTCATCATCATCAACGCCGAGAAGGTGGCCCTGACCGGCGCCAAGCTCGAGAAGAAGCGCGCCTACCGCCACTCCGGCTACCCGGGCGGCCTCAAGTCCGTCTCCTACGAGGAGCTCCTGGAGAAGAACCCGGTGCGCGCCGTGGAGAAGGCCGTCAAGGGCATGCTCCCCAAGAACTCCCTGGCCGCCCAGCAGCTGTCCAAGCTGAAGGTGTACCGCGGTGCCGAGCATCCGCACGCCGCCCAGCAGCCCAAGACCTTCGAGATCGGCCAGGTCGCCCAGTAATCGGCGCCCGCCCTTCGAGACCTTTTCAAGGAGACCCCATGACCATCAATGAGAACGAGGGCGTGGAGCTGACCAGCTACACCTCCGAGTCCGCTCAGACCTCCGACGCCCCGGCCGCCACCGAGCGCCCGGCCCTCACCGTCGCCGGCTCCGCCGTGGGCCGCCGCAAGGAGGCCGTGGCCCGCGTCCGCGTCGTCCCGGGCTCCGGCCAGTGGACCATCAACGGCCGCACCCTGGACAGCTACTTCCCGAACAAGCTGCACCAGCAGGAGGTCAACGACCCCTTCACCCTGCTGGAGGTCGAGGGCGCCTACGACGTCATCGCCCGCATCCACGGCGGCGGCCCGTCCGGCCAGGCCGGTGCGCTGCGCCTGGGCATCTCCCGCGCGCTGAACGAGATCGATCGCGAGCACAACCGCCCGGCCCTGAAGAAGGCCGGCTTCCTGACCCGCGACGCCCGCATCATCGAGCGCAAGAAGGCCGGCCTGAAGAAGGCCCGCAAGGCCCCGCAGTACTCGAAGCGCTGATCCTCGCCGCCGCGAGGGGCAGGTCCGGCTCTCCGCGACGGACCGGCCGCTTCGCCGGCACAGCAGACCGTGGCCGGTCACCCCGTGTGGGGTGGCCGGCCACGGCCGTGTCCGGGGCCTGCGGCGGCGACCCCCGATGGGGGCCTCCGCCGTCCGCCGCAGGGTGCCTTCAGAGCACCTTGGCAAGGAACTCCTGGAGCCGTGGGGTCTGCGGCGCATCGAAGATGCGCTCGGGCACGTCCTGCTCCATGATCCGTCCGTCCGCCATGAACATGACGCGATCGGCGACCTCGCGGGCGAAGCCCATCTCGTGCGTCACCAGCACCATCGTCATGCCCTCGTCGGCCAGGTCACGGATGACCTGCAGCACTTCGCCCACCATCTCCGGGTCGAGGGCGGAGGTCGCCTCGTCGAAGAGCATGACCTCCGGGCTCATGGCCAGTGCGCGGGCGATCGCGACGCGCTGCTTCTGCCCGCCCGAGAGTGATCGGGGGCGTGCCTGGGCCTTGTCCCCGAGCCCGACGCGCTCCAGGAGCCGCTGAGCGGTGGCGCGAGCCTCCTGCTTCGTCGCCAGCCCGAGCTCGACGGGGGCCAGTGTGATGTTCTCCTCGACGCTGAGGTGGGGGAAGAGGTTGAAGTGCTGGAACACCATGCCGATGCGTCGACGGACCTCGTCGATGTCCACGGAGGCGTCCGAGAGGTCGTCGTCCCCGATCAGCACGCGCCCGGAGGTGAGGTCCTCCAGCCGGTTCAGGCAGCGCAAGAACGTCGACTTGCCGGAGCCCGAGGGGCCGATCACACAGACGACCTCTCCCTCCGCCACGGTCGCGTCGATGCCCTTGAGGACCTCGTTGTCGCCGAAGTGCTTGTGCAGGTCCTCCACCACGATCTTGGGGGCGGCGGACTCTGCCTCCGGGCGGGGTCGGGTGTCGTTCACGGGAGCCTTCACTTGTTGATCTTCCTCTCCACGAAGTTCGCCAGCTGTGTGAGGAGCCAGATGGCCACGAAGTAGATCGCGGCCACGATGAACAGCACCTCGGTCACACGGAAGTTGGACGCGTACACCTGCTGGGCCTGGTACAGCAGCTCGGCGAAGCCGATGGCCAGCAGCAGCGAGGAGTCCTTCAGCATGATGATCAGCTGGTTGATCAGGGACGGCGTCATGATGGTGAACGCCTGGGGGAGGACCACGCGGCGCATGGTCTTGCCGTATCCCAGGCCGAGGGAGCGTGCCGCCTCGGCCTGGCCCGCGTCCACGGACTGGATTCCTCCGCGGACGATCTCGGCGATGTAGGCGGCTCCGTTGAGTGCGAGTGTCAGCACGCCGGCGACCCAGATGTTCACGGGGACGCCGATGATGCCGGGGAGCCCGAAGTAGAAGAAGAAGGCCCACACCAGCAGCGGCGTGCCTCGGAAGACGTTGATGAAGATGTTGGCGATGCCGCGCAGCAGGACGTTGCCGGAGACCTTCATGAAGCCGAAGAGCAGGCCGAGGGCCATGGCGGAGAGGAAGGCGATGCCCGTGACCAGCAGGGTGTTCTGGAGGCCCTTGAGCAGGGCAGGCATGATCTGCGTGAGCATCTCGAAGAACGACGGCGGCTCAGGGGTGCCGTCGCCGGCCGCGTCGCCGAGATATTCGGCGACGATCTCGTCGTACTCGCCGGACTCCTTCAGCTCGGCCAGACCGGCGTTGAAGTCGGCGAGGAGCTGCTCGTTCATCCCCTTGTTGACGGCGAATCCGTAGTTGCCCGTATTGATGGGCTCGGCGACCAGCTTCAGGCCGGAGCCCTGGGTGACCCCGTACGCCAGCACGGGACGGTCGTCCATGAGGGCGTCCGCGTTTCCGGTCTTCACGGTCTGCACCATCGTGGTGCTCTGGTCCAGGGAGGTGAGCTCGAAGTCGATCTCCTCCTGCTTCTTCTTGGCCTCGTCCTCGGAGAGGGATCCGGTCTTCACCGCAACGGTCTTGCCCTCGAGGTCCTCCCACGACGTGATCTCGTCGTTGCCCTCCGGCACGGCGAGCTGCAGCTCGGACGTGAAGTAGGGGTCGGAGAAGTCGTAGACCTGTGCACGCTCATCGGTGATGCCCATGCCGGCGATCACACCGTCGACCTGGTCGGAGGACAGTGCCTGCAGCGCGGCGTTGAACCCGATGGACTCCCATTCGACCTGGAAGCCCTGCTTCTCGGCGATCGCCTCCATGAGGTCGACGTCGATGCCGGTCAGCTCGCCGTCCGGCCCTCGGAACTCGAAGGGTGCGAAAGTGGAGTCGGTGCCGATCGTGTAGGTGGGGCCGTCCGCGGCTCCGCCGGAGTCGGTGTCCCCGCCGGCGGTGCAGGCCGAGAGGAACAGGGCGAGGAGGACGCCGAGCAGGACGAGGGGCGCGGCAGGACGTCGCCGGGGGGATGGACGTTGACGGTGCGTGACCATGGGTCTCCTCATGTCGGGGCGATGGCCGTCGACCTCCGCGTGGGCACGGGGGAGGACGGTCGTGCCATGCTAGCCGGTTGGTGGTGGAGGACACAGAAACCCCACATGTCCAGGAGAGGAAGAGTAAAATGACGGCCGTCGCGGCAGAGGCGCCGTGACGGGATGAGCGCGTCCGGACCGTCCGCACAGGCCAGTGCGTGGAGTCGACGCGAGCCCTGCCGACCGGAGCACCGAGGAGCCGCCCGTGGCCGAGAACAGCACGCCCACCCCGAAGTCGTCCGAGAAGGGCGATGCCGAGAACAAGGACGTCGTCGCCGGCGGCCACCAGATGGAGTCCGGGCAGGACCAGAAGGCCTTCGCCGTCACCGAGGACTACGCCGCCGAGCTCGATGAGCTCGCCGAGCTCGGGCGCAAGCTCGACCCGAGCGCCGCCCTGCCGCAGCTGGACAAGAACGCGTGGCGCGAGGGCTACCCCTATGACAAGAAGCTCGACCGCAAGACCTATGAGAGGCGCAAGCGTCAGCTCCAGATCGAGCTGCTGAAGATGCAGCTGTGGGTCAAGGAGACCGGCCAGAAGGTCCTGATCATCTTCGAGGGCCGCGACGCCGCCGGCAAGGGCGGTGCCATCAAGCGCTTCAACGAGCACCTCAACCCGCGCGGTGCGCGCACGGTGGCGCTGGAGAAGCCCACGGAGGAGGAGGCCTCGCAGTGGTACTTCCAGCGCTACATCCAGCACCTGCCCTCAGGCGGCGAGATCGTCATGATGGACCGTTCCTGGTACAACCGCGCCGGAGTGGAGCGGGTGATGGGCTACTGCACCGCTCAGCAGTACCTGGAGTTCATGCGGGAGACCCCGGAGCTGGAGCGGATGCTGGTGAACTCCGGCATCCACATCATCAAGTTCTGGTTCTCTGTGTCCCGCAACGAGCAGCTGAACCGCTTCGCCACCCGTGAGACCGACCCGGTCCGCCGCTGGAAGCTGTCCCCGACCGATCTGGCCTCCCTGGACAAGTGGGACGACTACACCATGGCGAAGGAGGCCATGTTCTTCTACACCCACACGGCCGACGCGCCGTGGACGGTCGTGAAGTCGAACGACAAGAAGCGGGCCCGCCTCGAGGCCATCCGCCACGTGCTCAACACCCTCCCGTACCCGAACAAGGACGAGTCGATCGTGCGGACTCCGGATCCGCTGATCTGCGCCTCGGCCACCGAGCTGTCCGAGGTGAACGAGGACACCGGTCACGGCGCGTTCCCGCGCGTGCGCTGAGCTGAACGCCGGCGGAACGTCCCGGAGGTGCTTCGCAACCACGACGGCGCCCCTCCCCCGCAGCAGCTGCGGGGGGGGGGGGCGCCGTCGTGCGTCCTGCCGGAGCAGGCTCAGAGGCTGTCGAGGTATTCCTGGTTGACGTGGGTGTCGTCCAGGAGATTGTCCGCGCCGAAGCCCTCGGACACGTGGTATTCGCCGGCCTCGAGAGACCGGCGGACGTCGTCGCGCAGGATCGGCAGCTTCGCGTAGAAGGCATCGCCGCAGCAGCTGGTCTTCACCAGGTCGCGGTGACCGATGATGCGCTTCGGGGGCAGGTCGTACTGCTGGCAGATGAACGCGCATAGGTGGACGAGGCCCTCGTACAGGCTCTGCGGCGGCGGGTTCACCATGTAGATGCCCTCGCACTCGATGCCGAGCGCATAGGCGTTGAAGCCCAGGGCGTGGATGCCGAGCATGAAGGTCTCGCCGGTCTCGAGGGCGTTCTTCGAACCGTGGCGGGCCTCGAGGATGTGGCCGCCGCGGGACATCGTGAAGTGCTGGCCGGAGTCGCCCCAGCCCTGGCCCACGTGGCCGTTCTGCACGCGACGGGCGAGGTCGATCGCAGCGTCGCGCGAGCCGTCGGTGACGTTCGGGGTGGTCGTGTGGTGGATGACCAGGTATGAGGGGTGCTCGTTGATGGTCTGAAGGTGGGAGCGCGGCTGGGTGGCGCCCCACTCCGCCGTCGAGATGATGGTCGGCTGCGGCAGCTTCCGACGCTCCTCGGTGGGGTCCGTCATGACGGACTCGCCGGCAGGCCGTGCCTCGCCACCGGTCTCACTGCCGCTGTCGCCGTCGGTGCACGCGGCGAGCGTGCCGGCCAGGGCGAGTCCGGTGGTGCCGAGCACCGTCCTCCGCGGCCAGGGGCGCTCGGTGGTGCTCTCGCGGTCCTCCGCCATGTGTCGGTGCCTTCCGAAAGGGGGTCGGGACGGGCCGCACGCGGACGGAAAGGGCAAGCCCACCGCCGACGACGACCTGATTCAACCGCCCATGGTACCGCGTCCGCTCCGGCAGCGCCGGGGTTCCGGGCGGACCCGGATCGTGAGGTGCGCGACGTTCTGGTACCGAGGCCGGAGGCGGGCGGCGGGAGGTTCGGATGCGCCGTGCAGACCTTCCGCGCGGGCACGGGGGACGTAGACTGGCGTGCATCATGACTAGATTGTTCGGAACCGACGGCGTCCGTGGCCTGGCCAACGAGACCCTCACTGTGGAACTGTCCATGCGCCTGGCCCAGGCCGCAGCCCCCGTGCTCGGCGGCGACGCGTTCGAGGGTGGGCGGCGCCCCATCGCCGTCGTGGCACGCGACCCCCGGATCAGCGGTGAATTCATCAACGCCGCCGTCGTGGCAGGTCTGGCCTCTTCGGGCGTGGACGTCTGGGACGCCGGCGTGCTGCCGACCCCGGCCGCGGCCTTCCTCGTGGCGGACCTGGGCGCGGACTTCGGCGTGATGATCTCCGCCTCCCACAACCCTGCCCCGGACAACGGCATCAAGTTCCTGGCCCGTGGCGGCGAGAAGCTCTCGGACGAGCAGGAGGACGCCATCCAGCAGCGGCTGGAACAGGAGGAGCCCCTCCGCCCCACCGGCGCCGAGGTCGGCCGTGTGCGCCGCTTCTCCGACGCGGAGGACCGCTACGTCCTCCACCTGCTCAAGTCGCTGCCGAACCGTCTCGACGGCCTGAAGGTCGTCCTCGACTGCGCCCACGGTGCCGCCTCGGGCTGTTCGCCGGAGGCCTTCAAGGGCGCCGGTGCCGAGGTGATCGTGATCGGCGCCGACCCGGACGGTGTGAACATCAACGACGGCTGCGGCTCCACTCACCTGGAATCCCTGCGGGCCGCGGTGAAGGAGCACGGCGCGGACCTCGGCATCGCCCACGACGGCGACGCAGACCGCTGCCTGGCCGTGGACGAGAACGGCGAGGTCGTCGACGGCGACCAGATCATGGGCATGATGGCGCTCGCGCTCAAGGACCGCGGTGCGCTCAAGGACAACACCCTCGTCGTCACCGTCATGTCCAACCTCGGCCTGAAGCTGGCCATGCGTGAGGCCGGCGTGCGCGTCGTGGAGACCCGTGTGGGGGACCGCTACGTGCTGGCGGGCATGAAGCACGGCACGTACTCCCTGGGCGGCGAGCAGTCCGGCCACGTGATCTTCTCCGACTACGCCACGACCGGCGACGGCGTCCTGACCGGTCTGCAGATCGCGGCCCGAGTGGCGGGCACCGGCAAGCGTCTGTCCGAGCTCGCCACGGTCATGGAGCACCTGCCGCAGGTGCTCATCAACGTCTCCGGCGTGGACAAGTCCCGCACGGCCGAGGACCCGGAGGTTCAGGCGGCCGTCTCCACCGCCATGGCGCGCCTCGGCTCCGAGGGCCGCGTCCTGCTCCGTCCCTCCGGCACCGAGCCGGTCGTCCGCGTGATGGTGGAGGCCCCGGACGAAGACGTCGCGCGCCGCGAGGCGGAGGAGCTGGCCGAGGTCGTCAAGCGCGAGCTCGCCCTGCACCACTGACGTGGCTTCGGAGCAGCTCCGCGACGATCAGGTGCCGGTGGTCCCGGACGGGCCGCCGCACCGCTGGGCCCTGCTGGTCAGCCTCACCCTGCTGGTGGCCGCCCTGCTCGTCGCGGCCTTCGCCGTGACGAAGCTGCCCCAGTGCGGGGAGACGCCGCGGATCTCCTGGGCGCCCTGCCTGGACCGGGGCGACCAGCCGCGCGGCAAGGACCCGGACTCGGCGCCCTGACGGTCCCTGAGGGGCGGACGACCCCGACGACGGCCGGTCACCTCCCGTGTGGAGATGACCGGCCGTCGGCGCGTCGGAGGCTCCGCACTGTCACAGCAGAGAAAAGGGGCCCGGTCGATCCGTGCGGATCGACCGGGCCCCGCGGTCTGGGGGAAGGAGGCGCGTCAGGAACGCGGCTCGCCGTTGACGGATCCGCCGCGCTGGGTGGACAGCAGGTCGCGGATCTCGGTCAGCAGGGCCTGGTCCGGGGTCAGCTCCTCGACCTCCGGGTCGATGCCCAGCCTGCGGTTGCGGCGCTCGATCATCTTGTTCATCGGCATGACGACGACGAAGTAGATGGCGGCGGCGATGAGCAAGAAGTTGACGATCGCGGTGAGAAGCACGCCGAACTTGACGGCCACACCGTTGATGTCGAGAACGGCGAAGTCGTCGAAGTTCGGGGAGCCGACGAGCGCGGCGATGAGCGGCATGAGGACCGCCTCGACGAGAGCGTTCACGACGGCGCCGAAGGCACCGCCCATGACGACGGCCACGGCAAGGTCGATGACGTTGCCCTTCATGATGAAGTCCTTGAAACCCTGAAGCATGAGAAGAATCATAGGGCGCCCCAGACCTCGCAGGCAGGCGGAAACAGGTGGTTCTGGACACAGTCGGCCCCAGGGGGTGTTGACGTTCGTCACACCGATCTCGGGGCTCGGCATCTCCCCGGGTCCGGCCGGGACGAATCAGGACTGTGTCCGTGGTTGTCAGCCGCGGTAGCCGGGGGCGTCCGGCAGGCCGAAGACGGTCTCCACGACGCCGCCGCCGGCATGGACCTGCGCGGCGGCCTCCGCCCCGAGCCAGCGCAGGTGCCAGGGTTCGGCGGAGAAGCCGGTGACCTGCTCCGCGCCCTCCGGAAAGCGGACGACGAAGCCGTGCTCGTGGGCGTGGGCGGCGACCCAGCGGCCTGCGGGCGTCGTGCCGAAGCAGGCGTCGAGATCGCAGTCGGGTGAGGCGGCGTCGCCGAGGTCCACGGCGAGGCCGGTCTGGTGCTCGGAGTGACCCGGGCGCGCGGAGATCCGGTCCGCGGCCTCGGCGCTGCCGTGGTGGCTGACCCAGCCGGCGTAGACCTGCTGCTGCCTGCCGTAGGAGCGGTAGCCGCTGAGGACGGTGAGGTGATGGCCGGCCGCTGCGGCCTCGGCCCGCAGGGCCTCGAGCGCCGCTGCGGCCTCGGGGCGCAGCGGCACCCCGTCCACGGATTCCAGGGAGCCCGGCGCGTAGTCCACGGGATCGAGCGGTCGGGCCTTGTTCACGACGACGGTCGGCGAGTCCGCGCTGTCCACGTCCCGTGCCGTGCGGCTCGGCTCCGAGGGCCCCGAGGGCTCCGACTGCTTCGCTGCAGACGAGGACGGGGCGGGCGTCGGCGACCCGGAGGGGCGCGACGATGTGGCAGCGGAGGGGGCCGTCGTCGCGGGCGAGGACGCCCCGGGCGAGGACGACAGGGGCGCGGACGACCCGGGGGACGGGGCCGAGGAGGAGTCGCCGGCAGCGCTGGGGGAGGCCGGGCGGGACGAGGGCGGCGACGAGGGCGCCGGGGCGCCCTCCGGGCCGGAGCACCCGGCGAGCAGCACGGCCAGCACGAGCGCCGCCGTCGTGGTCCTCATCCGCGGCATGCTCAGACCTTCCTCAGGAGCACTCGGGAGACCTGGTGGTCCCGGTTCTTGGTCAGCACCAGTCCGGCGCGGCCGCGCGTGGGCAGCACGTTCTGCTGCAGATTCGGGCCGTTGATGGTGTCCCAGAGGTTCTCCGCGATGCCCATCGCCTCCTCCTCCGGGATCTGCGCGTAGCGGTGGAAGTAGCTGCGCGGGTCCGTGAAGGCGCCCTTGCGCAGGTCCCGGAACCGGGAGAGGTACCAGCCACGGATCCAGTCCGAGCGGGCGTCCACGTACACGGAGAAGTCGAAGAAGTCGGACACGGACAGGCCGGTCGTGCCGTCGGCGCGCACCCGCGGCGGTGCCAGGACGTTCAGCCCCTCCACGATCAGCACGTCCGGCCGACGGACGACCTCCACGCGATCGGGGACGATGTCATAGGAGAAGTGGGAGTACACCGGCGCGGTGACCTCTTCGGTGCCGGACTTCACCTCGGACACGAAGCGCAGCAGTGCCCGGCGGTCGTAGGACTCGGGAAAGCCCTTCCGCGTCATGAGGCCCCGCTCCTGGAGCACCGCGTTGGGGTAGAGGAAGCCGTCCGTGGTGATCAGCTGCACCCGCGGGGTGTTCGGCCACCGGCGCAGCATCTCCTTCAGCACGCGGGCTGTGGTGGACTTGCCGACGGCCACCGAGCCGGCCACACCGATCACGAAAGGGGTGCGGCGGGTGTGTTCGCCGAGGAACTCGTCCGTGGCGCGGCGCAGGGAGGCGGCGGCCTCCACCTTGATGCTCAGCAGGCGGGACAGCGGGAGGTAGACCTCTGCGACCTCCTTCAGGGAGAGGGCGTCGCCGAGGCCGCGCAGGCGCTCGACGTCGTCCTGGTCGAACGGCTGCGCCATCTCGGAGGCCAGGCGGGCCCAGGTCTGACGTTCCAACTCCACGAACGGGGAGCTGTGATGCTCCTGCGGGCGCGACGAGCGCGGCGCCGGATGGTCGTCGGTGTTGTCGGTGTCCACCTGTCCATCCTGCCACGGAGCCGGTGCGGTCACGGCCCGTCGTCCGCGACGGGGTGCGCGGCACCGCATGTGACCCTGGGCACCCGGCATGCAGACGCGCCCGGCGGAGGGGTGACGGACGGCGCAGTCACGGTAGAGTTCCGACCATGTGTGGAATCGTCGGATACATCGGCAGCCCCTCGCAGGAGCGTGAGCACTCGGCTCTCGACGTCCTGATGGAGGGCCTGCGTCGTCTGGAATACCGCGGCTACGACTCGGCCGGCGTGGCCCTGGTGGCCGACGGCGAGCTGTACCACCGCAAGAAGGCCGGCAAGCTGGCCAACCTCGCGGCCGAGCTCGAGGAGCGTCCGGTGCCGGAGGCGCTGGTCGGGATCGGGCACACCCGCTGGGCCACCCACGGTGGCCCCAGCGACGAGAACGCCCACCCGCAACTCGCGGACGGGGGACGCCTCGCCATGATCCACAACGGCATCATCGAGAACTTCGCGGAGCTCAAGGAGGAGATGGTCGCCGCCGGCGTCGAGTTCCTCTCCGAGACGGACACCGAGGTCGCCGCCGCCGTCCTCGGCCACATCTACCGCCACGAGGGCGAGCAGGACCTCACGAAGTCCATGCAGCTGGCCTCCCGCCGCTTCGAGGGCGCCTTCACCCTGCTGGCCGTGCACACTAACTCCCCGGACCGCGTGGTGGCCTCCCGCCGCAACTCCCCGCTCGTGGTGGGCCTCGGCGAGGGAGAGAACTTCCTGGGCTCGGACGTCTCCGGCTTCATCGACTTCACCAAGCGGGCCATCGAGCTGGATCAGGACCAGGTCGTGACCATCACCGCAGACGGCGTGGAGATCACCGACTTCCAGGGCGAGCCGGCCCAGGGCAAGGAGTTCACCGTCGACTGGGACGCCTCGGCGGCCGAGAAGGGCGGCTTCGAGACCTTCATGGAGAAGGAGATCCACGATCAGCCGCAGGCCGTCGCGGACACCCTCCTGGGCCGCACCGACGCCGCCGGCCGCATGGTGCTGGACGAGCTGCGCATCGACGAAGAGGAGCTCAAGGCCGTCAACAAGATCATCGTCCTGGCCTGCGGCACCTCCGCCTACGCCGGCACGGTGGCGAAGTACGCGATCGAGCACTGGTGCCGCATCCCGGTGGAGGTCGAGCTCTCGCACGAGTTCCGCTACCGGGACCCGATCATCGACGACACGACCCTCGTAGTGTCCATCTCCCAGTCCGGCGAGACCATGGACACCCTCATGGCGGTGCGCTACGCCAAGGAGCAGGGCGCCCGCACGGTGTCCATCTGCAACACCAACGGCTCCACCATCCCGCGCGAGTCGGACGCCGTGCTCTACACCCACGCCGGCCCGGAGATCGCCGTGGCCTCCACCAAGGCCTTCCTGGCGCAGATCACCGCCGCCTACGTGCTGGGCCTGTACCTGGCGCAGCTGAACAAGAACCTGTTCAGCGGACAGATCAAGGACATCCTGGCCGACCTCGCCGCCATCCCGGCCAAGATCGAGGACATCCTCGAGCGCAAGGACCAGGTGAAGCAGCTCGCGCGCGCCATGAAGGACGACACCTCGGTGCTGTTCCTCGGCCGCAACGTCGGCTACCCGGTGGCCATGGAGGGCGCGCTCAAGCTCAAGGAGCTGGCCTACATCCACGCCGAGGGCTTCGCGGCCGGCGAGCTCAAGCACGGCCCGATCGCCCTGATCGACGATGGCCAGCCGGTGTTCGTGGTGATGCCGTCCCCGATGGACCGTCACTCGCTGCACGCCAAGGTCGTCTCCAACATCCAGGAGGTCCGCGCCCGCGGCGCCCGCACCTTCGTGGTGGCCGAGCGCGGCGACACCGCCGTGGAGGCCTACGCCGAGAACGTGTTCGAGGTTCCGGAGACCCAGCCGATGCTCATGCCACTGCTGACCACCGTCCCGCTGCAGATCTTCGCGCTGGAGCTCTCCTCCGCCAAGGGCTACGACGTGGACCAGCCGCGCAACCTCGCCAAGTCCGTCACCGTCGAGTGACGCCCCCGGCCTGAGAACGACGGCGTCCGTCCCCTCCGTGGGGTCGGGCGCCGTCGCCGTTCCGGGGCCTGTGCCACGGGCTCGTGACCGCCGGGTCGGCTGCTCCCCGCCGCCGTCGCGGCCGCGCCGAGCGCCGAGCTCGCGGACGCTCTCACCGCGGCCTCATCCCCGGCAGGCAGGGTGGTGTCGTCCCGCCGGGGAGCGCCCGCTCCCGCACCGAGGCCGGGACGGGAGGAGGGAACCATGACCTGGCTCGTCACCGGAGGCGCCGGCTACATCGGCGCGCACGTGGTGCGCGCGTTCCTGGCGGAGGGGATGGACGTCGCCGTGGTGGACGACCTCTCCACCGGGCACCGGAGGTTCGTCCCGGAGCGCGTCCCCTTCCTGGAGGCCGACGTCAACGACGTCGAGGCGCTCGCCGCCTTCATGGCCGAGCAGTCCGTGGCCGGCGTGGTCCATGTGGCCGGATTCAAGTATGCGGGGGTCTCCGTCTCCGAGCCGCTGCGGACCTACCGCACCAACGTGGCGGGCACCGCAGCGGTGCTTCAGGCCATGGAGGTCGCCGGGGTGGAGGCGATCGTCTTCTCCTCCTCGGCCGCGGTCTACGGCACCCCGGACGTGGACACGGTCACCGAGGACACGCCCACCGCACCCGAGTCGCCCTACGGCGAGTCCAAGCTCATCGGCGAGTGGCTGCTCGCGGACCAGGGCAGGGCCCGCGGCATCCGGCACACGTCCCTGCGCTACTTCAACGTCGTGGGCTCCGGTGCGCCCGAACTGCCGGACACCAGCCCGCACAACCTCTTCCCGCTGGTGTTCACCGCGCTCGCCGAGGGTCGCGTCCCGCGCATCAACGGCGACGACTACCCGACCGAGGACGGCACGTGCGTGCGCGACTACGTGCACGTGGCAGACCTTGCCGCCGCCCACGTGACGGCCGCACGTCGGCTGGCCGCGGGCCGAAGGCTGCGGCCCGTCTACAACCTCGGCTCCGGCACGGGCACCTCCGTGCGGCAGATCGTCGAGGCGATCGTGGCCCAGACCGGTGCGGACGTGCTCCCGGAGGTCCATCCGCGGCGTCCCGGCGACCCCGCGCGCATCGTGGCGGACGGCTCGGCGGCCGCGGCCGACCTGGGCTGGGCCATGCGCCACTCGCTCGCTCAGATGGTGTCCTCGGCGTGGGCCGCGCACAGCGCAGCCCCGGGCTGAAGGGAGGGCAGGGGTAGAGTGTGACCGGACCCGCCAGAGTGATCGGGATCACACGCCGTGAAAGGACGCATCTATGAGCCCCACCCGCCGTCAGTTCGCCCAGGGGATGACCGCCGGCCTCGCCGGACTGGTGCTGCCTGCCACCGTTTCCTCCTCTGCCTCCGCCGTTCCGAAGGGCCCGAACCCGAACTCCGGACGCGGCCTGGATGAACGGGCGATCCAGGACGCCCTCGACGCGGTGGTGCAGTGGCCTGCCGTCGGCGCCGTCTGCTCCGTGGTGGGTCCGGCGGGCCGCTTCGACACCGCCTCCGGCACCCGCGGCCTGCACGCCAACGCCCCGGCGCGGGCGAACTCGGTGGCACGCATCGCCTCGGTCACCAAGGGGATGGTCGCCACCGTCGCCATGCAGGAGGTCGAGCGCGGCACCCTGTCCCTGGACTCCACGCTCGGCGAGGTCCTGCCCGGCCTGTGGCCGGAGCACGAGGATGAGGTCACCCTCTCGATGCTCCTGAACCACACCTCCGGCATGCCGGACGCCATCTGGGTGATCATGCGCGGCCAGTCCCTCTTCGACCTGGATCTCGACGAGCTCGCTGAGGTCGTCTCCCGCCACTACGGCCAGCGTGAGCTCGTCGAGTTGGCGAAGCAGGCCGACTGGTGGTTCGAGCCCGGCGCCGACTACGGCTACTCCAACACGGGCTACGTGGTGGTGGAGATGATGGTCGAGGCCGTCACCGGCCGCCGGATGCCTGAGCTCATCCGGGACCGCGTCTTCCGCCCGGCCGGCATGCACCGCACCCGCCTCGAGCACGGCACCCTCGTCCGCGGCGCCGAGATGCAGGACGCCGCCGTGCGTCCGCACGAGGCCAAGGCCCTCGAGACCATCGATCAGTCGATCTTCGCCTCCGCCGCCGCGGTGAACACCACCGCCGCGGACGTCACCCGCTTCTATCAGGCCCTCATGCGGGGCGAGCTGGTCTCGCAGCAGACCGTGGACCTCATGGTCACCCCCGTCGGCCCGGCCGTCCAGGCCGGCTACGGCTACGGGCTGTTCCTCGTGCCGGACCCAGCCCCGGAGTACGCCGACGAGGTCCTCGTCGGCCACGACGGCGCAGGCTTCGGCTCCGTCTCCCTCGCACTGTGTTCGCGTGACGGCGAGCGCGCCTTCGCGTTCACCTACATCGGCCGCCCGTACTGGCAGGCCGGCTGGGACCAGGTGTTCGCCAAGGAGTTGGACCTGATGCGCACCGCGTTCGTCGTCAACGCCGCCGGGGCGCCGGCGTCCCGCGACCGCCTGGTGCGCGGCAACGCAGCGGCCGGTCGCCGCGCCGTGGCCGAGATCGGTGCCCGCGGCGCCCGCCTCGTCTGAACGCACCGCAGGCACAGTGCGAGGGCACCCTATCCGGGTGACAGGGCGGGGCGTCGTCGTTGTGCGCTGTCTGCGGCAGCGTCCGGCGGGACGGCCGCCCGGGCCGCCGTCGTCGGGAAGGACCCTCGCCGTGGGCTTCGGTCAGGCTCAGGCGGAGGCGCCGTGCACCACCTTCTGCCCCATGCCCACCACCGGGACGCCGGCCGCCGCCCAGGCGTCCCGGTCGAGGACGTTGCGGCCGTCGATCAGGCGAGGGGTGGCCATGAGCTCGGTCACGCGGGCGGGGTCCAGCTCCCGGAACTCGCGCCACTCGGTGAGCAGGATCGCCAGGTCGGCGTCCCGCAGGGCCTCCTCGACCGAGTCCACGTAGTCCAGGCGCGGGAAGCGGGCGGCGGCGTTGGCATTGGCCTCAGGGTCGTAGACAGCGGTGTCCGCGCCGAGCGTGTAGAGGCGGTTGGCGACGTCCAGGGCGGGGGAGTCGCGCACGTCGTCCGAGTCCGGCTTGAAGGCGACGCCGAGGATCGCGATGCGGGCACCCTGCAGCGCCTGGACCGGGGCGGCCCTGCGGTGGCCGGCGTCCGCGGCGAGCACGTCCACGGCGAGGTCCACCACGCGCTCGCGGCGGCGCAGGTTGATGGCGTCCATCTCGGACAAGAAGCGCATGGTGGAGGTCAGGCCCAGCTCGGCCGCCCGCGCCTGCAGGGCGCGGATGTCCTTCGGCAGGCAGCCGCCCCCGAAGCCCACGCCGGCGTTGAGGAAGCGGCGGCCGATGCGGGCGTCATGGCCGATGGCGTCGGCGAGGGTGCGGATGTCGCCGCCCACCGCCTCGGTGATCTCGGAGAAGGCGTTGATGAAGCTGATCTTCGTGGCCAGGAAGGCGTTGGCGGCGACCTTCACCAGCTCGGCGGTGGGGAAGTCGGTGGAGATCCACGGGGTGTCTGCCGCCAGGGGAGCTGCGTAGACCTCGCGCAGCACCTGCTCGGCGTGCTCGGAAGCCACCCCCACCACGATCCGGTCCGGGGTCAGGGTGTCCTTCACCGCGAAGCCCTCGCGCAGGAACTCCGGATTCCAGGCCAGCTCCACGGTGCCGGGCAGGCCGTTGGCCGCACGCAGCTGTGCCAGCAGTCCGGCGAGGCGGTCCGCGGTGCCCACGGGCACGGTGGACTTGCCCACGATCAGGGCATCCTTGGAGATCGACTCGGCCAGGGAAGTCACGGCCGCGTCCACGTAGCGCATGTCCGCGGCGTGCTCGCCGCTGCGCTGTGGGGTGCCGACGCCGATGAAGTGTACGTCCGCCCAGCCGCCGACCTCCGCATAGTCCGTGGTGAAGCGCAGCCGGCCGGAGTCCACGTGCTTGACGATCAGCTCCGGCAGACCGGGCTCGTGGAAAGGGAGCTCACCGCGGGCCAGGCGCTCGATCTTGGCGGGGTCGATGTCCACGCCGATCACGTCGAAGCCGAGCTCGGCCATGCACGCGGCGTGCGTGGCGCCCAGGTAGCCGGTGCCGATCACGGAGATGCGCACGATGCCTCCGCCTTCCTCTGCCTGCTGGCGGCAGTGTCCTGTCCATCTGCATTCCGCCGGGATCCCCGGCGACGGCACACACGCTAAGAACACCGGATGAGAGGACGGTGATGAGAGGTGGACCAGGGGGCAACGCCGCCTGAACTCTGCGTGTCCGTCCTGCCGCCCGTCGCCGGGCGACTCAGCCGCCTGCCGTCCAGGGAACCTCGGGCAGCGCGCACTACGATGAGTCCCGTCCGAGCGCCGAGGCGCCCGGACCCGGTCGTGTCCGTCACAGATCTCGGACCGTCCGCGAGACCCCAGCCCACCGTCCCCACGGAGACCCATGCGCACCATCGAGCCCGGCCGCCCCTACCCCCTCGGCGCCACCCCGGACGAGCAGGGCACCAACTTCGCGCTCGCCGTCGGCCGTGAGGCCGAGCGCGTCGAGCTGTGCCTCGTCCACGACGACGGCTCCGAGGAACGCCTCGAGGTCACCCACCGCCACGACACCACCTGGCACGCCTATGTCTCCGACGTCGGCCACGGTCAGCGTTACGGCTACCGGGTCCACGGCCCTTGGGCTCCGGCGCAGGGACTCTGGTTCAACCCGCACAAGCTGCTCGTGGACCCCTATGCCCAGGCGTTGGACGGCGAGCACCGCTGGGGCCAGGAGCAGTTCGCCTACGTCTTCGGGGACGAGGACGCCATGGACACCACGGACGGGCTGGGCGCCGTCATGCTCGGAGTGGTGGTGGAGGACGACTTCGACTGGGGCGACGACGCGCGCCCGGAGACCGAGCTCTCGGACACCGTCGTCTACGAGACCCATGTGAAGGGCATGACCGCCCTGCACCCGGACCTGCCGGAACAGCTGCGCGGCACCTATGCCGGCATGGCGCACCCGTCGGTGATCGAGCACTTCCACCGCCTCGGTGTGACTGCCGTCGAGCTGATGCCGGTGCACCAGTTCGTCAACGACTCCACGCTCCAGGACAAGGGGCTGTCCAACTACTGGGGCTACAACACGCTGGGCTATTTCGCCCCGCACCGCGCGTACGCCGCCACAGACGAGCTCGGCGGTCAGGTCCGCGAGTTCAAGCAGATGGTGAAGGACCTGCACGCCGCCGGGCTCGAGGTCATCCTGGACGTGGTCTACAACCACACCGCCGAGGGCAACCATAGGGGGCCGACCCTGTCCTTCCGAGGCGTCGACAACCAGGGCTACTACCACCTCGTCGAGGGCGACGAGCGCCACTACATGGACTACACGGGCACCGGGAACTCGGTGGACCTGTCTTCCCCGAAGTCGCTGCAGCTGGTCATGGACTCGTTGCGCCACTGGGTCACCGAGATGCACGTGGACGGGTTCCGCTTCGACCTGGCCACCACGCTCACCCGGGTGGAGGGCGAACAGGGGCCGGACATGCTCTCCGGCTTCTTCGACGTGGTCCGCCAGGACCCGGTGCTGCGGACGGTGAAGCTGATCGCCGAGCCGTGGGACGTGGGCTGGGGCGGCTACCAGGTCGGCAACTTCCCGGGCATCTGGTCCGAGTGGAACGGCATGTACCGGGACACCGTGCGCGACTTCTGGCGTGGCGAGCCGGGCACCCTCTCCGAGTTCGCCACCCGCCTGACCGGCTCGGCGGACCTCTACGAGGGCGACGGCCGCACTCCGGGCGCCTCGGTCAACTTCGTGACCGCCCACGACGGCTTCACGCTGCGGGACCTGGTCTCCTACAACGAGAAACACAACCACGCCAACGGTGAGGACAACAACGACGGCGACTCCCACAACCGTTCCTGGAACTGCGGCGTCGAAGGGGAGACGGACGACGCGGAGGTCAACGCCCTGCGCGCACGCCAGCAGCGTAACTTCTTGGCCACGCTCATGGTGTCCCAGGGGGTCCCGATGATCTCCCACGGCGACGAGCTCGGCCGCACCCAGCACGGCAACAACAACGTCTACTGCCAGGACTCGGAGCTGTCCTGGATCCACTGGGACGAGGTGGACGAGGACCTGCTGGACTTCACCGCCGCGGTGGTGCGCCTGCGCAAGGACCACACGGTGTTCCGCCGCCACCGCCACTTCGACGGACGCCCCGCCTCCCGTGACGTCCACGCTCCGCTGCCGGACATCGTGTGGCTGCAACCGGACGCCGCCGCCAAGACCGAGGACGACTGGGAGGAAGGCGCCCGCTCGATCGCGTTCTACCTCAACGGCCACGCTGTGCCGGAGGCGGACCAGGAGCCGAGCGTGGCGGAGAAGGACTTCTACATCCTCATGAACGCGTGGTGGGAGCCGGTGCCGTATACCCTGCCCGGTCCGTTCTTCCCGGGGGAGTGGGAAGTCGTGGTGGACACCTCCGGAGCCTTCGACCCGGAGGGCCTGCGCGGCGGCGCGGAGCACGGCCCGCATGTGACCGCAGGCCAGGTCCTGGACCTGCCGCCCCGCTCGACCGTGGTCCTGCGTCAGGTCTGACTCATGGGCGCGCTGGACCTGGACGGGGTGCGCCGGCACCGCATCCTGAGGCGGGCGGTGGCCGCCGTGGCGGCGGTCCTCGCCCTGGCGGTGGCGACGGTCCTCGGATGGGGGTTCTGGCTGACCACGAACCCGTCCCCGGACGAGCCGGCGCACGTGGACGCCGTGCTGGTGCTCTACACGGACCCGGCCGTCTACGACGCCGCCCTCGAGCTTGCGGGCGAGGGGGTCACGGACCGCCTGTTCGTCTCCGGGTACCTGCGCCCGGACGGGTCCGAGAGGCTCTGCGGCCCGCCCGCAGAGGAGGATCCCCGCCTGGACGGTGTGACGGTGGAGTGCTTCTCCCCGGACCCGGTGACCACCCAGGGAGAGGTCGTCTTCGCCACCGAGCGCATGGAGGCCCTGGGGCTGCACAGGCTCGGCGTGCTCACCCATGGCCGGCACCTTGAGCGCTCGCGCATCCTGGCCGAACGCTGCTGGTCCGGTCCCGGCGAGTCCGTGGCCATGTACCAGTACCACCGGCAGGAGGGCCTGGGCACACAGGTGCAGCAGACGCTCTACGGGACCGGCGCGTTCCTGAAGGTGGCGGTCACCCCGGGCTGCGACCAGCACTCGGACTGGCTCCAGTGGTCGGTGGACCGGCTCAAGCAGGTCGGTGCGTCGTCTCCGGCGGCCAGGACGGTCGATCCGGCAGACTGGGCGGCACAGACGTCCGTCCCGGGCGTCGCGACGCGGAAGGACTGACGGATGATCGTGGGCATCGGGGTGGACGTCGTGGACGTGGCCCGCTTCGAGCGCCAGCTGGAGCGCGCACCGGCCCTGCGCGAGCGCCTGTTCACCCCGGCCGAGCGTGACCTTCCGACGGCCTCCCTCGCCGCGCGCTTCGCGGCCAAGGAGGCGATCGCCAAGGCCCTCGGTGCCCCCGCCGGGATGCAGTGGCGGCACTGTGAGGTCCCGCGCCCGAAACATGGGGACGGCCGCCCGGAGGTGCGCCTGTCCGGCACCGTGCAGGAGTGCGCGGACCGGCTCGGCGTGACCGACTGGCACCTGACCCTCAGCCACGACGGTCCGGTGGCCGTCGCCTACTGCATCGCCGAGGCCCGCCCATGACCGCTCTCGACTCCTTCGCCGTCTCCGGTGCCGCCGTGCGCGCGGCCGAGCGCCCGCTGCTGGAGGCCGGCCGCGGCGACGAGCTGATGCGCCGCGCCGCCTGGGCGCTGGCCGGGCATGTGCTCGACGTGCTGCGCGAGCGTACGGGGCGGGTGGCCGGCACGGTGGCCGCCGCCCTGGTCGGCTCGGGCAACAACGGCGGCGACGCCCTGTGGGCCCTGGCCTTCCTGCGCCGCCGCGGGGTGGCCTGCACGGCGGTCCCCACGTCCCGGGACGAGCACGGATCCCCGCGGCTCCACGCGGCCGGTGCGGCGGCCCTGCGCGCGGCAGGCGGCCGGTTCGCCGACGCCCTGCCCGCCGACGCGGACGTGGTGGTCGACGGCATCCTCGGCACCGGTGCCACCGGCGAGGTCGTCCTTCCGGGTCCGGCCCGCGCCGTCCCGGCCGGCGCCGCCGTCGTCGCCTGCGACGTGCCCACGGGGGTGGACGCGGACACCGGCGACGTGGCCGGCGAGGTCCTCGCCGCCTCCTCCACCGTCACCTTCGGCGCCCTGAAGAACGGCCTGCTCGTCGGGCCTGGTGCCGCCGCCTCCGGGGACGTGCACGTCACGGACATCGGCCTCGGCCCGCACCTGCCCACCGGGCCCCGCGAACGGCTGGAGCTCATGGACGCCCCGCGGGCCGCCGCCCTGGTGCCGGCCCCGGCGGCGGACGCCCACAAGTACCGCCGTGGCCTGGCCTGCGTGGCCGCAGGCTCCCCGCGCTACCCGGGGGCCGCGCTGCTGTGCGTCGGCGGCGCCCTGGCCGCCGGCGCCGGGATGGTGCACCTGGCCGCCCCGGACGCCGTCCGCGCCGCGTGCCTCACCGTCTGGCCCGAGGCCGTCGGCGGGACTGAGCCCTCGGCCGCCGAGCGCACCCATGCCTGGGTCGTCGGCCCCGGCCTGGACACGGACGCCGCCGCCGGTTCGCGCCTCGACGCGGTCCTCGATGCGGCCGTGCAGCGCTGCGGGGGCGCCGTGGTCCTGGACGCCTCCGCCCTCGAGCTCGTCACCGCCGAGGACCTGCGCCGCCTGCGTGCGGCCGGCGTGCAGGCCGTCCTGACTCCGCACGCGGGGGAGTGGGCGCGCCTGAGCAGCCGTCTGGGCCGGCAGACCCAGGCGTCCTGCGCAGCGGAGGCGAGCGGCCGTCGTCGGGGTCCGGGGCTGGACCTGCGGGACTTCGCCGAGGCCACCGGCGCGGTGGTCCTGCTCAAGGGTCCGCAGACGCTGGTGGCCTCCCCGTCCGGTGCGCTGTGGTGCGTGCGCGAGGGCGGGCCGGAGCTGGCCGTCGCCGGCAGCGGGGACGTGCTCTCCGGCATCCTCGGCGCCGTGCTGGCGGCGGCCGTGGCACGGGCGGAACGGGCCGCCGAGACATCGTCCGGGCCGAGCTCCGAGGGCGCCTCGGGGCCGGACACCGCCCCGGTGGACGGGGACCGGGCCGCCGCCCTCGCCGCCGCCGGCGCCTGGCTGCACGCCGCCGGCGCCGCCGGTCTGCAGCAGCAGACCCTGGTGCGCGCCTGCCAGCTGCACGAGGCCGTCGCCGCTCTCCTGGGCCGGATGTGGCGTCCGGCCCTCACCGCGCGGCGCACCGGGCCGCCCGCCGCCGGCCTGTTTGAATCGACATCGACCCGCATCGACACCGCCGCGCAGCGCCCCGGCCGTCCGCCGGCGCTGCGCCCGTGACCACCTGGAAGGCCTCCATGAGCGAGAACCCCACCGCCGCCGACCCTGTCGGCGCCGTCACCGCGCCCACAGCGGAGGGCTCCGCCGGGCTCCCCGCCGAGCGCGCCGCGCTGGTGGACCTGGACGCGATCGCCCACAACGTGCGCACCCTGCGCGAGCGTCTCACCCGCCCGGACGGCACCCGTGCCCTGCTCACGGCCGTGGTGAAGGCCGACGCCTACGGCCACGGCGCCACCCCGGTGGCCCGGGCCGCGCTCGCCGCCGGGGCGGACCGGCTCGGCGTGGCCCACGTCTCCGAGGCCCTGGCCCTGCGCGCCGCCGGGGTGGACGGCGAGATCCTCGCCTGGTTGCACACCGTCCACACGGACTTCGCCGCCGCCGTGGCCGCGGACGTCACCCTGGGCGTCTCCGGCTGGGACCTGGAGGCCGTCGCAGACGCCGCCCGCACGGTCGGCCGCACCGCTCGCGTGCATCTGAAGCTGGACACCGGCCTGGGCCG
The DNA here is from genome assembly GCF_002206575.2 of Micrococcus sp. FDAARGOS_333. Lineage (NCBI taxonomy): Bacteria > Bacillati > Actinomycetota > Actinomycetes > Micrococcales > Micrococcaceae > Micrococcus > Micrococcus sp. FDAARGOS_333. The sequence continues at coordinate 2,369,075 of NZ_NJFJ02000001.1, read as the reverse complement.
CAACGGCGCCACCGCTGCGCAGTGGCCGCAGCTCGTGGACCGGGCCGCCGCCCTGCAGGCCGAGGGCGTGCTGTCCGTGGAGGGCATGTTCTCTCACCTGGCCGTGGCGGACGAGCCTGCACGGGCCGCCGAGACCGACGCCCAGCTGGCCGCCTTCCACGCCGGGTTCCAGCGGCTGCTGGCCGCCGGCCTCGGCGAGGACCGACCCGTGATCCGGCACCTGGCGAACACCCCGGCGGCGCTGACTCGAGACGACGTCCACCTGGACATGGTCCGCATCGGCCTCGGGCTCTACGGGCTCTCCCCGTTCGAGGGCACCTCGGCCGAGCAGCTCGGCCTGCGTCCGGCCATGTCCGTGCGCACGTCCCTGGCCAACCTCAAGGAGGTCCCCGCGGACCAGGGCGTCTCCTACGGCTACCTCTACCGCACCGCCGGTCCCACCCGCCTCGGCCTGATCCCGCTGGGCTACGCGGACGGCGTCCCCCGCGTGGCGACGCACGCCCCCGTGCAGGTGGGCGGACGCCGTCTCGAGGTCGTCGGCCGCGTGGCCATGGACCAGATGGTCGTGGACCTCGGCCCCGCGGCGGACGCCTCCCGGACCGGTGAACGCGTCGGGACCCCGGTCGAGCTGTTCGGCCCTGCCTCCGGCATCCCCGCCGACGCCTGGGCCGCGGCCGCCGGCTCCATCAACTACGAGCTCGTCACCCGTCTCGGAGCCCGCCTGACGCGCATCCACGTCCACGGCACGCCGGCCCTCGCCGCCGACCTGCCCGCCGTCACGGAGGGCCGTCCGTGACCGAGCACCCGCACAAGCCCACCGCCGCCTCCCACCCGGCACCGGCGCACCCCTCGGCCGAGGTGGACTCGCTGCTGCGCGGCGCCCCGGAGCCGGTGCAGACTGTGGAGCTGCCGCTGCCCGGTGCGGAGGCCACCCGGGACGTGGCGGCCGCGCTGGCCGGCCTGCTGCGTGCCGGAGACGTCCTCGTCCTCACCGGCGACCTCGGGGCCGGCAAGACGACGTTCACCCAGGGCCTGGGCCGCGGACTCGGTGTGCGCGAGGGGATCATCTCGCCGACCTTCGTGCTCTCCCGCATCCACCCGGCCGAGCACGGGGGCCCGGATCTGGTCCATGTGGACGCCTACCGCCTGCGCTCGGCCGCCGAGCTGACGGACCTGGACCTGGAGGAGTCCGTGCCGCACTCGGTCACTGTGGTCGAGTGGGGCCGCGGCCTGGCCGAGTCCCTCGCCGGGTTCCCCGCGGACCCGGACGCCTCCTGGCTGGACCTGCACCTTCTCCGCGCCACCGGCTCGGACCTGGAAGAGGACCACGACGACGGCCCGCTCGCCTCCGGCGGCATCGTCACCGACTTCTCGGACGAGGACGGCGACGGGGACGACGAGACCCGCACCGTGGTGCTCCGCGCCTACGGCCCCCGCTGGGCCGACGCGGACCTCGCCGCCCTGGCCGGCGGAGCCGGCGGCAGGGGACCGGCATAGACTGGCCGGCATGCCCACCCTGCTCGCCCTGGACACCTCCGCCGCCGCCTCGGTCGCCCTCGTGGCCGACGGTCAGACCCGCTCCTGCTGGACGGCGGCGGACACCACCTCCCACGCCGAGGCCCTGACGCCGGCCGTGCAGCAGGTCCTCGCCGAGGCCGGTGTGGACGGCAAGGACCTGGACGGCATCGCCGTGGGGGTGGGGCCCGGCCCCTTCACCGGTCTGCGCGCCGGCCTGGCCACGGCCGAGGCCCTCGGCTTCGGCTGGGACGTGCCCGTCCACGGCGTCTGCAGCCTGGACGCCCTGGCCCACCGCGCGGCCGTCCACGCCTTCTCCGTGGGGCTGGAGGAGTACGTGGTGGCCATCGACGCCCGCCGCCGGGAGATCTACTGGTCCCACCACGTGCAGGTCGGCGGCCAGGCCACCACCCTGCACGGGCCCTTCGTCACCGGCGCCGCCGAGGTCACGGACCTGCCCGTCTACGGCGCCGGCGCCGGCCTCTACCCGGACCAGGTGCGTGCCGTCCCCGGCTGGGAGGATGCCGTCCCTGAGGCAGCCGCCGTCGGCGAGGTCGCCGCGTTGGCCCTGCGCCGCGGCCGCGGCCTGCGCCCGCTCACCCCGCTCTACCTGCGCGAGTCGGATGCGAAGGTCCCCGGTCCCCGCAAGCGGGCCACCGCGTGACGGGGGAGAAGCAGCTTGCAGGCGAGAACGTCCGCCGCGTCGGGCAAGGGCCAGAGGATCCGTCGCCCGCGCCGCCGCCGACGGCGCTCCTGGGCCGCTCGCACGACGGCGGCGAGGCGGCCGCCGTCGTGCCCTCCGGTTTCCTGATCCGCCCGATGACCGTCTGGGACGTCCCCGAGGTGCTGCAGCACGAGCAGGTCCTCTTCCCGCTGGACGCCTGGCCGCCGGAGTTCTACCAGGCTGAGCTCGCGCAGTCCGGACCCCACGGGGCGGAGGACCTGGCCGGGCGCCCCACCACCCGTGACTACCGTGTGGTCGTCCGGGACGAGACCGCGGACACAGAGGCCGGCCAGCATCCTGGGGACATCGTCGGCTACGGCGGCATCATGGTCGCCGGGGACATCGCGGATGTGCAGACCATCGGCACCGTCCCCGAGGCACAGGGCCGCGGCCTGGGCACCGCACAGCTGGCCTGGATGGTCGCCGAGGCCGCCCACCGGGGCGCCGAGGCGCTCATGCTCGAGGTCCGTGCCTCCAACGAGCCTGCCCGCCGTCTCTACCAGCGGCACCGGTTCGCTCACATCCACACGCGCAGGCGGTACTACCCGGGCGGCGAGGACGCCCTGATCATGCGCCGGGAGCTCACTTCCGAGGACCGGGCGGCGGCCGCGCATGCGCACAGGACCGCAGAGGGGACGGACGTAGGATGACAGCCATGTCCACCACCTCCTGCTCCCCGCTCGTGCTCGGCATCGAGACCTCCTGCGACGAGACCGGCGTGGGCATCGTGCGCGGCACGCAGCTGCTGGCCCATGAGGTCGCCTCCTCTGTAGAGGAGCACGTCCGCTTCGGTGGCGTCATCCCGGAGATCGCGGCCCGCGCGCACCTGCAGGCGCTCATCCCGACCATCCGCCGTGCCCTCGAGGCCGCCGACGTCACCCTGGACGAGCTGGACGCGATCGCCGTGACCGCCGGGCCGGGCCTGGCCGGCGCCCTCATGGTCGGCGTCTCCGGTGCCAAGGCCCTGGCCGCCGCCGCCGGCAAGCCGCTCTACGGCATCAACCACCTCGTGGCCCACGTGGGCGTCGGCCTGATCGACGGGGTCCGCCCCGAGGCGTGGGGCGATGCCCTGCCCGAGGACCTCGGCGCGCTGCTGGTCTCCGGCGGTCACACCGAGATCCTCAAGGTGGACTCCCTCAGCACGGACGTCACCCTGCTGGGCTCCACCATCGACGACGCCGCCGGCGAGGCCTATGACAAGGTCGCCCGACTCATCGGGGCCGGCTACCCCGGCGGCCCGGTCATCGATCGGATGGCGAAGGAGGGCGATCCCACGTCCTTCCGCTTCCCGCGCGGGCTCACCGCCGGCAAGTTCGTCGGCTCGGCACAGGAGCCGGGGAAGCACCGGCACGACTGGTCCTTCTCCGGCCTGAAGACCGCCGTCTCCCGCGCAGTGGAGCAGTTCGAGGCCCGGGGCATGGAGGTGCCCGCCGCGGACATCGCCGCGTCCTTCCAGGAGGCCGTGGCGGACGTCATCACCGCCAAGGCGGTGCGTGCCTGCCGCGAGCACGGCATCCGGCACCTGCTGCTCGGCGGCGGCGTGGCCGCCAACTCCCGCCTGCGCGGACTGCTGGGGGACCGCTGCCGCTCCGCCGGCATCGAGCTGACCGTCCCGCCGGTGAACCTCTGCACGGACAACGGCGCCATGGTCGCGGCGCTCGGTGCCCGGCTGGTCATGGACGGCGTGGAGCCGTCCCCGGCCGACCTCGGCGCGGACCCGGGGCTTCCGGTCCAGGTCGTCAGCGTCTGAGGCTCAGTCTGCCCGGCCCTGCGCGGCGTGCAGTGACCGGCGGGTACGGGCCGCGGCGTCGCGTACCACGGCGCGCAGCGGGGCGACGTGATCGTCCTGGTCCTGTCCCTCGACCGGCGGGACGGCGCCGGCCTCCTGCTCGATGCGGCGCTGCCGGTGGGCGGCGTTCTCCGCCATCATGGTGTGCACATGGGCGAGCTGTTCTTCACAGCCGAGCTCACGGGCCACCGGGGCCAGGCGGTCCAGCTCGTCGGACAGGTGTTCGCCCACCGGCGCCTTGGTGCCGTCAGGGGCGATGATGACCTTCGCATCCATGCCGTACCGGGCGGCGCGCCACTTGTTCTCCTGCGAGTACCACGGGGGCAGCACCGGAACGGTCGCCCCCTTGTCCAGGGACGCTGCGAGGTCGTGGACCAGGCACTGGGTCAGGGCGGTGACCGCGCCGATCTCCTCGAGGGTCGCCATGCCGTCGCAGACACGCATCTCCACGGTGCCCAGGCGCGGCACCGCGCGGACGTCCCAGCGGCATTCCGTGGGGTCCTCGATCATCCCGGAGGAGACCATGTCCTCCACGCACGCGACGAACTCGTCGTACTCCTCGAACTGGAACGGCAGGCCCGCGGTGGGCAGCTGCTGGAACACCAGCGTGCGCTGGGACTGGTAGCCGGTGTCCAGGCCGGCCCAGAAGGGGGAGGAGGCGGACAGTGCCAGAAGGTGCGGGAAGCGGTTCACCAGGCCGTTGACGACGGGCATGGCCTTGGAGACGTCGTCCAGGCCGACGTGCACGTGCACGCCGAAGATGAGCATCTGCCGACCCCAGTACTGCGTCAGTTCGACCATGCGCCCGTAGCGCTCCTTGTCCGTCACCTTCTGCATGTAGGGCTCAGCGAAAGGATGCGAGCCCTGGCAGTACAGGTGCAGGCCGCGGGCCTCGGCGGCGGACAACACGTCCCCGGCGATCGCGCCGAGCTCTGTGACGGCCGAGCCCACGGTGCGGTGCACGCCGGTCACGAGCTCCACCGTGTTCTCCAACAGCTCGGCGGTGACATGCGGGTTGTCCTCTGCGTCCGCGAGGCCGGCGGCCCGGGCCATGGCCTCGATCACCTGGGGCGCCTCGGCGCGCAGGTCTCCGGCGGCCGCGTCCACGAGGGCCAGTTCCCACTCGATGCCGAGGGTGGACTGGTCGGAGTGTGCGAAGTCCAGAGTCATGCGGACATCCTACGGTCGGCCCGGCCGCCCCGGTGGCGCCTGTGACCTGGGGGGACAGCGGGGCCTGTGCCTGGAGGGCGGCCACACGGGTGGCGGTTGAGGCGTCGGTGCGCCGGGTTCGGCCCGCCGTCGGCCCTTGCCGAACGGGTCCGTAGAGTGGGTTCCATGAGCGTGTCGACCTCTCGCGCCGCCGCCGCGGACTCGGTCCCGGACGTCACGGCGCTCGCCCCCGTCCTCGCCCCGGACGGGCGGGCTCTGCTGGACTCGCTGCGGGCCGAGGACGCCGCGGACCCGCTGGCGACCTCCTCCCGCCTGCGGGCGGCCGGCCACTCCGCCGAGACGGTGGCCGCCGTGCTCACTCAGCTGTCCCTGCGGGCGAAGGCCGCCGCCAAGTTGGGCCCGCACGCATGGGAGCTGCTGCTCACCCGTGACGGACTCGAGCAGGCCACCCGCCTGGTCGTGGCAGAGCACCACGCCGCCCGCCTGGCCGCAGCAGGGGTGCAGCATGTGGCGGACCTGGGCTGCGGCATCGGGGCGGACGCCCTCGCCTTCGCCCGCGTAGGCCTGCGCGTCACCGCTGTGGAACGGGACGCCACGGTGGCCGCGGCCGCCGCCGCGAACCTCGCGGGCAGCCCCCGAGCCGAGGTCCTCCACGCCGACGGCATCGCCTGGGCCGCGGCCCATGCCGAGCAGGTCGACGCCCTCTGGCTCGACCCGGCCCGGCGTCAGGTCACCGGCGCCGCATCCGCCGTGCGTGTGTTCGATCCGGAGGCCTTCTCGCCGACTCTGACCGACGTCTTCGTGCTCGCGGAGGCCGGTCACCGTCTGGCCGTGAAGCTCGGCCCCGGCCTGCCCCACGGGGCCATTCCCGCCGGTGCGGAGGCGCAGTGGGTCTCCGCGGACGGCGAGGTCACCGAGGTCTGCCTCTACACCGGCTCGCTGGCACGCCCCGGCGTCCGCCGGGCCGCCCTGGTGCTGCGCACGCGCGGAGAGCGCGCCGGCACCTCGGCGGAGATCGTCAGCGCCGTGGACCGGGACGGCTCGCCTTCGCTCGACGAGGTCGGCGAGGCGGGGCTGGCCGCGCTGCCCGATGCCGTCCTCTACGAACCGGACGGTGCGGTCATCCGTGCCGGGCTCGTCTCGGACCTCGGCGCCCGCTGGCACGACGGCGGTCACCGCACTCGGATGCTCGACGCCCACCTCGCGTACCTCGTCGCCGACGACGCGCTGCGGACCGACCTCGCCGACGGCTACCGCATCGAGGCCGTCCACCCGCTGAACATCAAGTACCTCAAGCGGTGGGCCCGAGAGACCGCAGTGACCCGTCTGGACGTGAAGAAGCGCGGCGTCTCGGTCACCCCGGAGCAGCTGCGCGCCCAGCTGCTGGGAGGCGGGGGAAAGAAGAAGGCGGCCCGGTCCAGGACAGCGGCGGGGCCGTCGTCGGGACGGGCCGAGGGGCGGCACGCGACGCTGGTGCTGGCCCGAGTGGGCGAGGCCAAGGTGGCCCTCGAGGTGACGCCGCTCTGAAATGAGGCGTGCCGCGCTGAGCCGTCGAGCGCTGTTGCCTCAGAGAAGGGCCAGGTCAGAAGGGGCTGCTGTGATCTGCAGCAAAGCACTTGGGTCAATACGAAACAGTCATGTACGCTAATCGGGCGAGGTAAGGCATGCCTGACCTAAGGGCCTCGCCATCACACACACCGACCGCCGGACCTTGAATCCGGCCTGTCATGCAAAGGGACCACTTCCATGGCCTTCTTCCGCCAGCGCGCCACCGGCGCTCTCGCCCTCTCCGCCGCCGCCCTCCTGGTGCTGTCCGCCTGTGCAGGAGGCGACTCCTCCTCCTCCTCCTCCTCCTCCACGAGCACCGGCTCCTCCGCCTCCGCCTCGCAGGCAGAGCAGGGCACCCCCGCCGCCACCGTCACGGACATGGCCGGTGAGGAGATCACGCTGCCCGAGGACCCTCAGAGCGTCATCGCCACGGACAACCGTTCCTTCCGCACCCTGGACGACTGGGGCATCGAGCTCTCCGCCGCGCCCCGTGCGTTGATGAACGGCACGGGGGTCTCCTATGAGGAAGACGACGACGTCTACGACCTCGGCTCCCATCGCGAGCCGGACATGGAGGGCTTCGTCACCGCCGAGCCGGACCTGATCATCAACGGCCAGCGGTTCTCCGGCATGAAGGAGGACATCAAGGGCCTGGCTCCGGAGGCCGCCCTCGTGGACACCGACATCGACACCGAGGCCGAGGACTTCCAGACGGACGAGGCCCTGAAGCAGCACACCACCCTGCTCGGCGACGTCTTCGGCCACCAGGACGACGCGAAGAAGCTGATCGAGGACTTCGACTCCTCCATCGAGCGCGCCAAGGACGCCTATGACAAGGACGATACCGTCATGGGCCTGATCGCCTCCGGCGGCAACCTCGCCTACGCGGCTCCCAGCACCGGTCGTGCGGTCGGCCCGGTGTTCGACATCCTCGGCCTGACCCCGTCCCTGGAGCAGGACGGCTCGACCAACCACATGGGAGACGACATCTCGGTCGAGGCCATTGCACAGTCGAACCCGGACTGGATCATCGTGATGGATCGCGACGCGGCCACGAGCGCCTCGAAGGAGGCCGACTACTCCACCGCGGAGGAGCTCATCAAGCAGTCCCCGGCCCTGAAGGACGTCACGGCAGTGAAGAAGGATCAGATCATCTACCTGCCGAACAACTTCTACCTCACTGAGGACATCCAGAACTACACGATCCTCATGAACGAGATCGCCGACGCGTTCGAGAACAAGGCATGACTTCCGCTCACACGAGCACGCAGGCGCCGGGTCGGGCCACGGACCCGGCGCTTCGCCGTGACCCCATGGCCCGCGCCGCGGACGGTGACGACCGCTTCTGCTGGGTCCCCCCGGTGCCGGCACGGCAGCCGAAGACCCGGTGGCAGCGGACATGGCCCCTACTGGTCGGTGGACTGATCACCCTGGCGGTGGTGCTGACGTCCCTCTTCGTGGGCGTCTATGACGTGGTCAACGCCGAGGGCGGCTGGGCGATGTTCCAGACCACCCGCGTGCCGCGCACGGTCTCCCTGGTGCTCGCCGGGTCCGCGATGGCGATGGCCGGCCTGGTGATGCAGTTGATGACGCAGAACAGGTTCGTGGAGCCCACCACCACGGGCACCACCGAATGGGCCGGGCTGGGCCTGCTCGTCACGCTGATCCTGTTCCCGGGTGCCCCGCTGATGGTCCGCATGGTCGGCGCCATCGTGTTCGCGCTGGCGGGCACGCTCGTGTTCTTCCTCTTCCTGCGGCGGGTGACCCTGAAGTCCTCGCTGATCGTGCCGATCGTGGGCATCATGCTCGGCGCCGTCGTGGGGGCGGCCTCCACGTTCCTGGCCCTGGAGACGGACATGCTCCAGCAGGTGGGGCAGTGGTTCAACGGTTCCTTCACGTCCATCGTCGGCAGCCGCTACCTGCCGATGTGGGCCACCCTCGTGGTCCTCGTGGCCGTGTTCGTGATCGCCGACCGCTTCACCGTGGCGGGCCTCGGCAAGGACATCGCCACGAACGTCGGCCTCAATTACACGGCGGTGGTCTTCACCGGCGTCACCATGGTGGCGCTGGTGACCGGTGTGACCACCGTGGTCATCGGCTCCCTGCCGTTCCTCGGGCTCGTGGTGCCGAACCTGGTGTCCATGGTCCGCGGCGACGACCTGCGGTCGAACCTGCCGTGGGTGTGCATGGTCGGCGTGTGGATCGTGGGCGTCTGCGACATCCTCGCCCGCGTGGTCATCGCCCCGTTCGAGGTGCCCGTGTCCCTCATCCTGGGCATCGTCGGCGCCGGCGTGTTCGTGTTCCTGCTCGTGAGGAGGCGCCGCGGTGCCTGACGTGCTCAAGACCACCAGTGCCGGACCGGACTCCGCGCAGGCCCCCGCCACCTCGGCGGACAGGCCGCGCCAGTCCGGGCCGTTCACCGACTCCCGCCACCGCACCCGGTACATCCTGCTGGTCGCGGTGCTCGTTCTGGTCTCGGCCGGCTCCACCCTCGGCATCCTGCTCTGGGACAACAAGGCCGCCCCGGGCACCCGTGCCTTCGAGCTGATCGTCGGCATGCGCATGGACGCGCTGGTGGTGATCGCCGTCGTCGCGTTCTGCCAGGCCTTCGCCACGGTCTCCTTCCAGACCGCCACGGGCAACCGGATCATCACGCCCTCGATCATGGGCTTCGAGGCCCTGTACACGGTCATCCAGACCGCCACCGTCTTCTTCCTGGGTGCCGCGGGCCTGACGCTCTTCGCCGGGGGATCGCAGTTCTTCCTCCAGGCCGGCGCCATGGTCCTGTTCGCCACGGCGCTCTACACGTGGCTGCTCTCCGGCCGGCTCGGATCGATCCACATCATGCTGCTGGTGGGCGTCGTGATCGGCGGCGGCCTCGGCTCGCTGTCCTCCTTCATGCAGCGCATCATGGACCCCAACGAGTTCGACCTGCTCACCGCCCGGCTGTTCGGCAACATCGGCAACGCGGACACGGCCAACTTGAAGTACGTCATCCCGATCGTCGCGGTGACCGGCCTGGTGATCTGGCTGCGGGCACGCCGCATGAACCTGGTGGCGCTCGGTGCAGACGTGACCAACAACCTGGGGCTGAACCACAAGCGGGAGGTCATGGTCTCGCTCTTCCTGGTGTCCGTGCTCATGTCCATGACCACGTCCCTGATCGGTCCGATGACCTTCCTCGGGTTCCTCGTGGCCACCCTGGCCTACTCGGCCACGGACACCTACGACCATCGGCTGGTGCTGCCGGTCGCGTTCCTCATCGGCTATGCGATCCTTTCCACCGCCTACTTCGTGCTGCGGCACGTCTTCTACGCCCAGGGCGCGGTGACGGTGATCATCGAGCTCGTGGGCGGACTCGTCTTCCTGTTCGTCATCATGCGGAAGGGCCGTCTGTGATCACCCTCGAGAACGTCTCCAAGACCTACGGCGCCGAGACGACCATCGGCCCGGTGTCCTTCGAGATCCCCGCCGGCGGCGTGACCGCCCTGGTCGGCCCCAACGGCGCCGGCAAGTCCACCGTGCTCACCATGATGGGTCGTCTCCAGGAGGCGGACTCCGGCACCATCACGGTGAACGGCAGGGACATCACCGGCACCCCGTCCCGGGAGCTGGCGAAGACCCTGGCGATCCTGCGCCAGGAGAATCACTTCATCACCCGCCTCACGGTCCGCCAGCTGGTGGGCTTCGGCCGCTATCCGTACTCCAGGGGCCGCATCACGGTTGAGGATGAGAAGTACATCTCCGAGGCCATCGACTTCCTCAACCTCACCGCGTATGAGAATCGATACCTGGACCAGCTCTCCGGCGGTCAGCGCCAGCGTGCCTACGTGGCCATGGTGCTGGCACAGGACACGGACTACGTGCTGTTGGACGAGCCGTTGAACAACCTGGACATGCAGCACTCGGTGCAGATGATGAAGCAGCTGCGCCGCACGGCGGACGTCCTTGGCCGCACCGTGGTGATCGTCATGCACGACATCAACTTCGCCGCCGCCTACGCGGACCAGATCGTCGCCATGAACGACGGTCGTGTCTCCACGGTCGGCACCCCGGCCGAGATCATGCGCCCGGATGTGCTCCAGGGCATCTTCCACACGCCCTTCGAGGTCGTGGACGGCCCCGCCGGTCCGCTCGCCGTCTACTATTGAGCACTGCGTCGGCGACGACGGCCCCCTCCCCTCCGGTGCCCCCGCCCCGGCGCGGGGACGGGCGGAGCTGAGGGGTCGTCGTCGTGCCCCGGCGAGGCCGCAGGCAGACGCGCGTGCACGCCCACAGCGGACAGCTGGCACTCGCCTTGACCGAGTGCCAGGCGGGTTCCTAGAGTCATGGATGTTGGCACTCGGGCCCTCCGGGTGCCAAGAATCCAGAACACCTCTGCCATCCGGCACCCGCGACGACGGTTCGGCAGTGACGAGTCGAAGAAGAAGGAGTGTGCAGCATGTCTGTCTCCATCAAGCCCCTCGAGGACCGCATCGTTGTCCGCCCGCTCGAGGCCGAGCAGACCACCGCGTCCGGCCTCGTGATCCCGGACACCGCCAAGGAGAAGCCGCAGGAGGGCCAGGTCGTGGCGGTCGGCCCGGGCCGCGTCGCCGAGAACGGCAACCGCGTGCCGGTGGACGTCGCCGAGGGCGACGTCGTCCTGTACTCCAAGTACGGCGGCACCGAGGTGAAGGTGAACGGCGAGGAGTACCTGGTGCTCTCCGCCCGTGACGTGCTGGCTGTCGTCACCAAGTGACCCGCCGCGACGGGCCCGGCGAGCGGCGCGCACCGCACCGGTGCGCGCGCCCCGGGCCCCTCGCGTCTTCGCACCCTCTGACTCCCTGAATGAAAGGAGCGTCCGTCATGGCCAAGCAGCTGGCTTTCAACGACGACGCACGCCGCGCCCTCCAGGCCGGCATCGACAAGCTCGCCGACACCGTCAAGGTCACCCTCGGCCCCAAGGGCCGCAACGTCGTCCTGGACAAGGCCTGGGGCGCGCCCACCATCACCAACGACGGCGTGACCATCGCCCGTGAGGTGGAGCTGGACGACCCCTACGAGAACATGGGCGCCCAGCTCGCCAAGGAGGTCGCGACCAAGACCAACGACATCGCCGGCGACGGCACCACCACCGCCACCGTCCTGGCCCAGGCCCTGGTCAACGAGGGCATGCGCCAGGTGGCCGCCGGTGCCGCCCCGAACGAGGTCAAGAAGGGCATCGCGGCCGCCGTGGACGCCGTCGAGCGCCGCCTGCTCGAGAACGCCCGTCCGGTCGAGGGCAAGGAGGTGGCCCACGTGGCCGCCATCTCCGCCCAGAACGACGAGGTCGGCGAGCTGCTGGCGCAGGCCTTCGACACCGTCGGCACCGACGGCGTCATCACCATCGAGGAGTCCTCCACGACCTCCACCGAGCTGGACGTGACCGAGGGCATGCAGTTCGACAAGGGCTTCCTGTCCCCGTACATGGTGACCGACGCCGAGCGCCAGGAGGCCGTCCTCGAGGACGCCTACGTGCTCATCAACTCCGGCAAGATCTCCAATGTGCAGGAGCTGCTGCCCCTGCTGGAGAAGGTCCTGCAGTCCAACAAGCCGCTGTTCGTGATCGCCGAGGACGTGGAGGGCGAGGCCCTGTCCACCCTGGTGGTCAACAAGATCCGCGGCACCCTGAACGTGGTGGCTGTGAAGGCTCCGGGCTTCGGCGACCGCCGCAAGGCCATGATGCAGGACATCGCGATCCTCACCGGCGCCCAGGTGGTCTCCCCGGACCTGGGCATGAAGCTGGAGCAGGCCGACCTGGACGTGCTGGGCACCGCCCGCCGCGTCACCGTCACCAAGGACTCCACCACCATCGTGGACGGCGGCGGTGCCGCCGACGAGGTGGAGGCCCGTGTGGCCCAGATCAAGGCCGAGGCCGCCGCCACCGACTCCGACTGGGACCGGGAGAAGCTCCAGGAGCGCCTGGCCAAGCTCGCCGGCGGCGTCGGCGTGATCCGCGTGGGCGCCGCCACCGAGGTGGAGCTCAAGGAGCGCAAGCACCGCATCGAGGACGCCGTGTCCTCCACCCGTGCGGCCCTGGAGGAGGGCATCGTCGCCGGCGGCGGCACCGCCCTCATCAACGCCCTGGCTGTCCTGGACGAGGACGAAGCTGTCCAGAGCCTGACCGACGACGGGCTCGTGGGTGTGGACATCGTCCGCAAGGCCCTGAAGCAGCCGCTGCGCTGGATCGCCCAGAACGCCGGTGAGGACGGCTACGTGGTCGTCTCCAAGGTCGCGGAGATGGAGCCCAACCAGGGCTTCAACGCCAAGACCGGCGGGTACGGAGACCTGATCGCCGACGGCGTGATCGACCCGGTGAAGGTGACCCGTTCGGCCCTGGCCAACGCCGCCTCCATCGCCGCCCTGGTGCTCACCACCGAGACCCTCGTGGCGGACAAGCCGGAGGACGACGAGGACGACCACCAGCACTGACGCCCCTTCCGTCAGGCATGGCGACGCCCCCGCACCCTCGGCAGAGGGTGCGGGGGCGTCGCCGTCGAGGTGGATGCTCAGCGGGCGCGAGTGCTCAGCGGTCGCGAGTGCTCAGTGGGACGAGTGTCATCGTGGCGGCGGGCGTCCACGATCTCCTCCTCGTCCTCCATGATGTCCGCGCGCTCGGCGTTGTAGCGGTCCAGGTCGAGGATGTGCTCCTGCTTGGCCACGAGTGCCGGGATGAGCGCCTGGCCGGCCACGTTGGTGGCGGTGCGGCCCATGTCCACGATCGGGTCCACGGCCAGCAGCAGGGCCATGCCCTCGAGCGGCAGCCCCGCGGTGGACAGGGTCAGCGTGAGCATCACGGTGGCGCCGGTGGTGCCCGCGGTGGCGGCCGAGCCCAGGACGGAGACCAGGACGATCAGCGCGTACTGGCCCAGCGAGAGGTCGATGCCGAAGAACTGCGCCACGAACAGGGCGGCGATCGCCGGGTAGATCGAGGCGCAGCCGTCCATCTTGGTGGTGGCGCCCAGCGGCACGGCGAAGGAGGCGTAGCCGGTGGGGACGCCGAAGTTCCGCTCGGCCACGCGCTGGGTCACCGGCAGGGTGCCGATGGAGGAGCGGGACACGAACCCGAGCTGCACCGCCGGCCACACGCCGGAGAAGTACTGGCGCACCGAGAGGCCGTGCAGCTTCGCCAGGGCCGGGTAGAGCACGAAGAGCACCAGGGCGAGGCCGAGGTAGATCGCGACCACGAACTTCACCAGCGTGCCCATGGTGGTCCAGCCGTAGGAGGCCACCGCGTTGCCGAGCAGGCCCACGGTCCCCAACGGGGCCAGACGGATGATCCACCACAGGACCTTCTGGATCACGGCCAGCACGGAGCGGGAGAAGGACAGGAACGGCTCGGCCTGCGCGCCGACCTTGAGCGCTGCCACGCCGACGGCGATGGAGACGACCAGCACCTGCAGCACGTTGAAGCTCGGCGAGACGGAGACGGCACCGGACTCGGCCACGGACGCGGAGGCCTCCAGACCGAGGAAGTTCGCCGGGATCAGGCCCTTGAGGAAGTCGAGCCAGCCGACCTCGCGGGCGGTGTAGTCGGTGGGGGCCTGCTGTCCGGTGCCGACGCCCGGCTGCACCACGGCGCCGACGGCGATGCCGATCAGCACGGAGACCAGCGAGGTCAGGGCGAACCAGAGCAGGGTCTTCGCCGCCAGGCGGGCGGCGTTGGTCACCTGCGCCAGGTTGGCGATCGAGGCGACCACCGCGAAGAACACGAGCGGCACCACGGTGGCGCGCAGCAGGGAGATGTAGGACGAGCCCAGGGTGGCCAGGCCCTCGCCCAGCCACGTGGGGGTGTCCTCGGTGTGGCCGGTGGCGCGGGCGAGCAGGCCCAGGGCCAGGCCCACCACCAAGGCGATGAGGATCTGCGGGCCGAAGCGCGTGTACCAGGCGGAGGGTCGGGGGCGGTCGGAGGCACGCGCGGCCGTCTGCTCGGCGGCGTCCGAGCGCGGGGGCGTGGGGGAGGCGTTCTGCGAAGTCATCGGGCGACGATAGGCCGGGTGCGGGGCAGGGGGCGGCCCGGGGGTCATCCAGGGCAACAGTCGTGATCGTGGACACCAGGCGACGTGCTCGGGCCGTCGGGCGGGCCGACGGCGGCAGGTGAGCTTCCCCACCCCGCGGCCGCCCCGTGTGTGCGCGGTCGTAGACTGTCAGGCACCGGTGCTGCGCGCCGATGCCTGATGCCGTCTCCCGCTCGAAAGGTTCTGCGCCCGTGAACGTCACGTCCTCTGGTCCGTCGCCGGATCCCGTCGCCACCGCCGCCGACCCGTTCGGGTTCTTCGGCCTCACCTACGACGACGTCCTGCTGCTGCCGAACGCCACGGACGTCATCCCGGCCGACGCCGACACCTCGACGCGCCTGACCCGGCGGATCAGCCTCAACATCCCCATCATCTCTGCGGCGATGGACACCGTGACCGAGGCGCCGCTGGCCATCGCCATGGCGCGCCAGGGCGGCATGGGCATCATCCACCGCAACCTGTCCATCGAGGACCAGGCCTCCCACGTGGACCGCGTGAAGCGCTCCGAGTCCGGCATGATCACCGACCCGGTGACCATCGGCCCGGACGCCTCCCTCGCCGAGCTGGACGAGCTGTGCGCCCGGTACCGCGTCTCCGGCCTGCCGGTGGTGGCCGAGGACCGCACCCTGCTGGGCATCATCACCAACCGGGACACCCGCTTCATCCCGCAGGAAGAGTGGCAGACCCGCACGGTCGAGACCGCCATGACCCGCATGCCGCTGGTCACGGCCCGTGAGGGCATCTCCCGCGAGGAGGTGCTCGAGCTCTTCTCGCACAACCGGGTGGAGAAGCTGCCGCTGGTGGACCGCAAGGACCGCCTCACCGGCCTGATCACCATCAAGGACTTCGACAAGGCACTGAAGTACCCGGACGCCGCGAAGGACGAGGAGGGCCGCCTGCGCGTCGGCGGCGCCGTCGGCTTCTTCGGCGACGGCTGGGAGCGCGCCATGGCGCTCGTCGAGGCGGGCGTGGACGTGCTCGTGGTGGACACCGCGAACGGCCACACCCACGGTGTGCTGGACATGATCGCCCGCCTGAAGAAGGAGAAGTCCGCCCGGCACGTGGACGTCATCGGCGGCCAGGCCGCGACCTACGCCGGGGCCAAGGCCATCGTGGACGCCGGGGCGGACGCCGTGAAGGTCGGCGTGGGCCCGGGCTCCATCTGCACCACCCGCGTGGTCGCCGGCGTCGGCGTCCCGCAGATCACCGCCATCTACGAGGCCGCCAAGGCCGCGATCCCGGCCGGCGTGCCGCTGATCGCCGACGGCGGCCTGCAGCACTCCGGGGACATCGGCAAGGCCCTCGTGGCCGGCGCCGACTCCGTGATGCTCGGCTCCCTGCTCGCCGGCACCGCAGAGTCCCCGGGCGACCTGGTCTTCTACCAGGGCAAGCAGTTCAAGGCCTACCGCGGCATGGGCTCCCTGGGCGCCATGCAGACCCGCAACGGCCAGCGCTCCTTCTCCAAGGACCGCTACTTCCAGGCCGACGTGCCGAGCGAGGACAAGCTGATCCCCGAGGGCATCGAGGGCCAGGTTCCCTACCGCGGCCCGGTGGGCGCCGTGGTCCACCAGCTGGTGGGCGGCCTGCGCCAGACCATGTTCTACACCGGCTCGGAGACCGTGCCCCAGCTCAAGGAGCAGGGCCGCTTCGTGCGCATCACCGCCGCGGGGCTGAAGGAGTCCCACCCGCACGACATCATGATGACCGTCGAGGCGCCGAACTACCGAGGCCACTGACACCGGCCGGCCGCACCGGCCGAAAGCGCCGCCGCGAGGGGTGGGACCGCACCGGTCCCGCCCCTCGTCGCATGTCTGCACCGGCGCGGCTCTCGACTACCCTGGAGGGGTGAGCAACGAGATCGAGATCGGACGTGGCAAGCGTGGCCGTCGGGCCTTCTCCCTGGACGACGTGTCGGTGGTCCCGGCGCGTCGCACGCGTGACCCCGAGGACGTGAACCTGTCCTGGCAGATCGACGCCTTCACGTTCGACATGCCGGTGATCGGCGCCCCGATGGACTCCGTGATGTCCCCGGACACGGCCATCGCCCTGGGCCGGCTCGGCGGCCTCGGCGTCCTCAACCTCGAGGGGCTGTGGACCCGTCACGAGGACCCGACCTCCCTGCTGGAGGAGATCGCCTCCCTGCCGGACGAGCCGGGCAGCCCGGAGGTCACCCGCCGCCTCCAGGAGATCTACTCCGCGCCGATCCGTGCCGAGCTGATCACCGAGCGTCTGAACCGGATCCGCGAGTCCGGCGTCGTCGTGGCCGGCTCGCTCACCCCGCAGCGCACGCAGGAGTTCTACCGCACGGTCGTCGAGGCCGGCGTCGACCTGTTCGTCATCCGCGGCACCACCGTCTCGGCCGAGCACGTCTCGACCGCCAAGGAGCCGCTGGATCTGAAGAAGTTCATCTACGAGCTCGACGTCCCGGTGATCGTCGGCGGCGCCGCCGGCTACACACCGGCGCTGCACCTGATGCGCACCGGCGCGGCCGGCGTGCTCGTCGGCTTCGGCGGCGGCGCGTCCTCCACGACCCGCCGCGCACTGGGCATCCGCGTGCCGATGGCCACCGCCGTCTCGGACATCGCCGAGGCCCGCCGCGACTACATGGACGAGTCCGGCGGCCGCTACGTACACGTGATCGCCGACGGCGGTCTGGGCACCTCCGGCGACATCGTCAAGGCGATCGCCATGGGCGCCGACGCCGTCATGCTCGGCGCCACCCTGGCCCGCGCCACGGACGCCCCGGGCGGCGGATGGCACTGGGGCGGCGAGGCAGCCCACCCGGTGCTTCCGCGCGGCCACCGCACCCGCGTCGGCCAGGCGGCTCCGCTCGAGGAGCTGCTCTGGGGCCCGGGGCGCCAGACCGACGGCACCACGAACCTCATGGGCGCCCTCAAGGCGGCCATGGCGACCTCCGGCTACACCGAGCTCAAGGATTTCCAGAAGGTCGAGGTCATCGTGAACCCGGCCGTCGGCGCCTGAGCCCCGCACCGGCCCCTGCCCGGCAGGGGCCTCCGGAGCCGCCCCTCCGGCACCCGCCACCGTCCCCGACCCCCTTTCGGAGCTGAACCGCGTGCTGCGCACCGCCCTGAAGCCGTTCTGGCTGCTGATGCTCGTGCTGACGATCGTGGTGTCCGGCGTGTTCGTCTACCTGTCCAAGTGGCAGTTCGAGAGCGCCGAGACCGCTGCGCCGCCGCCGCGCGAGCAGACGGAGAACGCGGTCCCGCTCGTGGGCCACATCAGCCCCGCCGAGCCGCTGCTGGCCTCCCAGGCGGACCAGGTGCTCGAGTTCTCCGGCACCTTCCTGCCGGACACGGACGTCGTGGTGGACAACCGCCTCCTGCGGGGAGAGGACGGCTACTGGGTGGTCTCCGCCTTCCGCCCGGACGAGGCGCCGGAGGGCGCCCCCGAGGGCATCGTCATGCCGGTCGTGCGCGGCTGGTCCGCGGACCCCACCGCGGCCGACCCCGCCCCGGAGGGCGAGGTGACCGTCACCGGCCGCCTGCTGCCGCCCGAGGGGCCGCTGCCGCGGGTGAAGGACGGGCCGGACACCGGCGGCCGCATCCTCGTGGACAGCCTCTCGGCGGCCCAGCTGACGAACTTCTGGGACGTGCCCTCCTACGCCGCGTTCGTCGCGGCCTTCGAGGTCGTGGACGCCGCCGGCGCGGACGTGGGCGTCGGCGCCGCCGAGGGCGGCCTGGAGCCGGTGTGGGTCGCGCCGCAGCCGGACGAGACCACCATCGTGTGGCTCAACGTCTTCTACGCCGTCGAGTGGATCATCTTCGCCGGCTTCGCCCTGTACCTGTGGTGGCGCTTCGTCCGTGACGACCACGCCCGCGAACTGCGCGAGGCCGAGCTCGACGCCGAGTGGGAACGGACCTGGCGCGCCGAGGAGCTCGAGCGACGCCGTTCCGAGGCGGCCCGGGCCAAGGAGGAGGCCCGCCGCGCCTACGCCGCCTACCACGGCCTCGACGCGGCGACCCCCGCAGACCAGACCCCCGCAGACCGCAGCCCCGGGGCCGGACGCCCCGACGCACCCCAGGAGTGAGCATGAGCCAGGACCACCCGACCCCGGACCCCCGCCACGAGCCGATCGACCCGGACACCCTGCCGGACCCGGAGGACATCACCGAGGACGACCTCGGCCCCGCCCCCGCCCGCCCCCAGACGCGCCGCCGCTTCGCCGGCACCCGCCAGGAGATCCGTGGGGCCAAGACCTTCTACAAGGTCTGTGCGTGGATCACCGGCGTCATGCTGCTGCTGCTCGTGGCGGAGATGATCGCGAAGTACGGCTTCGGCAACGAGATCTTCGCCGGCGGGGTCACCGCGGACGGCGTGGAGAACACCGTCGGCTTCCACCCGGAGGACTCGGTCACCGGGGGAGTGAACCTCTCCAGCGCCATCCTGATCGCCCACGGCTGGATGTACGTGGTCTACCTGTTCGCCGGCTTCCGCGTGTGGAACTTCATGCGCTGGAACCCGCTGCGGCTGTTCCTCATGGCCGGCGGCGGCGTGGTCCCGTTCCTGTCCTTCATCGTGGAGAAGAAGATCGACCGGGACGTCGAGGCCGAGCTGCACCGCTTCCCGGACGCCGCCCTCCGCTACTGACCCGCCCCCGGCGCCCCGGCGGGGCGCCCGAGACTTGCCCACGACGGCGTCGGCTCACCAGAGCCGGGCGCGCGGCCGTCGTCGTCCCCCCGCCTCCGGTGGCTCGACTATCCTGGACGGGTGACTGAGAACGCACCCCTTGAGGAGAACGCCACCGAGCTGGCCGAGGTGATGCCGACCGTCCTGGTGCTGGACTTCGGCGCACAGTACGCCCAGCTGATCGCCCGCCGCGTACGCGAGGCCAACGTCTACTCCGAGGTCGTCCCGGCCTCGACCCCCGCCGAGCAGATCCTGGCCCGCAAGCCTGCGGCGCTGGTGCTCTCGGGCGGCCCGTCCTCGGTCTACGAGGAGGGCGCCCCCCAGCTCGATCCGGCGCTGCTGGAGGCCGGCGTGCCCGTGCTCGGCCTCTGCTACGGCTTCCAGTCCATCGCGCATGCGCTGGGCGGCACCGTGGCGAGGACCGGCACCCGCGAGTACGGCTCGACGCGCCTGGAGACCGTGGAGTCCGACTCCGTGCTCTTCGCCGGCCAGGACGACGACCAGGTGGTCTGGATGTCCCACGGCGACGCCGTCACCGCGGCCCCGGAGGGCTTCGCCGTCACCGCCACCACCTCCGGTGCGCCGGTCGCGGCGTTCGAGGACCGCGAGCGCCGCATCTTCGGCGTGCAGTGGCACCCGGAGGTCGGCCACTCCTCGCGCGGCCAGGAGGTCATCTCCCGCTTCCTGCACGAGGGCGCCGGCCTGGGCTCGGACTGGACCGCCACGAACGTGATCGACGAGCAGGTCGCCCTGATCCAGGAGCAGATCGGCGACGCCCGCGCGATCTGCGCCCTCTCCGGCGGCGTGGACTCCGCCGTGGCCGCCGCCCTGGTGCAGCGCGCCATCGGCGACCGCCTCACCTGTGTCTACGTGGACCACGGCCTCATGCGACAGGACGAGTCCGCACAGATCGAGAAGGCCTTCGGCGAGTCCACCGGCGGCGCCCGCCTGATCATGGTCGATGCCCGCGAGGACTTCCTGAGCGCCCTCGCCGGCGTCACGGATCCCGAGCAGAAGCGCAAGATCATCGGCGAGCGGTTCATCCGCACCTTCGAGAAGGCCCAGGCGGACATCGTCCGGGAGTCCGCGGACGACCCGCACGCCCCGGACGTGAAGTTCCTGGTGCAGGGCACCCTGTACCCGGACGTCGTCGAGTCGGGCGGCGGCGACGGCACGGCGAACATCAAGTCGCACCACAACGTGGGCGGCCTGCCGGAGGACATCGAGTTCGAGCTCTGCGAGCCGCTGCGCGCCCTGTTCAAGGACGAGGTCCGTGCCGTCGGCTCCGAGCTGGGCCTGCCGGACGAGATCGTCTGGCGCCAGCCGTTCCCGGGCCCGGGCCTGGGCATCCGCATCATCGGCGAGGTCACCGCCGAGCGCCTGGACCTGCTGCGCGCCGCGGACGCGATCGTGCGCACCGAGATGACCGCCGCCGGCCTGGACCGTCACATCTGGCAGTGCCCGGTGGTACTCCTGGCGGACGTCCGGTCCGTGGGCGTCCAGGGCGACGGCCGCACCTACGGCCACCCGATCGTGCTGCGCCCGGTCACCTCCGAGGACGCCATGACCGCGGACTGGGCGCGCATCCCCGAGGACGTGCTCGCTCGGATCTCCAACCGCATCACCAACGAGGTCGACGGGGTCAACCGCGTGGTCCTCGACATCACCAGCAAGCCGCCGGGCACCATCGAGTGGGAGTGAGCGGCCGGGGCGACCGCCATGGACTCGGGCCCTGAGGGTCCTTGCCCGCGGCGGTCGCACCGCCGTTCCCGCCCCGTCCGACACCGCCCGACGACCTCGCATCCCGCGCACCGTCCCCGCGTGGACCAGGAAGGACCGCACCGACCGTGACCGAGCACCAGTTCCCGCGCCTGAACCGGGCCCGCGCCGCCGCCTCCGGCGAGACCGCGGGCGACGAGCAGCGCCCGGACCCGGCCACCTGGGTCTCCTCGCTGGGCTCCGGGGCCGAGAATGACACGATGCTGCGGTTCGCCCCGTCGGCGCAGAACAGCATCGACGTCACGCAGGGCAACAGCTCCGGCCTGTCCCAGCTGATGCTCGGCCGCCGCACCCGCCTGTCCACGCTGCTGCGGTCCGAGGAGGAGCGCGAGCAGGCCCGCAGCGTCTCCCTGGCCCTGCGCGCCAAGGTCCGGGAGCTGTCCGAGGAGCGCGGCATCGACGTCGGCGCCCTCGCCGTGGGCGTCGCGTCCTGGACCGCGGTGGAGGACGGTCGCCGGGAGCGACGCTCCGCCCCCGTGCTGCTCGCCCGGGTGGCCACCGCCATGCGCCGTGGTGCCCGTGGCCGGGACGAGATGGAGGTGCAGATCATCGAGCACGCCGAGCTCAACCCGGCGCTCGTGCGCAATCTGCGCCGTCACCACGGCATCGAGCTGGACCCGGAGCAGTTCCGGCACGCCGCCTACGCCATGGCCCGCCTCGAGCCGGCCCCGGCGCTGCACCTGCTGCAGGAGAAGGCCGGCCACCTCACCGACTTCGAGGTCGAGCACCGCCTGCTCATCTCCACGTTCGCGGACCTGGGGGACACGGCCCGTGTGCCCGAGTCCCTGGAGCACCGCCCCGTGGTGCAGGCCCTGTACGACGCCGGCACCGGCATGGTCCCGCGCCGCCGGAGCCTCGAGGACACCGGCCTGCTCCCGGTGGCCCAGCGCCGCGCCGCGGACGAGCGCCACGTGCTGGACGCGGACCCGTCCCAGCAGCGTGTGCTGGACCATGCGCTCGCGGGGGAGTCGTTCCTCGTCCAGGCCGCCCCCGGCACCGGCCAGACCCAGACCGCCGCGAACCTGGCCGCCCAGCTGGCGTGGGACGGCAAGCGCGTGCTCGTGGTGGCCGAGCGCTCCGCGGCCCTCGAGGACTTCCAGGACCGCCTGGACTCCGTGGGACTGCGGGACATCGTGCTGGACGTACCGGCCCACCCGGAGGCCGAGCCGCTGCGTCGGCAGCTCGTCCAGGCCGTGCTGCGGGCCGAGCGGGCGCCGGACCCGGAGACCGGCCCGCTCCAGCAGGAGCTCGCCGCGCACCATGCCCGCCTGTCCGAGCACGTCTCCTCGCTGCACCACGTGCGTCCGCGGTGGGGCTGCTCGCCGTACCAGGCCATGCAGGCCCTCGCCGCGCTGACCTCCCTGCCGACCTCCCCGTCCACCACTGTGCGCCTGAACCGCTCCGTGCTGGACTCCACCGTGAACCGCCAGGCCGTGGCCGAACAGCTGGTCCGCGCCGGCGAACTCGGCGCGTTCTCCGCCGCCTCCACGCAGTCCCGCTGGTTCGGTGCGCGCGTGCGCAACGTCCAGGAGACCGAGGCGGCCACCGAGCTGGCGGAGGAGCTGGCCGCGCGCCTGGCGATCGCCCGCCGCGCCGTCGAGTCCGCCGCCGGCGAGGCCGGCCTGCGCCCGGCGGACACCGTGGCCGGCTGGGCTGAGCAGGTCGAGCTCTACCACGCCGTCCGCCGGTCCCTGCAGACCTTCACCCCGGAGGTCTACGCGCAGGATGTGCCCGCCATGGTGGCCGCCACCGCCTCGAGCTCGTGGCGCCGCGGCCACATGGTGGAGATGTCCTCGGTGACCCGCGCCCGCCTGCGCCGCGCCGCCAAGGACGTCGTGCGTCCGGGCATCCACCCGGAGGACCTGCACGCCGCCCTCGTCCAGGTCGAGGAGCAGCAGGCCGTCTGGGCCCGCTTCGCCGGAGGGCCGTCCACCCCCACCGCTCCGGGCATCACCGACCGCGCCCTGGACGCCGTCGCGGACGTCGTGGACCGTCTCGACCGCCTGCAGGAGGTCCTCGCCGCCGAGCAGACCGAGGACGTGCAGCTCGTGGACCGGGACGTGGACGAGCTCGCCGCGCTGGTGGACGGCCTCGTCGCAGACCGCGACACCCTCGCCTCCCTGCCGGAGCGCACCCTCGTGCTGGACCAGCTCCGGGACCACGGCCTGGACGAGCTGCTCCAGGACCTGCACCGTCGCGAGGTGCCGACGGCCGGCCTCACCAGCGAGCTCGAGCTCGCCTGGTGGCAGTCCGCCCTTGAGGCGATGATCTCCGGCGACGACTTCCTGGCCATGATGGACGGCCCGGCCCTCACCGGCGTCGAGCGCCGCTACCGCGAGCTGGACCGGGCCCACCTGGATTCCGGCGCCGCCCGCCTGCGCCATCACCTCGGCACGCAGTGGAAGGAGGCCCTCGGCCGCTTCCGCGCCGACGCCTCCGTGCTGCGCACCATGCTCAAGCAGGGCAGCGTCACCGTTTCCGGGCTGACCACCCTCGCCCCCGAGCTGCTTCAGCCGCTGGTGCCGGTGGTCACCACCTCGCCGATGGCCCTCACGGAGTTCGGCGACGAGTGGGAGGCTGACGCGGTGATCCTGCTCGAGTCCGCGGCGACCTCGCTGGCCTCCGCCATGGGCGCCCTGACCCGTGCGAAGCAGGTCATCGCCTTCGGAGACCCGGTGCTCGGCCGCCCGCAGCCGTTCCAGGTCTCGGTGGACCCCACGGCCACCGCCGGCCCGCTGCGTCCGCTCACCTCCGCGCACAGCGCCCTCGAGCAGGTCCTGCCGAGCGTGCCGCTGCGCACCATGCACCGCGGCCTTGAACGCACCCTCGTGCGCATCCTGTCCGCCGCGGATTACGAGGGCGCCCTGGACGCCGTCCCGCACGCCGGCGAGCTCACCGGCCGCGACCGCCCCGTGGTGGCCCACTATCTCGAGGACGGCACCGGCATCCCGCTGACCGGCGGTGACGCCGTCGTATCCACCGTCGCGGACGTGACCCGCACGGTCGAGCTGGTGTTCGAGCACATCCGCACCCGCCCGGAGAAGTCCCTGGCCGTCATCACGGTCTCCGAGCAGCACGCCCGGAAGGTCGCCGCCGCGGTGCGCGCCACCGCCGCGAAGAACCAGTGGGCCCTGGACTTCCTGTCCCGCGGCCGCGGTGACGACGACGCCCGCGAGCCGTTCGTGATCGCCCCGGTCGTGCGCGCCGCCGGCATCGTCCGCGACGAGGTCGTGTTCACCCACGGCTACGGCCGCACCCCGCACGGCCGCGTGGTCCACCACTTCGGTGCCTTCTCCGACCCGGACGGCGCCCGCATGGTGGCCCTCGCCTTCACCCGCGCCCGGGAGCGCATGCACCTCGTCTCCGCCCTGCGTGCCGAGGACCTCGAGGAGGACCGCCTCTCCGGCGGCGCCCTGGACTTCTACCGGATCCTCCAGGCCTACTTCGGCAAGGAGCAGCAGGCGCCGGGCGTCGGCGTGCCGAACCCGCTCAACCAGGACCTCATCCGGCGCCTCGGCGAACACGGGGCGAAGGTGTGGCCGCTGTTCGGGTCCGTCATGGACATGGCCGTGTGGGACCCGCAGGGCGAGTCCGCGCCGCTGGCACTCGCCTCGGACGGCGCGGACACCTACACGGCGTTGACCGTGCGCGAACGGTCCCGCCTGCTGCCGGAGGCCCTCGAGGCCCGTGGCTGGGACCCGGTCACCCAGTGGACCATCGACGTGTTCGCGGACCCGGAGGTGCTGGCGGACCGCTACGCCGACCGTCTCGGCGTGGACGCCGACGCCGCGCACCCGGGCTGGACCGGTGAGGACGGGGACGCACAGCAGTGAGCGGGGACCCGGCGCCGGAGGGGCCGGAGCGGTCGGGGTCGGTCGGCGCTGAGAGGGACAGCGCGATGACCGGTGCGGACCGCCGGCCTGCGGTGGCGCAGCCGGCCGAGCCTCGCCGTGGCCCGCGCCGCGCCTCGGCGCCCGGCACGGGACCGGCGGGAGCGGACGGTGCCGAGCCGCGCATCGTGGGGCTCAACGCGGAGGCGAGCGACGCCGTCGTCCCGGGGACCGGTGGCCCCGCCGAGACGGACGCGCGCGGACGGTGGATCCTCGACCAGCGTCCGCCCCACTGGGGCTGAACGGGGCGGCACTGGGGCTGAACGGGGCGCCGAACCGGGCGTCGGCACCCGACGACGATGCCCTCGTTCCGATCCGGAGCATGAGAGGCATGCTCTAGAGCGGAACGAGGGCTTCCGCAAGCCTCGGCTCAGTCCGAAGACGACGAGGACGAGGACGACGACGAGGAAGATCGCGATCCCGATCCCGATCCCGAGCCCGAGGGCTCCGAGGGGGAGGACGACCCGCCCGAGCTCCGCGAATCGGTCCGGTAGAACCCACCGCCCTTGAACGTCACACCCACGGAGCCGTACTGCTTGCGCAGCGTGCCGCCGCACTCGGGGCACTCGGTGAGGGAGTCGTCGGTGAAGGACTGGACGATGTCGAAGGCGTGGTCGCAGTCCTTGCAGCGGTAGGCATAGGTGGGCATGGGTTCCTCCGTGGGGGAGCGGCGCATCGGTGCCGGTCGCGCCCGTGCGGGCCCGGCTCGATGCAGAATCCTAGTCCCGCTCCCCGGCACGGCCTGCGTCGGTGGGGTCCGCGTCGGCGAAAGGCGGGCAGAACCACACGAGTCCGCCCGCGGTGGCGACGCCGTGCACGGGCCGGTCGGTCGCCTCGGTCGGCACCTGACCGGCCGGCAGCACCTCGTCCGGGAACAGGAGCGCGACCCGGGGCAGCCGGTCCGGCAACGCGGCGAGGGCACGGTCGTAGTAGCCGCCGCCCTGGCCCAGCCGCATGCCCGCCGAGTCCACCGCGAGACCGGGCATGATCAGCGCCGCGGCCGTGTGCAGCGCCGACGTCGGCAGGCGCTCGCCGACCGGCTCCTCCACCGGGGCATGGGCGGACCGGGCCGTGGCCACGCCGGGTGTCCACGCCGTCCAGTGCATCCGCCTACCCTCGGCCGTGACGGGGACGAGGACCCGGGCGTCGGCGGCGTGGAGGCGGGTGCGCAGGGACGCGGTGTCCGGCTCCGTGGGCATCGGCAGGACGGTCGCGACCGTGGTGTCCGCGCCGGCCGCGGCACGCTCGGCGATCCGCGGCCCGAGCCAGGACCACAGGTGTCCCACCGCCGCCTCGGACAGTCGGGCGCGCTCGGCGGCGTCCCGTGCCCGACGGCGGCTGCGCACCTGAGTGCGCAGCCGCGCCTTGGCCTCGGCGCAGGTATCAGGGGTGTCCATGTCCCTCATTGTGCCGCCTAGGTGTACTCGGCCATGACGTTGGTGACAGATAGTCCGTTGACGATGAAGAGAACCTCCGGGTGAAGTGGGGCTTGTCAACGGCATCCCAATCACCACGGAGGTTCTCATGTCCCACGCTAACGCCCGGTTGACCCTGTATGGAAGGACGCTACTGGTCCACCGGGTTCTGGAAGAGGGCATGCCCGTGGCCCACGCCGCGGCCTTGATGGGCATCTCGCGTCAGTGCGCGCACCGGTGGGTCTCCCGTTACCGCACCGAGGGCGAACACGGGCTGCAGGATCGTTCCAGCAGGCCTCACCACTGTCCGAGCAGAACCAGCGCCCAGACCGAACAGCAAGTCCTTCAGGCCCGCAGCACGCACCGGCGGGGTCAGGACTGGATCAGCACCAGAGTCGGGGTCCCGGCCAGGACGGTGAACCGGATCCTGGCCCGTCACCAGATGCCTGCCCTGGCCTGTCTTGATCCGGTGACCGGGGAAGTGATCCGTTCTTCGAAGGCCACCACTCACCGGTATGAGAAAGACCGTCCTGGCCAGTTGGTGCACGTAGACGTGAAGAAGATCGGGAAGATCCCGGACGGGGGCGGGTGGCGTGCGCATGGCAGGGCGGCTACCGCTCCGCTCAAAGGACGTCGACCCAAGATCGGGTACGACTATGTGCACTCGATGGTCGACGACTGCTCCCGGCTCTCGTACAGCGAGGCCTTGCCGGATGAGACCGGGCCCACGTGCGCCGGGTTCCTGGCCCGGGCCGCGGTGTACTTCGCTGAGCACGGCATCGACAGGATCGAACGGGTCATGACGGACAACGCCTTGGCGTACAAGAACTCGCAGGCGTTCAAGGAAGCGGTCTCAGCTTTGGGTGCACGGCAGAAGTTCATCCGGCCGCACTGCCCGTGGCAGAACGGCAAGGTCGAGCGGTACAACCGGACGCTGGCGCAGGAATGGGCCTACAGCCAGGTCTGGGCCTCGAATACTGAACGCACGGATGCCCTTGCCCGGTGGCTCCATGAGTACAACACTGAGCGTGGCCACACCGCGCTTGGAGGCAAGACTCCCGCTCAACGAGTGTCATCAACGTGATGGCCGAGTACACCTAGGATCGGGGGCATGTCCTGGCTGACCGACCCCTGGCCCGCCGTGCTGCGGCACGACACTCTGACCGTGCGCCCCCTGGTGCGCGGCGACCGGCGGGACTGGGAGGAGCAGCGCTCCGCCAACGAGGAGTGGCTGACTCCCTGGGATGCCACCAGCCCGGAGCCGGGGAGCGGTCCGACGACCTTTGCGCAGATGGTGCGGTGGTACCGCCGCTCGGCGCGGCAGGGGCTGTCCTACACCTGGGCGATGGCGCTGGACGAGGACGCTCCGGGTCGAGACCGCCTGGTGGGGCTGATCAGCCTCGGAGGCATCCAGGGCGGTTCGGTGCGTTCCGGTGCGGTCGGCTACTGGATCGACCGTCGCCAGGCCGGCCGCGGGCTGACTCCCACCGCGGTGGCCATGGTGACGGATTGGGCCTTCCACGGGCTCGGCCTGCACCGGGTGGAGATCAACGTCCGCCCGGAGAACGCCCGCAGCCTGCGCGTGCCGGAGAAGCTCGGCTTCCGTCGGGAGGGGCTGCGTGAGCGCTACCTGCACGTGGCGGGCCGTTGGTGCGACCACATCAGCTACGCCCTCACCGTCGAGGAGGTCCCGGACGGGGTGCTCGCCGGGTGGTTGGAGAGCCGCCGGACAGGACTCGCCGGGGGGCTGACCGCGGCCTGAATCCGGCGACTGCCGGCGTGTTCGAGACGACACGCCGCGGTGAATGACAACCGTGTGATTCCAGCCGCTACGCTGGAGGCATGGATGAGATCAACACCCTTGCGGCGGAGCTCAACGCCGTCCTCGGCGTGTTCTCCGACCTGCGCGTCAGCGCGTCGTTGGTGATCCTCGCCCTCATCCTCTGGCTCGGATGGAATGTGGTCACGGCCGAGCGCAGACGCGCCGACGCCCGTGAGGCACACGCCGCCGAGGCCGCTGCTTCCCCTGCCGCTGACGCGGCCGTAGACTCCGCTTCGACGACCTCGCCTCAGGAGGGGACACCCATGACCAGCGCGTCCGCGCCGGCGCCCAAGCGCCGCACCTTCCGCCTTCCCGCCGTCCGCCGCCCCTCCTTCGACACCCGCCGCGCGGCTCCGGCCGGCGGCTTCCGTGTGCGTTGGGGCCGCACGGCCCTGTTCCTGGCTGCGGTCGCGCTGGCCGTGACCTTCCTCGTGACCGGTGTCGCCGCCGCCTTCGGCGCGGAGACCGTGACCGTCGCGGGATGGTCCCTGCTCGGAGCCCTCGCCGCCGTCGCCACCCTGCGCGTCCTGGCCGTCCGCGAGCGGAAGGCCCGTCGTGCCGCCCGCGCCGCCCGGGCCGAGGCCCACCGGGCACCGGCCCACATCGCCCGCGGCGTGCACGTCGCTCGGTCCGCCGGCCGCACCGCCGAGCCGGCGGTGGAGAGGACCGGGACCGCCGCACCGGTTGCTGCGGCGCCGGCGGAGAAGGCTGCACCGTCCGTGGACGTCCGTCCTGCCGCCGCGCAGGCGGCACAGACCGAGGCCTCGGTCGCGGAGCAGGCGCTGCCGGTCCGGGTGGAGGAGGCACAGAAGCCCCGCACCGTGGTGCTGCCGACCGTGCCCCGCCCGACCTACCTCGACGCTCCGGAGATGCAGCGCTCCGCCCCTGCTCGCATCGAGACCGCCGAGAAGGTGCCCTCCGGCGACGTGCGCCTGGCCGAAGGCGTCTCCGAGCTGCAGCGCCGTCGCCTGCGGGACCAGGCCACCCCGGCACTCGACCTCGACTCGGTGCTGGCCCGCCGCCGCGCCTCCTGATCGTCCGCAGGCCGCTCACGGCCTCCGGCACCCGTCACCGCACCTGACGCAGAACGGCCCGCCTCCTCATCGCCGAGGAGGCGGGCCGTTCCGCGTCTGCGCCCGGGCCCAGTCCGTCAGGAGGCCGGCGGGTAGTCGTCCTCATGGGCGAGGCGATATCCGACGCCGCGGACGGTGACGATGCGCTCGGCGCCGATCTTGCCGCGCAGGTAGCGCACGTACACGTCCACCACGTTGGAGCCCGGGTCGAAGTCGTAGCCCCAGACGCTGTCCAGCAGCTGCTCACGGCTGAGGGCCTGGCCCGGATGGCGCAGGAACTCCTCCGCCAGGGCGAACTCGCGGGCGGACAGGTCTACGCTCCTGCCGCCGATGCGCACGTCATGGGCCACCGGGTCGAGCTCGAGGTCGGCGTGGCGCAGGACCGGGTCCTCCGGTGCCGCCGGGGCACCGCCGCCGGTGACGCGCAGGCGCAGCCGGACACGGGCGACCAGCTCGGCGAAACGGAAGGGCTTCGGCATGTAGTCGTCTGCGCCGCCGGTGAGCCCGGAGACCGTGTCCTGGGCGGAAGAGCGCGCGGTCAGGATGATCACGGGGACGTCCTCGTCATGGACCCGCAGCCGGCGCAGGACGTCGAAGCCGTCGATGTCCGGCAGCCCCAGGTCGAGGATGATGAGTGCGAACGAGCCCGTCAGGGCGAGG
Organism: Micrococcus sp. FDAARGOS_333; assembly: GCF_002206575.2. Lineage (NCBI taxonomy): Bacteria > Bacillati > Actinomycetota > Actinomycetes > Micrococcales > Micrococcaceae > Micrococcus > Micrococcus sp. FDAARGOS_333. The sequence goes on along the minus strand of NZ_NJFJ02000001.1, from coordinate 2,339,007 downwards.
CCGAGCCCCTCCTGACCGGTGTCCGCGACGGTGACGGAGAAGCCCTCCGCCTTCAGGCCCTTGGTGACGAAGCGGGCGATGCGCTCCTCGTCTTCGATGAGCAGGATCGGCGTCATGGTGTCGGTGCCTCCGGGGCTCGGTCCTTCGGTGGAGTGCGCAGGGGGATCTCCATGGCGAACACCGACCCGGTGCCCTCCACGGACTCGAGGCTCACGTGACCGCCGTGCGCGGCGGCGATCGCGGAGACGATGGTCAGGCCCAGGCCGGAGCCCTCCTGCCGGGTGCTGGCGCCGCGTCCGAAGCGCTCGAAGATGCGCTCACGGTCCTCCTGCGCCACGCCGATGCCCTGGTCACGGACCCACAGGCGCAGGGTGTCCCCGGCGACGGCCGTGCCGAGCTGCACGCGCGTCCCGTCCTCCGAGTAGCGGACGGCGTTGGAGGCGAGCTGGAGCCACGCCTGGGTGATGCGCTGCACGTCCAGCATCGCGGTGGTCTCGGCAGCCGACTCCAGGAGCCACTCCCGCTCGCCCAGCTGCGCGGCCTTCTCCAGCACGGCGGAGGTCAGGGCGGCCACGTCCACGGCCTCGGGGGTCACGAAGTCCGGGCGTGCGGTCTTGGCGAGCAGGACCAGGTCGTCGACGAGCCGGCGCATGCGCTGCAGCTCGTCCAGGGAGATGTCCATGGACTCGCGGACGTCCTCGGGGTCCTCGGGGTCCATCACCTCGAGGTTGCCCTGCACGATGGTGATGGGGGTGCGCAGCTCGTGGCCCACGTCGTCCAGGAGCTGGCGCTGCGAGGAGAACGCCGCCTCGAGTCGCTCCAGCATCTCGTTGAAGCCCGTGCTGAGTTTGGCGACGTCGTCGTGTCCGGTCACCGGCACACGGCGGGCGAGGTCGCGCTCGGTGATCGTGCGGACCGTGGCGCTGAGCTGGTCCAGGGGGGTGAAGACCCGGCGTAGGAGGATCCAGGCCAGCAGGACGACCACCAGGGTGGACAGCAGGGCGGCGAGCGCATAGCCGGAGTACGTCTCCTGCAGTTCGTCGATCTCGGCCTCCACGTCGAAGGCCACCAGCAGTGCACCGCGGTCCTCGGCGGCGGTGCCGCCCACCGGGACGACGGCGGCCCGGTAGGTCGTCTGACGGGTGGTCAGTGTGGAGATGCGCACGACGTCCGAGTCCTCGCGCTCCAGGGCCCAGGCGACGAGCTCGGGATCGTCCTCGAGACGCAGCTCGACCGCGTCGGCCGCGCCGAGGGTGGCTCGGCCGTTCTCCAGGCCGAGCAGGCCCTCGTTGCGGACGGGGAGGGTGCGGACCATGGCGACCTCGATGAGCTCGGACGCCGAGGAGATCGGCTTGCCGGTGTCCGGGACGACGCCGTTCTGGGACAGCAGGTTCAGCTCCGTGACCGTGCGGCCCAGGGCGTTCTCGATGCGCTCGTGCACCGAGGCCCGCTGCAGCAGGTAGGCCGTGACGCCGGAGAGGATGAGCGCCGCGATCGTCATCAGGACGAACAGGACGGTCAGGCGGACGCGGACGGGCGCGCCGGACCACAAGTGGCGGCGGGGTGACCGGTCAGTCGTCGTCCCAGTCGTCGTCATCGTCGTCCTCGTCTTCGTCCTCGTCGTCTTCGTCGTCGTCATCTTCCCATTCGTCGTCATCGTCGTCTTCGTCGTCGAGGACGGTCGGCGGAGCGGCGGGAACGCGGGAGAAGGTGGGCGCAGCGGCCGAAGGCGTGGTCGGCTTCGGTCTCGGGGCCGGCGGTGTGACCGGCTTCGGGTTCGGGGCAGGCGCCGAGGCGGAGGTCGGCTCCTGGCCCGGGGCGGACGAGGTCTTCGCAGAGGCGGCCGGGGCGTCGGGACGCCCGGGTGTCCGTGAGATCGAGGCGGCCGACGACGAGGCGTTCGAGGAGGCGGCCGAGCGGGAGGCGTCGGCTGCCGACGGGGCATCGTCGTCGCCGTCGCGCCCGCGCTCGGACGCGGTGTGCGAGGCGTCTTGGCTCGACGTGCCGAGGTGGATCTGAGGGCCCAGCTCCGTCTCCGACGGACGCAGGGACGGCATCGCGATGGCGACGGCGGCGACGACGGCGATCAGGGCGATGAGCACGGCCAGCCCGACGCCGATGGCTCTCTTCGTGAACATGGCTCCATGCTCCGGGTCCGGGATGAGGCCATGATGAGAGGCCTCACCTCAGGGGACGTCGTCCTCCGCCGCCCGGTTCCCGACCGCCCGGTGCCCGGCCGGGGCGTCCGCCTCCTCCTGCAGCTGAAGCAGCCGCGCGTGGACGCGGGCGGCCGAGGTCTCGTCCCCGAGCCGCACGTGGCACTGCTCGAGGCCGGTCAGGGCGGCCAGGCGCACCAGGTGCGGGGCCTGTGCGTCGTCGGCCAGCAGGGAGAACAGCGTGACCCCGGTGTCCGGGGCACCGTCCTCGGCGGCCACGAAGGCGGCGAACAGCTCCGCCTGCCGTGCTCCGCCGGGGTCGTCGGCGTCCACGAACAGGTCGGCGGCCTGCAGGGCGGTGGAGACGGCCTCGTCGCCGCGGCGCAGGGCCCAGAGAGAGCGGGCACGGGTGTCCAGGTAGTCGGCCTCCTGCCAACGGGCGGCCGATTCGCGGACCAGGGCGAGGGCCTCGTCCAGCATCGTCAGGCCGGAGGGGTCTCCGAGCTCGCAGGTGACGTAGCCCAACGAGTGCAGGGCGATCGGCAGGACCGTGGGGTCCTCATCCCGGACCTGCCGGGCCAGCTGCACGGCGCGCTCGAACAGGGCCTGTGCTCGGGGCCGCTGCGCCTCGTCCTGGCGGTTGAGCAGGGCGCCGGCGGCGAGCAGGGTGCGGGCGGCGTCGTCGGCGCGGCCACAGTCTTCGAACAGGTCTGCGGCGCGCCCCCAGGCCTCGAGGGCGGAATCGGTGCGGTCCAGCTCATGGTGGGCGTGGCCGAGGTCGACGAGGGCGCGCGCCTCGTCCGCCGCCGTTCCGGTGGTCCGGGCCCGGCGGACCACGGGGCCCAGCACGTCCACGGCATCTTCGGCACGGCCGTGCATGATCAGCTGGTGGCCCCACCAGTAGGTCAGCGTCGCGGCGTCGGGGGACTCGGCGCGCTCGGCGTTCACCGCGGCGATCTCCCACGCCAGCAGCGCCGCGCGGCTCGGGGCGGCGGAGGCCCCCAGCACCCGGGCCACCAGGGCCGCGGCGGAGGCGGCGCCGCGGCGCAGGCCGGCCCGCTGCATCAGCTCCAGGGCCGCGATGCCCCAGTCCGCCGCATCGTCCAGTTTCTGCAGGGCGTGGCAGGCCAGGGCCCGGACCAGCAGCGCGGAGGCCCGCACAGCACGGCCGCAGGGGCGGGCCAGCACATCGCAGGCGGCGTCCTGTGCCCCGTCCGGGTCCGAGGTCCAGAGGCAGAGGCGGCCGCGCAGCAGCTGGGCGGAGGCCAGCGAGCCCCAGGGCAGCACGTCGCCGGCCACCTTGATGCGGCGCATGTGAGCGATGGCCTCGTCCACGAGCTGCAGGGCGCCGGCGTGGTCGCCGTCCTGGGTGCGTGCCACCGCCAGGGCCGTGAGCGCCTCGGGAAGCACCGTGTCGGCGGTGGCCCCCGCACTGCGGAGGCGGGCGCGCTCGTCCTCCACCACGCCGGCGAGCACCGTCGCCTCGAAGGCGTCCGGCTCGTGCAGCAGGGCGGCGCCGAGCTGCACCTCCAACCGGGCCTGCACGGGGTGGCCGAGCCGGCGCAGCAACGCGGCGCGGGCTTCGAGCGCCGTGGAGAGCGCGTCCGCGTCCTGCGCGATGTCCGCGGCCACTGCGGCGGCACGCCACAGGGCCAGCGCACAGTCCGGTGCACCGCTGCCCGGGGCATCGAGGCCGGCGTGCGCTGCAGCGGCGGCGCGGGCGCCGTCGTCGCCGAGGGCAGCCTCCACGGCCACATCCAGCCAGCCCAGGGCGTCGTCCGCGCGGTCCGGGGCCGGCAGCCGGGCCGAGCGCGCCGTCTTCAGCGCACCGACGAGCCGCAGCTCGTTCCGGCCGGCGGCCGGCACCTCGGGGGCCGCGCCGGCCTCGGCGGCGGAGGAGGCCACGTCCGAGGCGGGGTGGTCGGACCCGGGTGCGGGGCCGTCGTCGTGGTGGTGCACGGGGACACTCCTTTCCATCCGGACGAGGCGGGGCGGCGGCTGCCGCCGGGTCCGACCAGTATCCCAGGGCACGCGTCCGCTGCGGGGCGTGTTCACGGTCGGCGGGACCTCCGCGCGGCCCCGGCGCCTCCGCGCGGCGCCGCCGCCCCTCCGCCGCCGGCCCGGTGCGCAGGCCACCGCCACGGCCACCGTGTGCGCCCGTAGACTGGGGAACCGTCCGACCCCGCGCCCCTCACAGGAGAGCCGACGTGTCCCAGCCCACCGGCACCGTGCCCGCCGCGGCCGTCCCGTTCCAGACGCGCGCCGGCGCCTATGCGCTGATCGTGCAGGACGGCTCGGTCCTGCTCTCGGCGTGGCGCAGCCCGTCCGACGACGTCTACTGGACGCTGCCCGGCGGCGGCATCGAGCTGGGGGAGAGTCCGGAGCAGGCGTGTGTGCGCGAGGTCTGGGAGGAGACCGGACACGACTGCCGCCTGGTCGGGCTGCTCGGTGTGACCACGGGCCACATCCCCGCCGCGAGGCGCCTGCGTGGAGAGCGGGTGGACCTGCTCACCGTCCAGGTGCTGTACCGCGGACAGATCACCGGCGGGACCCTGCGTCCGGAGATCGGTGGTTCGTCCCACGATGCCCGCTGGTTCGGTCTGGACGAGCTGGACTCGGTCCTCACCTCCCCCTGGCTGACCCGGGCCCTGCGGCTCGGCGGCCACCTGCCGACGGAGGAGGACGCATGAACCGCCGCCTGCGGATCCTGGCCAGTGCCTGCGTGTTGGCCCTCGGCCTGACCGCCTGCACCGGGGACGACGAGCCGACGGGACCGCCCGCCCCGCAGGGCCCGATCTCGGTGGCCCACACGGACGCCGTGGTGTCCGAGGCCGTGGCCGCCGTAGTCGAACGCCATCTGCGCAATCGAGGCCACGAGGTCGCGGAGTCCGACCCTGTGCCGCAGCCGTGGGCACGGACGGACGAGACGACCGTCGCCGTGGTGGACACCCTGGCCTATGCCCTGCAGGTGGCGCCGGAGCAGGTCATGCCGGAGCCTCCGGAACCCACACTCAACGCTTCCCCGTCTGCATCGGCTCAGAGCACGACGACGGACCCGTCGCCTTCCGGCGGCGGCTCGCCGTCCCCGTCCCCGTCCGAGGACGGGGAAGTGGAGTCCGCCGCGGCGTCGAGCACCGAGAGCCGGACGCCCACCCCCACCCCGCTGCCGAACGGCGAGTCCGCCATGGGCGCGGACAAGGTGGACCGGTTGATCGAGGAGCACCTGGCGGCGGAGGCCGAGCGGCGCCGCGCCGCCGCGGGCTCTGCCACGCCGTCCGAGGACGCCGGCTCCGCGGGGACCGAGGCGGGCGGCACGCCCTCGGCCTCCGCCGAGCCCTCGGATGAGGTGACCGTGTTCGCGCCCTCGGCAGGCACCCTGCGCCTGACCGCGCTGGTCACGGCGTCCACGGCGTCCCGCCTGAAGCTGGAGACCATCGACGATCTCAACGTGCGGTGTGAGCCGCTCGTCGCCGCCGCCCGCGTGGACGTCAACAGCGAGTCCCGCCCGGAAGCCACGCGCCTGCTGCGCGAGCGCCTGGACCGCCTCTCCGGCTGCCGGCCGGATCAATGGCGTCCGGCGTACTCCGCCGTGACCGGTGACCTGGTCTTCGACCGCGCCCAGCTGGGCTTCGCCTACGGGATCGACCCGGCTGTGGAGGACGACGCCCTCGTGGCCCTGGAGGACTCCGGCCGCGTCCTCCCGGAGGGCCGCATCTCCGTGCTGGGCCAGGCCGAGCACATCCCGAAGGCCACCCGCGACCAGATCCGCGAGGTGATGGGCCGGATGGACGCCGAGGGACTCACCGACCTGCAGGAGTTGGTCTCCGGCCCGGACGCGCTCAGCCCCGAGGACGCCGCCCAGTACTGGCTCGTGGACCGCGGCCTCGAGGACGCCCCCGAGGACTGGGTCGTGCCGCGGCCGGGGTGGTTCTGAACCGGGACCACAGCGGACACTCGGGCGGAAGCACCTGACACGTGCTGGGCGGACGGCCCGGCCGGTGGAAGGATGGGGGCATGTCTTCCACCGGTGACCCCCGTCTGATCCGCCAGTCCTCCAAGCTGCTGGACGTCCGCTATGACGTCCGCGGCCCCATCCTGGAGGAGGCCCAGCGGATGGAGGCCGCCGGCCACCGCATCATGAAACTGAACATCGGCAACCCCGCCCCGTTCGGCTTCGAGGCCCCGGACGCCCTCCTGCAGGGCATGATCCAGCACTTGCCGCACGCACAGGGCTATTCGGACTCCAAGGGCATCTACTCGGCCCGCACCGCGGTCTCCCAGTACTACGAGTCCCGCGGCATCCGGGGCATCGGCGTGGACGACGTGTTCATCGGCAACGGCGTGTCCGAGATGATCTCCATGGTCCTGACCGCACTGCTGGACGACGGGGACGAGGTGCTGATCCCGTCCCCGGACTATCCGCTGTGGACGGGGGCGACCACCCTGGCCGGTGGCATGGCTAAGCACTACCGGTGCGTGGAGGAGGAGGGCTGGCAGCCGGACCTCGAGCACATCGAGTCGCTGGTCACCGAGCGCACCAAGGGCCTGGTCCTGATCAACCCGAACAACCCCACGGGAGCCGTGTACTCCCGTGAGACCCTTCTGGGCATGGTCGAGATCTGCCGCCGCCACAACCTGGTGCTCATGGCGGACGAGATCTACGAGAAGATCACCTACGACGGCGCCAAGCACCTCAACGCCGCCGGCCTGTCCGACGACGTGCTCACCCTGACCTTCTCCGGCCTGTCCAAGGCCTACCGCGTGGCCGGCTACCGCTCCGGCTGGGTGGCCGCCTCCGGGCCGAAGCACCGCGCCAAGGACTTCCTGGACGGGCTGACGCTGCTGGCCAACATGCGCATGTGCGCCAACGTCCCGGCCCAGCACGCCGTGCAGGTCGCCCTCGGCGGCTACCAGACCATCGACGACCTGGTGCTGCCCGGAGGCCGCCTGCTGGAGCAGCGGAACCTGGCCCAGAGGCGACTGAACGACATCGAGGGCGTGACCTGCCAGCCGGCCATGGGTGCCCTGTACCTGTTCCCGCGCCTGGACCCGGAGGTCTACGGGATCGAGGACGACGAGGGGTTCGTGCTGGACCTGCTCAGGGCCAAGAAGATCCTCGTCTCGCACGGCCGCGCCTTCAACTATGAGGACACCGACCACTTCCGCCTGGTCACCCTGCCCAGCGTGGAGGACCTCGGCATCGCCCTGGACCGTCTCGAGGACTTCCTCGCGGATTGGCGCGAGCGCCGCGTGTGACCACTCGGATCGAGAGAGGTAGGGAGAGACCGTGGGCAAGAAGAAGGACGCCAAGGCGGCGAAGGCCGTGGAGGACGTGTTCTCCTCCGAGGAAAGCCCGCTGAGCGTGGACGTGCGCACGGCGCTGCGGGCCAGGACCGCGGCCGGGGAGGTGCTGTCCCCGCCGGACGTGGACGCGGACGGCACGCCGGGCTTCGAGGGGAACAAGGCCGAGGGCCGGGCCGCGCTGTCCGCCCGCTCCGCCCGGCTGGCCGAGCTGCAGGAGCTGCTCTACGCCGCCGGCCGCGTGGACCAGGAGGCCGCCCCGAGCGTGCTGGTGGTGGTGCAGGGCATGGACACCGCGGGCAAGGGCGGGCTGATGCGCACCGTGGCCGGTGCCATGGACCCGCAGGGCGTGCGGACCGCCGCCTTCGGCAGGCCGACCGAGGAGGAGCTCGAGCACGACTTCCTCTGGCGCATCGAGCAGCAGATGCCGGAGCCGGGGCAGATCGTGGTCTTCGACCGCTCGCACTACGAGGACGTGCTGGTCCACCGGGTGGAGGGCCTGTCGCCCCGTGCCGAGGTCGACCGACGCTACGGGGCGATCCGCGAGTTCGAGGAGGCCGCGGTCGCCGCGGGCACGCGGGTCGTGAAGGTGATGCTCCACATCTCGAAGCAGGAGCAGGGCGAGCGCCTGCTGGCCCGCCTGGAGAACCCGGACAAGCACTGGAAGTACGACCCTGCGGACCTGGACACGCGCGCGAAGTGGGACGAGTACCAGCAGGCCTACGCGATCGCGATCGTCGAGACGGACTCGGACCGTGCTCCCTGGTACATCGTCCCGGCAGACCGCAAGTGGTACTCCCGCCTGGCGGTGCAGGAGATCCTCATCGCCGAGCTCGAGGACCTGGACCTGCGTTGGCCGGCCTCGACCATCGACGCGGAGGCGGAGAAGGCGAGGCTCGCCGCGCTGTGACGGCCGCGCTGTGAGATGTCTCTGCGTGTCCGATCCCTGGCGCCGGGGTGGGGGAGCGGGCGTAGCGTGGTTGCCATGAACGACACCGCGAACCCCGTGAACACCATCTCTGACACCCCGGACACAGCCCCGCTGGCCGGCCGCAAGGTCGCCTTCATCGCCACCCGCGGCGTGGAGCAGTCCGAACTGACCCGCCCCTGGGAGGCCGTGGTGGCCGCCGGAGGCACCCCGCACCTGCTGTCCCTGCAGGCCGGCACCGTCCAGGCGATGGAGGGCGACTGGGAGCACGCCGAGGTCTTCGATGTGGACTCCACGGTCGCCGACGCCGATGCCGAGGCCTACGCCGGGCTGGTCCTGCCGGGCGGCACCCTCAACGCGGACGCCGTCCGCGGCGATGAGGACGTCAAGGAGTTCGTCCGCGCCGTGCACGCCGCAGGCCGTCCGGTCGCGGCGATCTGTCATGCTCCGTGGGTCCTCATCGACGCCGGCCTGGTCGAAGGCAGGACCCTCACCTCCTACGAGTCCGTGCGCCTGGACCTGCAGCACGCCGGCGCCACCGTGAAGGACGAGGAGCTGGTGGTGGACGGGAACCTCATCACCTCCCGCACCCCGGATGATCTGGACGCCTTCTGCGCCGCAGTCGTGGAGCACATGGGCGCCTGATCCGGCGGTCTATGCCCGGCCCGTCGCAGGGCGGCAGGGACGACGACGGCCCCGCACCTCGTGGAGGTGCGGGGCCGTGCGCTGTGTCCGGGCCCCGGCCGACGGCCGGGGCGAGCCGGACGAGGGGCCGGCACTCGGGCCGGTCAGTCGTCGTCCTCGCCGGCCTGCTGGGACTCGGCGGCCTGCTGGGACTCGGCGGCCTGCTGGGACTCGGCGGCGGCGCGGACCTCGTCCAGGCGGGTGCGGGCGCCGTCGAGCCAGGCCTGGCAGCGGGCGGCCAGGGCCTCACCGCGCTCCCAGAGGGCCAGGGACTCCTCGAGTCCGGCGCCGCCGGCCTCGAGGCGGGAGACGGTCTGCACCAGCTCGGCGCGGGCCTGCTCGTAGCTCATGCGCTGGACGTCGGAGACGTCGGCGGAACTGAAGCCCTCCACGCCGGCGGTCTCGGGGGTGGTGTTCTCGGTGCTCATCGGGTCTCCTCGGAGTCGGTGGTCGGTGTGGCGGCTCAGGTGTGCGGGACGGTGCCCTCCGCCGTGCGGCGGCGGTCGTCGTCGGGCGTGGTGGTTCAGGTGTGCGGGACGGTGTCCGTGGCGGCGTCCCCGCCGTCGAGGGACCCGGTCCCGCGGGCGGGCAGGGGATGGACGGCGGTGACCTGGGCGTCGAGACGGCCGGAGGCCACCAGGACGTCCAGATCCGCGCCGACGGCCACGTCCGCGGCGTCCCGGACCACGGCGTCGCCGTGCCGGACCACCGCGTAGCCGCGATCCAGGGTCTGCTGCGGGGACAGGGATCGGACACGCGCGAGCAGGTGGTCCACGGCGTCGGCCTCGCGGTCCAGCCGAAGTCCGAGGCTGCGCCGGACGCGCTCCGTGAGGCCGGACACCTCCTCGGCACGGGAGTCCACCATGACCTGCGGGCGGGCCAGCACAGGGCGGGAGCGCAGCTGGGCCAGCTCCTGTTCGCCGGTGAGCACGCGCCGCTCGACCCCCCGGGCCAGGCGCAGGCGCATCTCCGCGATGCCCTGGCGCTCCACGGCGGCGTCTGGGACGATCCGCTTCGCCGCGTCCGTGGGCGTGGAGGTGCGCAGGTCCGCCACATCGTCCAGCACCGGACGGTCGGCCTCGTGGCCGATGGCCGAGACCACCGGGGTCCGGGCCTCGGCCACGGCACGGACGAGCTGCTCGTCCGAGAACGGGAGGACGACCTCCTCCAGGGCCCCGCCGCCGCGGGCGATCACGATGACGTCCACGTGGTCGAGGGCATCGAGTTCGGCCAGCGCCGCGGCGACCTCGCGCGGGGCGTTCGGGCCCTGCACGGCGACCTCGCGGATCTCGAACTGCGCAGCCTCCCAGCGCAGGTGCGTGTTGCGCAGGACGTCCTTCTTCGCATCCGAGTCACGGCCGGTGATCAGGCCGATGCACTGCGGCAGCACGGGAACCGGCCGCTTGCGGGAGACGTCCAGCAGGCCCTCCTCGCCGAGTCGACGGCGCAGGCGCTCGACGCGCGCGAGCAGGTCTCCGATGCCCACCGGGCGCATGTGGCTGACGGTCATGGACAGGCGGCCCGCCTTGAGCCAGAAGTTCGGGGACACGCGGGCGACCACGCGGGCTCCGGGGGTGATGCCCTCACCGAAGGTCGCGGCGACGTTGCGCCAGGCGTTGACCGGCAGGGAGACGTCCTGGTCCAGGTCCCGCATGGTCATGTACACGTTGCCGCGGTTGTTCTTGACCTCGATCAGCTGCCCCTCGATCCAGGTGGCCGGGGCGCGCTCGATGTGCCGCTTCAGGTTCTCCGAGAGCCGGGCCAGCGGCCAGGGGTTGTCCGGGGACGTGTCCGCGGCGCGTTCGGGCACGCTGGCAGGGCCGTCGCCGGCGAGGTCCGGGATCTGCTCCATGCGTCTGCCTCCGCTCTGTTGGGTCTCGTCCTGACTATCAGTACTGTGGGACACGTTAGCGCGGGTGTGGAGGTCACCCGGCCGAACCCGAAGAGGAGCCGCGTGGCCCGTCGTATCGTGTCCCTGCTGCTGGCCGTCCTGGCCGGCCTCGCCGGCGTACTCGCCGTCGTCGGTGCCGCCGTCGACCAGGCGATCCGCGCACCCGAGCTGACCCATACCGCCGTGGACCGCGTCATGGAGGATCCGGACGTGGAGGACGCCGCCCCCCGCTTCGTGCTGGACCTGGTGGAGGCAGCCCTGCCGCGGGAGATCTCCCTGGTGGCCGGCGACCTGATCCGGGAGGTCACCGACCACAGCACCGGTGCCGCGCTGCAGGACGAGCGCGTCCGTGCGGGAGTGCTCGAGTCCGCCGAGCAGGCCCGTGCGGACTGGGCGGACCGGCTCGACGCCGGCGAGGTGCAGTCCGACAGCGGCTCCGGGGACGACTCCGAAGCAGGCACGCTGACCGTCCCGCTCGGCCCGGTCGTCTCCCACGTGGGTGTCGGCCTCGTGGACGACCTCGCCGACGGCACCGCCGACCTGCTCGGCAACGACGACGGCTCCCTCGTCGTCCCCGGCGGCAGCATGTTCGGTGTGGAGATGCCGGAGACGGACCTGGCCGTCCTGTTCGACCGCGCCCGGGACGGGATCCGCGAGTTCGCCGGGCAGGACCGGCTCTCCGTGCTCGTCCACGTAGGCGGAGACGACGCCCTCGTTTCGATCTCCTCGTCCCTCGCCGACGCCCCCGCGCTGATGCGGGCCTCGGCCCACTGGGTCTGGGCCGCGGTCGCCGCCGCCGTGCTCGGCCTGGCCGCCGTGATCCTCGGCCCCGGCCGATGGCGCGGCGTCGCGATCGCCGTGGTCGGCCTGCTGCTGGTCGGCGGGGCACTGGCGATCCCTGAAGCGGTGGCCTCCCCGGATCTGGTCCGCCTCTCCGTCCCGGAGGACGCCCCGCGCTCCCTGGCCGACCTCACCGAGGCTGTCGACGGGGTCGTACGGTCCGCGGTGGCCGACTCCTTCGGCCCGAGCACGACGGGACTGCTGTACGGAGGGGGAGCGGCCGTCGTCGTGGGGCTGCTGTGGGCGGCGCTCGCCGAGCGTCGCCGGCGTTCCTGACGGCCTCGGCAGGGGCCGCCCCGTCGGGTGGACCCGACCGATAGAGTGGTGGGCATGTCCACCCCCACCACTGCATCCGCCCCCGTCTCCGTCGGCCTCGGCATTCCTCATGTGCCTCGCGTGCGCCGCAGCCGCGAGGAGATCGAGGCCGCCGCACCCGTCACCGGCCACAAGCGTGTCCTGCTCGCCGCCCCGCGCGGCTACTGCGCCGGCGTGGACCGTGCCGTGATCGCCGTGGAGAAGGCCCTCGAGGTCCATGGCGCCCCGGTCTACGTGCGCAAGGAGATCGTGCACAATCGCCATGTGGTGGACTCGCTGTCCGAGCGCGGCGTGGTGTTCGTCTCCGAGCTGGACGAGGTGCCCGAGGGTGCCGTCACCGTCTTCTCCGCCCACGGTGTGTCCCCGGCCGTGGTGGCGGACGCCGCGCAGCGGAACCTGCAGACCATCGACGCCACCTGCCCGCTGGTGACCAAGGTGCACCGCGAGGCCGTGCGCTTCGCCAAGCAGGACAAGCAGATCCTGCTGATCGGCCACGAGGGTCATGAGGAAGTCGAGGGCACCTACGGCGAGGCCCCGGAGCACACCATCGTCGTCAACGACGTGGAGGAGGCTCGCACCGTCCAGGTCGAGGACCCGGACAACCTGATCTGGCTGTCCCAGACCACCCTGTCCGTGGACGAGACCCTGGAGATCGTCTCCGTGCTGCGCGAGCGCTTCCCGAACCTCCAGGACCCGCCGTCGGACGACATCTGCTACGCCACCTCCAACCGGCAGGCCGCGGTGAAGGTCATCTCCCCGGAGGTGGACCTGATGATCGTGGTCGGCTCGGCGAACTCCTCCAACTCGGTGCGCCTGAAGGAGGTCTCCCTCGAGTACGGTGCCGCCCGTGCCGAGCGCGTGGACTTCGCACACCAGGTGGACGAGTCCTGGTTCGAGGGCGTGGCCACCGTGGGCCTGACCTCAGGTGCGTCCGTGCCGGAGGTGCTGGTCCAGGACGTCCTGGCGCTCCTGGCGGACTACGGCTACGCGGACGTGGACGAGGTGGTCACCGCGGAGGAGGACATCATGTTCTCCCTGCCCAAGGAGCTGCGCGCCGAGTTGAAGCGGATCGGGGACGAGGACCGCAACCTCGGAGGACGCCGCCGCGACTGAGCGGGGCCGCCATCGGCGAGCCAGAAGGTTTGGCACGGTCCCAGCGGCGAGCCAGAAGGTTTGGCTGGTTGATGGTGGCTTGAAGTGACCAGTTCTTCTGGTTCGGTGCCTCGGTGGCGAGCCAGAAGGTTTGGCTGGTTGATGGTGGCTTGAAGTGACCAGTTCTTCTGGTTCGGTGCCTCGGTGGCGAGCCAGAAGGTTTGGCTGGTTGATGGTGGCTTGAAGTGACCAGTTCTTCTGGTTCGGCGCCGCCGTTTCTTCTGGTTCGTAAGTTCGGCGCCGGCGCGTTCGTGCCCCGGGGAGCGCCGCCCCGGGGCACGGTGGCGTCAGTAGGTGAGGCCGAAGACCCAGACGAGCAGGGTCATGGAGGCGGCGATGATGAGCACGGTCGCGATCAGGTTGATCCAGACGCCGCCCTTCACCATCTGGCCCACGGTCACGTAGCCGGAGCCGAAGGCGATGGCGTTCGGCGGGGTGGCGACCGGGAGCATGAACGCGCAGGTGGCGGCGAGGGCCACCGGGGCGCACAGCATCAGCGGGTCGATGCCGGTGCCCATGGCCACGCCGGAGGCGACCGGGAGGAACGTCGCGGCGGTGGCGGTGTTCGAGGTCATCTCGGTCAGGAGCAGGATGCCGACGGCCGCGACGGCCACCAGGACGATCACCGGGATGCCGCCGAGGCCGGCCACCTGTTCGCCGATCCACTCGGACAGGCCGGAGTCGCTGAACTGCTTGGACAGGGCCAGACCGCCGCCGAAGAGGAGCAGCACGCCCCACGGCAGCTGGATGGCGGACTCCCAGTCCAGCAGGCGCACGCCGCGCTGGGCGTCGCCGCCGGCGGGCAGCAGGAAGAGCAGGATGCCGACGGCGATGGCGATGCCGGCGTCTGCGATCGGGGCGGAGTCCAGGCCCAGGACGTACTCGGACACCAGCGGCACGGCCACCCAGGCCAGGGCGGCGAGGACGAACAGGGCAAGCACGCGCCTTTCGCCGGAGGACATGGGGCCGAGCTTGGCCTTCTCCTCCCGGATGAGGTCCTGTCCTCCCTCGATCTGATCGATCTCCGGCCGGAAGAGGAGCTTGGTGAGCACGAACCAGCAGGCGACCATGAGCAGGATCGCCACCGGCATGCCGACGAGCATCCACTGGGCGAAGCCGATGTTCACATCGTGGGTCTCGCGCATGAAGCCGGCGAGCAGGGTGTTCGGCGGGGTGCCGATCAGCGTGCCGAGGGAGCCGATGGACGCGGCGTAGGCGATGCCGAGCATCAGGGCGGTGCCGAAGTTGGACTTGGTCAGCTTCTGGAGCTGCTGGTCGTCCATCTCGGCCGGGTCCTGTTCGAGCTCCTCGTCGGAGAGGTCCGCCTCGACGGCCTCGGCCTCGGCGCCGGTGGCGTACCGCTGCACCAGCATGAGCACGGAGATGCCGATGGGGAGCATCATCACGGCGGTGGCGGTGTTGGACACCCACATGGAGAGGAAGCCGGTGGCGATCATGAAGCCGGCGATGAGGTTCGCGGTCTTCGAGCCCATGGTGGCGAGCACGGAGAGCGCGATGCGGCGGTGCAGGTTCCAGCGCTGCATGGCCAGGGCCAGCATGAAGCCGCCCATGAAGAGGAAGATCGTGTCCGCGCCGTAGGAGGCACCGACGGCGGAGACGGACACTCCTTCGCCCTCCGGGGTCTCCGCGGCGGGGACGAACACGGGGAAGAGCACCAGCGGCAGCAGCGAGGTGGCCGGGATCGGGATGGCCTCGGTCATCCACCAGATCGCCATGAGCACGGCGGTGCCGGCGATCAGGCGCGGCCACACGCCGATGTCCGCCGGCATGAGGAAGAAGAGCAGCAGGCCGAGGGCGGGGCCGAGCAGGAGGCCGATGATGCGGTTGCGGACGGTGCCCCCGGGGACGGCCTCGGCGCGCATGCCGGGCGAGAGCTCCTGGGCGAAGTCCTTGGCCCTGGTATGGGGATCGTATTTCTTGAGGTGGTCACCGTGGACGGTGGACCGTGGCGACGAGGATGACATGGCCACTCCTTTGTGCAGTCAGGCGGGGTGCCCTGGCGGTGTCGGCGGAGGGCATGTGGTCCTCCTGTGACGTTCCTGCCCACAAGGTAACAGCGCGACAGCCGGGAATGTGCTCTGTGTCACGCGTTTCGGTCCTGCCTGTCCAGCCCGTGCGGGTCAGCGCCGCCCGTCGGACTCCTGGCCCTCAGTGCCGTCCGGCCAAAGCTCGCCCTGCTGCGCAGTGAGCTCGGGCGCGGAGAGCGGGCGGGGTAACTGCTCCACCGGCGCGGCGCCGGAGAGCGGGGGCTCCAGCTGCGGGTCCAGCTCCTGGATCCGCCGTGCGGACGGCAGCACCCGGCTCTCCAGGGTGCCGAGCAGACGGTTGTAGTGCTCCACGGACCGTCCCAGGGAGGAGCCCAGCTTCGTCAGGTGGCCGCCGAGCGTGCCGAGGCGGTCGTAGAGCTGCCGGGCGGCGGCCACCACCTGGTGGGCGTCCTCGGCGATGCGCTCCTGGCGCCAGGCATGCGCCACGGACTTCAGCGCGGTCAGCAGGGACACCGGGGCCACGAGCGCCACCCCGCGGGAGAACGCGTGGTCCAGCAGTCCGGGGTCCTCCTCGAGTGCGGTGGCCAGCAGGGACTCGGAAGGGAGGAAGCAGAGGACCAGCTCCGGGCTCTCCTCCAGCCCGGACCAGTAGGACTTCTGGGCGAGCGCGTCCACGTGGCGGCGCACGGCCGCGGCGTGACTGGCCCGCAGCTGCTCCCGACGCTCGCGGGCCTGGTCGTCGTGTTCGTCCGCCAGGTGCTGGGCGGCCACGCCGTCTGCGGCGGGGGCCTTGGCGTCCACGGCCAGGGCCTTGCCGCCGGGCAGATGCACCAGCAGGTCCGGGCGCAGCCGCTGCCCGTCGGCGCCGGAGAGCGTGACCTGCTCGGAGAAGTCCGTGTGCGCCACCATCCCTGCGGCCTCCACCACGCGGCGCAGCTGCACCTCGCCCCAGTGGCCGCGTGCGGTGGTGGACCGCAGGGTGGAGAGCAGCTCGGTGGTCCGGTGCATCAGGGCCGAGTCCGTCTGCGCCGCCTGGCGCAGCTGCTCCCCGAGGGCGGCGAACTGGTCCACGCGGTCCCGTTCCACCACGGCCACCTGTTCCTGCAGGTGGCGCATGCGCTCGCCCATCGGCGCCAGGGCCTTGAGCACGTCCGCGTCCCGCCGGCGGGCGTCCTCCTGCTCCTGCCGGCCCTGCTCGAGCATCCGTACGGACGTCTCCGCGCGGGCGAGCCGTTCGCGGGCCTGCGCGGCCTCGTCCGCGGCGCGCTCGGAGCGACGGCGCAGCTCCTCCTCACGCAGGCGGGCACGGGAGGAGAGCAGCCAGGCGGCCAGCCCGGCGCCGAGTACCAGGCCCAGGCCGAGGCCCAGGAGCAGGGAGAAGACGTCCATGCCTCCCAGGGTGCCACCCGTGGCGGACAGGATAGTCCGTCATCGCCGGTCAGGGGCGGCGCAGCGGGCCTCGGGCCACCGCTCCTCTCCGGCCCCGGGCCGCCGCCTCCCTCCGGCCCTGGTCCGCCGCGCCTGACAGGCCGCGGGCCACCGTTCCTCTTCGGCCCCGGTCCCCTGCGCCTGACCGGCCCGGAGCCTCAGAGCCAGCCGCGGTCTCGGGCCACGGCGGCGGCCTCGGCACGGGTGGAAGTGTGCGTCTTGCCGATGGCGCTGGAGAGGTGGTTGCGCACGGTGCCGGGGGACAGGTGCAGGGCGGCGGCGATCTGACGCACCGGCGCGCCCTCCAGGGCGGCACGCAGCACGTCCTGTTCGCGGCCGGTGAGGGGGCTGCCGCCCAGGGAGAGGGTCTCGGCCGCCAGCGAGGGGTCCACCACGCGCTGTCCCTGGGAGACACGGCGGACGGCGTCGGCGAGCTCCTCTGCCGGCACGTCCTTCACCACGAAGCCGTCCGCGCCGGCCTCCAGGGCGCGGGAGAGGTAGCCGGGGCGGCCGAACGTGGTGACGATCAGCGCGCGGCAGCCCAGCCCGGACGCTTTCAGCGCCGCGGCCGCCTCGATACCGTCCACGCCGGGCATCTCGACGTCCAGCAGCGCCACGTCTGCGGCGTGCTCGCGGGCCAGGTCCACGACGGCGGCGCCGGAGTCTGTCTGCGCGACGACCTGCATGTCCGGCTCCAGGTCCAGCAGCGCGGCGAGGCCGGCGCGGACCAGGGACTGGTCGTCTGCCAGCAGTAGGCGCAGCGGGGCGTCGGTGCTCACAGCGTGACCTCCACTCGGGTGCCGGGACGCTCGGTGCCCGGGTGCTCCGGGCGCACCACCAGTGTGCTTCCTGCGGCCTCGGCGCGGGCCCGCAGCCCGGCGAGACCGGTGCCGCGGCGGCTTCCCGACGACGGCCCGCTCGCCTGGGACTGTCCGCTCACCGTGCCGTCCAGGCCGACGCCGTCGTCCACGACGACGAGGCGGTCCGGTGCCAGCCGCACCCGGACCCGGTCGGCCCCGGAGTGACGCACGGCGTTGGTGACGGCTTCGCGCAGGGCCCAGGCGAAGAGTCCGGCGGCCGGCTCCGGGACCTCGGCGGCGGCCTCGATGCCGGGGACGTCCGCGCGGATGGCGGCGTCGGACAGGACGCGGCGGGCGCCGGCGAGCTCGGTGACCAGCTGCGGGGCCGCCAGGCCGTCCACGGTGGAGCGGACCTCGCCGATGGCGGTGCGGGCCAGGGCCGCGATCTGCTCGGCCTCGTCCTTCGCCCGGGCCGGGTCCGCGTCGATCAGCCGGGCGACCAGCTGAGCCTTCACGTGGACGGCGGTGAGGGAGTGGCCGAGGGCGTCGTGGACGTCCCGGGCGAGCACCTCGCGTTGGCGGGACAGGTCCAGCTCGTGCCTGACCTCGCGCATCGAGTCCTCGCTGTCCGCGGCCAGACGTACCGCCATGATCACGGCCGTCGCCACGGTCACCGAGACGGTCAGCCATGTCCGCCCCTCGCCGTCGGTGAGCAGCTGGGCGAGCGTCACCCCGATGACCGCCACGACGACGGCGGCCACCAGGGCGATCCGGCGCCGTTGAGAGAAGATCCAGACCGCCGAGAAGTAGGGCAGCACGTTCAGCGCTGCGGTCCCGGCGACGGTGGCGAAGACGGCGGTGACCGCGCCGAGCAGCAGCGTGTAGCCGGCGGCGTTGACCGGGCGCGGCCATGACGGGAACGGACGCGGCGCGACGAAGGCCGTGAGGTAGACGGCGGTGAAGGCCAGCCCGGAGCCCACGGAGACCAGCGCGCCGACGGCGTCCCCGGACCGCACCCGGTCTACCGTCACGGACGCGACGGCCATGAGGAGGAAGACCAGCCAGACGCCGGCGAAGCCGAGCACCGCCGGCCACTCCTCGCGCGGCAGGGTGCGCGCGGGGCGGTCGTCGGGCTCGGCCTGCGCCGGGTCGGTGTGCACGGTGCTCATGCGCGGGAGGTCCTCCGTCGGTTCGCGAGCAGGCAGATCGCCAGGAACACCAGCGTCCATGCGGCCACGTTCAGGACCGCCGCCCACAGCGGATCCGTGGTGACGCTGCCGTCGACGGCGACGACCTGCCCCTCCATCATGGGCCATCGGGCCAGGACGCCCGAGCCGTACAGCGGGGTGAAGCGAGCGATGTCCAGCAGCACGCCGTTGAGCGGCATGAACAGGTTGCCGAGGAAGCCGAACACCACGAGCATGCCGGAGGCGGCGGACACAGCGGCTTCGGAGCGGAACAGCAGGGCCGCGGCGAGGCCGTAGAAGGCGAACGGTACGGCGGCCAGCAGGGTCAGCCCGGCCGAGGCCGCCCAACGCCAGACATCGTCCAGCTCGGCTCCGGTGACGGCGCCCACGGCGTAGACCAGCGCCACCGGCAATGCGGCGATGCACACGGCCACGAGCGCCTTGCCGACCATGTACGAGGTGCCGGACAGGGCCGTCAGGGACAGCTGGCGACCCCAGCCGAGCTGCCGTTCCACGGCGGCCGAGCCGGAGATCGCCGTGGTGGCGGTGACGGCGCCGTACAGGGCCATGGAGACCATCGTGTGGGCGACCATGTTGCCGTTCTCCATCCGGACGTCGCCCCAGTCCGCCAGCGCGCCGAACATCAGGAACAGCGCCGTGGGCAGCACGGCGATGAAGAAGATCGACTCGACCATCTTCAGCTGGCGGACGAGGTCGTGCCGGACGAAGGAGGCCAGGCGCGAGGCGGGGCCGCGGACGGAGGACAGGCCGGGGTTCGCGGACCCGGCGGCGGTGCCGGCGGCAGAGGCTGCGGTGAAGGAGGGGGAGGTCATGGGGTGGTCCTATCTGTGGACAGGGCTGGGCCGCACGCCGGGCGACGGGCGGCGGCAGGATCGGGGGCGGCGGCCGTCAGGCCGTGAGGTCCAGGAAGACGCGGTCCAGGGTGGCGCGCTCCACCTCGACGTCCCGGCCGAGACCCTCAGAGAGCAGGGCCGCCACCAGGCGGTCGGAGGCGTCCGCTCCGTCGGCCACGGAGAAGGCGACGCGCTCGCCGGAGGCGCGGGAGCCGGCGTCGGGAAGGAGGGCGCCGAAGCGGCCGGCGACCTCGGCGGGCGAGCCGGGGCCGGCCCAGGTGCAGGAGACCGTGCGCGGGGCGCCGGCGGTGAGCTCGTGGACCGTGCCGGAGGTGTGGATGCGGCCGGAACGCATGAGCACGATGCGGTCGGCGAAGTCCGCGGCCTCCTGGAGGTAGTGGGTGGCGAACACGACCGTGCGGCCGCGGTCCGCCTCCGCGTGCATGGCGTCCCAGAACTCGGCGCGGGCGGACACGTCCATGCCGGCGGTGGGCTCGTCCAGGATCAGCAGCTCGGGGTCGGTGAGCAGGGCCAGGCCGAAGCGCAGCCGCTGCTTCTCACCACCCGAGCATTTCTTCACCTTGCGGGCGGCGATCCGCTCGAGCCCGGCGCGCTCGACCACGTCCTCCACGGGGAGATGGCGGCGATGGCAGCCGGCGATGTAGCGCAGCGTCTCCGCCACGGTCAGGTCGTCCAGCAGCGCGCCGGTCTGCAGGACGGCGCCCACTCGGCCGTCGGCCACGGCGCCACGGGGGCTGCAGCCGAACACCTCGAGGCGGCCGGAGGAGGGGACGGTGAAGCCCAGCACCATGTCCAGGAAGGTCGTCTTGCCGGCGCCGTTCGGCCCGAGCAGGGCCATCACCTCGCCGCGCGGGACGGACAGGTCCACGCCGTCCACGGCGCGCACCTTCCCGAAGTGCCGGTGGACGTCTTCGGCGGCGATGACGAGGTCGGGGCGCTCGTCGGCGGCCGGGACGGCGGACGTCGTCGCGGTGGGTGGGGCGGTGGTCTCGGGGGCTGAGGTCTGCTGTCGGCTGGTCATGTGACCAGCCTCGACGGATGCGGTGGAGAACGGATCTGCCGGGCGTCACCACTTCGCCATGACGGATGTCATGGGTGCGGCTCAGGCCAGCGGATTGGGTCCGTTGCCCACCACGGTCGGCTCGCCGAGCGTCTGCGGGGCCTCGCCCGTCTCCTGGTCACCGACGCTGTGCAGGAACACCAGGCGCACGGACTGTGCCGTGCCAGCCTCGAAGGACTCCACGAAGTAGGCCGGGGCGAGCCCGTCCTCCTGCTCCACGCCGCCGTGGAACACGGCCACCGCCTTGGCCGGGCGCGGGTCGATCTTCGCCACGAAGCCGGCGGAGTCCTCCGGGGTCATCTCCGGGCTCGTCCACATGCCGCGCATGCCGTCCGCGGTCATGGCCAAGACGGTGGGTTCGAGGTCCTCTCCGCGGCCCATCAGGTCCAGCCCGTGCTCCACGGCCAGGCCGATCAGCGGGACCATCTCGTCCGAGGGGCCGACCACGCCCTCGGGCGAGGTGCCCTCGGAGGGCGAGGTGCCGTCGTCGGGAAGCGGACTGCCGATGGGGGAGGTGTTCTGGTTCACAGGGACCACGCTACCCGTCCCGGCGCGCCGGTAGGATGGTCCACCGTGGCACTGACTATCGGATTCGTGGGACTTCCCAATGTGGGCAAGTCGACCCTCTTCAACGCACTCACCCGCCAGAGCGTCCTCGCGGCGAACTATCCGTTCGCGACGATCGAGCCGAACGTGGGCGTGGTGAACCTGCCGGACGAGCGCCTGCCGCAGCTGGCCGAGATCTTCGGCTCCGAGCGGATCCTTCCGGCCACGGTGTCCTTCGTGGACATCGCGGGCATCGTGAAGGGTGCCTCCGAGGGCGAGGGGCTGGGCAACCAGTTCCTGGCGAACATCCGTGAGGCCCACGCGATCGCCCAGGTGGTGCGCGCCTTCGAGGACGGCGACGTGGTGCATGTGGACGGCACGGTGAACCCGGCCTCGGACATGGAGACCATCAACACCGAGCTGATCATCGCGGACCTGCAGACCGTGGAGAAGGCGATCCCGCGCATCGAGAAGGAGGTCAAGGGCAAGAAGCGCACCCAGGCCGAGCTGGACGCGCTGAAGGCCGCCCAGGCCGTCCTCGAGCGCGGGGACACCATCTTCACCGGCGTGACGAAAGACGGGCTGGAACTGGAGCACCTGCGCGAGCTCAACCTCCTCACCGCCAAGCCCTTCATCTACGTGTTCAACTCGGACGAGGCCGTGCTGGCCGACGAGGCCAGGCAGGCCGAGCTGCGCGAGCTTGTGGCCCCAGCGCAGGCCGTGTTCCTGGACGCCAAGCTCGAATCCGAGCTCGTGGATCTCTCCGCGGAGGAGGCCGCCGAGATGCTGGAGATGGCCGGTCAGGAGGAGTCCGGCCTGGACCAGCTGGCCCGCGTGGGCTTCTCCACCTTGGGCCTGCAGACCTACCTGACGGCCGGGCCGAAGGAGACGCGCGCCTGGACCATTCCCGTCGGAGCGACGGCGCCCGAGGCTGCCGGCGTGATCCACACCGACTTCCAGCGCGGCTTCATCAAGGCCGAGATCGTGAGCTTCGACGACCTGGTTGCTGCGGGGTCAATGGCGGAGGCGAAGGCCGCGGGCAAGGTGCGCATGGAAGGCAAGGACTACGTCATGCGGGATGGTGACGTGGTCGAGTTCCGGTTCAACGTGTGAGTCCCTGCCCCCTGAGGGCTTCTCGACGACGGCCGGCCCCGGAACACTTCCGGGGCCGGCCGTTGTGCGCCGCGGTTGATGGCTTTCGCTGGGAAGGAGGGGCTCCTCACGGCTTTACGCGGAGACTGCGTTCAGCTTTCCGCGTGCCGCCTATACCCGTAGAAATCAGTCTGGGTCTCGTTGATCCAGAGCTCGGCCTCCTGCCGCGGGTCGTCCGGGCGCTCCACGCGCAGGGTGCGGCCATAGGCCTCGTCCACCAGTGCCACGCGGAAGCCGGCCTGCTCCAGCGGCTCCTTCAGCGCCTCCACGTCGGTGGCCTCGAAGGCCATCACCGTGGACTCGTCCTCGCCCACGTGCACGCCCACCAGGCCGTCACCGGCGAGGTCGGCCCAGTCGCCGCTGTCCGAGGTCAGCCGCCTCTGCAGCCCCTGGCCTGCGAGCATCTGTGCGGTCTCCTCGACCTGCGGTGTGCACAGCAGCGGGGCCACCTGCACGGCGCCGCTCTTCACCGGCAGCTCACCTCGGACCTCCTCGAGGCCGAACTCCACGCCGGGGGCGTCTCCGGAGGCGACTGAGAGCCGACCGCCGGCGAACTCGGCCAGGTGAGTGCCGTCGTCGTGGTGCCGGACCGTGGCGCGGAGCGCCGAGGCCAGGGCGACCCACCGCTCGGGGTGCGGGGTGGTGACGATGGGGTGCACGATCATTTCGTGTCCTCCTCGAGGTAGGCGGTCAGGGCCTTCTCCACGAGCGCGGAGAGGCTGGTGTTCTCATCCACCGCGCGGTGCTTCACCCGGGTGACGAGCTCGCGCGGCAGGTAGACGTTGAACTGGGACTTCTCGGACATGGATAGGATGCTAGCAAACTAGGTGATGGGGTGGGCGCGCAGGCCTGGTGTAGGTGGTCATGCGAGCCGTGACCGCAGCCCTGATGCCTTGTGAGCACCCCGGCGGTCCCGAGTGTTCACCAGCGAGCGAGCAGCACGACGACGGCACGCAGGCCGGCCGATACAATCGGCCCCATGCGCGTACTTGTCACCGGCGGCGCCGGATTCCTTGGTTCCCACACCGTCAGTGTCCTGCTCGACGCCGGTCACGATGTCTTCGTGCTCGACAGCCTGGTCTCGAGCACGATCGTTCCCCTGGAGCGGGTGGCGGAGCTGGCTGGTGTGACGTTCGGAGGACCGCGCCTCAGGTTTCACAGAGCCGACGTACGTGAGCCCGTGTCCTATAGGGAGACCGTGCAGGGATTCGGCCCGGATGCCGTCGTCCACTTCGCCGGACTGAAATCGCCTACGGAGTCACTCGCCGATCCGGCATCGTATTACACGGTGAACGTTGCCGGTACCGCCGCAGTCGCCCAGGTCGCGGGTGCCGCTGGTGTCCGCGCCTTCCTCTTTTCCTCCTCCGCCACGGTGTACGGGGATGAAGCGCCGGTGCCGGTGGGGGAAGATGCCGCTGTCGCGCCGGTCACCCCCTACGGGCACTCCAAGCTCATGGCGGAGCAGGTGCTCCGGCATATGCACGAGGCGGAGCGTCACATGGGGGTGGCTGTGCTGCGCTACTTCAACCCCGTCGGGGCGCATCCCTCCGGTCGTCTCGGGGAGGACCCGCAGGGCGTTCCCGCCAACCTGATGCCGTTCGTGGCGCGAGTCGCGGGCGGGCGATACGAGAAACTGAACGTCTTCGGCGCTGATTTCGCCACACGTGACGGCAGCGCCGTGCGGGACTTCATCCACGTCATGGACCTGGCGGAGGCCCACGTGGCCACCCTTGAATGGATGGTGGCCCGGCCCGGGGAAGAGGTCGGGGTGCGGGTCTGGAACATCGGCCGCGGGGAAGGCGTGACGGTTTTCGAGATGATTCAGGCTTTCGAACGCGTTACCGGCCGCCCGGTGCCGTTCCAGGTCGTCGAGCGCCGACCCGGTGACATCGCTGCGTCATGCGCGTCTGTGGATGCCATCGCTGAGACCGTGGGGTGGCGGGCTTGTCGTGATACCGACGCCATGGTGCGTGATCTCTGGGCGTGGCAGCAGGCCAATCCCTCGGGCTACGCGGGGGACTCTCACTGACGCAGAGACGGACGCCCCACGCAGCCGCGCGGCCGCTCGCTGTGGGACACGTCAGCCCTAGGACATGTGCTCCAGCGCGGGCGCGATGACGTCCATGGCCGTATCGATCTGCCGTGCGGCGGTCGCCATGGCCTCTGGGCCCCGCTTGTATGGATCCTGCACCTCGTCGCTCGGATCGGCGGAGCGATGCGCCCAGAGGTGTGCGACAAGGCGGTCCAGCTCCAGGTCTGGGGGCAGGTCCGACATGATTCGGGCCGCCTGGCACAGCAGCAACACCTTGCGCCCGTGCTGGGGCCAGGCGTCGAGGATCCATCGCCGGTGGTCTGGACCCATGGTCAGCACGAGATCCGCTTCCTCCAGGAGACTTCGGGTGAGCTGGCGTGCGACGTGCTGGGACGGGTCTCCGGCGGCGTGAACCTCTGCGGCCATGGGCGGATCCATGGGATGTTCGACCAGCGCGCGCGTTCCTGCCGAGCCGAACTCGACGCCCTGGATGCCGCGGGCGCGACTGGTCACATCGGCGTAGGCGGAACGACAAATGTTGGCCGTGCAGACGAAAAGGACCTTGAAGGGACCTTCGTGTCTGAGCGCTAGACGATCTCCATCGCCGGACTGCAACGGGAATCGTGTCGTCAACGTGAATCGTGTCATCGGTTCGGCTCCTCATCGTCGTGGACGCGCCGGGGTACGCTCCCCACTGGAGCGCTCGGGACACAAGATACCCGCGTGGTCTCCGCCGCATCGGGTGATCAGGCCGTAGGGTCCCCCACGGATTGCCCTTCCCTGTCCGAGACTTTGCCCTTCCTTGTCCGAAACTTGGGATAAGGTAGACCGAGCTCGCATGCGGGATGGACAGCCCGCGGCTGACCGGTGAGGCTCTCGCTAGGCAACAGGCGCCGCGAACGTCACGCTGCCATTGGTAGGTCCATATCGTGGCGAACTTCATAGGAGTCTCGATCGAGGGAACGTGATGGATCTTCAGCAGTACCTACAGACCTTCCGCAAGTACTGGCGTAGCACCCTGGCCGTGTTGTTGCTGTGCACGGGCGCGGCTGTCGCGTTCACGTACGTGCAGACGCCGAAGTACAGCTCCACGTCGTCGGCGCTCATCGCGGTGGACACGGCGGCTTCAGCCGGTGAGTTGTCCTCCGGCGCCATCTACGCCGAGCGGCAGGTCTCCTCCTTCGTCGCCCTCGCCGACAGCGCCCTCGTGCTCGAGCCGGTCATCGATGAACTGGGTCTGGACGTGACACCACAGGCCTTGCGGAGTCGCGTCTCGGTGTCGGCTCCCGCAGGCACCTCCATCGTCGACGTCACGGTCACGGACACGAATGCCGGACGTGCGAGCGAGATCGCCAACGCGATCACGGCAAGCCTCAAGAACGTCACCAGCGACGTCGTGCCCACCGGTCCTGACGGGGACGAGATTGTCACCGTCACGGTGGTGGAGCCGGCGACGGAGTCGTCCCGACCGGTGTCACCGCGTCCCGTCCTGAACATCGCCCTCGGATTGATTGCGGGCCTCGTCCTGGGCCTGGGCCAGGCGCTGGTGCGGCGCCTGCTGGACTCCCGTATCCGAACGAGGGATGACCTGGAGGACATCACCGACGCACCGGTCTTGGCCTCCGTGGTCCATCACAAGGGGCCGAGCAAGGCCACGCCCGGCCGCGGCATGGCCCGGGCCAGCGGTGAGTCGTATCGGAAACTGCGCACCGCCGTGGGCTTCGTCGCTCTCGGCGGTGAACGGCGTTCCTCCATCGTTGTCACCTCGTCTGTGCAGGGTGAGGGCAAGACTGAGACCTCCACCAACCTTGCCAAGGTCCTGGCCGAGGCTGGTGCGCGGGTCCTGTTGGTTGACGCGGATCTGCGCCGCCCGCAGGTGGGCGCCAGACTGGGCCTGGACGACGAGCTGGGCTTGTCCGACGTGCTGACCGGCCGGGCCGACCTCAACGACGTGATGCTGTCCGTGGACGACCTGTCGGTCCTCACCGCCGGAACGGTTCCCCCGAATCCGTCTGAGCTGCTGGGGTCGGAGGCCATGGCGGAACTGCTCGCCCTCCTCGAGACGCACTTCGAGTACGTCATCCTCGATGCACCCCCACTGCTGCCCGTGACCGACGCGGCAATCCTTAGCCACCAGGCCGGCGGCGCCGTCGTGGTGGCACGCTCGGGGGTTGCGCGCCAGAACCAGCTCACGGAGGCGCTGTCGACTCTCGAGGCCGCCGACGCGTCCGTGTACGGCATCGTGCTCAACGACGTCCCGGTGTCGCAGATCGACGGATACTTCCAGTACTATGGCTGAGGTGGAGGCCTCCTCCCACGTGGGAGCGGCGCTCTCTGCGCCCTGCCGGAGGCCCCATTCCAGCCCTTTGAAGTGGAGGATCATCCATGAAGTCTGCACTGCGCAGAATGGCGGCCCGAGCCCTGACCAAGGGCTCGTTCGACGACATCGAGTCCGAGATCCTCGCCGCTCTCGAACAGCCGGTGGGCGCCGCGGAACCGCAACGCATCGACCGGATCGTCGAACACGCCGTGCGGAACGTGCCGTTCTACAACCGCCACTCCGCTCAGGCCTCGTCCCTCGAGGACCTGCCCGTGGTGGACAAACTGATGGTCAAGAGCAGAGTCGAGGATTTCCTCCGCGCAGGGGTGGACCGCAGCCAGCTCGTGTCGCGGACGACGTCCGGGTCGACCGGCATTCCCATGACGGTCTACCTGGACCGTTCTCGTGCCCGGCGCAACCAGGCCGGGGTGGCGGCATCGCTCACGTACGTCGGAGCCGACCCGTTCGCCCCCATCGTGCGGGCGCGTCAGTGGGTCCGTATCTCGGCCAGGAGCCGTGCCGTGCAGATCCTGCGTGAACACTACCCAGCGCATGGGGACCGTTTCGACCCCGCGGACATCGCGCCGCTGAAGGCCTGGGTGCAGAAGCGCAAAGACGTCATGTTCCTGGGCTATCCGTCGTACCTGGAGATGGTCATGCGCACCCTCGAGGCCGAAGGCGCGCGGTTCGCCCCGGGCAATGTCCGCACCCTGATCTCCTCAGGGGAGGCACCGACCCCGTACTTCTTCGCGGCGGCACGTCGCCTCTTCGGCGTCCAGGCCCATGCCCGGTACTCCAGCATGGAGGTCGGAGCCATGAGCATCTCAGACCGAGACGACTGGAGCGCCTACAAGGTCGACACCAGTTCGTACCACGTGGAGATCCTGCAGGAGGACTCCGACGAGCCTGCCGCACCGGGGGAGCTGGGTCGCCTTGTGGTGAGCGATCTGCATAACCTGGCCATGCCTCTGCTGCGCTACGACACGGGTGACATGGCGCGGTTCAAGCTCGACGACCAGGGTCAGGCCGTCCGGAACACGATCGTCGACCTGCACGGTCGTCGACTGGATGTGCTGGTGGGAGGCACCGCTGCGGCGCCGAGGAAGCTCCACGCCCTGGCCATCTGGGCCGTTGCCGGGGAAATCTCTGAGCTCCGCCAGTTCCAGCTGCGCCAGCACGACATCGGGCGGTTCACATGGCTCCTCAACGCAGAGCCGTCGACAGAGATCGAGCGCACCCTGCGCCGTATCCTGGACGAGCGGGTCGGCGACGTTGTCGAGTGCCGCTTCGAGTACGTCGACGAGATGCCGGTGCTGGCGTCGGGCAAGCGTAAGCCCTTCGTGAGTGACATCGACGATCCGTCAGCCCTTGTCGAGGGGGGGCCGCTGACGACGGGAGCGCGCCGTCGTCTCTCTCGGGGCCCAAGAACGTGGCCGGCCCGGGGATGTCCTCCCCGAGCCGGCCTCTTTCTGCAGGTGGCCATGGCAGCCGTGTGCACGGCTCACATGGGGCCTGTCATTGCTGTCCAGCCTCCGTGTACTCCCGGTGGAGCGCGTCGATGTCCGTCGTTCTGAAGCGCGGCCAACTCAAGCCCAGCAGTGCACCGCCCAGGACGGCCCAGACGATGAGGGCGAAGAGCGACTCGGTGCCCAACGCCCCGGGGAGGAGAGGACGAGCAACAACGAGAGGAACAGGACGGCGATCAAGGCGCCGGCGATGCCCAGGACCTTCAGTCCGGCGGAGGGAGCCATCGCCTCCGCCGACCGGAGCCTGACGGAGGCGAGGGAGATGACGAAGATGAGGCGAAGAAGTATGGGATGGTGATGCCGGCCGAGGTCATGTCCACGAGCCAGCTCAAGGCGGCCCTGCCGAACCCCGGGGTCGTCGAGCACAGTGTGGCGATGACCAGGATGGAGAACACCGGAGTGCCGGAGGTCCGGGACAGCGAGCGGAAGGTCCGTGGGATCATCTTGGCCTCGCCCATGGTGTACAGCACCCGCGAGGATGCCGCGATGAAGCCGTTCAGCCCCCGGTCAGCACGCCCGCGGAGACCGCCGCCACCACCAGGACCATGGCCATGGGGCCCAGCAGGTCCGTGAGTGCCTCCGCCGGCGGCCGGGAGCTGTCACTGTAGTCCGTGGCCCGAGAGGACACCGCGATCGCCGTCGCCAGTGACATGAGCATGTACACCACCGCTGCAGTGACGATGCCCGTCACCATCAGCCCGAAGAGCTTGCGCGGGGCGAAGCCGAATTCCCCGGCCATCTGTGGCACGGTGTCGAACCCGATGAAAGCCCACGGCGCGATCGCGAGGATGACGAAGACGCTGGTCAGCAGCGACTGACCCGGGGGAACGGCTGCGGGCAGCTCGATGTCCTTCGTCAGGAAGGCGTACACGGCTGACACGCAGAGCGCGGTGATGCAGGTGAGCATGGTGATGACCGCCCAGAATTGGAACCGTCCGGTGAACTCCACCCCCTTCATGTTCAGCAGGGCGAAGACCCAGATGAACAGAATCGTGACCAGGACCTCCGCAAGGTAGACCTCCCACCCTGCGACGTCGAAGAGCTTGCCGTGGGAGAGGAGCCCCGGGAAGGTCATACGGAAGATCAGGGTGACCGCCGAGGCGTTCATGGCGACGACCCCGATGTACCCCAGGGCCAAAGATCAGCCCGCGATGAATCCGGGGATCCGTCCGGCCGAGAGGAGTGCGAAGAGCGCCCCGCCGCCGGTGCGGGGAAGGGCTCGGATGGCGGTCGCGTATACCAGGCCGACCACGAGGATGAGCACGGTGGCGACGCCGAAGCCCAGGACCACCCCGGCGAGCCCGGCGCCTTGCAACCAGTCGAAGGGCAGGACGAAGGCCCCCCCACCCCACCTCCGAGCCGATCGCGAGGGCGAACGCCCAGGCGGGAGTGAGCCTGCGGCGGAGTGCGCGTGGAGATGTCCCGGCCGGAGCCGGTGGGGGATGGGCGGTCATGAGGTTCCTCGTCTGGTCGGCTCTGAGGCGGGGGAGCGGGTCAGCGGGTGACCGCAGATTCGCGTGCGGCGTCGAAGCGCTCCCAGAGCGCGTCGTCGATCTGGGCGCGTGTCATGCCGTCGAAGCATCCCGCGTCCGTCAGGCGCTGTGCCTCCAGCTCAGAGAACTCGCCCAGCCGCTTGGCCGGGACGCCCCCGACGATGGAGTCTGGCGGCACGTCCTTGGTCACTACAGACCCGGCGGCGATGATCGCACGCGTGCCGATGCGCACGCCGGGCGGGATCGCCACCGCTAACGATGAACATGAACCGGCCATTCCTGAGCATTCGGGAGAGCACGCGGAGCTTGGACATAGAGATGTGGCCCTATCGACTCGAAGTCAGATGGGGCGGTTGCGCGACTCTTGTCGGCGAGACGACGCGCGGCGAGACGCGTGAGGTGTCTTCACGCCGGCGGTCCTTGAGCAGAAGCGCAACGAACCAAGTGCCCAGCAGTACGGCCAAGGTCACCGGGGACAGCACGTCGGCGAGGAAACCGGAAGCGCTGCCACGAGGTGCGAACACGATGGCGGGGATGCTGAGCAGGCGCACGGCATTGGCCACCACGGAACCGGGACCGAAGGCGTCGATCCAGGCCACCAACAGTCCGTAGGCCACGGCGACGAGGAGGACGCCAGCGTAACCGTAGTCCGCGTAGCCCTCGGCGAGGAAGGACGAGCCCACACCGCGTCCGGTGAGGTAGACGTCGCCGAGGGTGATGTAGGACAGCGAGTGGCTCAGAGACGTGCCGGACTGCGCGTACGCCACGGTGTTGCCGGCGAGTCCGCCGTCTCCCCCGAATACCAGTCGGAGGAGTCCCTGACTGGCGAACGTCATGAGGTAGTGGCCCTCCGGCAGGCGTGACTCGTAGCGCAGGCCGTACTCGATGACGTTGAGACTGGAGCCCTGTCCGTAGAGGAAGCCGGACAGGGTGTCGCTTCCTTCTGCACCTTCGCGGTTCGCCCCGACCAGGAGGAAAACGGGGACCAGAACGGTCACCGCCGCGCCGCCGATCAGCATCAGCCGGCGCAACGGGATCAGCGCCGTGTCCTGATGCCGGGCCCGGTACACCAGGTAGGCGAAGACCATCAATATGAAGGTGCCGAAGTCGCCGCGGTCGCCGGTGACCATGATCAGGGCCTGCGCGGTGAAGGCGGTGATCAGCACGACCCAGGTTCGCCGTGGTGACGCCAGGGTCGCAAGGAAGACACAGAAGACGACGGTGTTGGCGAAGTCGCCATAGGCGGAGATGGAAGCGAAACCGCCCTGCCCGCTGACGTAGAGGCCCGTGTAGCCGGCCTGGCTGGCCGTGCGGATGTTGGTGACCAGATAGGCGAGAGCGAAGGGCAGGGTCGCCCAGTACGCGAGCTCCGCTGCGGAGGCGAAGCGTTCAGCGAACTGCCGCCGGGCCTCCTCGTGCGCGGTCGATCGTGCTTGTCGGCGACGGTGGGCGAGGAGGGCGATGATCGACCGGGGGTACAGGAGATACCCCGCGACGATGCCGAGCAGGCCCAGGGACAGCGTGAGAATCAGGTGGTCCTCGACCTCGGCATACCAGCCGAGGCCCTCGTAGCCGAAATAGCCCATCATGACCGGCTTGCCCAGCAGGAAGAAGGCGTAGGTCGCCAACAGAGCCAGCAGCATGATGCGGTCGCGGAGCCGAGCGGCTGCGAAGCCGACCGCCGCGATCCAGAGGCTCACCGGTATGGACCACGCCCGCATCTGCGGATCGATGAGAACGACGGCGGCGAGCACCAGCACCGCCACCGCGATCGGGGCGATCACCAGTCCGGTGCCGCCGGGGGCTGCGGGTTTCCGGGCGCTCTTCATGACTGCTCCTTCGTCGGCCGTGCCACGTCCGAGGCGACCTCGGCTGCCTGACCACGGCGGTCGAACTGACGAGTGATGATCAAGGTCATGGCCAGCATGCACATCAAGGCCGCGGCCATGATCCATGCCATGACCTGTACCCGGGGGAGCAGCGGGAGCGTGCTGGTCGACAGGAAGATCAACGGCGCTGCCGCATATACCACGGCGAACCCTAACAGCCACCCCTGACGCTCCGTGGTGACGTACACGTTGGCCAGCGGCGAGGTGAAGGTGTTCATGAAGAGCCACGGCATCAATGCCTGGGCGATCAGGCCTGCCTGGCCCCACTGGTCTCCCAGAAACAGGGGGAACAGCCAGGGTGCCAGCCAGTAGAAGACCAGGAACACCGGGGCGGCCACGAAGCCGAGGCGGATGAGAAGTCGCTTCACCAGCGGCGCCAGCTCACCGGGGCGGGCGCGGGCCATGAGTGGCAAGAACACCTGGGCGATGGCGCCGCGGATCAGGTAGACCGGAGCATTCGTCGCCTTGTTCGCCAAGGAGTACTGCCCGAGGCCTCCGAGCGCGATGTTGCCGATCAGGATGTTGATCCCGGCGTCCCGGACAGCGTCCACTAGCACGTTGGGGGCATTAAGCAGCGGCATCTTCTTGTAGCGCACGGCCATCTCCCGGATTGCAGGGGCGTCCTCTGGGAGTGACGTGTGCAGTTCCGGGACCCGCCGATTCAGGATGAGGAGGGTGACGACCTGTCCGACGAGCATGCCGATCAGCAGCCCCTCGAACCCACCCACCAGGGGTGCGCAGACCAGTTGCGCCGTCAGCATGAGCAATGCTGCCAGCATCCGGTTCTGTGCGATGAGGCCGAACTGCTTCATCCGGATCAGCCAGTTCTGCGTGTTCAAGATCTGCGCCATCGCGTAGACGATGAGCGCTGTCACGGTGAGCCAGATGCCGAAGGAGGGGTTCTCATAGTGCTCGCTGACCCTCCGATGGGCCAGCAACAGGACGACGGCGAGAACGGTGGACGTCACCATGATGATCCGTGAGGCCAATCGGTGGACCGAGCGTGCGGCCGACTGGCTTTCGGGAAGAACGAGGGCGATGTCATAGCGGAGGGCCGCGACCATCGACCCGGCAAGCACGATCGACTGGGCGATCGCGAAGAACCCGAAGTCTGTGGGCGAATAGAGACGAGCCAACGGGATCATTCCGACGATGGTGATCAGCTGGGCCATCGTCGTCCCGGACAGCACGGTGAGGAGCTGACGCAGGAGCCGGCCGTCGCCTACGGCCTTCTTGCGAAGACGGCGGAAGAAGGACGTCACGGGCTGTGAAGTTCCTTCCTGGCCTGGTCGCGGTGTGCGCAGCGGCCGACGTTGACGGGTGATGACAGCATCTTCGCGACGAACTGTCGATAGTTCCGGTCGGAGTCGAAGTGCGTACTCCACGTCTCGCGGGCAGCAACCGACCGGCGGGCGAAGGCAACGGGAGCCATCCGGGCGAACTCCTCGACCGCGGCCGCGATCTCCCGCGGCGTCGGGTCGGCTGAGAGGAGCCGGCCGTTCACGCCGTCAGAGACGATCTCTCCGGTGCCGCCAACGTCCGTGGCGATGGTGGGAAGCCCGCAGGAACTGCTCTCCATGATAGACACAGGCAGTCCCTCAGAGCTGCTGACATTGATGAACACGTCGTGCCGTCCGGAGCGGTAGGCCTCCAGGATTTCATCGTTGCGAGTCCAGCCGTAGAAGGTGGCGGAGACGTGGTCTGGCAGGGTCAAGGCCATGGCGCGCACCCGGTCCATGTCCGGGCCATCCCCATAGTGACTCCATTCGATCTGGACGGTGTCCGAGATTCCCCTCAGTGCCTCGACGAGGAGCTCAAGTCGCTTGACGGGAGCCGCGTCGGAACAGGAGACGAGCCGGAGCACCTGAGTGGAGGACCGCGGGGGGCGGACCCCATGGTCCTCGGTCCCCAGGTAGGACACCTGGATCTTCTCTTCGAAATCCGGATGCCGCGCCCGCAGGTACTCGGCGCCGGCCTGTGAGACGCTGTGCAGCTCGTCCAGAACACCGAGGTTGATCGCGCGGCCCGGAAGGTAGTCCGTCGGCTGGCGCTCTTCGAAGAGATCGATGCCGTGGGCACGCCCGATGAGTCGGCTCGACGGGAACCTCGCCGCCAGTCTGCTCATCAGGTACGGCTGGTAGAGGAAACGGTAGGCGTAGAAGACGGTTTCGTCGGAGGAGCTCGGCGTGATGTTGTCACGGATGAAGCGCCCGATCACGGACGCCTCGTGCTCGGCACGGCTGAACTGAGACAGTGCTTGGACAGCTCGGGCCACGGTGAAGCGACGGTCTTTGAAGAGCTGACGAAGTTCGGTGACGAAGGCACGGGACACCAGAGCCCTGGGCGAGACGGCGGCGTAGAACAGGTGGGACTTGAACGGGACGGGGACGACCGTCACCTGCTTGAGCGGGAGATCCCGCCGGTGATCCATCTGATGCTTGCGGAGCGACAGCGAGAAGATATAGACCTCGTCGAAGGCGTCCAGGTAGTGGCATTCCCGCATCAGGTACGGTTCCTGCTTCCCATAGGGGAAGGAGTTGGCGAAGAGCAGCAGGCGGCGAGTCATCGGCGGCCTCCCTCGACGGGGCCGGTGGGTGTCTCGCGCACCGAGGTGAGCCGGGGAGTCGCCATCGCCTGGAGAATGTTCAGAGCCGAGTCTTCGAGGGAGTGACGAGGCGCGAAATCGTACTCTCGACGCAGCAGGCCCGAGTCCAGGCCCAGCGTCCGGTCATCGCCGGCCGAAGCCTCCCAGGAGATCTCCGCGGGATGACCTGTCTCCGCACGGACGACGTTCGCGACCGTCTGGGCGATCTCCTTCAACGTCAGCGGATTGTTGCTCCCGATGTTGAGTGCCGGGCCCTCGGGACGAGGACCGGCCACGGCGACCGTGATGAGCGCCTGTGCGGCATCACGGACATCCATGAAATCGAACGTCTGCTCCCCGCCCTGGATCGTCACCGTGTCACCGGCCAGGAACTTCGTGATGAACCGGTTGACGATCCGGACGTCATAGCCCACGCCGATCAGACTGGACATCCGGGCGTTGACCAGGACCTGCGGGCTCAGCACCAGCGCGGCGGCCAGTTCCATGGCGTACTTGCCGGTCGAGTACGGGGTGTCGCACTCGATGGGGCTGTCCTCAGTAGCGGGCTCCGTGCGTGCCTGCGAGTAGACGCTCTGGGAGGACACGTTCACGAAGCTGTGCAGGTCCACGGACGCGGCGGTCTTGAAGAGCATGGTGAGGTACTCCAGGCCCTGGGCCATGGCCGTCCCGCCGCGGTTCCAGGGGAAGGCGCAGTTGACCACGACGTCCCCGCTCTGCAGGAATCCTTCCTGGAGTAGCTCCTCGCGGGCGTGGACGTGCGGGGTCCTAGAGAGCGGGGGGAACGGAGTCCGCTCGAGCAGCTCCTTCATCTCCGCCGGCCCCTGCGAGCTCACCGCCACCACCTCATGGTCGGTCGTGGACAACAGCTCTCGCACGAGGGCGCTGCCCAGGAATCCGCCTGCACCGGTCACCACAAAGCGCATGTCTCTCCCAACGTTGACGTCTGTCTGTACCTTCAGAGGACTCGTTCTGCCAGGTCGCCCGGAGGGACCGTGTCAGCAATGACCATGGATTCCCCGGACGTGTCCTTCACGTCCACGAGGTCGGCGATCGTGGTCATGCTCTCGCGCATGCCGTCGACGGTGTCGCTGACGCCGATGACGCGAACGGCGATCTGGCGCAGCTGTCCCCAGCCTTCTTCGGGGAGTGTCTCTCCCTCGGAGAGGGAGGTTCCCACAGAGAGGACCCCGGGCAGCTGCGCCACGGCGTCCAGTCCCTGGTACACCCCGACGGTGCCGGGGCGGACCAGGATGGAGACGTTGTACCCGAAGCCGTCATGGCGGGGACGGGCGAGCCTGCCGAGCTCGGGAACGCCCATGGAGCCGGTGACAGCGAAGTGGAGCAGCATGGCCAGCGGGTTGTACCCGCACAGCTGCTCCACGATTCGGTACTCCTGCGTCGGCGTGACACGGTAGCCGATGTCGTAGGTGTGGAAGACGCCGTCGTGGATCAGCCCCTGCATGAACATGATGCCGTTCGTGATCTCGACCGACTTCATCATCTCCACGACGCGCGGGGCGACCTCCTCGAGGTACCGGGGAAGGAGCGAACTCGGAGACGAGTAGGCGACCGGGAGGCGGTAGCGCAGGTCCGGTCCGAAGTCATGCATGTGCCGGTTCCACATCAGGCAGACGTGGCACTCTCCGTCCTGGAAGACCCAGTAGACGGTGGCCTCTTCCCCCGGCATGAAGCGCTCGATCACGATGTCCTGGGTCCAGGAGTAGTCCCGGGCGACGGCAAGGCTCTCCTCCAGGTCCGTCTGGGTCTGCGCGATGCTGATGCCGCGGGAGCCGCTTCCGTCGGAGGGCTTGATGATCAGGGGGAACTGCGCGGCGGGAATGCCGCCCGAGGTCGCCTCCTCCACCGAGTAGCTCCGCAGCGTGGGCACGCCGAACTCGTGCAGGAGCTCCTTGTACCGCTTCTTGTCCGTGAACAGCTTGATCTGATCGACGGTGGCGTAGCAGGGAAGGCCGGCCTCGGCACAGATCTCCGCATAGGCGGGCAGCCACCGGTCGGAGAAGCCGGCGAGGATCCCGGACACGCCTTCGCGCTGGGCGAGCTCCACCACGGCCGCCACATCACTGGTGCTGACCTGGAAGTGCTCGTCTGCGGCGAACTTCGCCGGGGACTGCTCGGGCGTGTTGTAGTCCGTGACGATCACATGCAGTCCGAGACGGTGGGCCTCGTCGATGATCTCAATGGCCTTGCGCGAACCGTCCAGCAGCAGGAGCTTCTTTCCCGCCAGTGGCTTGGAGTTCAGGTCCATGGTCATGCTCCTTGCTGAGCGTGAGGGGCGGGGGCCGTCATGAGTCCGTGGCGGATCAGCACCTTGTCCAGGGCCCAGTCCGGCAGGGCCGCCGTGGTGATCACGCGCCCTTCGCGGTCGTAGCCCATGAAGGACCCGCGTGAGGAGGATCCCCTCGCCTTGTTCTGCCGGCGGTCCAGGGCCGTCTGCAGGACCCGGAACATCAGCCAGGCGTCGGTCTTGAGCGAGACGTTCTCCACGTACCAGCAGTCGTTCTCGAACTGGTCGTCATAGGACATGGGCCCCTTGGGCGGCCGGGGCGTAGGGCACTCCAACCCCGGCTTGACGGCCATGCGCTGGCGGTGGCGATCGCTGAAGCGCTCCACGTACTCGGGCACCAGCGGGCGGGGGCCGATCAGTGACATGTCACCCTTGAAGATGTTCCAGAAGTTCAGCAGCTCATCCAGGGATGCCCGACGGATCAGACGCCCCATCTTCGTCACCCGGAGCTCTCCGAGCAGAGGCTTGCCCTGATCGTCATACGCGTTGCGCATGGTGCGCAGCTTCACCATGCGGAACTTCTTGCCGAGGCGACCGGGCCGTTCCTGGGTGAACAGGATCGGTCGCCCCAGGTCCTTCAGGGTCACGAGGCACAGGGCCCCGATGACGGGGGAGGAGGCCAGCAGAGCGCCACCGGACAGGCCGATGTCCAGGGCCCTCTTGCCGTACCGGGTGTAGAAGGTGTCCCGAGGTTCCACCACCGGGTGCAGACGGTTGACGTGGTCCAGGTTCGCCGCGCGCAGCTCGTCCGCCACCTCCCACCGCATCCGCTGGTTGAGGGCGGAGAACTTCTCTTCATAGGACGAGTCAGGAGTGAGCACGCGTGTCCTCCCCGTTCACTGCAGCGATCTCCACGAACTTTCCGGCGACGACGTCGGCGCGGCTGCGCAGCCACTGCTCGGCCGGCTCTCGGCCGAGCTTCCAGGCGACATAGCAGTTCGGGACGCGGGCACCCGCCATGTGCGAGAAGGGGTAGCCCCCGCCGAACCGCGGGTTGATGTCGATCACGAAGGGATTCGCGTCGTCATCGACGAACACGTCCACGTCGATGGTTCCGGGGTGGGGGATCGCCTCCGCGATGCCGCGGGCAAGCTCTTCGAAGGGCGCCGAATCGACCGAGACGGCACGGTCGGTCTCCCCGCTGCGCATGGCGATCTTGCGGCGGGCGAGTACGCCGGCGAAGCGGCCGTCCAGATCGCAGACCACGTCGAGCCCGAACTCCACGCCCTCGATCTTCTCCTGGATGACCAGCAGCTCCTCCGGTGCCACCTCGTCCTGCTGGGAGGCGGGGACCCCCTGGCGGGTGGTCACCTCCTGGGACGCTTCCCGCAGCGCATCCGCCAGGCCGGCGCGGTCCACGAACCTCAGCCCACGGGAGGCGCTGCCATAGCGCCCCTTCGTGACGAACGGTCCGGCGGCGTCGCCCTCGGCGGGAGGCTCGCTGCCGAGCCAGGTCACCGGGGACGGCACCTGCGCCTCGGACAGCGCCTGGCTCGTCGAGTACTTGTCCTCGATGAGCCGCTGGGTGTCCGCGTCCAACCGGACCAGGGCAGACCAGTCGTCGGAGTCCGGGAGCATGGCCCAGGTGGAGAGTTCGAAGTCGTTGATGGACACGGCCAGATCGACGTCGTGGTCGACCAACGTCTGCCGCAGCCAGGCTTCATACGAGGGGTCGACGACCGTCGGCGCCTGGACGAAGGCGTCGGCGAAGGGCCGCGAGGGGGCGAACGGGTCCACGTCGGCGGCGATCACCCTGCCCTCGACGCCGTTCTCCGCCAGTGCGTCCCGGAACCAGCGCACCAGGTAGGGGCGACGTCCCACAGAGGAGAGGAGGATGTTCATGCACGCGCCTCCAGGAAGCTCGTGATCGACTCGGTGACGCGTGCGATCTGCTGCTGGTCGAGCACCGAGCCGCTCGGCAGCGAGAGGCCGGTGTTGAACAGGCGCTCTCCGGTGCCGTCCGTGAAGGCCCGCTTCTGTTCATAGACCGGCTGCAGGTGCATGGGCTTCCACAGCGGGCGCGCCTCGATGTTCTGGTCCGCCAGGTGCGCGCGCAGGTCCTCGGCGGTGAAGCCGGCCTCCTGAGGATCCACCAGCACGGACGAGAGCCAGAAGTTGTCCTGCGTGTCACCGCCGTCGGCACCCGAAGGCTCACCGAACATGTCCACGCCGGGCACGGTGGAGAAGAGCTCCCGGTAGTGGAGGCGGAGGGCACGACGGCGCTCGATCATGTCCTCGAGGCGAGCCAGCTGTGCCCGGCCCAGCGCGGCCAGGATGTTGGACAGGCGGTAGTTGTAGCCGATGTCCGTGTGCTCGTAGTGGACGACGGGCTGGCGGGCCTGCGTGGCCAGGTAGCGGGTCCGCTGAGCCATGTCCTCATCGTCGGTCAGGAGGGCACCGCCACCCGAGGTCGTCATGATCTTGTTGCCGTTGAAGGACACGGCGGCGGCGACGCCGTATGCGCCGGACGAGCGTCCGTTGCGCGTCGCGCCGAGGGACTCGGCGGCATCGGAGAGGACCCTGGCGCCGTGGGACTCGGCGATCTGTCCGATGCGCTCGTGGTCCACGACCTTTCCGAGCAGGTCGACGGGCACGACCGCCTTCACGCGCACACCCTCGGCCTCGAGCTCGGCGAAGGCCCGTTCCAACAGGTCCGGGTTCATGTTGCCGGTCTCATCAGCGTCCACGAACACCGGCTCGGCCCCGGTGTAGACGATCGCGTTCGTGGTGGCGGCGAAGGTGAGGGACGAAGTCAGGATCACGTCGCCGGGCACGACCCCGAGGTTGAGGAGGCCGAGGTGCAGCGCCGCGCTGCCGGAGGACAGGGCGACGGCGTGCCGGCGGCCCGTGTACTCGGCCAGTTCGGTCTCGAACGCGTCGACCTCCGGGCCGAGTGGGGCGATCCATCCGGAGCGGAACGCCCGGACGAGGGCGTCCTCCTCCGCCTGGGTGACGTCGGGAGAGGAGAGGAAGATGCGGTCGTTCACGGGCGCAGTCCTGTCTGGTCGTTTCCGGTCGTCTCGGTCTCGTGGTGGTCCGCGGTGGCGGGCTCGTCTGCGGCCTTCTCCGCCGGTGTCGCATCTGCGGCCTTGTGGGCCGGCGTCGCATCCGCGTTCGGCTCTTCGGTGATCATGCCCAGCACCGCGTGCCTGCCGTCTGGCACCGCGGCGACCTCGACAGGATCCAGAGCAGGCACCTGGACTTCGCTGATCAGCGGATGCTCGCTGGTGGCTCCTGCTTCGGCAGTGCTGAAGAGCACCTCGTGCATCTTCTCGCCGGGCCGCAGGCCGGTGAAGTTGATCTCGATGTCCTGGCCGGACTCGGCGATCATGCGCTTGGCCACGTCGAGGATCTTCACCGGCTGACCCATGTCCAGCACGAGCACGTCTCCGGGACGTCCGATCGCGCCTGCCTGCAGGACGAGCTCACAGGCCTCGGGGATCGTCATGAAGTAGCGGGTGACCTCCGGGTGGGTGACGGTGACCGGCCCGCCCTTCTCGATCTGGTTGCGGAAGGAGATCAGCACCGAGCCGCGGGAACCGAGGACGTTGCCGAACCGCACGGACAGGTAGGGGACGCCGTACTCGTTGGCGTACCACGCGGTGAGGCGCTCGGCCAGGCGCTTGGTGGCTCCGAGGACACTCGTGGGTGCGGCCGCCTTGTCCGTGGACACGTTCACGAAGCGCTCGACGCCCACCGTGTGCGCAGCCTGCAGGACGTTGCGGGTGCCCAGGACGTTGGTCCGCCATCCCTCCAGGGGGAAGCGCTCGAGCATCGGGAGGTGCTTGAGCGCGGCGGCGTGGAAGACGACCTCCGGACGATGCCGCTCGAAGACCGCCTGGAGCGCCTCGGTGTCGCGGATGTCGCAGAGGACGATGTCATCGGTGTCCAGCAGGCCGTTGCCGTAGATGTCCAGCTGGACGCCGTGGAGGGCGGACTCGTCGCGGTCGAGGAGCAGGAGCTTCTTCGGGCCCAGGCGGTGCAGCTGCACGGCGAGCTCGGAGCCGATGGAGCCGCCGGCGCCGGTGACCAGCACGACCTTGCCCGTCACGTAGTCGGAGATGGAGGTCAGATCGGTCTTGATGGGCCGGCGGCCCAGCAGGTCGGTGACGTTGAGGTGACGCAGGGATCCGAGCGTGACCTGGCCGCCCACCATCTCGCGCAGCGGGGGCACCATGATCAGGTCGAGGTCCTTGTCCTCACAGACCTTGCTCACGTTGTCCACGTGTGCCGCATCCGCCCGTGAGATCGCGTAGATCACCGCTTCCGCGCCCTGCTTCTCGGCGACGGCGGCGAGGTCCTTGCCGCGACCGCGGACCTTGTGGCCGTGGACGCGCAGGCGTGCCTTGCCCTTGTCGTCGTCCAGGAAGCCGACGATCCGGTAGGGCGGCTCCTCGGCCTGGCGCATCAGCTGAGCGATCTGGTGCCCGGCGTTTCCGGCGCCGTAGACGAGCGCGGGGACCGCGTCCTTCACGTCGGCGCGGGGACCGGAGTCGGTGACATTGCGGACTGTGAAGCGGCCGGCCAGCATGAACAGCAGAGCCAGCGGCGGCAGGGTGAGCGCGACGCCGCGGGGGAAGTTCTCGGAGACGACGCTCAGGGCGAGGCCGATCACCAGGGCGATGCCGGTGACGAGGACGCCGGTCCACCCGACGTCAGAGAAGCTGCCGACGCGGTTGCGCCCCAGGTAGTTCTGCGTGACCAGGCCGGCGCCCACCTGTAGCACCACGGCGATGCCGGTGAACAGGAGGACCCAGTTCCACTGGGTGTTGGACAGGCCGAAGTCGTACCGCACCAGCAGGAAGGCCAGCAGCGCCAGGACCCAGGAGAGGCTGTCCCAGAGGATCAACAGCAGATGTCGGGCCAGGGGAGGCAGGCGGTCGAACCTCGGGCGCGCTGATGTTGCCGTCATCGGATCAGGAGTTCCTTTCGGGAAATGTCACTCACACGTAGCATAGTGCTGTTTCTCAGGTCTCTCGGCCTCACGGGGGAACCAGTCCCTGCGCCGGAGAATGGTGGGTGTGGCCTGAGAACTCTGAGAAGTGTATCCGGTGTGGATGACGTTTCGGTAAACAGAAGGGCCTGCGGGAAGCATCGATGCGGTCCGGTGTCTTCGGCGACTGTCTGGCCCGGCGTGGCGCCGGGTCCCCGTGACTCGGTGCCACGCCGTCCTGCGTCTCAGCCGCCCAGCCGATAGTGGCGCTCGAGCGGCGTGCCGTTGACGGCCCGGTCGCCGAGCAGCCGGGCGCGGTAGATCAGCGGGTTGTGGCTCGCGAGCACGCGCGCATTGCGCCAGCGCCGGTCCAGCCCGCGTGTGCGCAGGGTCGCGGAGGCCCCGCCCACCTCGAACAGGCCGGTCGCCGCGTCGAGGGCGGCCCGAGCGATCACCTGCTGGGCGGCGTAGACGGCGGTGTACACCGCGTCCACCTCGGCCTCGGCCAGGGGTGCGCCCGCCGCCTCGGCCCGCAGCGCACGATCCAGGGGCCCGACGACGGCGTCGAACGCCGCCTGCGCCCCGAACGCGGCGGCCTCCAGCTCACCCACCACCTGTAGCACCTGAGGATCGTCACCGGGCCGTGGGGCCGCACCGTGGGCGGGTGGGGCGACCGTAGGCATCCGCCCCGGGTCCGTCCCAACCCGCCGACGGGTGGCGTCACGTGCCGGTCCCCACCGTCGGGCGGTGGCGTCGGCACCGCCGGCATGACGGGTACCGGTCGCAGGGCCGTCACAACGGGTCACCCGGACCTCGCCGCACCTGCGAACGGCACCGACAGGTTCCGGGTGGCGGCGAGTCCGTCCTTGTGACGTGCTGACCGGACCTCCGCTGGACTCGCGGCGGCCCACCGCGTGGGATGGGCGCACCACCCATCCAGAGCGGCCGAGAGATCTGGCTCGACGACGCCGCAGCAACCAGCCCGCCGACCCCGGACTCACGGGAACGGCAGGCCCGGTGCTACCGCCAGGACCGATGGACGAGAGCAGATGCCCCGTCATGCCACACAACAAGTCCAC
The DNA here is from genome assembly GCF_002206575.2 of Micrococcus sp. FDAARGOS_333. Classification (NCBI taxonomy): domain Bacteria; kingdom Bacillati; phylum Actinomycetota; class Actinomycetes; order Micrococcales; family Micrococcaceae; genus Micrococcus; species Micrococcus sp. FDAARGOS_333. Next base: position 2,296,501 of record NZ_NJFJ02000001.1, on the reverse strand, counting down.
GCCGGCTACGAGCCCGCCGCACCCCACCGGCCGGTCGTCCCGCCCATCCACCAGACCACGGCGTTCCGTTTCCCGGACCACGCCACGGCGGCATCGATGTTCCGGCTCGAGACCCCCGGCTTCACCTACAGCCGCACGGGCAACCCGACCGTCGCGGTGTTCGAGAACCGCCTCGCCGCACTGGAGGGTGGCATCGGCGCGATCGCCACGGCCACCGGCCAGGCCGCCGTCGCGCTGTCCCTGCTGGCGCTGCTGCAGGGCGGCAAGCACCTGGTCGCCTCCAGCCAGCTCTACGGGGGCACCGTCGACCTGCTGACGGACACGTTCGCGGACTTCGGCATCGAGGTCACCTTCGCGGACCCGGCGGACCCGCCCGCGTGGGCGGCCGCGGTCCGGCCCGACACCCGCGCGTTCTTCCTCGAGGCCATCACCAACCCACTCGCCACCCTCCCGGACCTGCCCGCGCTCGCGGACCTCGCCCACGCTGCCGGCGTGCCCGTGGTGGTGGACAGCACCCTCGCGACGCCGGCCCTCTACCGGCCGCTGGAGCACGGCGCCGACGTCGTCGTGCACTCGGCCACCAAGTTCCTCGGCGGGCACGGAGCGGTGCTCGGCGGCGCGATCGTGGACGGCGGCACGTTCGACTACGGTGCGGCGCCGGACCGGTGGCCGCAGCTGGCCCGACCCAAGGCCCGCTACGGCGGGCAGACGCTGGTCGAGCGGCACGGCCGCGGCGCCTACCTGACGCTGGCCCGCAGCAAGTTCCTGCACGACCTCGGCCCCACCCTCGCCCCCGCGAGCGCGGCGCAGTTCATCCAGGGGCTCGAGACGCTCGACCTGCGCGTGGCCCGCCACACCGCCACCGCCCTGGCCGTGGCCGAACACCTGGCCGGGCACGCCGCCGTCGCGCGGGTGCACCACCCCGGCGTGGCCGGGCATCCCAGCGCGGCGCTGGCCGCCCGCGACTTCCCGGACGGCGTCGGATCGGTGTTCTCCTTCGACCTGGCCTGCGGTCCCGAGGCCGTGGCCCCGTTCCTCGACGCGCTCGAGCTGTTCCAGCTGGTGGTCAACGTCGGCGACGCCCGGTCCCTCGTCTCGCACCCGGCGACCATGACGCACTGTCGCCTGACGCGGCAGCAGCGCGAGGCCGCCGGGATCGCCGAGACCACCGTCCGGCTCTCCATCGGGCTGGAGTGTCCCGACGACCTGATCGCGGACCTGGACCGTGCCCTGGCCGTGGTGACCGCCGCCGGGCCGGCCGTCCCAGCCACCACGCCCGCCGCCGTCCCCGAGACCACCGCCGTCACCCAGGAGGTGCGCTGAGATGACCGCCGTCCACCACACCACCCGCTCCGTCTCCCGTCCCGCCGTCCGCGGCTTCACCACCACCGCGGTGCACGCCGGCCAGGAGCCCGACCCGCTGACCGGCGCCGTGGTGCCGCCGATCTACCAGACCAGCACCTTCGTGCAGGACGGCATCAACGAGCTGCGCGCCGGGCACGAGTACAGCCGCGGCTCCAACCCGACCCGGAACGGCTTCGAGACCCAGCTCGCCGCCCTCGAGCACGGCGACCGGGCGTTCGCGTTCGCCTCCGGGCTCGCCGCCGAGGACGCCCTCCTGCGGGCCGTGCTGCGCCCCGGCGACCACATCGTGATGGGCGGTGACGGCTACGGCGGCACGCACCGCCTCATCACCACCGTCCTCGAGCCGTGGGGCGTGTCCAACACCCCCGTGGACATCACCGACCCGACGGCGGTCGCCGCGGCCGTCCGCCCCGGCCGCACCGCGCTGCTGTGGGTGGAGACGCCCTCCAACCCGCTGCTCGGCATCGCGGACCTGGCCGCCTGGGCGCAGATCGCCCACGACGCCGGCGCGCTGCTGGTCGTGGACAACACGTTCGCCTCGCCCTACCTCCAGCGGCCCCTGGACCTCGGCGCCGACGTGGTGGTGCACTCCACCACCAAGTACATCGGCGGGCACTCGGACGTGCTCGGCGGCGCCGTGGTGGTGGCCGACCGCGAGTTCCGCGGCCGGGCGCTGGCCGAGGCGGTGGCCTACCAGCAGTTCGCCGCCGGTGCGGTCGCCGGCCCGCAGGACTCCTACCTCGCCGCCCGCGGCCTCAAGACGCTCGGCCTGCGCATGGACCGGCACGGCGCCAACGCCGCCGCGCTCGCGGGCTGGCTGCAGGGCCGCCCCGAGGTCGCCCAGGTCTTCTACCCCGGGCTGCCCGACCACCCGGGCCAGGCGCTCGCCGCGCGGCAGATGGACGGCTTCGGCGGCATCGTCTCCATCCGGTTGGCCGGGGGAGAGGCCGCGGCCCGCGCGTTCGCCGAGGCCACCGAGCTGTTCGCGCTCTCGGTCAGCCTCGGCGGGGTCGAATCGCTGCTCTGCTATTCCTCCGAGATGACCCACGCCTCCGTGCGGGGCACGCCCCTGGCCGTCCCCACGGACCTGGTCCGGCTCTCCGTCGGCATCGAGGACGTGGCCGACCTGCAGGCGGACCTCGAGGCCGGCCTCGAGTGCGCCGCACGCGTCGCCGCCGGCCGCGGGGCGCCGTCGTCGTCCGCGGTGCCCCGTCCCGCACCCGCCCACCACCGCACCACCCGCGTCCGCACCCCGGAGAGGACCCGATGAGCCACGCCACACTTGTCCCGAGCACCGCGCCCACCCGCGTGGACGACCTGACGTTCAGCGTCCACACCACGCCGTTCGACGAGGACTACACGCCCGCCACCAGCACGCGCGCCACCACGAACTTCGCGAACCTCGCCCGCGGCGCGGACCGGCGGGAGAACCTGCGCGCCGCCCTGGCCATGATCGACGGGCGCCTCAACGACCTCGCCCCCTGGGACAACCCGGAGCGGGACCGCTACACGGCGCGGATCGAGATCGTCTCGATCGACGTGCACTTCACCGCCGACGACGGCGCGGACGTCGACTTCCCGCTCATGGAGATGCTCGACGTGCGGGTGGTCGAGCGCGCGACGGGCGCCGTGCTCGGCCGCAGTGTGGGGAACAACTTCTCCTCCTACGTCCGCGACCACGACTTCTCCGTGGTGCTGCCCGCGCACGCGGCGACGTCGCCGGGGACCGAGGAGCCAGATGGCTTCGGCGACCTGCACGGGCGGCTGTTCCGGCACCTGCTCGACTCGCAGGCGTACCGGGAGCGGTTCCCGCATCCGCCCGTGATCTGCATCAGCGTGTCCACGAGCCGCACCTACCGGCGGCTGACGAACGAGCACCCCGTGCTCGGGGTCGAGTACCGCCAGGACGAGCCCTCCCGCACGGACCGCTACTTCGGCCGGATGGGCCTGGGGATCCGGTGCTTCCTGCCGCGCGGGGCCGTGGCGCCGCTGGCGTTCTACTCGCGGGGCGACCTGCTCAACGACCACGCGAACCTCTCCCTGGCCGGGCTGATCGCCACCATGGAGACCTTCCAGCGGATCTACCGGCCGGAGATCTACAACGCGAACACCAGGGCCGGCGAGGTCTACCGGCCGTGCCTGGACCACGGCGACTTCTCGCAGACCCGGATCGCCTACGACCGCGAGGAGCGGGCCCGCCTCGGCCGGGAGCAGGGGGAGTACACGCAGGAGCACTTCGTGGGACCGCACTGCGACCTGCTGGAGCGCTGGGCCACCGCCCACGCCGCACGAGACACCGAGGAGACCCGATGACCACCCTGATCCCCACCACGCTCGTCGGCAGCCTGCCCAAGCCCGGCTGGCTCGCCGAGGAGGAGACGCTCTGGTCACCCTGGAAGCTCGAGGGGGAGCAGCTGCGCGAGGGCAAGCTCGACGCGCTCGCCCTCGCCGTGGCCGACCAGGAGCGCGCGGGCATCGACATCGTCTGCGACGGCGAGCAGACCCGCCAGCACTTCGTCACCACGTTCATCGAGCACCTCGGCGGCGTGGACTTCGACCGCCGCGAGACGGTGCGGATCCGCGACCGGTACGACGCGAGCGTGCCGACCGTCGTCGGGGAGGTGGGCCGACCGTCGTCGGTGTTCGTGGACGACGCGAAGGCCCTGCGCGCGCGGACGGACCGGCCCATCAAGTGGACCCTGCCCGGGCCGATGACCATGATCGACACCCTCGCCGACCGCCACTACGGCAGCCGCGAGAAGCTCGCGTGGGAGTTCGCGCGCATCCTCAACGAGGAGGCGCGGGAGCTGGCGGCGGTGGGCGTCGACGTCGTGCAGTTCGACGAGCCCGCGTTCAACGTGTTCTTCGACGACGTCCGTGACTGGGGCGTGGCGACGCTCGAGCGTGCGGCCGAGGGCCTGACGTGTGAGACGGCCGTGCACATCTGTTACGGCTACGGGATCAAGGCGAACAACGACTGGAAGGCCACGCTCGGGGAGGAGTGGCGCCAGTACGAGACGTCGTTCCCGCTGCTGCGCGAGTCCACGATCGACACGATCGCCCTGGAGCGGCACCACTCCCGGGTGCCGGCGGAGCTCATCGGCCTGCTGCGCGGCAAGAAGGTGATGGTCGGCGCGATCGACGTGGCGAGCGACGAGATCGAGACGCCCGAGGAGGTCGCGGCGACCCTCCGGGAGACCCTCGAGTTCGTGGACGCGGACAAGCTGATCGCGAGCACCAACTGCGGCATGGCGCCGCTGGCTCGCTCGGTGGCGCGGGACAAGACGGCGGCGCTCGTGGCCGGCGCGCGGATCCTCCGGGAGGAGCTGGGCGGGGAGTGAGGGGGCCTGGTGGCCTTGCCTGGCCGGTGGGGCCTCGTCAGGATCGTCTGCATGGATCCTGATGCGAGCCCCCGTGCCCGGCTCACCGCTGACGATCCCCGGCCGGGCGGTCGTCCCGCGACGTCGACCGAGGGGCCCCACCGACAGCTTGATCAGCAATCGTCGCCGGAGCTGTGGGGCCGTCTGATCGCTGCGGTGTTCGCCCTCGACGGCGTCGAGGAGGGCCACAGCACCGTCTCGCCAGCAACGTCGCGCGCCGTCCACCTGACAGGCCGGCCGGAGGAGCGCACCCCGGAGGTCAACCTCTCACCAGGCCGGCGCTGGGAGCCGGTGCACCTGCATGGGGTGGACGACACGTCAGTGCACCTCGTCCTGGCGCCCGAGCGCGGCGTTCGTCTGGCCGAGCTCGGATGGCTCGAACCGCATGGCTACGCGGACTTCGGCACGGAGTGGATGCTCTACGGTCCGCGGGACGAGGCGGAGCTGGCCGTCGTCGTCGGGATCATCGAGGAGTCGCTCGCCTACGCGCGCGGCTGACACAGCGGCCCGGGGCGGGGAAGCGGAGGCGGGAGGGGGCTGCGAATTTTTCGTTTTCGCGGGTAGTCTTGCTCCATGACTGCGACGGTGAATGACAAGCACACGGTGCTGCCGCCGACGGACCTCGAGGAGATGCTCGACGTCGGCAGGTTCCTCGACGGCCTGACGCAGCCGGCCGCCCTGGTCGGCCCTGATGGGCAGAAGGTTCCCCTGCCGCCAGAGGCTTTCAACGTCCTGCGGGACGTCGTCGAGGCGATGCGGGTGGGCAAGGCCATCACGGTGGCACCCGTCGACCAGCTGCTCACGACGCAGGAGGCGGCGAACTTCCTCGGCATCAGTCGTCCCACGCTGGTGAGGCTGCTCGAGGAGGGCGCGTTGCCGTACGAGAGGACGACCGGTGGTCGGCACCGACGCATCCGGCTCCAAGACGTCGTGTCCTATCAGCGGCGGAAGCGTGGGGAGCGGCGTGCCGCGCTGAGCGACCTCGTAGGGGAGGCCTCGTCTGCAGGGCTCTACGGCCAGAATGCGGAGTCCTACCGCGAGGCGTTGCGGCAGGCTCGCGCCGACCTCCGGGGTGAGCGCGGGTAGTGGCTCGCTTCAGCGCGGTGCTCGACGCGTGCGTCCTCGTGCCCATCGCCCAAGCGGACACCTTGCTGCATCTGGCCGAGGCGGGCCTCTATCGGCCGGTATGGAGCGGGCGGATCCTCGACGAGACAGTGCGCACACTGGAGGCGATGCATCCAGACATGCGTGCGTCGGGGGCGGCGCGTCACCGTGCCGGGGTCATGGACGCCGCCTTCGACGACGCGCGGGTCGAGGGGTGGGAACAGCTCGTGCCCGGGATTGATCTTCCGGACCCCGATGATCGGCATGTGGTCGCCGCCGCGATCCAGGGACGTGCTGATCTGATCGTCACGGCGAATCTGAAGGATTTCCCGCGTGAGGTCGTTGGGTCCTTCGACATCGAGGTGCAGAGTCCGGACGAGTTTTTCATGAACCAGCTCGACCTGGACCCCGCTCGAGTGATGACGGCTCTCGCAGCACAAGCGAGCGCGACACGGAATCCTCCGTTGACCGTCAGGGACGTCCTTGAGCGGCTGGTGCCGTGCGGTGCACCCCTGTTCGCGGAGGCCGCACGAGCCCAGCTCTGGCGGGTCGACGTTGAGCGACCTTGATTCAGCCCGACGCCAGAGCCGGCATCGGCTCACCCCCACACGCCGGAACCGGCGATGAGCCGGACCGCGAGCACCGCCATGACCACCGCGATCACCACGTCCACCACGCGCCACGCCTTCGGGTCGGCGAGCACCCGGGCCAGCAGGCGCGCGCCGTAGCCGAGCGCGGTGAACCACAGGATCGAGGCGGCGACGGCGCCGGCGGCGAAGACCCACCGCGCGTCGGGACCGTGCTGGTTGGCGAGGCTGCCCAGCAGCACCACGGTGTCCAGGTAGACGTGCGGGTTGAGCCAGGTCAGCGCGAGTGTGGTGGCGATGACCGAACCCGCGGTGCGCGGCGCCTGCTCGGCCACGAGCCCCTGCGGGCGCAGCGCGGCACGCAGGGAGGAGACCGCGAACCAGAGCAGGTACAGGGCGCCGCCCCAGCGCAGCACCTCGAGCAGCCACGGCACGGCCTGCACGAGCGCGCCCACCCCGGCGGTGCCGGCCAGGATCAGCACGGCGTCCGAGGCCATGCACACCAGCACGACGGCGCCCACATGCTCCCGGCGCACGCCCTGGCGGAGCACGAAGGCGTTCTGGGCGCCGATGGCGACGATGAGGGCGAGTCCGGTGAGCAGGCCGGTGCCGGCGAGGGTCCACATGGATCAGGACGCTAGGGCGCGGCCCGGCCTGAGCCAAACGAAGAGAACTGCAGGCACCTAAGCTCTGCTTCATGAACCTGGATCAGCTGCAGGCGCTGCGTGCGATCGCGGACGAGGGCTCGTTCGAGGCGGCCGCGTACGAGCTCGGCGTCAGCGCCTCCGCGGTCAGCCAGCGCATCCGCGCCCTGGAGCGGGAGGTGGGCCAGGTGCTGCTCCGGCGCGGCGCGCCCTGCGAGCCGACCGAGGCCGGCGTCGGCCTGGTGCGCGTGGCCCGGCACATGCGGGTGCTCGAACAGGAGGCGTGGGCCGGGCTGGGCCGCACGGCGGCCGGGCGCAGCGTCACCTCTCTGGCCGTGCCCGCCGACGTGCTGGGCACGTGGTTCGGGCCGGTCCTGGCGGAGGCCGCCGACTGGGACGACACGGTCCTGGACCTGCACGTCGAGGACCAGGACCACAGCGCCCGGCTGCTGCGCCGCGGTGAGGTGCTGGCCGCCGTCACCACGGAGCCGCAGCCGGTGCAGGGGTGCGCGGCGGAGCCGCTGGGGAGCATGCGCTACGTCCCGCTCGTGGCGCCGGCCCTGCTCGCACGGCACGCGGCGGGCGACGTCGTCGACCTCGGCGCGATGCCCATGATGCGCTACAACGCGAAGGACGACCTGCAGCGCCTCGCGCTGAGCGGCGCCGGGCTGGACGTCGCCCCGCCCACGCACCTGGCGCCGTCGTTCGATGGGTTCCACCGGTCCGTCCGGGCCGGCCTGGGGTGGGGGATGCTCGTGGACGACCAAGCCGTCGAGGACGTGCGCGCCGGCCGGCTGGTCCGCGTGCCCGGGCTCGACGACGTCCTCGTGCCCCTGTACTGGCAGGCGGCCACATTGCCCGTGACGCGCCTGGTGCGGCTCACGCGGGCGGTGCGGGAGGCGGCCCAGCGGACGCTCGAGCGGGGGTGAGGCGGCGCCGCGGGTCGCGGGCCGTCAGCGACGTCGCAGGGGTGCCGGCGCCTCCATGGAGGCCTCGACCAGCACGGGCCGGAAGCCCAGCGCCTCGTTGACGTCGAGCATGTGCCGGTTCTCCTCGGCGTTCCACGTGATGATCGCGCGGGCCTCGGGCAGTGCGTCGCGGACGGCGATGAGGTTCGCCGCCTTCACGCGCATGCCGAGGCGGTGGCCGCGGTGCTCGGGCAGCACGATGGTGTCCCACTGGTCGATGAGCCCGTCGGGACGCGAGCGGGGCGCCACCAGCTCGCTCAGGGCGACGATCCGGCCGGTGGCACGGTGCCGCGCCACCGCGCGGAAGAGCCGGCCGGTCGTGAGGATCTGCTCGTCCATGCGACGCACGCGGGCCGCGTCCCAGACCTGCTCCACCACGGTGCGTTCCCCGGAGGGCACGTCCGTGGCCATGCGGGCCTTGAGGATGGCGAGGTCGTCCTGCAGGGACGCGTCGGCCGCGCCCTCCCAGGCGTGGAGCTCGTAGTCCGACGAGACGCATTCGGCCCCGGCCAGGGCGACGGCGGGGTCGATCCCCGGATCGGCGAAGTCATACCGGCTCACCCGCTCGATCTGGACGAGCGCGAAGCCGTAGGACTGGGCGAGACGCACACCCGGATGCTCGGCGGGCACCGCGCCGGCGCCGTTGGGCGGGGTGAGCGCCCGTTGCCCGGCCACCGGCCGCGGCGTCAGCGGCCAGGTCTCGAAACGGGTGAGGCCGGCGGTGTCCAGGACGAGCCGCTCGGCCAGTGCGCGGCCGTGGCCGCGTCCGCGGTGCCGCGGGTGGATGTAGACGTTGAGGGCGGCCGCGTCAGGGTCGTCGACGTGGTTGATCAGGGCGCGGGCGTAGCCGACCGCCTCGCCGTCGACGTACGCCAGGTAGCGGCGCTGCGTGTGGTCGGTCTCGGCGGCGGCTTGGATGAGCGCGTCCGTGGGGGTCTCGTCCCACTCGGTCGTGCCGATCAGCTCGTTGTTGTACTCGTTGCCGAGCTGGCAGTAGGCCCGCCAGCGGGGGTCGTCCGACGAGGCGGGCAGGGGGAATTCGATGATGTCAGGCATGCGGTGACTGCTCTCTGAAGAAAGGGGCGGGCGCAGAGGCGCCCGTCGAGCCGTGCTCGAGACGGGCGCGCGGGGAGGCCGGTGGTGGGTCGTCGGACCCCCGGGGTCACTGCTGCTGCATCATGGGGTGAACTGTTTCACGACCCGGACCGGTGGGCAAGGGCCTTTGTCGTCGAGATGCAGCGCGGATTCCACCTGACGCGCGGGGAACTCTTCGCATATCGGGCGGGATCCGGTCGGCGCGAAAACTGGGTGTCCAGGTGGGCGCCCCCCGCGCGCCCCAGGGCTCGCCAGAAACGCACGAGCGGCTGCCGCTCTGGCGGGTTGGTTGTGGCGAGCCGTGCGGCGGGCGGACAGGGCCGGAGGGGGCGCACATGTGACCTTCGCCGGTAAATGGCGGTGTTCTGTCGATGCTCCGTGGCGGCTTTAGTTGGTGGTACCGATGACAAGCGTGGTCTGGCCGTCCGTGGTCGAGAGTCCTGCCGCCGATGCGAGGGCGGCAGTGTCATCGTCAGCAGCTGAGGTGTCCTCGTCGACGTAGCCAGATCTCCAGGGGAATGGTCGTCAGTGGCGGTACCGCGGCGATGATCGAGAGAGCTGTGACCCGCCATGGCCACCGCAGGGTGATGGCGGTGATGAGCGCTATGGCGAGGTAGATGAGGAACATGCCGCCGTGCAGGGCGCCGAAGATGCTGACACCGACGTCGGTTGTGCCCGTCACGTACTTGAGGAACATCCCCGCGAGCAGACCAGCCCAGGTGAAGGCTTCGAGAAAGGCCGCGACGATGGAGACTCTTGCCACAAGCGGAAGTCCATAACGCTGCTGGGTGCTTGCGCTCATTGGTTCGCCTCGTTGCTCGGGAGTTCGTCTGCGTCCGCGACGGAGCGGGCGAGGTGCTCTGCCAGCGCGGCGCGCAGCTGGTGGGGTAGTGGGATCGCGCCGACGGATTCGCTGAGCCAAAGACTGTCGGCAGCGAGGTAGGCGACCATCTTCTGCAGTGCCCGAGGGTCGGTCGGGTCGATGCTGGCGGGGTCGGGGACCCAGCGAGTGATGACTCGTTTCCACGGCTTGCTGAGCTCGCTGTCGGTGCTCGCTTCGAGCATAAGCAGTAACTCCGCGCCGGTGGCGCCGCGGGCGCTGACTCGGGCATAGGCGGCGAGTCGCTCATCCTGCGATGCCTCATCCGGGTCCTTGCCCAGTGCGTGGATCATCTCCTCGTCCCAGTGCTGGGCTTGATGTTCGTGCAGCGCGAGCATCATGGCGTCCTTCGAGGGGAAGTGGTAGAGCAGCCCGCCTTTGGTGAGTCCGGAGGCGGCGGCGACGGATTCGTACGTGAGCGCCGTGACGCCGTCGGTCTCGACAACACTGAGGGCGGCCTTGAGGATCGTGTCCCGTCTACTGGTCCGCATGGGCGGTCCTTTCTCGGTCAGTGCTCGGAGTGCAGCTGTGACTGGGTGCCAGGCAGGTACCGGCGCAGAAGCACTCCGGTGATGACTGCGCCCACCGCGAGAACGACTGCGACGACCAGCATCACAACGAGGTAGGCGGAGTCGAAAGCCGTCGCCGCCGCCTGGAGGATCTCTGCGTCACCCTGCGCAGCAGCCTGTGCCTCAGCGATGCTGTTGCCAGCCGCGTCCGGGGCGCCGTCGGGTAGAACGACGCGTGCGCCGTAGATAGCCGTGAGCAGGCTCCCGAGCACGGACACTGCAATGAGGCTGCCGAACTCGTAGGAGACTTCTTCGATCGAGGCGGCCATGCCTGCTCGGCGCACCGGCACGTTCCCGATAATCGCGGTGGAGGCGACCGCCAAGGCGGCTCCGATACCAGCTCCGGTCAACAGCAGTCCGAGGATCAGCACGCCGAAGGACGACTGGAATCCGATGACCGTCACCACGACGCCGCCGGTGGCGAAGGCGAGACCGCCGGTGATGAGCGCGAGCAGTCCGGTGCGGTGCAGGAACGCGCCCCCCAGGAGCGCTGTCGGCAACGTGCCCACGGCGCTCGCGGCGACCAAGAGCCCAGCTTCCAGCGGGCTGAATCCGGCGACCTGCTGGAATCGCTGCGTGGTGACGAGCTGGATGCCCCCGATCGCGAACATCGCGAACGACGCGGCCAGCACTCCGGCAGTGAACGCCGGGTTGCCGAAGATGGAGAACTCCAACAGAGGTTGCTCCATACCTCGCTGACGGCGCACGAACAGCCAGAACCCGATGGCAGCAACGAGCAGCGCAACAATGGTGGTCGTTGCCGAGGGCGGCGCGTGGCCGATCTCTTTGATGGCCATCACCGTTCCGACAAGCCCGATCATCACCAAGATCGAGGAGATGGCATCCCATCGCTTCGAGGGATCCGGGTCGTTGGCCGGGCGGATCAGCCAGGTAGCGACCAGCGCCAGCACCACAACGGGCACGTTGATCAAGAACACCGAGCCCCACCAGAAGAACTCAAGGAGTGTGCCGCCAATAATCGGGCCGAGGGCGAACCCGATGACCGACATACTTCCCCAGACCGCGATGGCGATATTGCGCTCACGCTCGACCGTGAAAGTGGTGCGGATCAGCGCCAGGGTGGCCGGCATCATCGCTGCCGCACCGACAGCGAGCACAGCACGCGCAGCGATCAGGACCTCGGGTGACGGAGCGAACGCTGCCAGCAGGGAAGCCAGTCCGAAGATCACCAGACCGACAACAAACATCCGCGTGTGGCCGATGCGATCCCCCAGGGTTCCGCTGCCCAGCAACAGCCCCGCCATCACCAGGGGGTAGGCATTGATGATCCAGAGGTTCTGTGTGTTCGAAGCCTGCAGTTCCTCAGTCAGCGTCGGCAGGGCCGTGTAGAGAATCGAGTTATCCAAGGTGATCAGCAGCAGACCTGCTCCAACCGTCACCAGCAGCGACCAGCGTCGCCTCTTCGTCATCGCGGACATGCGCGTCTTCCCTTCGTCGTGAACGACATAACTGTACCGGATGGATGGTGTAGTTAAGTCGACGGAGGGAGAGACTCACGGCGCGCGCTATGCATGGCGTGCGGGCGGCGAAGCTTGGAAGGTTTTAGAGCGAAGGCGCGGCACTTCGATGCAGGCAAAACCGGACGAGCTGGTGCCTCAGTTGGGTACAGTTTTATGAGACACACGGTCTAGCGACGGAGAGCCCGTGTCGCGCTGGGTCGATAGTGCGCCCCGGCGTCTCGTGAAGTCGTCGCACCGTGTTTCGTCTCAGATCTTCCGACTCGGATGGTTTGTGAGGCATCATGTGGTGATGAGGCTTCTGGGGTACACGCGGGTGTCGACGGCGGGGTAGGATCCGGCGCTACAGCTTGACGCTCTGCTTGCAGCCGGTGTGCAGAAGCGGGATGTGTTCTCGGACGTGACGTCCGGGGCGAAGAGCGCGGCGGAGCGTCCGGGCATGAAGAACCTTCTGGCCTACGCGGAGCCTGGGGACACGGTGGTGGTCTGGCGGATCGATCGACTGGGCCGGTCGCTGATCGACGTGCTCAACACCGTGAACCTGCTGCGGGACCGCGGCGTGAAGGTCCAGTCAGTCTCCGACGGGATCGATCCCGAGACGCCATCGGGCCGGCTCATGCTCGGGATGCTGGCAACGCTGGCGGAGTATGAACGCGAGCTGATCACCGAGCGCGTTAACGCTGGAATCGCAGCAGCCCGGGCCCAGGGCACGAAGTTTGGCCGGCCGCCCGTGAACCCGGAGGTCGTGGATCGCAAGCTCGCGATCGCTGCCGAGGAGAGAGCGAAGGGTCGCACCGCTGAGGAGGCGGCGCGCCTGGTGGGGTGGTCAAGGGCGACGCTCTACCGCCACCAGCGGGACGCCGCCGCTCGCGAGAGCATCGCGCAGGCGTGACGTGGACGGGTCGCAGAAGTGGAAGATCCTGCGGCTCCACGTCGAAGACGGTATCCCGTTGGCGAGCCTCGCCCGGGAGACCGGGGTGGGAGAGCGAACGCTCTCGCGCTGGCACAGCCTCTACCGGACAGGCGGTATCTCGGCTCTTGAGCGGGCGCAGCGCGCCGATGCCGGCGTGCGGCGGACCGCGCCTGAGCTGGTGGTTTTCGTGGAGCACCTGGCTTTGACCAGGCCTCGCCCGAGCATCGCGACGCTGCATCGCCTGGCCGTAGCCGAGGCTGCACGAAGAGGAGTGAGTACGCCGAGCTACGCGACAGTGCGGTCGATCGTGCAGGGGCTGGATCCAGGGATGGTGACGCTCGCGCTCGAGGGGCCAGTGTCCTACCGGAATCGCCACGAGCTCGTCTTCCGTCATCGCGCTGAGCGGCCCAATGCCCTGTGGCAGGTCGACCACACCGAGCTGGACATCCTCATCAAGGACCCCAGCGGGAGACCATCCAGGCCCTGGCTGACCACGGTCATGGACGACTACTCGCGGGCGATCTGCGGGTACATGGTCTTCGAGGGCGCGCCGTCGGCGATGAACACCGCACTGGCGCTGCGCCAAGCGATCTGGCCCAAGAGCGACCCCGCCTGGCCGATGTGCGGCATCCCAGACGTCCTCTACGTCGACCACGGCAGCGACTTCACCAGCCATCATCTCGAGTACACCGCGATCGCCTTGAAGATCCGCGTCATCCACTCCGCCGTCGCCCGCCCCCAGGGCAGGGGGAAGATCGAGCGGTTCTTCCACACCGTCAACACCGAACTGCTCGCGACCCTGCCCGGGCGCCTCACCCCTGGACACCCACACCCCGTGCCGGTGCTGGACCTTCCTGGTCTTGACCGGGCCGTCGGGGAGTTCGTCAGCCAGTACAACCAGCGCACGCACACTGCGATCCGCACGAGCCCGAAGGCGGCCTGGATCGCTGAGGGATGGCTGCCGCGACTCCCTGAGAGTCTCGAGGAGCTCGACGGGCTGCTTCTGCGGGTCTCCAAGCATCGCACCGTCCAGCGCGACGGGATCCGCTTCCAAGGTCAGCGCTATCTCTCGCCCACGCTCGCCTCGTTCGTCGGACGCACGGTCACCATCCGCTACGACCCCCGGGACCTGTCCGAGATCCGGGTCTACGACCACGACACCTTCGTGTGCACAGCGATCGATGAAGCCCACCCCAACCAGCGCTACAGCCTCCACGACATCGAAACCGCCCGACGAGCCCGCCGCCGACAGCTGCGCAAGGACATCAACGACCGAATCCCCACGACTCCACGACCCCCTGACGAAGCACCAACACCGTCCGCTCCCGCACGCCGGCCCAGGAAGCGCCTGAAGACCTACGAAGAGGACGAGTAGATGAACCGCGACTTCATCGTCACCAAGGAACACCGCCGCTTCACAGAGTTCGCCGGCGCCATCCGCAAGGACGTCACGATCGGCATCTGCCACGGCGAGGCCGGGGTCGGCAAGACGCAGTCCGCCCGCCGGTACGCGCACTGGGACACCCTCGAACCCTTCATCCACACCTGGGGACCGCGCAGCGAAGCCGACCTGAAACACTACGCCGCCGCCCACCGCTCCCGCACCGTGTTCTACACCCCCGAGGTCCTCGCCAAGCACCGCGATCTCTTGCGCGACATCGAGTTCTACCGCGGGAAGGTCGGAGTGCTGATCTACGAGCATCTCTGCGCGATCGGGAAGATCACGACCACCGACGTTCCCCGCACCATCGACTTCACCGAGCTGATCATCATCGACGAAGCCGAACGACTCACGCCAACCTCACTCGAACTCCTCCGAGACCTCCACGACCGTCACCACGTCGCCCTCATGTTCATCGGCATGCCCGGCATCGACCAACGCTTCCGCCACTACCCCCAGCTCTACAGCCGCCTCGGGTTCTCCCACCGCTACCGCGCCCTCGCACGCGAGGAACTGCTGTTCGTCCTGACCCGCCACTGGAAACGCCTCGGCCGCACCCTCGACCCCGAAGACTTCACCGACGCCCAGGCGATCGCCGCGATCGAACGCATCACCCGAGGCAACTTCCGCCTCCTCGAACGCCTCTTCCCCCAGATCGGACGCGTCCTGAAGATCAACCAACTCGACACCATCACCGACGACGTCATCGAAGCAGCCGCCAGCACCCTCATCACCAGCTAACGCCACTCACCCCCGCCAGAAGCACGCCATTTACTGATCAGCTTCACAGCGCACACGGCGCATGGCGGGGCCCCTTGTCATAAACGACCGTATAAGACGCGCCAGCTTGACTGTGAAGGGCGTGAGGGAGGATGGAGACATGAGGCGAAAGGGAACTGAACGGGCGTGGCGGTGGCGGGTCGGTGCCGCATCCGCACTAGTGGGGGCCGCCGGCGTCGTCGGGGGACTGCGGCAGGAGCTCGGCCTCGCATGGGGGCTGACGCTCTTTGCCGTGGCGGTCCTTGGGGTGCTGGTCGCCTTGCGGGGGGTGCATCACCGGGTCAATCCTGCGCAGGCTCGACGCAGTGTCTTCTACGCTGGGGCTGGCAGCACGGCATGGGTGCTGCTGTTGATGCGGGCCGGTGTCATTCCGGGCCTGGTGTTGAGCGTCATCGGGGACGCTGGGCTCCGGGCCGTGGTGTCCGGGGTGCTGGGCGCGGTCCTGGCGGCGGCTGCGCACGGCATCCTTGCGGCGACGACGACGGCTGAGGTGCAGCCCCGGCCAGAACCGGTGCCGCTGCAACGGACCAGTCGCTGACTGCCTCGTGCGGCGGTGGGCCGTATGAGCAGGGTGGGGGGGCCTTGTCTGCCCCGGCACCATGTACTGGTGACAAGCGTTGTGGCGGGGCTGCGGTCTGCCACAAATGACCGTTTGTGCCGGGGCGCTGGGTGTGGGTGCTGCTTCAGTCTTCATGGGCAGGGGTCGCCGGTGGATCGGTCGTGGTCTAGGTTTCTTTTGGCGTACTCGTAGAGCCCTCGTAGCTGGGCTCTCGGGCCCAACCCATCCGCCCTTGAGCTTCGGAGATCACCCGATGATCGAATCCACCCCAGCTGGCCGGGTCTCGGGGCGGTCCGCACCGCAAGTGGTCCTGGGGCTCGTGCTGCTGGTGCTCATCGTTCCCGTGGCCATAGCCGTCTTCATGGCCGCCTACGCCGTCGCGGAGTTCGCCCAGGGCAGCCACGCTCCCATGGGGGCGCCTTCCTTGCTCGTCAGCGTGGGGCAGCTCCTCGCCGTCGCATGCGCGGCCGTCTGCGGCGTCCGGTTCGTCGATCCAGATCCCCTCGCTCTCGGTGGGGCTGGACGGCCGCGGTGGTTGCTCTGTTGGTGCTGGCCGCCTGGCCTGTCCTGGTGGGAGGGATCGGCCTGGTGGAGCGAGAGGCGTGTGAAGTCCGCCCGGCGCCGTTCTGGTGTGAGTGAGCCTGCAACCGCAAGGGGCCGGCGCCAGGGCGCAGCTGTCCCCAGAGGGGCTATCCGGGTACGAGGACTCGTTCCTACCCTGGGGCGATGACTGCACCGGATGCCCTGCCGCCCTCAGAGTTGCCGTCCACGCCTGAGGTGCGCCGGGTGATGTCCGCACTGGTCCAGAGGTACTTCAGCCGTGAGACTCACGCGCGTCTCCTCGACGCCGACGTGAGCGGGGGTGTGCTGACGGTGGTGGCCTGGCAGGCCGGCCCGTCCCCAGCGGACCCGGGAGGGGCGATCGGGCACCGCACAGACCTGGGGATGCGTCTGGCCGAGTGCGAGGGGGACCTGGAGGCGGTGCTCCTGGATGCATTGCAGTTCCAGGTATTCGAGCCGAGCGCGCCGGGCTGGGCGGCGTCCAGGCGGGTATAACCCCAGCGGGGCGGCACAGAACGTCGTGCCGTCCCGCTGTTTGCTCATCGGCCGACGGAGAGCTCGATCAGTTGCGGGCTGCTGCAGCAGGCGTCGCCGGCTGGGGCTGGGGCGTCGCAGCTGCCACCGAGGTCGGTGGTGCATACGCCGGTCTCGGGTAGTTCGAGGTGGACTGCGTCGGCTGCTTTGCGGTCGCCGGCCAGGGCTGCCGCGATGGAGCGGACCTGTTCGTAGCCGGTGGCCATGAGGAAGGTGGGGGCGCGGCCGTAGCTCTTCATCCCCACGATGTAGAAGTTCGTCTCCGGGTGGGCGAGGACTCGCTCACCGTGAGGCTCGACGGATCCGCAGGAGTGGAACTCGGGATCGATCAGCGGCCCCAGCTGGGACGGTGCTTCGACGGCCGGGTCCAGGGCCAGGCGGAGTTCGGAGAGCATTCCGAGATCAGGGCGGAACCCGGTGGCGGGCACCAGCACATCGACGCTCACTTCTCGCTCCCCGTCCGGGGTCACAGCGTGGACGGTCAACGTGTCGTCGGCTCTGAAGCGAGTGATGGTGAAGGAGGTGAGGACCTCGATGCGTCCGGAGTCGACCAGCTGGCGCAGTCGCGAGCCGAGCGCTCCTCGGGCTGCGAGTTCGTCCTGGTCGCCGCCCCCGTAGACACGGGTGAGGTCTGCGGTGCGAGCGGCCCAAATGATGGTGGTGTCGGCCTCCAGGTCCGCGAGGTCCAGCAGGGTATTGGCGGCTGAGTGGCCGGCACCGGTCACCATGACTCGCTTGCCGGCGAAGCGGTCACGGTCGCGGCCCTGCACGTCAGGCAGCGGCGCGGTGATGTGGCCCGCGGCGCGGGCCTGCTGCTCGCCGGGAGCGAGGAGCCCGGCCTGTCCGAGGGGGTTGGGCATGGACCAGGTGCCGGAGGCGTCGATGACCGCGGAGGCGAGCACGTCTTCGCTGTGCCCGTCGGTGGTCTGGATCCGGACGAGGAAGGGGGTCTCCTCGCGGCGTGCGGTGCGGGTCTTGTCGATGCCGGCGCGGGAGACGGCGGTGACCCGCGCCCCGTAGCGGATCGACTCGGCGAGCTGGGGAAGCTGCGCGAGCGGTTCGAGGTACTGCTCGCGCAGTTCGTGACCGGTCGGGAGAACGTCGGCGTCGGGTGCGGTCCAGCCGGCAGCTTCGAGGAGACGCTGTGCGGCGGCGTCGAGGTTGTACTGCCACGGCGAGAAGAGCCGCGTGTGCCCCCACTCGGCGATCGCGGCTCCTGCCGCGGTCCCGGCCTCGAGGATCAGGAACGGCAGGCCGCGCTCAGAGAGGTGGGCAGCGGCGGCAAGGCCGATGGGGCCAGCGCCGATGACGACAATGGGATGTGAGTTCGTTGCGGTGGTCAAGATGATGAGTCTCCTTGCTGCGGGGCGGTCAGTTCGCGGTGCCGGTGAGGTCGGTCAGGAGCTTGCGGACGTGGGAGTCGATGTCGTCGCGGACCAAGCGCATCCGCTCCATCCCTTCGATGCCGCGCTGAGAGGGCTCATCGGTGTGCCAGGTCGTGACCGGCGCGGTCATGCCCTCGACGGGTTTGATGACGGCTTCGTCACCGATGACGATCACGTGGTCGACGCTTCGCAGCAGCTCGGGGGTGACCGGCTGCGGGACGGCGGAGGACATGTCCGCGCCGACCTCGGCGATCGTCTCCGCGGACTGGGCGTTGATGGCGGTGCCCGGGCGGGTGCCGGCGGAATGCACGTCGACCTCATCCCCGGCGTGATGGCGCATGAGGGCGGCGGCCATCTGGGACTTGCCGCCGTTCTTCACGCAGACGAACAGGACTGAAGGGCGCTTCGTGGTCATGGCGAGGGGATCCTTCTGTGGGGTCATCGGGTGGGGGCGGTGGTGTCGCCGGGGAACAGGCGCCGCCCCATAGCGAGGGCGACGTAGACGAGGGCGACGAGGACGGGGACTTCGATCAGCGGGCCGACGACGCCGGCGAGGGCCTGGCCGGAGGTGACTCCGAAGGTGCCGATGGCGACGGCGATGGCGAGCTCGAAGTTGTTGCCCGCGGCCGTGAACGCGACGGTCGTGGACTTCGCGTAGTCGAGTCCGATCGCGCGGCCGAGCAGGAAGGACCCCAGGAACATGACGACGAAGTAGACCAGCAGCGGCAGGGCGATGCGGGCCACGTCTGCCGGTGCGGAGATGATCGCGTCGCCCTGGAGGGCGAACAGCAGCACGATGGTGAACAGCAGCCCGTACAGCGCCCAGGGACCGATCTTCGGGAGGAACCGCTCCTCGTACCAGGTCCGACCCTTGGCTCGCTCACCGAGGATGCGGGTCAGGAACCCTGCGACCAGCGGGATCCCGAGGAAGATCAGCACGCTGAGGACGATCGCGCCGATCGAGAACTCGGCCGACGTGGTCGGCAGCCCCAGCCAGGACGGCAGCGCCTGGAGGTAGAACCAGCCCAGGGCACCGAAGGCGATCACCTGGAAGACGGAGTTGATCGCGACCAGCACCGCAGCTGCTTCTCGGTCACCGCAGGCGAGGTCGTTCCAGATGAGGACCATCGCGATGCAGCGTGCGAGCCCGACGATGATCAGGCCGGTGCGGTACTCCGGAAGATCGGCCAGGAAGATCCAGGCCAGGGCGAACATGAGTGCCGGGCCGACGATCCAGTTCAGCACCAGCGAGGTCACCAGCAGGCGTCGGTCCGCGCCGATGCGCCGGGTCTCGTCGTAGCGGACCTTCGCCAGGACCGGGTACATCATCACCAACAGTCCGATCGCAATGGGCAGGGACACGGATCCGATCTTCACCGCCTCCAGCGCGGTGTTCAGGCCGGGGACGAACCGCCCCAGCAGGAGACCCACTGCCATGGCGGCCAGGATCCACACCGGGAGCCAGCGATCGAGGAATGACATCTCCTTCATCACGCGGGGCTGCTCCACATCCTTGGTGGTCGTACTCATGAGGGGGTCGAACCTTCCATCGACGGATATCAATGCGAAGGCTATGCTTCACATCGATGACTGTCAATGTAAGGTGGGGACATGTCCACGACGACCTCGATCACAGCTGCCGGGCTCGAGACGATGAACGGCCCTGAGGAGTGCTGCACGCTCTCAGCGGGGCCCGTCGACAGCGTCGAGGCCGAGAGGATCGCGTCCTTGCTCAAGGCGCTTTCCGACCCGACCCGTCTCCGGCTTCTCTCCCATGTCGCTGCTCAGGGCTGCAATTCGGTCTGCGCCTGTGATCTCACCGAGCCGTTGGGCATCAGCCAGCCGACCGTGAGTCACCACATGAAGAAGCTCGTCGACGCTGGCCTGCTCACGCGCGAGCAGAAGGGGCGCTGGGCGCACTACTCCGTCGTGCCGTCGGCCTTCGCCGAGCTCCGTTCCTTCCTCGACATCGCCTGAACCCCCGCCGCCGACTTTGACGATCCTCATGACCGCACGGTCCAGTGTCCTGTTCGGCTGAGCCCACAACGCCGGCTGCTCACAGATGGCGGACGGCTGGGTCTGCACCGTCGCCCACAGCGGCTCGGTGGCCAGGTCGCTGAGCGCCCGGCCCTGCCCGTTGCCATAATCGCACTCGGTGAGGTCGGCTTCGACCGTGGACAACACCGTGGCCGGCTGGCGCTCGACGAGAGCCCCCGCGGTCTGCGCGCACCGCCGCAGGGGGCAGGTCACCCCCGCGGCTACGGGCACTGCGGCGATCCTGTCCCCGGCCTGGGCCGCCTGCTCCCGCCCGGTGTCATCCAGCTCGACGCCGGGGGTCCTGTCGGTCAGGATCCCGGTCGCACTGGCCGTGGTGCGGCCGTGCCGCACGAGAAGTACCGTCGCCATCACTCCAGCCTACTGACGGGGCGCGAGCGCCTCAGCGTGACGGGTCACGGGGCAGGGGAGTCCACCGCAGGGTGAGGCCCCCGACGGCGGCCAGCGCCGCGTGGGCGTCGTCGGCGGCGTCCTCCAGCCCGTCCGCCACGTCTTCACCGGCCGAGGTGAGCAACAGGACGGCGTGGTCGTCCGCGTCGGGCTGCTCGCCCGGGTCGGCGCGCCAGCCGCCCCTGCCCCGCACGCCGTCCTCGTCCCCGGGCAGGGAGCTCAGCCACGCGGCGGCCGCCCGGGCCGCCCCGGGGCCGACGACGTCCAGCCGCAGGGTCGCGGGGGAGCCGTCGTTGCCCGGCGGGGTGCCCCACAACCAGCCCAGGTCAACCTGCCACGGCTGGATGCCCGCGGAGCTGCCCGGGGACGGAGGCTGCATCACGCCTCGGCGTCCGACTGGTCCGAGGCCCAGCCCGCCTCACCGATCCACCGCAGGGCGCTGAGCGAGGGCATGAAGAGGTACTCGCCTCCGGCCATCCGGTTGAAGGTGGTGATGCCGTCGATGCGCTTGCGGGCCGGCTCGGCGGGGATGGTGAACCGTCCCTGCGTCGGGTCGTCCTCGTGCAGACCGACGATCGGATCCCGCTCGGAGCCGAGGTCCACGAAGTTGCCTCCGTTGATCCACTCCTGCTGCATGAACTCGATCGTGTCGAAGGCCCGGGCGCTGATGAAGATGAAGTAGATCCCGCGGTCCTCCTTCGCGTCATCGGCCGAGGCCACCTCCGGCGACCACCCGGGACCGTAGGTCGAGGAGCGCCGGATGATCCGCTTGATGTTGACGTCCGTCATGATCGACAGATCGCTGTCCCGCGGGTTGAGGCGACGCATGTGGCTGGAGTGCGGGCACATCAGGCCCTTCGGGTCGTCCTCGAAGGTGAAGTCGTTGCGCCGCTCCGGGTCGTTGCCCAGCTCCTCGTCGTCGTGGTCCGGGGAGAGCACGAGTGGGGCGCCGCTTCGCCACCGGCCGAACATCTTCGCGGCGATCCGGTGCTGCTCCTCCGGGTCCGGGCTCTGCGAGGCCAGGTACTCGTTGAAGGCGCCCACCCGGCTGGCGAACTTGCGCAGCACCACGTAGGTCCCGTTGCGGCCCAGCACGTCCGGCTGCGGCACGGCCAGCGGGGAGCCCGTCTCGCTGTTCTCGCCCAGAATGAACTCGCCGGCGGAGATGGAGCGCTCCTGGCCCGGTTGTGGCCGCACCCCGCTGCCGGCCACCGTCGGCTGCGAGATGGAGTCCCGGAAGCCGAAGGGGTTCTTGTTCAGCTCGTCGACCCCGAACCGGTGGGTGGCCACCAGGGTCACTCCGGTGGAGTGCTCCAGCACCTCCTTCGCCTGGTCCAGGGCGGCGTCCAGGGCGTCGGCGTCGGCCGCGTAGATCGTCAGCGCGATGTGGCAGGCGTCCTGGGTGAACGCCTCGTCCCAGTGCTCCGGGGCGTTCGGTCCGGTGTCCATGAGCTGCTGAGCGCGGGCGGCCATCCCCTGCTGGTAGGGCAGCGGGAAGCTGGTCAGGGAGTCCTCGGGCAGCCCGAGGGCGCGCAGGCCGGCGTAGCTGATCGCCACGCCGGTCCAGGACTGCAGGTCGTCGGCCCAGTCCTGCGCGGAGGTCACGTGCTCGGCCAGGCGACGGACGAAGTCCCGGCCGCCTTCGGCCTCCTCCACGGTCAGCATGGCGTGGGCGCCGACGTAGGGCTCAGGCCGCGACCGCAGCACCAGGCCCTGGATGTCGTCCAGGTCCAGCTCGACCCGCTCCCGATCGAAACGTTCCTTCAGGTCCTTGAGCACGCCCATCTCAGTAGTCCACCGCCTCGGGGGTGGAGATCGTGTCGGTGAGCTGCTTCAGGGCGGCCGCCGTGTCCTCGTCCAGGTCGGTGCGCCCGGCCATCTGGTCCAGGAAGGTGTTCACCGCGTCCTCGGTGCGCTGCAGTCGGCGCGTGTCCACCACGGTGACCTGCGGGTTCGCCACGAACCACCCGGAGGCGGTGATCTGGTGGTCGGCGATGAAGTCCTTCACGGTCGGGCTGTCGATGCCCGGCCACCCCTCCACGTTCTGGAAGAGGAGGTCCATCAGCTCGGGGATCTTGGTGGCGAAGTCGTTGATGTACGCGTCCCAGTCGCCGTCGTAGGCCGTGGCGAAGAGGATGCGGGTGTTGTCGTCGAAGAAGACGAAGCGCATGTCGTGCAGCGTGGACACGCGCTGGGCGCCGTCCATGTTGCCGCGGGTCAGGTCGAAGATGCGCTGCAGCCGTTCGGCGCCGCCCGGCTTGAGGCGGGCGATCGCGGTCAGCTCCGAGACCTTGCCCGATCGCATCCCCACGCGGCCGGCGGAGTCGGCGGTGCCGGACAGGTCCGGGTTGTGCTCGCGGATCATCGCCTCGAGGGCGATCTTGGCCAGCGTGGGGGCGTCCTGGGCGACGTCCTCGACGGCGCGCTTGACGGCGTCGAGGCGGCTCTCGTCCTGCAGTCGGGGGTCGGGGCGGTCGTTCATGAGGTCCTCCTTCGAGAATCCTTCGGGATGAATGATGAGGGGCGGGGCCGGGATCAGTCCGGGATCTCGTCCAGCGTGGCCGGCTCGGGGGCCGGGCGGTCGTTGAACTCGTGGCGGTAGCGGGTGGACTGCTCGTAGGCGTGCCTGCGGACGCGCATGATCGAGCCCAGCGGCTGGTGCTCGACCACGCCGTTCCACGGGTTGAAGGTCAGGACGTCGTCGCCGTAGACGCGGCGGCGAGGGCTGTAGGTGTCCTGCGGGGCGATCCGCAGGGTCGCGACGGGCTGGTGGGGGGCCTGCTCCTCGTCCCAGAGCACGGAGGCGTCCTCCACGGGCATCTTCTCCAGGTCCGTCGCCAGCTGGGCGCGCAGCGTGTACTCCGCGCCCTCGTGGGAGAAGAAGTCCGCGACCACGTCCCGGATCGAGGAGAAGTCCTCTACGTCCATGTCCTGACCGGTCAGGGCGCGCACGTTCGCGGACTCCGGCGCCAGCGAGACCTTGGCGATGTGGTCGCCGTAGCGTAGGGCGCCCTGGGTGAAGTACGTCTCGCCGAGGATGTGGGCGTTGTCCCGCCCCAGGCCCTGCAGGGTGGCGCTGGGGGTCCCGCCCACGGCCTCTACGGCTCCGCGCACCACTCGGGCGGCGCCGGTGGCGAGCCGCTGCAGCAGCTCGGGGTTCTGGGAGTTCTTCTCCAGCAGTCCCAGCATCTCCTGGTAGCGGCCCACGGTGCCGAAGGCCAGCGTGGGGAAGTTGACCATCAGGAAGTCCTGGTTGTGGCCGCCCGGCTCGGACAGCAGGCGCTCGCCCTCCACGCCGATCACCTTCAGGGCCCAGCCCCGCGGGGCGGGGGTGCGGTCGGTGTGGATGTCTCCGGGGGCGGAGGACAGCCGTGCGACCGCCTCGTAGCGTCCCGGGCGGGCGAAGATGCCCTGCGCCAGCTCGGGAGCCAGGCCCTCGTGCACCTCCAGGGTGGCCTTGAGGATGGCGTGGCTCTTGGCGTGGGCGTCGCGATGGGCGTGCCGATGCCGGCCGGCGGCCTGGCGTTGGGCCTCGCCCATCTGCTCGAGGATCTCCCGGGTGATGGTCTCTTCGCGTTCGGCGGGGTGCTCGACGTCCGGTGTGAATCGCACGGGTTCGGTCATGAGTGCTGCGCCTCACTCTCTAGGGGTGCATTTACGCTACGATCAGTCGCGTAACCGTCATCAGCGATGCTAGGGCGGTCACAGGATCCGGGGCAAGGGCAGGAGGACGGTGCAGACGAAGACCGCGAACCGAAGCGCGGGCAGGCCCCGCCGTCAAGACGTCGAGGAGACGGTGCTGGCGGCGGCCGTCGCGCTGGCCGGGGACGAGGGGTACGCCGGCGCCACCGTGGACGCCGTCGCCGCCCGGGCGGGGGTGGCCAAGACGACGGTGTACCGGCGGTGGCCGTCCAAGGAGGCGCTCGCCGTGGACGCCCTCGCCGCAGCGCTGGACCTGCCGCCTGCCGATCCGGATGGGCCGGAGCCGGGGGCGACGCTGTGCCGCGCCGTCCGCCGTCTGGCCGCGCAGATCCAGACCACCCCGGTCCGGGCGCTCCTGGGCGGCCTGCTGACCCAGGCGATGCGCGACCCCGAGACGCGGGCGCGGCTGCGCTCGCGGTTTCGCGAGCCGTTCCTCCGGGAGGCCCTGGCGGATCCCGCCGGGGACGCCGACCTGGACCCCGCCGCGGTGGACCTCGCCTTCGACCTGGTCGTCGGCACGCTGCTGCACCGGCTGGCGACGGTGGGCGACGTCGGCCAGGCCGAGCTGGAGGCCATCCTGGGGGCCGCCGTCGGTCTGCTCTCGGGGCGGCCTGCGTCCGGGTGACGCCCGAGGCGGCCTCTCGGGCCCGCAGCCTCTCGGAGATCGCCGCCACGCGCCGGGAGCCGGCCGACGTGCCCCGTCAGCCTCCGAACACCGCGCGCAGCACCGTCACGCCGATGGCGCCGATCACCGCGGCGGCCGGGAGGGTGATGACCCAGGCCAGCGCGATCGGCTTCATCAGATTCCAGTTCGCTGCCCGGTTCACGATGCCCACGCCGAGCACCGCGCCGATCAGGATGTGGGTGGAGGACACCGGCAGTGCCAGCATGGATGCGGCCATGACGACGCCGGCCGCGGCGAGCTCGGCGGTGAAGCCGGACGCCGGGTGCATCTCGGTCAGTCCGGTGCCGACGGTCTTGATCACGTTGCGGCCGATGAACCACAGGCCGCAGACCAGGGCGATGCCACAGGCCAGCATCAGGGCGCCGGGCACGGCGGCTTCGGCGTTGATCTGGTCGGTGCGGAGCACGTCCACGATCGCCGCGAACGGACCCACCGCGTTGGCGATGTCGTTCGAGCCGTGGCTGAAGGCGAACGCGGAGGCCGTGAACACCTGCATCCAGCTGAACAGCAGGTAGGTGGACCGGGACAGGGACTGCTTCTTCAGGGTCTTGGCGAGGATGAACACGGCCATCCACACGGCGGCACCCACCATGAGCATGATGAGGATGTTGCCGACGTTGTCGATGTTCAGATCCAGGTTCTTCAGACCCTTGAACAGCAGCATCGAGGAGATGACGATCGAACCGCCGGCCGCCAGCAGCGGCACCCAGACCTCCAGCGCGTGCTGCGAGTTGACCTCGTCCTCCTTGGACTCGATCGCATCCATCTCGCGGTAGTAGTCCGACTCCAGCTCGTCCGGATGGTAGTCGTGGCCGGAGGACTTGGTGGCGGCGTCGCGGGCCATGGCGTTGGTGTAGGCGATCTGCTGCACCTCGGAGAGGCGCTCGAACGCCGTCTTGTGCTTCTTCCGCAGCTCGATGCGCTCCAGCCGCAGCTCGCGCATCTTGGCGTCGGCCTCCTCGTTGTAGGCGAGGATGTGCTTCTTGATCGCCCGGTACAGGACCCAGGCGACGAGGCCACCCAGCGTGGGGGAGAGGACCCAGGACAGAGCGATCTTGCCGATCTCGCCCCACTGCACCATCTCGAAACCGCCGGCGCCGGTCTGCAGGCCCAGGGTCACCGCCGCGCCGACGATGCCGCCGACGATCGAGTGCGTCGTGGAGACCGGCCAACCCATCTGGGTGGCGATGAGCAGCCAGAGGGCGGCGCCGATCAGGGCCGCGAGCATGATGAACACGAAGTCCATCGGCGGCAACTCCACGCTGTCGAGGTCCACGATGCCGCTGCGGACGGTCTCGGTGACCTCGCCGCCGGCGATCACGGCGCCGCTGACCTCGAAGACCGCGGCCACGAGCAGAGCCTGCTTCAGGGTCAGCGTGCCGGCGCCCACGGAGGTGCCGAACGAGTTCGCCACGTCGTTTCCCCCGATGTTGAAGGCCATGAACATGCCCACGACGATCGTGGTGATCAGCAACGTCGTGTACGTGGTGTCCGTGAAGCCGAGCGCCCAGGAGATGCACAGGGCGAGCGCCCCGATGGTGAGGATGCCGAAGGCGAGGTGCCAGGTGGTGTCGGGCCCCAGGAACCCGTTGCGTTTCAGCTCTGGGGCTTCGGTGGTGGAGGAGGACATGAGGGGTCCCTTCTGCTCGGGGTCGACCCTGCTGATCGGGGTCGACCACGAACGCCACCTTCCGCCAGTGACCTGACGCCGTCGTGACGGCTGGCTTGCGGAGCCGTGAACCGCCCGCGACGGGTTGCAGTCCTGCGCCTGGGGCGGATTCGCTGTCGCTGCGGCGTGAGGCTGGTGGGCGCTGTCACCCTTGCCCGAGATTCGGTTGTGTACGACCATGAGAGTTCAGTCCCCACCGGCGAAAGGGCCCCAGACATGTCCCGCATCCTGATGATCCTCACCTCGCACGACCAGCTGGGCGACACCGGCCGCAAGACCGGGTTCTGGCTCGAGGAGTTCGCCTCGCCCTACTACGTCTTCACGGACGCCGGCCACGAGGTCACCCTCGCCTCGCCCCGCGGCGGCCAGCCGCCCATCGACCCGACGAGCTCGCAGCCGGAGATGCAGACCGAGGCCACCCGCCGGTTCGACCAGGACGAGGAGGTCAAGGCCGCCCTGGCCCACACCACGCCCCTGGCCCAGGTGGACGTGGACGGGTTCGACGCCGTCTTCTACCCGGGCGGTCACGGCCCGCTGTGGGACCTGGTGTCCGACGCCGACTCCACGCGGATCATCCTCGACAGCGACGCGGCCGGGCGCCCGCTCGGCCTCGTCTGCCACGCGCCCGGGATCCTGCACCCGATCACCGCCGCCGACGGCACCCCGTTTGTGCGCGGCCGTCAGGTCGCCGGGTTCACCAACGGCGAGGAGGAGGCCGCCCAGCTGACGGACGTCGTCCCGTTCCTCGTCGAGGACTCGCTGATCGCCGCCGGCGGGGACTATCGCAAGGGCCCGGACGGGGAGAGCTTCGTGGTCACGGACGGCACCCTGGTGACCGGCCAGAACCCGGCCTCCTCCGCCGACGCCGCCCGCCGCCTTCTCGACCTGCTCGCGGGCTGACCCCCGCCGAGCCCGCCACCCCAACCCCTGAGGAGACCACCATGAGCACCCCCACCCGCACGCGCGAGATCCACCTCGCCTCCCGCCCCCACGGTGCCCCGACGCCGGAGAACTTCCGCCTCACGGAGGTCGAGCTCCCCGAGCTCGCCGAGGGCCAGGTCCTCGTGCGCAACACCGTGATGTCCGTGGACCCGTACATGCGCGGCCGCATGAACGACGTCGAGTCCTACGTGCCCCCGTTCCAGCTCGACGCCTCCCTCGACGGCGGCGCGGTGGGCACCGTGATCGCCTCGCGCCACGCGGACGTGCCGGAGGGCACGTCCGTGCTCCACGGCCTCGGCTGGCGCGAGCACGCCGTCCTCGACGGCGACACCGTCCAGGCCGTGGACACCTCCCAGCTCTCGGACAGCGCCTACCTGGGCGTGCTGGGCATGACGGGTCTGACCGCCTACACCGGCCTCGTGCACGTCGCCGAGATGCAGGAGGGCGACGCCGTGTTCATCTCGGGCGCCGCGGGGGCCGTCGGCTCGGTCGCCGGCCAGATCGCCCGCCTCCTGGGCGTCTCGCGCGTCGTCGGCTCGGCCGGCACGCCCGAGAAGGTGGCGTGGGTGAAGGAGCTGGGCTTCGACGCCGCGTTCAACTACCACGACGGCTCGCCCACAGACCTGCTGGCCGAGGCCGCGCCGGAGGGGATCGACGTCTACTTCGACAACGTGGGCGGCGACCACCTCGAGGCCGCCATCGCCGCGATGCGGGTCGACGGCCGCGTGGCGATGTGCGGTGCGATCGCCCAGTACAACTCGACGGAGCCGCCGGCCGCCCCGCGCAACCTCGCGCTGGCAATCGGCAAGCGGCTGACCCTGCGCGGCTTCGTCCTGCAGAAGTACGCGGCGCAGGTCCGTCCCGAGTTCCTCGAGCGCGTGGGCCCGTGGGTCGCCGACGGGAAGATCCAGTGGGACGAGACCGTCCGGGAGGGTCTGGAGAACGCGCCCCAGGCGTTCATCGACCTGCTCGAGGGCGCCAACACGGGGAAGATGGTCGTCCGGCTGTGACGAGCGACGGCGCGCTCGGGGGCGGCATGGCCACCTTCCGGCATCAGGGCCTGACCTTCGATGTCCGCGACGGCGGGCCGGCCGAGGGGGAGGTGGTCCTGCTGCTGCACGGCTTCCCGCAGGACGCCACGTCCTGGAGGCACGTCGAGCCGCTGCTGCACGCCGCGGGGCTGCGCACCCTCGCGCCGGACCAGCGCGGCTACTCCCCGGGGGCCGCTCCGCGGGCGACGGCGGCCTACCGCCTCCCGGCGCTCATGGGGGGACGCCGTCGCGCTGGCGGACGCGGCGGGGGCGCGGCGCGTCCACGTCGTCGGCCATGACTGGGGCGGCGCCGTCGCCTGGGCGCTGGCCACCGCCCACCCCGAGCGCGTCGCGTCCCTGACCGTCCTGTCCACGCCGCACCCGGCCGCCCTGGCCCGCGCCCTGCGCGGCCCGGACCAGCTGCGCCGCAGCTGGTACATCGCCGCCTTCCAGACACCGGCCCTCCCCGAACGGATCCTCGCGCGACGGCTGGGCTCCCTGCTGCAGCGGGGGCAGGTCCCCGGGGCGGAGCACTACGCCCGCCGGTTCTCCACCCCGCAGAGCCTGCGCGGCCCGGTGAACTGGTATCGGGCGAACCCGGATCTGGTGACCACCACGCGCAGCGCGCCCGTGTCGGTCCCCACCACATACGTGTGGGGCACCCGGGACGCGGCCCTGGGGCCGCGGGCCGCCGAGCTCACGGCTAGGTGTACTCGGCCATCACGTTGATGACACTCGTTGAGCGGGAGTCTTGCCTCCAAGCGCGGTGTGGCCACGCTCAGTGTTGTACTCATGGAGCCACCGGGCAAGGGCGTCCGTGCGTTCAGTATTCGAGGCCCAGACCTGGCTGTAGGCCCATTCCTGCGCCAGCGTCCGGTTGTACCGCTCGACCTTGCCGTTCTGCCACGGGCAGTGCGGCCGGATGAACTTCTGCCGTGCACCCAAAGCTGAGACCGCTTCCTTGAACGCCTGCGAGTTCTTGTACGCCAAGGCGTTGTCCGTCATGACCCGTTCGATCCTGTCGATGCCGTGCTCAGCGAAGTACACCGCGGCCCGGGCCAGGAACCCGGCGCACGTGGGCCCGGTCTCATCCGGCAAGGCCTCGCTGTACGAGAGCCGGGAGCAGTCGTCGACCATCGAGTGCACATAGTCGTACCCGATCTTGGGTCGACGTCCTTTGAGCGGAGCGGTAGCCGCCCTGCCATGCGCACGCCACCCGCCCCCGTCCGGGATCTTCCCGATCTTCTTCACGTCTACGTGCACCAACTGGCCAGGACGGTCTTTCTCATACCGGTGAGTGGTGGCCTTCGAAGAACGGATCACTTCCCCGGTCACCGGATCAAGACAGGCCAGGGCAGGCATCTGGTGACGGGCCAGGATCCGGTTCACCGTCCTGGCCGGGACCCCGACTCTGGTGCTGATCCAGTCCTGACCCCGCCGGTGCGTGCTGCGGGCCTGAAGGACTTGCTGTTCGGTCTGGGCGCTGGTTCTGCTCGGACAGTGGTGAGGCCTGCTGGAACGATCCTGCAGCCCGTGTTCGCCCTCGGTGCGGTAACGGGAGACCCACCGGTGCGCGCACTGACGCGAGATGCCCATCAAGGCCGCGGCGTGGGCCACGGGCATGCCCTCTTCCAGAACCCGGTGGACCAGTAGCGTCCTTCCATACAGGGTCAACCGGGCGTTAGCGTGGGACATGAGAACCTCCGTGGTGATTGGGATGCCGTTGACAAGCCCCACTTCACCCGGAGGTTCTCTTCATCGTCAACGGACTATCTGTCACCAACGTCATGGCCGAGTACAGCTAGGCAGGTGGCGGGGGAGTACCGGTTCGTGAAGCTCGACGCGGACCACTGGCTGCCCGAGCGTGAGGCGGACGCCGTCGCCCGGGCGATCCTGGACCGGGTGCGCTGACCCGGGCTCCGTGCGCGGGCCGCTCCCGCCGTCTCAGCGCGGCCCGACGGCCTCGGTGATCCGGTTCAGCTGGTCCATGAGGGCCCGGCGCTCGGTGACGTCGAGGGGGATCCGGGTGAGGGCGTCCGCCGGGACCGTCCGGGCGGACTCCCGCAGCGCTCGTCCCTCGTCCGTCAGCCGGACCAACACGCGCCGCTCGTCGTGGACGTCGCGCTCCCGCGTGACGAGCCCCATGCCGGCCAGGCGCCGCACCAGGGGCGTGATCGTCCCGTTGTCCATGCCGAGCCGGTCCCGCAGCGCCCCGACCCCCAGCGCCCCGGCGCCCGGCGTCGGCGCATCCGTCGCGGCCGAGGCGTCGCTCTCCACCTGCCACAGGGTGAGCATCACGAGGTACTGCGGGTAGGTGAGGCCGAGGCGGGAGAGCAGGGGGCCATAGCCGCGCGTGACGGCGCGCGTCGCCCGGTGCAGGGCGAAGCAGAGCTGGTCCTCGAGAGCGAGGCTGGGGGTCGGCGCGGCATCCATGGAAGAGATTCTAGTGGTCGCTGGGGAACGACTTGGTTGCGCGCGACCTAACCGGGTGGCAGGCTGGAGCCGACTCGTCCCGCACGGGGCGGGCGGATGAAAGGACCTCCCATGGAGACCATCTACACCGCCGAGGCGCTCAGCACCGGCGCCGGCCGTGACGGCCATGTCCGCACCACCGACGGGCGGGTCGACCTCGACCTCGCCGTGCCCACCGAGATGGGCGGCTCCGGTCAGGGCAGCAACCCCGAGCAGCTGTTCGCCGCCGGCTACGCCGCATGCTTCCACTCGGCCCTGCAGATGGTCGCCCGCGCCTCCCGTGCCGACATCACCGACTCCTCCGTCGGCGCGCGCGTGGGCATCGGCCGCCAGGGTGAGGGCTTCGGTCTGGAGGTCACCCTCGAGGTCGTGCTGCCCCATGTCCCCGCGGACCAGGCCCGCGCCCTCATGGAGCAGGCGCATCAGGTGTGCCCCTACTCGAACGCCACCCGGGGCAACATCGACGTCGTCCTCGAGCTCGGGGAGGCGTGATGACGAAGCGCCGGCAGTCCATCCCCCTCTCCCAGACCGCCGCCCGCCTCGGCCTCGGCGGGGTCATGACCGCCGCGGGGCTGTCCCACCTCACCGTGGCGCGCCGTGAGTTCCGCGCCCAGGTGCCCTCGTGGGTCCCGCTCCCGGCGGATCTCGTGGTGCTCGGATCCGGCGTCGCCGAGATCGGCCTCGGGGCCGCTCTGCTGGCGCTCCCCGGGCAGCGTCGCCTCACCGGCACCGCCCTGGCGGCCTTCTACACCGCGATCTACCCCGGGAACATCGGGCAGTACGCCGAGCGCAAGGACGGCTTCGGGCTGGACACGGACGGCCGCCGCCTGGCGCGGCTGTTCGGCCAGCCCGCCCTCATCGCGGCCGCCCTGTGGGCCGCGGGAATCCCCGAGCGGGAGCCGGGCGGGCGCCGCTGACGCCGTCGCCGGTCCTGCGGCCCTGGGCCGGATCCGGGCACGTGCCCGGAGCTGGCGTGATCTCACCCCGCCGCGAGGCGCGGCCCTCTGTAGGGTGCCCCGTCGCAGGTGCCCCGGAGGCGTGCGGGCCGTCTGGCCGTCAGCCCTGACGCATCGTCCCGGTCTCGATGAAGCGCTGGTGCCAGGCCAGGGCCTCGTCCATCAGGTGTGGGGTGTGCAGGCCGCCCGAGTCACGCATCGCGCGGTCGAAGTAGTCCTGCAGCTGCTCCTTGTAGTCCGGGTGCGCGCACGTGTCGATGATCGTGCGGGCGCGCTGCTTCGGGGAGAGGCCGCGCAGGTCGGCCAAGCCCTGCTCGGTGACCACCACGTGCACGTCGTGCTCGGTGTGGTCCACGTGCGAGACCATCGGCACGATGCAGGAGATGTCCCCGCCCTTGGCCGTGGAGGGGGTGAGGAAGAAGGAGGTGAACGCGTTGCGGGCGAAGTCGCCGGAGCCGCCGAGGCCGTTCATCATCTTCGTGCCCATCAGGTGGGTGGAATTGACGTTGCCGTAGAGATCGGCCTCGAGCATGCCGTTCATGGCGAGGATGCCGAGCCGGCGCACGAGCTCTGGGTGGTTGGAGATCTCCTGGGTGCGCAGGATCAGCTTGTCTCGGTACTTGCCGGCGTTGGCGTTGAACTCCTCCGCCTTCTCCGTGGACAGGGAGAACGCAGTCGCCGAGGCCAAACGCAGGGTGCCGGAGTCGAGGGCGTCGAGCATGCCGTCCTGGACCACCTCGGTGAAGGCGGTCAGACCCTTGAACCGGGACTTCACCAGTTCCGCCATCACGGCGTTGGCGATGTTGCCCACGCCGGACTGCAGCGGGAGCAGGCGCTCGTCGTAGCGGCCGTGCTGCACCTCGTGCTCGAAGAAGTCGACGAGGTGCTGTGCGATCGCGATCGAGTCGGCGTCGGCCGGCTTGAACGCAGAGTTGCGGTCCGGCCCGTGAGTCTCCACGACCGCCACGACCTTGTCCGGGTCGCACACGAAGTACGGCTGGCCGATGCGGTCGGCCGGGTCCATGATCATGATCGGCTTGCGCTGCGGCGGCAGGGCGGTGCCGTAGTAGACGTCGTGCAGCCCCTCCAGGTCCTCGGACTGCCAGGAGTTCACCTCGAGGATGACCTGGTCCGCCAGGTCCAGCCAGGACTTGTTGTTGCCCACCGAGGAGGAGGGGACGAGGGTGCCGTCCGCGCGGATCGCGGAGACCTCGATCACGGCGGTGCGCATGGGGCCGTAGAAGCCGTTCCACACCGTCTGCGCCAGGTGGGACAGGTGGGTGTCGATGTACTCGATGTCGCCCGAGTTGATCTTCGCACGCATGGTCGGGTCCGACTGGAACGGGGTGCGCAGGGCGACGCCGTCCACCTCGGCCAGCGCGCCGTCCATCTCGGTGGAGGTGGAGGCGCCGGTGTGCAGGTTGATCTGGAAGTCCTCCCCGCGGGCGTGGGCGGCCTTGATGCGTTCGGCCAGTGCGGTCGGTACGGCCTTCGGGTAGCCCGATCCGGTGAAGCCGGACATGCCCACCGTGGTGCCCGGCTCGATGAAGGCCGCGGCCTTGTCGGCGGACATCACCTTGGCGCGCAGACCGGGGTGGTGTATGCGGGATGACATGGGGCCTCCATGGGGTGAGCGAGTGAGACGGGCCACCGTCCAGGGTACCCCCGGGGCAGGGAGCAGGTGTCAGCCGTCGCCCTGCAAGGACCACGGCGGTCCAGGGCGCGGCCGCCGGCTGTGGTGCCCGTTCTTCGCCTGCACGTGCCGGCCTGCGGCAGCGGCTAGGTTGTGGCGTAGTCCCCGCCGTCCTCTCGAAGGAGCCGCCATGGCCGTGGCCGCCGACGCCCCCGACTTCCTCGTCGAGCTCGCCGACGGCACCGTGAAGCAACGCAACCCGTTCACCGGCACCGAGGTGTGGACCGTCCCCGGCCGCGGCGACCGCCCGCTGGGCGTGGCCCGCCCTGCCGCCGTCCGGCTGGACCCGTCGATGCATGGCCGCCACTGCGCCTTCTGCTCCGACCGGGTCCGGGAGACCCCGCCGGAGAAGTCCCGCTCCGTGAGGGACGACGACGGCACGCACCGCACGCTGTCGGCCGTGCCTGCCGAGGAGCTCGACGCCACCGTGGCCGAGTTCCGGCGGGTGCCGAACCTCTTCGAGATCCTCAGCTACGACTACTGGCACCTCAACCACGGCTACGAGCTGTCCGAGTCCGTGCGTGCCAGCCGGGACGCCTACCTCGCGACCGAGGAGGGGCGCGCCCACGTGCTCGCGGTGATCGAGAACAAGCTGCGCGCCTCCGGCAAGACCGACGACGAGATCTGCGGCATGACCGAGGACGAGCGGATCGAGGCGGCCTCCGGCTTCTTCGGCGGCGGGCACGACGTGGTCATCGCCCGGCGCCACTTCGTGGACGGGGCCGAGACGGACCACGAGCTGGCGTCGTCCGGAACCCTGACGCCGGAGGAGCACCGCGAGTTCATCCGGTTCACCGCCGAAGCCGCGAAGGACCTCTACGCCATGGACCCGGGCGTGCGGTATGTGTCCGTGTTCCAGAACTGGCTGAAGCCGGCCGGCGCCTCCTTCGACCATCTGCACAAGCAGCTGGTGGCCATCGACGAGCGCGGGGCGCAGAACGAGGCCGTCCTCGCCGCCGTGGCGAAGAACCCCGACGTGTTCGAGGACTGGGCCGTGGGATATGCGCGGAAGCGCGGCCTCGTGGTGGCGCAGAACGCGCACGCGGTCCTGTTCGCCGGCTTCGGGCACCGCTATCCGACGCTCGAGGTCTGGTCCACCGCCGAGGCCTCGGAGCCGTGGGAGCACTCCGCCGAGGAGCTCGGCGCGGTGTCCGACCTGCTGCACGCCGCCCATGCCGCGACCGGCGCGGACGTGCCCTGCAACGAGGAGTGGCACACCCGCCCGGCCGGAGTGGACGTGCGCATCCCCTGGCGGTTCTGCCTGAAGTGGCGCGTCTCCACCCTCGCCGGCTTCGAGGGCGCCACCAAGGTCAACGTGAACACCGTCAGCCCGTGGACGCTGCGGGACCGGGTGCTGGCACGGTTGCGCGAGCTGCAGGCGGACGGAGCGCTCGCCGCGGGGATCGAGCTGGCCTGAGTCAGTCCATCCGAGGCCGGCGCCGGGCCTGCTTGATCTCGGAGCGGCGCCTCTTCCCCTCGAGCCGGCGGCGCTGGGAGCCGCGCGTGGGCTTGGTGGCCCGCCGGTGCTTCTGAGGCGTCAGCGCCTCCTCGAGCAGGGCCGCCAGCCGCTCGCGGGCGGCCACGCGGTTGCGGCGCTGAGCCCGGTGCTCGGCGGCGTCGATCGTCAGGACGCCAGCGGTCAGCCTGGCGGCCAGGCGCTGCAGGACCCGTTCGCGCTGGGCGTCGGTGAACACGGAGCACTCCGTGAGGTCCAGGCTGAGCTGCACGCGTGAGTCCGTGGTGTTCACGCCCTGACCGCCGGGGCCGGAGGCCCGCGCGAACCGCTCGGTCAGCTCTGCAGCCGGGATCATGAGTCCGCGCGGCGCACCGGGGCACGGGGCGACGCGCAGATCCTTCATGCCCTCCAGTATCCCGTGCAGACACAATGGGGCCATGAGCCACCGCACCCTGATCGTCATGCGCCACGGCAAGTCGGACTGGTCCGTCCCCGTGGACGACCGGCACCGGCCGCTGAAGAAGCGCGGCCGGCGCCAGGCGGCCGAGGCCGGGCGCTGGCTGGCCGCGAATACTCCGACGATCGACCTCGCCGTCGTCTCGCCAGCCGTCCGCGCCGCCGACGCCTGGCGTCTGGCCGCCGCCGAGCTCCCGGACGCCGTCCCCGAACGCGTCGAGGAACGGGCCTACACCTTCGACGGCGCCGACCTGCTGGAGATCGTCCGCGGCCTGGCCTCCGCCCCGGAGGCCCGGGACGCGAACACCG
Source organism: Micrococcus sp. FDAARGOS_333 (assembly GCF_002206575.2). Lineage (NCBI taxonomy): Bacteria > Bacillati > Actinomycetota > Actinomycetes > Micrococcales > Micrococcaceae > Micrococcus > Micrococcus sp. FDAARGOS_333. Next base: position 2,260,442 of record NZ_NJFJ02000001.1, on the reverse strand, counting down.
TGGTCCTGGTCGGCCACAGCCCGGCCTGCGACGAGCTCGTCGCCCACCTGACCGGAGAGCCGGTGACGATGAAGACGTCCGGGCTGGCCGTCGTCGTGATGCAGCAGTGGGGAGGGCCCGCTGAGCTGACCGCCCACGGGCGGCCACCCGGAAGCGAGGACTGAGCAGGACGGTCAGGCCTCGAAGCGGACCTGGACGGCGGCCTCGACCGTGACGTTCTCCGGGACCACGGCGATGCCCTCGCCGCCGTTGGCCCCGTAGGCGCGGGCGAAGCGGACACCGGAGTCCTGCGCGGCCTCGCCGCCGGAGAGCAGCCCCGGATCGGCGACCTCGAGCACCCGGACCTCCCCGGCCCCGGCCGCGGCGGCCATGACCTGCGCGCGGCGTCGGGCGTCGGCGACGGCCTCGGTCAGCGCGGACTCCTCGAGCTCTCGATGGGTGGCCTCCGTCAGCTGCCAGTCCACCCAGCCGATCTCGAGGGGAAGGCGGAGCGCCCACTCGGAGACGCGCTCGCCGAGGACGGAGGCGTCCGTGAAGACGGCGGTGACCGCCACGGACACCACGTGCCGCAGGACGGTGGGGCGGCCGTGCTCGTCTTGGTCGCGCTCCACATGGGTGCCCGGCGCCTGGACAACGTACTCGTCCAGCAGGCCGCCGGCCTTCAGATCCAGCAGCTCACCGGACAGGCGGGCGGCCTCCTGCCGCACCGTCTCCAGCGCCGCGGCCCTGTCCGGGCCGGATGCCTCCACACGCAGGCGGAGCCTGCCGAGCTCGGGGGAGCGGCTGATGCGGTGATGGCCGTGGACGGTGATGCGCATGGGCCGAGCGTAGCCGGAGGGTGTCTCAGTACCGCCAGTCTCCGTCGTCGGACCCAAACCACGGGTTGGGTTCCGGGGCAGGCTCGTGGGCGTTCAGGATGAAGGCGACGCGGTCGTCGTCGCCGTCGAAGGCCTCGTACTGGAGGCGGAACATCGTGGAGTAGTGCGCGTCGTTCCGAGCCCACCCCTGGCGGACCAGGCGGTCGATGCGGCGGCGTGCGAGCGCCTCGTCGATACCGGGTTCGTCCAGGGCCTCCCGGACGCGCTTCCACTCATCCGGCGCAAGATGCTCGCGATGGGCGATGAGCGCATCGAGTGCCGCCACCTTGTCCGCCGTCTCCAGGCCTTTCCACCCGGTGTGGTGCTCCTCGACCACGGTCACCGGTGCCTTGATCTCGGGCTCGCGCATGGCGGACTCCCAGTCGAAGTCCTCCTCCTGCATCAGCCGGTGGAGCCGGTTCAGGACCATGCATCCCGGAATGTGCCGTTCCCGCGCGGGGAGCATGGCACGGCAGCGCTCGGCCAGCGCAGTGGGAGGTCTGCCGATCCTGACGCCGATCTCGAAGGCGTCCTCGGTCTCCGGCAGCACGTCCGCCAGCCGCTCATAGTCCTCGCGCGCCCACGGCATGCCGTATCGGGACTCGCCTGCGGTGATGGTCATGGTCTTTCCTCCCTCCGGCGAGGCCCGTCCTCGCCTCCATCCATCGTGACCCGAATGCCGAGGCCGCCGGGGAGTTGTCCACAGGTCCGGGCGGGCGGTGGCGCGCGTCGTGCCGCCTGGCCCTCAGCCTAGGGTGGAGCGCATGACCCAGGACACCGCCGCCGAGACCAGCCCGAGCCTCGACCAGCTGAAGGAGCTGGTCCCGTACCTGAGCCGCTGGCTCGCCACCCAGGTGGAGGTGCAGCAGGTGCCCGGCGCCCAGGTGGCCGTCCGCCTCGGCGACGAGCTGGTGCTCTCCGAGGCCTACGGCGAGGCCGACCAGGCCACCGGCGAGGTGCTCACCACCGACCACCTGTTCCGTGTGGCCAGCCACTCCAAGACCTTCACCGCCGTCGCCGTGATGCAGCTCGTGGAGGCCGGCCGCCTCCGTCTGGACGACACCGTGGCGGACCTGCTGGACGACTACGCCGACACCCCGCTGGCCGGCGCCACCGTCCGCGAGCTGCTCAGCCACACGGCCGGCGCCATCCGCGACGGCGTGGACGCCGACTTCTGGCAGCTGGACAAGCCGTTCCCGGACGCCGAGGCCCTGCGTGCGACCGTGGCCGAGCACGGCGCCACCTACCAGCCGCAGGAGCACTTCAAGTACTCCAACATCGGCTACGGCGTCCTCGGGGCGATCATCGAGCGCCTCGCCGGCGCCGACTACGTCACCCACATGACCTCGGCGGTGCTCGCGCCGCTCGGCCTGGAGAAGACCAGCCCGGAGCTCGCGGAGGCCCAGAAGGAGGGCGCCCCGCGCCTGGTCACCGGGCACTGTCGCCCGCACGGCCGCAACCGCTCCCGGGTGACGGTCGGGAACCCGACCACCGGCGCGCTGGCCGCCGCCACGGGCTTCGTGTCCACCGCGGAGGAGCTCAGCCGTTTCTTCGCCTCGCTCACCGTCGGCAGCGGCGGCCTGCTCACCGACCGCAGCCTGCGCCTGATGCAGCGGCCCGAGTCCACCGTCCCGCGCGGCGGTGAGACGGGGACCTATGGCCTCGGCATGATCGGGGCCACGGTCGGCGAGCGGAAGACCGTCGGCCACTCCGGGGGCTTCCCCGGCCAGATCACCCGCACCCTCGTGGACCCGGACGGCGGCCTCACCGTCTGCGTGCTGACCAACGCCGTGGACGGCCCGGCCGAGTCGTTGGCCGTCGGCCTGGTCGAGCTGATCGACCTGCTCACCACCGCCCCCGCTGCCTGGCAGAAGCTGCCCGAGAACGTCACCGAGGAGGACCTGAAGCGCCTCGCCGGCCGCTACTGCTGCCTCTGGGGCGAGACGGATGTGGTGTACGGCGGCGGCCGGCTGCTCATGCTCGACCCGACCGTCTCCACGCCGCTGACCGCAGCCCAGGAGCTGCGCGCTCTGGACGCCACCACGCTGCGGGTGCAGGACAAGGACGGCTTCGGCGCCTCCGGCGAGCAGATCCCCTTCGACGTGGACGAGGACGGCACGGTCACCCGCATGCGCATCACCGGCGTCAGCAGCTGGCCGGAGGAGCAGTACCTCGCCCGCCGCGGCGCTACCCTGATGCCATGAGCGCGCCGCACCCCACCGTCACCACCGGACTGTTCCTGCTCCTGCTGCAGGAGGACGGACGCCCCGAAGCCCTGGGGCAGTACACCGGCTACGGACTGGCGGGCGCGATGCTCGCGGACCTCGCCGCGGCCGGCCGTGTGGACGTGGCGGACGAGGGGCACCTCATCCAGGTCACGGACCCGACGCCCACCGGTGACCCGCTGCTGGACGAGGGCCTGACCCGGTTCCTCGGCCATGACGGCAAGCGCGTCTCGATCGCGCTGACCACCATCGGCCGCACACTCGAGCACGCCGTGGGAGACTACCTTGCCGAACGCGGCGTCGTGGAGGTCGAGGAGGGCGGCTGGCTGGGCCTGAAGCCCCGCCGCTACCCGGAGGCGGACGGCTCCATGGAGGCGGAGCTGCGCGAGGGACTCATCGAGGTGCTGCGCGGCGCCGAGCCGACACTGCAGCAGCACGCGATGCTTGGGCTCATCAGCGCCCTCGAGATCCCCACGGCCGTCTTCGACAAGCAGGACACCGGCCTGACCAACCGTGAGCTCAAGGCCCGCGCCTTCGAGCTGCGTGAGAGTGCCGGTCCTGCGGTCGCCGGCGTCTCGCGTGCCGTGCGGGCCATGCACGCCGCCGTGATGACCGGGGCCCTGTCCGCCAACGTCAGCAACGGCTGAGGGCCTGAACCGCGGGCCCGCACATCGACCGCTGCAGAGGAAGGTGCCATGCAGATCCGAGATCTGAACGACCTGAGAGCCGACCTGCTCGGCCGGGAAGCGGTGGAGGCCACGGCCCGGCGGCCGGTGGCGAACATCGTGGCGACCGTGCTGCTCTTCCTGTGGCCGATCGGGGTCGTCGGCGGGATCCTCATGATGGTCCTGGGCCGGAACGAGCCGACGCTGCCCGCCACGGGTGCGGTCATGATCGGCGTCGGCGTTCTCCTGCTGGCCGTGGCCTTGCTGCTGCGCCGCCATGCCCGCACCGCGCCCTGGCATGTGTGGCGGCTGGATCCGCAGGGCATCACAGTGGCCGGCGTGGGCCCGCTCCCGTGGGAGTACGTCGGTCCGCCGGAGAGGCGCCTGGTCCGCTCGGCCTACTCGGACGGACAGGAGCTCGGCTGGTGCCTGCCGCTCACCCAGGAGGGGATCGCCTGGATGCAGACGCTCGACGACGGCTGTCGCCAGGTCTTCGATCCCTCGCTCCGTCCGCGGCTGATGGTCATCGGCCGGCGGCGGCCTCAGGTGGTCCGCCTGATGCCGATGCGCGATGCGGACATGGGCGACTGGGTCGCCGTGGTGGGCGAGGCCTGGGAGCGCTTCGGCGGTCGGTGACGTGCAGGCACCTGCGGGGTGCCGTCGTCCGCGGACGCGGACGCTTCTCTCAGTCTGGTGTTCGGGGTTGCGCCGGTCCTGCGACCGGTCCGCGCCAATGTCACGGCCCGGTCACGATCCGCTGTGCGGGCGGCAGGACTGGACTGATGTGACCTTGTCCTGGCTAAGGTAAGGCAAGGTGAGCCCGCACACAGCGTGGTCCCTCAGCTCACAAGACGGCCCGCACGAGGGGAAGGACCGAACAGATGACGTTCACCGAGAAGACCGAGCTCCAGGACAAGGTTGAGCGCCGCCACGGAGCCAAGGCCTGGGCCGCGCTCGGCGTGGCCGCACTCATGTTCACGGCTGCCTGCAGCGACGGCGGGGACACCCCCGGCGACGATGGCGACGCGAGCAAGGACGCGCAGGTCGAGGAGACGGTCGACGAGAAGGACGACGACCAGAAGGACTCCGACGAGGACCAGAAGGACTCCGACGAGAAGGACGACAAGGACTCCGACAAGGACTCCGACGAGGACGAGGACGACGACGACGAGAAGGACGACGACCGGGACGACGACGCGTCGGGCGCCGAGGAGGAGCTCCGCGAGGCCCTCGAGGACCAGGAGACCTGGACGGAGCAGAAGGCCACCATGCGCGTGGACGCGTCCGAGGAGCAGATGCAGAAGATCGTGGATCTTCTCTCCGAGTCCGACGAGAACATGACCGAGCAGGACCGCAAGTCCCTCGAGGACGCCATGGACATGGTCCGCGAGGTGTCCGTGGAGTTCCAGGCCCGCTCCACCACGGACGCCCCGCTGGCGGACATGAAGGACCTCACCGGCCTCGACTGGTCCTTCGTGGCCGATCTGGGCAACGGACGCTCCGTGGAGATGATGGAGGTCGGCGAGTCCGAGTACTTCCTGCGTGCCGACGTCCTGGAGATCCTGCGTTCCATGGGCTCGGACGGCAAGCAGCAGGCCGAGCAGCTCGAGCAGTCGTTCAGCGACGTCCCGAAGGAGCAGGAGTGGATCGTCGACTTCGTCAAGGGCTCCTGGCTGGGCCTGGACAAGGCCCTCGGCTCCGAGTTCGACAAGGCCGTCTCTGAGGAGACCAAGCGCATCGAGGACGAGGCCGGGGACCAGAAGTCCGCCGACTTCGCACTGGACTACGCCGACGTCGAGAAGGACGGCGACGAGACCTATGTGATGAACGTCAAGCTCAAGGAGATGTTCGAGGACAATCCGGAGATGCTGGAGTCCGCCTCGGCCTCCACCTCCGAGTTCGACTCCGCCGAGTCGTCCTCCCCGTCCACTGACTCCTCCGCAGACGTGGACGAGGTCCTCGATTCCCTGAACGACAACACGTTCCCGGTGACCTTCACGGTCAAGGACGGCAAGGTCACGGCCGTGGAGATGGACGTCATGGACATCCTCGACGTCATCGAGCCTCCGGCCGACGCCGAGGAGGACGAGGTCAAGACCTTCGAGGAGATGAAGGAGGCCGAACTGCCGATCTCCGTGGAGCTCTCGGACAAGGCCGACAGCCTCGAGGTCCCGAAGGACGCCGTGGAGCTGACCGAGGAGGACTTCGAGAACGTGTTCGGCGCTCAGAACGGCTCCGGCTCGGGCTCTGACTTCGATTCGGGCTCCGGTTCCGACTTCGACTCGGACTCTGACTTCGGCTCCGGCTCCGACTCCGACTCGGATTCCGACTCCGACTCGGACTCCTGATCGGACTCCCCGCCAGGCCTTACTGGCCCTGACACGAGATCGCCCCGGGACCATGGTCCCGGGGCGATCTCGTCTGCCGTGCTCCCGTCCCGGGGCTACGTGGCCTCGGCGTAGGAGCGCACCTGCGCGACGGTCAGCGGAAAGGTGACCGGTGCGTCCGGGAAGAGCAGCCGGCCTGCGGCCTCTGCCGCCTCAGTCGCCAGTCTCCCGGCGCTGTCCGCCTCGTGCGTCGGGCCGTGCAGCACCACTTCATCGTGGACGAAGAACACCAGCTGCGTGCCCGGTGCCTCGTTGTGCAGCCGCCGGCGAAGCTCGCCCATCCAGCACAGGGCCCACTCCGCCGCGGTGCCCTGCACCACGAAGTTGCGGGTGAAACGCCCGGCCGCGCGGCGCAGGGAGCGTGCCCGTGACTCAGCGGCCCGGGTCTGTCTGTCCGCCACCGCCTCCAGCCAACGCTGCTCCGGCTGAGGGGACCACCGGCCGAGCCATGTGCACACCTGGTTGCCGGACTCTCCCATGGCGGCGGCGCGCTCGAGCAGGCCGATCGCCTGCGGGTAGAGCCGGCGCAGGTGGGGGAGCAGGGCGGCAGAGTCGCCGGTGGTGGAGCCGTACATGGCACCGAGCAGGGCGATCTTCGCGCGAGAGCGGTCGTCCAGGGCGGTTCCCCGGGTCCGCCCCTGCTCGGCCACCTCACGGTAGAGGTCCTCGGTGGTGCCGGCCCCGGCGAGGGCCGGGTCTGCGGACATGGCGGCGAGGATGCGCGGCTCCACCTGGGAGGCGTCGGCCACGGTGAGCACGTGGCCGGGGTCTGCGCGGACGGCGTCCCGCACCACGGCGGGCACCTGCATGGCGCCGCCGCCGTGGGCGGCCCACCGTCCGGTGACCACTCCGCCCACCAGGTAGCGGGGATGGAAGCGTCCCTCCTTCACCCAGCTGTCCAGCCAGTGCCAGCCGTTGGCGGTGTGCAGTCGGGAGCGGGCCTTGTACTCCAGCAGGGCCTCGAGCATCCGTGCGCGCTCTTGCCTGAGGGTGCCGCCGGAATCGATCCACTGCTTCAGGTCCGACTGACGTGTGGAGTCCACGGTGACGCCGGCGTTCTGCAGCGCCCGCAGCAGAGACGGTGGGGAGTCCGGATTCAGGCCTGGGGCCCCGAGGTCCTCCGCCACCTGCTCGGCCAGCTCCTGCAGTCGGGCGGGACGCTCACCCTCGGCCGGGCGGGGACCGAGGATGTCAGTGAGCAGCGCGTCGTGCACTTCCGCGTCCCAGGGCAGGCCCGCTGTGTGCATCTCCTCGGCGATCAGCGCGCCCTGGGACTCCGCGGTGACCAGCATCCACAGCCGGTCAGGGCGGGCCGAGCCGCCGATCGCCTCCCGCTGGCCGCGGGCCTCGGCAGCGAGCGTCGGGGCGTCCGGCACCCCCGGCGAGGCATCCGCGGTCAGGTCGAAGAACGCGTCCTGCTCCGGTCCACGGCGTGGGGGCGCGGCGAGGGGGTCCGCTGGGACGTGCACGGGAATCTCGACCACCGGGGCGTAGGAGACCTGCGCTCCGCCGGCCGTGGCCGCGGTCCTGAGGATCCGCTGGGAAAGGGAGAGGTCCCAGGCACGGCGCACACGCAGTCCGGCGTCGAGCCAGGTGCCGTACTCGGCACCGACCGACGCCAACACCCAGCGGATGTGGTCCGCAGGCAGACGGAGGCGGCCGGGCAGAGCGTCCACGAGCCCGGCCACGGCCCCGGCGGGGCAGGAGTCCAGGGGAGCGGCGTCCCTGCCGTCCACGTCCAGGGCCCACCAGGTGCCGGGTGTGCCGGCGGAGGCGGGAGCGGGACCCAGGACGACGAGCATGAGCCTCATTCTGCCCTGGAGCCGGGCGGGGGAGGGGAATCGGGCGGCTTGCACGCCCGCGGACGCGCAGAGCACACTGTGCCGATGCACCGGCGCGCAGCGGGCCGCCGGGCGCAACCCTGAGAGGACCCACCATGACAGCGACCAGGTCCGGCGGCGCCGCGACGTCTCGTCTCAACGCCAAGGTGGTCGGCATCTCGGTCGCCGCCGCGCTCGGCGGCTTCCTGTTCGGCTTCGACACCTCCGTGATCAACGGCGCCGTGGACGCGCTCGCCGGGGAATTCGGCCTCGGTGCCGGCCTCACGGGCTTCGCCGTCTCCTCGGCGCTGATCGGCTGCGCGCTGGGCGCCTGGTTCGCCGGGCCGATCGCCAACCGCCGCGGCCGCGTGCCCGTGATGGTGATCGCCGCGATCCTGTTCCTGGTCTCCGCCATCGGCTCGGGCCTGGCGTTCGGCGTGGTGGACCTGATCATCTGGCGCGTGGTCGGCGGCCTGGGCGTGGGCGCCGCGTCCGTGATCGCTCCGGCGTACATCGCGGAGGTCAGCCCGGCCCATGTGCGCGGCCGCCTCGGCTCGCTCCAGCAGCTGGCGATCGTCCTCGGCATCTTCGCGGCGCTTCTGTCCGACGCACTGTTCGCGACGATGGCCGGAGGGGCGGCGCAGCCGTTCTGGTTCGGCATCGCCTCCTGGCGTTGGATGTTCATGGCCGAGGCCGTCCCGGCCATCCTGTACGGCGTGTTCGCCCTGAGGCTGCCGGAGTCCCCGCGTTATCTGGTCGCCCGCGGGCGCACGGACGAGGCGGCCGAGGTCCTGCACGAGTTCACCGGCGTGGACCGCGTGAACCTGATGATCGAGGACATCCGGCGTTCACTGGACTCGGAGCGCCGCGAGTCCCTGGCGGACCTGCGCGGCCCGCTGGCGGGGCTGCAGCCGATCGTGTGGATCGGCATCCTGCTCTCGGTCTTCCAGCAGGCCGTGGGCATCAACGTGATCTTCTACTACTCCACCACCCTGTGGCGGTCGGTGGGCTTCGGGGAGTCGGACGCCCTCACGGTCTCCGTGATCACCTCGGTCACGAACATCGCCGTCACCTTCGTCGCGATCGCCCTCGTGGACCGCGTCGGCCGCCGCCCCATGCTGCTCGCAGGTTCGGCCGGCATGACGGTCAGCCTCGGTCTGATGGCGCTGGCCTTCTCCTTCGCCCAGTCGGACGGTGCCGAGTCCGTCTCCCTTCCGGAGCCGTGGGCCACCGTGGCGCTGGTGGCCGCCAACGCCTTCGTGGTGTTCTTCGGCGCCACCTGGGGGCCGCTGGTCTGGGTGCTGCTGGGCGAGATGTTCCCGAACCGCATCCGCGCCGGCGCGCTCGCCGTGGCCGCCGCCGCACAGTGGGCAGCGAACTTCGCCGTCTCCACCACGTTCCCGTGGCTGGCGGACATCGGCCTGACCCTCGCCTACGGCCTCTACGCCGTGATGGCGGCGCTGTCCCTGGCCTTCGTGGCGGCCTTCGTCCCCGAGACCAAGGGGAAGACCCTCGAGGAGATGAGCGACGTCGTCGTGCGCTCCCCGGGGCAGCGGCGCGCGGTGCGCGCCCAGGCGGAGCAGGACCTGCGCCGCTGACCGGCCCCTGCGCGACGACGGCCCCCTCCTTCACGGGAGGGGGCCGTCGTGCGTCGGGGGCGGGTCGGCCACAGGCCGATGAGTCGGCTCAGGCGGAGCCGGGGCGCTCTCCGGGGGCCGGGCGGCCGTCGTCGGGGCCCGAGGCGGGGGACGTGTTGTGCGTGGCGGGGTCGGCCGCCGCACGCGCCTCGGCCTCCTCGTCCCCGCGGCGCTCCAGGTCCTCGACCTCGTCCTCGGAGTCGCCGGTGAGGCGGTCTCCGGCGATGCGGTCGACGATCAGGGCGATCGCGCCGTCGCCGGTGACGTTGGTGGCGGTGCCGAAGGAGTCGATGGCGATGTAGGTGGCCACCATCAGCGCCACCTGGGGCTCGGTGAAGCCCAGCATGGAGGACAGCAGGCCGGAGGCTGCCACGATCGCGCCGCCGGGCACGCCGGGGGCGGCCACCATCGTCACGCCGAGCATGAAGATGAAGCCGATCATCAGCGGGACGTCCACGGAGCCGCCGGACAGGATGATCACCGCCAGGGAGAAGGAGACGATCTTCACGGTCGAGCCGGCCAGGTGGATGGTGGCGCAGAGCGGGATCACGAACGAGGCGATCGGGCGGCGCACGCCGGTCTTGATGGACTGGCGCAGGGTCACCGGGATGGTGGCGGCGGAGGAGGAGGTGCCCAACGCGGTGGCGTAGGCCGGGAGCATGGTGGCCAGGGCCTTGAACGGGTTCTTCCCGGCCACCGCCCCGGCAACCAGGAACTGGATGAGCAGCAGGACGACGGTCAGGCCGAACACCAGCAGGATCACGCCGAGGAAGGTGGAGATCACCTGGAACACCTCGCCGGCCACGGTCATGTTCAGGAACACGCCGAAGATGTAGATCGGCAGCAGCGGCACGATCACCGCGGCCACGAGCTTCTCGATGATCGCGCGCAGCTCCACGAAACCGGCGTGCAGGGTGCCCTTGGGCAGCAGGGTCATGCCGACGCCCAGGACGAAGGCCAGCAGCAGGGCCGCCATGACGTCGAACGGCGGGGTCATGGCGATCTCGAACGCCGGTCCGGTGAGGGCGTCCTCCGGGTTGGCCATGTCCGTGAAGGATCCCGGGGTGAGGATCAGCGGGAACACCAGCAGGCAGACGGCCAGGGCCATCCCACCGCCGAACAGGGTCGAGCCGTAGGCGATGCCGCCGGTGAGGGCGAGCCACTTCCCGGCACCGCGGCCGAGGTCGCCGATGGCCGGGGCGACGAGGGCCAGGATCAGGACGGGGACGATGAAGCCGAGGAACGCGGAGAAGACCCCGTTGAAGGTCGCGAAGACGACGACGAGCCAGTGCGGTGCGACGAGGCCGACGAGCACGCCGAGCACGATGGCGATGAGGACCCGGGGCAGCAGCCCGATGCGGTGCAGAACAGACATGGCGGCCACCCTACTCACCTGTGACCCGGAACACCATATTTTGTTCAACACATCGCCTGCGGGGCGGCCTGGCCTGCCGTGGACGCCATGCGCCGGTGCCCATGCGGCTGATGTCTCTCGGCTGAGAGCTTCCTGGTAGCGTGACCTGAGCGACACTCCGTGTGCCGGGTCCGGGGCGTCGGTCCCGCATGAGGAACCCGGCCATGAGTCAAGGGGTGCCCATGGAACTCGAGATGACCCCGGGCGTCATCGGCATGTCGCTGCTGATGCTCGGCATGCTGGCGGCGGTCGGCATGTACCTGCGCGCGAAGCTCCGGTTCACCCAGCGGCTGTTCCTGCCGGTCGCGCTGATCGCCGGCCTGCTCGCGCTGCTGCTCGGTCCCGAGGTGCTCGGCCGCATCGCCGGCGCGCTGGGCGTCGAGTCCTTGGAGGCCGGCGGTCTCTTCGGAGAGACCGTGATCGAGGTCTGGTCCACGCTGCCGGGCATCCTGATCTCCGTGGTGTTCGCCACGATGTTCCTGGGCTCGCGCATCCCATCGCCGAAGTCCGCGGTCCGCCTGCTCGGCCCGCAGCTGTCGCTCGGCATCACCTTCGCGTCCGGCCAGTACGTGGTGGGCATCCTCGCCGTCCTGCTGATCCTCGGCCCGCTGTTCAACGTCGGGCCGGAGTTCGCGGCGCTGCTGGAGATCGGCTTCGAAGGCGGCCACGGCACCGCGGCTGGCCTGCAGAGCCAGTTCGAGTCCCTGGGCTTCGACGAGGGCTACGACCTCGCCCTCTCGATGGCCACCGTCGGCCTGGTGTCCGGCATCCTCTTCGGCGTCGCAGCCGTGAACTGGGCCGCCCGCAAGGGTGTCTCCACCTCCCTGGACGCCGGCCAGGAGCTGTCCCTGGACGAGAGGATCGGCTACTACGCCGCCGTCCGCGACGAGGACCGCCCGGCCGCCGGCCGCCTGACCTTCCGCGACTCCGCGGTCGAGTCCTTCACCATCCACCTCGGCGTCGTCGGCCTGGCGGTGCTCATCGGCTGGCTCGGCCTGGCCGCCTTCCAGTGGGTGGAAGAGATGCTCTGGATCGACACCATCGAGATCTTCGGGCACGTGCCGCTGTTCCCGCTGGCCATGCTCGGCGGCGTGCTCGTCCAGATGGTCCTGGACCGTTCGGAGACCCTCCACGGCCTGGTGAACCGCGGCATGATGGAGCGCATCCAGGGTGTCAGCCTGGACCTGCTGATCATCGCGGCCCTGGCGACCCTGTCCCTGCAGGCCGTGGCGGACAACCTGGCACCGTTCGCCATCCTGGCGGCCCTCGGAATCGTCTGGAACCTTGTGGTGCTGTTCGTCTTCGCCCCGAAGTTCATCCGCACCTACTGGTTCGAGCGCGGCATCGCGGACTACGGCCAGTCCCAGGGCGTGACCGCCACCGGTCTGCTGCTGCTGCGGATGGCGGACCCGAAGAAGGAGACCCCGGCCTACCAGGGCTTCGGCTACAAGCAGCTCGTGTTCGAACCGTTCTTCGGCGGCGGCCTGGTGACCGCGCTGGCGATCCCGTTCCTCATCCAGGGCGGCCCCTACCCGTTGCTCGCCATCATGGGCGTCCTGCTGATCGCGGCGATCCTGGCCGGCTACCTGTACTTCGGCCGCAGCTCCCGCTTCGACCTGGGCGCGGACGGCGAGCCGGTAGAAGCCTCGCGGGGCTGAGCCGCAGCACCGCAGACCACTGATCCCGGAGGGGGAAGCCACATGTCCGTTCCCGACTACTTCGACACCAGCACCGACGAGGGCCGCCGCGCCGCCGCCCGCCACCGCCCGGACGCGAAGGCCTGGTTCGGCCTGCCGATCCCGCTTGTTCTGGGCGTCGGCGTCGGCCTGCTCGGCTTCGTGATCACCGTGAGCGCGACGACCACGCGCTCCGTCAACGACGTGGTCACCGTGTGCCGCCACACGGACTTCTCCGCGTGGCTCTGGGCGGCCGCCACCGCGGTGCTCGGCCTGGTGGGGCTGGTCCATGGGATGCGGGAGAACCCGAACTGGACGGCCCCGCGCTGGGCGCTGTGGGCGATGGTCGCCGCCTGCGCGGTCATGGCAGTCCTCCACGTGCTGCGGGGGCTCGGCATGATCGGCGATCCCTGCGTGGACCTGATCGACATCCGTCCCTGACGGGCCCGGCCCCACGACGACGGCCGCTCACCTGGGCAGGTGCGCGGCCGTCGTCGTGCAGGCGGCCGCATCGCTCAGCCGAGGCGGCGGACCGCCTGGATGCCGGCGACCACCGCGGCGGCGGCCTCCTCGAGCTCGGCCTCGGTGGTGTGCGGGCCGAAGGTGCAGCGCAGGGAGGACTGGGCGGCCTCGGAGTCCAAGCCGAGCGCGGCGAGGACGGGGGACGGGCCGGCCAGGCCCGCGGAGCAGGCGGAGGCCACGGAGCACAGCACCCCGCGGGCCTCGAGCTCCACGAGCACGGCCTCGCCGGTGACCCCGTCGATGAGGAACGAGGCGTGCTGCGGCAGGCGATGCTCCGGGTGGCCGGAGAGGCGGACGCCGTCCACGCCCTCCAGGACGCGGGCGATGAACCGGTCCCGACGGGCGGCACGGGCGGCGGCGCCGACCTCGCCCGGTGCGGTGCGCTCGGCCTCGGCCAGGGCCATGGCGGTGCCCATGGCCACCGCGCCGGCCACGTTCTGGGTGCCGGAACGGCGGCCGGACTCCTGGCCGCCGCCGGTGAGCACCGGCTCCAGCGGCAGGCGCGGTCGGATCCAGAGGGCGCCGACGCCCTTGGGGGAGCCGACCTTGTGGCCGGACACGGACAGGGCGTCCACTCCCAGGGCCGCGACGTCCAGGTCCAGCTGGCCGGCCGCCTGCACGGCGTCCGTGTGGATCGGCACGCCGGCCTCGTGTGCCACGGCGGCGAGCTCGGCGATGGGCTGGACGGTGCCGATCTCGTTGTTGCCCAGGTGGACGGACACCAGGGCGGTCTCCGGGCGCAGGATCCGGCGCAGGTCCTCCGGGTCCACCCGGCCGGTGGAGTCCACGGGGAGCAGGTCCACCTCGATGCCGTGGATCCGCTTCAGGGAGGCGGCGGTCTGGCGGACGGCGCCGTGCTCGATCGCGGTGGTGACCAGGCGCAGCGGGGCGTCCAGGGTGCCCTGGCGGCGGGCGCGCAGCAGCTTCGGCAGGATGATCCCCTGCAGGGCGAGGACGTCCGCCTCGGTGCCGCCGGAGGTGAAGACCACCTCGGAAGGACGGGCACCGAGGACCTCGGCCACCTGGCCGCGGGCCTGCTCCAGGCCGAGTCCGGCGCGACGGCCGAGCTCGTGCACGGACGAGGGGTTGCCGAAGTCGCCGGTGAGATAGGGCCACATGGCCTCCACCGCCTCGCGGCGGACGGGGGCGGTGGCGGCATGGTCGAGCAGGATCACGTCGGTTCCCCTCCCAGGTGTGCGGCACCGTTGCCGCGCGTCGGTGATGATGCGGGTGCGGACAAGTCCTCAGCCTGCGGCGTCCTCCGGGCCGCCGGTGGCGCGGCGCTGCGGCGTTCCGGGGGAGACGGCGGCGTCGAAGCCGATGTCCAGGGCCCGCACCGAGTGCGTCAGGGCGCCCACGGAGACCACGTCCACGCCGGTGGCGGCCACCGGGCCGACGGTCTCCAGGGTGATCCCGCCGGAGGCCTCCACCACGGCCCGGCCGTCGACGAGGGCGACCCCGGCCCGCAGGTCCGCGAGGCTGAAGTTGTCCAGCATGATCGTATCCGCGCCCGCGGCGAGCACGGGGGCGATCTGTTCGAACCGGTCCACCTCGACCTCCACGTGGACGGTGTGCGGCAGGCGGTCCATGCCGGCGCGCAGGACGGCGGTGACCTCTTCGTCCGAAGCGCCCTCCGCGATGCCCATGGCGGCCCAGTGGTTGTCCTTGACCATCACGGCATCCGACAGGGACATGCGGTGGTTGTGCCCGCCGCCGTCCCGCACCGCCTGGCGGTCCAGGACGCGCAGGCCCGGGGCGGTCTTGCGCGTGTCCGCGATGCGGGTGTGCGCCCCGGCGGCACGGACGGCGTCCACGTACCGCGCCGTGGCGGTGGCGATCCCGCACATGCGCTGCAGCAGGTTCAGGGCGATGCGCTCGCCGCGCAGCACCGCGCGGGCGGGGCCGGAGACCTCGGCCAGCACCTGCCCGGCGGCGAAGCGGCCGCCGTCGCAGGCATTCAGCGTCACGGACACGGCCGGGTCCACGAGCATGAAGACCTCGGCCAGCACCGCGGCGCCGGAGAACACGCCGGCCTCCCGGGCCACCACACGGACGTCCATGACGGCGTCCTCGGGCACGAAGGCCTCGCCGGTGACGTCGCCCCAGGGGGCGTCCTCGGCCAGGGCACGGGCCAGCACCTCGCGGCGCAGGGCGGCGGTCACTGGGCGGCTCCCGTGGTGGAGGGCTCGGTGCCGGCGGGGGCGGACCCGTTCCGGGGACCGGCCCCCGCGGGAGTCGCCGGCGGGACGACCGCGAGCATGCGCTCCAGGGCGGTCCGCGAGTGGGCCTGCACTGCGGAGGGGACCTCGATGCGGTTGACCACGCGTGAGGCAACGAGCTCCTCGAGCACCCAGGCGAGGTAGCCGGGGTGGATGCGGTACATGGTGGAGCAGGGGCAGATCACCGGGTCCAGGCAGAAGATCGTGTGCTCCGGGTGCTGCGCGGCCAGACGCTGCACCAGGTTGATCTCGGTGCCGACCGCGAAGGTCGAGCCGGCCGGCGCCGCCTGGATCGCCTTGACGATCGCGTCCGTGGAGCCGGAGGCATCCGCGGCGTCCACGACCTCCATGGGGCATTCCGGGTGGACGATCACCTGCACGTCCGGGTGCTCGGCGCGGGCCTTCTCGATCTGCGCCACGGTGAAGCGGCGGTGCACCGAGCAGAAGCCGTGCCAGAGGATGACCTTCGCGTCCTGCAGCTGCTCGGCGGTGCTGCCTCCGAGCGTCTGCCGCGGGTCCCACACCGGCATCTGCTCGAGGCCGATGCCCATGGCCTTGGCGGTGTTGCGGCCGAGGTGCTGGTCCGGGAAGAACAGCACCCGCTGTCCGCGCTCGAACGCCCACTCGAGCACCTGGGCGGCGTTCGAGGAGGTGCAGACGATGCCGCCGCGGGCGCCCACGAACGCCTTCAGCGCGGCGGAGGAGTTCATATAGGTCACCGGCAGCACCGGCTGGCGCCCCTGCTCATCCGGCTCAATGCCGTAGAGCTCCTCGAGCTGGGCCCAGCAGTCGGTGACGGAGTCCACGTCCGCCATGTCCGCCATGGAGCAGCCGGCGCCCAGATGGGGCAGGATCACGGCCTGCCCGTCCCCGGAGAGGATGTCCGCGGTCTCGGCCATGAAGTGCACGCCGCAGAACACGATGGCCTCGGCGTCCGGGTGGGCGGTGGCGGCGCGGGCGAGCTGGAAGGAGTCGCCCACGTAGTCGGCGTGCCGGACCACCTCGTCGCGCTGGTAGAAGTGCCCCAGCAGGACCACGCGGTCTGCGAGCTCGGCCTTGGCGGCGGCGATGCGTTCCTGCAGCTCGTCGTCGGAGGCGGTGCGGTACTCGGCCGGGATCTCGCCCTGGCGGGGCATGTCGGACGGAGCACGGTCCTGCATGGAGGAGCCGGGGCCGTAGCCTCCTCCGGCCTCCCACGGCGGCAGCAGCAGGTCCTCGGTGCAGGAGGCGGTTCCGGCAGGCCGGGAGGGCAGCAGGGTCAGCTGCACGGGCACCGACGGCGTCGTCGGAGCGGCGGGGGCCGCGGGGGCGGCCTGTCCGGTGTTGGGGGTCACGGCGGTCATCGGTCGGTCCTCTCGTCAGGGCGCGGGGCCGCGTCGGGGGCGGCGGTGGGGGTCGTCGATGTGGGTGGGGGCCTCAGCGCGCGCGTCACCTCGGGCGCGGCGAAGCGGTAGAGCCGGGGCGGACGGTAGGGGGTTCCGGTGCGCACGGTGCCGGTGTCCTGCACGGACGGGTCGCCCAGGGCGGTGCGGCGAAAGTTCGCGGCGTCCAGCCGCTCGCCGGTGACGGCCTCGTGCGCCGCGCGCAGCTCGCCGAGCGTGAACTCGGCCGGCATAAGGGCGCCTGCCACGGCGGGGTCGTCCAGGCGGCGGGCCAGTGCGGTGCGGGCGGCGGCCACGATCTGCGCGTGGTCGAAGGCCAGGGCCGGTACGCGGTCCACGTCGAACCAGCGGACGTTCCAGCCCTCGCGGTCCGTTCCGGAGGTCAGGGCCCAGTGGGCGAGCGTGAGGACGCGTCCGGTGGGGGAGCGGTCCACGGCGCCGAACACGGCCAGCTGTTCCAGATGGGCGGGGGAGACGCCCACGGTCTCCGCCGCCACGGCCTCGGCGGTCTCGTCCACGTCGGCGTCGGCCTCGAGCCAGCGGCCCGGCACGGCCCAGCGGTCCAGGAAGGGGGCGCGGGTGCGGGGGACGAGGGCCACGTGCAGGGCGGTGCGCCCGGAGCGGTCCGTGCGCAGGCTGAGCACCGCCGTGGACACGGCGGCCCGGATCAGGGCCGCCTCGGCGGCGCGGTCGGCGGTCATGGGGTGGTGGTCTTCCTGGGTCGGCGGGCGTGCGAGGACGCGGTCGGCTCCATAATGTCGCGCAGACCATATGAATTCGAGGCCATATGTGTCAGTAGGACCATAAGACGTCTTCGGTGCCGTCCCGACGAGCACGGCCGCTACCCTGTCCCCGTGACCTCCGCAGACACCTCCCGCACCGATGCCCCCGACGCCCCGCTGGCCTCCACCGTGGTGGGGGACGGCCCCCGCCGCGTCGCCTTCGTCCACGGCCTGATGGGCCGGGGCCGCAATTTCAACGGCATCGCCCAGGCGTTGTCCGACCAGTTCACGGTCGAGATGATCGACATGCCGGACCACGGCCAGTCCCCGTGGACGGACGGCGTGGACTACCGCAGGATCGCCGACCGGCTCGCCGACCACCTGCGCTCCGGTCTGGCCGCCGACGGGCCCGTGCACCTGGTGGGCCACTCGATGGGCGGAAAGGTCGTCATGGCGCTGGCCCTGCGCCACCCGGAGCTCGTGGATCGCCTCGTGGTGGTGGACATCTCCCCGCGCACCGCGGCGGCTGCCACGGACGAGTTCGTCCACCTGCTCGGCACCATGCTGGAGATGGACCTGGCCTCCTTCCGCACCCGCTCGGACGCGGACGCGGCCATGGCGCAGAAGGTCCCGGACGAGCGCATCCGCGGCTTCCTGCTGCAGAACCTGCGCCGGGACCACGGCCACTTCGCCTGGCAGCCGAACGTGGAGATGCTGCTGCGAGACCTGGAGGTGATCGGCTCCTTCCCGGAGCCGATGGTCGAGGCGGACCCGGACCGCACCTACGACGGCCCGGTCCTGTGGATCGGCGGCGCCGACTCGGACTACATCCTCGACTCGGACGTGCCCCGCATGAAGGAGCTGTTCCCGCGCGCCGTGCGCGTCACCATCCGCGAGGCCGGGCACTGGGTCCACGCGGACCAGCCCGGCCCGTTCGTGGACGCGGTCCGGCACTTCCTCACCCAGGACTGAGCCGAAGCGGACCGGCCCGCGCACAGCGTCCGTCCCCCACACGGCATCCGTCCCCAGGAGACGGGACGACGACGGTCCCCTCACCTCCGCCGAGGTGGGGGGACCGTCGTCGTGGGCCTGCCGGGGGAGGCAGACAGTCGGTATCAGTGGGCGGCGCGGTCCTCCCGGTTTTTGCCGAACGCCGTGCCGGCCGCCGTCACGATGCCCACGACCACGGTGCCCCAGAGCAAGCCGACGATCGCGGAGCCGAGGGTCTCGGCGACCCAGCCGACGAACGCGCCGGCGGCATCCACCACCGGCTCGGTGAGGTGGTGCAGGAACTCGTAGGGGGCGTGCAGGCCCAAGAGGTCGAGCTCGACGAGCACGATGTGACCGCCCACCCAGAGCATCGCCACGGTGCCGACCACCGTGATCACGCGCAGCACATGCGGCATGCCCTTCACCAGGGTGGCCCCGAAGCGGCGGCCGCCGTCCGTGTGGCCGTCGCGGAGCATGTGCAGGCCGATGTCGTCCATCTTCACGATCAGTGCCACGGTGCCGTAGACGCCCACGGTGATGGCGATCGCGACCACGAAGAGGATGATCGCCTTCATCCAGATCTCCTGGTCCGCGACCTCGTTCATGGAGATCACCATGATCTCGCAGGACAGGATGAAGTCGGTGGTGACGGCGCCCCGGACGACCTTGTCCTCTGCGTCGGCGCCCTGCTCGACCGCGGGCTCCTTGTCCGCCGAATGGTGGCCGGTGATCTTGTTCCAGACCTTGTGGGCGCCCTCGTAGGCCAGGAAGGTGCCGCCGGCCAGCAGCAGCCACGGCAGGATCCACGGGGCCAGCCAGGACAGCAGGAGCAGGGCGGGGAGGATGATGAGCAGCTTGTTGCGCAGAGAGCCCTTCGTGATCTTCCAGATCATGGGCAGCTCGCGCTTCGGGTCCACGCCGGTCACGTACTGGGGGGTCACGGCGGCGTCGTCGATCACCACGCCGGCCGCCTTGGTGCTGGCCTTGGCGACGCCCGCCGCCACGTCGTCCGTACTGGCGGCGGCCAGGCGCGCGAGGGCCGCGACGTCGTCCAGCAGTGCGACGAGTCCGCTCATGGTTCCTCCTGATGAGACGCAGGGCGGGCCTGGTGCCGCGCCGGGAAAAGCATAGCGGCCGCCCGGGAGGGTCCCGGACGGCCGCCGCGTCGTCGGCCGGGGTGCTCGTCGCCCGGCCGTCGACGGTGGGTCACTCGGCCTCGGTGGTCTCCGCCGGGCGGGAGCCGAGGCGCTGGTCGATGCGCAGCAGGCCCGAGCCGTCCTCGCCGACCAGGCGGAGCTGGCCGATGATCTCGGACACGGTGGCCTCCTCCTCGATCTGCTCGTCCACGAACCAGTTCAGCAGCGGACGGGCGTTGAGATCGCCGGCCGCGTCGGTGGCGCGGTAGAGCTCGCGGATGGCCTCGGAGACCTTCTCCTCATGGGCCAGCGCGGCCTCGAAGATGTCCAGGGCGGTGGCGTCACGGGACACCTGCGGGGCATTGATCGTCCCGATCTCGGCGTAGGCGTCGCGGTCGGTCACGTGGTCGATGAACTTGTTGGCGTGGACGATCTCCTCGTCCGCCTGGCGGCGCAGCCAGGTGGCCATGCCGGTGAGGTCCAGGTTGTCCGCGGCAATCGCCAGCTGGCGGTACACGATGGACGCCTCGAGCTCGAGGGTGATCTGGTCGTTGAACTTCTTCAGCAGGTCTTCGGTGAGCTTCATGACGCCCACGGTAGACCCGCCGGCCGGCGGTCGAAAAGGCTGGTGAGGCTCACCTGACCCGGGAGTCCGCTGACTGTGGGCAGGCTAGGATGACAGGTCGGCCTGTGCGCCGAGACCCGTCCCTTGTTCGAGAGAAGCACCGTGACCGACCCGAACTCTTCCCCCTCCCGCCGTGCGGCGGCCCGCGACGACGTGCCGCTGGGGCCTGGCGGCCGCCCTGCGTTGGCCCAGCGGCGGGTGTTCGGCGGCCCCGGCACCCGCCGCGTCGTCTACGCCGTGGTGTTCGAGGTGCTGGCGGTGCTGTTCGTGACCGTCCTGCTCACCCTGGTGGGCAAGGAGGCGAACTCGTCCCTGGTGCTGGCGATCGCCAACTCGACCATCGCGCTGCTGTGGAACCTGGCGTTCAACACGATCTTCGAAGCGTGGGAGCGCCGTTCCGGGACCACCGGCCGACCGCTGAAGGTGCGGGTGGCGCACGCCGTCCTCTTCCAGTTCGGCCTGGTATGCATGCTCGTGCCGACCGTCGCGTTCATCCTGCAGGTGAGCCTGTGGGAGGCGATCGTGATCGAGGCCGGCCTGCTGGTGTTCTTCTTCCTCTACACCGCGGTCTACGCCTACTGCTTCGACTCCGTCTTCGGCCTGCCGGACTCCGCGTCCGAGCCGCCGGCGGGCACCTCCACCGCCCACCCGGCCTCCGGTGTGGACGTGGTCACCGGTCCGATCGACCGCGTCTGAGGTCACCGTCGCCGGGACTCAGCCGTCCAGGCCGAGGAACTCCTTGATGGCAGGCAGCTCCTTGGCGAACTGCTGCCGGCCGAGCTCGTGGGCGGCGGCCAGCTTGGCCACGTTGCGCTCGCCGTTCTGCACCGGCATGTGCTCCGGCGCGAAGACGTAGGCCGTGCCCGCACGCTCCATCTCGAACAGGCGCTCGCGGGTCTCGTTGTACCGCTTCCAGCGAGTCGTCAGCCCCTCGGCCACGGCCGGGTAGCGGCGGAAGTAGGTGCGGTAGAAGCCGGGGAACCGCTCGGGCCGTTTCACATAGGACCGTTCGCGGGTCAGGATGACCAGCTGCTTCTCGTACCCGGCCTGCGCGCCGGGGGTGAGCGGGATGCCCCCGTCCACGCCGAGCGCACCGTCCACCCAGGTGGAGCCGGCGAGCTTCACCGGCGGCATGAGCACCGGCATGGTCGAGGACGCCCGGACACGGACCATGAGGTCGTCCAGGGTGTGCACGTCCTCGCGGCCCCACCAGACGGTCTGCCCGGTCTCGGCGTCGAAGCCGCCGATCGCGAACCGGGCCGGGTTCGTCCGGAACGTGCCGAAGTCGTAGGGGAGGGCCTGTCCGGGGCGGCCGGCGTGCTGGTAGATGTACTCGGCCGCGAACAGGCCCTGTCCGCGGACCCAGGTGCGCCACGAGCCGAAGCGCGGGTCGTCCGCGAAGTCCACGAAGCAGGCCCGTGCCCGGCGGGCGTCACGGGACAGGTAGTTCGCCGTGTTGGACGAGCCGGCGGAGATCCCGGACACGAAGTCGCAGAAGATCCCCTCCTCGATCAGCCCGGCCACGACGGCCGAGGTGAGAGAGGCCCGCATTCCGCCGCCTTCGAAGACGAGGGCGGTGTCCGTGACGGTGCTTCGGCTGCGTGCGCGGACCTGTTCGCCCTCGGGGGAGCCGGAATGCGATGAGGTGTTCCCTGCCACGTCCACATTCTAGGGTGGACCCATGGCTGACATCACGTTCCGATCCACCCCCGTCACCACCGTCGGCGAGCTGCCGGCCGTGGGCACGTCCGCCCCCGCCTTCGAGCTCGTGGGCCAGGACCTCGCCGCGATTCGTCTGGCCGACCTGTCCGGAAGGACCGTGGTGCTGAACATCTTCCCGTCGGTCGACACGGGTGTCTGCGCGACCTCGGTGCGCACCTTCAACCAGCACGCCGCGGGACTGGAGGACACCGTGGTCCTGGCCGTCTCGGCGGACCTGCCGTTCGCCGCGGCCCGCTTCTGCGGTGCCGAGGGCATCGAGAACGTGCTGCCGGGCTCGACCTTCCGCTCCGACTTCGGCGATGTCTACGGCGTGCGCATGCAGGACGGCCCCCTCGCCGGCCTGCTCGCCCGCTCCGTGGTGGTGATCGGCCCGGACGGCACCGTGAAGCACACCGAGCTCGTCCCGGAGATCGCCCAGGAACCGGACTACGAGGCCGCCCTGACCGCCGCGCAGGCCTGACCCATGCCCCGCCGTCGTCCCGAGCCCCGCCGCGGCCGAGCCCCGCAGGACCCGTACGCCTACCTGGGCTACGGGTCGTCTGCGCACGCGGACGGGGACCCTGGACGGCCCGAGGGGCCGCTGGACGCCTATCGCAGGCACGACGACGGCAGCTCGCCCTGGCAGGGCGACGGCCGCTTCGGCGGCGCCTCCTTCGGTGTGCCGCCGCAGGGCGACCTGTACGGCGCGCCGGCGCAAGGCGGCCCGTACGGTGGTCCCTCTGGTGGCGGCCCGTACGGTGGTCCCTATGGTGGTGGCCCCCTGTACGCCATGGGCGGGTACCCGCCCGGCAGGCCGCCGAGGCGGAAGAAGTCCTGCGGGCGGATGCTCATCACGGCCGCCGGCGTGGTCGGCGCGCTGATCCTGGCCGGCGGCGGCGCGGGCTTCGCCGTCAGTGAGCTCACGGACCGGATCGAGGCCGAGCAGCGGCAGCAACAGCAGCACCAGGGGCAGGGTGCCCCGCGCAGCACCGAGCAGCGCAGCCTTCCCTATGAGGACCGCGACCCGGAGGAGTGGGTGCAGGCCCTCACCGAGGTGCACGAGGGCGTCGTGGTGGACTGGGAAGCCCCGCCGCACCGCGGCCGCGACCTGGACCGCGGCCAGACCGTCATGGAGGCACCGGGTGTCCTGCTCGTGGACACCCAGCTGTCCGGGGCAATGGGCACCGGCACGGGCTTCGTCCTCTCGGAGGACGGACTGGCCGTGACCAACTACCACGTCGTGGAGGACTCCTCCCGCGTGCGTGTCACCGTCTCGGACACGGGCCGGAAGTACACGGCCACCGTGCTCGGCCGTGACGCCGAGAACGACATCGCCGTCCTCCGGATGGCCGATGCCGAGGGACTCGAGACGGCCAGCCTCGCCGCCGGGGACCCGACGCCGGGGGACGCGGTGGCCGCCGTCGGCAACGCCCGCGGGCAGGGCTACCTGACCAGCGTCCGCGGCGAGGTCCTCGGCCTTGACCGCTCTATCTATGCCGCTCCCGAGGGGAGCGAGGAGTACTCCCGGCTCTCCGGCCTGATCCAGACGGACGCGGACGTCGTCCCCGGGTACTCCGGCGGCCCCATGGTGGACGCGGACGGCCAGGTGGTCGCCGTGTCCGTGGCCGCCAGCTCCGGGACCACCTCCAGCGAGGTCGACGGCTTCGGCATCCCTCTGGACGTGGCCCTGGGCGTGGTGCAGCAGGTGCTCTCCGGCGAGGAGACGGACACCGTCTCCATCGGCGCCGACGGCGCGCTGGGCATCATGATCAGGCCCGGTGAGGACGGCGTCGTGGTCGTGGACGTGGACGAAGGCTCCTCCGCGGACGAGATCGGCCTGCGTCCCGGCGATGTGATCGTGGCGGTGGACGGCCACTCGGTCGGCACCAGCGCCTCGCGCCTGTCCCGCATGGTGAACGACCGCAACGTGGGCGAGCGCATCACCGTCAAGTGGATCACCGCGAACGGGCAGGTCCGCGAGGAGGAGGCCGTCCTCCAGGAGGCCGTCGTCAACTGACGCCCGCTCTGCCGCGGAGACCGGCCGTCGTCGGGCGCGACCTGCCCGGCGGCCCTGTGGCGGCGGCCGGCTCGGGGGAGGCGCCGTCGTCGGGCAGGAGCCGCGCGGGCCGGTGGGTCAGGGGAGCATGTCCAGCGAGACCATCATCGCGACCATGCCGATGAGCATGCCCGCCAACGAGACCCGGGCGCCGCCGGCCTCGCGTGCGGCCGGAAGCAGCTTGTCCACGCTGATGACGACCATGATCCCGGCGACGGCGGCGAAGAGCATGGACAGCAGCGCCTCGGTGAGGATCGGGGCGAGCAGCAGGTATCCGACCAGGGCGCCGACCGGTTCGGCGATGCCGGTCAGGGCCGCCCAGCCCAGGGCCTTGCGGCGCGACCCGGTCGCCTGGCGGACGGGCACGGCCACGGCGAGGCCCTCGGGGACGTTGTGGATGGCCATCGCGACGGCCAGGGCCAGGCCCACCTTGGGATCGGACAGGGTTGCGGCGAAGGTGGCGAAGCCCTCCGGCAGGTTGTGCAGGCCGATGCCGACCGCCGTGACCAGGCCCAGGCGCATCATGCGGCGGTCGCGGCGGGTGACCGGGGCGCCGTCCTCACGCTCGTCGAGGTCGATCCGGTCCGGCAGGAACCGGTCGATCGCAAGGAACGACCCCACACCGGCCAGGAATCCGACCAGCATGAGGGTGCCGGCCCACGTGCCGAAATCCGGCACGAGGCCGTCGGTCGCCTCGGGGATGATCTCCATGAAGGAGACGGAGACCATGACGCCGCCGGCCAGGCCGAGCCCGAGCGCCAGTCCGCGTGGTCCGGGTGTGCGTCCCATGACCGCCAGGACGCCGCCCAGGACGGTGGTGACGCCGGCGAAGACAGTGAGACCGAGGGCTGTCAGGACGGGGTCGGACGGTGGCACGGCAGGCTCCTTCTGCGGTCGGCGGCGGCGGTCGTCGGCGAGCGGTGGGGAGCCGAGGATGTGTGACTGTCGTCATAGTCATGTGGCTGTGCGGGGCCCTGGCGACAGCTTCATCCTTCGCGCGCGCACGAGGGCACCCTACCCGACGTGTCTTGGGGGCCACAGTCGCCTTTGGCTAGGCTGGGACCCATGCCCGCATTCCTCACGCTCTGCGTGCTTGCGGGAGGCCTCCTGCTCACCCCGGTCGTGGCGCGGCTGATGCCCCGCGCCACCGGGTGGTTCCTGGCTGCGGTCTACGCCGTGGCCGCCGTCGTCTTCGCACCGGCGTTCGGCTCCCTCACCGGGACCGGCGCCGCGTACACGTGGTCGATGCCGTGGATCCCCGCCTGGGGAGTGGAGCTTTCCCTGCGCACGGACCCCATCGGCGCCCTGTTCACGCTGCTCGCGCTCGTGATCGGTGCGATCGTGCTCGTCTACGCGGTGGCCTACCTCGGCCCCGGCCGCCACCTCGGCTTCTACCTCGGCATGGCGATGTTCACCCTCGCCATGGTGGGCCTGGTGACCACCGACGACGCGGTCGTGCTGTTCCTGTGCTGGGAGCTGACCTCGCTGGCCTCGTTCCTGCTGATCGCCCGCTCCGGGCGCGCGGCCGAGGCGCCGTCCATGCGCACCCTGCTGATCACCTTCGTCGGCGGGGTCACCCTGCTGGCCGGCCTGGCGATCGCCTCCGTGGCCGCCGGCACCACGCGCGTCTCCGAGATCCTCGCCGCGGACGTCTGGGCCGGCAGCCCGGGCCTGACGTCCCTGGTGGCCGTGCTGCTCGCCGTCTCCGCGATGACCAAGTCCGCGCAGTTCCCGTTCCACTCCTGGCTGCCTGACGCCATGGCCGCCGCCACCCCGGTCTCCGCCTACCTGCACGCCGCGGCCGTGGTGAAGGCAGGCATCTTCCTGCTGCTGCGCTTCTCCCCGCTCTTCCACGCCGTCCCGGCCTGGTCCTTCCTGCTGGTGGCCGCCGGCCTGGCCACCGCGCTCGTCGGCGGACTGCGCGCCGTGCAGCAGACCGACCTGAAGAAGCTGATGGCCTATTCGACCGTCAGCCAGCTCGGCCTCATCGTCGCCGCGATCGGCACCGGCACGGCCGTCGGCCTGGCCGCCGCCGCGCTGCACACGCTGGCCCACGCCGTGTTCAAGTCCGGCCTGTTCATGTCCGTCGGCGTGATCGACCACGCCGGCGGCACCCGCGACCTGCGGCACATGCCGGCCCTGCGCCGCCAGGCCCCCTTCGCCCTGGTGCTCACCGTGATCGGCGCCGCCGCCATGGCCGGCGTCCCGCCGCTGCTCGGCTTCGTGTCCAAGGAGAAGGTCCTCACCGCCATGCTCGAGTACGGCGAGGGCGGCGCCGGGGGAGCGGCCCCCGCCTGGGCGGGCCCGGTCGCCCTGGTGCTGGCCGCCCTGGCCTCCGTCCTCACCGTGGCCTACTGCGCCAAGATCGTGGTCGGCGTGTTCTTCGACGAGCCGCGCGAGCAGGCCCCCGAGCCGCTGCATCCGCACGCCCCGTCCGCCCTGCTGGTCGGCTCCACCGCCGTCCCGCTGATCGCCACCGCCGTGCTGGTCTTCTTCCTGGCCCCGATCAACACCCTGGTCGGAGCCGTCGGCACCGCCGCCGAAGGGGCCGCCGAGGTCCAGGACCCGCACCTGTCCCTGTGGCACGGCGTGAACGCCGAACTCGTCACCACCGTGATCGTCCTGGCCCTGGGTCTGGGCACCCTCGCGATGCGCCGCACCCTCTGGCCCGCCCTCGAGGGCCTGCGCCTGCCCGCCTCCGGCGCCGGTGTGGTGGAGGGCGCCCGTGCCGGCCTGGAGCGCGCCGGGGCCTGGCTCATGGCCCGCACCGCCCACGACCACGCGGGGCCGCACGTCGCGGCCATCCTCGTCTTCCTGTCCGCCGTCCTGCTCGGCGGCGTCGCCGGCCTCATCGCCGGCGGCCACATCCCGCCGGTCGCCGAGGGCATCAACCGCTCGATCGACGCGGTCCTGCTCGTGCTGCTGGCCGTCGCCCTGTTCGCCGTGGTGCGCAGCCACACCCGACTGGGAGCCACCGTGTCCCTCTCGGCGGTGGGCATCCTCATCACCGTGCAGATCCTCTCGCTCGGCGCCCCGGACGTCGCGTTGACCCAGCTGCTCGTCGAGTCGCTCACGATCATCGTGATCATGCTGGTGCTCCAGCGCCTGCCGAAGACCTGGGGCTCCTCCGCGGCCTCCCGCCGCCGCCCCACCCGCCAGCTCGTGCCGGTGCTCGTCGGCCTGGCGACCGGCCTGGCCGCGTTCGCCGCAGTCTGGGCCCTCAACGGCCGCCGCGAGCGCTCCGAGGTGGGCACCTACCTGCTCGAGGAGACCTACCCGCTCTCCCACGGCCTCAATGTGGTGAACGTGATCCTCGTGGAGTTCCGTGCCCTCGACACCCTGGGCGAGCTCACCGTGCTCGGCATGGCGGGTGTGGCCATCGTCGCCATCCTGTCCACCCTCCGCTCGGCGAAGCTGGACCCGGCCACGCGGACGATGTCCGCGGTGGAGGCGAGCACCTTCGACTCCGGCGAGCCCGTCCTCGGCTCCGACACCGCGCGCCGGGCGATCCTGAACCCCTGGGCCAACACCGCTCAGCTGCAGCTGATGCTGCGGGTGATCCTGGTGATCATGCTCGGCGTCTCGGCCCTGCTGTTCTGGCGTGGACACAACGAGCCGGGCGGCGGCTTCAACGCCGCGCTCGTCGGCTCGGCCGTGGTCGGCCTGATGTACCTATCCACCTCGAAGGACCGCCAGATCGGCCCGCCGCGCATGCCGCTGTACTTCATCGGCGGCGGCGTCATGCTGGCCACCGCCACCGGCCTGTGGAACATGGCGGCGACCGGCACCTACATGCAGCCGCAGGGCGCCGAGATCCTCGGCCAGCACCTGTCCACCGCCATGGTCTTCGACGCCGGCGTGTACCTCGCGGTGATCGGCCTGATCCTCGTGGCCGTGAACGTGCTCGGCGTCGCCCGGCAGTCGACCACGGGCGCGGAGACCATGCGCGAGCGCCTGGACGAGGCCGTCGAGGGCGAGCTGTCCGGGCCCATGGACACCGTCCACGGCGAACGTCCGGACGAGATCCCGCCGACCACCTCCTCGATGCACGTGGTGAGCCCGCGTTCGCAGTACATCTCCTCGGGCACCCGACCGCCGGAATGGGGGCATGACGCATGATGATCCTCGCCCTGACCGTGGGCCTGCTGATCGGCACCGGCGCGTGGATGGTGCTGCAGCGGGAGATGGTGCGCGCCATCTTCGGCCTGACGCTCATCTCCCACGGCGTGAACCTGCTCCTGCTGACCACGGGCGTGCCCGCCTGGCGCCAGGAGCCCCTGACCGACGGGGCGGACATCCGCCAGGTGGCCGACGCGCTGCCCCAGGCGTTCGTGCTCACGGCGATCGTGATCTCCATGGCCTCGTCCATCCTGATGCTGGCCCTGGCCGTCATCGGCCGTGACGACGACCAGACCGTGCCGCCCGAGACCGGAGAGGACCACTGATGGCCGTCGCCGAACTCCTGCCGCTGTTCGTGGCGGTGCCGCTGCTCACCTCGGGCCTGTCCGTGGTGGTGCGCAGCCGTACCCTGGACGCGGTGCTGTCCGTGGCCGTCCCGCTGGTGTCCATGGCCGCCGCGATCGCCCTGCTGGTCCACCACGGGTCCCATCCGCCGATGGCCGTCAGCGTGGGCGCCTTCGTCCCCGGCGTGGCCATCCCGTTCGTCTCGGACACCCTGTCCGCGCTGATGATCGTCGTGACCTCGCTGTCCACCGCGGTGGCCGCCTGGTTCCTGATCCTCACGCGGGAGTACCGCTACCGCTTCGTGCCTGCCCTGACGCTCATGACGTTCGCCGGCGTGAACGGCGCCCTGCTCACGGGCGACCTGTTCAACCTCTTCGTGTTCGTCGAGGTGATGCTGCTGCCGTCCTACGCGCTGCTCGCCGTCACCGGCTCGTGGCGTCGCCTCGGCATCGGCCGCATGTTCGTGATCGTCAACCTGGTCACCTCGGCCGTCCTCGTCTCCGGCGTGGGCCTGGTCTACGCCTCGGCCGGTGCAGTGAACCTCGCGGTGCTGCAGGGCGCCGCGGCGCAGGACCCGCGCGTGGCCCTGGGCGTGTCCGTCGTGCTGGTCGCCCTGCTGGTCAAGGCCGGCGTGGTGCCCGCCTACGGCTGGCTGCCGCGCGCCTACCCGGGCACCTCGGCCGGGATGATGGCCCTGTTCGCTGGCCTGTACACGAAGGTCGCCGTCTACGCGGTGCTGCGCATCGTCTACGTCGTCTTCGCCCCGCAGCACCGACCGTACGACCTCGCCACCCACCCCCTCACCTGGGTGCTCGGCGTGCTGGTCGTCGCCACCATGCTGGTGGGCGCCGTCGGCTCGCTCGGTGAGAACCGCGTCCGCGGGGTCATGGCGTTCCAGATGACCGCCGGCGTGGGCCACATCCTCATCGGTGTGGTCCTGGCCTTCCCGGCCGCCGTGGTCGCCGGCGTGTTCTACCTGGTGCACCACGTGATCACGATGTCCGGCCTGCTCACCCTCACCGGCTCGGTCGAGCTCACCTACGGCCAGTCGCGCATCGACCGCCTCGGCGGCCTCGTCAGGCGCGAGCCTGTGATCGCCGTCGGGATGGCCCTGGGCCTGTTGTCCCTGGCAGGCCTGCCGCCGACGTCCGGCCTCTGGGGCAAGTGGGGCCTGATCTCCGCGACCGCCGAGGCCGGGCAGCACGGCCAGGCCGCGTGGGGCTGGGCCATGATGGCGGGCATCCTGCTCGCCTCCGTGGCCACCCTGATGGCCCTGCAGCGCCTCTGGACCGGGGCCTTCGGCGGCGATGAGCTGACCCACATGCGCCCGGACGTCGTCACCGGCGGCCGCGGCCCGGACACGGTCCTGCCGGCCGACGTGCGCGTGGCCCCCCGCCTGATGGCCCCCGGCCTGCTGATGATCGGCCTGTCCGTGGCGCTCTTCGTGGCCGCTGGCCTGGTGATGCCGTTCGTCGAGCAGGGCGTGGCCGGGCTGTTCGATCCGACCGACTACGTGAAGGCGGTGCTCCCGTGACCGACACCCGTCAGACCCGCCCGCCGCAGGGCGGACGGCGGTGGCGCTTCCATCTGGGCCACGCCGTCTCCTATGTGCTGTGGCTGGTGAAGGAGGTCATCGCCGGTTCGTTCCAGGTGGCGCGCAAGGCCGTGACTGCCGGCCCCTTCGCCACGCCGTCGATCATCCGGTACGACCTGCGCTGCGAGCGCGACCTCGAGGTGACGTGGATGGCCAGCTCCATCACCATCACCCCGGGCACGCTCGTGGTGGGCACCGCGCACGGCACCGACACCGAGCCGGTGACCCTGTTCGTCCACTGCGTCTTCGACCAGGACCGCGAGGAGGTCGTCGCCGGCCTGCGTGAGATGGAGGACCGGCTGCTGCGCATGCTGCGCGGACCGCGTTGGGAGGAGGCCTCATGAGCGTCGACACCGTGATCACCGTGGGCGTCGTCGCCACGATCGCCGTGCTGGCCGTCGCGTTCGGCCTCGGCATCCTGCGCATCCTGCGCTCCGAGACCAACGCCGAGCGGGCCGTGGTGGGCGACCTCGTGTACTTCGCGTCGATCGGCATGCTCGCCGCGGCGGGCCTGGTCTTCCACTCGGCGGTCGTCCAGGACGTGGCCCTGCTGGCGGCGTTCCTCGGCATCCTCGCGACGGTCGCCCTGAGCCGCATCCTGACCCGAGGGGAGCGCTGACCCATGATCGTCCTCGCCCTGTTCGGCATCCTCTGCATGGTGGGCGGCGCCGTCCTGGTGCTGCTGTCTGCCGTGTCCATGCTGCGCGCCCGGGACGGCCTGCAGATGATGAACGTCTTCAGCCCCGCGACCGGCATGGGCCTGCCGCTGATCTGCTTCGGCGTCTTCCTGTGCCTCACCGCCCGGGACGGCTTCGCGCTGTGGTCCCTGGTGCTGTTCCTGCTGACCGCGATCTCCCTGGTGATCGTCTCCTCGCTCGCCTCGAACGTGCTCGCCCGCGGCATCTACCGCTCCGGTGCGCACGTGGACGAGGCGACCGTGCCGCAGGACCTCGCCCAGGACCCGGGCCCGACCGCCCGCTGATCCGCACCGGCCGGTGAGCCACCAGCAGCCGATGCGTCCCATCTCCGGCTTCCCGCTCCCGGAGGGCGTCGAGCCCGGGCGCGTCGCCGTCGTCGGGTCCGGTCCGAACGGCCTGACCGCCGCTGCCCTGCTGGCCCGCGCCGGCTGGGAGGTCGACGTGTACGAGGCGGCCGACCGTTTGGGCGGAGCGTGCGCCTCCGCACCCGTGCTCGGGGAGGGGACGGTCGTGGACCTCGGCGCCGCCGGCCACCCGCTGGGGGTCGTCAGCCCCGCCTTCGCCGAGCTGGACCTGACCGCCCACGGACTTCAGTGGCTCCACCCCGAGGTGCCGATGGCGCACCCGCTGCCCGGGCAGGACGCCGTCCTCCTCCATCGCGAGCCGGAGGCCACCGCCTCCGGCCTTCACGACGACGGCCGCGCCTGGCTGGCATGGCATCGCCCCGTCCTCGACGCGCCCGCCGCGGCGGCGGCGGACGTCCTGGGTCCGCTGGTGCGCCGGTGGCCCCATCCGCTGACGATGGCCCGCCTCGGGCTCCGCTCGCCCTGGCCGGCCGCGGCGGCCGCCCGAGCCGCCTTCCGCGGCGACCGGGCCCGTGCCCTGTTCCTCGGCTCGGCGGCGCACACGATCCTTCCTCCCACCCGGCCGCTCACAGCGGCGATGGGCACGCTCTTCGGCGGGCTCGGCATGACCACCGGATGGCCCGTCGCCCGGGGCGGGTCCCAGTCGGTGGTGGACGCGCTGCTGAGCGTGCTGGCCGCGCACGGCGGCCGGCTGCACACCGGCCGGCGCATCACCCACCTGGCCGAGGTGGCGGACGTGGACGCCGCCATCCTCGACCTGATGCCCGCGGCCGTCGCCGCGTTGGGCGGCACCGGCATGGAGGCGCGGCCTCTGCGGCGGCTGCGCCGGTGGCGGCACGGCCCGGCGTCGGCGAAGGTCGACTTCCTCCTGGACGGCCCGATTCCGTGGACGGACCCGCGCGTCGGCGGGGCCGGCACCGTGCACCTGGGCGGCACGCCGGAGCAGCTCACCGCGGCGGAGGCCGCCGTGGCCGCCGGGCGGATGCCCGAGCGGCCCTTCGTGATGCTGTGCCAGCAGCAGGGCGCAGACCCGTCGCGGGCGACCGGTCCGGCGGCGGGGAGCACGGTGGTGTGGGCCTACGCCCACGTCCCGCACGGCTGGGAGGCAGCGGTGCGGCCCGTCGTCGAGGCGGTGATCGAGGAGCATGCCCCGGGGTTCCGCGACCGGATCTTGCGAGCGGTGGAGACGGGGCCGTCCGCTCTTCAGGCCTGGAACCCCAACCTGGTCGGCGGGGACATCGCCGGTGGTGCGTTGGACGGCACCCAGCTTCTGGCCCGGCCTCGGCTTCTCTCGCCGCACCGGCTCCGCGCCGCCGTCCGGGGCAGCGGAGTCCCGGGCCTGTACCTGGCGTCCTCGGCGGCGGCCCCGGGTGCCGGTGTCCACGGCATGTCCGGGGCATGGGCCGTGCGAACGCTGCTGCGCGACGCCGCCTGAACCGGCCTCCACGCGCCGTCGGCGGCGCACGTGTGACATCGAGGTTACGAAAAGGTAACGATCACCCTTGGCGCGGGATGTTTCCCACGTCACGCTTTTGCAAGTACCCCTCGGCGGGCTAATGTGTGTTCCATCTCACGGAGTGGAACCTGAGGGGGTTCGCTCTCGCAGTGATTCGTCCACCGAGATCAGCCGGGGTCAGCCCGGAGGATCTCACCCCACTGAGATGCACTTTGCACCTTTGATGATTGGAGTGACTTCCATGAAGTACACCAAGCTCTCTGCGGCTGCGGCCCTCGCCGCAGGTTCCGCTCTGTTCCTCTCCGCCTGCGCCCCGGCCGGCCCGGCCGACGAGAACGGCGACGGCAACGGCTCCGGCGAGAACGGCGGCGGCCAGGAGGTCTTCACCGGCGAGAACGGTGAGAAGTACACCGTCGAGCCGAGCGACTCCGGCAAGGCCGACCTGGGCGAGGTCGAGCCCCAGGACGGCTCCGTGGCGTACTCCGTGGGCGAGGACGAGTTCTCCTCCTACAACGGTGTGCAGTCGAACACCTACAGCACCTACAACTCCGCCGTGGTGGACCGCCTGTTCTCCGGCTTCTTCTACTTCGGCACCGACGGCGAGATCATCCGCAACGAGACCTTCGGCACCTACGAGAAGGTCTCCGACGAGCCGCTGCAGGTGAAGTACACCATCGCGGACGACGCGAAGTGGTCCGACGGCACCGACGTCACCGCCCTGGACTTCCAGCTCCAGTGGGCCGCGGACAACGGCAACATCAAGAACGAGGACGACGGTCAGCTCTTCGACTCCGTCTCCTCCTCCATGGGCGACTACGTGGACGACATGCCGGAGGGCGACCCTGCCGGCAAGGAGTTCACCGTCACCTACAACGAGCCGTACGCCGACTGGGAGATCATGGTCACCACCGCGCTCCCGGCCCACGTTGTGGCCCGCGAGGCCGGCATGTCCACCGAGGACCTGGCCAAGGCCATCGAGGAGAAGGATGCCAAGGCCCTGAAGCCGGCCGCCGAGTTCTGGAACGACGGCTGGGACTTCAAGCCGGGCGAGCTGCCGGAGGACGAGGACCTCATCCCGTCCATGGGCCCCTACAAGCTGAAGCAGGGCGGCTGGACCGCCGGCCAGTTCATCACCCTCGAGGTCAACGAGGACTACTGGGGCGAGAAGCCGGCCACCAAGGAGCTCGTCATCCGCTTCGCCGCGGCCGACACCCACGTGCAGGCGCTCCAGAACAAGGAGCTCGACGTCATCGAGCCGCAGGCCACCGTGGACACCCTGCAGCAGCTCGAGGGCCTGGGCGACCAGGTCGTCGTGCAGACCGGCGACCAGCTCACCTGGGAGCACCTCGACTTCAACCGCGGCGAGGGCTCGGTCTTCGCCGACTCCGCCGAGCTGCGCGAGGCGTTCGCCCTCTGCGTGCCCCGTCAGCAGATCGTGGACAACCTCATCAAGCCGATCAACGAGGACGCCGAGGTCATGAACCTCCGCGAGGTGTTCCCGTTCCAGGAGAACTACGACGAGGTCGTCGAGGCCGCCTACCCGAAGGAGATGGACGAGCCGAACATCGACAAGGCCAAGGAGCTGGTCGCGAAGTCCGGCGAGTCCAAGCCGAAGGTCCGCATCGGCTACAACTCGCCGAACCCGCGCCGCACCGAGATCGTCTCCATGATCAAGTCCTCCTGTGACGAGGCGGGCTTCGAAATCGTCGACGCCGGCAACGCGAACTTCTTCACCGAGGTGCTGCCGGCCGGCGACTTCGACGTCGCCCTGTTCGCCTGGGCCGGCTCCGGCCAGAAGGCCTCCGGTCGCAACATCTACCACTCGACCGGTGCCCAGAACGACATGCAGTACTCCAACCCGGACGTCGACGCCGCCTGGGACAAGCTGGCCGGCTCGCTGGACGAGAAGGTGCAGCTGGAGCAGGTCAAGGAGATCGAGAAGCTCCTGTGGGAGGACTACCAGGCCATCCCGCTGTTCGCCCACCCGGGCATCCTCGGCCAGGCCGCTGACCTCGCCAACGTCCGCGACACCGCGACCCAGTCCGGTGCCCTGTGGAACGTCGAGCAGTGGGTCCGCGTCCAGTGAGGACCCCCTGATTGCAGGTGTCACGGCTCTCACCGTGTAGTGTGCTGTGACACCTTGACACTCACGGTGTGAAGGGCCCGACCGCCCCGCGGTCGGGCCCTTCCCCGTGAACCCGCTGAACGCGGGCCTCCCCACCCATCGCTGAGCACGGAAGGTCACCCCCTGTTGTGCTGAAATTCATCCTCAAGCGCCTCGGCAGCTCGTTCCTCGTGCTGTTCGGCGCATCGATCCTCCTCTTCGTCCTCGTCGTGAACTCGGGCGACCCCCTCAAGGACCTGCGCGAGTCGCAGAGCGAGAACCGCGAGCAGCTGATGCAGGCGCGCATCAACTACATGAACCTGGACGAGCCCTGGTACTCGCGCTACTTCATCTGGCTGCGCGGCGTCGCCGGCTGCCTCAGGGGCGCCTGCGACCTCGGCACCAACCGCGGCGGTCAGCAGGTCAACGATCTGCTGGCCAATGCGGCCTCGTCCACCCTCCGCCTCGTGGTCCTCGCCACCGTGCTCGCGATCATCATCGGCATCGCGGTCGGCATCATCACGGCGATCCGCCAGTACTCCGGCCTCGACTACGCCGTGACGCTGCTGATCTTCCTGTTCTTCTCCCTGCCGGTCTTCTGGGCCGCCGTGCTCCTGAAGGAGTACATGGCCATCGGCTACAACAACTGGATCGCCGACCCCACGCTGAACTGGACATACATCATCATCGGGGCGCTCCTGGCCGGTCTGGTCGTGCAGGCCGCGATGGCAGGGAACGCCAAGCGCCGTCTTCTCACCTTCGCGGTGGTCGCCGGCTTCATCCTGGTGATCTTCCCGACCCTGCACGCCCTGGACTTCTGGCGCCGCCCGGTCATGGGCCCGCTGGTCCAGCTGGCCATCGGCCTCGCCGCCGCCGTCGCGCTGACCGCCCTGATCGCCGGCCTGAAGAACCGCAAGGTGCTCTACTCCGCGCTGGTGACCGTCGCCGTGGGCATGGTCAGCTACTACGCCACCTACGGCCTGCTGATGAACAACCCGTCCTGGCTGCTCCTGCTGGGGCTGGGCATCATCGCCGTCCTGGTCGGCATCCTGATCGGCCGCCTCATG
This sequence comes from Micrococcus sp. FDAARGOS_333, assembly GCF_002206575.2. Taxonomy (NCBI): domain Bacteria; kingdom Bacillati; phylum Actinomycetota; class Actinomycetes; order Micrococcales; family Micrococcaceae; genus Micrococcus; species Micrococcus sp. FDAARGOS_333. Next base: position 2,224,660 of record NZ_NJFJ02000001.1, on the reverse strand, counting down.
GGCGGCTTCTCCAAGGGCACCGCCGCGACCGCCTCCGCGATCACCGCCGTGGTCATGGGCGTGTTCATCGTCATGGAGCACATGACGAACTACTGGCCCGCTCTGCTGCGTGCCAAGCCGCGTCCGGTCGCCACCATCGGCTCCGAGACCCCCGGCATGGACGCCCACTTCTGGGTGGAGTTCATGGACAAGGGCACCCAGCTGCTGCTGCCGACCGTGCTGCTGACCATCGTCTCCGTGGCCACCTACTCCCGCTACACCCGCTCCTCCATGCTGGAGGTCTCGCGTCAGGACTACATCCGCACCGCCCGGGCCAAGGGCCTGGGTGAGCGCCAGGTGATCCTGAAGCACGCCTTCCGCAACTCGCTGATCCCGATCACCACCATCATGGCCTTCGACTTCGCGGGCCTGATCGGCGGCGCCGTGATCACCGAGCGCGTGTTCGGCTGGAAGGGCATGGGTGAGCTGTTCGCCACCGGCCTGGACCAGGTGGACCCGGCCCCGGTCATGGCCTTCTTCCTGGTCACCGGCACCGCCGCCGTGCTCATGAACCTCGTGGCGGACGTCCTGTACGCCATCCTCGACCCCCGGATTCGAGTGTGATCGCGATGACGCAGAACAACACCACCGCGCCCACAGAGGCGCAGAAGGCGTTCGACCTCGCCGAGGCCGAGGACGCCAAGCTCCGTCAGAAGACGGGGAAGTCCTTCTCCCAGGGCCAGCTGGTCCGGAAGCGCTTCTTCAAGCACCGCGCGGCGATGATCTCCACCGTCGTGCTGATCGTGATCACCGTGTTCGCCTTCACCTCGATCGGCTTCGGCCCGATCCCGGGCTGGTGGGACAAGTCCTACCTGGCCGCCGGCAACGTGATCAACGGCGGCAAGCCGACCCTGTCGGTCGTGCCGGAGTTCCTGGGCGGGGAGGGCCTGCGCTGGGGCGAGCACCCGTTCGGCCAGGACTCGTCCGGCAAGGACTGGTTCGCCCTCGTGATGCGCGGCACCCAGCAGTCGCTGATCATCGCCGTGATCGTGGGCCTGGTGTCCACCGCCATCGGTGCGCTGGTCGGCGCCCTCTCCGGCTACTTCCGCGGCTGGGTGGACTCGCTGCTGATGCGCCTGACGGACCTGATCATCGTGATCCCGCTGCTCGTGCTGGCCGCCGTGCTCGGCAAGATGTCCAACAATCTGCCGGGCGGCATCATCCCGCTGGCCATCGTCCTGGGCCTGGTGTCCTGGACCTCCCTGGCCCGCCTGGTCCGCGGTGAGGTCCTCTCGCTGCGGGAGAAGGAGTTCGTCTCCGCCGCCGTGGCCATGGGCGCCAAGCCCGGCCGCGTCATCTTCAAGCACCTGCTGCCGAACACCATCGGCGTGATCGTGGTGAACGCGACCTTCGCGATCGCCGGCGCGGTGCTCCTGGAGACCTCCCTGTCCTTCCTGGGCTTCGGCGTCCAGCCGCCGGAGTCCTCGCTCGGCCTGCTGATCTCCCAGTACCAGAACGCGTTCACCACGCGCCCCTGGCTGTTCTGGTGGCCCGGCATGCTGATCCTGGCGATCGCCCTGTCCGTGAACTTCCTCGGCGACGGCCTCCGTGACGCCTTCGACCCGCGTCAGGGCGGCGGTGCCCGCAAGAAGAAGGGCTTCCTTGGCTTCTCCGGCCGCAAGAAGGCCCTGGACGAGGCCACCGCCTCCACCACGCCGGCCGCTGCCGCCACCGCCTCCGGCGGTGCTGTGGCCACGGACGTCAAGCCCACGGCCACGACGACCGCCGGTGAGGGCCCCAACGACGCCCCCGCGTCCGCCGAGGGGCCGATCGCCCGTGTGGACAAGAACACCGACCGCGGCCATCCCGGCACCCCGCGTGGTCAGTGACACGAGCTGAGAAGGAAGTGCATTCCATGTTCGGAAAGAAGAAGAACGACGCCGCCGCGGCGGCGCAGGGCGCATCCGCCCAGGGCACCCCGACCGGCTCGACCGCTGCCGACGCCCCGCAGGGCGGGGGCGGCCCCGTCGCCGGCCCGACCACCACGGCCATGGGCATCGTGAAGCGCCACGACAACCTCGGCGGCCAGCCGGTCCTGTCCTTCACGGACGTCGACGTCAAGTTCGACACCGAGTTCGGCCAGGTCCACGCCGTCAAGGGCGTCACGTTCGACGTGAAGCCCGGCGAGGTCGTCGCCCTGGTGGGCGAGTCCGGCTCCGGCAAGTCCGTGACCAGCTCCACCGCCATGGGCCTGCTGCCGGGCAACGCGGACATCACCGGCTCGGTGAAGCTCGCCGGCGAGGAAGTGCTCAGCATGAGCCCCGCCAAGCTGCGCAGCGTCCGCGGCAAGGACATCGCCATGGTGTTCCAGGAGCCGATGACCGCGCTGAACCCGGTGCTCACGGTCGGCGACCAGCTGACCGAGTCCATCCAGCTGCACGGCCTGGCCTACGGCACCGAGGCGGACAAGATGGCCGTCGAGCTGCTCACCATGGTGGGCATCCCGGACGCCCACAACCGCCTGAAGCAGTACCCACACCAGTTCTCCGGCGGCCAGCGCCAGCGCATCGTCATCGCGATGGCCATCAGCTGCTCGCCGAAGGCGATCATCGCGGACGAGCCGACCACCGCGCTCGACGTGACCGTGCAGGCCGAGATCCTCGAGCTGCTGCGGTCGCTGAAGAACAAGATGAACACCGGCATCCTGCTGATCACGCACAACATGGGCGTGGTGGCGGACATGGCCGACCGCGTCTGCGTGATGCTGCACGGCGAGCTGGTGGAGTCCGGTCCGGTGCACCAGGTGATGCAGCACCCGCAGCACCCCTACACCCAGCGCCTGCTCTCCGCCGTCCCGCGCCTGGGCACCTCCTTCGAGGTGGCCGAGCCGGAGACCGTGACCGCGACCCAGACCAAGGCGAAGTACGCGATCGAGGCGGAGGGCCTGTGCCTGGAGTACGACCACCGCGGCAAGAAGAACCGCGTGGTCCATGACGTGTCCTTCTCCGTGGCGCCCGGCGAGATCATGGGCCTGGTGGGCGAGTCGGGCTCCGGCAAGTCCACCATCGCCCGCTCGGTCCTCGGCCTGCTGCCGGTGGCCTCGGGCTCGCTGAAGATCTACGGCCAGGAACTGGCCTCCATGCCGGTCAAGGAGCAGCGTGCCCTGCGCAAGCGCATCGGCGTGGTGTTCCAGGATCCGGCGGCCTCGCTGGATCCCCGCTTCCCGATCGGCGACGTCATCACCGAGCCGATGGTGGTCCACGGCGTGGGGGACAGGAAGGCACGCCTCGAGCGGGCCTACGAGCTGCTCGACGCCGTGAAGCTGCCGCGCTCCGTGGTGAACCGGTACCCGCATGAGCTCTCCGGCGGTCAGCGCCAGCGCATCTCGATCGCCCGCGCGCTGACCCTGGACCCGGACGTCCTCATCGCGGACGAGCCGACCTCGGCCCTCGACGTGTCCGTCCAGGCCGCCGTGCTGGACATGTTCGCCGATCTGCAGTCCCGCTACGAGTTCGCCTGCCTGTTCGTCTCGCACGACCTCGCGGTGGTGGACATGCTGGCGCACAAGGTGCTCGTGCTCAAGGACGGCCGCGAGGTCGAGAAGGGCCTCACGGACGACGTGCTGCACAACCCGCAGGCCGAGTACACCCAGCGTCTGCTGGCCGCGGCCCCGGTGCCGGACCCGGACGAGCAGGCCGAGCGCCGCCAGGCGCGCCGTGAGCTGCTCGCCTCCTTCGGCGAACACGCCTACTGATCCACATCGGATCCCCTGACGCCGCACCACAGCGGGCCGCACCACAGCGGCAGGCGACGACGGTCGGGCACCCGCCCGGCCGTCGTCGCCGTCTCTGCGGGGGCCTCACCGAGCGGTGACGTTCCGCACCGCCCGACCACGACGGCGGCCCCACGCGCGTACAATCTCACGGGGGCCGCCGTCGGCGTGTTCCCCGAGCATTCCTCCACCCTCCCGGACAGGACCTTCATGACCTCGAATCCGACCGCCCGCACCGACCTGCGCAATGTGGCCATTGTGGCCCACGTGGACCACGGCAAGACCACGATGGTGGACGCGATGCTGCGCCAGACGGGCGCCTTCTCCACGCACGGCGAGGTCCAGGAGCGCGTCATGGACTCCGGTGACCTGGAGAAGGAGAAGGGCATCACGATCCTGGCCAAGAACACCACCGTGTTCTACTCCGGTCCGTCAGCACCGGAGGGCCAGACCGTGACCATCAACGTCATCGACACCCCGGGCCACGCCGACTTCGGCGGCGAGGTGGAGCGCGGCCTGTCCATGGTGGACGGCGTCGTGCTGCTGGTGGACGCCTCCGAGGGCCCGCTGCCGCAGACCCGCTTCGTCCTCCGCAAGGCCCTGGCCGCCAAGCTCCCCGTGGTGCTGGTGGTGAACAAGACCGACCGCCCGGACGCCCGCATCGACGGCGTGGTCTCCGACTCCATGGACCTGCTGCTGGGCCTGGCCTCGGACCTGGCCGAGGAGGTCGAGGACCTGGACCTGGACGCCGTGCTGGACGTGCCGGTGGTCTACGCCTCCGGCAAGGCCGGCCGTGCCTCCCTCGAGCAGCCGGCCGACGGCTCCCTGCCGGAGTCTGAGGACCTCGAGCCGCTGTTCAACGTCATCATGGAACGCGTCCCGGCCCCGACCTACGACGACGGCGAGGTCCTGCAGGCGCACGTCACCAACCTGGACGCCTCCCCGTTCCTCGGCCGCCTGGCGCTGCTGCGCATCTTCAACGGCACCCTGAAGAAGGGCCAGCAGGTGGCGTGGGCCCGGCAGGACGGCACCACCAAGACCGTGAAGATCACCGAGCTGCTGGCCACCAAGGGCCTGGAGCGTGTGCCCGCCGAGCAGGCCGGTCCGGGGGAGATCGTGGCCGTCGCCGGCATCGAGGACATCATGATCGGCGAGACCCTCACGGACGTGGAGAACCCGAAGCCGCTGCCGCTGATCACCGTGGACGACCCGGCGATCTCCATGACCGTCGGCATCAACACCTCCCCGCTGGCCGGCCGCGTCAAGGGCGCCAAGGTCACCGCGCGCCAGGTGAAGGACCGCCTGGACAAGGAGCTCATCGGCAACGTGTCCCTGAAGGTCCTGCCGACCGAGCGTCCGGACGCCTGGGAGGTCCAGGGCCGCGGCGAGCTCGCCCTGGCCATCCTGGTGGAGCAGATGCGCCGTGAGGGCTTCGAGCTGACCGTGGGCAAGCCGCAGGTGGTCACCCGGACCGTGGACGGCAAGGTCCACGAGCCGATGGAGCACATGACCATCGACATCCCCGAGGAGTTCATGGGCGCCGTCACCCAGCTGATGGCCGCCCGCAAGGGCCGCATGCAGGAGATGTCCAACAACGGCACCGGCTGGATCCGCATGGAGTTCCTGGTGCCGGCCCGTGGCCTGATCGGCTTCCGCACCCGCTTCCTCACCGAGACCCGCGGCGCGGGCATCGCCTCCTCCTATGCGGCCGGCTACGAGCCGTGGGCGGGGGAGATCGAGTACCGCACCAACGGCTCCCTGGTGGCGGACCGCGCCGGCTCGGCCACGCCGTTCGCCATGATCAACCTGCAGGAGCGGGGCACCTTCTTCATCAAGCCCGGCTCCGAGGTGTACGAGGGCATGATCGTGGGGGAGAACTCGCGTGCGGAGGACATGGACGTGAACATCACCAAGGAGAAGAAGCTCACCAACATGCGCTCGGCCACCGCCGACTCCTTCGAGGGCCTGACCCCGCCGACCCTCCTCACCCTGGAGGAGTCCCTGGAGTTCGCCCGCGAGGACGAGTGCGTGGAGATCACCCCGGAGCACATCCGCCTCCGCAAGGTGATCCTGGACGCCAACGACCGTCTCAAGGCCGCACGCGCCCGTGCCCGTGCCTGACCCGGACGCATGAGTCCGGCATCTGTGCGCCCGTCCGTCTCCCGGCGGCCGGCCTCCCGACGACGGACCGGCGCCCTGGTAGGGGCCGTCGCCCTGGGCGTGGGCGTGGGTCTGCTGGGGACCGTGCTGCATCTGCAGCTGTGGGCCCCGACCGGCACCTGGACGCTGCCGTGGGGCGCCGCGCTCGCCCTCGTCTTGGTCGGTTCCACCCAGCTGTGGTGGAGCCGCCGGGTCGCCTGGCCGGTGGCCGGGGGTCTGCTGGGTGCCGTCGCGTTCACCGCGGCGTGGGCGCTGCAGCTGCTGCCCGGACACGACGACCTCGGCCTGCCCTGGCATGCCCGCCTGCTCGAGGTGTTGCCGGGGGCGATGCTCGCCTCCGGGCTGTGGCTGCTGGGCCTGCCGCTCGTGGTGGTGTCCGTGCTGGTCGTGGCCGGCCGGGAGCACCGTCGCAGACCGCGTGCCGTGCCGGTCGCAGAGTAGGCTGGGACGCCGAGAGACAAGACCGTGCCTGAAGGAAAGGTGAAGGGTCGGCCATGACCTATGTGATTGCCCTGCCGTGCGTGGACGTCAAGGACAAGGCGTGCATCGAGGAGTGCCCCGTGGACTGCATCTACGAGGGCGAGCGCTCCCTGTACATCCACCCGGACGAGTGCGTGGACTGCGGTGCCTGCGAGCCGGTCTGCCCGGTGGAGGCCATCTACTACGAGGACGACACGCCCCAGGAGTGGGCCGAGTACTACAAGGCGAACGTCGAGTTCTTCGACGACCTGGGCTCGCCGGGCGGCGCCGCCAAGATGGGCCTGATCCCGAAGGACCACCCGATCATCGCCGCCCTGCCCCCGCAGAACCAGGACGCCTGAGCGTATGCGCACCCTCCCGGACTACCCGTGGGACACGCTCACCCCGTACCGTGAGCGCGCCGCGCAGCACCCCGGCGGCACCGTGGACCTGTCGATCGGCACCCCGGTGGACCCCGCGCCGGAGCTGATCCGGGAGGCGCTCACCGCCGCGTCGGACGCGCACGGCTACCCGACGACCCACGGCACCGCCGAGGTGCGCGAGGCGATCGTCGCCTGGTATGCCCGGCGCCGCGGCGTGGAGGGCCTGGACCCACAGGCCGTGCTGCCCACGGTGGGCTCGAAGGAGTTCATCGCCTGGCTGCCGACGCTGCTGGGACTGGGCGCCGGGGACGTGGTCGTCCGCCCGTCGGTGGCCTATCCGACCTATGACATCGGCGCCCTGCTCTGCGGGGCCGAGGCCGTGGCCGCCGACGACCTGGACGAGCTGGACGAGTCCGTGCGCTCCCGGGTGAAGCTGGTCTGGACCAACTCGCCGGCCAACCCGACCGGTGCGGTGCTGGACGTGCCCGCGCTGAAGCGGATCGCGGACCAGGGCCGCGCCCTCGGTGCGATCGTGTGCGCGGACGAGTGCTACGCCGAGCTCGGCTGGGACCGCTGGGACGACGCCGAGCACGGCGGCACCGGTCAGCAGGTGCCCTGCCTGCTGGACCCGGCCGTCTCCGGCGGCGAGCCGACCGGCCTGCTCAGCGTCTATTCGCTGTCCAAGCAGTCGAACCTGGCCGGCTACCGCGCGGCGTTCGCCGTCGGCGACCCGCAGCTGATCGCCACGCTCGTGAACACCCGCAAGCACGCGGGCATGATCGTGCCGGGACCGGTCCAGCACGCCATGGCCGTGGCGCTCGGCGACGACGCCCACGTCGAGGAGCAGAAGGCCCGCTACCGCCGTCGTCGGGAGGTTCTGCTGCCGGCGCTGCGCGGTGCCGGGTACACCGTCGACTCCTCTCAGGCCGGCCTGTACCTGTGGACCCGTCGGTCCGACGTGGACCCGGCTGTGGCCACCGCGGACGACTCCTGGGCGCTGCTGGGCGAGCTGGCGGACCTGGGCATCGTGGCCGGTCCGGGCGTCTTCTACGGCGAGGCCGGTAACGGCTACGTGCGTGTGGCGCTCACCGCGCCGTGCGCGGCCGTGGACGAGGCCGCCCGGCGGCTGGATTCCGCCGCCCGTGGCTGACTTGGTAGGTTAGGAGGCGGTCGGCATCCGTGTCGGCGAGCATCCCGACGCCTTCGTGCAGGCGTCACCACTGAAGATGAGGAAGTGCACCGTGACTGAGAACGCCTCCGCTCGACTCACCGTCGGCGAGAAGACGCTCGACCTGCCCGTCGAGGAGTCCACTGTCGGCACCGAAGCGTTGAGCATCGCTCCGCTGCTGAAGGAGACCGGCAAGGTCACCTACGACCCGGGCTTCATGAACACGGCGAACACCAAGTCCGCCATCACCTTCATCGACGGCGACGAGGGCATCCTGCGCTACCGCGGCTACGCCATCGAGGACCTGGCCGAGAACTCGACCTTCATGGACGTGGCCTACCTGCTCATCAACGGAGAGCTGCCGACCGCCGAGCAGTCCGAGTCCTGGGAGACCAACATCCTGCGCCACAACATGGTGCACGAGGACCTCAAGTCCTTCTTCGCCGGCTTCCCGCGCGACGCCCACCCGATGCCGGTGCTCTCCTCCGCCGTCTCCGCGCTCTCCACCTTCTACGCGGACTCCCTGGACCCGTTCGACGAGGACCAGGTGCACATCTCCACCGTGCGCCTGCTCGCGAAGCTGCCGGTGCTGGCCTCCTACGCCTTCAAGAAGTCGCTGGGCCAGCCGATGATGTATCCGCACAACGACCTCAACTACGTCGAGAACTTCCTGCGCCTCTGCTTCGGCGTCCCCGCCGAGGAGTATGAGATCGACCCGGACATGGTCAAGGCCCTGGACCTGCTGCTCATGCTGCACGCGGACCACGAGCAGAACTGCTCTACCTCCACCGTGCGCCTGGTGGGCTCGGCCCACGCCAACATGTTCGCCTCGGTCTCCGCCGGCATCAACGCCCTCTACGGTCCGCTGCACGGCGGCGCCAACGAGGCCGTCCTGAACATGCTCCGCTCCATCCAGGCCGAGGGCATCAAGCCCGAGGACTTCATGGAGAAGGTGAAGAACAAGGAGGACGGCGTCCGGCTGATGGGCTTCGGCCATCGCGTGTACAAGAACTACGACCCGCGCGCCAAGATCATCAAGAAGACCGCCACCGACATCCTCTCCAAGGTCGGCGGCAACGACGAGCTGCTCGAGATCGCCCAGCGCCTCGAGGAGAAGGCCCTGGCGGACGACTACTTCGTGGAGCGCAAGCTCTACCCGAACGTGGACTTCTACACCGGCGTCATCTACAAGGCGATGGGATTCCCGGAGAAGATGTTCACCGTCCTGTTCGCCCTCGGCCGCCTGCCCGGCTGGATCGCCCAGTGGCGGGAGATGATCGAGGATCCGGCCACCAAGATCGGCCGTCCGCGCCAGGTCTACACCGGCCACGACCTGCGCACCGTCACGGGCTGACGCCCCCGGTCGCCCCGGGCGTGTGAAGGGGCCCGGAATCCGCCACGGATTCCGGGCCCCTTCCGTGGGTGCGCCGCGCGCGGAGGCGGATACGGACCCGCCCCGCACACGGCGACGGGTCAGTTGGCGTGCAGCGCGTCGTTGAGCTCGACGGTGCGGCCGGCGCGGGGAAGGACCTCCACCACGCCGGAGGTGGAGTTACGGCGGAACAGCAGGTTCGGGACGCTCGAGAGCTCCACGGCCTTCACCACGGTCGGCTCCTCGCCCTCGCGCAGGACGGTGACGCGAGTGCCGGCGGTGACATAGAGGCCGGCCTCCACCACGGAGTCGTCGCCGATCGAGATGCCGATGCCGGCGTTCGCGCCGACGAGCACACGCGCGCCGACCTTGACCTTCTGGGTGCCGCCGCCGGAGAGGGTGCCCATGATGGACACGCCTCCGCCGAGGTCGGAGCCGTCGCCCACCACCACGCCGGCTGCGATGCGGCCCTCGACCATGGAGGTGCCCAGCGTGCCGGCGTTGAAGTTCACGAAGCCCTCGTGCATCACGGTGGTGCCGGCGGCCAGGTGGGCACCGAGGCGGACGCGGTCGGCGTCGCCGATGCGCACGCCGGAAGGCACCACATAGTCCGTCATGCGGGGGAACTTGTCCACACCGTAGACGTTGACGGTGCCGCGGGCACGCAGTTTGGCGCGCGTGAGTTCGAAGCCCTCCACACGGCACGGACCGAAGTTGGTCCAGACGACGTTGGTGAGCAGGCCGAAGACGCCGTCCAGGTTGACCTCGTTGGGGCGAACGAGGCGGTGGGAGAGGGCGTGCAGACGCATCCAGGCGTCCAGGGCGTCGGCGGGGGCGGCGTCCAGGTCAGCCGTGACCTCGACGACCGTCTGGGTCGTGCCGCGGTCGGCGTCGTCCGCGGCGGCGGCCTTGAGCGTGTCGGCCACGGAGGCGTCGGCTGCGGAGAGGTCCCCGGCCACGGGGGCGGGGAACCAGACGTCCAGCACGGAGCCGTCGGCGGCGCGGGTGGCCAGGCCGTGGCCGGAGACGAGGCGGGCGGTGTTCTGCGCGGTGTCGGTCATAGGGACAGCCTAGCCAGCACGACGACGGCGCACGCCCCGCCCGTCTGCCGTCTCACCACACGGTCGTCCGCAGGGCGGACAGGGCAGCAGGTTCCTAGACTGGCGCCATGGACACCACCACAGACACCCCGCACCCGTACGCCGGCCGTCCGGTGGACCTGCCGGACCTGGCCGCCGGCCCGGACGTGGCCGAGCTCACGGCGACCCTGCTGGACGCCTACTCGGTCTCCGACTGGGAGACGCCGCTGGCCGACGCCGTCGAGCAGGCGCTGCAGGCCCTGCCCCGGCTGGAGACGACGCGCATCGGCGACTGTGTGGTCGCCCGCACGGATCTGGGACTGCCGCAGCGTGTGATCCTGGCCGGCCACCTGGACACCGTGCCGCTGCCGACCGTGGAGGGCGCGCGCGGCACCGTCCCCTCGGCCTGGGACGGGGACGTCCTCTACGGCCGCGGCGCTGTGGACATGAAGTCGGGTGTCGCCGTGCAGCTGGCCCTGGCGGGCCTCGTCGGCGCGGAGGACGGGCCGGCTCCGGCCTATGACGTCACCTGGGTGTTCTACGACCATGAGGAGGTCGACGCGATGCGCTCCGGCCTGGCCCGTGTGGCGCGTGAGGCCCCAGAGCTGCTCGAGGCCGACTTCGCTGTGCTCCTCGAGCCCACCGACGGAGTCGTCGAGGGCGGCTGCAACGGCACCAACCGGTACCGGGTCACCTTCCGCGGCGTCGCCGCCCACTCGGGCCGCGCCTGGCGCGGCCACAACGCCATCCACGACGCCGGGCAGCTGCTCACGGCGCTGACGGACTACGCGCCTGCCACGATCACCGTGGAGGGCCTGGAATACCGAGAGGGCTTGAACGCGATCCGCGTGACCGGCGGCGTGGCCGGCAACGTCATCCCGGACGCCTGCACGGTGGAGGTCAACTACCGCTTCGCCCCGGACAAGACCCTGGAGCAGGCCCATGCCCACGTCCGTGAGGTCTTCGAGGCCGCCGGGGTGGACTGGGACGGACAGGTCGAGGTCACGGACGCCTCACCGGCGGCCCGCCCCGGGCTGGACCGGTCCGCGGCGGCGAGCTTCGTGGCCGCGGTCGGCGGCGAACCGAAGCCCAAGTACGGGTGGACGGACGTGGCCCGCTTCTCCGAGCTCGGCGTGCCCGCCGTGAACTTCGGCCCCGGAGACGCCCTGCTCGCCCACACGGACGACGAGCACGTCGGACGCGGGCAGGTGCACGCCTGCCTGCAGGCGCTGCGCGCCTGGCTGCTGGCCGGCTGAGCGGCCGAGCACCGCCGCTGGCGGCCCCGAGGCGACCCGGAGCCGATCCAGAGGCGATCCGGAGGCGATCCGGAGGCGACGGGGAGGCGACGGCGCCCTCACCTCCGTCCGAGAGGTGCCGGCGCCGTCGTCGTCCACCGCCCGGGCGGGCAGGCTCAGACCTTCACGGCCGAGGAGCCGGCACGCGGCTTGGTGCGGCCGGCGGTCTTGGACGAGAGCTTCGTGGACAGCAGGGTGGCCAGCCACGTGAGCAGGACGTTGATCACGATGAACACCACGGCGGCGACCACCAGGGTCTGCAGGATGTTGCCCTGGCCGGAGCCGAGCTGACGCGCGTACTGCAGCAGCTCGTAGAAGCCGATCAGGTAGCCGAGGGCGGAGTCCTTGAGGATCACCACGAACTGGCTGAGCAGGGACGGCAGCATCGCCACGAGGGCCTGCGGGACCTCCACAAGGCGCAGGGACTGGTTCGGTGTCATGCCGATCGCCGCGGCCGCCTCGCGCTGCCCCTTCGGCAGGGACTTCACGCCGGAGCGCACGAGCTCGGCGATCACCGCGCCGTTGTACAGCGTCAGCCCGACGATCACCGCGAAGTACGGGCCGTCGGCCGAGGGGATCACGCCGGCGCGGCCGAGCATGGCGAACACCTGGTAGAAGAACACCATCATCAGCAGCACGGGCACGGCGCGGAAGAACTCCACGACCACGCCCGAGACGGCGCGGATCGGCGCGTAGGGCGCCAGGCGGAGGAAGCCGAACACCAGGCCGAAGAGCACCGAGGTGACCACCGCGATCGCCGCGGACTGGAGCGTGAACTGCAGTCCCGGCAGGTAGTAGTTGGACCAGGCGTTGCCGTTGACGGCGCTGATCCAGCGCGAGGGCTCGAGCTGCCCGCGCTCGTTCAGCATGCCCAACACGATCCAGGCGACGATCGCCACGCCGATCAGCGCGACGACGTTGACGATCAACACGTTCCGGCGGGCCTTCGGGCCCGGGGCGTCGAAGAGGACGGACTGGGCGCTCATCGTGCCACCGCCAGACGGTCGGAGGCCCACGTGGTCAGCAGCCCGATGGGAATGACGATCAGGCAGAAGCCGACGGCGAAGGTCATGAAGATCGCCACCATGACGTCCGGCCGGAACTCGATCATCGTCTTCATCAGGACGGAGGCCTCGGCCACGGAGGCCGCGGCGGCGACGGTCGTGTTCTTGGTCAGCGCGATCAGGGTGTTGCCGATCGGCGTGATCGCGCCGCGCAGGGCCTGCGGGAGGATCACGAGGCGGGCGGCGGGCAAAAAGCCCAGGCCGATCGCCCGGGCGGCCTCGGCCTGCCCCTGAGGGACCGTGTTCACACCGGAGCGGATCGCCTCGCACATGAACGCCGCGTGGTACAGCGAGAGCGAGATGACCGCGAAGATGAAGAAGTTCAGCGTGAAGTCGTCCGCGAACGTGATCTTCAGCTGCCCCCAGACGGCGAGCACGCCGATGAGCATGATGATCGTCAGCGGAGTGTTGCGGACGAGGTGCACGTAGGCGGTGCCGACGGCGCGCAGCGAGGCGACCGGCGAGATCCGGAACAGTGCCAGGACGACGCCGAGGACGAACGAGCCGATCGCCGCGAGGACGGTCAGCTTGATGTTCATCCAGAACGCGACCGGGATCTGCGAGCCGTACTGCTCGAAGAGGGTGGTCAGGGATTCCATGGGCCTTCCCAGGGGTGAGACAGGGGCGGACCGGACGGGCCGGCGGGTCCGTGCAGGACGCCGCCGACCCGGTCGGCTCCGTGGTGGTGGGTGGTCACCGGTGGTGGGCGATCACCGACGGCAGGATCAGTCGCAGGACTCGAACTCGGCGTCCGCGCCGGAGTTGAGCTCGTCGTCGGCCTCGTAGCCGGTGCCCTCGGTGTTGGACTTGAGCGCCTCCTCCCAGGCGCCCTCGTCCTTCATCTTCTGGATGGCGTCGTTGATCTGCTGGCAGGTGTCGTTGTCCTTGTTCAGGCCCACGCCGTAGCGCTCGACCGAGAACGGGTCGCCGACCACCTTGAACTTGCCCTTGTTGGCCTCGGTTCCCGCCAGGCCGGCGAGGATGATGTCGTCGGTGGTGACGGCGTCCACCTGGCCGGACTCGAGGTAGGTCACGCACTCGGCGTAGCCGCCCTGCTCCACGAGGTTCACGCCCTGGGAGTACTCGTCCTTGATCTTCTGCGCGGAGGTCGAGCCGGTGACCGAGCACAGGTTCTTGCCGTCCAGGGAGTCCGGGCCGGTGATCTCCTCCTCGTCCGCGCGGACCAGCAGGTCCTGTCCGGCCACGAAGTACGGACCGGCGAAGGCCACGCGCTCCTTGCGCTCGTCGGTGATGGAGTAGGTCGCGAAGATCATGTCGACCTCACCGTTCTCCAACGCGTTCTCGCGGTTGGCGGACGGGGTCTGGACCCAGGTGATGTCCGCCTCGTCCACGCCCATCTCCTTGGCGACGAACCTGGCGACCTCCACGTCGAAGCCGGTCGGGTCGTTGGAGCCCTCACGGAAGCCGAGGCCCGGCTGGTCGAACTTGATGCCGATGGTCAGCGACTCGCCGGAGCCGCCCTTCTTGGAGCCGTCGGCGGAGGAGCTCTCCTCGCTGCTCTCGGTGGCGGAGGGGGAGCAGGCGGACAGGGACAGTGCGGCCGCGGCGGCGACGGCGGTCAGGGAGAGGAACTTCTTGCGGGCCATGGTGGCCTCCTTGGGCGTCAGGTGCGGTGGTGTGGGGGTCGGGCCGGTGCCGGGTGCTCCGGTCAGTGGGTCAGGATCTTGCCGAGGAAGTCGCGGGCGCGGTCGTGCTGCGGGTTCGTGAAGAAGGACTCCGGGTCCGTGTCCTCGAGGATGGCGCCGTCAGCCATGAAGATCACGCGGTCGCCGGCCTTGCGTGCGAAGCCCATCTCATGGGTGACGACGACCATGGTCATGCCCTCCGTGGCGAGGCCGACCATCACGTCCAGCACCTCCTGGACCATCTCGGGGTCCAGGGCGGAGGTCGGCTCGTCGAAGAGCAGGGCCTTCGGCTCCATGGCGAGGGCGCGGGCGATGGCCACGCGCTGCTGCTGGCCGCCCGAGAGCTGGGCCGGCAGCTTCTTCGCCTGGTGGGCGACGCCGACCCGCTCGAGCAGCTCCATGGCGTGGGCCTCGGCGGCGGCCTTCTTCTTCCCCTTGACCCGGATGGGGCCGAGGGTCACGTTGTCGAGGATCGACTTGTGGGCGAAGAGGTTGAAGGACTGGAACACCATGCCGACCTCGGCGCGCAGGCGGGCCAGCTCGCGACCCTCCGCCGGGAGCGGCTTCCCGTCGATCAGGATGCGGCCGCCGTCGTCGATCGTCTCGAGGCGGTTGATGGTGCGGCACAGGGTGGACTTGCCGGAGCCCGAGGGGCCGAGCACGATCGCCACCTGCCCGCGCGGGATCGTCAGGTCGATGTCCTTGAGCGCGTGGAAGTCGCCGAAGTGCTTGTTGACGCCCTGCAGCTGGATGAGGGCGTCGGTCTCCGCGGCGGCGGAGGCCTCAGGTGTGCGCTGCGTCATAGTCGGGGAATATACCGAACGCCCGCAGGTTCTGCGCAGACCGACATCCGCACCGAGCCCCGATCGTCACGGTGCGCCGATAGGCTGGCGTCATGGCTGAGAACGACGACGTCCGCCGCCGGTGCCTCCGGCGCGGACCGCAGACCCTGCGGGGCGAGGCCGCCCGCCGGCCGACCTTCGACCAGATGCTGCTGGACACGCGCCGCCACGACGCCGCGGCGCCGCCGGCGGAGCAAGTCCACTCCACTGCCACGGACGCCTGGCGCGTGCTGCGCATCCAGTCCGAGTTCGTGGAGGGCTTCGGCACCCTGGCCGAGCTCGGCCCGGCCGTCTCCGTGTTCGGCTCCGCCCGCACCGGCGAGGGCACCGCGGAGTACGAGCTGGCCCGGGCGGTCGGCCGGGAGCTCGTCACCGCCGGGTATGCGGTGATCACCGGCGGCGGCCCGGGCGCGATGGCGGCTGCCAACCGCGGCGCCACCGAGGCCGAGGGGACCTCCGTCGGCCTCGGCATCGAGCTGCCCCACGAGCAGGGCATGAACGAATGGGTCGGCATCGGGATCGACTTCCGCTACTTCTTCGCGCGGAAAGTCATGTTCGTGAAGTACGCCCAGGGGTTCATCGTGGTCCCCGGCGGCATGGGCACCCTGGACGAGCTGTTCGAGGCGCTCACTCTGGTGCAGACCGGCACCGTCACCCGCTTTCCGATCGTCCTGGTGGGCCGAGAGTTCTGGGGTCCGCTCGTGGACTGGCTGCGAGACACGCTCGCCGCCCGCGGGATGATCTCGCCCGAGGACCTGGACCTCGTGTCGGTCGTGGACACCGCGCAGGAGGCGGTCGCGGCCGTGCGCGCCGTGGCCCAGGGGGAGCGCGCATGATGCTCCCGGTCTGGCTGACCCTGCTGGCCGCGGTGGCCGTGGTCGTCGCGGTCCTGGTGGCCGTGCTGGCCGGACGGTTCACCGCCCCGCTGCAGGACCCGCGAGACGGTGCTCCGGCGGCCCCGGTGCTGCTGCCGGACGAGCCCACGGCGGACGACGTGGACCACGTCCGCTTCGCGCACTCGGTGCCCGGCTACCACCGCGGGCAGGTGGACGCGACCGTCGCCCGCCTGCAGGAGGCGCTGCGCCGAAGCGAGGAGCGCATCGCGGTGCTGGAGGCGGACGGAGCAGGTCCGGTTAGCACCAGCGAGGAGAATCCTGGATAATGAACGTGTGACGGGCGACTCGCCGACAGGCGGCGAGCACGGGCCCGAGACGTCGCAGCCCTGCACCGGGCGGTCGTCGTCCTGAGCCGACCAGCAAGAAGGGAAGTCGCAATGGCCGCCATGAAGCCTCGTACGGGGGATGGCCCCATGGAAGTGACCAAGGAGGGCCGCAGCCTCATCATGCGAGTTCCGATCGACGGCGGTGGCCGCCTGGTCCTGGAGCTCAACAACGAGGAGGCCGCAGAGCTCAAGGAGTGCCTGGTGGGAGTCACCGAGGCCTGAGCCCCCGCGTCTGCACTTCAGACAGCGCGAGCCCCCGCCTTTCGACCGCACGGTCGAAAGGCGGGGGCTCGCTCGTGCTGGGGCCGCTGCAGCCGGGACCGATCCCAGGCTGTGGCAGGCCGGACCGGGGCCGCGTCACGGTCGTCAGCGGCGCACCGCCAGCAGCACGCCGGTGCCCGTGGCGACCAACGCCGAGTTCCAGGCCTCGTCCTCGCGGAGGGCGCGCTCGACCTGGCGGGCGGTGACGGTGGCCGGTTCGCGGACGGCCGGCTTGGGGACGCGGTCGTGGTCGAGCGCGTCGACGATCACCAGCAGGCCGCCACGGCGCAGCATGCGGCCGGCCTGGTCGACGTCGAAGGGCAGGGAAGCCGGGTCGCCGTCGAGGACGACCATGTCGTAGGAGCTACTGCTGAGGCGGGGGAGGACCGTCCGGGACCGGCCGGTGATCATGCGGGTGCGCTGGCTGGGCAGGCGCGCCTCGCTGAAGGCCTCGCGGGCGGCGCGCTGCGCGTCGCCGTCGGCGTCGAGCGTGGTGAGCACGGCGTTCGCGGGAAGACCCGCCATCAGGGCGAGGCCGGAGACGCCGGCGCCGGTGCCGACCTCCACCACTGCGGACGCGGAGCGCGTGGCGGCGAGCACGGTGAGCAGCGCCGAGGTGCCCGGGGTGACCGCCCGCAGACCGAGCTCGGCCGAGCGCTCACGGGCACGCTCCACGACCTCGCCCTCGACGGGACGGGACTCGGCATAGGCCCAGGAGGCGTGCTTGTCCGAGGGCTGGGGGCTGACGGCCTTCATGCTCACGTGTGCTGCTTCCTTCCGCGCTGGGCCCGGACCGGGCCACCGGTCCAGTGTACGGACCCCGGCGTGTCGCGTCCCGGCCCTCGTGGCCGCGGGGGTCTCGGGACCTTGGCGGCTCGGGTTCAGCCTTCTCCCAGTAGCGGCGACGAGAATAACAGGCACAGCGGGACGGCTCCGCACGACCGCCGTTCCGGACCGATCCAGGGAAGGAGGCGCTCGGACCGATGGCCCGCCATCCCCTGGGGCGCCTCGACGGATACCTTGAGGGCACCCTGAACGGTCGTCGCCGTCGGCGCGTGGCCTCCCACCTCGAATCGTGCCCCTATTGCACCGACGCCGTTCGCGAGCGCGCCCGCGTGCTGGCCACCGCCCGCCGCGTCGAACGCGACCACGCCCACGGCGTCACGCCCGCCGGGCATGGATCCACGGCCGCCGACCTCGCCGCCGGTGGAACGCACCGCCAGAGCGTCGCCATGGCCGCCCAGGGCGTCTCGGGTCGGTTCGTGGTCGCAGGGCTCGGCGTCCTCGTCCTCGCCGCCGGCGCCCTGGCGGCCGTCTGGGTCGCCGGAGACCCGTCCGACGCGGCGTCGAGCCCCGACCTGGCGGACGCCCGCAGCATCGTCGCCGACGCCGAGTCCGAGGCGGACCCGGCCGCCTCCGCCGAGTCCGCAGGGGCTGCCTCGGCCGCGGTGGCGGCGGAGAACGGGGCGGCGATCCGCGCCCTGCGCCGCCAGGGCTGGGCGGTCCCGTCCCTGCAGACGGTCGGCCTGCGCCCCCAGGGCCTGGAGGTCGCCAGCGACCAGGACGTGGTGGAGGTCTCCGTGGACTGGTCGGACGAGGAGCGCTCGGTGCATGTGCGCGAGTGCCGCAGTACACGCGAGCCTGCGGTCCCGGCCGCGTGTCCGGGCCAGGACGGCGCCCCGGCGGCCACCGAGGGCACCCTCCCAGTGGGGGTCACCTATCACGTGACCGCGGACGACGGCACAGACACCTGGACGGCGGTCCTGCCGGTGGGCCAGGCACGGTATGTGGTCACCTCGGACATGCCGCGCGAGCGCGTGGAGCAGCTGCTGTCCATGATGGTCCTGTCCGAGCGTTCGAGCGTGGCGGACGACCTGGGCGACCCGGACGAGATCACCGACCGTCTCGAACGCGGCATCGATCGCCTGCTCGGCTCGGTGGGACTGTCCACCGGCGTGGCCCGGGGCCCGGCCCTCTAGTAGAGTCAGAGCCTGTGAATATCGGTATCAACGGCGGCGAGTTCATCGTCCTCGTCCTCATCGCCCTTCTTGTGCTGGGTCCTGAGCGACTGCCCGAGTACACGAGGAAGTTCACGGACTGGCTCCGCTCCATGAAGGTCATGGCCGAAGGGGCGAAGGAGCAGTTCAAGGAGGAGACCGGCCAGGACTTCGACGAGATCGAGTGGCGCAAGTACGACCCGCGCCAGTACGACCCGCGCCGCATGATCCGCGAGGCGCTGCGCGAGCCCGTCGACTCCACCCGCGACACCGCCCGCAACGGCGTCCGTGCCGAGGACCTGCACGGCGGCCTGAGCCGTCAGGACATCAAGGACATGGACCCGCGGACGATCTTCCGCCCCTCAGGCGGCGGCTCGACCGCCGCCTCCGCGGCCACCGCAGAGACTGCGGCTCCCGCGGCCACCGCCGGGACCGCCGCATCCGGCGCCCCAGCAGCCGGGGGAGCGGCCGCCGTCGCCGCCGGAGGTGCCGCCGCCGCGCTCATGGGCTCCGGCCGTGCCGAGGCCGCGATGACGCAGGAGACCCCTGCTGCGCACCCGGACACCGAGCCGGATCCGCTGGACCTGCTCGGCAAGGCGCCCGCCCCGTTCGACGTGGACGCCACCTGACCCTCCTGTCGTCCTTCCCGACGACGGCCGGGCACGCCGCGGTCAGCGCGGGGACAGCGGCAGTCCGACGCCGCGCAGGCTGCGCGGGCGGACGGCCAGGCGTGCGGCGACCTGCTCCAGCGCCTGCGCCGCGGGGGAGGCGGCGGTCTCGGTGAGGACCACGGGCACGCCGTCGTCGCCGCCGGTGCGGACGGCCGGTTCGAGCGGGACGGTGCCCAGCAGCGGCACCTCGGCCCCGAGGGTCTGGGACAGGCGGTCGGCGACCTCCTGGCCGCCCCCGGCGCCGAAGACCTCCAGCACGGTGCCGTCCGGCAGGGTCATGGGGCCCATGTTCTCCACCACGCCGGCCACGCGCTGGCCGGTCTGCTTCGCCAGCTGCCCGGCACGGGCGGCGACCTGGGCGGCGGCGTGCTGCGGGGTCGTGACCACGATCAGCTCGGAGGTCGGCAGCAGCTGGGCGGCGGAGATCGCGATGTCCCCGGTGCCGGGCGGCAGGTCGATCAGCAGGACGTCCAGGTCGCCCCAGTAGACGTCGGTGACGAACTGCTCCAGGGCACGGTGCAGCATGGGGCCGCGCCAGGCCACCGGTCGGTCCTCGTCCAGGAACATGCCGATCGAGATGACCTTCACCCCGTGCGCGACCGGCGGCAGGATCATGTCCTCCACGCGGGTCGGGGCGGCGTGGGTGCCGAGCAGGCCGGGGATCGAGAAGCCGTGGACGTCCGCGTCGATCAGTCCCACGGACAGCCCACGCCGGGCCAGCGCGACCGCGAGGTTGGCGGTGACGGTGGACTTGCCCACGCCGCCCTTGCCGGAGGCGACGCCGACCACCCGGGTGAGCGTGCCCTCTCCGAAGGGGTTGGCCGGACGGGAGCCGCGCAGTCGCTCCTGCAGATCGCGGCGCTGCTCGGGGGTCATCACCTCGAGCCGCACCTCGGCTTCCGCGCAGCCGTCCAGGCCCTCGACGGCGGCCCGGGCGTCCGCCTCGAGCGTGCCCTTCAGCGGGCAGCCGGCGATCGTGAGGCGCAGCACGACCTCGAGCCGGCCCGGGGAGGACTCCCTGACGGAGGCGACCATGCCGAGCTCGGTGACCGGACGGCGGATCTCCGGGTCCTGCACCGCCGCCAGGGCGACGAGAGCGGCGGACTCGAGAGCCGTCGTCGGGGTGGAGGTGACGATCTCGGGGGCGCTCATGCCTGCGGTCCCTCCTGGGGGCGCTCGGCGGCTGCCTCGGCGGCCTCCTCGGCGGCCAGGAGTGCCAGCGTGGTGGTGGAGGTGTCCTCCGCGTCAGCGGGTCGAGCCCCGCGCTTCTTCTTGCTGGACTTCTTGGCCGAATCCTTCTTCGTGGCCTTCTTGTCCCGGTCCGCGGAGCGGGCCTCCAGGAGGTCGTTGCGGATCTCGTTGCGGATCTCCTCGCGCAGGGACTCGCGGAGCTGTTCGACGATGTCGTCGGACAGGCTGCGCATCTCGGAGCGCACGAAGTCACGGGTGGAGACGTCCTGCAGGGCCAGGCGCAGGCCCGCGATCTCGCGGGTGAGGTACTCGGTGTCCGCCAGGTTCCGCTCGGCGCGGTCGCGGTCCTCGCGCAGGGCCACCTTGTCACGGTCGTCCTGGCGGTTCTGGGCGAGCAGCAGCAGCGGGGCGGCATAGGACGCCTGCAGCGAGAGCATCAGGGTCAGAGCGGTGAAGCCGATCGCGGCGTCGTCGAAGCGCAGGGACTCCGGACCCCAGGTGTTCCAGCCGAGCCAGAGGGCGCAGAACAGCGTCATCCAGAGCAGGAACTGCGGCGTGCCCATGAAGCGGGCGAAGCCCTCGGTGGCCTCGCCGAAGGCGTCCGGGTCCGGGGAGAGGCGGGGCAGGCGGCGGCGGCGCGCGCTGAGCGGGGTGTCCAGTCCGGACTGGCGGGTGCGCGGGTCGTTCGCGTTCTCGGCCATGGGCGCTCCTTACTGCGTGCTCGTCGTCGGGTTCGGCAGGTCCTCGGGGTCCATGGCGCGCCAGTCCTCCGGGAGGATGTGGTCCAGCACGTCGTCCACGGTCACGGCGCCGACGACGCGCTGCTGCTCGTTCACCACGGGGATGCAGGTGAGGTTGTAGGTCGCCAGCTCGCGGGTCACATGAGCGATCGGGGCGAGGTCGGAGACCGGCTCGAGGTCCTTGTCCAGGATGTTGCCCAGCGGCTCCGGCGGCGGGTAGCGCAGCAGCTGCTGGAAGTGCACGGCGCCGAGGTAGCGGCCGGTGGGGGTCTCCAGCGGGGGGCGGACCACCAGCACGAGGGAGGCGCGGGCCGCGGAGATCTCCTGCTGGCGGATGGTCGCCATGGCCTCGGCCACGGTGTCCTCCGGGGCCATGATCACCGGCACCGGGGTCATCACGGAGCCGGCGGTGTCCTCCTCGTACTCCAGGAGACGGCGCACGTCGTCCGCGTCCTCGGGCTCCATGAGCTCGAGCAGCAGCTCCTGCTGGCTGTCCGGCAGCTCGTGGAGCAGGTCGGCAGCGTCGTCCGGGTCCATCTCCTCCAGCACGTCCGCGGCGCGCTCGATGTCCAGGTGGGAGAGGATCTGCACCTGGTCGTCGTCCGGGAGCTCCTGGAGGACGTCCGCGAGGCGCTCGTCCTGCAGCTCGGAGGCGACCTCCACGCGGCGCTTGGCCGGCATGTCATGGATCATGTCCGCCAGGTCGGCGGGCTTGAGGTCCTCATGGTGGGCCACGAAGCTCGTGGCGCCCTGCGGCTCGGCGCCGGAGGTCCAGCGGGCCTCGTTCCAGGCGATGAGCCGGTGCTCGCCGCGGGGGCGGCCGAAGGTGCTGCGGCCGGCGTCCTTGCGGACGTACAGCTCGGTCATCAGCCAGTCGCCGTTGCGCTGCTGCACCAGTCCGGCGTCCTCGAGGACGACTTCGCCCTCCCCGTCCAGCAGCGTCATGCGGCGGTCGAAGAGGTCGGCGGCCACGGTCTGCTCGGCGCCGCGGCGGGAGAACCGGCGCAGGTTGATCAGGCCGGTGGTGATGATCTGCCCGGAGTCCATGGACGTCACGCGGGTCATCGGCACGAACACGCGCTTCTTGCCGGGGACCTCGATCACCAGGCCGATCGCCAGCGGCGCGTTGCGCAGCCCGCGGTCGAGCACCACGACGTCCCGCAGGCGGCCGAGGCGGTCGCCGAGCGGGTCGAACACGTCCAGGCCCAGCAGCCGGGCCACGAAGATCTTGGAGGAGCTCACCGGTCCAGCCTAGTCGTCCGGTGCGTGCCGTCCCAGATCGGCCCTGGGCGTACAGGGCCGCGCTGACCAGGCCGTGTGCGGGCTGACACGGCAGAATGGGCACATGTCCTTCATGATGTCCGGACCGAACGCCTCCCGTGACGACGGCCTGCCCCGCGGCGAGCTCGTCTCCACCCACACCACCCGCGCGGCCGCCCAGGAGCAGCTGGAGAAGCTGGTCCAGGGCGACGTCCCGCCCACCGCGGTGACGATCGTGGGCAAGGACCTGCGTGTGGTCGAGCGGGTGCGCGGCCGGATGTCCTATCCGCAGGTGGCGCTGTCCGCGGGCCTGCGCGGCCTGCTCTTCGGTTCGCTGATCGGCCTGTTCATGTACCTGATCGCCCCCCAGGGCGGCGCGCAGCAGATCCTGTTCTCCGCGCTGCTCGGCGTGGGCCTGTGGATGATCCTCGGCGTGATCGCCTTCGCGATGCGCAAGGACAGCAACGGCTTCGCCTCCACACAGCAGGTCGTGCCGGCCGCCTATGACGTGGTGGTCGCCTTCGAGCACGCCGGCCGCGCCCGCGGCGTCCTGAACGCCGGGAGCGGCCAGGCCGTGCCCGCCGCCGAGGTCCAGCCGGGTCCGCAGGGCCAGTCGGCCCAGCAGGGTCAGCGGGGCGTCCCGACGACGGCACCGGGCTCCGCCCCGCAGGGCGCCGCCGGTCCGGACCGGGCCGAACAGATCCCCGCGGGGCAGGAGCCGCAGCCGGGCCAGACGCCGCACGTGGGCCAGGGCGGCCAGACCGGTCACGAGCCGCAGGACGGTGCACCGCAGGCGCAGCGGCCGGCCGAGGGGCCGCAGACCCAGGACGGGCAGCAGGCCCAGCCGGCGCAGCCGGCCGACGGCTCGGCCCCTGCCGACGGCGCCCCGCAGGGTCTGGACAGGACCTACGGCCTGCGCCTGTCGCAGGAGGAGGTCGACCGGATCATCGCCGCCCGCGGCGGCACCCCCGGACAGCAGCCGCCCGAGCCGCCGCAGGGAGGCTCCGGCCGCTGACCCGACCGGCCCGGACATGACTCGGCCCCGCACCCGCCGGAAGCGATTCTCGGCACGGTGCGGGGCCGTCGTCGTGGAGTGGGCGTCAGTGCTGCTGGAGACCCTTCATCCAGGCCTCGACCTCGTCCGGGGTGCGGGGCAGCGCGGCGGAGAGGTTCTCCGCACCGTCCTCGGTGACGAGGATGTCGTCCTCGATGCGGATGCCCATGCCGCGGTACTCCTCCGGCACGGCCAGGTCCTCCTCCTTGAAGTACAGGCCCGGCTCGATGGTGAACACCATGCCCGGCTCGAGCACGCCGTCCAGGTAGAGCTCGCGCTTGGCCTGGGCGCAGTCGTGCACGTCGAGGCCGAGGTGGTGGCTCGTGCCGTGCGGCATCCAGCGGCGGTGGTGCTGGCCGTCCTCGGACAGCGCCTCCTCCACGGAGACCGGCAGCAGGCCCCACTCGTGCAGGCGGGAGACGAGGACCTTCATGGCCTCGGCATGGATCTCGCGGAACCGGATGCCCGGCTTCACGATCGCGAAAGCCGCGTCCGCCGCGTCCAGCACCGCCTGGTAGGCCGTGCGCTGGATGTCCGTGAACGTGCCGTTGACCGGCAGGGTGCGGGTGATGTCCGCGGTGTAGAGGGAGTCGGCCTCCACGCCGGCGTCCACCAGCAGCAGCTCGCCGTCCTGCACGTCGCCGGTGTTGCGGATCCAGTGCAGGATGGTCGCGTTGTTGCCGGAGGCGGCGATGGTGTCGTAGCCGAGGTCGTTGCCCTCGAGGCGGGCACGGGAGAAGAAGGCGCCCTCCACGATGCGCTCACCGCGGTGGTGGCCGATCGCCCGCGGCAGCACGCGGACGATGTCCTCGAAGCCGGCGATGGTCGCGGCCACGGACTCGCGCATCTGCTCGATCTCCCACTCGTCCTTGACCAGGCGCAGCTCGGAGGCGAACTCGGCGAGCTCGCCGTCCTGCGCCTCGGCCTCGGCCGGGTCCACGCCCGCGGCGGAGCGGGTGGACTCCACCAGCTGCAGCATGTCCGCGTCGTCCGAGCGGAGCAGGCGCAGCTGGACCTGACCGGCGGCAGGGGAGCCCGCATCCTTGGTCACGGCCACCTCGAGCTCCTCGAGGGAGGCGGTGCGCAGGCCGGTGCGGGCGGCCATCTCGGCCAGCGTCGGGCGCGGGCCGATCCAGAACTCGCCGGAGCGGGCGTCCGCGTAGAACTGCTCGGTGTCCCGGCCGGCGAGCGGTCGGAAGTAGAGGGTGGCCGCGTGGGAGGAGCCCTCGTCCCCGGCACCGGCGTCGGTCGGCTCGAGGACGAGCACGGCGTCCGGCTCGTGGTCCACGCCCAGGCCGGTCAGGTGGGCGAAGGCCGAATGCGGGCGGAAGCGGTAGTCCGTGTCGTTCGAGCGCACCTTCAGCTGGCCGGCCGGGATCACCAGGCGCTCGCCCTGGAAGCGCTCGGACACCGCGGCACGGCGGCGGGCGGCGTGCTCGGCGGAGGCGTCCGCCTCCGGCAGCTCGGTGCGCGCCGGGGCCCACTGGGAACCCATGAACGCGCGGAACGCGTCCGAGTTCGGGCGCTGTGAGCGGTTCTCCACGCGCTCGTGAAGCGGCTGGCGCTCCTGCTCGGCACCGGAGGTCTCGAGGGTCGTCTTCTCGCTGTTCTGCTCGGTCATGCCGTCCATCTTGTCACCCGGGACCGGGCGCCGCACTCGGGGCGCTGCCGCGGGGACCGGCAGCAGGCTCCGCCCCGTAGGCTGGGGTCATGAGCACGCCCCGCTTCGACCTGCACACGCACTCGACCGTCTCGGACGGCACCGAGTCTCCCGCCGAGCTCGTGGCGGCGGCCGCGGCGGCGGGGCTGGACGGGCTGGCGCTCACCGACCATGACACGAACGCCGGCTGGGCCGAAGCCGAGGAGGCGGCCCGCAGGCACGGCCTGCTGCTGGTGCGTGGGATGGAGATGTCCTGCCGCACGGACGAGGGCGTCTCCGTGCACCTGCTGTCCTACCTGCACGACCCGGAGCACGACGGCCTCAACGCCGAGATGGCCCGCGCCCGCGACGCCCGCCTGCACCGCGCGCAGATGATGGTGGAGCGCCTCGCCGAGGACTTCGACCTCACCTGGGACGACGTGCTCGAGCACGCGGGGGAGGGAGCCACCATCGGGCGACCGCACCTGGCGGATGCCCTCGTGCGGATCGGCGTGGTCCCGGACCGCACCGCCGCGTTCCGCTCCATCCTCGCCGGCTCCTCCAAGTACTACGTCCCGCACTACGCCCCGCATCCGGCCGACGCCGTCCGCCTCGTGCGCGACGCCGGCGGAGTCCCCGTGTTCGCGCATCCGCTGGCCTCGGCCCGCGGACGTGTGGTGGGCATGGAGACCTTCGAGGAGATGATCGGCGCCGGCCTCGGCGGTCTTGAGGTGGACCACCGCGACAACCCGGACGAGGCCCGCGCCGTGCTTCGCGGCATCGCCGAGCGCCACGGCCTGTTCACCACCGGATCCTCGGACTACCACGGCAGCGGCAAGCCCAACCGGCTGGGGGAGAACCTCACCGCACCCGAGGTGCTCGCCGAGATCGAACGTCAGGCAACCGGGACGGACGTCCTGCGCTGAGCGGGCGCCGTGTCCCAGCGGCGCCGCGGGGAGACGACGACGGCTGGGGACCCGGGGGCCATGCCCCGGGCGCGGCAGACGAGACGACGACGGCGGCGCGCCTGACAGCGTCAGGTGCGCCGCCGTCGTCGGCGGCCGGGTGCTCGACCGACCTGCTTCCCGACTGGTGAGGACACGCCGTCTCGAGCCCCTCAGGACCCGTGATGACGGTGAGTCCTCACCAGTACGTGCGCGGGGGAGGGTCACCTCTCGGTCTTCGGGGCGCTCTCGCCGCCCTTCACGACCTCGCCGTTGCGGCGGCGGGTGCGGTTGCGGCCTCCGCGGGAGCGCCTGCGACGGCCCCCGCCCCCGCCCTCACCCGAGCGCTCGCCGCCCTCGGAGCGGTCACGACCCTCGCCGCCGCGTCGGCCGCGGGACTCGCCGGACTCGCCGCGCTCGCTGTCGCGGCTCCGGCCCTCGCCACCACGGCCCCGGGCCTCGCCGCCGCGGCCACGACCGCGTCCACGGCCCCGGCCGCCGCCGCGACCGCCGCGCTCGGAGCTGCGGCCGCCGCGCGCTGCGGAGCCCGGACCGCCCAGGTCCTCGACGTGCTCGGCGTCCAGGCCCTCGAGGGTGCGCTTGTCCTTCGGCAGACGGCCCTTGGTGCCCTTCGGGATGCCGAGGTCCTCGAACAGGTGCGGGGAGGAGGAGTAGGTCTCCACCGGCTCGGGCTGGCCGAGACCGAGGGCCCTGTCGATCAGGGACCAGCGCGGCATGTCCTCCCAGTCCACGAGGGTCACCGCGATGCCCTTGTTGCCGGCGCGGCCGGTGCGGCCGACGCGGTGGACATAGGTCTTCTCGTCCTCCGGGGCCTGGAAGTTGAACACGTGGGTCACGTCGTCCACGTCGATGCCGCGGGCGGCGACGTCGGTGGCCACCAGGATGTCGATCTTGCCGTTGCGGAAGGCGCGCAGCGCCTGCTCGCGGGCGCCCTGGCCCAGGTCGCCGTGCAGCGGGCCGGCGGCGAAGCCGCGCTTGGTCAGCTCGTCGGCCACACGGGCGGCGGTGCGCTTGGTGCGGGTGAAGATGATGGTGCGGCCGCGGCCCTCGCCCTGCAGGGCACGGGCGATGAGCTCGTCCTTGTCCATGTGGTGGGCGCGGTAGACGAGCTGGCGGATGTCCTTCTTGGTCAGGCCCTCGTCGTCCGGGTCGGTGGCGCGGATGTGCGTCGGGTGGGTCATGTACCGGCGGGCCATGGCGACCACCGGACCCGGCATGGTGGCCGAGAACAGCATGGTCTGGCGGACCTGCGGCACGGCGGCCAGCAGGGTCTCCACATCCGGCAGGAAGCCGAGGTCGAGCATCTCGTCGGCCTCGTCGAGCACCACGGTGTTCACCAGGTTCAGCCGCAGGTGGCGCTGGCGCATCAGGTCGATCAGGCGGCCGGGGGTGCCGACCACGATCTCCACGCCGCGGCCCAGCTCCTCGATCTGCGGCTCATAGGCGCGGCCGCCGTAGATGGTGGCGATGCGCAGCGAGCGGTTCTTCGCGGCCTCGGTGAGGTCGCCGGCCACCTGGACGGCCAGTTCGCGGGTCGGTGCCACGATGAGCGCCTGCGGGGCGCCGGCGGAGCCGTCCTTCTCCAGCCTGTCCCAGCCGGGCTCGCCCGGACCGACGGCCCGCTGCAGGGCGGGGATGCCGAAGCCGAGGGTCTTGCCGGTGCCGGTCTTGGCCTGGCCGATGATGTCATGCCCGCCCAGGGCGACCGGGAGGGTCATGGACTGGATCGGGAACGGATGGGTGATGCCGCGCGCGGACAGCGCGTCCACGATCTCGGCGGAGACGCCGTAGTCGGCGAAGGTCTTCTCCTCGACGGCCGGGACCTCGTCAGGGGTCACGGTCTCGGCGGCCATCTCCTCGACGGCGGCCATCTCCTCGGCGGCCCTGTCCGGGGTGGTCTCGGGGTTCTGGGTGGTGGGTGTGTCGCTCATGCTCACGCTCCCGTTTCCTTCTCGGGCGCGCGGGGCGTCGGTCCGCGGCGCGGGCGGCCGGATGCCTCCGGGCCCGTGCGTGCGGGCTCGCGCCGTGTGCGCGCTGCAGGGGGAAGCCGATCGCGGGGAGAACACACCGGAGCCGCAAGGCCTCGTGGCCCCGCCCCGGGAACCCGGTCTCGGCCGTCCCCCACGGTGGGGAGGCGCCGCCGGATTCGGCAGTACAGGTGATCAGGTGCGACCGGTCATCCAGTGGTCACGACGACTGCGGGGACGCGGTCGTCGGGGGCCAGTCTAGCCCCTCGGCCTGCGGGCGCGCCGGAAGGAGCGGACGGCAGGGAGCCTCAGCGGCCTCCGGCCAGGGACGCGTCGACCTGACCGGAGGCCACGTCCACGGAGTCGATGCGCACGCGCACCTCGTCGCCGGGGGCGGCACCGGCGGGGACGCTCAGGTAGGCGGGCGGGTCCACGAGCTGCACGTCCACGGAGTCCTCGCCGCGGGTGCGGACCACGGTGCCGGCGAGCTCCTCGCCCACGTGGGCGGTCAGCTCTGCGGCCTCCACGAGGTCCACGGCCGCCCGGTCGGCCTGGGAGGCGCGGCGCCCCGAGTCCGCCATCAGCGCGGGCAGCTCCGGCAGGGCGGCCCGCACCTCGGCGGGCACTTCGTGGCCCTGCACCAGGGCATGGCAGACGATCAGCACGAAGCGGTCCACCAGGCGGCGCAGCGGAGCGGTGGTGTGGGCATAGGGGGCGGCCAGGGCGGCCTGCTCCGGGTCCTCCGGCGGGGTGTGCAGCTCAGGGTCGTCGGAGGACGCGTCGAATGCGGTGTAGTCGGCGCCGCGGAACAGGGCGGTGGCGGCGTGGAGGACGGCCAGGCCCTGGGGTGCGGTCGGGTCCACGGTGCGCAGGTAGGCGCCGTAGTCCTGCTCGTGGGTCCACGGCAGGCCGAGGGCGGCCACGCGAGAGCGGAACTCGGCGATCGCCTCGTCGTCCGGGGCGGGCATGGTGCGCAGGATGCCGACGCCGGCGTCGAGCATGATGCGGGCCGCCGCCATCCCCGTCATGAGGGAGACGTGGGCGTTGTCGTCCTCCACCGGCAGCGGGTTGCGCTGCACGAGGCGGTAGGCGCCGGACTCGTCCACGTGGATCTCCTGGTCCGGCATGTTCAGGGACGCGCCGCCACGGGCCGCCTCCTGGGCGCGCCGCAGCCGGCCCACCTCGGGGAGCAGCCGCAACGAGGCCACAACATCCTCGGGCAGGTCCGGCACGTCGGCCGGGGCCCGCCCGTCCTTCCCGACGACGGCACCGCCCCCGGGTGCCCCGCCCGCCGGGAACTCGTCCCCGACGAGGGCCTGCACCTGCGGGTAGGTCAGCTGGAAGCGGGAGCGCACCCGTGCGCGGACCAGCTCCACGGCCCCGAGGACGCCCTCGGCGTCCAGGTCCATGGACCAGACGTAGGCGGGGCGCTCCTGCTCGGGCAGCAGGGAGCCGGCGTGCTCGCTGATGCGCTCGGGGTGGAGGGGGACACGCCCGTCCGGAAGGTAGACCGTCTGGCCCCGTCGGCGGGCCTCCGCGTCGATGGCCCCGCCGAGGGCCACGAACGCGGGGACGTCGGCGATGGCGTAGTGCACGCGGACGCCGACGTCCGTGCGCTCGATGAAGACGGCCTGGTCCAGGTCGGTGGACCCGGCGGGATCCACCGTGACGAAGGGGACGTCGGTGAGGTCCACGCGCTCGGGGTCCTGCCCGAGGGAGCCGAGGACGTCCTCGGCGGCACGTTCGGCCTCGGCCAGCACGTCGTCCGGGAACGCGTCCGGCAGCTCGAGGTCCCGGCGGAGACGGGTCAGCCGTGCGGTGAGGGCGGAGTCCTCACCGGCGCCGTGGACGCCGAGTGCGGGCAGCAGCATGGGTCAGGCCCCTTCGCCCGTCGGCTCAGCGAGCGGCGAAGCCCAGCGGGCCGGCCTTCTGGGCGCCGATCTC
This sequence comes from Micrococcus sp. FDAARGOS_333, assembly GCF_002206575.2. NCBI lineage: Bacteria > Bacillati > Actinomycetota > Actinomycetes > Micrococcales > Micrococcaceae > Micrococcus > Micrococcus sp. FDAARGOS_333. The sequence continues at coordinate 2,194,530 of NZ_NJFJ02000001.1, read as the reverse complement.
GACGAAGGCGATCTTCTCGCCGGGCACGAGCACGGTGCGGCCCTTGGCGTCGTCCAGCTGGAGCAGGGAGCCGTCGGCGATCGCGGCGGCCACGCGCTCGCGGACCTCCTCGGCGGTGTGCTCGGTCTCCAGAGTCACCTCGCGGGCCGAGTGCTGCACTCCGATGCGGATCTCCATGGGGTCCTCCTAGGACAGGGGTCTGCGGTCTGCGTCGGACGGCGGGGCCGGGGCCGCGCGCGTCCGGAACGGCTCTGTTCCCGTTCAGACTAGGGCACGGGGCGCGGCGGCAGGCAGGGCACGGGAGGCGTTTCACCCCGTGGCGAAACACAGGGGCCGGAACAGGTCCGTCCGCGGGGCGCGGGCGGTGTGGGGCCCCCGTCGGCGGGGCGGGGCGTGTGTGGCGCCCCGCTGTCGGGGCGGGGCGTGCTCAGAGTCTGGAGAGGCCGCGCCAGAGCATGGTGAAGGTGACCTCGGCGGCGCGCTCGAGGGTGGGACGGGAGGCCTCGTCGGTCTCGTCGGCCCACCAGCGGGCGGCCTCGACCATGCAGGCCACCAGGCCGCGGGAGACCAGCTCGGCCTCCTCGACGGAGACCGTGGCTCCCTCCTGCAGCAGCTTGGCGATGTGCCGGGCCAGGGTGCCCTCGATGACCTCGCCGCGCTGCTGGACCTCCGGGTCGTGGGTGCGGCCGGAGGACAGCAGCAGCCGGTGGCGGCGGCTCGGGTCGGACACATACCGGTAGACCGCGGCCACCGTCTGGCGGGTGCGCTGCCTGTTGTCCAGGTCCGAGGACAGCACCTCGGAGATCTGTGCGACGAAGGCCTCGACCTCGACGTCGAGCAGGTGGAGGAAGAGCTCGTGCTTGCCGGGGAAGTGCTGGTAGAGCACCGGCTTGGACACGGCCGCCGACTCGGCGATCTGGTCCATGGAGGTCTGCGCGTAGCCGTGCTCCACGAACAGGGCACGTGCGACCTCCACCAGCTGCCGGCGGCGTTCGGCCCGGGGCAGGCGTGCCGCGCGGGTGTGGCCGCTCATGCGGTGCGTCTCTGCCCGTCCGCGTCCTGATGGGGGACCGGGCAGGCGGACGGCGAGTCCGGGATCGGAGCGGCGGCGGGCACCTCGATGTCGTACAGCGCCTGCAGCGCGCGCTCGTACTCGTCCAGCCGTCCCTCGGCAGCCATGCGCCGGGCGCGGACGGTGGGGGTGTGGAGGAGCTGACGCACCATGTGGCGCAGGGCGAACTCGATCTCCTCGGCCGGTGCGGTGCAGCCATGGCGGCGGCGGACGCGCTCCAGTTCGGTGTCCAGGGCCGCAAGGGTGTGCTCGCGCAGGGCGCGGATGGCGCCGTCGGCGGTGCGGCCGCGCTGGGAGTCGGTGAAGTCGCGGAGGGCGCCCTCCACGAGGGTGCGTGCCTCGGAGACGGCCGAGGCGGCCTGCTCCGGTGCGGCGAGGCGGACGTCCTCGAGGGTGATCAGGTCGACCTGGTCCAGGTCCGCCACGGCGGGGTCGAAGTCACGGGAGAGCGCCAGGTCCAGCAGGGTGACCGGATGCCGGGCGCCCTCACGGAGGGCCACGAGCTGCTCAGGGGAGACCTGCCGGCCGGACCCGGAGCAGCCGATCACCACGTCGGCCTCGGCCAGTGCCCCGGCGATGCTCTCGCCGCCCAAGGCCATTGCCCAGCCGCCGCGATCGGCGACGAACTGCTCGGCACGGCCGGAGGAGGAGTGCACGGCCACGGCGGTGGCGCCGCGGTCCGCCAGCTGGGACAGGGTGGTGCCCGCATAGGAGCCGGTGCCGATCAGCAGCACGTTCGCCTCGGCCCAGAAGTCCTCGGCCTCCTCCTCGGTGACGACGCCGCGCAGCTCCTCGGCCAGGTCCAGGGCCACGGTCACGACGGACCGGCCGGTGGCGCCGAGAGCGGTCTGGGAGCCCACGTCCTTGGCCGCGCGGGTCGCGCCCTCGAACAGGCGGACGAGCGGGCCCGTGGCGGTGCCGGCCTCCCGGGCCTCGACGAGGGCCCGGCGCACCTGTCCGGCGATCTCGCGCTCGCCGACCACGGCGGAGTCCAGGCCGGAGGCGACCTCGAACAGGTGGCGGACGGTGGCGTCGGCGCCGAGCAGGCGGAAGGTGCCGTCCACGGTGGCGTACGGGAGGTCCGTCTCGGCGGCGATCGCCTTCACGAGGGTGTTGTGGGTGCCGGACACGTCGCCGTTGTCCGCGTCGGCGTAGACCTCCACGCGGTTGCACGTGGTCAGCACGACGGCCCCGCCGGCACCGGAGGCGGGCAGGGCGGAGAGCACGGACGCGGCACCGGCGGACAGGCGGGCGACCGTGTCGAGGTGGACGTCCTTGTGCGAGGCGATCAGCGAGAAGAGTGTCACAGCGCCGTCCATCCTAGCCGGGGCCGGTCCTTCCGTCACCGAGGCGCACCTCACCTGAAGCGGGGCATCCGCTCAGATAGGGCGACGCTGAGGTGACGGCCGTCACGTGGGGCGAGGTGGGCCGTCGTCGTCCACGGGCCCGGAATCGCTTTCGATGGAAGAATGGGGGGCATGTCCGCCGAGACCCCTGCTCAGACCCCGTCCACGGCGGCCGCAGCCCTGCCGGCCGACCATCCGTTGCGCACCACCGAATCCGCGCGATCCACGGCCGATTCGGCGTTGATCACCGCGCTGCGCGGCGCCCGCCCCGAGCGCCACCCCGTCTGGTTCATGCGCCAGGCCGGCCGTTCGCTGCCGGAGTACAAGAAGGTGCGCGAGGGCATCGGGATGCTCGATTCCTGCCTCATGCCCGACCTTGTGAGGGAAATCACGATGCAGCCGGTCCGCCGCCATGACGTGGACGCCGGCATCTTCTTCTCGGACATCGTGGTCCCGCTGCGCCTGGCCGGGATCGGCGTGGAGATCGTCCCGGGCGTCGGGCCGGTCCTGGACCACCCGGTGCGCACCGCCGCGGACGTCGCCGCACTGCCCGAGCTCGAGGACTCCGCCCTCGACGTCATCCGCGAGGCCGTCTCGCTCACCGTGGGCGAGCTCGGCAGCCGCCCGCTCATCGGCTTCGCCGGCGCGCCGTTCACCCTGGCCGCCTACATGGTGGAGGGCCGCCCCTCCCGCGACCACTTCGGGCCGCGCCGCATGATGCACGCCGACCCGGAGACCTGGAACGCGCTGGCGTCCTGGGCCGCCCGCGTGTCCGGCCAGTTCCTCCGCGCCCAGATCGTCTCCGGCGCCTCCGCCGCCCAGCTCTTCGACTCGTGGGCCGGCTCGCTCTCCGCGGCCGACTACCGTGCCCACGTGCAGCGTCACTCCGCCGCCGCCTTCGAGGCCGTCGCCGACCTGGCCGGACCGGGTGTGGTCGGAGGCGTCCCGCTGCTGCACTTCGGCATCGGCACCGGCGATTTCCTGCACCACCTGCGCGATGCCGGCGCGTCCGCCGTCGGCGTGGACCACCGCCTCACCCTGGCCGAGGCGCACCGTCGCCTCTGCGCGAACCCGGGCCCGGACGGCCGCGGCGCCGTCCCGCTGCAGGGCAACATCGACCCGGCCCTGCTGGGCGCCCCCTGGGAGGTGCTCGAGGCCCACGTCCGCGAGGTCGTCGCCTCCGGCGCCGCTGCGCCGGGACACGTGGTCAACCTGGCCCACGGCGTCCCGCCGGAGACCGACCCGACCGAGCTGACCCGCGTGGTCGAGCTGATCCACTCCATCGACGTGCCCGAGCGTCCCGCCTCGGGGGAGGAGCACGCATGAAGGTCCCGGACATCTCTGTGCAGCAGATCCCGGCCCCGGTGGCCCCCGCTGCGGACCAGGCGCCCCGCACCGCCCTGGTGATCGGCGGCGGCATCGCCGGCCTGCTCTCCGCGCTGCGCCTGCGCCAGTCCGGCTGGGAGGTCACCCTCGCCGAGGCCACCTCGGTGCTCGGCGGCGCCGTCTCGCCGCGCTACCTCACCGTGCCGTCCGAGGACGAGCACGGCGCCGTGCAGGACCAGACGCTGGAGCTGGACGGCGGAGCGGAGGCCTTCGCGCTGCGCGGCACCGCTGTCCAGGAGCTGCTGCATGAGCTGGACATCTACGAACGCATCATGTCCCCGGCGGCCGGCGGGTCCTGGATCCACGCCGCCGAGGGCTCGTTTCCCTCCCCACGGCTGGGCCTGCTGGGCATCCCCGGGGACCTGGACGCCGAGGACACCGCCGCGGCCCTGTCCGCCGCCGGCCTGGAGCGCGCACGCCAGGACCTGACCGCCGAGGTGGGCGACTGGGCCGAGCGCATCGCCGCCGGCGAGGAGATCACCCTCGGCGAGCTGGTGGCCGACCGTCTCGGCGACGAGGTCCTGCAGCGCCTCGTTGCCCCCGTGGTGGCGGGGGTGCACTCCGCCGACCCGTCCACCGTCGCCGTGCACCGGGTGGCCCCGGGTCTGCTCGAGGCCTTCGTGGAGCAGGGCAGCCTGTCCGCCGGCGTCGCCGCGCTGCGCGGCCAGCACACCCCGGGCTCCCTCGTGGCCGGCCTCGACGGCGGCATGAACATCCTGACCACCCGGCTGATCGCCCGGCTGCGGGACACCGGCGTGACCGTGCTGCGCGGCGTCCGTGTGGCCGCCCTGAAGCATTTCGACGAGCGCGGCCAGTGGTGGGCGCAGATCAGCGACCGCAACGAGGAGGTCCTCCGGGGGCTCGAGGCCGACCGCATCGTCCTCGCCGTGGACGGCCCCAACGCCTGGGAGCTGCTCGCCCCCGCCTCGCACGGCGCCCTCGACCCCGACGACGGCCCCCACCCTGCCGACGGCGTCGCCCTGGTGACGCTCGTGGTGGACGCCGAGGGGCTCGACTGCGCCCCGCGCGGCACCGGAGTCCTCGTGGCCGAGGGCACCGAGGTGGGCGCCAAGGCGCTCACCCACGCCACCGCCAAGTGGGAGTGGCTCGCCGAGGTCGTCCGCCGCGACCGCGAGGACGGCACCGCCCGCCACCGGCACCGCCACGTGCTCCGCCTCTCCTACGGCCGGCACGGCGGCGGCCCGGACCAGCTGGGCTACCGCACCGCGGACGAGCAGCTTGTGGAGCAGGCGATCGCCGACGTCGCCGTGCTCACCGGAGTGGACCTCGCAGCCGAGGACGTGGCCGCTCACATGGTCGTCCGCTGGCGCGACGCCATCCCGCCGCAGTCCGGCCCCGCCCGCACCGCCATGAAGGCGCTGACCGCCTACGCCGAGACCACCGACGGCGTGGACGTGGTCGGCGCCTGGGCCGACGGCACCGGCCTGGCCTCGATCGTGGAGGCCGTGGACCGCCGCTTCGGCTCCTTCGACCCCATCACCCCCGCAGCAGGAAGAGAGTGATCCCCGTGCAGGACACCCAGCACACCGCAGACGCCGCCGCCACCGAGGAGAACGCGCCGAACCCGCTGGCCGGCAAGGACTGGTTCACCACCTACACCGTGTTCGCCCGCCCGAACGACGGCTCCTGCCCCGCCCCGCTCGACGGTCCGCAGGCGGAGGACGCCGTGCAGGAGTTCGACGCCCTCGTCGCCGAGCTCGGCGAGCAGGGCGTGACCGTCCGCGGCACCTACGACGTCTCCGGCATGCGCGCCGACGCCGACGTGATGGTGTGGATGTACGGCCAGGTCCCTGAGGACCTGCAGGCTGCGATCCGCCGCATCCGCCGCACCCGCCTGTTCGCCGGCACGCACATCGTGCTCTCCGCGATGGGCGCCGACCGCCTGGCCGAGTTCAACAAGGAGCACATCCCGGCGTTCGCCATGGGCCGCGAGCCCCTCGAGTGGCTCTGCTTCTACCCGTTCGTGCGTTCCTACGACTGGTACACCATGGATCCGAAGGAGCGCGCCCGCATGCTGCGCGAACACGGCCTGCTCGGCCGCGACTTCCCGCAGGTCTGGGCCAACACCACGTCCGCGTTCGCCCTGAACGACTGGGAGTGGCTGCTCGGGCTGGAGGCCCCGAAGCTCACCGACCTGGTGGACATGATGCGCCATCTGCGGGACAACGAGACCCGCCACTACGTGCGCGAAGAGGTGCCGTTCTACACCGGCCGCCGCGTGGAGACCGCCGAGATCCTGGAGGTCCTCGCCTGATGAGCCTGTCCCCGACGCACCACCACCCGGACGGCGCCGAGCGCCCGGTCCGGCAGGTCCCGGAGGCCCCCGCCGGCGTCGACTACGACGCCCACGGCACCATGGCGCCCAAGACCTACGACGCCCTCATGCTCGCCTCCTTCGGCGGCCCCGAGGGCCAGGAGGACGTCCTCCCGTTCCTCCGCAACGTCACCGGCGGTCGCGGCATCCCGGACGAGCGCCTCGAGGAGGTCGCCGTCCACTACCGCACCAACGGCGGCGTCAGCCCGATCAACGCCCAGAACCGTGCGCTGATCGCCGCGATCGAGGCCGAGCTGGACCGCCGCGGCCACGATCTGCCCGTCTACTGGGGCAACCGCAACTGGGAGCCGTACTTCCCGGACACCCTTCAGCGGATGGTCGACGACGGCCACCGCCGCATCCTGACCGTCACCACCTCCGCCTACTCCTGCTACTCGTCCTGCCGCCAGTACCGCGAGGACATGGGCATGGCCATGCAGAAGACCGGCCTGGAGGGCACGGTGGACCTGGACAAGACCCGCCAGTACTTCAACCACCCGGGGTTCGTGGAGCCGTTCCGCGACGGCCTGCGTGAGGACCTGCTCTCCCTGCGTGGCGAGCTGGGCGACGACGCCCGGATCCACGTCCTGTTCGTCACCCACTCCATCCCGACCGCCGACGCCGAGGCCGCCGGCCCGCGCGAGCTGTCCGCGCAGCTGGCCTCCGAGGCTGGCGCGGAGGCCGGCGAGGCCGAGGGCGCCGACCTGTACTCGGCGCAGCACCTGGACGTGGCCCGCGAGATCCTCGCCGGCGTCCCGGAGGCCGAGGGGGTCGAGTGGTCGCTGGTCTACCAGTCCCGTTCCGGCTCCCCGCAGGTGCCGTGGCTCGAGCCGGACATCAACGACGCCATGGAGGCGCTCGCCGGCGAGGGGGCGCAGACCGACGCCTCCGGCCGTGCCGTGGCCGGCTTCGTGGTGGTCCCGCTCGGCTTCGTGTCCGACCACATGGAGGTCCTCTGGGACCTGGACACCGAGGCGAAGGACACCGCGGCCGAGCTGGGCGTCGGCTTCCGCCGCACCGGCACCCCGGGCACCGACGCGCGCTTCGTGTCCGGCCTGGTGGACATCGTCGAGGAGCGCATGGGCCTGCGTGCCGGCCGCGCCGCCGTCGGCTGCTTCCCGGCCTGGCCGGACGTCTGCCGCCCGGACTGCTGCGTGAAGGTCATGCGGGACGGCTCCGTCCGCCCGACCACCTCCGCCGTGGACGCCGCTGTGCGCGGCCTGGCCGAGCACGGCCGAGGCGCCGAGGCGTCCGAGGGGGCCCCGGCAGCCGAGACCGCCGCCGACGTCGAGGAGGCCTGAACCATGTCCGTGCGCGTCGGCACCCGCGGCTCTGCGCTGGCCACCACCCAGACCCGGACGGTGGCGCAGGCGCTGACCGAGCAGGCGGGCCTGGACCACGAGCTGGTGATCATCCGGACCGACGGGGACGTCACCACCGGCTCGCTCGCCTCTCTGGGCGGCACCGGCGTGTTCGCCTCCGCGCTGCGCGCCTCGATCCTCGACGGCGTGGTGGACATGGCCGTGCACTCGCTCAAGGACCTGCCGGCGGCTCAGCCGGAGGACCTGGAGATCATCGCCGTCCCGGCGCGTGCGGACCTGCGGGACGCCCTGTGCGCCCGTGACGGCCTGACCCTGGAGACCCTCCCGGAGGGAGCCCGGGTCGGCACCGGCTCGCCGCGCCGTGTGGCGCAGCTGAAGGCGCTGCGTCCGGACCTGGAGCTCGTGGACATCCGCGGCAACGTGCAGACCCGCCTGGCCCGTGTGCCGGGCCTGGAGCAGCACGACGACAACGCCCCGGCCGCCGCCGGCTCCCCGCGCGGGGACCTGGACGCCGTCGTCCTGGCCTGCGCCGGCCTGGACCGTCTCGGCCTGGGGCACGTGATCACCGAGCGCATCGACCCGGACGTCATGCTCCCGGCCCCGGGCCAGGGCGCCCTGGCGGTGGAGGTCCGTGCGCTCCACGACGGCATCGTGGGCGACGCCCTGCTGGACCCGACCACGCCGGCCGGACGCCTGCGGGAGGGCCTGGCCCGCCTGGACGACCTGCACACCCATGCCGCCGTGACCGCCGAGCGCGCCCTGCTGCTGCGCCTGGAGGCCGGCTGCGCCGCGCCGATCGGGGCGGTCGCCCGTGTGGAGGACGGTGAGGACGAGGCCGGTGCCGCCGCCCCGCGCATCGTCATGGACGCGATGGTCGCCGCCCTGGACGGCTCCCGCATCCTGCGCCGCACCTCCTCGGTGCAGCTGGACGCGGTGCCGCAGGAGGTGAATGCGGAGCCGGAGCAGTCGGCCGAGTGGCTCGAGGACACCCTGATGACGGCGGCCGGTGCGCTGGGCGTGCACATGGCCGAGGGGTTCATCGCCGAGGGCGCCGACCTGCTGCCGGGAACCGTCCGCGGCACCGGTGCCTGATCCTCGGGGCACGCCGCACATGACGACGTCGGACCCGCACCGTCCCGAGGACCCCCGCCCGGGCGCCGGGCAGGGGTCCTCGGGGACGAGTGGGTGTGCTCCCGTGGCGGGCGCGGCCACCGGGCGGGCTTCCGGCGTGCGACACAGACCGCTGGTGCTCACCCGGCAGCCGTCTCAGGCCGGTGCCGTGGAGGCGGACCTGGCCGCGGCGGGGCTGGACGTCCGCTTCTGCCCGCTGACGGACTTCGAGCTGTCCGGCGAGCCGGGGCCCCTGCGGGCCGTGGTGGCCAGGGTGGAGGCGGGGGAGTGCGCATGGCTGGTGCTGACCAGTCCCAACACCGTGCGCGCCCTGCAGGCCGCCGGCTGGACCGGCCGGGTCGGCGGGAGCACGAAGGTGGCCGTGACCGGAGCCGGCACCGCGCGGGTTCTGGCCGAGCTGGGCTGCACCGCCGAGCCGTGGATGCCCGAGCAGGCGTCGGCCGCCGGGATCCTGGCCGACTTCCCGTCCGTGGAGCCTGCAGGCCGCTGCGCCGCAGACGCCGCCATGACGGCCGACGGAGCGGACGTCGCCGGGGACGCCGGTGACCGGTCCGTGCCGCAGGGCGCCGATGCGGACGTCGCCGGTGACCGGTCCGTTCCGCAGGGCGCCGATGCGGACGTCGCCGTTCCGCAGGGTGCCGTTCCGCAGGGTGTCGATGCGGACGTCTCCGACCCCCATGAGGCCCCGGCGTCCCTGGTGCTGCTTCCGCAGTCCGCGCTGGCCACCGGGGAGCTGACCTCCGGCCTGGAGGCGAAGGGCTGGCACGTCGCCCGCGTGGAGGCCTACCGGACCGTGCCCTACCCGGCCGACCCCTCGCGCCGCCTGCTGCCCGAACCTCAGGGCGGGGCCGACCACGCCGGCGAGCTCGACCGTAGCGGGGACACCGCCGGGCCGGCGCCCGGGGCGGGGTCCGCGCGCACAGCCCGACCGGGCCACGGCGCAGCCCGAGCGAGCCACGGCGTAGCCCGAGCGAGCCACGATGCAGCCCGACCGGGCCACGGTGCAGCGCGAACGGGCCACGATGCCCCGGTGGGCGAGATGGCGGAGGCGGGTGCCGTCGTCGTGCCGGTGGCGAGGCTGGCCGGCCACGATGTGGTGCTCACGAGCCCCTCGGCCGCCCGCGAGCTGGCCACGCACCACGGGCTGGACGACGAGCGGGTGCGGCTGACCAGCCGCCTGGTCGCGATCGGCCGGCCCACGGCCGCGGAGGCGCGGCGGCTGGGGCTGGAGCTGTCGGCCGTGGCGCAGTCGCCGGACGCCGAGGGGATCCTGCGTGCGCTGGGGCATGGGCTGAGCCTTCAGGAGGCGGGCGGCACTGCGGAGGTGGACGGCGAGTACGCCGAGCCCGGTCCGCTGCGCGATGCGCTGGTCGCGGCGATCCTGGCCGGGGAGAAGACCGCCACCTCCGCGCTGCTGCGGGACTACGAGGCTGCGCAGGAGCCGCTGCCGCGGGCCGGGACGCGGGAGCGTGTGCTGGACTCGGCCGGGCAGGTGGCGGCCGTCGTGGAGGTCACCGGCGTGACCGTGGTGCCCCTGGGCCGGGTGCCGCACTGGCACGTGGTGGCGGAGGGGGAAGGCCACCGGGACGTGCGCGCCTGGCGGGCGGCCCATGAGGAGTTCTGGGGCGGTGCGCTGCCGGACGAGACCGAGGTCGTGCTCATCCAGCTGACCCGCATCGCCTGAGCGGCGGGCTCGGCCGTGGGCCCGGTCCGGCCCCGGTCAGTTCTCCGGCGGCGGGGCCATCACGTCCACCCGCGGCGGCCGCAGGATGGAGCGCGAGACGTTCTGGAAGTCGTGCTGGTAGAGCAGGTTCGAGGCCTCCTCGTCCGTCAGGTCGTAGGCGTGGGCCAGCATCCTGACATTCTCGGTGTAGAAGGCATGCAGCTTGTCCACGCCCTTGAGGAACTCGAGTTCGTTGGCCATGCCGGTCAGCGTAGGAATCCCAGGTGAGCGCAGGGTATCGCCGAGGTGAATGGGGCGTGGCCGTGCGGCCGTGACAGGTCAGGACCTGCGGGGCGGGGTTCAGGACCTGCGGGGCGGGGCTGGTCGGACGTCCTTGCATGTATCAAAGTTGGGCGAGATCGGCCCGATCAGAGCGGTTACGGCCCACCTTCGATACACGCAAGGCGGCGGTGCCTTCGATACACGCAAGGCGGCGGTGCCTTCCATACACGCAACGCGCTCCTGACACGAACCGGGTCAGCCGCCGTCCAGCCCCGCTCAGCCCTCCACGCGCCAGTAGGCCGAGCCGTCGGCGGCGCGCTCGTAGACGCCGAGGTCGAAGGCGTGCCGGCGGAAGAACGCCACGTCCTGCACGAACAGTCGCAGGCGTCCGTTGAGCTCGGACTCGGTCACCCGCTCGCCTTCATCCAGCACGCGCACGGCCACGGCGCGGACGGCGTCGTCCACGGCGTCCAGGGCGAGGTCCTTCACGTCGATCCGCGCGCCGTCCAGCACCGCGAGCGGGCCGAGCGCCCGGTCCAGGTCGGCCACGGCCTCGCCCAGGAAGGACTCGACGAACACGGGAGCGCCGTCCTCGGACAGCTCGACCGCACCCAGCGACACGGCCCCGCGCAGGGGACCGGCGTCGTCGGCGGTCGCGGTCCCGGAGAACACGGCGCCGAGGCTGCGGCGCAGCTTCGGGTTGCGCAGCATCGCCAGCAGCGAGCGCGCGCGGCGCACCGCCCCTGACCGCCCGGAGCCCGCCGCGGTGTCCGCCCCGGCGTTCTCGGGTCCGTCCATCAGCCCTCCGCCCTGCGGCGGCGCCGGGCCTTGACGGCGGCCTCCATGGTCCGGCCCTCGGTGCGGGTCTGCAGGTAGGACTGGTCCTCCACCAGGTCCGAGAGCTTGCGGAAGCCGAAGTCGCGCGGGTCGAAGTCGACGTGCGTGCGGGACAGGTGCTGGCCGATGACGCCGAGGGAGGCCCATCCGTCGTCGCCGGAGGTGGCGTTGATGGCCTTGACCAGGGCGGACTGCAGGTTGATGCGCGGGGCGTCGTCGGCGTGCTCGGCATCGGAGAACGCCGGGGTGACGTCGTCTGCACGCGAACCCGCGGGCTTCGCGGGCTCCTTGGCCGGCTTCGTCTCCTCGGCGGCAGCCGCGTCCGTCTCGTCCTTCGTCTCCGCCTTCCTCTTCGCCCCGCTGGTGCCGGAGCCGCGGCCGCCGCGCGAGCGGGAGCGTCCCGAGGGCTTCGAGTCCTCGGCCTCGTCGGCGGCCTCACCGGTCCGCTTCTCGGCCTGCTCGTCCTCGGCCGCCTTCGCCAGCAGCTCGAGGTACACGAACTGGTCCACGGCGTTGCGCAGGGAAGCCGGGGTCTTGCGGGCGCCCAGGCCGATCACGCGCTTGCCGGACTCACGCAGGCGCATGGCCAGGCGGGTGAAGTCGGAGTCCGAGGACACGATGGCGAAGGTGTCCACGTTGCCCATCCAGAGCAGGTCCATCGCGTCGATGATCAGGGCGGAGTCCGAGGAGTTCTTCCCCACGGTGTTGGCGATCTGCAGCATCGGCTGGATCGCCAGCGTGGACAGCGTCTTCTTCCAGCCGTTCAGGTTGGTGGTGGTCCAGTCGCCGTACGCCCGCTTGATGGTGGGTGTGCCGTGGCTGGCCAGCTCCTCCAGGATCAGGGAGGCGTAGGACGGGGAGACGTTGTCGCAGTCGATGAGCACGGCGATGCGTGTGCCGGCGGAGGGGGAGGTCATGGTCCCACCCTATCGGCGGGGCCGGGCTCGTCTCGACGACGGCTGTCCGCCTTCTCCTGCGGGCGGCGGTGGCGTCTCGGTACAGTGGAGGGCTGGACCGTCGGCCCGTCCGGGCCCCCGGAAAGACTCTCTGACAGGAGATGACGTCCCCATGCCGTTCCCGCTGCAGCGTCCGCGCCGCCTGCGCCAGTCCCCGGCGATGCGTCGGCTGGTCGCCGAGACCCGCCTGCATCCGTCCCAGCTGATCCTGCCCGCCTTCATCAAGGAGGGGGCGGACGAGCCGCTGCCGATCGCCTCGATGCCGGGCGTCGTGCAGCACACCACGGACTCCCTCAAGGCCGCCGCGGCCGAGGCCGCCGAACTGGGTCTGGGCGGCATCATGCTCTTCGGAGTCCCCGAGACCCGCGACGCCACCGGTTCCGCCGGCCTGGACCCGCAGGGCGTGCTCAACCGGGCGATCGCGGACGTGAAAGCCGAGGTCGGGGACGGGCTGCTGGTCATGTCCGACCTCTGCCTGGACGAGTTCACCGACCACGGGCACTGCGGCGTGCTCCGCGAGGACGGTGCCGTGGACAACGACGCCACCCTGGAGATCTACGGGCAGATGGCCGTGGCCCAGGCCGAAGCCGGGGCGGACGTGCTCGGCCCCTCCGGCATGATGGACGGCCAGGTCCGCGTCATCCGTGAGGCCCTCGACGCGGCCGGTCACACCGACGCGGTGATCTTCGCCTACGCCGCCAAGTACTCCTCCGCGTTCTACGGACCGTTCCGGGACGCCGTCGACTCCCAGCTCACCGGCGACCGCAAGACCTACCAGATGGACGCGGCCAACCGCACCGAGGCGCTGCGTGAGGTCTGCCTGGACCTGGAGGAGGGCGCGGACATGGTGATGGTCAAGCCGGCCATGGCCTACCTGGACATCGTCCGCGACGTGGCCGAGACGGCCGACGTCCCGGTGTCCGCCTACCAGATCTCCGGCGAGTACGCGATGATCGAGGCGGCCGCGGCCCAGGGCTGGATCGACCGCCGCGCCGCGATCGCCGAGTCCGTGCTCTCCATCCGGCGCGCCGGCGCCGGCTCCGTGCTCACCTACTACGCGGCCGAACTCGGCCGCTGGATCAAGGAGGGGTCACTGTGACCACCAACGCCGCGGCCTTCGCCGCAGCCCAGGCCGTCATCCCCGGCGGCGTCGACTCGCCCGTCCGCGCCTTCGGCTCCGTCGGCGGCACGCCCCGCTTCATGGCCTCTGCCCAGGGCCCGTACCTGACCGACGTCGAGGGCAAGCGCTACGTGGACCTCGTCTGCTCCTGGGGCCCCATGCTCCTGGGCCACCAGCACCCCGCCGTGGTCGAGGCCGTCCACCGCGCCGTCGACGCGGGCCTGTCCTTCGGCACCTCCGTGGAAGGCGAGACCCGGCTGGCCGAGCTGATCGCCTCCCGCGTGCCGGTCGAGCGCGTGCGCTTCGTGTCCACCGGCACCGAGGCCACCATGACCGCCATCCGCCTGGCGCGCGGCGTCACCGGCCGCAACCTGATCGTGAAGTTCGCAGGCTGCTACCACGGCCACTCGGACGGCCTGCTCGCCGCCGCCGGCTCGGGCGTCGCCACCCAGGCCCTGCCCGGCTCCGCCGGAGTCACCGAGGCCGCCGCCTCCGAGACCATCGTGGTGGACTACAACTCGCCCGAGGCGCTCGAGGCCGTCTTCGCCGAGCACGGCGAGAGTATCGCCGCCGTGATCACCGAGGCCGTGCCCTGCAACATGGGCGTGGTGGAGCCGGGCGACGGGTTCAACCGCTTCCTGCGCGAGATCACCGCGAAGCACGGCGCGCTGCTGATCTGGGACGAGGTCCTCACCGGTTTCCGCGCCACCGCCACCGGCGGCTGGGGACTGTTCGGCGAGGTCGAGGGCTGGACCCCGGACATCTGGTGCTTCGGCAAGGTGATCGGCGGCGGCATGCCCGCGGCCGCCCTCGGCGGCTCCGCCGAGATCATGGACCACCTGGCCCCGCTCGGCCCGGTGTACCAGGCCGGCACCCTCTCCGGGAACCCGGTCGCCATGGCCGCCGGCCACGCCACCCTCGAGCACGCCGACGAGGCCGTCTACGCCCGTGTGGCCGCCGCCTCCGATGCCATCCGCGAGGGCCTGACCTCAGCCTTGACCGCCGCCGGCGTGGACCACTCCATCCAGCGTGCCGGCACCCTGTTCTCCGTCGCCTTCGGCACCTCGGCCGACGGCGTCAAGGACTACGCCGACGCCCAGGGCCAACAGGTCTTCCGCCACGCCCCGTTCTTCCAGTCCATGCTGGCCTCCGGCGTGTACCTGCCGCCCTCGGTGTTCGAGGCCTGGTTCGTCTCCGCCGCCCACGACGACGCCGCCGTCCAGCAGGTCCTCGACGCACTGCCGGCCGCCGCCGAGGCCGCGGCGCAGGCCACCCCGCAGGGCTGATCCGCAGCCGCTGCCTCCCGGACCGGAGCACAGACGAACGGCGCCCCACCTGCTCGAGGTGGGGCGCCGTCGTCGTGTCACGGACGTCACGACTGTTCGTGGCGTGCGCGGCCTGGCCGAGCCGGGCGGCGGGGCAGCCGGCGGCCTCAGGCCTGCGGCTCGACCGGCCAGGCCCGCGAGACGGTGGCCTGGGGGTCCTTGCGGCGCAGGTACTCCTCGAAGCTGGCGGCCTGCTCGGCCTTCCAGGTGACCTGGCGCTCGTGCAGGTCGGCGGGATCGATGCGCAGCGCGTCGTACTTGCGGGCCAGAGCGTCCGCCACGTGCACGCCGGCGAGGGCGTCCGCGGCGGAGGTGTGGGCGTTCTCGAGGGTGACGCCGTAGTGCTCCGACACCACGGACAGGGTGCGCTTGCCCTTGCGGAAGCGGTCCATCTGACGGTCCAGGACGAAGGGGTCGATCACCGGCGTCGGCTCCAGCGGCTGCAGGCCGTGGCGGCGGGCCTCTCGGTCCATCACCGTGAAGTCGTAGACGCCGTTGAACGCGATCACCGGGATGCCGGCGCGGAACAGGTCACGCAGGGTCTCGAGGATCTCGGCGACGCCCTGAGCGGCGGGCATGCCCTCAGCCTGTGCCTTCGCGGTGGTGACCCCGTGGACCTCGGCGGCCTCGTCCGGGATCGGCACACCCGGGTCCAGCAGCCACTCGGCGCTGGAGCGGGCGAGGCCCGCGCCGTCCACCATGACGATCGTCGCGGTGACGATCAGCGCCTTCGAAGGATCGCGGCCGGTCGTCTCGAGGTCGAACCCTGCCCGGATCTGCTCATGCCAGTTCACGGCCTCCACGCTACCGCGTCGACGGACACGGCAGGATGAGCCTGTGGACACCGCCGAGACCCCTCCTGCACAGCCGCTCGCCGGGGACTGCCCGCCTGGCGACGGCTCCCTTCCTGCCGTCCCGGGCCTTCCCGACGACGGCCCCCTCACCGTGCTGGAGGCCCTCGCCGCCGCCGCGTGGCTGATCCCGGCCGGGCGGGCCGTCGCCTACGGCGGCCTGGCCGCCCTGCTCGGCGCCGGCGGCGCCCGTCAGGCGGGCAGAGCCATGGCGGAGTCTGCCGAGGGCACGCCCTGGTGGCGTGTGGTGCGGGCCGACGGGTCCCTGCCGACTCAGCTGGCCGTCGTCGCGAAGGGACACTGGGAGACCGAGGGGACGCCGCTGCGCGGACACGATGATCCGAGGGTCGACCTGTCCGCTGCGCGCTGGCAGCCCGATGCCGCGGCGCAGCGGTCCCTGGAGCGGCTGGCGCAGCGGTCGCGCCAGGCCTGAGGCCCGAAGGCGGCCGTTAGCGTGTCCGGTGCTCCTGACAGAATCGGGGACATGGACCAGAGCACCGAGCACCCCGCCCCGCCGAACGTCGCCGACCATCCGGCCGCGGACGACGTGCAGGAGGTCGCCGCCCTGCGGCAGGAGCAGCGGCAGGCGTGGGAGGAGTCCTGGGCGGAGACGTCCACCGTCGAGGGCACCGTGGCGGCCCGGCTGCGCGGACCGGACACCGCGAAGACGGGTCCGGGAGCCTTCGCCGAGGAGCAGGAGGCCGTCGCCTCGCTCACCGCCGGGCACGGCGCCGTCCTGCTGCTCGGCGGCCCGGGCACCGGTCGCACCGCGACGCTCGTGGAGGCCGTCGCCCGCCGGCTCGAGGCGGGGCTGGACCCGGAGTCCGTGCTCGTGCTCGCACCGACCCGCCAGGCCGCGGCTCGCCTGCGGGACGCCCTGACCGTGCGCCTCGAGGCCACCGGCCACGGCACGCGCGCCGTCACACCGGTGCGCACCTGGTCCTCCTACGCGTTCGACCTGATCCGCCGCGCCCGTGTGGACGGCCCCCTACGGCACCTGGCCCGGCCGCCGCGCCTGCTCTCCGGCGCCGAGCAGGACACCGTGATCGCCGAGCTGCTGGACGGCTACGCGGAGGGCACCGCGGTGGGTCCGGACTGGCCGCCGTCCGTGTCCGAGGCCGTCGGCACCCGCGGCTTCCGCCGCGAGGTCCGCGAGCTCGTGGACCGCATGAGTGAGTTCGGCGTGGAGCCGGGGGACCTGCAGGAGCTGGGCGCCCGGCACGGCCGACCCGAGTGGGAGGCCGCCGCGATCCTCGTGCAGGACTACCGCGACCGCATCGACCTGGGCATGGCCGAGGCGTTCGACCCCGCCGGTCTGATCTCCGCAGCCGTCCGCGTGCTCACGGACGTGGACCCGGACGACCCGGAGCGTGCCGCAGCCACGGAGGCCTTCGCCGCAGCCGAGCGCCGGAGGCTGCGGCTTGTGGTGGTGGACGACCTGCAGGAGGCGACCCCGGCGGTCCACGACCTGCTCGCGGTGATCGCCCGCGGCACCGACGCACTGCTCGCCGCCTCCCCGGACACCACCGTGCAGGGCTTCCGCGGCGCCGTCCCGGCAGAGGTCGGCTCCTATCCGGCCCGTCTGGACGAGGAGGGCGGGCCGCGTCCGGCCGCCGAACGGATCCACGTGCTCACCCAGGGCCACCGCATGTCCGCCCCCGTGCTCGAGGCCTGGGAGCGGGTGGCCCGACGCGTGGCCACCGCCTCCGCGGACCTGGCGCGCGTGCGTGGGCTGACCCGGGCGGCCGAGGACCGCACGGACGACGGTACTGAGGGGCCGGACGTTACCGAGGGGCCGGACAGCACTGAGGGGCCGGACAGCACTGAGGGGCCGGACAACACTGAGGGGCCGGACAGCACCGAGGGGCCGGACGGCGGACAGATCCCGGCCCCGGCGGCCGAGGTCCACGTGGTGCCCACCGCCGCGCACGAGGACCGCCTCGTCCTGCAGCGCGTGCTGCAGGTCCACCACGGCCAGGGCGTGCCCCTGGACGAGATCGCCGTGATCGCCCGCGCCGGTTCCCGCGTCGCCGAGATCACCGCGTTCCTCGAGTCGGAGGGCGTGCCGGTCGTCCGCGACGTCGCCGGCACCGTCCTCAAGGACGAGCCCGCGGTGGCCCCGCTGCTGCACCTGCTGACCGTGGTGGCCGCCCTCGTGGACGAGGACGGCCGGGACACCGCCGAGGAGGACCGCCAGGACGTGCTCGCGGACGTCCTCGACTCCCTCGACGTGCAGCACCTGCTGCGCGGCCGCTACGGCAGCACCACGCCGCTGCACCTGCGCCGCCTGCGCCAGGACCTGCTCGCCACGGAGCGCGCCCGCGGCGGACGCCGTCGCTCCGAGGTGCTGCTTCCGGCCGCCCTGCTGGACCCCTCGCTGCTGGGGGAGGAGGCGCCTCGCCACCACGGCCTGCAGCGCCTGTCCCGCATGCTCCACGCCGGGCTCGACGCCGCCCGGCAGGAGGGGGCCACCGCGGAGACCGTCCTCTGGGCCGTCTGGGAGGCCGCCGAACGCGGGGAGGCATGGCGCCGTCTTGCGCTCGGCAAGACCGACCGCCCGGACGCCGCCCGCGAGGGCCGGCGCGCGGACGCGGACCTCGACGCCGTCGTCGCCCTGTTCCAGATGGTCGAGCGCTATGTGGACCAGTTCCCCGGCGCTGCCCCCGCAGCGTTCTCCCGCTACATGGAGTCCCAGGATCTGCCGATGGACTCCTTGGCCCGCGGCGCGTCCGGACGGGACGCCGTGCACGTGCTCACCCCCGCCTCCGCGGCCGGCCGCGGCTGGCACACCGTGCTGGTCGTCGGGATCCAGGACGGCGTCTGGCCCAACACCCGCCTGCGCGGCCAGCTGCTCGGCGCCACGGACCTGGCGGACCTCGTCCTGCACCGTCAGGGCGCGGCCTGGCCGACCCCGCACCGGATCCGCCTGCAGGAGACCCGCCAGGATGAGCTGCGCACGTTCGCCGCCGCGGTCTCACGGGCCCGTCACACGGTGGTCGGCACGGCCGTGGTCAACCATGAGGCGGCACCGTCCGAGTTCCTCGAGCTGATCGCCCGCCCCGAACGCACCGAGAAGGGCGAGCTGGTCTGCACCGAGGTCCCCGACCCGCTCACCACCGGCGCCCTCGTGGCCCGGATGCGGCGTTCGCTGGAGGAGGGCGAGGGCAAGGACGGCGCCGAGGCCGCGGGCGGCCTCGCCTGGCTCGCCGCCCAGGGCGTGGAGGCAGCCCATCCGGACCACTGGTGGGGCCTGGCCCCGCTGTCCTCGCAGGAACCGGTCGTGGACCCGGCCGGAGAGGTCCGGCTGTCCCCCTCGCGCGCCCAGATGCTCCTGCAGAACCCGCTCGACTGGATCATGTCCCAGGCCGGGGCCGAAGCGACCACCACCCTGGCGCAGTCCGTGGGCACCTTCGTGCACAGCGTCTGTGAGGCCCACCCTGCCGGCCCGCCCGAAGCGCTGCGGGACGAGGTCGAGCGTCGCCTGCCCGAGCTCGGCCTGCCGGCGGGCTGGACCGGCGAGGTCCAGCTGGAGCGGGTCCGTGAGCTCGTGGAGACCTTCATCCGCTACCTGCCCGAGTCCCGCGACGCCGGCCGTGTGTGCGTGGCCCAGGAGATCCGGATCGACGTGCCGGTGCCGCTGGCCGACGTCACCGTGCGCATCACCGGTGTGATCGACCGTCTCGAGGTGGACGCCGAGGGACGCCCCTACGTGATCGACCTGAAGACCGGCCGGAGCACCCCCACGCAGAAGGAGATGCTGCGCCAGCCCCAGCTGGCGGCCTACCAGGTGGCCCTCGCCGCGGGCGCGCTCACCGCCGAGGGCGTCGAGGTCCCCGGCGTCTCCCGACCCACCGAGCCCGGCGGCGCCGGGCTCGTGCAGCTCGGCGCGGGGACCAAGAAGGTCAAGGTCCAGGACCAGCCCGCCCTCGGCGAGGACGACGAGTGGGCATGGGCCCAGCTGGCGCTCGCCGCCGGCCGGACGGTCGGCCCGTTCTACCTGACCCTGCACGGCACAGGGGACCGTTGCCGCCACGCGGCGCTCTGCCCGCTGTGCTCCGAGGGACGGCAGGTGACCGAGTGGACCCGGTGACCGACGCCCCCAGCACCACCGCCGGCCGCCCGGGCGGCGGCACAGCCCAGAGCAGCCCAGCACCGAGCAGCCCAGCCCAGACCGTGGAGCAGCCCATGCAGATCCGCTACAGCCCCGACGAGCTCGCCCGCCTCCTGGCCACCGAGGCCGAGCAGGAGGCCGGCACCTG
This sequence comes from Micrococcus sp. FDAARGOS_333, assembly GCF_002206575.2. Lineage (NCBI taxonomy): Bacteria > Bacillati > Actinomycetota > Actinomycetes > Micrococcales > Micrococcaceae > Micrococcus > Micrococcus sp. FDAARGOS_333. Next base: position 2,174,645 of record NZ_NJFJ02000001.1, on the reverse strand, counting down.
GCTGCGGCCCACCGCCCAGCAGGCCGAGGTCATCCAGGCGCCGCTCACGCCGCGCCTGGTGGTGGCCGGCGCCGGCTCCGGCAAGACCGCCACCATGGCCGACCGCGTCGTCTGGCTCGTGGCCAACGGACTCGTCCGCCCGGACCAGGTCCTCGGCGTCACCTTCACCCGCAAGGCCGCCGGCGAGCTCGCCCACCGCATCAACGGCCGCCTCGAGCGGCTGCTCGCCGTGCCCGGCTTCGAGATCCCCGGGTTCGAGGGCACTGCCGAGGAGCTTGGCCGCGCCGCCGTCTCCACCTACCACTCCTACGCCGGCGCCCTCGTCCGGGACCACGGGCTGCGCATCGGCGTCGAACCCGGTGCCGTGCAGATCACCGACGCCGACGCGTATCGGATGATGCGGCAGATCGCCGAGGACGCGGATGTGGACCTGCAGGAGGGTGCACCCGCCCTGTCCACGCTCGTCTCCGGCGCGCTCGGCTTGGCCGGGGACATGGCCGAGCACCTCGTCGAGCCCGACGCCGTCCGCGACTACCTGGCCGCCGAAATCGCCCACGGCGCCTCCCTGCCGCCGACCCGTGCCGGGGCCGCCCGCAACAAGGAGGCCGGCGAGCTGCTCTTCTCCCTGCGGGCCCGGCTGCTCATGGCGCACATGGTCGAGGCCTACACGGCCGCCAAGGAGGAGGCCGAGGTCATGGACTTCGGCGACCTGCTCCGCCATGCTGCCCGCATCGCCGCCGACGTCCCCGAGGTCGGCCACATCGAGCGAGACCGCTATCGAGTGGTCCTGCTGGACGAGTTCCAGGACACATCCCACGCCCAGATGACGATCTTCGCAGGGCTCTTCGGCGCGTCCTCCGGCGAGGGCGTCGGCCACTGCGTCACCGCCGTCGGCGACCCCCACCAGTCCATCTACGGATTCCGCGGCGCCTCCGCCGGGCAGCTCTTCGACTTCCCTCACCGCTTCCCGGCGAGGGACGAGGACGCGCGGCAGGCGCCCGGCGCCGACCCGGCCGCCGCGGACGGCGAGGCGCAGACGGGGGAGGGGGCCGTCGTCGGGAGGCTGAGGCCGGCGGACGTGTCCCACCTGACGACCGCCTGGCGCAACGACGAGTCGATCCTCGCCCTGGCCAACCGGATCGTGGCGCCCATGGCCCAGCCGGAGACGGACACCGTCCAGGTGCAACCCCTGCAGTCGCGCCCCGGCGCCTCCGCCGGCGAGGTCCGCCTGGACGAGTACGTGACCGGCGAGGAGGAGGCCGCCGACCTCGTCGCCCGGATGCAGCGGCTCGCCGACGACGCCGGCGACGGCCCCGTGCCCTCGCGGGCGATCCTCTGCCGCGGACGCGCCCAGTTCGGCCCGGTGATCGACGCGCTCGAGGCCGCCGGCGCCCCCTACCAGGTCCTCGGGCTCAACGGCCTGCTGTCCCTGCCCGAGGTCGCCGAGGTCCTCGCCGTCCTGCATGTGGTGGCCGAGCCCGGCCGCTCCGACCACCTCGTTCGCTGGCTCTCCGGCCCGCGCTGGCGCATCGGCCCGGCCGACCTGGCGCTGCTGAAGGAACGCGCCCGCTTCGTCGCCCGGCTGCGCACGCGCCAGAGCGACGAGGAGGCCGCCCGCCTCGAGGACACCAGCCCGGAGGAGGACGCGGACACCGCCGTGCTGCTCGAGGCCCTGGACGACCTGCCCCGCGAGTCGAGCCGCTGGACCGGCCGCGACGGGCGCACCTTCTCCGCCGAGGGGCTGCGCCGGCTCACCGCCGCCCGGGACATGCTCCGCCGCCTGGCCCGCCGCACGGACATGGACCCGGCCGAGATGATCGGCGAGGTCGAGCGCGCCACCGGCCTGGACGTCGAGCTCGCCCTGCGCCCCGGACCCTCCGCCGTGGCCGCCCGGCGGCACCTGAACGCCTTCATCGACACCGCCCGGCAGTTCGGTCGCCGCGCCGTCGGACGCACCGTGGACCTGGCCGGATTCCTCGCCTGGGTCGAGTCCGCCGCCGAGCACGAGAAGGGCCTGGGCATCGAGAACGCCGAGCCGGACCCGCGCGCGATCTCCGTCCTCACCGCCCACGCCTCCAAGGGCCTGGAGTGGGACGTCGTGGCCGTGCCCGGCCTGGTGCGCGGCGCCTTCCCCTCCACCCGTGCCGACCGCTGGATGGCCCTCGGCGCCGGCGCCCTTCCGTGGCCCCTGCGCGGAGACCGGAACGCCCTCCCGCAGTGGGACCACTCGTGGGCCGAGAACGACCGCGACTGGGTGCAGAGCTCCGGGACCGTGAAGGCCAAGGCCGCCCTCGAGCTGCTCGGCTCCCGCCCGGACTTCGCCACCCTGCTCACCGAGCACGCGCTCCGGGACGAGCGGCGCCTGGCCTACGTGGCCTTCACCCGCGCCCGCAGCCGCCTCTGGCTGAGCACCTGCCAGTGGAAGGGGACCAACAAGACGCCCGTGGAGGTCTCCGAGTTCTTCGCCGAGGCCGCCGAGCTCGCCGAGGACGGCCCCACACCGGTCGCCGGCGTCGGCTGGGGGACTCGCCTCACCGACCAGCAGCGGACCGACGCCAACCCCACCGCCGGCCGCATGCGGGCGGCCCTCTGGCCGTTCGACCCGCTCGAGGGCCCGATCGCCTACGACGTGGACCCGGACGACCCCGAGGACCGCGAGGCCTGGACCGAGCTGCCGCGCCGTTCCCGCGGACGCCGCGCGGCCGTCGAGGCCGCCGCCGCTGCCGTGCGCGGAGCCGATCCTGCCGACCTGGACCTGGACTCGGCGCTCGGCGCCCAGCTGGAGTGGGCCGTGCTGCGCGAGCGCGCCCTGCAGGACGCCAGCGGCGAGGTGGCCCTGCCGCAGCACCTGTCCGTCTCCTTGTACGGCGAGTTGGCGAAGGACCCGGAGGCCGTGGCTGAGCAGCTGCGCAGGCCGATGCCCCGCCCGCCGGCCCACGCCGCCCGCCGCGGCACCGCCTTCCACGCCTGGCTCGAGGACCGCTTCGAGGCCACCGGCATGCTGGACATCGACGACCCGGACGACGCCGCCGACCAGTGGATGGACGACGCCCTCGACCTCGAGCCGATGCAGCAGTGGTTCCTGTCCTCCCGCTGGGCGGACCGGATTCCCGCCCAGGTGGAGGCGCCGCTGGAGACCACGGTGGCCGGAGTGACCCTCCGCGGCCGCGTGGACGCCGTCTACCGCTCCGGAGGAGACCCGGCCGACCCCTTCGACCCGCAGGCGCAGTGGGAGCTCGTGGACTGGAAGACCGGCCGGGTCCCCACTGGCCGGGATCTGGAGAACAAGGCGCTGCAACTGGCCGTCTACCGGCTGGCCTTCTCACGGCTCCACGGGATCCCGCTGGAGAACATCGGCGCCAGCTTCGTCTACATCGCCCACGGCGAAGAGCGCACCATGGAGGCGCTCCCCGGGGAGGAGGAGCTGGAGCGGATCCTGCGTGAGGCGCTGGGCAGCCCCTGACACCAGGCGGCCGCTGCGGGGTGACCGGCCTCCTCGACCGTCGCGGGCCGGCAGAGAGCCTCGGCGGCCGGCGCCGGATCAGGCCTGGTGCGAGCCGCCGGTGCGCGGCGTGCCGGACGGCGGCACTGCCGGCAGCACGCCGGTCTCGGCCTCGTCGTCCACGTCGGAGGCGGGGGCGCCGAGCTCGGCGCGCTCCGCCTCGGCGCGGCGGGCCTGCTCGGCGGCGCGCTCGGCCTCCTCGGCCGCCCGGATCCCGTCCTCGAGCTCGCCGAGCATCTCCTCCGCCTCCGCCACCATGGCCGTGTCGTGGCGGTCCACGCCGCGCACCAGCCACTGGGCGAGGGCGAACTCGGCCACCAGGGCGGCGCGGCGCATCAGGTGCTCGTCGCCGTCGTCGGCGGCGCCGGCGGCCCCCCGGCGCGCACGGTAGGCCTCGAGCACGCGGTCTGCGAAGTCGGGGTCCTCGACGGCGGCCAGCCAGGCGAAGTCCACGGCCGGGTCGCCCACATGCAGGTCGGTCCATCCGGTCACCCCGACCACCCGGCCGCGCTCGAGCAGCAGGTTCTCCTCGTGCAGGTCGCCGTGGACCGGGACGGGCTCGAAGCTCCAGAGCTCCTTCTCCTCCAGGGCGGTCTCCCAGCGGCGCAGCAGCGTGGCCGGGATGCGGCCGGTGGTCGCGGCCTGGTCCAGCTCGTTGAGCCGGCGGGTGCGGACCTGCTCGGGGGTGTACACCGGGAGGTCGGCCAGGGCCACCACCTGGTCCGGGAGGGTGTGGATGGCGGCCATCACCCGGGCGACGTCCGCCACGGCCGCTTCGCCGGCGTCCACCAGGTCCTCGAGCGGATGCACGGCCCCCGGCATGTCCTGGTAGACGAAGGTGCGCAGCCCGTCCAAGCGGACGGCACCGGCCACGGACGGGGTGCGGAAGGGGAGGTTCGCCCGCACGGCAGGCGTGAAGCCGGCGAGCACCTGAAGCTCGGTCTCCAGGCGCATGGCGGCCTCCGGGGTGTGCGGGGAGCGGACGCGCCAGCGCTCGCCCCTCTCGGCCAGCACGATCGCCGAGGAGAAGTCCGCGGGGTCGTCCGGGCTGGCCAGCACGCCGGTCGGGGACAGGCCCGGGACGGCAGCGGCGGCAAGGGCGGCGAGATGCATGGGCTGACGGTTCACGCCCACAATCCTAGGTCCGTCCGGGCTCGTCGCCCTGGGGCGACACCGGCCCCGGTGTGGCTCTCGGGCCCCGTCCAGACGCCGTTGATACGGTGGAGCGCCTGCCCGTGCGGGCACGCCGACGCCGAAGCGCCCGAAGGAGTCTGGAACACCCGTGAGCTCGCCCGATGAGATCCTCCGCGGCCTCGACGCCGAGCAGCGCCAGGCCGCGACCGCGCTCCACGGACCCGTCTGCATCCTCGCAGGCGCCGGCACCGGCAAGACCCGCGCCATCACCCACCGCATCGCGTACGGCGTGGCCTGCGGCGTCTACGACCCGCAGCGCACGCTGGCGCTGACCTTCACGGCGCGCGCCGCCGCGGAGATGCGCACCCGCCTGCGCGACCTCGGCGCCCACGGCGTCCAGGCCCGCACCTTCCACGCGGCCGCCCTGCGCCAGCTGCGCTACTTCTGGCCCCATGCCGTGGGCGGGTCCATGCCCAACGTGATGGAGAACAAGGTCCGCCTGCTCACGCAGGTGGCCCAGCGCATGCGCATGAGCGTGGACCGCGCCGCCCTGCGTGACCTCGCCTCGGAGATCGAGTGGGCGAAGGTGTCCCTGCACGCCCCCGAGGCCTACGCCGAGGCGGCCGCGGAGCGGGACATGCCCTCCGGCTGGACCCCGGTCACCGTGGCCCGCCTCTACGCCGGCTACGAGGAGCTCAAGACGGCGCAGCAGGCCATCGACTTCGAGGACGTGCTCCTGATCCTGGTGGCCATCCTGGAGTCCGAGGAGCGCATCGCGGCCACCGTCCGCGAGCAGTACCGGGTGTTCGTGGTGGACGAGTACCAGGACGTCTCTCCGCTGCAGCATCGGCTCCTGGACCTGTGGCTCGGCGGCCGCGACGACCTCTGCGTGGTGGGCGACGCCTCCCAGACCATCTACTCCTTCACCGGCGCGACCTCCGATTTCCTCACGGGCTTCCGCGAGCGCTACCCGGACGCCACCCAGGTGAAGCTCGTCCGGGACTACCGCTCCAGCCCCCAGGTGGTCGAAGCCGCCAACCGGCTGCTGGCCGACCGCACCCGCGCCGGGGCCCGCGACCGTTCCCTCCCGGCGTGGCCGGAGCCGCTGCAGCTGGTGTCCCAGCGCGAGTCCGGCCCGCAGGTCGTGTTCGCCGAGTGCGACGACGACGAGGCCGAGGCCGGCTGGGTCGCGGAGCAGGCGAAGCGGCTCATCGACGAGGGCGTGCCCGCCTCGGAGATCGCCGTCCTCTTCCGCACGAACGGCCAGTCCGAGGCGTTCGAGACCGCCCTGACCACGGCGGGCATCGGCTACCTGCTGCGCGGCGGCGAGCGGTTCTTCTCCCGCGCCGAGGTCCGGGACGGCATCCTGCAGCTGCGGGCGGCCGCCCGCGCGGCCCAGGACCTCACCGGTGCCGACGTGATCCAGCGCGTCAAGGACGTGCTGTCCTCACTCGGCTACACGGACGAGCCTCCGGCCGGCTCCGGGGCCCACCGCGAGCGGTGGGAGTCCCTGCGGGCGCTCGTGCATTTGGCCGAGCAGCTGGCGGACACCCGCGGCGCGGAGTTCACCCTCACCGAGCTGGTGGCCGAGCTGGACGAGCGCGCCGAGCACCAGCACGCCCCGGCGGTCCAGGGCGTCACCCTGGCGTCCCTGCACTCGGCCAAGGGCCTGGAGTGGGACGCCGTCTTCCTCGTGGGCCTGTCCGAGGGGCTCATGCCGATCTCCTTCGCGGACACCCCCGCGGAGGTGGACGAGGAGCGCCGCCTGCTCTACGTGGGAATCACGCGTGCGCGCAAGCACCTCTGTCTGACCTGGACGCTGTCCCGCGGCGGCGGCCGGTCCACCCGCAGGCCGTCCCGCTTCCTGTCCGCGATCGACTCCACGCTCGGAGGCAACCGCAAGGCCGCGGCGGCCTCGGCGTCGGCCGCCCCGGCCCGCCGCCGGCGCAGCGCGGCCCCCGCGACCTGCCGCACCTGCGGCGAGGTCCTGGACACCGGCGCCGAGCGAAAGATCGGGCGCTGCATCGATTGCCCGGCCACCTATGACGAGGCCGTTCTGGACACGCTCAAGGACTGGCGGACGGCCAAGGCGAAGCAGATGCGCAAGCCGCCGTTCGTGGTGTTCACGGACGCCACGCTCGTCGCGATCGCCGAGACCATGCCGCGCTCCGCGGCCGAGCTGCTCAGGATCTCCGGCGTCGGCAGGATCAAGCTGGAGTCCTACGGGGAAGAGGTCATCGAGCTGCTCCACGGCACCGACGTCGCCTGAGCTGTCCGAGCCGCCCCTCGCCAGAGCCCTCACCCGCCGCAGGCGCAGCCCGGCCAGGGCGCCACGGACTCCTCGTCCACGCCCAGGGGCGACGACCGTGGTCCGGGGGCCTGGTCCCGCACCCGCCAGGCGAGTCCCGGCACCGGCCCGCTCTTCAGGGCCGCGACCACCACGCAGGCCGTGAGGCGGGCCCGCTCCACCGGGTCCCGGCCGGCCCCGGCCCGGTGCAGTGCCGCGGTCCGCTGCGCCCGGAGCGGGTCCTCCTGTCCGGCCCAGCGCTCCCAGCACAGCGGGCATCCCGGGACGTCCGGCGCGCACCAGGGCCCCACGAGCGTGTCCTCGTCACGCAGCACCACCGGCAGGACGATGTGCCCGCCGGCCTGCGCCCGGGCCAGCCGGTCCGCGTCCCAGGCGCCCGCCGCCACCGTCACCGTGACCGCCCCGATCGCGCGGCGTCCAGCCGGGTGACAGGCCACCGCGGCGACCCCGCGGTCTCCGAGGCGCTGGGCCAGCGCCTCGTTCCGCGGCCGTCCGACGTCCGCGGTGACGAGCCCGTGGCCCAGCTCCTCCGCCCGCACCGGGCGCTGGTCCGTCAGCCCGAACCGTCCGACCCCGGCGGCGGCCAGCAGGTCGGCCACCGCGGCCCCGGTCGGCCCGAGCCCGTCCACGTGCACGGCGTCCGGCAGCGCCCGGCTCGGCGCCGGAGCAACTTGCGTCTCGTTCCCGCCGCTGTCCCGGCGCCCGTCTGCTCCGGGGTCCGCTGCGCTGTCCGCCCCAGGGTCCGCTGCGCCGTCCGCCCCTGCGCCCTCGACCAGCACCGGTGCCAGGCCCTCCAGCACCAGGGCCAGCTCCGTCTCCTCCATGCCGCAGCGGCGCGCCAGCGCAGCCGCGGAGCCGCGTCCGGCCACCGTCCCCGCCGACAGCTCGGCCAGCAGCGTCCGCACCCCGCGGGGCCGGACGTCCACCACCACGGCCCGCGGCCCGTTGCCCACCTGCACCTGCCCCGGGCCGACCTGCACCGTCGACACCGTCGGATCGATCCGCATGCTCTGTCCCCTCCGGCGTCCCTTACGACGCCTGCGACCACTCCGGTCCGCCGCGGATCCGTCCGCGGCGGGTCCGTTCCAGCGTCGCATCGACGCGTCCGACGGCCCCGCGGCCGTCCACAGCAGGCCGTCCCCCGACGACGCCCGTGCGGTTCGGTCCTCCACAGGTGCCGCCTCCGAGTCCCGGACGGTGCACAATGTGGGGATGCCTTTCAACGGAGGATCGCGTCGCCGCTCGACTCCGCGCCGCACAGCGCCTGGCTCCCGCGCCTCGTCCGGCGGCCGTTCCGGCCGCGCCCCCGCCGTGCGCACCACCGAGCTCGCCGAGGTCCATGGGGTCCCGCTGACGCTCATCCGCTCCACGGCCCGTCGCCGCACCGTGTCCGCGGCCTGGCGGGACGGCCGGCTGCGCATCCTGCTGCCCGCCGGCCTGGCGGCGGGGGAGGAGCGCCAGTGGATCGAGCGCATGATCGCCAAGGCCCCGGCCCCGCCGGCGGCCCACGACGACGGTCCCGCACCCGACGACGGCTCCCTGGCCGCCCGAGCGGAGCGCCTCCGCGCTCGCCTTGTGCCCGAGGCGCCCCGCCCGACGTCCGTGACCTGGTCCTCCCGGCAGCGGCAGCGGTGGGGCTCCTGCACCCCGTCGCGTCGCACCCTCCGCATCTCCACCCAGGTGCACGGCATGCCGGAGTGGGTCCTGGACGCCGTGCTGGTCCACGAGCTGGCCCACCTGCTCGAGTCCGGCCACGGACCGGCCTTCCGGCGCCTGGTGTCCCGGTACGACCGCTACGCCCAGGCCATGGCCTTCCTCCAGGGCGTCACCTTCGCCACCGGCCGCGGGCTCAGCCCGGACGCCGTGCCGGACGCCACCCCGGACCAGGCTGCGGACACCGAGTCCTGAACGTCCTGAACGCGAGGAGGCCGCCGCCCCGGCAGGGGAGCGGCGGCCTCGTCGTCTCCATCGGACGACCGTCCCGGGTGCGCCTGTCGCGGGCGGAGGGCGGCCGTCGTCGGCAAGGACCGGGCGGTCAGCAGGAGGGGATCACTTCTCCTGCGGGGCGTCCCCGAACCCGCCGTCCAGCAGGCGGCGCAGCTCGTCGTCGAGGGAGTCGGTGGTCCTGTCCTGCTCCTCGCGGCGGCCGGCGTAGCCGGTCGGATCGACCAGGTCCTCGGCGGTGGGCTGGCGCTCCGGATGGCGCCAGACCTCCTCCCGGTACTGCTTGCCGTGGGTCTTCGTGATCTCCGCCCACAGGTCGGAGGCGGCATGCAGGCGGCGCGGGCGCAGCTCAAGACCCACGAGCGCGGCGAACGCGTGCTCGGCCGGGCCGCCGGAGGCGCGGCGGCGGTTCATGGTCTCGCGCAGCGCCGCGGCGTGGTCCAGGGGAGCGGCGGCCTCGGCGACCACCACGTCCACCCACCCCTCCACCAGGGCCAGCAGCAGCTCCAGCTGCTCGAGGGCGGCGCGCTGGGTGGCGTCCGGCTCGGCGATGAAGGAACGGCCGTCGAACACCTGCTGCATGGACTCCGGGTCCATCGGGTCCACGTTCGCCGCGGCGGACTCGATGCCCTCGGTGTCCAGGCGGATTCCGGCGGCATACTGCTCGATCGCCGCGAACAGGTCCCGCTCCAGCCACGGTGAGTGGAGGAACAGGCGCATCCGGGCCACCTCGCGCAGGGCCAGGTAGATGCGCAGCTGGTCGTCCGGGACGGACAGCTCGTCCCCGAACTCCTCGATGTTCACCGGCAGCATGGACAGGGTGTGGCCGGCCAGGGGGAAGCCGATGTCCGTGCCGGAGAGAACGTCCTTGCCGATCTCGCCCACGGCCGTGCCCAGCTGCAGGCCGAACATGGTGCCGCCCATGTTCTGCAGCATCGGCTTCAGGCCCTCCAGGCCGCCGAGCATGCCTGCCATCTCCTCGGGCATCTGCCGGGAGAGCTGCTGCTCGATCGCCGCGGACATCGCCCGGGACAGCGAGGTGGCGACCGGCTCCGTCATGCGGCGCCAGCTGTCCATGGTCGCTTCGACCCATTCGGCACGGGAGATGGCCTCGCCGATCAGGCCGGACTGCTCGGTGTCGGTCGCGCCGTCGAGCCACAGTTCGGCCAGGCGCAGCGCCTCGTCGACCTCGCGGCGGGCGAACGAGCCCACGGACGGGTCGGTGCCGGCCACGGCCTGGCGGGCCGCGTTCTTGGCCAGGTCCCAGTTCACGGGGCCGGACTGGCCGGACGCGGCCGGGTTCATCATCGCCTGGAACTGGGCCATCATCTGCTGCATCATCGCCGGGTCCATCTGCGACGGGTCGAAGCCGGGCATGGCGCCGCCGCCGGGGCCGCCCATCTGCTCCATGGCGCGGCGGATCTCCTCCGGGTCCGGGCCCTGACCGCCGAAGAGGCGCCCGAGCATCTCCTCCAGGGGGTCGCGCTCGTCGCCGGATCCGGGGTTCTTCGGGTCGTTGGTCATGTCCTTCAGGGTAGTGGCGTCGGCCGTGCCCTGTCTGTGCCGGGGCCCGTCCGCGGGCCGGTGTTCGCCACCAGGTGACGGCCGCGGGCCGGCCGCGGGACCCGGCGCCCGGCCTCTGCCGGGCGCCCGGGCGACCTGGGAGGACATGCCCGAGGGCCGTCGTCGGGGAACGGAGTAGACTGGCGGGGCCGTTCCGTGTCCGTCGCACGCCGACGGCGCACGGACCCGCCCCGCCGAGCCCGCCTCGGCCGAGCTACAGGAAGCGGTGCCGCGTGCCCCAGAAGACACCCTCTCCGGAGCCGCGCCCGGACGCGCCCCGGGGACCTGCGTCTGCGGCCCGACCCCGCCACGCCTCGCCGCCCGCCGGAGCCACCACGACGGCCGCCCGCCGCCGCAGGCCGCCTCGCCTGGCCGGCTGGATCGCCGCGGCCAGCGCGACGGTCGCCGTGGCCGCGCCGACCCCCTACATCGTGGAGAGCCCCGGCCCCGCCATCGACGTCCTCGGCACCTATGAGGGGCACGAGGTCCTCACCGTCACCGGCGAGGAGGACACGGCCCAGGTGGACGACCACGGCGCCTCCGGGGGCCGCCTCGACATGACCACCGTGCTCGTGGGCGGGCCGCCGGCCGGCACCACCACCGCCTCGGACCTGCTCGGGGCCCTGCTGGACCCGGGCGCAGACGTGGTCCCGCGGGAGCTCGTCTACCCGACCGGCACCACCTCCGAGGAGGTCAGCGCCGGCAACACGGCCGCCATGGCCTCGTCCCAGGAGATCGCCACCGCGGCCGCGCTCACCGAGCTCGGCGTGGACTACCGCACTCAGCTGACCGTGCAGGAGTTCACCGAGGGCAGCGCCTCCGAGGGGGCGCTGCGGGTGGCAGACGTGATCGTGGAGGCCGACGGCGAGCAGGTGTCGGACGTGCCTGCGCTCAAGAACGTCCTCAACGCCTCGGGCGGAGACCCGGTGCCCATGACCGTGCGCCGCGACGGCGAACAGACGCGGGTCGAGGTCCCCGTGTCCGCGGCCCCCACCGACGGGCCGGACCGCTGGCTCATGGGCGCGTACCTGCAGCAGACGTTCGAGTTTCCCGTACAGGTCGACATCGCGCTCGAGGACATCGGCGGCCCCTCCGCCGGGCTGATGTTCGCCCTGTCCATCGTGGACCGGCTCTCGCCGGGCGACCTCACCGGCGGGCGGCACATCGCCGGCACGGGGACCATCACCCCGGACGGCGTCGTCGGGGCGATCGGCGGCATCCCGCAGAAGGTCCGCGGCGCCCGGGAGGCCGGGGCCGAGGTGTTCCTCGCCCCCATGGAGAACTGCGCAGATCTGGACGGTCGGGTCCCGGAGGGGCTGACCGTGTACGCCGTGGACACCCTGTCCGCGGCTCGGGACACGGTGGACGCCGTGGCCCACGGGCGCACTCCCGAGGGGGTGCGCACCTGCGGCTGACACCGGCCGCACCACGACCCGGACGGTAGGGGGAGTGCAGCACGACGCCGTGCCGCGCAACCCCGCACCGGCACCACGGCGCCCCCGTCGGACGGACGGGGCGCCGAGACCACCAGCACGAGTCCCGCAGGCGGCGGGACGGGAAGCACCACAGAGGAGACGAGTGAGCTTCGGACAGTCAGGAAGCGGGCCCTTCGGAGGCCCGCCGCATCAGGGAGGATCCGGCGGATCGCCGGGGAAGGGGAACGAAGGTCCGTTCGGCGCCTTCGGGCCCTTCAACCCGTTCGGCAGCAGCGGCGACGACGGTGACGGCGCCGGCGGCCGTGGAGGAGCGGGCCGCGGCCCCTTCGGCGGAGGCGACGGTGGCGAGGGCGGCGGTGCCCGGAAGGGCGGGCAGTCCCGTCGACCGGGTCGTCCGAGCGCCCTGGTGCTCACCCTGATCTCCGTGGTCGTGCTGGTGGGGCTCTTCGTGCTCTTCACCGGCGTCTACACCGAGATCCTCTGGTTCAACCAGATCGGCTTCGCGGACGTGTTCTGGACGGAGATCTGGACCCGTGTGGCCCTGTTCGCGGTCGCCGCGGTCGTCATGGCCGCGGCCGTGTGGCTGTCCGTGCGCCTGGCCTGGAAGGGCCGCCCACAGAAGGCGCCCTCGGCCGGCCGCGACTCGCTGAGCCAGTACCAGCGGCAGCTCGAGCCGATGCGCCGCCTGGTGTTCGTCGCCGTTCCCGTGGTGGTCGGCCTGTTCGCCGGCTCCGCCGCCATGAACGGCTGGCAGACGGTCCTGCTGTTCCTGAACCAGGAGCCCTACGGCAAGCAGGATCCGCAGTTCGGCATGGACATCAGCTTCTACCTGGCCACCCTGCCGTTCCTCGGAATGCTGGTCAGCTTCCTGATCTCCGTGACCCTGGTGGCCGGCATCGCCGGCCTGCTGGTCCACTACCTCTACGGCTCGATCCGCGTGGAGGAGCGCGGCGGCGTGACCGTGGAGAAGCCCGCCCGCATCCATGTGGGCGTCTTCGCCGCGCTGTTCCTGCTCCTGCAGGGCGTGAACTACTGGCTCGCCCGCTACCGCACCCTGCAGTCGCAGGACGGCGGCTGGGCCGGCGCCCTGTACACGGACGTGCACGCCGTGATCCCGACCTCCGCGATCCTCGCGGTGACCGCGGTGATCGTGGCCGCCCTGTTCGTGGTGACCATCCTCAACGGCCGCTGGCGCGTCGCCCTGGTGGGCACCGCGGTCCTGGTGATCACCTCGCTCGTGGTGGGCGCCGGTTACCCGTTCCTGGTGCAGCAGTACCAGGTGCAGCCCTCCGAGCGCTCCCTCGAGGCCGAGTACATCAAGCGGAACATCGAGATGACCCGCGAGGCCTATGGCCTGCAGGACGTCGAGACCACGAACTACGAGGGCGCCACCGACGCCGAGGCCGGCGCGCTGGCGGGCGAGTCCGCGAACACCGCGAACATCCGCCTGATGGATCCGAACCTGCTCTCGCAGACCTACGGCCAGCTCCAGCAGTTCCGCCCGTACTACACCTTCCCCGACACGCTGCACGTGGACCGCTACGAGGTCGAGGGGGAGAGCCGCGACACCGTGGTGTCCGTCCGCGACGTCAACGTCAGCGAGGACCAGTCCTGGGTGAACAGCCACATCGTCTACACCCACGGTTACGGCATGGTGGCCGCGGACGCCTCCGAGGTGGCCGCCCAGGGCCGCCCGAAGTTCCTGCTCTCCGGCATCCCCACCACCGGTGCGCTGGCGGACGAGAAGGACTACGAGCCGCGCATCTACTTCGGCACCAACTCGCCCGAGTACTCCGTGGTGGGCGCTCCCGAGGGCGCGGCGCCGAAGGAGCGCGACCGCCCGCAGACCGCCGACTCCGCCGAGGACACCGCCTACACCTTCTCCGGCGACGGCGGCCCGTCCGTGGGCAACCTGTTCAACCAGCTCGCCTACGCGGTGAAGTTCGGCTCCACCGAGCTCGTGCTGTCCTCCGATGTGAACGAGGAATCGCAGATCCTGTACGACCGTGACCCGGTGGAGCGCGTCCAGAAGGTCGCCCCGTTCCTCACCGTGGACTCGAACGCCTACCCGGCGATCGTGGACGGGCGCATCCAGTGGATCGTGGACGCCTACACCACCTCGGACGCGTTCCCGTACTCGACCGCGCAGGCGCTGGGCGAGGCCACCACCGACGCCCTGAGCCGCAACGAGCAGTTCAACCTCTCCGGCCAGGTGAACTACATCCGCAACTCCGTGAAGGCCACGGTGGACGCCTACGACGGCACCGTGAAGCTCTACGCGTGGGACACCGAGGACCCGCTGCTGAAGGCCTGGCAGAACGTGTACCCGGACATCATGCACCCGTACTCCGAGATGAGCGCGGAGCTGATGGGCCACGTCCGCTACCCGGAGGACATGTTCAAGGTGCAGCGTGAGCTGCTCGGCCGCTACCACGTGACCGACGCGGACGACTTCTACGAGAACAACGACGCCTGGTCGGTCCCCTCGGACCCGACCCAGGACGACGACAACGTCAAGCAGCCGCCGTACTACATGACCATGCAGATGCCGGGCCAGGACGAGGCCGCGTTCTCGCTGACCTCGACCTTCATCCCGCAGATCACGCAGGGCGCGCAGCAGCGCAACGTGCTGTACGGCTTCCTCTCCGCCGACGGCGACGCCGGCACCGGCGAGGACGGCCAGAAGCGCGACTCCTACGGCACGCTCCGTCTGCTCGAGCTGCCGCGCCAGACCACGGTCCCCGGACCGGGCCAGGCGCAGGCGAACTTCGACTCGAACGACAGCGTGTCCCAGGAGCTGAACCTGCTCCGCCAGGGCGCCTCGGACGTGATCAACGGCAACATGATCACCCTCCCGGTGGCCGGCGGCATCCTCTATGTGCAGCCGGTGTACGTGCGGTCCTCGGGCCCCACCTCGTACCCGACCCTGCGCAAGGTGCTCGTCTCCTTCGGCGACCAAGTCGGCTTCGCCGACACCCTGGAGGAGGCCCTGAACCAGGTCTTCGACGGCGACTCGGGCGCGGTGACGCCGGAGGAGCAGCAGGAGTTCGACAAGGGTGAGACCGGCGGCGGAGAGGCCGGTAACGGCGGCTCCGACGACGGCGGCTCCGACGAGGGCGAGACCGGCGGCGACACCCCGGCCCCGGCCGGCTCCGACCTGGAGAAGGCCCTCAAGGAGGCACAGGACGCCATCGAGCGCGGCGAGGAGGCGCTGGCCGAGGGCGACTGGGCCGAGTACGGCAAGCAGCAGGACCGCCTGAACAAGGCCCTCGAGGCGGCGATCGCCGCCGAGGAGGAGGCCAAGAAGGCGCAGGACTGACGCCTGCGGCGCCCTTCCCGACGACGGCCCCGGCCCTCCGTCTCCCGCCTCACGCGGGGACGAGGCCGGGGCCGTCCGGCGTGGGCAGTGTCACGCCCAGATCGGGCACCCTCGATTTGGTGCTCCCGGCGGAGGTGTGTAAAGTAGAACAAGTCGCCGCGGGGTGGAGCAGTTCGGTAGCTCGCCGGGCTCATAACCCGGAGGTCGCAGGTTCAAATCCTGCCCCCGCAACGAGAAAGGCCCCCAGGACTTCGGTCCTGGGGGCCTTGTGCATGCCGGTGACGGCGCACCGCGGCATGCAGGAGACACGGCGCACGTGCGGCGGCCCCCGGACCGGGGAGTCCGGGGGCCGCCGCACGTCTGGGGGAGTGGCCGTCGTCGGGCCCCTCCGGTGCGGATCAGTTCTGGGTACGGGTGCCGGTGCCGGTCTGCTCGGCCGAGTAGTCCACGGAGAGCTCGGCGTCCTCGGAGCCGGCGCCGGAGGTCAGCTCGGACGGCTGGGAGCCGCCGGCCTTGAGGGCCGCCAGGCGCGCCTCGACCTCGGTCTGCTCGCCCAGGTCCTCGAGGGACTCGAACTGGGAGTCCAGGGAGGAGGCGGCGAGCTCCTGCTGGCCGCGCACGCGGGCCTCCTCGCGGCGGACCTTCTCCTCGAAGCGGGAGACCTCGGAGGTCGGGTCCAGCAGGTCGATGGACTTCACGGCGTCGGCCACGGCGGACTGGGCCTTGGCGGACTTCGCGCGGGCGGTGAGCTCGTCGCGCTTGGACACCAGCTGCTGGCGCTTGACCTTCATCTGGTCCAGGCCGGTCTTGAGACGCTCGACGATCTCGCGCTGCGAGGTGATGGTCGGCTCGGCGGCCTTCGCCTGGCGCTCGGCATCCATCTGGCGCTCGATGGCGACCTTGGCGAGGTTGTCGAACTTGGCGGCGTTCGCCTCGTCACCGGAGGAGCGGAACTGGTCGGCCTTCTGGGAGGCGGCGAGGGCCTTCTGTCCCCAGCTGCGGGCGGCGTCCTGGTCCTCGCGGTAGTCGTCCTCGATCATCCGGAGGTTGCCGATGGTCTGGGCCACGGCGGACTCGGCCTCCGCGATGTTGTTGGTGTAGTCCCGGACCATCTGGTCCAGCATCTTCTGCGGGTCCTCGGCCTTGTCCAGCATGGCGTTGATGTTGGCCTTCGCCAGGGTGGAGATGCGGCCGAAGATGGACTGCTTGACCATGGGCGTTTCCCTTCTGTGGTGCCGGCGCCGTGAGCCGCCGACTCGGTGTTCATCGTGTACAGGCCCCCTCAGGGCCGGGTCCGAGGCCCCTCACGGGGCGTCGGTCCGGTCCGTGGGACCGGTGGACTGCATGCGGCGCGTGCCGCAAGGACGGCGTGTGCCGGCCGGATCAGAAACTGCCTCCCGAGAGGTCGCCGAATCCGCCGAAGTCGCCTCCGGACAGGCCTCCGCCGCCGAGTCCGCCGAATCCTCCGCCGCCCCAGTCGGAGCCGCCGGAGGAGCCACCGGAGTTCAGGATCGAGTTGATCAGGATGCCTCCCAGCATGGCACCGCCCAGGCCGGAGCCGAAGGACGAGCCGCCGCGGCGGCGGTAGCGGTCGGCGCCGCCGAAGCCCTGGCCGAATCCCGCACCGCCGTACTGCATGCCGAACGAGGTCACGTCACGGCGGGCCAGCTCGGAGGCGCGCTCGGCCAGGTCGGAGGCGTGGTGGGCGGCGTCGAGCGCCTCGCCCGGATCCGAGGTGCGCATGCCGCGGGCGGCGTCGAGCGTCCGGGCGGCCTCGGAGAGCTTGGACCGTGCCTCGGGGCCGACGGCGCCGCGGCGGGCCGAGATGAAGTCTGCGGTGCCGTCGATCTGGCCCTGGGCGTGGGTGATCGCCGAAGGCAGCATGCGAGAGGCCTGCATGGCGTGTTCGCGGGCGTCGCGGACACCGGCCAGCGGTGCGTGGAGCTGACGGTGCGCCGCCTCGAGGCGGTGGATCAGGTCCATGGGGTCCGGGCGGCCGGCGTCCATCTGCGTGCGAACGTCCTGCAGGACGGCCTTGAGTCCGCCGGTCGGTCCGGCGAGCTCGGGACTGCGGCCGGAGTCCACCACCGCCTGGGCCTCTGCCACATCCTGGCGGCACTGGGCCACACCCTGGCGCAGGTGCTCCATGGTCTCGGCGAGCGTGCCCTCGGCGCGGCGGACGGCCTCGGTGAGGGTGCGCACCTGGTCGAGGGCCTCCTCGGCGGCGCGCACGGCCAGGGCCGCGGTGGGGCGGTCCCCGGCGTCCCAGGACGTCCGGGCCTTCTCCTCTGCGGTCCGCACGAAGTCCAGGCGCTCACGGGCCTGCTCCGCGTTGTCCCCGACCTCGGCGAGGGCGGAGTCGGCGTAGGAGGAGTGCAGGCGCACGAGGGTCTGCTCCGCCTCGGCCACCTTCTCCTCCGCTGCGGGCACGGCGGAGCCGAGCTCCCCCAGGGCGTCCGGGACGCGGTTCTCCAGGTCGCGGAGCTGCTCGAACTCCTTCTGATGGGCAGCGAGGGCGGCGCCGACCTCGTCGCAGCGTCCGATGATCTCCTTGAGCCAGCGGCGCTGGTCCTCCTCGGTGTCCGGGATGTCGTCCTCCATCTGCTGCTGCAGCTGGAAGGAGGCGCGCATGTGCTCCTTCGCCGTGGCGATGTCCTCCTTGAAGGTGGCGATCGCGTCCGCGCCGTACGCCGCCTCCGCGAAGCCCACCTCCTGTTCTGAGGAGCGGATCGCGTCGTCCGCGGCGACGAGCTTCGAGCCGGCCTTCGCGTGCAGCTCCTCGAGGGGCATCTCGTCCAACGGGTCCTTCGGCGCCGCAGGGGCGGAGGCGACCCGTCCCCGTTCCGGGGTCCGGGCAGGGTCCTTCCGAGACCGCTTCCACACGAGGTAGCCGCCGGCGCCCAGGCCCGCGGCCACCAGGCCACCGGTGAGCGCTGCGGCCGCACCGGAGCCGGAGTCGGAGCCGGTCGTCGCGCCCCCGCCCTCGCCCTGGGGCAGGGCGCCGTCCGGGGTGTACTCCTGGCCGCTCTCTCCACGGCCGTCCAGGGTGCCGTCTGCGGCGTCGTCCACGCCCTGCACTGCGGCGACGGCGGGGGCGAGCCAGTCCGGGGTGTCTCCGGTGGTGTTCTTCTGCAGCGACGGGGTCACGTAGGTGCGGGTGATGTCGTCCTGCATGGCGTTCAGCTGCGATCCGTCCGCGGCATCGAGCGCGTAGCGGCGGGTCTCCACGGCGATCGCCAGCACCGTGTCGTTGGTGCTCAGGCTGTTGGTGTCCGCGAAGTCCTGCACGAAGGCCTTGTCCCCGTTCGGGAACTGGTCCACGTAGACCACGTAGAGGCTCTCGCCGGTGTCCTGCCGCAGCTGTGCGACCTCGGACTCGAGACGGGACTCCTCGGTGGAGGAGAGCACGTCCGCCTGGTCCACCACGAAAATCCCGGGCGGGACGTCCATGGCCGCATGCGCCCCGGTCGCGGCCGCCGCGGCGAGCGCTCCGACGCCGCCGACCAGGACCGCACGGGCGAGCACGGGGACGGGACGGCGGAGAGGTGGTCGCTGCACGGAACGCTCCTGACGGTCGGGGAGCCGCGGCCATGCCCGGGTTCCCCGGGGTCCGACGCGCGGCGTCGGCTTGGTGGCAGTCTAGGCAGGGCGGACACCCTCGGTGAAGGGATCGGACGCATACTCCGCCCACAGCTGACGCGGGCGTGTCGCGGGCACAGCGTTGTCTCCGCGAAGCCGCGGCTGACCTCCAGGCAGATTCCAGGATGCGTCCAGAGAGCCGCTCCATCATGGAGTCCATCGACCCCACGCCGACCCGGCGAACACCACCAGCACGGACGGCGTCGCCCCGCGGCTCGAGCCCCGAGGCGACGCACGAGAGGACCAGGACCATGTCGTACCCCCAGCAGCCGACGCCGACCGACGTCAACGGCCAGACCCCGCCTTCCGCGGGCAGCGGCGAGCGCAGCCCGAAGCGCGTCGGCACCGGACTGCTGGCGGCCTGTGTGCTCGCCGCCGGACTCGTCGGGGGCGGCGCGGGGGCCGGTGCGGTCGCCCTCGCGAACGGCGGCGGGCCGGCCGCGTCGTCCGCGCAGGACGGCGGGGACGAGGACCGGGGCACCGAGGCCGGCGATGGCACCGCCCAGGACCCGCAGGACGCGCAGGGGTCCGGTGAGAGCGGTGCGGCGGACCGCGGCGCCGAGGCCGGCACGGTGAGCAAGGCGGCCGAGAAGGCCTCCCCCTCCGTCGTCACGATCTCCACCATCGCGAGCTCCGGCAGCGGCTCCGGCTCCGGCGTCGTGCTTGACGAGGAGGGCCACATCCTGACCAACAACCACGTGGTCACCATGGGCGGCACGACCTCCGACGCGGAGTTGACCGTCCAGACGTCGGACGGCTCGGTCTACGCGGCGAAGGTCGTCGGCACCGACCCGAAGTCCGACCTCGCCGTCATCAAGGTGGACGCCGAGGACCTCACCCCGATCGGCATCGGCGC
Organism: Micrococcus sp. FDAARGOS_333; assembly: GCF_002206575.2. Taxonomy (NCBI): domain Bacteria; kingdom Bacillati; phylum Actinomycetota; class Actinomycetes; order Micrococcales; family Micrococcaceae; genus Micrococcus; species Micrococcus sp. FDAARGOS_333. The sequence continues at coordinate 2,154,944 of NZ_NJFJ02000001.1, read as the reverse complement.
GTCCGGGGACGTGCAGGTCGGCGACCAGGTGGTCGCCATCGGCGCCCCGCTCGGCCTGGCCGGGACGGTCACGGACGGCATCGTCTCCACGCTGAACCGCACCATCTCGGTGGCCTCCTCGGAGGTCCCGGACAACACCTCCGAGGGATCCCCGTACGAGTTCCAGTTCCCGCAGCAGGGCAGCGGTCAGCGGACCCAGGGGTCCGTGTTCCTCAACGTCATGCAGACGGACGCCGCCATCAACCCGGGCAACTCGGGCGGCGCCCTCGTGGACGCCAACGGCGACCTGGTCGGCATCAACGTGGCCATCGCCTCGGCCGGCGGCCAGGAGCAGAGCGGCGAGTCCGGCAACATCGGCGTCGGCTTCGCCATCCCGGTCGACTACGCCCACCGCATCGCCCAGGAACTCATCGAGGAAGGCGAGGTGGACCACGCGTTCCTGGGCGTCTCCGTGACCCCCGCGGAGGCGGACGTCCAGGGCGGCGGCGCCAGGACCCGCACCCAGTTCAGCGCCGGAGCCGAGGTCCGTGAGGTCGTCTCCGGCTCTCCGGCGGACCAGGCCGGGCTGAAGCAGGGGGACGTCGTCACCGAGGTGAACGGCCATCCGGTCAAGGACAGCGAGTCCCTCACCGCCACCGTGCGCCAGTTCGCCCCCGGCGACTCGGCCGAGGTGACCGTGCGCCGCGACGGCAAGGAGCAGGCCTTCGAGGTCACCTTCGCCACCAGCGACCAGCAGGGCTGACGCGACCGGCGTCGGGACGCACCCGGCCGACGCCCAGCGCGGCGCCCCACGGCCGGCGGCGGGGGAGAATGGGAGCCATGCAGACTCTCCTGACCCCCGCCGACCTCGCTGCGCGCCACGGCTGGCGTACCGCGCTCGCCGTCGGCGCCCATCCCGACGACCTCGACTTCGGCGCCGCCGCGACCCTCGCAGGGCTGACCGCCGCCGGCGTGCGCGTGGTGCAGTGCATCGTCACCGACGGCGATGCCGGCGGCTTCGACTCCGAGGGTCCGGAGGCCATGACCGCCCGCCGGCATGCGGAGCAGCGTGCCGCGGCCGCCATTCTGGGCATCGATCAGGTCCGCTTCCTCGGTGAGCGGGACGGCTTCCTCGAGCCGAACCAGCGGGTGCAGAAGGCCCTTGTCCGCGTGATGCGGCAGGTGCGTCCGGACGTCGTGCTCAGCCTGCACCCCGAACGGGACTGGGAGCGGATGCAGCGGTCCCACCCGGACCACCTGGCCTGCGGCGAGGCCGTCGTCCGGGCCGCCTACCCGGCCGTCGAGAATCCGTACGCCTACCCGGAGCTGCTCCAGGACGAGGGGCTGGAGGCCTTCCGCATCCGCCATCTGCTCCTCTACGCCGCGCCGCACGCCCGGGTAGACACCGCCGTGGACGTCACCGGGCTGGAGGAGGCCAAGGTCCGTGCGCTCGACGCCCACCTGTCCCAGCACCCCGACGTGGAGGGCATGCGCTCGTTCGTGCGCCGTCAGATGCGGGACGAGTTCGCGCTGGCCGGCGGCCGGGGCGACGGCTCGGCCGAGTCCTTCCACCTCGTCGAGGTCAACGGCGCGGACACGATCGCCGGCTTCTGAACCGCCGTCCGCGCCGTGGCGGCTGCCTCAGTCGTCCATCGTCCACTTGCCGCCGTAGCGGGGGCCGTCGTTGCCCGGGCGGAGCACCACGGAGGAGTGCACGTCGTCCGAGGGCTGCTCGGCGCCGGCCTCCGGCTCCACGGTCATGCCCACGGCCCCGTGGGCGTCGATGCCGTGGAAGGTCACCGGCTCCGTGAGGTCCTCGGCGGAGAACACGCCCAGCGACTGGGCCTGCTGGGACTCGTCCTTCGGGAGCAGCCACAGCTGGTAGGCCTGGCCCTGCGGCAGCGGACGCAGGCCCTCCAGCCGGACGTAGCCGGCGTCGATGTCGCGTGAGGTGGCCACCTGCATGGTGCCGCCGTCACGGGTGTCCACCGGCGTGGACGTGTAGACGTCGTCGGCGCGGTCGACCTTCTCCGGCAGCGTCGGGCCGGTCAAAAGGACTACGGCGACGACCAGGGCAGCGACCACCAGCAGCGCCGCGGTGCCGACGACCGCGACCATGCGGCGGCGGCCCGTGGCCTGCTCCTCGGGGGAGTGCCGCACCTCGTCGTGGTCCACGAGCGCCACGCCGATGTCCTGGGCGGGCAGTCGGCGCAGGATGCGGTCCAGCAGCTCGGACGGCGGCTCCTCCTGGACAGAGCGGAACGCCCAGGTGACGGCGTTGCGGGCGGCGCGCAGGCGGGTGCGCCACAGCGTGCCCTCGCTCGGGCCGCGGGCGGCGACGGATCCCTCGACGAGCGTGCGCTCGTCCGCGTCGAGGGCGTCGAGCGCGGCGACGTCAGCCAGCTCGAGACCTCGTCCGGCCTCCACGTCTGCGCGGACGGTGTCCATGAGGCCGGCGGCGCGGGGCGGGGTGGTGCTGAGGGGGCCCGTGAGGGTGCCACGCTCCTGCTCGGCGTCCCGGTGGGCGGCCACGAGGGCCTGGACGCCGTCCCGCACGAGCTCCTTGGCACGGGCGGCGGGGACGCCCATCTCCTCGGCGAGGCGGCGGCAGGTGCGGCCGCCGAGCCAGGCCAGGGACACGGCGCGGTACTGCTCGTCGCTGAGCGAGGCGCAGCTGAGGGGACGCTCGGCCGTGACATCCTCGCTCTTGCCGGCGTTCTCCGGCAGCAGTCCGTGGCCCCGCTCCGGCAGGGAGTCGGTGCGGGCCAGGGTGGTGACCACGCGGTGGGCCAGGACCTCCAGCCAGGTGAAGACGGTGCGCTCCCGACGGCGGACGTCGTCGTCCTCGGTCAGGTCCAGGTCGGTGTCCGGGGCCTCGTCCCACGCGGTGAGGTAGACGAGGGCGGTGGCCTCGGCGGCGTCGGCCTCCGAGGCCAGCACGGACCGGGAGAGGGCATGGACCCACGACACCGTGGTGTCGTAGAAGGCGGCGAAGGCCGCGCGGTCGCCTTCGCAGCTCAGTCGGAGCAGCACGTCGAGCGACGGCAGGGCGTCGTCGTGGGGTCCGTTCTCAGCGGTGCAGGTCGCGTCCATGGTCTTGTCAGTCTAGGCGGGCGGACCCGGCGAAGCCGTGCTGACGCCACGCCTCGAAGGTCACGATTGAGGCGGCATTCGCGAGGTTGAGCGACCGGCGGGCCGGCTGCATCGGCAGACGCACCGTCTGCGTGATCCGCGGGTGGGCGAGGGCCTCGTCCGGCAGCCCGGTGGACTCGCGGCCGAAGAGCAGCACGTCTCCGGGGCGGTAGGCGACCTCGTCATAGCGTGCGTCGCCGCGGGCGGTGAAGGCGAAGACGCGGGCCTCCGGCAGGGCGTCCAGGGCGGCGTCGAGGTCGGGATGGGTCTGCACCACCGCGAGGTCGTGGTAGTCCAGGCCGGCGCGGCGCAGGTGCGCGTCCGCGAAGGTGAAGCCGAGGGGCTCCACCAGGTGCAGGCTCGTGCCGGTGATCGCGGCCAGGCGGATGGCGTTGCCCGTGTTCCCGGGGATCTCCGGGGTGTGGAACATCAGATGGAAGCCGGGTGTGCCGGGGGCGGGGGCGCGCTCGGCGGCCAGGTGCGGGTTCTCGGTGCGGCGGGTCGGGACGGTGGCGGACACGCCCTTCATGGTAGGCCGGTCCGCCGTCCCCGGCGTGCGGGCTTCCCGACGACGGCCGTTCGCCTCCTGACACCGCCTCACCTCCGCCTGGGGGCGTCTCAGCCGGGCTCAGTACAGCTGGTCCACGAGCAGGTCGAGCGCCGCCCGGTCCACGGTGTCCGGCGCGCTGCCGGTGCCGAGGAACAGGAGCAGCTCGCGGACCAGGTCCCGGCCGGCGGCGGGCGCCGCAGTGAGCAGGTCCTGCTGGGCGGCGGGGTCGTCGGCACCGCGGACACGGCGGATCACGGGGGTGAGCCGCTCGTCCCGGTCCGTCATCACCAGCACGAAGCCGCCGACCGTCACCTGCGGCAGGGACCGCTGGAGCGTCATCATCGCCGGGCCCATCAGCGGCGGGGAGGCGGCCGAGCGGTGTGCGGACAGCTGCGCCCCGTCCCAGGTGTAGGTCCCGTCCGGCACCTGCATGGAGCCGATCAGCGCGAGCCGGTCGCCGCAGAGCACGGCATGGTCCACGTCGAGTCCCCGCTGGAAGCGTCCGCCCAGGCTGAGCCCGGTGAGGAAGCGGGCGGCCGGCAGCACCGGGGCGACGTCCGCGTCCAACAGGCGCAGCACCCGTGCCTGGCGGCGCTGGCGGTGCTCGTCCGGGAGCAGGCCGCGGCGCCGGGGCACCCCGTGCCAGCGGCGGGCCGAGCGGGCGGCGTCCAGGACCCCGTTCGGCACCGGCTCCGCCTGCAGCGGGGGGAGGTACCTCACCGGGCGCTGTGAGGGCGGGGGAGGGCCCGGGCGGGCCGAGGTGTCGGAGGCGCGTGCCGTCGTCGTGCCTACGCCGCGGCCTCCGGCCGTGCCCCGTCCAGTGCGCGCACGGCCGGTGGGCGCGTCCGCAGTCGCCAGGGAGAGGTCGTAGCGGCGGCGGGCCTCGGCGGTGCCGACGAGCTCCCAGGCCGCGCTGACGCGGCGGAACGCCTCGGGGCTGCCGCCGGCGTCCGGGTGCGCGCGGCGGGCGGCCCGGCGGTAGGCCCGGCGCAGCTGTTCCGCGTCCACGTCCGGGCGGACGGCGAGCACCTCGTAGGCGGTCTGCGGGCCCAGCTCGGCGGCGCTCATGCGTCGTTCCCGGACGGACGCACGTCGAGGGCGGCGCCGTCCTCCAGAGCGTTCGTGGAGCCCGCAGCGACGTAGCGGAGCAGCAGCATCGAGTCCTCGTGCAGCACGTGCACCAGGCGCAGGTCGAGCCCGACCGCCTGCGCGGCCGTGAGGATCCGCGGGCCGTCCCCGCCGACCAGCACAGGGGACAGGCTCAGCTGCAGCTCGTCGAGACGGCCGGCGGCGGCGACGGCGCCGAACAGGGACGGACCGCCTTCCCCGTGGACCACGCGGTGGCCGCGCGCGGCGAGCAGGGCCAGGGCGATCGCCGGGTCCACGTCGGTCTCGCCCGCGGCGAGCACGTCGGCGACGTCGGCGAGCGCTGCGGCCCGGTCGGCGTGGTCCCGCAGGGCGGCGGCGGAGGTCAGGACCACGGGCCGGCCCGGGGCACGGAGGAAGAAGGGGTCGGAGGCGGCCAGGTGCAGGCCACCGGACACCACGGCCACCTCCGGGTGCGCGTCCAGGCCGCGGGCGGTGCGCCAGGCGGAGGCCTCGGCGTCCACCAGCGGTCCGTCGTAGCCCTCCGCACGGACGGTCCCGGCGCCCACGAGGATCACGTCGGCATCCCTGCGGGCCAGGGCGAAGACCCGGTGATCGGCCGGAGTGCCGAGGCCGCCGGACCGGCCGTCCACAGCGGCGGCGCCATCGGCAGAGGAGATGAACATCATCCGCGTCCACGGGCGGTCGGCGGGCCGGGCGGAGAGAGGGTCGTGCCGTGCAGACCCGGTGGAGCGCGGGCCGTGCGGGCCGTCCAGAGCGCCGCGGAGCCGGCGCGGCGCGGCGTAGAGCGCGAGCAGGTCCTCGTCCGTCAGGGCCTGCCCGGTCCCGGTCAGCGCCCTCATGCGCGGGGCTCCCAGTCCTCGTCCGCGGCTACCGCGGAAAGGTCGGGATCCCGATTCAGGTCCCCGGTGTTGTGGACGGCCAGGACGGGGTCGCGCCAGCCTGCGATGCACTCGACCATGCGGGCGGCGTCCACGGAGGGGCGGACCTGGTGCATGCGCAGGATGCGTGCGCCGCCGGCCACGCAGGCCACGGCGGCGGCCAGGGACCCGGCAAGACGCCGGGACTTCGGGCGGTGAAGCGACTCGCCCACGAAGTCCTTGTTGGAGACCGCGGCCAGCACGGGGAAGCCCAGGTCTGCGACCTCCTCCAGGCGACGGGTGACCTCCAGGGTGTGCACGGTGGTCTTGTTCAGGTCATGGCCCGGGTCCACGATGATCTTCTCCGGCGCCACGCCCAGGGACACGGCGCGGTCAACGGTGCGCAGCAGCTGCTCGCGCACCTCGGCCACCACGTCGGAGTACTGCGGGCGGGGCACCACGGTGCGCGGCCCGGTGAGGTGGGCCAGCGAGTGGGTGACCACGAGGTGGGCGCCGTGCTCGGCGGCGACGCGGCCGAGGTCCGGGTAGTAGAGGCCGGAGGTGTCGTTGACGACGTCCGCGCCGGCCTCGAGGGCCGCCGCCGCGACCGCCGGCTGGAAGGTGTCCGCCGAGAGGATCGCGCGGGCGGCCTCCTCGCCGCCGTGCACGCCGCCGTCTCCGGCGCGCAGGGCGGCGATCAGCGGGGCGACGCGCTCGGCCTCCTCGGCAGGGTCCAGCTCCTCGCCCGGGGCGAAGGGCACGCCGCCGACGTCCAGCCAGTCGGCGCCGTCGGCCGCGGCGGCGCGGGCGGCGTCCACGGCGGCATCGAAGGCGAAGGTCGCCCCGGCGTCGTAGAAGGAGTCCGGGGTCCGGTTGACCACCGCCATCACGAGCACGCGGGTGCGCAGGTCCACCTCCGTGTGGGCGAACCGGTGCACGGGATGCTTCAGGGCGGGGACGGGGAAGAGCACCCGTTCATTCAACCATCCGCACCGCACGGGGACCGTGAGACCCGGAAGGGCTGTGTGCCCCGGTGGTGGCGTGCACCTCGCCCTGGTTCCCGTCCCTGGGCGCCTCGTTCGGCCGCTGTCTGCCCCCGTCGGGGCGACCGGACCCTGGGGGCGTCCTCGGCCACGCCGGGCGCGGCTCCTAGACTGACGGGGTGACCACTTCGGACCGCGTGCACCTGGACCACGCCGCCACCACGGCGGTGCGGCCGGCCGCGCTGAAGGCCCTGACCGAGACGGCCGCGCTGCCGGGCAACCCGGCCTCCCTCCACGCCTCCGGCCGCCGGGCCAAGCTGTGCCTCGAGCAGGCGCGAGAGCGCTTCGCCGCGGCGCTCGGGGCGCACCCGACGGAGGTGATCCTCACGTCCGGGGGCACCGAGGCGGACAACCTCGCCGTCCAGGGGCTGTACCGGGCCCGCCGCGCCGCGGCGCCGGAACGCACCCGGATCGTGCTGACCGGCATCGAGCACCACGCGGTCCTCGATGTGGTCGACTGGCTCGCCGCGCACGAGGGCGCCGAGCCGGTGCTCGTCCCGGTCGACGACGACGGGCGGGTCGACCTCGCCGCATGGGAGACCGCGCTGGCGGCCGCGCCCGAGCAGACCGCCCTGGCCACGCTGATGTGGGCCAACAACGAGATCGGCACGGTCCAGCCCGTGGCCGAGGCCGCCCGGCTCGCGGCCGACCACGGGGTCCCGTTGCACACCGACGCCGTCCAGGCCCTCGGGGCCGTGCCCGTGGACTTCGCCGCGTCCGGGGCCGCGAGTCTGGCCGTCTCGGGCCACAAGGTCGGCGCCCCCGTGGGTGTCGGCGCCCTGCTGGTGCGCCGGGACGTCACGCTGGAGGCGGTGCTGCATGGCGGCGGCCAGGAACGCCGTCTGCGCTCGGGCACGGTGTCGGTGGCCCTGGCCGCCGCACTGGCGGCCGCCGTGGCGGAGGCCGTCGCGGAGCAGCCTGCCGAGGCCGCCCGGCTGGGCGCGCTGCGGGACGAGGTGATCGCCGCCGTCGACGCCCTGGACGGGGTGCGCCTGACCGGGCCGCGGGACCTCGACCCGGCGACGGGGCAGGCGCTGCCGCCGGGGACGCGCCGGCTGCCCGGCAACGTCCACATCACCGTGCCGGGCCGGACGGCGGACGCGCTGCTGTTCTCCTTCGACATGGCCGGGCTGGACACCTCGTCCGGGTCGGCGTGCACCGCCGGGGTGGCCGAGCCGTCGCACGTGGTCGCGGCCCTGCCGGGGCGGACGGAGGCCGACGCGCGGGCCACCCAGCGGTTCACCCTCGGTCGGACGACGACGCCGGCCGAGGTGGCCGCGCTGCTCGATGCGCTGCGCACGCTGCTGCGCTGAGCTGCTCGGCCGCTGTGTGCATTCGTGGTGCTTCTGCTTGACGTGACATGGAGGGTGGGGCGAGGGTGTCCGCAGGGACCGCTGGATTCGGCGGAGGAGGGGACATCATGGACCGAGGAACGCCACTGCGCGCCGACATCGCCATGCCGGAGACGACGACGCGAGTCGACGTGGAACATCAGGCGGACGCGCCCTGGGGTGAAGTCACGGTCGCTGTGCTCCTCCCGTACCACCTGGACTGGCGACGTCGGGAGATCTGCGCCACCAAGCGCCCCTTTCGGCTGCGCAGCGGTGACGACCCGACCCGCGACCTCGTCGACGTCCCCACGGACAAGGCACATCAGCTCGGGGTGGCGCGCCGAACATGGGACCCCCTCTCCCTGAACCCCACCGGACAGCCAGGCACCGACCAGCCGCCCGGCATGACCGTGCGGGACACCGCATACCAGCACTGGTTCGATCCGGCGAAGTACTTCCACTCGGACCACCTGGCGGCGCGTGTCGTCGCCACCAGCGCGGCATCGGGCTCCACAGGCAAGGGCAACGTCTACGAGGCGTGGGTTCCCGGTGACCCCGCCTCGGCTCAGGCCGGCACCGCTCTTCCCGGCCGCCTCTACGACGTCTACAGCGACCTGGTGCTCGACCGGTCAGCTGATGCGCAGAAGCGACTGCATGTTCTGGGGGCCGAGCGGCACGAGTTCGAATCCGTGCGGTCGGGCGACGCCATGGAGGACCCCGGATTCGGATTCGCCGTCCTGCACCTGAAGGCCGTCGGATTCACGAGTGACGAGCTGACCCGCCTGTCGGAGTACATCAGCAAGCCGTCGTGGTGGCCGTCCGACGGCGGACGGGGGCTCTCGGTCGACATCACCAGGATCCTCCACGGGATGGGGTTGCACGTCCAGGCCTCCCGCGGCGGGTACACCGATTCGTGCCGCAGACGCGACGGATCCCTGGACTGCCGGGTCGACCCGAGCGTGGACTACGTCCCCACCGACGCCGAGGTCCACGCGTCAGGGTGGCGGGAGCACACGCTCAGGAAAGCCTACTTCCCTGGTGACCGACGCCCCCCGACGCTGGTCTACGAGACGGGGTGCCTCGGCGACGCACCCGGCAGCGAGCCGGTGACACAGGGATCGGTCGGCAGGCTGCCGAAGTCGGTGAACAGGGTGATGGCGCTCTGGTGTCTTCCGCTCGACGACCTGCGACGGCCCAGCCCCTATTCGCTCTTCCACCTGGAGGAGTCCGACGTCTGGTCGGAGGCGGAGAAGTGGTCCTACCAGCTCGCGGCAGGCCACCGGCTCAGCGGCACCTACGCCCTTCCGGACGACACGCGCGAGGAGGCATCGTCCGGGACCGTCCACGCATTGGGCTGTGACATGCGGGTCTGCTCCACCGGCGCCGCCGTGCTTCTCGACCCCCGGTTGAGCAGCAGCCAGGCCGACTTCCACAGGTACCGCAACCGGGCGGGCCAGGGGAGGAGGGTGAAGGACCTGCAGGTGGGCAGCTACGTCTCCGACCCTCTGGTGCGAAGCATCGTCCACGGTCGATTCGTCGACCTGGCCATGCTGGGGATGCGGCAGCGGTTCCTGCTGGCCGAACACGTCCAGGCGCTGGCGCGTCTGCACGAGCGCTCGCCAGGACGATCCGACTCCGACGTCGACAGCGCCATCGACCTGGAGCAGCGCTTCCAATGGTTCATCAACCAGCGTTGGTTCGAGGACGTCCCCGGACGCCCGGAGGCGACGCGAATGCTCACAGCGCTCCAAGAGCAGTGGGGCCTGGTCGCCGGTCTGGACCGTGTCCGGGAAGAGCAGGAAGGCATCTTCCGCATCCAGACCTTCCGCCACCGTCAGCGCCAAGAGGCAGAGGAGTCCCGGGCGCAGCGACAGCGTCAGATCGAGACCGACCGGCAAGAACAGGCCAGGGACGAGGAACGCCGACGTCGCAGCCGCAACCGGGAGTCCTTCGAGTACCTGGCGGCGGTCTTCGCCCCTCCGTCCCTGATCTTCGGTGCGCTGGCGGTGCGCGACGAGCCCCACCCGGACCTGTTCGTCCAGGGGCTGGTCTGGTCGGTCGTCGTGATCGTCCTCGCGGTCCTGGTGCTCGGGGTGAGGTCCCTGACGGCCCGGCGCCATCCGCCGGCGGGTGGGACGTCGAACACGACCGACGATGCACCCGGGCCCGGGTCGAGGCGGCCGACCCCGCCCTCGTAGACTGGACCGCCCACCCGTCGTCGAGAGAGGAGCCCGCCGTGAAGGTCCTGGCCGCCATGTCCGGGGGAGTGGACTCGGCCGTCGCCGCCGCCCGCGCCGTGGACGCCGGGCACGAGGTGGTGGGCGTGCACCTGGCGCTGTCCCGCATGCCCGGCACCCTGCGCACCGGCTCCCGCGGCTGCTGCACCATCGAGGACGCCTCGGACGCGTGGCGCGCCTGCGAGCGGCTCGGCATCCCGTTCTACACCTGGGACTTCTCCGAGAGGTTCAAGGAGGACGTGGTGGACGACTTCGTGGCCGAGTACGCCGCGGGCCGCACCCCGAACCCCTGCATGCGCTGCAACGAGAAGATCAAGTTCGCCGCGCTGCTCGAGCGGGCCCTGCAGCTCGGCTTCGACGCCGTCTGCACCGGCCACTACGCCGCCGTGCGCCCCGGCCCGGACGGCACTCCGGAGCTGCACCGTGCCGCCGACGACGCCAAGGACCAGTCCTACGTCCTCGGCGTCCTCACCGCCGAACAGCTCGAGCACTGCCTCTTCCCGCTGGCCGACACGCCCTCCAAGGAGCTCGTGCGCGCCGAGGCCGCCGAGCGCGGGCTGTCCGTGGCGCAGAAGCCCGACTCCCACGACATCTGCTTCATCCCCGACGGGGACACCCGCGGCTGGCTCGCCGAGCGCATCGACCTGGCCCCCGGGGCCATCCTCGGCACCGACGGCGAGCGCCTCGGTACCCACACCGGCGCCCAGGCCTACACCGTGGGCCAGCGCAAGGGCCTGGCCATCGGCCGTCCCGCCCCGGACGGGAAGCCGCGCTTCGTGCTGGAGGTGCGGCCGAAGGAGAACACCGTGGTGGTCGGCGGCCGCGAGCTGCTGGACGTGGATCGCATCGAGGGCATCCGCCCCACCTGGGCCGGTGCACCGCTGACCGAGGCCGCGGCGGGGGACTGGTTCGACTGTCAGCTGCAGTTCCGCGCCCACGGGGAGATCGTCCCGGCCCTCGCCCGGGTGGACGACGGCGGCGAGCGCTGGCTGATCCGGCCGGAACGTCCGCTGCGGGGCGTGGCGCCGGGCCAGACCGCCGTGCTCTACCGGGGCACCCGCGTGCTGGGCCAGGTCACGATCGACCGCGCCCGCAACCGGGCCCTGGACGAGGCGCCGGGACCGGACGGGGAACGGACAGCGGAGCCGGACCGAGACCGGCCCGCGCAGTGAGACGGCCAGGACCGGGCCGCCCGCCGTTTGTAGGGTGGCTGGCATGAGCGCGCAGTACGACCCCCACGCCAGCTCCCTCGCCGGTTCCACGGAGCCGGCCGTCCTTCAGGAGCTCTATGCGATCCGCGGGAGCATCGACAACATCGACGCGTCCCTGGTCTACCTGCTCGCCGAGCGCTTCAAGTTCACCCAGCGTGTGGGCCGGCTCAAGGCCGAGCACGAGCTGCCGCCCTCAGATCCCGGTCGTGAGACGGCCCAGATCGCACGCCTGAGGGCGCTCGCCGAGGACGCCGACCTCGAGCCCGAGTTTGCCGCGAAGTTCCTCAACTTCGTCATCGCCGAGGTCATCCGCCACCACCAGGCGATCGCCGAAGAGGAGCATGACGGGCAGGCCGGGCATGACGACTGATCCCGCCCCGACGACGGCACGCGCCGCCGGCTCGTCCCTGGCGGTGGATCAGGCACAGGTCTCGCGGTACGGGCTCGCCCCGTCGGCCGAGCCGGCGGAGCCGGGACGGGTGCGTGCCCTCGTGGGCGGCACCTGGCGGGGCCTGAACGCGGCCGAGGCGGCCCTGGCCACCCTCGGCGAGGCGGGGGCTGCGCACTGGCCGCTGCTGCCCGAGCTGCCGGACCGTGGGCCCGGGGCCGAACCGGTCGGCCGCACCGCCGCACTGCTGCCGGACCTCGCCGTGGACCTGCAGCCGCATGGCTGGCGCATCAGCCCGCCCGGGGCCCGGTCCAACGGCATGGACCATCGCCGTGCCACCGCACACCTGTCCGAGGACCTGCACCGTCTGGCGGACACTGCCGGCGCCGAGGGGATCGGGATCGACCGTCTCGCCGTCCGCGTCGTCGGGCCGCTGAGTCTGCTCGGGAGCCTGTGGCTGCCCGGCGGGGAGCGTGTGGCGGTGGACGCCGGTGCCCGCCGGGACGTGGCCGCGGCCTGGACCGAGGGCGTGGCAGGTCTGCTGTCTCGGCTTCGCACCGAGGCCGGTGCCCGCCGCACGGCCCTGTGGATCGACGAGCCCCTGGCCGCCGCGGTGCTCGCCGGAGCCCTGCCCACCGCGTCCGGGTACCGCACCGTGCGCTCCGTGCCTCGTGACGAGGCCCGTACCCACTGGCGGGCGGCCCTGGCCGTCCTTGCCGGCGAGGAGGCCCGGGCCTCGGGCGCCGCGCCCGCGCGGGCGTGGATCGACGCCGGCCGTCGCGGCTGCTCCGCGGAGGAGGGCCCCGGCCCGGCCGATCTGGCCCTGCTGGCCTCCGAGGCCCTGCCGACGCCGGTTGCCCCCGCTGCGGACGACGGACGCGGCGGCTCGGCTGCCCAGACCGTGGGCGTGGCCGTGGACGCCCCGGACCCGGACGTCCCTGCCGGCCCCGCCGCCTGGGACGTCGTCGGCGGCTGGAGCGAGGCCGGCCGACCGCTGGCGATCCGGCACGTGGCCGGCCGCGGACCCGCGGCGCTGATGCGGGACGTCGAACGCGTCGGACTGGACCCCGCGCTGACCGTCGGCTGGACCCTGATGGGGCCGGCCGTCGTCGGGAAGGACGCGCTGCGCCGGACGGCGCAGGCCGCGGACGAGCTCGAGGACCGCCGCACGGACCTGGCCGGCTGAGGCTGCAGGTCCGTCTCAGCGCACGGTGACGGGCTGCCCGGCCAGGGACGATAAGCTGGCCCACAGACATTGGGCGGGGCCGGGCAGGTCCTGCCCAGGCATCCCGTGCACAGGCGCAGGGGACCAGCAGAGGACAAGCAGAGGAGGCCCAGATGAGCCGAGCCACCATCCTGGTCGTGGACGACGACGAGGCCCTGGCCGAGATGATCGGCATCGTCCTGCGCAACGACGGCTTCGAGCCCGCGTTCGTGAAGGACGGTTCCTCCGCGCTTCCGACCTTCCGCGCGGTGCGCCCGGACCTCGTCCTGCTGGACCTCATGCTGCCGGGCATCGACGGCATCGAGGTCTGCAAGCTCATCCGTGCCGAGTCCGACGTCCCGATCGTCATGCTCACCGCCAAGTCCGACACCGCGGACGTGGTGCGCGGCCTCGAGTCCGGCGCCGACGACTACGTCCCCAAGCCGTTCAAGCCCGCCGAGCTCGTGGCCCGTGTCCGCGCCCGCCTGCGCGAGGGCGATACCCGTGCCCCCGAAACCCTGAAGATCGGCGGCCTGGACATCGACGTGGCCGGCCACCAGGTCCGCCGCGGGGACGAGGTCATCTCCCTGACCCCGCTCGAGTTCGACCTGCTCGTCGCCCTCGCCCGCAAACCCTGGCAGGTCTTCAGCCGCGAGATGCTCCTGGAGGAGGTCTGGGGCTACCGCCACCAGGCCGACACCCGCCTGGTGAACGTCCACGTGCAGCGCCTGCGCTCCAAGGTCGAGCCGGACCCGGAGAACCCGACCGTCGTGCTCACCGTCCGCGGCGTCGGATACAAGGCCGGCCAGGGCTGAGGCCGTGGCCCAGGCCCTGGACCAGGAGGAACGGGACACCCGCACGTTGCCGGCCGCCGGAGTCGTCCCGGTCGTCGCCGAGCCCGAGCCGGTCCGGCGCTCCCGGCTGAACCCGCTGCACTGGCTCCACCGGCTGCGGCGCGCGTGGCGGCGGTCGCTGCAGCTGCGCACCTCCATCATGGTGGGTGTGCTCACCTTCGTGGCCTCGGGGCTGCTCGCCGTCTTCTTCGCCCAGCAGATCTCCGACGCGCTCGTCGAGGCCCGCTTCGAGCAGATCGAGGTCGATGCGAACCGCTCCCTGGCCCAGGTCCGCGACACCTTCGCCCTGGCCGGCACCCCCGAGACGCCACTGACCGACGTCATGGTGTCCCAGACCCTGCGCTCCCTCGAGGGCGACTCCTCCACGCTCGGCCGCCGGTTCATGCTCGAGCCCCTGCCGGACACGGACTCGGCCGACATCGGCCGCGTCTCGTCCCCGCAGCTGGACTCGGAATCGATCCCCGCCGACCTCAAGTCCGCCGTCGCCGCCGGCACCGGCGTCTACTACGCCCATATGGCGATGGAGGACGAAGGAGGGACGGTCCATCCGGCACTGGCCTTCGGCACCCAGGTGATCCTCCCGCCCGGTTCCGGCTACTCCCTCTACCTGGTCTACGACCTCTCCGACGTGCAGAACTCGCTGGACTCCGTGCTGCGCGTGCTCATGCTCTTCGGCTCCGGCTTCGTGCTGCTCAACGTGGTGGTCTCCGCCGCAGTGATCCGCCTCGTGGTGCAGTCCGTGCAGCAGGCCTCCCTGGCCGCCGAGACCCTCTCCCGCGGCAACTTCGAGGCCCGCATGCCGGTCCACGGCGAGGACGAGGTCGCCCGCCTCGGAACCTCCTTCAACCGCATGGCAGACAACATCCAGGACCAGATCACCCAGCTGGCCCAGCTGTCCCAGATGCAGCAGCGCTTCGTCTCCGACGTCTCCCACGAGCTGCGCACCCCGCTCACCACCGTGCGCATGGCCGCCGACGTCCTCTACGGCTCCCGAGACGACTTCGACCCGGTGAACCGCCGATCCACCGAGCTGCTCTACCACCAGGTGGACCGTTTCCAGGCGATGCTGGCCGACCTGCTCGAGATCACCCGCTTCGACGCCGGCGCCGCCATGCTCGCCCTCGAGGAGACCGACCTCTTCGCGCTCTGCAACGACGTCATCCTCACCTCACAGCCCCTGGCCGACCGCGCCGGAGTGGAGGTCTTCGTGGTCCCGCAGGGCTCCAGCTTCCTGGCCCGCGTGGACCCCCGCCGCATCGAGCGCATCGTCCGCAACCTCGTGAACAACGCCATCGAGCACGCCGAGGGCCATCCCGTGGACGTCGTGGTCTCCGGAGACGGCGAGGTCGTCTCCGTCGGTGTGGTGGACCACGGCATCGGGATGTCCGCCGAACAGGTCGAGCGCGTCTTCGACCGCTTCTGGCGCGCCGACCCGGCCCGCACCCGCACCACGGGCGGCTCCGGGCTCGGCCTGTCCATCGCCACCGAGGACACCCGCATCCACGGCGGCAGCCTCGTCGCCTGGGGCGAGCTGGGCGTCGGATCCTGCTTCCTGCTCACGGTCCCGTGCGACCAGCCCCCGGCCGGAGTCCCGCACTCCGAAGCGACGATGGTGGACCACGCCGCCCTGGCCCTGCCGCCCGTCTACGACGTCCGCGAACGCCGCCTCGCCTCAGACCCCCACCGGCCGCTCATGGACGCCGGCGTCGACCGTCCCGACCCGGTGGGTCCGGACGAGGACGTGAACACCGGTGAGATCGACCGCACGCAGGAGCAGGCGCTGCGCGACACGTCCCGAGAGGAGGACCCGCGATGACCGCAGAGACCGTCGCCGGGCGCCGCCGGCTCACCCTCGCCGTGCTGGCCGCCGCCTCCCTTGCCCTGTCCGCGTGCGCGCAGGTGCCGACGTCCTCCCCGGTGGGCACCTCCCCACCGTTGGCAGGCGCCGAGCAGGAGCAGGACGTCCCGCTGTACGTCCCGGCCGGTCCGGTGCGCGACGCCGAGGCCCCCGAGATCATCCGCGGCTTCCTCGCCGCCGGCGTCGGTCCCCAGGACGACTACGCGATCGCCCGCCAGTACCTGACCGGCGACGCCTCCGCGGACTGGGACCCCCACCGCCGCACGGTGGTCTACTCCTCGCAGCCGACCGTCACCCGTGTGGACGAGGACGGCACCTACCTCGTCCAGGTGGAGATCGACTCCATCGTGGACCAGAACGGCATCAGGACCGCGGTGCCCTCCGGCACCACCGAGGCCTGGGAGCTGACCGTCACCGACGTCGACGGGCAGCGCCGCATCAGCGCCGCCGAGGACGGGACGATGCTCTCCGGCTCCCAGTTCGCCGCGATCTATGCGCCGCACGAGCTGTACTTCTTCGACCCGACCTTCACCTATGCCGTGCCGGACGTGCGCTGGTTCATCAACCGGGGCACCACTGCTGCGGCGATGACCCGGGCCCTGCTGGCAGGGCCCGTGAAGCCCCTCGGCGGCGCCGTCGTCTCGGCCTTCCCCGCCGGCAGCGGCTCCCAGCTGTCCCGCCCGACCGTCCCGGTGACCGACGGCGTCGCCTCCGTCGACCTCGCCGCCTCGACGGTGGACGGCATGGACTCCGACGGCCGCGAGCGGCTGCGCCAGCAGATCGAGATGACCCTCGAGGGCCTGAGCACCGTCGAGAGCGTCGAGGTCACCGTGGACCTGGACCCGCTGGCGGTGGAGGGCGAGACAGACCATCTCGACCCCGTCGAGGTGAACCCCTCGAAGGGCACCCTCCAGGTCGGCGTCGACCCGACCAACCGGACGCTCGCCTTCTTCCAAGGCCTCAGCGTGACCCCGGTCGGCGGGCTCCGGAACGTCTCGGCGCTCGACCCGGTCGAGCCTGCGATGAACCGTGCCCGCACCGACTTCGTGTTCCTCACCTCCGATCGCACGCAGATGTACCGTGCGGACACCGAGGGCACCCTGGAACAGATCGTCTCAGGCATCTCCCTGACCCGCCCCACCGTGGACGGACTGGACTGGGCCTGGACGGTGGACTCCGGCAGCTCCTCCCGCATCCGGGCCGTCCCGCTGGGCGACCAGGAGGACGGCACCGCCCGTGAGGTCAGCACTCCCTGGCTGAAGTCGGACGAGACCATCCGCGCCCTGCAGGTCGGACCGACCGGCACCCGGGCGGCGCTGCTCGTCGAGTCGGAAGGCACCGTGAGCCTGCGCGTGGCCGGCGTGGTGCGCGGCCAGGACGGTGTGCCGTCCTCGCTCACCGACCCGCAGACACTCGAGACGACCGTCCCCATGCGCGACGTCTTCTGGATCGACGACGTCACGCTGGCGGTCACCGACTATGCCGACGACGCCGAGGACAAGATCGAACCGCAGGTGATCTCCCTCGACGGCACCCGTCGCACCCTGAACCCGCTCGCTGGCCTGACCGGGTTCTCCGGGGGGGACTCGCAGTCCTTCTACGCGGAGACCGAAAACGGCGTGTACCTGCTTCTGGGTTCCTCGTGGCGCAGCCAGGAGCTCACACGCCCCGTCCGGGACCTGGCCTTCCCCGGCTGACCCGTCCGCCCCTCCTGCACAGCACGCTGCGTCCCGCACATCGTCGGGACCGGGGCCTCCGGCCGCGGCGAGGACGGGTGGACTGGCCCCATGTCCTCGCTGCTCGCCGACGTCATCGACCTGTTCCTCCCGGCCGACTGTGCCGTCTGCGCCGCACCGGGCCGGCGCCTGTGTCCCGACTGCACGGCGGCGCTGCGGTACGCCCTGTCCGCGCCGGTCCGCATCGAGGAGCACGCGGCGGCCCTGCCGCTGGTCCTCACCGGTGCGCCCCTGCCGACGATCGTCGCAGGGCAGTACGCGGCTCCGCTGTCCACCGCCGTGCTCTCCTTCAAGGACCACGATGCGCTGCACCTGCGCCGCCTGCTCGCACCGGGTCTGCTGCAGGCCGTCCATGCTGCCCTGGGCGACCCGGACGTGCGGGCGCTCTGGGCGGCCGAGCACATCGCCGCGGGCCGTCTGGGCGAGCAGGCCCCACCGCCGGTGCTCGTCCCCGTCCCCGGCTCCCTGACCGGCCACCTGCGACGCGGCTGTGATCCGGTGGCCGAGCTGCTGGCGGCGCCGCTGCCCTGGCCGGCCGCGGTGCGCCGCGACGTGGTCCGACCCGCCCTGCCCGGTGCGGCGGACCTGTTGGCGCCGGCGACGGCCTCCCACGCGGGCGCCACCTCAGTGGCCCGGCGCCGTCGCCGGCGCGGCTGGAGGGTGGGCCGTCGGCTGGCCCGGGGGACCCCGGTCGTGCTGGTGGACGACGTGGTCACGACCGGTGCGACGCTGGCGGCACTGGCACGTCAGGTCCGCAGAGCGGGCGGGGTGCCGGTCGCGGCTGCCGCGGTGGCCGGGGTCGCGCCCCCGGATTCGCCGTCGGCGGGCGGCTCCGGCGAGGCTGACAGTGTGTCCTGCGTCACGTAGGGTGGATGCACGGGGTCGGTCTTCCGATCCCGCCCCGCCGGCGGCTGGAAGGAGTGAGACGCTCTCCACCAGCCGCCGTTGTGCTCTCCGGGTCCGGCCGCGGCCGGCGTGGGAGGGCCGCGGGAAGCGACAGGACGACCCTAGGAGGACGCCATGACCATCGATGTCAGCTTCATCGCCCGCAACATCACGCCGAGCGAGACCTACCGCGAGCACGTCCGCGAGCGTGTCGCCCGACTCGAGCACCTCGCCGCCGGCGCGGACTCCATCGAGGTCAAGACGTCCAGGCCCTCCAGCCAGCGCCACTCCGAGCAGAACGTGAAGGTGGAGGTCACCCTCCGCGGCGACGGCACCGTGGTCCGCACCGAGGCGGACGACGACGACAAGACGGTGGCCTTCGACAAGGCCTTCACGCGCCTGTCCGAGCGCCTGCGCCGGCTGCACGACCGCCGCAAGGACCGCCGCCGGCAGGCTTCTGTGGCCGAGGCCACCGCGGACATGGTCCCGGTCGACCCCAACGTCTCGCTCGTCGAGCAGGTCCTCGCCGCCCGCAAGGCGGAGGAGGAGGCCGCGGGCATGGACGTCCCCGAGGACACTCCTGTCCGCATCCGTGAGAAGACGTTCCCCGCGACGCCCATGACGGTGGACGAGGCCGTCGACGCCATGGAGCTCGTCGGCCACGACTTCTACCTGTTCCAGAACTCCGAGACCGGCGTGCCCGGCGTCGTCTACCGCCGGCAGGGCTGGCAGTACGGCGTCATCAGCCTCGACGAGTCGTTGCCGGCGGACCATGTGCCGGACGGCGGCCGTGAGCGCTTCTACGGTGAGAACACAGCGGACGCCGCCGAGTGAGCGGCACCTGCCCCGTGCCGGACGGCGCCCGCCCTGACAGGGACGGGCGCCGTCGCCGCGTCCGGACCGTGTCCCGGGCCCGTCGTGCCCTCCGACGCACCGGGCGATGTGGCCCGGAAGCTGCGCGGGGGCTGAGCGGCCTGCCCCGTCCGAGGGGCGCACGCCCGGCGCGGTCCACGTTCAGCGAACACTCGGCCGGCCGGACGTAGACTGTCACGCAGACCACGTTCCGGCGCAGGCCTTGATCCCGGGCACCACCATGCCCGCAGGCCCCCGCCGGTCCGCGCCCGACCGTGCAAGGAGCTGAAGAAGCCAGTGCCCTCGATCATCGACCGCATCCTCAAGATCTCGGACAACCGGGCCGTCAAGCGGCTGCGGGGCATCACGGACGCCGTCAATGTGCTCGAGGACGAGTTCCGGGCCATGACGGATGCCCAGGTGCGGGAGGAGACCGACCGCTTCAGGGAGCGCCTCGCCGACGGCGAGACCCTCGACCAGATCCTCCCGGAGGCCTTCGCCGCGGTGCGCGAGGCCGCCGGCCGCACCCTGGGCCAGCGCCACTACGACGTGCAGCTGATGGGCGGTGTCGCCCTGCACCAGGGCAACATCGCGGAGATGAAGACCGGCGAGGGCAAGACCCTCGTCGCCACCGCCCCGGCCTACCTCAACGCCCTGACGGGCAAGGGCGTGCACATCGTCACGGTCAACGACTTCCTCGCCTCCTACCAGGCCGACCTCATGGGCCGCGTGTTCCGCTTCCTCGGCATGGAGACCGGCTGCATCGTCTCGGGCCAGGACCCGGCCACCCGCCGCCGGCAGTACCAGGCGGACATCACCTACGGCACGAACAACGAGTTCGGCTTCGACTTCCTGCGCGACAACATGGCGTGGTCGCTGGACGAGCTCGTCCAGCGCGAGCATCACTTCGCGATCGTCGACGAGGTCGACTCCATCCTCATCGACGAGGCCCGCACCCCGCTGATCATCTCTGGACCGGCCCAGGGGGACGCGAACCGATGGTACGGCGAGTTCGCCCGCATGGTCCGCCGCCTCGAGCGCGACACCGACTACGAGGTGGACGAGAAGAAGAAGACCGTCGGCGTCCTCGAACCCGGCATCGAGAAGGTCGAGGACCACCTCGGCATCCAGAACCTCTACGAGGCGCAGAACACCACCCTCATCCAGTTCCTCAACAACGCTGTCAAGGCCAAGGAGCTGTTCAAGCGGGACAAGGACTACGTGGTCCTCGACGGCGAGGTCCAGATCGTCGACGAGCACACCGGCCGCGTGCTGCCGGGCCGCCGCTACAACGAAGGCATGCACCAGGCCATCGAGGCCAAGGAGGGTGTGCAGATCAAGGCGGAGAACCAGACCCTGGCGACCGTCACCCTGCAGAACTACTTCCGCCTGTACGAGAAGCTCTCCGGAATGACCGGCACGGCCGAGACCGAGGCCGCCGAGTTCGCCAACACCTACAAGCTCGGCGTGGTCGTCATCCCGCCGAACAAGGAGAAGCAGCGCGTCGACAACAACGACCTCGTCTACAAGAACGAGAAGGTCAAGTTCGACGCGGTGGTGGAGGACATCGCCGAGCGCCACGCCACCGGGCAGCCGGTGCTGGTGGGCACCACGTCCGTGGAGAAGTCCGAGTACCTCTCCAAGCTGCTCGCCAAGAAGGGCATCCGCCACGAGGTCCTCAACGCGAAGAACCACGCCCGCGAGGCCGCGATCGTGGCGCAGGCGGGCCGCCTCGGTGCCGTCACCGTCGCCACCAACATGGCCGGCCGCGGCACCGACATCATGCTCGGCGGCAACGCCGAGTTCTCCGCCGTCGCCCGCATGCAGGAGCTCGGCCTGGACCCCGACACCGACTCCGAGGCCTACGAGGAGAAGTGGCCGCAGGTCCTCGAGGAGGCCCAGCGCGCGGTCAAGGAGGAACACGACAAGGTGATCGAGGCCGGTGGTCTCTACGTGCTCGGCACCGAGCGCCACGACTCCCGCCGGATCGACAACCAGCTGCGCGGCCGTTCCGGCCGCCAGGGCGACCCGGGCGAGTCCCGCTTCTACCTGTCCCTCACGGACGAGCTGATGCGCAACTTCAACCCGGGCGCCGCCCAGCGCATCATGAACTCCGCCGCGATCCCGGACGACATGGCCCTCGAGTTCAAGATGGTCTCCTCGGCCATCCAGAACGCGCAGGCCCAGGTCGAGGGCCGCAACGCCGAGCAGCGCAAGAACGTCCTGAAATACGACGACGTGATGAACCGCCAGCGCGAGGCCATCTACGCGGACCGCCGCTCGATCCTCGAAGGCGAGGACCTGAGGGACAAGGTCCGGAACTTCGTCGAGGACGCGGTGGGCGCCATGGTGGACGCCGCGACGGAGGAGGGCACCGCCGCCGAGTGGGACCTGGACCAGCTGTGGACCGACCTGCGCACCCTCTACCCGGTGGGCATCACGCATGAGGAGGTCGTGGAGGAGGCCGGCGGCCTCTCGCGCCTGAAGGCCGCCACCCTCAAGCGCGAGCTCGCCTCGGACGCCCTGCTCGCCTACGAGGACCGCGAGGCCCAGGTCGGCGACGAGGCCCTGCGCGAGGCCGAGCGCCGCGTGGTGCTCTCGGTCATCGGAAAGAAATGGCAGGAGCACCTGTACGAGATGGACTACCTCAAGGAGGGCATCGGCCTGCGCGCCATGGCGCAGCGCGAGCCGCTCGTGGAGTATCAGCGCGAGGGCTACCTGCTCTACCAGGCCATGATGGCCGGCATCCGTGAGGACTCCGTGCGCACCCTGTTCTCCGCCGACATCTCGGCGGCGCCGAAGTCGGTGTCCCTGCCCGGTGTGGCGGACGCCCGCGGCGCGACGATGCTGCCGCAGGTCAACGTGGAGGGTCTGGAGTCTCCGCGCCGCCCCGCTCAGCTGCGCATGTCCGGTCCCGGAGAGGACGGCAGTACCGTGGTGCGTCGCGATCGCGGCGACGGCGTGGGCCAGGGCTCCGGCGAGACCGACGCGACCACCCAGTACAGCTCACGCCGCGAGCGCCGTCGGGCCGAGCAGGCCGCGAAGAAGAAGGGTCGCTGACCCGCTCCGGACGGTCCCGCCCGGAGCAGCCCGCCGGGGTTCACGCCCCTCCACGACGACGGTCCGTCACCTCCCGGAGGCGACGGACCGCTCTCGTGTGTCCGGATGGGCGGGCGGCGGGTCAGCCGATCTCCACGGCCACCACGCGCCAGCGGCTCAGCCGGCGCTCCATGCGCAGCGCGATGGCCCGGACCCGGTCCCCGCAGCGGATGGAGGCGCTGGCCTCGACCCGGCCGGGGGCGACCTCGCAGACGCGGGCGCCGACGGGGCGCGGCGGCTGGGCGGTGGTCATCCGTGCACCGGTCCGCTCCAGCAGGGCGATGCGCCGGGCCACCTTGTCATAGACCGGCAGGTCGAGCCAGGCCGCCAAGTCGCGCAGGTGCCGGCGGCCCACCTCCGCCTCCACACAGGCCAGTGCGATGACGCCCACGAGCGTCCGGACCGCGCGGTGGTCCTCACGGCCCCGCTCCTCACGGGCGCGACGGGTGAGCTCGGCCTGGCCGGGCAGGGTGCCTGCAGGCGCGGCCAGGGAGGACCAGCGACCGACGGTGTTCCGGACGGCGGCGGGGCTGCCGCCGACGGTGCCCCTGGCCGGGGGCCGCCCTCCCGGAGCGGGGGCCACGAGCGGTCGTCCTGACGAGAGGCGAGGCGCGCGGGGGCCGGCGGTCTCGGGGGTGTCGGTCATGTCGACGGCGGTCATCGTGTCCTCCTGGTGCTCAGGGATGGTCTGCGGTGCGGTCTGAGAGAGTGTCGCTCGGGTGATGCGGGTCATGGCCGGCCGTCCTCTGCGGGTGGGACGTGTCCGGTATGCGGCGGGACCTCCAGGACGGTCCCCGTGTAGAGGACGTGGGGATCGTCTCCGATGAGCTCCCGGTTGTGGCGATGCCACTCGCGCCAGCGGGCGTCGACCTCGAGCACGGTGGCGTCCGGCCCGAGCTCGGCGGCGGCCAGGTCCCACAGGCAGTCGCCGTCGACCACGGTCACGGTCGGGGCGGAGGCGTCGGCACGGAGCGCAGGGGCCAGGCCCGGACCGGTGGGCGAGGGGGCGTCGGGCAGCCAGTGGGCGGACGGGCCGTCTCCGACGGTCTGCGCGGAGACGGGCGGCGCCGGAAGCCAAGCGGCGGAGGGCGCGTCGTCCGCGGCGGCACCGGGGGCGAGGGCGACATGGATCCCGAAGGCCGCTGCGGCCAGCCGCTGCAGCAGCGCCGGGCTGAACCGGGCCAGGACGTCGGCATGCCTGCTTCCGCGGCGGGCCGCGACCACCCAGAGCGCGGTGCTGACCAGGGCGACGGCCCACGCGAGACAGAGGACGAGGCCGAGGGCGGCACACCCCAGGGCGAGCAGCTGCTCAAGGCGTGCCGTGCCGGTCCGCGGGGCCGTCCCGGCCAGGCGGTCCGCCAGGGACAGGAACGCCGGACCGGCGACCGTGCAGGCGACGGCGGACAGCAGGTCTGCTCCTCGCAGCCGGCGGCCAGGCGTCGTCGCCGAGTCGTTCGGCGCGGCGGTCCAGGTGGAGGACGATGCGGCCCTCGGTGCGGTCACGGTCATGGTCTTCCCCTCCGGTGACGTCTCGGAGCCCGCGCTCCGATGTGTGATCGTGCCCATAGTCAACAGGCGGGGTCGAACGATGTCAAGAGATAGAAGATGATCTTGTTTGATGTGCTGTGGTGATGTACGAGGCTGTGTGGGGGACGCGCCTCGGTACGCTGGCGGCATGAGGTGGGACGGACTCTTCGCAGACCTGGAGGCCCAGTGGGAACGGCAGCTGCATGCGCAGATCCTCGCCGAGGCGGCGGAGCTGACCCGTGGCGAGTGGGCCGCTCTGCCGTTGGCGGCCCGCCTGCGAGGCGCCCGCGGGCGCACGCTGAGGCTGCTGCTGCGTCACGGGCACCAGTGCGAGCTGACCGTGCAGGCTGTGGGGGAGGGGTGGATCGGCGGGCGGACGCCGGGCGGAGACTCCGTGTTGGTCCGGCAGGCGGCGATCACGGCGGTGGACGGCCCCTTGGCGGCGGCTGTCACCGCAGACGGGTCCGTCGGCGGTGGGCCGACCTTGGGTTCGGTGCTGCGCCGGGTGGCCAGGTCGCGCGCGGCGGTCGAGGTCGTGGCCCTGGACGGGGCCGTCGTCGTGGAGGGGACGGTGGACCGGGTGGGTGCCGACCACATCGACGTCGCCAGGCACGCCCGTGACGACGCGCGCAGGGCATCGTCCGTGCGCGGGGTCCTCGTCGTGCCGCTGGAGGCCGTGGCCCTCGTGCGCACGGCCGGACACGCGCTCTGAGGCGGCGGATCGGTCCCGGACCCGACCCGCGCTCGTGCGGGAGGGGCCGCTCAGGCCTGCTGGTCCTCCTTGGCCCACTGTTCCACTTTGCGGCGGGTCGCGGCGTACTGGTCCGCGATGAACTCCTCGAGGACCGTCTGCTCGATGCGCCACTGGCCTCGACCGCCGACCTGGATCGCCGGCAGCTCGCCGCTGCGGACCATCGCGCGGGCCTGGGACATCGAGACGTTCAGCGTCTCGGCGACGTCGGTCAGGGTCAGGAAGCGCGGCATGGTCACCTCGTTCGTCGTGTGGCGGGCGCCGCCGTGCAGATCGGGAGCCCGCCCGGGAGCGGTCCACACCATTGAACACCCTCCGTGCCGATCGGGCGGCCTGCGTCCACAGGCTCCGCTGTCCACAGGGGTGTGGCGTGGCTCGCATCGGCGGGTGACGTGTCAGTATGCTGGCGGGGCGTCTCCGGCCCGGAACGGGGGTCGACGAGGGGACGCGGGCCGCGACGGGAAGCGGCCCGACGACGCCATGAGGGGGAGGACCTTCCGTGCCCGCATCCACTGGGACCGAGACCGCCGCGCGCCTGCGCCGACCACGCTGGAGGGATCCGCGGCTGATCGTCGGACTGCTGCTCGTACTGGCCTCGGTGGCCGGCGTCGTCGCCCTGCTGCAGTCGGCCGACCGCACCCAGGCCTACTGGGCGGCGAAGAAGGACCTGGCCCCCGGGGCACCCCTGGCCGAGCACCACTTCGTCCCGGTCGAGGCCAACCTCTCCGGGGCTGACCGACACTACCTCTCGGCGGACGAGCCGGCGCCCGTGGACAGCATGCTCCTCGCCGCGGTCCGCGAGGGGGAGCTTATCCCGGCAGGCGGTGTCGTGGAGGCAGACCCGCAGCAGCGCAGGCCGGTCGGCCTCAGCCTCGCCGAGCCGCTGCCCGCCGGCGTCGGCGTCGGAGACCGGGTGGACGTCTGGGTGGCGCTGCCCGAAGATGAGGGGCACGGCTACGCCCGCCCGGAGCGAATCGCCGAGCGCGTCGAGCTCTCGGAGCTGGTCGAGGACACCGGGGCGTTCGGCGCGGGGGAGGGCATCCGTGTCCAGGCCATGGTCGGCCCCGACCAGCTGCCGGAGCTGCTGGAGGCCAAGGTGCGGGACGCCCGCATCACCGTCGTCCCCACCCTCGGCGGTCACTGACATGCGGGTCTTCGTCGCAACCACCCTCGTCCCCGGAATGGACCTGGTGGGACCGCTCGAGCGCGTGCAGTCCGAGGTCACCGTCCTGCGGCGCGTGGAGGACGCCGCCGAGCTGCTCGCCGTGGCCCGCTCCGGCACCGTCGATGTGCTGCTCATGGCCGGAGACCTGGCGCCGCTGTCCCGGGGACTGCTCGGCGAACTCGACTCCCTGCCCCGTCCCGTCGGCCTTGTGGCGGTGTCCGAGGTCTCGGCCGATCGGACGCGAGCCCGTGCCCTCGGCGTCCGCACGCTCCGCGCCGACGTCGACCCGCTGGAGCTGGCGGACGCCCTCGCCGTCGCGGCTCGGGACGCGCAGACCGGCCTGCCCCACGTCCGCGAGGCGGAGGACCCGGCCGCAGACGACGCCGAGCCCTTGCCCGAGACGCTGACCGGGACAGGGCCGGACGCCGGCCAAGGCCCGGAACAGGCCGCCGACCAGGGCGTCGAGCAGAACGCCGTCGCGGACGGCGGTGCCTTCCGGCCCGGACATGCGGTGGGAGGACCCGGCAGGACGGCGGACGCGGCGCAGGGCCGCGGCCGGTCCCCGTCCGGCACGGGCGGCGCCTCCGCTGACGGGGCCCCGGCGGGCGGTGCCGACGCATCCGAGGCACAGGATCCGGGGACCGTCGGCGAGTTCGGCTCCGAGGACACCGCGCCGGAGGAGTCCGGGAGCACTGGCGAGGCAGATCCTCGGCGGGTCCGCGCGGGGCGCCCGTCTGCCGGCGGCACGGCAGCCTCCGGCCCGGCCGCGACCCCGGACGCATCCGGGTCGGGTCGGCCGCGGGCCGGACGGATCACCGCTGTCTGGGGTCCGGCCGGGGCTCCGGGGCGGACCACCGTGGCCGTCAACCTCGCCGCCGAGGCTGCCGCACTGGGGGCCCGGGTGTTGCTCGTGGACGCGGACACCTACGCACCGGCGGCGGGGGTGCTGCTCGGGCTCACGGACGAGTCCGCCGGACTCGCCCAGGCCGCCCGGGCCGCGGACCGGGGACGGCTTGACCGCAGCGCCCTGGACAGCGCGGCCGTGCGGGTCCGGGCCGCCGGCGCGGACCTGTGCGTTTTGACGGGACTGACCCGGCCGGAGCGCTGGCCCGAGCTGCGCGGCGCCGCACTCGAGGAGGTGATGCGGTGCGCGCGTGAGGGCTGGGACGAGGTCGTGGTGGACGTGGGCTTCTGCCTCGAAGAGGACGAGGAGCTCAGCTTCGACATCCCCGCCCCCCAGCGCAACGGGGCGACCCTGGCCGCTCTCCGGGCCGCCGACCGCATCCTCGCCGTCGGCGGCGGCGACTCCGTCGGGCTGCCCCGGCTGATGCGCGGTGTGGACGCGCTCCGCGAGGCGGTGCCGGACGGCCCGGAGCCGGAGGTGGTGGTCAACAAGGTCCGTCCCGCAGCCGCCGGGACCGCGCCGCAGTCCCAGATCACCGCGGTCTGGCGGCGGTTCGGCCCGGGTCTGCCCATCACGGCGTTCCTGCCGGCCGACACGGCGGCCTGCGACCGGGCCCTGCTCGGCGGTCAACTGCTCGCCGAGGCGGCGCCCAAGAGCCCCCTGCGGAAGGCGCTGCGCGAGCTCGCGGACCCGGGCCCGCCTCGGACGCCGGGTCCGGTCACCGTCCCGGGGAGTGCTCGCCTCTCGCCCCTGCGCCGACTCGGCACGGCCGTGGCCGCCGCGCTGCGGAGGGGACGCGCTGCGGGCGCTTCGGCGCCGAGGACCGAGGCAGGCCCGGCCGAACGGGCCGTGCCCTCCGTGGTGGAGGCCCCCGGAGAGGCGGCTGGGCGGGACTAGGTGTACTGACCGGAGACGTTGATCGATGGGACCGGCATCAGCCGACCATGTGCAGGGCGATTGATTCCTTGACCTGTTCGATGAACGCCCGAGACGCGGGGCTCGGATTGAAAGAGCCCCACGCGACGTACTCGGCCCGGCAGGGGCCATCGGCCACGGGAACTGCTCGCAGCGCTGGGTTAGCCGGCACACATTCGACGGGCAGCAGGCAGACGCCCAACCCGCGTTCGACGAGGGCGAGCATGAACTCGGTCGACATCGCCTCGAAGCCCACGCGGCGCTGAAGGCCTGCGGCAGCGAATGCCCGATCGCCCTGGAGCCTGCCCGGCGACCCGGCCGGGAAGTCGATGAACGTCTCGTCGACCAAGTCAGCCAGGGCCAGGGTGCCCGTGTGCGCTAGCCGGTGCTGTGACGCCATGACGGCGACGAGACGCCCTCGGGCGATCTCGTGCGCGGTGAGTCCGGACGCTGGGGCGACGTCGGCGTCCACGCCGAGGAAGGCCACGTCGAGTCTCCCGCTGCCGAGGTCGCGCATGAACTCATTGCTTCCCCCGCCCCGCACGGTGAGGTCCACGTGCGGATGGCTAGCGTGGAAGGCCGCGATGATGTCGGGCACGCTGACGGCTGTGACCGTCGGGATGACACCCACCGATAGGCTTCCGCGGACCTGGCCCACGGCCTCGGCAGCGACCGCCACGGCACGGTCGGCGGCTGCGAGGCTGGCGCGTGCTTCCGTGAGGAAGGCTTCGCCGGCGGGGGTCAGCTCCACTCGGCGGGATGAGCGCACGAACAGTGCCGTGCCGAGTTCCTGTTCGAGGGCCTTGATCTGGTGGCTCAGTGCTGATTGCACGACGAAGCAGCGTTCTGCTGCTCGCGTGAAGTTGCGCTCCTCGGCGATCGCCACGACGTACCTGAGCTGTTGGAGTTCCACACATTAATGATCACACATCATTGTTTAGGTGAGAACAATGTGTTGGACTCACCGCTGGCGGGCGACTGACGATGGATCGGTGAACACTTCTTCCCATGGGGCCCGCAGTTCGTTGCTGTGGACCTGTCTGACGGCGCTGGCCCCCGCTACGTGGGGGACTACATACATCGTGACCACCCACCTCCTCCCAGCCGGACACCCCTTGTTCGCCGCGTTCATAAGGACGCTGCCGGCAGGGATCATCGCCGTGGCCCTGTCGAGACAGCTGCCGCGCGGCTCGTGGTGGTGGAAGAGCTTCGTGTTGGGCGGTCTGAACATGGCCGCGTTCTTCCCCCTGCTGTTCTTATCGGCGCAGCGTCTTCCGGGCGGGGTCGCGGCCACGCTGGGTGCGGTACAGCCCATCATCGTTGCCCTGCTGGCCGTGGCTGTCCTCCACGAGCAACTCTCCGGATGGCGCCTGGGATGGGGTGTCGTGGGTGTCGTGGGCGTGGCCCTCGTGGTCCTTGGCCCGAGCGCCGCCCTGGACCCGGTGGGTGTGGCTGCAGGACTCGGTGGCGCAGTGGCCATGGCCACGGGCGTGGTCCTGACCAAGAAGTGGAAGCTCCCCCAAGGTGTCTCGCCCATCGCATTGGCCGGTTGGCAGCTGACGGCCGCCGGCCTGCTACTGGCGATCCCGGCGCTGATGGTGGAGGGGCCACCGGCAGTGATTTCCGGCCGTGGCTGGCTTGGGTACGCCTGGCTCGGCCTGGTCGGGGCACTGGTCTCTTACAGCCTCTGGTTCACCGGCATCCGACGCCTGCCCGTCACGTCCACAGCCCTCCTGGGACTTCTCTCGCCGTTGGTCGCCGCCCTGCTCGGCGCCCTGATCGCGCACGAACACCTCGGAGCCGAGCAATACCTCGGCTTCGCGATCGCCCTGGCCGCCATGGTCTGTGGCCAGCTCCCCGCACCCACCCATCGTCGAAAGGACAATTCATGAACATCACGGTTCTCGGAGCCACCGGCATGGCCGGCGCAGCGATCGCGCAGGAGGCCACACGCCGCGGCCACCACGTCACTGCCGTATCGCGGAACCCACAGGAGACCAACGACCCGCATACCACCGTCACTCGTCTCGATCTGACAGACCTCGAGGCACCCCTGCAGCCCGTCCTGAACGACGTAGACGCCGTCGTGCTCGCCGTGCGCATGGCCCCCGGCGACGAAAGCCGTGTGGCCCCGCTGACCAGCCGTGTCCTCGACCACGCCGCCGTCGCGGGGGTCCGGGTCCTGGTCGTGGGAGGAGCAGCGCCCTTGCGCTCACCTCACGATCGAGAGTTGCTCGTCCTGGACGACCCCGCCTTCGTGCCGACCCAGTGGCGTGACGTCGCGTCGGCCAGCCTCGACCAGTTCAACGCGTGTACCGAACATCCGAACCAGAACTGGACCTACCTGAGTCCGTCGGCAGTCTTCGAGCCCGGACAGGGAACCGGTGCCTATCGCCGTGGCGGTGACACGCTCCTCATCAACCACGATGGCACGTCGCGGATCACCCCTGCGGACCTGGCCCTAGCGGTGCTCGACGAGCTCGAGCAGCCCAGCGCCGTACATCACTTCACCGCCATCGAGCAAGCAAAGGGTCTGGCCTAGATGTGATGTCCAGGGAGGTTGTTGAGCCTGGTGGCAGGCGCGGCGCCGATCGCGGAGTGGACGCGATGATGATTGTAGAAGTGCAGCCATCCAGGCAACGCGGCCCCTGCGCTCCGTCTCTGAGCTATAGAACCGGGCGTAGGCCCACCCGTCAGCGAGCGTGCGATGGAACCGCTCAATCTTCCCGTTCGTCTGCGGCCGGTAGGGCCGAGTCCGCTTGGGCTTGATCCCGAGCTCGGTGCAGGCATCACGCCAGGCATGCGAGCGGTAGGCCGAGCCGTTGTCCGAGAGCACCCGCTCCACCTCCACGCCCAGGCGCGCGAAGTGGGCGACCGCGCGGCGCAACACCGCGATGGCCGTCTGGCTGCGTTCATCGGAGTGCATCTCCACATAGGCGAAGCGGGTGTGATCATCGATCACGGTGTGCAGAAAGCCCACCCCGAGCCGGGGCTGATATCGGGCATCACGGGTTCCTTCGCGGTCCGAGGTCGCCGCGCGGTGCTTCAGGCCCTGCTGGCGCCCGACGAATCGGTGTCCGCCCCCGTCGGGGATGCGCCCGAACGTGGTGACGTCGACGTGGATCAGCGAGCCGGGGTGGGGGTGCTCGTAGCGGCGGATCGGTTCGCCGGTGACCCGGTCCAGACGGGCGAGGCGGTTGATCCGGCAGCGCACGAGCACGGCATGGACGGTGGAGGCCGGCATCCTGAGTTCTCCGGCGATCTGTGCCGGCCCCGGGCGTCGGCGCCATCGGGCGGCCACGATCTGTTTCACCACCGCTGGCGGTGTTCTGGTCGGCGTCGTGGACGGCCGGCTGGACCGGTCTGCCATCCCTGCAGGTCCCTCGGCCCGGAAGCGTGTGGCCCATTTGCGTGCGGTGGGTGGGCAGACCATGAACATCTTGGCCGCGGTGGCGACCGGTCAGTGTTCCTCGACGATGAGCTTGGCCAGGCGTAGGCGGGCGCGAGGGGTCAGGGCGGCGTGAGCGTGGGACATGAAGGCCTTCTGTTCGCGTGAGCGGTTTCTCGACAACTCCACTTTTGCAACGGAAGGCCTTTGCCTGTCAGCTGTTCACGCAACAACGTCCCTGGACATCACACCTAGGCTGAGCCCATGGTCACCTCGATCGCCACCGACCCGCTGCGCCGCCACCCGGACCTCTCCGACGAGGACCGGACCTGGCTGCAGATGCTGGTCGGAGACTGGCAGCTGCTGGCGGACCTGTCCCTGGCCGACTTCGTTCTCTGGGCGCCGCTGCCACGGCCGCACGACGACGCCGGGTATGTGGCCCTGGCCCAGACCAGGCCGGTCACCGCCTCGACGCTGTTCCACCGGGACATCGTCGGCTCTCGCGCTCGCGCCGACCTGCGCGCGCTGCTGGACCGGGTGTGGCATGACGGGGAGCCGGACGAGGGGTCCGGCCCCGTCGAAGCGCCGGACGGCACCCTGCGCGTGCGTCTGTGGCCCGTGGTCCGCGCCGGCCGGGTCATCGCGGTGCTCAGCGGCCACCGCGATCCCCACACGCGGCCGGAGCTCTCGCCGATCGAGCGCAACTACGGCACGGCGGCCGACAGCCTGCTGGACATGGTCCAGCACGGTCGGTGGCCCGACCCGCAGGACCCGCCGGCCTTCTGGATCGGCGGCACCCCGCGGGTGGGGGACGGGCTCATGGTCCTGGACGCCGAGGGCGTCGTCCGGTTCGCCAGCCCGAACGCGGTCTCCGCGCTCACCCGCCTCGGGGTGGCCACCTCGCTCGAGGGCCATGCCGTGGCGCCCGTGCTGACCGGCCTGGCGTCCGCGCAGGGTCCGATGGACGAGGACATGTGGTCCGTGCTCATGGGGCGGCGCAGCGGCCGCACCGAGGTCCAGGTCGGCCGCTCCGTGGTGACCGCCCGGTCGATCCGCCTCTCGGACGCGACCGGCCGCACGGGCTCGCTCGTGATGCTGCGCGACGTCACCGAGCTGCGCCGCCAGGAGCAGCGCCTGATGAGCAAGGACGCCACCATCCGGGAGATCCACCACCGGGTGAAGAACAACCTGCAGACGGTGGGCTCGCTGCTGCGGATGCAGGCCCGCAGGGCCGGCTCGGACGAGACGCGCCGGGCCCTGATGCAGGCGATGCAGCGGGTGGACACCATCGCCCTGGTCCACCAGAGCCTCAGCGAGGACGTGGACGGGCACGTGGACGTGGACGGCCTGATGTCCCGTCAGTTTCGCCTTGCCGTGGAGATCGCCGGCGACGGTCGGCCGTTGACCACGGAGGTCACGGGTGAGTTCGGCCTGCTGCCCTCGCACGTCACCACGCCGCTGGCCCTGGTCGTCAACGAACTCGCCTCCAATGCGGTGGAGCACGGGACGGGCCCGGACGGCGGCGTTCTCGGCCTCCACGCCGGCCGGGTCGAGACGCCGGCAGGGGAGGTCCTCGAGGTGTCCGTCACGGACTCGGGTGCGGGAACGGCCACCCCGCCCCGGCAGACCGGTCAGGACTGTGCGGACGCCGTGATGACGGACCTGACCAGGTCCGGCCTCGGCCTGAAGATCGTGCACACGCTCGTCGAGTCGGACCTCGGCGGCATCCTCGAACGGGAGGAGCTGCCCGGAGGCGGCATGCGGGTCACGGTGCGCCTTCCGGTGGGCCCGGCGGACTGAGCCGCCGCCCACGCGTGCGACCGCCCCGGACCACGACGAGGGCCGGACCCCGCACAGGGGTCCGGCCCTCGTCGTCTGGGCGGTGCGTCAGGAGGCGCGGCGGGCGCGGGCGGCGCGGCGCTTCATGGCGCGGCGCTCGTCCTCGCTCATGCCGCCCCAGACGCCGGAGTCCTGGCCGGACTCCATGGCCCACTTCAGGCAGGTGTCCACGACCTCGCAGGAGCGGCACACGGCCTTGGCCTCCTCGATCTGGAGCAGGGCCGGGCCGGTGTTCCCCACGGGGAAGAACAGCTCGGGGTCCTTGTCCAGGCAGGCCGCACGGCTACGCCAATCCATCTTCGGTCGCTCTCGCTTTCTGTCACGGTGGTCTCGAACGGGCCCTTAAGAGCCCGTGTCCCGGCAGGGCGGGGCCGGGCCGCGCCGCCCACCTCCGGGCAAACAGAACGGGGACCGAAGATGAACGGCCCCCGAACAACATCGGCGTCAATCCTCCCACGCGCCCTGCACCCCGACAAGGGGTCTGAGGGGCAGTCACGGGCGGCAGGCGTGAGTGATTCGTCACAATGCCGGCTCGTACGGCGGAACCGCGCCACGGTGCAGGCCCGGCCCGCCGCACGGCTACGGTGGAGGCTGCGACCGCAAGAGCAAGGAGAACCCGTGGACGCCGACTCCGCCACCGCGACCCCCGCCCGCCCCTTCGGCACCGTGCTCGTCACCGCCAGCCTCGGCCTGAACGCCGCGGCGTTGGCCGGGCTGACCGTGACGGCGGCCATGAGCGTGGGCACGGGGACGCTGAACATCGGCGCCCAGCTGTTCCTGGTGATCCTCTACCTCGCGCTCACCGCCTGGGTCGCGGCCGTCGCGGTCGGCGTCTTCCGCGGCCGCCTGTGGAGCCGCAGCGCCACGGTGGCGATCCTCGTGTTCGCCGTCCTGATCTCCACGTGGATCTTCACCGGGGGCGATGTGGTGCCGGGTCTGATCCTCCTCGCGGTGGCCGGCGTCGGCCTGGTGTCCGTCCTGACGAAGCCGGTGACCGACTACTTCCGCGCCCGTACGGCCCACCCCGGCCGTGACGTGGACTCCGAGGGCTGAGGGCCTCCTCTTCCCCTTCCCGACGACGGCCCCGCCGCCCGCCCCCGGCCCACCGGGGCCGTGCCCGCCCGGCCACAGCACGGGTGCGCTCCGCCTCGTGAGGTGGGACGCCGTCGTCGTGAAGCCCTCCTCGGGGAGGGCGGCTGGTCAGTTGACCGGGCCGGTGAGCTTCTCGCCCGGGCCCTGGCCCGGGGCGTCCGGGTAGGGCGAGGCCTCGCGGAAGGCGAGCTGCAGGCTGCGCAGGCCGTCGCGGAGCGGACCGGCATGGGCGCTGCTGATCTCCGGGGCGGCGGCAGTGATGAGGCCGGCCAGCGCGGTGATGAGCTTGCGGGCCTCGTCCAGGTCGACGAGCTCGCGGGCGTCCGGGGAATCGGCCAGGCCCACCTTGACCGCGGCCGCGGTCATCAGGTGTACGGCGGTGGTGGTGATCACCTCGACCGCGGGGACCTCGTGGATCTCGCGGACCTCGTGGTCGGCGCCGACGGAGAGCGGCTCGGAATGCTGGTGTTCTTCGGTCATGGTGGTAAGCTTCCCACAGACCACCTGGGTCTGCACGAACGTGCCGTGCCCGGGTCGCATGAAAGTGGAGGCCTCCTCCCACCCGCGTCAGCAGGATGTCCGGTGTCCGCCGGGCCGAGTTGCCGGGTCGCCGCCGAACGGCCGTCTTCGGACGCACCGGATCGGCGAAGGGTCCCCTCCACGGGACCGGGAGAGGCCTCGTCGTGCCGTCGGCACCGGGGCCTCGAGTCATGTCGGGGTGGCCGGCAGCCGTCGGGTCGGAAGCAACTGGACTCGACTACAGGAGAAGCACCATTAGCGATCCCCGCATCAACGAGCGTATCCGCGTTCCGGAAGTCCGCCTGGTCGGCCCCAACGGCGAGCAGGTCGGCATCGTCCGGATCGAGGACGCACTGCGCCTGGCCGCCGAGGCTGACCTGGACCTCGTCGAGGTCGCCCCGGCAGCGAAGCCGCCGGTGGCGAAGCTGATGGACTTCGGCAAGTTCAAGTACGAGGCCGCGGTGAAGGCCCGTGAGTCCCGCAAGAACCAGGCCAACACGGTCCTCAAGGAGGTCCGCTTCCGCCTGAAGATCGACACGCACGACTACGAGACCAAGGTCGGCCGTGCCCGCAAGTTCCTGACGGCCGGCGACAAGGTCAAGGCCATCATCCAGTTCCGCGGCCGTGAGCAGCAGCGCCCGGAGCTGGGTGTCCGCCTGCTCGAGAAGTTCGCCACGGATGTGGAGGACCTCGGCGCGGTGGAGTCCCGCCCGCGTCAGGACGGCCGCAACATGGTGATGGTCGTCGGTCCGCTGCGCACCAAGGCCGAGGCACGCGCCGAGGCCCGCAAGAACGCCGCGCCGCAGCGTGAGCGCTCCGGTGGCGGCTCCCGTCGCGACCAGGCCGCCCGTGAGGCGCGCGCCCGTGCCGAGGAGCGCGCCGCCGCGGACGCCAAGCCGGTGTCCAACTCCGTGGGGGACGCCTTCCCGGCCGAGTTCAAGAAGATGGCCCACCAGGCCCCGAAGCAGGAGGCGCCGAAGCCGGCCGCCCCGGCCAAGGACTCTCCGAAGAAGGCCGCTGCGAAGGCGTCGTCCCCGCAGCAGGCCAAGCCGGCCGCCAAGGCCCCGGCCAAGGAGTCCGCTCCGAGGCCGGCCGCGAAGCCGAAGCCGATGGCGGCCCCGCCGAAGCCCGCCGCCCCGAAGGGCGGAGCCTCGGCACCGAAGCCCGGGCCCCGCAGGGCCTGACACGGACTGCCCCGTGCCCGGCACGGGTTCAGAACCGCACAGCTCGTCCGCAACCGGGCGAGTGAACCAGCACCGTGCGCCGCTCCGAGCGGAGTGACGCGCGGCGACGAAGAAGGAGAACGGCAGCCATGCCGAAGATGAAGACCCACAGCGGCGCCAAGAAGCGCTTCCGCGTGACCGGCTCCGGCAAGCTGATGCGTCAGCAGGCCAACCGCCGCCACTACCTGGAGCACAAGTCCTCGCGCCTGACCCGCCGCCTCAAGGGCGACAGGCTCGTCTCCAAGGGCAGCGTCAAGCAGATCAAGCGGATGCTGGGCATCTGAGCCGCTGAGCACCCTCGGTGCCGTGGCACCGGACACCTTCCTCCCGGAGCGGCGCGATGAGCGCCCCGGGACCAGACAGATAGGAGCACACACGTGGCACGTGTGAAGCGGGCAGTGAATGCCCACAAGAAGCGTCGTACGATGCTGGACCGCGCCTCCGGCTACCGCGGTCAGCGTTCTCGCCTGTACCGCAAGGCGAAGGAGCAGCTGCTCCACTCGTTCACCTACAACTACCAGCACCGCCACAAGCGCAAGGGCGACTTCCGCAGGCTGTGGATCACCCGCATCAACGCTGCGGCCCGTGCCAACGGCATGACCTACAACCGCTTCATGCAGGGCCTGAAGCTGGCCGGTGTGGGGCTGGACCGTCGCATGCTTGCCGAGATCGCCGTCTCCGACGCCGCCACCTTCACCGCCCTGGTGGAGACCGCACGCAAGGCGCTGCCGGCGGACGTGAACGCCCCGGTGGCCTCCCGCTGATCCAGGGCGGACCTGCCGGCCCCGGTGAGCACCGGAGTCGGCCGCACACCATGACCGGACGCCCCGACCAGGAAGTGATGGCGAACCCGCGCGCCGAGCGCGTGAGGTCCGTCGCCCGCCTGGCGGGGCGTTCGGCGCGTCTGAGGGCGGGTGCCTTCCTGGTGGAGGGCCCGCAGGGATGCCGGGAGGCGCTGCGCGCGCACCTCGGCCGCGGACCTGCCAAGGCCCGCGCTGCCTGGCCGGCGGGGGGAGTGGTCCGCGAGGTCTACGTCTCGGACCGTCTGGCGCAGCGGGACCCGGAGCTGGCCGCCCTCGTGGACGAGGTCGCCTCGTTGCGGTCGTCCATCGCCGGGCGGAGCCACGACGACGGCCGCTCGCCGTCCGGGCGTCGGGTCGCCGTCCGCCGTGCCTCCGACGAGGTCCTCACCGCCATGTCGGACGCGGTGACGGGACAGGGGATCCTGATCGTCGCCGCGCTGCCGCAGGCCGTGGGCCTGGACCAGGTGCTGACACAGAGCAGAGTCCGCCTGGCCGCCGTGCTGTGCAGGGTCCAGGACCCGGGCAACGCCGGCACCATCCTGCGGGCCGCCGACGCCGCCGGAGCCGATGCCCTGCTGTTGACGACCGGTTCCGTGGACCCGTTCAACCCGAAGGTCGTCCGCTCCACGGCGGGCTCGCTCTTCCACCTGCCCGTGGTGACGGGCCTGTCACTGGATGCCTGCGTGGACGCGTTGCGGCAGGCGGGCCTGCAGGTGTGGGCCGCAGACGGCCATGCGGACCACACGCTCACCTCCCTGGCACCCGAGACGTTGGGTTCCCCGACGGCCTGGCTGCTGGGGAACGAGGCCCGGGGACTGTCGGCGACGGAGCGTGCGCTGGCGGACCAGGCGGTGGCCGTGCCGCTCTACGGCGCGGCCGAATCCCTCAACGTCGGCACCGCGGCCACCGTGTGCCTGTACGCCTCTGCGATGGCCGCCCGGCGGGCCGGCTGATCACCCGGCGGGCCCCGGCTGACCAGGGGGCGGTCCCGGAGCATGGAAGAAGGCCCCCGCCCGAAGGGGCGGGGGCCTTCTTGTGTGCGCCGGACAGGTCAGTGGTTGGCGCCGCGGCGGCCGGTGATGGCCTGCCAGATGAACGCCACGATCACGCCGCCCAGGATCGCGAAGATCCAGGTGGACAGGGAGAAGAAGGAGTTCATGGTGTCGATGTTGAAGATCTCGCCGGCGATCCAGCCGCCCAGGAGGGCGCCGACGACGCCGGTGATGAGGGCACCGATCCATCCGGTGCCCTGCTTGCCGGGAAGGATGAGGCGGGCGATGGCACCCGCGATGAGACCGAGGATGAGCCAAGCGAAGATACCCATGTGCTTGCCACCTTTCGATAGTCGGAAATACGTTGCACGTTCATCCTAGCGGCAATCGCGCTGTGATGACTTGTTCTTCGTCCGCGAAGAAGCCATGTGTCTTCCTGTGTTCCACGCGGGCGGTTCAGGGTCGGTGCACAGGGTGACGCCGGATCAGAGTGCAGGCCAGCAACAGTCCGAGGGCGGCGACTCCGGCGCCGGCGAGCGACGGGACGTCGGCGGCGAATCCGGCGCCGATGAGGCCGGCGCCCACCCAGGCTCCGATGGCGTTGGCCATGTTCAGGGCGGAGTGGTTGAGTGAGCCTGCCAGCTGCGGGGAGTCTGGGGCGGCGTCCACCAGCAGCACCTGCAGGGCCGGGGCGATGCCCGAGCCGCACACCGCGACGAGGAACAGCGGAACGAGCACGGCCCACCACCACGGGGACAGCAGGTACACCAGCGCCAGGAACACGGCAGACAGCAGGAAGGACAGGCGCAGCGTCCGGATGGGGTCCCGGTCCGTCATGGCGCCGCCGATCAGGGTGCCGACCACCATGCCCACGCCGTAGAAGGCCAGGACGAGGGGGAGGTGCTGCGGGGCCAGACCGCCGATGTCGGTGAGCAGTGTGGCGATGTACGTGTACAGGCAGAAC
The DNA here is from genome assembly GCF_002206575.2 of Micrococcus sp. FDAARGOS_333. Taxonomy (NCBI): domain Bacteria; kingdom Bacillati; phylum Actinomycetota; class Actinomycetes; order Micrococcales; family Micrococcaceae; genus Micrococcus; species Micrococcus sp. FDAARGOS_333. Next base: position 2,116,536 of record NZ_NJFJ02000001.1, on the reverse strand, counting down.
ATGCCGGCGAATCCCAGGATGCCGACGAGCGCGGTCTTCCACAGCCGCGCCGAGGCCAGTCCCTTGAGCTCGGAGCGGATGCTGCTGCCAGCGGGGGCGGGCACGGGAGGCACCAGCAGCCAGGTCGCCAGGATGCACAGGGCGGCGCACGCGGCCACCACCACGAACATCCAGCGCCAGCCGGCCTGCTGGCCCAGTGCCGTTGCGACGGGGACGCCGATCAGGTTCGCCGTGGAGAGGCCGGCGAGCACCCAGCCGACGGCCTGGCCGCGGCGGGCGGGGCCGGCCAGGTGTGCCGCGGCCAGCGCCGCGGCGGAGAAGAAGGCACCGTGCGGCAGGCCGGAGAGGAAGCGGGCGGCCATCATCCAGCCGATGGTCGGGGCCAGGAGGGAGCCGAGGTGGCCGACGACGAACAGGCCCATGAGCAGCATGGACGAGCGGCGGCGGTCCACGGTGGACAGCGCGGCGGCCAGGGTCGGGGCGCCCACCACGACGCCGAGGGCGTACATGGAGATCAGCACGCCGCCGGTCTCCGGCGCGACCTCGAGGTCGGCCACCGCCTCCGGCAGTAGGCCCATGATGGTGAACTCGGTGGTGCCGATGGCGAAGCTGCCCATCGCCAGGGCGAGGACGGCCCACAGCAGGCGACGGCCGTGCAGGCGCGGATCGGTGGTCAGGCGGGGAGAGGTCTCGGGCTGATGCACTGGGCAAGCCTACGACCCTCGTGACGCTCCGGCCCGCCACGTCCGTAGGCTGGGGTCATGACGTCCCCCACATCACTCCCTCCGACCGTGCAGCCCGACCCGTCGAAGCCGCTCGTCGTGGGGGTTGCGCTCCTCGACGCCGCCGACGCCCCCAGGGCGTTGCTCGCGGCGCGCCGCAGTGCGCCGGAATCGCTGGCGGGGCTCTGGGAGTTTCCGGGTGGAAAGGTCGAGCCGGGGGAGGAGCCCCGGGCGGCGCTCGAGCGCGAGGTCCGTGAGGAGCTCGGGGCCCGAGTCCGCCTCGGAACGGAGGTCGGGGCCCCGGACGCCCGCGGCTGGCTTCTGGCGAACGGTGCCTTCATGCGCGTCTACGTGGGGGTGCTGGCCGAGGGGTCGGCCGAGCCCGCCCCGCTCGAGGACCATGACCGGCTGGAGTGGACCGCGCTGACGCGTCAGGACCTGCATGCGCTCGACTGGATCCCGGCGGATCGGCCGATCGTGGATGCGCTGCTGGAGCGGCTCTCCCCGGAGCGGCTCAGAACAGCGCCGGCTGTGTGAGGGGCGCACGCCTCGCCGCCCCGGCGGCGTCGGAGACGGCGGCGCGCCCCGGATGCGTCCGAGCCGCGGCGCCGGCGAACCGCCCGGTGGCGGAGGGCCGCCCGGCTCGGCTCGTCCGGGTCTCGGCGGCGGCTGCGAGGAGGCCCTCTCCGACCGGCAGCGGACGGGATTCGATGCGCGGGCCGTCCTCGCGCTGGATGCCCTGCGCCCCGCCGATCCGCAGCCCGTACCGCCGGGCAGCGGCGACGCCGCGGCGTTCGAGACCGGCACGGTAGGACGCGGGCGCGTAGGAGGACCGACGGTACATGCGGCGGTATCCGTCCACCAGCTGCGGATGCTCGGCGGCGATCCAGTCCAGGTACCACTGGCGAGCGCCCGGGCGCAGGTGCAGTGCGCCGGTGAGAACAGAGGAGGCCCCGGCCGCGGCGATGGCGCGCATGAGCAGATCCAACTGCTCGTCCCCGTCCGTGAGCCAGGGAAGGATCGGCATTGCCATCACGTGCACGCGCGCTCCCGCCGCGGCGAGCTTCTCGATGAGCTTCAGCCGGGCCGTCGGCGACGGCGTTCCCGGCTCGACCGCCTCGGCGATCGACGGGTCCAGCAGGGCCAGGGAGACGCCGACGTCCACGGGTACGGACCGTGCCGCAGCGGCGAGCAGCGGCACGTCGCGGGCCAGGAGGGTGCCCTTCGTCAGGATCGAGAACGGCGTGCCGGACTCGGCGAGGGCGGAGATGATGCCGGGCATGAGCCGGTAACGGCCCTCGGCACGCTGATACGGATCCGTGTTGGTGCCCAGGGCGACGGTCTCACGGCCCCAGGTGGGGCGGGCCAGCTCGGCGCGCAGGACCTCGGGGGCGTTCACCTTGACCACGATCTGCCGGTCGAAGTCCGCACCGGCGTCCAGGTCCAGGAACTCGTGGGTGCTCCGGGCGAAGCAGTAGCGGCAGGCGTGCGTGCAGCCGCGGTAGGGGTTGACGGTCCAGCGGAACGGCATCTGCGAGGCCTCCGGGACCCTGTTCAGGACCGTCTTCGCCTCCACCTCGTGGAAGGTGACGCCGGCGAACTCCGGCGTGGTGACGGTCCGCTGCAGGCCCGGGAGCGGCAGCAGGGCGGGTGTGCCGGCCGGTGTGCCGGTCCCCGTCTGCTCGGCGCCGCTCCCGGCCCGCAGGGTCTGCGCTTCCCATCGCATGGCAACGAGTAGAACACATGTTCGAATCACTTCGCAAGTGTGTTCGAGGCCCTTTCTGCCGGCGCCGCTTCGCTAGGGTTCGTCCCATGACCGCTGCCTCTCGCATCCTGCTCACCGGCTTCGACCCCTTCGGCGGGGACGCCACGAACCCGTCCTGGGCCGCCGCCCGCGGCGCCACCACGATCCTCCGGGCCGCCGGGCACGAGGCCCATGCCGTGCAGGTCCCGTGTGTGTTCGCCGCCTCCGGCCCGGCGCTGCAGGCCGCCCTGACCGAGCACCGCCCGGACGTGGTGGTCTGCGTCGGCCTGGCCGGCGGCACCGCCCACGTCCGGCTCGAGCGGGTGGCCGTGAACCTGCAGGACGCGCGCATCCCGGACAATGCGGGGGACCAGCCGGTGGACCGCCCGGTCGTGGCGGACGGCCCCGCCGCCCTCTTCTCCACCCTTCCTGTCAAGCGGGCCCTCGCCGCCCTCGACGCTGCCGGCATCCCCGCCCAGCTGTCCCTGTCCGCCGGCTCCTTCGTCTGCAACCACCTGATGTACTCGGTGCTCCATGAACCCGGTTCCGCCCGGGCCGCCGGCTTCGTGCACGTGCCCTGGGACCTCGAGCACCGGGCCGACGACTCCGTCCCCGCCCTGCCCGCGGCGCAGCTGGCGCAGGCCGTCGCCCTGGTCGCGCTCGAGTCCCTCGACGCCTCCCCGGACGCCGATCTCCCCGGCGGCGCCCTGCATTGACGGGCAGGGAAGGGCCCGGGCGTCCGCCGCCGAGCCGGCCCCGTGCTCAGGCGGGGGTGCCGCCGGGGCTGGGCGGGCCGTCGTCGTGCCTCTCCGCGGGACGGCGGTCCAGCCGCCGGCCGTGCCAGGCGCGGATCGGCGCGCGCTCCCGATAGCCTCCCAGGGTCAGCCCCGCGGTGCGCTCGAACAGGTTCGCCGATGCCGTGTCCCCGCATCGCCACAGCGACCAGCCGACCGCCAGGAAGTACAGCGGGAGGAACGGCAGGCCGAGGCAGACGGCGTACTGCGTCGCGTGGCCGGACTCGTGCCGCCACAGCTCGGGCGTCATCCGCAGCCCGGGGCGCGTGAACACCACGTTGCCCACCGTGAACGCCGCCCCGTCCGGGAAGGCGAGCGGGTAGTTTCGGGCCTGCACCAGCCCGTGCGGCGCCGGAGTCAGCGGACACCGCAGCACCGCTGCGGCCACCAGTCCCAGCACCGTGGAGAGGTTCACCAGGTTCCAGGCCTGCCGGAGGGGACGCGACGACGGCCTCTGGCCGCGCGTGTGCCCCTCGCCGGGGCGGAGCGCAGGGCGGAACGGGCGGCTCATGGGCTCGTCGGAAGCGAGAAGTACAGGTGCCGGTGCAGCCGGCAGCCGGGGTTGAAGCCGGCACCGCACGCGGGGCAGGACTCGGCGTCCAGGTAGTCCTGCGTGTGCATCCGGTGGCCGCAGACGCCGCACAGCGCCGGCATCCGATGGACGTCCTCAAGCGGCGTCGGCACGGCGTCGTGCCCGGCCAGCGCGTCGTGACACCGGCGGCAGGCCCAGTAGTCCGGGCAGCAGGCCAGCTGCAGGGCCACCACGTCCGTCGGACCGGCGTAGTGCACGCAGCGGCTCTGCCGGTCGACGAGCAGCCCACGGAGCTCGACGCCGTGCACAGGCACGAGGGACGGGACGCTGGACATGGCCACACCCTAGCCCGCCGGCGGTGTCCGCAGCACGGACGCCGCCGTCCCGGCCGCCGAACCGCGCGCCGGCGAGCACTAGACTGGACGCCGAACCAGATCCCACAGACACCGACCATCGAAGGGTGCAGTCACGTCATGACGCAGTCCCCCGAGACCGGCGCGCCCGCCGAGGGCGCCCCGCAGATCTCCCCGGCCGACGCCGACGCCGTCGGCGCCGCAGTGGAGGCGGCGCTCGCCGACTTCGCCGCCGCCGCCGACCTGGACGAGCTCAAGGCCGCCCGTCTGAAGCACACCGGCGAGAAGGCCCCGCTGACGCTGGCGAACCGCCGGATCGGCACGCTCCCGAAGGAGGACAAGGCCACCGCCGGCAAGACCATGGGCGCCGCCCGCGGCCGCATGGAGAAGGCCCTCAAGGCCCGCACGGCGGTCCTGGAGGAGGAGCACGCCGCCCGCATGCTCGTGGAGGAGACCGTGGACGTCACCACGGCCGCCTCCCGCCGCCTGAACGGGGCCCGCCATCCGCTGTCCCTGCTGCAGGAGCGCGTCTCGGACATCTTCGTCGGCATGGGCTGGGAGATCGCCGAGGGCCCGGAGCTCGAGCACGACTGGTTCAACTTCAACGCCCTGAACTTCCCGCCGGACCACCCGGCGCGCGAGATGCAGGACACCTTCTTCGTGGAGCCGCTGGAGTCCAACCTCCTGCTGCGCACCCACACCTCGCCGGTGCAGGTCCGGGCCATGCTGGAGCGCGGCGCCCCCGTGTACGTGCTCTGCCCGGGCCGCACCTTCCGCACCGACGAGCTGGACGCCACCCACACACCGGTGTTCCACCAGTTCGAGGGGCTGGCCGTGGACAAGGGCCTGACCATGGCGGACCTGCGCGGCACCCTCGAGTACTTCGCCCGGCAGATGTTCGGCCCGGACGCCGAGATCCGCCTGCGCCCCAACTTCTTCCCGTTCACCGAGCCCTCGGCCGAGATGGACATCTGGCATCCCCAGGCCAAGGGCGGACCCCAGTGGATCGAGTGGGGCGGCTGCGGCATGGTCCACCCGAACGTCCTGCGCTCGGCGGGCATCGACCCGGAGGTCTACTCCGGCTTCGCCTTCGGCATGGGCATCGAGCGCACCCTGATGTTCCGCAACGAGGTCCCGGACATGCGGGACATGATCGAAGGCGACGTCCGCTTCTCCCAGCACTTCGGAATGGAGCTCTGATCTTCTCGTGCGTATCCCGCTTTCCTGGCTGCGTGAGTTCGCGCAGGTCCCGGCCGACGCCACCGCCGAGGACGTCCTCGCCGACCTCGTGAAGGTCGGCCTCGAGGAAGAGGAGGTCCACCGCCCGGCGGACGAGCTGTCCGGTCCCATCGTGGTCGGCCAGGTGCTGGAGATGGTCCCCGAGCCGCAGAAGAACGGCAAGACCATCAACTGGTGCCAGGTCCGTGTGGTGCCCGAGGGCGCCGAGCAGACCCTGACCGGCGAGGGCATCGACCCCTCCGGCGTGCAGGGCATCGTCTGCGGTGCCCACAACTTCCAGGTCGGGGACAAGGTCGTGGTGACCCTGCCCGGCGCCGTCCTGCCGGGCGACTTCCGCATCTCCCCGCGCAAGACCTACGGCCACGTCTCCGCCGGCATGATCGCCTCCGTCCGCGAGCTCGGCATCGGCGAGGACCACGATGGCATTCTGGTGCTGTCCACCCTCGGCCTGGACCCGGAGGTCGGCACCGACGCGCTCGAGCTGCTGCACCTGTACGAGGAGGCCGCTGAGGTCAACGTGACTCCGGACCGCTCCTACGGCTTCAGCATCCGCGGCATCGCCCGTGAATACGCGCACGCCACCGGCACCGCCTTCACCGACCCGGCGGCGGGCATCGAGGTCCCGGAGCCGAACGAGGACGGCCAGCCGGTGATCCTGGACGACACCGCCCCGATCTACGGCGTCCCCGGCTGCGACCGCTTCGTGACCCGCACCGTCTCCGGCATCGACCCGAGCGTCCCGACCCCGCCGTGGATGGCCGCGCGCCTGCGCCTGGCGGGCATCCGCCCGCACTCGCTGACCGTGGACATCTCCAACTACGTGATGTGGGAGCTCGGCCAGCCGCTGCACTTCTACGATGCGGACAAGCTGACCGGCGCCATCACCGTCCGCCGTGCCGCCGAGGGCGAGACTCTGCGCACCCTGGACGACAAGGAGCGCACCCTCCACACCGAGGACCTGCTCATCACGGACGAGTCCGGCCCGATCGGCCTGGCCGGCGTCATGGGCGGAGCCGCCACCGAGGTCTCCGAGTCCACCACCCGCGTGACGATCGAGTCCGCGCACTTCGACCCGGTCTCCATCGCCCGCACTCGCCGCCGCCACCGGCTGCCCTCCGAGGCCTCCAAGCGCAACGAGCGCGGCGTGGACTGGGAGGTCGCGGACGTCGCCGCCGAACGTGCCGTGCAGCTGCTGGTGGAGCTCGCCGGCGGCACCGCCGAGCCCGGCGTCACGGACATCGGCGCCCGTCCGACGTACCCGGTGGTGGAGCTGGACCCGACCTACCCGGCCCGCCGCATCGGCGTGGACTACCCGAAGGAGCGCGTCGTCGAGCTGCTCACCGAGCTCGGCGCGGACGTCGAAGACACCGGCGAGACCCTGACGGTCACCTCGCCGTCCTGGCGCCACGACCTGACGATCCCCGAGGACCTCGTCGAGGAGGTCGCCCGCCTGGACGGCTACGACAAGATCCCGTCCACCCTGCCGGTCGCCCCTCCCGGCCGCGGCCTGACCCGCGCGCAGGCCCAGCGCCGCCGCGTGGCGGACGTACTGGCCGGCGCCGGCCTGACCGAGGTCCTGGACTACCCGTTCGTGTCCGAGGCGCAGAACCGTCTGTTCGGCGCGGCGACCGAGGCGGAGGGCGCCGCCCAGACGATGGTGCGCCTGTCCAACCCGATCTCCCAGGAGTTCGGCTTCCTGCGCACCACCCTGCTGCCGAACCTGCTGGAGACCGCTCGCCGCAACGTCTCCCGCGGCTTCAAGGACGTGGCCCTCTACGAGATCGGCTTGGTGTTCCTGCCGGGGGAGCAGATGGGCTCCGAATCCAACGAGCCGAACGGGGCCACGCCGTCGGACGAGGCCCTGGAGGACCTGAACGCCGGGATCCCGGCACAGCCACGCCGCGTGGCCGCGGTCTTCGCCGGCCATGAGGCCGCCCCGGCCGCCGGTTTCACCCCGCGCGCCTTCGACTGGCAGGACCCGATCGCCGCCGCCATGCAGATCGCGCGCGCCGTCGGCGTGGAGCTGACCGTGGCCCAGACGGTCCACCAGGCGTTCCACCCGGGCCGCACCGCGCAGCTGCACCTGGCCGACGGCACCGTGGTCGGCGTCGCCGGCGAGCTGCTGCCGGCGTGGCTGGAGTCCGCGGACATGCCGGCACGCACCTGCGCCATGGAGCTGGACCTGGACGCCGTCCTCGCCGCCTCCCCGGAGCGCGTGGTCGCCGGACCGCTGTCCACGTTCGGTGCCACCACCCAGGACGTGGCCCTCGTGGTGGACCAGGACGTCGTCGCCGGCGACGTCAAGGCCACCCTCGTGGAGGGCGCCGGCGAGCTGCTCGAGTCCGTCGAGCTGTTCGACGTGTACGTGGGCAAGGGCATCGAGGAGGGCAAGAAGTCGCTGGCCTTCGCGCTGCGCTTCCGGGCCCCGGACCGCACCCTCACCGCGGACGAGGCCTCCGAGGCCCGTGCGGCAGCCACCGAGCTGGCCGCGCAGCGCCACGGCGCCGTCCAGCGCTGACGGAACCTGCGCTGCCGAGGCAGGACGATGACGACGGCGCCGATCGCCCCCGGACACGGGGTGCTGGTCGGCGTCGTCGGCGTCTGCCGGGCTGAACGGACCGCGCTCCTGCTGGCCCGGCTGGAGGCGCTGCTCGGCCTCGCCGCCGGGACGCTGCGCATCGAGCGCACCTGCCCGGCCTGCGGTGCGCAGGATCACGGCACGCCCGACCTCGCCTGGGCCGCCGACTCCCGCAACCACGACGACGGCCCTCACCCCGGCGGCCGACTCGCCCGTGCCTGGGGCCGGCTCCGGGGGAGCCGTCAGGACGTCCCGCTCGCGCTGCCGACCGTCAGTCTGTCCCACACCGCCGGAGAGCGCCCGTTGACGGTGCTCGCCTGGCGCGCCGCCGGGCAGGGGACGGTCGGTGTGGACGTGGAGGACCTGGACAGCCCGCGCACGCGGAGGGCACTGGAGCCGGGCCCGGACGGCCGCGCCGCTTCGGACGCCGTCGCGTTCTCCGCCGAGCAGCTCGCCGTCTGGGACGGTCTGCCACGTCACCGGGCCTATGCCGCGCGCGTCGACGCCTGGTGCCGGGCCGAGGCACTCGTGAAGGCGCGCGGCACCGGATTCACCACCGCGGACCCCTCCGCCGTGCAGCCGACACCGGCCGAGCGCGTCCTGCCGCTCACCGCGGCGGAGGTGCCCGGACTGCCGGAGACCGTCCGCGGTGTCCTGGTCCTGGCCCCGTCCGTCCGGTGATGTCCACAGGCGGAGGCGGCGGGCCGTCGTCGTGCTCCCAGTCACGCTAGGGTGGTGGCGCGCGCCGGAAGGGATGCCGGCGCAGACACGACGGGAACAGCACCGGAGGGGGCCTGCGCATGCAGGGACACTCAACCGCACATCGCCATGTCCGTCGGCAGATCCGCGGCGGTGCCGCCGCGCTCACCGGGCTCGGCCTGGCCCTGGCGCTGGCCGGATGCGGAGGACCCGCCGGGGGCGGGGCAGGCTCGGCCGCCGGGCAGGACGTGGTGCAGGACGAAGGGGCCCGGTCGGGCACGGCAGGGGAGGGCGGCACCCGCACGCCGCAGCCGCTGCCGATCGACGGGGAGCTCGCCGCCCCGGACGCCGAGACGCCGGGCGATGGTGACCGGCGCGGCCGGCAGACCCCGGACGGGCTCGCGGCACCGCCGGCCGGCGGGGACACCCCGGCCGACGCCGCCGACTGGCGCGCCGCCCCGGACGGGCCGCTCGCGGACTGGGCGCCGGAGCACCAGGTCGCCGTCGAGCAGGAGACCGCCGAGGCGATCCACCGGCACCTGATCGGCTTCGTGAACGAGGACGGCTTTTTCCTGGGAGGCGTCCTGTTCACCGAGCAGGGCGGCACGCTGAGCGCGGAGCAGGTCCCCGGCCCGGAGAGGGCGTCCTTCGACGAGGTGGTCCTGCAGGAGGCCGAGACCACGCAGGCCGGAGAACGCGAGGTCCTCGGCACCGTCACGGACGCCGACGGCACCGAGCACTGCCTCCGCCTGCGTGATGCAGGCGAGGGCCTGGCACCGGTGTACTCCGGCGGATGCCCCGGGCTGCTGCGCCGTCCCGAGGCGCCGGTGGAGCGTACGGTCACCGCCGCCGACCACCCGCTGGACGACGGTGTGGTGGGTGCGGTCGGGGACCTGGAGCTCGGCGGGGTGCCCTGGGAGGACGTCGCCGACGAGGATGCCGCACCGCCGCTGCGCGGGACGTACGAGGTCACCCTCGGTGAGGCGCTGTCCGCAGAGGACTTCCGCGTGGCCGACGGCCACGGCACGTGGTCTCTGGAGGGGGACCGCCCGCGCGTCACCCTGACGGACGAGGCGGTGGACCGGGCCTTCGCCCATGTGCAGGACTGGGCCGCCGCGGAGCGGAGCCTGGCACCGGACGACGACCCTCGCTGTGAGGGGAAGTTCGCGCACCTGCAGGTCGGCCAGGTCACGGTGCGCACCCCGGGGACCCAGTGCGGTTTCGGCGGCAGCCCCACTCCGGGGGTCACGGTGGGTGAGCCGCAGCGCGGTGACGACGTCCGCGTGGCCTTCACCGGCGGCGAGGACGGTGAGGGCGGGACCGCCCGGGTGGCCGTGGGCTTCGCGAACGAGGACGGCACGCCGGTGCTGGAACGCACCGTCGCCTCCGGGCGCGAGCGGACCCCGACGGACATCTCCCACACCCAGGTCTGGGTGGTCTTCGACGTGGCCGAGGACGGGACGCTGCACCTGGCCGAGGAGGACGCCATCGGGCCGTTCGCCCGCTGACGGAGCGCGGTGCCGGGCCGGGCCGGCTCAGCCCGGGAACGCCGGCAGGGCGGTCTCCACGGTCCACGCGTCGAAGAGGGCGTCCACGGCCGCGGCCGTGACCCCGGCGGCGGGGGCCCACGAGTGCACGTGGGCCCGGAACATCGCGGTGTCCACGGTGCCGAAGCGGTGCTCGGCCACCCACCCGCGCACCACGCGGCCGAACACGGCGTCCCCGAGCAGACGGCGCAGGGCGAGCACCGTCAGGGCGCCGCGCTTGTACACGCGGTCGTCGAACATGTCCTTCGGCCCCGGGTCGGTGAGCGCCACGTCCTGCGGCTGCTCTGCCAGGCCCTGCCAGGCGCGGCGGGCATGGGCCTGGACGGACTCGCGGCCGGAGGCCTCGGACCAGAGCCACTCGCTGTAGCAGGCGAAGCCCTCGTGCAGCCACAGGTCCGCCCAGCGGCCCAGGGTCACGGCATTGCCGAACCACTGGTGGGACAGCTCGTGGGCGATCAGCCGCTCGTCCTCCCACTGGCCCGAGAGGTGGTTGGTGCCGAACAGGGACAGGCCGGCGCACTCCAGGGGGATCTCGAGGTCATCGTCGGCCACCACGGCTGTGTAGGCGTCGAAGGGGTAGGGGCCGTAGGCCGCCTGGAACACCTCGGCCATGCGGTGCTGTGCGCCCAGCGCGGTGAGCGCACGCTGCTGCGTCTGCGGAGTCACGGCGAGGGTGATCGGCGGGCCGTCGCTGCGGCCGGGGAGCTCGATCAGCCGGTACCGGCCGATCTGCAGGGTGAGCAGGTACGGGGGGACGGGCTCGTCCAGGACCCACCGCCAGGTGGTGCGGGAACCGGACTGCTTCACAGGGGTGCCGGTGCCGTTGGACACGGGCAGGTAGCCGGCGTCGCAGGTGACGGTGATGTCCGCGCTCATGCGGTTGTCCGGGGAGTCCACGCAGGGCATCCACGTGGAGGCGCCGTGCGGCTGGCCGGCCACGAGGACACCGTCGGTGAGCTCCTCCCAGCCGACGGTGCCCCAGGGGCTGCGCCGTGGCTTCGGGGTGCCGCGGTAGTCCAGGGTGAGCTCCAGTTCGGTCCCGGCGGGCAGGGACTCGCCGAACTCCACCACCACACGGTGCGGGCGGCGACGTGGCTGGGATGCCTTGACCCGCGGCAGCGGCCGCCCGGCGGCCTGGGCCTTCACCTCCGTGACGGAGAGCCTGTGCAGGTCCAGCTCCACGCGAGCGGTCTGGGCGAGCAGGCGGCCGTGCAGCACCGCGGTGCCGGCGATCCGGTTGGCGGCCAGGCGGACGTCCAGCTCGAGGCGGACGGCGTCCAGCGCCAGCATGTCCGAGCCGACTGCGGGCAGGTAGGGATCGGTGCTCATGAGGCCTTTCGGGGACGGGAATCGGGGGAGCGCCATGCGGCACGCCAGGCGCGCGGGGCGGGGTCGGACCACGGGGAGACGGGGTTGCCGATCCACCAGGTGCCGGCGGGCAGCTCCTCGCCGCGCATGACCAGAGAACCGGCGCCCACGGTGGTGCCGGCGCCGAGGCGGGCGGCGGGCAGGACCACGGAGTTCGGGCCGAGGGTGGCGCCGGCGGCCAGATCCACCGCGTCGAGGGACATGACCCGGTCGTGGAAGAGGTGGGTCTGCACCACGCAGCCGCGGTTGACGGTGGCCCCGTCGCCGAGGGAGACCAGGTCCGCCTCGGGCAGCCAGTAGGACTCGACCCAGCAGCCGTGGCCGATCCGTGCGCCCATGGCCCGCAGGAACCAGACCATGGCGGGGGTTCCGGCGGCGGCGCGCGCGAACCAGGGGGCGGCGAGGTACTCGGTGAAGGTGTCCGCCACCTCGTTGCGCCAGATGAACGGGGACCACAGCGGATGCTCACCGGCGTCGATGCGGCCGACGAACACCTTCTTTGCCAGGACGGTGACCGTGGCGGCCGCGGCGCCGGCGGCCAGCAGGACGAGGCCGCCGGCCACGGCGGTGAGCCACCAGGAGGCGGTGGCCAGCAGTGCCAGGGCACCGCCGACGAGCAGGTGGAGCGCGGCGTGCAGCCAGACCGGGATCGCGCGCAGCAGCTCCCAGCAGGTGCGGGCGCGGCGCAGGGCGGCCGGCGGGTCGTAGGTGAGGGAGGTGTCCGCCTGCACTTCGGTGCGTCGCAGGCGGACCGGCGGGGAGCCCATCCAGGAGGTGCCCGCCTTGGTCTTGGTGGGAGTCGTGGACAGCACGGCGACGAGGGAGTCGCGCCGCAGGGTGCGGCCGGCCGGGACCATGCCGGAGTTGCCCACGAACGAGCGCTTGCCCACCTTGGCGCGAGCCACGTGCATCCAGCCGTCCTGCAGCTCGTAGGAGGACACCATGGTGTCGTCGGCGAGGAAGGCGCCGTCGCCCACTCGGGTCATCGACGGCAGCAGCACCACGGTGGAGGCCTCGACGTCCCGGCCGACCTCCGCGCCGAGCCAGCGCAGCCAGGTGGGTGTGAACCGGGAGGCGTAGATCGGGAAGAGCTGGTCACGGGCGGCGTCGAGCAGACGCTCGGTGGCCCAGATCTGCCAGCCCACCCGGGACCGGGCCGGATGGTAGCCCTCGGTGATGCCGATCGACAGCAGCCGGGTGGTGACCAGGACGAGCAGCATGTGCACCCCGAACCAGACGGCCGCCAGCAGCGGGCTGACGGCCAGCAGCCGGCCCAGGACCACGACGACGGACCCGGCCGGGCCCAGGTCCGTCACCTCGGTGCCCCACCAGGTCAGGGACCACAGGCCGAGCGCGCCGGCCACGGCCGCCGCGATGAACGGCAGGGCGGCGAGCACGGAGGAGGCCAGGGTGGAGAGGAGGCGGTAGCCGGTGGCGCGCGGCGGGGCCACGTTGGGTCCGGTGTCCTTGACCTTGCCGACGCGGACGGCGGGGGAGCCGGCGTGGACGCGGTGGCCCCGCAGCCGCCCGACCACCGTGGAGCCGGGCTCGACGTGAGCGCCCTCGCCCACGGAGGAGCCGGGCATCAGGGTGGAGCGGGCGCCGACGACGGCGCCCGCCCCGACCTTGACGGTGCCGATGTGCACGCGGTCGCCGTCCACCCAGTAGCCGGAGAGGTCGACCTCCGGCTCGATGGAGGCGCCCTCGCCGATCTCGAGCAGCCCGGTCACAGGCGGCAGGGAGTGCAGGTCCACGTCCTTGCCGATCCGGGCGCCGAGCACGCGGGCGAAGGCAGGCACCCAGACGGCGCCGGCCAGGGAGTAGGGGTCCACGAGGTCCACCACGTGCTGGGCGAGCCAGAGGCGCAGGTGGACGCGGCCGCCGCGGGGATGCACGCCGGGCTTCACCCCGGCCAGCAGGAGCCGGCAGGCCAGCGCGGCCAGGGCCATGCGTCCCGGCGGAGAGACCACGGCGAGCCAGGCGACGGCGAGCAGCCACCAGTCCACGGTGGGCACGGCGGGAGCCAGCCCCGTGGCGGCCAGGACGTTGAGGACCAGGGCGGTCCACACGGCGGCGCGCAGGGCAGGGAGGATGAACACGGGCACGCCCACGAGGGTCTGTGCCCACTGGGCCTTCTTCCGGGTGCGGGCCACGTGCCGGTCCTCGACCGGGACGGCCGCGGCGGCGCCGGCGAGGGACTCGACCAGGTCGCCGATCCGGGGGGTGGCGTAGATGTCCTGGACGGTCACCTGCGGATAGCGGGAACGCAGGCGGGCCACCAGCTGTGCGGCGGCCAGGGAGCCGCCCCCGGCCGCGAAGAAGTCGGTCTTGGGACCGCGGGGCGCGGCGCCGAGGACGTCGGCCCACTGGCGCTCGATCCAGCCGGCGTCCGTGGACTCGTCGATCGGCGGGGCGTCCTCGTCCGGCTGGGCTCCGGGCAGCGGCCAGGGCAGGGCATTGCGGTCGACCTTGCCGGAGGTCTTCGTCGGGAGGGTGTCCGTGACGGCCAGCCGGGGGACCAGGGCGGCCGGCAGCTCTTCTGCCAAGAGCTGCCGGGCGGCCTCGAGGTCCAGGTCCTCCGGGGCGCCGGACGGCACGAGGTAGCCCACCAGGATCTGGTGGCCTGCCGGGGTGGTCTGCACGGCGGCGGCGCCGCCCTGGACGCCGGGCAGGGCCTGCAGCGCCGCGTCGACCTCGCCGAGCTCGATGCGTCGGCCGCCGAGCTTCACCTGATCGTCTGCGCGGCCCACGAAGAGCAGGCCGGCAGGGTCGAAGACCACGAGGTCGCCCGAGCGGTAGGCGCGCTCCCAGCCGAGGGTGTCCATGGGCGCGTACTTCTCCGCGTCCTTGGCCGGGTCCAGGTAGCGGGCCAGGCCGACGCCGCCGATGATCAGCTCACCGGTCTCGCCGTCGGCCACGGGGATCCCGGTGGCGGGGTCCACGACGGCCAGGTCCCAGCCGTCCAGCGGCAGGCCGATGCGCACCGGCCCTTCGCCGGTCATCTCGGCGGCGCAGGCCACCACGGTCGCCTCGGTGGGGCCGTAGGTGTTCCACACCTGGCGTCCCTGCTCGGTCAGGCGGGCGGCGAGTTCGGGCGGGCACGCCTCCCCGCCGAAGATCAGCAGGCGCACATTCTCCAGGGCCTCGGAGGGCCACATGGCCGCCAGGGTCGGCACGGTGGAGACCGCGGTGATGCGGCGCTCGGCGAGCCAGGGGCCGAGGTCCATGCCGGAGCGCACGAGTGCGCGTGGAGCAGGGACGAGGCAGGCGCCATGGCGCCAGGCGAGCCACATCTCCTCGCAGGAGGCGTCGAAGGCCACGGACAGTCCCGCCAGCACACGGTCGCCGGGGCCGAGCGGATCGTCCGCCAGGAAGATCCGCGCCTCCGCGTCCACGAACGCGGCGGCGTTGCGGTGGGTGACGGCCACACCCTTGGGGGTGCCGGTCGATCCGGAGGTGAAGATGATCCACGCGTCGTCGTCGGGCAGGGGGTGTCGGGCCTGTCGGGGCGGAGCCGTCGCCGTGGTCTGCCCGTCCGCACCGACGGCGGTGACGGGCTCGGCGTCCGCGGCGGCGTCCGTGCCGCGCTCCAGGGTGTGCTCGTCGGTGAGGACACCGGTCACCTTCGCCTCGGCGAAGACGAGGCGGGCACGCTCGTCCGGGTCGTCCGCGTCCACTGGGACGTAGGCGCAGCCGGCGGCGAGCACGCCGAGGATCGCCACGTAGAGGTCGACCGTCCCGGAGGGGATCCGCACGCCGATGCGCTCGCCGGCGCCGATGCCGGCGGCCGCCAGGCGGGCGGCGCATGCCTCGGCGCGCTCGACCAGGTCGGTGTACTCGAGGACCTGGGTGCCGTCGTCGAGGGCCGGGGCGTTCGGATGCTCTGCGGCGGTGGCGGTCAGGACGTCCCACAGGGTCCGCGGCGCGGGCGCACGGTCTCCTCCGGGCAGCTGGGCGCGGTGAGGTGCGGTCACCATTCCTCCGGGTGGTATGAGGGCCTCGAAGACGAGGGCACGAGCACAGGGCCTCGGTGCCTCGCCTGTCGCATTGTAGTGGCGGGGCCGGCCCCGACCGACAGGCTCCCCGGCGGGCGGAGGGCCTGTCAGTCCAGGGTGAGCAGCACCTTGCCGGTGGTCTGCCGCCCCTCGAGCGCCGCGTGCGCGGCCGCGGCGTCGGAGAGGGCGAAGCGCTCGCCGATCCGCAGGGTCAGCGATCCGTCCGACACGGCCTCCGCCAGCTCCTGGGCGCGCCAGTGCGTCTCTTGCGGGGTGCGAGTGTAGTGCACCAGGGACGGGCGCGTGACGAACAGGCCGCCGGCGCCGTTGAGGCGCTGCAGGTCGAACGGCGGGACCTGGCCCGACGCGCCGCCGAAGAGCACGAGCATGCCGCGCACCCGAAGGCACGCCAGGGAGTCCTCGAAAGTCGCCTTCCCGACGCCGTCGTACACGACGTCGGCGCCCTCGTCTCCGGTGAGATCCTCCACCGCGGCCTGCACGTCCGGGTAGTCGACCGACACGGTCGCCCCTGCCTGCAGGGACAGCTCCCGCTTGGCCTCGGTGGACGCCGTGGTGACCACGCGCGCGCCACGGGCGCGGCACAGCTGGGTCAGCAGCAGGCCGACGCCGCCGGCGCCGGCGGTGACCACGACGGTCTGGCCGGCCTGGACCGGGAACGTGGAGCGGGACAGGTAGTGGGCCGTCAGGCCCTGCAGCGGCAGAGCGGCGGCCTCGGCGAGGTCGAGCGAGCCGGGGGCCGGCAGAAGCTGCTCGGCGGGGGCGAGGAAGTGCTCGGCGTAGGTGCCCACGCCGGCGGCGGTCATCACCCGGTCGCCCAGGGCGACGGCGTCCACGCCGGCCCCGACGGCGACGACCGTCCCTGAGCCCTCCGTGCCCGGCACGAAGGGCATGTCCACCGGGTAGACCCCGGAGCGCTGGTAGGTCTCGATGAAGTTCAGGCCTGCGGCGGCGGTGCGGACCAGTGCCTGCCCCGGGCCGGGGGCGGGAACGGGTGCCTCGGTCCACTGCAGGACCTCGGGGCCGCCGGTCTGCTCGGCGATGATCGCTCGGTGGGTCTGGGGGACGTCGAAGGAGGCATCGGCGCCGGGCGAGACGTGCTGGGTCTGGGTGGCATCCATGCAGCCCAGCGTAGTGATCCGGCGTGGCCCGAACCATGGCGGAATACATATTCGACACAGTGCATATCTGGTCTAGGATGGGTCCATGAGCATCACCGTCGCCGTCTCCGGAGCCAGCGGCTACGCCGGAGGCGAAGCCCTGCGCCTGCTGAGCGGCCACCCCGAGGTCGAGATCGGGGCCGTCACCGCCCACTCCCAGGCGGGAGAGCGTCTCGGAGACCTCCAGCCACACCTGCACACCCTGGCCGACCGCGTCCTCGAGCCCACGACGGCGGACGTCCTCGCCGGGCACGACGTCGTCTTCCTCGCCCTGCCGCACGGCGCCAGCGGACCGATCGCCGCGGAGCTGGCCGAGCGCTCGCCGGACATCGTGGTGATCGACGCCGGCGCGGACCACCGCCTCGAGTCGGCCGACGCCTGGGCGCAGTACTACGGCACGGAGCACGCCGGAACCTGGCCCTACGGGCTGCCCGAGCTGCCCGGACAGCGCGGGCGGCTGGCCGGGGCCAGGCGCATCGCCGTGCCGGGCTGCTATCCCACCGCCACGCTCCTCGCCCTCACCCCGGGCTTCGGCGCCGGGCTCCTTCAGCCGCGGGACGTCGTCATCGTGGCCGCCTCCGGCACCTCCGGCGCGGGCAAGGCGCTCAAGCCCCACCTGCTCGGCTCCGAGGTCTTGGGCTCCATGAGTCCCTACGGGGTGGGCGGCGGCCACCGTCACACGCCGGAGATCGAACAGGGCCTCGCCTGGGCTGCGGGGGAGGACGTCCAGGTCTCCTTCACCCCGACCCTGGCACCCATGCCCCGCGGCATCCTGGCCACGGCCACCGCCCGCCTGACCGACGACGCCGACCCCGCCGCCGTGCGCGCGGCCTGGGAGACGGCCTACGCGGACGAGCCGTTCGTGCGCCTGCTGCCCGAGGGGCAGTGGCCGACCACCGCGGCGGTGATCGCCTCCAACCATGTCCAGGTGCAGCTCGCCGTGGACGAGCGCGCCGGCCGCGTCGTGGTGGTCAGCGCGATCGACAACCTCTGCAAGGGCACCGCCGGCGGTGCCGTCCAGTCCATGAACATCGCCCTGGGCCTGCCGGAACAGGCCGGGCTCGAGAGCCAGGGGGTCGCACCGTGAGCGTCACCGCAGCAGCAGGGTTCCGGGCGGCCGGGACCACCGCCGGACTGAAGCCGTCCGGGAAGCCGGACGTGGCCGTCGTCGTCAACGACGGACCGAAGCACGAGGCGGCGGCCGTGTTCACCACCAACCGCGTGGCCGCGGCCCCCGTCCTCTGGTCCCGTCAGGCCGTCACGGATGGCCGGGCGGATGCCGTGGTGCTCAACTCCGGCGGCGCGAACGCGGCGACCGGCCAGCAGGGCTTCCGGGACGCCCACCGCACCGCCGAACACGCGGCCGCTGCCCTCGGCTGCTCGTCCGGCGACGTCCTGGTCTGCTCCACCGGCCTCATCGGCGAGCCGCTGGACATGGACAGGCTGCTCCCGGGCGTCGACGCCGCCGTGCAGGGGCTCGGCACGGAGGGAGGCCCTGCCGCGGCCGAGGCCATCATGACCACGGACACCCGCGCCAAACAGTCCCGCGTGGACGGGACCGGCTACACGGTGGGCGGCATGGCCAAGGGCGCCGGCATGCTCGCCCCGGGCATGGCCACGATGCTCGCCGTCGTCACCACCGACGCCGACCTGCCCGCCTCCGCCCTGCAGCTCGCCGTCGACCGTGCCGTGGCCGCGACCTTCAACCGCGCCGACTCCGACGGCTGCATGTCCACCAACGACACGGTGATCCTCCTGGCCTCCGGCGCCTCCGGCGTGACCCCGGACCCGGACGAGTTCGGCGCCGCCGTCACCCGCGTCTGTGCGGATCTCGCCCGCCAGATGGTCGGGGATGCCGAGGGCGCCCAGCACGACATCGCCGTCCGCGTGGTGAACGCCGAGACGGAGCAGGCCGCCGAGGCCGTGGCCCGTGCCGTCGCCCGCTCCAACCTGTTCAAGACCGCGGTCTTCGGCCAGGACCCGAACTGGGGCCGCGTGATCTCCGCGGTGGGCACCGTGCCGGAGTCTGTGGCCGCGTTCGACTCGACCGCCCTGGACGTGTCCTTCAACGGGGTCCAGGTCTGCCGTGCCTCCGGCGTGGGGGAGGACCGCTCCCTCGTGGACCTGTCCGCACGCGAGGTGCGCGTGGAGATCGACCTGCACGCAGGCGACGTCGAGGCCACGATCTGGACCAACGACCTCACCCACGACTACGTCCACGAGAACTCCGCCTACTCCACCTGAAGCCGCGGACGGCAGGGCCGGCGCCCAGGACACCCCGGCCCGCCGCGACCGTCCCCCGGACCCACCCACGGAAGGCCCCCACGCCATGATCGAGAACCCGTCGACCGCCGCCACCCCGGTGCTCTCCGCCGCGGACCGCCTCGAGCGCGCCGAGTCCAAGGCGGAGGTCCTCATCGAGGCCCTGCCGTGGATCCAGCGGTTCGCCGGCACCACCATGGTCATCAAGTACGGCGGCAACGCCATGGTCTCCGAGGAGCTGCGCCGCGCCTTCGCCGAGGACATCGTCTTCCTGCTGCACGTGGGTGTGCGCCCCGTGGTGGTGCACGGCGGCGGCCCGCAGATCAACACCATGCTGGACCGGCTCGGGATCGAGTCCGAGTTCCGCGGCGGCCTGCGCGTGACCACGCCGGAGGCGATGGACGTGGTGCGCATGGTGCTCACCGGTCAGGTCGGCCGCGAGCTCGTCGGCCTGATCAACTCCCACGGCCCCTACGCGATCGGCTCCTCCGGCGAGGACGGCGCCCTGTTCCAAGCACGCCGCACCGGCACCGTGGTGGACGGCGAGCCTGTGGACCTCGGACTGGTCGGGGAGGTCATCGGCGTGAACCCGGAGGCCATCCGGGACGTGATCGAGGCCGGCCGCATCCCCGTGGTGTCCTCCGTGGCCCCCGAGGTGGACGACCACGGCGACCTCACCGGCCACGTGCTCAACGTCAACGCGGACACCGCCGCCGGAGCGCTCGCCGCCTCGATCGGTGCCCGCAAACTCGTGCTCCTCACCGACGTCGAGGGCGTCTACGCGGACTGGCCGGACCGCGACTCGCTCATCAGCTCCCTCACCGCCTCCCAGCTGCGGGAGCTGCTCCCGTCCCTGTCCTCCGGCATGATCCCGAAGATGGCGGCCTGCCTGGAGGCGATCGACGCCGGCGTGCCGCGCGCCCACGTGGTGGACGGACGCCGCCCGCACTCGATGCTGCTGGAGGTCTTCACCTCCGCAGGCGTCGGCACCCAGGTGGTCCCCGATGCCCGTTGACGCCGCCTGCTCATCCCTTCGGAAGGAGCCCGCCATGACCGCCGATGCTGCCCACGGCACCCTGCTCGACCGCTACGGCCACGCCCTCACCGGACTGTTCGGCCCGCCCCAGCGGGCACTCGTCTCCGGCTCGGGCGTCCGTGTGGTGGACGAGGACGGCCGCGAGTACGTGGACCTGCTCGCCGGGATCGCGGTGAACTCCCTCGGCCATGCCCACCCGCGCCTCGTGGCGGCCGTGTCCGAGCAGGCCGGACGCCTCATGCACGTCTCCAACCTCTTCACCTCGGAGCCCCAGGTCGGCCTGGCCGAAGACCTCCTGCGCCTGTCCGGGGCGCCGGCGGGCTCCTCGGTGTTCTTCGCCAACTCCGGGACCGAGGCGAACGAGGCGGCCTTCAAGCTGGCCCGCCGGCACGGAGGCGAGGACCCCTCCGGGCTGCGCACCCGCGTCATCGCCCTGGAGGGGGCCTTCCACGGCCGCACGATGGGTGCCCTCGCGCTCACCTCGAAGGAGGCCTACCGTGCCCCCTTCGAGCCGCTGCCCGGAGGGGTGGAGCGGATCCCCGGCGGCGACCTGGACGCCCTACAGGCCGCGCTCGCCCCGGACACCGCGGGCCGCACCGTGGCCGCCGTCCTCCTGGAGCCCGTGCAGGGCGAGGGCGGCGTCCACGGCTGGCCCGCCGGCTATCTGGCGGGCGTCCGAGCCGCGACGCGGGAGGCCGGGGCGCTGATGATCCTGGACGAGGTCCAGTCCGGCATCGGCCGCACCGGCAGCTGGTTCGCGTTCCAGGACCCCGAGGTGACCGGGGCAGACCCCGTGGTGCCGGATGCGTTCACCCTGGCCAAGGGGCTGGGCGGAGGCGTCCCGATCGGTGCGCTCGTCTCCGTGGGGCCGGAGGTCTCGGCGCTGCTGCGCCCGGGGCAGCACGGCACCACGTTCGGAGGCAACCCGCTGGCCGCGGCCGCCGCGCGCGCCGTCCTCGCCACGATCGAGGAGGAGGGCTTGCTGGAGAACGTCCGTCGCGTGGGCGCCGCGCTCGGCGACGGTCTGCGCGCGGTGGATTCGGTGACCGAGGTCCGCCAGTATGGCCTCTGGCTCGGCGTGGACCTCGCCGCGGACGCAGTGCGCCCGCTTCCCGACGACGGCCCCGCGCCGGCCGTCGTCCGCGCCGCCCTGGAGGGCGGCTGGATCGTCAACGCCACGGGTCCGCGCACCCTGCGCCTGGCCCCGCCCCTGATCCTGGACGAGGCCGACGCGCGCGACTTCGTCGCCGCCCTGCCCACGATCCTGTCCGCCGCCGGACAGCCGACCGAGAACCGAGGAGCATCGTCGTGACCGACACCGCCGTGCGCCACTTCCTGGTGGACACCGACCTGTCCCCGTCCGAGCAGGCCGAGGTCCTGGACCTGGCCTCCGAGATGAAAGCGGACCGCTTCTCCCGCCGCCCGCTGGTCGGCCCGCGGACGGGGCTGGTGATCTTCGACAAGACGTCCACGCGCACGCGCATCTCCTTCGCCGCCGGCATCGCCGAGCTCGGCGGCCAGCCGCTGATCATCAACCCGGGGGAGTCGCAGCTGGGCCACAAGGAGTCCGTGGGGGACTCGGCACGGGTGATGGGACGCATGGCCTCGGTGATCGTCTGGCGCACCTATGCGCAGACCGGCCTGGAGGAGATGGCCGAGCACGCGGGGGTCCCCGTGATCAATGCGCTCTCGGACGACTACCACCCGTGCCAGCTGCTCGCGGACCTGCTGACCGTTCGCGAGCACAAGGGCCGCACCGCGGGCCTGACCCTGACCTACGTCGGCGACGCGGCGAACAACATGGGCCACTCGTACCTGCTGGCGGGCGTCACCGCCGGCATGCACGTCCGCGTGGCCGGACCCGAGGGGCGCCTGCCGGATCCGCATGTGGTGGCCTCCGCCGAGGAGCGCGCCGCGGAGACCGGAGGGTCCGTCCTGGTCACCACCGACCCGGCCCAGGCGCTGGACGGGGCCGACGTGGTGGTCACGGACACCTGGGTGTCGATGGGACAGGAGGACGAGGCACACGAGCGCAAGGAGCTCTTCCGGGACTACACGGTGGACGCCGCCGCCATGGGGCGCGCCGCTGAGGACGCGATCTTCCTGCACTGCCTGCCGGCCTACCGGGGCATGGAAGTCACCGAGGATGTCATCGACGGTCCGCAGTCCGTGGTGTGGGACGAGGCCGAGAACCGGCTGCATGCCCAGAAGGCCCTGATGGCCTGGCTGCTCGAGAAGTCCGGCCAGGCCGCGCCGCCCGCCGAGGAGGTGCGCTGACATGGCGACCCCCACCACGAAGACTGCGCGGCAGGCGGCCATCCGGGACGTGCTGCAGACCCAGCAGATCCGGTCCCAGTCCGCCCTGTCCGAGGCCCTCGCCGACCGGGGACTCTCGGTCACGCAGGGCACGCTCTCCCGTGACCTCGTGGACCTGGGCGCGGTGCGTGTGCGCGATGCCGAGGGGATGGTCTACGCGGTCCCGGCGGAGGGCGAGGACGGCTTCCCGGCCCGCAGCGGGGAGGCCCAGGCCGCCCGTCTGAGCTCCATGAGCCGCGAGCTGCTCATCTCCGCGGAGCCGACCGAGAACCTGGTGGTGCTGCGCACGCCGCCGGGCGCCGCCCAGTACATGGCCAGTGTCATCGACCAGGCCCGGGTGGAGCACGTGCTGGGGACGATCGCCGGAGACGACACCATCCTGCTCATCGCGGACAGCACCGAGCACGCCCCGGGGGTGGCCGCCCAGTTGCTCGGCCTCGCCGGCTGAGGCAGACCGCGGCGGGAGCCGCTTCCCGGCGACGTGTGAGGGGTCCGACACCCATCGGTGCTCGGCCGCTCGCACGTCCGGTGGGCCGGGGTCTGAGTCCTCAGAGCCCGGGGCGCTGGTAGATCTGGTCCTCCGGCGGTGCCTCTGTGGGCGGGACCTCGTTCCAGTCGCGGAAGTCGATGGTGCCGGCCGGGCCGTCCTTGCTGTCGCTCTCGCCGTCCACCTCGAGACGCACCAGCTCGTCGTCCTGGTTGATGTAGAGCGAGACGTGGCCGTCGCCGGCGTCCACGTCGGAGTACTTGAACACCCGCTCGCCGTCGAGGCGGAGCGTCTCGGCCTGCGGCTCCTGGCCGTCGAATGCGTCGGCGTCCGGGAGAGCGGAGACGAAGCCCTCGTAGAAGGTGGACATCGAGAACGCGCCGTCCCGTCCGGAGGGCACAGAGATCCAGAGACCCGGGTCCACGTCCTTGAAGGTCTCGCCGCCCTTGGCGGAGACGAACTTCTCGTCCGGACGGATGAAGGTCGTGTCGTCGGCGGCGATCACCTCGACCGTGCCCTTCTTCTCGATCAGGCGGCCTGCGTAGGAGGAGTCGTCCAGGGCGCCCGCGAGCTCGACGTCGATGGTGCCCTCGCCCTGACGGACGTCGCCGCTGACCCGCACCGAAGTGGCCTCGTCGACCGAGGCGCGGACGGACGGCCACACCTCCGCCAGCGGTGGGGGTTCCGGCACGCAGCCGGTCAGCGCGGAACCGCTGACCACGGCCAGGCCGGCCAGCAGTGCGGCATGGCGACGGACGGGGCGGAGTGCTGCGGCGGGGGCGACGGTCGTCGATGGGGGCATGGCGGTCCCTCCTGCAGGTGAGCTCTCTGTCGTTCAGCGTACGCGGTGTCCCCCCGCGCCTGCCGGGACGGCACGGGCACGGGCGGTCTGCGGGCCGCCGCCCCGGGCCGACGACAGTCTGGTGAGGGGTGGTGCAGGTCCGGACGTGGCCCCGGCCACAGATGTGCGAAGGGCCCCGTCGCGCTCGGCGACGGGGCCCTTCAGAGGGACCGTGGATCAGCCACGCGGCAGGGTGAACTCCTGGCCGACGTAGATCAGGTTCGGGTCCTCGATGATGGAGGAGTTGGCCTCGTAGATGGCCTCCCAGCCGCCCTCGATGCGGTGCTTGTTGGCCAGCGAGAACAGGCTGTCGCCGGCCTCGACGACCACGGTCTCCTGCTGCGCGGCCTGACGGCGGGCCTCGGCACGTTCGGCGGCAGCCTGCTCCGCAGCCTCGGCACGCTCGGCGGCGGCCTTCTCGGCGGCGGCCTGGCGGTCGGCCTCGGCCTTCTCAGCAGCGGCCTGGCGCTGGGCCTCGGCGCGCTCGGCGGCGGCCTTGTCGGCGGCGGCCTGGCGGTCGGCCTCGGCCTTCTCAGCAGCGGCCTGGCGGTCGGCCTCGACCTTCTCGGCGGCGGCCTGGCGCTGGGCCTCGGCGCGCTCGGCGGCGGCCTGGCGCTGGGCCTCGGCCTTCTCGGCGGCGGCCTTGTCGGCGGCGGCCTGGCGCTGGGCCTCGGCCTTCTCGGCGGCGGCCTTCTCAGCAGCGGCCTGGCGCTGGGCCTCGGCGCGCTCGGCGGCGGCCTGGCGCTGGGCCTCGGCGCGCTCGGCGGCGGCCTGGCGCTGGGCCTCGGCGCGCTCGGCGGCGGAGGTGTCCACGGCGGAGGTGCGCTCGACCGGGGTGGCGGAGGAGCCGGCCGCGTCGGCGGCGGTCAGGCCCAGCTTCTTGGAGCAGGACGGCCAGGCCTTCCAGCCCTGCAGCGCCAGGACCTTCTCGGCGCGCTTGATCTGCTCGGCCTTGGAAGCCTGGTGCGGGTAGCCCTTGCCGCCCACGGCGTGCCAGCTCGAGAGCTTGAACTGCACGCCGCCGTAGAAGCCGTTGCCGGTGTTGATGGACCAGTTGCCACCGGACTCGCAGTAGGCCAGGCGGTCCCAGGTGGCCTCCGAAGCGGCCTGGGCCGGAGCGGCGATCGCGACGGCGGCGGCGCCGGCGACGGTGAGGCCGGCGGTGACGGTGGCGGTAGTGCGCTTGGCAGAGGATGCAATGAGGTTCATGGCGTTGAGAGAGTCGGGTTGCCGCTTCTCGCCTGCGAGACAGTGCGTGCTCAGGCAATGGGCCGTCCACCCTGGTTCGGGGCATGACTCCTGCCAGGGTGGGACGGCCCGCAGCGGGCGCCTGGCAGAAGAGGTTGATCCGTGCGGTCCCGTCCTGCGCGTGAGTGCGTCGGTCACGGTTAGATCACGAATCGGCTACGGGAGAGTCAACGCCCTGCGGTGGGTGCGCGTCAAGTCCGTGGGAGGAATTGGGGGGGACTTCCACCTCTGGTGGACGGTATGTCTGCAACACCCGGTTGAAACCTGTTGGGCGTTGACAGTCTGTCAGCAGTGGCGGGTGTGCCGTACAGAATGTCCATGGTCGGGATGTGGCGCCGCAGACATCGGAAAGGTCACGGCGTTCCGATCGTCGCCGCGGCGTGCGGCGCGTCGGCGTCGCCGCCGCTGCTCTGGTGCTCGGCGATGCCCTCGCTGTCGCTCGGCCCTCACGCCCCCTGGGGCGCCCCGTGGGGTCATTCAGGTATTCCATGCTTTGCATAACTATGCCTTCACAGGCTAGGCTCGCCGGTGGCAGGTCGCTCTGTGTGACCAGGCCTCCGCCGAGGCCGCGCCAACGCAGACAATCACGTGAGGAGCACGTCAGTGAAGGAACGCATCGTCCTCGCCTATTCGGGCGGTCTGGACACGTCCGTCGCCATCGGCTGGATCGCCGAGGCCACCGGCGCCGAGGTCGTGGCCGTGGCCGTCGACGTGGGCCAGGGCGGCGAGTCCCTCGAGACCGTCCGCCAGCGCGCCCTGGACTGCGGCGCCGTCGAGGCCTACGTGGCCGATGCCCGTGACGAGTTCGCGGAGCAGTACTGCATGCCGACGCTCAAGGCCAACGGCCTCTACATGGACGCCTACCCGCTGGTGTCGGCCATCTCCCGTCCGGTGATCTCCCGCCATCTCGTGGCGGCCGCCCGCCAGTTCGGCGCCTCCACCGTGGCCCACGGCTGCACCGGCAAGGGCAACGACCAGGTGCGCTTCGAGGTCTCCATCCAGACCCTCGGCCCGGACCTGAAGTGCATCGCCCCGGTCCGCGACCTGGCACTGACCCGTGACAAGGCGATCGACTACGCCGAGCGCAACGAGCTGCCGATCGCGACCACCAAGAAGAACCCGTTCTCGATCGACCAGAACGTCTGGGGTCGTGCCGTGGAGACCGGCTTCCTGGAGGACATCTGGAACGGTCCGACCAAGGACGTCTACGACTACACGGACGATCCGGCGTTCTCGCCGGCGCCGGACGTCGTGACCATCACCTTCGAGCAGGGCGTCCCGACCGCCCTCGACGGCCGTTCGCTGACGCCGCTCGAGGTCATCGAGGAGCTCAACCGCCGTGCCGGCGCCCAGGGTGTGGGCCGCATCGACATCGTGGAGGACCGCCTCGTGGGCATCAAGTCCCGCGAGATCTATGAGGCCCCGGGCGCGATGGCCCTCATCGCCGCGCACAAGGAGCTGGAGAACGTCACCCTCGAGCGTGAGCAGGCCCGCTTCAAGCGCCTGGTCTCCGACCGCTGGACCGAGCTGGTCTACGACGGCCAGTGGTACTCGCCGCTGAAGCAGAACCTGGACGCCTTCATCGACGCGACCCAGGAGCATGTCAACGGCGACATCCGGCTCGAGCTCCACGGCGGCCGCGCCACCGTCCAGGGCCGCCGCTCCGAGACCGGCCTGTACGACTTCAACCTCGCCACCTACGACGAGGGCGACGCGTTCGACCAGTCCTCCGCCCGCGGCTTCATCGACATCTACGGCCTGTCCGCCAAGACCGCCTCCGAGCGCGACCAGCGCCTGGGCGGCACCGCCGACCTGACGGACGTCGCGCGCCTCAGCAACGACTGACCCGGTCGACCGGCGACGAGGCGGCCCCGGCGCATCCCGCAGCCGGGGCCGCCTCGTCTGTCCCGCCGTCCGTCCCTTCCCACAGCACCATCGACGTCGACTCCCACCCGTCAGGAGGGCCCCATGACCACCCCAGCCGATTCCGCCCGCCACGGCACCAACGAGGGCGCCCTGTGGGGCGGCCGCTTCTCCGGCGGCCCCGCCGATGCCCTCGCCGCCCTGAGCAAGTCCACCGACTTCGACTGGCGCCTGGCCCGCTACGACATCGCCGGCTCCCGTGCCCACGCCCGCGTGCTGCGCACCGCCGGACTGCTGACGGCCGAGGAGCTGGACGGCATGTTGGCGGCCCTGGACCGCCTGGAAGAAGACGTCGTCTCCGGCGCCTACACCGCAGCGGAGTCCGATGAGGACGTGCACGGCTCCCTCGAGCGTGGCCTCATCGAGCGCGCCGGTCCGGAGCTCGGCGGCAAGCTGCGCGCCGGCCGCTCACGCAATGACCAGATCGCCACGATGGGTCGGATGTACCTGAGGGACCACGCCCGACTGGTCGCGCGCGGCGTCCTCGCCACGATCGACGCGTTGATCGCCCAGGCCGAGGCCCACCCCTACGCGCCGATGCCGGGCCGCACCCACCTGCAGCACGCCCAGCCGGTGCTGTTGTCCCACCACCTGCTGGCCCATGCCTGGCCGCTGCTGCGGGATGTCCAGCGCCTGGCGGACTTCGATCGCCGCGCCGCCGTCTCCCCGTACGGATCCGGCGCCCTCGCAGGCTCCTCGCTCGGCCTGGATCCGGAGGCCGTGGCCGCGGAGCTGGGCTTCGACTCTGCCGTGTGGAACTCCATCGACGGCACCGCCGCGCGCGATGTCTACGCGGAGTTCGCCTGGGTCGCCTCGATGATCGGCGTGGACCTGTCCCGCGTGTCCGAGGAGGTCATCTTCTGGGCCACCAAGGAGGCCGGTTTCGTGACCCTGGACGACGCCTTCTCCACCGGGTCGTCGATCATGCCCCAGAAGAAGAACCCGGACGTCGCCGAGCTCGCGCGCGGCAAATCCGGCCGGCTCATCGGCGATCTCGCCGGCCTCCTCGCGACCCTCAAGGGTCTGCCGCTGGCCTACAACCGGGACCTTCAGGAGGACAAGGAGCCGGTCTTCGACGCCGCCGACACCCTCGAGCTGCTGCTGCCGGCCGTCTCCGGCATGATCGCCACTCTGACGTTCCACACCGAGCGCATGGCGGAGCTGGCCCCGCAGGGCTTCGCACTCGCCACGGACATCGCCGAATGGCTCGTCCGCCAGGGCGTCCCGTTCCGTGTGGCCCACGAGCTTTCCGGCGAATGCGTCCAGGCGGCGGAGAAGCGCGGTGTGGAGCTGTGGGACCTCACCGACGAGGAGTTCGCCTCCGTCTCCGAGCACCTGACTCCGCAGGTCCGTCAGGTGCTCTCCACCGAGGGCTCGCTGTCCTCCCGCGACGCCCAGGGCGGAACGGCGCCCTCCGCCGTCGCCGCCCAGATCGCGGCGCTCAAGGAGGCCGTGGACGAGGTCCGCCCCTTCGCCGACTCCGCCGGCTCGGTGGTCGGCGCCGCCTGAGCGGCGCATCCCCGGCACGACGACGGACGGTCGTCTTCCACGGAAGGCGACCGTCCGTCGTCGTTCCTGCGGGTCTTCCGGCCCGCGGGCGGGGCCGGTGTCGCAGCGCTGGCGGTCAGCCGTGGCGGGCCTTCAGCCGCGGGTTCTTCTTGTTGATCACGAAGGTGCGGCCGCGGCGTCGGACCACCTGGGATCCGGGCTGGTTCTTCAGGGCGCGCAGGGAGTTGCGGACCTTCATGGGGTGCCTCCTGGGGGCTCGTGGTCGCGGTTCGGTCAGACGTCCCGAGCGGGACTCGGACAGATTAGCGCAAATGAGAACGGTTAGCATAAAGTCGTCCGCGTCCTGTCCCCGAACCGGTCCCGTCCCGCCCGACGACGGTCCGGACGCGGCAGTCCGATCGACCAGAAGGAGACCCTCCGTGTCCCAGCCCCCGTTCCCGTCCCGCCCCCGGAGCGGCGGTCGACCGTTGCGGGCCGACGTCGTGGTGGTGGCCGGCGTGCACGCCGCACAGCGCCATGCGCAGGCGGCACGGCTGGCCGCCGATGCTGGGGCAACACTCGTCGCCGCAGTCGCCTGGGGCGAAGACGGCCTCGTCCCGGAGGCGGTGCTGCGGACCGGCGGGCCGGTGGTGCTCGAGGTGCCGGCGCAGGTGCCGGTGACCCATGTGATCGGCGAGCTGGCGGACGAGCCGGAGCGGGTGCGCGTCACCGCCGTGGTGGCGGTCGCCTGCCTGCACACCCTCCACGAGGACCTCGCCGACGGGGCCGGCCACGGCCGGGCCCTCGTCGACTGCCTGGAGGCGGCCACGCACCACGCCCTCGTGGGCGCGTCCGAGCCGGACCGTGCCACAGGTCCCGCGGCGACGCCCGGTGCAGACCGGACGGTCCACGGGGTGCTCCGGGCGGACGGGGAGGCCGAGACCGCCGCCCGGCGCCTGCTCGCGGTGCTGCGCCCGGACGCGCTGCCGGTGGTCGGCGGTCGCGCCGATGCAGGTCCACTGGGCACGGCCGGCACGGACGCCGCCGGCGGGATCGGCCCCGAGCTGGACTGCGCCGGCTGGCTCCAGGTGGTCAACGGCGAGTGGCCCACGGACCGGGTGGTGCCCGGCGTCGGCGTGGCCCGCTACGAGCGTCACCGTCCCTTCCACCGCGGCCGCCTGGAGGAGCTCGCCGATCGCTGGGCGCTCGAGGCGGCCGCCCGGGGCGCGGGCGGGGCCGCGGCGGGCCTGCGGATCTCGGGCCTGTGCCGCCTGGGCGACCTGCCGGAGTGGACCTTCCGCTGGGACCAGGTCGGCACGGACCTCGAGCTGCATCCGCTGGCGCCGGACGACGCGGTGCTCGGTGCCGAACCGGGGGACGGCCTCGAACCCGAGCTGCTGTGCGTGGGACCCGAGCTCGCGCTGTTCGGCTGGGGAGCCCATGCGGACCTGTCCCGGATCGTGGCGGACCTGGACGCCGCCCTGCTCACGGACGCCGAGTTC
This sequence comes from Micrococcus sp. FDAARGOS_333, assembly GCF_002206575.2. Lineage (NCBI taxonomy): Bacteria > Bacillati > Actinomycetota > Actinomycetes > Micrococcales > Micrococcaceae > Micrococcus > Micrococcus sp. FDAARGOS_333. The sequence continues at coordinate 2,086,684 of NZ_NJFJ02000001.1, read as the reverse complement.
GCCGCCGGTCCGGACGCCTGGGGCTGACCCGGCGCCGCAGGTCACCTTCCGTTCACACGCGCACCTATAGGATGGATGGTCACGTTCCGCGCCGGAGACCGCTCCGGCCCGAGACCAGGGAGCACCGCATGGGGGACACCGTGACCGTCCGCGAGGCCGAGCTCGCCCTCGAGCGAGAGCGCGTCGCCGTCCGCTACGCCCGCCTCGACGCGCTGCGCGCCGAGAAGCAGGAGCAGCTCGCCGGCGTCCGGCGTTCCGGGCTCCAGGGATCGGTGCAGAACCACTCCGAGCGGGACGCATTCGCCGCTCTGTACGAGGACCGTCTGGCCCAGCTCGAGGCCGTCGAGGACCGCCTCGTCTTCGGACGGCTGGATCTGGACGCGGAGCACGGGGCAGACACGCCCGGCCCGCGCTACATCGGCCGCATCGGCCTGACCGACGAGGAGCACGAGCGGCTGCTCCTGGACTGGCGGGCGCAGGAGGCCGGCGCCTTCTACCAGGCCACCCCGTTGCAGCGGCAGGGCGTGCGCCGCCGCCGCCACCTGATGCTGCGCGGACGCACCGTCCGGGACATCGAGGACGAGGTGCTGGATCCCGAACTCGCCTCCGCCGGTACGAACGAGATCGCAGTGGGCGGCCAGGGGGCGCTGCTCGCGGCCGTGACGGCGCGGCGCACCGGACGCATGCATGACATCGTCGCCACCATCCAGTCCGAGCAGGACGAGCTGATCCGCCGTCCGCTTCCCGGGGCCGTGGTGGTGCAGGGTGGGCCGGGCACCGGCAAGACCGCGGTGGCGCTGCATCGCGCCGCCTACCTGCTCTACACCCATCGGGAACGTCTCGCGAAGGCCGGCGTCCTGCTCGTCGGGCCGTCGGTCGGCTTCCTCCGCTACATCGAGCGCGTGCTGCCCTCGCTGGGCGAGACGGGTGTGGTGATGGCCTCGCTGGGCACGCTGTATCCCGGTGTGGCCGCCGTCCCGGAGACCGATCCCCGCGTGGCCGTCCTCAAGGGGCGCATCGAGGCCGCCGAGATGGTGCAGGCGGCTGTGGCCCGCCGGCAGAGGCTGATCCCTGCCCGCCGCACCGTGGCGGTGGACGGCACGGCGCTCACCCTGTCCCCGGGCATGGTCCGCCGCGCCCGCGAGCGTGCCCGGGCCACCCGCAAACCGCACAACGAGGCGCGCGAGACCTTCGTCAAGATCCTGGTCCGAGAGCTGGCGGACCAGCTGCGCGAGAAGCTGGAGCACTCGGCCGGCGCCACCGTGAACCGGGACTACCTGCTGGAGGATGTGCGGACCTCCCGCGATGTGCGCATCGCCCTGAACCTGTGCTGGATGCCCATGACCCCGCAGCGGCTGCTCGCCGAGGTCTTCTCCACGCCGGAGACCCTCCGGGCCTGCGCCCCGTGGCTGGGCGACGACGAGGCCCGGCTGCTGCTCCGCGCCCCGGACGCCCCGTGGACCGAGGCGGACGTGCCGCTGCTGGACGAAGCAGCCGAGCTGCTGGGCGCCATGCCCTCAGGCGCACCGGCGGAGGACGGAGAGGCCCAGCATCGCCGCAACGTGGAGAACGCGAAGGCCACCCTCGAGAACGTCCACCAGACGCTCGCGGACCTGGGCGTCGACGGCGTCGTCGACGCGGAGACGCTCGCCCGGGCCAACGAGCGGGGCACCGTCCGTCGCACCACTGCCGAGCAGGCCCGCCATGACCGCACCTGGACCTACGGCCACGTGGTGGTGGACGAGGCACAGGAGCTGAGCCCCATGCAGTGGCGTCTGCTGGCCCGCCGCTGCCCGATGAAGTCCTTCACCATCGTGGGGGACATCGCGCAGGCCTCGGCCCCGGGCGCCCCGCGGACATGGCGGCAGGCCCTCGGCGACTCGTTCGACGAGCGCCTGGTGGTCGAGGAGCTCTCGGTCAACTACCGGACCCCGTCGCGCATCGTCCGCTGGGCCGCGGGCGTCGCCCGGGCCGCGGGGGTGAAGGTCACGGCACCGGAGGCCGTGCGCGAGGGCGACCACGAGCCGACGCTCACCGTCGTGCCCGCCGGAGAACTGCAGCAGGCGGTGCTCGCACGGCTGGCCGAACTCCGCGACCTCGTCCCGGAGGGCCTCAGTGCGCTCGTGGTGCCCGAGGAGCTCGTCGCCCCGCTGTCCGCGGCGATGCAGCAGCAGGGACTCACCGTGGACCGAGTCCCGGCACCGGGTGTTGACGTCGTGGTCGCCACGGCGCGGGAGACGAAGGGCCTCGAGTTCGACGTCGTGGTGCTCGCTTCTCCGGAACGACTGGTGGCGGACGCCCACGGGGTGGTCGGAGACCTCTACGTCGCCATGACCCGCTGCACCCAGGCCCTGGCTGTGGTCACCGACGCCCCCGAGGCTGACCTGCCGGGAGGACTGGTGCGCTGACGGACACCGGTGGGCGGTCGTCGTCGAGATGCTCGGACTGCGACATACGGCGGCGCGCCGACGGCGGCAGCGACCGCCGCTGGGTACGCTGAAGCCGTGAGCGCAGAGACCCAGAACACCGAGAAGCGCCTGAGCGCGCAGTCCAACGACTCCAGCTTCGAGAACATCTGGCAGGAGCTGAAGTGGCGTGGCCTGGTCCACGTCTCCACCGACGAGGCCTCCCTGGAGCAGGCCCTCGTCGAGGGCTCGGTGAGCTACTACTGCGGCTTCGACCCGACCGCTCCGTCCCTGCACCTGGGCCACCTCGTGCAGCTGCTGCTGATGCGTCGCCTGCAGCTGGCCGGCCATCGGCCCTACGCGCTGGTGGGCGGTGCGACCGGCCTGATCGGCGACCCGCGTCAGACCTCCGAGCGTGTACTGAACACCCGCGAGGTCGTGGCCGAGTGGGTGGACTCCCTGCGCGAGCAGATCCGCCCGTACCTGTCCTTCGAAGGTGAGAACGCGGCCACCATGGTGAACAACCTGGACTGGACCGCGCAGATGTCCGCCCTGGACTTCCTGCGCGAGGTCGGAAAGAACTTCCGCGTGGGCACCATGGTCAAGAAGGAGATCGTGGCCAAGCGCCTGCACTCGGACGAGGGGATCTCCTACACGGAATTCTCCTACCAGGTGCTGCAGGGCAACGACTACCTTGAGCTGTTCCGCCGCCACGGCATCACCCTGCAGTCCGGCGGTTCGGACCAATGGGGCAACCTGACCTCCGGCACGGAGCTGATCCGCAAGGTGGAGGGAGAGCACGTGCACGCCCTGGGCACCCCGTTGATCACCAACGCGGACGGAACCAAGTTCGGCAAGTCCGAGGGCAACGCCGTGTGGCTCGACGCCTCGATGTGCTCTCCATACGCCTTCTACCAGTTCTGGCTCAACACGGCCGACGCGGACGTGGTGGACCGCCTCAAGGTCTTCACGTTCCTGACCCGTGCACAGATCGAGGAGTATGCACAGAAGGTGGCGGACGAGCCGTTCCGACGTGAGGCGCAGAAGCGCCTGGCCTGGGAGGTCACCACGCTGGCCCACGGTGAGGCGGCGACCCAGGCCGTGATCGACGCGTCCGCCGCGGTGTTCGGAGGCGGAGACCTGTCCGCGGTGGAGCCGGAGACCTTGGAGTCGGTGTTGTCCGAGCTTGACCACCAGGCGGACACCTCGGTCTGGTCCCGAAGGGAAGACGGCCGCGTCTCCATCATCGATCTGCTGGTCTCCTCCGGCCTGGCCTCTTCGAACTCCGAGGCCCGACGCATCATCAAGGACGGCGGAGCGTCCGTGAACAACGTCAAGGTGACGGATATCGAGCAGACGTTCGGCTCTGGCGACGCCCTCGCCGGCCGCTGGCTGCTCATCCGCCGGGGGAAGAAGAACATGGCTGCCGCAGACCTGTCCCTCTGACACGTCCGGGGAGCCGGCAGAGGACCGCTGCCCTGTCCCTCTGACACGTCCGCGGAGCCGGCAGAGGACCGCTGCCGATCGCTCCCGCCCTGTCCCGACGACGGCGTACGCCCGGAAGTGGTCGAGGTCACCTGGCACGGTGGCCCGCCATGGGATGAGAGCGCTGGCTCGGAAGGCCTCGTTCTCCGCAGGATTCCGCGGAGAACGAGGCCTTCGGCATGTGTGGACACCCCGATTTTGCGTGTGGGTGGGGATGTGTGTAGAGTTCTTTCTCGTGCTGAGGCGCGGAACGGATCAGTTCGCAGCGTCGGAGTGAGTACCACGGTTTCCGTAGAAAACACGAGAAACAAGCGGTTGTTGGCCGTGTTCACGTCAGCATCCCGGTCATTTCCTTGGGGAAGTGAAGGGGTATTCTTGAAGAGCTGATCGCCTGGTGTGTCAGTGCGGTTCGTGTCTGGGGTCGTGGAGGCCTTCTGGTTCGTGCCGGCTGGTGTGAGTCCTGGAGGATCCGGTTGGCAGTGTTGCTGCCAGCGGTTGGGTTTGACAGGGACCGGGTTGGTGGTGGTAAGGTTAATCCTTGTCTGCCACGGCCGGATGGTGAATGACTTGAGAACATCAAGTTGACACTCTCTGGTCGGTCGGCTAAGATGGAGAAGTTGCTCCGGAGTGAAGCGCCGCGATGGCGGGTCGAGCTGAGTGTCGGAAGCGCCTGTTGTTTGAGAACTCAATAGTGTGCCAAGTTTGTTGATGCCAATTATTTATTGATTGGTGGCTGTCGGCGGACGCACCCCCGTGTGTCTGTGTCGATGGCGTGCCAGTGATTGAATTGACTGGTTGATGGTTTTTCCGGCTGTTGACTGGTTGTTCTGTAATTTTTTTACGGAGAGTTTGATCCTGGCTCAGGATGAACGCTGGCGGCGTGCTTAACACATGCAAGTCGAACGATGAAGCTCCAGCTTGCTGGGGTGGATTAGTGGCGAACGGGTGAGTAACACGTGAGTAACCTGCCCTTGACTCTGGGATAAGCCTTGGAAACGGGGTCTAATACCGGATAGGAGCATTCACCGCATGGTGGGTGTTGGAAAGAATTTCGGTCTTGGATGGACTCGCGGCCCATCAGCTTGTTGGTGAGGTAATGGCTCACCAAGGCGACGACGGGTAGCCGGCCTGAGAGGGTGACCGGCCACACTGGGACTGAGACACGGCCCAGACTCCTACGGGAGGCAGCAGTGGGGAATATTGCACAATGGGCGCAAGCCTGATGCAGCGACGCCGCGTGAGGGATGACGGCCTTCGGGTTGTAAACCTCTTTCAGTAGGGAAGAAGCGAAAGTGACGGTACCTGCAGAAGAAGCACCGGCTAACTACGTGCCAGCAGCCGCGGTAATACGTAGGGTGCGAGCGTTATCCGGAATTATTGGGCGTAAAGAGCTCGTAGGCGGTTTGTCGCGTCTGCCGTGAAAGTCCGGGGCTTAACTCCGGATCTGCGGTGGGTACGGGCAGACTAGAGTGCAGTAGGGGAGACTGGAATTCCTGGTGTAGCGGTGGAATGCGCAGATATCAGGAGGAACACCGATGGCGAAGGCAGGTCTCTGGGCTGTAACTGACGCTGAGGAGCGAAAGCATGGGGAGCGAACAGGATTAGATACCCTGGTAGTCCATGCCGTAAACGTTGGGCACTAGGTGTGGGGGCCATTCCACGGTTTCCGCGCCGCAGCTAACGCATTAAGTGCCCCGCCTGGGGAGTACGGCCGCAAGGCTAAAACTCAAAGGAATTGACGGGGGCCCGCACAAGCGGCGGAGCATGCGGATTAATTCGATGCAACGCGAAGAACCTTACCAAGGCTTGACATGTTCTCGTTCGCCGTAGAGATACGGTTTCCCCTTTGGGGCGGGTTCACAGGTGGTGCATGGTTGTCGTCAGCTCGTGTCGTGAGATGTTGGGTTAAGTCCCGCAACGAGCGCAACCCCTGTTCTATGTTGCCAGCACGTGATGGTGGGGACTCATGGGAGACTGCCGGGGTCAACTCGGAGGAAGGTGGGGACGACGTCAAATCATCATGCCCCTTATGTCTTGGGCTTCACGCATGCTACAATGGCCGGTACAATGGGTTGCGATACTGTGAGGTGGAGCTAATCCCAAAAAGCCGGTCTCAGTTCGGATTGGGGTCTGCAACTCGACCCCATGAAGTTGGAGTCGCTAGTAATCGCAGATCAGCAACGCTGCGGTGAATACGTTCCCGGGCCTTGTACACACCGCCCGTCAAGTCACGAAAGTCGGTAACACCCGAAGCCGGTGGCCTAACCCTTGTGGAAGGAGCCGTCGAAGGTGGGACTGGCGATTGGGACTAAGTCGTAACAAGGTAGCCGTACCGGAAGGTGCGGCTGGATCACCTCCTTTCTAAGGAGCATTTAGTGCCGATGGCATCACCGAGTGTGTGATGGTCGGTTGCTCATGGGTGGAACATCAATGAATGGTGCCAGTGGTGGTGCCGGCGTCTGGTGAGTACGCAGCTCTTGTGGGTTGTTGGAAAGCTTTGGGTGCTGGTGGTGCGTGCTGGTGTTGGCACACTGTTGGGTTTTGGGACAGCAGGCACATCCTGTGTGGGTGTGACGTTGTTTCCTGGTTGAGTCTTCGCATGGTGAAGCATCGACTGTGTGTTGGTGTGGGGCTGTGTGGGGGTTGTTGTTTGAGAACTGCATAGTGGACGCGAGCATCTTATTTTTGTTGCTGCATCGTTGATCTGAGTGTCCCACGTTGTGTGGGGTGTTTGGTGAGGTGTGGTGATGCCGAGAATGATGTCATCTTATGCTCATTTTTTGGACTTCTAGTGTTTGGAAGTTTCTAAGGGCGCATGGTGGATGCCTTGGCAACAGGAGCCGAAGAAGGACGTGGGAATCTGCGATAAGCCTGGTGGAGTCGATAACCGGACGTTGAGACCAGGATTTCCGAATGGGGAAACCCCGCACGACGTGTCGTGTGACCACCGGTTGAACACATAGGCCGGTTGGGGGGAACGTGGGGAAGTGAAACATCTCAGTACCCACAGGAAGAGAAAACAAAAGTGATTCCGTGAGTAGTGGCGAGCGAAAGCGGATGGGGCTAAACCGTATGTGTGTGATACCCGGCAGGGGTTGCATGTGCGGTGTTGTGGGCCTGCTCTTGGCGTGTCTGCCGGCACGTCGCGGTGAGGTGCGGGCGTATAGACGAACGATCTTGGATGGTCGACCGTAGAGGGTGACAGTCCCGTAGTTGTAATGCGTTCCGCCGCTGTTGAGTGGTTGCCCGAGTAGGACGGGGCTCGAGGAATCCCGTGTGAATCTGCCAGGACCACCTGGTAAGCCTGAATACTACCTGTTGACCGATAGTGAATCAGTACCGTGAGGGAATGGTGAAAAGTACCCCGGGAGGGGAGTGAAATAGTACCTGAAACCATGTGCCTACAAACCGTTGGAGCCTGCGTGTTCAGGTGACAGCGTGCCTTTTGAAGAATGAGCCTGCGAGTTAGTGATACGTGGCGAGGTTAACCCGTGTGGGGTAGCCGTAGCGAAAGCGAGTCTGAATAGGGCGTTGAGTCGCGTGTCCTAGACCCGAAGCGGAGTGATCTACCCATGGCCAGGTTGAAGCGCGTGTAAGAGCGCGTGGAGGACCGAACCCACTTCAGTTGAAAATGGAGGGGATGAGCTGTGGGTAGGGGTGAAAGGCCAATCAAACTCCGTGATAGCTGGTTCTCCCCGAAATGCATTTAGGTGCAGCGTCACGTGTTTCTTCCCGGAGGTAGAGCTACTGGATGGACGATGGGCCCTACAAGGTTACTGACTTCAGCCAAACTCCGAATGCCGGGTAAGTGAGAGCGTGGCAGTGAGACTGTGGGGGATAAGCTTCATAGTCGAGAGGGAAACAGCCCAGACCACCGGTTAAGGCCCCTAAGCGTGTGCTAAGTGGGAAAGGATGTGGAGTTGCTGAGACAACCAGGAGGTTGGCTTAGAAGCAGCCACCCTTGAAAGAGTGCGTAATAGCTCACTGGTCAAGTGATTCCGCGCCGACAATGTAGCGGGGCTCAAGTACACCGCCGAAGCCGTGGCGTTCAGTTTTTCTGGATGGGTAGGGGAGCGTCGTGCACGAGGTGAAGCCAGCGGGTAACTTCTGGTGGATTGTGCACGAGTGAGAATGCAGGCATGAGTAGCGAAAGACGGGTGAGAAACCCGTCCGCCGGATGACTAAGGGTTCCAGGGTCAAGCTAATCTTCCCTGGGTGAGTCGGGACCTAAGGCGAGGCCGACAGGCGTAGTCGATGGACAACGGGTTGATATTCCCGTACCGGTGAAGGACCGTCCATGCTGATTCGGTGATACTAACCGCCCGAAGCATCCTCGACCTTGTTCTTTGAGCAGGGCGTGTGGTGTGGAGCGCGGGACCTGAACCGAGGAGGCAAGCGCATTAACAGGTGTGACGCAGGAAGGTAGCCGGGCCAGGCAATGGAATCGACCTGGTCTAAGGGTGTAGGGCTGCCGGTAGGTAAATCCGCCGGTTGTGTGCCTGAGACCTGATGGGCGCCCACCATGTGGGTGATCCGGTGATCCTATGCTGCCTAGAAAAGCATCGGCGTGAGGTTCTAGCCGCCCGTACCCGAAACCGACACAGGTAGTCAGGTAGAGAATACTAAGGCGATCGAGAGAATCATGGTTAAGGAACTCGGCAAAATGCCCCCGTAACTTCGGGAGAAGGGGGGCCCTGACCTTGAGCACCACGTGCTGGTGTGAGGGGGTAGGGGCCGCAGAGACCAGGGGGAAGCGACTGTTTATCAAAAACACAGGTCCGTGCGAAGTCGTAAGACGATGTATACGGACTGACTCCTGCCCGGTGCTGGAAGGTTAAGAGGACCCGTTAGCTTCGGCGAAGCGGAGAATTTAAGCCCCAGTAAACGGCGGTGGTAACTATAACCATCCTAAGGTAGCGAAATTCCTTGTCGGGTAAGTTCCGACCTGCACGAATGGAGTAACGACTTCCCCGCTGTCTCAACCGTGAACTCGGCGAAATTGCATTACGAGTAAAGATGCTCGTTACGCGCAGAAGGACGGAAAGACCCCGTGACCTTTACTATAGTTTGGTATTGGTGTTCGGTGTTGCTTGTGTAGGATAGGTGGGAGACTGTGAAGCCGGCACGCCAGTGTTGGTGGAGTCATCGTTGAAATACCACTCTGGTAACTCTGGATATCTAACTTCGGCCCGTGATCCGGGTCAGGGACAGTGCCTGATGGGTAGTTTAACTGGGGCGGTTGCCTCCCAAATGGTAACGGAGGCGCCCAAAGGTTCCCTCAGCCTGGTTGGCAATCAGGTGTTGAGTGCAAGTGCACAAGGGGGCTTGACTGTGAGAGTGGCAGCTCGAGCAGGGACGAAAGTCGGGACTAGTGATCCGGCGGCTCGTTGTGGAACGGCCGTCGCTCAACGGATAAAAGGTACCTCGGGGATAACAGGCTGATCTTGCCCAAGAGTCCATATCGACGGCATGGTTTGGCACCTCGATGTCGGCTCGTCGCATCCTGGGGCTGGAGTTGGTCCCAAGGGTTGGGCTGTTCGCCCATTAAAGCGGTACGCGAGCTGGGTTCAGAACGTCGTGAGACAGTTCGGTCCCTATCCTCTGCGCGCGTTGGAAATTTGAGAAGGTCTGTCCTTAGTACGAGAGGACCGGGACGGACGAACCTCTGGTATGTCAGTTGTACCGCCAGGTGCATGGCTGATTAGCTACGTTCGGGATGGATAACCGCTGAAAGCATCTAAGCGGGAAGCCGGCTTCGAGATGAGATTTCCTTGCCCCTTTGAGGGTGTGAGGCCCCCAGCTAGAACACTGGGTTGATAGGCTGGATGTGGAAGCACGGACTGACGACGTGTGGAGCTGACCAGTACTAATAGGCCGATGACTTACAAACACTTTTGTTGTGGTGTTCGCGTCCACTGTGCGGTTGTCTGATTGCAGCCTTGGGTGACTGTGGTGTATGGTTGCTTGAGCGTGTAAGTGAATATGTGTCGCGATGTGTTGTGACTTGTGAGGTTTACCCGCCCCCGTTCCGTTGTTTGGGTGTTGGGGGGTGTGGTTCTAGGGTTACGGCGGTCATAGCGTGGGGGAAACGCCCGGTTCCATTCCGAACCCGGAAGCTAAGGCCCACAGCGCCGATGGTACTGCAACCGGGAGGTTGTGGGAGAGTAGGTCGCCGCCGGACATTCTTTGTGGGTTGAGGCCCCGTACCTGTGTGGTGCGGGGCCTCCCCTTTTTTCGTGTGGCCTGGTTGTGTTGGTGGCGGGGCTGCCGTGTGGGTGCGGCGTTCGGGTGTGTGTGGGCGTGGTGTGTTGGTGCGCGGGGCCTTCTCTTGCCGGTGCCGGCTGGACCAGTGCCCAGCGCTGTCTCTGGCGGAGGCTGCCCTGGCCTTCTCGTCGTACGATGGGAAGTCGATCCGCTGTGTGCGCGGGCGGCTCCAGCATTCTTCCCTCGAGTAGTAAGGACCCCTGTATGAGCGACTCCCGTGACCGGGACCACCGATCCGTGCACCGTCATGACGATCGTGACGGGGGAGGGGCCCAGAACGGGCGGCGCCGTGGTTCGGGCCAGGGCCGTCCCCTACGTTCGGGCCGTCCTCATCGTGGTGGTCGTGGGCAGGGCGGTGAAGGTCGTCTCGACGGCGACGTCGGCACACGCGGCGGATCAGGTGCCCGTGCCGGCGGAGAGCGTCGTCGTGACGACGAGCGCCGTGGGGGACGTCCTGGGCGCCACGGTCGCGCCGGCGCAGGGAGGGGCCGTGTTGAGAAGTCCACGTCCGGCAAGCCGCCGCACAATCCCAGGGACCTGCGCGCCTCCAACCGTGTGGACCAGGGGCGTTCTCCTGACATCGACGAGGACGTGACCGGCAAGGAACTCGACCGAGCCACGCTCAAGCAGGTCCAGGGTCTTGACGAGAAGCAGGCAGCCTGGGTCTCCAAGCACCTCGTGATGGCCGGCCGTCTCATGTACGACGACCCTGCCCAGGCCTTGCAGCATGCGCTGGCCGCCAGCCGGCGCGGCGGTCGGCTGGCCTGTGTCCGCGAGGCGGTCGCACTGACCGCGTATGCCGCCGGCGAATGGCACGAAGCGCTCCGTGAGTTCCGGACCTACCGCCGCATCACCGGCGACGAGACCCACATCGCTGCGCAGCTCGACTGCGAGCGAGCCCTCGGCCGCTCCGAGAAGGCCGTGAAGCTGGCGTCCGAGATCGACATGGCCACGCTGGACCGGGACGCCCGCGTCGAACTGGTCATGGTGCTCTCCGGAGCCTACGAGGACATCGGCGACCTCGACGCCGCGCGCAAGGCGCTGGAGATTCCTGAGCTCGACCGTCGCCGCGGGTACCCTTTCTCTCCGCGCCTGTTCCAGCGCTACACTGACGTGCTCTCCGCCCTCGGCCAGGAGAAGGAGTCCCGTCAGTGGCAGCACTACGTGCGCGTCGCAGAGAAGGCCCTCGGCATGGGAAGCTTTGCCGACCCTGACATCGTGGACATCGACACCGGCCCATCCGAGGAGGAGCGAGCCGAGCGCCGTGCCGCCCGGGACGCCGAGCGCGCCGCCCGTGCAGAACCCGAGGCGGCAGGCAAGGAAGCCGTCTCAGACACCGACGCTGACGTCGCTGAGGATGGCACCGACGCGGACGCCGCTGAGGATGCCGTGTCCGCGGAGGACGGCGCCGTGGACCCGTCGGAGCGTGACTGATGTCAACTGCGCGGTTCTTCCACGGTCACGACGGCCTGCTCTGCGACCTCGACGGCGTGGTCTACGCCGGCGCCGGTGCCATCCCCGGGGCCGTCGAGTCCCTGGCCGCGCTCATCGAGGCAGGCATCCCGGTCGCCTTCGTCACGAACAACGCCTCGCGGTCCCCGCAGACCGTGGCGGACCACCTGCGAGACCTCGGCGTCCCCACCGACGCCGAGCACGTCTTCGGCTCGGCCCAGGCCGGTGTCGCGCTGCTGCGGCAGCACGTGGCGGCCGGCGCGAGCGTGCTGGCGGTCGGCTCGGACTACCTGGCCGGCCTGCTCGGGGAGTCGGGATACCGCGTCGTCGGCTCGGCATCCGACCGTCCCGACGCGGTCGTGCAGGGGTTCGACCCGTCGGTCGGATGGGCACAGCTGGCGGAAGCCGCCTACGCCGTCAACGCCGGGGCCGTGTGGATCGCCACGAACCTGGACCTGTCCATCCCGCGCGCCGAAGGCGTGGCACCCGGCAACGGCGCCCTCGTCGGAGCGGTCTCCCACGCGACGGGCACCTGCCCGGTGGCGGCCGGCAAGCCGGAGCCCCACCTGTTCCAGACCGCTGCCCGTGAGCTCGGGCTGGTGAATCCGCTGGTCGTGGGGGACCGCCTGGACACGGACATCCGCGGCGGAAACGCCGCGGGCTTCGACACGGTCATGGTGCTCACCGGCATCGACACCCGCCAGTCGGCGGAACAGGCCCCGGAGGCCGACCGCCCCGGCTGGATCGTCGACGACATGACGGCACTGGCCGCCGAGATCGACCGGTGAGGGTCCGCGCAGACGTGGCGCTGGCCGAGCGCGGCCTCGCCCGATCCCGCACCGAGGCGGCCGCCCTCATCAAGTCCGGCCTCGTCCTCGCCGATGGCAGACCCGTCGCCCGGGCCTCCCAGCGCGTCCTGCCGACGACGGCACTCACCGTGGCCGACGACGGTCCACGGTACGTCTCCCGGGCCGCCCACAAGCTCGTCAGCGCCCTGGACGCCTTTCCGGACGTCGCCGTGGCCGGGCGCCGCTGCCTCGACGCCGGCGCCTGCACCGGCGGCTTCACCCACGTCCTCCTGGAACGGGACGCCGCCCACGTCGCGGCGGTGGACGTCGGCCACGGCCAGCTCCATGAGGTGCTGCGCACCGATGACCGCGTCCTCGTCCGGGAAGGGCTGAACGTGCGCACCCTCGTGCCGGAGGACGTCGGCGGTCCCGTGGAGCTGGTCGTCTCCGATCTGTCGTTCATCTCCCTGCGCCTGGTGGTGGACGCCCTTGCCGGCGTCTGCGTCGACGGCGCGGACCTGCTGCTCATGGTCAAGCCGCAGTTCGAGGTGGGCAAGGCCGCCCTGCCGAAGTCGGGCGTCGTGACGGACCCGGCCGACCGTCGTCGTGCGGTGGCGGGGGTGCTGGAGGCGGCCGCGGCCGCCGGACTGGCCCCGCGGGGACTGGCCCGCTCCGGGCTGCCCGGGCAGGACGGCAACGTCGAGTTCTTCCTGCACCTGCGGCGCACGGACGCGCCCGCCTCCGCCGTCCTCGAAGACGTCCCGGGTCATGCCGATGTGGACTGGGCCTGAGGGGTCAGCCCCGCTGACTATGCTGGGACGACCGCGCCGTCGGCCCGCCGGCCGTCGGTGAGACACGTCCGGGAGGAACCCATGTCCGCCACCGCGCCGCGCCGCGCCCTCGTGCTCGCCCACACCGGCCGCCAGGACGCGATCGCCGCCGCCCTGCAGGCCGTCGACATGCTGGAGGACGCCGGGCTGCGCGCCGTCCTCCTCGACACCGATGAGGCCGCCGTCCGCGAGCTCGCCCCCGGCGCCGAGGACTTCGCCCCCGAGATCCTCGGGCGGGACTGCAGCCTCGCGGACATCAGCATCGGCCTCGTCCTGGGCGGCGACGGCTCCGTGCTCCGCGCCGCCGAGCTCGTGCGCGGCTCGCAGGTTCCGCTGGTCGCGGTGAACCTCGGGCACGTCGGCTTCCTGGCCGAGGCCGAGCGCACCGACCTGCAGCACACCGTCGAGGCCGTCGCGGCCGAGCGGTACACCGTGGACGAGCGCATGGCCCTGGACGTGGTGGTCAAGGTCGCAGGGTGCCAGGTCGCCCGCACCTGGGCCCTCAACGAGGCCTCCGTGGAGAAGTCCAGCCGCGAGCGCATGCTCGAGGTGGTGGTGTCCGTGGACGATCACGCGCTGTCCTCCTACGGCTGCGACGGCGTCGTCATGGCCACGCCCACCGGCTCCACCGCCTACGCCTTCTCCGGCGGCGGGCCCGTCGTGTGGCCCGGGGTGGAGGCCCTGCTCTGCGTGCCGATCAGCGCGCACACGCTCTTCTCCCGCCCGCTCGTGGTGGGTCCGGCGTCCACGCTCACCGTGGACGTGCTCACACGGACGAACGAGAACGGCGTCCTCTGGTGCGACGGCCGCCGCACGGTCGAGCTGCCGCCGGAGGCGCGCATCGAGGTCTCCCGCTCCGCTGAGCCGGTGCGCCTGGCCCGTCTGTCCCTGACCCCGTTCTCCGAACGCCTCGTGCGCAAGTTCCAGCTGCCCACCGAGGGCTGGCGCGGTCCCGTCACCGGTGAGGACCGTGCGGAGGCCACCCGCACCGCCGTCGAGACCGTCGAGCCGCGTCACGCGGCCCCCCGTCCGGTCGTCGTGCCGCCGGCCACCGCGGCGCTGCCGGTGGTCGACCTGCGCGGGCAGAGGGGGCCGTCGTCATCCACGGAGGACCGCCCGTGATCGATTACCTGCGCATCGCCGACCTCGGCGTCATCTCCGCCGCGGACGTGGAGCTGGACCCCGGCTTCACCGTCGTCACGGGGGAGACCGGCGCCGGCAAGACGATGGTCGTCACCGCCCTCGGCCTGCTGCTGGGCCGCCGCGCCGACGCGGGCACCGTCCGCCACGGCGCCCGGCGCGCCGTCGTGGACGCAGGCCTGCGCGTATCCGCCGACAGCCGTGCGCTCAGCCTCGCCGAGGCGGCCGGCGCCGTGGTGGAGGCGGAGGACGACGACGGCCCGGTGGACCTGGTCCTGAACCGCACCGTGGCCACGACCTCCGACGGGGGCGGCACCCGCTCCCGGGCGGCCGTCGGCGGCCGTTCGGCCCCCGTGAGCCTGCTCAGCGAGGTGGGCGCCCACCTGGTGGCCGTGCACGGCCAGGCCGACCAGCTGCGCCTGCGGTCCGCCGGAGCCCAGCGCCGGGCCCTGGACGCGTTCGCGGGGGAGGAGTTCGCCGCCGAGCTCGCCGCCTACCGCACCGCACACGCGCGCTGGAAGGGCGCGACCGCGGAGCACGCCGAGCTCACGGCCGCCCTCCAGGAACGCGCTCGTCAGGCGGACGCCCTGCAGCGCAGCCTCGAGGAGATCGACGAGGCCGCCGTGGAACCGGGAGAGGACGAGGCCGTCCGTGCCAGGATCCGCCGGCTGGAGGACCACGAGCAGCTGCGGGCCACCGCCGCCGGTGCCTACGGCCGCCTCTCCGGCGCCGACCCGGACGCGGGCCAGGAGGTGCCCGGGGCGATCGCCCTCGTGGAGTCCGCCCGCCAGGAGCTGCTGGCCGCCCCCGGCGAGGAGGCGGAACTGGACGAGGCCGCCCGCCGGCTCGGCGAGGCAGCCGTGGTGCTCAACGACATCGCCGGCGACATCGCCCGGTACCAGGCCGACCTGGACGCGGATGCCGAAGGCGACCTCGACGCGGCCCAGGCGCGCCTGGCCGAGCTCACCCGGCTGCAGCGACTCTACGGCCCGGAGCTGTCCGACGTGATCGCCTGGGCCGAGCGGGAGCGTCCGCGCCTCGACGAGCTGCAGGGGGACACCGACCGCCTGGACGGACTCGCCGCGCTCATCGAGTCCTCCGGCGCCGAGGTCGCCGAGCGGGCCGCCGCCCTGCGGCGGTTGCGCAGCCAGGCCGCCGCGCGCCTGGAGGAACAGGTCACCGAGGAGCTGCACGCGCTGTTCATGCCGGACGCCTCCTTCCATGTGGGGCTCACCCCGCTGCCGGAGGGGGAGTACGGCCCGCACGGCGCGGACGAGGTGGCCCTGCTGCTGCGCCCCCACGCCGGCGCCGAGCCACGACCCCTGGGCAAGGGCGCCTCCGGCGGCGAGCTCTCCCGCGTGATGCTCGCCCTCGAGGTGGTCCTGGCCGCCACCGACCCCGTCCCGACCTTCGTCTTCGACGAGGTGGACGCCGGCGTGGGCGGCGAGGCCGCGGTGGCCATCGGCGCCCGGCTGGCCCGGCTCGCCGAACACGTGCAGGTCATCTGCGTCACCCACCTGCCGCAGGTCGCCGCCTGCGCGGACCGCCACGTGCACGTGCGCAAGAACTCGGACCCGGACGCCGGCGTCACCACCTCGGACGTGAAGGTCCTGGACGCGGACGAGCGGATCGAGGAGCTGGCACGCATGCTGGCCGGGCACGCGGACTCCACCGCCGCCCGCGCGCACGCCCGGGAGCTGCTGGCCCAGGGTCCACAGGGACACCAGGGGTGAACGGGCCGCGCCCGGTGGTACGCTCGAATTCCGTGGTGCAACGTCATTCTCGTCTTCAGAAGTCCAGCGCGGTCACCCGCCAGATCTTCGTCACCGGTGGCGTGGCGTCCTCTCTCGGTAAGGGCCTCACCGCGTCGTCGCTCGGCCACCTGCTCCGCGCTCGCGGCCTCCGCGTGGTGATGCAGAAGCTCGACCCGTACCTCAACGTCGATCCCGGGACCATGAACCCGTTCCAGCACGGCGAGGTGTTCGTCACTGAGGACGGGGCCGAGACGGACCTCGACATCGGCCACTACGAGCGCTTCCTCGACGAGGACCTCGACGGTGTCAACAACGTCACCACCGGCCAGGTCTACTCCACCGTGATCGCCAAGGAGCGCCGCGGCGAGTACCTCGGCGACACCGTCCAGGTCATCCCGCACATCACGGACGAGATCTGCCGCCGTATGCGCCTTCCCGCCGCCCCGGCGGAGGGGAAGCAGGCCCCGGATGTGATCATCACCGAGATCGGCGGCACCGTCGGCGACATCGAATCCCAGCCGTTCCTCGAGGCCGCCCGCCAGGTCCGCCAGGACATCGGCCGGGAGAACGTCTTCTTCCTGCACGTGTCCCTGGTGCCGTACATCGGCCCGTCGCACGAGCTGAAGACCAAGCCGACCCAGCACTCCGTGGCCTCCCTGCGCAGCATCGGCATCCAGCCGGACGCGATCGTCCTCCGCTCGGACCGCGAGGTCCCGGAGGATGTGCGCGGCAAGATCGCTCGCATGTGCGACGTGCCAGCCGACGCCGTCATCAACTGCCCCGACGCGCCGTCGATCTACGACATCCCGAAGACCATCCACGCCCAGGGTCTCGACGCCTACGCCGTGCAGGCCCTGGACATGAAGTTCAAGGACGTGGACTGGACCCGGTGGGACACGCTCATGGAGGCCGTCCACGAGCCGAGGCACCAGGTCGAGATCGCCCTGGTCGGCAAGTACATCGACCTGCCGGACGCGTACCTGTCCGTCACCGAGGCCCTGCGAGCCGGCGGCTTCGCCCACCAGGCCCGCGTCAGCATCCGCTGGGTCCCCTCGGACGAGTGCGAGACCGCGGAGGGCGCCGCCCAGGCGCTGGCCGGTGTGGACGCGATCTGCGTCCCCGGCGGCTTCGGCATCCGCGGCGTGGACGGCAAGGTCGGCGCCCTGAGACACGCCCGCGAGCACGGCCTGCCGGCCCTCGGCCTCTGCCTCGGCCTGCAGGCCATGGTGATCGAGTACGCCCGCACCGTGCTCGGCTGGGCCGACGCACAGTCCACCGAGTTCGACCAGGACACCGACCACCCCGTGATCGCCACCATGGCCGAGCAGAAGGACATCGTGGCCGGCGAGGGCGACCTCGGCGGCACCATGCGCCTGGGCTCCTACCCGGCGACCCTGGTCCCCGGCTCCGTCGCCGCCGAGGCCTACGGCACCAGCGAGGTCACCGAACGCCACCGCCACCGCTACGAGGTGAACAACCGCTACCGCGGGGAGCTCGAGGAGGCCGGGCTGGTCTTCTCCGGCACC
This sequence comes from Micrococcus sp. FDAARGOS_333, assembly GCF_002206575.2. Classification (NCBI taxonomy): domain Bacteria; kingdom Bacillati; phylum Actinomycetota; class Actinomycetes; order Micrococcales; family Micrococcaceae; genus Micrococcus; species Micrococcus sp. FDAARGOS_333. The sequence continues at coordinate 2,069,040 of NZ_NJFJ02000001.1, read as the reverse complement.
TCCCCGGACGGCTCCCTCGTGGAGTTCGTGGAGCTGCCCAGGGACCAGCACCCGTACTACATCGCCACCCAGGCGCATCCGGAGTTCAAGTCCCGCCCGACGAACGCCCACCCGCTGTTCGCCGGACTGGTCCAGGCCGTCCTCGACAACCGGCAGGACGCCTGAGATGGCACCGAAGCCGCAGCCGGACGCGGCCGCCGACGAGAACCGCCGCCGCGGGCGTGCGCCGCTGCGCGACGTCCACGCACCGCGCAGGGTCAAGAAGGCCAAGACCGTCTTCGAGGGCAGGGTGTGGGACGTGGAGCGGGAGACGTTCCGCATGGACCCCAAGGACAAGGACGCCGATCCGATCGTCCGCGAGGTCCTGATCCATCCCGGTGCCGTCGCCGTCCTGGCCACCCGCACCGCCATGACCTCCGCCGGTCCGCAGGAGCAGGTCGCGCTTCTCCGCCAGTACCGCCACCCGGTCGGCATGGAGCTCTGGGAGATCCCCGCCGGGCTGCGGGACAAGAAGGGCGAAGACCTGCACCAGGTGGCCGTCCGCGAGCTGTGGGAGGAGGCCGACCTGCGCGCCCGAGAATGGCACACCCTGGTCGACTTCTTCACCACCCCCGGCGGCTCCACCGAGGCCATCCGCGTCTTCCTGGCCCGCCAGGTGGAGGAGGTCCCGGAGGGCGAGCGGTTCACCCGCACGGAGGAGGAGGCCCATATGCCGCTGGCCTGGATCGCCGTGGACGAGGTGACCGACGCCGTCCTGGACGGGCGCATCCACAACCCGCAGGCCGTCGTCGCGGTCCTGGCCCTGCACGCCCACCGCGCCCGTGGCTGGCGGCGGCTGCGTCCCGTGGACGCGCCCTTCGTGCCCGGCCGCCAGGACGACCCACGGGGATGAGCACCGAGGACGCCGCGGCACCCTCCGCCGAGCTGACCGACGCCGTCCGGAGGTTCCTCGACCACCTCACGGTCGAGAAGGGCAGGTCCGCGAACACCCTCGCCGCCTACCGCCGTGACCTGGACCGCTACCTGCGCTGGCTGACGGCCTCCGGAGTGACCGCGCCGGAGGACGTGGCCACCGGCCACGTCACCGGCTTCCTGCAGGCGCTGTCCACCGGCGGGGACGGCGGCGCCGCGCTGGCCGTCCGCTCCGCCGCCCGGGTGCTCGTGGCCGTCCGCGGCCTCCATCGGTTCTGGGCCGTCGAGGGCCTTGCCGCGGACGACCCCGCCCGCGCCGTCTCCCCGCCGAAGCCCGGCCGCCGGCTGCCCAAGGCGCTGAGCATCGAGGAGACCACCGCGCTGCTCGAGGCCTGCTCCGAGGACACCCCCACGGGCCTGCGGGACCGCGCGCTGCTGGAGTTCCTCTACGGCACCGGCGCCCGCGTCTCCGAGGCCGTGGGCCTGGACGTGGACGACGTCGTGGGCATCACCGCCGCCCTGTCCGAGAGCACCGGATCCGCCCACCACGACGACGGCCCCGCGCCGGGCCAGCCCGTCGTCCGTCTGTTCGGCAAGGGCTCGAAGGAGCGCGTGGTCCCGGTCGGCCGCTACGCCGCCTCCGCCCTGGACGCCTACCTCGTCCGTGGCCGCCCCGCACTGCTGGCCGGGGCGACGACGTCCACGCCGGCCCTGTTCCTGAACACCCGCGGCGGCCGGCTGTCCCGGCAGTCCGCCTGGGCCGTCATCCGCAGCGCCGCCGAGCGTGCCGGGATCACCGCCGAGGTCTCGCCGCACACCCTGCGCCACTGCTTCGCCACCCACCTGCTCTCCGGCGGCGCCGATGTCCGGGTGGTCCAGGAGCTGCTCGGCCACGCCTCGGTGACCACCACGCAGGTCTACACGCTCGTCACCGTGGACACCCTTCGGGAGGTCTACGCCTCGGCCCACCCGCGGGCCCGGTGAGCCGGATGGGGCGTCGGGCGATGACGGGGCACGACGGGCACGTCCTGCTCGCGGTGTTCGCCGTGCACAACGTGGAGGAACTGGTCACGGGCAGCAGGATCCCACTCGTCGAGGAGACACTGCTGCGCCGGACGGGGCAAGGGCGGCCAGGAGTCTGTGCCCTGGCGGCCCTCACCGGTGCTGCGGCGTCAGTGCCGGCAACCGTCCTCGCACTCCGCGCCGCCCGCACCGTGCGTCCCTGACGACGAACCGCCCGCAGCCGGCGCTCCAGGAGGCCGACCGCGGGCGGTCCGACATGCGACCGGTCAGCCGTTCGGCAGCTCGCGCTGGTCCGGACCGTTGTACTCGGACAGGGGGCGGATCAGGGCGTTCGAGGCACGCTGCTCCATGATGTGCGCGGTCCAGCCGGTGATGCGGGAGGCGATGAAGATCGGCGTGAACATCTCGGTGTCGAAGCCCATCAGGTGATAGGTTGGACCTGCCGGATAGTCCAGGTTCGGCTTGATGTCCTTGGCCTCGCCCATGGCGGCCTCGAGGCCGTCGTACAGGCCGAGCATCTCGTCGCGGCCGTAGTGGGCGATCATGCGGTCCAGGGCGGCCTTCATGGTCGGTACACGGGAGTCGCCGTTCTTGTAGACGCGGTGGCCGAAGCCCATGATCTTCTTCTTCTGGGCCAGGGCGTCCTCCATCCAGGCCTTCGCGCGGCCGGCGGCGTCCTCGCGGGACTCCTCCTTGCGGATGCCGATCTCGTCGAAGGTGTGCATGACCGCCTCGTTCGCGCCGCCGTGCAGCGGGCCCTTGAGGGCGCCGATGGCGCCGGTCACGGCCGAGTGCAGGTCGGACAGGGTCGAGGTGATCACACGGGCGGTGAAGGTCGACGCGTTGAAGGAGTGCTCCGCGTAGAGGACCATCGACACGCGGAACGCGTCGACGACCTCCTCCGGCTGCTCCTCACCGAAGGTCATCCACAGGAAGTTCGCGGAGTAGTCCAGATCCGCGTTCGGCTCCACGACGTCCTGGCCGCGGCGCCGGCGCTGGTCGTAGGCAACGACCGCCGGGAACGCGGCGAAGAGGGCCTTGGCCTTCTCCAGCTCGGCCTCCGGGGAGGAGTCCTCCGCCTTCGGGTGGTTCGCGCCCAGCACGGAGACCGCGGTGCGGCCCACGTCCATCGGGTGGCAGTCGGTCGGCAGCAGGTCGATGGCCTGCTTCACGTTCGGGTCCAGGGCGCGGTGTGCGCGCTCGAACTCCTGGAACTCCTGCAGCTCCGACTCGGACGGCAGCTCGCCGTTCCACAGCAGCAGGGCGACGGCCTCGAACGGCAGGCTCTTCGCGAGGTCCTGCACCGGGTAGCCGCGGTAGAGCAGGGAGTTGGTCTCCGGGTTCACCTTGGAGACGGCCGTGTGGTCCACGACGACGCCGGCGAGTCCCTTCTTGATCTCGTCAGACATGGTGTCCCTCCTTGGGGGAACGGCCGGCGGCGCGGCGTGGGGGAGCCGCGCCGCCGGCGGGATGGTCAGAGGTTGGCGTTGTTGGAGTCGATGTCGAGCGTCGGGACCTCGAAGTTGAAGATCCCGGTGTCGAACCGGTTGTACGCCTCGTAGTCCACGAGCTCGTACAGGCGGGCACGGGTGAGCATCTGGTCCAGCTGCGACTGCTGGGTGCCCTCGGTGCGGATCGCGTCGAGCACACGCTCGGACGCGCCCATCGAGGAGCGCAGCAGGGTCACGGGGTAGATCACCATGGACACGCCGGCGTCGGCGAGCTGGTCACGGGTGAACAGCTCCGACTTGCCGAACTCGGTCATGTTCGCCAGGACCGGGACGCCCAGCGGCTCCAGCTCGCGGCAGACGGTCTCGAACTCGCCGAGGTCCTTGAGGGCCTCCGGGAAGATCGCGTCGGCACCGGCCTCCACGAGGGCCTTCATGCGGGCGATCGCCGCGTCCAGGCCCTCCACGGCGCGCAGGTCGGTGCGCGCCATGACGAGGAAGTTCGGGTCCCGACGGGCGTCCACGGCGGCGCGGATGCGCTTGACCGCGGTCTCGAGGTCCACCATGTTCTTGCCGTCCAGGTGGCCGCAGCGCTTCGGGTTGAACTGGTCCTCGATGTGGCAGCCGGCCAGGCCGGCGTCCTCGAGCTCCTGGATGGTGCGGGCGACGTTCATCGGCTCGCCGAACCCGGTGTCCGCATCGATGATGCAGGGCAGGTCCGTGAGGCGGGCGATCTGGCCGCCGCGGGCCGCGACCTCGGTCAGGGTGGTCAGGCCCACGTCCGGCAGGCCCAGCTCATTGGCCAGGACCGCACCGGAGATGTAGACGCCCGGGAACCCCTTCTCCTCGATCAGCCGCGCGGTGAGCGGGGTGAACGCGCCCGGGAACTGGGCGGCTCCGCCCTCGGCGAGCGTCGCGCGCAGGTTCTTGCGCTTCTGCTCGGCGGTGAGCTTGGAGTACAGCATCAGAAGAGTCCCTTCGGGGCGTCGGCCAGGTCCTGCTCGGTCAGCCAGGCCGGGTCGGCCTTGACGTTGAGCTGGTCCAGCTCGCCGGCCTTCAGCTCCGACAGGCGCTGCACGGCGTCCAGGAAGCGGTCCTGCTCCTCCGGGGTCACGATGCCCTCGGCCAGGGAGCGGAACTTCTGGATGTACTGCTCGCGGGCGAACGGACGCGCGCCCAGCGGGTGGGCGTCGGCCACGGCGATCTCGTCCGTGATGACGGTGCCGTCGGCGAGGGTGATCTCCACCGCACCGCCGAAGGCCTTCTCGTCCAGGTCCATCGAGTGGTAGCGGCGGGTCCACTCCTGGTCCTCGACGGTGGTCACCTTGTGCCACAGGGCGACGGTGTCCTCGCGGCCGGCGCGCTCCGGGGCGTAGGAGTCCACGTGGTGCCAGGAGCCGTCCTGCAGGGCGACGGTGAAGATGTACGGGATCGAGTGGTCGAGGGTCTCGCGGGAGGCCTTCGGGTCGTACTTCTGCGGGTCGTTGGCGCCCGAGCCGATCACGTAGTGGGTGTGGTGCGAGGTCTTGATGAGCACCGACTCCACGTTCTTCGGGTCGGTGGCCTCCGGGTGCTCCTTGTGGAGCTTGCGGGCCAGGTCGATCCAGGCCTGGGCCTGGTACTCGGCGGAGTGCTCCTTGGTGTAGGTGTCCAGGATGCCGCGCTTGGCCTCGCCCTTCTCCGGCAGCGGGACCTCGTAGCGGGCGTCCGGGCCGTCGAGCATCCAGGCGATGACGCCGTCCTCGCCCTCGTAGATCGGGACCGGGGAGGTCTGGCCCCGCATGGCGCGGTCGGCGGCCTCGACGGCCATCTTGCCGGCGAACGCCGGAGCGTGGGCCTTCCAGGTCGAGATCTCGCCCTTGCGGGACTGGCGGGTGGCGGTGGTGGTGTGCAGGCCCTGGCCGATCGCCTGGAAGACGGTCTCGGTGTCCAGGCCCAGCAGGGTGCCGATGCCGGCGGAGGCCGACGGGCCGATGTGCGCGACGTGGTCGATCTTGTGCTTGTGCAGGCAGATCGACTTCACGAGGTCCACCTGGACCTCGTAGCCGGTGGCGATGCCGCGCACCAGGTCCTTGCCGGAGCGGCCGGTGTGCTGCGCGACGGCCAGGATCGGCGGGATGTTGTCGCCCGGGTGGGAGTACTCGGCGGCCAGGAACGTGTCGTGGTAGTCCAGCTCGCGGACGGCCACGCCGTTGGCCCAGGCGGCCCACTCGGGGGAGACCTTCTGGTCGATGCCGAAGACGGTGGCGCCCTCGCCGTTGGCGGAGACCGGGTGGGACATGGCCTGCGCACGGGCGGCGACGATCGGGCCGCGCTTCAGGGAGGCGACGGCGACGGAGGCGTTGTCGATGATGCGGTTGACGATCATCTCCTCCACCTCGGCCTCGACCTCGACGGGGTCGACGGCGACCTCGGCGAGCTTCCAGGCGAGCTGGTCCTCGCGGGGGAGGTTCTCCTCGGAGCGGTAGACGCGGACTTCGTGGTTCTTCATCGGTTCTCCTTCGACGATGCGGTCAAGAGTGTGTCGGTGTGGTCGGGGGTCGTACGGCTGGTCAGGTGGCTGAAGGCGTGGTGCAGGTGCACCCGCGTGGTGGCCTCCGCCAGGTCGCCGGCGCCCGAGGCCACCGCGGAGGCGATGTCCGCGTGCTCGGCGGCCGAGACGGCGAGGCGGGCCGGGTCGTTGGCGGACAGGCGGCGCAGCCGGGACAGGTGCAGGCGCAGGGTCCGCAGCGCGGAGACGAGGTAGGGGTTGGAGGCCGCCTCGTCCAGGGCGGCGTCCAGGTCCGAGGCCATGTCGTAGTACTCGGAGGGGTCGGCGCCCCCGTCGAGCGCGTCGGCGGCGGCGGTGAAGCGCTCGGCGAGGGCCCGGAAGCGGTCCGCGGTCTCGCCGTGCGCGCGCTCGGCGGCCCGGCGGGCCAGGAGCGACTCGAGTGCGATGCGCAGGTCGAACAGCTGGTCCGCCTGCTTGAGGGAGAGGTCTGCGACGAGGACCCCGCGGCCGCCGCCCTGCTCGGCCAGGCCGTCCGCCACCAGCTTGGAGAGGGCCTCGCGCACGGGCGTGCGGGAGATGCCGAGGCGCTCGGCCTGGTCCACCTCGCCCAGCACGGTGCCGGGCGGCAGCGTCCAGTCCAGGATCTCGGACCGGAGCGTGTGGTACGCCCTCTCGCTTGCTCGCATGCCATCAGTGTATACAGAAGCACCCGAGGGTGGGGAACCTCTTGGGGTCGATTCCGTGTCACATGGGTGAAATGTATACATGGACCTTGTCTGCCTGTGACTGAGGACACTACTCTCAGGGTATGGCGACCCATGATGCTTCCACCACCCTCACCACCGGTGCCTACGCCCAGGCGCACGCCCGGTCCCTGTCCGACCCGGAGGGCTTCTGGCTGGCGGCCGCCCAGGCGATCGACTGGACGACCCCGCCCACCCAGGCCGTCGACGACTCCGACGCTCCGCTCTACCGCTGGTTCCCCGACGGCGTGATGAACACGGCGTACAACTGCCTCGACCGTCACTTCGAGGCCGGCCGCGGCGACGCCGTCGCCCTCATCCACGACTCGGCGATGACCGGCGAGGTCACCGAGTACACCTATGCGCAGCTCACCGAGGAGGTCGCCGCGCTCGCCGGGGCCCTGGCCGCCGAGGGGGTGGGCAGGGGTGACCGCGTCCTGGTCTACCTGCCGATGATCGCCGAGGCGCCCATCGCGATGCTCGCCTGCGCCCGCCTGGGCGCCGTCCACTCCGTGGTGTTCGGCGGCTTCGCGCCCAAGGAGCTCGCGACCCGCATCGACGATGCCGCGCCGGACGTCGTCCTGACCTGCTCGGGCGGCATCGAGCCCCGCCGTCGGGTCGAGTACCTCCCCGCCGTGGCCGAGGCCCTCGAGGAGGCGCAGCACACCGTCCGCACCGTGCTGGTGCACCACCGCGACGGCTTCGAGGCCTCCCTCGCCGACGTGTCCGACCGCGGCGGTGCGCAGTGGAAGGACTGGGGCGAGGCCGTTACCGCAGCCGAGCCGGCGGCCCCGGTGGACGTGAAGGCCACCGACCCGCTCTACGTCCTCTACACCTCCGGCACCACCGGCAAGCCCAAGGGCGTGGTGCGCGACAACGGCGGCCACGCGGTGGCGCTGCGCTGGACCATGGAGAACATCTACGACGTGGGCCCGGGCGAGGTCATGTTCACCGCCTCGGACGTGGGCTGGGTCGTGGGCCACTCCTACATCGTCTACGCCCCCCTGCTGGCCGGCGCCACCACGGTCCTGTACGAGGGCAAGCCGGTGGGCACCCCGGACGCCGGCGCGTTCTGGCGCGTCATCTCCCAGCACGGCGCCAAGTCCTTCTTCACCGCCCCGACCGCCCTGCGCGCCATCCGCCGCGCGGACCCGGACGGCGAGCTGAAGGACCAGTACGACATCTCCTGCCTCAAGGTCCTCTACGCCGCCGGCGAGCGCCTGGACCCGGAGACCCAGAAGTGGGCCGAGGCGCTCCTGGAGATCCCGGTCGTCGACCACTGGTGGCAGACCGAGACCGGCTGGGCCGTCGCGGCCAATCCGGTGGGCCTGGAGCAGCTGCCCGTGAAGACCGGCTCCTCCTCGGTGCCGTCCCCGGGCTATGACATCGTCGTGCTCGACGGCATGGGCGAGCCGGTGGAGGCCGGGGTGGAGGGCAACATCGCCGTCCGCCTGCCGATGCCGCCCGGCACCCTGCAGACCCTGTGGGGCGACGACCAGCGCTTCATCGACTCGTACCTCTCCGCGTTCGAGGGCCACTACGCCACGGGCGACTCGGGCATCGTGGACGAGGACGGCTACGTGTTCGTCCTGGGCCGCACCGACGACGTCATCAACGTCTCCGGCCACCGCCTGTCCACCGGCGTGCTCGAGGCCGCCCTCGCCACGCACCCGGCCGTCGCCGAGTGCTGCGTGATCGGCCTCGCGGACGACTTCAAGGGCCAGCGCCCCGCCGGCTACGTGGTCCTCAAGTCCGGCGTGGACACGCCGCAGCCGGGCTCGGACGAGGAGGCCGCCCTGTACGACGAGTTCAAGCAGGCGGTGCGCCGCGGCGTGGGTCCGGTGGCGGACTTCCGGGACGTCGCGATCGTCGAGGCCCTGCCCAAGACCCGCTCCGGCAAGATCCTGCGCAAGACCATGCGGCAGATGGCCGACGGCGAGGAGTACACCGTGCCCTCGACCATCGAGGACCCCTCGGTGCTCGACAGCCTGAAGCCGCTGCTCTCGCCGCGCGGCTGACCGACCGACGCCGATCGTCTGAGGAGGGATGACGATGCAGCAGCGGATCACACGACGGACGGCGCTGGCGCTGGGGGCACTGCTCCCGGCGGCGGCGCTGTCCGCCTGCTCCGACGAGGGAGCCGAGACCCCCGACACCCCCGCGCCGGACGGGACGTCCTCGGGCACGGCCGGCACCGAGCCCGAGGCCCTGCACGGCGTGGTGCTCGGCGACGAGCGCGACGACGTGGGCGACCACCTCACCGTCCGGGTGGCGCAGCAGTGGCGGCCCGAGCCCCGGGAGCCGGGGCCGGTCGGCGGGGGACCGGGCCTGCGGATCCTGCAGCCCGAGGACGACGACGCCCGCCCGGCCCCGGAACTGGGCTACGTCCTCCCGGGGTCGGGCATGGGCGAGGCGGCCGTCCGCATGCCGGCCCGCCCCGACGTCGTGGAGGTCCTCGACGCGCACGAGCTCACCGAGGACGCCTGGCCGGAGCTCGCCGACGCCGGCGATCGCCTGGTGCTCGTCACCTGGATCCAGGAGCAGGCACGGGTGGAGCACTACGGCCCCGAGGAGCCGGAGCTGCGTCACGTGCTCGAGATCGCCGTGTGCCGGGTCCCGCAGGACGCCGACCCCGCCGCCCTCGAGACCCCGCAGGGCGGGCGGTCGCCGGGCGACCTGAAGCAGCTCGTGCACCCGCCGGGACTTCCCGTGGAGACGGACGACGGCGTGCTCATCGCCTGGACCAGGGCGTTCGTCACCCAGGACGCCGCCGAGGAGCTGACCGGCGGGACCGGGATCGAGGCGGTCCGCGAGGTCGTCGGCACCGATCCCGTCCGGCAGGCCCAGGCCATGCTCGCCTCGCTGCGCGTCAGCGGCACCCCCGGACCGCCGTTCACCTGGGACACGGACTGGCACACCAGGGTCTCCTGACCCGGCGACCGCCTTCGGGCACCGCAGCTCGTCCCCGCCTCCGGTGACCGCGTCCGGCGTCTCTGGCCGGGGGACTCCGGTCGGCGACCCCGGACGCGGGGGAGAGGCGTGACGGAGGCGAGCGGCCGTCGTCGTGGTGCCCGGCCTCGGCACGATCCGCGGGCAGGGTCTACTGTGGAGTCCGAGCAGAACGGCTCCGGCCGCCTCCCACGCCGCACCGGCGCGGGACGCGCAGAGGACGCCGCCCCCAGCCACCCGCCCCGGACGGCCGCCCACGTGCCGCCGAAGGGCAGAAGGAGTCGCAGCCCCGTGTCGAAGTACGACCCGATCCCCGTGATGACCGTCAAGGGCGAGCCGGTCCTGGGCCCCACCGGACGGCCCAAGCACGACTTCCCCGAGCCCCGCCCGCTGGACGGCCACGGCCCGGCCCGCATCATCTCGATGGTGAACCAGAAGGGCGGCGTCGGGAAGACGACCTCCACCATCAACCTCGGCGCGGCCCTGGCCAGCTACGGCCGCCGCGTGCTCATGGTGGACTTCGACCCCCAGGGCGCCCTCTCGGCCGGCCTCGGCACCAGCCCCCACGACCTCGACGTCACCGTCTACAACGTCCTGATGGAGCGCAAGACCTCCGCGAAGGACGCGATCCTGGAGACCGAGTTCGAGAACATGGACCTCCTCCCGGCGAACATCGACCTGTCCGCCGCCGAGGTGCAGCTCGTCAACGAGGTCGCCCGCGAGCAGGTGCTCGAGCGGGCCCTGCGCCAGGTGCGCGACGACTACGACGTCGTCCTCATCGACTGCCAGCCGTCCCTCGGCCTGCTCACCGTCAACGCGCTGACCGCCTCCCACGGCGTCATCATCCCGCTGACCGCCGAGTTCTTCGCCCTGCGCGCCGTCGCGCTGCTCGTGGAGACCATCGAGAAGGTGCAGGACCGCCTCAACCCGGACCTGGAGATCGACGGCGTGCTCGCGACCATGTTCGACCAGCGCACGCTGCACTCCAAGGAGGTCGTGGGCTCGCTCGTCGCCGGCTTCGGGGACAAGGTCTTCGAGACCGTCATCAAGCGCTCCATCAAGTTCGCCGACGCCACGGTCGCCGCCACCCCGATCACCCTGTTCGCCGAGAACCACGACGGCTCCAAGGCCTACCGGCAGCTCGCCCGCGAGCTCATCTGCCGCGGCGGAGCGCCGTGACCGGCTGACATCCCCCACGCCGGGCGGGCCGAAGCTCACACCGGCGGACCGCGACGGGCGCGCGACGATCTGCGAGAATGGCAGTTCGATGCGCGCCCGACGTGCGTCACGGGCCCGGCGGCCGCCGCCGCGGCACCTCCACCGACCCCCACCGTCCGCAGCCCACGGCCCGCTGCGCCGCGCCGGGCGGACGAACCAGGAAGGACGACGTCTCCCCATGAACTCCCGCAAGCCGCGAGGCTCCGGACGAACCCCCGCCGTCGGCAAGCGCGGCGGCCCGTTCCAGGAGCGTGACTTCCAGCGCCAGATCGGTGCCCGCAAGGGCGCCGGGAAGACCGGCGGCGCCCGCCGTCGCGACGAGCCCACCCCGGACTTCTACGACGAGGCCCCGCGCAGCCGCCGCACCCGCCGCGGCAAGGGCGCCGGCGCCGCGCGAGCCCAGGAGAAGGACCTCGGCCGCATCCACCACGAGGACGGGGAGCGCCTGCAGAAGGTCATGGCCGCCGCCGGCGTCGCCTCCCGCCGCGTCTGCGAGGACCTCATCGCCGAGGGCCGGGTGGAGGTCGACGGCGTGGTCGTCACCGAGCCGGGCCTGCGCGTGGACCCCAAGTCCTCCGTGATCCGGGTGGACGGGATCTCGGTGCAGACGGACGTGGCCAAGCAGTACCTCGTCTTCAACAAGCCGCGCGGCGTCATCTCCACCATGGTGGACCCGGATGGCCGCCCGTCCATCGCCACCTACCTCAAGTCCGGCCAGGAGCACCTCTTCCACGTGGGCCGCCTGGACAACGAGACCGAGGGCCTGCTCGTCCTCACCAACGACGGCGAGCTCGCCAACCGCCTGCTGCACCCCTCCTACGAGGTGCCGAAGACATACCTGGTCCAGGTGCGCGGCCCGCTGCCCAAGGGCGTCTCCAACCAGCTCCGCGCCGGCGTTGAGCTGGACGACGGCCTCGCGAAGGTCGACTCCTTCAAGCTGGTGGACTCCACTCCCGGCCACGTGCTCGTGGAGGTCGTCCTGCACTCCGGCAAGAACCGCATCGTGCGCCGCATGTTCGACGCCGTCGGCCACCCGGTCGAGCGCCTCGTCCGCGTCAAGATCGGCCCCATCCTGCTGGGCGACCAGAAGCAGGGCTCCGTCCGCGTGATGAACGCCCAGGAGCTCGGCCACCTCAAGGCGATGGTGGGGCTGTGAGCACCACCGGCCCTGCGGCGCTGCCGCAGCCGGTGCTGGTGCGCGGCACCGGCCTGCTCGGCACCTCGATCGGCCTGGCCCTGCGTGGCCGCGGCGTCGAGGTGCTCCTGCACGACCCGTCCCCGGCCGCGCTCGCCGTGGCCCAGGACATCGGCGCCGGACGCGCCGTCGACCTCGAGGGCGCGCCCGCAGGAGACGACGCCGACACCCCGGTCCCGGGCACCGTCGTCGTCGCCACGCCGCCGGACGTCGCCGGCCGCGTGGCCGTGGACTCCCTGGTCCGCTGGCCGGAGGCCGTCGTCATGGACATCGCCTCCGTGAAGGCGAGCGTCCAGGCAGAAGTGCGTGCCGCCGTCGGGAACGGGCCGCTGACCGAGGCGGACGCCTCCCGCTACGTGGGCACGCACCCGATGGCCGGGCGCGAGCGCTCCGGCCCGGTGGCCGCCCGTGGCACCCTGTTCACCGCGGCACCGTGGGTCGTCTGCGCCGAGGAGGGCACCTCCGCCGCGGCCGTGGCCGCCGCCGAGGCGCTCGCCGGGTCCACCGGTGCCACCGTGCACACCATGGACGCCGGGGAGCACGACGCCTCCGTCGCCCTGATCTCCCACCTGCCCCAGGTGGCCGCCTCCCTCGTGGCGTCCCGGCTGCAGGAGACCCCGGCCGCCTCGCTGGCCCTGGCGGGCAACGGACTGCGGGACACCACGCGCATCGCCGCGTCCGACCCGCAGCTCTGGGTGCAGATCCTCGCCGGCAACGCCGCGCGGCTCGTGGAGATCCTCCACGGTGTGCGCGCGGACCTCGACCGCCTCATCGGCACCCTCGAGGCCCCGGACGCCCCCGGCGCCCGGCTCGACATCGCCCGGCTGATCGCCGAGGGCAACGCGGGCCAGGCCCGCATCCCCGGCAAGCACGGCGCCCCGCCGCAGGCCTTCGCCGTGGTGACGGTCGTCGTGGACGACGCCCCCGGACAGATCGCCGCGGTCCTGCAGGCCACCGGCGACGCCGGGGTCAACGTGGAGGACCTGCGCATGGACCACGCCTCGGGCCACGAGGTGGGCATGCTGGAGATCTCCGTGCTGCCCGGCCGCCGCGAGGAGCTGGCGGCCGCCCTGACCGAACGCGGATGGAAGGTGGTCTGAGATGACCGACAACCCGAACCAGAGCCCGGCCGTGGACGGCGTCGTCGACGTCACCGGGACCCCGACCGACGTCGCCCCCGTGGAGTCAGGCCGCCTCGTGGTGGCCGTGGACGGACCGTCCGGCTCCGGCAAGTCCTCCGTGTCCAAGCAGGTGGCCCGCGCCCTCGGCGCCGTCTACCTGGACACCGGCGCCATGTACCGTGCCGCCGCCTGGCACTGCGTCCACGAGGGCGTGGACCTCGACGACGCCGACGCGGTGACCGAGGCCGTCCACGGCATGGAGCTCACCCAGTCCACCGACCCGGACACCGAGCACGTCGCTGTCGGCGGCCAGGACATCACCGAGGCCATCCGCACCCCGGAGGTCACCGCGGTGGTCTCCCAGGTGGCGTGCATCGTGCCGGTGCGCGAGATCCTGCAGGGCCGCCAGCGCGAGGAGATCGAGCGCGCCGGCCGCATCGTGGCCGAGGGCCGTGACATCACCACCGTGGTGGCCCCGGACGCCGAGGCCCGCGTGCTGCTGACCGCCTCGCCGGAGGTCCGCATGGCCCGCCGCTCCGGTCAGCTCACCGCCGCCGGCTCCGGCGTGGACGCCGAGACCCTCAAGGCCCAGGTCGCCGGACGCGACCGCTCCGACTCCACCCACTCCAGCTTCGAGCGCCCCGCCGACGGGGTGGCCCTCGTGGACTCCTCGGAGCTGGACTTCGACCAGACCGTCGCGGCCATCATGGCCGCCGTGCAGCAGCAGGCCGGAGCCCCGGCCGTGGAAGGACCCCGCCCGTGAGCGAGAACGACAAGCTCCTCCCCGTCGAGGGGGAGGACTACCAGCCCGAGCACGACGACCAGGTCACCGAGCGCCTGGCCGCGATGTCCGACGAGGAGACCGAGGCCCGCGCCGCCTCCCTGCGCGCCGGCCTCGAGGACTACGACCTCGACGAGGACGACGCCACCCTCCTGACCGGCTGGGACGACGACGAGGCCGAGCTCCCGGACGCCCCGGTCCCGCCGGTCCTGGCGATCGTGGGCCGCCCGAACGTCGGCAAGTCCACCCTGGTGAACCGCATCATCGGCCGCCGCGAGGCCGTGGTGGAGGACGTCCCCGGCGTCACCCGCGACCGCGTCTCCTACGAGGCCGAGTGGAACGGCCGCGTGTTCACGGTCGTGGACACCGGCGGCTGGGAGCACGACGCCAAGGGCATCCACCGGCGCGTGGCGGACCAGGCCGAACTGGCCGTGGACGTCGCCGACGCCGTGGTGTTCGTCGTGGACGCCACCGTCGGCATGACCTCCACCGACGAGGCCGTGGTCTCCATGCTCCGCCGCAAGGGCCGCCCGGTGATCGTGGCCGCCAACAAGGTGGACGACGCCATGCAGGAGGCCGACGCCGCCCAGCTGTGGTCCCTGGGCTTCGGCTACCCGTACCCGGTCTCGGCCATCCACGGCCGCGGCACCGCGGACCTGCTGGACGCCGCCCTCGAGGAGCTGCCGCGGGAGTCCGCCTACGGCGGCCTGGTCCCGCGCGGCGGCCCGCGCCGCATCGCGCTGATCGGCCGCCCGAACGTGGGCAAGTCCTCCCTGCTGAACAAGCTGGCCGGCTCCGACCGCGTGGTCGTGGACGACCTCGCCGGCACCACCCGCGACCCGGTGGACGAGCTGGTCGAGCTCGGCGGCCGCCTGTGGCGCTTCGTGGACACCGCCGGCATCCGCCGTCGCCAGCACATGGCGCACGGCTCGGACTACTACGCGTCCCTGCGCACCGCGTCCGCCCTGGACCGTGCCGAGGTGGCCGTGGTGCTGCTCGAGGCGAACCAGGTCATCTCGGAGCAGGACGTGCGCATCGTCCAGATGGCGCTCCAGTCCGGCCGCGCCCTTGTGCTGGCCTACAACAAGTGGGACCAGGTGGACGAGGACCGCCGCCACGACCTCGAGCGCGAGATCGAGCGCGACCTGGCCCACGTGGCCTGGGCCCCGCGCGTGAACATCTCCGCCAAGACCGGCTGGCACAAGGACCGCCTGGTCCCGGCCCTGGACACCGCGCTCGAGTCCTGGGAGACCCGCATCCCGACCGGCAAGCTCAACGCGTTCCTCGGCGAGCTGGTGGCGGCCCACCCGCACCCGTTGCGCGGCGGCAAGCAGCCCCGCATCCTGTTCGCCACCCAGGCGTCCTCGCGGCCGCCGAAGTTCGTGCTGTTCACCACGGGCTTCCTGGACCCGGGCTACCGCCGCTTCATCACCCGCCGCCTGCGCGAGACCTTCGGCTTCGAGGGCACCCCCATCGAGATCGGCATGCGCGTGCGCGAGAAGCGCGGCCGGCGCCGCTGAGCCGGCACGGCTGAGGCTCAACCAGTCTGGTGGAGACGAAGCCGGTTCGGCTGCGGCGGAGCCGGTCCGGGCCTGAGGGTCCGGCGGCCTCCCGACGACGGCCCCTCACCCCCGGTGCGCCACGCACCGGACGGTGTGGGGCCGTCGTCGTCCCCGGGGGACGGACGATGCCGAGGGGGAGCGGTGCGGCCCGGACGGCGCGCCGTGGGGCGCGGTGACGGGGCGCGGTGCAGGCCGGCGCGGCACTCTCACGCCGGTGTCATCCGGGCGGGCCTACGATGACCGCATGAGCACTGTATCGCGCGTCCGCCGCCCCCTCGTCCTCGCCGCCGCCGCGGCCCTCACCCTGGGCGGGCTGACCGGCTGCGCCCAGATCGAGGAGCTCACGGGGCAGTCCGAGGAGCTGGAGGGGCATGCCTCTGACCTGAGCGCCATGGCGGACGAGGCCCGCGCCTCGCTGCAGGGCCTCGAGGAGCTCTCCCGTGCACAGCTCGACTCCTTCGACTGGTCCGCGCTGGACCAGTGGCGGGGCACCTGGTTCGGAGACGAGGCGAAGGTGGAGGACATGTTCCGGAACATGCCGGGCGCCGAGGGCCTGCAGGACGTGTCCGTGCAGCAGGACGAGGGCGCCCTGGAGGTCACCTACGGCGAGGAGTCCCTCCGCGCCGACCCCGCCGTCCTGGAGGAGACCCTGCGCGAGCAGGCCGAGCAGGCGAAGCAGCGTCTGGACGAGCTCAAGACGCTGGAGTTCAGGGTCGGGGACCGGACCTACACCTTCTGAGGCGGGCGTGGCGGCTCCTGATTCCTGGAAGTCCGCCCTCATGCTGTAGGGTGATCCAGTGCCGTTCCGGAGGAATCCGGTGCGAGCCTCGGGCATTGGCGCAGCTTGGTAGCGCGCTTGACTGGGGGTCAAGAGGTCGTGGGTTCAAATCCCGCATGCCCGACCCTTCGCCATGAGCCGGGTCATCGTTTCCACGCGATGCCCCGGCTCATGGCTTTTCTGCGTTCATGACCCTGACGCACGTGCCTGCCTGTGCGGGCTGCGCGAGCACGGGTTATAGGCAGAAAAGTGTGTATGGCCCGGGCGTGTCAGGGCCTGTGCCTGCCGCCCCAACCGTGCTGGATCCCGTTGCCGTCTTCCCAGCTGAACCCGGTGTCGTAGAGCGCTGGCCCCAGTGGCTCCTCGATGGGTGCCTGTCGTGGGCCAGTGGTGGTCTTGTACTCATCGGTGACCAGGCTCCACGGGTCGATCGGGTGGGCAGTGAGCGAGTTCAGCAGCCAGTCCACCGCGATCACTGCGTGGGCCGTGCGCATGCCTCGGTGGGCGCGCAGCAGGGCCTTGATCGCCGCGTTCGGGCCTCCTTCCAGTGGTGAGGTCGTCCTCGGCAGCGTTGCGTTCTGCAGCTCTTGCAGTGCCGGTTCGAGCCAGGTGAACAGCTCGTTGCGGTTGATCAGTCTGCGCAGCATCGCCCGTGCTCGGCGCAGCCTGCGGTGGGTGTACCACCAGCGGGCACCGGCATGGATTCCTGTTGGTCGGGCTGCGCCGGTGCCGGCGTGGGTGCGTTCTTTCAGGAACTGTTCCCAGCGGGCGTCCCAGGAGGCGTACTCGCCCAGCCAGGCCGCGGCCGCGTCGAGGTCCTGCACCTTCATCAGAGCCTTGGTCAGGGCCAGCAGTTCCCGGCCGGGTTGAAGGCGTGGGGTCAGTGTCAGGTGCCGGCGGATGACCTGGAAGATGTGGAAGTAGCAGCGCTGCACTCGGGTGTCTGGCCAGGAGGCGGCAATCGCTGCGGCGGCCCCGGTGCCGCCGTCGATCACGACCATGCCCGGGGCGGGGATGCGGTCCAGCAGAGCGCTCCAGGCTGCTTTGGACTCCTTGTCGCACCACTGCCAGTCGATCACGTGTGTCCCGTCGTAGGCGATCAGCACGCACCAGCCCTGGAAGTAGGTGCCATCGAGCATCAGCACCGGGTGGACCACTCCGTCAGGGGTCGGGCGAGGAGGCGGCACGCGCCAGCACCAGGCGGTGCGGGCTCGGAAGGTGCGTGCTGGCATCGGCAGTCGGTGTTGTCCTGCCGGGCTCAGCAGCCAGGTGATGAACAGTCTCAGCTGCGCGGCTGCGGTGATCTCGCCGCGGGCTCTGGTGGCAGAGGCCCCGCAACAGCGGCATCGGTAGCGGGTCGTTCCGGCGCTGGTCTTGCCGTTCTTGACCAGGGGTTGGGCGCATACACCACAGTGCGGTCGGTTGCGTGGAAGGGGCACTGAACATGCTCTCAGAGCATGTTCAGCCCCCTGTTGCTCGCATGATCACTGGGCTAGAGGCCGATCGTGTACACACTTTTCTGCCTATAACCCGCGAGCACTCCGCAGGACCGACGATTCTGCCCTGGGTCGCACCCCATGGGGGCGGTCTGCAGCGAAACCGTCGGTCCGGTGAGCCTCGGGTTCGGCTCCCGGAACGTCGCGGTCGGCGCCCGCGGTCGGTGCCCGAGGCCGTGGCGGCCCGTGCGCCCGACCCCGTGCCTCGGGTGTGATGGGGGTCACTCGTACCCCACTTGAGGAGACCTCCCTGTCCGTCCCCACACCCGCCCACGGCCTGTCCCGGCGCTCGTTCCTCGCCCTCGCGGGGGCCGGCGCCGTCGGTGCCGCCACCACCGCCTTCGCGATGCCGGCCTGGGGCGTGGACGCGCAGCGCCCCGGTGCCGTCCGCGCCCCGCGCCTGACGGGCCAGGACCGCCAGACCATCAACCAGCTCCGCCCGGCCCGCGCGGTGGACGACCTCACCTACCTCACCGAGGTCGTCGGCCAGCGCTACACCGGCACCCCGGCCGAGGCGAAGGCCGCCGACTACATCGCGGACCAGCTGGACCGCGCCGGCTACGACGTCCTCGTCGAGCGCTTCGACGTGCCGGACCGCACCCTCGGCACCCTCTCCGGCGCCGGCTTGGACACCCGCTTCGGCTGGGGCGTGGGCTCCGCCCCGCAGGCCGTCCAGGACGTGAGCGTCACCGGCCGCCTCCTCGTGGTCGACTCCGGCACCCCCGCAGACCTGCCCGCGGACCTGTCCGGCCGCATCGTGATGCGCGTGATCGACGTCCGCTCCGAGGACGTCACCCCGTGGGCCGTCGCCGCCGCCGAGCGCGGGGCCGTCGCCGTGATCGGCACACGTCGCGACTCGACCCCGCCGTCCCAGGCCTCCGCGTTCACCCCGCAGCTCACGGTCGCGCGGGTGGACATCCCGGTGGTCGGTGCCGGCCAGGTGCAGAAGCACCAGCTGCTCGGCCTCGGGGACGGCGCCGCCATCACCCTCGCCACCGTCGCCCACCGCAGCCCCCGCAGCGCCAACGTCGTCGGCACCCGCGCCGGCCGCAAGGGACCCCGGCACGCCGCCCGCGAGCGGGTCATGCTGGGCGCCCACTATGACTCGGTCATCGGCTCGCGCGGCGCCAACGACAACGGCTCCGGCACCGCCGTCTGCCTCGAGCTCGCCCGCGTCATGGCGAAGGCACCCACCCACACGGACCTGTCGTTCGGCTTCTGGGGCTCCGAGGAGGTGGGCCTCGTCGGCTCCCGCCTGCACGCGCAGGGCCTGGAGCAGGCCGAGCGCGACCGCCTGCGCGGCGTCTTCAACAACGACATGGTCGCCACCAGCTGGGAGCCGTCCGAGAAGTACTGGCTGCTGGACCTCCACGGCCGCTCGAATCCGGTGAACCGCGCGGTCCTCGCCGCCGGCGACCGCCTCGGCTACCGCACCAGCATGGGCGAGGTCTTCGAGATGGGCCGCTCGGACCATGCCTCCTTCTCCGAGGTCGGCGTGGACTCCGGCAACTTCGGCTGGCTGCACCGGGACGGCTTCATCCTCGAGCCGGAGTACCACTCCTCGGACGACACGGTCGCCCGCAACATCTCCGTGGACCGCCTGACGGTCTCCATGGAGATCCAGGGCTGCGCCGCCTACGCGCTGGCCACCGCCTGACCCGGGCCCCCGCGGCACCGGCCATGGGTAGGGCTCCAGACCCGCAGCACCGCCTGCCCACAGCGCGACGGCGCCCCGCCTCAAGGAGGCGGGGCGCCGTCGTCGTGAAGAAGTAGTGGAGGAAGAGGTGGGGGTGGGAGCTCGGAGGCGACCCGCCCCGCACTCAGCCGGCGAACACGGCGTGGACGTCCGGCACCCGGGAGCGGCCGCCGAGGGAGGGGATCTCCAGCAGGACGGCGCTGCCGGCCACCTGGCAGCCGATCGACCGGAGCACCTCGTGCGCGGCCGTGAGGGTGCCCCCGGTGGCGAGCACGTCGTCCAGCACGAGCACCCGCGTGCCCGGCTCCACGTCGGCCTGGACCTCCACGGAGGCCTGGCCGTACTCGAGGTCGTACGTCGCCGCGGCGGCGGGACGCGGCAGCTTGCCCGCCTTGCGGATCGGGAGCATCCCCGAGTCGGAGGCCATCGCGGCCGCACCGGCGAGCAGGAAGCCGCGGGCCTCGAGGCCGGCCACCACGTCGAACTTCCCGACGAACGGGGCCAGCATCTCCTTCACGCACGAGCGCAGCGCCACCGGGTCGGTGAGCAGCGGCATGACGTCCTGGAACACGACCCCCTCGGCCGGGAAGTCCGGCACGGGGGCGATCAGGCTGCGGGCGTGGGCGAGGTCTCGGTACTGGGGCACCCGTACACCGTACGCGCAGGGCGTGCCCGTCCCGGAGGCACTGTGAGCAGTCTCACCGCCGGATCTGCGACACTCCGGACCCCCTCCTTGGCGAGCCCCGTCCCCCAGGAGGACAGTTCCGCCGGTGAAGACTCAGAACCACTCCGCGGCGTCCTCCCCGACGCCGCCCCAGACACCGAACGACGCCCCCGCCCCCACCGCCGGCGAGGGCAGGACCTTCTTCGGCCAGCCACGTCAGCTCGCCAGCCTCTTCTCCGTGGAGATGTGGGAGCGCTTCTCCTTCTACGGCATGCAGGTCATGCTCGTGTACTACATGAGCTGGGAGCTCGGCCGCGGCGGCCTCGGCATGGACGAGGCGGTGGCCACCGGCATCGTCGGCGCCTACGGCGGACTCGTGTATGTGTTCTGCATCCTCGGCGGCTGGGTCGCCGACCGTCTGCTCGGCTCCGAGCGGACCATGTTCTACTCCGCCGTGCTGATCATGCTCGGCCACATCGCCCTGGCCCTCGTGTCGGGCTTCGCGGGCCTGGCGCTGGGCCTGGTCCTCGTGGCCGTCGGCTCCGGCGGCCTGAAGGCGAACGCCGCCAACCTGGTCGGCGCCCTCTACTCGCGCCAGGACCCGCGCCGCGACGCCGGCTTCTCCCTCTTCTACATGGGCGTCAACGTCGGCGCCCTCATCGGCCCGCTCGTCACCGGCGCGGCCCGCGAGGCCTGGGGCTTCCACCTGGGCTTCGGCCTCGCCGCGGTCGGCATGGCGATCGGCCTGGTGCAGTACGCGGTCGCCCGCCGCTCCCTGCCGCGCGAGGTCCACGCCGTCCCGGACCGCCTGCCGCGCTCCCAGTACGGCCGCACCGCCCTCGTGGCCGTGGCCGGCCTGGCCGCGGTGGCCGTCCTCTTCCTCACCGGCGTGGTGAACGTCGGCAACCTGGCCGACGCCGTGGTGGTCGTGGCGGCCGTGGCCGCCGTGGCGATCTTCGCGGTGCTGCTGCGCTCGGAGAAGGTCACCGCCGAGGAGCGCTCGCGCGTGAAGGCGTTCATCCCGCTGTTCATCGGCTCCGCCGTGTTCTTCGCCCTGTTCCAGCAGCAGTTCACGGTGATCGCGCTCTACTCGGAGCAGCGCCTGGACCGCAGCGTGTTCGGCTGGGACATCCCGATGGAGTGGGTCAACTCGATCAACCCGGTCTTCATCATCCTGTTCGCCCCAGTCTTCGCCGCGCTCTGGACGAGGCTGGGACGCCGCCAGCCGGTCACCCCGGCCAAGTTCGGCCTGGGCCTGATCGCGATCGGCATCGCGTTCCTGCTGTTCATCCCGATGGCCTCGGTGGCCGCCGTGCCGCTGCTGTGGCTGACCCTGATCCTGTTCGTCGCCACGGTCGGCGAGCTGCTGGTCTCCCCGGTGGGCCTGTCCCTGTCCACGAAGGTCGCCCCGGCGGCCTTCCCGGTGCTCATGGTGGCGCTGTACAACCTGTCCGTGGCCCTGGGCACCGCCGCCGCCGGTTCCCTGTCCGGCTCCTACTCCGCGGACAACGAGGTGGGCTACTTCGGCGTCATCGGCGCCGTCACCGTGGGCGTCGGCGTGCTGATGCTGGTGATCGCCAAGCCGGTGCACCGCGCCATGCGCGGCATCGACTGACCGGCTCGGACCCCCTCCGCCCGTCCTTCCCGACGACGGCCGCCCGCCCCCGGTGCGCCCCGCACCGGGGGCGTCGTGCGTCCGGGGGAGGGCCGCCGCCCGACGGCCGCCGGGGGCCTGGGCGGGCCTCGCGGCGCGGGGGAGGAGGGACGGGGGAGCCCGAGGAGTCGGATGCGTCACGTTTCCGATACGCTGTGCAGTGACAACGCCGTCCGTCGACTGACACAGGAGACACCACCATGAGCGCCATTCCCGAGGGCCTGAAGTACTCCGCCGAGCACGAGTGGGTCGCCGAGGCCTCCGATGCCGGCACCGTCCGCATCGGCATCACCGACTTCGCGCAGGACGCCCTGGGCGACGTCGTGTACGTCGACCTCCCGGAGGTCGGCACCGAGGTGGAGTCCGGCTCCGCCGTCGGCGAGATCGAGTCCACCAAGTCGGTCTCGGACATCTTCGCGCCGGTCTCGGGCCGGGTCACCGCCGTCAATGAGGACCTGGACGGCGAGCCGGGCCTGGTCAACACCGCCCCCTACGAGGGCGGCTGGCTGTTCGAGGTGGAGCCGTCCGAGGCCGCCCAGCTGGACGCCCTCATGGACGCCGCCGGCTACACCGACCAGGTCGGCTGACCTCCGGCGTCATCGCCACCCGCCGCGGTCGCGGCCGCACCGCCCCGAGCGAGTCGGGGCCCCTTCTCCAGGAGTCGAGACACACCATGCAGGAGCACCACTCTCCGGCCGGCGCCGGCCGTGAGCCCGATGCCCACACCACGAGCATCAGCCTCCCGGACCTGGCCCCGGTCACCGACCACAGCCTCTCCGGCGAGGAGCGCGAGGCGATCGCCGCGCTGCCCGCGGACTCGGCCCTCCTGGTCGCGCACGAGGGCCCGGACCACGGTGCACGCTTCCTGCTGGACGAGGACCTCGTGCTGGTCGGCCGCCACCCGGATGCGGACATCTTCCTGGACGACGTCACCGTGTCCCGCCGCCATGCGCAGTTCCGGCGCACCGAGCGGGGCTACGAGCTCGTGGACAGCAACTCGCTGAACGGCACGTTCGTGAACCAGGACCGGGTGGACCAGGTGCAGCTGCGCAACGGCATGCAGGTCCAGATCGGCAAGTTCCGGATGACCTACTACACGGCCCCGGGCCGCGCCTGAGGCCACGGACGCCGTGCAGGCAGACGCCCCGCGCACGCCACGACGCCCCCGAGAGGACTCGGGGGCGTCGTCGTCCACCCTCACGATCGGCGAGGTGCTGGCGGAGCTGCAGGACGAGTTCCCGCGGGTGGCCGCCTCCAAGCTGCGCTTCCTCGAGGAGCGCGGCCTCGTCCACCCCACCCGCACCCCCGCCGGGTACCGCAAGTTCACGGCGGACGACGTCGACCGCCTCCGCTTCGTCCTCACCGTGCAGCGGGACCAGTTCCTGCCCCTGAAGGTCATCCGCGAGCACCTCGACGCCCTGGACCGGGGCGAGCGTCCCGAGCCGCTGCCCGGCGGACACACCCTCACCGCCTCGCGGGGCGGGTCGCCCGGGGCCGCCCCGGTCGTCCGCCGGCTCACCGCCGAGGAGCTCGGCACCGCCCACGGGCTGACCCCGGCGGAGCTGGCCGAGCTCGAGCGCTACGCCCTGCTCCCGGCCCCGGACGCCGAGGGCCGCTACCCCGAGCACGCCGGAGACGTCGTCGCCGCGGTGGCCGCGCTCGCCGAGCACGGACTCGAGCCACGGCACCTGCGCTCCGTCCGCGCGGCGGCCGACCGTGAGCTGGGGATCGTCCAGCAGGCCGTGGCCCCGCTGGCGACACGTCGGGACGAGGACTCCCGGACGCGGGCCGCCGAGACCGCCCGGCGGCTCGGCGAGGCGATGCTGTCCCTGCACTCCGCCCTGGTCGCGGACGGCATCGACGCCCTCGCGCGGGAGCCGCGCTGATGAGCGGGGCCGGCGACGACGTGCCCCTCACCGTGCTGGGCGTGCGCGTGGACCTGCCCGCGCAGAACCACGCCCTGCTGCTGCTCACCCCGTCCGGGGACCGCGTGGTGCCCGTCTGGGTCGGCGCCGCCGAGGCCACCGCGGTGGCGCTCGTCCTCGACGACGTGAGGCCTCCCCGTCCGCTCACCCACGACCTGCTCCTGGCGGCCGTGCAGGCCCTCGGCGGCACCGTCTCCTGCGCCCGCCTCACCGGCACCGAGGGCGAGGCCGTGCTCGGCGAGCTGGTGCTGGACGACGGCACCGTCCTCGACGCTCGGCCCTCGGACGCGGTGGCGGTCGCCCTCCGTGCCGAGGCGCCGGTCCTCGCCCCGCCCGCCGTCGTCGAGGAGCTCGGGGTGCCCGTGGAGGAGCCCCACGTGGACGACCTCGAGTCCTTCCGGCGCTTCCTGGACGACGTCGACCCGGAGGACTTCGCCTGAGGCGCGTCCCGCGCGCGGGCGGGCCCGGGCAGGCGGGTGAGCGGCCGTCGTCGTGCCCCCGCCCTCCGCGCCGGGTGCGACACGCCGGACCACACGGACGGCAGGTCTTTGACCGGGGGCGCCCGGGACCGTACCTTCATGGAGAAGGGTTCCGCGCCGCCGGCGTCGCCATCCCTGCCCCTCCACGGTCACCGGAGGGACGGGACCGACGACTCCGGCACCCACTTCCCCCCAGAGGCGGAACCGAGACCAGGAGGGCTCACTCGTGACACCCCATGCAGGTTCTGGTCGGCCCACCCCGGTCGGCTCCCACCAAGGCATCCTCTTCACGGACGACATGCCGCAGCTGGACGAAGAGGCCGGCTACCGCGGCCCGACCGCGTGCAAGGCCGCCGGCATCACCTACCGGCAGCTCGACTACTGGGCGCGCACCGACCTGGTCGTGCCCACCGTGCGCACGGCCGCCGGCTCCGGCTCCCAGCGCCTCTACTCCTTCCGCGACATCCTCGTGCTCAAGGTCGTCAAGCGTCTGCTGGACACCGGCGTCTCCCTGCAGCAGATCCGCACCGCCGTCGGACACCTGCGCGAGCGCGGCGTGGAGGACCTCGCCCAGATCACCCTGATGAGCGACGGCGCCTCCGTCTACGAGTGCACCTCCGCGGACGAGGTGATCGACCTGGTCCAGGGCGGCCAGGGCGTCTTCGGCATCGCCGTCGGCCGCGTCTGGCGGGAGGTCGAGGGCACCCTCGCCGAGCTGCCCAGCGAGCACCTGCCGCAGGCCGAGCAGTTCCCGGGCGACGAGCTGTCCGCACGCCGCCGCGCCCGCCGCCAGCAGAGCGCCTCCTGACCCTGCCCGGCCGGACCCTGCCGGCCCTCCTGCCCCACGTCACAGCACGAATGTGACGTGGGGCAGTCGCATGTCAGAGCCGATCGCGCGGAACACGGCATAGGACGTCCACGTGGTGTGGCACACTTCCAGCATGAGCGACTCAGCCGAGAACACCGCCGGCCGCAACGACGCGGCCGCCGCCCCTGCCGACACCGCACCCGTCTTCTCGAAGGTCCTCGTCGCCAACCGCGGCGAGATCGCCGTCCGCGCCTTCCGCGCCTGCTACGAGCAGGGCGCGAAGACCGTGGCCGTGTTCCCCTATGAGGACCGCAACTCGATCCACCGCCAGAAGGCCGACGAGTCCTACCGCATCGGCGAGGAGGGCCACCCGGTCCGCGCCTACCTGGACGTGGACGAGATCATCCGCGTGGCCAAGGACGCCGGCGCCGAGGCCATCTACCCGGGCTACGGCTTCCTGTCCGAGAACGCGGGCCTGGCCCGCGCCGCCGCCGAGAACGGCATCACCTTCGTGGGCCCGCCGGCCGACGTGCTCGAGCTGACCGGCAACAAGGTCGAGGCCCTGCGCGCGGCGAAGCGCGCCGGCATCCCGACCCTGGCCTCCTCCGACCCGTCCGCGGACGTGGACTGGCTGCTGGAGCAGGCCGACGAGATCGGGTTCCCGATCTTCGTCAAGGCCGTCGCCGGCGGCGGCGGCCGCGGCATGCGCCGCGTGGAGCGGCGCGAGGACCTCAAGGGCTCCCTCGAGGCCGCCATGCGCGAGGCCGACACCGCGTTCGGCGACCCCACCGTCTTCCTGGAGCAGGCCGTGCTCCGTCCGCGCCACATCGAGGTGCAGATCCTCGCCGACGGCGCCGGCAACGTGGTCCACCTCTTCGAGCGCGACTGCTCCCTGCAGCGCCGCCACCAGAAGGTCGTGGAGATGGCCCCGGCCCCGCACCTGGACGAGGAGATCCGCCAGGCCCTCTACCGGGACGCCGTGGCCTTCGCTAAGGAGATGGGCTACGTCAACGCCGGCACCGTGGAGTTCCTCGTGGACACCGCCGGCGAGCGTGCTGGCCAGCACGTGTTCATCGAGATGAACCCGCGTATCCAGGTGGAGCACACCGTGACCGAGGAGGTCACCGACGTGGACCTGGTGGGCGCCCAGCTGCGCATCGCCTCCGGCGCCACCCTCCCGGAGCTCGGCATCACCCAGGACTCCCTGCGCCTGCGCGGCTTCGCCATGCAGTGCCGCATCACCACCGAGGACCCGGCCAACGGCTTCCGCCCGGACACCGGCACCATCACCGCCTACCGCTCCGCGGGCGGCTCGGGCGTGCGCCTGGACGGCGGCACCATCTACGCCGGCGCCGAGGTGTCCCCGCACTTCGACTCCATGCTGGTGAAGCTCACCTGCCGCGGCCGCGACTACCTCACCGCCGTGCACCGCGCCCGCCGTGCGCTGGCGGAGTTCCGCATCCGCGGCGTGGCCACCAACATCCCGTTCCTCATGAACGTGCTGGACGATCCGCAGTTCCTCTCCGGCGACGTGGCCACCGACTTCATCGACGCCCACCCGGAGCTGGCCCAGGTCAACCGCTCCCAGGACCGCGGCACCAAGGTGCTGCAGTACCTGTCCGACGTGACGGTCAACAAGCCGCACGGCGACCGCATCGACGGCATCGACCCGCGCGACCGCCTGCCCGCCCACCCGGGCGACAAGTCCCAGGAGCCGGACCGCTCGCCGTTCGACGGACCGTCCCGCGCCCCGGACGCCGTCCCGGCCTCCGGCTGGCGCCAGGTGCTCCAGGAGAAGGGCCCGGAGGGCTTCGCCCGGGCCCTGCGCGAGCAGACGGCGCTGGCCGTCACGGACACCACGTTCCGCGACGCTCACCAGTCCCTGCTGGCCACCCGCGTCCGCACCCGTGACCTGCTGGCGGCCGCGCCGGCCGTCGCACACACCCTGCCCGGCCTGCTCTCGGTCGAGGCCTGGGGCGGAGCCACCTACGACGTGGCCCTCCGCTTCCTCGCCGAGGACCCGTGGAAGCGCCTCGAGCTGCTCCGCGCCGAGCTGCCGAACATCCCGATCCAGATGCTCCTGCGCGGCCGCAACACGGTCGGCTACACCCCGTACCCGACCGAGGTGACGGACGCCTTCGTGGCCGAGGCCGCCGAGGCCGGCGTGGACATCTTCCGCATCTTCGACGCGCTGAACGACGTCTCGCAGATCACCCCGGCGATCGAGGCCGTCCGCGCCACCGGCACCGCCGTGGCCGAGGCCGCCCTCTGCTACACCGGCAACATGTCCGACCCGGACGAGAAGCTGTACACCCTCGACTACTACATGGGCCTGGCCCGTCAGATGGTCGACGCCGGTGCGCACATCCTCGCCATCAAGGACATGGCCGGCCTGCTGCGCCCGGCCGCCGCCCGCGAGCTGGTCACCGCGCTGCGCTCCGAGTTCGACCTGCCGGTGCACCTGCACACCCACGACACCGCCGGCGGCCAGCTGGCGACCCTCCTCGCCGCCGCCGAGGCCGGTGTGGACGCGGTGGACGTGGCGACCGCCTCCATGGCGGGCACCACCAGCCAGGTGCCGATGTCCGCCCTCGTGGCCGCGCTGGAGCACACCGAGCGCGACACCGGCCTCACCCTGGACGCTGCCGCGGCGATGGAGCCCTACTGGGAGTCCGTGCGCTCGATCTACGCCCCGTTCGAGGCCGGCCTCAAGGCTCCGACCGGCCGCGTGTATCAGCACGAGATCCCGGGCGGACAGCTGTCCAACCTGCGCACGCAGGCGATCGCCCTCGGCCTGGGCGAGCGCTTCGAGCAGATCGAGTCCATGTACGCCACCGCGGACGACATGCTGGGCCACCTCGTGAAGGTGACCCCGTCCTCCAAGGTCGTAGGCGACCTCGCCCTGCAGCTCGTCGGCCGCGACGTGGACCCGAAGGAGTTCGCGGAGCGTCCGAACGACTTCGACATCCCGGACTCCGTCGTCGGATTCCTGCGCGGCGAGCTGGGCGACCCGCCCGGAGGCTGGCCGGAGCCGTTCCGCACCAAGGCCCTCCAGGGCCGCCGCGAGGGCACCGGGATGACCGACATCACGGACGAGGACCGCGCCGTGCTGGCCGAGTCCGGCCAGCAGCGCCGCGAGGCCCTGAACCGCCTGCTCTTCCCGGCCCCGACCCAGGAGTACGAGGCCCACCGCGACGAGTTCGGCGACACCTCGACGCTGCACACCCGCGACTTCCTGTTCGGCCTCGTGCCGGGTCGCGAGCACGTCATCTCGCTGGGCCGCGGCGTCCGCCTCCTGGCGGTCCTGCAGTCCGTCTCCGAGCCGGACGAGAAGGGCATGCGCACCGTCATGCTCACCCTCAACGGCCAGATGCGCCAGGTGATGGTCCGCGACCGCTCGGTGGAGTCCTCCGTGCGCACCGCCGAGAAGGCCGACTCCTCCGTGCCCGGTCAGATCCCGGCGCCGTTCGCCGGCTCCGTGACGGTCCAGGTGGCCGAGGGCGACACCGTGGAGGCCGGCGACCCGGTGGCCACCATCGAGGCGATGAAGATGGAGGCCGGGATCACCACGCCGGTCGGCGGCACCGTCAAGCGCGTCGTCCTCGACGGCGTCACCCCGGTCAACGGCGGCGACCTGATCGTCGTCATCGACGAGGGCTGACCCCCTCCGCCCCCAGGGGCGCACCGTCCGCGGGGCGGACACCGAGGTCTCGGTGTCCGCCCCGCGGCGTCTGCGGCCTATGCTGTCTGGCATGTCCGACACCACCGCCGAGACCCTGGCCGCCGCGCCGGGCCAGAACGCCGAGACCGCCCCCGCCGAGCACTTCGACCTGGTGATCATCGGGTCCGGCTCCGGCAACTCCCTGATCACCGAGGCCTGGGAGGGGCGCCGGGTGGCCGTCGTGGACGCCGGCACCTTCGGCGGCACCTGCCTCAACGTGGGCTGCATCCCCACGAAGATGTACGCCTATCCGGCCTCCCTCGCCGGAGCCGAGCGCGAGGCCGCCCGCGTGGACGTGGACCTGCGCCGCGAGGCCGTGGACTTCCCCGCGCTGCGGGACCGCATCTTCGGCCGCATCGACGCCATCAGCGAGGGCGGGCTGCGCTACCGCCGCGACGAGCTCGAGCACACCACCGTGGTCCAGGAGCGCGTCCGCTTCACCGGACCCAAGGAGCTCACCACCGACTCCGGCCGGGTGCTCACCGCGGACCAGATCGTGGTGGCCGCCGGCTCCCGCCCGACCCTGCTGGACATCCCGGGCGTGGACCTGCCGGCGGTGCACACCTCGGACACCGTGATGCGCCTGCCCGAGCTGCCGCGTCGCGTGGTCGTCATCGGCGGCGGGTTCATCGCCGTCGAGTTCGCCGCCGTGTTCGACGGCCTCGGCTCCGAGGTGGTGGAGGTGATCCGCGGCGAGCGGCTGCTCAGCTCCCACGACGCGGCGATCTCCGCCCGCTTCACTCAGGCCGCCTCCCGCACGTGGGACCTGCGCACCGGCTGGCAGCCGGTGGAGATCCTCCCCGGGCACGACGACGGCCCGGTCATCGTGCGCTTCTCCCGTGCGTCCTCGCCCGCCGCCGCGGGGGAGGGGAGCCGGACCGAGGAGGCGTCGGGCGCCGACGAGGTCCTGGAGCTGGAGGCCGACGTGGTCCTGATGGCCACCGGCCGCACCCCGAACGTGGACACCCTCGACGTCGCAGCGGCAGGACTCGACGTGACCGACCGCGGCACCCTGGCCGTGGACGCCCACCAGCGGCTGCTCTCCGGCGGCGAGCCCGTGCCCGGCCTGTGGGGCCTGGGGGACGCCGCGAACGCCTGGCAGCTCAAGCACGTCGCGAACCACGAGGCCCGCGTGGTGGCCCACAACCTGGTGCACCCGGAGGACCTGCGGGAGAACCGGCTGGACCCGGTGCCCTTCGCGGTGTTCTCCCGCCCCCAGGTGGCCACGGCCGGCCTCACCGAGGAGCAGGCCGCCGCCGAGCTGGGGCCGGAGAACATCACCGTGAAGGAGCAGGAGTTCGGCGACGTCGCCTACGGCTGGGCCATGAACGACGAGACCGGCCTGTGCAAGCTGATCGCCGACCGCCGCACCGGGCGGATCGTCGGCGCACACCTGGTGGGCCATGACGCGGCGAACCTCATCCAGCCGCTGGTGCAGGCCATGTCCTTCGGCCTCGACGCCCACACCATGGCCCGCGGCCAGTACTGGAT
Organism: Micrococcus sp. FDAARGOS_333; assembly: GCF_002206575.2. Classification (NCBI taxonomy): domain Bacteria; kingdom Bacillati; phylum Actinomycetota; class Actinomycetes; order Micrococcales; family Micrococcaceae; genus Micrococcus; species Micrococcus sp. FDAARGOS_333. The sequence goes on along the minus strand of NZ_NJFJ02000001.1, from coordinate 2,038,885 downwards.
CCACCCGGCGCTGTCCGAGGTCGTGGAGAACGCCCTGCTCGGGCTCGAGGTCCCGGACTCCGGGCTGCTCTGAGCACGTCGACTCTCTCTGGGCCCGTCGACGCTCCCGGCCCCGCCTCGGGGCCGTCGTCCGCGGCGAGGCGCCGTGCCGGTGAGCCGACCGGCGGCGGCGACGGAGCCGTCGTCGGGGTCCCGTACGCGCACGTGGGCCCCGGACCGGACGGTCCGGGGCCCACGCGCCTGCGGCGTCAGCCCTGCTGCGGGGCGGCGTCGCCGTAGATCCCGTCGATCTCGGCCTGGAAGTCCTTCATGATCGCACCGCGGCGCATCTTCAGGGACGGGGTCATGTGGCCGTCCTCGAGGGTGAAGTCGCGGTCGAGCACGCGGAACTCGCGGATGGACTCGGCGCGGGAGACGGCCTGGTTGGCGTGCTCCACGAGCTGGCCGATGTGGGCACGGACCTTCTCGTGCTGGGCCGCCTCCGCCACGGACATGCCGGAGTCGAGGCCGTGGGCGGAGAGCCAGCCGGGCAGGGTGTCCGCGTCGAGGGTGACCACCGCGGCGACGAACGGCCTGCCATCGCCGACCACCATGACCTGGGAGACCAGCGCGTCCGAGCGGATGAGGTCCTCCATCTGGGCGGGGGCGACGTTCTTGCCGCCGGCGGTCACGAGGATCTCCTTCTTGCGGCCGGTGATCTTCAGGTAGCCCTGCTCGTCCAGCGAGCCGAGATCGCCGGTGCGGAACCAGCCCTCCTCGTCGAACGACTCGGCGTTGGCGTCGTCGCGGTTGTGGTAGCCGGTCATCACGCAGACGCCCTTGGCGAGGATCTCGCCGTCCTCGGCGATCTTCACCGCGTTGCCGCCCAGGGGCAGGCCCACGGTGCCGATCCGGAGGTCGCCGGGGAGGTTCACGGTGATCGGCGCGGTGGTCTCGGTGAGGCCGTAGCCCTCGAGGACCGTCAGGCCGATGCCGCGGAAGAAGTGCGCCAGATCCGAGGACAGCGGGCCGCCGCCGGAGACCGAGTACTGGAGCTCGCCGCCCATGGCCGCGCGGATCTTGCCGTACAGCAGCTTGGAGAACAGCGCACGCTTGGCCTTGAGGGCCAGCGGCACCTTCCCGGCGTCCAGGGCCTTGGAGTAGGCGATCGCCACGGCGGCGCCCTTCTCGAAGATGTCTCCCTTTCCGCCGTCCTGCGCCTTGCGCAGCGAGGCGTTGTAGACCTTCTCGAACACGCGGGGCACCGCGAGCAGGAAGGTGGGCTTGAAGGACTGGAGGGCTCCGGTGAGCTTCTTCAGGTCCGAGGTGTGGCCGCAGCGGGCGCCGGCCGCGACCGTCAGCACGGACACGAAGCGGGCGAAGACGTGAGCCAGCGGGATGAAGAGCACGGTGGACTCGCGCTCGTTCACGATGGAGCCCAGCGAGCTCTCGAGGGCCTGGTGGCACAGCTCGGCGAAGTTGCCGTGGGTCAGCAGGCAGCCCTTCGGCTTCCCGGTGGTGCCGGAGGTGTAGATGATCGTTGCCAGGTCCTCGAGCACGGCGTGCGAGCGGCGGGACTCGACGTCCTCGTCCGAGACGCCGCGGCCGGCCTCCGCCAGCTCCTCCAGGCCCGTGCCCGGCAGGCCGGAGTCCGGATCCATGATCCACAGGCCCTTGAGCTCGGGGAGGGACTCGCGATGCACGGCGTCGGTGACCGTCTTGCGCCGGTCGGCGTTCTCCACCACGACCGCCTTGACCGCGGCGTCCTCGACGATCCAGGCGGCCTGGGAGGCCGAGGAGGTCTCATAGATCGGCACGGTCACGGCGCCGGCGTACCAGATGGCGAAGTCGACGAGGGTCCACTCGTAGCGGGTGGAGGCCATGAGTCCGACGCGGTCGCCCTGGCCGATGCCGGAGGCGATGAGGCCCTTGGCCAGCTCGACGGCGCGGTCACGGAACTCCTTGGCGGTGACGTCGCGCCACGCGGTATCGCTCACCGGCACGGAGAAGAGGATGCCGTGGCTGCGCTCGCGCACCTGGCGCTCGAGCAGGTCCGTGATGTTGGACTCGGCGGGCAGCGCCGGTGCGGGCGGGGTGCTGATCTGCTGCATAGAGGCTCCTGGTACACGTGAGGGGACCAGATCCGCCGCCGAGTCCGTGGCGGGGATCACATGACTGAAGTCTACGATACCCGCAGTCTCGGATTTTCCCGTATCTGTCCAGGCGGCAGCGTGATGGTCGGGCCCGGGCCCGGGAGGGCAGGTGTCCGACGGTCAGACCTGGGCCCCGCGGTCGAGGCGGTCGCCGCGGCCGTCGCCGCGTCGGGGCAGCTGCAGGAACAGGCCCACGCCGCCGCCGCAGGCGACCAGGACGAGGGCGAACAGCGCCCAGCCGGGCACGGACACCACCGGCAGGACCGCCAGGATCAGGAGGGCGAGGATCGGCAGCAGCAGGGCGCTTGCGGCGAGCACGAGGGAGGGGCGCCCGCTGAGCACCGGCGGCGGCTCCGGCGGCACGAAGTCGCCGGGCAGCTCCTCGTCCTCGACGGGCTCGGGGTGCAGCACCGGCCACGGCGCAGCCGGCGCGGGAGGCTCGTGCGGCGGCGCAGGAGGGCCGCCCTCGACTGAGGTCCGAGGCCCGTCCTCGGCCGGCGGGGCCGCGGGCATGTCCGGGCGGAGACGGGCGACGATCTCGTCCCACACCTGGTCGTCCGAAGGACGACGGCCCTCGGGGCCCTCGTGGTCCTCGGGGCCGTCCGGGAGGCGGTCCGGCGTCATCGGCGGGCCGCCGTCCGGCACACGCTGTCCACGAAGGCGGCGCTGTGCTCCACGATCAGCGGCAGGTCGCGGTCCATGGTGGCCACGTGGAAGCTGCGCTCCAGGCGCACCTGCTCGAAGGCGGCGGCCCGCAGCCCGGCCCGCAGACGGTCCTGGGAGGACGGCGGCACCACATGGTCCTGCGGGGACCAGTACGAGACGACGTCTGCGGTGATCCGGGGCAGCCCACGGACTGCGGCGCGCTGGATGCGGCCGAGCGCGGCGACGCCGCCGACCGGGGTGCGCTCGTACGCGTGCTCGCTGACCGGGGCCGCGACGTCGTCGGCCACCGGGGTCGTGGACGCGACCATCCAGCGCAGCAGGGGAGCGGCATGGGCGAGCGGCTGTCCGAAGGACAGGGCCGGGTTCACCACGGCCACCCCCGCCACCGGGCGGTGTGCCGCCGCGTCCAGGGCGAGCGCCCCGCCCATGGACAGGCCGGCCACCACCACGTGGCGGTGCTCGGCGAGGGCTCGGTCCACGTGTGCGCGCACGGCGCCGCGCAGGTCCTCGGCGGTGACCCTGTTGAGGTCCTGCCAACAGGTGCCGTGTCCCGGCAGCAGCGGCACGATCACCCTGCTGCCGCGTTCGGCCAGGGCATGGGCCCAGTCCTTGACCGAGTGCGGGCCGGAGGTGAAGCCGTGCACCATCACGACGGCGCGGTCGCCGGCACCCCGTGCCGGCGGCAGGTCGAGCGGGCGATGAACAGGATCGACCGGGGCGGTCCCGGCCGCGGTCGGCGGCACAGGGACGGTGCGTCGCGTGTGGGGCATGGACACCACCCTAGCGCCGCGACTCCGACTACGATGGAGCCACAGCACCGTCCGTCCGCCGTCCCAGGAGAGGCATGTCCACCTTCTACCGGTCCGCCCGCACGTTCGTGGTCCGCCCCGTGGCGAGGGCGCTGTTCAACCCCTGGGTGAAGGGCCGTGCCCATGTGCCGGAGACCGGCGGGGCGATCCTCGCCAGCAACCACCTCTCCGTCTCGGACTCCGTGTTCATGCCGGCGAGCCTGGACCGCCAGGTCCACTTCCTCGCCAAGATGGAGTACTTCACCGGCACCGGTCTGAAGGGCTGGATCACCAGGAAGTTCTTCGTGGCGATCAACCAGTTGCCGATGGACCGCTCCGGTGGCGCCGCCTCCCTGCGCTCCCTGCAGGCGGGCCTGGAGGCCCTCCAGGAGGGCAAGCTGCTCGGCATCTACCCGGAGGGCACCCGAAGCCCCGACGGTCGCCTGCACCGCGGCAAGATCGGCGTGGCCAAGCTCGCGCTCGCCGCGAACGTGCCGGTGGTGCCGATCGCCATGATCGGCACGGACAAGGTCCAGCCCATCGGCCAGTCGCTCCCGCGTCCGGGCCGCGTGGGGGTCATCTTCGGCGAGCCGCTCACGTTCTCCCACCTGAAGCACCGCAAGGACGAGATCGCCGTCCTGCGCCAGGTGACCGACGAGATCATGGAGGCCATCCGCCGCCTCTCCGGCCAGGAGTACGTGGACGTCTACGCGGCGGACGTGAAGTCCGGCCACGTCCAGGCCCCGCCGCGCGCTGCGCGCACCTGACCTCGTTCCGTCTGCCGAGCCTGTCGCCGGCGGGGGGCCGCATGCACGTCCCACGACGACGGCCGCCCGCTACGGTCTGCCGTCGCGCCTGCGGCGTCCGCCCGCTCCCGTGAGGAGACGCTCTGTGAGACGTGCATGTCCACATGTCGGCCACCGGCCGTGTGCTCGCCCCCGGCCGAGGATCGCGCACCTAGGGTGGAGTGCATGACTGCACACTCCCGCGACGAGATCCTGGCCTTCGGCACCGCCACCTCCGAGGGTGCCGCCACCGCTGCCGGCCTGGACCACTGGCGCAGCCTGCCCATCAGCCAGGCGCCGCAGTGGGCGGACCAGGAGGACTATGAGGCCGCCGTCGCCGAGCTGAGCCAGGTGCCGCCGCTCGTGTTCGCCGGCGAGGTGGACGTGCTGCGCACCCGGCTGGCGGAAGCCGCCCGCGGCGAGGCCTTCGTCCTGCAGGGAGGCGACTGCGCCGAGACCTTCGCCGGATCCACCGCGAACCGCATCAGCGCCCGGGTGAAGACGATCCTGCAGATGGCGGCCGTGCTCACCTACGGCGCGTCGGTGCCCGTGGTGAAGATGGGCCGCATCGCCGGACAGTTCGCCAAGCCCCGCTCCTCGGACACCGAGACCCGGGACGGGGTGACCCTGCCGTCCTTCCGCGGGGAGATCGTCAACGGCTACGAGTTCACCGAAGAGGCCCGTCGGCACGACGCCCGCCGCATGGTGCAGGCGTACCACACCTCCGCCTCCACCCTGAACCTGGTTCGTGCCTTCACCCAGGGAGGCTTCGCCGACCTGCGCAGCGTCCACGCCTGGAACCAGGGCTTCCTCGCCAACCCGGCGTACGCGAAGTACGAGGAGATGGCCGCCGAGATCGACCGCGCGGTCCGCTTCATGGGGGCGGCCGGCGTGGACTTCGAGGCGATGCGCCGCACCGAGTTCTACTCCGCCCACGAGGCGCTGCTGCTCGACTACGAGCGCGCCCTCACCCGTGAGGACTCGCGTACCGGGAACCCCTACGCCACCTCTGCGCACTTCCTCTGGATCGGTGAGCGCACCCGCCAGGTGGACGGGGCCCATGTGGACTTCCTGTCCCGCGTGCGCAACCCGATCGGCGTCAAGCTGGGCCCGTCCACGAAGGTCGACGACGTGCTGGCCCTGGCAGAGAAGATCGACCCGACGCGCGAGCCGGGCCGCCTGACCTTCATCACCCGCATGGGCGCCGGCGTCATCCGCGACGTCCTGCCGGACATCGTCTCCGGGGTGAAGGATGCGGGCCTGGAGCCGGTCTGGGTCACCGACCCGATGCACGGCAACACCGTCACGGCGAAGAACGGCTACAAGACGCGCCGCTTCGAGGACGTCATGGACGAGGTCGCCGGATTCTTCGACGTGCACCGCGAGCTCGGCACCCACCCGGGCGGCATGCACGTCGAGCTCACCGGAGACGACGTGGCCGAGTGCCTCGGCGGCGCCAACCTCGTGGACGAGTCCGCCTTCGAGGAGCACTACGAGTCGCTCTGCGACCCTCGGCTGAACCACGAGCAGTCCCTCGAGATGGCCTTCCTGGTCACGGAGGCGCTGACGCACCCGGAACGCCGCGCCTGAGGGCACGGGGCTGCATGCAGGACGGGGCCGGACCCTCCACCGCGGAGGATCCGGCCCCGTCAGCTCTCAGAAACCACGGGCGCGGAAGATCGAGCCCTCATCGAGTTGGGCGCCGCCGCGGGGCTGCTGCTCCGCGATGCGCGGTTCGCGCAGACCGAAGATGCCGCCGCCCGGGGTGGTCTCGACCTCCAGCCGCAGGCCGGCCTCGGCGGCCCGGTCCCGGGCTTGTTGGACGGTCAGACCGGACACGTCCGGCACCGCGACTCGGCGGGGTCCCTCGGAGACGGTCAGGCGCACCAGAGCGTTGCGGCTCGTGGTCGAGCCCGGCGCGGGCACCTGGGCGATGACCTGACCTTCGGGGACGTCGGGGTCGTGGCGCGTGTGCTCGACCTTGACGAGCAGGCCGGCGTCCTGGGCGGCCAGCCGGGCGTCGGCGGCGTCGCGGCCCACGAGGTCCGGGGCCAGCACGGGAGCCGGGCCGGAGGAGACGGTGAGCTCGATCCGGTCTCCGGTGCGCACCTCGGTGCCGGCCGCCGGAGCGGAGGCCACCACGGCGCCGGCGGAGTAGACCTCGTCGTGTCTGCTGGAGACGTCGACCTGCAGACCTGCCTCGTGCAGGCGCGCCACGGCGGTCTCACGGTCCGTGCCGCCGAGGTCCGGGACGGTGGAGGACGCCCCGGAGAACGGGACGTTGCCGGCGCCGAGCGTCCAGCCCAGCAGCAGGGCCATGCCGGTGAGCAGCAGGGTCACCGCGATGCCGGTGGCCAGGGTGCGCCCGTTGCCCTGCCCGACGTCCAGGGTCGGGCGCTGGGCGGCGCGGCGGCGCTGACGCTTCGAGACCGGGCGGGGGCCTGGAGCGGCGGAGCCTGCCGGGGGTCCGCAGGGCCGGTCCGCCGAGAGGCGGCCCGCCGATCCACGGTCCAGCACCCGGGTCTGGTCCGAGGACGCGGTCGGGCCGGGTGCGGCCGCAGGGGTGTCCGAGGCGCGGTCCGGGACGTCACGACGGTCCGGCTGCGGCTCCGTGCGGTGGTCGTCGTGCCGGCCCCGGCCCGCGGGGGAGGCGACGTCCCCCGTGCCGGGTGAGGGGCCGTCGTCGGGAACGGACGGATACGGCACCACAGAGGTGGGCTGGTGCCCGGCCCCGCCCGGCTCGATGACGACGGCGGCGTTCTCCAGGCTCTCCTCCTCGGCCGCCGTCGAGTGCGGCTCGCGGTCCAGCAGGGAGTCCGGGGTGGAGGAGAGCAGGCGGCGCACCTCGGCGGCCACCTCGGCCGCGTCCTCGGGGCGGTCTGCAGGGGCGGGCTCGGTGCACCACAGCACCAGGTCGCTCACCGCGTCCGGCACCCCCGGCACCACGACGGTCGGCGCCGGCACCCGGCTGCGGATGTGCTCGTAGGCCACCTGCACCGGGCTGTCCGCGGTGTACGGCTGACGGCCCGTGAGCAGCTCGAAGAGCATGATGCCGGCCGCATAGACGTCCGAACGCGCGTCCGCCTCCTCGCCGGAGACGAGCTCGGGCGAGAGGTAGGCGACCGTGCCCACCAGGGCCTTGCCGCCCGAGGTGTGGGACGTGGTGGCACGGGAGAGGCCGAAGTCGGCGACGCGGATGCGGCCGTCCTCTCCGACGAGCACGTTCTCCGGCTTCACGTCCCGGTGCATCAGCCCGGCCTCGTGCGCGGCGGCGAGGCCGTCCAGCACCGGAAGGAGCAGGGTCAGCGCGCGGCGGGAGGTCAGCGGGGCCTCGTCCCGGACGATCCGACGCAGCGTGCAGCCGGGGACGTACTCCATGACCAGATAGGCGACGACCTCGCCGTCCGGGCCGTCCGCATGTCCCTGGTCCAGCACCCCCACCACATGGGGATGCGCCAGCCGGGCGGCCGTCTTGGCCTCGCCCTCGAAGCGCGCCACGAGGGCGGGGTCCTCCGCCAGGTGCGGAAGCATCGCCTTGACGGCGACCTGTCGGTCCAGGCGCGTGTCCACGGCCAGGTACACGGTGGACATGCCGCCGCGGGCCAGGCGCGCGCGGATGAGGTAGCGGCCGTCGAGGGTCGCTCCCACCAGGGGGTCCGTGCGCGGGGACGTCATTCCACCAGGGTAGATCACGCCCCGGAAAGGACACGGGCGGAGAAGATCAGAACATGGCCATCGCTGCCTTCACGCGGGCGACGTAGGCGGCGGTGTCGGGCTTCAGGCCGTGGCGCATCACGCCGCTGTGCCCCTGGTAGTAGGCGCCGATGCCCAAGTCACGGGTGGGAGTGTTCTGCTGCATGTAGCGGATGATGGCGACGCCCGCGGTCACGTTGTCCTGCGGATCCAGCAGGTTCAGCTCCCGGCCCACCAGCTGGGACGCGAACTCGCCGGCCACCGGGATGACCTGCATGGTGCCGATGGCGTTCGCGGGGGAGACGGAGCGGTGCTGGAAGCGGGACTCGGTGTACGCGTGGGCCAGGGCCAGGCGCGGGTCCACGCCCATGCTGCGGGCGGTCTCGCGGATCAGCTGCTGCGTCTCGGCCGGCGACGGGGCCGGCGCGGACTGCAGGCGGGCGTAGTTCTCGTTCGCCGAGGCGGTCACGTGCTCCGGGTAGGTGTAGTGGAGGAACGTGTTGCCGATCGGGCGGTTCGACGGGGCCGGGGCGGAGGACTTCGGGCTGCCGTCGTCCACGATCAGCACGTCGCCGACGTACATCGGCGAGTCCACGGTCAGGCCGTTCAGGTCGCGCAGCCTCTTCACGGAGATGCCGAACTTCTGGGCCACCCGCCACGGGGAGTCGCCGGCGACGACGGTGTACCGGACGGCTTCCCCGGAGGTCGAGCCGGTGCGCTCGAGCGCAGTGGACCGGCCTGCGGACCGCGTCGGGGCGGGGTCGGCCTGCTCCGCCGGTGCGGAGGAGGCGGCACCGGGGACCTTCAGCACCATGCCCGGATGGAGCGTGGTGGTGGCGGACATGCCGTTGGCCTTCTGGAGCGCCGCCATGGTGCTGCCGGTGCGCTGGGCGATGATCCACCAGCCGTCGTTGCGGCGGACGGTGTAGGTGGAGGCGGTCTGGTCGGAACGCTTCGAGGAGGTCGGAGCCTTGCGCTCGCCGGAGGACGTCGGCGCTGCGGTGCCGGTGGGCAGGGTGATCTTCTGGCCGGCGTAGATGACCGTGCTGTAGTCCATGCCGTTGAGGCGGAAGACCTCCTTGAGCGGCACCCTGTGGGCCCAGGCGATCTCGGAGAGCGTGTCGCCGCGCCGGACGGTGTAGGTGCTGGTGGCGGGCGCGACGGTGGCGTCGGAGCCGGAGCCGGAGCCTGAGGGCCGCTGCTCGGCCGGGCGGGACGCCTCGTCGGCCTGGGCCGCCGGAGCGGTGCCGAGGAGCATCAGGGGGAGGACGGAGGTGGTCAGGGCCGAGCGGACGAGACGCTGACCGGAAGCGCGCGGCGCGGGGGCCGTCTGCTGCTGAGAAGCGGACATGGAACGGGTACCTCACGAGGAGTCGTCGACGGTGATGACAAGCCGCGGCGGCCACCCGCCACGTGATCACACAACGATCTCGTCAACAGCGGCGTGTCGCATTGACGAGATCGTTCTGTGACCTTCGGGATCCTAGTGCGGGGAAAGGTGAGGGGGCCAGCTGGGGCCAATGAATGCGCTGTGAGTACGGGGCGATGCAGGTCAGTGCGGCGTGTCGCACGCAGGACAAGGTTGTCACGTGGGGAAAGGCGCGGGCCGTGCTGGTCGTGATGTCACCGTGACCGCACCCGTGAGGGAACGACCAGTCCGCCGGGGAACTATCGTGGAGCCGTGACCACCAGCGACGCCTCCGATCAGATCCCCGCCGACCTCGACGCCCTCGTGGGCCAGTGGCTGACCCTTCCCGAGGTCGCCGAACGCCTCGACGTCGTCGTCTCCCGTGTCCACAACCTCGTGAAGGACCGCAGGCTCGTGGCCGTCCGCCGCGGTGAGCGGGCCGTGCGCAGCGTCCCGGCCCTGTTCCTCTCCGCGACCGGGGTCGTCGAGCCCGTGCACGGCACGCTGGTCCTCCTCAACGACGCCGGCTTCTCCGACGAGGAGGCCCTGCGCTGGCTCTTCACCGAGGACGAGTCCCTGCCGGGGCGTCCGATCGACGCCCTGCGCAACGGCCGCAAGACGGAGGTCCGCCGCCGCGCCCAGGCCCTCGCCTGGTGAGCCCGGCCCGGCGCTCGCCGGAGGCCTCCCGACGACGTCCCCTCGCCTGACACGGCCCGGTCCGCCCGGGTCGCGGCGGACCGGGCCGTGTCCCGGGCGCCCCCGTGACCGTCAGGTCACCCTCCGTACCCATCGGGTCACCCACCCTGCCCGTCGGGTCAGGCGGTGCGATGCAGAAGCGTGTCCATCAGGCCGCGCAGGTCCGCCAGCGCCGACGGCTCGGCGCCCGAGCCCTCGAGGCGGCCGGCGGCCTCCTGGGCCTGGGCGACCAGGTCGTCGATCTCGGCGCGGACGCGCTTCTCGGCGCCGCACTTGCGCAGGGCCTGCTGCCAGTGGGCCACGCGCTGCGCGCTCAGGTCGGCCCGGCCCAGCTCGTCCTCGAGGGCGGCCGCAGTGTCCGCCTCCAGCAGGTCGAGCGCGTGGGCGATCAGCACGGTCCGCTTGCCCTCGCGCAGGTCGTCGCCGGCAGGCTTGCCGGTCAGCTCCGGGTCGCCGAAGACGCCCAGCAGGTCGTCCTGGTACTGGAAGGCGAGTCCGAAGGGGAGGGTGACGGGCTCGAAGGAGGCGACGAGGCCGTCGTCGCCGCCGGCCAGGACGGCGCCGAGGGCCATCGGGTGCACGGCGGAGTAGCGCGCGGACTTGTACTCCACCACCGTCTCCGCCCGCTGCGCGGCCACGGCGGGGTCCTCCGCCGGCGGGGCCATCTCGGCGAGGACGTCCAGGTACTGGCCGAGCATCACCTCGAAGCGCATGGTCTCCATCTCCTGGCGGGCGCGGTCCGCCCGGGGCGAGCCTGCGAACGCGTCGTGGAAGGCGGCGTCGGACAGGGAGAGGCAGACGTCTCCGGCGAGGATCGCTGCGGAGACGCCGAAGTGCTCCGGGTCGTGGCGCCATCCTGACGAGCGGTGCATGGCCTCGAAGGCGCGGTGGACCGCAGGCATGCCCCGGCGGGTGTCCGAGCGGTCGAGGATGTCATCGTGGATCAGGGCCGCCGCCTGGAACAGCTCGAAGGCCGCCCCCGCCGTGATGATCCTCGGGTCGTCCGCAGCGCCTCCGGCCGCGCGCCAGCCGAGCCAGCAGAGGGTGGCACGCAGGCGCTTGCCGCCCGCGGTCAGCCGGGAGATCGCGTCCACGACCGCCGCCGCCTCCGGGTGGACCCGCTCGGCGCGGGCGCGGTGGGAGCCCAGCAGCTCGGTCAGACGGTCCGCCACGGCGGCGCGGAACTGCTCCGGGGCCAGGCGGTCATGCGGGATGTTCTGCGACATGCGCCCACCCTATGCCGTCCGTGCCGTGGGTAGGGTCGAAGACATGCAGCAGCCGGCGCCCGTGGACCCCGGGGACGACGCCACCGTCCTCCATGTGGACATGGACGCGTTCTTCCTCTCCGTGGAGCTGCGCGAGCGGCCGGACCTGCGGGGCATCCCCGCCGCGGTGGCCGGCCGGTCGCTGCGCTCGGTCATCCTCTCCGCCTCCTATGAGGCCAGGGCGTTCGGGGTGCGCTCGGCGATGCCCGTGGGGCAGGCGCTGCGCCTGTGCCCCCAGCTGCGCCTGGTGGAGCCGCGGCAGAGCGTCTACCGTTCCGTGTCCGCCGAGGTCATGGCCCTGCTCGACCGGGTCACCCCGGTGCGCGAGCAGCTCAGCGTGGACGAGGCGTTCCTGGACGTGGCCGGCTCCCGGCGCCGCCTGGGCCCGCCGGCCCGGATCGGTGCCGCGATCCGCGAACGCGTGCGTGCCGAGCTCGGCCTGCCCTGCTCCGTGGGTGCGGCGCCCGTGAAGTTCGTGGCCAAGATGGCCTCCACGGCCGCCAAGCCCGACGGCCTGGTGGTCGTCCCCGGGGAGCGGCTCCTCGAGTTCCTGCATCCCCGCCCCATCGACCACCTGTGGGGCGTCGGCCCCGTGCTGGCCCAGCGGCTGCGCACCCGCGGCATCGACACGATCGGTGACGCCGCCGCTCTGCCGGAGGGGCGCCTGCGCCAGTGGTTCGGCGAGGTCGGGGCACGCGTCGAGGACCTGTCCCGAGGCCTCGACCCCCGTCCGGTGCACCAGGAGACAGGGCACCAGAGCATCGGTGCGGATCACACGTTCGACGACGACCCGACCGACCCGGAGGAGATCGACCGCCACGTGCTCCGGCTCTGCCACCACGTCGCCGGACGGCTGCGCGCCGAGGGTGTGCTCGCCGGCGGCGTCACCGTCCGGGTGAAGTCCCCGGAGGCCCGGGTCCGTTCGCGGGCCGCCCGGCTGCCGGACCCCACGGACTCCGGCCACGACCTCTTCGCTCCGGCGCGCCGTGCCGTCAGGGAGCTGCTCGCGGACAGGCCCCATCCGCTGCGTCTGGTCGGGGTGCGGGCCGAACGGCTGACGGACGAGCAGGCGCCGCGGCAGCAGAGCCTCTTCGACGACGAGGCAGGCGGCCGGGCCGCCGACTGGGGCGCGGCCGAGCGTGCGGTGGACGCCGTCCGCCGTCGCTTTCCGGGCCACGGGCCCGCCCCGGCCTCGCTGCTCGGCCACGTCGACCCTGCGGCCGACGGCCGCGACCGCCGGCAGTGACGGTCTGCTCCGACGCCGGCTGAACGGCGTGCCGCGGCGATGCCCGGACCGGGGTGGCGGGCCGTCTCCTGGGAGGTTGCCGTGCGCGGCCGTCACCCACTGGCCCGGCGGCGTCGCCGTCACTAGACTGGTGGGTCAGACGACCTGTACGGCGTCGCAGGTCGGGGACGGATCCGACGCACCGGAAGCAAGCACGGACCGGAAGAAAGCAGAGGTGCGGCCATGCCGCTGTCAGAGCGCGAGCAGCGCATGCTCGACGAGCTCGAGGCCCAGCTGCGCACGGAGGACCCCCGGCTCGACACCCACCTCAGGGACAGCCGCCCCGGCGGCGTCTCCGTCCGGCGCGTCGTCCTCGGTGTCGCGATCGCCGTCGCCGGCCTCGCGGTCGTGCTCCTCGGCGTCTCCCTCCAGAACGTGATCGTGGGCGTCGTGGGCGTCGCCGTCATGGGCGCCGGCGTCTACGTGCTCTCCAGCCGTGGCTCCGGCGACTCCTCGGGGGCCGGCCGTGCCGATGCCGGCGCCCGCGCGGCAGCCGGCGGGAAGAAGAAGGAGAGCGCCTTCATGTCCCGCCTCGAACAGCAGTGGGACGAACGCCGAGGCCAGGGGCGCTGAGCCCCCGAAGGGCACCGCCGGCCACCCACCACTCCACGAAGGCCCCGACCGCGATGCGGTCGGGGCCTTCGTCATGTGCGCCCTCGGACGGTGAGGGGGCGCCCTGAGGGAGGCGGCCGCCGTCGGGGTGGGCGGCCGAGGCCCCCACTTCCCTCCCCCGGTCCCTCCACACCCCTCCCCGAGCCCCTCCACCGGGCCTGCCCTGCCCTCCACCGGGCCTTAGGCGAGGGGTGTCGCGGGGGCGGGCGGCCGGCCCCTCCACTGTCCTCCACTGTGAGACATCCGCATGAATCCGCGGATTCTGGCGAGTGCCGGGGCGCCGTCGTGAATGTGGTGGTTGGAGAGTGGGGGGAAGTGGGGTAAAGTGGAGTCCAGAAGAGAGCAGAGGCGATGCATCGGCCGGTGCGGAGCTCGGCGAGACAGGGGGTGCCCGTGTTCCTCGGGACCTACACCCCGCGTCTGGACGACAAGTTCCGGCTGATCCTCCCGGCGAAGTTCCGTGAGGAGCTGTCGGACGGACTGGTCCTGACCCGCGGTCAGGAGCGATGCATCTACGTCTTCTCTGAGCGTGAGTTCGCAAGGGTCCACGAGCAGATGAGGTCGGCTCCGCTCTCCTCGAAGCAGGCGCGCGACTACATCCGCGTGTTCCTGTCCGGAGCCTCGGACGAGACGCCGGACAAGCAGGGCCGCATCACCGTGCCCGCTCCGCTGCGGCAGTACGCCGGGCTGGAGAGGGAGGTCGCGGTGATCGGCGCGGGGACACGAGCGGAGATCTGGGACCTCGAGTCCTGGAACGCGTACCTGCAGGAGCAGGAGACCTCCTTCTCCGACACCGACGAGGACGTCCTGCCGGGCATCTTCTGACCCGTCCGCGGGCGGGTCCACAACAGAACATCCACGGATCCCTGAGCGTGGCCTCCAGCCGACGCGAGCCACCTGACCTGACTTCCCCTGGGCCAGGCGGAACGCGGTCGGATGGGGATCAGGCCCAGGGATCCGTGTCGTCTCCGGGGGAACCGCCCCCGGCGTGACACGCTGAAGCGCGACGGCGTTGCTCCGAGCCCGGGGCGCCCCGACGCGGCCCACCCACAGCAGGGGAGGAGGACCCCGATGCAGCACAGCGAGAGCGGAGAGACGCCGCTGCGCCCCGAGGACCGTCACCTGCCCGTCATGCGGGACCGCGTCATCGACCTCCTCGCCCCCGCCGTGCAGGCGGCCCGGGACGCCGGTCGCACTCCGATCGCCGTCGACGGCACCCTCGGGATGGGCGGGCACACCCAGCAGATGCTGCGCCGTTTCGAGGACCTCGTGGTGGTGGGCATCGACCGTGACCCGCACGCCCTGCGGATGGCGGGCGAACGGCTGGAGGGCCTCGCGGACAGGCTCATCCCCTTCCACGGCACCTACGACCAGGTCCCCGAGGCCCTCGCGGCCGCCGGCGTGGACCGCATGGACGCCGCGCTCTACGACCTCGGCGTCTCCTCCTATCAGCTGGACGCACGGGAGCGCGGCTTCGCCTACTCCTACGACGCCCCGCTGGACATGCGCATGGACACCGACGCCGCGTACACCGCCGCCGACCTCGTGGCGGAGGCCGAGGAGTCCGAGCTGCGCAGCCTCATCCGCCGCTACGGCGAGGAGAAGTTCGCCGGCCCCATCGCACGGGCGATCGTCCGGGCCCGTGCCGAGCGCGCCCTGACCACCACCGGCGAGCTGGTCGACGTCATCCGCTCGGCCGTCCCCGCCGCGGCCGGCGCGAAGGGCGGCCACCCTGCCAAGCGCACCTTCCAGGCGCTGCGCATCGCGGTCAACGACGAGCTCGACCTACTCGAGGCCGCCGTGCCCGCCGTGCTGGACCGCCTGCACGTCGGCGGCCGCGTCGTCGTCATGAGCTACCACTCGCTCGAGGACCGCATCGCCAAGCGGCACCTGGGGGAGTGGGCGACATCGACGGCGCCGCCGAACTTCCCGGTGGTGCTCGAGGAGCACGAACCCGTGGTGAAGATCCTGACCCGCGGCACGGAGAAGCCGACTTCCGGGGAAATCGCTGAGAACCCGCGCGCCTCCTCCGTAAAGGTGCGCGCAGCAGAGAAGATCAGGAAGTCACGAGGAACCCGATGACGGCACTGGAGGACCATCGCATGGCCGCAACCGCAGAGGCACGGAGCGTCGAGCCCCGTCCCGAGCGCGCCCTCGAGCACGTCGCAGGCGCCTCCGAGCGCGTCCGCACCCCGCTGTCCGTGGTGCCCGCCCCGCTGCCCCGCACCGGCCGCGGCATCACCGTGCTCTGCCTGGGCATCCTGATGGTCGCCCTCGCCGTCGTCCTCGTCGCCAACATCACCGTCTCCAACCGTCAGTACCAGATGTTGGAGCTGCGCGCCCAGCAGACCGAGCTGTCCGAGGCCAACGAGCTGCTGTCCCAGCGCGTCGGCTACCTCGAGGCTCCGCAGAACCTGGCCGCCCGCGCCGACGCGCTGGGCATGGTCGACCCGGCCGGCAGCGCCACCGTCGACGTCGCCACCGGCCGCGTCTCCGGCGAGGCCGCCGCGGCCGAGGAGGGTGAGCGGGGTGCGTCCTACGTCAACCCGCCCTCCTCCCTGGACCAGCCTCTGGGCGTGAACAGCCTCGAGGGCGACGCCCTCCCGCCGGGCCACATCGCCGGGCCGGAGCTGAAGGACCCCGCGGAGGAGAAGAAGGCGGCCGAGGAGCGGACGGCCGAGCGCAAGGCCGAGGAGCGCGCGGCGTCCGAGGACGCCGTGGACGCGGCCGATGCCGAGGACGGCTCCGCCGACGACGCGGAATCCGGCCGGGACTGATGTCCGCGACCTCCGACCCCACCGGAGCCGAGGCGGGCACGGGGGCGCAGCGTCGCGCACGCACCCTCCTGCTCGTCTGCCTCGTCCTGCTCGCCGCCGTCGCCCTGCGGCTGCTCTACGTGCAGGGCATCGACCCGACCGGCCAGGCCTCCGCCGCCCTCGACGAGCGGCTCCGCAGCCAAGTGCTGACCCCGGAGCGCGGTGCGATCAAGGACCGCAACGGCGAGGTGCTCGCCACCAGCGTGCGCCGCTACGATCTGGTGGTCGACCAGCGGCTGGTCAAGGACTTCAAGGAGTGGAACTCCGAGACGGAGCAGAACGAGATGGTCTCGATCGACGACCGCATCGCGCAGCTGTCCACCGTGATCGGCGTCTCCGAAGACGACCTGGACGACCGGATGAAGGGCGAGCGCCCGTACTCGGTGGTCAAGCGCTCGGTCACACCCCAGGTCCGCGACCTCGCCATGGACCTGCGCGTGCCCGGACTCATCGCCGAGCCCGTCGACCGCCGCAGCTACCCGAACGGCCCCGTGGCCGGCTCCGTCCTCGGGTTCGTCTCCGCGGACGGCACCGCCCGCGAGGGACTCGAGCTGAGCCAGAACGAGGCCCTGGCCGGCAAGGCCGGCCGCCGCGAGTACGAGGTCGCCGCCAACGGCCTGCGCATCCCCAACGCCGTGTACAACGAGACCCCCGCCGTGGACGGCTCGGACGTGGAGCTGACGATCGACCGGGACATCCAGTGGTACGCGCAGGAGCTCATCGCCGCTAAGGCCGCCGACTACGACGCCGAATGGGCCAACATCGTGGTCCTCGACGCCAAGACCGGCGAGATCCTGGCGATGGCCGACTCCACCACCGTCGACCCCGCCGACCCGAACGCCACCGACCAGCTGTTCTGGCGCCCCACCGCCATGACCCAGGCGGTCGAGCCGGGCTCCACCGGCAAGGCCGTCACCATGGCCGCCGCGCTCGACGCCACCGACCTGACCCCGCTCAGCGAGTTCACCGTGCCCAGCAGCGAAGAGTTCCACGGGCAGAGGATCAACGACGCCAACGCGCACGCCGAGTACGACATGACCCTCGCCGGCATCTTCGCCCGTTCCTACAACGTCGGCACCGTCAAGGCGGCCGAGGAGATGTCCCTGCAGGAGCGCTTCGAGTACATGAAGTCCTTCGGCATCGGCGAGGCCAACGACATCGGCCTTCCCGCCGCGGCCGCGGGCACCCTCGTGCCGCCGGAGGAATGGGACAACCGTCAGCGGTCGACCACGACCTTCGGCCAGGCCTACACGCAGACGACCCTCCACACCGCGCAGATCTACCAGGCCCTCGCCAACGGCGGAGAGATGGTCCCCGCCTCGGTCATCAAGTCGATCGTCGACCCGGACGGCGCCGAGCATGCCTACCCCCACCGCGAGAAGCACCGGGTCGTGTCCGAGCAGACCGCCGCGGAGATGATCCGGATGATGGAGACCGTGGTCACCCGGGGCACCTCCAAGCGCGCGGCAATCGAGGGGTACCGCGTCGGCGGCAAGTCCTCCACCGCCCAGGCCGCCGGCCCCTCCGGCCGCTACGACGGCTACAACATCGGCTTCACCTCGGTGGCGCCGCTGGACGACCCGCGATTCGTCGTCTCCGTCTCCATGCACCGGCCCGCGGAGAACTACCAGGGAGCGCACCTGGACGCCCTGTCCGCCGATCTGATGGAGCACCTGCTGCGCAAGTACAACGTCCCGGCCACCGGCGACAAGCCCGACGACTACAAGGTCTTCACCGAGGACCCGCAGGACCGCCCCTGGTGACGGCCGCCTGCCCGCAGCCCCCGAACCCGCACTCCGAACCGAAAGACCAGGAGCACCCGTCATGACCGAGTCCTCGACCCTGACCCCCGCAGAGCAGGACCGCGCCTTCCGCCCGGACCGGGTTGACGGGGTCGCCTGGTCCACGCTGGTGGAGGTGCTCCACGGCGCCGGCATCGAGGCGGTCGAGTCCGGGACGGCACCGCGCGGCCGGGTCACCGGTGCCTGCCTGAACTCCCGTGTGGTGCAGCCGGGCGACCTGTACGTCGCCCTGCCCGGTGCCCGTGTCCACGGCGCCTCCTTCGCCACCGAGGCCGTCGCGGCGGGAGCGGTCGGCGTGCTCACCGACGCCGAGGGCGCGGCCCTCGTCGCCAAGCAGGGCCTGGCCGACCTCGCCGTCCTGAAGACCGGCACCCCCCGCACGGCGGCGGGTGCGGCGGCCGCTGCCGTCTACGGCGAGGGACTGGACGCCGGACCCCGGCTGATCGGCGTGACCGGCACCAACGGCAAGACCACCACCAGCTTCTTGGCCTGCTCGCTGCTCGAGGCGATCGGCCGCCGGACCGGCGTCATCGGCACGATCCTCACACGGGCGGCAGAGCGCACCGTGCCCTCCTCGCTCACCACGCCGGAGTCCACGCAGCTGCACGCACTGATGGCCCTGATGCGCCAGGAGGACGTGGACACCGCCGTGATGGAGGTCTCCTCCCACGCGGTGTCCTTCGAGCGCATCGCCGGCCTGCGCTACGCCGTCGCCGGATTCACCAACCTGACCCAGGACCACCTGGACCTCCACGGCTCCATGGAGGAGTACTTCGAGGCCAAGCTCGGCCTGTTCGACGCCGCACGCACCGGCCGCGCCGTGATCGTGCTCGACGGGGGAGAGGGCCCCGAGTGGGGCGTCGCCATGGCGGAGCGTTCGGGCGCACCGACCACCACCCTCGCCCTCGGACCGGCGGCGTCCGTGCCGGGCGCCCTCGCCGCACGCCACCCGGACGTCGTGCCGGACTGGGAGCTCACCGCCCTCACCCCGGACGGCCTCGGCCATCGATTCGAGCTCACCGAGGCGGCCACCGGGCGGGTGCTCAAGGCCTCGGTCGGGCTGCCGGGCCGCTTCAACGCGGCCAACGCGGCCCTGGCCGCCCTCATGGTCCTCGAGGCCCTGGGCGAGGAGACCTTCGAGCTGCTCCAGGACGTGCTGGACGTGCCGGCCGGCGCCGGACCCTTCGCTGCCGCCGTGCCCGGCCGCATGGAGGTCGTCGGCCGTGAACCGGACGGCGTGGTCGACTTCGCACACAACCCGGACGGCATGGTCCAGGCCCTCGAGTCGCTCACGCAGGCCCGTGCCGCCACCGGCCGCGACGGGCGCACCATCCTCGTCTTCGGCGCCACCGGGGAGCGGGACACCACCAAGCGTCCGCTGATGGGACGCATCGCGGCCCGCTACGCGGACGTGGTGATCGTCTCGGACGACGACCCGCACGGCGAGGACCCCGCCGGGATCCGCGCCCAGGTCCTCGAGGGCGTGCGGGCCGAGGCGGCGGAGCAGGCCGAGCAGGGCCGCACCGTCGAGGTCCACGAGTCGGCGCCGCGCGCCGAGGCCATCCGGCTCGCCGCCGCCCTGGCCGCGGACGAGGACAGCATCCTGCTCGCGGGCCGCGGCCATGAGACCGTGCAGGACGTGGCGGGCGTGGACGTGGAGCTGGACGACCGCGTCGAGCTGCGCGCGGCCCTGGTCGACCGGCGCGAGGGCCGCCTCACGGATCTGTCATCCACGGCGCGGTAAAGTCGAGTCCAAATGATCGCTCTCACCGCTTCCCAGATCGCCGCGGCCGTCGGCGGCACCCTCTCCGAGTCGCTCGACCCGGAGACCGTGCTGACCGCTGTGACCCCGGACTCCCGTGAGGTCGCTGGTCAGGACGGCGTCCTGTACGTGGCCAAGCCCGGCGAGCACGCCGACGGGCACGACTACATCGACGCCGCGCTGTCCGCCGGCGCCTCCGCCGTGCTGGCCGAGCGCGCCACCACGGCTCCGGACGGCTCCGCGCACCCGTCGATCCTCGTGGAGGACGCGGTGATGGCCATGGGCGCCCTCGCCCGTGACGTGGTGGCCCGCGTGCGGGCGCACTCCGAGACCACGGTCATCGGCATCACCGGCTCGGCCGGCAAGACCACCACGAAGGACCTGCTGGCGGCGATCCTCGCCGAGCAGGGGCCGACCGTGGCCCCGCAGGGCTCGTTCAACGGCGAGGTCGGCGTGCCGCTCACCGTGTTCCGCGCATCCCTGGACACCCGCTACCTCGTGGTGGAGATGGGCGCGGACCACGTCGGCAACATCGCGTACCTCTGCGACATCGTGAAGCCGGACATCGGCGTCGTCCTCATGGTCGGCACCGCCCACGCCGGCAGCTTCGGCGGCGTGGCGAACATCGCCAAGACCAAGGGCGAGCTCGTGGAGGCCATCGGCCCCGAGGGCGTCGTCCTGCTCAACCGCGACGACTCCCAGGTCGCCGCCATGGCCGAGCGCACCACGGCCCCGGTCGTCTGGTTCTCCACCGATGAGGACACCGTGCCGCTGATCGCCGAGGACGTGGCCGCGGGCCGCGCCGCCGGCGTGGCCCTCGCTAGGAACCTGACCACCGACGTCGAGGGTCGGCCGGTGTTCGACCTGCAGCTCGGCGCCGACACCGAGGCTCCGACCGTGCCTGTCACCTCCGGGCTCATCGGCGTCCACCACGCCCACAACGTCGTCGCCGCGGCCGGTGCCGCCGCGGCGGCCGGCGTCCGCCCGGCGGACATCGCCGGCGTGCTGGACGGTCTCGGCCCGACCAGCCGGTTCCGCATGGAGCGTACGGAGCGTCCCGACGGCGTCACCGTCATCAACGACGCCTACAACGCGAATCCGGAGTCCATGCGCGCCGCGCTGAAGACCCTCGCTCAGCTCGGCCGCGCCACCGGCCGCCGCACCTGGGCGGTGCTCGGCGAGATGCTGGAGCTCGGCGACGAACACATCAGGGAGCACACGCTCGTCGGCGAGACCGTCGTGCGCCTGAACATCGCACAGCTGCTCGTCGTCGGAGCCGGTGCCCGCCCCCTGTACATCGGCGCCCTCAATGAGGGCAGCTGGGGAGAGGAGGCGCACTTCGCCGCCGACCTCGACGAGGCCTTCGACCTTCTCTCGAAGCTTCTCGCCCCCGGAGACATCGTCCTGGTGAAGTCCTCCAACGGCTCGCGGCTCGCCCAGCTCGGCGAGCGTCTCGCCGCCGTCGGCGCCGAGGACTCCGCGTCGTCCACCCCCAAGGAGGAGCGTCCGTGATCGGCCTGCTCATCGGCGGTGTCCTCGGCCTCGTCTTCGCGGCCGCGGGCACGCCCCTGTTCATCCGGTTCCTGGTGAAGAAGGGGTACGGCCAGTTCGTCCGCGACGACGGCCCCACGAGCCACAAGACCAAACGCGGCACCCCGACCATGGGCGGCCTCGTCTTCGTGGTCGTGCTCGTGGTGGTCTACTTCCTGACCCACGCCATCCTGGCGATGCTCGACTCCGAGCTCGCCGGGCCGACGGCGTCCGGTGTGCTGCTGCTCTTCCTCACGGTCGGCATGGCGTTCGTCGGCTTCGTCGACGACTTCACCAAGATCACGAAGAAGCAGTCCCTCGGCCTGACCCCCATGGGGAAGATCGTCCTGCAGGGCCTCATCGGCACCGTCTTCGCGGTGCTGGCGCTGAACTTCCCGAACAGCGACGGCCTGACCCCGGCCTCGACGGCCATCTCCTTCGTCCGTGACATCCCGTGGCTCGAGATGGCCTTCGCCGGTCCCGTGCTCGCCTACGTGCTGTTCGTGATCTGGTCCAACCTCATCACCACGGCCACGACCAACGCCGTGAACCTCACCGACGGCCTGGACGGTCTGGCCACCGGCGCCACCGCCATGATCACCGGCGCCTACGTCCTGATGTCGATCTTCCAGGCGAGCCAGGCCTGCGGCACCATCACCGGCCCGGGCTGCTACGAGGTCCGCGACCCCATGGACCTGGCCCTGCTCGCCGCGATCCTCACCGGCTCGCTGCTGGGCTTCCTCTGGTGGAACACCTCCCCGGCGAAGATCTTCATGGGAGACACGGGCTCCCTGGCCCTCGGCGGGGCCCTCGCCGGCTTCGCCATCTTCACCCGCACCGAGATCCTCGTGGTCATCCTGGCCGGGCTCATGGTCGCCATCACCCTGTCCGTGATCATCCAGGTGGGCTACTTCAAGCTCTCCGGCGGCAAGCGGGTGTTCCTCATGGCCCCGCTGCAGCACCACTTCGAGCTCAAGGGCTGGGCCGAGGTGACCGTCGTGGTCCGCTTCTGGCTCATCAGCCTGGTCTGCGTGACCGTCGGCCTGTTCGTGTTCTACGGCGAGTGGCTCCTCGCCGGCGGCGGCACCGCGGCGGTGACCCCATGAGCGAGGCCATGGTGACCCCCGTCCTCGAGCCGATCGCCTCGACTCCCCGCACCGACCCGCTCACATCCTGGGACGCCCCCCAGTGGCAGGGGCTGCGCGTGGTTGTCGCCGGCCTGGGCGTCACCGGCTTCTCCGTGGCGGACACGCTGGTGGAGCTCGGTGCCGACGTGCTCGTCGTGGACGGGAACGCGTCCGAGGAGAACGTCCGGCGTGCCGAGACCCTCAGGATCGTGGGTGTGCGCGACGTGGTGCTGGAGAAGGAGGCGACCACCGCACTGCCGCGCTTCGACGCACAGCCGCCGGACGTCGTCGTGACCTCCCCGGGCTGGCGTCCGGACCAGCCGCTGCTGATGCAGGCCCACGCCGCGGGCCTGCCGATCTGGTCGGACATCGAGCTGGCCTGGCGGGTCCGTGAGCGTGCGGGCCGCAAGGTCGCCGACTGGATCTGCCTGACCGGCACCAACGGCAAGACCACCACCGTGACCATGGTCGAGGCCATCCTGCGCGCAGACGGCCGCCGGGCGATCGCCTGCGGCAACGTCGGCACCCCGGTGCTGGACGCCGTCCGCGATCCGGAGGGCTTCGACGTCCTGGCGCTGGAGCTCTCCAGCTTCCAGCTGCACTGGACCCACCACATCGAGCCGGCCTCCTCGGCGGTGCTGAACATCGCCGAGGACCACGTGGACTGGCACGGCTCCATGGGCGGGTATGTCCGGGACAAGGGCTCCGTGTACGAGAACACCCGCATCGCGTGCGTGTTCAACGAGGCGGCCCCGATCACCCGCCGCCTCGTGGAGCAGGCCGACGTGCAGGAGGGATGCCGTGCGGTGTCCTTCTCCACGGACACCCCGGGCCTGTCCACCGTCGGCCTCGTGGACGGCATCCTCGTGGACCGCGCGTTCACCGAGAACCGGGCCCATGAGGCCGTGGCCCTCGCCGAGCGCTCGGACCTGGGCGCCGTGGCTCCGCAGCACACCGTGTCCAACGCGGCCGCGGCCGCGGCGCTGACCCGTGCTGTGGGCGTCTCGTCCACTGCGGTCCGGGACGGCCTGCGCGGCTACGACCGCGGAGAGCACCGCATCCAGCTGGTGGCGACCTCGCGGGACGTCATGTGGATCAACGACTCCAAGGCGACCAACCCGCATGCCGCGGACGCCTCCCTGGCGGCGTTCTCCTCGATCGTGTGGATCGCCGGAGGCCTGCCGAAGGGCGTCACCTACGACGAGCTCGTCAGGGCGCACGGACACCGGCTCCGCGCCGTCCTGCTGATCGGCGCCGACTCCTCCGCGCTGCGCACGGCCCTTGCCGAGCACGCCCCGGACGTCCCGGTCGAGAGCCCGCTCACCGATCCGTCCGGCCGGGGCACCGAGGACGGCCACGCCGCCATGACCGCCGCCGTGCAGCGTGCCGACGAGCTGGCCGAGGCCGGCGACGTGGTCCTCATGGCCCCGGCCGCCGCCTCCATGGACCAGTTCCGGTCCTATGCGGACCGCGGCGAGGCGTTCATCGAGGCCGTCACCGCCGTCATGCGGCAGCACGGCTGGAACGTCGACGACGACGGCCCCGTCTCCGGCTGAAGGCCCGCCGTTCCCCCTGACCCCACCGTCCCCGTCCGCTGAAGGAGCACCATGCCGACGAAGACCTCCGGCGGCCTGAGCCCCGTCAAGCGCGGGCTGGACCGCATGTGGGCCGCCCTCGAGGGCCGTCGCATGCTCGACATGACGGTCCTGATGATCGCGGGCAGCACCGCGGTGCTGACCGTGCTGGGCCTGGTGATGGTGCTGTCCTCGTCCTCGGTCGAGGCGATCGGCTCCGGGGGCTCGTACTCCCTGTTCCTGCGCCAGGCGCTCTGGGCGTGCGTGGGCATGGTGATGCTGACCGCCGCGACCTTCACCCCGGTGCCCTGGATCCGGCGGATGGCCTGGCCTGCGCTGGCCGTGTCCGTGGTCCTGCTCGGCCTGGTCGCGTTCACGCCGCTGGGCGTGAACGTCGGCGGCAACACGAACTGGCTGCGCATCGGCTCGTTCACGGCGCAGCCGTCCGAGCTCGCGAAGCTCTCCCTCGCCCTGTGGGGCGGCGCCGTGATCGCGCGCAAGGGGCGCCTGGTGAACCAGATCAAGCATGCCCTCGTGCCCGTGGTGTTCCCCGGCGGCGTGCTCGTCCTCGGCCTGATCATGTGGGGCAGGGACCTGGGCACCGCGATCATCGTCGCGCTCGTGCTCGCCGCCGTGCTCTGGGTCGGCGGGGCCCACCGCATCGTGTTCATGGTCACCGCGGGGCTGGCCGCCCTCCTGACGATCGGCCTGACGCTGTTCGCCTCCCACCGCATGCTCCGCGTCCAGGCCTGGCTCGGCGTCGAGGCCGCGTGCGATGACCCCTCGGACCCCTGCTTCCAGCCCGCCCACGGCCTCTATGCGCTGGCCTCCGGCGGCTGGTGGGGCGTCGGCCTGGGCCAGTCCCGCCAGAAGTGGAGCTACATCCCGGAGGCGGAGAACGACTTCATCTTCACCATCCTCGGCGAGGAGCTCGGGCTGCTCGGCACCCTGCTCGTGATCGGCCTGTTCGCGATCCTCGCCCTGGGCATGTACCGGGTGGCCGCCCAGACGCGCTCGACCTTCATCCGCGTGGCCACGTGGGGCATCATCACCTGGTTCGTGGGCCAGACCTTCCTCAACGCCGGCATGGTGTCCGGCCTGCTGCCGGTGGTGGGTGTCCCGCTGCCGTTCATCTCGTACGGCGGCTCCGCGCTGACCCTGGCCATGACGGCTGTGGGCGTCGTGCTGTCCTTCGCACGCCATGAGCGTCGCCTGGCACACCTGGCGGCCCAACAGGCCCACGCCGCCTCGTTCAGACCGATCGATCCGACGCCCGCTCCCCAGACCCAGGAGGCCTGATCATGACCGTCCCCTCCACCGAACGACCTCTGCGCGTGGTCCTGGCCGGCGGCGGCACCGCCGGGCACATCTCCCCGATGCTGTCGATCGCCCGCGCCCTCCAGGAGCCGCAGCCGGGCCCGGACGGCACCGTCCCGGTGCCGGCGGTCTGCACCATGGTCGGCACGGAGTCCGGCATGGAGACCCGTCTGGTCCCCGACGCCGGCTTCGAGCTCGACACGATCGGGCGCGTCCCCTTCCCGCGCCGTCCCTCGATGGACGTGCTGCGGTTCCCCGGCCGGTTCCGTGCCGCGATCGACCAGGCGAAGGCCATCCTGCGCCGCCGGGAGGCCGACGTCGTGGTCGGCGTGGGCGGCTATGTGTCGACTCCCATGTACCGGGCGGCGAAGTCCCTCGGCATCCCCACGGTGGTGCACGAGGCGAACGCGCGGCCGGGAATGGCCAATCGCTGGGGCGCCCGTTCCGCCGCCCGGGTCGCCGTGGCGCTCAAGGGGACCCCGCTGAAGGGCTCCGAGTGGGTCGGAATGCCGATGCGTCAGGAGGTGTCGTCCCTGGACCGGGCCGAGGCCCGGGGCGCAGCCGCCTTCGAGCTCGGCCTGGACCCCGAGCGCACCACCGTCGTCGTCACCGGCGGCAGCTCCGGCGCGCTGTCCGTGAACCGCACCGTCCAGGGCGCCCTGGACGACCTGCTGGGCGCCGGTGTGCAGGTGCTGCACCTGACCGGACGCGGCAAGGAGGTCACCGACTCCGCCGGGCAGCGCGTGGTCCGTGACGGCTACCACCAGCGCGAGTACCTCGACCGCATGGAGCAGGCCTATGCCGTGGCCGACCTCATCGTCGCCCGGTCCGGTGCCGGCACCGTCTGCGAGGTCTGCGCCGTGGGGCTGCCCGCCGTCTTCGTCCCGCTGCCGATCGGCAACGGCGAACAGGCCCTCAACGCCGAGCAGGTCGTCGCCGACGGGGGAGCCCTGCTCGTCCGTGACGACGCCTTCAGCCCCGAGTGGGTCCGCCGCGAGCTCATCCCGCTGGCGACCTCGCCCGAGCGCCTGTCCGCCATGGCCGCCGCCTCCGCCGCCCACGGTGTGCGGGACGCCGACCAGAAGATGGCCCGACTGACCCGGGCCGCCGCCGCCGAAGGAGCACGTCGATGACCGCCGCCACCGCACACCCCGAGGACTTCCCGGCCGAGGGCCGCGTCCACTTCCTGGGCATCGGCGGAGTCGGCGTCTCCGGCGTCGCCCGCATCCTCCAGGACCAGGGCGTGCCCGTGTCCGGCACCGACGCCAAAGACCTGCCGGTGATGCACCAGCTGGCCCAGGGCGGTGCCCGGATCACGGTCGGCTACGCCCCGGAGAACGTCGGCGACGACGTCGTCTGCGTCATCGCCTCCTCGATCGCCGGACCGGGCAATCCCGAGTACGACGCGGCGGCCGCCCGCGGGCTGCCCATGATGCACCGGTCGGAGGGCCTGGCCATGGCCATGCGCGGCCACCGCGTCCTGGCCGTCGCCGGCACCCATGGCAAGACCACCACCTCGTCCATGGCTGCCATGGCCTTCACCGAGGCCGGCTGGAAGCCCACCTTCGCGGTGGGGGCCGCCGTCGCAGGGCTCGGCACGAACGCCGCCCACGGCGAGGGCGACTGGTTCGTGGCCGAGGCCGACGAATCCGACGGCACGCTGGTGAACTACCCGTCCACCGTCGCGATCGTGACCACGGTGGAGGCCGACCACCTGGACCACTACGGCACGGAGGACGCCGTCCATGAGGTGTTCCGCACCTTCGCCGGACAGCTCCCGGCCGCCGCGGACGGCGGTGCACTGGTGGCCTGTCTCGACGACGACGGCGCCGCCGCCCTGGCCGCCTGGGCCCGGGACGAGGCCCGCTGCCGGGTGGTGACCTACGGCACCGCCGAGCGCGACGGCGTCCGTCCCGACCTGCTCGTCGCCGAGACCCTCGTGGACGCACGGGAGTCGGGCGTGGGCCAGCGCGTGCGCTACGAGCTCGCCGACGGCACTGCGGTGTCCGTGCGCCTGCAGGTGCCGGGCACCCACAACGCGCTCAACGCCGCGGCCGTCCTCCTGGCCGCCGTGCAGGCGGGCATGGAGCCGGAGGCCGCGGCCGCGGGCCTGGAGGCCTTCCGCGGCACGGCGCGCCGCTTCGAATTCCGCGGCGCAGGCCGTGGCGTACGCGTCTTCGACGACTACGCCCACCATCCGACCGAGGTGGCGGCTGCCGTCTCCGCCGGTCGGGCGGTGGCCGGCACGGGCCGGGTACACGTGCTGTTCCAGCCGCACCTGTTCTCCCGCACCCATGACTTCGCCGCAGAGTTCGCCCAGGCGCTCTCGACGGCCGACCGCGTGCGTGTGCTCGAGGTCTACGCCGCGCGCGAGGAGCCGATGGAGGGGGTGGACTCCAGCCTGATCTCCTCCCGCCTCACCACGCCGGACGAGACCGACCGTGCGGTCGCCGCCGACCCTGAGCGGGCTGTCGCCGACCTCGTGGCGGGGGCCGAGCCGGGCGACGTCGTGATCACCATGGGCGCCGGAGACGTGACTGCGCTGGGGCCGACCATCGTCGCCGCGCTGTCGGACGACGCCACGGCCGCGCAGTGAGGATGCCACGGCTGCGACGCCGCGGCGACACCGCGGCGACACGGCGCCGGGACTCCTCGTCCCAGCCTGTGGGCCAGAACGTCGTCGCGTTCCCGGAGCCTGCACGCAGGCCCCGCCGCTGGCTGCGGTGGACGATGGCCGCGTTCGCCCTGGTCGCGCTGGTGGCCGGCGCCCTGGTGCTCTACTTCTCGCCGGTGCTGGCCGTGGACCGCGTGGAGGTCGACGGCACCCGTCTCGTGGACCGCGCCGACGTCGAAGAGCGTCTCCGGCCCCTTCACGGCGTTCCGCTGCCGCAGGTCGGCCGAGGACGCGTCCAGGACCTCGCCGGCGACCTGCCCGGGGTCGAGTCGTTGGACATGATCGCAGCCCCGCCCACGGGCCTCCAGGTGACCGTGCACGAGCGCCGTCCGGTGGCGGCCCACGTCTCCGACGGCACCGCCCGTGTGCTGATGGACGACGGGGCCGTGCTGTCGGGTGTCGATCCACGGGTGTTCGAGGGCCAGACGCCCGTGCCGGTCGCCCCGGGGGTGCTGCACGCCGACGAGCGCACCCGTGCCGCCGTGGCGGCCGTCGTCGACGCGCTGCCGTCCGCCCTGCGCGAGCGGGTGGAGGAGGTCCGCGCCGCCGGTCCGGACTCCGTCGAGCTGCGCCTGGAGGACGGCCCGTCCGTCCAGTGGGGTGGCACGGACCAGCCCCGAGTCAAGGCCGCCGTGGTGGAATCGCTTCTCGGGCAGGGCGAGGAGTCCCGGGCGGGTGTCGAGGAGCTCGACGTCTCCGTCCCGGACCGCCCGGTCACCCGGTGACGAGGTCGCCGCAACCTCACAGCATTCAACTCGAAGGTGAAGGTGAAGGCGATGGGTGCGGCCAGATCGCGCCCCTCGGGTGTCGCGCGGAGAGCGCGTGTGCTTCAAGCATCGCGTGAAGGTTGAGATCTATGGCGAGAAATCAGCGTCCATGCGGGCCTGGGCGCTTTGCGCGGCGGTCCGCCGTGACGCTACCGTTGCCCTGAACGTTGGGTGTCGCCGCGTTCTCCTCCGCGCCTCCGGGCAGCCTTCAACCCCGTGTTGAGGGTCCGGGGATGGGAGGGCGGCGCGGCGGCATCCGCCCGACTCGGTCGCCCATGGCCCCGCGTCGGCACCGGCTCACATCGAGACTGAAGACAAGGGAACTGAACACCGTGGCTGCACCCCAGAACTACCTGGCCGTCATCAAGGTCGTCGGCATCGGCGGCGGCGGCGTGAACGCCGTCAACCGCATGATCGAGGTCGGCCTGCGCGGCGTCGAATTCATCGCGATCAACACTGACGCGCAGGCTCTGCTGATGTCGGACGCCGACGTCAAGCTCGACGTGGGCCGCGAGCTCACGCGCGGCCTCGGCGCCGGCGCGAACCCCGAGGTCGGCCGTCAGGCCGCCGAGGACCACGCCGAGGAGATCGAGGAGGTCCTCCGCGGTGCGGACATGGTCTTCGTGACCGCCGGCGAGGGCGGCGGCACCGGCACCGGCGGCGCCCCGGTCGTGGCCCGCATCGCCCGTTCCCTGGGCGCCCTGACCATCGGCGTCGTCACCCGCCCGTTCACCTTCGAGGGCCGTCGCCGCGCCGACTCCGCCGAGAACGGCATCGACGCCCTGCGTGACGAGGTCGACACCCTCATCGTCATCCCGAACGACCGCCTGCTCTCCATCTCGGACCGCAACGTCTCCGTCATGGACGCCTTCCGCCAGGCCGACCAGGTGCTCCTGTCCGGCGTGCAGGGCATCACCGACCTGATCACCACCCCGGGCCTGATCAACCTGGACTTCGCCGACGTGAAGTCCGTGATGCAGGGTGCCGGGTCCGCGCTCATGGGCATCGGCCACGCCCAGGGCGAGGACCGCGCCGTCAAGGCCGCCGAGCTGGCCATCGCCTCCCCGCTGCTGGAGGCCTCCATCGACGGTGCCCACGGCGTGCTGCTCTCCATCCAGGGCGGTTCGGACCTGGGCCTGTTCGAGATCAACGAGGCCGCCCGCCTCGTCCAGGAGGTCGCGCACCCGGAGGCCAAGATCATCTTCGGCACCGTCATCGACGACGCCCTGGGCGACGAGGTGCGCGTCACCGTCATCGCCGCGGGCTTCGACAAGGTGGACGTCACCTCCGCCCCCACCTCCTACGGCTCCGGTCAGCAGCCCGTTCCGGGCCAGTCCGCTGCCGGCCAGCAGGGCTCCGCGCAGTCCGGAGGCCAGCAGGGTGGCCAGGGCGGCCAGCAGTCCGAGCACCAGGCCCGCCCGTCCGTGCCGGGCACCATGCCCCTGAACCAGGGCTCGCAGGGCGGCGTCGCGGGTGCGTCGCAGTTCGGCGGCCAGGCCCCGTCCCACGGTCAGCAGGACGGCGGCCGGCAGTCGCAGCAGCAGGCCCCGCGCCGTGCGCAGGAGGACCTGCCGACCGTCGTGGAGCCGGACCTCGGCTCCGGCGGCTCGGACCTGGACGTGCCGGACTTCCTGAAGTGATCTGACACGTGCTCGACCACTCGCCCGGGTCGGGGGACGCCGCCGCGTCCTCCGACCCGTTCGTGTTCCATGAGGTGACCGACGCCGACGGACGCGCGGTCCACGTGGCCTTCACCTCGGTGCAGGCCGGCAACCTGGCCTTCCACGTCCTTCCGGACGGCTCCGGCCACCAGCGCGAGCGGGCCCGCCAGGGCGTCGCGGCGGCCCGCACCCGACTCGAAGAGCGGATGGGCGTGGACGCCGGGTCGACGGCCTTCGTGGACCAGATCCACTCGGCCGACGTCGTGGACGCCGACGGCGCAGGCTGGGGCGACGGCCCCGTCCGGGTCGGCGACGCCATCGTCTCCGCCGGCGGCTCCCAGGCCCTGGCGATCATGGTGGCCGACTGCCTCCCCGTGGTGTTCGTCGACCCCGTCACCGGGGCCACGGCCGTCGCCCACGCAGGACGGCGAGGTCTTCTGGACGGCGTCCTGCAGAACACCCTCGACCGGCTGGCGGCGCTGCGCCCGGCCGACGCGGGTGCGGGCGAGCCGGTGCGCGCCTGGATCGGCCCGGGCGTCTGCGGCGCCTGCTATGAGGTGCCGGAGCAGATGCGGGCGGAGTCCGCGACGGTGCTCCCGGTGGCCTCCGCCACCACATCCTGGGGAACGCCCTCCCTGGACCTGCCCGCCGGTGCTGAGGCCGTGCTGGCCGCCCGCGGCGTGGACGTGCACCGCGTGCAGCTGTGCACCGTGGAGGACGAACGCCTCTTCTCCCATCGTCGCGCCCCCGGGCGCGGCCGTTTCGCCGGACTCGTCTGGAGGACCCCGTGACCGAGCAGCACCCCGCCGCCGACCGCTCCGCAGAGATCGCGGCCGGCCTGGAGCACGTCCATGGTCGGATCGAGGCGGCATGCGCCGCCGCAGGCCGTACGGACCGGCCCCGTCTGATCGTGGTGACCAAGACGCATCCGGCCGAGGACGTCCTCTCCCTCGCCCGCCTGGGCGTCACGGACGTGGGGGAGAACCGGGACCAGGAGGCCCGCCCCAAGGCCGAGGCGACCGCCGGGCTCTGCGCGGAGGCCTCGGTCACCGCGCCGGCCTGGCACTTCATCGGTCAGCTCCAGTCCAACAAGGCCAAACTCGTCATCCGCTACGCCGCTGCCGTGCACTCGGTGGACCGCGAGTCCCTCGTCGACGCCCTCGCCCGGGCGATGCAGGTGCGCGCCGAGCGTGCGGCGTCGGGCGAGGTGCCTGCCCGCGAGGACCTCGACTGCCTCATCCAGGTGGACGTGGACCCGCGTGAGCCCGAGGACCGTCCGACCGACGGCATCGGCGGCCGCGGCGGGGCGGCACCCGAGGACGTCCCCGCGCTGGCGGCCCGCATCGCCGCCGCGCCGCGGCTGCGCCTGCGCGGCCTGATGTGCGTCGCCCCGCGCGGGATCGACCCGGCGGAGTCGTTCGCACGCGCGGCAGACCTGTCCGCACGGCTGCGCGACGGGCACCCCGAGGCGGACCGGCTCTCCATGGGCATGACCGCCGACCTCGAGGAGGCGGTCGCCGCCGGGGCGACACACCTGCGCATCGGCTCGGACATCCTCGGACGCCGTGCGCACCTGGGATAGCGTTGCTGTGACAGCGCGTCGACCGCGCCGACCCCGGATCCCGGGTGTCGGACCTCGACGTCACCGACCGAATGGCCACGGCGGCGCGGCCCCTCTCCGCTGCGAGCCGCCCCTCCCCGAAGGAACTGACGCATGTCCGGTGCCCTGAAGAAGACGATGATCTACCTCGGCCTGGCCGACGGTGAGGACTACGACGAGATCCCGCGCCAGGAATCCCGTGAGCGCCGGCCGGCCGCCGCCGAGGACCGTCCGGCCACGGCGGCCTCCAGCCCGGCCGAGCACGAGCAGCGTGCCGCCGCAGAGCCGGCCTCCGCCGCTGCGGCCCCGGCCGAGCGCGAGCAGCGCCCCGCCCGTGCCGAGGGCTCCCGTCCGGCCGCCTCGGACCAGACCTCGCGCCCGTCCCGCGCGGAGAGCTCCGAGCAGGAGTACCGTGCCCCCGTCACCCCGATCAAGCGTGCCGCCGCGTCGGCCAGCGAAGGAGCCCCCGTGCGAACCCTGACCACCGTGCACCCGCGGTCCTACAACGACGCCAAGTCGATCGGCGAGGCGTTCCGCTCCGGCATGCCGGTGATCATGAACGTGACGGAGCTGGGGGACAACGAGGCCAAGCGCCTCGTGGACTTCTCCGCCGGCCTCGTCTTCGGCCTGCACGGCTCGATCTCCCGCATCACCAACAAGGTCTTCCTGCTGACCCCGTCGACCGTCGAGGTCATGGGGGACGAGAACCAGGACGGCGGCGAGCACGCCGCCCTGTTCACCGAGGACTGATCGCTCGCGATGGCGCTGCTGCTCGCCTGCCTGTACATCCTGCTCACGGTCTTCCAGGCCGTGCTGATCGTCCGGATCGTCTTCGACGTCGTGACGTCGTTCGTCCCGCACTGGCGTCCCTCGGGGATCGTGCTGGTGGTGGCGAGCGCGATCTACGGTGTCACCGACCGCCCGCTGCGCGCGATCCGGCAGAAGCTGCCGCCGCTGAACCTCGGCGGCGTCCAGCTGGACTTGGCGTTCCTCGTCCTGTTCATCGCCGTGGTGATCCTGAAGCTTCTCGTCCGCGCCCTGGTCTGACCCGCCGTCTCCGGCGGCGTCCGTGTCAGCCCCGGTGATAGCCTGACGGAGGCCTCCGGACCGCGGCTGCGGACCGCACCGGACCGCCACGCCCGCCGCCTGCGGACCCCAGCGCCGGGGTCTGCCCCCGACCCTGGAGGAGTGCCCCGATGTCGCTGTTGAGGGAGGACCTCGTCACCGAGCGGTTCCGTCGGACCCCACTCACGCAGGGCTGCGCCGTCGAGCAGGCTGAGCGGTGACCTCCACGGCCGTCGTCCGCCCCCGCCGCCGCACGCTCCTCGCGGCGGCGGTGCTCGTTGTCGCCTACCTGCTGGACCAGGGCACCAAGTACTGGGTCGAGCAGTCCATGACGCTCGGCCAGACCATCGACGTGATCCCGGGCCTGCTGCACTGGCACTACATCCTGAACCCGGGCGCCGCCTTCTCGATCGGCGAGGACATGACCTGGGTCTTCACCGTGATCCAGTCGGTCGTCGCCGTGGTCGCGCTGGTGCTGATCCTGCGCGTGCGCTCCCTGCCCTGGGCCCTGGCGCTCGGCGGCCTGGCCGGCGGAGTCCTCGGGAACCTCACCGACCGCCTGTTCCGGCCGCCGTCGTTCGGTCAGGGCCACGTGGTGGACATGATCTGGGTGCCGAACTTCGCCGTCTTCAACGTCGCAGACTCGTTCATCTGCTGCGCCATGGTCGCCGTGTGCCTCCTGGTCTTCCTGGGCCGCCGGGTGGACGGTGCCCACGACGACGGGCGGCGGAGCTGAGCATGGGCATGCACCCCGGACGCACGGAGACGCTCGAGGTGACGGACGAGCACGCGGGGCGACGGGCCGACGTCGTGCTCTCGGAGGCCTTCGGGGTCTCCCGCTCACAGCTGGCCGACTGGTTCTCCCGCGGGCTGGTCCGCGCCGAGACCCGCAACGGCCGACGCGACCGCACCCTGAGCAAGTCCGCGAAGGCCGTGCCGGGGGAACGGCTCGTGGTGGACGTGCCGGACGACGGCGACCCGCTGGAAGTGAGGATCGAACCCGTGGACGAGATGCGCATCCTGTTCGAGGACGAGCACATGGTGGCGGTGGACAAGCCCACGGGCGTGGCCGCCCACCCCTCGCCCGGCTGGGTCGGGCCCACGGTGGTCGGCGGCCTGGCCGCGCTGGGTTACCGGATCTCGACCTCGGGAGCCCCGGAACGCCAGGGCATCGTGCACCGGCTCGACGTCGGCACCACCGGCGTGATGGTGGTGGCGAAGACGGAGCAGGCGTACACGGCGCTCAAGGACCAGTTCCGCGACCGGGTGCCGACCAAGGTGTACCACGCCGTCGTGCAGGGCCTGCCGGAGCCGCTGTCCGGGACGATCGACGCGCCGATCGGCCGGCACCCCGGCCACGAGTGGAAGTTCACCGTGATCGACGGCGGCCGGGCCTCGGTGACCCACTACGAGACGCTCGAGGCGTTCGGTCCGGCCACCCTCGTCCAGGTGCACCTGGAGACCGGACGCACCCACCAGATCCGCGTGCACTTCTCCGCGCTGCGCCATCCGTGCGTGGGCGACCTGACCTACGGGGCGAACCCGAAGCTCGCCGCCGAGCTGGGGCTGACGCGGCAGTGGCTGCACGCCCATCGGCTCGAGCTGCCGCATCCGGTCACGGGGGAGTCCGTGACGATCGTCTCGCCGTACCCGGACGACCTCGACCACGCCCTGGCCGCCCTGCGCGGGGAGGCCTGAGCGCAGTAGGCTGGAGCCTCGCCGCCCAGCCCCCGCCGTCGCCCGGACACCGTCCGACCCGTCGGCCGAACCACCCCGGCGCCCCGGTCCCCTCCGGTGCGCCCCGTGCCCAGGAGGAAGTGCGCACCGATGTCCGCGACCGCCGAGACCGCCGCAGAGGCCACGAAGGACGGTGGCTTCGTCCACCTGCACACCCACACCGAGTACTCGATGCTGGACGGCGCCGCGAAGCTCGACGAGCTCTTCGCCGAGGCCAACCGCCTGGGCATGGACTCACTGGCGATCACGGACCACGGGTACCACTTCGGCGCCTTCGACTTCTGGAACAAGGCCAAGCAGGCCGGTGTGAAGCCGATCATCGGCCTCGAGGCCTACCTGACACCGGGGAACCAGCACCGCACGGACAAGGAGAAGACCCGCTGGGGCGAGCCCCACCAGCGCGGGGACGACGTCTCCGGCGGCGGCGCGTACACGCACATGACCCTGCTGTCCGAGGACAACACGGGCATGCACAACCTGTTCAAGATGGGCTCGATCGCCTCGCTGGACTCCGTGTACGCGAAGTGGCCGCGCATCGACCGGGAGCTGCTCAGCCAGTACTCCAAGGGCATCATCGCCACCACCGGCTGCCCCTCGGGCGAGGTGCAGACCCGCCTGCGCCTGGGGCAGTACCGTGAGGCGCTGCAGGCAGCCTCGGACTTCCGGGACATCTTCGGCAAGGACAACTTCTACTGCGAGGTCATGCACCACGGCCTCGACATCGAGCGCCGCGTCATGACGGACCTGCGCCGGCTCGCCAAGGAGCTGGACCTTCCGTTCGTGGCCACGAACGACCTGCACTACACCCACGAGCACGATTCGAAGGCCCATGAGGCGCTGCTGGCCATCCAGTCCGGCTCCAAGCTCAACGAGCCGACCTATGACCAGGGCGGCTCCCGCTTCGCGTTCTCCGGCACCGAGTACTACCTGAAGTCCCCGCGGCAGATGCGGGACCTGTTCAAGGAGCTTCCGGAGGCCTGCGACAACACCCTGGTGATCGCCGAGCGGTGCGAGGTCTCCTTCGACACGGACGCGAACTACATGCCGCTGTTCCCCACCCCGGACGGGGAGGACGAGACCAGCTGGCTGATCAAGGAGGTCGCCGCCGGCCTCGACTACCGCTACCCGGACGGCGTGCCGGACCACGTCCGCAAGCAGGCGGACTACGAGCTGGACGTCATCATCTCGATGGGCTTCCCCGGCTACTTCCTGGTGGTGGCGGACTTCATCAACTGGGCCAAGGACCACGGCATCCGCGTGGGCCCCGGCCGCGGCTCCGGCGCGGGCTCGATGGTCGCGTACGCGCTGCGCATCACGGACCTGGACCCGCTCAAGCACGGCCTGATCTTCGAGCGCTTCCTCAACCCGGACCGTGTGTCCATGCCGGACTTCGACGTCGACTTCGACGATCGCCGCCGCTCCGAGGTGATCGACTACGTCACCCGCAAGTACGGGGACGAGCGCGTCACCATGATCGTCACCTACGGCACCATCAAGACGAAGCAGGCGCTCAAGGACTCCGCCCGCGTGATGGACCAGCCGTTCTCCATGGGCGAGGCCCTCACCAAGGCGCTGCCGCCGGCGGTGATGGCCAAGGACATCCCGCTGAAGGACATCGAGGACCCGGAGGCCAAGCGCTACGCGGAGGCCGGTGACTTCCGCGAGCTGATCGCCACGGACCCGGTGGCCAAGGAGGTCTTCGAGACGGCGAAGGGCCTGGAGGGCCTGAAGCGGCAGTGGGGCGTGCACGCCGCGGGCGTCATCATGTCCTCGCACCCGGTGATCGACGTCATCCCGATCATGCGCCGGCTGCAGGACGGCCAGGTCATCACCCAGTTCGACTACCCCACCGCGGAGGGGCTCGGACTGATCAAGATGGACTTCCTGGGCCTGCGCAACCTCACGATCATCTCGGACGCGATCGAGAACGTGAAGGCCAACCAGGGCGTGGACCTGGACCTGGAGACCCTCGACGTGGACGACCGGGCGTCCTACGAGCTGCTCGCCCGCGGCGACACCCTCGGCGTGTTCCAGCTCGACGGCGGGCCCATGCGCTCGCTGCTGAAGATGATGCGGCCGGACAACTTCGAGGACATCTCGGCGACCATCGCGCTGTACCGTCCGGGCCCGATGGGAGCGAATTCTCACACCAACTACGCGCTGCGCAAGAACGGGCTCCAGGAGATCACCCCGATCCACCCGGAGCTGGAGGAGCCGCTCAAGGACATCCTGGACACGACCTACGGCCTGATCGTCTACCAGGAGCAGGTCATGGCGATCGCGCAGAAGGTCGCCGGCTACTCGCTCGGACAGGCGGACATCCTCCGCCGTGCGATGGGCAAGAAGAAGAAGGCCGAGCTGGACAAGCAGTACGAGGCCTTCCACGGCGGCATGATCGACCGCGGCTTCTCGGAGGCCGCCGTCAAGGCGCTGTGGGACATCCTGCTGCCGTTCTCGGACTACGCGTTCAACAAGGCGCATTCGGCCGCGTACGGGCTGGTGTCCTACTGGACCGCGTACCTGAAGGCCCACTATCCGGCGGAGTACATGGCCGCGCTGCTCACCTCGGTGGGGGATGACAAGGACAAGCTGGCGATGTACCTCAACGAGTGCCGCCACATGGGCATCACGGTGCTGCCGCCGGACGTCAACGAGTCCTTCCAGAACTTCACCCCGGTCGGCAACGACATCCGCTTCGGCATGGGCGCGGTCCGCAACGTCGGTGCGAACGTCGTGCGCGGCATGGTCCAGAGCCGTGAGGAGAAGGGCAACTACACGTCCTTCGGCGACTTCCTGGCGAAGGTGCCGCTGGTGGTCTGCAACAAGCGGACCATCGAGTCCATGATCAAGGCCGGCGCCTTCGACTCCCTCGGCTACGCCCGCCGCGCGCTGCTCGCCGTCCACGAAGAGGCCGTGGACGCCACCGTGCAGCAGAAGCGCAAGGAGGACCACGGCGAGTTCACGTTCGACATCTTCGCGCTCGGCGGCGGGCAGGACACGGAGGAGGAGAAGTCCGACTCCGTGGTGGTCCCGGACCTGCCGGAGTGGCCGAAGAAGGACAAGCTCACCTTCGAACGCGAGATGCTCGGCCTCTACGTCTCGGACCATCCGCTGCAGGGGCTGGACGGCGTCCTCAACCAGTTCGCGGACACGCAGATCACCCGCGTGCTGGACGACGACGGTCCGGCCGACGGCCAGTCCGTGACGATCGCGGGCCTGATCACGACGCTCGAGCGGCGCATCGCGAAGTCCTCCGGCAACGCCTATGCCCGGTGCGAGATCGAGGACCTCGGCGGCTCGATGGACGTGATGTTCTTCGGCCAGGTCTACGCCCCGATCGCGATGATGCTGGCGGAGGACCTGGTGGTGGCGGTCAAGGGCCGCGTGCAGCGCCGCGACGACGGCTCCGTGGTCCTCTCCGCCCAGGAGCTGACCATCCCGGAGCTGAAGGACACGGACGGCGGGCCGGTGACCATCACCATCCCGGCGTTCCGTGCCACGGAGGACCTGATGGGCCAGCTCGCGGACACCCTCCGCAACCACGACGGCTCCACCGAGGTGCGCCTGCACTTGTCCGGCCAGCGGTCCACGGAGGTCTACCAGCTGGGCCCGCAGTTCCGGGTGAACCCGAATCCGGCGCTGTTCGGCGACCTCAAGGTGCTGCTCGGCTCCCACTGCCTGGGCTGAGCGCGCGGTACGCTCACCACAGACGCCCCCGCGTGATCGGAAGGAGCAGACGTGCACTGTCCGTACTGCCGGCATGAGGCCTCCCGTGTGGTGGACTCGCGCTCGTTGGACGACGGCTCGGCGATCCGCCGGCGCCGCCAGTGCCAGGACTGCGGCAAGCGGTTCACCACCATGGAGACCACGTCGCTGACCGTGGTGAAGCGCTCCGGCGTGGCCGAGCCCTTCGACCGCTCCAAGGTGATCAACGGCGTGCGCAAGGCCTGCCAGGGTCGCCCCGTGAGCGCGGACGACCTGGCGATGCTGGCACAGGAGGTCGAGGAGTCGATCCGCGCCACCGGCCATGCGGAGGTGGACGCGCATGACGTCGGCCTGGCGATCCTGGACCCGCTGCGCCGGCTGGACAAGGTGGCGTATCTGCGGTTCGCGTCCGTCTACCAGGACTTCGAGTCGCTGCAGGACTTCGAGACCGCGATCGCGGACCTGCGGGAGATGGGGGACGAACGTCGTTCTCCGGCTTTACAACCACGGCTGTTCACCCGGTAGAGTGGTGCCCGGTTCCGGCAGTGCCGGGACCACGAGTCTGCCGAGGGCGGTTCCGGAGGGGAAGCCGGAACCGCCCTCGGTGCATTCCGGGGTCGTCGGGCCCCGGGCGTGCAGAGGCAACGAGGTCCCGACGACGGCCGCTCGCCGTCCGTCGGGACCTCGCCTCGTCTGGGGGTCGGGTCAGACCTGTGGTGCGTCGAACCCGGGGATGTCGTCGATCATCGACAGGTCCGCGTGCGGTCCCCACAGGGGACGACCCGAGCGCCCCTGGTGCATGTCCTCGAACAGGCGCGCCTCCGCCTTGGTCCATTCGTTGCCGAGGAACAGGTCGTGGTCTTCACGGTAGAAGTGCGGTGCGCCGGGAGTCCGGGTGATCTCGCCGAGCACCGGTCCGTCGGGCGTCTCGTACATGTCGACGCGGCACAGCGGCATCGGCAGGGACAGGGAGAGCCGCACGGCGACGGCCAGCATATGGTCGAGCTGCTCGGGGACCGGGATGTCCTCGGAGTGCTGGCCCCACAGCGCCACCTTGCCGAGGCTGACGCCCTTGTCGTCCACATAGCGTGTGGTGGTGACCGGGCGGCCGTCGATGATCTGCGGTCGGCGCAGGAGGACGTGCAGGACCTTTCCGTAGGCGACGTAGATCTTCACGTCGTCGGGCAGGCCCTCGCCGTGCAGCGGACGGAGCAGCTGCTCGGCGAAGACGGGGCCGTAGGAGGCACCGGCGGCACGTGCGGCCTGGAAGTGCTCGACGACCTCGGTCGTGGAGAGCGTACGGGGCGGGTCGTGGCTGATCCACTCGTAGCGGTCCTCGCCCACTCGGCGCAGCGGCAGGACCGCCTTGCTGGCCGTGCCGCCGTCGGACTTCACGACGAATTCGTCCGGCAGTCGAGACAGGTCGACGTCCTCGGGACGCTCGGCCAGTGCATAGATCGTGGGCAGGGCGACGCCGTGGCTGGCCGCGTAGGCATGGACCCACAGCTTGCGGTTGAGCTCGCCGATGCGCTCCTTCGCAGGGCTGGGATCCTGACGGTAGTGCTTGCCGAGGTCGACCCAGGCGTGGTGGTGGCGCAGGAACGAAGGGGACTTGATGCGCCTCTGCCAGATCGCCACGTGGTTGCGCAGTCGCCTCACCTCCTTGCGGGCCGCGTCGCGCTCCGCGACGGCGTCGGCCAGCTGCGCCTGTGCCGCCGTCAGCGTGCCCTCGTGCTGCGCGGCACGGGCCTGTGCATCGGTCAGCAGTTCCAGCAGCTCCTTCGTGCGGGCCTCGGAACGGCGCAGACGTTCGTCGGCCGACGGGCCGGAGTCAGGGACGGCGGAGGCCGGGGCGTTCGCAGCGGACGTGCCCCGGTAGCGCCGGAGCGCCGACGTCACGGGCGTCGGCACGGTTCGGCGCAGGAGCCGGGACAGGGCCGTGCGGGGACGGGGTGTCATGTCGACTCTCCTGTGACGTCAGTTCGCGTCGGCCGGGTCGTCGTGAGCGGCCAGGGCGGCGCCGACGATGCCCGCGTTGTTCACCAGCTGGGCGGGGACGATGGGGGCGTTCAGCCGCAGCAGCGGCAGGTAGTCGTCCGGGCGCTTGGAGATGCCGCCTCCGACGATGAACAGGTCGGGGGAGAAGATCCGCTCGAGGTGGCCGAAGAAGCGCTGCAGCCGCTCGGCGTACTCGGGCCAGGACAGGTTCTCACGTTCGCGGGCCTTGGCGGAGGCGCGCTGCTCGGCCATGACGCCGTCCAGCTCCATGGTGCCGACCTCGAAGTTCGGGACGAGGCGGCCGTCGTGGATCATGGCGCCGCCGATGCCGGTGCCGAGGGTGATGACCATGACCAGCCCCTGGGCACCGCGGCCGGCGCCGTAGCGGGCCTCGGCGAGGCCGGCGGCGTCGGCGTCGTTGAGCACACGCACCGGACGCTTGAGGGTCTCGGAGAAGAGACCGGCGATGTCGGTGCCGATCCAGGAGGTGTCGATGTTGTTCGCGGACAGGCAGACGCCGTCGCGGACGATCGAGGGGAAGCAGACGCCCAGGGTCGCGTCGGCCGGGGCGGCCTTCGGGCGGGCGTCGAGCTCCTCGGCGATCGCCGCGAGGGTCTGGGCGACGGAGTCCGGGACGGCGGGCTGCGGGGTCGGGATGCGGAAGCGGTCGCCGCGCAGAGTGCCGGCCTTCTTGCCGGTGCCGAGGCGGACCTGACCGCCCTTGATGCCGGTGCCGCCCACATCGATGCCGACGGCCGTGGGGTACTTGGAGGTGCTCGAAGTGCTCACGGGCGCCAGTCTACGGACAGGCCCGAGGGCTGTCCGCGCACCGGCGCCCGTGGCGCGACTCACACGTGTCAGACGGCGGTGAGGATCTCCGCGCCGTCCTCGGTGACCACGATCGTGTGCTCGAACTGAGCCGTGCGCTTCCGGTCCCGGGTGACCACGGTCCAGCCGTCGTCCCACATGTCCCACTCGTGGGTGCCGAGGGTGATCATCGGCTCGATGGTGAAGACCATGCCGGGAACGAGCAGGGTGTCGTGCAGCGGGGCCGTGTCGTAGTGGGGGATCACGAGGCCGGAGTGGAACTCCACGCCGACGCCGTGGCCGATGAAGTCGCGGACCACGCCGTAGCCGAAGCGCTTGGCGTAGGACTCGATGGCGCGGCCGATGATGTTGACCTGGCGGCCGGGCTTGACGGCACGGATGCCCCGCATCATGGCCTCGTGGGTGCGCTCGACGAGCAGGCGGGACTCCTCGTCCACGTCGCCGACCAGGAAGGTGCGGTTGTGGTCCCC
The DNA here is from genome assembly GCF_002206575.2 of Micrococcus sp. FDAARGOS_333. Taxonomy (NCBI): domain Bacteria; kingdom Bacillati; phylum Actinomycetota; class Actinomycetes; order Micrococcales; family Micrococcaceae; genus Micrococcus; species Micrococcus sp. FDAARGOS_333. The sequence continues at coordinate 1,997,122 of NZ_NJFJ02000001.1, read as the reverse complement.
GTGGACGCCGTCGTAGTAGGCGGTGATGTCCAGGTTGAGGATGTCCCCGTCCTCGAGGACGGTCGAGTCCGGGATGCCGTGGCAGATGACCTCGTTCAGGGAGGTGCAGATCGAGCGCGGGAACTCGCGGTAGCCGAGGCAGGACGGGTAGGCGCCGCGCTCGACGAGGTACTGGTGGGCGATCCGGTCGAGCTCATCCGTGGTGACGCCGGGACGGATGTGGGCGGCGGTGTGCTCCATGGCCTCGGCAGCGAGGCGGCCGGCCTCGCGGATCCGGGCGATGCCGGCGGCGTCGTAGACGTCCGAGGCGTTGCCCTCGTCCGCGGTCTTCTTGCCCACGTACTCGGGGCGCGGGATCGAGGCGGGCACGGGCGGCGCGGGGGAGAGGACGCCCGGGGTCAGGGTGCCGATCGGGGCACGCGAGCCCTCCTGGGGCGCGGGCGGGCCCTCCGGACGGGGGCCGTTGTGGCTGGACGGTGCTGCAGGACGCGATTCGGGCATGGTGTCCAGCCTACTCGGGGGCTACGCTCGCCCCCATGAGCGAGAAAGAGTTCTGGTACAACACCCGCACCGGCCAGGTCGAGCAGGGCGCCCAGTCGGACTGGTCGCAGCTGCTGGGCCCCTACGGCTCCCGCGAGGAGGCCGAGGGGGCGATGGCGAAGGTCGCGGCCAACAACGAGGCCGCGGACGCCGCGGACGACGAGGACAGCAAGTGGGACAACCGTCCCGGCAACGACGCCGACTGACCTCGGGCCCCGCCGTCTCGCTCCCGGCCGCCGGCGGCGACGGGCGCGCGGCAGCGGGAGGCCGTCAGGACTCGAACTGGTGTTCCGGGGCCGGGAAGGCGCCGGTGATCACGTCCCGGCGGTAGGCGGCCACGGCGTCGGTGATCACGGAGTGCAGGTCCGCGTACTGCTTCACGAAGCGGGGCTTCCTGCCGTCGGAGAGGCCGAGCATGTCCTGCCAGACGAGGACCTGTCCGGTGGTGCCGCCGCCGGCGCCGATGCCGATGGTCGGGACGGTGAGGGCCTCGTCCACGGCACGGGCGACCTCGGTGGGGACCATCTCCATGAGCACGCAGAACGCGCCGGCCGCCTCGAGGGCGCGGGCGGAGGCGATCATCCGGTCGGCCGCGCCGTCGCCGCGGCCCTGCACCCGGTAGCCGCCGAGCACGTGCTCGGACTGCGGGGTGAACCCGATGTGGGCCACCACGGCGATGCCGGCGGCGGTCATGGCCTCCACATGGGGGACGAAGCGTTCGTCACCCTCCATCTTCACGGCGTGCACACCGGCCTCCTTCACCAGGCGCATGGCGGAGCGGACGGCCTGCTCGGGGGACTCCTCGTAGGAGCCGAAGGGCAGGTCCGCCACCACGAAGGCCCGCTGTACGCCGCGGACGACGGCGGCGGAGAAGGTCACCATGTCCTCCACGGTGACCGGCAGGGTCGAGGAGTGGCCCAGCATGGTGTTGCCGACCGAGTCGCCGACCAGCAGCGCCTCGACGCCCGCGGCGTCGAACAGGGCGGCCGTCATGGCGTCGTAGACGGTGAGCATCGCGAACCGCCGTCCCTCGTCCTTGGCCCTCTGCAGGTGCACGGTGCGGTAGCGGGACGGGGCGGGCGGCCCGTACACGGCGGTCTCGTCGGCGGTGTCTGCGGAAGCGGGTGCGACCGCGCTGTCGGCGGCCTGGGGATGCTGGGTCGACATGTGCCCGAGTCTACGCAGTGGCGTGCACCACGCCGACTACAGTGACGTGCATGGATCGACAGCAGGATTTCGTGCTCCGCACCATCGAGGACCGGGACGTGCGCTTCGTCCGCCTCTGGTTCACCGACGTCATCGGCACCCTCAAGTCCGTGGCGCTGGCCCCGGCCGAGGTGGAGGGCGCCTTCACCGAGGGATTGGGCTTCGACGGCTCCTCGATCGACGGCTACACCCGCATCTTCGAGTCTGACATGCTCCTGCAGCCGGATCCGTCCACCTTCCAGATCCTCCCGTGGCGCGGTGAGCAGGAGCGCACCTCACGCATGTTCTGCGACGTGCTCACCCCGGAGGGCGAGCCTTCCCCGGCCGATCCCCGCCACGTGCTGCGCCGCGTCCTGAACAGGGCCGCGGACATGGGCTTCAGCTGCTACACGCACCCGGAGATCGAGTTCTACCTGCTGCAGTCCTCCCAGCCCGGACCGGACGGCAAGCCGGTCCCGGTGGACTCCGCCGGCTACTTCGACCACGTCCCCGGCGGCGTGGCCCAGGACTTCCGCCGCCACGCCGTGACGCTGCTGGAGGACATGGGCATCTCCGTGGAGTTCAGCCATCACGAGGGCGGCCCCGGACAGAACGAGATCGACCTGCGCGCGGCCGACGCACTGACCACCGCGGACAACATCATGACGTTCCGCACGGTGATCAAGGAGGTGGCCTCGCTCAACGACCACTACGCCACCTTCATGCCCAAGCCCTTCTCCGAGCACCCGGGCTCTGGCATGCACACCCACTTCTCCCTCTTCGAGGGCGACTCCAACGCGTTCTACGACCCTTCGGACGAGTACCGGCTCTCCACCACGGCGCGGCAGTTCATCGCCGGCCTGCTGCACCACTCGGTGGAGATCACCGCGGTGACCCACCAGTTCGTGAACTCCTACAAGCGCCTGTGGGGCGGCGGCGAGGCGCCCGCCTACGTGTCCTGGGGCCACAACAACCGCTCCGCCCTCGTGCGCGTGCCGCTCTACAAGCCGGACAAGGCGGGCTCTGCCCGCATCGAGTACCGCGGCCTGGACGCCGGGGTGAACCCCTACCTCGCCTACGCCCTGCTGCTGGCCGCCGGCCTCAAGGGCATCGAGGAGGGCTACGAGCTGCCCGAGGCCGCCGCCGAGGACATCTCGGCGCTGACCACCATGGAACGTCGCGCCCTCGGCCACCAGCCGCTGCCGGGCACCCTGCACGACGCCCTGCGCATCATGGAGGACTCCGAGTTCGTGGCCGAAGTCCTCGGCGAGCACGTCTTCGAGACCCTGCTGCGGAACAAGGCCCAGGAGTGGGACGACTACCGGGTCCAGGTCACCGAGTACGAGATCAAGCGCTACCTCAGCGGCCTCTGAGCGGAGGGAGACGCCGATGACCTCGCTGCCCGGGGCCGACGCCGAGTCCCTCCAGCGCCGCGCCCTGACGGCCGCCGGATTCACGGACCTGGACCGTGCCCGCTCCCTCATGGGCCAGAGGGAATTCGAGGGCGTGGACCTCGAGGCCCTCGTGGCCGCACTGTCCCACGCCCCGGACCCGGAACAGGCGCTGCTGCTCTGGCTGCGCCTGATCGAGCGTGAGCCCGACGCGAAGGGGATCGTGGCGGACGAGGAGCAGGCAGCGAGGCTGGCCCGCCTGCTGGGCGCGTCCGAGGCCCTCGGCGAGTTCCTCATCCGGCGCCCGGAGCACCTGGACCTCGTCTCCGATCCCGAGCGGGCCGCCGCCACCGCTCCCGCCCTGACCCAGCGCGACCCGGCCGCGACCGGCCAGGACTGGCAGGACGAGTCCGCTGCCCTGCGTCGCCTGCTGCTCGAGTCGGTCGGCGCAGACCCGGAGGCCGAGCGACCCGTGGCCGGCCGGACCGGTGCGGAGGCCGCCGTGGCCCTGCGTCGGGCCTACCGCCGGCAGATCACCGCGATCGCCCTGCAGGACCTCGGCTCGGCCGACCCCACCCTGATCGAACCGTCCGTCTCCGCCTGGCTGGCCGACCTGGCCGGTGCCGCGATCGACGCCGCGCTCGCCGTGGCCCGGGACGCCGCCGTCGAACGTCACGGCGAGGCCGCCGCGACCCTCGACCTCGCCGTGATCGGCATGGGCAAGTGCGGCGCCCGCGAGCTCAACTACATCTCCGACGTGGACGTGGTCTTCGTCCACGCCGCCGGCGAGGGCCAGGACGAGACGACGGCCGCCGTGGTGGCTGCCGAGATGGCCGGCGGCATCGGCAAGGTCGTCTACGGCGCCGCCCCCGAGCCGAACCTCTGGGAGGTGGACGCCAACCTGCGGCCCGAGGGCAGGGACGGGGCGCTGTCCCGCACGGTGGACTCCCACGCGCAGTACTACCGGCGGTGGGCCCACGGCTGGGAGTTCCAGGCGCTGCTCAAGGCCCGCCCGATCGCCGGCTCCACCGCCCTCGGCGCGCAGTACATGGACCGCATGTGGCCGCTGGTGTGGAAGTCCTCCGCCCAGGAGGGCTTCGTGGAGAGCGTGCAGAAGATGCGCGGCCGGGTCATGGACACCATCGCCCACGCGGACCGGGACCGGGAGATCAAGCTCGGCAGCGGCGGTCTGCGGGACGTGGAGTTCACGGCGCAGCTGCTGCAGCTCGTCCACGGGCGTGCGGACGAGACCGTGCGCGTCCGCTCCACCCTCGAGGCCATCGACCGGCTGTGCGAGGCCTCCTACATCTCCACCCGTGACGCCGAGGCGTTCGCCGCCCGCTACCGCTGGCTGCGCACCCTCGAGCACCGCATCCAGCTCGTCCACCTGCGGCGCACGCACCTGATGCCCACGAAGGAGGAGGCGCTGCGCGTGGTCGCCCGCTCCATGCAGGCGCCGGGCGAGCAGCGCCATGCCGGCGGCGGGGAGCTCTCCGAGGCCTTCCGCACCGTGCGCCGTGAGGTCCGTCAGCTGCACGAGCGGATCTTCTACCGGCCGCTGCTGTCCACCACGGCGGCCCTGTCCGACGACGAGGTCAAGCTCACCGCCGAGGCGGTCCAGGAGCGCCTGGCCGCCCTGGGCTACCGCGACCCGAAGGGAGCCCTGGGGCACATCGAGTCCCTCACCCGGGGCGTGTCCCGCCGCGCCGCGATGCAGCGCCAGCTGCTGCCGGTCATGCTCGGCTGGTTCGCGGACGGACCGGACCCGGACGGCGGTCTGCTCGCCTTCCGTCGGCTCTCCGAGTCCCTCGGGGCGAGCTCCTGGTTCCTGCGCATGCTCCGCGATTCCAACGCGGCCGCCCAGCGCCTGTGCGGCGTGCTCTCCAGCTCCCGGTTCATCGGTGACCTGCTGGAGCACTCCCCGGAGTCGACCGCCTGGCTCGGCGACGACCGCCAGCTCGAGCCGATGGAGCCGGAGGCCCTGTGGAAGCAGGCCCGCGCCGTCCTGTCCCGCCGAGACCGGTCCGAGGAGCCGGCCAAGGTGGTCCGCCATGTGCGACACGCCCGCCGCCGCGAGATCCTCCGCGTCGCCCTGGCCGACGCCTCCGGTCACATCGACCTCGAGCAGACCGTCAGGGCGCTCTCCGACGTGGACCACGTGGCCGTGCTCGGAGCCCTGCACGTGTGCCTGGCCGCGGTCGAGCAGGAGGAGGAGCTGCTCACCGACGTCGCCGTCGTGGCGATGGGCCGTCAGGGCGGCCGCGAGATCACCTACGGCTCGGACCTGGACGCCATGTTCGTCCACCGCCCGCGCGAGGGCGCGGACCCGGAGGCGGCCCAGCACCAGGCCGTGGCGATCGCCAAGCAGCTCACCGCCCTGCTCAAGCAGCCGGCGAAGCCCGCCCTGCCGGGGGAACCCGCCCTCGTGGTGGACGCGGATCTGCGCCCGGAGGGACGTCAGGGACCACTCGTGCGCTCGATGGACTCGTACCGCGAGTACTACCAGCGCTGGGCCGAGGTGTGGGAGCGCCAGGCGCTGCTGCGTGCCCGTCCGCTCGCCGGCGAGCCCTCGCTGCTCGAGGAGATCGGGGACTGGGCGGACTCCGTCCGCTACAGCGGCGGACTCTCCGCCGGGGAGCTGCGGGAGATCCGCCGCATCAAGGCCCGCGTGGAGTCCGAGCGGCTGCCGCGCGGTGTGCAGCCCTCCCGCCATGTGAAGCTCGGCCCCGGCGGCCTCTCGGACGTCGAGTGGCTCGTGCAGACTCTGCAGCTGCGCCATGCCGGCGAACACTCCTCGCTGCGCACCACGTCCACCCTTCCGGCGCTGCGCGCGCTGGTGTCCCTGGACCTGCTCCCGGCCGCGGACGCCGAGGCCCTCGAGAAGGCCTGGCTGCTGTGCAGCCGCATCCGTGCAGCCGGCTACCTCTGGTCCGGCAAGGCCTCGGACGTGCTGCCCTCCCACACTCGGGACGTGGCCGCGCTCGCCCGCTGGTGCGCCGGACCCGGGCACCACGCCGGCGACGTCGAGGAACACGTCAAGCGCACCATGCGCCATGCCCGCCAGGTGTTCGAGAAGCACTTCTACGGGCTCTGACCCCATGCCGGCGGCCGGCCTGTGCCGGAGACTCCCTCGGAGGGACGGGCGCGTGCCACCGGTCCGTCAGCCGCGCACCACGTGCTCGCCGAGCAGCTCGACCGTGCGCCGGCGCACCGTCAGGCTCGGGGCCATGGCGGTCACCATCACCTCGTCCGCACCGCTCTGTGCCGCGAAGTCGCGGACGTGGGCGGCGGCCTGCTCGCCGGTGCCCACGGCGGTGTGCCGCACCATGCGGATCACCTGCGCGGCAGCGGGCGAGTCCATGAGCAGGTCGAGCTCCTGGTCGGTGTAGTCCCGTCCGCGGCCGACCAGCATCTGCACACGCAGGCGCAGCGCGTGCTCGTACTCGGCACGGGCCTGCTCCTCGGTGTCCGCGGCCACCACGTTCATCGCCGCCATGAAGTGGGGCTCGGCCAGCTGCTCGGACGGCTGGAAGGTCTCGCGGTAGATCCGCGCGGCGTGCTCGAGCATGTCCGGGGCGAAGTGGCTGGCGAAGGCGTAGGGCAGGCCGAGGCGGGCGGCCAGCTGTGCGCCGAAGGCGGAGGAGCCGAGGATGTGCAGCGGCACGTCCGTCCCCTTGCCGGGGTACGCGTCCACGCCGTGCAGGCGGGACTCACCGCGCAGGTAGCCCTGAAGTTCCAGGACGTCCTGGGGGAAGTCCTCGGCGGCGTCGGGGGAGCGGCGCAGGGCCTGCAGGGTGCGCTGGTCGGTGCCCGGGGCACGGCCCAGTCCGAGGTCGATGCGTCCCGGATGGAGCTCGGCGAGCGTGCCGAACTGCTCGGCGATCACCAGCGGGGAGTGGTTGGGCAGCATGACGCCGCCGGAGCCCAGCCGGATGGTGGAGGTCTGCGTGGCCACGTGGGCCAGGAGCACGGCGGTGGCGGACGACGCGATGCCCGGCATGTTGTGGTGCTCGGCGAACCACACGCGCGTGAAGCCCTGCTCCTCGGCGGCCTGCGTGAGCTGCACGGACTCCGACAGGGCCTCGGCCACCGTCCGTCCCGGCTTCACGGTGGCCAGGTCGAGCATCGAGATCGGCAGCGCGGTCATGGTGGTCCTCCGGTGGGCAGACGACGGTGGGTCGTCAGTGCCAGCGCCCGGGGCCGTCGTCGTTATTCCGCGCCGCCGGCGCGTGCCGGCCACCACGACGACGGCCCCGCACCCTCCGGAGAGAGGCTGCGGGGCCGCGCGGACTCCTAGCTGACTACGCCCGCGGAATCCCTGCTATGACGTCAGCAGGAGTAGTACAGCTCGAACTCGTAGGGGTTCGGGCGGGCGGCGAGCGGGGCGATCTCGGTCTCGCGCTTGTAGTCGATCCAAGCCTGGATGAGGTCCTCGGTGAAGACGTCGCCGGCGAGCAGGAACTCGTGGTCCTCCTCGAGGGCGCTCAGCGCCTCCTCCAGCGAGGCAGGGGCCTTCTGGATGTCCGCGGCCTCCTCCGGCGGGAGCTCGTAGAGGTCCTTGTCGATCGGCTCGGCCGGCTCGATGCGGTTGCGGATGCCGTCCAGACCCGCCATCAGCTGGGCCGCGAAGGCCAGGTACGGGTTGCCGGAGGCGTCCGGGGCGCGGAACTCGATGCGCTTGGCCTTCGGGTTCGAGCCGGTGATCGGGATGCGGATGCCGGCGGAGCGGTTGCCCTGGGAGTACACCATGTTCACCGGGGCCTCGAAGCCCTTGACCAGGCGGCGGTAGGAGTTCACGGTCGGGTTGGTGAACGCCAGGACGGCGGAGGCGTGCTTCAGCAGGCCACCGATGTACCAGCGGGCGGTGTCGGACAGGTTCGCGTAGCCCTTCTCGTCGTAGAACAGCGGCTCGCCGTCGGTCCACAGGGACTGGTGGCAGTGCATGCCCGAGCCGTTGTCGCCGAAGACCGGCTTGGGCATGAAGGTGGCGGTCTTGCCGAACTGCTCGGCGACGTTCTTGACGACGTACTTGAACTTCAGGATGTCGTCGGCCGAGTGGGTCAGGGTGTTGAACTTGTAGTTGATCTCGGCCTGGCCCGGCGCGCCCACCTCGTGGTGCGAACGCTCCACCTCGAGGCCGACCTCGTTCAGGACGGCACAGATCTCGTCGCGCAGGTCAGCCTGCTTGTCGGTCGGGCCCACCGGGAAGTAGCCGCCCTTCTCGGGGGTCTTGTGGGAGAGGTTGCCGCCCGCCTCCTCTCGGCTCGAGTTCCACCAGGCCTCCTCGGAATCCACCGCGTAGAAGGACCCTCGCGGAGAGGACTCGTAGCGGACATCGTCGAAGACGAAGAACTCGGCCTCGGGGGCGAAGAACGCGGTGTCTGCGATGCCGGAGGCGGTCAGGTACTCCTCGGCACGCTGGGCGACACCGCGCGGATCGCGGTGGTACGGCTCGCCGGTGCGCGGGTTCACGATGGAGAAGTTCATCGCCAGGGTCTTGCGGATGCGGAACGGGTCCACGTAGGCGGTGGCGATGTCCGGGATCAGCTGCATGTCCGACTCAGCGATGCCGGCGAAGCCACGGATGGAGGAGCCGTCGAAGAGCTGGCCGTCCCGGAAGAAGTCCTCGTCCACGGTCGTGGCCGGCACGTTGAAGTGCTGCTGGACGCCCGGCAGGTCGGTGAAGCGGATGTCCACGAACTCGACGCCCTCCTCCTTGATGAACGTGAGGGCTTCCTCGACAGAGCTGAACATTGTTCTCGCCTCGCCTTCCTTGTGTGGCAGTGGGGGCGCCCGCGGCAGGAGTTCTTCCGCCGTGGAGCTTCCTTCACACTACGTGAGCGGCGTGACGCGGTCATGCCGTGGGTGTTTCCGGCGTGTAACGCGCCGCCGGCGGACCCCGACTACGCTGGTGGGGTGGCCAGAGACGAGAAGACCCCGCGGCAGCAGCGACCTCAGGGCGGCCGGAGCGAGCCGCTGATCACCCGCCGAGAGATGGCTGGCTGGGTGGATGGGCCCGGCGGCAACATCCACGCCGGCCGGTGGCCCGGCGACCGGCTCGGCCTGCCGGAGTCCGGGCCGAGCTCGTTGGCCCGCCCCCTGCGCCGGATCGGCGCGCTCTGCATCGACTGGGCCATCGCCCTGGTGATCTCCAACGTCTTCTTCGGCGGCAACGCCCTGGCCACCCTCATCGCCCTGGCCGTCATGCACGTACTCGGCCTGTCCCTGCTCGCCACCACGGTGGGCAAGGCCCTCGTCCGCATCCAGGTGGTGCCCCTGGGCGGCGGCTCCACCGCGCCCGTGCACAGGATCCTGCTGCGCACCGTCCTGCTGTGCCTGGTGCTGCCGCTGATGATCGTGGACCCGGACGGCCGCAGCCTCCACGACAAGGCCGCCGGCACCGTGGAGCTCGTCATGTGAGACCGAGGCGCCTGCGTGCGGGGCCTTCGGCGCCGGGCGCCGGACGGTGTCGCGGGCGGGACAACGACGACGGACCGTCACCTCGCGAGGTGACGGTCCGTCATCGTCTGGTCCGCGGCGCGGGGAGCGGGCCGGTCAGCGTCCGCGCATGCTCCGGCGGTCCGGGCGGGCCTTCATGGGGTCGACGCCCTTCGGGATCGGGAGCTTGGCGGAGCCGATGGCGGACAGGCGCTTGTCCACCGCGTTGACCTCGTGCTTGGTCAGCTTCTTCTCCATAGCCTTGAGGGTCTTGACGACCTTGTGCAGCGGGACCTGCCCCTCGCCATGACCGGTCTCCACGACGCGCACCGGCACGTTCGGCAGGAAGCGCTTCATGGCGCGCTCCTCCTTGTTCACGAGCTTCGCGATGCGGTTGGACGGCCCCTCGGTCACCAGGACGACGCCCGGGCGGCCGATCGCACGGTAGACGACGTCCTGGGTGCGCGGGTTCACGGCGACCGGCTCCTGGGAGACGATCCAGCCGCGCTTCAGCGTGGACAGGGCGGCGCCGGAGGCACCCGGGCGGCCGTCGATCTGGGCGAACATCGCGCGTTCGGCGAAGCGGTTCATCACGATGATCGCCGCCAGGACGCCGAACGGGATGGAGATCAGCAGCCAGGTGATCCAGTTGTGGAGCAGCAGACCGATGAGCAGTCCGACCAGCAGGGTCGCCACGAAGGCGAGCACCATCCACAGCACCAGCTTCGGGTAGTGCTGGCGGGTCATGCTGAAGACCTGCTTCAGCTGCGTGATGATGCCGGGCTTGCGGCTGCGCTCGGCGCGCTTGGCCGCGCGGTCGGACTTCTTGTCTGCCTTCATCTGGCGACGGCGGTCGCGCTGCATCGCCTTGACCTCCTTGAGGGAGGGCGACGGCGAGCCGGGCTGAGAGGATGCGGAGTTCTTGGCCATAGCCGTTCCAGTCTACCTGCGCCGATCAGCCCATCCGGGCGACGACGGCGGCGGCCTCCTGGCGCGCCGTGGACTCGCCGGCCAGCTGGGAAAGGTGCTCCGGGAGGGGCCGGCCGAGCTTCTCCAGCGCCGAGGCGTAGAGCTTGCCGGCACGGTAGGAGGAGCGCACCAGCGGCCCGGCCATGACGCCGGCGAAGCCGATCTCCTCGGCGCGCTTGGACCAGTCCACGAACTCCTGCGGCTTCACCCAGCGGTCGATCGGGTGGTGCAGCTTCGACGGACGCACGTACTGGGTGATGGTGATGATGTCGCAGCCGGCCTCGTGCAGGTCCACGAGGGCCTGGTCGATCTCGTGGTCCTCCTCGCCCATGCCGAGGATGAGGTTCGACTTGGTGACGAGCTCGTCCTCCTTGGCCATGGACAGGACCTTGAGGGACTTCTCGTAGGTGAAGGCCGGGCGGATCTTGCGGAAGATGCGCGGCACGGTCTCCAGGTTGTGGGCGAACACCTCCGGGCGGGCGTCGAACACCTGCTGGACGAGTTCCGGCACGGCCCCGAAGTCCGGCGGCAGGATCTCCAGGCCGGTGTTCGGGTTCAGCTCGTGGACCTTGCGGATGGTCTCCGCGTACAGCCAGGCCGCGCCGTCCTTCTGGTCGTCTCGGGCCACGCCGGTGACGGTGGCGTAGCGCAGGCCCATCTCGCGGATGTTCTCGGCGACCTTCTGCGGCTCCTCCATGTCCAGCGGACGCGGCTTGCCGGTGGCGATGTCGCAGAAGTCGCAGCGGCGCGTGCAGATGTCGCCGCCGATGAGGAAGGTGGCCTCGCGATCCTCCCAGCACTCGTAGATGTTGGGGCAGCCCGCCTCCTCGCAGACGGTGTGCAGGCCCGAGCGCTTCACCTTGTTCTTCAGACCGATGTACTCCGGGCCCATGTGGACTTTGGCCTTGATCCACTCCGGCTTGCGCTCGACCGGGACCTCGGCGTTGCGCGCCTCGACGCGGAGCAGGCGGCGGCCTTCGGGTGCGGGGCTCATGCGGGGTGTCCTTCCGGGTCGGCGGTGGAGATGTACTGCGGGGCGAGCTCGGCGAGGTGGCGTTCGAGCACAGGACGGACGTCGGCCGGGGTGACCGTGCGTCCGATCTCCGCGGAGAGGGTGGTGGTGGAGGCGTCGGCGATGCCGCACGCGATGATCGTGGAGAACGGCTCCAGCGAGTTGGAACAGTTCAGGGCCCATCCGTGCATCGAGACGCCCTCGTGGATGGACAGGCCGATGGCGCCGAGCTTGCGGTCGGGGCGCTGCGAGCCGTCCGGGGCCCGGTCCGCCAGGCACCAGATGCCGGCACGGCCGTCCACGCGGACGGCGGTGACCCCGTACTCGGCCGCGGTGCGGATCAGCAGCTCCTCGATGAACCAGACGAAGTCCTTCACGTGGGCGCGGTCCCGCAGCCGGACGATCGGGTAGCCCACGAGCTGGCCCGGTCCGTGCCAGGTGATCTTCCCGCCGCGGTCCACGTCGATCACCTCGGCGCCGTCCCTGGGGCGCTCGGCGTCCTCGGTGCGGCGGCCGGCCGTGTAGACGGGGGAGTGCTCGAGCAGGAGGATCTGTCCCTCGGACGCGCCGGAGACGACCTGAGCGTGCAGCGATCGCTGCAGGTCCCACGCCTCGCGGTAGTCGACGAAGTCGGGATCGAAGCCGAGGACGCGCACCGGGGGCACAGAGAGCTCAGACATGCCCGCCACTCTATCGGTTCAGGCAGGGTGTGGATAACTTCAGAGGGGCACGGCGTGGTGCGTCCAGAATGGCCGTGGCGGGACCGCACCGGTCACGCCGAGCCGGACGCGAGGGAGCTCAAAGATGCAGGCTTCGCAGGACAGCGGGGACACGGCCCGGGGAGGCCCCGGGGCAGAGGGAGGCGGCGAGCGTGGGCGGGAGCACGCGCCGCAGGAGACGGAGCCGCAGGACAGGCCCCGGGTGCCCGGGTGGACCGTGGGGCGCCGGCTGGGCGCCGGCGCCGACGCGGAGGTCTGGGAGGTCCGCGGGCCGGGCGGGGAGCAGGCGGCGCTCAAGGTGCCGCTGCCCGGCGGGGCGGAGGGCCTGGCCCAGGAGGCGGCCGCGCTCCGGCACCACCGCCACCGCCACCTCGTGGCACCGCTCGGTGAGGTCGAGACCGACCGCGGCACCGGTCTGCTCACTGAGCTGCTGGCAGGTGGGAGCCTGGCCGCGCTCGTGCGTGCCGGCGGTCCGTTGCCGGTGGCCCGGATGCGGACGGCCGTGGTGCCAATCGCCCAAGCCCTGCAGTCCCTGCATGAGGAGGGCATCGTGCACGGGGACGTCTCCCCGGCCAACATCCTGTTCGACGTCGACGGCCGGCCTGCCCTGTCCGACCTGGGTGCCTCGCGGCTGCTGGGCGGGCAGGACCGTGCAGGTGGCACCCCCGGGTTCGCCGCGCCGGAGACAGTGGATGGGGCGCACGGGGACGGGGTCCCAGACGCCGCGGCGGATGTGTTCGCCCTCGGCGCCGTCGCCTGGTTCTGCCTCACCGGGCGGGCGCCGGCCGGGCTCGAAGACCGGGCGCCGCTGCCGGTGCTGGTCCCGGACGCCGGGGCAGAGCTCGCCGACCTGCTGGACGCTTGCCTCGACCCCGTGCCCGAACGCAGGCCGAGCGCGGAGGAGTTCGCCCATGCGCTGTACGCCACGGGTGAGTGCGAGCCCGTCCTCCTGCACGCATCGGCTTCCCCGGAGGTGGCGCTCGTCCTGCCGACGGTGCGGCCGGCGCCCACGGCACCGGGACGCTCGGGGCGCGCTCGACCCAGCCGAAGCCGGGTCCGGGTGTTGCAGGTGGCCGGAGGACTCGCGGCGGTCGCTGCGGCCATGACGACGGCGCTGATGCTCTTCGCGCCGGCTGACACGCACGACTTGCGGGAGCAGGGCGGGACAGAGCCGACACGGCCGAGGCAGGCCGCAGCAGCCACGGATTCGACAGCAACGGCTGATCCGCGCCAAAGACCGTCCGGAGGACAGGGTGACGCCCCGCCGTCCGGAGGACAGGGCGACGCCCCGCCGTCCGGAGCGGGGCCGGACACTGCGGCCTCGCAGACGGCCGGAACCGACGGTCGCAGGCCGGAGGCGGACCCCGCGCTTCCCGACGCGCACGTGCTCGAACGCGTGGCCACAGAGCGTGCGAGGGCCCTCGCCTACGCCGACGCCGCCGCCGTGGCGGCCTACGCGGTCCCCGACTCGGACGCGGACATGGCGGACCGCACGGTGATCGAACGCCTCCGGGCAGAAGACACGCGGTTCGACGGCCTGGAGCTGTCCGTGACACCGGACGGTGAGGCTGACGCTGGATCGGGGCAGCGGCCGACCGTGGCAGCCGTCCCCGTGGTGCTGGAGACCTCGGCGCACCGGCTCGTGGACGGCAACGGCGAGGTGCTCACCGCGGAGGTTGCGCGACGCGACGCCGCGACCCTCGTGATGGAGCGGACAGAGGACGGCTGGAAGGTGAGCGAGGTGCGCCCGAGGTGAGCGGACGTCGTCGTGACGACGGCGCAGCCGGAGGGGGCGGGCCGCCGGGGAGGGCGTGGGCCGCCGGAACCACGGACACGGAGCAGGGGCCGGCCCGGCGAGCGATGCTCACCGGGCCGGCCCCTCGGGTGCGGCGGGTGCCGCAGGCGGTCAGATGAAGACCGCCACCAGGATGTTGATCAGCGCCATGCCGCCGACGGCGTGGGCGACGCCCTTGCCGACCGACTCGCCGGAGTTGATCTTGCGGCGGCCGATCAGCGCCATCACGAAGACGACGATGCCGATCGCGGCCTTGATGCCGAGCTTCATGTGGTTCGGGTCGCCCACGATCGAGACGATCGAGGCGAGGGCGAGCCCGGAGACCAGCATGCCGATCGCGCCCCACCACTGGGATGCGGTCACGGTCGGCCGCTTGAAGTTGGCGAACCAGCCTCCCAGCACTGCGGCCACCGAGATGAAGTGGACGGCGAGGAAGATCAGGCGCAGGACGTCGGTGAAGTCCATGGTGTGCGGGGGATTCCTTTCGTCAGAGACCCAGCTCGTGGGCGAACTCGCCCGCCTCGAGACGCTGGCGCAGCGTCATCAGGAAGCGGCCGGCGTCCGCGCCGTCCACCAGGCGGTGGTCGTAGGTCAGGGACAGGTACATCATGTGGCGGATGGCGATCGAGTCGTTGCCGTCGGCATCGGTCACGACCATCGGACGCTTCACGATCGCACCGGTGCCGAGGATGGCGACCTGCGGCTGGTTGATGATCGGCGTGTCGAACAGGGCGCCGACCGAGCCGATGTTGGTGATCGAGAAGGTGCCGCCGGACAGCTCGTCCGCACCGATCTTGTTGGTGCGGGCACGGTCCGCCACGTCGGCGATCTTCTGCGCGATGCCCGAGAGGTTCAGCGAGCCGGCGTCCTTGATCACCGGGACGAGCAGGCCCTTCTCGGTGTCGACGGCGACCGCCAGGTCCTCGGACGAGTGGTACGTGATCTCCTTGTTGTCCTCGGAGAACGACGCGTTCAGCTTCGGGTGCTGCTTCAGCGCCTCGGCCACGGCCTGGGCGATGAACGGCAGGTAGGTCAGCTTCACGCCGTTGCGCTCCTGGAAGGAGGCCTTGGCCTGGGCACGCAGGTTCACGATGCGGGTCAGATCGACCTCGTGCACCTGGGTGAGCTGCGTGGACAGGTCCAGGGACTCGCGCATGCGCTGGGCGATGACCTGGCGGATGCGCGGGGCCTTCTCCGTGTTGCCGCGGACCGAGGGGTCCACGGAGGACTCCACGGCGGCGGCCGGAGCAGAGGCGGCGGCCGGGGCCTCGGCGGCCGTCTTCTCGGTGCCGGAGGCAGCCTCGCCCGCGGCCAGGGAGGCGGCGAGCACGTCCTGCTTGCGGATGCGACCGCCCACACCGGTGCCGCGCACGGTGGACAGGTCCACGTTGTGCTGCTTGGCCAGGCGACGCACCAGCGGAGTGACGTAGCCCTGGCCCGGCTCGGAGGCCGTCGGGGTGTCGGCGTCCTGACGCTCGCGGTCGTCGCGCTTGGCGTCCTCCTCGGACGCCGAGGTCTCCTCGGGCTTGGCGCCGCCCTTGTCCTGGTCGGCGTCCTCGTCCGCGGCTTCCTCGACCGCCTCCTCGGTCTTCTCGGGAGCTTCGGCCTGGGTGGCCTTCTCCTCGATCTGTTCGGCCGAGGCGTCGGACTCGTCCTCGGTGTCCGCGTCGTCGGCGGAGCCGCCGTCGGAGTCGGAGGAGCCGGAGCCGTCGCCGACCAGGGCCAGGACGGCGCCGACCTCGACGGTCTCGTCCTCCTCGGCCTTGATCTCGACCAGGGTGCCGGCGACCGGGGACGGGATCTCGGTGTCGACCTTGTCGGTGGAGACCTCGAGCAGCGGCTCGTCGACCTCGACCTCGTCACCGACCTCCTTGAGCCAGCGGCTGATGGTGCCCTCGGTGACGGACTCGCCCAGGGCCGGGAGGGTGACCTCGGTGGTCTCGCCGGAGGAGGAGCCCTTGTCGGCCTTGACCTCCTCCTTCTCCTCGGAGTCGTCGGAGTCGTCCGACTCGTCGGCGGCCGCGGCCTCGGAGGCGTCCTCCTCGGCCTCGGCGTCGTCGTCGGAGTCGTCGGACGAGCCGCCGCCCTCGCCGTCGCCGATGGTGGCGAGCGGGGCGCCGACCTCCACGGTGTCGTCCTCCTCGACGAGGATCTCCTCGAGGACGCCGGCGACCGGGGACGGGATCTCGGTGTCGACCTTGTCGGTGGACACCTCCACGAGCGGCTCGTCGACGGCGACCTCGTCACCGACCTCCTTGAGCCAGCGGGACACGGTGCCCTCGGTCACGGATTCGCCGAGTGCGGGAAGGTTCACGGTTTCGGACATGTGGCCGATTCTCCTCACGGACGGACGACCGTCGTCGCAGTCGTCGGGTGGTCTGTCCGGCCCGCGGGGACGCGGGTCGGGATGTCTGGGTGGATGGGGTCAGCCGTGCAGCGGGTGGCCGAACAGGGCCATGGCGGCCTCGCCCAGCGACTCGTTCTGGGTCGGGTGGGCGTGGACGAAGGCCGCCACGTCCTCCGGGTAGGCCTCCCAGTTCACGATGAGCTGCGCCTCGCCGATCTGCTCGGAGATGCGCTTGCCGATGCCGTGCACGCCGACGATCGGGCCGTTCTTCTGGCGGACCATCTTGATGATGCCGCCGGTGCCGAGGATCGAGGACTTGCCGTTGCCGGCCAGGTTGTACTCGGCGATCTCGACGTTGTCCTTGCCGAACTTCTCCTCGGCCTTCGGCTGGGTGAGCCCGACGGACATGATCTCCGGCTCGGTGAAGGTGACCTTCGGGATGTTGACGTCCTCGACGACCATCGGCTTGTTGCCGGCGATCTCCTCGGCCACGAAGATGCCCTGCTGGAAGCCGCGGTGCGCCAGCTGCAGACCGGGGACGATGTCGCCGACGGCGTAGATGTTGCCGACGCCGGTGTGGAGGCGCTCGTCGGTCAGGACGAACCCGCGGTCCATCTTGATGCCCTGATCCTCGTAGCCCATGCCCTCGGTGTTCGGACCGCGGCCCACGGCGACGAGGCAGACCTCGGCGGTGAACTCCTTGCCGTCGGCGAGGGTCACCTTGACGCCGTCCTCGGTCTCCTCGACCTTGTCGAAGAAGGTGCCGAGGTTGGTCTTGATGCCCTTCTTCTTGAACTCGCGCTCGAGGACCTTGATGATGGCCGGGTCCTCGTTCGGGACGAGGTGCTCGAGGCCCTCGATGACGGTGACCTCGACGCCGAAGGAGTTCCACAGGGAGGCGAACTCGGAGCCGATGACGCCGCCGCCCAGGACGATGGCGGACTTCGGGGTGTAGTCGAGCTCCAGGGCCTCGGTGGAGGTCATGATCTTCTTGGAGATCGGCAGGCCCATGGTCTTGGAGACGGAGCCGGAGGCCAGGACGATGTTCGCGCCCTTGTAGCGGGTGCCGTCGACCTCGATCTCGTTCTCGGAGACGAGCTTGCCCTCGCCCTCGATGACCTGGACCTTGCGCATCTTCATCAGGCCGGACAGGCCCTTGTGCTTGCCGGCGACGATGCCGTCCTTGTAGTCGCGGACGGCGGACATGTCGACCGACTCGAGGGTGGCCTTGACGCCGAACTTCTCGGCGTGGCGGGTCTCATCGGCGACCTCCGCGGCGTGCAGGTAGGCCTTGGTGGGGATGCAGCCCCAGTGGAGGCAGGTGCCGCCGAGCTTGGTCTTCTCGATGAGGCCCACGGTCTTGCCGTACTGGACGGAACGCAGCGCGGCTGCGTAGCCGGCGGAACCACCGCCGAGGACGAGGACGTCGAATTCCTGAGCGGTTGCCTTGTCGGCCACGATGAAGCTCCTTGGGTGCTGGATCGATCGCTTGATGCTGATGCCGGTGCCGCCCGGACCCGCGGCGGCACCCGTGGTGTCGGTGCCGCCGCAGGCCCGGAGCGGTCGGTTGTGCCTACCTTACCCGGCGCGGCCCGCGATGAAACCAATCAGCGTGCGCACCATCGTCCCGGTGGCGTCCTTCGGGGTGTAGCCGTACGGGGCGGACTCGTTGAAGGAGGGGCCGGCGATGTCGAGATGGGCCCACGGGGTCGGGGACTCGGCGCGCTCGGCCTCGGCGCGGGAGGCGTCCACGAAGTCGCGCAGGAACGCGGCGGCGGACATCATGCCGCCGAAGCGGTCGCCCACGTTGGAGATGTCGGCCACGCGGGAGTCGAGCGAGGCGCGCAGGTTCTCCGGGATCGGCATGCCCCAGGCGGTCTCGCCGACGCGGTCCGCGGCGGCCACGAGCTCGTCCCGGATCTCGTCGTCGCCCATGATGCCGGTGGTGCGGGTGCCCAAGGCGATCATCTGGGCGCCGGTGAGGGTGGCGATGTCCATGACGACGTCCGGGGTCTCCTCGGTGGCGGCGACGATGGCGTCGGCCATGACCAGGCGGCCCTCGGCGTCGGTGTTCATGACCTCGACGGTCTTGCCGCCGTACATGGTCAGGACGTCGGACGGGCGGATCGCGGTGTCCGAGGGCATGTTCTCGGCGAGGGCGAGCCAGCCGGTGACCTTGACCTTCAGGCCGAGGCGGGCGGCGGCGCGCACGACGACGAACACGGAGGCCGCGCCGCCCATGTCCGACTTCATGGTGGTCATGGACGTCGCCGGCTTCAGGGAGATGCCCCCGGTGTCGAAGGTGATGCCCTTGCCCACGATGGCGATGTGGGCCGCGGCGTCAGCAGGGGCGTGCTCGATGCGCACGAGGCGCGGCAGGCGTGAGGATCCCTGGCCGACGCCCATGATGCCGCCGAAGCCCTCGGCGAGCAGCTGCTTGTCGTCCCAGACCTTGACGGAGACGCCCGAGCCGGCGAGGTCCTCCTCCACGGTCTTCGCGAAGGTCTCCGGGTAGAGGTGCGACGGCGGGGTGTTGATGAGGTCGCGGGTGGCGCACACGGCGTCGGCGATGTGCCCGGCGCGCTCGAGGACGGCCTCGGCGTCGGCGGCCTCGGTCACGAAGGACAGGGCGGAGACCGGGGCGGAGCGGCGGGCGGCCTCGGCGTCCTTGGTGGACTTGTGGGCGGTGAAGGCGTAGGAGCCCATGCCGGCGCCCTCGGCGACGGCGGCGAGACGCTCGGCCGTGTCGGCCGGCAGGCCCACGGCGACCTTCTCGGTGCCGGCGAGGGCGCGGACCGCGGCGCCGGCGGCGCGGCGCAGGGCCTCCTCGGTCGGCTCGGCGTCCTCCACCGAGCCGACGCCGGTGAGCACGACCAGCTCGACGGGGCAGCCCTCCACGCCCGGCACGCGGACGACCTCGTCCGCCTTGCCCGAGACGCCCAGCGGCTCCAGCAGGGACTGGAGTCTCTCCGCCGCGTCGGCCGGCAGGGGGTTGGCCAGCAGCTCGGCGCCGTCGGCGCCGGTGCCCACGCCGATCACGAGGGCAGCGGCGTCGGTGCCCTCGAGCGTGCAGGTGGTCAGGGTCGGACGATCGGTGGTGATCACGTCGTCGGTCCTCGTTTCCATGTCGATGGTTCTGGTCGCGAGCGCGCTGTGCCGGGCACGGGCGGGTCCCGCGGCATGATGCGCGTCACGCCCGATCCTATCGTCGCCTGTTGCGAGCCGTTCGCGGCGGGCGATCGGAGCGGCGCGGCATCGGCGGACGACCCGCATCGTGCGGGGAATGGACCAGCATGCGGCATCGTTGTTGATCGAGGCGGGGCCGACGGCGAGCCGTCTGCGCCGAGATCGAGGCAACCGGACCAGGAAGGACTAGGTGAGGCCGCGGCCATGCAGACTCCCGAGACGCTCATGACCCTGCACCCCGGCGTGGAGGTGCCCGAGGGGCTCGACCTTCTGGTCGCCCTCTCCGGGCACATGGACGCCGGACGCGTGGCCCGCCAGCTGCGCGAGGCCGTCCGCGACCGGCTGGAGACCACCCCGGTGGCGGACGTCGACCTGGACGCCGTCTACGACTACCGCGCCCGCCGTCCGCACGTGCGCTTCGAGCGGGACCGCTATCTGGACCTGCAGGTGCCGCGCATCGGCGTGGATCTCGTGAAGGACCTGCTGGGCCATCCGTTCCTCATGCTCTCCGGGCCGGAGCCGGATTTCCGATGGCACGGCTTCGCCGCAGAGGTCCTGGAGCTGGCCGACCGCTGGAGGGTCAACTCGTTCGTCCTCGTCGACTCCGTGCCGATGCCCGTGCCGCACACGCGCCGGGTCGGCGTGACCGCCCATGGCACGCGCACCGACGTCCTGGCGGGCTTGAGCACCTGGTCCGCCGAGGCCGAGATGATGGCCGGGATGCTCCAGCTGCTGGAGACGGCCGCCGAGGAGAAGGGCATCCCGACGGCCGGCTACTCGCTGCACGTGCCGCACTACATCGCCGAGGCGAAGTTCCCCCAGGCGGCGGTCGCGGCCTTCGAGTACGCCGGCGCCGCCATGGGGCTGATGCTCCCCACCGACGAGCTGCGGGACAAGGCACGGGACGTCGAGGCCGAGCTCGAACGGCAGACCGCAGGCTCCGAGGAGATCCAGGCCATGGTGTCCGGTCTTGAACGCACCTTCGACCAGAACGTCGCGGAGCAGGGGCGGTCCCTGCTCGAGACCTCCGAGGGACTCCCCGACGGCGACGAACTCGCCTCGGCCGTGGAGGCGTACCTGCTCGGACGGGAGGGTGGCCCGTCCGCGCGCCCCTCCTCTCCTGCACAGGACGACGAGGGCCCGGGCCCGTCCACAGACACGCCGTGACGCAAGGGGCCGCGCTGGCCTGAAACGGCACGGCGGTCCAGCGTGACGGCATGGACACCACACAGCACACCGCCACCGTCCCGCACGCCTCGGCCCGCGACGTCGACGACCTGCTCGGCTACATCGGGCACGTCCTGGGCCGACTGCCCCGCTCCAGCCTCTGCTTCATCACCCTCCGGGGGAAGACCATGCGCGCCGTGGCGCGGGTCGACGTCCCCGTCCCCGCCCCGTCGGCAGAGGGGCCGCGGCGACGCTGGGCCGAGGCCGTCGCCCGCGCCGTCCGCTCGGACCGCGACGCCGACGGCTGCCTGCTCGTCGTCCATGAGCCCGGCCTGGACGAGTCCGTGCACCGGCCGCTGGCGCCGGTCCTGCGAGCAGTCCTCCAGCGGGCCGGAGTCCCCGTCGTGGCCGCATGGTGCGTGGAGGACGGGGCCGCCGTCGCCTGGACCGGAGAGGGTGAGGACATCGACGTCGGCCAGGACGACGAGCCGCGCCCGATCGGTTCCCCCGAGCTGAGCGCCGTCTCCCTGTCCCTGATGGCGGCGGAGGGGTCGATCTGGAACTCCGGGCCCGGACGCGCAGATGTGCCCACCCCGGCGGCACAGCACGCCCCCTGGCCCCTGCCGGCGGACGACGACGAGGCCTCGATCACCGCCTGGCTCGGACTCTGGGCGCGGATCCTGGCCGGGCGGTCGCGCATCGGCGTGCTGAACCGCAGGCAGGCTGCGGCCCCGCTGGCGCTGCCCCTGTGGCGGGACCGCCTGCTGGGGATGGCCGCCGTCGGGCATGACCACGACGCGGGGCCCGACGCCTGTCCCGTCGACCTCTTCTTCGCCGACTCGGACGAGGCGCCGCGCTGGGACCTGCTCGACCGTCTCCACGACGAGCTGCGGGCCGCCGTCCCGGACCTGCCCGTCGAGCAGGCGGCCAATGCGCTCGCCGTGGTCGGATGGATCGCCTGGGCCCGAGGGCAGGGGTCACGGGCCTGCGCGCACCTCGAGGAGGCATGGCGCCTGCGGCCAGGCCACCGCCTGACCTCCCTGCTCCTCCGTCTGGTCGAGGGCGGGCGCATCGCCGGTTGGGCGTCGAACCCGCGGACCGCCTGGCGACCCGCCGGGTGAGGGCCCGGCCGAGCGCGGGTCTGCGTGGCATAATCGGGCCTCACGGCAGGCCGCGGAGCATTTCCGTCCCGAGCGGGAATAGACCGTCAGCAGGCCGTGTTGTGCGCACCGAAGACCCTGGAGTCCGATGCGGTCGCCGGACACGCCGCGGCGCGGTGTGGCCGTCAGGCCTGGACTTGACAGGGTCACGCGCATGTCGGCTCCCTGCGGTCCTCCAGCGGGCCGGAGAGGCGACGGTGCGCGCCACTGCAGACACCCGCGGAACGGCCGCGGACCAACCGAAAGGCCACGTGTGACCCCGACGTCGACCACCAGCGGCAAGCAGGACGGTCCGGAGACCACCTCGACCCCCGCCGCGAAGAAGACCACCGCTCGCAAGACCACCGCGGCCAAGAAGTCCGGCACGACGGGCTCGACGACGACCGCTGCGAAGAAGCCTGCGGCGAAGAAGGCCACGGGCACCGGCTCTGCCTCGACCGCGAAGTCCTCGACGGCGAAGAAGACCACCGCCGCCGCGAAGAAGACGACGTCGACCGCGACCAAGAAGGCCTCCACCGCCAAGACCCCCGCGGCGAAGAAGACCACGGGCACCGGGTCTGCCTCGACCGCGAAGTCCTCGACGGCGAAGAAGACCACCGCCGCCGCGAAGAAGACCACCGGTACGGCGGCCGAGAAGGCTCCGGCCGCGAAGACCGCAGCCCGCAGGCCTGCAACGAAGAAGGCCTCGGCCAAGGCCGCCGTGGAGCTCGAGGACCTCCAGCCGACTGCGCCCGACGCCGTCGAGGAGACCGAGGTCGAAGAGCCCCAGTCCGACGAGTCGGCGGCCAAGGAGCAGGCCGGCGTCAAGGGCGACAAGAAGGGTGAGGACGCCGGTTCCTCCGGCGGCTTCGTGGTGGACAACTCGGAGGACGACGCGCCGGTCCAGCAGGTCGTCGTCGCCGGTGCGACCGCTGACCCGGTGAAGGACTACCTGAAGCAGATCGGCAAGGTCGCCCTCCTCAACGCGGAGCAGGAGGTGGACCTCGCGATGCGCATCGAGGCCGGCCTCTACGCCGAGCACAAGATGAAGGAGAACCCGGTCGAGGACTACCGCGAGCGTCGCGACATGCAGCTGATCATCGCGGACGGCCGCCGGGCGAAGAACCACCTGCTCGAGGCGAACCTTCGTCTCGTGGTCTCCCTGGCCAAGCGCTACACCGGCCGCGGCATGCTCTTCCTGGACCTCATCCAGGAGGGCAACCTCGGTCTGATCCGTGCCGTCGAGAAGTTCGACTACACCAAGGGCTTCAAGTTTTCGACCTACGCGACCTGGTGGATCCGTCAGGCCATCACCCGCGCGATGGCGGACCAGGCGCGCACCATCCGCATCCCGGTGCACATGGTGGAGGTCATCAACAAGCTCGCCCGTGTGCAGCGCCAGATGCTCCAGGACCTGGGCCGCGAGCCCACCCCGGAGGAGCTGGCCAAGGAGCTCGACATGACCCCGGAGAAGGTCGTCGAGGTCCAGAAGTACGGCCGCGAGCCGATCTCCCTGCACACTCCGCTCGGTGAGGACGGCGACTCCGAGTTCGGCGACCTCATCGAGGACTCCGAGGCGGTCGTCCCGTCGGATGCCGTGTCCTTCACCCTGCTCCAGGAGCAGCTGCACTCCGTGCTGGACACGCTCTCCGAGCGCGAGGCCGGCGTCGTCGCCATGCGCTTCGGCCTCACCGACGGCCAGCCGAAGACCCTGGACGAGATAGGAAAGGTCTACGGCGTGACGCGGGAGCGCATCCGGCAGATCGAGTCGAAGACCATGTCGAAGCTGCGCCACCCCTCGCGTTCCCAGGTCCTCCGCGACTACCTGGACTGACCCCGCGGCTCCACGACGCCCCTGCCGGCCCCGCCGAGCGGGGCGTCGTCGCAGGCACCCACGCCGCGTCGTCGCAGGCCCCGACCGTTGCCCGCCGCGACCGGCGAGCCCGTCTTCGAGAGGACGCCCGATGTCGGACATCCCCGTTTCCGGCCGACGGCCGGAGGTCACCCTGCCCGAGACCGTCCAGCCGGACGCGCCGCTCTCGCTGCGTCTGGTGGACGAGGCGGACTGGGAGTCCTACCGCGAGCTGCGCCTGGAGATGCTCGCGGACGCCCCGGACTACTTCTGGGCGACCCTGGACGACGTCGCCGACTACACGGAGGCCACCTGGCGTGAACGGGTGTCCGGACCGCACACCCACCTCCAGGCACTGGCGGACGGTGTTCCGGTGGGCGCGCTGAGCATCGACTGGGTCGGCTACACCGAGGACATGCTCCTGGACGAGAAGACGGTGAACATCGTGTCCGTCTACGTGCGCCCCGGTCACCGCGGCCGCGGCGTCGTCGAGGCGCTGTTCGCGGGGGCGGACGAGGTGATGCGGCAGGCAGGGAGGAGCCGCCAGCTGCTCGAGACGCCGGAGGACAACATCGCGGGGCGTCGCGCCTACGAGCGGCTCGGATTCACGGAGACCGGTCACCGCTCCGCGGACCCCCGCCGGCCCCAGCTCGCGGAAGTCGAATACGGACGCCTGGTCCCGTCCCGCTGACGTGGGCTGGGCGGTGGGCCTGTGAACCTCGTCCTTCGCCCGCGCAACGGGCCCGCCAGAGCATGAGCGACGGCGGGCAGGAGGGCGAACCTCGTCGACCGGGGACGCGGGCGAACCTCGTCGACCCGGGACGCACTGAGGACCGGGACCCCGCACTGGAGTCCCGGCCCTCGTCTGCGTCCGGCAGGTCAGTCCTCCGGGGTGGGACGCACGGTGAGCTCGTGGGTCTGGTCCTGCCACACCGAGGTCTGCGGACGCAGGACGTCCTCGACGGCCCGGGCGTGGTGGCCGCAGAAGAGCAGCTCGCCGCCGGCGGTGAGGACGGCGCGCACGTAGGCCTGCGCACCGCAACGGTCGCAGCGGTCGGTGGCGTTCAGCGAGGCCGGTTCGGCCACAGCGGTCGTGGACATGGCGTCCTCCTTCGGTCTTCGGTGTCCGGCAACGGGCGACGGGTCCGTCTCGACGGTCCCGCGGGCGTGCCCGCTCCATCCATCAGAACCACCACTATGGCAGGTCTGTTCCCTCCCGTGGTGTCGCGGCCGCGGTGTTTCGCCGCCCGCGTAGCGGGCTGCCGACGTACCCTGGAAGACGCCCTCGATCTGCAGGAAAGGCAAGATCCCGCCGTGAGCCGCTCAACCGAGTACAACGCCCGCCACCTCTCCGTGTTGGAGGGGCTCGAGGCCGTGCGCAAGCGCCCCGGCATGTACATCGGCTCCACCGACTCCCGCGGCCTGATGCACTGCCTGTGGGAGATCATCGACAACTCGGTGGACGAAGCCCTGGCCGGCTACGGCTCCTCGATCGAGATCACGCTGCACCCGGACGGTTCGGTGGAGGTCGAGGATTCCGGCCGCGGCATCCCCGTGGACGTCGAGCCCCGCACCGGCCTGTCCGGCGTGGAGGTCGTCTTCACCAAGCTGCACGCCGGCGGCAAGTTCGGCGGCGGCTCCTACGCGGCCTCCGGCGGCCTGCACGGCGTGGGCGCCTCGGTGGTGAACGCGCTGTCCTCCCGCCTGGACGTCCACGTCTCGCGCGGCGGCAAGGTGCATCGCATGTCCTTCCGCCGCGGAGTGCCGGGCACCTTCCAGGACGGCTCCTGCCCGAGCCCGGAGGCGCCGTTCGCCGAGAGCACCGAGGTCACCCCGCTCGAGGTCGTCGGCAGGGCCAAACGTGGTGTCACCGGCACCCGGGTCCGCTACTGGGCGGACGAACAGGTGTTCACTCCGGACGCCCGCTTCTCCGTGGAGGAGCTGCAGGCCCGCGCCCGCCAGACCGCCTACCTGATCCCGGGCCTGCGCATCACGGTGCGGGACCTGCGCCGGCTCAAGGGCACGCCGGGGGAACAGGGCCCGCATGAGGAGGTCTTCCAGTACGACGGCGGCATCGCCGAGTTCGCCGAGCACCTCACCCCGGCCTCGCCCGTCACTGATGTGTGGCGCCTGCAGGGCTCCGGCACGTTCTCCGAGCGCGTCCCCGTGCTGGGCGCGGACGGCCGCACCCAGATGAAGGACGTGGATCGCACCTGCGAGGTGGACGTGGCCCTGCGCTGGGACGTGGGCTACGAGACCACGTTCCGCTCCTTCGTGAACATCATCGCGACCCCCAAGGGCGGCACCCACCAGTCCGGCTTCGAGGCAGCGCTTCTGAAGACCTTCCGCGACCAGGTCGCCGCGAACGCCCGCAAGCTCAAGGCCGGCACTGACAAGCTGGAGAAGGACGACGTCCTCGCCGGCCTCACCGCGGTGCTCACCGTGCGCCTGGCCGAGCCGCAGTTCGAGGGCCAGACGAAGGAGGTGCTCGGCACCCCGGCCGTGCGCCGCATCGTCAGCAACGTGGTCTCCAAGGAGCTCGCAGCCCTGCTGAAGTCCGGCGCCCGAACCCAGAGGCAGCAGTCCGCCGCGGTGCTGGAGAAGGTCGTGGCGGAGATGAAGTCCCGCATCGCGGCCCGCACCCACAAGGAGAACCAGCGCCGCAAGAACGCGCTCGAGTCCTCCTCCATGCCGTCGAAGCTGGCCGACTGCCGCACCAACGACGTCACCTCCTCCGAGCTGTTCATCGTGGAGGGCGACTCGGCGCTGGGCACCGCGAAGCTGGCCCGCTCCTCGGACTTCCAGGCGCTGCTGCCGATCCGCGGCAAGATCCTCAACGTCCAGAAGGCCTCGGTGGGGGACATGCTCTCCAACGCCGAATGCTCCGCGCTGATCCAGGTGGTCGGCGGCGGTGCCGGCCGCTCCTTCGACCTGGACGCCGCCCGCTACGGCAAGGTCATCCTCATGACCGATGCGGACGTGGACGGCGCCCACATCCGCACCCTGCTGCTCACCCTGTTCTTCCGCTACATGCGGCCGCTGGTGGAGGCAGGCCGCGTCTACGCCGCCGTCCCGCCGCTGCATCGCGTGGAGGTCGTGGCCCGCGGCAAGAAGGAGCGCGAGGTCGTGTACACGTACTCCGAGAAGGAGCTGGCGCAGCTGCTGACCCGCCTCGAGTCGGAGGGCCGCAGCTACAAGGAGCCGATCCAGCGCTACAAGGGCCTGGGCGAGATGGACGCGGACCAGCTGGCGGAGACCACCATGGACCCGCGCCACCGCATGCTGCGCCGCGTGCGCATCAGCGAGTTCGAGGCCGCAGAGAAGGTCTTCGACCTGCTCATGGGCTCCTCCGTGGCACCCCGCAAGGAGTTCATCGTCTCCAACGCGGACGAGCTGGACGCCGAGCGCATCGATGCCTGAGGACGCGGTGCGGTGGACCCGGCGGCCGGTGGGGCCCCTAGGGTGGGGGACATGAGCTTCGCAGCCGTGACAGAGCCTTCCGTGCTCAGACGATTGACGGTCGCCTCCGTGTGCGTCGGCGTCGCGTTGACGAGCGCCGGCCTCCGCGCGCTGGTGGGGGACTGGCCCGCCCTGGCGGGCATGGTGGTGGCGATGGTCGTCGCCGTCGTGGCCCTGCTCCCCGTGCAGCGGCGGTTCAGCGAGCTCCGGGCGGCCGGCGGTTCGGCGTCCCAGGACACGGTGCCCGCCGCGGCCGCGCTCGCCCTGGCGTTCGGGGCGGCCATCGGACCGGCTCTGATCGCGGGACTGCCGGGCGGGACGTTACAGGTCGCGGCGGCCGTGGCGCTGGGCACCGTCGTCGGCGTCCTCTTCCACCGGAGCTACCGTGCAGTGCTGCTCGACTCGCCCGCCGACCGGTGAGGCCGGGCGCCGCCCCGTGACGGGAACGCGGCGCCTCAGCCTCCGGCCGCCGGTCAGTCGACGGGGCTGACCCGGATGAGGTTGCCGTCGGGGTCGGCGATCACGAAGGTGCGGCCGAACACCTCGTCGTAGGGCCCTTCGACCACCCGCACGCCCTTGGCCACCCACCGCCGGTACACCTCGTCGACGGCCGACGCCGGTCCGGGGACCATGAGTCCGACCTCGCTCGTCCGAGGCGTGCCGGCGACCGCGTTCTCGCTGCGGCCGGTCCAGATGGCGAACAGCACTCCCGGGGCCACCTCGAAGGCGACATAGCGGGGGCTGGTGAAGGTCGGTTCGATCTCGAACAGGTCGCTGTAGAAGGCGGTGGACCGCTCGGCGTCGCTCACGTAGTTCAGGAACAGGTTGGGTGCCGTCATGGTGGCTCCTCGGATCGGTGGTTCAGGAGCCACCATTCGAGCAGGGAAACATGACATCTGCTGTCATGCTTCTGGCAGGATCGGCCTATGAGGTCCTCCCGGCTGCTGTCGATCCTGTTGCTCCTGCAGACATATGAGCGGATGACGAGCGCCGAACTGGCCCGTCGCCTCGAGGTGTCCTCGCGCACCATCCTCCGGGACGTTGTGGCACTGTCGGCCGCGGGTGTGCCCATCCACACGGAACAGGGCCGCGGCGGAGCGATCGTGCTGGACCGCCGGGCACGGCTGGACGTGGCACGCCTCGATCCGGGCGAACTGCAGGTGCTGACCGCGGCCGGCCCGGATGCCGAGCTGCTGAACCAGATCGGACTCAAGGCGCACCAGGTGAGTGCCCAGGAGAAACTGACGGCCGTGGCCCTCCGGGGACGGGCGCCCGAGACGACACCGCTGTCCGAGGTCCTGCTCATCGACCCCACCGGGTGGTTCACCGTGGGGCAGGAGCAAGACCTGAGCGATCTTCTCACCGCCGCGCGCCGGCGACGACGCATCCGCCTGCGTTACCGCCGCAGCGGTCAGGCCGACGGGACCTGGCTCACCGCGGATCCGTACGGCCTCGCGAACAAGGCTGGCGCGTGGTACCTCGTGGCCGACGTCGGCGGCGCGCCCCGCATGTTCCATGCCGGCCGCATCGACCGGTACGAGGCCCTCACGGACGACGCGGTGCTGCGCCCCGGCAGCGATCTGCGATCGGTCTGGCACGAGCTGGTCACCGGACTCTCACCGACCCCCGGCGTCGAGGTGCAGGCGATGCTGCGCTCGACCCGTCTGGACCTGGCGCGGCGGATCCTCGGAACCCGGCTGGTCGCCGCGGGTGTCCCGGAGGAAGGCTGGACCCCGATCACCGTCCACTATTCGGATGTGGAATCGGTGCGTCAGCTGCTCCAGTTCGGCGACCACATCCGCCTCCTCAGTCCTCCCGGGGCGATCGAGCGCTTCCGTGAGATCGCCGCGCAGATCGTGCAGGCACACGCCGGCGGCGTGACCGACCCGCGGCCCAGCGCCGGCGGTAGGACGCGGCCGGGACGGCCCGGCGCGGAGGGTCAGCGCTCGGCGTAGTGCTCGGCGACGCGTTCGAGGCCCTCGTCGATGCTCACCCGGGGACGCCAGTCCAAGACCTCGCGGGTCCGGCGCTGGTCGAACCAGTGGGAGGTGGACAGCTGCTCGGCGAGGAACTCGGTGAGCGGCGGTTCGCCGTCGGCGGTGGCACGGCGCATGCCGAAGAGGTTCCGCTCCCACGCGCGCTCGACGAGGGCGCCGGCGCGGCGGGCCACGCCCGCGGGCAGGCGCAGGCGGGGCGGGGCGGCACCGCCGGCCATGGCGATGCGGGTGATGAGCTCGCCCACCGGGCGCGGCTCCCCGTTGGTGACCACGAGGGACTCGCCGTGCGTGTGGTCCGCGGCGGTCACGGCGGCCAGGACGGCCTCGACGGCGTTCCAGGTGTAGAGGGTGTCGACAAGGGCGGCGCCGGAGCCGAGCACCGGCATGCGGCCGGCGCGGGCCCGCTGCACGATGCGGTCGGTCAGCTGCATGTCTCCGGGACCCCACATCAGGTGCGGGCGCAGGGCGAGCACGTGGAAGGACGGCGAGTCGGCAGACAGCGCGATCAGCTCGCCGGCGGCCTTGGTGCGGGCATAGGGTCCCCGCGCGGCGGCCGGGTCGGCCGGGCCGGCCCCCTCACCGACGATCGAGCTGCCGGCGTGCGCCACGGACGGGGAGGAGATGTGCACCATGCGGCTGACGCCGGCGTCCCTGGCGGCCTCCACCACGTACTGGGTGCCGGCGACGTTGATGAGCTCGAACTCCTCCTCGCGGCCGGACACCGAGACCTTGGCGGCCACGTGCACGACTGTGTCCACGCCGTCCATGGCGCGGGCGACCGCCTCGGGATCCGCCACGGAGCCGCGGACGTCCTCGGCGCCCTCGACGCCGGAGGGGCGGCGCTGGAGGGTGACGACCTCGGAGCCGGAGGCGAGCAGCGCCCGCGCCACGCCCTGGCCCAGGATGCCGGAGGCGCCGGTGACGAGGACGCGGTGCGCCTCAGGCTGTTCGAAGACCTGAGGAGTGCCCAGCGCGTCGAGCTCAACCTCGAATCCCATGCGTGACATCAGGGACGGCCCACCTTTCCGCCGGCCAGCACGTGCTCGGCCCACCGGGCCATGCGGGCACGGTCGATCTTGGAGTTGTGTCGGATGTCCGTGGGGATGGCCTCCGTGACGAGGACGGCGGAGACGGCCAGTGGCGCCACGGCCGCGCGGACCTGGGTCGCCAGCTCGGCGGGGGCCAGACCCGGCTTCGGTCGGCCGTCCCGCAGGTGACCGGCGCGCTTCTCCGGACGGGTCGCAGGCTTCGCCGCCTCCACGCAGACCACCAGCGCCTGGGTGCCGGCGGGGCCCACGCCGACGACCGCGCAGCGGTCGACCGGGCCGAGGGCGTCGATGGCGGCCTCCGGGCCCACCGGGGCGACCGGGCCGTGAGGGGTGGACACGACGTGCTGCAGTCGGCCCTCGATCCAGAGGCGCCCCTCGGCGTCGACGTGGCCGACGTCGTTGGTGCGGTGCCACACGCGCCCGCCGCCGCCGAACAGGCTGTCCCGCTTGGACTGCTGGTCCGTGTACCAGAGCGCGTCATAGCGCTCCTTCAGATGCGGTGCAGAGACGACGACCTCGCCCAGCACGCCCCAGCCGGACTCGCGGTCCAGGATGACCTCCTCCGCGGAGCCGTCCTCCAGCAGCGGGGCGATCGCGACCTCCACGGTCTCGATGGGGGTGCCGACGCACACGCCGGCGTCCTTGGCGTGCACGAGCTCCTGGACGGTGTCCGCGTTGATGTCCGTGAGCAGCAGGCCCTCGGTCATGCCGTAGGGGGAGTGGACCCGCGCGTTCGGCACAAGCGCGGTCACCTGGCGCATCAGGGACGGCGGGACGGGGGCCCCGGCGGAGAGGACCAGACGGATCCGGTCGAGGACGGCGTGCCCGGCCTCGTCCAGCTCGTCGGCCGTGGCCACGACGTTGCGCAGTGCGGCGGGGGAGGCGAACAGCACGGTGGACTGGCCTGCCTCTGCGGCTTCGGCGAGGCCGCGGGCCGTCAGCGTGGCCGGCTTGGTGACGTCCATGTCCGGGGACACGGAGGTGGCGCCCAGGGCAGGGCCCAGCAGCGCGAACGGCGCGAACCCGGCGAGCAGGGACGAGCCCGGCTCGATGCCGAGCGTGCGGCGGATGCGCCGCACCAGGTGGCCCAGGCGGCCGTGGGTGTAGACGACGCCCTTGGCCGGACCGGTGGAGCCGGAGGTGAACAGGACGGCGGCCTCCTGGTGCTCCTCGGGGACCGGCAGGATCTGGCCCTGCTCGTCCACGGGGCCGACGCGGTGCGGGTCGCGGTGGCGCTCCACCATGGCGTAGAGGCTGTCCTCCACGTTCAGCAGGGAGCGCTGGGCGGTCCCCAGCGTGGCCACGGAGAAGCGGGTGCCCGGCCAGGACTGCGCCCGGGCGAGGGTGAGGCCCGGGGTCTGACCGATGATCCACCTCGGGCGGGCGGACTTCATGGCCCGGGTCATGCCCTTGATGCCCAGGCCCTGGTCCGCGACGACGGCCACGGCGCCCAGGCGCAGCACGGCGTAGAGCGCGGCGGTGAGGTCCCGGCCCGGCGGCACGAGCATGGAGACGCGGTCCCCCGGGCGGACCCCCGCGGCCCACAGGCCGGTGGCGATCGCCGAGACCATCTCCTGCAGCTCGCCCCAGCTCACGGCCACGGGGCGGCGCTTCCGGCGCACGATCGCTCGGGAGCTGGCGGCGCCGGTCATGTCCACCAGGGCGGTGGCGTCGCGGTTGTAGGCCTCCGGGGCGCCCCATTCCTCCAGCTGGTCCCACAGGCGACGGCGTCCGGAGGACGAGGAGGCGGGCTGCACCGGGGCGGCGGGGACGTCCTGGCCGGAGGGTGCGGTGCCGTCGTCGTCCTCCTCACCGGCTGAGACGTGGGACTCGAGGTCCTCCAGGTGCAGGGACGTGGTGGACGGGTGCGCCTCGTAGCGCAGCTCGGGCTCCGGCAGGGACACGGGCAGGCCCGATCCCGGGGAGGAGAGCATGCCGGTGTCCAGCAGCTCCAACCACGTGAGGACGGGTCCGGTCAGGTCCCGGTCCTCGATGAGCAGGTGGCCGGCCTCCTCGTAGCGGTGCACACGGGCGGCGGGAAGGCGGTCGCGCAGGTCGTCGAGGTAGCGGTCGAGGAAGACGGGGTCGTCTGCGCCCCACAGGATCAGGGCGGGAACGTCGGCGGTGCCCAGGGCGGACACGCCTGCGGAGACCTCCTGCAGCGCGGGGTGGGAGCCGTGGTCGGCGGTGGCGGGGATGTCCGCCACGAAGCCGCCCACGCCGCCGCGGCGGTCCGCAGAGGTGTACGGCAGGTGATAGGCGGCGCGCACCGCGCGGGACAGCTGCGGGCTGGCCAGGGACGTGGTGACGGAGACGAACGCGTCCGTGGCCACGGTCGAGTTGGCCAGCAGGGGGCCGGCGAGGGCGGCCTGCAGCGGCACCGGGATGGGGGCGCCCTCCGGCTGGTGGACGGCGGTGTTCAGCGTCATCACACCGGACAGCAGCTCGGCGTGGCGGCCGGCCCAGCCCAGGGAGACGACGCCGCCCCAGTCGTGGCCGATCGTCACGAGGCGGTGGCCGGCGGCCACGAGGCCGGGCAGCTCCAGGGCGTCGGTGATCGCGGTGAGGTCGTCCAGGCGGGCGGCGAGGCCGCGGTAGTCCGAACCGGCGGTGCCCATCGTCTCCGGGCGGGGCATCTGCGCGTGGGGAAGGCGCTCGGAGAAGCCCATGTCCAGCTGGTCCGGGGCGATCACGCGCCAGGCGGTGCCGCCGGCACGGGCCTGGTCCACGGTGGCGCGCATGAGCGAGCGCCACAGGTAGGACCAGGTCGGGTTGCCGTGGACGGCGAGGATGGTGCCGTGCACCTCCACGCCCATCGCGGCCAGGGCCGGGCCGGTGTCCGCGATGTGGAAGGTCCGGACGGTGCCGGCCGGGTCCGCGGGGGACTGGACCGTGAGCAGGCGGGACCACTGCGGGTCCCACCCGGGCATCCTGTCGATCGGGGGGATGGTCGCTGCGGCTGCGGGGATGCTCACGGCGTGGTCCTCCTTCTCACCACTGGATCTCGAGCATGGCGGTGTTCAGTCCGGAGCCGACGCCGAGGCAGAGGACCTTGTCCCCGCGCTCGAGGGTGTCCTGCTCGCGGACGAGGGTGATGGGCAGGGACGCCGGGCCGATGTTGCCGAGCGTCGGGAAGGTGGTGGGGACGCGGTCGAGGTCCAGGCCGGCGGCCTCCGCGATCGCGTTGGTGTGCAGCTGGGAGACCTGGTGGGTGATGAACCGGTCCGCGTCCTTCCAGCCCCAGTCGGCGGGCGCGTCGTTCCAGGCGTCCATGACGAGCTCGAGGCCGCCGTCGAGCAGGCCGGTGGAGTCGGTGTACATGCCGTTGTGGTCGCCCACGCAGAGCAGGTGGTGCTCGGAACCGGCGCGGGTGACGCCGCGGACGATGCGGTGGCCCTCCGGGTGCTCCTCGGCGGAGCCGATCACCGCGCCGGCGGCGCCCGAACCGAGGGTGAGGGAGGCGAACTGCTCCATGAAGTTGCCGCGGTTGGTCTGCGGGGAGTGCAGGTTCTCCACGGTGGCGTCCTGGACCTTGAGGGCGTCCTCTCCGGCCACGACCACGGCGTAGTCGACCTGGCCGGCGTCCACGAGGGAGGAGGCCAGCATGATGCCGTTGACGAAGCCGAGGCAGGCGTTGGTGATGTCGAAGTTCACCGCGGAGGTCGGCAGGCCCATCATGTGGTGGACGCCGACGGCCACGGACGGCTCGAGGGTGGCGCGGGTGACCGAGGTGTTGACGATCAGGCCGACCTGGTCCGGGCGCACCCCCGCGGCCTCGAGGGCGGCGGTGCCGGCGCGGGCGGCGGCCTCCTGGAAGTCGCCCGGCCTGTCCCAGTTGCGGCGGGCGCGGACGCCGGCCACGCGCTGCAGCAGCCCCTTGGGCAGCTTGAGGCGCTTGAGGACGTCGTCCAGACGGACGTCCAGCTCCTCGGAGGTGAGCTCGTTCGGGGCCTCGACCTCGGTCACCGCCAGGAGGGCGGCGCGGGAGTACTCGAAGCTGGCGTTGCCGGACACGTTCGGTTACCTGGGCCAATCTGCTCGGGGCACGTCTGTCGGGCCCGCCGAGCGGGCAGGCCGGAGAACGAGTCTATCCCCCGGGGGGACCGAGGACCTCAGGAGGGTGATCGGAGCCACTCGACACATGCCTGACCGGTGATGGCCCAGGGGTATCCTGAGAACGTCCCACACCGTGGAATCACGTCTCTGCACTGGAGTGACACAGCATGGATCCCCTGGAACTCGCCCGCTGGCAGTTCGGCATCACCACCGTCTACCACTTCCTGATGGTCCCGCTCACCATCGGCCTCGGACTGCTCGTGGCGGTCCTGCAGACCGCGTGGTTCACCACGGGGCGGGAGGTCTATCTCCGGATGACGAAGTTCTGGGGCAAGCTCTTCCTCATCAACTTCATCATGGGCGTGGCCACCGGCATCGTGCAGGAGTTCCAGTTCGGCATGGCCTGGTCCGAGTACTCCCGCTTCGTGGGGGACGTCTTCGGCGCCCCCCTCGCGATGGAGGCGCTCATCGCCTTCTTCCTGGAGTCCGTGTTCCTCGGGGCCTGGATCTTCGGCTGGAAGACGCTCCCGAAGGCGGTCCACCTCGCGGCCCTCTGGCTCGCGGTGGTCGGCGCCCACTTCTCCGCGTACTTCATCATGGCCGCCAACGCCTTCATGCAGCACCCGGTCGGCTACCGCGTGGTGGACGGACGCCCCGTGCTGGACGACATCGGGGCCGTGCTCACGAACCCCATCCTGCTGACCCACTTCCCGCACACGCTCTTCGGCGCCTATGCCGTGGGCGGCGGCTTCCTGCTCGGCATCGCCTGGTACCACCTCTGGCGCCGCCGCGCCGACGGCATCGACTCCGTGGACGCCGACGGCCGCGTGGTGGTGGGGGAGACCGGCTCGGCCGCCCGGGACCGCCTGGACCACACCGTCTGGCTGCGCTCCCTGCGCATCGGCGCCGCGGTGGCGATCATCGGCTTCACCGGCACCGCCTTCACCGGCCATGCGCAGGCCCAGCAGATGATCGAGACCCAGCCGCTCAAGATGGCCTCGGCCGAGGCCGCCTGCCATGACGGCACGGCGTTCTCCGTGTTCTCCTTCGCCGACCTGTCCGACCGCTCGGGCGCCACCACCTGTGACGACGTCGTGGGCGTGGTCGAGGTGCCCGGCCTGCTGTCCTACCTGGCCTACGAGGACTTCACGACCCCGGTCAAGGGCATCACGAGCCTGATCCCGGAGTACCAGGAGAAGTACGGCACCCACCTGCCGGACGACCCCATGTACGGAGAGCGGGCGGGCGCGGAGATCGACTACCAGCCGCTGATGGAGGTGACCTACTGGGGCTTCCGCCTGATGATCACCTTCGGCGGCCTCGCCGCGCTCGCCGCCGCCTGCGCCCTCTGGATGACCAGGAGGGGCACGGTCCCGGCGAGCCGGAACTGGATGCGGGTGGCCGTCCTCTCGATCGGCGGCTCCTTCGGAGCGAACATGGCTGGCTGGGTGTTCACGGAGATGGGCCGCCAGCCGTTCGTGGTGGCCCCGAACCCGGCGCTGCCCGCCGGAGACCAGGTGTTCATGTTCACCGCCGCCGCGGTGTCCCCGGGGGTGGACGGCGTGGAGATCCTGGTGTCCCTGATCGTGTTCGCCCTGCTCTACGGCACCCTGCTCGTCGTCGAGGTCGTCCTGCTGGCCCGCTATGTGCGCGGCGGTGTGCCCGCCGGCATGCCGGAGCTCACCGCACACGAGCACGCGGACCCCACCGACCACGACCACGACGAGGACGACGTCCTCGCCTTCGCCTACTGACCCGCGATCGGGACCCAAGGAGAACGTCACCATGGCAGAGACCCTGCCCACCATCTGGTTCGCCCTCATCGGAGTCCTCTGGCTCGGCTACCTGCTGCTCGAGGGCTTCGACCTCGGCGTCGGGATGCTCATGCGCCTGTGGGCGCGGGACGAGCGCTCCCGGCGCCAGCTGCTCAACACCATCGGTCCCGTGTGGGACGGCAACGAGGTGTGGCTGCTCACCGCCGGCGGCGCGACCTTCGCGGCGTTCCCGCACTGGTATGCCTCGCTGTTCTCTGCCCTCTACCTGCCGCTGATGCTGACGCTGGTGGGACTGATCCTGCGCGCCGTGGCCATCGAGTACCGCGGCAAGGCGATCACCGACGCCGGGCGCGCCGTATGGGACGCCTGCCTGGCCGGCGGCTCGCTGCTGGCCGCCTTCACCGTGGGCGCCATGCTCGCCCTGACCACCACCGGCCTGCCGCTGGACGCCAACGGCGACCGCGTGGGCGGCCCCTTCGTCTGGATCACCCCGTACGCGCTGCTCGGCGGCGTGGCGGTGGTCCTCTACGCGATCGCCCAGGCATGGGCATTCCTCGGCCTGAAGACCGACGGCGCCGCACGCGAGGCGGCCCGTCGGGTGCTGGGCCGCTGGCTCCCGGTGCTCGTGGCGCCGTTGGCCCTGTGGGTCGTGCTCGTGGTCGCCCGCCGCGGCGCCGTCCTGCCGTGGGTGCTCACGGTGCTCGCCGTGGTGGCCCTGGCGGCGGCCTGGATGTGGGCGCGTGCCGGCCGTGAGGGCCTGACGTTCGCCGCCATGGGGGGCTTCCTGGCCGCCGGCGTGGCCGCCCTGTTCACCGCCGTCTACCCGGTGGTGCTGCCCTCCACCATCGACCCCGCGTACAGCCTCACCGTGGAGAACGCCTCGTCGGGCGCCTACACGCTCACCGTCATGGCGTGGGTGACGGTCGTCTTCGTGCCGATCGTCCTGGCCTACACCGCCTGGTCCTACTGGACCTTCCGCCGCCGCATCGCCGTCACCCACATCCCCACGGCCCACGCGGTCCGCCCGGTGTGAGTCGTCCCGACGACGGCCGGGCACCTCGGTCTTCCGGCCCCCTTCCCCGAGACTCCGCCTCCCGGCGGCTGCTGGTCCCCCTGCTGGGCTGCGCCGTGCTGCGTGCGGGCGGATGGATCCTGCTCGCCGAGGCGCTGACCCGGCTGCTGACCGGGCTGGCTGCGGCCCTGCCCGTCCCCGATGCCTCCGACCTGCTCGACCTGCTCCTGCGCCCGCCGGCCCCTGCCGGGCCGGTGGAGGCGGACCAGGTCGGCCTCGCCCTGCTGCTGGGCGCGGCGGGCACCCTGCTGCGTGCGGCGGCGGAGGCGATCGCTCCGGCGCTGGGGCGCCGGACCTCCCTGCAGGTACAGGCGGACCTGCGCCGTGCGCTGCTGCGGCGCCGCCTGGACGAGGCCGACGCCCTGGGCGAGGACGTGGGCCCGGACGCGGTGGTGGCGACCCGCGGCCTGGAGGGACTGGACGACTACCACGCGCGGGTGCTGCCCGCCCTGGCCGCGGCCGCGGTGGTCCCACCCGCGCTGATCGGGTGGGCGCTGCTGCGAGATCCGCTGTCCGCGCTGTTGCTGCTGCTCACCCTGCCGCTGGTGCCGTTGTTCATGGTCCTGATCGGCCGGCACACCGCCGAGCGCATCGCCGACTCCGCCGCGGGACTGGCCCGGCTCTCCTCCCAGCTGGCCGAGCTCGCCCGTGGGCTGCCGGTGCTCGTGGGCCTGCACCGGGCCGGGGTGCAGCGGCGCTCTCTGGAAAGGGTCTCCGAACGGCACCGGGCCGCCACGATGGGCACCCTGCGCACCGCGTTCGTCTCCGGCCTTGCGCTGGAGCTGATCGCCTCCCTGTCCGTCGCGGTCGTGGCGGTGGTGATCGGCGTGCGTCTGGTCTCCGGGAGCCTGGGGCTCGCGGAGGGGCTGGTGGTCCTGGTCATGGCGGCCGAGGTCTACCTGCCGCTGCGGGACCTGGGTGCTGCCTTCCATGCCACCGAGGATGCCGAGGCGGCCCGGGAACGCATCGACGCCCGCCTGCACGAGCCGCTGCGTGTCCCCGCCCTGGACAGGCTGCGGCGCGCAGACGACGCAGGTGAGGACCCTGCGCAGCCGGTGCTGTCCCTGGACGGGCTGCGGATCGCCTACGGGGCCGGGCCATGGGTGGTGGACGGCCTCGACCTGTCCGTGCCCGCCGGCGAGGCCCGGGTGCTCTCGACCGGGTCCGGCACCGGCAAGTCCACCGTCCTGCACCTGCTGGCCGGGCTGCTCCGCGACGACGACGTCCGTGTGGCCGGCACGGTGCGGGCGCCCGAGCCCGGACGCGTCCTGTGGCTGGGGCAGCATCCGGAGTTCGCCGCCCCCACAGGCGCCGAGGAGCTGGCGCTGGCGGGGGCGGACCCGGTGCAGGCCCGGTCCGCTCTGGAGGCGGTGGGCCTTCGCGCGGACCTGGCGGAGCGCCCGGTCGACGACCTCAGCCCCGGGGAGCGGCGTCGTCTTGCCCTGGCCCGGCTGCTGGCCCGGCTCGCACAGACGGACGACGACGCGGACGGCGCGCCTCGGCTGGTGCTGCTCGACGAGCCCACCGCCCACCTGGACGAGACGGCGGCGGACCGGGTGCGCCGACTGCTGCTGACGATCAGGACGGATCGGGTGCCCGGACTGTCCCTGCCACCGGTCGCCCTGCTCATCGCATCCCACGACCCCGCCCTCGCCGGATCAGGGCGGCCGCCGACGGCCGCCGTGGCCGATGCCGGCATCGATGCGGCCGATACTGGGCCGCCGGTCGCCTCCACCGCACAGCGTGTCCCGCGCGGGCGCCACGTCCTCCGGCTGCTGCCCTGGGGTGCCCGCAGGCTGTGGGCGTCGGTCGGCTGGGCCGTGGGCACCCACCTGTCCGCGGCGCTGCTGGCCGGTCTGTCCGGCTGGCTGATCGTCATGGCCGCCTATCAGCCGCCGATCCTGTACCTGCTGGCCGTGATCGTGCTGGTGCGGGCGTTCGGCGTGTCCCGCGGCGTCTGCCGTTACCTGGAGCGGCTGTCCGCCCACGACGCGGTGCTGGCGTGGGCGGGCCGGCTGCGTCTGCGGATCTGGGACCGCCTCGGCGCGGATCCCGCCGCCTTCCGCCGGCTCAGCCGGGCCGACGGGGCCCTGTCCGCGCTCGTCGCGGACGTCGACGCGCTGCGCGACGCCGTGCCCCGCGTCCTCGTCCCGGTCCCGGCGGCGCTGCTGGCCTGGGCCGTCACGGCCGCGATCGTCGCCGTGCTGGCCCCCGGTCCGGCCGCGGCGGCCCTGCCCGTCGCGGCTGCCGGGCTGGTGCTGGTCCCCGCGGCGGTGCTGCTCGTCGACCGGGCCGCCTCCGGGGCCGCCGCCACGCGACGCTCGGCGCTGCTCGGACACGTCACCCGCCTGCTTCAGGCAGCGGCAGACCTGCACGCCAACGGCCTGGCAGAGCGTGCCCTGCAGAGGCTGGACCGGACCGCCGAGCAGCTGGACGCCCCGGCACGCCGCGCCTCCCGCGCGGCCGGGCTCGGGGCGGCCCTGGCCGTGGCCGCGTCCTCGGCGTCCGCCCTGGCCGCCGCCCAGGCCGCCCTGGACACCGGCACCGCCGCTCCGGCCGCGGCGTTGGCCGTCCTTATCGCCCTGAGCTGGGCCGAGCCGCTGGCCGCCCTGGGGACCGCCGCGGCGCAGCTGCCCGTGCTGCGGGATCGGGGCCGCGCCGTCGCGCCACTGCTGGCCGGGCCGGAGCCGACCGGATCGGGGCGTCCGACATCCGCCGCCGAGGCCGACACCGTCGTCGAGACCCTGCTGCTCGAGGACGCCGCCGCGTGGCATCCGGGGGCACAGGAGCCGGTCTGGACCGGCCTGGACCTTCGTGCTCGGCGGGGCGAGCGGATCGGGGTGGTGGGGCCGTCCGGCTCCGGCAAGTCCACGCTGCTGTCCGTGCTGCTCGGCCTGCTCCCGCCTGCCCAGGGCCGCTATGCGCTGCTCACCGCGGCGGAGTCGGAAGAGGTGGAGTCAAAGGAGGCGGGGCCGGAGCTTGGGCCCGGGACGGCCCCGGTGTGCCGGCCGGGCGCCGAAGTGGCCGGCACGGGGCGCCGAGCCGAGGCCGGGACCAGGCCCTCGGCGGACCGCCTGCGCCGGGTGGCGTGGACGCCGCAGGACGCGCTCGTGTTCGACTCGACCGTGCGCGGCAACCTGGCGCTGTCCCGAGACCCGCAGCAGGCCCCGGACGAGGAGGAGCTCACAGACGCCCTGCGCCGGGTCGGGCTGGACGGCTGGCTCGCGGCACAGCCGGACGGGCTGGACACCCGGGTCGGACCGGGCGGCCGGCGACTGTCCGGCGGGCAACGTCAGCGTCTCGCGGTGGCCCGGGCCCTGCTGGCCGGGGCGGATGTGGTCCTGTTGGACGAGCCGACGGCGCACCTCGGCCGCGACGAGGGCCACGCGCTCATGCAGGATCTGGTGGCGGGCCTGGGGGCGAGGATCACGGTGACGGTCACCCATGACGAGGCGCTGGTGGCGGACGCCGACGTGGTCCTGCGGCTCGGGGCCGAGCACGGCCACCGCCGGCGGTGACCCGGCGCCGCGTCAGGGGCCGTCACGGCGCGCGGTGAGTCGTCGTCCACGCGCTCGGCAGGTCAGCCCCGGATGCCGCAGCGGTGACCTGCACCGCGTCGCTCACTCGGCCGAGACCTCCACCGCGTCGTCGGCCTGAGGGGCGGCGGCCACCAGGATCGGCGAGGCGCCGGAGCCGATCGCCTCGATCCTCTGGTCCACCGGGACGCCCGAGCCGTCGCGGCGGCCGAACTCGGTGGGCAGGGCGCGGGCGACGCCGGCCTTCGACGCGGCGAGGGCGGGGGAGGCGCCGGCCCAGGCCAGCACCACGGCGTTCTCGCCCTTGAGCATCCGGTGGGCGCGGACGCCGGCGGTGCCGCGGCCCTTGGTCGGGTACTCGCCGAGCGGGGTGACCTTCACGGACCCGGGCGCGGAGCCGAGCAGGTCGGACTGGCCGTCGGCCACGGTGACCACCACGGCCGGACGCTCGGAGGAGGACAGCTCGGCCTCGGGCACCACGGTGCCGGCCGGGGCGACGGCGAACGCGAGGACGGTGTCCTTGTCCGCCACACGCATGCCGGCCATGCCGCCGGCGGACGGGCCCTGCGGACGGACCAGCGAGGCCTCATAGTGCAGCAGCTGGCCGGCGGCGGTGACGAACACGAGGTGGTCCTCGTCCTGCACTGCGGGTGCGGCGCCCACCACGGCGTCCCTGTCCTTGAGGGTGATGGCCTCGAACACGTCCCGGTTCAGCGGCCACTGTGGGCGGACGCGCTTGACCACACCGCGGGCGGTGCCGATCGCCAGGACGGCGTCCAGGGGGACGAGGGCGACGAGGGACTCGCCGCGCTCGAGCGGGACGAACTCCTTGGCGGGCACGGACTCGGCCATGGGCGGGGAGGCGGAGGCCTCCGCGGCGGCGGGGATGTCCACGACCTGGAGGCGGTGGAGGCGGCCTGCGGAGGTGAGGGCACCGATCTCGCCGCGGGCCGTCGTCGGGACCACGGAGGTGTAGGAGTCGTGCTTGTGGCGGCGGCCGACAGGGGCGATCGGGGTCCGGTCCGCGGTGCGCAGCAGGCGGCCCGCGGTGGACAGCAGCACCCAGCAGGGGGTGTCCGCGACCATCATCGGGGACGCGACGGCCCCGGCCTCCTTCGCCGCCGGGGCGGAGGCGGTGGGGGAGGCGAGGTTCTCGGCGTCGAGCAGCCGGGTGCGGCGGTCGTCGCCGTACTCGTCCGCCACGTCCGCCAGCTCGCCGGAGACGACCTCGCGCAGGCGGGCGTCCGAGGCGAGGATGGCCTCCAGCTCGGCGATCGCGGCGGCCAGCTCGTCCCGCTCTGCTTCGAGCTCGATGCGGGAGAACCTGGTCAGCTGGCGCAGGCGCAGCTCGAGGATGTGGTTGGACTGGACCTCGGTGAGGTCGAAGACCTGCATGAGGCGGGTGCGGGCCGCGGCGGCGTCGTCCGAGGTGCGGATGATCTCGATGACCTCGTCGATGTCGACCAGGGCCAGCAGCAGGCCCTCCACCAGGTGGAGCCGGTCCCTCTTCTTGCCGAGGCGGTACTCGGTCCGGCGACGCACCACGGACAGGCGGTGGTCCACGTAGACCTGGAGCAGCTCCTTCAGCCCCAGGGTCTGGGGCTGGCCGTCCACGAGGGCCACGTTGTTGATGCCGAAGGTCTCCTCCAGCGGCGTGTGCTTGTAGAGCGCGGCGAGCACGGCCTGCGGGTTGAACCCGGACTTGAGCTCGATGACGAGCTTGAGGCCGTTCTTGCGGTCCGTCAGGTCGACGACGTCGGAGATGCCGGTGATCTTCTTGGCGTTGACGCCGTCCTTGATCCGCTCGATCACCTTCTCCGGGCCGACGCCGTACGGCAGCTCGGTGACCACGAGTCCGGTCTTGCGTGCGGTGACCTGCTCCACAGCGACGGTGGCGCGCATGCGGAAGGAGCCGCGGCCGGTGGCGTAGGCGTCCTTCACCCCGTCCAGGCCCACGATCCGGCCGCCCGAGGGCAGGTCCGGGCCGGGGACGTGCTCCATCAGGTCCGCGAGCTCCGCGTCCGGGTGCCCGAGCAGGTGGCGGGCCGCGGCGACGACCTCACGCAGGTTGTGCGGGGCCATGTTGGTGGCCATGCCCACCGCGATGCCGGAGGCCCCGTTGACCAGCAGGTTCGGGTAGGCCGACGGCAGGACGCCGGGCTGGGTGAACTGGTTGTCGTAGTTCGGGACGAAGTCGACCGTGTCCTCGTCCAGGTCGGCGGTCATCGCCAGCGCCGCCGGAGCCATGCGGGCCTCGGTGTAGCGCGGGGCCGCCGGACCGTCGTCGAGCGAGCCGAAGTTGCCATGGCCGTCCACCACCGGCAGGCGCAGGGAGAACGGCTGGGCCATGCGCACCATGGCGTCGTAGATCGCGCCGTCGCCGTGGGGGTGCAGCTTGCCCATCACCTCGCCGACCACGCGGGCCGACTTCACATGCCCCTTGTCCGGGCGCAGCCCCATCTGGGACATCATGAACAGGATGCGCCGCTGGACCGGCTTCAGGCCGTCGCGGGCGTCCGGCAGGGCGCGGGAGTAGATCACCGAGTACGCGTACTCGAGGAACGAGCCCTCCATCTCCTGCGCGACGTCGACGTCGACGATGTTCTCCTGCTCCACGGGAACGGGCTGCGGGGCGTCGCCACCGGCCGAGCGGGAACGGGTCGATCGGGCTGTCATGGTGCTTCGGGAGTCCTCAACGGTTCGGAGATTGTCTAGGCTGAATCCTATGGGTGAGAAGCGTCAGAAGCCTGTATATCCCCGCCACTGGGAGGCGGACGTCGTGCTCAGGGACGGCACCACCGCCCGCCTGCGGCCGATCACTCCGGACGACGCGGACGGCCTGCAGGCCATGCACCGAGGCCAGTCGGAGTCCTCGATCTACCTGCGCTACTTCACGTACAAGTCGCAGCTGTCCAAGAAGGACCTCGAGCGCTTCACCGTCGTCGACTACAAGGACCGCGTGGCCTTCGTGGTCCAGCGCCGCGGCCGCATCCTCGGCGTCGGCCGCTACGACCGCTACCCGAACCAGGACGTCGCCGAGGTGGCGTTCAACATCGCCGACGACGCGCAGGGCCGCGGCCTCGGCTCCATCTTCATGGAGCACCTGGCCGTCGCCGCCCGTGAGAACGGCATCCGCCGCTTCACCGCCGAGGTCCTCCCGGAGAACCGCAAGATGCTCTCCGTGTTCCAGGAGTCCGGCTTCGAGATCGCCCGTCGCTTCGAGGACGGCGTCGTGGCCGTCGAGTTCCCCATCGACCCCACCGCCCGCTGGCGTGCCGTCATGGAATCGCGCGAGCACCGCGCCGAGGCCCGGTCCGTCTCCGAGATCGTCAACCCGTCCTCCGTGGCGGTCGTCGGCGCCTCCCGTCACCCCGAGTCGGTCGGCCACGTGGTCCTCGAGCACATCCTCGCCGGCGGCTTCACCGGGGACGTCCATGCCGTCAACCGCGAGGCCTTCGAGGTCTGCGGTGTGCCCGCCCACGCCCATGTGAAGGACATCCCGGGCCCGGTCGACCTCGTGGTGGCCGCCGTCCCCGTGGACGAGATGCCGGGCGTCGTCGAGCAGTGCGCCGAGCACGGCGTCAAGGGGATCCTTGTGCTCACCTCCGGCTACGCGGACGC
This sequence comes from Micrococcus sp. FDAARGOS_333, assembly GCF_002206575.2. Lineage (NCBI taxonomy): Bacteria > Bacillati > Actinomycetota > Actinomycetes > Micrococcales > Micrococcaceae > Micrococcus > Micrococcus sp. FDAARGOS_333. The sequence continues at coordinate 1,952,817 of NZ_NJFJ02000001.1, read as the reverse complement.
CGGCGCCGAGGGCGTGGCCGCCCAGCGCGCGCTCGTCTCCCGTGCCCGCGCGGAGGGCATGCGCATCATCGGCCCCGCCTCGCTCGGCGTGATCTGCACCGACCCGAAGATCCGCCTGAACGCCTCCCCGGCGCCCGGCATGCCGGCTCGCGGCCGCATCGGCCTGTTCAGCCAGTCCGGCTCGATCTCCGCGATGCTCGCCTCCTCCGCCCTGCGCCGCGGCATCGGCGTGTCCACCGTGATCAGCGCAGGCAACCGTGCCGACGTCTCCGGCAACGACGCGATGCAGTACTTCGAGGACGACCCGCAGACCGCCGCCGTGGGCGTGTACCTCGAGTCCTTCGGTAACCCGCGCAAGTTCTCCCGGATCGCCCGCCGCCTCTCCCGCACCAAGCCGGTCGTGGTGGTCCGCTCGGACGTCACCGGACGCAACCTGCCCCCGGGCCACGAGACCCGCACCACCCGGGCACCCGAAGGCACCGTGGACTCCATGCTGGACCAGACCGGCGCGATCGAGGTCATGACCCACGAGGAGCTCATGGACCTCATGCAGGCCCTGGCCTCCCAACCGCTGCCGCGCGGCCGCCGCGTGCTGCTGGTGGGCGACTCCCTCGCCCTGGACCGCCTCGCCCGGGACGCCGCCTCCGCCGAGGGCCTCGAGGTCGTGGGCACCGTCGGCCTCGCCTCCGCCGAGGACGGCACCGCCCGCCACGCAGACGCCGTCCGCAAGGATCTGGAGACCGCGCTCGCCGACGGCCGCGCCGACGCCGTGGTGGTCATCGCCCGCGCCGGCCTGCACCAGTCGGCCGAGGTCCCCGCCGATCTGGCCCGCGAACTCTCGGACGCCGCCCGCGGCGCCGAGGTGCCGGTCCTGGTCTGCCTCACCGATGTGGTGGACCCGGAATACTCCGGTGCGCTGCTCGCCGGCTCGGCTCCGCTGGACGACGACGCCGAGCCCGGTGCCCTGCAGCCGGGCGTCCCGTTCTACCCGTCCCCTCAGAAGGCCCTGCGCGTGCTCGGCCGCCTGGCCACCTACGTGGACTGGCGGGACGAGGACATGGGCGAGCCGATCGAGCTCGAGGGCGTGGACCGCCACACCGCGGAGGAGATCGTGGAGGCCGCCGTGGCCCGCGGCAACAACGGCACCGAGCTCACCCGTCTCACCCCGGAGGAGACGGCGCGCCTGTTGGGCTGCTATGGCATCTCCACGCTCCCGTCCGAGCGCTTCAGCACCACGGATGAGGCCGTGGAGGCGGCCGAGCGCCTCGGGTTCCCGGTGGCCGTGAAGGCGGTCGACCCGCACCTGCGCCACCGTCTCGACCTGGGCGGTGTGCGGCTGTCCATCACGGACGCGGACTCGCTGCGCCGCAACGTGGAACAGATGCGCCAGGCGCTGAAGGCCTTCGGCGTCACCGAGCTCGAGGTGCAGGCCATGGCGCCGGCCGGCCAGGCCGTCACCGTCACGGCCCTGGAGGACCCGCTGATCGGCCCCGTGGTGTCCTTCGGCATCACCGGCGACGCCACCGACCTGCTGGACGACTGGGTGCACCGCGTCCCGCCGCTGACCTCCGGTGACGTCTCCCAGATGGTCCGCGCCCCGCGTGCCGCGTCCAAGCTGCAGGCCCACGGCGGTGTGCCCGCCGCGGACATGGGGGCCCTGGAGGACCTCGTCTCCCGCGTGGCCGCCCTCAAGGACGACCTGCCGTCTGTCGCCCGCCTGAGGTTCGCCCCCGTCCTGGCCGGCCCCGGCGGAGTCACGGTGCTGCAGGCCGAGGTGGACGTCGCGGACGCCGGCCAGCGCACCGACTCCGCCCGCCGTGCCATGCGCGGGGACTGACCTCGTGGACGACGCCCCTCGGCGCCGCCAGGGCGTCACCTGTGGATGCGGCGGTCAGGTGTCCGGGCGCCGATAGCATGGAGCCCATGACCCCGCTGCGCAGGAACCACGAGCACGACGACCACCGCTCACCGCTGAACCGCCTGGGCGCGGCCGAACAGGGCCGCCGCTGGACGGTGGGCTCGGGTCCGTCGCTGACCGAGTCCCTCGCCCGCGCCGGGTTCTACCCGGACCTGGTGGCGCACCACCTGGCCCAGGAGCTGGAGGGGCGGCAGCCACTGGCCCACCTGGTGCACGTGGACACCCACTTCGACTACGACGAGATCCACCGCCACATCACCGTGCTGGTGGTGTGCGAGGACGTGGTGGTGGCCGCGCACCTGGACGACCACCCGCTGGACACCGAGGGGCGCCGCATGCTGGCCCAGATCTCCACGGAGCTCGTCCCGGTGTCCGCGATCGGCTCCGTGGTGATCACCACCGGCCACGCCGAGCCCGAGCGGTTCCGCCCCACCGACCCGGTGGCCGAGATGACGCTGGCCGTGCAGTGGGCCGGCGGCCAGCGCCTGGACCTGCAGCCGGCCGGCTGCGCCGACCCGAACTGCGAGGCGGACCACGGCTATACCGGCACCTCCACGCGCGAGGACCTCGTGATCCGCGTGGCGGCGGACGCCGACGGGCGTGCCGCGGTCGAGGACGCCCTGGCGTTCGCCCGCACCCTGCGCCGCGTCCACTTGGCGGCGGTCGCATGAGCGCACCCGTCCCCGCCGGAGTCGTCCCGGCCGAGCGGCATCTGCGCTCCGTCATGGCCTCGGCGGCCGCGGCGCTCGGGGTGGAGGGGCTGGACAACGCGCTGGCCTGGCCGCAGACCCGCCGTGCCGTGGTCGCACTGGTGGACGGGCTCGGCCGCAACGTGCTGCGCCGCTACGGCGGTCACGCCCCGTTCCTCAAGTCCGCCATGGAGTCCCACGGCCGCGTCCTGCAGGCGCCCGTGCCGACCACCACCGCGGCCTCCCTGACCAGCCTGGGCACCGGCGAGGAGCCGGGCGTGCACGGCGTGGTCGGCTATGACGTGCTCGATCCGGAGCGGGGCGTGGTGGTGAACATGCTCGGCGGCTGGGACCCGGCCACCGTCCCGGAGCAGTGGCAGCCGCTGCCCACCGTCCTGGAGCGGGCCGAGGCGGCCGGCTGTGCGGTGGTCACGGTCTCCCTGCCTCTGTTCGCCGGCTCCGCGCTGACCCGCGCCGCCCTGCGCGGCGGCGAGTACCGGGCCGGCTCCACGATGGCCGCCCGCATGCAGCTGGCCCTCGGCGTGCTGGACAGCGTCCGGCAGCCTGCCCTGGTCTACCTGTACTTCAACGAGCTGGACAAGGCCGGTCACCGCGACGGCCTGGGCTCCGACTCCTGGCTCCATGCCCTCGAGGAGGTCGACACCACGCTGAAGCGGCTGCACGAGCGGATGCCGCCCGGCTCCACCCTCGGCATCACCGGGGACCACGGGATGGTGGACGTGCCCGACTCCCGTCGGCTCGACTACGCGGAGGTGCTCGACAACGGGCGTCTGCGCTTCCCGGAGCTGCTCGACGGCGTGGAACACACGGCGGGGGAGCCGCGCCTGGTGCAGCTGCACTTCGGGGCGGACGTCTCCGCCGAGCGCCGCGCCGCCGTGGCCGAGGCCTGGCGTGCCGCCCACGGCGCCTACGCATGGGTCCTGACCCGGGACGAGGCGGTGGCCGCCGGCTGGTTCGGCGCCAAGGTCGCGGACCGGGTGCGCCCGCGCATCGGCGACCTGCTCATCGCCGCCCACGGCGACCTGGCCCTCTACGACGGCCGCCGGGTCGGTGCCCACGCCTTCGAGATGGTCGGACAGCACGGCTCGCCCACCCGAGCGGAGCGTGAGGTGCCCCTGCTGCTGCTCAGCACCTGAGCGGGGAGAGCCCCTCCTGACGGTGCCCTGCCGTGCGTCCTGACGGTGCCCTGCCGTGCGTCCTGACGGTGCCCTGCCGTGCGCCGTCTCCCGTGCGCCGTCTCCCGGGCTGCTGGGGGGCGGAGGGCCCGGGAGGGGTCAGTCGTTCTTGCGGCCGAAGACGATCTCGTCCCAGCTCGGCACGGAGGCGCGGCGGGTCGAGGACTTCGACCGGGGCGACTCCTTCTGCGCGCCGGGCTTCGGCTCCGAGGTGTCCTTGATCAGCACGTCCGCGATGCGTCCGCGCGAGGTCCCGCGGCCGGAGGTCGACCGGCCGGGGCGAGGCTTCTGCGCGGCGTCCTCGTTGGCGGCCTCGTCCTCGGCGGCCTTGTCCTCGTCCTGCGGGTCCGTGGTCTCCTCAGCCGCGGCATCCTCGTCACGGGCGTCGGCGTCGCCCGCGTCCTCGTCACGTGCGGGGTCCGCGGAGCGGAAGGCGTGCACGGAGGCCAGCGGGCTGTCGTCGCCGGCGTCCTCGTCGTCCCACAGGTACTCGGTCCGGTCGGCCGAGACGGCGGAGCCGGCGCCGGTGTCGTCTGCGGCCGCCAGGGGCGGCTTCGCCGGCGGCTGCGGGTTCGGGGTCTCCTCTCGCGTGAGCATCAGGGCGAGGGCGTCGTCGGACTCCTCGTCTGCGCCGAGGCGCTGGCCGCGGCGGGCCCGGAGGATGTCGAGCAGCTCCTCGTCCGGGTCTGGGGCGGTGTCCGGGTGCAGGGCGGTCGGCTCGGCGGCCGGGCGCTCGGGGACGTCCCCCGCCTCGACGTCGAACGGGGTCTCGTCGTCCTTCGACCGGCCGGAGGGGATGTTCCAGGTCTCGGCGTCGGCCAGCAGCTGGGCCCAGCGGTTCACGTGGTCCACCTGCTTGGCGCCCTGGCGGAACGCGAACCGGGCCGGCGGCTGCTCCTGCGTCGGCTTGGAGCGCAGCCCTTCCAGGCTGAAGTCCGCGACCACGGTCCATGGGCCCGGGCCCTCGCGCCAGGCGTCCCAGGTCACGGCGTCCGCGTCCAGGCCGAGCTCCTGCAGCCGATGGGAGACGAGCTCGCCCAGGGTGCTCGGGCCGCCGTCCTCGACCGTGGAGGAGTAGAGGTCCGGGCCGCCGACCCACACCTCGAGCTGCTGGACCTGCTGTGCGATCCACGCGCGCTCGGCCAGGACCGGGTACTCGAAGATGCGGACACGGGCCAGGGAGGCGCCGGTGGCCTCGGCGACCTGCTCGGCGGTGGCGCCGGCGCGGATGCGGGCCTGGATCTCGCGGGGGGACACCTGGGCGGCCGGGACCTCGTCTGCGGCGTCGGCGCCGGGGCGGGTCGAGGAGCCCGGGCGGGGCCGGCCGACGGCGCCGACGTCGTCCTGCCGGCCGTCGGAGGCGGAGGCGACGTCCCCGGCGGAGGTGGGGCGGTCGTCGTCGTCCTTCTCCCGGGACGCCGTGGCGGCGGGGGAGTCGGCGGTGCCGCCGCCGGAGTCGGCGGTCACCAGAGAGCGCACCTCGTCGGTCAGGGGGAGGGTGTGCTCGCCGCCGTCCTGGTCGGTCAGCCGCAGGGCGGTGCCGTCCTCGGTCAGTCCAGCCGGTCGCATCTCGGCCATGGGCGCCAGTGCCTTCCTTCGGGTCGTCTCCGTGCTCACCGGTGCGGCGGCGTCGGCCCGGGCCCGGACGGGTGCCGTCAGGACCGGGCGCGCCTGCGCGCGTCCGTCGTCCGATCCTAGAACACGTCCACGCTGTGACGAACGGAACACGGATGCGGCCGGCTCTCATTTGGCACCGAGGCGACGATCGTGCACAATCTACGCGCAACGGCGCCGTGTGGTCAGCCCCTCGTCGGGGTGACGAAGCCCCACAGTGACCAGCGGTCCGTCCCCCTTTCTTCACCGGCGGTGCGGCCCGTCCCGCCGGTCCAGACCTGAGCGGAGCGTGAGATCCCCCATGGCCACCGACTACGACGCCCCCCGGAAGAACGACGACGACGGCACCGAGGACTCCATCGAGGAGCTGAAGTCCCGTCGCACGGACACCCAGTCCGCCGTCGTCGACGAGGATGAGACCGAGGCCGCGGAGGGCTTCGAGCTGCCCGGCGCCGACCTCTCCAACGAAGAGCTGATGGTCCGGGTGCTGCCCGCGCAGTCCGACGAGTTCACCTGCGCCTCCTGCTTCCTGGTCCGCCACCGCTCGCAGGCCGCGCGCGAGAAAGGCGGCCTCATCTTCTGCACCGACTGCGAGAGCTGATCCGCCGGGCGCACCCGCCGGCAGCAGACCACGCAGAGCGCCCCGGGCATCCGATCGGATGTCCGGGGCGTTCTGGCGTGTCAGGGCGGGTCGTGCGCAGCCTCTGGTCCCTTGCGCGGCGCTGCGACTCAGCGGTGCCCGTCGTGCTCCAGGTCCTCCGCCTCGGCGGTGTGCATGGTGCCGCCGAGGGCCTTGACGAGCTCCTGCGGACGGCGGGTGCTGGTCAGCCAGTACGGGGTGCGGTCGCGTTCGTCGGTGAGCTGGATGCGGACCACGGGGGAGATCCACCCGCGGATGACCGTGTAGGCGAGGCCGTGCAGACGGGCGCCGCGCTGCTGACGGGCGTCGTCGCCCAGGAAGCCGGTGACCTCGCCGAGGTAGGAGCGCTCGATGCGGGCCTTGCCGACCTGCAGGTCCGTGCCCGTCACCACGATCCGCGGAGTGGACGTGACCAGGACGATCGCCTCCACGATGAAGAACAGGACTGCCGCCACGATGCCGGTGGTCAGGTTGATCGGCGCGAACACCAGCACCGAGAGCGCGGCCAGCATGACGGCCACGACCCACACGCCCACGGACGGCGTCAGGCGCTCCTCGAACAGGACGGTCTCGGCCTCGGCGGCGGGGGCGGTCTGCTGGTTCTCACGCATGTGCTCCAGCTTCCCACACGCACCCTCCTCCGCCCGGCCCGGCGCGCGGTCGCTCGGGTAGAGTGGCCCGCTGTGAGTGACATCCACCGCATCCCTGTGCCGCTGCAGCTGCTGGACGATGGGCTCGAGCCGCCCGCCTACGCCGTCGAGGGCGACGCCGGCGCCGACCTCCGCACCTCCGTGGACGTGGAGCTCGCCCCCGGGGAGCGCGCGCTGGTCCCGACAGGCGTGGCGATCGCCCTGCCCGCCGGTTACGCCGCCTTCGTGCATCCGCGCTCGGGCCTGGCCGTGCGCCAGGGCCTGAGCGTCGTGAACGCCCCCGGCACCATCGACGCCGGCTACCGTGGCGAGATCAAGGTGCCGCTGGTCAACATGGACCCGTCCTCGCCGATCCGCCTCCAGCGCGGTGACCGCATCGCCCAGCTGGTGGTCCAGCCGGTGGTGCAGGCCGACTTCGTGCGCGTCGAGCGGCTCGAGGACTCCGCCCGCGGCGCCGCCGGATTCGGATCGACCGGAGGCTTCACCCCGGCCGCCGGACCGGACGCCGCCGCAGCCCCGCAGAACGACCGCTGAGCCGGACGCCCGCAAGGAGGAACGCATGATCTTCGGACGCAACCGCAACGTACGCCATGAGCAGGTCACCCTGCCCGAGGAGCTGATGGAGGACCGGGACCGCATCGCGGCCGGCCTGATGCCTGCCGGCGACGACACGACCGGCCCGTTCGACGTGGCCGACCGTCCGGACGCCAAGGGCTACATCGACCTCGGCTCCCTGCGCATCAAGGCCCGCCAGGGCATGAAGCTGCGCCTGGACTTGGAGGACAAGACCCAGCGCGTGATCGCCGTGACCGTCACCGCCGGCACGTCCGCCGTGCAGCTGCAGGCCTTCGCCGCCCCGCGCCGGTCGGGCCTGTGGGACGACCTGCGGGCCGAGATCCTCGACGCTCTGGGCACCACCCCCGGTGCCGTGGCGGACGAGCGGCAGGGCCGCTTCGGCACCGAGGTCATGAGCCGTGTGCCCGCCTCCATGCCGGACGGCTCGCCGGGCTGGAACGTGGCCCGCTTCATCGGCGTGGACGGGCCCCGCTGGTTCGTGCGCGGCGTGATCCAGGGTGAGGCCGCCCTGCACCCGGAGGACGCCGAGGAGATCGAGGGCGTCTTCGCCGACCTCGTGGTCGTCCGCGGTGAGGAGCCCGTCCCGCCGCGCGAGCTGCTCCCGCTGCGCCCGCCGGTCAACGCGCGGCCGGTACGTCGTCGTCGGCCGGGCGGCGAGTCCGCCGACGTCACCGGCGAGCGTGCCCCGGCCGAGGCCCCGCAGCTGCCCGAGCGCGGTCCCGAGATCACCGAGGTCCGCTGACATGGCCGAGACGGTCGAGCGCGTCGGCGTGGTCGCGACCGTCACGGTCCCGGCGGCCGACGCGGACGCCGTCTTCCGCGCCGAGCTCGCGGAGGCCCTGCCCGAGCCGGGGCAGGAGTCTGCCGAGGACACGGTCGTGCTGCTCTGGCATGGGCGCCGCCGAGTGCCCCAGGTGCTGCCCGGGCAGTGGCTGCGCGTGCGCGGAACGCTGACCACCGCCGACGGCGTCCCCACCGTCCACAACCCCGCCTACGACCTGGTTCCCGCACCGGGTCGCCGACAGGAGCGTCCGTGACCCAGCCCGACGAGCACCCCCGTCCCTCCGGGCGTCCCGACGACGGCGGCGCACCCGGACAGCACCGGCCCGCCCCGGCGCCGGGCCGCGACGCCGCTGAGGCGGACGCGCCCCTGTCCCCGGACGCGCCCTCCGCGCTGATGCGCTCGTGGGGCGGGTCCGCACGGCTGGACGAGAAGGGCCGACTGGACCCGTTGGCGAGTGTGGGCGGCTGGCGCGGCATCGTGGAGGCCTCGCTGCCGACCTTCGTGTTCATGGTCGCCTTCATGGTGACCCAGGCGGTGTGGCCCTCCGGCGTCGCCGCGGTGGGCGTGGCCGTGGTGATGGGCGCGGTGCGCCTGGTCCAGCGGCAGTCTCCCGTGCAGGCCGTCGCCGGCCTCGCCGTGGTGGTGCTCTGTGTGGTCATGGCCCTCACCACCGGGCAGGCCCGCGACTTCTACGTCTGGGGCTTCGTGACGAACGGTCTCTACTCGCTGGGGTTCGTGGTCTCGATCCTCGTCGGCTGGCCCGTGGTGGGCCTGATCTTCGGCATGGTGCGCGGGGAGGGGGTGGACTGGCGCCACGACCGTGCCCGCCGCCGCGCCTACGCGGTGGCCACGTGGATCATGGTGGCCGTCATGCTCACCCGTCTGGCGGTGCAGCTGCCGCTGTATCTCGCCGAGGCCACGACGGCGCTCGGTGTGGCGCGTCTGGTGATGGGCCTGCCGTTCTACGCCCTCGGGCTCTGGCTGGCCTGGTCCGTGTCCGCGCCGCGGAGGACGGCGGCGGGCTGAGGCGGGGCGCCGTCCCCCGGGCCGGTGCGCGACGGAGTCGGTCAGGACCGACCGTCCACCGGGTCCACGAGCAGGTCACGCAGCGTCGCCTCCGAGTCCGTCGAGCTCAGGAAGAACACCTCGTCCCCGGCCTGCAGCACCTCGTCAGCCTGCGGCGTCCGCGGGCGGCCGTCGCGCACGACCGCCACGAGCGGGGCCTCGTCCGGCCAGCTGATGGAGCCGATGCGCCGTCCGACGGTCCAGTGGTCCCGGGGCACGGTGTACTCGGACAGCGCCGCCTCGCCGGAGCCGATGTCCAGCAGCCGGACGAGGTCGCCGGTCTCCACCGCCTCCTCCACGAGCGCCGTCATGATCGACGGGGTGGAGACCGCCACGTCCACGCCCCATGCCTCGCCGAACAGCCAGTGGTTGCGCGGGTTGTTGACACGGGCCACGGTCCGGCCGACGCCGAACTCGCTGCGGCCGAGCAGGGACACCACGAGGTTCGCCCGGTCGTCGCCCGTGGCGCACACGAGCACGTCCGCCCGGTCCAGCTCGGCGCGGCGCAGCACGGACAGGTCCGCGGCGTCGCCGACCAGGACGGCGGCGGAGCCCAGGTCGGCGCGCTCGGCGATCTCGTGACGGTGCTCGATCACGCACACCTCGTGCCGGCGGGCGCACAGCTCCCGTGCGATGGACGTGCCGACCGCGCCGGCCCCGACGATGACCACCCTCATGACTCCTCCTTCTCCGGTGCCCCGGCCACGAGGGCCTCGACCTCGTCACGGCGGTCCACCGGGTGCACCAGGTGCACGACGTCGCCCTCCTGCAGCAGCGTCTCCGCGGAGGGGACGACGCCCTCGCCGAAGCGGGTCAGGTACGCCACCCGGGCCTCGGTGACCTCCTCGAGCTCGCCCACGGATCGGCCGTACCAGGACGCGGCGCAGGTGAGCTCGCCGATCAGCAGCTCGCCGGAGGCGTCGCGGTGCTCGGAGCGCCCGGTGCCGGCCGGCAGCAGGCGGGAGAGGATGCGGTCGGTGGTCCACTGCACGGCGGCCACGGTGGAGACGCCGAGGCGCTGGTACACGGTCGCCCGCTCCGGGTCGTAGATCCGGGCCACGGCATGGCGCACGCCGTAGTGCTCGCGGGCCACCCGGGCGGCGATGACGTTGGTGCTGTCGTCCGCGGAGACCGCGGCCATGCCGACGGCCTGCTCGATCCCGGCCCGGCAGAGGATGTCCTGGTCGAAGCCGACGCCGGCGACGGTGGTGCCGGAGAAGTCCTCGCCGAGCGCCTCGAAGCGGTGCCGGTCGCGGTCCACCACGGCCACCGAGTGGCCGGCGTCCTCGAGCGTGCGGGCCAGGGCGACGCCGACGCGCCCGCAGCCCAGGATGACGAAATGCGCCACGGTGAGTGCCTCCTCCTGCGGCCACGCTGGCCGCCGATCGCCATCATCCCACCCGGAGAGGACCGACGCCCGCGACGCGGGTACTGTGTCCGACGTGACGACGGTCCTGTCCTCTCTGCGCCGACTGCTGGTCGGCCGCCCCGTGGCCTCCGGGCCGGGGCAGCGCACTGCTCTGCCGCGCACCACGGCATTGCCCGTGCACTCCTCGAACGCGTTCTCCTCACTGGCCTACGCGCCGGACGAGGTGATCCTCACGCTCGTGACCGCCGGCGCGGCGGGGCTGGCGCTGGGGCCGGTCGTGGGCATCGCGGTGGTCGCGATCATGCTGCTGATCGTCCTCGCCTTCCGCGCCGCGGTCGTCGCAGTGCCGCGCGGCGGCATCTACGAGATGGCCCGGACCAACCTCGGCCCGCGCTCGGGCGTCGTGGCGAGCTCGGCGCTGCTGGTGGACCTCGTGTTCACGGTGGCCGTGTCCCTCGCCGCGTTCGCGCAGTACGCGGTCGCCCTGTTCCCCGTGTTCCGCGGGCACCGCCTCCCCGTGGCGCTGGCGGCCCTGCTCCTGCTGGTCCTCGTGTGCCTGCGTGGAGCGGGACGCGGCCGCAGGATGACGGCCGTGCTGGTGAGCGTCTTCGTGGTGCTGCTGACCGCGACGATCGCCGTCGGTGTGGTCCAGGACCTGACCGGCGGCCTCGCCCGGGCCCAGTCCGCCGGCTACACCGTGGTGGACGCGGTCGCAGCACCGGCCACGGCCCTGGGCGTCGGGCTGCTCGCCCTGCGCGCCTTCGCCGCGGGGTCCGCCCTGCTGACGGGCGTGGAGGCCCCGGTCGGCGCCGTCGAGCAGGTCCGCCGGCCGTCGGTGCCCGGGGTGCGCTGGATCCTGCTCTGCATGGCCGGGACGATGGCCGCCCTCACCCTGGGCGTCATGCACCTGGCGCAGCGCACGGGGGTCGTCGTCGCCCTCGACCACGACCTGCTGCGCACCCCGGGCGGCAACCCGGTGCCCGACGAGCTGACTCCGCCTCCCGTGGTGGCGCAGATCGCCGCGGCGGTCTTCGGCGGGCAGGCCCTGTGGACGACGCTCGTGGTCGCCTCCGTGGCCGTGCTGCTGCTGATCGCCGCCCGCGCCGCCTTCGCCTCGTTCCCCGCGCTCACCGCGCGCCTGGCCGAGGGCGGCTACCTGCCGCGCCACTTCAAGTCCCGCGGCGACCGTCTCGTCCAGAGCTGGTCGGTGATCTGCCTGGGCATCGGCGCGGCGGTCCTCCTGCTGGTCTTCGAGGCCAACACGGCCTACCTGGTGCAGGTCTACGTCATCGGAGTCTTCCTGGCGTTCAGCCTCGCGCTGGCCGGCATGCTGCGGCTCTGGCGTCGCCGCCTGGCGCACACCCCGGGCACCCGCGGGCGCGCCCTCGTCCGGCTGCGCCTGGTGCTGACGGCGGCCGCGCTCGGCGTCACCGTCCTGGCCGGCGTGGTCGTCTTCGTGACCCGTTTCGCCAGCGGCGCCTGGGTCGCGCTGCCGGCGATCCTCCTGGGCGCGCTGCTCATGGGGCGGATCCACGCCCATTACGGGGCCGTCGCCGCAGAGCTGGCCCCCGCCGAGGACGACGACGCACGGGCGCTGCCGTCGCGGGTCCACGCCACCGTGGTGGTGACGTCGCTGAACCGGCCGACCCTGCGGGCCCTGGCCTACGCCCGGGCGAGCCGCCCCGGGAGCCTGGAGGCCGTCGTCGTGGACATCGAGAGGGAACAGACCGCCGCTCTGCTGGCGGAGTGGGAGAGGGCCGCCGTGCCGGTGCCGCTGACCGTGGTCGGGTCCCCCTATCGCGACGCGGTGACCCCGCTCGTGCGCCACCTGCGCAGGCTCTCCGGCCGACGCGGCCACGGGCTCACGATGGTCTACCTGCCCGAGTACGTGGTGCGGCCGGGCTGGCGCACCCTCCTGCACAACAGGGCCGCCTCCCGGCTGCGGAGCCGCCTGCAGCGCGAGCCGGGTGTCATGATCGCCTTGGTGCCCTGGCAGGTGCAGGACGGCCTGCGGGCCGGTGACCTGGGGGCGAACAGCCGTTGACGGTTCGGTGACACGTGGGGCGGGCGCGCGCGCCGCCGCGCGTCCCCGGGTCCACCGGCCCCTTCCGAGCGTGCAAAGATAGGACCACACGAGCGTCGGCGCAAGGTCCGGCGTGCGGCTCCGGAAGGAGAATCCATGGCGGTCACCGACACCCCACACGACTGCGTCGACGTGGACCGGCTCATCGAGCTCGAGGTCGGCGCTGTCGCCCACGGAGGCCACTGCGTGGCCCGTCACGAGGGGCGCGTCGTCTTCGTGCGCCATGCGATCCCGGGCGAACGCGTCCGCGTGGCCCTCACAGAGAGTGAGGAGGGCGCCCGCTTCTGGCGCGGGGACGCCGTGGAGATCATCCGTCCCTCGGAGTTCCGTCGCATCCACCAGTGGAAGCTGGCGGACATGCTGCGCGCCCATGCCTCCGGACGCCTTCCGGTCGGCGGCGCAGAGTTCGGCCACATCGTGGTTCCGCACCAGCGCCGGCTCAAGGCCCAGGTCTACCGGGACACCCTGGCCCGCATCGCCGGCATCACGGTCGAGCCGGAGGTCATGTTCGCCGGCGAGGACGAGCCCACCGGCCAGCGCTGGCGCACGCGCAACGCCTTCGCCGTGACGCCGAACGGCCGCATCGCCATGCACGCGCACCGCTCCGGCACCCTCGTGGCGGTCCGCAACATGCCCCTCGGCGTGCCGGCGCTGGACGCCCTCGCCCTCTGGGACTGGGACTTCTCCGGCGCCGAGCGCGTGGACGTGACGACCCCGGCTGACGGCGGCCGTCCGCTCGTGCTCGTCACCCCCACCGCCCAGACCCGCTCCGACGAGGTCGGCCTCGGACGGCTGCGCACCCGGATCCGCCAGGCCGCCAACGCCCACGGAGAGCTGTCCACCGGCTTCCTGCTGCCGGCCAAGCGCCGCAATGCTCCCGCGAAGGTCGAGCGCATCACCGGGCGCACCTGGGTCGAGGAGACCGTCGCCGCCGCCCACGGCGTGACCCGCACCTTCCGCGTCTCCGGTGACGGGTTCTGGCAGGTCCACAAGGACGCGGCCACCACGCTGGTGGACGCCGTCATGGAGGATGCCGCCCCGCAGCCGGGACAGGTGGTCGCCGACCTCTACGCCGGCGTGGGCCTGTTCACCGCCTTCCTCGCCGAGGCCGTGGGGCCGGGCGGCCACATCCTGTCCGTCGAGGTCGCCCCCCATGCCTCCCGGGACGCCCTGCGCAACCTCCACGACCTCCCGCAGGCCACCGTGCTCAACGGTCCCACCGACCGCGTGCTCGGCAACCTGCTCGCCGACCCGGACGCCGAGGAGCAGGACGGTGGCCTCGCCGGCCGCACCCTGGACACCGTCGTGCTGGACCCGCCGCGTGCCGGGGCCGGCCGACGTGCGGTCGAGCGCATCATCGCGCTCGCCCCGGAGACCGTCGTCTACGTGTCCTGCGACCCGGCCTCACTGGCCCGGGACCTGGCCTGGCTGGCCCGCGGCGGCTACGAGGTCACCCGGGCCCGCGTGATCGACCTCTACCCGGACACCCACCACCTGGAGTCGGTGACGGTCCTGACGCGGACCGCGCCGGCCGTCTGATCTTCGAGAGATCAGGCAACACAGCCTCTCTCCGCCCTGCCTTCAGGGTAGGGTGGAGGCGAGTGCGGTGCACCACATCTCGGCGCCGATCGGCTCACGGATCGCCGCCGCGACGCACCGCTCATGTGAGACCCACAACTGGACGAGCGCCCGGCGCACAGGCCGGGCAGGAAAAGGAGTCCTCCCGTGACGACTGTCGACAGCTTCGGCTCGAAGGGCGTCCTCGACGTCAACGGCGCCGAGTACGAGATCTTCCGCCTCAACAAGGTCGAGGGCGCGGACAAGCTGCCCTACTCCCTCAAGGTCCTCCTCGAGAACCTGCTGCGCACCGAGGACGGTGCGAACGTGACCAAGGAGCAGATCCAGGCCCTGGCGAACTGGGACGCCTCGGCCCAGCCGGACACCGAGATCCAGTTCACCCCGGCCCGTGTGATCATGCAGGACTTCACCGGCGTGCCCTGCGTCGTGGACCTGGCCACCATGCGCGAGGCCATCAAGGACCTCGGCGGTGACCCGACCCGCGTGAACCCGCTGTCCCCGGCCGAGCTGGTCATCGACCACTCCGTGCAGATCGACTTCTTCGGCAACGACCAGGCGATCGAGCGCAACATGGAGGTCGAGTACCAGCGCAACGGGGAGCGCTACAAGTTCCTCCGCTGGGGCCAGACCGCCTTCGACGACTTCAAGGTCGTCCCCCCGGGCATGGGCATCGTCCACCAGGTCAACATCGAGAACCTGGCCCGCACCGTCATGACCCGTGAGGTCGACGGCGTGCTGCGCGCCTACCCGGACACCTGCGTCGGCACCGACTCCCACACCACCATGGTCAACGGCCTGGGCGTGCTGGGCTGGGGCGTCGGCGGCATCGAGGCCGAGGCCGCCATGCTCGGCCAGCCGGTCTCCATGCTGATCCCGCGCGTCGTCGGCTTCAAGCTGACCGGTGAGATCCCGGCCGGCGCCACGGCGACCGACGTGGTCCTGACCATCACCGAGATGCTCCGCGAGCACGGTGCGGTGGGCAAGTTCGTCGAGTTCTACGGCGAGGGCGTCGGCTCCGTGCCGCTGGCCAACCGCGCCACCATCGGCAACATGTCCCCGGAGTTCGGCTCCACCGCCGCGATCTTCCCGATCGACGACGTCACCCTGGACTACCTGCGCCTCACCGGCCGCTCCGAGGAGTCCATCGCCCTCGTGGAGGCGTATGCCAAGGAGCAGGGCATGTGGCACGACCCGTCGAAGGAGGTCGAGTACTCCGAGTACCTGGAGCTGGACCTGTCGACCGTGGTCCCGTCCATCTCCGGCCCGAAGCGTCCGCAGGACCGCATCGAGCTGACCTCCTCCAAGGACCAGTTCCGCAAGGACCTGGCGAACTACGCCTCGGGCGACGAGGAGGGCCTCGGCCGTCCCTCCAAGGCCGTGAACGTGACGATGGAGGACGGCCGCGAGTTCGGGCTGGACCACGGCGCCGTGACCATCGCCTCGATCACCTCCTGCACCAACACCTCCAACCCGTCGGTCATGATGGCCGCGGGCGTGCTGGCGCGCAACGCGGTCGCCAAGGGCCTGACCTCCAAGCCGTGGGTGAAGACCTCCGTGGCCCCGGGCTCCAAGGTCGTCACCGACTACTACGAGAAGTCCGGCCTCAACGAGTCCCTGGACCAGCTGGGCTTCAACATCGTCGGCTACGGCTGCACCACCTGCATCGGCAACTCCGGTCCGCTGGAGTCCGAGATCTCCCAGGCGATCCAGGACAACGACCTCTCCGTGACCGCGGTGCTCTCCGGCAACCGCAACTTCGAGGGCCGCATCAACCCGGACGTGAAGATGAACTACCTGGCCTCCCCGCCGCTGGTGGTCGCCTACGCGCTGGCAGGCTCCATGGACTTCGACTTCGAGAACGAGGCGTTGGGCCAGGACTCGGAGGGCAACGACGTCTACCTGAAGGACATCTGGCCGGACCCGGCCGAGGTCGAGAAGATCATCGACGAGTCCATCGACACCCAGATGTTCGTGGACAAGTACTCCACGATCTTCGACGGCGACGAGCGCTGGCAGTCCCTGGAGACCCCGTCCGGCAACACCTTCGAGTGGGACGCCGACTCCACCTATGTGCGCAAGCCCCCGTACTTCGAGGGCATGGGCATGGAGCCGGATCCGGTCACGGACATCGAGGGCGCCCGCGTCCTGCTCAAGCTCGGCGACTCGGTCACCACCGACCACATCTCCCCGGCGGGCTCCTTCAAGTCCGACACCCCGGCCGGCAAGTACCTGCTGGAGAACGGTGTGGAGCGCAAGGACTTCAACTCCTACGGTTCGCGTCGTGGCAACCACGAGGTGATGATCCGCGGCACCTTCGCGAACATCCGCATCAAGAACCAGCTGCTGGACGGCGTGGAGGGCGGCTTCACCCGCGACTTCACCCAGGACGGCGCCCCGCAGGCCTACGTGTACGACGCCGCGCAGAACTACGCCGAACAGGGCACCCCTCTGGTGGTGCTGGGCGGCAAGGAGTACGGCTCGGGCTCGTCCCGTGACTGGGCGGCCAAGGGCACCGCGCTCCTGGGCGTCAAGGCCGTGATCACCGAGTCCTTCGAGCGCATCCACCGTTCGAACCTCATCGGCATGGGTGTGCTGCCGCTGCAGTTCCCGGAGGGCGAGAACGCCGACTCGCTGGGCCTGAAGGGCACCGAGGTCTTCTCGATCACCGGCGTCACCGAGCTGAACGAGGGCAAGACCCCGAAGACCGTGAAGGTCACCGCCGAGGGCGAGGACGGCAAGGTCACCGAGTTCGATGCGGTCGTCCGCATCGACACCCCCGGTGAGGCCGACTACTACCGCAACGGCGGCATCCTGCAGTACGTGCTGCGCCAGATCGCCGCGAAGTGATCGCCTCGGCGTGACCTGTCGCCTCCGGCGCTGAGCCGGGGCAGGGCCACGACGACGGGCCCCCACCTTCCGCACGGAAGGTGGGGGCCGCCGTCGTCGTGGGTGCCGGGTCCACACCGGTGCACGACCGCTCTTCATCTGCCGAGTTCAGAGCCCGGCTCACCCTTGGGCCAGGCGTGAAGCGACCTGGATTTCGTTCCGAGGTCAGGACGCAACGGGCGCTACATCTCGGTGGTGAGTGTAGGCCTCCTCGACCTGTGCGGGAGTGCGGTAGCCAAGGGCCTCGTGCAGGTGGGCGGCGTTCCACCAGTGCACCCAATCCATCGTGGCCAGCTCGACAGCCTCGGTCGACTCCCAGAGCCGCGTGGAATGGCTGAGCTTTTACCTTATAGAGCCCGTTCACGTTCTCCGAGAGGGCGTTGTATTACCAATCGTCCACGGTGCCCACCCAGGCACTCACCCCGGCGGTGGTGAGCGCGTCGGAGTAGGCCAAGCCGACGTACTGGGCGCTTCGGCCCGGGGGGGGGTGGATCTGGCCTTGGCGGCCACGGCTGGCACCAGTGCTCAGGAGAGCATGTTCAAGGGCCAGCAGCGGCAGCCCCTGGGTATGCAGACTGGCCGAGACGGCCCACCCAGCGATCCGGCGAGTGAATACATCCGTGACGAACGCGACGTAGCAGAACCCGGCCAGGATCCTGACGTAGGTGATGTCAGCGACCCACAACGGGTGAGGACGTTCGGCGGCGAAGCGCCGTCCGACGACGTCTGGGCGGGTATCCGGCTCCCTCGCGGGGCGCGTGGTGATCGGCCTGTGGCCCCGCCGCACGGCCTGAAGGCCGGCGGCCCGCATGAGGCGCGCGACGTGGTCCCGGCCGATCTGCCAGCCGGTACAGGCCATGGCGTGGTGCCTCTTCCGCACCCCGTAGATGCTGTAGTTCTCCGCGTGGATCCGCTTGAGCTCCTCGAGCTCCGCTGTGAAAAAAGCCAAGGCCTTGCGCAGGATCTCCTTGGCACGACGCAGTTCGAGGTTCTCCCGGCGCAGCCGGCGCATCTCCTCTGACTCATCGGTGCCCACACCGGGGGCCTTGTCGCGATCGATGCGGGCTTGCTTCCACCAGTTCCGCAGTGTGTGGGGTGAGATCCCGCCGAGGGCCTCAGCCACGTCGGTGCAGGCGACGCGGCCGGAGCACTGCTCGGCCTGGATCCTCATCCTCGATGAGCTCCAGGGCGCGGGTCTTGAACTCGGGGGTGAACTTCTTGGGCATACTCCGATTCTCCTTACTGAGACTCGGAACCAAACCCAGGGTGCTTCACACTAGCTGAAGACCGGTCAAGCAGGTGGGGTCGTCGGGGTGGGTCGAGATGGCCTTTTTCGCGGTGCGGCCTTCAGCTGAGACAGTGAGAGTAGCGTCAATTCCACGCGGCAGCCAGACCCCGACGAATCCGTTGTCGTACGTCGTCAGCGCTTCATCGAAGATGGTTTCCCCGGACGTCGCCTCGACCACGGTGACGTGGACGTCAGTATTGGCGAGCTCGCCGCGGCAAGTCGTGAGGCTGTGGAAGTAGCATTCGTGAGTCTGGCTGCGATACGGGGCGATAGAGACGTAGAACTCGTCTTCTGGCATCGGCACGGTGGTCTGATTGTTCTGATCGTCGGTCAGTACAAGCTGGTCGGGTTCAATCGACGCGAAGAATTCAGACGAGCGATCTGTCACCTTCGTTGAGTCGAGGCGCTTGATGATCTCGCGAGCATTCAATCCGTCTAGATTGTGATCGACCACCAGTGAGTGATCGGATCCTGCATCAGCAGTCGGTCCCGCATCAGCACAGCCGCTGAGCAGGAGGACGGCGCTGGTCGCCAGACCGGTAAAGGCCGCGCAGATCCTCAGGCGGCTCCTGGAGGACTGGATCGGAGCAACAATGGCAAGTGGCATGCCCAACTCTTTTCTCAGGTGAACGTGTTCATGTCGTCAGGTTAGACAGAAGGCATCCCGAGTTCGCCGGTGCCAAGGGCGCGACTACGTGCAAAGCATGCCTGCCCGGAGACATCAAGAGCCTTGTCCTGATCCGGGGTCCACCGGTCCGAGGCACCCTGTGTTGACGAAATCGGATGGTGTCAGGAGCGCACGAGGCGATTGATGGCGTCGGTGGCCTCTTGGATCTTGGCGATGGCCGCGTCTTCATCGCCTTTCTTGGCGGCGTCGAGCACGCAGTGCTTGAGGTGGTCATCGAGAAGACCGGTCGCCACTCCTTGCAGGGCGCGGGTGAGGGCCGAAACCTGGGTGAGGATGTCGATGCAGTACTTTTCGTCGTCGATCATCTTCGTGATGCCGCGGGCTTGGCCTTCGATACGCTTCATGCGGTTGCGGTAGCGGTCCTTGTCACTGATGTAGCCGTGCCGATGGGCTCCGGTGTCGGTACCGGTCTCATCGGCTGCAGTTTCAGTGGTCACGGGTGTGTCCTTCACTTCTGGTGCTCCAGGACGGAGCGGGTGCTGGCAGCTGGGGCGAGGTCGATGCGACGCAGCAGCTGGGCGTTGAGCGCGACGACGACGGTGGAGGTCGACATCAGGATCGCACCTACTGACATCGGCATGACGAAGCCGACGGGCGCGAGCACGCCAGCCGCGAGCGGCACAGAGATCAAGTTGTACCCTGCAGCCCACCACAGGTTTTGCCTCATCTTACGGTATGCGGCACGGGAGAGCTGGATCACCGAGAGCACGCTACGCGGGTCGGAGCTGGCGAGGATGACACCTGCGGAGGCGATGGCGACGTCGGTGCCGGCCCCGATGGCGATGCCGACGTCAGCCTGGGCCAGGGCAGGGGCGTCGTTGACGCCGTCGCCGACCATGGCGACCTTCTTGCCCTCCTTCTGCAGCTGGTCGACCTTGGCGGATTTGTCCTCGGGGCGGACGCCGGCGAAGATCCGGTCGATGCCGAGCTCTCTTCCCACCTCGTTCGCCACGGCTTCAGCGTCGCCGGTGATCATGACGACCTCGACGCCGAGCTGATGGAGCGCATCGACGGCGTCGCGGGACTCTGGGCGAACCTCGTCGGCGAGCTTGAGACCGCCGATGACCTCGCCGTCGCGGAGGACGTGCAGGATGATCGCACCCTCTGCCCGCCATTCGTCGGCGAGACCGATCTCGTCCTGGCCGGTCTCCTCGAGCAGACGGGGTCCGCCGACGCGGATCTCATGGTCGGCCACCGTCGCGGTGACGCCGACCGCCGGGGAGGAGGTGAACCCGCTGGCCGGTTCGACGGCGAGGCCCTTCTCCTTGGCGGCGGTGACGATGGACCGGGCGAGGGGGTGCTCACTGTCGGCCTCGGCGGAGGCGGCCAGGGCGAGGAGCTGTTCGGCATTCAGGCCGCCGGTCGGCTCCACGCCGGTGACGGTGGGCTCGCCCTTGGTCAGGGTGCCGGTCTTGTCGAAGAGCACCGCGTCGACCTGGCGCATGGACTCCAGTGCGAGGCGGTCCTTGATCAGGACGCCGCCGCGGGCGGCGCGCTCGGTGGCGATGGACACGACCAGAGGGATCGCCAGACCCAGCGCATGGGGGCAGGCGATGACGAGGACAGTGATGGTGCGAACGACCGCGTCGTCGGGGAGCCCGAAGAGCGTCCAGACGACGGCGGTGATCAGCGCAGCTCCGAGGGCGAACCAGAACAGCAGGGCCGCAGCCCGGTCGGCGATGCGCTGGGCACGGGAGGATGAGCCCTGCGCCTCGGCGACGAGCCTGTTGATGCCCGCCAGTGCCGTGTCGTCGCCGGTGGCGGTGATCTCTACGCGCAGGCCGGAGTCGGTGGCCACGGTGCCGGCGGTGACGTTCTCGCCCTCGCCGCGGGCGACGGGGTGTGATTCGCCGGTGATCATGGACTCGTCCATGTCGGCGCGGCCGTCGACGATGGTGCCGTCGGCGGGGACGCTGCCGCCGGGCCGGACGATGACGACGTCGCCGACGCGCAGCTCTGCCGGGTCGACCTTGACGACGTCGTCTCCCTCTATACGCTCAGCCTCGTCAGGGAGCAGCGCGGCGAGGGAGTCCAACGCCGAGGTGGTCTGTGCCAGTGAGCGCATCTCGATCCAGTGGCCCAGCAGCATGATGACGATCAGCAGCGCCAACTCCCACCAGAACTCGAGCTCGGGGTGGACGAGACCGACAGTGGCGGCCCAGGAGGCGAGGAACGCTACGGTGATGCCGAGCGCGATGAGCAGCATCATCCCCGGCTGGCGGCTTTTCAGCTCGCTGACAGCACCGGTGAGGAACGGGGTGCCGCCCCAGGCGTACATGACGGAGCCGAGGACTGCGGCGACCCAGCCCGCCCAGCTGGGGACCGAGTAGCCCAGGAGCATGGCGAACATGGGGGAGAACGCGACCACCGGGATGGCGATGATCAGGTTGATCCAGAACAGCCGCCGGAACTGGCCGACGTGGTCGCCGTGGCCCGCGTGACCACCGCCGTGATGACCGTGCCCGGCGTGGTCACCGTGTTCCATGGTGTGGTCTTCGTTCTCGGCGCGCGAGTCGTCACGGTGGCCGGACTCGGTGGTCGCGACGCCGGCGTGGTCATGGTGATGCGTGGTCGGGTCCGTCATGCTCTTCGCTTCCCTTCGTGATTCCCCGATCTTTCCTTCGATCGGGTCGTATTTCGCCGCGGACCTTCAGCGCGCCCGCCGCGATCGGCTCAGGAGGCCGGCTTGAGCTCGCTCTCGACGACCCACTTGTGGTTGGTCATCGTCATGCCGTCGGACTCGTAATCGACCATGTAGACGGTCTCCTCGGTGGAGGAGGCGATGGTCGCCTTCGCGCCCTTCATGCCTTCCATGTGTTCGGCCTCGAGAGTGACCTCGGTGCCGTCGGCCAGACGTTCATCTCCGGCGTCCTTGATCTCCTGCTGGACGACCCACTTGTGATCCTTGACCGGCTCCCCGCCTGCGGACGGCGTGAAGTCCACCGCATAGGTGTACGTGTCGTACGCGCCGGCGATCGTCGCGTTCGCACCGTCCATGCCCTCCATGTGGTCGGCGGTGAGCGTGACCTCGGTGCCGACCGGGTATGTGGGTGACGCAGCCCCCTCGATGCCCTCGGGGGCGGGGCCGCCGTCCATCGGATGCTCCATCCCGCCGCTGTCAGAGCTGCTGCCGTGGCCCTCGTGCTGGCTGGTCGTCGAGGGGGTCCCTTGGTCCTGGTCGCCGCCGGTGCTGCAGCCGGTGAACACGAGCGCTCCTCCGAGCACTCCTGCGGCGACGGTGGTCATGAGGTGCTTGCGCATGAAGTCTCCTGTTCGTTCTGGTCCAGTCAACGCTATACCCCCCCAGGGTATCAAGTGAATGTCGATCGGCGGGCGTGGAATCGCCCGGCCAAGATCCCATCGACCCGGGGTGGCAGCGCTGAGGCTGCGATGGAGAACATCGGCTCGGCTGCTCTGGTCGCAGATGGAATCGAGGCCCGAACGGACGGGCTCACCTCGCTCGCCGTCGTGACGGGATCGGCTGCGTCGTCTCGTGAACATCACCGTGGTGAGAAGACGATCCCAGTACCGCCGATCACCCAAGAGAAATTGGTCTTGTACGGTTGCATCGTCGGGCGTCCCATCGAGACAGGGATCCTGAGAGCCGACGGAAGCTGTGCAACTATCGCCAGGCAGAGCGAAGCATGTCTCAGTACGTGCTCCGTCAGATCGCCGCGAAGGCCTGATCCACGGAGCCCGCCCGCGTCCCGCCCGGATGCGCACCTGCGGAGTACGCTGGACGGACCATGGAACATCTGCCCCCCACGAGACCCGGCGCCCCGCTGCTGCCGCAGATCGCCTGCCCGGCGGACCTGTCGGCCCTCACAGAGGACCAGTTGGCCGCGCTGGCGGAGGAGATCCGCCAGTTCCTCATCACCCACGTCTCCCAGACCGGCGGGCACCTCGGCCCGAACCTGGGCGTGGTCGAGATGACGATGGCCATCCACCGCGTGTTCGACTCGCCGCGGGACGCGGTCGTGTTCGACACGGGCCACCAGTCCTACGTGCACAAGCTGCTCACCGGTCGCCAGGACTTCTCCCGGCTGCGCCAGGAGGGAGGCCTCACCGGCTACGGCGATCGGGCCGAGTCCGAGCATGACGTGGTGGAGTCCTCGCACGCCTCGTCCTCGCTGTCCTGGGCTGACGGCATCTCCCGCGCCTGGAAGCTGACCGGGCAGGGTGACCGCACGGTCGTCGCGGTGATCGGCGACGGCGCTCTCACCGGCGGCATGGCCTGGGAGGCGGTGAACAACATCGCCGCGGACAAGGACCGCCGCGTGGTGATCGTGGTCAACGACAACGGCCGCTCCTATGCCCCGACCGTCGGCGGCATCGCCAACCACCTCACCGGTCTGCGCCGCAGCGTGCTGGACAAGGTCCGCACGCACCGCCGCTACGAGCAGACCCTGGACTCGATGAAGGGCCGGCTGAAGTCGGCCGGCGCCCCGGGCGACGTGGTCTACCGCGGCCTGCACGCGGCGAAGAAGGGCCTGAAGGACCTGTGGGCCCCGCAGGGCCTGTTCGAGGACCTCGGCGTGAAGTACATCGGCCCGGTGGACGGCCACGACCTCCAGGAGATGGAGGATGCCCTCCGGGACGCGGACGCCTACGGCGGCCCGGTGCTCGTGCACGCCATGACGGAGAAGGGCCACGGCTACGCCCCGGCGCTGGCCCACATGGACGACCAGTTCCACGCCGTCGGTCAGATCGACCCGGTCACCGGCGAGGCGCTCGGTGCCGCGTCGGCGCCGTCCTGGACCTCGGTGTTCGGGGAGGAGATGGTCGCCCTGGCCGAGGAGCGGAAGGACATCGTCGGCATCACCGCGGCGATGCAGAACCCGGTGGGACTCGGCCCGATGGCGGCCCGCTTCCCGGAGCGCGTGTTCGACGTCGGCATCGCCGAGCAGCATGCCACCACATCGGCCGCCGGCATGGCGTTCGGCGGCCTGCACCCGGTGGTCGCCATCTACGCGACCTTCCTGAACCGCGCCTATGACCAGATGCTCATGGACGTGGGCCTGCACCGCGCCGGCGTGACGTTCGTGCTGGACCGCGCGGGCGTCACCGGCCCGGACGGCCCCAGCCACCACGGCATGTGGGACATGGCCCTGCTGCAGTCCGTCCCGGGCCTGCGCATGGCCGCCCCGCGCGACGCCGACCGCCTCCGTGAGGAGCTGCGCGAGGCCGTGGCCGTCGAGGACGCGCCCACCGTGGTGCGCTTCGCCAAGGGGTCCGTGGGCGAGCCGGTCGAGGCCGTGGAGCGCCTGGCCGACGGCACCGACGTGCTGGCCCGCCTGGGCGAGGCCTCGGACGTGCCCGGCGCCGAGCGCGACGTGCTGATCGTGGCCGTCGGCTCCTTCGCCGAGCTCGGCCTGGACGTGGCCCGCCGGCTGTCCCAGCAGGGCATCTCCGCCACCGTGGTGGACCCGCGCTGGGTGCTGCCGGTGGCCGACTCCGTGGTGGAGCTCGCCGCGGCGCACCGCATCGTGGTGTGCCTCGAGGACGGTGTGAAGGCAGGCGGCGTGGGGTCCCGCATCCGCCAGGTCATGCGCGCCGCAGGGGTGGACACCGCCCTGAACGAGGTCGGCCTGCCGGTGGAGTTCCTCGCGCAGGGCACCCGTGCCCAGGTCCTGGGTCGGGTGGGCCTGACCGCCCAGCAGATCACCCGGGACACCGTCGCCCAGGTGCTCGGCTCCAAGGTCCCGTATGCCCGCTCCGCGGACCCCTGCACCGGCGGCCTGCCGCTGCTGGAGGGCAGTCACGACGGCGGCGCGGCCGGCTCCGGCTCGACCGCCGCCTCGGACCAGGCCTCCTCTCAGGCCGCCGACTCCACCCGGGGGAAGAAGGCATGAGCATCGTCCGCTGCTACCGCGATACGACCGCCGAAGACGGCTCGCGCCTGTTCGAGTACCGCGAGGCCTGGTGCGTCCCGGGTTCCGGCGAGGTCGTGGTCCACCACGGCAGGGTCGGTCAGCCCGGCACCGTGAACGAGGAGGCGGTCGCCGACGACGCCGCCGGCGAGGAGCTGCTCGAGGCCTTCGCCGCCCAGTGCGCCGAGGACGGCTTCGCCGAGCTCGACGAGTCCGCCCTCACGGACCTGGTGGTCGCCTACCGCCTGCGCGGACGCGCCGCCACGGACATCGAGCGCCGCCACGGCCAGACCCTGGCCGGGGAGATCACCCACCGGCTCGCCTGGCGCGGACTGGGCGAGGTCGTGGACGTCGCGGAGGCCGAGGGCCGTCTCGAGCTGCGCGTGCGCACCCCGCACGCCGGCCGGGCCGCGAAGGAGATCCCGTTCGCCGCCAAGCGCGCACACGGGGTCCAGCCGAACAAGATCGAGGTCCTCGAGGACCGCACGGCGTCCGCAGACGCCGGAAAGGACGCCTGAGCCATGCAGACCCGTCGAGTGGGCAACTCCGGCCTGACCGTCTCCGTGATCGGCCTGGGGTGCAACAACCTCGGCCGCGCCGGCACCGCCACCGAGTCCCAGGCCGGGACCGATGCCGTGGTGCGGGCCGCGATCGACCACGGCATCACCTTCTTCGACGTCGCGGACATGTACGGGGCCACCCCGGGGCTGTCCGAGGAGCGCCTCGGCAAGGCGCTCGGCGCGGACCGCGACAAGATCGTGCTGGGCACGAAGTTCGGCATGGACATGGACGGCGCCAACGGCCCGGACTTCGGCGCCCGCGGCTCCCGCGCGTACATCGTGCGCGCGGTGGAGGCCTCCCTGCGCCGCCTCGGCACGGACTGGATCGACCTCTACCAGTTCCACACCCCGGACCCCCAGACGCCGATCGACGAGACCCTGGCCGCCCTGGACGACCTCGTCCGGGCCGGAAAGGTCCGCTATATCGGCCACTCCAACCGCTGCGGCTGGCAGATCGCGCAGGCCGAGTACGTGGCCCGCGAGCTCGGCACCGAGCGGTTCGTCTCCGCGCAGAACCACTACAACCTGCTGGACCGCCGCGCCGAGCAGGAGGTCGTCCCGGCCGCCGAGGAGTTCGGCCTCGGCGTGTTCCCGTACTTCCCCCTGGCCAACGGCCTGCTCACCGGCAAGTACTCGGACGGCAGTGCCCCGGCCGGCTCGCGCCTGTCCCACGTGCGCCAGAACCTCGTGGAGGACGCCGACCGCGAGCAGCTCGCGGCGTTCGGCGCCTTCGCGCGGGAGCGCGACCTCACCGAGGTGCAGGTCGCCCTCGGCTGGCTCGCCGCGCAGGGGCCGGTGGCCTCGGTGATCGCCGGCGCGACCCGACCGGAGCAGATCGGGCAGAACGTCCGTGCCGCCGACTGGGAGCCCACCCAGGAGGACCTCGCCGCGCTGGACGAGATCTTCCCGGCGGTGCCCCGCGTCGCCCTGTTCTGAGCGCTGTGGCCCTGCTGTCCGTGCTGTCCTCGCCACAGACCTGGTGGTGGACGGCGTCGATCGTGGTCGGCGTGCTCTTCCTCGTCGGCCTGGTGACCCTGTCCCGCTCGCCCCTGGACGAGCGCCGTCGTGTGCCCTGGGTGCTGGCGATCGTCTGCCTGCCGGGCCTCGGCTCGCTGGCGTGGCTGTGGTGGCGGTACCGCCACTATCCGGCCCGCCGCGCCGAGCAGCCCGACTGGGACCCGAACTCGAACGCCGCCCCGCTGCTCCCGCCGGCCCGCTCGCCGAAGGTCGCAGCTCGGCGCCGGTACGGTGCCGACCCAGACCCCTCGGTCCCCGGCTCCCGCCGCTATAGCGCCCAGGACTGAGGCACTGTCGTTCGGGAAACAGTCGCGTCCCGGGACACTTTCGTTCGGGAAACAGTCGCGTCCCAGCGCACTGTCGTTCGGGAAACGGTCGCGTGGCCGGGACCCCGCGCCACGGAACCCCGTCCCTCCGCCTGTCGGTGCCGGTCGTTCCGTCACACCTGGCATCGACTCGCCCCGTGCCGACCCGAGTGCCTGACCACAGGCCGACGGCCGCCCACCTGACCAGGTGGGCGGCCGTCGTCGTGGAGCCGGTGGTGGGGGTAGGTCAGAGCTTGACCAGGATCTGCTCTCCGTCCACGCGCGCCTGGAAGTCGGTGAGCGGCTTCTTCGCCGGCCCGCCGTAGGGCTTGCCGGTCACCGGGTCGAAGTGGGAGCCGTGGCACGGGCAGCCGTAGGTGGTCTGGCCGTCGCGCTCGGTGATCTCCACGGCGCAGCCCTGGTGGGTGCAGACGTTGGAGTATGCGGTGACGTTGTCCTCGTCCTCGCGGTGTAGCAGCAGGGTGCGGCCGTCCACGTCCAGCTGCGTGGACTCGCCCACGGGCAGGTCGGCCGAGGCCATGACCTCGGTGAAGTCGCCGCCGGTGTGGTGCTTCTGCGCGGCGTTCTCCTCCTTCAGCTGCTGGGTGCAGCCGGACAGGGCCAGCGAGCCGGCGCCGGCCGCCGCGGCGGCCAGGGAACCGCGCAGGACGGCGCGACGGTTCGAGCAGGCACAGCCTTCGGTGGCGATGGGGGTGGTGTCCTCGTTGCTCATGGATCCCATTGTCCCAGGTGTCGCGAGGAGAACCCGCAGTTCTGACAGGATGGGACACGTGAGTTCCCCGAAGACCCCCGGCCTGTACCCGCTCGACCCGCTCGACGATTGGGAGGCGTTCCTGCTCGGCGGCGAGCACTGCGGCTTCCTGCACCGGCACCTGGCCGACGGCGTGCTGACCACCCGCACCGCCTTCCAGCCGACACCCGCGCAGCGCGCCGCGACCCCGTCCCTCCCGGAGCGGTTCATGGCCCAGTGCCAGGTGCACTTCGCCGCCGACGGCTCCACCTGGACCGAGCTGTCCTACGAGGACTCCGCCTCCGCCCAGCGCGTGCGCATCGAGCGCGAGCGCGCCGGCCTGGACGCGGACATCGTGCCCTCCTACGCGGACGGCCTGCTGGCCCGCACGGTGGGCGAGACCGGCGAGGCCCTGACGTACCGGCGCCTGGAAGAGGCCTCACCACTGCAGGGCCCCGCACGGATCCTCGAGGCCGCGCTCGCCCCCACGGACGTCGAGGCGGCCCCCGGCGGCGACGGCGCCGCGGCACACCGCATCGAGCTGCGCTCCGAGGGCCACGTGCTCGGCATCCACTGGGTGCGTGAGGGCGCACTGACCGGCTCCGACTGGGGAGCCGGCGCCATCTCCGTTCCCGTCGACTCGGACGAGGCCGCCCTCCACGGGCTGCCCGAGGACCTGGTCACCTTCGCCCGCATGCCGCGCTGAGCGTCACCGCCGACCGCGGTGCACGCCGCCGCAGACCGCGCTGAGCGGCGCGGCGACGTGCACCCGAGGGCGGACGTCCGCCGGTGAGCCGGTGCGGGCTCAGGCGGCGTGGAACCGCTGACCGTTGACGCGCTCGGAGGCGCCCACCGTGTCCAGGTACGGGGTGATGCCGCCCAGATGCATCGGCCAGCCGGCGCCGAGGATCATGCACAGGTCCACGTCCTCCGGCGCGGCCACCACGCCCTCGTCCAGGAGCAGGCCGATCTCCTCGGCCAGCGCGTCCTGCACGCGGACGAGCAGCTGCTCGGCGGTCTGCGGGTCCTCGCCCTGGCTCAGCAGTGCGGCGGTGGCCTCGGGGATGGCCTCGCCGGTCGCGCCGCCGGCCTCGGCCGGGTCCTTGACGTCCTTGGCCCAGAGGGCGGTCTTGCCGCCGTCGATGAGCGCCTGGACGTTCTTCGACACCGGGAAGCGCTCCTCGCCGAAGGCCGCCGCCAGGGACTCGGAGACGTGCTGGGCCACGGGCAGACCCACCATGGCGGCCAGGGTGAACGGCGTCATGGGCATGGCCAGAGGATCGAGCGCGTGGTCCGCGGTGAGGGCGTCGGTGCCGGCGTCGAAGGAGGCCTGGACCTCGCCCATGAGGCGCAGGAGCACGCGGTTGACCACGAAGGCGGCGGCGTCGTGCACGAGCACGCCGGTCTTGCGCAGGCGGCGGGACAGCTCGAAGGCGGTGGCCACCACGGCGTCCGTGGTCTGCTCCACGCGGACGATCTCCACCAGGGGCATCTGGGCCACCGGGTTGAAGAAGTGGAAGCCCACAAGGCGCTCGGGGTGCTCCAGCACCTCGGCCATGCCGGCCACGGACAGGGAGGAGGTGTTGGTCATGAGGATCGCGTCCTCGCGGACGATGCCCTCGAGCTCGCGGAACACGGTGCGCTTGACCTCGAGCTCCTCGAACACGGCCTCGATGACCACGTCGGCGTCCGCGTAGACGGACTTGTCCGTGGAGCCGCTGATCAGGCCGGCCAGCCCCTCGCCCTGCTCGGCGGTGAGGCGCCCGCGCTCGACCTGCTTGGTCACCTGCTTCTGCACGAAGGCGAGGCCGCGCTGCACGCGCTCGTCGTCCATGTCCGTCATCACCACGGGCACCTGCAGGTGCTGGGCGAACAGCAGGGCGAGCTGACCGGCCATCAGGCCCGCACCGACCACGCCGACCTTCTTCACCGGCATCGCACGGTCCGCACCCGGATCGCCGGCCGGATTCTTCGCCCGGCCCTGGACCAGGCCGAGGAACGCGTAGACGGTGTGGCGGAACTCGTCCGAGGCGATCAGCTCGGACAGCGCCTCGGCCTCGGCCTGCGCGGACTCGGCGCGTGTGCGGGTCCGGGCGCCCACGAACAGCTGCTCGAGGCGGCGGCGGGCCGGCAGGTCGGCGCCGGGGCGGGCGGCCTGGAGCGTCGCGAAGGCCTCGACGGCGCGGTCCCAGGCGGCGTCCGAGGTGTCCCGGTCGCGGTGGGCGGCCAGCTCGGCGGCCACGGCCTCGTCACCGGTGACCAGGGCGCCCGCCAGCTCGAGGCCGGCCTCCATCAGGTCGCCGTCGACGATGCGGTCCATCAGGCCCAGCTCGTGGGCCTCGGCGGCCTTGAGCAGACGGTTGTTGTCCAGCGGATTCTTGAGGACCACCTGCACGGCGGCCTCGGGGCCGATCAGGTGCGGGACGCGCCAGACGCCGGACCAGCCGGGGATCAGCCCGAGGCGCACCTCGGGCAGGCCGAATCCCTTCGCGTCGGCGGCCACGATGCGATGGTCCGCGGCGAGAGCCAGCTCCAGGCCGCCGCCGAGGGCGAGGCCGTTGACCAGGGCGACGGTCGGGGCCGGGAACGCGCTGATGCGGTCGTAGACGGCATGGCCGAGCAGCGCGAGGTCGGCGCCTCGGGAGGTGTCCTCGAAGGAGGCCACCAGGGACAGGTCGGCGCCGGCGGCGAAGGTGCCCTCCACGCCGGTGTAGGCCAGCGCCTGGATCTCACCGGCCTCGGCGCGGCGGGCCTGGGCCTCGACCACGCGGCCGAGCTCCAGCAGGGTGCGCGGGCCGAGGGTGGCCGGGCGGCGGGGTCCGGCGCCGTTGTCCAGGGTCAGCAGGGCGAGCGTGCCGGCGCCGCCGGGCAGCTCGTGGTCGGTCACCTCGGCGGTGGTCAGCACCTCGTCCGGCGCCATGGCGGCGAGGGACTCGAACTGCTCGAGCGGGGCGGGGGTGTGCGCGGTCATGAGGCTCCTGTTCGTCGCGAGAGAGGGAGGCGTACCGCGTCTCATGCTTCCCGACGACGGCCGCTCGCCTCTGTCCTGTCCGTCACATTACCCGTGGGTAACCTTCCGGCGCATCCGCGCCGCGCTCAGACCGACATGGGGTTGAGGAAGGAGACCGTGAGGATCGCGGCGGTCTGCTCGACCTGCCAGGGGCGGGCGCCGAGCCCGGCGAGGGCCTCCGCCACGGACTCAGGGGTCACGACCGCCGGCGGGTCCCAGCAGATCCGACGCAGGGTGTCCGGGGTGAGCAGGTTCTCGGTGGGCATGCCGATCTCGGCGGCGTGCCGGGCGACCCAGGGCTTGGCGGTGCGCAGGCGCGCGTCGGCCTCCGGGCTGCGGTCCTTCCACAGGCGGGGCTGCGGGGGACCGTCGCCACGGCCGCGGCGGTGCACCTCCGGGGCGTCGCCGTCGGCGGCGCGGTCCCGACCGGCCTTGATCGCCGCCACCCACCGGGCCGCCTCCCGACCGGCGGCGCGGCCGTGGAAGCCCTGGGTGGCGCGCAGCTGTGGGACGGTGCGCGGCTGGGCCTTCGCCGCGGCCACGATCGCCGAGTCGGGGAGCAGGCGGCCGGGGGCGATGTCCCTGTGCCGGGCCAGGTCGTCGCGGGCCTGCCAGAGCTCGCGCAGCACGGCAAGCTGGGTGCGGCTCTTGAGCGCGTGCGCTCCGGAGGTGCGGCGCCACGGGTCCTCACGCGGTCCGGGAACGGGGGTGGTGCGGATGTGCTCGAACTCCTGCTCGGCCCACTCGCGCTTGCCCTGGGACTCGAGCAGCGCGAGCAGGGCCTCGCGCAGCTCCACCAGCAGCTCCACGTCGAGGGCGGCGTAGGTGAGCCAGGACTCGGGCAGCGGTCGGGTGGACCAGTCCGCGGCCGAGTGCTCCTTGGCCAGGGTCACGCCGAGCATGTGCTCGAGGACCGCGGCAAGGCCCACACGGGGCAATCCGGCCAGACGGGCGGCGAGCTCGGTGTCGAAGAGCCGGTCCGGCCAGAGGCCCAGCTCGGACAGGCAGGGCAGGTCCTGCGTGGAGGCGTGCAGGATCCACTCGACGCCCTTCAGCGCCGCCACGAGCGGGGACAGGTCGTCGAACGCCTCCGGGTCGATCAGCCAGATGCCGGAGCCGGTGCGCTTGAGCTGCACGAGGAAGGCACGCTGGCCGTAGCGGATGCCGGAGGCGCGCTCGGCGTCGACGGCCACGGGTCCGGTGCCGCCGGACAGGGCCTCCGCGCAGGCGGCCAGACCGCCGGGCGTGTCGGTCAGCAGGGGGACCCCGTCGGCCGGCTCGGTGATGAGGCGGGGCGCCTCGGAGGCGGCGGTCTGCGTCGCGGCGGGGGAGCCGCCGTCGTGCTTCTGCGACGAACGGCTGGAGGGGGTGCGGGTCATGCGTCCTTCCTGAGCACGGGCAGGGCCGTGACGCCGTCGGGCTGCGGGGGCAGGCCCGCGAACGCACAGACCATCTCGGCCCAGGCCTCCAGATGGGCGCCCATGGCGCGGCCGCCCGGCGTCCAGGAGGCGCGCATCTCGATCTCGGTGGCGTCCGGGCGCTCGGCGAGGGTGCCGAACGACTCGGCCAGGATGCGGGTGGCGGTGCCGCCGGCGGCGGTGTAGTCCGCGTGGCGCAGCTCGAGGGAGTCCACGAGCCAGGTCCAGGCGACGGCGCCGAGCATCGGGTCTTCGGCGACGTCCAGCTCCAGGCCGGCCTTGATGTAGGTGACCACGCGGAAGGTGCCCTGCCAGAGCTCCGAGCCCTCCGGGTCGTGGAGGAGGACGAAGCGGCCGGTGGCCACGGCTGGGGGGATGTCCTCCGCGTCGGACAGGGGGCGCACGTCCGCGGCCAGGGCCACCGCGTGCGGGGCCAGGCCCTGGGGTGCGGCGATCTCGCGCAGCCGGACCTCGCGGCGCGGGGAGGCGTCCCGCAGCTCGCGCAGGGCGGTCCGGAAGGCACCGGGCAGGGCAGGGGACGCCCCGGGACGTGCTCCGTTCTGCAGTCCGACGAGGGTCATACGGAACAGCGTAGGACCGGCCGGCCCGGACACGGCGAGGGCGCGCCGGTGTCGGGCCGGACAGGCTC
Source organism: Micrococcus sp. FDAARGOS_333 (assembly GCF_002206575.2). Lineage (NCBI taxonomy): Bacteria > Bacillati > Actinomycetota > Actinomycetes > Micrococcales > Micrococcaceae > Micrococcus > Micrococcus sp. FDAARGOS_333. The sequence goes on along the minus strand of NZ_NJFJ02000001.1, from coordinate 1,920,213 downwards.
CGCTCAGGGCACGAGGGCGCGCCGGTGGCGGGCCGTTCGGGACCTTCGCACGCCGCGGGGGCGACGGCTCAGCCGTGCGCGGCGACGGCCTCGGCCACGGCGTCGGCGAAGTCGTCCACGTCCTGCTCCGTGGTGTCCCAGGAGGTCATCCAGCGGACCTCGTGGCGCTGCGGGTCCCAGTCGTAGAACGGGAAGCGGGCGCGCACCTGGTCCGCGGCGGCCGGGTCCAGCACCGCGAAGAGCGTGTTGGCCTCCGGACGCTGGGTGAGGACCACGCCGTCGATCTGTTCCACCCGGGCGGCCAGGCGGGCGGCCATGGCGTTGGCGTGGCCGGCCAGCCGGATGCCGAGGTCGTCCGTGAGCAGGGCGAGCAGCTGGGCGGAGAGGTAGCGGTGCTTGGAACCGAGCTGCATGGACGCCTTGCGCAGGTAGCCCAGCGCCTTCTCGGCACGCTGCGCGGCCGAGGACGCGTCCCCGCCGGGCAGGTCCGCGGCGGTGATGTGCCCGGCGGCGAGGATCGCGTCCGGGTTCAGCACCACGATCGCCTCCGCGCCGAGGCCTCCGGCCTTGGTGCCGCCGTAGGACACCACATCCACGCCGGCGTCCGTGGTGAAGGCGCGCAGCGGCACGCCGAGCGCGGCGGCGGCGTTGGAGAGGCGGGCGCCGTCCATGTAGACGGTCAGGCCGGCCTCGTGCACGGCATCCGTGAGCGCCTTCACCTGCTCCACGGAGTAGACGGTGCCGACCTCTGTGGCCTGGGCGATCTCCACCACGGCCGGCTGCACGGCGTGGACGAATCCGTCCCGGTGCACGTGCGGAGCGACCAGCTCCGGGGTGAGCCGGCCGTCCGGGGTGGCCACGGACAGCAGGGAGGTGCGTCCGATGCGCTCGGGGGCGCCGCCCTCGTCGTGGCGGATGTGGGCACACTCGGCGGCCAGGACGGCGCCCCACGGCGGAAGCATGGCCTGCAGGGCCACCACGTTGGCTCCGGTGCCGTTGAACACGGGGACGGCGAACGCCTGCTCGCCGAACTCGGCGCGGACGGCCTCGCCGAGGGCTGCGGTGACGGGATCGTCCCCGTAGGAGCGGGCGTGGCCGGAGTCGGCGGCGGCGAGGGCGGCCCAGACGTCCGGGTGGACGGGGGCGTAGTTGTCCGAGGCGAAGGCGCGCAGGCCGGTCATCGTCAGGCGGGTCCTTCCGGCTGCAGGGTCAGGGAGATCGAGTTGATGCAGTAGCGCAGGTCCGTGGGCGTGTCATAGCCCTCGCCCTCGAACACGTGGCCCAGGTGGGAGGCGCAGGCGGCGCAGCGGACCTCCACGCGGCGCATGCCGAGCGTGGTGTCCTCCCGGTACTCCACGCGGTCCTCGGCGAGCGGGGCGAAGAAGGACGGCCAGCCGCAGTGGGCGGAGAACTTCTGCTCCGAGCGGAACAGCTCGGCGCCGCAGGCGCGGCAGGCGTAGACGCCCACCGTGTTCGTGTCCCAATACTCGCCGGTGAAGGCGCGCTCGGTGCCGGCGCGGCGCAGCACGTGGAACTCCTCGGGGGACAGGCGCGCGGCCCAGTCCTCGTCGGTCAGGGTGCGGGGATCCTCCGGAGTGGATCCGGTGGTGGGGGTGGACTCGCTCATGGGCGCGACTGTACTCCGCACTGCCCCGGACACGCCGGGGACGGGTCGCGCCGTGTCACCGTGCAGACGCGGCCCAGGAGCATGCGGGACAATGGCGGGCATGTTCGGAGACCTGCCGCGCCCCGCCACGTCCGCCGCCCCGCTGCGCGAGGACGTGCTGGACCGGGTGCGTCGGTCGGTGAGCCGCGGCCTCGACGCGGCCCGCACCTCCCTGGACCTGTCCAAGACGGCCGCCCGTACCTCCGTGGACAAGTCCGTGGACGCGGCCCGCTGGTCCCCGCTGGTGGCCTCCCTCGGGCTGTCCGCCGCGTTCGTGGTGTTCGGCGCCTCCTCGACGCTCGCCTCCGTCTTCGCCAGGATCGTGGTCACCCCCGTGCGCAACCACGCCGAGGACGTGGAGGTCCTCGCCGTGATCGACGGCGACGACGGCACCCGGGTCATCCTGTCGGCGGACTCGGAGACCACGGTCCCGGGCACCTACTCGCTCACCTTCGACGGCGGCGCCTCCTGCGCGCGCATCGGCCGGATCGTCTCCTTCGACCCCCGCGACGGCACCGTGGAGCGCGAGGTGGAGCACGTGTACTCCGGAAACCTGCACGCGGCCGCCCGCGGCCGCTTCACCGGCTTCGTCTACCCGACCCCGCAGGACGCCGGGTTCGACGCCGTGGACGTGGAGGTCCCGGTGGAGAACGGCACGGCCCCCGCCTGGCGTGTGGACCCGTCGGCCGCCCAGGACGGCACGCCACGGGCCGGGGACGGGATGTGGGCGATCATGGTCCACGGCCGCGGGGCCCGCCGCAACGAGGGCATCCGCGCGGTGCGCAGCGCCCAGAAGCTCGGCATGACCTCCCTGCTGGTGTCCTACCGCAACGACGGGGACGCCCCTGACGCCGAGGACGGCCGCTACGGGCTCGGCACCACGGAGTGGCACGACGTCCAGTCGGCCATCCGGTACGCCCTGGACCAGGGCGCCGAGGACGTCGTGCTGTTCGGCTGGTCCATGGGCGGGGCCGTGGCCCTGCAGTGCGTGGACCGCTCCGAGCTCGCCCACCGGGTGCGTGCCATCGTGCTCACCGGCCCCGTGGTCGACTGGATCGACGTGCTCAAGTACCAGGCCGGGCTCAAGCGCATCCCGGAGGCCGTCGGACTCGTCGGGCGCTGGCTGCTGTCCAACCGGGCCGGGCGCCTCGTCACCGGCCTGGCCGCCCCCGTGGACCTGAAGTCCCTCAACTGGGTGGCCCGCGCCGAGCAGCTGCGCGTGCCGACCCTGATCATGCACTCCGAGGACGACGACTACGTGCCCGTCGGCCCCTCCATGGAACTGGCCGAGCGCAACCCGGACCTGGTCCGCTTCGTCCGCTTCACCCGGGCCCGTCACACCAAGGAGTGGAACGTGGACCGGCGCAAGTGGGACCACACCGCCCGCGGCTGGCTGCGCGCCGTCCTCAACGCCACCCGTCCCGGCGCCGCCCGCTGAGCAGACGCCGCCGGGAAGCCCTGGGGTGCCGGGGAACGCAGAGGGCCGCCGGGGAACGCCCCGTCAACGTGTGAGCGCCCCCGGCCGGCATCAGGGCTGCGAGACCAGCAGGCCGCGGCGGCGCAGCAGCGGCTCCAGCTCGGCGTCCCGGCCGCGGAAGGCCCGGTACGACTCCATCAGGTCCCGGGTGTTGCCACGGGACAACAGCTCGGAGCGGAACCGCTCGCCGTTCTCCCGGGTCATGCCGCCGTTGGCGCAGAACCACTCCACGGCGTCGGCATCCAGCACCTCGGCCCAGATGTACGAGTAGTACCCGGCCGCATAGTCGTTGCCGAAGATGTGCTTGAAGCAGCCGGTGCCGTAGCGCGGGGGCACCAGAGAAGAGTCGATGCCCGCCTCGGCCAGCACCTGCTCCTGGAACGCCAGCGGGTCCGCGGTCGCCGCGTCCACGGTGTCCTCGGTGAGGGTGTGCCAGGCCATGTCCACGATCGTCGCGCCGAGGTACTCCACCGTGCGGTAGCCCTCGCCCCACAGATCCGCGGCCTGAAGACGCTCCAGTGTGCCGGCCGGCAGCGGCTCCCCGGTCTCCACATGACGGGCGTAGACGTCCAGCAGGGACGGCTCGCGCAGCCACACCTCGTTCACCTGGGACGGGAACTCCACGGTGTCCCGCGGCACGGACGTGCCGGTCAGCGAGGCGTACTGGCCCTGAGCCAGCAGGCCGTGCAGCGCGTGGCCGAACTCGTGGAACAGCGTGGTCGCCTCGTCCAGCGTGAGCAGGGCAGGCCGGCCCTCCGCCGGGGCCGGCACGTTCATGGTGTTGAAGACCACCGGGCGCTCGCCGAGGGCGTCGGCGCGGTCGCGGACGGTGTGCATCCAGGCGCCGCCGGACTTGGTGGCGCGGGCGAAGAAGTCCCCCACGAACAGGCAGATCGGCTCGTCGTCCCGGCAGACCTCCCAGACGCGGATGCCCGGGCGGTACATGTGCTCGGCCAACTCCGGGCGCTCGGCGAAGGACAGGCCGTAGAGGGCGCCGGCGGCGGCGAACACGCCGTCGGTGAGCACGCGGTCCAGTTCGAAATGCGGGCGCAGGGCGGCCGCGTCCACCGCGAACTGCTCCCTGGCGTAGGCGGCGGACAGGTACGGCCAGTCCCAGGGGGCCACGGCGCCGCCGTCGGGGGAGACCTGTGCGGCGTCGGCCTTCGCGTTGGCCATGGCCGGGCCGGCCATCGACGCCAGCAGCTCCTGCACCGCGGCCACGGACGGGGCGGCGCGGTCCTTGAGCGCGTGCTCGGCCCAGCACTCGGAGCCGAGCAGACGAGCCTTGCGCAGACGCAGCCGGACGATCTCCATGGCCACGGACAGAACCTCGTCCTCGCCCTCGGTGCCGCGGCCGATCGAGGCCTCGAACAGGTCGCGGCGCAGGTCGGCGTCCTCGAGCTGCGCCAGCTGCGGCTGGGAGACGAACAGGGACAGCGTGAGCAGGTGCTTGCCGGGGTGGCCGGCCTCCTCGGCGGCGCGGGCGGCGGCCTGCACGTCGTCGGCACCGAGGCCGGCCAGGCGGGCCGGGTCCTCCACCAGCACGGCGCGCTTGGCGGTGTCCGCCACGAGGCGGCGGGTGTAGCGGGCGCCCGCGGTGGCCAGCGCGGTGTTGATCTGCTGCAGCTCGGCGCGGTCGGCGGCGGACAGGTGCGCCCCGGCCAACTCGAGGCGCTGGGCGAACAGCTCGTGCAGGCGCGCGTCCTCGCCGGTGAGGCCGGACGCGTCCACGGCGGCCACGCGCTCGGCCAGGCGCGGGTCCAGCAGCAGGGCGTCCTCGTGGGCGGCCAGCTCCGGCATGAGCTCCTCGGACAGGGCCTGGCGGGTGTCGGTGCCGTCGGCGCTGACGAGGGTGAAGAACATGGCGGCGGAGCGGCGCAGCAGGTCGCCGGTCAGCTCGAACGCGCGCACGGTGTTCTCGAAGGTCGGGGCCTCGTCCGAGGCCAGGATCGCCTCGACCTCGCCCCGCTGCGCAGCCATGCCGGCGCGGACGGCCTCGGCCAGCTGTGCGTCGGAGACGGCGGCGAAGTCGGGGAGCCCGTAGGGGAGCGGAGAAGGGGAGGCGAGAGGGTGGTCGGCGGGCAGGGAGATGCCCTGCGTCATCTGCGGTGAGTCCATGGGCGCAGTCTAGGTGCCCGGCCGGCCCGTCCCCTCCGGCCGCCCGCGCCGGTCGGCCCGCCGCCGGTCGCCGGGCACCGACGCGCTCCTGTGACGCGCGCCCGCGGTCGGACCGGGCCGCGCCGCTAAGATGGTGCGCCGAGACATCCCGACGTCGCCGAACCGCGAAGGAGCATCATGGCCGGTCATTCCAAGTGGGCCACGACCAAGCACAAGAAGGCCGCGCTCGACGCCAAGCGTGCCAAGGCCTTCGCCAAGTACATCAAGGGCATCGAGGTCGCCGCCCGCGCCGGAGGTCCCGACCTGGCCGGCAACCCGGCCCTGGACCTGGCCGTCTCCAAGGCGAAGAAGAACTCCGTCCCCAACGACAACATCGACCGCGCCATCAAGCGCGGCGCCGGCCTGACCGGCGAGGTCGTGGACTACACCGAGATCATGTATGAGGTGCGCGGCCCGTCCGGCTCGGCCCTGATGGTGGAGTGCCTCACGGACAACAAGAACCGCGCCGCCTCCGACGTGCGCGTGGCCGTGACCCGCAACGGCGGCACGCTGGCCGACTCCGGATCCGTGGCCTTCCTGTTCGCCCGCAAGGGCGTCGTCCGCCTGCCGGCCGAGGGCAACACCGAGGACGGCCTCCTCGAGGCGATCCTCGAGGGCGGTGCGGACGCCGAGGAGGTCCAGCAGGACGGCGACGTGTTCGAGATCGTCTCCGAGGCCTCCGACCTGCGCGCCGTGGCCGAGGCCCTGGACGCCGCCGGCATCGAGTACGAGTCCGACGAGGCCGAGTTCCTGCCGTCGATGAAGGTGGAGCTGGAGGACGCCAAGTCCGCCGCGACCTTCCTGAAGCTCGTGGATGCGCTCGAGGAGCTGGACGACGTGCAGAACGTCTACTCCAACGTGGACATCCCGGAGTCCGTCCTCGCCGAGCTCGACGAGGACTGATCCGACTGGCGGAACGAGTCGGCCACGGCACCCTGCGCGTCCTGGGCGTCGACCCGGGACTGACCCGCTGCGGCATCGCCGTCGTGGAGGTCGACGCGCGGCGCCGCGGACGGCTCGTCCACGTCCGGGTGTCCGGCACGCCGTCCGACGCGCCGCTCCACGAGCGGCTGCTGCACCTGGACCGGGAGGTCACCGAGGTGCTCGAGCGGTACGCCCCGCAGCGGGCCGCCGTGGAGCGCATGTTCGCCAACAACAACACGCCCACCGTGCTGGGCACCGCCCAGGCCGCCGGCGTGGCCATCACCGCCGCCGCCCGCTGCGGGCTGGAGGTCGGCCTGCACACCCCGTCCGAGGTGAAGGCCGCCGTCACCGGCCACGGCAACGCGGGCAAGGAGCAGGTCACCGCGATGGTCACCCGCATCCTCGGCCTCGACGCCCCGCCGCGTCCGGCCGACGCCGCCGACGCGATCGCCCTGGCCCTCGCCCATGCCTGGCGCGGCACCGCCCTCGGCCGGGCCTCAGGGCAGACCGGCCTGGCCACCGGCTCCATGACCTCCCGCGGCGGACGGTCCCGGTTCGCGGAGGCCGCCGACTCTGCCGGGCGTCGGCCCGTCGGTGCGGGGACGTCGCTGACCAGGGCACAGGAGCAGTGGCTGGCCGCCGAGCGCTCCGGGGCGGCCACGGGCGCCGCCCGCCGCCGCTGATGCCGCCCCTTCCCGACGACGGCCGCGCACCCGGCGCGGTCCCTCGCCACGGCCTGCGGTCGGGTGCGTCCGGGCACCGAGCCGTTCGATAGTATGTTCGAACGCCGGCGGTCCGAATGTGTCCGTCCGGAGAAAGGACCTGTGCCGTGATCGCCTCCCTGACCGGGACCGTCGAGTACGTCGGACTGGACCGCGCCGTCATCGTCTCCGGCGGCGTCGGCCGCCTCGTGTTCGCCACGCCGCAGACCCTGTCCGCCCTGCGCGAGGGGCGCGAGGCGTGTGTGCACACCCACCTGGTGGTGAAGGAGGACTCGCTCACGCTCTTCGGGTTCGCCGCCCGGGCCGAGCAGGAGGTCTTCGAGATCCTCCTCGGCGCCAACGGCGTCGGCCCGCGCCTGGCCCTGGCCGTGCTGGCGGTGCACCCTCCTGAGGCGGTGCGCGTGGCCGTCGCCCAGGAGGACGAGAAGGCCCTGACCCGGGTGCCCGGCATCGGCCCGAAGCTGGCGAAGAAGATCCTCGTGGAGCTGGCCGGCAAGCTGGCCCCGACCGGCGCCGAGACGCCCGCCGAGGCCGCGCAGGACCAGGTGCCCGCGGCGCCGGCGGAGCACTGGCACGCGGACGTCGTCGAGGCGATGGCCGGCCTGGGCTGGTCCGAGAAGGAGGCCCTCAAGCGCGTCGAGGCCACCCTCGCGGCCCACCCCGAGCTCGACGAGGGCCGGGACGTGGCCGCCCTGCTCCGCGCCACCCTGCGCGACGTCGGTGCCGCCGCCACCGTCCGGAGCGGCCGATGAACGGCGGCGGAACCGACGCCGGGGACCGGGGCGCGGACCGCGTCGTCGCCGGGGACGCGGGGGAGGACGAGCGCCGCCTCGAGGCCGCGCTGCGTCCGAAGCACCTGGACGAGTTCGTCGGCCAGCAGCGCGTCCGCGAGCAGCTGGACCTGATGCTGGGCTCTGCCCGCCTGCGCGACCGCGCCGCGGACCACGTGCTCCTGTCCGGCCCGCCCGGGCTCGGCAAGACCACACTGGCGATGATCGTGGCCGCGGAGATGAACGCCCCGCTGCGCATCTCCTCCGGGCCGGCCATCCAGAACGCCGGCGACCTCGCGGCGATCCTCTCGTCCCTGACCGAGGGGGAGGTGCTGTTCCTGGACGAAGTCCACCGCATGTCCCGTCCGGCCGAGGAGATGCTCTACATGGCCATGGAGGACTTCCGCGTGGACATCGTCGTCGGCAAGGGCGCCGGCGCGACCTCCATTCCGCTGGAGCTGCCGCCGTTCACCCTGGTCGGGGCCACCACGCGCGCCGGCCTGCTGCCCGGGCCGCTCCGCGACCGCTTCGGGTTCACCGGGCACCTCGAGTTCTATTCGACCGAGGAACTCGAGCTCGTCCTGCGCCGCTCCGCCCTGCTGCTGGACATGGACGTCACCTCCGCCGGCTTCGCCCAGATCGCCTCCCGCTCCCGGGGCACGCCGCGCATCGCCAACCGGCTGCTGCGCCGCGTGCGCGACTGGGCGCTCGTGAAGGGCCTGACGTCCGTGGACGCCGAGGCCGCCGGCCGGGCCCTGCACATGTACGACGTGGACGAGCGCGGCCTGGATCGCCTCGACCGTGCCGTCCTGAACGCCCTCTGCACCGTCTTCGACGGGGGACCGGTCGGCCTGTCCACCCTCGCGATGGCCGTCGGCGAGGAGACCGAGACCGTCGAGACGGTCGCGGAGCCGTTCCTCATCCGCGAGGGCCTGGTCGGCCGCACGCCGCGGGGCCGTGTCGCGCTGCCCGGAGCCTGGGAGCACCTCGGGCTCCCGGCCCCGGAGCGGGGCTGAGCGGAGCGGGCCACATGCCCAGGCCAGGCGCCACGGACAGGCGCCTGGCCGTCGTCGGGCATCAGACGCCCTAGACTGGTCTGCACTGTGCGCACCCCCACACCCCGGACGGGTGTGCCTGCGCACGTCCTCATCCCCGACGACGACGGAGAGTGTCTCTCGTGACCACCCTCGCCCTGTCCATCGCAGACATGCCCATCGTGCTCGGCCAGCAGGCCGAGGGCGGCGGCGGAAGCATGTTCCTCCTGCTCATGTTCGGCGTCATGGCGCTGCTGCTCTTCTTCTCCTTCCGCAAGGCCCGCAAGGCCCAGCAGGCGCAGACCAAGATGCGCACGGAGCTGACCCCGGGCGTCGAGGTCATGACCGGCTCCGGCATCTTCGGCCACGTCGTCGCCGTGAACCAGGATTCCCAGCGCGTGACCATCGAGGTCGCCCCGGGCACCCACATGGACGTCCACCTGCAGGCCGTCGCCCAGATCGTGGAGCCGGACTCGGTCGCCTCCTCGGGCACCTCGGGCGCCGTCGCCGCGGACGACCAGACCCGGGCCGAGCAGGGCGCCGAGTACGGCGAGCCGCAGGCCCCCGCCGACGAGGACGTGGACCGCCACCGCATCCAGCTCAACGGCGAGGACCAGCCCCGCCACGACGAGCGTCCCTGACCTGTCCGTCCGCGACCCGGCCGCCCCGGCCGGGTCGCTCGATCTGTGGAGAGCCTGAACGCCCATGGCATCGAAGACCCCCGCGAGCGCGGCACGTCGCACCCTGACGTGGCTCGGCGCGCTCATCGCCCTCATGGCCGTCGTGCTCGGCATCGGTGTGGCCACCCATCAGGCCACCTGGGCCCCGCGCCTGGCCCTGGACCTCGAGGGCGGCACCCAGATGGTGCTCGCCCCCGAGACCGCAGGCGGCCAGCGCGTCACCCCTGAGCAGCTCGACCAGGCCGTGGAGATCATCCGCGCCCGCGTGGACGGCTCCGGCGTCGCCGAGGCCGAGGTCGCCACCCAGGGCGCCGAGAACGTCGTGGTGGCGATGCCGGGCACCCCGGACGACCAGACCCGCCGCCTCATCCAGGCCTCCGCGGACATGGAGTTCCGCGCGGTGCTGCAGTCCGGCCCCGCCGAGCCGGTCGCCGAGGACCAGCGCACCCCGAAGGACGACTTCCCGAAGCCGGAGGGCGAGCCGAAGGACGCCTACGACCCGAACTGGCTGACCCCGGACCTGCTGGACGAGTTCCAGAAGACCGACTGCACCGTCCCGCGCGACCCGGGTGCCGAGCCGCTGCCCACGGACAAGGCGGCCGTGGTGTGCCAGACCGCCACCGAGGAGCAGATCGCCGAGGGCACCGGGCAGAGCGCCAAGTACATCGTCGGCCCCCAGGTGATCCCGGGCACCGACATCGCCGACGCCACCAACGACATGGCGAACACCTCCACGGGCGTCTCCACCAACCAGTGGGTCGTCAACCTCTCCTTCAACAGCGAGGGCACCGAGAAGTTCCGCGAGGTCACCCAGAAGCTCACCCCGTACCCGGAGGGCGACCCGCGCAAGCAGTTCGCCATCATCCTGGACGGCACCGTGCTCTCGGCCCCGCAGTCCCAGGCGGTCATCCCCAACGGCCAGGCCCAGATCTCCGGCCCGGGCTTCAACGAGGTCACCACCGCCGAACTCGCCGAGCAGCTGTCCTACGGTGCCCTGCCGATCAGCTTCACCATTGAGTCCGAGCAGCAGATCTCCGCGACCCTCGGCCAGGACCAGCTGTTCTGGGGCCTCGTCGCGGGACTCATCGGCCTGCTGCTGGTGGCCGCCTACCAGTTCTTCCAGTACCGCGTCCTCGGTCTGCTGACCTTCGCCTCGATCATCGTGGCCGGCGTCATCACGTGGCTCGCGATCTCGCTGCTGGGCTGGTCCGACAACTACCGCCTGTCCCTGGCCGGCATCGCAGGCCTGATCGTGGCGATCGGCCTCACCGCCGACTCGTTCATCGTGTACTTCGAGCGCATCAAGGACGAGCTGCGCGCCGGCAGCACGATCGACGCCGCCGTCCGCGAGGGCTGGAAGCGCGCCTCCCGCACCATCTGGGCCTCGAAGGCCGTGAACCTGCTCGCCGCTGCGGTGCTGTACTTCGTGGCGGTCGGCAACGTCCGCGGGTTCGCCTTCACCCTCGGCCTCACCGCGATCGCCGACCTCATCGTGGTCTTCTGGTTCACACACCCCATGATGGTGCTGCTGTCCCAGACCCGCTTCATCGGCGGAAGCCACCGCATGTCCGGCCTCGACCCGTCGCTGCTCGGCCGTGAGCCGCTGTACAAGGGTGCCGGGCGCGTGCGTGAGTTCAAGACCCCGCCGAGCGATCAGACGGCACAGGGGGCCTCCGGCGGTGCCGAGCGGCGTCGCCGCCGCTCGCGCGGGGAGGCGGCCCGCCGCCAGACCATCGCCGAACGCCGTCGCGCCGAGCGCGAGGCCGCCTCGCCGGCCGCCGGCACCACCACCACGTCCGAGCGCACCCAGGAGGACGGCCAGTGAACCGCTTCGCTCAGTGGGGCAACGCCCTCTACACCGGACACAAGTCCTACCCGTTCGTCCAGCGCTGGAAGACCTGGTTCGCCGCCGCGGCGATCCTGCTCCTGGTCGCCGGCGGACTGACCCTGATGCGCGGAGGCTTCAACCTCGGCATCGAGTTCCGCGGCGGCTCCGAGTTCGTGGTCTCCTCCGTTCAGAACACGGACGTCGCCGCAGGCGAGCAGGCCGTGCGGGACGTCGCCGCCGACGGCATCGCCACGGTCACGAACATCGCCCCGGGCACCATGCGCGTGCAGACCGAGCGCATGGACGACGCCCAGACCCTGCAGGTCGCCCAGAACCTCCAGGACGCCTACGGCGTGACCGCGGACCACGTGACCTCGAACTTCGTGGGCCCCACCTGGGGTGCCGCCGTCTCGCAGCAGGCCCTGATCGGTCTGGTGATCTTCGTGGTCCTGGTGACCCTGTTCATGGCGCTGTACTTCCGCACCTGGAAGATGTCGCTGGCCGCGGTGATCGGCATGCTCTACGTGGTGGCGCTGACCGCCGGAATCTACGGTGCCACCGGCTTCGAGGTCACCCCGTCCGCCGTCATCGGCTTCCTGACCATCCTGTCCTACGCGCTCTACGACACCGTGGTGGTGTTCGACAAGATCCGCGAGAACACCCAGACGGTCCACGAGGACGCCGACCGGACCTTCGCGGAGAACGTGAACCTCGCCGTGAACCAGACGCTGGTCCGCTCGATCACCACCTCCGTGGTGGGCATCCTGCCGGTGGGCTCCATCCTGTTCATCGGCGCGGGTCTGCTCGGTGCGGGCACCCTCTCCGACATCGCCCTGGCCATCTTCGTCGGCATCATCGTCGGCACCATGGCGACCCTGTTCATCCAGGCGCCGCTCTACGCCCTGCTGCGCCGCGGAGACGGGGACGTCACCGATCACGACGGCGCCGTCCTGGCCCGTCGCGAGTCCTCGGGCCGTGCCCCGGAGGGCGGGACCGAGGGCGTCGACGGGACCGAGCCGGCCGCCCGGGCCTGACCTGGGACCACACGGCCGACCGCACGTCCGCCGGACACACGCACATGCCGCACGGCGGCGCGAGCGCGGGGAGGTAGACTCCCCGCTATCGCGCCGCCGTTCGCGTCGAGACGGGACACCCCACGTCCCGGGGAGGAGACACGCAGCCATGACCCCGCCCTCCGTGTCCGACGCCGACGCTCGCCGCCCCGAGAAGTCGCCCCGTCCCCGTGGACGCATGGCACGTCTCACCGGTCGTCACGCCACCGAGTACTCGCCCATCCTCGAGCCGCTGATGCGCACCCTGCGCACGCGCTCCCCGCGGACGGACTTCAAGGAGGTCATCCGCGCCTACACCGTGGCCGAACGCTGCCACGAGGGCCAGATGCGCCGCTCCGGGGACCCCTACATCACCCACCCGGTGGCCGTGGCGACGATCCTCGCCGAGCTGGGCCTGTCCGGGCCCACGATCTACGCCGCCCTGCTGCACGACACCGTGGAGGACACGGACTACTCGCTCGAGCAGCTGCGCAAGGACTTCGGCGACGAGGTCGCGGTGCTGGTGGACGGCGTGACCAAGCTGGACAAGGTCACCTACGGTGCCGCCGCGCAGGCCGAGACCGTCCGCAAGATGGTCATCGCCATGGCCCAGGACGTGAACGTCCTGCTCATCAAGCTCGCCGACCGGCTCCACAACGCGCGCACCTGGCGCTACGTGTCCCCGGAGTCCTCCGCCAAGAAGGCCCAGGAGACCCTGGACATCTACGCGCCGCTGGCCCACCGGCTCGGCATGAACACGGTCAAGTGGGAGCTGGAGGACCTGTCCTTCGCCGCGCTGAAGCCGAAGGTCTACGCGGAGATCGTCCGCCTGGTGGGCGAGCGCAACCCCGAGCGCGAGAAGCACATCGAGCGCCTGCGCGAGGAGATCAGCGCCCGGCTGCGGGACAACCGCATCAAGGCCACCGTCACCGGCCGCCCCAAGCACTACTACTCGATCTACCAGAAGATGATCGTGCGCGGGAAGGAGTTCGACGACATCTACGACCTCACCGGCATCCGCGTGCTCGTGGACTCGGTGAAGGACTGCTACGGCGCGCTCGGCGTCCTTCACGCGCAGTGGAGCCCGCTGCCGGGTCGGTTCAAGGACTACATCGCGATGCCGAAGCTCAACATGTACCAGTCCCTGCACACCTCCGTGATGGGACCGGGCGGACGTGCTGTGGAGATCCAGATCCGCACCTTCGACATGCACCGCCAGGCCGAGTACGGCGTGGCCGCGCACTGGATGTACAAGGCCAACGCGGCCGCCGGGACCGCGAGCTCGTCCACGCCGCAGTGGCTGCGCTCGGTGATGGACTGGCAGAAGGACACCCGGGACCCGGACGAGTTCCTGCACTCACTGCGCACGGAGATCGACGCGGACGAGGTCTACGTCTTCACACCCAAGGGAGAGATCCGCTCCCTTCCCGCCGGCGCGACCCCCGTGGACTTCGCCTACTCCGTGCACACCGACGTGGGCCACCGGACCATCGGTGCCCGCGTGAACGGCAAGCTGGTCCCGCTGTCCTCCCAGCTCCAGCATGGCGACACCGTGGAGGTGTTCACCTCCAAGGCCGAGAACGCCGGCCCCAGCCACGACTGGCTCGGCTTCACCGTCTCCCCGCGCGCCAAGTCCAAGATCCGCCACTGGTTCGCCACACAGCGCCGCGACGAGCAGATCGAGCGCGGCAGGCAGTCCCTGACCCGTCAGCTGCGCCGCGAGAACCTGGCTGTCCAGAAGGTCCTCGGCGGCGAGGAGCTTCCCGCCGTGGCGGCCGAGCACGGCCTGAACGGCCTAGACGCCCTGTTCGCGCAGATCGCCGACGGCCACCTCTCCGCACAGAACGTGGTGGAGAAGGTCCAGGCGAAGCTGGCCCCACCAGAGGAGTCGCCGACGGCCCCGTCCTCCGAGACCGCGCTGGGGGAGATCGAGCTCGAGGAGATCGTCAAGCGTCCCGTGAAGCGTCCGCCGTCCTCCGACGGCGGCGCGACCGGCGTGCTGGTCCAGGGGAACGCGGGGATGATGACGAAGCTGGCACGCTGCTGCAATCCGGTGCCGCCGGACGAGATCTGCGGCTTCGTCACCCGCGGCTCCGGCGTGTCCGTGCACCGCAGCGACTGCAACAACGTGGACACCCTGCTCGAGCAGGAGCCCGAGCGCCGCGTGGACGTCGCCTGGGCCCCCACGCGCAACGCCGTGTACCTGGTGGAGATCCAGGTGGAGGCGCTGGACCGCACCTCGCTGCTCTCGGACGTGACCCGTGTGCTCGCGGAGAACCACGTGAACATCCTGTCCGCGTCCGTGAACACCACGCGGGACCGGGTGGCCATGAGCCGGTTCGTCTTCGAGATGGGCGACCCGATGTACCTCAACCACGTGGTCAACGCGGTCAAGCGGATCGACGGCGTCTTCGACGTGCGCCGCACCTGACGGCTGCGCCGGTCAGGACAGCAGCTCGGCCAGGCGTCGGCGGGCCCGGACGATGCCGGGCCTGCGCCGCGGCGGCGCCAGCCGTTCGACGAGTCCCTCCGCCCCGAACCGGGCGATCAGCCGCGCCGCCGCCCGGCCCTCCTGGGAGCCGTCGGCCAGCAGCAGGTCCTCCACGGTGCGCCCCACCGTGGTCACGCGCACCGGGCCGAGGAGCACGACGTCCGCCTCGGCCGGCGCGGCAGACCCTCCGACGGCGGCCACGTCCGCCTGCGTGAACGTCCACCCGGGCCCGTGGTCCCGTGCCGGCGGAGGCCGGTGGTAGTGGGCTACGGCGATGTGCAGCGTGCGCGGCAGCGGGCCTCCCGCGTGCAGCCACGCCGCCGTCAGCCCCATGGCCGTCCACCCTGCCGTCAGCAGCGGGCCGGCCACGAGCCAGACCGCGTCCGCGCGCATGCGGGGGTCCACCGGGCGGTCCGCCGGAGCGTAGACCCGGCCCAGCAGGTGGTGCAGGGCCCCGGCCGAGACCAGCGTCTGCAGCTCCGCGTCCGCGAAGTCCGGACCGGCCGCCCAGACCTCGGTCGTCACCGTCCGGTCGGTGGGCGGGGCCGGGATCGGGCCGGGCACTGCTGCGGTGAGGGGGACGGGCGCGTCGGCGGCGGAGGATCTCATGGCGTCCATCCTGCGCCAGGTGCGCGCCCGCTGCCGCCGGGGTGTGGACAACGCAGACGGGCGGCCCGGCCGAATGCCGGACCGCCCGTCGGGCGCAGGCCGCGTCGTCCGCGGCGGGACAGGCTCAGGCCAGGTCGGCGGCGGAGGCCTCCAACGCCTTCTTCCACTGCAGGCGGGCGTCGAGCGCCTCCTGGGCCTGGGCGATCTTCTTCTCATCGCCGGCGGCCTTGGCCTCCTCCAGCTCGGCCTCGAGGCCGGCGATGGTCTCCTCCAGCTGGGTCAGCGCGGAGTTCGTGCGGGCCTTGGTCTCCGGGTCGGTGCGGCGCCAGTGCTCGTTCTCGGCCTGCTTGAGGGCGTCCTCCAGCTCGCGGAAGCCGGCCTCCATGCGGCGCACGTCACCGCGCGGCACTCGACCGGCCTCCTCCCAGCGGCCGCGCAGCTCGTTGAGCGCAGCACGGCCGGCCTTGACGTCCGTGAAGGGCAGGAGCTTCCTGCCGTCGGCCAGGATCTGCTCCTTGACCTTGAGGTTGGCGCCGTATTCGCGGTCGATCTCGGCGTTGGCCTCGTTGCGGGCAGTGAAGAACACGTCCTGTGCGGCACGGAAGCGGGCCCAGAGGGCGTCGTCCTCCTTGCGGGAGGCACGCGGTGCGGCCTTCCACTCGCTCATCAGGTCGCGGTACTTGCCGGTGGTCACGCCCCAGTCTGTGGAGGAGGAGAGCTCCTCGGCGCGGGCGATGAGGCGCTCCTTGACCTGCTTCGCCTCCGCGGACCGGGCGTCCAGACGGGAGAAGTGCGCCCGGCGGGTCTTGTCGAACTGGGTGCGGGCGCCCCGGAAGCGCTTCCAGAGGCCGTCCTCGACCGACTTCGACAGGCGCGGGCCGGTCTTCTGGGCGGCCTTCCACTCGTCGAAGAGCTCGGCCATGCGCTTGGAGGCCTTCTTCCACGGCATGCGCTCGGCCGGGGTGGCGGCGAACTCCTCGGCCTCGGCGACGATCGCCTCGCGGGCGGCGAGCTGCTCGGCCTGGGCGGCCTGACGGGCCTCGGCCTCGGCGGCGCGGTAGTCGCCCAGCAAGGTCTCCAGAGCCGCCAGACGGGTGCGCAGCGCGTTGATGTCGCCCACCATCTGGCGCTCCTGCACGGTGGCCTTCATCTGGTTGAGGGCCTTCTGGAGCTCCGAGGACGGTGCGCCGGCGGCGATGCGCTGCTCGAACAGCGCCATCTGTGCGCGGACGTCGTCGTACTTGCGCACGAAGTAGGCCACGGCCTCCTCTGCGGTGGCGTCGGGGACCTGGCCGACGGTGTGCTCCTCCTGGCCGTCCAGCAGCACCACGTGGCCGTCCTCGGTCACGCGGGCGAACTGCGCGGCCGTGGCCGGATCGGTCGGCTCGACGGTCGGGGCCGGGGCGGCGGGCTTGGCTGTCGCCGGGGCGGCTGCGGCTGGGGTGGCCGGCCTGCCCGGCTTCATGGCGGCCGGGGAAGGAGCAGCCGGCTTCGCCTCGGTCTTCTCGACCTCCGGTGCCTTCTCGACCTCCGGGGCCGCGGGCTCAGCCTGG
This sequence comes from Micrococcus sp. FDAARGOS_333, assembly GCF_002206575.2. Taxonomy (NCBI): domain Bacteria; kingdom Bacillati; phylum Actinomycetota; class Actinomycetes; order Micrococcales; family Micrococcaceae; genus Micrococcus; species Micrococcus sp. FDAARGOS_333. Next base: position 1,903,250 of record NZ_NJFJ02000001.1, on the reverse strand, counting down.
TGCCCGGCCGGTGCCTGCGCGGCGTCGGTGGTCGGCGCGCTCTCGACCTGCGCCTCGGCGGCGTCGGCGGTCGGCTGCTGGTCGTCGGACTTCTGATTCTCAGTGGTCACCGCTGGAACTCTCCCTGGACGGGCCCGTTCGCGCTGACGTGCGCGGGCGGGTCGGGATGGACACGAACAGGGCAAGCCTAGCCGCGAAAGCACAGAAGCGCCCGGCAACCCCGGCCACATGCGTGGGCGAGGCGGTGGACGAACCCGGCGGCCGTCGTCGCGCCCCTGGTCACGCGTGCTCCCGGGCACCCCGCCGGGGGAGGGCCAGGTCCCGGACCGCCGCCGCACCGGCCGCACCGCAGCAGCGCCGCCGCCTAGACTGGGCGGGTCAGTCCCGTCCGCACGACGGCCCGATCCGAGACGAAGGAACCCCATGGCCCGCAAGTCCTCCCTGTCCGGCTTCCCCGAGTGGCTCCCCGCTGAGCGCGTCGTCGAGCAGCATGTGCTGGACACGCTGCGTCGGACCTTCGAGCTGCACGGGTTCGCCGGGATCGAGACCCGCGCCGTGGAGACCCTGGGCCAGCTGCTGCGCAAGGGTGAGGTGGACAAGGAGGTCTACGCCGTCTCCCGGCTGGCCGAGGACCAGGAGGTCGCCGAGGGCCGGCGCTCGGCGACGTCCCCGGACGACCCCAAGCGCCTGGCCCTGCACTTCGACCTCACCGTGCCCTTCGCCCGCTACGTGGTGGAGAACGCCGGCCACCTCGCCTTCCCGTTCCGGCGGTACCAGATGCAGAAGGTCTGGCGCGGCGAGCGGCCGCAGGAGGGCCGCGCGCGCGAGTTCACCCAGGCGGACATCGACATCGTCGGTGACGGGCAGCTGTCCCCGCGCTATGACGTGGATGTCGCCCTCGTGATGGCCGAGGCGCTCGGCGCCCTGCCGATCGGCGACTTCCTCATCCGCATCAACAACCGCAAGCTCGCCGAGGGCTTCTACCGCGGCATCGGCCTGACGGACACCGCCGGCGTGCTGCGCAGCATCGACAAGCTCGAGAAGGTCGGCCCCGAGGAGGTCGCCCGCCTGCTGCAGGAGGAGGTCGGGGCCTCCGCCGAGCAGGCAGAGCAGGCCCTGGCCCTGGCCGCCATCCGCACCGAGGACACCTCCTTCGTGGAGCAGGTCCGCGCCCTCGGTGTGCAGGACGACCTGATGGAGGAGGGGCTCACCGAGCTGGCGGAGGTCATCGGCACGATGCACCGCCGCGCCCCGGGCCGGGCCGTCGCCGACCTCTCCATCGCCCGCGGCCTCGACTACTACACCGGCACCGTGTACGAGACGGTCCTGGTGGGCCATGAGCAGCTCGGCTCCATCTGCTCCGGCGGCCGCTACGACGCCCTGGCCTCCAAGGGGAACCGGACGTTCCCTGGCGTCGGCCTGTCCATCGGCGTCACCCGGCTGGTGATGCGCATGCTCTCCCAGGACATGGCCGTCGCCTCCCGGGCCGTTCCCACCGTGGTCTACGTGGCCCTGACCGCGGACGAGGACTGGTCGGCCGCCCAGGACGTGGCCGGCGTGCTGCGCGAGCGCGGCATCGCCGCCGAGGTGGCCGTCACCGCCGAGAAGTTCGGCAAGCAGATCAAGTACGCGGATCGCCGCGGCATCCCGTATGTCTGGTTCCTGGGGGCGGGGGAGTCCGGCCATGAGGTCAAGGACATCCGCTCCGGCGAGCAGGTGTCCGCCGACCCGCAGACGTGGATGCCTCCGGCCGAGGACCTGGTCCCGCAGGTGACCGCAGGCTGCGCCGGGCCCCGTCCGTGGAGCAGTGGGAGACACGACGTGGTACCAGCCTCAATGACGACGTCGTCCGGTGACGGGGAGAGCTCGCCGTCCTCCGAAGGGCTGCCCCCGGTCCAGGAGATTCAGGCCCGGCTGGCGGAGGTGGTGAGTCATCTGCCTGATCTTCCCCTCCACTGGGAGGTGACGGCCGGGCAGGCCCCTGCCGGGCACCCCTGGGTGCGGATCGCCGCGGTGCGACGCGGTCTGCTCGGCGATCCGACCGTCGTCGGCGCCTTCCGGATCGATGATCGCGAGGCGGTCTTCGACGTCACTGCGGAGCGTTCGCCCGAGGGCGCGCTGGTCCACGACGCCCTGGCCCGGGTCGCGGCACAGCACTTCCCTGCGGCGGCCGTTCCCGGACGGCCCGGCAATCGTTACTCGGTGCGCTGGTGCGGCCCGGATCCCGACGACGCCCCGGCCGGTGAGTACGTGGTGCAGTGCGCCGGCACGGGTGCCGAGACCGTTCGGATACGGTGCCGGCCGCTGACCCCGGGCCGGTCATGGGGGTTCCAGGTCGTCCGGCCGGATTCGACGTCGTCGTCCTGGTTCGAACTGTCCCTCGACCGCGTGGTCGACGAGCGCCTGGGGGAGCCGGACTCCACGTTCTGGGCCGTCTACAACGGCATCGACGACGACAGCCGGGTCCTCGCCCACGCCACGATCCCGGCCTCCGGCAGCGTCGTCTGGCACACCCATCCGGCGCTCATGCCGGACGCGGCCTCCGACGCCGGGGAGATGCTGCTCGCCCTCGTCGAGGCGCTCGCGCAGCTGCAGGTCACGACCGGTCCGTGGCCCGCGTGGGCGCCGCCACCGCGGTGACAGGAGCAACCGATGCAGTGCGGGCCCAGACCTGCGCGGTCCGGTCTTCCGACACTCAGCGGCCGGCCCGGTAGTCGTCCTTGGCACGCACGAACGCGCGTCCTCCGGCACCCACCAGGAACACGCCGAGCATGGCGAGCACGGACATCGGCGGCAGGGTGAACGCCAGCACCAGGCAGAGGACCAGGCCGAGGATGTTCACGGCACGGGGCACACGCAGCGGGCGGGCGCCGGAGAGCGTGAGGGCGGAGAGATTCGTCACGGCGTAGTAGACGAGCACGCCGAAGGAGCTGAAACCAACCACGGTCAGGATGTCCGTGGCGACCACGAGCAGGACCACGGCGGCGCCCACCACCGTCTGCCCGACCCAGGGCGTCTGCGCCGGTCCGCCGACCCTCGCCAGCGGACGCGGCAGGTCGCCCTCACGGGCCATGGCCAGGGCCGTCCGGGAGATGCCGGTCAGCAGGTTCAGCATGGCGCCCACGCACGCCAGGGCGGCCGCCACCAGGGCCACCCAGCCCCATCCGGTGCCGAGCGTGGCCTCGAGCCCGGCGCGCACCGGGGCCTGGGACAGCGCCAGCCCGGTCCCGCCGAGGGCGCCGAGCAGGCCTGCGGCCAGCAGCACGTAGAGCACCACCGTGAACGCCAGGGCGCCCAGCACGGCGCGCGGGATGGTGCGGCGTGGGTCGATGACCTCCTCGCCCATCGTGGCGACGCGCGCGTAGCCGGCGAAGGAGAAGAACAGCAGGCCCGCCGCCATGAGCACCCCCAGCGCGGACGGATCCCCGAGCGCCTCCGCGCCCTCGGCGTCCCCGCCCCGGTCCCGGAGGGCCAGCCCGGCCACCACGGCCAGGGCCAGGACCGCCAGGACGGGGATGAGGATCGCCACCGTGACCTGGGCGGTGCGGGTCGCGCCCAGCACGGCCACCACGGTGAGCACCACGACGGCGGCGACGCCCACGACCCGGGCGAGCAGGCCGTCGTCGGGAAAGACATAGAGGCCCACGGTGGCCGCCATGGCGGCCACGGACGCGGTCTTGCCGGTGACGAACCCCCAGCCGGCCAGGAAGCCCGGCCACGGGCCGAGCTGCTCACGGCCGTACACGTAGGTCCCGCCGGAGGCCGGATGCACGGTGGCCAGCTGGGCGGTGGACAGGGCGTTGCACGTCGCCACGACGGCCGCCAGGCCCAGCGCCAGGTACAGGGCACCGGCGTGGCCGCCGGTCAGCGCGGCGGCCAGGCCGAGCGCCGTGAACGCGCCGGCGCCCACCATCGAACCGACGCCGATCACGGTCGCCTGGGGCAGGGTCAGGGTGCGCTGCAGGGTGCCGGACACGGCCGTCCTCTTCCTCGGGTGCGGTCGGTGGAGGGGGTGCCGGTAGACTCTGGGCGGTCGCACCCCTGTCCTGCATGACTACCACAGCGGTGTGGCACCCCCATGAACCCGCGACGACGTCCGGCGACCCCGGACGAGGAGGAACCCGTGCTTCGCACCCACACCCTCGGCGAGCTGAATGCCTCGCTCATCGGCCAGACCGTCACCGTCACCGGCTGGGTGGCCCGCCGCCGGGACCACGGCGGCGTGGCCTTCGTGGACCTGCGCGACCGCTCCGGCTTCGCCCAGATCGTCGTCCGCGATGAGGCGGACTTCGACCCGCTGCGCAACGAGTGGGTCCTGAAGGTCACCGGCGTCGTCGAGCGTCGCCCCGAGGGCAACGAGAACCCGAACCTGCCCTCCGGCGAGATCGAGCTGATCGTGGACGAGCTGACGGTCCTCAACCGTGCCGCCGCCCTCCCGTTCCAGGTGGACGAGCACGTGGAGGTCGGCGAGGAGACCCGCCTGCGCCACCGCTACCTGGACCTGCGCCGTCCGCAGCCGGCCAAGATCATGGCCCTGCGCTCCGAGGCCAACCGCATCGCCCGCGAGCTGCTGCACTCCGAGGGGTTCCTCGAGGTCGAGACCCCGACCCTCACCCGCTCCACCCCGGAGGGCGCCCGTGACTTCCTGGTCCCGGCCCGCCTGGCCCCGGGCTCCTGGTACGCCCTGCCGCAGTCCCCGCAGCTGTTCAAGCAGCTGCTGCAGGTGGGAGGCATCGAGAAGTACTACCAACTGGCCCGCTGCTACCGCGACGAGGACTTCCGCGCGGACCGTCAGCCGGAGTTCACCCAGCTGGACATCGAGGCCTCCTTCGTGGAGCAGGACGACATCATCACCCTGGGCGAGAAGATCGTGCAGGCGCTGTGGGCGAAGGTCGGCGTGGACGTCGACCTGCCGATTCGCCGCATGACCTACGACGAGGCCATGACCAAGTACGGCTCGGACAAGCCGGATCTGCGCTTCGGCCTCGAGCTGACCGACCTGACCGAGTACTTCAAGGACACCCCCTTCCGCGTGTTCCAGAACGAGTACGTCGGCGCCGTCGTGATGCCCGGCGGCGCCTCCCAGGCGCGCCGCACCCTGGACGCCTGGCAGGAGTGGGCCAAGCAGCGCGGCGCCAAGGGCCTGGCCTACATGCTCATCCAGGAGGACGGCACCCTCACCGGCCCGGTCTCCAAGAACATCACCGAGGAGGAGAAGGCCGGTCTGGCCGCCGCCACCGGCGCGAACCCGGGCGACTGCATCTTCTTCGCGGCCGGCAGGCCGAAGGAGTCCCGCGCGCTGCTCGGCGCCGCCCGCGTGGAGATCGGCCGTCGCTGCGGCCTGTTCAAGGACGCCGGCCCGGAGGTTCCGGTGCACGAGGCCGACTGGTCCTTCGTGTGGGTCGTGGACGCCCCGATGTTCGAGCCTGCGGCGGAGGCGGAGGCCTCCGGCGACGTGGCCGTCGGCTCCGGCGCGTGGACCGCCGTGCACCACGCGTTCACCTCGCCGAAGCCCGAGTTCATGGACACCTTCGACACCGACCCGGGCTCCGCCCTGGCGTACGCCTACGACATCGTCTGCAACGGCAACGAGATCGGCGGCGGCTCCATCCGCATCCACGACCAGGACGTGCAGAAGCGTGTCTTCGAGGTCATGGGGCTGTCCCAGGAGGACGCGGAGGAGAAGTTCGGCTTCCTGCTGGAGGGCTTCAAGTTCGGCGCCCCGCCGCACGGCGGCATCGCGTTCGGCTGGGACCGGGTGGTGGCCCTGCTGGCCGGCACCGACTCGATCCGCGAGGTCATCGCGTTCCCGAAGACCGGCGGCGGCTACGACCCGCTGACCGCGGCTCCGGCCCCGATCACCGCGCAGCAGCGCAAGGAGGCCGGCGTGGACGCCAAGCCGGAGGACAAGAGGGCCGCCGCCGAGCAGAAGGAAGCCGCGAAGGGCGAGGCGAAGGGCGAGGCGAAGCCCTGATCTCGGACCGGACCTGACGGCTGAGCGGGCCTGACGGCTGAGCGGGCCCATGGGGGACCCTGCGTGGACGTGGCCGCTCTCAGACGAGGAATCGTCCTGAGGGCGGCCACGACCGTTCACGGTCGGGGTTGTCCACGTCCGCGGCTGTTCCTTCAGCCCCGCCGCGGGCCCTTGAGCTCGTCCGAGTCCACGATCAGCGTGAACGGGCCGGAGTTGGTCAGCGTCACCTCCATCTGGGCGCCGAACACGCCGCGCTCCACGCGCACGCCGGCGGACTCGAGCTCGGCCATGAACCGCTCGTAGAGCGGCTTCGCCCGGTCGCCCTTGGCCGAGCGGGTCCAGGACGGTCGGCGGCCCCTGCGCACGTCCCCGTAGAGGGTGAACTGGCTGATCACCAGCGCCGGGGCCTCGGCGGTGAGCAGGGACCGCTCGTCCTCGAGCATCCGCAGCCCGGCCACCTTCTGCGCCACCTGCACGGCCTCGGCCTCGGTGTCCTCCACGCTCACGCCCAGCAGGACCACCAGGCCCTCGCCCTCGAACCGTCCCACCACCTCTCCGGCGACGGTCACGGACGCGGAATCGGCTCTCTGGCATACGGCACGCATGGGCACCATGCTCGCACGCCCCGTCACCGGGCGGACCCCGCAGAGGACGCACGCCCCGCCCTCGGTGAGCCCCAGCAGAGGACGCCCGCCCCGTCTCCGGTGAGCCCCAGCAGAGGACGCCCGCCCCGTCTCCGGTGAGCCTCGCAGTAGACGCACGCCCCGCAGAGGACGCCCGCCCCGTCTCCGGCACGTCCCCCAGAGGACGCACGACGACGGAGCGCACCTGACAGCGTCAGGTGCGCTCCGTCGTCGGGATGGGTGCGGCGCGGCTGTGCTATGACCGACCGTCTGTGTGCGGTGCGTCGGAATCCGGCCCGTCAGGACGTCGATTCCGACCCGTGGCACACAGCCGACGTCCGCGGCCGGGTCACTTCCGGGTGGGGTTCACCTCGTAGACGGTGGTGGAGCCGGAGACCTCGTTGGCCACGATCAGCAGGGCCACGCCGGACGGGGACTCGGAGGCGGGGACGAACTCGAGGCCCTCGGCGCCCATGTCGCCGTAGTTCGCCTCGTCGCCGGCCTCGGCGTCCCAGTTGCGCTCGTTGACGTAGTCCACGAAGGTCGCGGCGGTCGGGTCGGTGATGTCGAAGACCATCACGCCGCCGATGCGCTCCAGGCCCAGGAAGGCGTAGGTGCGGCCCTGGACCTTGCCGACCACCACGGACTCCGGCTCCGGACCCTTGTCGTCGGAGCGGTTGTCGAAGGACGGGGTCTCGTCGTTGTTGGCGTTGAACGCCTCGGCCGGCAGCTCGCCGGCGGCGATCAGGTCCGCGATGGTCTGCTCCACCAGACCGGCGGAGTCGAAGAGGCGCTGCCCGTCCGCGGTGTAGACGGAGAAGCCGCGGCCGCCCAGGGTGTGCAGCTGGGCGATGCACTCGCGCTCGGCGTCCCAGCCGAGGTCGGTGAGCACGTTGAGGCGGCCGAGGTTCTCGTTCTCCTGCAGTTCGGCGGCGTTCGGGTACTCGGCCTCGCAGAGGGTCAGGTCCTTGACGCGCTCGGTGTCGACGTAGTCGCCCCACTCGCGGGAGTCACCCTCGTTGGCGGTGAGGATCAGGTCCTGGCCGCGGTGGCGGTAGACGTCGATGCCGTCCGGCATGGGGACCCCAAGCACCGGCCAGTGGCGCAGCTCGATGCCGGAGTCCCGGTTGGAGGCGTCGAACTTCCCCTCGGTGGACCAGTCGGTGAGCTGCAGGGCCCAGAAGTCCTTCAGGGAGGCCGACTTCAGGTCCACGGCCGCCACCGCGTTGGCCTCCTGCACGGAGACGTAGGCGGTGCGGCCGGTCGGGTCGATGGTGACGTACTCCGGCTCGAGGTTGCGGGCGATGTACCCGGCGTCCGGCTGGCCGGCCGGGGTCTGCACGTCCGGGCCGAACACGCGGACGCCCTCCGGCAGCTCGGTGCCCTCGTCGAAGGCGCGGAAGTCCACGGTGCGCACCGAGTCCTGGGACAGGCGGGAGAACTGCTGCGCGCTCCTCGGGACGGTGATCACGGAGATCGAGCCCTCCGGGTCCACGGAGAAGTCGTCGGCCGGCTCGCCTTCGTTGGCCACCACGGCGTAGCCGCCGGAGAAGGCCACCGAGTCCGGGAGGGCGCCCACGCGGACGGCACCGAGCGGGGCCAGGGTGGAGGTCTGGAAGAAGGCGACCCAGCCGAGGTCGGTCTTCTCCGGGGCCTCGACCGAGACGGCCATGATGCCGCCGTGCACGGCCACCGAGTTCACGGTGGAGCCGGCCGGGATCACCGAGCCGTCCGCGGCGGCCACGCCGGCCATCTCGAGGGTGGAGGAGTAGGTCGGGGCGGCGGCGCCGTCCACGTCCAGCACGTCCACGGCGCCGTTCTCCGCATTGACCACGAAGAGGCGGTCGGTCGAGGCGTCGAAGGCCGGGATCTCGGCGGCCGAGGCGTCGAACACGCCGGTCTCGTGGGTGCCGGCCGGGGACAGCTCCACGGTCTTGCCGGAGGGGTTGGCCTTCTGGCCGTGGCCCTTGCCGTGGTTGCCCGCGTGGTGGCCCTTCTGCGCGGCGGCCGAGTGCGGGGCCGGGGCGGCGGTGGTGGCGGGGGCGAGGACCGCGGCGGACAGGGCCGTGGCGGTCAGGGCGGTCGCGGCCGCGGCGGCGACGGTGCGGTGCAGGGTGCGCATGGGTGAGGAGACTTCCTTCGTCGGTTCGGCCGTCGGGCGCAGCGCAGCGCCCGGGCATCGGCGGGGACCCGTCCACCTGACACGTCCCGGATGAACCCAGGGTGAGCGCAGTGTGACGCGACCGGCACGGGGAGCGGAACGGCCGTCGTCGGGAAGGTGGCCGTCAGGACGGCGGCCGGCTGGAACGGGCACCGCCGCCGCTGCCAGGGGCCCTGTCGCGCAGGATCGTCCCCGTCCCTGCGCGGGTGCCCTGTGGCGGCGGATGCGGGCGCCGCCACGGACTGCCGGTGCTCACCGCGCGCCCCGCCCGTCCACCGTGTCCGGCCGAAGCCCTAGGATGGTGGGGCCATGAACGACCTCTTCACCTCCGCCCAGGACCCCGACGACGGCGCCTCGCCCTCCGGCGACCGCCTGGCCTCGGGCGTGTCCCGCCAGGCCGAGGCGTCCGTGCGCTCCTCGGCCGCGCCGCTGGCGGTGCGCATGCGTCCGAGGTCGGTGGAGGAGATCCTCGGCCAGGACCACCTGCTCCGCCCCGGTGCCCCGCTGCGCAAGCTCGCCGCTTCCTCGGGTGAGGGCTACACGGGTGCTGCGGGGCCCAGCTCGATCATCCTGTACGGGCCGCCGGGCATCGGCAAGACGACCATTGCGCACGTGATCGCCCGCGGCGAGGGCCGGAGGTTCGTGGAGCTGTCCGCCATCTCCGCCGGTGTGAAGGACGTCCGCCAGGTGATGGACCGCGCCCGCGAGGAGCGTGACCTCTACGGGCGCACCACCGTGCTGTTCCTGGACGAGATCCACCGCTTCACCAAGGCTCAGCAGGACGCGCTGCTGCCGGGCGTGGAGAACCGCTGGGTGGTGCTCGTGGCGGCCACCACGGAGAACCCGAGCTTCTCGGTGATCGCCCCGCTGCTGTCCCGCTCCCTGCTGCTCACCCTGCGTCCGCTGCAGGATGCGCACATCGAGGGGCTGCTCGCTCGGGCGGTGGAGGACGAGCGCGGCCTGAACGGCGCGGTGGTCCTCTCGGAGGCTGCCCGGGACTACCTCGTGCGCATGGCCGGCGGCGACGCCCGCCGTTCCCTGACCGTCCTGGAGGCCGCCGCCGGCGTCGCCCTGGACCGCGTGGAGCAGGAGGGCCTCGACGAGGACGAGGAGGGCATCACCGTCACCGAGGCCGACGCCGCACAGGCCATGGACCGTGCCGTCCAGCGCTACGACAAGGACGGAGACCAGCACTACGACGTCATCTCCGCGTTCATCAAGTCCATCCGCGGCTCGGACGTGGACGCCGCCATGCACTACCTCGCCCGGATGCTGGAGGCGGGGGAGGACCCGCGGTTCATCGCCCGGCGCCTGATCATCTCCGCCTCCGAGGACGTGGGCATGGCCGACCCCACCGCGCTGCAGACCGCGGTGGCCGCCGCGCAGGCCGTGCAGCTGATCGGCATGCCGGAGGGGCGGATCGTCCTCGGCCAGGCCGTCACCCACCTGGCGACCGCGCCGAAGTCCAACGCGAGCTACAACGCGGTGAACGCCGCCATCGCGGACGTGCGCGCCGGCGGCACCGGCCAGGTCCCGCCGCACCTGCGCGACGCCCACTATCCGGGAGCCGCCGCCCTCGGCCACGGCGAGGGCTACGTGTACTCGCACGACGAGCCCCACGCCGTCGCCCGCCAGCAGTACGCCCCGGACCCGCTCGTGGGGAAGGACTACTACGTCCCCAAGCCGATCGGCCACGAGAAGCGCCTGGCCGAGCAGGTCGCCGCGCTGCGCCGCATCCTCCGCGGCGCCGGCTGAGACACCTGGTAGAGTGGTCCACCGTCTGGCAGGCGTCGCGTCCCGGACGATCCCCCTCACCCCGCTGAGAACGGGCACCTGTGTGCCCGGCACGGCTGCGTGGGGGAGCGCGGCGCCGTGGTGACGACGGGCCCGCGATGTGCCCCTCAGCCCTCCGACGGATCGACCGGAGGCCAGGTTCCGCACCGTTCTCGACCCCGCACGGCCACGCCGTGCCCGGGCGCTTGACGGCGGCGCGGAGACAAACCCGAACGGCATCGCACGTCAAGGAAAGTGAGGACCACCCATGAGTGGCAACCTGCGCACCCGCCGCACTGTGCGGCACTCCCGCGCCCTGGGCATCGCCCTGACCCCGAAGGCCGAGAAGTACATGGAGCGCCGTCCGTACGGCCCCGGTCAGCACGGCCGCGCCCGTCGCCGGGCGGACTCCGACTACGCGGTGCGCCTGAAGGAGAAGCAGCGCCTGCGCGCCCAGTACAACATCCGCGAGGCCCAGATGCGTCGCTACTTCGAGGAGGCCAAGCGCACCGAGGGCCTGACCGGCGAGAACCTGGTCGAGCTGCTCGAGATGCGCCTGGACGCCCTGGTGCTGCGCGCCGGCTTCGCCCGCACCATCCAGCAGGCCCGCCAGTTCGTCGTGCACCGCCACATCACCGTGAACGGCAAGCGCGTCGACATCCCGTCCTTCCGTGTGAAGGAGGGCCAGGTCATCGAGGTGCACGAGCGCTCCGCCAAGTTCGAGCCCTTCCAGGTCGCCGCCGCCGGCGCCCACCAGCAGGTCCTGCCGGCCACCCCGGGCTACCTGACGGTGGAGATCGACAAGCTGCGCGCCACCCTGTCCCGCCGCCCCAAGCGCTCCGAGGTCCCGGTGACCTGCGAGGAGCAGCTTGTGGTCGAGTACTACGCGCGCTGATCCCGTCCTCGTCAGGCCGCCTCGGCGGCCTCACGACGACGTCACGCGTCTCCGGCAGGCCCGGCCCCCTCGTCGAGGGGCCGGGCCTGCGGCGTGTCCGGGCCCGTCCGCTGTGTGCGGAATCTCGGGGCCAGGCCCGGGGATTCTGCGGCGTTCTGCCGCTGACCGGCGGTAAAGTCGTCCAGGACCGTGTCCCAGATCGACGAGCGCCCGTGCAGCGGGGCAGAAGGTGGGCAGCGATGATCAAGCAGGTGCTGATGCTCGGCGCCGGTGCCGCCGCAGGCTGGATCGGCCACATGGCCCTGGGCAGGGGCCGCGACGCCGCGGCCGTCAAGGCCGAGGAGACGCTGCGCACCACCCTCCATCCGTCCACTCTCGGCCGCAACGCCGGGGCCGCCACCGCCACCCTGCTCGCCGAGGGCGCCCGTGGCTTCGCCGCCCAGCTGCGCGAGGAGGTCCCCGCCTGGAGGACCGTCTCCGACCGCCTCGGCACCCAGGGCCGCCAGACCATCAGCGGCGAGACCGTGGACGCCCCGTCCGCGGCGGGCACCGGCGCCCCCGGGCAGGGCGCTGCCGGATCCGCCGCCGCGCAGGGCGCCGCGACCGGGCACGAGACCACCACGACCCCGCAGACCACCTCCGAGGAGCACACCGCATGAAGACCCAGGACATCGCCCAGCGCTGGCTGGACTTCTTCGAGAAGAAGGGCCACACCGTGGTCCCGTCCTCCTCCCTGGTGTCCCCGGACCCGTCCCTGCTGTTCACGGTGGCCGGCATGGTGCCCTTCATCCCCTATTTCCTGGGCGAGCAGACACCGCCGTACGAGCGCGCCGTGTCCGTCCAGAAGTGCATCCGCACCGCGGACATCGAGGAGGTCGGCAAGACCGTCCGCCACGGGACCTTCTTCCAGATGTGCGGCAACTTCTCCTTCGGCGACTACTTCAAGGAGAAGGCCATCCCGATGGCCTGGGAGCTGCTCACCACCCCGCAGGAGGAGGGCGGCTACGGCCTGGACCCGGACCGTCTGTGGGTGACCGTCTACAACGACGACGACGAGGCCGCGCAGATCTGGCAGGACGTGGTGGGGCTGCCGGCCGAGCGCATCCAGCGCATGGGCGAGGAGGACAACTACTGGAACACCGGCCAGCCCGGCCCGGGCGGCCCGTGCTCCGAGATCTACTTCGACCGCGGTCCCGAGTACGGCGTCGAGGGAGGCCCGGCGGCGGACGACACCCGCTACCTGGAGATCTGGAACCTCGTGTTCATGCAGTACCGCCTCTCCGAGGTCCGCTCCAAGGACGACTTCGACATCGCCGGCGAGCTGCAGCACAAGAACATCGACACCGGCCTCGGCCTCGAGCGCCTCGCCATGCTCCTGCAGGGCGTGGAGAACATGTACGAGACGGACCAGGTGCGCCCGGTCCTGGACCGCGCCGCCGAGCTGGCCGGCGTGGAGTACACCTCCACCGAGGACCCGAAGGACCCGCACTACGACGACGACGTGCGCCTGCGCATGATCGCCGACCACGTGCGCTCCTCGCTGATGCTCATCTCGGACGGTGTCACCCCGGGCAACGAGGGCCGCGGCTACGTGCTGCGCCGGCTGATCCGCCGCGTCATCCGCGCCATGCGCCTGATGGGGGTGACGGACCCGGTGCTGCCGGAGCTGCTGCCCGTCTCCCGGGACGCGATGGCCGGCACCTACCCGGTGGTCGCCGAGCAGTGGGACCGCATCCGCCGCGTGGCGTTCAACGAGGAGAAGACCTTCTCCCGCACCATCGCCGCCGGCACCGCCCGCCTGGACGCCGCGGTTTCCACCGCGAAGTCCGAGGGGCACGGTCTGGCCGGCAGGGACGCCTTCGAACTGCACGACACCTACGGCTTCCCGATCGAGCTGACCCTCGAGATGGCCGCTGAGGCCGGCGTCGAGGTGGACGAGGCCGGATTCCGCGCGCTCATGCAACAGCAGCGCGACCGCGCCCGTGCGGACGCCAAGTCCAAGAAGTCCGGCCATGCGAACACCGAGGTGTACCAGCAGCTGCGCGGCCAGGGGCAGACCCACTTCACCGGGTACACCGAGTTCGCCACCGAGTCTGTCATCCGCGGCCTGATCGCGGACGGCGCCTCCGTGCAGTCCGCCTCCGCCGGCCAGGAGCTGGACCTGGTGCTCGACGCCACCCCGTTCTACGCGGAGGCCGGCGGCCAGGCCGCGGACCGCGGCGTCATCACCGGCGACGGCTTCGAGCTGGACGTCCTGGACGTCCAGGCCCCGGTGAAGGGCCTGTCCGTGCATCGCGTCCGCGTCAGGCAGGGCGAAGTCTCCGCCGGGGCCGCCGCCCTCGGATCCATCGACGTGCAGCGCCGCCTGGACGCCGAGAAGGCGCACACCGGCACGCACATCGTGCACGCCGCGCTGCACGAGATCCTCGGCAGGGAGGCCACGCAGTCCGGCTCCTTCAACAAGGAGGGGTACCTGCGCTTCGACTTCCGCTGGTCCGAGGCCGTCTCCCCGATGGCCCGCTCGGAGATCGAGGACCTCGCCAACGTCGCCATCCGGGACAACCACACCGTCCTGACCAAGGAGATGTCCCTGGACGAGGCCAAGGCCATGGGCGCCCTGTCCCTGTTCGGCGAGAAGTACGGCGACCGCGTCCGCGTGGTCGAGATCAACGGCGACTTCTCCCGTGAGCTCTGCGGCGGCACCCACGTGAACCGCACCGCGGAGATCGGCGCCCTGACCCTGCTCGGCGAGCAGTCCGTGGGCTCGGGCAACCGCCGCGTGGAGGCCCTCGTGGGTCTGGACGCGTTCCGACACCTGGCTGCCGAGCGCACCCTCGTCTCGGACCTGTCCGAGATGTTCAAGGCTCCGGCCGACCAGCTCAAGGACCGCATCGGCGCGACCATGGAGAAGCTCAAGGCCGCCGAGCGGCAGATCGCCGAGCTCAAGGCCGCGCAGCTGCAGGCCGAGGCCGGCCGGCTCGTGGCCGAGGCGCAGGAGGTGACCACCGCCGGCGGCACTGCCGTCACGGTGCTCGCCCACCACGCCGGTGCCGTGGACGGCGGCCAGCTGCGCTCGCTCGTGCTGGACCTGCGCACGCGACTGGAGTCCGCCGCCGGCAACGCCGCGGGCACCCCGGTGCTCGTCGCCATGACCGCCGAGGCCAAGGGACGTCCGCTCATCGTGGCCGCCACCAACGAGGCCGCCCGCGCGGCGGGCCTGAAGGCCGGTGCCATGGTCAAGGTCGCCACCGGCGTGCTCGGCGGCGGAGGCGGCGGCAAGGACGACGTCGCCCAGGGCGGCGGTCAGGACGCCGCCAAGGTGGACGAGGCCCTGCGGGCCGTGGCCGAGGCGGTCCGCTCCGCGTGATGACCGAGCAGCAGCCGGACATTGGCACCGACGCCGTGCGCCGCGGGCGCACCCTCGGCGTCGACGTCGGGCGCGCCCGCGTCGGCCTGGCCTCCGCGGACCCGGACGGGCTGATCGCCACCCCGCTGCGCACCCTGCGGCGCGACACGAAGAAGGGCTCGGACGTGCGGCTGGCCGTGCAGGAGGCCCTCGAGGCGGAGGCGGTGGCCGTCTACGTCGGTCTGCCGCTGAACCTGCAGGGGCAGTGGACCCCGTCCACCGAGGACGCCGTGGCCTACGCGTCCCGGCTCGCCGAGGCCTTGGCCGAGGCCGGCTCGGGCGCCGTCGTCCGCCTCGTGGACGAGCGCATGTCCACAGTGACGGCGCAGCGCGGGCTGCAGGCCTCGGGACGCTCCGTCAAGGACAGCCGTGAGGTGATCGACCAGGCCGCGGCCGTGGCCATCCTGCAGGCAGCCGTGGACACGCAGCGTCGGACCGGCGCGTGGGCCGGCGACCCCGTCGACGACGTCATCCGGAAGGAGACCCAGTGACCCGCCCCGGAGACGAGACGCCCCCGGAGGCCGACCCGCATCAGGGCCCGTTCGAGAGCCTGCCGTCGAGCGTCCCGGACGACGACCTGGTCGACACCTTTCGCCTGCCGGGCGAGCCGGCTCGCAGCACGGAGGCCGCCCCCGTGCACCCGGACGGTCCCGCGTCGCCGCCGGAAGACCATGCCGCCGGTCAGGCCGGTCAGGACCCTGCCGCGTCCGCCGGCGCCTCCGGCCCTCCCGACGACGGCCGCCCTGCCGGGCAGGGCGTCTCGCCCGGGCCGACGGACGACTCCGACGGCGCCCCTGCCGCCGGCTCCGGCGACCGGCGCACCTCAGGTGCGGGCCGTCGTCGTGACGAGGAGCTGTATGCCCCCGGCGAGGAGCCGCGCGAGGTGGACCCGGACGACCCCGGCTGGTCCCTGCTCGGCGCCCAGGACGACCGCGAGGACGCGCAGGGTGAGACGGAAGAGGACCCCGTGGCCGCCGAACGACGACGTCTGCGCCGTCGACGCCGGCTACGAGGCATCATCGTCATCGGCGTGCTGGTCCTGGTGATCGGCTCGATCCTCTCCCGTGTCATCGGCGGCCTGCTGCCCGGCGACGCCGCAGACTACCCGCGCACCAGCGGGGACACGGTCACCTTCACCGTGAACGACGGCGAAGGCGCGATCCTCATCGGCCGGCGCCTCGAGGAGGCCGGGATCGTGGCCTCGGCCGAGGCGTTCAGACAAGCCGCCGAGATGTCCCCGGGCAAGCACATCCAGCCGGGCGAGTACGACATGCAGGAGCAGATGACCGCCGAGGACGCGGTGGAGTCGCTCCAGGGCGCCGGCCGCGGGGCCGTCGCCTACGTGGCGGTCAACCGGGGCGAGCGCCTGCAGGAGGTCCTCGACTCCCTGGCCGCCGCGACGCCCCACGACCGCGCCGAGTTCGCCGAGGCCGTCTCCGACCCCCAGAAGTACGGGCTGCCCGAGCAGGCGACGACGGTCGAGGGCTACCTGGCCTCGGGCGAGTACCGCCTGCCGCTGAAGGACTCCGCCGAGGACATGGTCCGCGCGCTGATCGACCCGACCTTCGCGGAGCTGGAGAAGATGGGGGTCACGGACCCGGACGAGCAGTTCCGCACCGTCACGATCGCCTCGATCGTGGAGGCCGAGGCGCTCCCGGACGACTACCCCATGGTGGCCGGCATCATCGAGAACCGTCTGAAGCCGGACAACCGCGAGACCGACGGTCTGCTGCAGATCGACGCGACCGTCATCTACGGCCTGGGCGAGCGGCGCCTGCAGTTCTCCTCCGCCGAGCGCCGCGACAAGTCCAACGAGTACAACACCTACGTGCACGAGGGCCTGCCCCCGGGCCCGATCGGTGCCCCGTCCCTGAAGGCCATCGACGCGGCGGCGAAGCCGAAGGAGAACGACTACTACTACTGGGTCACCGTGGACATCTCCACGGGCGAGACCAAGTTCGCCAAGACCTACGCCGAACACCAGAAGTACCAGGACGAGTACCGGGCCTACTGCCGCGAGAACCCGGACATCTGCTGACCCGCCCGACGCGCCCCGGCCCGCCTCCGACCGACGGGGACAGGACCGCAGGCGCTTGGGGGAGAGGACGCCATGCACCGCCACGCCGCCGTGATCGGCAGGCCGATCGACCACTCGCTGTCCCCACAGCTGCACCGTGCCGCCTACGCCCACCTGGGCCTGCCGATCGACTACGGGCGGCAGGACCTGGCGCCCGAGGAGCTCGACGGCTTCCTGGCCGCCTGCCGTGACGGGTACGTCGGCCTGTCCGTGACCATGCCGCACAAGCAGGCCGCGGCCGCCGCCGCGACGAGCCGGTCGGCGCGGGTGCAGCTGCTCGGCGCGGCGAACACGCTGGTGTGGGGGCATCCGGAGCACCGGCACCACGGCCTCGGCGATACCGACAGGGGGAGCGGGAACGGAGCCGCGCACCAGGCCGACGAGGTGGGCCCCTGGGCCCACAACACCGACGTCGAGGGGATCGTGGGCGCCCTGCGCTTCGCCGGCCTGCGCCCGCTGACCGGCGCAGAGACGGTCGGCGTCGTCGGCAACGGCGGCACGGCCTCGGCCGCCGTGCTGGCCGCCTCCGTGCTGAAGGCCGGCCGGATCGACCTGTTCGTCCGCAGCGCCGAGCGTGCCGCGCCGCTGGTGGCGCTGGCGCGGGAGTGCGGGATGCAGGCACAGGTGCGCGGCCTGGACGAGCTGGCCGCGGCCGCGCCGGGCCTGGCCTCCGTGGTGTGCACGCTGCCGCCGAGGGCCGCCGACCCCCTGGCCGAGCAGCTGGCCTCGGCCCATCGTGACGGTGATGTCCCGGCAGCGGCGGACGGGACGGTCCGCGGCGACGCCGGGCTGCCGCCCCTGCTGGACGCGGCCTACGACCCGTGGCCCTCGGCGATCGCCTGCGCCTGGCAGGACGCCGGAGGCGCGGTGGTGTCCGGCGTGGAGATGCTGCTCTACCAGGCAGTCGAGCAGGTGCGCCTGTTCGCCGCGGCAGCGGTGGCCCAGGGCGCCGAGGCTGCCCTGCGCGAACGCGTGGAGCGGGCAGACTGGGCCGAGGTGACGGACGTGATGGCACGGGCCGTCGGCCTGCCGCCGCGCCACTGATCCGGGCGTGCCACTGCTCCAGGCGTGCCGAACCGGGAGCCGGAGTCGGCCCTGGCGACGGCCCCGGTCCTGGTGACGGCCCCCGGCCCAGAGGGGACCACATCCTGGACCGGCATGTTCGGAGAGTGGACATGCGCGGGGCGAGGGGCCGTCGTCGTGGAGCAGGCGTGAGAGACTGCCGGGCATGGTGCGTTGGCTGACCGCGGGTGAATCGCATGGACCCGCCCTGACCGGAATCATCGAAGGGCTGCCCGCAGGCGTCCCCCTGACCACGAAGGACGTCCAGGACGCCCTCGCGCGGCGACGCCTCGGCTATGGGCGCGGCGCACGCATGACGTTCGAGCAGGACGAGGTGACGCTGCTCGGCGGCGTCCGCCACGGCCTCACCCTCGGCTCCCCGGTCGCGATCCAGGTGGGCAACACCGAGTGGCCCAAGTGGGAGAAGGTCATGTCCGCCGACCCGGTGGACGAGTCCGACCTGGAGGGCCTCGCCCGCGCTGCGAAGCTCACCCGCCCGCGCCCCGGCCATGCCGACCTCACCGGCATGCAGAAGTACGGCTTCGACGAGGCCCGTCCGCTGCTCGAGCGGGCCTCGGCCCGCGAGACCGCCGCCCGCGTCGCCCTCGGCACCGCCGCCCGGAGCCTGCTCGCCGAGCTCGGGGTGCGGATCGTGTCCCACACTGTCGCCTTCGGTGGGGTGAGCCTGCCGGCCGGCGCCGACGTCCCGCTCCCCGAGGACGAAGCCCGTCTGGACGAGGATCCGGTGCGCTGCACCGACCCGGAGACCTCCGCAGCGATGGTCGCCGAGGTCGACGCGGCCCGCAAGGAGGGCGAGACCCTCGGCGGCGTGGTCGAGGTGCTCGCCTACGGTGCCCCCATCGGCCTCGGCTCCCACGTGCACTGGGACCGCCGCCTCGACGCGCGTCTGGCCGGCGCCCTCATGGGGATCCAGGCCATCAAGGGCGTGGAGGTCGGTGACGGCTTCGACACGGCTGCCCGGCGCGGCAGCGACGCCCACGACGCCATCGTCCGCGGCGCGGACGGCCGGCCCCGCCGCGCCACCGACCGTGCCGGGGGCATCGAGGCCGGCATGTCCACCGGCGAGGTGCTGCGCGTGCGCGCCGCCATGAAGCCGATCGCCACCGTCCCGCGCGCCCTGGGCACCGTGGACGTGGCCACCGGGGAGGACACCACCGCCCACCACCAGCGCTCCGACGTGGCCGCCGTGCCCGCCGCGGGCATCGTCGCCGAGGCCATGGTGGCCCTTGTCCTGGCCGACGCCGTGATGGAGAAGTTCGGCGGCGACTCGCTGCCGGAGACCAGGCGGAACCTCGAGGCCTTCACCGCCTCGCTCACCCCGCTGCCGGAGCCGACCGGCGAGGCGTCCCACACCCCCATGGGGGACCCGCTGCCGTGAGCCCGACCACCCCCGGCGGCCAGGCCTGGCGCCGGACGGTGCAGGCCGTCGAACGCGAGCTCGAGCGGCTCCGCGTGCCCTCGGCCTGGCTCTGGCGCTGGCGGCTGCGGCGGCGGATCGTGCTGGTCGGCCCCATGGGATGCGGCAAGTCCACCGTCGGCCGGGAGCTGGCGCGGCTCGTGGGGTGTGCGCACCTGGACGCGGACGCCGTCTTCACCCAGGCGCACGGGCCCATCCCGGAGTTCTTCGTCGAGCACGGCGAACCCGCCTTCCGCCGTGCCGAGGAGCAGGTCATGGAGCACCTGCTCAGCCGCCACCGTCCGTTCGTGCTCTCCTGCGGCGGGGGCGCGGTGCTCAGCGCCGCCACCCGGCGGCGCCTGAAGGAGTCGGACGACCACGTGGTCCACCTGGACGTGGCCCCGTCCGACGCCCTGCGCAGGGTGCGCGGCGGCCATGGCCGTCCGGCGCTCAAGGGCGACCCGAAGGGGAACTGGGAGCGGCTGCGCAACGAGCGCGACCACCTCTACCGCGAGGTCGCGGACGTGACCATCGACACCACGGGCCTGAGCTCCCAGGACGTCGCCTGGCGTATCGTGGAGTCGGTCCGCCGCCGAAACAAGGAGTGACCGACGCCGATGACCGAACGCCCCCAGGAGCACGAGCAGACCCGCGCCGACGCGGTCTCCGCCGACCCGACCGACCCGGTGGGCGCCCCCGACCCGGGGACCGGCGACGCCACGGTCATCCCCGTCTCCGGAGGCGCCGCAGCCGCTGCCCGTGGAGGCTACGACGTGGTCGTCGGCCGCGGCCTGCTCGGCCGCCTGCCCGCCATGCTGGGCCCCCACGTCCAGCGGGTGCTGATCATCCACCCCCGCGCCCTGCGCGCCACCGGCGACGTGGTCAAGAACGACCTCGAGGCCGCGGGCCTCACCGCCCTCACCGCAGAGATCCCGGACGCCGAGGAGGGCAAGCACCTCCAGGTCGCAGGCTTCTGCTGGACGGTCCTGGGCCAGAACAACTTCACCCGCTCGGACGCGATCGTCTCCGTGGGCGGCGGAGCCGTCTCCGACCTGGCCGGCTTCGTGGCCGCCACCTGGCTGCGCGGTGTGCGCGTGGTGCACATGCCGACCACCCTGCTCGGCATGGTCGACGCCGCCGTGGGAGGCAAGACCGGCATCAACACGGCCGAGGGCAAGAACCTCGTGGGCTCCTTCCACCCGCCGGCCGGCGTGCTCGCGGACCTGGACACCCTGCTGACCCTGCCGGCCAACGAGCTGATCTCCGGCCTCGCCGAGGTGGTCAAGTGCGGCTTCATCGCAGACCCGACCATCCTCGAGCTCATCGAGGCCGACCCGGAGAAGGCGCAGAACCCCCACTCCGCCGTCCTGCGGGAGCTCATCGAGCGTGCGATCGCCGTCAAGGCCCAGATCGTCACCGACGACCTCAAGGAGACCGGCCGCCGCGAGGCCCTCAACTACGGCCACACCTTGGCACACGCCATCGAGCTGGCCGAGCGCTATCAGTGGCGCCACGGGGCCGCCGTGTCCGTGGGCCTGGTCTTCGCCGCCGAGCTCGCCCGCTCCCTGGGCCGCATCGACGACGCGACCGCGGACCGCCACTGGTCCGTGCTCCAGTCCCTCGGCCTGCCGGTGTCCTACCGCGGCGACCGCTGGCAGACCCTCCTCGAGGGCATCCAGCGCGACAAGAAGAACCGCGGAGACCGGCTGCGCTTCGTCCTGCTGGACGGCATCGGCCAGCCGGCCACCGTGGATGTCCCGGACGCCTCGCTGCTGTTCGCGGCCTACCAGGAGATCGCCGAGTGATCCCGGGCCTGCCGTAGACTGGCGGGCGCACATCCGACAAGAAACCGTATCCACTCGCGCGTGCGCTCACCGCCGCGCGTCACGACCGTGGGAGAGAGAACGTGGCAAGCACCAGCGACATCAAGAACGGCGCCGTCCTCAAGCTCGAGGGCCAGCTCTGGAACGTCATCGAGTTCCAGCACGTCAAGCCGGGCAAGGGCGGCGCGTTCGTGCGCACCAAGCTGAAGAACATCACCACCGGCAAGACCGTGGACAAGACGTTCAACGCCGGCGCCAAGGTCGAGCTCGCCACCGTGGACCGCTCGGACTACGAGTACCTGTACCAGGACGGCGAGGACTACGTCTTCATGGACGTGAAGACCTACGACCAGATCCCGGTCTCCGAGGCCGTCGTGGGCGACGCCGCCAAGTACCTCCTCGAGAACGCCAAGGTCACCATCGCCATGAACGAGGGCAGCCCGCTGTACCTCGAGATGCCGGCCTCCGTGGTCCTGGAGATCACCTACACCGAGCCGGGCCTGCAGGGCGACCGCTCCAACGCCGGCACCAAGCCCGCCACCGTGGAGACCGGCGCCGAGGTCCAGGTCCCGCTGTTCGTGGAGCAGGGCACCAAGATCAAGGTCGACACCCGCACCGGCGACTACCTGGGCCGCGTCAATGACTGAGTCCGCCTCCTCCGCCAGGCGCGGCGGGACGGCGCGCAGCCGGTCCCGCCTGCGCGCCGTCGAGATCCTCTTCGAGGCGGAGCAGCGCGGCACGACCCCGGACGAGGGCATCCGTGCCCGCGTCGACCACACCGACCTGCGCGTCAACGCGTACGCCCAGCAGGTGATCGACGGCGTGATCACCGAGCAGGAGCGCCTCGACGAGGCACTGACCTCCTACTCGCGCGGCTGGTCCCTGGACCGCATGCCCGCCGTCGACCGCGTGATCCTGCGCGTCGGGGCATGGGAACTGCTGTTCAACGACGAGGTCCCGGACGGCGTCGCCGTCGCCGAGGCCGTCACCCTCGCCCAGCAGCTGTCCACCGACGAGTCCCCGGAGTTCGTCAACGGCCTCCTCGGCCGGCTCCAGCAGGTCAAGCCGACCCTGCTCGCCTGAGACGCACCCCACACGCCCGAGGGTCCGGAGCCTGTCACAGAGCAGGTCTGCGGGCCCTCGGTGTTGGTAGGGTGGGAACCGCGCGCTACGGCCTGTGGGCCGAGCGGCCCGCGCGCCCGGCAGACCGGGCACGATCGCATCCTTTAACGTCCGTCCCGTGAGGCGGGGAAGGAGGCGCCGGCATGGGAGCAGATCCCACCGCACCTCGCTCTGACCGAGCCCGAGCCGCCCGGACCGTGCTGTCCGGAGCGGACATCCAGCGCGTGCTCACGCGCATCGCCCACGAGATCCTGGAGTCCAACCGCGGCGCCCAGGACCTGATCCTGTTGGGCATCCCCAGCCGTGGCGTGCCGCTGGCGCAGCGCCTCGGCGAGATCGTCGCCCGCATCGACCCGTCCTTCGACGCCGCCGCCTCCGTCGGCCAGCTCGACGTGACCCTCTACCGCGACGACCTGCGCCGCTCCACGTCCCGCACCCCTGCACCGACCCGGGTCCCCGACCGTGGCCTGGACGGCGCCGTCGTCGTGCTCGTCGACGACGTGCTGTTCTCCGGCCGCACCGTCCGTGCCGCCCTGGACGCCGTCGCCGACCTGGGCCGTCCCGCGGCCGTGCGCCTGGCCACCCTCGTGGACCGCGGCCACCGCGAGCTGCCCATCCGCGCCGACTTCGTGGGCAAGAACCTCCCGACCTCCACCGCCGAGCGCGTCCACGTGGTCCTGTCCGAGACGGATGGGACGGACGTCGAGGACGCCGTGGTCATCACCGACGCCGAGAGGGAGGCCTGAGCCGTGCGCCACCTGCTCTCCACCGTGGACCTCGGCCACGAGGACGCCCTGGCCATCCTGGACACCGCCGAGGAGATGGCGGCCGTCAACGAGCGCGAGGTCAAGAAGCTTCCGTCCCTGCGCGGCCGCACCGTGGTGAACCTCTTCCTCGAGAACTCCACCCGCACCCGCATCTCCTTCGAGGCCGCTGCCAAACGCCTCTCCGCGGACGTCATCAACTTCTCCGCGAAGGGCTCCTCGGTGTCCAAGGGCGAGTCCCTGAAGGACACCGTGCAGACCCTGGCCGCGATCGGCGCGGACGCGATCGTCATGCGCCACTGGTCCTCCGGCGCCGCCCAGCAGCTCGCCGAGTCCGGCTGGGTGGACGCCGCCGTGGTCAACGCCGGCGACGGCACCCACGCACATCCGACCCAGGCCCTCCTGGACGCCTTCACCCTGCGCCGCCGCCTCGCCGGCTCGCGCGGGGTGGACTCCACCGGCACGGACCTGACCGGCATGCGCGTGGTGATCGTGGGGGACATCCTCCACTCCCGCGTCGCCCGCTCCAACGTCTGGCTGCTGCACACCCTCGGCGCGGACGTGGTGGTCGCCGCCCCGCCGACCCTGCTTCCGGTGGGCGTGGGCAGCTGGCCCTGCCGTGTCACCTACTCCCTCGACGAGGCCCTCGCCGAGCGGCCGGACGCCGTCATGATGCTGCGCGTCCAGGCCGAGCGCATGGGCGGTGCCTTCTTCCCGTCCGCAGGGGAGTACACCCGCTCCTGGGGTCTGACGGCAGAGCGGTTCGCCCTGCTGGACTCCCGTGGCGGACAGGTGCTGCAGCAGCCCGTGGTGATGCACCCCGGCCCGATGAACCGGGGCCTGGAGATCTGCGACGCCGCCGCGGACTCGCCGCACAACACCGTCCTCGAGCAGGTGGCCAACGGCGTCTCCATCCGCATGGCCGTCCTGCACCTCGTCCTGAACAACGACCCGGAGGCCTGAGCATGACCGCCACCACCACCGACGCCCCCGTCCTGCTGCGCGGCGCCACCCTCCCGAACGGCGGGAGCGCCGATGTGCTCGTCGCCGACGGCCGCGTGGCCGCCGTGGACTCCTGCGCCGCCGACCAGTCCCGGGACGTCGAGACGATCGACTGCGCCGGCCTGGTCCTGCTGCCGGGCCTGGTCGACCTGCACACCCACCTGCGCCAGCCCGGCAAGGAGGACGCAGAGACCGTGGAGACCGGCACCCGCGCCGCCGCCATGGGCGGCTTCACCTCCGTCCACGCCATGGCGAACTCCACCCCGACCGCGGACACCGCCGGCGTGGTGGAACAGGTCTGGCGCCTCGGCCGCGCCTCCGGCTGGTGCGACGTGCACCCGGTCGGCGCCGTCACGGTCGGGCTCGCCGGCCAGTCCCTGGCCGACCTCGGTGCCATGGCCGACTCCCAGGCGAAGGTGCGCATGTTCTCCGACGACGGCATGTGCGTGCACGACGCCGTGCTCATGCGCCGCGCGCTCGAGTACGTGAAGGCCTTCGGCGGCTTCGTGGCACAGCACGCCCAGGAGCCGACGCTCACCGCCGGTGCCCAGATGAACGAGTCCGAGCTCTCCGGCGTCCTCGGCCTGGCCGGCTGGCCCGCCGTCGCCGAGGAGGCGATCATCGCCCGCGACGTGCTGCTCGCCCAGCATGTGGAGTCCCGTCTGCACATCTGCCATGTGTCCACGGCCGGCTCCGTGGAGATCATCCGCTGGGCCAAGGAGCGCGGCATCGACGTCACCGCCGAGGTCACCCCGCACCACCTGCTGCTCACCGAGGAGCTCGTCCGTTCCTACAACCCGGTGTTCAAGGTCAACCCGCCGCTACGCCGTGACGAGGACGTGCACGCCCTGCGGGCCGCGCTGGCGGACGGCACCATCGACACCGTGGGCACCGACCACGCCCCGCACACCGCCGAGACGAAGCAGTGCGAGTGGACCGTGGCGGCCATGGGCATGACCGGGCTCGAGACCGCCCTGCCCGTGGTGCAGGAGGCCATGGTGGAGACCGGCCTGATGGACTGGGCCGGCGTCGCCCGCGTCATGTCCGCGACCCCGGCGCGCATCGCCGGCCTGGAGGACCAGGGCAACGTGGAGGAGGACGGCACCCCGGTCGTCGGCTCCGTGGCCAACCTGCTCCTCTGGGACCCGGCCGTGCGCTGCGTCGTGGACCCCGCCACGCACACCACCAAGTCCCGCAACAGCCCCTATGAGGGCCGCGAACTGCCCGGCCGCACGGTGCACACCTTCTACCGCGGCCGCCGCGTGGTGGCCGACGGCGTCCTCGCGGAGCCGTTCCGCCACGCCCCGGTGGAGGAGGCCCGGTGAGCCCGACGACCCTCGCGGCCGGCCAGGCCGTGCTGCTGGCCTCGGGCGTGCGCCCCGTGCCGCCGGCCTCCCCGCTCAAGGACTACTCCGAGCACTACGTCTCGATCATCGCCTGGACCCTCGGGGTCATCGTCGTCCTGGTCGGACTGCTCCTGTGGGGGTGGACCGCACGCAAGCGCCGCCAGTCGGGCATCGCCGCTCCGGAAGCCGTGCCCGCCGCACTCTACGAGGTCGAGCCCGCCGCCGGAGCCCAGGGCATGTACGTGGGCACGGTGCTGGGTCAGGACCGCCTCGACCGCGTCGCCGCCCATGACCTCGGCATCCGCTCCGACGCGCGCCTGGAGGTGCACACCCTCGGAGAGCACGCCGGCGCTGTGGTGCTCCGCCCGCGGGTGGAGAACGTGTTCGTGCCCGCCGCCGCGCTCCGCGAGTGCGGCACCACCGGCGGCATGGTCGGCAAGTTCGTCGAACCGGACGGACTGGTCGCCTTCACCTGGGACCTCGGGGGCACCGAGGTCACCACCGCCTTCCGACCCCGCGACCCGCAGGACCGCCACGCCCTGCTGGACGCCCTGCAGACCATCATCGACCGCACCGCCACCACCGGTGCCGCACAGGAGGACGCCCGATGAGCCCCACCACCGACCCCGCGCTGCTCGTGCTCGAGGACGGCACAGTCCATCGCGGCCGCGCCTACGGCGCCCGCGGCGCCACCCTGGGAGAGGCCGTGTTCACCACCGGCATGACCGGTTACCAGGAGACCCTGACCGACCCGTCCTACGCCGGCCAGATCGTGGTGCAGACCGCACCGCACATCGGCAACACCGGCGTCAATGCGCAGGACAGGGAATCCCGAGCGATCTGGGTCGCCGGCTACGTCGTCCGCGACGCCGCCCGCCGCCCCTCGAACTGGCGCTCCGAGCGCTCCCTCGACGAGGAGCTGAAGGCACAGGGCATCGTCGGCATCCAGGACGTGGACACCCGCGCGATCACGCGCACCCTCCGGACCGAGGGCTCCATGAAGGCCGGCGTGTTCTCCGGCGAGCAGGCCGAGCGCCCGGTCGCCGAGCTGCTGGAACAGGTCCGCTCCCAGCCGTCCATGAAGGGCCAGTCCCTCGCCGAGACCGTCTCCGCGGCCGAGGCCTACGTCGTGTCCCCGGCCGAGCACGGCTGGGCCGGCGAGCCGGTCGCCCGCATCGCGGCCCTCGACCTCGGCATGAAGGCCGCCACGCCGCGCCACCTCGCCGCCCGGGGCGTCGAGGTGCACGTGCTGCCGGCCACCGCCGACTTCGCGGCCATCCAGGCCGTGGACCCGGACGGGGTGTTCCTCTCGAACGGTCCGGGTGACCCGGCCACCGCGGACCGGCAGGTTCAGACACTCCGCGAGGTCCTGGACGCCGGCCTGCCGTTCTTCGGCATCTGCTTCGGCAACCAGATCTTCGGCCGCGCCCTGGGCTTCGGCACCTACAAGCTGCCGTTCGGCCACCGCGGCCCGAACCAGCCGGTCATGGTCAAGGAGACCGGCCGCGTCGAGATCACCTCCCAGAACCACGGCTTCGCCGTGGACGCCCCGCGCGGCGAGGCCGTCGAGGCGCCCGAATCCCGCTACGGCCGCGTGGAGGTCTCCCACTGGTCGCTCAACGACGACGTCGTGGAGGGGCTGCGCCTGCTGGACCGCCCGGCCTTCTCCGTCCAGTTCCACCCCGAGGCCACCGCCGGTCCGCGCGACTCGCTCGGCCTGTTCGACCGCTTCGTCGCCCTGCTCACCGAGCACCGCGACTCCCGTTCCGCCCGCACCGCCGAAGGAGCCTGACCCATGCCCAAGCGCACCGACCTGAACTCCGTCCTGGTCATCGGCTCCGGACCGATCGTCATCGGCCAGGCGGCAGAGTTCGACTACTCCGGCACCCAGGCCATCCGCGTGCTCAAGGAGGAGGGCGTCCGCGTCGTCCTCGTGAACTCGAACCCGGCGACGATCATGACCGACCCGGAGCTGGCCGACGCCACCTACGTCGAGCCGATCACCCCGGAGGTGGTCGCGAAGATCATCGAGAAGGAGCGCCCGGACGCGGTGCTGCCGACCCTCGGCGGGCAGACCGCCCTCAACACGGCCATCGCCCTGGACAAGGACGGCGTGCTGGAGAAGTTCGGCGTCGAACTCATCGGCGCGAACATCGACGCCATCGAACTGGGCGAGAACCGCGAGAAGTTCAAGGGCGTGGTGGAGCGCTCCGGGGGCGAGTCCGCCCGCTCCGCGATCGTCCACACCATGGACGAGGCCCTTCAGGCCGTGAAGGAGCTCGGCTACCCGGTGGTGGTCCGCCCGTCCTTCACCATGGGCGGCCTCGGCTCCGGCATGGCCTACGACGAGGCCGACCTGCACCGGATCTGCGGCGCAGGCCTGCAGTACTCGCCGACCTCCGAGGTGCTCCTGGAGGAGTCCATCCTCGGCTGGAAGGAGTACGAGCTCGAGATGATGCGCGACCGCAACGACAACGTCGTGGTGGTCTGCTCCATCGAGAACGTGGACCCGGTGGGCGTGCACACCGGCGACTCCATCACCGTCGCCCCGGCGATGACCCTGACCGACCGCGAATACCAGAGGCTCCGCGACATCGCGATCAACGTGATCCGCGAGGTCGGGGTGGACACCGGCGGCTGCAACATCCAGTTCGCGGTGAACCCGGAGGACGGCCGCGTGGTGGTCATCGAGATGAACCCGCGCGTCTCCCGCTCGTCCGCCCTGGCCTCGAAGGCGACCGGCTTCGCGATCGCCAAGATCGCCACGAAGCTCGCCCTGGGCTACACCATGGACGAGATCCCGAACGACATCACCCGCAAGACCCCGGCCTCCTTCGAACCCGTGCTCGACTACGTGGTGGTGAAGGTTCCGCGCTTCGCGTTCGAGAAGTTCCCGGCCGCGGATCCGACCCTGACCACCACCATGAAGTCGGTGGGCGAGGCCATGGCGATCGGCCGCAACTTCACCGAGGCCCTGCAGAAGGCGCTGCGCTCCCTGGAGCAGAAGGGCACCGAGCTGTCGTTCGATCAGGAGGCGGACCCGCACGCCCTGCTGGGCGCCGCCCGCACCGCGACCACCGAGCGCCTGGCCCAGACCCAGCAGGCCCTCTACGCCGGGGCCACCCTGGAGCAGGCGTTCGAGGCCACCGCGATCGATCCGTGGTTCCTGGACCAGTTCATGCTGATCAACGAGATCGCGGACGAGGTCCGCACGGCCGACCAGCTCACCGCGGAGCTGCTGCACCGCGCCAAGCGCCACGGCTTCTCCGACGCCCAGATCGGTCAGCTGCGGCACATGGACCCGGCCGTGGTCCGCGGCGTCCGCCACGCCCTCGGCGTCCGCCCGGTCTACAAGACCGTGGACACCTGCGCCGCCGAGTTCGAGGCCTTCACCCCGTACCGGTACTCCAGCTACGACCTCGAGACCGAGGTGGAGCCCCACGAGTCGAAGTCCGTGATCATCCTCGGCTCCGGTCCGAACCGGATCGGCCAGGGCATCGAGTTCGACTACTCCTGCGTGCACGCCACCATGGCCCTGCGGGAAGCCGGCTACGAGACCGTCATGGTCAACTGCAACCCGGAGACGGTGTCCACGGACTACGACATCTCGGACCGCCTGTACTTCGAGCCGCTCACCCTCGAGGACGTCCTCGAGGTCATCGCGGCCGAGGAGGCCTCCGGCGGCGTGCTGGGCGTCTTCGTGCAGCTCGGCGGCCAGACCCCGCTGAAGCTGGCCCAGGAGCTCGCGGACGCCGGCGTGCCGATCCTCGGCACCTCGCCGGAGGCGATCGACCTGGCCGAGCACCGCGGCGAGTTCGCCCGCGTGCTGGACAACGCGGGTCTGATCGCCCCGAAGAACGGCACCGCCGTGTCCTTCGAGGACGCCAAGCGCGTGGCCGACGCGATCGGCTACCCGGTCCTGGTGCGCCCGTCCTACGTGCTGGGCGGCCGTGGCATGGAGATCGTGTACACCGAGGAGGCGCTGGCCTCCTACGTGGAGCACGCCACCGAGATCACCCCGGACCAGCCGATGCTGGTGGACCGCTTCCTCGAGGACGCGATCGAGATCGACGTGGACGCCCTCTACGACGGCAGCGAGCTGTACCTCGGCGGCATCATGGAGCACATCGAGGAGGCCGGCATCCACTCCGGCGACTCCGCCTGCGTGCTCCCGCCGGTGACCCTCGGCCCGGACGTGCTGGATCGCGTGCGCACCGCCACGGAGCAGATCGCCGCCGGCGTGGGCGTGCGCGGCCTGATCAACATCCAGTTCGCCCTCGCCTCGGATGTGCTGTACGTGATCGAGGCGAACCCGCGCGCCTCCCGCACCGTGCCGTTCGTCTCCAAGGCGACCGGCGTGCAGCTGGCCAAGGCGGCCGCGCTGATCGGCGTGGGCCGCACCATCGCCGATCTGCGCGCTGCCGGCGTGCTGCCGTCCCGCTACGACGGCGGCACCCTGCCGATCGGCGCGCCCGTGGCGGTCAAGGAGGCCGTGCTGCCGTTCACCCGCTTCCGCACCGCGGAGGGCCGCGTGGTCGACTCGCTGCTGGGCCCGGAGATGCGCTCGACGGGCGAGGTCATGGGCATCGACAAGCACTTCGACACCGCGTTCGCCAAGTCCCAGTCCGCCGCCGGCGGCCCGCTGCCCACCTCGGGGCGCGTGTTCGTGTCGGTCGCGAATCGGGACAAGCGCACCCTCGTGGGCCAGGCCAAGCGCCTCGTCGACCTCGGCTTCCAGGTGGTCTCCACCGGCGGCACCGCCGAGGTGCTGCGGCGCAACGGCATCCCCGCGGAGGTCGTGGCGAAGATCGCCGACGCCGGGCACGAGGACGGCGCGGGCACCGTGCTGGAGCAGCTGCACGCCGGCACCGTCGATCTCGTGCTGAACACGCCCTCCGGCGGCGACGCCCGCACCGACGGCTACGAGATCCGTGCCGCGGCCACCTCGCTCGGCGTGCCGGTGATCACGACCACGGCCGAGTTCGGGGCCTGCCTGCAGGCGATCGAGGCCCAGCGCCAGTTCGAGTGGTCCGTGACCTCCCTGCAGGAGCACGAGTCGCGTCTGCAGACCGCGCTGGACGATCAGGCCGGGGAGCGCGCCGCCGCAGAGGCTCGGGCATGACTGCGGAGGGGACCGCGCGCGTCGGCATCGCCGGGCGGGTCCCGTTCGGGGCCCGCCTGGCGGCGGCCATGGAGTCCGTCGGTCCGCTCTGCCTGGGCATCGACCCGCACCCGGGCCTGCTGAAGGACTGGGGGCTCGACGACACGGCGGCCGGCCTCGAGGCGTTCTCCCTGACCGCGTTGGAGGCTGCGGCCGGAGGCGGTTCCCCGCTGGTGGCCGCCCTGAAGCCGCAGGTGGCGCTCTACGAGCGCCACGGTTCTGCCGGCATGGCCGCGCTGGAACGGCTGCTCGCCGAGGCCCGGGAGGCCGGGATCCTCACTATTGCCGACGCCAAGCGCGGGGACATCGGCTCGACCATGGCCGGCTATGCCGCCGCCTGGCTCGCCGACGGCTCTGCGCTGGCCGCCGACGCTGTGACCCTGAGCCCGTTCCTGGGCTTCGAGTCGCTGCGTCCGGCCCTGGACCTGGCGGCGGAAACCGGCCGCGGCGTCTTCGTCCTGGCGCTCACCTCGAACCCGGAGGGCGCCTCCGTCCAGCACGTGGGGCACGACGACGGCTCGGCCGCCCCGTCTGCACCCCCCGCCTCGGCGGGCTCCCGGCCCGCAGAGGCCGCGCGGGGGGCCGCCGGCGGCAGCGTGGCGGCCCGGATCGTTGCCGCCGCGGCCGCGGAGAACGCGCTCAGGGCAGGCGAGGACCGTCTGGGCCCGGTCGGCCTGGTGGTCGGCGCGACGGTCGCGGACCGGGCCCGTGAGCTCGGCATCGACCTGTCCGCCGTGCGCGGTGCCCTGCTGGCACCGGGCTACGGGGCGCAGGGCGCGACGGCCGAGGGCATGCGCAGCGGCTTCGCCGACGCGTGGCCTGCCGTGCTGGCGACGAGCTCCCGGGGCATCCTGAGGGCCGGGCCGACCGTCGCCGGGCTGGCGGAGGCACTCCGCACGAACCTGTCTGACCTTCAGGGATGACATGCACAGGCCGTGGTGCGTGACGGTCCGTGTCCCCGGTGATACTTTTTCGCATCGACATCGGTCTGATGTCTGACCTGAACTACAGTGGCTCTCAGATTCCGCAAGAACCTGCCACAGCCACAGCATCGAGAGAGGTTTTCCATGGCACTGCGCGAACTCAGCGTGGAAGAGCGGGCCGAGGCCAGGCAGAAGGCGCTGCGTGCCCGTCAGCAGCGCGCGGAGCTGAAGAGCGATTTCGCTGCCGGCAGGGTCTCCCTGCAAGAGGTCTTCGCCCGGGCGGACGAGGACCCGGCCGTCGGACGCCTGCGCACGGTCGACCTGATCCAGGCCCTGCCGGGCGTCGGTGAGATCCGGGCCCGGCGAGTGATGGAGGTCTGCGGCATCTCCCCGGTGCGCCGCCTCAAGGGCGTCGGCCGTCGCCAGCGGGAGGCCCTCATCGCCTACATCGGCCGCTGAGCCGGACGCTCCCTCACCGTCGGGGCAGGGGAGCGGCAACCGCGGCGACCGGCCGCAACGCCACGAAGGAGCACACCGTGACCGAGAACCCCTCCATGGGCCCGCCGCCCGCCGTCCCGGGCGCACGGCCGAGCCGCAAGGATCCGCTGACCGGCCCCGGAGTGACCGTGCTGGCCGGCCCCACCGCCGTGGGCAAGGGCACCGTCTCCGCCTACATCCGGGACAACTACCCTCAGGTGTGGCTCTCGGTGTCCGCCACCACCCGTGACGCCCGGCCGGGCGAGGAGGAGGGCGTCCACTACTTCTTCGTCACGGCGGACGAGTTCGACGACCTCGTCGCGCGGGACCAGATGCTCGAGTGGGCGGTGGTCCACGGGGTGCACCGCTACGGCACCCGCCGGGACAGAGTGCAGGAGGCGGTGGACGCCGGCCGGCACGTGCTGCTGGAGATCGACCTCCAGGGCGCACGCCAGGTGCGGGAGGCGATGCCGGAGGCGACCTTCGTGTTCCTGTCCCCGCCGAGCTGGGACGAGCTGGTCAGACGCCTGACCGGCCGCGGCACGGAGTCGGCGGAGGAACAGCGCCGCCGCCTCGAAACCGCTAGACTGGAGCTCGCCGCCGAGCCGGAGTTCGACGCCGTCGTGGTCAACGACCGCGTCGAGAGCGCCGCCAAGGAGCTGGTCCGCCTGATGGGACTGGACCCGCGCGCCTGAGGGCCCCGCCCTGACAGGACCGCCCCGGCTCGCCCCGAAGACCCCATGCGCCCCGCGCGCATCCACGCCACGCAACGACTGGAGAATCCGTGACCGATCAGTACGCCGGCATCGTCAACCCGCCCCTCGACTCCCTGCTGGAGCGGGTCGACTCCAAGTACGCCCTGGTGCTCTTCGCTGCGAAGCGCGCCCGTCAGATCAACGCCTACTACTCCCAGCTGCACGAGGGCCTGTTCGAGTACGTCGGCCCGCTGGTGGACACCGAGCTGAACGAGAAGCCGCTCTCCATCGCCCTGCGCGAGATCGAGTCGGACCTGCTGGTCTCCCGCGAGGCCACCGAGGAGGCCGCCGCCGTGGACTTCGCCGCCGAGGAGTTCGGTGATTTCACCCTCCCCGGTGAGGAGGACCCGTTCGGCGCCGCCGAGGACCTCGAGTCCGCCGAGGAGTCCTCCAAGGACTCCGAGAACGCCTGATCCCATGCGGATCGTCCTCGGCGTCGGCGGTGGGATCGCCGCGTACAAGTCGGCCTCGCTGCTGCGCCTCATGACGGAGGCGGGACATGAGGTCACCGTGGTGCCCACCGTCCATGCCGAGGAGTTCGTCGGCCGCGCCACCTGGGAAGCGCTCTCCGGCCACCCGGTGAGCACGGACACCTTCGACGACGTCGACCAGGTCCGTCACGTCCGTCTCGGACGCGAGGTCGAGCTGGTCGTCGTCGCACCGGCCACCGCGGACCTGCTGGCACGCACCGCCGTCGGCATGGCACCGGACCTGCTGGGCAACGTGCTGCTGACCGCCACCTGCCCGGTCCTGGTGGCCCCGGCGATGCACACGGAGATGTGGCTGCACCCGGCCACCCAGGAGAACGTCGCCGTCCTGCGCCGCCGCGGCGTCACCGTGCTGGAACCGGCCGTCGGCCGGCTGACCGGCAAGGACTCCGGCCCCGGTCGCCTGCCCGAGCCCGAGGACATCTGGGCCGCAGCCCAGGCCCTCGCCGCGGACGCCCTGGCCTTATCCCGCGGCCGTGCCGTCACCCAGGAGGGCGCGACGACGGCACCGGCGTCCGCCACCTCCGTCGCAACGTCGGACCCCACCGTTCCCGACGCCCCAGGGTCCCTGGGCATCCCGGGAGACCGACCGTCGTCGGGACCCCTGAGCGGGCGTCGTGTGGTGATCACCGGCGGCGGCACCCGGGAACCGCTGGACCCGGTGCGCTACCTGGGCAACCGGTCCTCCGGCAAGCAGGCCGTGGCCATCGCCGAGCAGGCCCTCGCCGCCGGTGCCGACGTCACCCTGATCGCGGCCGCCATGACCGCACAGCCACCGGCCGGCGCCGAGGTCGTGGACGTGGAGTCCACGCAGGAGCTGCTCGAGGCCGTGCTGGAGCATGCCCCGGGCGCGGACGCGCTGGTCATGGCCGCCGCCGTGGCGGACTTCCGGCCGGTGGACGTCGCCGAGACCAAGATCAAGAAGGGCGAGGACGGCTCCTCGCCGACCCTCGTGCTGGAGCGCACCCCGGACGTGCTGGCCACCGCGGTGGCCGAGCGCGCCGCGGGCGCGGACATGCCGGGGCTGATCGTCGGCTTCGCCGCGGAGACCGGGGACGGCGAGTCCTCCGTGCTCGAGTACGCGCAGGCCAAGCTCGCCCGCAAGGGCTGCGAGATGCTCGTGGTGAACGACGTCGGCGCCGGCAGGGTCTTCGGCAGGGACGAGACCGAGGTGACCGTGCTCTTCGCCGACGGTCGCGAGCCGGTCTCCCGCGCGGGGGACAAGACGGATGCCGCACGGCTCGTCGTGGAGCAGATGACGCTCGCGCTCTAGCGTGTCCTCAGCGGACACTAGAATCGTCCGCATGACCGATTCGACCTCCACCACGTCTGCTCACGCCCCCTACCGCGGAGTCGGCGGCGGCGACCTGCGCCTGTTCACGTCCGAGTCTGTGACCGCCGGTCATCCGGACAAGATCTGCGACCAGATCTCAGACGCCATCCTGGACGCCCTGCTCGCGGCGGACCCGTCCGCCAAGGTCGCCGTGGAGACGCTGACCACCACGGGACTGGTGCAGGTGGCCGGAGAGGTCAACACCAGCGCCTACGTCGAGATCCCGCAGATCGTCCGCAAGACGATCCTGGACATCGGCTACGACTCCTCGGCCAACGGCTTCGACGGCGCCCAGTGCGGAGTCAACATCTCCATCGGCCAGCAGTCCTCGGATATCCACACCGGCGTCATGACCTCGCTTGAGACCCGAGAGTACGGCTCCGCGGACGCCGTGGACGTGCAGGGCGCCGGGGACCAGGGCATCATGTTCGGCTACGCCACCAACGAGACGCCGACGCTCATGCCGATGCCCATCTATCTGGCCCACCGGCTCTCCGCACGGCTGACCGAGGTGCGCACGATGGTGGACTCGCCCATGCCCTACCTGCTGCCGGACGGCAAGACGCAGGTGACCATCGGCTACGACGCGCACCACCGCCCGAAGACCATCGAGGCCGTCGTGGTCTCCACCCAGCACCATGACGTGGTGGACCAGCCGACCCTGCGCCGGGACGTGGAGCAGCACGTGGTGCGTCCGGTCATCGAGGCCGCGGGACTGGACGTCTCTGCGACCCGCATCATCATCAACCCCGGCGGCAAGTTCGTCATCGGCGGTCCCGTCGGCGACGCCGGCCTCACCGGCCGCAAGATCATCGTGGACACCTACGGCGGCATGGCACGCCACGGCGGCGGCGCCTTCTCCGGCAAGGACCCGTCCAAGGTGGACCGCTCCGCCGCCTACGCCATGCGCTGGGTGGCCAAGAACGTGGTGGCCGCAGGCCTGGCGGACCGCGCCGAGTTCCAGGTCGCCTACGCCATCGGATCCGCCCGCCCGGTGGGCCTCTACGTGGACACCTTCGGCACCAACACGGTCCCGGAGGCGACGATCATCGACGCCGTGAACGAGGTCTTCGACCTGCGCCCGCTGGCGATCGTGAACGAG
Organism: Micrococcus sp. FDAARGOS_333; assembly: GCF_002206575.2. NCBI lineage: Bacteria > Bacillati > Actinomycetota > Actinomycetes > Micrococcales > Micrococcaceae > Micrococcus > Micrococcus sp. FDAARGOS_333. The sequence continues at coordinate 1,867,566 of NZ_NJFJ02000001.1, read as the reverse complement.
CTGAACCTGCTGCGGCCGATCTACCGCAAGACCGCCACCAACGGCCACTTCGGCCGTGAGGACGCGGACTTCACCTGGGAGCGCCTGGACCGCGTGGACAGGCTGCGCGCCGCCGCCGGCCTCTGACGGGAGCCCGCCATCAGCGAGGCCCTGTTCGCCCTGCCCGACCCTCCGGAGCGCAGCGCGCTGCCGGAGTCCGCCGAGGGCTGGCCGCAGCTGCCGGTGGCGAAGGTGGTGCTGGACTCCGCCGTCCCGCACCTGGACAGGGAGTTCGACTACCTCGTGCCGCCGTCGCTGGACGAGGCGGCCGTGCCCGGTTCCAGGGTCACCGTCCGCTTCGGCGGCCGTGACCTCACCGGCTGGCTCATCGAGCGGGTCGAGGAGCCTGCCACCGGAGCCCAGCTCGTGCCGCTGCGCACCGTGGTGACGAAGGTCCCGCCGCTGACTCCACCGGTGCTCGCGCTGGCGAGGGCCGTGGCGGTGCGCCAGGCCGGCGTCCTCTCGGATGTTCTCCGCGTGGCCGTGCCGCCGCGTGTGGCCCAGGTGGAGAAGGAGTTCCTCGCCGAGCCGGAGCTGGATGCGCCGGTGGCGACGCGGGCGAAGGGTGAGGCCGATGTCGAGGCGGCCGACCCTGCCGAGGCGGCGGGGGAGAGCGGCGATGCCGTACACGAGGAGACGGCCGCGGCGGAGGCCGGTGCCGTCGTCGGGACGCCAGTGCTTTCGGCACTGGCCGGCGGGCATGCCTTCGTCTCCGCCGTCTGTGCCGGAGACGCCCCACGGGCGGCGGCTGTGCTGCCCTCCCGCGTGGGGGACTGGGACGAGGCGGCGGTGTTCGCGGACCTGGCGAAGACCGTGGCGGCCGCCGGACGCTCCGTGGTGCTGGTGGTCCCCGACCAACGCGACCTCACCCGGCTGTGCGCGGCGTTGGACGCGACGGTCGGCGAGCACGCCTACGCCCGGCTCACCGCCGAAGACGGCAACACGCCGCGGTATCGGGCGCACCTGCGTCTGCTGACCGGTCGGGCCCGGATCGCGGTGGGCACGCGGTCGGCGATCTGGGCGCCCGTGGAGGGCCTGGGGCTGATCGCGGTGTGGGACGAGGGCGACGACGCCCTGGCCGAGCCGCGTGCTCCCTATCAGCATGTGCGGGAGGTCGCCCTTCAGCGGGCGCGTCAGGAGGGGGCCGGTGTGCTGTTCGCCGGCCTCGGCCGGACCGCCGCCCTGCAGCGGCTCGTGGACGCCGGCTGGGTGCAGCACCTCGCGGTGGACCGCGCCGAGCAGCGTCGGCTGGCCCCGCGCGTGCTCTCCACCGCGGACTCGTGGGAGTCCGCCCGCGACCCGTTCGCCCGGAGGGCACGGCTGCCGCAGGCCGCCTGGCGGGCCGCGCGTGAGGCCCTGGACGGGCGGACCCCGGGCCCGGTGCTGGTGCAGGTCGCCCGGGCCGGCTTCATCCCGGCGCTGGTCTGCCAGCGGTGCCGCATGCCCGCCCGCTGCCGCCACTGCTCCGGGCCGCTGTCCTTCCGCGACCGCGCCGCCGCCCAGACCGGTGAGCTGTCCTGCCGCTGGTGCGGCGTGCGCGAGCGCGGCTTCCGCTGCCCGGAGTGCGGAACCCAGCAGGTGCGCGCAGGCTCCCGCGGCGTGGACCGCACCGCGGACGAGCTGGGCCGGGCCTTCCCCCAGGTGCCGGTGCTCTCGAGCTCCTCGGAGCACATCCTCACCGAGGTCGGGGACGATCCCGCCCTGGTGGTGGCGACCGTCGGGGCCGAGCCGGTGGCCCGCGGCGGCTATGCCGCGGCGCTGCTGCTGGACGGCGACTCCCAGCTCGCCCGTGAGGGCCTCGACGTGCCCGGCCGCGTGCTGTCCCGGTGGCTGGCGGCCGCCGCGCTGGTGCGTCCGGCGCAGGACGGGGGAGTGGCGGTGGTGACCGCCGACCACCCGGAGACCGTCGGCGCGCTGATCCGCTGGGACCCGGACGGCTTCGCCTCCCATCAGCTGCAGGAGCGGCGCGAACTCCACCTGCCGCCGGCCGGGCGACTGGCGGAGGTGACCGGCGAGGCCGCGGCGGTGGCCGAGTACCTGGAGCTGGTCGAGGAGGCCCGCCGCGAGGAGCTGCCGACCGGTGCGCACGCGCCGGAACCGCTGCCGTGGATCGGGCCGGTGCCCGAGGTCGCCGACGAGGCCCGGCATCGCGCCCTGCTGATCTTCCCGTGGTCCGCCGCCGAGGCCACCGTGCGCGTGCTCCGCAAGGCGAAGTCGGCGGCGTCCACGCGTGCCGAGCAGAAGCCGATCCGGCTCCGGCTCGACCCGGCCGGCATCCTCTGAGCCCGCGGAGGCCCACCGGCCGCACGGAAGCGGGCGACGCGGGAGCGGCCCCAGCGTCCGGCGAGGCGGGAGCCGGAGGAGGGTGCCGTCGTCGTTAGGCTGACGGGCATGCAGACCCACGGAGCCCGCCCGAGCGAGGCGCCCCCGGTGCGCCTGCGCGACCGCCTGTGTCCGCCGAGCGCCGGCGACCCGTCCCTGTTCACCGGGGCCGCGGTGCGCGAGCCGGTGCACCACACCGTGCAGGTCACCGACCCGACCAGCGGTTCCTGCCTGCCGGTGGCCGTGTTCGAGTACCTTCCCGAGGGCAGGACGACGGCACGCACCGTCGTGTTCGTGCACGGCTTCCGCGGGGACCACCACGGGCTCGCCCTGCTCGCCGACTGCCTGCCGGGCGATCGGATCCTCGCCGTCGACCTGCCGGGGTTCGGCGCATCCGCGGCGTTCCCGGCGGCCGAGCACAGTGTGGCCCACCACGCCGGTGCGGTGGCGGAGGCCGTCGATCAGCTTCAGGTGCCGGAGGACGCGGTGCTGCTCGGTCACTCCTACGGGTCGATCGTGGCGGCGCACCTGGCGGGCCAGGACCCGTGGCGGTGGTCCGCCCTGGTGCTGCTCAACCCGATCTCCGAGCCGGCGCTGTCCGCGAACGGCTCCGTGGTGGACCGGCTGACAGCCGGGGTGGCGCAGGGCTACTACGAGGTGGCCGCGAGACTGCCGGAGCGGCTCGGCGACGCGATCCTGCGGGCCCGGCCGATCACCTGGCTCACCACGCTGCTGATGTCCGAGACCGCGGACGTGCGCATCCTCGCCCACACCCACGACCAGCACCTGCGCCACTTCAGCCGGTTCGCCACCCGCGCCTCGCTGGCGCAGGCGTACCGGGCCAGCACCACCGGCTCCGTCGTGGACAGCGCGGACCGGCTCGCCCTGCCGGTGCTGCTCGTGGCGGGCACGGAGGACCCGATGGGCTCGCCCGCCTCCCAGCAGGCCCTGGCCGAGCGGATCGGTGCCGTGTCCCCGCGGGTGTCCCTGGCGATGCTGCCGGGCGTCGGGCACCTGCTGCACTACGAGAAGGCGCCGGAGTGCGCCGCGCTGCTCGAGGGGTTCCTGGCCGGCTGAGGCCGCCGGTCCGACGGGGGCCGTCCCCGCTACGCCGGCCCGCCTCGCCTCGCCGCCTCGTCTCACCGACTCGTCTCACCGCCTCGTCTCACCGACTCGTCTCACCGACTCGCCGACTGGTGAGGACTCACCGTCTGGAGCGCCGCCAGGTGGGCGAATGAGTGCGTGTCCTCACCAGTTGTCGTCGGGGGGTGCGGACCTCCCCGTTCCACCGGCGGTCGCCTCGGGCCGGGTTGCCCGCATCGGCCCTGCGTGCGACCCTCGATCTCGGCCCGCCGATCCGCGCGGGCCCCGGACGAGGGGTGCCGTACCCGGACAGCGACAAGACGGCCCAGAGGAGCAGACATGTCCTGGATCGTCCTCATCCTCTCCGGTGCGCTCGAAGCCGTCTGGGCCACCGCGCTGAGCAGGTCGGAGGGCTTCACCAGACTGGGCCCGTCGCTCGTCTTCCTCGTCGCGCTGATCGCGTCCATGGGCGGCCTCGCCTTCGCGCTGCGCGAGCTGCCGGTCGGCACCGCCTACGCGATCTGGGTGGGCATCGGCGCCGCGCTCACGGTCGTATACGCCATGTCCACCGGAGCCGAGCCCGTCTCCACGCTCAAGATCCTCTTCCTGCTGATGATCGTCGGCGGCGTGATCGGACTGAAACTCGCCCACTGAGCCCCTCGGGTGTCTGCCGCCGCCGGCGGGGCTGAGACCCGTCGAGTCAGGCCCGACGACGGGCCGGGCACCTGCCGGGACCGCCTCGCCTCCCCGATTCGTCGACTGGTGAGGACTCACCGTCTGATGCGCTGATACGTGGGCGGATGAGTGCGTGTCCTCACCAGTTGCCGTCGCCGGCGGGACCGAGACCCGTCGAGACAGGCCCGACGACGGCCGGGCACCCCGGTCTCGCGTCCGTCGTCGGGGGCGGGCTCAGGCGGGCAGAGTGCATGCGGACCTGAGCGGAGAGGCGAAACCGCTGGCCCGGACGCGTAGGATGGGCAGGCTTGACCCCTGACCCCATCGACGAAGGACCCCACGAGCGTGACCGCATCCAACCCCACTCCGGACACCCCGCAGATCCCGGAGGACGCCGAGTACTCGTTCCGCGAGGTCGAGGCCCGTTGGGCCGGCTACTGGGAGGCCGCGCGCACCTACGCGCCCCTCGAGGACGGACGTGAGCGCCGCACCGTGGTGGACATGTTCCCGTACCCCTCCGGCGACCTGCACATGGGCCACGCCGAGGCGTTCGCCATGGGAGACGTGAAGGCCCGCCACTGGATGCAGCAGGGCTATGACGTGCTCCACCCGATCGGCTGGGACTCCTTCGGCCTGCCCGCCGAGAACGCCGCCATCAAGCGCAACGCACACCCGGCGGAGTGGACCTACGCGAACATCCAGACGCAGAAGAACTCCTTCCAGCGCTACGGCATCGCCGTGGACTGGGATCGCGAGCTGCACACCTCGGACCCGGAGTACTACCGCTGGACCCAGTGGCTGTTCCAGCAGTTCTACAAGCGCGGCCTGGCGTACCGGAAGGACTCGCCGGTCAACTGGTGCCCGCAGGACCAGACCGTGCTCGCCAACGAGCAGGTTGTGGACGGCGCCTGTGAACGCTGCGGTGCCGAGGTCACCAAGCGCACGCTGAACCAGTGGTACTTCAAGATCACCGAGTACGCGGACGCCCTGCTGGACGACATGGCCCAGCTGGAGGGCCGCTGGCCCGAGCGCGTGCTCGCCATGCAGCGCAACTGGATCGGCCGCTCCACCGGCGCCCACGTGGACTTCCAGGTGGACGCGGACGGCCCGGTCGTCACCGTGTTCACCACCCGCCCGGACACCCTGTTCGGAGCGACCTTCATGGTGGTGGCCGCGGATTCGCAGCTGGCCCTGGGCCTCGTCACCGAGGACAGGCGCGCCGAGTTGGAGGCCTACCGCGAGGACCTGAAGAAGGTCTCCGAGATCGAGCGCCAGGCCACGGACCGTACCAAGACCGGTGTGGACCTCGGCCGCACCGCCGTGAACCCGCTGACCGGGCAGTCGCTGCCGATCTGGGCCTCGGACTACGTGCTGGCGGACTACGGCACCGGCGCCATCATGGCCGTGCCCGCGCACGACCAGCGCGACCTCGACTTCGCCCGCGCCATGGACCTGCCGGTCCGCATGGTCGTGGACACCGGCGAGGAGGACCCCGCTGTCTCTGGCGTCGCCACCGCCGGCGAGGGCATCCTGGTCAACTCCGGCGAGCTGGACGGCCTGACGAGCACCGACGCGATCGCCAGGGCCATCGAGATCCTCGAGGCCAAGGGCACCGGCCGCGGCACCACCAACTACCGCCTGCGCGACTGGCTGCTGTCCCGCCAGCGCTTCTGGGGCACCCCCATCCCCGTGGTGCACTGTGAGGACTGTGGTGAGGTGCTCGTGCCGGAGGAGCAGCTGCCGGTGACCCTGCCGACCGACCTCAAGGGCGAGCAGCTCGCCCCGAAGGGCCAGTCCCCGCTGGCCGCCGCCGACGCCTGGGTCACCGTGGACTGCCCGGACTGCGGGAAGCCGGCCCGCCGCGACTCGGACACCATGGACACGTTCGTGGACTCCTCCTGGTACGTGCTCCGCTATGCCTCCCCGCGGGACGACACCGCCGTGTTCGACGCGCAGGCCGTGGCCGACTGGATGCCGGTGGACCAGTACGTCGGTGGCGTGGAGCACGCGATCCTGCACCTGCTGTACGCCCGCTTCTTCACCAAGGCGCTGCATGACATGGGCCTGGTGCCGTTCACCGAGCCGTTCACGGCGCTGCTGAACCAGGGCCAGGTGCTCAACGGCGGCAAGGCCATGTCCAAGTCCCTGGGCAACGGCGTGGACCTCGGCGAGCAGCTGGACACCTTCGGCGTGGACGCCGTCCGCCTGACCATGGTGTTCGCCTCGCCGCCGGAGGACGACGTGGACTGGGCCGACGTGGCCCCCGCCGCCGCGGGCAGGTTCCTCGCCCGCGCCTGGCGACTGGCGCGCGACGTGCGCGCCGGCGGCGCCCCGGTGGGCGCGGACGTCTCCGCCGCGGAGGCCACCGCGCTGCGCTCGGCCACCCACAAGACCATCGCCGAGTCCTCCAAGCTGCTGGACGAGGGCAAGTTCAACGTGGTCATCGCCAAGACCATGGAGCTGGTCAACGCCACCCGCAAGGAGATCGACAACGGCGCCGGCGCCGGCGATCCGGCCGTCCGCGAGGCCGCCGAGGCCGTCGCCAAGCTGCTCAGCCTGTTCTCCCCGTACACCGCGGAGGACATGTGGGTCATGCTCGGCCACACCCCGTCCGTGGTGCGCTCCGGGTGGCCCGAGGTGGACGAGTCCCTCCTGGTGGAGGACACCGTCACCGCCGTGGTCCAGGTCAAGGGCAAGGTCCGCGACACCCTCGAGGTGCCGGCCGACATCTCCGAGGCCGACCTCGAGGCCGCCGCCCGCGCCTCCGAGAAGGTCCAGCGGTTCATCGGTGACGCCGAGATCGTCAAGGTGATCGTCCGCGCGCCGAAACTGGTCAACCTCGTCATCCGCTGATGGAGGCCGGCCGAGGAGAGGAGCCGCGGTGACGTCCGTGCTGCAGTGGCAACAGGACTACCAGGCGCGTGTGCGTGCCCGCCGGTCCCGGCTGGCCGGGCGGGTGCGCTACGGTCTGAAGCCGCCGCGCCGCGACCGCACGGCGATCGTCACCGACTCCTCGGCCGCCATCCCGTCGTCGGTGCTGGAGCACCCGCTGGCCGCGGGGCTGCGTCAGATCCCCATGCCCGTCATGGTGGGGGAGCAGATCTACACGGAGGGCTCGGAGGAGCTGCACCAGGAGCTGCCGTTCGCCCTGGCCGCCAACCTGCCGGTGCGGACCTCCCGCCCGTCCCCGGGCGGGTTCGAGGAGACCTACCGCGAGCTCGAGGCCGCCGGGTACGCGCGGATCGTCTCGGTGCACATCTCCGGCGGCCTGTCCGGGACGGTCGAGGCCGCGAAGATGGCCGCGACGCGTGTGTCGATACCCGTCGAGGTGGTGGACTCCCGGTCCGCAGGCATGGCCCTGGGCTTCATGGTCATGGAGGCCGCCGTCCGGGCCGGCTTCGGGCTGCCGGTCGAGGGGATCGTCGAGTACCTGCAGGGCGCCGGCGAGCAGTCCCTGGTGATGTTCACCGTGCCGAACCTCGAGCAGCTGCGCCGCGGCGGCCGGATCAGCGCGCTGAAGGGCCTGATCGGTTCGATGTTCCAGGTCAAGCCCGTGCTGGCGCTGCGCGACGGGACGATCTGCCTGGTGGAGCGGGCCCGGTCCTTGGACGCCGCCGTGGACCGCATCGCCGCCGCCGTACAGGCCAAGGCCGAGGCGGAGCCCTGCGGGATCGCCGTCCACGGCTACGGCAATCGGCCTGCCGCGGAGGCACTGGCCGCACGCCTGCAGCCGTTCTCGCAGACCCCGATCCCCGTGGTGGACTTCCCGGCTGTGCTCGCCGCCCACCTCGGCCTCGGCGGCCTCGGCGTGATCGCCACCCCGTTGCTTGAGGGGGACGACGCAGCGGACGTCGGCGGCTCCGGGGCCGGCGGTGCGGGCGCTGTCGACGCCAGTGCCGAGGGCGCGTCGGTCGCGACGAGGGAGGACACGCCCAAGGAGCCGTCCGTTCCTGCACAGGCGACCGACCCGGCCGAACCATCCACAGACGAGGCCTGAGCCCGGCAGAGGGGCAGTCCGGGAGGGCACCGTGGACGCATGAGTCCACAGCCGCAGCAGTCCGCACCCGCATCCGAGCAGAGTCTGATTCCCGACGACGGGCCCTCGCCTTTCCCGGATCCCTCACCCGGCGCTGTGCGCACCGGGTTCGTCGACGACCCCGTGGCGGCCTCGGCCTGGGAGGAGGAACCGCCGCGGGTCCCCGTGTTCCGCTGGCGTCTGGTCGGCAGCGCGGTCATGGTGCTGGTGGTGGCGGTGGCCGCGTGGTGGGCGGTGACCTGGCTGATGCGTCCGTCCGCGCCGGAGCCGGTTCCGGTGGACACGCAGGCGCGGCATGGCGTCGGGGCCGAGGGCCGTGCCGGGGACGGAAGGACCGGTGACCGCGACGGGCCCGGTGGAGGTGAGGATCCGTCGTCGGCAGGCGCAGGCGGTGAGGCCGAGGGCGCCGCAGCAGGCGGCGACCGAGCCACGGGGCAGCAGCCGAGAAAGGCCGCAGACGGCGAGGGGGAGGCGACCGACGAGGACGGTGGGCACCAGAGCCGGGTGCGGGTGCACGTGATCGGCGAGGTGCGGTCGCCGGGGGTGGTGACCGTGCCTGCCGATGCACGGACCGCCGATGCCATCGCCGCCGCGGGCGGGACCACGCCTGCCGCACAGGCCGAGCGGATCAACCTGGCGGCTCCGCTTCTCGACGGGCAGCAGGTGCTCGTGCCGTCAGAGCAGACGTCCGAGGAACAGCTCGAGTCCGTGCAGGCCCAGGCGCATGCGGTGGCCGGTGAGGTGGACTCGAACGCCCGCGACGATGCGGTGGTGGGTGGTGCCGACGGTGAGGCGGGAGCCGGCGCTGCCGCGGACGGGGCCATGGGCCCGGGACCAGAGGCACAGGACGGCGGCGCGGGTGAGGGGGAGGTTGACCTGAACACCGCGGACAGCAGTGCGCTGCAGACGCTGCCCGGGGTCGGGCCGGCCACGGCGGAGAAGATCATCGCGCACCGGGAGCAGGTGGGGGATTTCCAGTCCCTGACGGACCTGGACGCGGTCTCCGGCATCGGCCCGGCGACGCTCGAGCGGCTCGCGCCGCTGGTGACCTGGTGAGCAGCGCGTGAATCGGCGACTGCCCGCCGCGATCGACGCCCGCTGGGCGCCGGCCCTGGTGACGGCGTTGGCGGTCGGGAATCTGGCGCCGCAGTGGACGTCGACGGGGACCACGCTGGTCTCTGTCGGGCTGGTGGCGGTCGCGATCGCCGCGGCGGTGACGGCGGTCGGGCTGAGGGGTCGTGCGAGGACTGCCGTGCCGCCAGCGACGCCGCAGGAGCGGGGGGCGGCTGCGGCGGCGCGGGAGCGTGGGGCGGCTGCGGGGACGCGGGAGCGTGGAGCGGCTGCGGGGACGCGGACGGCGGCCGGGGCCCTCGCGGTGGCGGCGGCCGTCGGAGCGCTGGTCTCGCAGTCGGTGGCGCTGCGCGTGGGAGAGGAGGAGCGCATCGGCTGGGCGCAGACCCTGCAGGCCGAGCAGCCCGTGCGCGTGGCCCTGCAGATCAGCACAGACCCGCGGGAGCTCGCCTCCGCCTACGGTGCCCGGCGTGCTGCGGTCACCGTGGACGTCACCGCCTTCGGACCGGACCAGCAGGGCATGGCGGAGACCACCTCCGCCGTGCTCACCGGGCCAGAGGGCTGGCTGGAGGCCGCACCGGGGGAGTCCGTCTGCGCGGTGGTCGAACCGCGGCGTGAGGACGGCACCGTGTTCCTGCGCGCCACCGCCGACCCCCGCCCGGCCCCCTGTGTCCGTGAGAACCCCGACGGCGAGCGCCCCGGCTCCCGCCCGGCCGCCCACGGCGGGGACGGCGTCGTGTCGCCTGACGCCGGCGGCGGCCGAGAGCGCCTGCGTGCCGCCTTCCGGGACCAGGCCGACGGCACCCTCGGCACCGCCGGCGAGCTGATCCCCGGCCTCGTCCTGGGTGACCGCAGCGCCCAGAGCCCGGAGACCGACCAGGCGATGAAGGACGCCGGGCTGAGTCACCTGAGCGCCGTCTCCGGTGCGAACTGTGCTCTTCTGGCGGGCGCCGTCACCGGCCTGCTCCGCCTGCTGCGCGTGAACCGGACGGCCGTGTTCGCCGCGGTCATCGCAACGCTGGTCGTGTTCGTGGTGATCGTCGGGCCCGAGCCGTCGGTGCTGCGCGCGGCGGTCATGGGCGGACTCGGGGCCCTGGCGCTGTTCGGCGGGCGCTCACGTCATGCGTTCACGCTGCTCTGCCTGGCTGGGACGGCGGTGGTCGTCGCCGTGCCGGGGCTGGCGACGGAGCCGGCGCTCCAGCTGTCCGTCGCGGCCACGGCCGGCATCATCCTCGGCGCGCGGCCGGCGGAGGCACACCTCTACCGCTTCTTCGGCCATGTCCTGCCGGGCTGGGCCGCCCGCTGGCTCTCGGTCACCCTCGCCGTCACCACCTGTGCCCACCTGGCGTGTCAGCCGATCCTGCTCGCCATGACCGGCACCGTCTCCGCCTACGCGATTCCGGCGAACATGCTTGCCGCACCGGCCGTGGCTCCGATCACCGTGCTCGGCACCGCGGCCGCAGGGCTCGTCCTGGCGCTGCCGCCCGTCTCGGCGGCCCTCGTCTGGGTGATCCAGTTCCCGGCCGCCTACATCGGTCTGGTCGCCCACGTCTGTGCCGGGCTGCCCGGCGCGCTCAGGCCCTGGCCCGAGGGCGGTCTCGGCCTCGTCCTCGCAGTCCTCACCGTGGCCGCGACTGCCGCCCTGTACGCCGTCCTGCTCCTGACCGAACGACGGCGGCACGCCCCCGTGCGCAGGCAGGGCCTCTCCGCTCCCCGGCGGGGTGGGAGGCTGACCGTGTCCGGTGTGCTCGTCGCCGTGCTCATCGCCTCGGGGGCCGGCGGCTACTCCGCCGTGGTCCTGCCCGCCCCCGCCGGTCAGGCTCCCGCAGACTGGGCGGTGGCGTTCTGCGATGTGGGCCAGGGCGACATGGCCGTGTTGCGCAGCGGCCCCGAACGTGCCGTGGTGGTGGACGTCGGTCCCGAGCCGGAGCCGGCGGCAGCCTGCCTGGAGGCGCTCGGCATCGCGCGGGTGGACGCCGTGCTCCTCACCCACCTGCACGCCGACCACACCGGGGGACTGGACGCCGCCATCGCCCTGGGAGCACCCGCCCTGCGCCATGCCACACGCGGCGAGGGCGTCCGGGGCCTCGGGCTGCCCGCCGCGGCCGGTGAGGAGGCAGGCACCGATCCGCCACCGGGCTCCCGCCGCCTGCGCACCGGAGACCGGGAGAGCTCCGGAGACGTGACCTGGCAGGTGCTGCTCGCAGATGAGGACGCCGCCACGGAGAACGACGCCTCCGCCCAGATCCTCGCCACCGTGCAGACCGGCCGCGGTCCGCTGCGCGTCTTCTTCACCGGGGACATCGAGCAGGATGCCGCCGACGCCTGGATCGCCGGACGGCATGAGGATGCCGCGGCGCCGCCGGCGCACGCGCACCTGTACTCCGTCGCCCACCACGGCGCCCGCAACGGCGGGGCCGCCCTGCCCCGGGCCGTCGATGCCGACGCCTACGTGGTCTCCGCCGGACGGGAGAACTCCTACGGCCACCCGCACCCGCAGACCCTGCAGGTCCTGGCCCCGCTGGGAGCGGTGCTGCGCACGGACGAGGCGGGGACCGTCGTCGTGAGCCTCGAGGCGGGCACCGCGGGGGCCCCGGAGCACCCCGTCGACGACGGGACGAGCCCGGCGGTGGCGCAGACCACGGCGCGGCTGCGCTTCCACGCGCTGAGCACAGGGCCGGAGGGCGGGGGCCGATGACCCGTAGGATGGACCGCATGGCCGCAGCCCGCTCCTCCCGCACCGCCCGGTCTCGCGCCGCCGCGAACCCGCTGGCCTGGCGCCAGGCCCGGCCCGGGCCGCTGATGCTGCTCAAGGGCCCCGAGGACTACGCCGCCCGCTGGGTCACCGACCAGGTGGTGAAGGGGCTCAAGCAGCGCCACGAGGCCATCGAGACCCACCGCTTCCGCGCCGCCGAGTACCAGCCTGGCCAGCTGGCCATGGCCGCGAGCCCCTCCCTGTTCGCCGAGCCCACGCTGATCATCGCCGAAGGCCTGGAGTCCATGAACGACGCGTTCCTCACGGACGCCCTGGACCTGGTGACCTCCGGCCCGCCGGCCGTCGACGTCACCGTGGTCCTCCGCCACACCGGCGGCAACCGCGGCAAGAAACTGCTGGACGCCGTCGCGACGGTGGGCACCGTGGTGGAGTGTGCGGCGCTGAAGAAGGACGAGGACAAGATCGCCTTCGTCTACGCCGAGTTCAAGGACCACCGACGCCGCATCGACGAGGAGGCCGCCCGTGCGCTCGTGCAGGCCACCGGCGCCTCGCTCACCGACCTGGCCTCCGCCTGCCACCAGCTGCTCGCGGACACCGAGGGCGCGGTGACCAGGCAGGTGGTGGACCAGTACTACGGCGGCCGCGTGGAGGCCACCAGCTTCGCCGTGGCCGATGCCGCGCTGGAGGGGCATGCCGCCCGCGCCGTCGCGCTGACCAGGCACGCCCTGGCCACCGGCGTCCACCCGGTGATGCTGACCACGGCGCTGGCCATGAAGGCCCGTCAGGTCGCCCGCGTCATCGACTCCCGGGACGCCCCGAACGAGCTCGCCGCCGCTCTTGGTGTGGCCCCGTTCCAGATGAAGTTCATCCAGCAGGCCGCCCGCCACTGGAGCCCCGCCGGGATCGCGCACGCGGTGGAGTGGATCGCCCAGGCCGATGCCGAGGTCAAGGGCGGCTCCCGCAACCCGGACTTCGCCGTCGAGCGCGCGGTGATCCGCGTCTCCACCGGCACCCGCCGCTGAGCCGGCCAGTGCAGCCCCCAGTTCTGCATCGTGGGGATACAACACGGTGGTGAGATCGCTTCAGGAGGCCGTGTTGAGCCCTCACTTGAGAGGGGCGCCCTCACTTGAGAGGAGCAGAGAGTTTCCTGCGGTGCAGGCTGGGCTCCCCGGTACCTCACCCTCCAGAGCTGGCCTCCCCGGTACCTCACCCTCCGGAGGCAGGAGGCGGCGTCGTCGAGATGACGGAGCCGGTGACTGAGCCAGAGACACGAAGGCCCCGTCACCAACCGGTGACGGGGCCTTCGTATGAAGCTTCAGCAGCTCAGGCGTCCATGCCGTTCACGCGTGCGGCGATGCCGGACTTGCGGTTCGCGGCCTGGTTCTTGTGGATGATGCCCTTGGACGCGGCCTTGTCCAGCTTGCGGGAGGCGACCTTGAGCGCCTCCCCGGCGGCGGCCTTGTCACCGGCGGCGACGGCCTGGTCCACAGAGCGGACCGCCGACTTCAGAGCAGACTTCACCGCGACGTTGCGCTGGCGGGCCTTCTCGTTGGTGAGAATGCGCTTCTTCTGAGACTTGATGTTAGCCAAATCAGGTCCTTCATGTTGTCGGTGCCGGCTCGTGGCCGCACCGTCTGTACAGGGGTCGTAGAGGGCATCTCGGGTGCGGCGACTGAGCGGCGTGGGGAGTGCCTTGGTTCTCCGCCCCGAGGGTGTCCGTCGACCGACCGGACACAATGACCACTACCTTACCAGCCAATGGACATCGGGCGGAACCGGGCCCGCTGCGTGTCACAGATTCCTGCGTGTCCCCTCACGCCTCCCGACGACGGCACCCGCCGACGACGGCACTCGCCGCCGGCATGCTCACCGGGCCTCGTCCGGTCAGACATGTCAGCGGCTCCAGCCCCGGCGGTCGGCCAGCGCCTGTGCGACGGCGTCGAACCGTGAGCGGTCCAGCACGCCGCCCTCGCGGCGGACGTCCCGCGGGTCCACGCGGACGATGCGGTCCAGCTTGGCCTCGGACGGGCGCCCCTTCGAGTCCCACGCGCCGGAGCCGATGTCCACGTAGTCCGGGTCGGAGACGTGGTCGTTGTTGCGGTCCTTGGAGGTGAGCATCAGGCCGAGGAGGTGGCCGTCGTCGTGGCCCACGATCAGGACGGGGCGGTCCTTGCCGCGGCCGTCCAGCTCCTCGAACGGGACCCAGGTCCACACGACCTCTCCGGGGCCGGCCTGCGGGCCGGGGACCGGCGCATACTCCACGCGGGTGCGCCCGGTGAAGTCGCCCGGGTAGCGGGACACGCGCTGCTGATCGGTCTGCGCGCCGGTGCCGCGTTGACTCTGCGTGCCGGCGCCGCGCCGACGGGGAGCGGGGCCGTCCCGCGTGGGTCCGGGCCCTGCCGGCGTCCGCCGTCGGCTCGCCCGCGCTGCTGGACGGTGCGGTAGATTCGGCGGGCGAGGGTGACGGCTCGCATGAGGTCGATTCCCATGGAAGCGAGCCTACCGACTCCGCACATGGAAGAATGGGCGGTTGATCCTGGTTCCGCTCGTGAAGGAAGTGCCCTGTGTCGCCTCTGGCGTCTAACCCGCCCGTGCCCTCGCGTACCGATCCCTCGGTGATCCGCAACTTCTGCATCATCGCGCACATCGACCACGGCAAGTCCACCCTGGCCGACCGCATGCTGCAGTGCACCGGTGTGGTCCAGCCGCGCGACATGAAGGCGCAGTACCTGGACCGCATGGACATCGAGCGGGAGCGCGGCATCACCATCAAGTCGCAGGCCGTGCGCATGCCGTGGGAGGTCGACGGCGTCGACTACGCGCTGAACATGATCGACACGCCCGGCCACGTGGACTTCAGCTACGAGGTGTCCCGCTCCCTGGCCTCCTGCGAGGGGGCGATCCTGCTGGTGGACGCCGCCCAGGGCATCGAGGCGCAGACCCTGGCCAACCTGTACCTGGCCATGGAGCACGAGCTCGAGATCATCCCGGTGCTGAACAAGATCGACCTGCCTGCCGCCGACCCGGACCGCTATGCCGCGGAGCTCGCCCAGCTGATCGGCTGCGAGCCGGAGGATGTGCTGCGGGTCTCCGGCAAGACCGGCGTGGGCGTGCCCGAGCTGCTGGACCGGGTGGTGACGTCCCTGCCGGCCCCCGTGGGTCAGGCGGATGCACCGGCCCGCGCCATGATCTTCGACTCGGTCTACGACACCTACCGCGGCGTGGTCACCTATGTGCGCGTGGTGGACGGCAGGCTGACCCCGCGCGAGAAGATCCGCATGATGTCCACCGGTGCCGCCCACGAGCTGCTGGAGATCGGCGTGTCCTCCCCTGAGCCGCAGCCGACCGAAGGCCTCGGTGTCGGCGAGGTGGGCTACCTCATCACCGGTGTGAAGGACGTGCGCCAGTCCAAGGTGGGCGACACCGTCACCCTGGAGTCGGACCCGGCCGAGCAGGAGATCGGCGGCTACCGGGACCCGCAGCCGATGGTGTTCTCCGGCCTCTATCCCATCGACGGCTCCGACTACCCGGTGCTGCGCGACGCGCTGGACAAGCTCAAGCTCAACGATGCCGCCCTGAACTACGAGCCCGAGACGTCTGTGGCGCTCGGCTTCGGCTTCCGTGTGGGCTTCCTGGGCCTGCTGCACCTGGAGATCGTCCGCGAGCGGCTGGAGCGCGAGTTCGACCTGGACCTGATCTCCACCATGCCGAACGTGGTCTACCAGGTCACCACCGAGGACCGCACCGTGGTGGAGGTGACCAACCCGTCCGAGTTCCCGGAGGGCAAGATCCACGAGGTCCGTGAGCCCATGGCCGCGGCGACGATCATCGTGCCGGCCGAGTTCATCGGCGCCGTCATGGAGCTGTGCCAGTCCAAGCGCGGCCACCTGCAGGGCATGGACTACCTGTCCGAGGAGCGCGTGGAGATCCGCTACCGCATCCCGCTGGCGGAGATCGTGTTCGACTTCTTCGACTCCCTGAAGTCCCGCACCAAGGGCTACGCCTCCCTGAACTGGGGAGCGGACGGCGACCAGGCCGCGGACCTGGTCAAGGTGGACATCCTCCTGCAGGGCGACCAGGTGGACGCGTTCTCCGCGATCACCCACCGCGACTTCGCCTACTCCTACGGCACCATGATGACCGCGAAGCTCAAGGAGCTCATCCCGCGGCAGCAGTTCGAGGTGCCGATCCAGGCGGCCATCGGCTCGCGCATCATCGCCCGTGAGAACATCCGCGCGATCCGCAAGGACGTGCTCTCCAAGTGCTACGGCGGCGACATCTCCCGCAAGCGCAAGCTGCTGGAGAAGCAGAAGGAGGGCAAGAAGCGCATGAAGATGGTGGGCACCGTGGAGGTCCCGCAGGAGGCGTTCATCGCCGCGCTGTCCTCGGACTCCTCGTCCGCGGACAAGGGCAAGAAGTAACGCGTGCCCGCCGTCCTGCCGCTCGGTGACCCCGTCCCCGACGACGGACGCCTCCCCTCCTCGTGCGGGGAGGCGGTCCGCCGGTCCCTCGCCGCGGGCGTACCGAGGACCTTCAGCCTGTACGTGCACGTGCCCTTCTGCACGGTGCGCTGCGGCTACTGCGACTTCAACACGTACACCGCCCCGGACCTCGGCCCCGGCGCCTCGCGCGACGACTACGTGGACACGGCCCTGGCGGAGGTGGGGTTCGCACGCAGGGCGCTGGAGGACTCCGGGGTGCCGGCAAGGCCGTTGCACACCGTGTTCTTCGGCGGTGGCACGCCGACGCTGCTGCCGGCGGCGCACCTGGTGCGGATCCTGGACGCCGCGCGCGAGGCGTTTGGGATGGTGGAGGGCGCCGAGGTGACGGTGGAGGCCAATCCCGACACCGTCGACGAGGCCTATCTGCGTGAGCTGGCCGCCGGGGGAGTGACCCGCGTGTCCGTGGGGATGCAGTCGGCGGTCCCGCACGTGCTGGCCACGCTCGAGCGCACCCACCGGCCGGAGAACATCCCGGCCGCCGTGGATGCTGCACGCGCCGCCGGGCTGGACGTGTCCCTGGACCTGATCTACGGCACGCCGGGGGAGTCGCTCGGGGACTGGCGGACCACCGTGGAGACAGCGATCGCCTGCCGCCCGGACCACATCAGCGCCTACTCGCTGATCGTGGAGGAGGGCACCAAGTTCGGCGCACAGGTGGCGCGCGGCCAGGTGGCCGACGTGGACCCGGACGACCAGGCGGACAAGTACCTGCTGGCGGACGAGCTGCTGGAGGCTGCCGGCTTCCGCTGGTACGAGGTCTCCAACTGGGCGCACGACCCGCAAGAGACCGGGGCACACCGCGCGGAGCACAACGTGGCCTATTGGCGAGACATGGACTGGTGGGGCATCGGCCCCGGCTCCCACTCGCACGTGGCCGGCGTCCGGTTCTGGAACGCCAAGCACCCGGCGGCCTACGCGCAGCGCCTGGCCACCGGGGTGACCCCGGCCGTGGGACGCGAGGTGCCGGACGCCGAGGCACGCCTGCTGGAGCAGATCATGCTCCACGTCCGCATGGTCGAGGGCCTGGACGTGCGGGTGCTGGAGCAGGCCGAGGACGGGGGAGCGGCCGCCCGTGCCCGCATCCCGCAGCTGATCGCCGCGGGCCTGATCGACGGCGGCCTGGCCCAGGCCGGCCGGATCGTTCCGACCCTGCAGGGGCGGCTGCGCAACGACCACATCGTGCGCGAGCTCGCCGGCTTCTGAGCGAGCGAGTCGCCGCCCCCGCCCGGCCCTGCGATGTGAGGCAAGGTCCCACCCGCCCCGCCCCGGCGTCGTGGGGGCAAGACACGGTGTTGAGATCGAAGAACGTGGCCGTGTTGCATCCCCACAAGGCCGGGGCCGTGGTGCATCCCCACAACGCCGGGGCCGTGGTGCATCCCCATAACGCCTCAGGCGGGCGCCGTTCGTCTCTGGCAGGCTCGGTCAGCGCAGGATGCGCAGGTTGAACGGGTACCTGTAGGGGCGGCCCTTGTTCACCTGGGAGCCGCCGAGGATGCCGTAGAAGGCCATGACCATCCAGAGCAGCGCACCGATGACGGCGAACACCGGGCCCAGGACGGGCAGCTGGCCGAGGAAGAAGAACACGCCCATGAGCAGGGTCGGCGGGACGGAGAAGTTCAGCGCCTCCTTGGCCTCCTGAGCGGTGAAGGGGCCGCGGTCACGGTAGAGCAGCCAGACGGCCAGCGGGACCATGAAGCCGACGGCCACGCCGAAGTGAGCCAGGGTCGCCCGCTCACGGTCCTGCTTGGCGGTCAGCGGGGCGCCGGGGCCGGAGGAGGCCTCCACCCACGACGGACGGCGGGCGGCCCGCTGCTTCTTGGCCGGGCGCACGGGACGGGCGGGGCGCGGCTCGTCTGGAGCCTCGGTCTTGGTCTTCACGGCAGTGCCGCCA
This sequence comes from Micrococcus sp. FDAARGOS_333, assembly GCF_002206575.2. Taxonomy (NCBI): domain Bacteria; kingdom Bacillati; phylum Actinomycetota; class Actinomycetes; order Micrococcales; family Micrococcaceae; genus Micrococcus; species Micrococcus sp. FDAARGOS_333. The sequence goes on along the minus strand of NZ_NJFJ02000001.1, from coordinate 1,849,231 downwards.
CCGGCCACGGCAGCGGCGTGCTTGGGCGCCGGTGCCTCGGGCGTGGCCCGTCGGGAGTCCTCGGCGGCGGCAGGGCCTGCGGCGTGGCGGGCGGAGGCGGGCTTGGGGCGGACGCGGCCGCTGGGGGCGCGGTCCGGCTGAGGGGCCGAGCCCGCCGCTGCGGTCTCCGCCTGCTCCGCGCCGCTGGCCGGGCCCTGCTCGGCAGCAGGCTCGGGGACGCGTCGGGGTGCGCTGCGGTCGGGCTTCGCCACGGTACTCCTCGAAGGGTCGGGGGCTGGCCGGAGACCGACGGTGCGCCCCTGTCTGCCGGCCGGGCGCCCCGCGGTCAGGGGCCGATTCTGCGTCAGTCTATCGCTCAGGCGGTCCCGGGCTCGGTGAGGAAGTCGATGAGTTCCTCCACACGTCCCAGCAGAGAGGGCTCGAGGTCGGCGTAGGTGCGGACCTGGGCCAGCAGCCGCTTCCAGCCCAGGCCCACGTCCTCCTTGGTGCGGTGCGGCCAGCCCAGTGCCTTGAGGATGCCGGTCTTCCAGTCCTGCCCCTTGGGCACCACGGGCCAGGCCTGGATGCCGATGACCTGTGGCTTGATGACCTGCCAGACATCCACGTAGGGGTGGCCGAGGATCAGCACGTTGCCGGCCGCTCCGGGCGTCCGCATCGCATCGGCGGCGATGCGCTCCTCCTTGGAGCCGGGCACCAGGTGGTCCACCAGGATGCCCAGGCGGCGCCGGCCGGACGGCCCGAAGTCGGCGATGGCCCCGGCGAGGTCGTCCACGCCGTGCAGGGGCTCCACCACGATGCCCTCGTGGCGGAGGTCCTCGCCCCAGACCTTCTCCACCAGCTCGGCATCGTGCGCGCCCTCGACCCAGATGCGCGACGCCCGCGCCGTGCGCGCCCGGCTGTTCCCCACGCGCACCGATCCGGATGCGGTGCGCTGCGCGGTCCTCTTCGCCGGCCCGTTGGCACGGGCTTCCGGCACGAGCGTCACGGGTTCGCCGTCGATCCAGAAGCCGCCGCCCAGCGGGAAGGACCTGGTCTTCCCGTGGCGGTCCTCCAGCACCACCACGTGCACGCCGCCGGCGCGCTCCACACGAAGCACGGCTCCGACGAATCCGGTGGCGACGTCCTCCACCACGGTGCCCGGCGCGGCGCCGACGGTCTTGGCCCGCGTGCCGGCGGGTCGCTTCAGCGCGTCGGCGGGTCCGGGTCCCCAGCTGCTCCAGTCCATGCCTGCAGACCCTAGCCACGTCACTGCCCGCTGTGAGCGAACCCGCGCCGACGCGCCGTGAACTCGCAGCCGGATCGCCGTAGGATCAGCACTTGAACCCGGAGAGTGCCAGCCGGTCGGCCATGCCGAGGCACCAGGCGCCTGCACCCCGAGCCCACCCGATCAGGAGAGGAGTCCGGTCCCGATGAGCGAACAGCCGCGCCGCATGCAGGTGCTGCAGGCCATCGTGGAGGACTATGTCGCCCTGCGCGAGCCGGTCGGCTCGAAGGCGCTGGTGGAGCGTCACGGCCTGGGCGTCTCCTCGGCCACGGTCCGCAACGACATGGCGGCCCTGGAGGAGGAGGGCCTCATCATGGCTCCGCACACCTCGGCCGGCCGCATCCCCACGGACAAGGGCTACCGCGTGTTCGTGGACCGCCTCTCCGAGGTGAAGCCCCTGTCCGCCGCCGAGCGCCGTGCCGTCAAGGCGCTGCTGGAGCCGGAGGCGGACATGGAGCAGATGATGGACAACGCGGTCCGGCTGCTGGCGCAGCTGACCCAGCAGGTGGCCATCGCACAGTTCCCCCATGAGGACGGCTCCACCGTGCGGCACCTGGAGCTGGTCTCCCTGGCGCCGGCCCGCGTGCTGGTGGTCCTCATCCTCTCCACGGGGCGGGTGGACCAGCGTGTGGTCGCCACGGAGCACGAGGCCGCGGACGCCACCCTCGCCGCGCTCAAGCAGGTCCTGCTGCAGTCGCTGGACGGGCTCACGCCTGCTCAGGCCTCCGCCGTCCTGGACACGGCCGTGCTGTCCGTCCCGCCGGAGGACCGTCCGCTGGCGGACACGCTCACCGCCGCCGTCCGCCAGCTGCTGGAGGCAGGCCGCCAGGACCGCATCGTCATGGCGGGCACCGCCAACCTCGCGCGGACCCACGGCGACTTCCCGCAGTCCATCGGCCCCATCCTCGAGGCGCTGGAGGAGCAGGTGGTGCTGCTGCGGCTGCTCACGGAGATGGAACAGGACGTGTCCGGCCTCTCGGTCCGCATCGGCTCGGAGAACGCCGGCTCGCTGGCCGACACCTCCGTGGTGGCCGCCTCCTATGGGCCCGGCGCGGTCGCCAAGCTCGGGGTCGTGGGCCCCACCCGCATGGACTATCCGGGCACCATGGCCGCGGTCCGTGCGATCGCCCGCTACCTCTCCCGGATCCTCAGCACCTGAGGGTCGCCGCCTCATCGGGGGGCCTCGCCGCGTCCCGACGACGGCCCCTCACCGCATCCTCGAAACCCCATCTGAAGTCTTCTGGAAGGAAGAGTCCCCACCGTGTCCGACCACTACGAGACGCTCGGCCTGTCCCGCGACGCCTCCCAGGAGGAGATCCGCCGCGCGTACCGGAAGCTGGCCCGCAAGTACCACCCGGATGTGAACCCGGGCGAGGAGGCTGCGGACCGGTTCAAGCAGATCTCCCACGCCTTCCAGGTCCTCAGCGATCCGGACAAGCGCCGCAACTACGACTCCACGGGCAACGAGAACGGCAACGCCGGGTTCGGTGGCTTCGGCCAGGGCGCCGGGGGCTTCGGCTTCGCGGACATCTTCGAGACGTTCATGGGCGCCGCCGGCGGCCAGCGCGGCCCGGCCTCCCGCACCCGCCGCGGGCAGGACGCGCAGATCCGCGCGCAGATCTCCCTCAAGGACGCCGTGTTCGGCGCCGAGACCACCCTGCAGGTGGACACGGCCGTGACGTGCGAGGCCTGCAACGGCTCCTGCTGCGAGCCCGGCACCTCGCCGGAGACCTGCTCCACCTGCCACGGCCAGGGCATGATCCAGCGCCCGGTGCGGTCCGTGCTGGGCACGATCATGACCACCGAGGCCTGCCCCGGCTGCCAGGGGATGGGCACCACCCTGCCGAGCCCGTGCCACGAGTGCCACGGGCAGGGCCGTGTGCGCGCCCGGAAGCCGCTGACCATCAAGGTCCCGGCCGGCGTGGACACCGGCACGCGGATCCACCTGGCCGGCCGCGGCGAAGCCGGCCCCGGCGGCGGTCCCCACGGCGACCTCTACGTGGAGATCGTCGTGGCCCCGGACGCCACCTTCGCCCGTGAGGGTGACAACCTGTCCACCACCGTCACCGTCCCGATGGCCGCCGCGGCCCTCGGCACCACCCTCACCCTGGACACCCTGGACGGCCCCCAGACCGTCACCCTGGCCGAGGGCACCCAGCCCGGCCACGTGGAGGTCCTCAAGGGCCTGGGCGTGGGTCGACTGCGCGGCGTCGGCCGCGGAGACCTGCGCGTGAACGTCCTCGTCGCCACGCCCACCGACCTCACCTCGGAGCAGCGCGAGCTCATGGAGCGCCTGGCCGAGCTGCGCGGCGAGGAGGTCGTCCACGGCGCCAAGCACCAGAAGTCGATGTTCGCCCGGATCCGCGAGAACCTGAAGAACCTCTGACGTGACTGCGCACCTGTTCTACGTGGCCCCCGGGGTCCTCGACGACGGCCGCCCCGGCTCGTCCGTGACCCTCACCGAGGCCGAGGCGCGCCATGCCGCCGGCGCCATGCGCCTGGGACCGGGGGATCCGATCCTCGTGGCCGACACCGTGGGCCGGCGTGCCCACGGGACCGTGGCCGCGGCGGAGAAGGACTCGGTCACCGTCACCGTGGACCAGGTGGAGGACGTCCCGGCACAGCGCCCGGAACTGGTGCTCGTGCAGGCTCTGGCCAAGGGGGACCGGGACACCCTCGCCGTGCAGACGGCCACAGAGCTCGGCGTGGACGCCGTGGTCCCGTGGGAGTCCGAGCGGGCGATCGTGCGCTGGCGCGGCCCCAGGGAGGCCAAGGCCCGGCAGAAGTGGGCCGATGCCCTCCACGCCGCCGCCAAGCAGGCCCGCCGGGCCCGCATTCCCGTCTTGGAGCCCACCGTCACCGGCGCCTCGGTGAGGGACCTCGTCACGGAGGGGACCGTCGTCGTGGTTCTGCACGAGGACGCGACGCAGGGGCTGACCGCCGCGGACGCGGCGGACTGGTCCGAGGCGGAGCGGATCGTGCTGGTGGTGGGCCCGGAGGGCGGGATCTCCGCCGGCGAGCTCGATGCGCTCACGGACGCCGGCGTGCAGCTGCGGCTTCTCGGGCCCAACGTGCTGCGGTCCTCCACGGCGGGACCGGCCGCCATCGCCGTCCTCCAGCACCTGCTCGGACGCTGGTGACGCACGTAGAATGAGCGGACGCGCCACGTTGCCGCCTGCGGCACAGGCGTCCTGCATGCCCCTGACAGCACCTGCGAACCCCGAGGTGATGAACCCCATCGTGACGTCCTCTCACGCCGAGACCCGTCCCACCGTCCCCACCGGCCACCACAGCGTCCACTTCGCGTCCTCGGACCTGATGGTCCGCACGCTCGGACCCCAGGACGCCCTGCTGCGGATCCTGGCCGGCGTGTACCCGCAGGTCGAGGTCTCCGTCCGGGACCAGGAGCTCGGGCTGGACGGCCCGCCCGCCGAGGTCGCCGCGGTGCGCCGGATCGTGGAGGACCTGCGCGGCATCGCCCACAAGGACATCCCCGTCACCGCGGACACCATGGAGCAGGTGGTGACCCTCGTGCGCGGCGGCCGCGCCCCGGCCACCGCCGTCTCCCGCGCCTCCATCCTGTCCGGCCGCGGCCGCACGATCCGGCCGAAGACCGTGAACCAGCAGGAGTACGTGGACGCCATCGACGGCTGCACCATCGTGTTCGGGATCGGCCCGGCCGGCACCGGCAAGACCTACCTGGCCATGGCCAAGGCCGTGCAGGCGCTGCAGGCCAAGGAGGTCAACCGGATCATCCTCACCCGCCCCGCGGTGGAGGCCGGCGAGCACCTGGGCTACCTGCCCGGCGGGCTGTCCGAGAAGATCGACCCCTACCTGCGCCCGCTCTACGACGCGCTGCATGACATGGTGGAGCCCGAGTCCATCCCGCGGCTGATGGAGGCCGGGACCATCGAGGTGGCTCCGCTGGCCTACATGCGCGGCCGCACCCTGAACGACGCGTTCGTGATCCTCGACGAGGCACAGAACACCACCGGCGAGCAGATGAAGATGTTCCTCACCCGCCTCGGCTTCGGGGCGCACATGGTCATCACCGGAGACACCTCCCAGGTGGACCTGCCGCGCGGGACCGCCTCCGGCCTGGCCCAGGCCGTGGAGGTGCTGGAAGGAGTGGACGGGATCGAGATGGTCCGCTTCGACTCGTCGGACGTGGTGCGCCATCGGCTGGTGACCGCGATCGTGGACGCCTACGACACCCTGCGCCCGGAGACCGGCCGCGGCGCCCAGCCCGGAAGGAGCCGCCGTGGCCGTTGAGATCGTGAACGAGTCCGGCATCGACGTGCCGGAACAGGACCTGCTCGCCATGGCGAAGCACGTCTACGCGCGCATGCACGTCCACCCGCAGGCCGAGACCGCGGTGACCGTGGTGGACGCCGCCCGCATGGCCGAACTGCACGTGGAGTGGATGGACCTGGAGGGCCCCACCGATGTGATGAGCCTGCCCATGGACGAGCTCGCCCCCGGCACCGAGGACGCCCCGTCCGAGGGCGTGCTCGGAGACGTGGTGCTGTGCCCGGAGGTGGCCGCCGAACAGGCGGCCCGCGGCGGCCACAGCCGTGACGACGAGCTGATGCTGCTGCTCACGCACGGCATGCTCCACCTGCTCGGCTACGACCACATGGAGCAGGACGAGCGCGCCGAGATGTTCGCGCTGCAGGACCGCCTCGTCGCCGAGGTCCTCGGCCGCCCCGCCCCCGCCCCGACCACCGAGGACTGAGCGAACCGCCGTGATCACTCCCGTCATCCTGGTCGTCGCCTTCGTCCTGTTCATCATCCTCACCTGGGTGCTGGCCCTGGCGGAGTCGGCGTTCACCTACCTCTCGCGCAAGGACGCTGAGGAGATCGCCCGCGCCAGTGGGAAGTCCACGGCCCTGGAGGTGCTGGCCGAGCTGCCGGCGCACATGGGCTCGCTGCGCTTCTGGCGCCTGCTCACCGAGTCGTTGGCCGCCGTCTGCATCACCATCGCGATGGTGGAGTTCACCGGCATCTGGTGGGCGGCGCTGCTGTCCGCGGCGCTGCTGGTGGTGGTGGTTGCCGGCCTGCTGGGCGTGTGGTCCCCACGGCCGATCGGCTCCCGCAACGAGGCCGCCGTGGCCAAGCGCACCGGCGGCATGGTCCGCGGCCTCACCAGGGCCCTCGGCCCGCTGTCCCGCCAGCTGGGACGGGACCGCCGCCGCCCTGAGCTCGAGGTGGACGACGAGGACGACTTCCAGGAGCGCCACCTGCGCGAGGTGGTGGCCCGGGCCCACGACGCGGACGTCCTGGCAGACTCCGAGGCCGAGCTGATCCAGTCCGTCTTCACCATGGGGGACACCCTCGTGCGCGCCGTGATGGTGCCGCGCACGGACGTGGTGACCATCGACGTGGAGCACAATCTCCGCCAGGCCATGCAGCTGTTCCTGCGCTCGGGCTTCTCCCGCGTGCCGGCGGTCGGGGAGGACGCGGACGACGTGCGCGGCATGCTCTACCTGAAGGACGTCACCCGCGCCCTGCACAAGGACGGTGTGGACCCGGAGACCTGCGTGTCCGAGCGGATGCGGGACGTGCGCTTCGTGCCGGAGTCCAAGTCCGTGGCGTCCCTGCTGCAGGAGCTGCAGCGCGAGTCCACCCACGTGGCGATCGTGGTGGACGAGTACGGCGGGACCGCGGGCCTGGTGACGCTGGAGGATCTGATCGAGGAGATCGTCGGCGAGATCTACGACGAGGACGACCGCCAGGACCAGCCCGAGGTGGAGAAGGTCGAGGACGGCGTCTACCTCGTGGACGCTCGCATGAACGTCTCGGACTTCGCGGAGGAGTTCGACGTGGACCTGGACGACGAGGAGGATGTGGACACCCTCGGCGGCCTGCTGGCCAAGCACCTGGGCCGCGTCCCGATCCAGGGCTCCGAGGTGACCGTCCAGGGCATCGTCCTGCACGCCGAGTCCCTGGAGCCGCGCCGCAACCGCGTGTCCCGGCTTCGCGTGACCGAGACCGAGGACCGCCCGCTGCGCTTCCGCCAGCGTGAGGACGAGCAGGACACCGAACCCGGCCAGACCGCGACGAAGGAGCATGCATGAGCCGCAGGGACCGCAGGCAGGATCGTGAGGCTCCGCTGCTGGATGTCAGCGGGGTGGACCCGGAGTTCCGCTCCGGCTTCGTCTGCCTGGTGGGCCGGCCGAACGCCGGCAAGTCCACACTCACCAACGCGCTGGTGGGGGAGAAGGTGGCGATCACCTCCTCGAAGCCGCAGACGACGCGACACACCATCCGTGGCATCGTGCACCGGGACGAGTTCCAGCTGGTGCTGGTGGACACTCCCGGCCTGCATCGTCCGCGCACCCTGCTGGGCGAGCGGCTCAACGACCTCGTGGCGGAGACCCTCAACGAGGTGGACGCCGTGGGCATGTGCATCCCGGCTGACGAGGCGATCGGCCCGGGCGACCGGTTCATCGCCCAGCAGCTGAGCTACCTCAGGCGCACGCCTGTGGTGGCGATCGTGACGAAGACGGACAAGGTCTCCCCGCAGCAGCTCGCCGAGCAGCTGCTGGCCGTGACGGCCCTGGGCGACGAGGTGATCGGTCCGGAGAACCAGGGCGAGGGCTTCCGCGCCGTCGTCCCCGTCTCCGCCGTGCAGGGCCGGCAGGTGGCGGACGTGGAGACGGTCCTCGGCGACCTGCTGCCGAAGGGTCCGCCGCTCTACCCGGACGGCGAGCTCACCGACGAGCCCGAGGCCGTGATGGTGGCCGAGCTGATCCGCGAGGCTGCCCTGGAGGACGTCCGGGACGAGCTGCCGCACTCCGTGGCCGTGGTGGTCGAGGAGATGGCCCCCCGCGAGGACCGGCCGAAGGACCGGCCGCTGGTGGATGTCTGGGCCTCGCTCTACGTCGAGCGGGACAGTCAGAAGGGCATCATCATCGGCAGGAAGGGCGCTCGCCTGCGCAAGATCGGCCAGGACGCCCGCGCCGGCATCGAAAGGATGCTCGGAACCGACGTCTACCTGGATCTCAGGGTCAAGGTCGCGCGGGACTGGCAGCGCGACCCGAAGCACCTGCATCGACTCGGCATGTGAGTGTCTGAAGCCTGTCCGGGCCCTCGCCCGGGCGAGGCTCTCCCGCCGGGGGAGGGCCGTCGTCGTCTTTACCCACTTTCCGGACGTGTCCGTCCACCCAGTGAGACCCCCGCGTGTCACAGGCGCGACGGACGCCGCGGATGGGTGTGGAATGGGATCAGGAGGGTGGGGCTGCCCATCCGCGCCGTCCACCCGCCCCGTCACCGGCACACCCGCCGGCGGCGGCCCACAGGCCACCAGACACCGAGTCGAGAGGTGAGGCGCCATGCGCAACGTCCAGAAGCCGTCCGGCATGAAGGTCGGCAAGTACGCCCCGTACCTGGATCAGTTCACCATCGACCTTCCGGACCGCACCTGGCCGGACAAGGTCATCACCTCGGCACCCCGCTGGTGCGCCGTGGACCTCCGCGACGGCAACCAGGCCCTCATCGATCCGATGGGACCCGAGCGAAAGCTGCGCATGTTCCAGCTCCTCGTGTCCATGGGATACAAGGAGATCGAGGTCGGCTTCCCGTCCGCCTCGCAGACCGACTTCGACTTCGTCCGCCAGCTGATCGAGGGCGACCACATCCCGGACGACGTCACCATCCAGGTCCTCACCCAGGCCCGCGAGCACCTGATCGAGCGCACCTTCCAGTCCCTCGAGGGCGCCAAGCAGGCCATCGTCCACCTGTACAACGCGACCTCGGTGCTGCAGCGCCGTGTGGTGTTCCGCCAGGACGAGGACGGCATCGTGGACATCGCCACCCAGGGCGCCCGCCTGGTGAAGAAGTTCGAGGAGCAGCTCACCGGCACCCAGATCACCTACGAGTACTCGCCCGAGTCCTACACCGGCACCGAGCTCGAGTTCGCCCGGCGGATCTCCGACGAGGTCGCCACGGTGCTGGAGGCCTCCACGGACCGCAAGATGATCCTCAACCTGCCGGCCACCGTGGAGATGGCCACCCCCAACGTGTACGCCGACTCCATCGAGTGGATGCACCGCAACCTCGAGTGCCGCGAGAACGTCATCCTCTCCCTGCACCCGCACAACGACCGCGGCACCGGCATCGCCGCCGCCGAACTCGGCTACATGGCCGGCGCCGACCGGATCGAGGGGTGCCTGTTCGGCAACGGCGAGCGGACCGGCAACGTGGACCTCGTGGCCCTCGGCATGAACCTGTTCAGCCAGGGCATCGACCCGCAGATCGACTTTTCGGACATGGACCACATCAAGCGGACGGTGGAGTACTGCAACCAGCTGCCCGTGCCCGAGCGCACCCCCTGGGGCGGCGACCTCGTGTTCACCGCCTTCTCCGGCTCCCATCAGGACGCCATCAAGAAGGGGTTCGAGGCCATGGAGCAGGATGCCGCTGCCGCCGGGAAGGACCTGGACGAGATGCTCTGGCAGGTCCCGTACCTGCCCATCGATCCGAAGGACATCGGCCGTTCCTACGAGGCCGTCATCCGGGTCAACTCGCAGTCCGGCAAGGGCGGTGTGGCCTATCTGCTCAAGACGGAGCACAACCTGGACCTTCCGCGCCGAGCGCAGATCGAGTTCTCCCACGTCATCCAGTCCCTCGCGGACTCCCAGGGCGGAGAGGTCTCCGGCGACGACCTCTGGGACGTCTTCCAGGACGAGTACCTGCCCGCCGAGGACGAGGCCGGCCGCTGGGGCCTCTATCACCTCGGCACGGTCCAGACCGAGTCCCCGGCCGAGGGCGTGTTCTCCATGACCGTGGAGGTGGAGCGGGAGGGACAGTGGTCCACCCGCACCGCCACCGGCAACGGCCCGATCGCCGCCTTCCTCAGCATGCTGGCGGAGGACGGGGTGGACGTCCGGGTCCTGGACTACTCCGAGCACGCCCTGTCCGAAGGCGGCTCCGCCATGGCCGCCGCCTATGTGGAGGCCGCCATCGGCGACCGCGTCCTCTGGGGAGTCGGGCTGGACCACAACACCACCCAGGCCTCCCTGAAGGCCGTGGTCTCCGCCGTCAACCGCGCCCTGCGCGACCAGGCCTGAGCCCCATGAGGACAGGCTCCTCCGCCGCCGCACCGGGTGAAGGCGGCGGCGGAGCCGTGTCCCGGCGCGGCAGTGCACGCAGCTCCCGCGGACCCGGAGGCGGCTACACCGCCAATTCCTTCCGCACCGAGGGCATCGTGCTGCGCACGCACAGGCTCGGCGAGGCAGACCGGATCCTGGAGATCCTCACCCCGGACCACGGCATCGTCCGTGCCGTCGCGAAGGGGGTGCGGCGCTCCACCTCCCGCTTCGGATCCGTGGTGGAGCCGTTCATGCACTCCACCCTGCAGATCGCCCGTGGCCGCAAGGACCTCCACACCGTCTCCCAGGCCCAGCTGATCACGCCCTACGCCACCTGGTTGGCCGGGGACTATGAGCTGTTCTCCCTCGCCGCGGCCATGGCCGAGACGGTGGAGCGCGTCACGGCCGTGGACGCCGACGGCGCACAGGCCCAGTTCCGTCTGTTCCACGGCGCCCTGGCTGCCCTGTCCCGACGACGGCACACGCCTTCCCTGATCCTGTCCAGCTTCCTGCTGCGCACGCTGAGCGCAGCGGGCTGGGCACCGTCCTTCACCGACTGCGCCCGCTGCGGGGCACAGGGCCCCCACCGCTCGCTGACCATCGCCCTGGGCGGCATGGTCTGCGAGGACTGCCGGCCGTCCGGCTCGTCCCGGCCGGCCCCCGAGACCGTTGGGCTGCTGGCGGCGCTCCAGGTGGGGGACTGGGGCGTCGCGGACGCCGCGTCGGACCTCGCCGTGCGGGAGGCCGCCGGTATCGTGGGCGCGTACCTGCAGTTCCACGTCGAGCGCCGGCTGGTGTCCCTCACCGTGCTCGAGCAGATGGCTCAGGCCGCACCACCTGCACCGCCTCGATGAAGGACCAGCACCGATGAGCCCCGTCCGCCGCGACCCCACCGTCTCCAGCCCCGCCGGACGGGAGCGGGCCATCGTGACTCCTCCGGCGCACCCCTCCGGAGCGCGGCCGCCGGCACTGGACCGGAGGTTCGTGCCGCAGCACGTGGCGATCGTGATGGACGGCAACGGCCGCTGGGCGAACGAGCGCGGCCTTCCCAGGACCGAAGGCCACCGCGCGGGTGAGGCCGCCCTGCTGGATGTGGTGGCCGGCGCCGTGGAGCTGGGCATCGGCCACGTCTCCGCCTACGCCTTCTCCACGGAGAACTGGAAGCGCTCCCCGGAGGAGGTCCGCTTCCTCATGGGCTTCTCCCGGGACGTGCTCCGCCGTCAGCGGGACACCCTGCACTCCTGGAACGTGCGCATCCGCTGGAACGGCCGCACCCCGCGGCTGTGGAAGTCCGTGATCAAGGAGCTGCAGACCGCCGAGGAGCTGACGAGGCACAACACCGGCACCACCCTGCACATGTGCGTGAACTACGGCGGCCGCGCCGCCATCACCGACGCGGTCAGGGCGATCGCCGAGCAGGTGGCCGCCGGCGACCTCACGCCCGAGGGCATCCGCCAGGAGACACTCACCCGCTACCTGGACAAGGACATCCGCGCAGGGGTGCGGGGGAGCCGGCCGACCCCGGACGTGGACCTGTTCCTGCGCACCTCCGGCGAGCAGCGCCTCTCCAACTACCTGCTCTGGGAGTCTGCCTACGCCGAGCTGCTGTTCATGGACATCCTCTGGCCGGACGTGGATCGCCGCACCCTCTACGAGGCCGTCGAGCTCTATGCCCGCCGTGACCGCCGCTACGGCGGCGCCGTGGACAAGTCCCGGACGTGACCGTCAGCCCCCGTAGGCCCGCAACCACTGCAGGACATCCGCAAAAGCCTGGTTGCGGATGACCTCGGGGGAGGCGAAGACGTCATGCAGCGCGTCCGGGTAGCGGTTGATCGTCACTCGGCGGCCCAGGCGCAGGGCGCGTTCTGCCATGGTCTCAGGCTCCAGCACGATGTCCGCGGTCTTCATCTCCTCGGAGAACTTCGCGCCGCGGAAGCCGCGCTCGGACACCAGGGTCAGCACCGGCTCCTGGATGTCCAGCCCGGCCTTCACCTGCGCGTGGCCCACCAGCACCGCTCCCAGCCAGGCGGCGGGCACCTCGAAGGAGGTCTTCGGCCGCCACAGCGGGTGCAGGTCCCACTCACCCTCCGCCTCCGAGGACAGCGTGCGCCAGTAGAAGTCGATCTTCGGCAGCTTGAGCATGGCGTAGGGCTGACGACTCGCCACCGGGTCCACGATCGTCTTGGCCAGATGCCGCACCCACGTGGAGCCCTGCATCTCCAGCCACGGGCTGTTCAGCACCAGCGCCCGGATGCGCCCGGGGTTGCGCTCGGCCCACAGCGAGGCGACCAGCCCGCCGGTCGAGTGCGCCACGATGATCGGCTTGTTCTCGTAGGTCCGGCCGATCTCGCCGAGCGCGGTCTCGATGTCCGCGTCATAGTTCAGCAGGGAGTCGGTCCACCCGGGGGTCTGCCCCTCGCGCAGGGAGCGTCCGTAGCGGTGAAGGTCCATGGCGTGGAACGCGTAGCCGGCATCCTCGAAGGCCTTCGCGGCCGGCTCGTTGTAGAAGTAGTCGGCCCACCCGTGGATGAGCACCACCGGCGTCCGCGACCGGTCCCGGTCACTGGCGACCGGCCGGACGATCGTGACGAGGTTGGTGCCCTGATCGTCCTCGGACACCGCGAAGGTCTTCGCCTCGAACCCGTCCATGACGTCCGGCTCCCAGTCACCGCCGGGCTCCGTGGTGAGCAGCGCCGGCAGCTCCGGCGTGCTGCCGTCCGACCCGCGCGGGTCGGGGGAGAGCGTCTCCTCTTCGGAGGCGACCACCGGATCCGGTGCGTCGGACGGAAGAGGGGGGCGGCCGTCGTCGGGAAGGGTCATGGGATCCAGCCTAGGTGTACTCGGCCATCACGTTGATGACACTCGTTGAGCGGGAGTCTTGCCTCCAAGCGCGGTGTGGCCACGCTCAGTGTTGTACTCATGGAGCCACCGGGCAAGGGCGTCCGTGCGTTCAGTATTCGAGGCCCAGACCTGGCTGTAGGCCCATTCCTGCGCCAGCGTCCGGTTGTACCGCTCGACCTTGCCGTTCTGCCACGGGCAGTGCGGCCGGATGAACTTCTGCCGTGCACCCAAAGCTGAGACCGCTTCCTTGAACGCCTGCGAGTTCTTGTACGCCAAGGCGTTGTCCGTCATGACCCGTTCGATCCTGTCGATGCCGTGCTCAGCGAAGTACACCGCGGCCCGGGCCAGGAACCCGGCGCACGTGGGCCCGGTCTCATCCGGCAAGGCCTCGCTGTACGAGAGCCGGGAGCAATCGTCGACCATCGAGTGCACATAGTCGTACCCGATCTTGGGTCGACGTCCTTTGAGCGGAGCGGTAGCCGCCCTGCCATGCGCACGCCACCCGCCCCCGTCCGGGATCTTCCCGATCTTCTTCACGTCTACGTGCACCAACTGGCCAGGACGGTCTTTCTCATACCGGTGAGTGGTGGCCTTCGAAGAACGGATCACTTCCCCGGTCACCGGATCAAGACAGGCCAGGGCAGGCATCTGGTGACGGGCCAGGATCCGGTTCACCGTCCTGGCCGGGACCCCGACTCTGGTGCTGATCCAGTCCTGACCCCGCCGGTGCGTGCTGCGGGCCTGAAGGACTTGCTGTTCGGTCTGGGCGCTGGTTCTGCTCGGACAGTGGTGAGGCCTGCTGGAACGATCCTGCAGCCCGTGTTCGCCCTCGGTGCGGTAACGGGAGACCCACCGGTGCGCGCACTGACGCGAGATGCCCATCAAGGCCGCGGCGTGGGCCACGGGCATGCCCTCTTCCAGAACCCGGTGGACCAGTAGCGTCCTTCCATACAGGGTCAACCGGGCGTTAGCGTGGGACATGAGAACCTCCGTGGTGATTGGGATGCCGTTGACAAGCCCCACTTCACCCGGAGGTTCTCTTCATCGTCAACGGACTATCTGTCACCAACGTCATGGCCGAGTACACCTAGGCGCGGCACGCCGCCGAAGCCCGGGGTGGGACGTGGGATGATGGACACATGCAGATGCCTTCCGTGAAGACCGGGATCGAGAACCTGCTCAGCTCGAGCCTGCCGCGTGTCTACCCGCCCTTCTTCAACGCCGTGTTCTCCGGCATGGATGCCGAGGAGGCGCACGAGAAGGGCGTGGCCGGCATCCGCGCCGCCGAGCGCACCGGCGCCTCCGCAGTGCTCCGCTCCGCGTTCCGCCCGGACCCGTGGCTCGCTCGCACCGTGATGGGCCTGCGCTTCCCGACCCCGTTCGGCCTCGCCGCCGGCTTCGACAAGCACGGCCTGTGCACCACCGCGTTGGCGGACCTCGGCTTCGGCCACATCGAGGTCGGCACCGTCACCGCCCAGGCCCAGCCCGGCAACGAGAAGCCGCGCCTGTTCCGCCTGGTGGAGGACAAGGCCGTGGTCAACCGCATGGGCTTCAACAACGAGGGCGCCGCGGCGGTCGCCCCGCGCCTGGCCGCCACCCGCGCCACCCTGCAGCGCCGCTTCGGGCAGAACCGTCCGATCCTCGGCGCGAACATCGGCAAGACCAAGGTGGTCGAGCTCGCCGACGCCGCCGCGGACTACCGCATCTCCGCCCGTCTGCTCTCCCCGCACGCCGACTACCTCGCCGTGAACGTCTCCTCCCCGAACACCCCGGGCCTGCGCCAGCTGCAGGAGATCGCCACCCTCGAGCCGCTGCTGCGCGCCGTCCGCGAGGAGGCCGACGCAGCCGTCAGCGACCGCCACCTGCCGCTGCTGGTGAAGATCGCCCCGGACCTCGCGGACGAGGACATCGTGGCCGTCGCGGACATGGCCCGCCAGCTGCCGCTGGACGGCGTCATCGCCACGAACACCACCATCGGCCGCGAGGGGCTCAAGACCGACGCCGCCGAGGTGGAGAAGCTCGGCGCCGGCGGCCTGTCCGGCGCGCCGCTCAAGCAGCGGTCGCTGGAGGTGCTGCGCCTGCTGCGCGCCCAGCTGCCCAAGGACGTCGCCCTGATCAGCGTCGGCGGCGTCACGACCGCGGACGACGTCGCCCAGCGCCTCGAGCTCGGCGCCGACCTGGTGCAGGGCTACACCGCCTTCCTCTACGAGGGCCCGTTCTGGGCCGGCCGCATCAACGCCGGCCTCGGCAAGCGCCTGCGCGGCTGAGCCGCCCTGCGGCTCGCTTGCGGACCGGCCGCGCGAGGCTGGGCCCGACGACCGTCCTCCAGCCGCCCGACGCCCACGGCGAGCCGCCCCCGGAAGGGGAGCGGCCGTCGTCGGGAAGCAGGCAGAGACACACGAAGGGGCGGTCCCGAGAACGGGACCGCCCCTTCGTGTGTCCGGCGTGTGCCGGAGAGGATCAGGCCGGGTAGTGGCCGCGCGTGACCTGCGGCTTCGGCAGCCGCAGACGACGGAACTGCAGCGCACGCATGATCGCGTACATCTTGGTGCCCGGCTCGGCCGTGCCGAACTTCGCCTCCAGCGCCTTGCGGACCTTGGAGCCGAGGATGATCGAGTCCACGATCACCAGCGCCACCAGGGCGTACAGCGAGTACATCAGCACCAGCTGGAACTCACGCCCCGGGATGAACATCAGCAGGATGTAGAGGAACACCACCGGCAGCAGGAACTCGCCGATCGACCAGCGGGCGTCCACGTAGTCGCGCACGAAGCGCTTCTGCGCGCCGCGGTCCCGGACGGGCAGGTGCCGCTCGTCGCCGGTCTCCAGCGCCTGGCGCATCTTCGCGCGCTCGGCGGCCATCGCCTCCCGGTCCGCCCTCTTCGCGGCCTTCCGGTCCTGAGGCACCAGCGGTCGACGGCGGGCCGCCTCCTGGTCCTTGCGACGCGGGGTCGGCACACCCTTGGGCTTGGAACGGTCGCGACGGGCGGGCGACTCGTCCGTGACGCCGGCCGGCTCGGTGCCGTGCGTCGGGGCAGTGCTGGACTTCTCGGAGGTCTTCTTGCGGCTGAACACGGGCCCCAGTCTAGGCGCGCGGTGCGCACGGGCCGCGCAGGGCCACGCGGCCGCGGCGGCGGGTGCATCGGCCCGGCGGCCCCGTTTCGATAGTGTGAGCCCCATGACCGCTCAGATTCCCGCCGCCTCCGAGCTCGATCCCGCGCTCGTCGAGAAGATCACCGCCGCCGTCGACGCCCAGTTCGACGAGACCGTCACCACTCTGTCCGACCTCGTGTCCATCGGCGGCATCGCCTGGGACTCCTTCGACCGCTCGCTGCTGGAGCAGTCGGCCCAGAAGGTCGCCGAGCTCGTCAGCGAGCTGGGCCTGGAGAACGTGCGCATCGTCACCGAGGACCGTGAGGACGGGCAGCCCGGCGGCCCCGCCGTCCTCGGCCACCGCCCCGGTGCCGAGGGCAAGCCCACCGTGCTGCTCTACGCCCACCACGACGTGCAGCCTACGGGCGACGAGTCCCTGTGGAACACCCCGCCGTTCGAGGCCACCCGCGTGGGCGACCGCCTCTTCGGCCGTGGCGCGGCGGACGACAAGGCCGGCATCATGCTCCACCTCGCCGCGTTGAAGGCCCTGCAGACTGCCGTCCCGGAGGCCGGCGTGGGCGTGCGTGTGTTCGTCGAGGGCGAGGAGGAGGCCGGCTCGCCGACCTTCCGCACCTTCCTGGAGAACCAGAAGGCCGACCTCGAGGCCGACGCGATCGTGGTGGCCGACTCCGCGAACTGGTCCGTGGGCGAGCCCGCCCTGACCACCTCGCTGCGCGGGGTCGCCGACGGCACCGTCACGGTCCGCGTGCTGGACCACGCCGTGCACTCCGGCATGTTCGGCGGCCCCGTCCTGGACGCCGTCACCCTGCTGTGCCGGCTGATCGCCACCCTGCACGACGAGCAGGGCAACGTGGCCGTCCCGGGCGTCGGCGCCCAAGTGCAGGCGGACGTGGACTACTCCGAACAGACCTACCGCACCGACGCCGGCGTGCTGGACGGGGTGACCCTGGCCGGCTCCGGCTCCCTGGCCGACCGCCTGTGGAACGGCCCCGCCCTGTCCATCATCGGCATCGACGTGCCGAGCGTGGACACCTCCTCCAACACCATCCAGCCCTCCGCCCGCGCCAAGTGGTCGCTGCGCGTCGGCCCGGGCGTGGACCCGGAGCAGGCCTACGAGGCCGTGACCTCCTACCTCGCCGAGCAGGCGAAGACCGTCCTCGGCGCGGAGATCACCTTCGAGAAGGGCCACTTCGGCCAGCCGTTCGCCACGGACACCTCGGACCCGATGGCCGCTGCCATGATGGAGTCCTTCCACCAGGCCTGGGGCGTGGAGCCCAAGGCCACCGGACTGGGCGGGTCCATCCCCTTCACCGCAGATCTCAACGAGGTCTTCCCGGAGGCCACCATCCTCATCACCGGCGTCGAGGACCCGGACTCCCGCGCCCACTCCGCCAACGAGTCCCTGCACCTCGGCGACTTCCGCAACGCGATCCTCGCCGAGGCCCTCTGGCTCGCCCGCCTGGGCGCCTGAGCCCGCATGCCCGCCGTCCTGCCCGCCCGGCCACAGCACCGGGCGGGCCGGATGCGGACGGCGGGCGGCCGTCGTCGGGAATCAACCGGCGACCGGTACCGTTCACACCTGAAGAAGCCGTACCCTCGAGGTGCGGAAGAACGTCCCCACACGAGGAGGCCCCCATGGCACTGTCCGCTGACGAGACCGGCGTCGAGATCGGCGCCACCCAGCCTGCCGACGGCCTGCCCCCGCACGAGGTGGAGCTCACCGACGTCGCGGTGGCCAAGGTCCGTGCCCTGCTGGAGCAGGAGGGCCGCACCGACCTGCGTCTGCGCATCGCCGTGCAGCCCGGCGGCTGCTCCGGCCTGATCTACCAGCTCTACTTCGACGAGCGCGTCCTGGACGGGGACACCGTCCGCGACTTCGACGGCGTCGAGGTGATCGTGGACAAGATGTCCGTTCCGTACCTGATGGGCGCGAAGATCGACTTCGAGGACACCATCTCGAAGCAGGGCTTCACCATCGACAACCCCACCGCCTCCGGCTCCTGCGCCTGCGGCGACTCCTTCCACTGACCGGCAGGCGGCTGTCCGCGGCACCTCGCCGAGAGCGGGGTGGGCCACGACGACGGCCGCTCGCCGAGCGCTTCCGGGCCGGCTCCCCGAGGGGGCCGGCCCGAGGTGTGTCCGGAGGGCTCCGGTGCGGGCGCGACAGGCGACGGTGAGGCCACGGGGAGGCGCCCGCCGTGCCCTGTCAGAGGGGGATCGGGAGGTACCCGCAGTCCGGATGCCGGAAGTGCTCCGATCGGCGGGGACACGCCCCTGAGGCGGGGTGTCATGGTCAGCACGAATCGCCGGAAAGACGTAGAGTAGAGGGGAATCACCCGGGCACCCCTGTCCGCTGTGAGGGAAATCCGCAGGATTCTGCGATTCCCGGCGGGGGAGAGGGGCGCCCATCGCACACGAGATGAAGAGGAAGGCCGTCTGTGAGAGCACAGAATGACGCCGGACGTCGGACTCGACGCACGCTGAAGGCGGGCGCCCTGGGGGCCACCGCCATGCTGGCGTTGACCGGCTGTTCGGAAGAGGTCAAGCGTGGTTGGCTCCCCGGCACCAACGGGACGACCAACCACAATGAGGTGCTGACGAACCTCTGGGTCGACTCCTGGATCGCCGCACTGGTCATCGGCCTGGTCGCCTGGGCCGCCATGATCTGGTGCATGGTGGCCTACCGCCGCCGCAAGAACGACCAGGGCTTCCCGAAGCAGACCGCGTACCACATGCCGCTGGAGACCATGTTCACGGTCATCCCGCTGGTTCTCGTCTTCGGCCTCTGGGGCTTCACCGTTCGTGTGCAGACCGAGGTCGACACCCCCGTGGACGACTCCCCGCTGACCGTCACCGTGTACGGCAAGCAGTGGGCCTGGGACTTCAACTACGAGTACGAGGGCCAGGAGGCGCACTACGCCGGCGTCCAGGCTCAGCTCGACACCGAGGGCAACGCCGGCGTGCAGGACACGCTGCCGACCCTGTACCTCCCCGTCGACGTGCCCGTGCACTTCGAGCTGAAGTCCCGTGACGTCGCCCACTCCTTCTGGATCCCCCAGTTCCTCCAGAAGCGGGACCTGATCCCCGGCAAGACCAACCACCTCTACCTGACCCCGCAGGAGGAGGGCCGCTTCGACGGCAAGTGCGCCGAGCTCTGCGGCGAGTACCACTCCGAGATGCTCTTCAACGTGGAGGTCGTCTCCGAGGAGGAGTTCCAGCAGCAGCTGGACCAGATGGAGCCGGGCCTGGTCGGGGACGAGTACAACCGCAACCCGAACGAGAACCCTGACGGTGCGCGTGAGATGGAGAACGACCTCCAGACTCCGCGCGGTGGAGGTAGCCACTGATGACCACGTATGAGTACACGACGGAGGAGACCACGCGCACGGCGGCGCCGCGCGTCGTGCCCCGCTCCCTCGGAAAGATCGCTGTCAGCTGGTTGACGACCACGGACCACAAGGTGCTCGGGTACATGTACCTGATCGTCTCCTTCGCGTTCTTCTGTGTCGGCGGCGTGATGGCCCTGCTGATCCGTGCCGAGCTCTTCGAGCCGGGCATGCAGATCCTGCAGACCAAGGAGCAGTACAACCAGCTGTTCACCATGCACGGAACGATCATGCTTCTGATGTTTGCGACCCCGCTGTTCGTCGGGTTCGCGAACGTCCTCGTCCCGCTGCAGATCGGCGCCCCGGATGTGGCGTTCCCGCGCCTGAACGCCCTGGCGTTCTGGTTCTTCCTGTTCGGCTCGCTGATCGCCTGCGCCGGCTTCCTCACCCCGCAGGGCTCGGCCTCCTTCGGCTGGTTCGCCTACGCGCCGCTGTCCAACACCACCTACTCGCCGGGAGTCGGCGGAGACCTCTGGGTCTTCGGCCTTGCCCTGCAGGGCTTCGGCACCATCCTGGGCGGCGTCAACTTCATCACCACCATCCTGTGCATGCGTGCACCGGGCATGACGATGTGGCGCATGCCGATCTTCACCTGGAACACGCTGATCACCGGCATCCTGACACTGATGGCCTTCCCGCCGCTGGCGTCCGCGCTGTTCGCGCTGGGCCTGGACCGTCGCTTCGGTGGACACATCTTCGACCCGGAGAACGGCGGTGCCATCCTCTGGCAGCACCTCTTCTGGTTCTTCGGCCACCCCGAGGTGTACATCATCGCGCTGCCGTTCTTCGGCATCGTCTCCGAGATCATCCCGGTGTTCTCCCGCAAGCCGATCTTCGGCTACAAGACCCTGGTGTTCGCGACCACCTCGATCGCGGCCCTGTCCGTGACCGTGTGGGCGCACCACATGTACGTCACCGGCTCCGTGCTCCTGCCGTTCTTCTCCCTGATGACCATGCTCATCGCGGTCCCGACCGGCGTGAAGTTCGTGAACTGGATCGGCACCATGTGGCGCGGCTCGATCACCTTCGAGAACCCGATGCTGTGGACCCTCGGCTTCATGGTGACCTTCCTGTTCGGCGGTCTGACCGGCGTCATCCTGGCCTCCCCGCCGCTGGACTTCCAGGTGTCCGACACCTACTTCGTGGTGGCGCACTTCCACTACGTCATCTTCGGCACCGTGGTGTTCGCGATGTTCGCCGGCTTCTTCTTCTGGTGGCCCAAGTTCACCGGCAAGATGCTGAACGAGCGTCTCGGCAAGATCCAGTTCTGGCTGCTGTTCGTGGGCTTCCACGGCACCTTCCTGGTGCAGCACTGGCTGGGCGTCATCGGCATGCCGCGTCGCTACGCGGACTACATGCTCGAGGACGGGTTCGCCGCCATGAACCAGTTCTCCACCGTGTTCTCCTTCATCCTCGGCGCCTCGCTGATCCCGTTCTTCTGGAACGTGTACATCACGGCGCGCCACGGCAAGAAGGTCACCGTGGACGATCCGTGGGGCTTCGGCGGCTCCCTCGAGTGGGCGACCTCCTGCCCGCCGCCGCGCCACAACTTCCACTCGCTGCCGCGCATCCGCTCGGAGCGTCCGGCGCTCGACCTCCACCACCCGGAGCTGTCGCCGTACTCCCCGCAGCACACCCCTGAGGCATTCGGAGAGAAGGTGACTGCCAAGTGAAGGTGACCGCGAACATCTTCTGGGTCATCGGTGTCTTCTTCGTCATCGTCGGGACCGTCTACGGGTTCTGGGTGAAGTGGACCGAGTGGGCGGGCATCCCGGCCCTCCTGGCCCTGGGCGCCATGTCCTTCATGATCGCCTGGTACATCCAGGCCACGGAGAAGCGCTTCGGGCAGGGCCCGGCGGACGACGAGGACGGTGAGATCCTCACCTACGCCGGGACCTACGGCACCTTCGCGCCGTGGTCCTGGTGGCCGCTGGTGCTGGCGACCGCCTGCGCGTTCGTCGTGACCGGTCTGGCCGTCGGCTGGTGGATCTTCTTCATCGGCGTCGTCCTGGCCGCCTTCGGCACCGTGGGCTGGGTCTTCGAGTTCTCCCGCGGAAAGTACGCGCACTGACTCGAGGCCCCTGAGCCACTGACAGAGGCGGGCCGCATCCCTTCACGGGGTGCGGCCCGCCTCTGTTCGTGTCCGCAGCCTTGCCCGTCCCCGGGACCCGACCAGGAGCCGGACACCGGTGCTTCGCCATCAGCGCGGTGGGACCTCACCCCCTGAGGGAAGGTGTGCGGGATGGGGTGCGGGAAGGGGGATCGGGGCCGTGGTGGCTCTCACGGCGCAGGAGGACACCACGGGACGGCCGCAGAGCCGCTGGTGCGGCTGCGCGAACCCCAGGAGCCCTGGGCCCCGCGGGAGGCGTGGCACCCGGGGGAGCCGTGGGACCCCTAGGAGCCGTGGGGCCCCTAGGACCCGTGGGACCCAGGGGAGGCGTGGGGCCCCTAGGGCGTGTCTGACAATGAGTCCAGGGGCCGGCTGACACCCTGGAAGGCATGTCCCGTTTCCAGATGCTCTCCGATGCCCAATGGGAACTGATCGCCCCGACCCTTCCGACCCGGACCGGTCGGCAGGGCCGGCCGTTCGCCGATGCCCGCATGATGGTGGAGGCAATCATCTACCGGTACCGGTGCGGGATTCCCTGGAGGGACCTGCCCGAGGTCTACGGGCCCTGGCAGACCGTGTGGACCTGGCAACGCCGGATGGCGGCCGAGGGCACCTGGGACACGGTGCTGGCATAGCTGACCGCCGCCGCTGACACACAGGGCTTGGTGGACTGGTCGGTCTCGGTGGACTCCACGATCGCCCACGCTCACCAGCACGCCACGAACACCACCCGGCACACAGGGGGCTGGATCGAGTTACAAGAATCTGCGTGAGGAGCCGGCCGATTCAGACGGATCGGGCGCTCCCGTGGTGGGTTGAGCACCAAGATCCATCAGCTCGTGGACGGGGCCGGGATGCCGCTGGTCAGCCTGATCACCCCAGGCCAGGCAGGAGACTCCCCGATGCTGCTGCCGTTGCTGGGGCAGCTGCGTGTGGCACGGCCGGTGGGGCGGCCCCGGACCCGCCCCGAGGCGGTGCAGGGTGACAAGGCGTACTCCTCCCGGGCGATCCGCGCCCATCTGCGTGCCCGCCGGACCAAGGCGGTCATCCCCGAGCCGGCCGACCAGCAGGGCCACCGCAGACGCCGCGGTGCCCGCGGCGGGCGCCCCATCGCCTCGACGCGGACGCCTGCAGGGGCCGCAATGTCATCGAGCGCCAGTACGCGCACCTGAATCAATGGCGGGGCCTGGCGACCCGGTACGACAAGTACGCGACCGTCTACCGGGCTGCCGTGGTGCCGAACGCGGTGCTTGCGTGGTCGAAGCTATTGTCAGACACGCCCTAGGCGTCTTCATCCTGATCAGCGGCGGAGCCTTCGGCCTCTGAGCACACCCGTCACCGACCACTCAGGGCCCTCGTCCCCGTCCCATCGGACCGGTCACTCCTCAGTAACCGGTCCGGTGGGGCGGGGTTTCTGGTTTTAGACGGGGGTGGTGAAGGTGCCGGCGAGGCTCTGCAGCTGGTACATCCACAGCATCCAGAGCCCGGAGACCATCAGAATCCCGACCCCCACCAGCAGGGATCCGCCGATGATGTTGAATACCCGGATGTTGCGACGGACGTAGGACAGGGCGTTGGTGACCCAGCTGATCCCCGCCGCGGCCAGCAGGAATGGGATGCCCAGTCCCAGGCAGTAGAGGAAGCCCAGCAGGGCCCCGCGCCAGGGATCGCCGGTGGTGGTGCTCAATGCCAGCACGGCGCCGAGTGTCGGGCCGATGCAGGGAGTCCAGCCCAGCCCAAAGACGACCCCGAGCACCGGGGCCCCGGCCAGGCCCGTCCGGGGGGCCAGGGTGGGTTTGATCGTGCGCTGGAAAAAGGGCAACTTGCCAACCATGGCCAGGCCCATAACGATCACCAGGACGCCCAGGACGCGGATCATCGGGTCCTGCCAGCGCACCAGCCAGTGACCGATCGTGCCGAAGGCGGCCCCGTAGAGGGTGAAGACCGCGGCGAAGCCCAGGATGAACAGCCCGACCCCGGTCAGCACCCGGCGGCGGTTGTCCGGATGTGTGGGGTTGGCCAGCCCGGAGACGTAACCGAGGTAGCCGGGCACCAGCGGCAGGATGCACGGGGACAGAAACGAGACGATCCCTGCGATCATCGCCAGCGGTGCGGCAATGAGCAGAGCCCCGGAGTTGACGGTCTCGGCGAAGTAGTTCCCGATGCTCACACCGAGCCCCTTCTCCTGCCGTCCGACAATGGGACGGGCAGGAGCCGGGATGGTTCGGTCAGCGGGACATCAGAGTGGGGCACGGTTGCGCGGACCTCCTGGGATCGGGCCATGGTGCCGGCCGCTTGCCGGGCGGCACCCCGACAAGGGTACACGTTATGCTGTACCGTTCTAGGCATGAGCACCACGACCCTCACTCATGTCTCGGCGTTGTCCCGACTGGGCCATGCCCTCTCTGATGACACCCGGACCCGGATCCTGCTGGCCCTGCGTGATGGGCCGGCCCGCCCGTCGGCGCTGGCCGGGGAGCTGGGGGTGTCCAAGCAGGTGATGTCCAACCAGTTGGCCTGCCTGCGCGGCTGCGGGCTGGTGACCACTACCGCCGAGGGCCGCAACGTCTGGTACGCCCTGGCCGACCCCCGGCTGGGCCAGACCCTTGGGGAGCTGCTGGAGTTGACGCTGACCATCGACCCGGATTGCCGCTCCGCTGCGGGATGCACCTGCGCATGAGCACCCTCACGCTGAGCTCCAAGCCCCTCACGGACGACCGCCGTGCGGTCCTGCACCGCCGGATCCGCTGGATCGTGGCCGGAACCATCACCTACAACGTGATCGAGGCGGCCATCGCCCTGGCCGCCGGCACCGTGGCCTCGTCCTCCGCGTTGATCGGCTTCGGCTTGGACTCCATCGTGGAGGTCCTCTCCGCCGCCGCGGTGGCCTGGCAGTTCGCCACCCCGGACCCGCACCGCCGGGAGAAGGTGGCGCTGCGCCTGATCGCCTTCTCCTTCTTCGGCTTGGCCGCCTTCATCACCGTCGACGCCGTGCGCACCCTGTTCGGGGCCGGGCAACCGGAGCATTCCACGGTGGGGATCGTGCTGGCCGCCGTGAGCTTGGCCATCATGCCGTTCCTGTCCTGGTTCGAGCGGCGCACTGGCCGCGAACTCGGGTCCGCCTCCGCGGTGGCCGACTCCAAACAGACCCTGATCTGCACCTACCTCTCGGCGGTCCTGCTGGTGGGCCTGGTCCTCAACAGCACCCTGGGCTGGACCTGGGCCGACCCAGTCGCGGCCCTGGTGATCGCCGCCGTCGCCCTCAAGGAAGGGGTGGAGGCCTGGCGCGGGGATGCCTGCTGCACCCCCGCCTCCGCGCTGATCGCCGGGGACCAGAACGAGAAGGATGGCGATGGCTGCGGGGCGGATTGCGCCTGCTGTGCGCATTGAGCGTGCCTTCAGTATCGCCGGATAGGATGGTGACGTTCAGCTGATGATTCATCGAGTGGAAGAGACCCCGGTATGAGCGGACACGATCATTCCCATGCTCTTCCGGCGGCGGGCCGGCGGGGCCGGCTGGCCGTGGTCTTCTCCATCACCGCGACGATCATGGTCGCCGAGGTCATCGGCGCGCTGGCTTCGGGCAGTCTGGCCCTGCTGGCCGACGCCGGGCACATGTTTACTGACTCAGCCGGGTTGCTGATCGCCTTGACCGCCGCGACCCTGGCGCTGCGCCCGGCCACGGACAAGCGCACCTGGGGGTACAAGCGCGCCGAGATCATCGCCGCGGCCGCGCAGGCCGCGGTGCTGCTGGCCGTGGGCGGCTTCGTAGCCGTGGAGGGCGTACGCCGGCTCATCGAACCCCCCGAGGTCGAATCCACCGCGATGCTCTGGTTCGGGGTGATCGGTTTGGCTGGCAACCTCATCGGTCTGGCGATCCTGGCCTCTTCCCGAGGTGAGAACCTGAACATGAAGGCCGCGTTCCTGGAGGTACTCAACGACGCCCTGGGATCGGTCGCAGTGATCGTTTCGGCGATCGTGATCGCCACCACCGGCTGGAATCGCGCCGATGCGGTGGTGTCCCTGTTGATCGCCGCACTGATCGTGCCCAGAGCCCTGATCCTGCTTCGCGACACCATCGACGTACTCATGGAGACCACCCCCAAGGGCTTGGACCTGGAGGCGGTCCGCATCCGGCTATCGGAGCTGCCGCACGTGCTGGAGGTCCATGACCTGCACGCTTCACGCATCGACTCCGACACCCCCGTGCTCTCCGCGCACGTCACCGTGCACAACGGCTGCCTGACCGCCGCGCACCTGGGCACTGTGCTGACCGACCTGCAACGGTGCGTGGCCCAGGATTTCCAAGTACCCATCGAACACTCCACCTTCCAAATCGAACCGGCCACCCACCCCCACACTGAGACCCTCCACCCCTGACCCACCCCTGCATCCCAGCCCCAGCTCATTCCCACCCCGACGGCACGGTGCCGTCGCCACCGACCGAAACGGATCCCTTCGTGAGCACACCGACCCGCAATCCGACCCCCTCTGATCCGTCAACACCGGGCACCACATCCCGCAAGGCCAAGACCATCGTCTGGGTCGTACTGGCCGCTGTGGTGCTGGCCGGGCTGATCGTCGGAGTGGTGGCCGCCAGCGGCCCCCGCGACGCCGCCCCCCAGGGCTCCGGGCAAACTGCCTCCTCCGGGACCGGGCAGAGCGCCCCCTCGGAGGCCACGCCGGTGATGCGCCCAGACAGCCGGGTACTGTCCAAGGCCCCGAACGAGCAGGCCGTGCTGGTGGAGTTCCTGGACTTCGAGTGCGAGGGCTGCAAGGCCGCCTACCCGGTCGTGGAAGAACTGCGCGCCGAGTACGCCGACACGGTGACCTTTGTGCACCGCTACTTCCCGCTGCCCGGACATCCCAACTCGATGACCGCCGCCGTAGCCGTGGAAGCCGCCGGCCAGCAGGGACAGTACGAGGCGATGTATCAGCAGATGTTCGACACCCAGGAGCAGTGGAGCCATACCACTGAGGACCGGAGCCCGGTGTTCCGCGGTTACGCCGAGGATCTCGGCCTGGACATGGCCGCCTACGATGCCGCGGTGGCTGACCCGGCCACCCGCGACCGCATCGAGGCCGACGTGGCCGACGGGACCGCGCTGGGCGTGCAGGGCACCCCGACCTTCTTCCTGGACGGACAGATGCTCACTCTGAACACCCTCGAGCAGTTCCGCGCCGAGGTCGACGCCGCCGCCACGACGGACTGACCGGGCCCATGAGTGTCCCCGACACCGACACCAATTCACCCATGACGATCCCCACGACCACCACCGACCGCCCTGCCGGTACCGGGCAGGCCTCCGACGTAGCGGGGATACCGACTGTCGCCCGGCACCGTCCGTTCGGCCTGGTGCTGTTGATCACCGGGGTGGTCGGCTGGGTGGCCTCGGCGATCCTGGTGCTCGAACGCCTGGAGCTGTACGAGGATGCCGGGTACATCACCAGCTGTGACATCAACCCCTGGGTGTCTTGCGGGAAGGTGATGGGGACCTGGCAGTCCGAGCTGTTCGGCTTCCCCAACCCGTTGATCGGCATCGTGGCGTTCGCCGTGGTCATCACCACCGCCATGGTGACCCTCTCCGGGGCGAGCCCCGGGCGCTGGTACTGGGCCGGCCTGCAGGCCGGGGTCACCGCCGGCACGGTGTTCACCATCTGGCTGTGGTCCCAGGCGTTGTTCGAGATCCACATCCTGTGCCTGTACTGCATGATCGTGTGGGCGGCGATGATCCCGCTGTTCATCCTGCTCACCGTGCGCAACCTCGCCCACGGCGTGATCCCCGCGCACGCCGCGGTGGTGCGGTTCTCCGCCGGCTGGGCCGGAACCCTGGTGGCCATCGCCTATGTGGCCGTGGCCGCCTCGGTGTTCTGGACCTTCTTCCCGGCCCTCACCGGTTACTGACACACCAGCCGCACTACGGCCCGCCCACGCGCCCGCAACGAGGAGAAACCACACCATGGCCGAGACCGACGTGCTAGTGATCGGCGCCCGCCAAGCAGGGCTGGCGCTCGGGCACTACCTGAGGCGTGAGGAGCCGAGCTGTCGGCAAAGCCGGACACAGGTTGGGAAACCGAGAAGGGCAGGCAGTAGGTTCCTTGTCCAACAGGCCCTCTACCGCCACGTCGCGACAACCGGGCAGCTCCGTGAGGATGGAGGCAAGGTCCTCGCCCGGAAAGGAAGTACATGATCGGCTGGCTGGAGCGGTGGCAGATTCCCTTGTACCTGGTTGCCCTGGGAGCCGGTGCCGCTTGCGGAAGCGGCATAACCGAACCGACACCGTGTCCACGATCAAGGGCCAAGGCCCCACTCCTACTCCGGCCTCACCTGACCCCGCTCCGGCACCACCACCGCGGCCGAAGTCGCCGACGTTTGATCGCCTCGATGAAGGGAAATTCGCTATGCCGCCGATCGACCAGTGGGTCACGTTCGAACCCCTCACCGGCTCACCCGTCGGCATCGCCGCTCTGCTGTTCGCGGCACTGTATCTGCGAGGAGCGATCTGGATGTGGCGAAACAGGCGCCGTTGGGCGATCGCCCGCACAGCATCGTTCCTGATCGGGTGCGCCCTGATCTTCGCTATCACGATGTTCGGTGTGAACCGTCTCGCGACGGAATCCATCACAGCGCTGGTGTTCCAGCAGATCACCCTGCTGACCGTCGTTCCGCCGCTCCTCATCGCAGGGTCACCCGGGCTGCTGCTCCTGCGCAGCACACCGCACACCGGCCTCGGGCGTCTCGTGCTCCGTGCCGCGCACGGGGGACTGCGCTCACGATTCTGGAGCGCCGCACTGCACCCTGTGGTCGCCATCGTCATTGCGATACTGCTGTACCCGGTCCTCTACCTGACCGACGCGATCAGCGTCATCATGCGCATCCCCTTCGGCCAGGACGCCTTGCTCTTCGTCATCCTCGTCCTCGGCATCGTCTCGGCAACACCGCTATGGTCCTCCGATCCGCTACCGCGCCAACCCTCCTTCGCCGCACGATTCGTCGATATCGCCGTCGAGATCCAGATCCACGCCATTTTCGGCCTGATCCTGCTCCGTACCGCCACACCGCTGTTCAGCGCATACGCCACCCCCACAGGCAGCCATGACCCCGTCATCGACCAGGCGATCGCCGGCACGCTGGTATGGACCTACGCGGAGCTGCCGATGTTCGTAGTGCTCATCGTCTGCCTGTCCCGCTGGCGAGCCCGCGACGTGCGCACCTCGAGACAGCGACAGAAAGCCGAGGACGCCGAACTCGACTCTTACAACGAGTACCTCGCCAGCCTCTCCCGAAGACGGAACGAGAGCTAGGGCATGTCTGACAATCGTTTGGACCACGCGAGCACAGCGTTCAACACCACGGCGGCCCGGTAGACGATCGCGTACTTGTCGTACCGGGTCGCCAGGCCCCGCCATTGCTTCAGGTGCGCGTACTGGCGCTCGATCACGTTCCGGCCCTTGTAAGCCTGCGAGTCCAGGCCCACGGGACGGCCACCGGCCGAGCCGCGGCGCCTGCGGTGGCCCTGCTGATCCGCCGGCTCGGGGATCACGGCTTTGATCCGGCGGGCACGCAGGTGGGTGCGGATCGCCCGGGAGGAGTACGCCTTGTCGCCCAGCACCGCCTCGGGGCGGGTCCGGGGCCGCCCTACCGGCCGTGCCACGCGCAGCCGCCCCAGCAGCGGCAGCAGCATCGGGGAGTCCCCGGCTTGGCCGGGGGTGATCAGGCTGACCAGCGGCAGCCCGGTCCCATCGACGAGCTGATGGATCTTCGTGCTCAGCCCTCCCCGGGAGCGCCCGATGCCGTGATCGGCCGGCTCCTCATGCAGATTCCTGTAGTTCGACCCATCCCCCTGTGAGGCGGGTGATGTTCGTCGCGTGCTGATGCGCGCGGGCGATCGTGGAGTCCACCGAGACCGACCAATCGATCAGGCCTTCGGCGTCCGCGGCGGCGGTCAGCCTCGCCAGCACCGCATCCCAGGTGCCCTCTTCAGCTAAGCGCCGGTGCCAGGTCCACACGGTCTGCCAAGGCCCGTAGACCTCGGGCAGATCCCTCCATGCAATCCCGCACCGATATCGGTAGATGATCGCCTCCACCATCGTGCGGGCGTCCGAGAACGGCCTGCCGGCCCTGCCGGTCCGGGTCGGGAGCATCGGGGCGATCAACTCCCATTGGGCATCGGAGAGCATCTGGAAGCGGGACATGCCTTCCAGGGTGTCAGCTGGCCCCCTGGATCCATTCTCAGACACGCCCTAGGACCCCGTGGGACCCAGGGGAGGCGTGGGGCCCAGGGGAGGCGTGGGGCCCATGGGAGCCCGGGGAACCCGGGGAGCGGTGCTGGCGTCGGGGTGCGGTGTCGGCGTCGGGAAGGGCCTTGAC
Source organism: Micrococcus sp. FDAARGOS_333 (assembly GCF_002206575.2). Lineage (NCBI taxonomy): Bacteria > Bacillati > Actinomycetota > Actinomycetes > Micrococcales > Micrococcaceae > Micrococcus > Micrococcus sp. FDAARGOS_333. The sequence continues at coordinate 1,819,053 of NZ_NJFJ02000001.1, read as the reverse complement.
GGCCGTCAAGGGCGTCTGTGGACCTCGTGCGCGGGCGGGCCTGGACAGGGGAGTGACACCGCACCCTGCGCGAACTTGTGAGCCACGAAGGCGTTGCAGGCTCCGGTCGTCGTCGATCGACGCACGCCAGGCGGTGTCGTGGACGTAGACCCGTTGCGGGGCATGGGGTGTGCCACGACGCCCTTGCCTGCCACCGGTCTGCCCACCGCCCACCTGGCGCAGCTGTTGGTGTGGGGTGCAGTTGCGACGAGGGTGTCGACGCCTCGGGACGGGCACTGGGCGCTGGAGATCGGCGTGGCCCGTGGAGCGCGTTGCGCCTCGGACGCCGGGACAGGAGCCGCGGTGGAGGATCCGTGGTCGGCCCACAGCGGGGGTCGGCCGCTGAGCGGGGCCCAGCGGGCGTGTCTGCCGCCTGCGGGGCCATGACCAGGCCTCAGGCGGGGAAACGGGTTGCAGGCGCGCGGGGTGGCCTCGGCAGGGGATGACGGCCTCGAGCGAAGAAGACGGCCTTGAAAGAGGATCCCGGCCGCACCAGCACCATCCGGACGGGGAGACAGGATGCCCATTGGTCTCGTGGAGCCCTTGCACGGCGTCCGGCCGGCTCCTGGCGGACCTCTGGAGCACTGTCGTGGGGGCAGACAGGCGAGGAGAACTCTCTGGACAGGGGTTTGGGGTCGGCGCTCTGCTGTCGGCGACAGGGCGGCAGCGCGCCGTCAGCGTCCCGGCCAGGGCCGTGCCTTCCTTGACCATGAGCAGACGCCGACGTGACGGGCTGCCTGTCTGCAGCGGTGTCGGCTCACGTGGAGGAGCCCCACCCGGTTCCCCTGTCCTGCCCTGCCTGTCCTGTTGCCACGTCTCCGCGCCCGCCCCCATAGGCCGGACGGGCGAGGAGGTGGCGTTCTGACCTCGGGAGCGGCCCCCCAGGCGTCCGGAAGGGGTGGGGAGGTGTGCTGGAGACAGCGGAAGGCCCGCAGCACGTGATGTGCTGCGGGCCTTCCGTCAGTGGCGGTGAGCCGTTAGGTCAGTGACCGATCTGATTGCCCTTGTCGCCCTCCACGGCGTGGTGGCCGTGGTCGCTGTGGAGCTGTGCCTCGACGAGCTCCTGGCGGGTGACGGGCTCCACGCGCTCCTCGAAGAAGAGGCGGGACATGCCGGCACGGGTCTTCTCCATGAGGGACACCTTGCCCTTGCGACCCGGGGTGGCCGGGATCGGGCGCGGGGACTCGAAGGAGACCAGGCGGTACATCTCGTAGTCGGTCAGGTTGCGGTGACGCTCCGAGAAGCCGCCCTCCGGGGACATCTCCACGACGCCGGCCTCATGACCGTGCAGGACCAGCTCGCGGTCCTTGCGCTGCAGCGAGAGGCAGATGCGGCGGGTCACGATGAAGGCGATCACCGGGCCGATGAAGAACAGCGTGCGGAGGATGTACAGCACGTCGTTCAGGGACACCTGGAAGTGGGTGGCGATGAGGTCCGACGAGGCGGCGGCCCACATCACGCAGTACCAGGTGACGCCGGCGACACCGGCGGCGGTGCGACCCGGGGCGTTGCGCGGGCGGTCCAGGATGTGGTGCTCGCGGTTGTCCTTGGTCATCCAGGCCTCGATCCACGGCCACAGGATCATGCCGAAGATCAGGATGCCGACCGGCATCAGCGGGACCAGCACGCCCATGGGCAGCGAGACGCTGGAGCCCCACGGCATCGGGATGTTCCACAGGAAGGAGAAGTCGCCGATCATGCCCGGCATCAGGCGCAGGGCGCCGTCGAACCAGCCGATGTACCAGTCAGGCTGGGTACCGGCCTGCACCGGGGACGGGTCGTACGGACCGTAGTTCCACATCGCGTTGATGGTGACGGTGCCGGCCATGAGGGCCAGGACGCCGAACACGATGAAGAAGAAGCCGCCGGCCTTCGCCGCGTACACCGGGCCGACCGGGTAGCCGACCACGTTGTTCTCGGTGCGGCCCGGACCCGGGTACTGGGTGTGCTTGTGGGTGACGACCATGAACAGGTGCATCACGATGAGCAGCAGGATGATCGCCGGGACGATCATGATGTGCAGCGCGTACAGGCGACCCACGATGGAGTAGCCGGGGAACTCGCCGCCGAACAGGAACATCGAGATGTGCGTGCCGACGATCGGCAGGGACTTCAGGATGCCGTCGATGATGCGCAGGCCGTTGCCGGAGAGCACCTCGTCCGGGAGGGAGTAGCCGGTGAAGCCGGCAGCCCAGCCCATCATGAGGAGGCCGCAGCCGACGACCCAGTTGAGCTCACGCGGGCGACGGAACGCGCCGGTGAAGAAGACGCGCAGCATGTGCACGGACATCGCGGCCACGAACAGCAGCGCCGCCCAGTGGTGCAGCTGGCGCATGAAGAGGCCGCCGCGGATGTCGAAGCTGATGTCCAGCGTCGAGGCGTAGGCGGCGGACATCTCGATGCCGTAGAGCGGAGCGTAGGCGCCCTCGTAGGTGACGTGCGCCATCGACGGATCGAAGAAGAAGGTCAGGAACGCGCCGGACAGCAGCAGGATGACGAAGCTGTAGAGGGCAACCTCGCCGAACATGAAGGTCCAGTGGTCCGGGAAGATCTTGCGGCCGAACTCCTTGACGATGGGGGACATGCCCACACGGGTGTCGAGGTAGTTCGCCAGGCGGCCGGTGCGGGTGGCCGGCTGAAACTCTTTCACAGTGGTGCTCATGGGTATCAGCCACGCTCCCAGTAGACAGGTCCGACAGGCTCATGGAAGTCGCTCTGGGCGACGAGGAAGCCCTCGTCGTTCACAGCGATCGGCAGCTGCGGTAGCGCGTGGCTGGCCGGGCCGAAGATCACCTTGCACTCCTGCGTCAGGTCGAAGGTCGACTGGTGGCAGGGGCACAGGAGGTGGTGGGTGTGCTGCTCGTACAGGGCGATCGGGCAGCCCACGTGGGTGCAGACCTTGGAGTAGGCGAAGATGCCGTCCACGTTCCAGTCCTCGCGACCCGGGGTGATCTTCACCTTGGCGGGATCGAGGCGCATGAGCAGGACGACGGCCTTGGCCTTCTCGTTCAGCTTGCCGTGGGGCAGGTCGTTCAGACCCTCCGGGATCACGTGCACGGCGGAGCCGACGGTGACGTCGGAGGCCTTGATCGGCGAACCGGTGGGGTCGCGCACGAGGCGGACGCCCTCGGCCCACATGGTGTGGCGCAGGCGCTCGACGCCGAAGTTCTCGGTCTCCCTGTCGGAGAAGTTGTCCGTGTTGTCCAGGTCGCGGAACACTGCGATGAACGGCAGCGGGGCCAGGACGGCGGCGCCGATCAGGGTGTTGCGGAGCAGGGGACGGCGCTTGATCTGCGTCTCGTCCATGATGTCCTGCATCATGCCGGCGGCGAGCTGGCGATCGGCCTCGGTGCGGACCTCGTGACGCTCCTCGACCATCTCGTGGTCCGGCATGAGCGTCTTCGCCCAGTGGACGATGCCCAAGCCGATGCCGAGCATCGCGAGGGCGGTGCCGACGCCCAGCAGGAGGTTCTGCAGGAAGATGACGTCGAACGACTCGTTGTTGCCGATCTGGCCCACACCGAAGTAGCCGACGAAGAAGATGACGGTGCCGATGATCGAGATCAGGAATAGCACCGAGACCTGACGCTCAGCGCGCTTCGCGGCCTTCGGATCCTCGTCAGCCATCCTCAGGCGGTGCGGAGGCAGCCCGGGGTTGTCGATGGCGTACCGGGGAGCGTCCCCACCGGCGTGCTCGAGGGCGTCCGAGGGGCGCTGGGTCCCTCCGTTGCCGTGCTCGCCCATATGACTCATTTCCTTTGCTTGTGTGAGTGATGCAGTGTCTAACGGCCGGCGCCCAGGGCGCCGACGGGGTCAGGAGGACCGGGAGGTCAGCCAGACCATGAAGCCGATGATCACGGCCAGGCCGGCAGTCCAGATGAAGAGGCCCTCGGAGACCGGACCCAGGGAACCCAGGGAGAGACCGCCGGGCGAGCCGTTGTTCTCGATGGTCTTGAGGTAGGCGATGATGTCGCGCTTGTCCTCGGGCTTCAGGTTGGCGTCGGAGAACACGGGCATGTTCTGCGGGCCGGTGGCCATCGCCTCGTAGATGTGCTTCTCGGACACGCCCTCCAGGGTGGGGGCGAACTTGCCGCGGGTCAGCGCACCGCCGGCGGCGGCGGCGTTGTGGCACATGGCGCAGTTGATGCGGAACAGCTCGCCGCCCTTGGCGATGTTCACGTCCTCTTGGCCCGCGTCGAGGTACTCCTCGTCCGGGATGGCCGGGCCGGCGCCGAGGGAGGCGACGTAGGCCGACATCTGCGCGGTCTGCTCCTCGTTGAACTGGACCGGCTTCATGCGGGCCTGCGGGCCGTTCATCTGCATCGGCATGCGGCCGGTGCCGACCTGGAAGTCGACCGAGGCCGCGCCCACGCCGATGAGCGACGGAGCGGCGTCGCTGCCGGCGGCACCAATGCCGTGACAGGTGGCGCAGTTCGCGTTGAACAGCTTCTCACCCTCGGCGATGTCATCGCTCGAGGCGGCCGTCGTGACCTGGGTGGCCGCCTGGGCCTGGTTGACCGTGCTGGCGGCGGAGTAGAGGCCGCCGGTCACCAGAAGCCCCAGCAGAAGCAGTGCCAGCCCCATGAGCGGGTGGCGGCGGTGCTGCGATAGTGCCTTCACAGTGGGTTCCTTACGTTGTCTGCCGAATCGACACCATCATGCCTGGTCGATTCGCCTCGGGTGCGGAGTGGGTCCTGGTGTGCCGTCCGTCAGAGCGGGGCGACGATGTCCAGGAAGTAGACGATGAAGAAGAGTGCGATCCACACGACGTCGACGAAGTGCCAGTAGTAGGACACGACGATCGCGGAGGTCGCCTCATGGTGGCCGAAGCGGCGGGCCAGGTAGGCGCGTCCGATGATGAACATGAACGCGATGATGCCGCCGGTCACGTGGATGGCGTGGAAGCCGGTGGTGATGTAGAACGCCGAGCCGTAGGCGTTGGCGGCGATGGTGACACCCTCCGACACGAGCACGGCGTACTCGTAGGCCTGGACGGCCACGAAGACCGAGCCCATGATCGCGGTGAGGATGAACCACTCGACCATGCCCCAGGACTTGATGGCGAAGAGGCCTCCGGTCCGGCGCGGCTGAAGACGCTCTGCGGCGAACACGCCGAACTGGGCGGTCACGGAGGACAGCACCAGGATGGTCGTGTTGACGGCCGCGAGCGGGATGTTCAGGATCTCGGAGTGGGTCGCCCAGAGCTCCGGCGAAGTGGAGCGCAGGGTGAAGTACATGGCGAAGAGCCCGCCGAAGAACATGAGCTCACTGGCCAGCCACACAATGGTTCCGACCTGGACCATGTTGGGGCGGCTCGGGAGCCCGGTGGGCGCGGGCTGCTGGAGAGCGGGAGTTGCAGTGGTCACCTGGCCATTATGGCCCTAAACCGTGTCCTGTGCCCAACCGGACGCTACCGTGTCGCAGCCTGCATGTCCCCGGTAGGGCGCATGTTCAACGTGATTGCAGGGCATACGGTCAGCGAACGTCCAGCGTCACACCGTGACGGTCGGACGTCCCCGGGCGTGCGCCGGGCGATAGGGTCGTCCATGTGAACGCCATCTCCAGCACCGCAGCGACCCCGTCCACCTGGCCCGAGATCCTCGGCGACCTCACCTCGTCCGTCGACCTGTCGCTGGCGCAGGCGGCCTGGGCCATGGAGGAGATGATGGGCGGCACCGCCTCCGAGGCCCAGGCCGGCGGCTTCCTCACCGCCCTGGCCGCCAAGGGCGTGACCGTCCCGGAGCTGCTCGGCCTGACCGAGGTCATGGTTCGGCGCGCCCGACCGGTGTCCGTTCCGGGGCAGACCCTGGACATCGTCGGCACCGGCGGTGACCGCCTGGGAACCGTCAACATCTCCACCATGTCCTCGCTCGTGGCCGTGGGCGCGGGTGCACGTGTGGTGAAGCACGGCAACCGCGGCGCCTCGTCCACCGCCGGTGCGGCCGACGTCATCGAGGCGCTCGGCGTGGACCTGTCCATGCCGGCTGAGAAGGCGGAGGAGTGCGCCGAGGCGGTCGGCATGACCTTTCTGTTCGCGCAGAACTATCACCCGTCCATGAAGCACGTGGCCCCGGTGCGCCGTCAGCTGGGCGTGCCCACGGTCTTCAACTTCCTGGGCCCGCTCTCCAATCCGGCCAAGGTCACCGCACAGGCGCTGGGATGCTCCGATGCCACGATGGCGCCGCTGCTGGCCCAGGTGCTCGCCGACCGCGGCGTCCGCGGCTTCGTCTTCCGCGGCTCCGACGGCAGGGACAAGGTCACCACGTCCGGTCCGTCTGCCCTCTACGAGGTGCGTGGTGCAGTGACAGAGCATGAGATCGACCCGCGCGACTTCGGCCTCGAGCTGCAGTCCGTGGAGGCGCTGGCCGGCAAGGACGGCGCCCACAACGCTCAGATCGTGCGCGCCCTGCTGGCGGGGGAGAAGGGGCCGATCCGCGACGCCGTCCTGCTTAACGCCGCCGTCGGCCTCGTGGCCGACGACCCCGACGCCTCCCGCCCGCTGGCCGAGCGCATCACGGACAAGATGGCGGTGGCCGCCGAGTCCCTCGACTCCGGTGCCGCACAGGACGTGCTGGACCGCTGGGTGGCCTTCTCGCGCTCCTGAAACGCGCGGCTGCCTCTGCCGGAAGAACGACGTCGGCCGTCTCACCTTCACATTGAAGGTGAGACGGCCGACGTCGTCCCCCTGGGGACGTCAGGTCACACGAGGGGCTCGGTGCGTTCCACGAGGCCTTCAGGTGCGTGCGCGCCGACCACGGAGCGGGTCCTGGCCGCCGAGTCCTGCAAGGCCTTGCGCGTCGGCCCCGATGCTTCGGGCAGCGCATCCGGGATGACGCGCACGCGTGGGATCCCGTCCGCATCCTCGCCGGGTCGGCTGATGTGGGTGGGTGCCCACTGCACCCGGTCGACGGTGAAGCGCCCGGACGGCGTCTCCCGGAAGGAGATGTCCACGAGCATGCCGTCGTCGGTCTGAGGGGTGTCACGGCGCTGTGCGGCCATGAGGTTGCCGGTGCTGAAGACCGTCCAGACCCCGTTGACCTTCTCGATCGGTTGGACGACGTGGGGATGCTGGCCCATGACCAGGTCGAACTCACCGGATGCGGTCACCATGGCCGCCATGTACCGCTGGTTGCTGTCCGGCTCCTGCTCGTATTCGGTGCCGGCATGCATGTGGAAGATGACGATGTCCGCACCGGCGGCGCGGGCACGGCGAGCGTCGGCGACGGCCTTGTCCGGGTCCAGGAGGTCAACGGACCACTCTCGTCCGGGTGTCTTGGGGATGCCGTTGAGACCATAGGTCTGGGACACGATCGCGACCTTCACCCCCTGATCGGTGGTGAACAGGTGCGGTGACTGGGCCTCCGAGCGCGTGGTGTAGGTGCCGACGGCGCCGAGCCCGGCGGCCTCCAGGGTCTCGCGCGTGCGCACCAGGCCGTCCCAGCCGTCGTCCATCGTGTGGTTGGAGGCGGTCGTGCAGAGGTCGAAGCCGGCGGCCGCGACGGCGTCCACGGTCTCAGCGGGGGAGCGGAATGTCGGGTAGTCGGAGTAGGGGCCGCCGGGGCGCGCCACCGGCACCTCCTGGTGGCAGACGGCGAGGTCCGCGTTCGCCAGGGCGGGTGTGAGTCCATCCAGCTGCGCGCGGAAGTCGAAGCCGTCGTCCGTGCGGGCCGCCTCCCAGAGGGGCTCGTGCCACAACAGGTCTCCGGAGACGGAGATCGTGGCCGTGCGCGCCTGCGTCGCGGACGGGGGAGTGTCGGATGGGCTGGAGGAGGCGACCGAGGCGGTCGGCACAGGGTCCTGCGTGCTCGGTGCCGGGTATGTCGATGCGGACCCGGAACTGGGCAGGACGTCGGAGGGCGACGGCGACGTCGCTTGCGTCCGCGACGGGACCGTCTCAGAGGCAGCGGCGGAACGCGACGCCGAGGCAGACGTGGCCGCCGAGGACGGGGGAGAGGATGGGGGAGCGGCCGCCGGGTCGGGACTGCATCCACCGAGCACACCCGCCAGCAGCAGCGGGGCGGCCGTGAATGCGATGCCGCGGAGGCTCATCCTTCGAAACCGAGGGCCCAACCCTCACCCAGGTCGGCCTGCGAGTAGGTCCGGAACGCCAGCATCGTCTCCGTGTCCTGGATCCCGGACACCTTGGACAGCTGGTCGGCGATGGTGTCAGCGAGCTGGTCGTACTCGCGCAGCTTCACCATGGCCACCAGGTCCCAGCCGCCGGTGACAGAGTAGACGGCGGAGACTCCCTCGAGGCCGGCGATCCTCTCTGCGGTCTCCGGGATGGTCGACTTGTCCGTGCGGATCATGACGATGGCGGTCACCATGGGGGCGTCCTTCCGTTGGCGGGGGAGCAGGGGTGCGTCCCTGCGGGGCGTGGCCCCACTGTACGACGACGCCACTCACCTCAAGGCGCGGCTGTACGCCGAAGCTGTGGCCGGCCGCCGACGTCCACCGACTGTCGGCTGCGCTCGGGCACGCTCAGCGGTGACGCAGCAGCAGGCCGGTCAGCGCGCGACGACCGAGCAGGAACAGAGCCAGCGAGCCGGCGGCGACGAGGACGAACGGCAGGGGAGCGCCGCCCTGGTCGAACGCGACGCGCAGGAGCATCCCCAGCGTCAGGGTGCCGAGCCAGACGCCGATGCCCGCCGGCCACACCTGGAGCCACCGATGCGCGCGGGTCCAACAGAACCCGAACGAAGAGGCCAGCAGGCCGATGAGGAACGGTGAGGCCGTGACGAGCAGGCCCAGGAACCCGTTCTGCGTGGTGTGCTCGCGCTGGCCGATCGCCACGAAGACGGTCACGAGCACGATGTCGATCAGCAGCACGACGGGGATCGTCCAGCCCGGCAGGGCGCGCTGGGCGTGCGGGTGCGGTCGGTGGGTTGTGTCTGCGGTGTCGACGGCGCGGTTCATGGCCCCATTGTCCCATCGGTGGGCAGGTGCGTGCCGTCCATGGCGGTCGGCCCGGGGAGGGTCTCGCATGGTCGGGCAACCGATATCTGACATAATGTACATTATCGGCGTTCGGGTTCAGGGGCTCCATCTCGCGGTGAGTGTCGCTGATCTGCCATGAACCTTCCACATGCTGCAGTGAAGGTTGACACTGCTCTGTCACTCAGACTTCAACCTTCACGTGAGCCAGCCTGAACCCCGTGCCGTCGAGCCGTGCCTGCGGCACTCAGCGCGACGGTGACGAACACGACGTGGCCGGTGCCCGGATCTGCTCCGGCGCGCCCGCGCGCACGACTACGCTGGCAGGCATGCCCTCTGTGAACCGTCAGACGCCCTTCCATGTCCTGCGCGGCGCCGCCATCGGAGCCGCTGAAGTGCTGCCCGGCATCAGCGGCGGCACCGTGATGATGATCGTGGGCATCTACGAGCACCTCATCCGTTCGGCCGGGCACTTCGTCGGCGGCATCAAGGGGCTGGTGACGGACAAGGCCAGCGCCTACGAGGACCTGCGCCAGGTGCGATGGGACATCGTGATCCCGGTGGTCCTCGGCATGTTCCCTGCACTGCTGCTGGGCGCGAAGTTCATCGCGCCGGCCGTCGAGGACTATCCGATCCAGACCTTCGGCGTCTTCTTCGGCATGTCCGTGGCCGCTGTGCTCATTCCGATCATGGCGGTCGGAACGGCGTGGAACGTCCGTACGGTGCTGGTGACCGTGGTGGCCGGCATCGCGGCCTTCCTGTTCTTCGGCTTGCCGATCCAACAGCTTGCCGCCAACCCGTTCGTGGTCTTCTTCGCCGCCGCGATCGCGATCTGCGCGCTGGCATTGCCGGGCCTGTCCGGGTCGTTCCTGCTCCTGAGCTTCGGCCTCTACGAGCCGACCCTCAACGCCGTCAACAACCGTGACTGGGGCTATCTGGCGATCTTCGCCGCCGGCGCCATCCTCGGCCTGGGCCTGTTCGTGCGCGCCCTGCAGCGTCTGCTGGAGAACCACCGCGGCGTCACCCTGGCGGTGGTGACCGGCCTGATGGTCGGCGCCCTGCGCGCCCTCTGGCCGTGGCAGCTCGAGGACGAACGCGTCCTGCTGGCTCCGACCGAGGCGGTCCCCCAGACCGTGGGCCTGATGGTCGCCGGTGCAGCCGTGGTCCTGCTCATCACCTGGCTGGGCCACAAGTACCAGACCGACTGACCAGGCCCCCGCCGTGCCGCTCCCCTGTTGGCCGACGCCCTGGCAACCGGCCCGGCGGGGCGGCCACGCGGCTCGTGCAGTGAGGGTCGGCGGCCGGCCGGTGCGGGAAGCTGAGTCGGCCCCCGGTCCCGCGGCTCGTCGTCAGCCGATCGTCGCCACGGCGCGCACGGCCTCGTCGATCGCCCGCTTGGCGTCGATCTCGCCGGCCTTCAGTGCGCCGCCGACCACGTGGATCCGCTCGTCCGGCATCCCCGCAGCGCGCAGCTCTGCGGCCAGGGACGCCTCGGACTCCTGGCCGGCACAGACCACGACGTCGGACACCGCCAGGACCGTCCGGCTCACCTCGGTCCTCTTCCGCCACGTCCCCACCGTCCTGGTCACGTCCACGTGGAGACCGTCGTCGTCGATCTTGACGTACCGGACACCTGAGTGCTTGACCACGCCACGGGCTTTGAGCGCCGCACGGTGGACCCAGCCGGTGGTGGCGCCGAGCCGGGCACCGATCTTGCCGGGGCTGCGCTGCAGCAGGTGCACGGTACGCGCCGGCGCCTCCGGGCGGCGGGCAGTCAGTGCCCCGCGCTCGGTGAACGCCGGGTCCACGCCCCATTCGGCCTGCCAGTCCTGCAGGTCCTGGAACGCGCCGTGCGCGTGGCTCGCCGGGGCGGTGAGCAGCTCGGCGACGTCCACGCCGATGCCGCCGGCGCCGATGACCGCCACGGTGTCCCCGCAGGTCACCGTTCCGTCCACGACGTCCGGGTAGGCGTGCACCTCCGGCCGGTCGATGCCCGGGATGTCCAGTTCACGCGGCACCACACCGGTGGCGACCACCACGTGGTCGTAGGCCGGCTCCCCGGCCTGTCCGACGAGCATGGCGGCATCCGCGCGCACGCCGGTGCGCACGTCGACGCCCAGCGGATCGAGGCGGTCCCGGAAATGGGCGAGCGCCTCGGCGAACTCCTCCTTGCCGGGGATCCGGCGGGCCAGGCGGAACTGTCCGCCGATCTGTCCGGTCGCCTCGAACAGGGTGACCTCGTGTCCGCGGGCGGCGGCGGCGTGGGCCGCCGCCAGGCCCGCCGGTCCGCCGCCGACGACGGCCACGCGTCGCCGTCCCTCAGCGGAACCGGTCGTGTGGTCGGCCGTCTCCGCGTCTGCGTAGGTGCGGCCCGCGGCGACGGTCGGCCTCGACGCCGGCGCCGCCGGCACCTCGGGCATGCCCAGGGCCACCGGGCCGCCGAGGCGGTCGTACGGGGCCTCGGTCTCCCGTCCGGCGCGCGGGTTCATCAGGCAGGACACGGTGCGGCCGGAGAAGACGTGGTCGAGGCAGGCCTGGTTGCAGCCGATGCACGGGGTGATGGCCGCCTCGTGGTCTGCCCGCGCCTTCGCGACCCAGGCCGCGTCGGCGAGGAACGGGCGCGCCATCGTCACGGCGTCGGCCTGGCCCGCCTCCAGGATCTGCTCGGCGGTGTGCGGCAGAGTGATGCGGTTGGAGGCGGACACCGGGATGTCCACCACCTCGCGGACCCGCGCGGTGGCCGCGGCGAAGGCGGCGCGCGGGACCGAGGTGACGATGGTCGGCACCCGGGCCTCGTGCCAGCCGATGCCCGTGTTGATGAGGTCTGCGCCGCAGCGCTCGACGGCGCGGGCGACGTCCAGGACCTCCTCCTGCGTCTGGCCGTCCTGCACCAGGTCCACCATGGACAGGCGGACGCTGATGACGAAGTCGTTCCCAGCGGCCTGCCGGATCCCGGACACGATCTCCTCGAGGAAGCGGCGGCGGTTGTCCGCGGTGCCGCCGTAGCGGTCGGTGCGGTGGTTGGTGGCCGGGGCCAGGAACTGGTTGATGAGGTAGCCCTCGGAGGCCATGACCTCCACGCCGTCGTAGCCGGCCCGGCGGGCCCAGCCTGCGGCGCGCACGAAGTCCTGGACCGTGCGTCTCACGGCGGCGGTCGGCAGGGCGAACGCCGTCACGGGGCTGATGGGAGCCCGCGTGCGTGAGGCGGAGACCTGCAGCGGCGACTTCGCATAGCGGCCGGCGTGGAGCAGCTGGGCCAGGATCCGTCCGCCCTCGGCGTGGACGGCGTCGGTGACCACGCGGTGGGCGTCCGCGTCGGCCTGGGAGGCGAGCATCCCTGCGCCCGGAGAGAGCCGGCCCAGGCGATTGGGCGAGAAGCCTCCGGTCACGATCAGCCCCGCTCCCCCGCGGGCGCGCTCGGCATAGAACTCGGCCAGGCGCGGCAGGTCGTCGTGGGAGTCCTCGAGGCCCATGTGCATCGAGCCCATGACGACGCGGTTCGGCAGGCTCAGGTGGCCGACCCGCCACGGGGAGAACAGCCGAGGGTAGCCGCCCCGGCCCGAGCGGGCGGTGGGCGGCACGGACGAGGCGGCGGCCGTCGTCGGGACGGCGGACGACGGGGCAGATTGGCGGCGCGTGGCGTCGGACATGCGTCCATCCTACTGGCGAGTAGCAAACGTGGTACCCGCCCGCGCCGGAATTCGTGACCGGACCGTTGTCCGCCTTGTCCTGACCGTGGCGGCCATGAGTGTCGCCTGTGACACAATCGGACCCATGAGTATGGAGTGGTTCCAGGAGAACGCATGGTGGCTCTGGCTCGCCGCGGCCCTCGTGCTGGCCGGTGTGGAGCTGCTGTTGCTCGATCTCATCTTCCTGATGCTCGGCGTCGGGGCGCTCGGCGGCATGGTCGCCGCCCTGGCCGGAGCCGAGCCCTGGCTGCAAGGGGTGGTCTTCGCGGTCGTCTCCCTGGCGATGCTCGGCCTCGCTCGTCCGACCGCGCTGAAGCGCCTGCACGGCTCCGCCGACGACTCCCCCTCCTACCTGGAGTCGCTCTCCGGACGCCGCATCACCACGCCGGATGCCATCACCGGCTCCTCCGGCACCCTCACCCTCGACGGGGACACCTGGACCGCCCGCACCGAGCCGGATGCCCCCGAAGCGCTCGCCGGCAGCGAGGTCACCGTCCTCCGCGTCGAGGGCGCCACCCTGATCGTCCGCCCGGTGCCCCAGATCGACTGGGACGCCACCGGCGAGGACCCCGCACATCCCTGATCCGGGCCCGCCCGGAGCCGCACCGACCACCTGACCTCACCCGACGAAAGGCATCACGTGGAGTCACTCATCATCGTGCTCGTCCTGATCGCCGTGGTGGTGATGATCCTGGCCTCCTCGGTCAAGATCATCCCCCAGGCCCGGACAGCCAACATCGAACGCCTGGGCAAGTACCAGCGCACCGCCGGAGCGGGCCTGACACTGGTCGTTCCGTTCATCGACCGCATGCTCCCCCACATGGACATGCGCGAGCAGGTCGTCTCCTTCCCGCCGCAGCCGGTGATCACCGAGGACAACCTCGTGGTCTCCATCGACACGGTCGTCTACTTCCAGGTGACCGACGCGAAGGCCGCGACCTACGAGATCGCAAACTACATCCACGCCGTGGAGCAGCTGACCACCACCACGCTGCGCAACGTGGTCGGCGGCATGAACCTCGAAGAGGCGCTGACCTCCCGCGACACCATCAACAACAAGCTCCGCGGCGTCCTCGACGAGGCCACCGGCAAGTGGGGTCTGCGCGTGTCCCGCGTGGAGCTCAAGGCCATCGACCCGCCGCACTCCATCCAGGACTCGATGGAGAAGCAGATGCGTGCCGAGCGCGACCGCCGCGCCGCCATCCTCACCGCCGAAGGCACCAAGCAGGCCCAGATCCTCACCGCCGAGGGTGAGCGTCAGGCCCAGATCCTCGCGGCCGAGGGCGAAGCCCAGGCCCGCATCCTCCGCGCGAACGCGGAGGCCGAGGCCATCGACGTCGTGTTCGAGGCCATCCACGCCGGCGGCGCCGACCCGGACGTGCTGGCCTACCAGTACGTGCAGCAGCTGCCGAAGATCGCCGACGGCCAGTCCAACACGATGTTCGTGGTGCCGGCCGAGCTCTCTGAGGCGCTCAGGAACATCGGCAGTGCCTTCTCCGGCTCCGGCTCCCCGCTGTCCGAGACGCGTGCCGCCTCCGGCGATCAGACCAGCGCCACCCGTGAGCGCACGGAGCGGAAGGAGCGCAAGGTCCGCCCGACCACCGCGGACGGCCTGCGCTCGGCGGGCGTCATGGAGTCCATGACGGCCGGGGCCATGACCGCGGACAAGATGCCGCAGACCTCCCTCGACGAGGCCCTCGCCGTGCCGCAGGACCTGGACGTTCCGCTCACGGAGGGCCAGTCCGCCCGTACCGCCCCCGGCACCACCGCCGCAGGCGCGCCCGAGGCCCAGGAGCTCCCCGGCCGGCACGCCGAGCAGCCCACCGGCGTCGAGGCTGATACCCCTGCCGACGCCCCCGGCCGGGATCCGTCCTCGGGCGACGGGACCGGCGCGGCGCAGGAGGATCCCCGCACCGGCCGGGAATGACATGCGACAATCGTCAGTTGAACGTCACTGACGAGAGTGGGGCGGCGCCCGGGTCCACGTCCGGGCGCCGCCCGTCGCCGAACACGAGGGAGATGAGAACGTGAGCGATCGCAGCCTGCGAGGCATGCGTCTGGGAGCCCAGTCGCTGGAGTCCGAGGCCGGCGTCGAGCCCGCGGCCCGCCAGCGGGTGGAGTACCGCTGCGAGGACGGTGAACAGGTGTTCGTCACCTTCGCCGCTGAGGCCGACATCCCGGCCACCTGGACCTCCAAGACCGGCAAGGAGGCGTTCCTGGTGGACGGCGAGAAGCCGGAGGAGGACGCGGGCAAGCCGGTCCGCACCCACTGGGACATGCTCCTGGAGCGCCGCTCCATGGAGGACCTGGAGGAGACCCTCCAGGTCCAGCTCGGCAAGCTCCGCGCCAGCCGCGGCGAGGCCTGAGCCGCGCCGCTCCCCCGCGTCCCGGACCCCGGGCCGGACAGACGAAGGGGCCGGACAGACGAAGGGGCCGGACAGACGAAGGGGCCGGACGATCCGTGTGGAACGTCCGGCCCCTTCGTCATGCATGCGTACAACCCCCGCGGGTCACGCCGGCGGTCAGCGGCCGGAGACGAGCTGCCTGAGCTTCTCCCACCGGGCCTGCAGGCCCCACTTGGTCACGTTGGTCACAGCCTCGGTGATGATGCCGCCGGACATCTTGGACTCGCCGAACTCACGTTCCACGAAGGTGATCGGCACCTCCACGATCCGCTTGCCGAGACGGGCGGTACGGAACGTCATGTCCACCTGGAAGCCGTAGCCCTTGGACTGCACGGCGCCCAGGTCCATCTCGCGCAGCACCTGGGCGCGGTAGGCGCGGTAGCCGGCGGTGATGTCGGTGAGGTCCAGACCCAGCATGATGCGCGGGTACAGGGACCCGCACATGCTGATGAACTTGCGATGGGGCGGCCAGTTGACCATCTTGCCGCCCGGGACGCGGCGGGATCCGATCACCAGGTCGGCGCCGTGGATCGCGTCCAGCAGGCGCGGCAGCTGCTCGGGCTGGTGCGATCCGTCCGCGTCCATCTCCACGAGCACGTCGAAGCCGCGCTCCAGACCCCAGGCGAAGCCGGCGAGGTAGGCGCCGCCCAGGCCGTTCTTCTCGGCGCGGTGCAGCACGTTCACCTTGGAGTCCGCTGCGGAGCGTTCGTCCGCCCAGGCGCCGGTGCCGTCCGGGGAGCCGTCGTCCACCACGAGAACGTCAACCTCCGGGTTGGCCTCGCGGAGGCGGCCGAGAGTGATCGGCAGCGATTCAATCTCGTTGTACGTGGGAATGATGGTCAGCACGCGCATGCGGGCGTTCCCCTCCTGCATCGGGTTCGTGTCAGCGCCGGCCGGTCCAGTGCGGACCCCGCCGTCCCCTGCCGCCGAGCAGTCCCCGGACGGGACACAGGCGTAGGCAGACGGCCCGCGGCGCGCGGGTCATCCGCCCCAGTATAGGAACCGCTGCGCCTGATCGTGCGGAGGCAAGGCCGTGGATCGTGCCGTCCGGCGTCGGCGGACGGCGGCCTCGGAAGACCGACGTCGCCCTCAGGCCTCGCGGCCGTGGACCCAGACCGAGCGCAGGCGGGGCAGGTCCTCCCCGGCGTCCAGCGAGGGCAGCAACGGCGTGCCCGCGCGCGTGTCGGTGCTCCAGGCGGCCACCCGGCCGTCCGGCGCCTGCACGGTGACCGCATCCGCCTCCCAGACGCCGAAGGTCGCCGGCGCGGAGACGGACAGCCGGGCCGGCAGGTCGACGTAGGCGGCGGGCGTGTCGGACAGGGCCCGCAGCCCGGTGCGGGTGGCGGCGGTGAACGCGGACCGGGCGGACACGCCCTGCTGTGGATGCGGGTGGTGCAGCGCGGCGCGGACAGCTCCCCAGGGATTGCCGTCCGCGGCCAGCGACAGGCACACCGGCACGGCCGCCGCGAGGAGACCGCCCACGGGGGCCGTGGTGCCGGCCCCGGCGTCCACCAGCGCGGTGACGGAGGCGGAGAGCCCGGCGAGGAAGTCCTCCTCCTGCGCGGTCAGGGGCGCCCCCACGGCCAGCCGTGGACGTGTCCGGCCGATGGCGGGGATGCCGCAGGCCTTCTCGGCGGCACGCAGAGCGGCCAGGGAAGCCGTCTGTGCGGCCTGCACGGCTGACGAATCAGCGAGGTCGGAGGGGACGAGGTAGACCTGCTCCCCCGCCTCGACGGCGGCGATCACGGCCTGGTCGAGCTCCGTGGACGGGATCGCGTCAGCGGCGATCCAGACGCCGGCGGACGGACGGCCGGCCTGCTGCGCGTCCGTCTGCCGATGCGGGCGGTACTCGACGACGACCGCTGCCCCGGGTGTGTCCGTCGCCTCGTGGTCGGCGCCGGGAACCCCGGTGCGCAGCGTGCGGTCTCCGTCCCAGCCGCGCAGAACGGTGACGAGGCCGATGCCGCGGTGACAGGCGCCGGAGGCGCTCGAGGCGAGGGGGTCCACGAACAGCGGCGTGACGATGGCGCCGTCCAGATCCTGCTCGGCCATGCCGTCGCGCAGGAATGCGGCGGCGGTGTCGTCACCGCCGAGCCAGGCGACGGTACCGGCCTCGACGAT
The DNA here is from genome assembly GCF_002206575.2 of Micrococcus sp. FDAARGOS_333. NCBI lineage: Bacteria > Bacillati > Actinomycetota > Actinomycetes > Micrococcales > Micrococcaceae > Micrococcus > Micrococcus sp. FDAARGOS_333. Next base: position 1,801,865 of record NZ_NJFJ02000001.1, on the reverse strand, counting down.
CAGGGCGGTGGCGTACGGGTCGGTCGGAGAGTGGACGATGCCGTGGTGCAACAGGAGAGCGGTCACGCTCTCAGCCTAGTGCTCTCTGCCGGTCCATGGCCCGTCCGGTCACGGCCGGGCCTCATCAGGGTCCCGTTCGGCCAGGCCTCATCAGGGCCCCGTCCGGTCGGGCCCACCGGCCCGGCAGGCTCACCCGTCCACGGCGACCGTGGGCAGCGAGGTGGCCACGACACCACGTGCCACGAGATCCGAGGCGCGGCGGCAGTCGCGCGTGCGGGCCTCGTCCCCGGGGACCTGGGCGAGCTGGCCGAGCACATCGATGACCTGGCGGGCCCAGCGCACGAAGTCGCCGGCGGCAAGGTCCGAGCCGTGCAACGTGTCCCGGAGGGACTTGCCGCGCACCCAGCGGTGCATCGGCGCCACCAGCCCCGGGTCGGTCTCCGGCGTGGGCTCGAGTCGGGCGGCCGCCTCGTCCCGGCGGAGCCGGTCCTGGAGCCGCTCGGTGGCCTCGTGGACGGCCTGGAGCCGCGCGTTGGGCATGACCACGGTGCCGGCCAGGGGCTCGGACCGGCCCTGGTAGACCAGCAGGGCTGCCAGGCACGCCCAGTCCTCCGGGGTGAGCCGGGCGACGGACGGATCCTGGAGGAGAAGCGACGTCAGCAGGTCTCGCTCCCCGTAGATGCGCCGCAGCGCCTGACCGGCCGGCTCCACGGCCTCCCGCGGGTTTCCCGGATCCGAGCCGACGTAGCCGTACTCCTGCAGCAGCCCGACGATGCGGTCGAACGCGGCGGAGAGCGTGTTCGTGCGTCCGGAGATCCGGTCGCGGAGCTGGGTGACCTCCCGGCGCAGCCCCAACCAGCGCTCGGCCCAGCGTGCATGGTCCTCGCGGTCCGGGCACCCGTGGCACGGGTGTGCCTGCAGTTCGCGGCGCAGCTCCTCCACCCGCGGGGACTCCTCCGGCTCCACGCGGCGGAAGCCGGAGCGGTCGCGCCCGCCGGAGGGCGGGCGGTGCGTGCGCACGGCCTCCCGCATCTTCGCTGCGACGTCCTTGCGCTGGGCCGGGGACTTCACCTGGAGAAGCCGGGGCAGGTCCGCGCCGGCGATCGGTTCCACGGGCATGGCGAGGTCCTCCACGCCGATGCGGCGCAGCTGCGCCTTGTCCGTGATGACGCCGACGCGGGGGTTCTGCGGGTTGCCGGCCGGGAAGACCACCACGCAGCGCCCGAGGGCGCGGCCGTCACGCAGGTCGATCACATCACCGACCGCGAGCTCGGACAGGGACTCCTTGAGCGCGCCGAGGCGGGCACGCCTGCGACCCTGGGAGCCGGCCTTCTCCGCAGCGGCGAGCTCCTTGCGCAGCCGCATGTACGCGGCCATGTCCCCGCGGTCGCACGCCATCGCATCTGCGTAGGTGGACAGTGAGGCCTCCTTGTCCCGCACCTGGCGGGCCAGGCCCACCACCGAGCGGTCGGCCTGGAACTGGGCGAAGGAGGACTCGAGGATCCCCCGGGCCCGACGTGCACCGACCTGTGCGAGCAGGTTCACGGACATGTTGTAGGTGGGCCGGAAGGCCGACTTCAGCGGGTAGGTGCGCTTCGACGCCAGTCCGGCCACGGCGGCCGGGTCCAGGCCCGGACGCCACAGGACCACGGCGTGGCCCTCCACGTCGATGCCGCGGCGGCCGGCACGTCCGGTGAGCTGGGTGTACTCCCCGGGGGTGACGTCCACATGGGATTCCCCGTTGAACTTGACCAGCTTCTCCAGGACCACAGAGCGGGCCGGCATGTTCACGCCGAGTGCGAGGGTCTCCGTGGCGAAGACGACCTTCAGCGCCCCTGCGGCGAACAGGTCCTCCACCGCCTCCTTGACGGGCGGCAACAGGCCGGCGTGGTGGGCGGCGAAGCCACGGGACAGGCCGTCCCGCCATCCCCAGAAGCCGAGGACCTCGAGGTCCTCCGGCGGGAGCAGGCGTGCCACCTCGTCCGTCCGCTCCAGGATGAGCCGCTTGTCTGCCCGGGTGGTCAGGTCCAGGTCTGCGGCCAGGCACTGCTCCACGGCGCCGTCGCACCCGGCGCGGGAGAAGATGAACGTGATCGAGGGCAGCAGCCCCTCGCGCTCCAGGGTGCGGACCATCTCGGGGCGCGAGGTGCGCAGTCCGTGGTTGCGGTGCTCGCGCGGGCCGATGCGTCCCTGCACGCCGCGGTCGCCGTCCCAGCCGGCGGCGCCGGAGCGCCGGCCACGTCCGCCGCCGGACGCACCGCGCCCGCCGGAGCGGCCGTCGTCGCGGTCGGTGCGTCTCCTCCCGCTCTGACGGCCACGGCCTCTCCCCTTGCCCCTGCCTCCGGGGCCGCGTCCGCGACCGCGGCCGGGGCGCCCCCAGTCGGAGCGCTCGGCGTTGCGGTGCGCCTGGGAGGCCAGGCGGGCCAGCTCGGGGTTGAGCACGGTGGCGCCGTCGTCCTCGGCGGACTCTTCGAAGGCGACGTCCTCGGCGAAGAGGTCGTAGAGGCGCGGACCGGCCATGACGTGCTGCCACAGCGGCACGGGCCGGTGCTCGGAGACGATCACGGAGGTGGCGCCGCGGACGGTGTCCAACCAGGCGCCGAACTCCTCCGCATTGGAGACCGTGGCGGAGAGGGAGACCAGCTGCACATGCTCGGGCAGGTGGATGATGACCTCCTCCCACACGGGACCGCGGAAGCGGTCGCCGAGGTAGTGGACCTCGTCCATGACCACGCAGGCCAGGCCGGTGAGGGCGGCGGAATCCGCGTAGAGCATGTTGCGCAGCACCTCGGTGGTCATGACCACCACGTCCGCGTCCGGGTTGACGGAGGTGTCTCCGGTGAGCAGACCGACGCGCTCGGGGCCGTGGATCGCGGCGAAATCGGAGAACTTCTGGTTGCTCAGGGCCTTGATCGGGGTGGTGTAGAACGCCCGGCGGCCCTGGGACAGCGCCAGGTGCACGGCGAACTCGCCGACCACGGTCTTGCCGGAGCCGGTGGGCGCCGCCACGAGCACGCCGTGGCCGGCCTCCACCTCGGTGCAGGCCTGCACCTGGAACTGGTCGAGGGGGAACCCGAGGGTGGCGGCGAACTGGGACAGACGGCTGCCGGGATGGTGCCGGGCCCGGCGGGCGGCGGCGTAGCGCTCGGCGGGGCTGAGGACCGGCTCGTCGTCGGGCACCGGATGCGAATGCGGGGAGTCGGCCATGGAGCCAGCCTAGTGGTGGGCCGCTGTGCGGCCCAGGCGGCTCCGCTGTCGGCGGAGTCCCCTGGGCCCGCCGGCTCAGAGCTCGCTGAGCGGCTTCGGGCCGGCGGCGATCTCCGCCTCGATGTCCGCCTCGGTGGCGGCCCTCCTGCGGTTGCGGCGCCTGTCGTTGAGGACGCAGAGCACGATGGCCACGCCGAACAGGGTGAACAGCGGAGCGGCCAGGTAGAACATCGTGATCGCGTCGCCGCCCGGGGCGGCGATGGCCGCGATGAGCGAGATGAGGAACACGGTGATGCGCCAGTGGTTGAGGATGGTGCGGGCCGGGAGCATGCCGATCATGTTCAGGCCCACCATGAGCACGGGCAGCACGAGCGCCGCGCCGAAGGCGAGGAACAGGCGCAGCAGGAACGGGATGTAGACGTTCGCCGGGATGAAGTTCGTGCCGCCGTCCGGGATCAGGGCGGTGAAGAACTGCACGGCCTGCGGCAGCACGAGGTAGCCGATCACCACGCCGCCGACGAACAGCGGGATGGAGACGGAGAGGAACACGATGGCGTACTTCTTCTCCTGGGCCTTCAGGCCCGGCATGATGAACGCCCAGATCTGGTAGAGCCAGACGGGGCTGGCCACGACCACGCCGATGAACAGTCCGACCTGCAGCAGGATGTCGAAGGACTGTCCGACCGAGTCGAAGTTCAGGGAGGCGAGGATGCCCCGCTGCTCGGCGTCCTTGAGCGGCTGGGCGAGCGCACCCATGACCGGCTCGTACAGGAAGAATCCGAGCACCGTGCCCAGGGCGATCGCGACGCCGGACTTGATGATGCGGTTGCGCAGCTCGGCGAGGTGTTCGCGCAGCGGCATCTCGCCGGTGGGGTTGTCCTTCCGGCGGGCGCGCTTGCGGCGCTTGCCCGGGGGCGTCGCGGCCGCTTCGCGGACCTCCTCCCGGGAGACGGCAGGAGTGTCCTGGGCGAGGGCGCCCTGCGCGGGGCGTTCGGGCGCGCCCGTGCCGGGCGCGCCCTCAGGCGGAGTCTGGTCCATGCTCATGCGCGGCTCTCGCGGTCGAGACGGGCTGGGCCCGGCCGATCAACGCTCGTCGGCGCGGTGGGAACCCTCACGGACGTCGTTGACGTCGCGGTCGACGATGCGACCCTCCACCGGCTCGGTGCCGGCGGAGCGGTCCTCCTGCTGAGCGTCCTTCTTGTCCTTGCCGTCCTTGCGCATCTCCTTCACCTCAGAGGAGAAGATGCGCATGGACTGGCCGAGGTTGCGGGCCATCGACGGCAGCTTCGGCGCGGCGAAGAGCAGCACGGCGAGGAGGACGATGATGACGAGCTGCCATCCCTGAAGTCCAGCGACCATGGTGAGTTCCTTTCGTCGGAATTCCTGTTCACAAGCGTACAGCGGTTTCGAGGCGCCGGATCGCGGCCAGCGCGCGATCGCGGACGGCCTGGCGCAGCTCGGCGGGCTCGAGGACCTCGACGTCCCCGGCGTGCATGCCGGCCAGGGCGATCGCCGCGTCCTCGGAGAGCAGACCCAGGCGGGTCAGCCGTCGCCCGTCCGCGTCCTGAGCCTCCAGGCGCGGTGCATAGTCGTCCGCCAGGTCCCGGATGCGGTGATGCCAGGCGAGCACCGCCTCCAGCGTCGTGTCGACCGGGGTGAGCATCGTCTTCTTGGGGCGGCGCCGCGCCTTCGCGATCTCGCCGGTCGGCTCCACAGCGGAGATCCGCTCGACGCGGAAGGTGCGCATGGCGCCGGCGGTGCGGCAATGGCCCTGCAGGTAGAGGACCACGCCGGACTGGACGAGCTGCACGGGCTCGACCTCCCGCTCCGTCGTCCGGTCGGAGTGCAGGGCGTGGTAGCGCAGGCGCACCACCCGGTGGCGGGCGACGGCATCCATGAGCACACGCACGGTGTCCTGGTCTGCGTGCACGTCCCAGAAGGAGGTCACGGGCGTCGCAGGTGGCTCGTGGCCCCCTGCTCCCCCGCCGTCGGCGGCGGAGGGCACGACGGCGGCTGCGTCGCCGGGGTCGTCCGTCCCGCCGGTGGAGGGCCTCACCGATGTGGTGGCACCGGTGTGTCCGACGTCGGCGAGCACCTGCCGGATCCGTGCTGCCGCGGTCACGGCGGCGGGAGCGACCTCGTCGTCCGCGTGCGGCATCTGGGCCACCGTGTCCAGGGCGGCGGAGAGGCGGTGTGCCTCGGGCAGGGAGAGGCGGATGGGCGCGGGCAGGTCCACGGCCTGGCGCACCTCGACCACGTCGGACTCGGCATCGACGTCGAACAGCCAGCCCGGGAAGAGGCGCTCGGGCAGGCCGCAGTACTGGAGGTCGCGCAGGTCGGCGTCGAGGGCCTTGGGGCTGAGCTCGAGGCGGTCGGCGAGCTCGACCTTCGTGATGCCGCCGGCGCGGTTGGCCAGGCCCACGATGTCGAGCAGACGGGAGACGCGCTCGCGCTGTCCCTGGCGATACCGGGACTGGCGTGGTTTCGCGAGCTCCGGGTGCGGCGGCGGGGCGCCGTCGTGGACCTCGGCCACGCGCCTCCAGGCGGCCAGCACCTCGGCGACCACGTCCGGATCGGCCGCCGAGGGCTGGACGACGCCCATGAGGCCGCCGCACAGCTGGACGAGGCCGTCGTGGGCGGGACGGTCGGTCTCCCACAGCTCCCAGCCCTCCCCGGGCGCGGCACCGTCCTGCGCGGTGGGCGTGACGGCCTGGCCGCGCAGGCGCACGGAGTGTCCGCGTCCGGGGGCGACCCAGAGCCGGACGCGGTCGCGCAGGCCCTCGCCCTGGCCGAGCAGTCGGTCACGGATCTCGACGGGGTTCCAGTCGGCGGGGCGGGCCGGGGCGTCGGACCCGGTGCCGGGCAGCTCCTCGGGCCGGCCGATGACGCGGGAGACGCGGAACAGGCGCTCGCCCTGGCGGTCGAGGTCCCATCCTGCGGCGTACCAGGCGCCGCCGATCTCGAGGGCGGACCAGATGCGGACGCGGCGCGGTCGGTCCTGCGGCGAAACGGCCCCGGCGGCAGTGCGGTAGCCGAAGGCGAGCACCTGCTGCTCCACGGCGGCGTCCAGGAACACCTCGAGGTTCGGGGTGAGACGCTGCACCACGCGGGGCAGGCCGAGACCGTCGTCGGCCTCGCCGGCGGACCCGGGGTCCACGAGCAGTCCGACGGCCCGCATCACCTCGGTCTGCAGCCGGGTCTCGCTCCACACCTCGCGGGCGTGGAGCAGGGCGCGGCGCTCGGCCCCGCTGAAGTCGATCTCGGGCAGCAGCAGGGCCGAGGCGTCCACCACGTGGCGGGCGTCGGCATCCTCCGGCTGCTCGAGGGACAGGGGCACACCGATGTCCTCCAGCAGTGCGCGGTCGCGTTGGAAGGCCTTCTCGAAGGCCTCGTCGCCGAGTTCCGCATACCCCTCGACGTGGCGGCGGATCTGCGCGGTGGTGTAGCCGTGCCGCGTGTGGATCAGCAGCATCAGCAGCGCGATCACGCGCTCGCTGGTGCGTCGTTCACGCTCTCCGGGGGTGGAGGTCATCGAACGTGCTCTGCGCCGGTCGTCAGTCGACCGAGACGAGATCGCAGACGAAGATCAGCGTCTCGTTCGGACCGATGGCCGAGCCGGCACCGCGGGCGCCGTAGCCCAGGTGCGGCGGGATCTCGAGACGGCGGCGGCCGCCGACCTTCATGCCGAGCAGCCCCTGGTCCCAGCCGGCGATGACCTGGCCGACGCCGACGGTCAGCGGCAGGGGGGTGCCGCGGTTCCAGGAGGCGTCGAACTCCTCACCGGTGGACCAGGCCACGCCCACGTAGTGGACCTGGACGCGGGACCCGGCCTCGACGGCCTTGCCCGAGCCGGCGATGAGGTCTTCGACGACGAGCTCGGTGGGCGGGGTGTCGCCCGGGAAGTCCACCTCGGGCTTCGTGCGGTCGTAGTTGCGCTGTCCGAATGACATGGGGGTGTTCCTCTTCTCAGGTGACGGGTGTCAGCGGTCCGAGTCCTCGGAGTCGTCCTGCTGGGGCTGGGCCGGAGCCTGGGTGTGCAGGATGTCCACGACGAACAGCAGGTCCTCGTTCTTGCCGATGTTCGGCGGACTGCCGGCCTCGCCGTAGGCCTTCTCGGACGGCACGGAGACCAGCACGCGAGAGCCGACCTTCTGTCCGGCCAGGCCCTCCTTCCAGCCCTCGATGACACCGTCGAGCGAGAAGGTGGCCGGATCGCCGCCCTTTTCCCAGGAGCTGTCGAAGGTCTTGCCCTCGGACCAGGTGACGCCGGTGTACTGGACGGTGACCTGGTCGTGCTCGCCGACCTCCTCGCCCTCGCCCTGGATGAGGGGCTGCACCTTGAGGTCCTTCGGGGCGTCGCCGGAGGGCTTCTGGATCTTCGGGTGGCCGGACTCCTTGTCCACGGTGACCTTCGGGAGGGAGTCGTCGAGGTCGGTGACCTCCTCGCCCTGCGCCTCGGTCGGCAGGATGTCGTTCACGCGGAAGACGTAGAGCGCGGCGGGCATGTCCTGGCCCTGCGGCTGGCCGTCCTCACCCTTCTCGGCCTTCTGTTCGGGGATGTAGTACGCGACCTCCGCGCCCGGGGCGCTGGTGCGCAGCATCCGGTACAGCTCCTGGTTGGCATCCTTCAGGCGCTGGTTGAGCATGACGACCTCGGGACCGGTGGAGAAGTTCTCCCCCATGACCTCTCCGTCCTCCGGGTTCACGGCCACGGTGGAGACGGTGACGAGGTCGCCGTCCTTCGCCGGCTCGCGATCGGAGGTCTTCAGCACGCGGGTGGAGACCTCGTCGGCCTTGATCGGGGTGTCGGCCTGCACCACCGGCTCCTCGCCGTCCGCGGCGGACAGGGACACAGCCTCGAGCTTGTCGGTCTGGCCCACGCCGGTGCCGGCCTCGGCCCGCGTGTAGTCCTCGTCGTCGCCCTCGGCGTCCTTCTCGCCGCCGTCGCCGCTCTCGGCGGGGCCGGCGGCCGAGGCCTCGGCGCCGGACGGCGAGTCGCCCTCGGCGGGTGCGTCCTCGCCGGCACAGGCGGTGGCCAGCAGCAGCGCCGCCAGGGACATGGACAGGGCGGTCAGGGGCCTGCGGGAGCGGCCCAGCGGAATGATGGAAGTCATGGACTCCAACATACCCACGGAGTCTGGACTCAGGCTGGATCCACCACGCCGTCGAACAGCCTCTCCACGGCCGTGGTGGACGTGTCGAAGGGGTCCTTCATGGAGATGACGTGCAGGGGGTGTTCGTTGAGCTTCATCGTGGTCCAGTCCACGGCGTACGCGAGCTGACGCTCGCGGGCCCGGCGGATGAACGCGGCACGCACGGCGGCGCGGGTGCCGGACGGGGGCTCGGTGCGGGCACGCCGGGCCGCGGCAGGGTCGATCACGCGGTCCACGCGGCCGCGCTCGAGCAGCACCTGGAACAGGCCGCGGCCCCGGGCGAGGTCGTGGAACGCCAGGTCGAGCTGCGCCAGCCGGGGCGAGGACCAGTCGAGCCCGTGGCGGGCGCGGTAGTCCTCGAGGAGGCGGAGCTTGATGGCCCAGTCGATCCGGGTGTCGATGCCGCTGGTGTCCTGGGAGCGGACGGCCTCCAGGACCTCCTCCCAGAGGTCCAGGACCTGATCGACGCGGTCGTGGTGGGCCCCGTGACGCTCGACGAACGCGTGGGCGCGCTCGAGGTAGTGCTCCTGGAGCTCGAGTGCCGAGGCGGCCCCGTCGCGCAGCTGAAGCGGGGCGGTGCCGGTGAGGTCGTGGCTGGCCCGGCGGATCGCGAGGGTCGGATGGGGCATCTCCTTGTCCCCGAGAGGCCAGCCGGACTCGATCATGCGGAGCATCAGGTCAGTGGCGCCGAAGCGCAGCAGGTGGGTGTGCTCGGAGAGGTTCGAGTCGCCCACGATCACGTGCAGCCGGCGGTAGCGGGAGGCGTCGGCGTGGGGCTCGTCGCGGGTGTTGATGATCGGCCGGGACCGGGTGGTGGAGGAGGACACGCCCTCCTGCACGAAGTCGGCACGCTGCGAGAAGGCGTAGTGGGCCTGCCCCTGGCCCTCCGGCCACACGCCGGCGGGCACCACGCGGCCGGCGCCGACGAGGATCTGCCGGGACACGAGGAACGGCACGAGCGCCTCGGTGAGGCGCCGGTACTCACTGCGGCGGCGCAACAGGTAGTTCTCGTGGGAGCCGTAGGAGCTGCCGGCCGAGTCGGCGTTGTTCCGGTAGAGGTACACCGAGCCCTCGATGCCGTCGGCGTGCATGCGCTCCTCGGCCTGGGCGATCAGCTCCCGCATGATCTCGTCGCCGGCGGCGTCCGAGGCGAGCAGCTCGTCGATCGTGGAGCACTCGGCGGTGGCGTACTCGGGGTGTGAGCCCACGTCGAGGTAGAGGCGTGAGCCGTTCTCCACGAACACGTTGGAGGAGCGGCCCCACTCCACGACGGGGCGGAAGAGGTACCGGGCGACCTCCTCGGGACTCAGGCGACGTCCCTCAGGGTGCCAGTGCTGCACCCCGTACTCGGTCTCGAGCCCGAAGATGCGGCGGTCGTTCACTGGCCGCCCTTCTGCACGAAGCCCTTGACGAACTCCTCGGCGTTGGCCTCGAGGACGGTGTCGATCTCGTCCAGCAGCCCGTCCAGGTCGGCACTGGGCGCGGTGGAGGACTGCTGGGCCTGCTGCTGCAGGCCGGCGTCCTCGCCGCCGTCGCCGCCGCCCTGCTTCTGGTGATGGATGCGCTCCTGGGCCATGGGGTCCTCCTCTGGCGTGGGGTGAGGGTCTGGTCCGAGCCTACGCGCTCAGAACGCGCCCGTCAGGGCCGTGAGCGTGCGCATCAGCTCGGCCGCGTCGGGGGTGCGGCCGTCCTCGCCCCACCATCCGGGCAGGTCGGCGGCCCGGCCCCGCAGCGGCTCGACCAGCGGCACCCGGTGCAGGCGGTCGCCCTCCTGGGGGCGCAGCAGCACGTTGTCCCAGGCGGCGCCCACCACCTGGCGCGCATGCCGGGAGACCAGGCCGCCGCGGAGCCAGGCACGGGTGGTCGTCGGCGCAGTCCCGACGGCGGCCCGCACCTCGTCCTCGTCCGCCAGCACCCGCAGATGGCCGGCTGTGACCAGCCGCCGGTGCAGGGAGCGGGAGGGGGCCAGGTCCGTGTACTGCAGGTCGAGCATGCCCAGGCGGGGGTCGGACCAGTCCGAGCCTGTGCGGGCGCGCATGCCCTCGAGCAGGCGCAGCTTGGCGGCCCAGTCGGCCCGGTCGGCCAGGGACAGGGGATCCGCGGCGGCGTCGTCGAGGTCCTGCCGCCAGGCCGCGAGCACCTCGGCGGTGGCCGCGTCATCCACGCCGTGGGCGGCACAGTGGGCCTCGGCGGCATCGAGGTAGGCCCGGAGGATGTCGATGCCAGTGAGCGACGCACGGTGGCGGGTGCCGTCGTCGTGCACCACGGCGGCGGGCACCGCCGCCTGCAGGGACGGGTCCCGGCTGATGGTCTGGAGGGCGGCCACCGGATCCTCGAGCTCGATGCGCGGGGCGGTGCCGGCCTCGGCCAGGGCGAGCACCAGGGCGGTCATGCCCATCCGCAGCCAGGTGGCGTGCTGGGACAGGGTGGCGTCGCCGATGATCACGTGCAGGCGCCGGTAGGCGTCGTGGACGGCGTGCGGCTCGTCGCGGGTGTTGACGATGGGCCGGTGGATGGTGGTCTCCAGCCCCACCTGCTCCTCGAAGTAGTCGGCGCGCTGGGACAGCTGGAAGCCGGGCGTGGACCCGTCCGGGCCGATGCCCACGCGGCCGGCACCGACGAGCACCTGGCGGGCGGTGAAGAACGGCAGCAGGACGGCGGTGAGCTCGTCGAAGTCCAGGGCGCGGGCCACGAGGTAGTTCTCGTGCGCGCCGTAGGAGGCGCCCTTGCCGTCCACGTTGTTCTTGTAGATCCGCACCTCGGGGCTGCCCTCGCCGGCGGCGATGTGGTCCGCCGCGTCCTGGGCCACCAGGTCTCCGGCGGCGTCCCAGACCATGGCGTCGCGGGGGGTGGTGGTCTCCGGCGAGGAGTACTCGGGATGGGCGTGGTCCACGTACCAGCGGGCACCGTTGGCCAGGACGGTGTTCACGAGCAGGTGGATCGGCTCGCCGTCCTGGCCCGTGATGGCCTCGTCGGTGAGCTGGGACGGATGGGCGGCCGAGCGGGGCATGCGCCAGCCGCGGGCGTCCACCAGCGGGGACTCGGCCGAGTAGTCCCATTCGGTGCCGGCCACCGGCGTGCCGGCTCGGGTGGCCATGTCCGCGTAGGCGTTCACCAGCTCGAGGGAGAGCACGGTGTGGTGGGCCTGCGGGTTGGCCGGGGCGTGGGTGCCGAACTCGGTCTCGGTCCCCATGACGCGCCGGACACCCCAGCCGGCGGCGTCGCGGCCGTTCGGCGGCTCCTCCAGTCCGGAGGGCATGGTGTCCGGGAACAGCGGGCGCTGGCCCCGGAAGGCCGGGAACACGCGGGACGGCGCCGGGGTCGTCGGCTGCACCGGGCTCATGCTCCCGCCTCCCGGGCGACGCCGCCGGAGGAGGATCCGGTCAGCATGGTCAGGCCCGTCAGGTGCGGGCCGCGCCAGCCGGAGGTGCGGGCCCACTCTGCCGGGGAGACGGTGGCGAGCAGGTCGGCCTGATCCGCCAGCACGCCGTCCACAGCCTTCAGCAGGTGCACGGCGCGCACCCCGCGGGCGGCGGGGTCCTCGCCAGCGGCGAGCAGGTCCCGGACGGCGTGGCGCTTTGCCCGGTCCACCACGTCCGCCACCACGGCGCCGGAGACCAGGTCCGCCAGGTAGAGGACGGCGGTGCCGCCGGCGGCGTCCGTGAGCTCGGCCAGGGCCGTGCGCGGGCTGCGCTCGTAGAGGGCGTCCATGGTGCGCTCGATCAGGTCGGCACGTGCCTGCTCGGCGGAGCCGGCGTCCTCCACCTCCTCGTCGTGCAGCGGGATGGCCGCGGTGAGGTGCTTGCCCATGATCTCGGCGGCGCCGGTGCGGTCCGGGCGGTCGATGCGGACCTTGACGTCCAGGCGGCCGGGACGCAGCACGGCCGGGTCGATCATGTCCTCACGGTTCGAGGCGCCGATGACGATCACGTTCCCCAGGGACTCGACGCCGTCGATCTCCGCGAGCAGCTGCGGCACGATCGTCGTCTCCACGTCCGAGGAGACGCCGGAGCCGCGGGTGCGGAACAGGGACTCCATCTCGTCGAAGAACACCACCACCGGCGCCCCCGCGGAGGCCTTCTCCCGGGCCCGCTCGAAGATGATGCGGATGTGGCGCTCGGTCTCGCCCACATACTTGTTCAGCAGCTCCGGCCCCTTGATGTTGAGGAACACGGCCGGCTGCTGCGCGGTGGAGCGGGCGGACAGCGAGGAGGCGACGGCCTTGGCCAGCATGGTCTTGCCGGTGCCGGGCGGGCCGTAGAGCATGATGCCCTTCGGCGCCCGCAGGCCGTGCTCGGCGTAGAGCCCGGGGTGCAGGAACGGGACCTCCACCGCCTCCCGGATGCGCTCGATCTGGGCGCCGAGACCGCCGATGTCCGCGAAGGAGACGTCCGGGGTCTGTTCCAGCAGGACGTCCTCCACCTCGGAGAGCACCACGGTCTGCAGGGCCCACTCCTGGCGGGGGTCCACGGTGACGGCGTCGCCGTGGCGCAGGTCCGCCTCCGCCAGGGCCGGGCTGCGACGCACCACGCGCTCCTCGTCCGCGGCGCCGGCCACCACCAGGTCGCCGGAGTCCAGGACCTCCTTGACGCGCAGGATCTGCCCCGCACGCACCGAATCGGCGATGCCCACGACGGACTGGGTCTCGTCCAGCAGCACCTCCGAGCCCGGCACCAGCTTCGTGGCGTCCAGCAGCGGGGAGACGGCCACACGCATGCGGCGGCCGTTGAGCACCACGTCCGCTCCCCCGCGCACCACCGCGGCGGACTCCACGCCCTCGCGCGGCTGTCGGGGCAGGTGGACCTGTTCCAGCAGGGCGTAGAGGAACGGCGGGCGCGTGGTGGCCTCAAGGGCGTCCTTGAGGGTGGTGATCTCCTCACGGGTGTCCTCGAGCAGCTCGACCATGCGCCTGTTGTTGCGGCCCGCGGTCTGCAGCTGGGCCTCGGCGGCACGGCGCAGCTCAGACTGCTTCGAGGCGTGACGCTGCGCGGACTCCAGCTGCAGGCGCAGCCGCTCCGCGGTGCCCTGTGCGTCGGCGAGCATGCGGCCGAGCTCGGCCGCGCGCTCCTCGGCGGTGCCGGTGGTGGGGTCGTTCTGACTCATCGGTCCTCCTCGTGGGCTGAGGTGGGGGCTCAGGCAGGGTTGCCGTGCGCGTCCACACCCTGCTCGGCCTCGGCGGCACGGCGGGCGGTGAGACGGGCCTCCTTGAGGTTCTTGCGGGCCTTCTTGTCCGTGACCACGCGCTCGCCGAGGGCCTGGGGCGTCCAGCGGGACTCGTCCGAGGGAGTCCAGGCCTCCACGTCCTCGTCCTTGAACTCGGAGACCTTCAGGCGGCGCTTCATCCTCAGCGCCTCCTGCCCGGAAGCCAGGCGGCGGGCGGTCAGCAGGAACCCGGTGTGGGCCACCATGCGGTGGTCCGGGCGCACGGCCAAGCCGTCCAGGTGCCAGCCGCGCACGAGAGTCTCGTTCGCCTCGATCTGGGTGAACTTCCCGGACTCGCGGATCGCCTCGGCCACGCGGGAGAGCTGGGTGGCGGTGGCCACGTAGGTGAGCCACACGCCGCCGGGGGCCAGGACGGTGGCGACGGCATCCACGCACTCCCAGGGGGCGAGCATGTCCAGGACCACGCGGTCCACGGAGTGCGGCTCGTGCACCTGGAGCATCTTCTCCTGGGCGTCTCCGACGTGGATGGACCAGGCCGGGTGCGCGGCACCGAAGAAGGACTCCACGTTGGCACGGGCGATCTCGGCGAAGTCCTCGCGGCGCTCGTAGGAGTGCAGCCGGCCTGCGTCGCCGATCGCACGCAGCAGGGACATGGACAGGGCACCGGAGCCGACCCCGGCCTCCACCACCACCGCGCCCGGGAAGATGTCCGCCTGCTGCACGATCTGCCCGGCGTCCTTGGGGTACACCACCGTGGCCCCGCGCGGCATGGAGAGCACGAAGTCGTTCAGCAGGGGGCGGAGCACCTGGTAGTCGTGGCCCGAGCTGTTCTGCACCACCACGCCCTCCGGACCGCCGATCAGGTCGTCGTGCCGCAGCACGCCCTGGTAGCTGTGGAACTGCCCTCCCGGGATGAGGGTGATCGTGTTCAGCCGGCCCTTGGCGTCCTTGATCTGCACCCGCTGTCCGGCGCGCAGGGGCCCGCGGCGGGCGCTCACGCCGGTGGGTGCGGGCGTGGGGGTCTGCTCGGTCACTTCGGTGTTCTCCTTCGGTGCCTCGGCGGGCTGTGCTCGAGGGCGTTCAGGACGGCGGCGCGCGGAAGGATGCCCAGCACACGGCCGTCGGGGCGGACGACCGCCCACACCGCAGTGTCCGTGGCGGCGAGACGGTCGATCAAGTCGGGTCCGGACTCCGGATCGGTGCCCAGACGGAGCACCGCGGAGGCCGGGAGGGCGGCGGCGACCGCCGTGGCGGGGGTCAGTGCCCGCCGTGCCTGCGGCACGCGCCGCACGGCCTGGACGTCGACGACGGCCGGTGCGGCCGTCGTCGTGCCCTCGCCGACCGCCGGCTCCAGCACGACGGCGGTGCCCCCGGTCCGCAGCGCGGCCTCGGCGTCCGCCACGGTGGCGTCCGGGGCGAGGAGGACGGCCGGGAGCATCAGGTCCCCGACGGTGATGCGGGCGGCGCGGTCCTGCCAGCGTGCGGAGGCGATCGCTGCGTCCGCGCCACGGTACAGGCTCACGCCCACCAGGACCGTGAGGGCCACGACACCGAGGCCGGGGCGGGCGTCCGTCAGCAGCGGGACGGCGATCCCGCCGAGGACCAGGCCGGTGGCGAGGACACGACCGGCCCAGCCGGCGGCCACGGTGCCGCGGGGCCGGGAGCCGGTGGCGGCCCAGACCGCCGACTCGATCATGCGGCCGCCGTCCAGCGGCAGGCCGGGCAGGACGTTGAAGGCGGCCAGCAACAGGTTCGCGGTGGCCGCCATCGACAGCAGCAGCGCCGTGACGGTGCCCGGGGCCGCGAGGGTGCCGGCGGCGTGGGCGAGGCCGGCGAGCACGAGGTTGGCCGCGGGGCCCGCCAGTGCGGTGAGCACGGAGCCGAGCGGCCGGTCCACGGCGCGGACGAACTGGGTGTGCCCGCCCCAGCCGGACAGTTCGATCGCCTCCGGCCGGGAGCCGTGGGCGGCACCGACGGCGGCGTGCGCGAGCTCGTGGATCAGCACGGAGACGGCCAGGACGAGCACATAGCCGCCGGCGACGGCGTAGGCGGCCCTGCCCAGCGACGGGTCCGCCCGCTGCAGGGAGGGCCCGAAGATCACCAGCACGGCGGCGCCGATGAGCAGCCACGCCCAGCCGACGACGATGGGGGCTCCGCCCAGGCTGCCCAGGCGCAGGCCCGCGGAGGTACCGGTCACGAGGAATCCGCCGCGGATCCGGCGGCGGCGCCCGGCAGGACGGCGGCGAGATCGGCGACCGTGCGGCCCGCCAGGGTGTCCCACCGGACGGTGGCCGCGTCCGGATCCAGGGGCAGCACGCTGGGCACGCCGACGGTGGTCAGACCGGCGGCCATGGCGGCGCGGACGCCCACCGGCGAGTCCTCCACCGCCACGCAGCGGGCAGGGTCGAGGTCCCGGTGGCGCGCCCGCAGACGGGACAGGGCGAGGGTGTAGGCCTCGGGGTCGGGCTTGCCGCGGGAGACCTCGTCGCCGGTGACGGACAGCTCCAGCACCCCGGCGGGGGCGACGTCCAGCAGGGTCTGTGCCAACGGGGCATGGGACATGGTCACCAGGGCGCAGGGGACACCGGCTTCGCCGAGCTCGACGAGCAGCTGACGGGCACCGGGGCGCCAGGGGGTGTCCGCCGCAACGCCGCGAGCGACCTCCTCCATGGTCACCGCGATGATCTCCTCCTCCGGCAGGTCGAGGCCGGCGGCCTGCAGTCGGCGGGCGCCGACGTCCAGGGCCTGGCCGACGAGCGAGGCGGCCAGCTCGTCGGTCCAGGTGCCGCCGTGCGCGGCGACGAGGCGCCGCTGCACGCCGTTCCACAGCGGCTCGGTGTCCACGAGGGTGCCGTCCATGTCCCAGAGGACGGCGTCCGGCAGGGCGTTCCGGTGGGAGGCGGAGGGCATGAGCCCATCCTAGGCCAGGGGCCGACCGTCTAGGGTGGCGTCCATGAGTGAAGTGGAGTCCACCGAGAGGACCGACGACGAGCTCGGCCCGCTGCGCGCCTACCTGACCGCCACGGTGCCCGCCGTGGAGTCGGGCGCGCGGGCGCCGCGCGTCATGCTCGTGGCCTTCGAGGGGTGGAACGACGCCGGCCAGGCCGCCACCAGCGCCCTGGAGACGCTCGTCCGCCAGTGGGAGGCCTTCCAGCGCGCGGACGTCTGCACCGGCGAGTACTACGACTTCCAGGTCACCCGCCCCACCGTGCGGCGCGATGCGGACGGCATGGGCACCATCGAGTGGCCCGCCATGCACGTCCACGAGGCGGTGCTGGACGCCGACGGACGTCCGGTCTCCACCGAGGAGTGCGGCGCGGACGGGCTGCAGCTGCTGCTGTGCTCGGGCGTCGAGCCGAACGTGCGCTGGCGTGCCTTCACCCAGGAGATCCTGCAGGTGGCCGCAGACGAGGGCGTGGACGCCCTGGTGGTCGTGGGTGCGCTGCTGGCCGACGTGCCCCACACCCGTCCGATGCCCGCCCGGGCCTCCTCGCCGATGGGGGATGTGCGCGTCGCCGTCGGTGCAGACCAGCCGACCTATGAGGGGCCTACCGGCATCGTGGGGGTGGTCACGGACACCGCCGCGCGATCCGGCCTGCCGACGCTCTCCCTGTGGGGCATGGTCCCGCACTACGTGGCCCAGTCGCCCTCGCCGAAGACACAGCTGTCCCTGGTGGAGGCGCTCGAGGAGCTGCTCGGCGTCACCGTGGACACCGCCGAGCTCCAGGCGGACGCGGCGCTGTGGCGGCAGTCGGTGGACGAGGTCGCCCAGGACGACGCGGACATCGCCGCCTACGTGCAGCAGCTCGAGGAGGCCACCGACGCACGCGAGCTGCCGGACGCCTCGGGCGAGGCCATCGCACGGGAGTTCGAGCGCTACCTGCGCGGCCGCCGTCGTTCCTGAGCGGGCACCTCAGCGCAGGCGCAGGCCCAGCAGGGCGTCGGCCACGTCAGCGACGTCCACGTCCTGCCCGGCGCCGATCGGCTCCGCCTCGGGCAGCCGCTCCCCCACGGCCCAGGCGTCCAGCACCTGCAGTGCGGCCGGGGCGTCCAGGTCTGTGGAGAGGGCGGAGACCACAGCGGCGTGCACCGCGGCGCCGTCCCGGCGGGAGTCCTGCAGGAGCGCGGCGCGCCAGGCCGCGACCCGCTCCTGGGCGTGGGTGAGCACGTCCTCGGACCACTGCCAGTCGGAGCGGTAGTGGTGGTCCAGCAGCGCGGCACGGACGGCCACCGCCTCGACGCCGCGGGCGGTGAGGCGGGACACGAGCTCGAGGTTGCCCAGTGACTTGGACATCTTCTGCCCGTCCAGGGCGACCATGCCGGAGTGCAGGTAGGTGTGGGCGAGGTCCTTGCCGTCGATGCCGGTGGCGTGCGCGGCGGAGAACTCGTGGTGCGGGAAGCGCAGGTCCGAGCCGCCGGCCTGGACCGTGAACGGAGCCGGCAGCGTCCGGCGGGCGATCACCGAGCACTCGATGTGCCAGCCGGGACGGCCGCGGCCGAGCGGGCCGCCGTCCCAGACAGGCTCGCCCTCGCGGTGCACGCGCCACAGCAGCGGGTCGAGCGGATCCCGCTTGCCCGGACGCTGCGGGTCGCCGCCGCGCTCCGGGAAGATCTCGGCCATCTCGGCGTCCGTGTGCGCCCCGACCGAGCCGAGGCGCCAGCCGGTGGTCCGCTCGGCGGCGCGGGTGTCGAAGTAGACGTCCCCGTCCGGCTCGCCGTCCCGGCCCGGCACGGTGTACCCCAGGCCCGCGTCCACGAGCGCCTGGACGCCCTCCACGACGGCGGGGACCGTCTCCGTGACGCCGAGGTAGTGGTGCGGCGGGAGCACGTTGAGGGCGGTCATGTCCGAGCGGAACAGGTCCGTCTGCTGCTCGGCGAGCCACTGCCAGTCCACGTCCGTGGCCGTGGCCCGCTCCAGGAGCGGGTCGTCCACGTCGGTCACGTTCTGGGTGTAGGTCACGGCCAGGCCGGCGCCGAGCCAGTAGCGGTGCAGCAGGTCGAACGCCACGTAGGTGTTCGCGTGGCCCAGGTGCGTGGCGTCATAGGGGGTGATGCCGCAGACGTAGAGCGAGGCTGAGCCCTCCGGGTTCCCGGGACGGCGCAGCGTGCCGGTGGCGGTGTCGTGCACCCGCAGGGTGTCCGGATGGGCCGGGAGCGTGGGCACGCCGGGGACGGACCAGGACTGCATGGAGGCCTTTCGAGTCGGAGGCGGTGATTCAGGCGCTGATGAGGCCGGTGCCGAGCATCACGTAGAGACCGAGGCCCAGGGCGATGCGGTACCAGACGAACGGCATGAAGGAGTTCTGGGTGATGAAGCGCATGAGCCAGGCGATGACGGCGTAGCCCACCGCGAAGGCGATGAGGGTGGCCAGCAGAGTCTCGCCCATGCCGTACGGGCCGGCGGTGGTCGGGTCGCCGACGGACTTGAAGAGCTTGTAGAAGCCGGAGGCGAACACCGCCGGCACGGCCAGCAGGAACGCATAGCGGGCGGCGGCTTCCCGGGCGTATCCGAGGGCCAGGCCCATGGTGATGGTGCCGCCGGAGCGGGAGACTCCCGGGATCAGGGCGAGGGCCTGCGCGAAGCCGTAGAGGATGCCGTCGCGGACGGTGAGCTGCTCGAGGGGCTTGCGCTGGCGGCCGAAGCGGTCGGCGAGGGCGAGGAGGATCGCGAAGACGATCAGCATGGTGGCGGTGACCCACAGGGACCGGAACTCGGTGTCGATCCAGTCCTCCAGCAGCAGGCCGAGGATCGCGATCGGCAGGGAGCCGAGGATGATCAGCCAGCCCATGCGCACGTCCGGATCGGAGTGCGGGACCTTGCCGGACAGCGCCCTGCACCACTGCGCGATGATGCGCGTGATGTCCTTCCAGAAGTAGATCAGCACGGCCAGCTCGGTGCCGATCTGGGTGATGGCGGTGAATGCCGCACCCGGGTCCGCCGCGGAGGGCAGGAACTCGCCCACGATGCGAAGGTGCGCCGAGGACGAGATCGGGAGGAACTCCGTGAGGCCCTGCACCAGGCCCAGAATGACTGCTTCGATCCAACTCACGGGGTCACTCTACGGCACGGCGACGGCCCTGCACCGGGGGCGACGCGCAGGTGTGAACACCCTCTCTGAAAAGGAGGGGCCTCTGGGAAGCCGGCGGCGGTCAGTCCTCGAGGTCGTCGAGCTCCTCGTCGTCGTCATCGTCGTCCTCGAACACTTCGAGCGGGGTGACCTCGCCGGTGCTGGCGTAGAGGGCGTCCTCGTAGGCCTCGAAGGCGTCGGCGATCGAGAAGAACGCGGCCTCGACGGCCGGGTCGTCCTCGCCGCGGCTGTTCTGGACGGCGACCAGGTGCTCGTTGAAGGCGGCGACGAGGGCTTCGAGGGCCAGGCGCGGGTCAGTGCTCATGCGCTCACGGTACCCCCGTCGCGGCGGGCACGGAAGCCCTGCTCTCAGCGCTGCGTCTCTCGCGGCTCGAGGATCCGGGCCAGGACCCGGCAGCCGAACTCGAGGGCGTCGATGGGCACGCGCTCGTCGATGCCGTGGAACAGGGAGGTGAAGTCCAGGTCCGGGGGAAGGCGCAGCGGTGAGAAGCCGTAGCCGGCGATGCCCAGGCGGGACAGGTGCTTGTTGTCCGTGCCGCCGCCGAGCATGAAGGGCAGCACCTCGGCATCCGGGTCCTCCTCCTGCAGGGCCGTGGCCATCAGTTCCACGAGGTCGCCGGAGAACGGGGTCTCCAGGGCGATGTCCCGGTGCTCGTGCTCCACCTGCACCTTCTCCCCCGCCAGGGTCTTGAGGACCTCGAGCGCCTCCTCGTCCGAGCCGGGCAGGGTGCGCATGTCCACGGTGCCGGTGGCGGTGGACGGGATGACGTTGTGCTTGTATCCGCCGCCGAGCCCGGTGGGGTTGGTGGAGGTGCGCAGGGTGCCGGCGACCCAGGTGCCGGCGTGGCCGAGGGCCTCGAGCTGCGGGGTCGGGTCCTGCTCGTCGAACTCGGTGCCGGTGAGCTCGGCGACGGTCTCGAGCAGCTGGCGGGTGGTCTTGGTGTACTCCAGCGGCCACTCGTGGGTGCCGATGCGCTGCATGGCGGCGGCCAGGTGGGTGACGGCATTGTCCGGATGCGGGGCGGAGCCGTGGCCGGGGCGGTCGACTGCCTTGAGGTTCAGCCAGTGGATGCCCTTCTCCGCGGTCTGCACCAGGTAGGCGCGGGTGCTCCCGATCTCGGTGGAGAACCCGCCGACCTCGCTGATGGCCTCGGTGCAGCCGGCGAAGACCTCGGGGTGCTCCCGGACCACGTGGCCGGCACCGTAGACGCCGCCGGCCTCCTCGTCGGCGAAGAAGGCGACCGTGAGCGGACGGCGCGGGCGCTGTCCGGTGCGGGCGAAGTGCAGCAGCGTGGACAGGATCATGGCGTCCATGCCCTTCATGTCCACGGCGCCGCGGCCCCAGATCATGCCGTCCTTGATCTCCGCGCCGAACGGGTCGACGCTCCACTCGGAGGCGTCGGCGGGGACCACGTCCGTGTGCCCGTGCAGGATCAGCCCTGGGGCGTCCGGCTCCCAGCCGGGCAGGTGGCCCACCACGGACACGCGCCCGGGCGAGGATTCGAAGAGCTGCGGCTCCATGCCGGCGGCGCGCATGAGCTCGGCGCAGAGCTCGGCGGCCTCCGGCTCGCCGACGGACACGTTGCCGCCGCGGTTGGTGGTGTCGATGCGGATCAGGTCGCGGCAGATCTGGACGACATCGCGGTACGGGGTCTGCTCCGCACCGGCCTCGGCGTCGGTCGGGATGGTCTGTGCGCTGTTCTCGGACATGCCTTCAGGCTAGCGCCGGAGCCGATCCGCCGTGGCCGGCGGTGTCCCGCGGCGACTCATCATGGCTGGCCGAGACGGCCCGACGACGGTGCCTCACCTGCGTTTTGGCGGTCGCCGAAGCACCGTGGTACAGTTCTCGAGTTGCCCGCGCAGGGCATGGCGGAACGGCCACGGCCGGGT
The DNA here is from genome assembly GCF_002206575.2 of Micrococcus sp. FDAARGOS_333. Taxonomy (NCBI): domain Bacteria; kingdom Bacillati; phylum Actinomycetota; class Actinomycetes; order Micrococcales; family Micrococcaceae; genus Micrococcus; species Micrococcus sp. FDAARGOS_333. The sequence continues at coordinate 1,780,363 of NZ_NJFJ02000001.1, read as the reverse complement.
CCGCAACAATGAGCGCGAGTGGCGGAATTGGTAGACGCGCAGCGTTGAGGTCGCTGTGTCCGATAAGGACGTGGGGGTTCAAGTCCCCCTTCGCGCACTGCTCATCGAGGCGAAGGCCCCGGCAGAACTGCCGGGGCCTTCGCCGTGTCCGGCATCTCGTCGGGGCGTGGGCCCTGGACAGTCCCGGTAGTGTGGGGGTGGGCCTCGTGCGCACACGCCCGCGCGTTCAGCGACCGAGGCCTCCCCGCCCGGCCCAGAGCATCCGATGGAGGACACCGGTGAACCGCGCCGCCCAGGACCTTCTCCACCGTCTTGCCCGCCTGCACGGCGTGCAGCCGACCTACGTCGGCCAGGACGGCTCCGACCAGACCGTCGCCGACGACCTCCTCGTGGAGGTGCTCTCCGCCCTCGGCGTGGACGTCCCCTCGGACGGCGTGGTCGCCCTCGACGCCGCGGTGCAGGCCGCCGAGGAGATCGACTGGCGCCGCGTGGTCGCGCCCACGGTGGTGGCGGTCTCCGGCTCGCGGCGTACCGTCCCCCTCACCGTGCGCCCCGGCGCGGAGGTGGCGGCCACCGTGGTCTGCGAGGACGGCAGCCACGTGCTCGCCGGGGCCACCGACTCCCTCGGGGAGCGCCGGAGCGTGGACTCGATCGAGCGCGAGCGGCGCCACCTGCAGCTGCCCGAGTCCCTGCCGGTGGGCTACCACCGTCTGGTGGTGTCCGTGGACGGCCGCACCGTCGCCGAGGCCGCGGTCCTCTGCGCCCCGGAACGGCTCACCACCGCCGAGCCGTTCCTGGCCCGCCGCGGCTGGGGCGCCTCCGCGCAGCTCTACTCGGTGACCTCCTCGGGCTCCTGGGGCATCGGCGACATGCACGACGCCGCCACCGTGGCCGCCGCGGCGGCCGAGCACGGCGCGGACTTCCTGCTGCTCAACCCGCTGCATGCGATCGACCCGGGCCACGCCCCGCTCGACTCGCCCTACTCCCCCGTCAGCCGCCGCTTCCTCAACGTGCAGGTCGTCCGGGTTCCCGAGATCCCGGAGTTCGCGGACCTGCCCGAGGCGGAGCAGCAGCGCTGGCTCTCGGCGGGGGCCGCCCTGCAGGCCGCCGTGGACGCGGGCGGGCCGATCGACCGCGCCGCGGTCGCCGAGGTGCAGTGGCCCGCCCTGCGCGCCGTGCACGCCGTGGGCCGCTCGGCCGAGCGCCAGGCCGCCTATGAGCGCTTCTGCGCCGACCAGGGCCGGGGCCTGGAGGACTTCGCGTCCTGGTGCGCCGTCCGCACCGGCACGGACACCGAGGACGAACGCGACTTCCACCGCTGGTGCCAGTGGGTGGCGGACACGCAGATCGCCGCCGCCCAGGCCGCGGCCGTGTCCTCGGGGATGCGCCTGGGCCTGATGCTGGACCTGGCCGTCGGCGCCGACCGCCACGCCGCAGACCTCGCCCTGCTCGGGGACCAGCTCGTGGAGTCGATGTCCGTCGGCGCTCCCCCGGACATGTACAACCAGCTCGGCCAGGACTGGTCGCAGCACCCATGGCATCCGAAGGCCCTGGCGGACAACGGCTACGCGGGCCTGCGCCAGATGTTGGGCACCGTCATGCGCCATGCAGGCGGCGTCCGCATCGACCACATCCTCGGTCTGTTCCGCCTGTGGTGGGTCCCGGCCGGCCGCGGTCCGCGCGAGGGCGCCTATGTCAGCTACGACCACGAGGCCATGCTGGCCGTGCTGACGATCGAGGCCCAGCGGGCGGGCGTCGTGGTGGTCGGCGAGGACCTGGGGACCTTCGAGCCGTGGGTCCAGCAGGCCCTGGCGGACGCCGGGATCCTGGGCACCACCATCCTCTGGTTCGAGAGTCGGGACGGCGTCCCGACCGAGCCCGGCACCCACCGGGCACTGGCCATGGCGGCCGTCAACACCCACGACCTGCCTCCGACCGCCGGCTACCTGGAGGGCGTCCACCTGGACCTGCGCGAATCGCTCGGCCTCGTGGACGGGGACCCCGCGGACGAGCGGGCCGGCCACGAGCACACGGTCGCCGGCTTCCTCGACGCCGCTGCTCAGCTGCCCAGCGATCCCGCGCTCGGCCGGCCGTCCGACGAGACCGAGGCCAAGATCCTGGCCCTGCACCGCTTCGCCGCAGGCTCCCCCGCCGCCCTGCACGCGGTGGCCCTGGTGGACGCCGTGGGAGAACGCCGCATCCAGAACCAGCCCGGCACCACCCAGGACCAGTACCGCAACTGGACCGTGCCCCTCGGCGGACCGGACGGCGCCGTGGTGCACGCGGACGAGATCGCGGCGAGCCCGCGGGCGGGCCGACTCTTCGACGCGGTGGACCGCCGTCTGCGCCAGGACGTGCCGGTCGCCGTCCTGGTGGCCTTCCACACCCACCCCCTGGACCAGCCCGGCCAGGGCGACGCCGGGGGCCTGAACACCTATGTCCGCCACGAGGCCGCTGCGCTGGCCCGCACGGGCATGCGGCCGGTCGTGTTCACCCGTGGCACCGGCCCGGATCCGGTGGTGTCCGCGCTGCCGTCCGCGGCCCCGCGCGTGCAGGCGGAGGAGGTGACCGTCGTCGAGGTCCCGGCCGGTCCCGGCGGCGAGCTGTCCAAGGAGGACCTCGCCGCGCACGCGGATGAGTTCGCGGGCAACGCACTGGCCTGGCTGGACCAGGAGGGCCTTGTGGCCGACGAGCAGATCGCCTTCGTCCACGGCCACTACTGGCTCTCCGCTCCGGCCGCCCGACGCATCGCGCAGGCCGCGGACGCACCCTGGCTGCACACCATGCACACCGTGGCCGCCATGAAGATGGCCGCGGACCCGGACGCGGCCGAGTCGGACGAGCGTCGGGCGGCCGAGCGGGAGATCGCCGCCGGCGCGGACCTGCTGGTGGTGAACTCCCCCGGTGAGGCCCGCACGCTGATGGAGGTGCTGGACGCCCCTCGGCGCCGCATCGTGGTGGCCACCCCCGGCGTGGACACGGACGTCTTCACTCCCGCGGGGCATGCCTGGTGGCCCGGCGGTGAGGCCGAGGACGTGGATCCGTTCGACCCGGAGCTGCGCGTCCTGTTCGCCGGCCGGATCCAGCACCACAAGGGTCCCCAGGTGCTCATCTCCGCGCTGGGCGAGCTGCGCCGCCGTGGCGTGCTCGCCCCGGGCACGGACCGCCTGCGCGCCCACGTCAACGGGGCCCCCTCCGGCGCCGACACCCCGGACCTGGCCGCTCTGGCCGAGGCCGAGGGCGTGGCGGACCTGGTGACCTTCAGCGAGCCGGTCCCGGCCGATCAGCTCGCCGCCCAGTTCCGCGCCGCGGACCTGGTGGCCATGCCGAGCTTCTCCGAGTCCTACGGCCTGGTGGCCCTCGAGGCGCAGGCCTGCGGCACGCCGGTGCTCGCCCACCGCACCGGAGGGCTGGTGCATGCGGTGGCAGACGGCGCCACCGGGCGCCTCGTCCGGCAGAACACGCCTCAGGCCTGGGCGGATGCCCTGGAGCGGGTCCTCCAGGATCCGGCCTCCTGGCGCGCCATGTCCGGCGAGGCCGAGCGCCGGGCCCGCTCCCACACCTGGGACGACTACGCCCGCCGCCTGCGCGCAGCGGTCGCCGGGCTCTGAACGGGACGGCCGGCACCGGTCGTCTCCTCGGACGGCGACCTGCCCGGGTCCTGCCCCGCCCCCGCGCTTCACGACGACGGCCCCCGTCACCTTCTCTGCGGTGACGGGGGCCGTCCTGTCTGCCTCACACGAGGCCTCGGTGCGAGTGGGGCCGGGTCAGGCCTCGATCGGGGCGATCGTGCCGGTGAAGTGCCGGCGGCCCCTGCGGGCGTTCCAGCCCGTCACCTCCGTGATGCCCGCGGCCGGATGGGCGTAGGCGACCGCGACGGTGCCGGGCAGCTGGACCGGGGCGTCGAAGCCGATCTCCCAGCGGAAGCCCGCTGCGGTGGGCTCGCGGCCGGCGAGCATCTTCGCGGCGAGGTACATGCCGTGGGCGATGGCGCCCTTCATGCCGAGCGCCTTGGCAGTGGGGCCGCTCAGGTGGATCGGGTTGTAGTCGCCGGAGACGGCTGCGTACTTTCGGCCTGCGCCGCCGTCGAAGCGCCACTGCCCGGTCATGCCGGGAGCGGTGAACTCCTCGCGGGCCGGACGCTCGGGCCGGGCACCGCGGTGCACGCCCTTGGCCAGGTAGCGGGAGACGCCCTCCCAGAGGACCTCGCCGGTCTCCGGGTCCGTGACGGTGACGGTCAGGTCCACCGCGGTGCCGGCGTGGTGGGCCACCAGCTCGGAGGCCCGGGCGGTGATGTCCAGCGGCACGTCCACGGGGACCGGGCGGTGGTGGAACACCGTGTTGGTCAGGTGCACCATGCCCATCAGCGGCAGCGGGAAGGACTCTTCCGCCATCAGGTGCATCGCGGCGGGGAAGGCCTCGATGTGCACCAGCACGGAGGGCACGGACTCCGGTTCGCCGACGCCGAGCAGGCGGCGGTAGGCGTCCAGGGACTCCGCAGAGATGCGGTGTCCGCGCACGAGAACCGGCGCAGCGGGCAGATCCGCGGGACGACGCCGCCTGGTGACGGCGTCCTTGGCGGCCTGGCCGAAGGCGGCCCGGTAGCAGGCGGCCAGGGACGGCATGGTCTGCAGCTCGGTCATCTCAGGCTCCCATCATGGCCTGGCCGCACACGCGCAGCGTGTTGCCGTTGGTGCCGCCGGCGGCGTCGGAGACGAGGAAGGCGATGGCCTCGGCCACGTCCACCGGCGTGCCGCCCTGGCTCAGGGAGTTGATGCGGCGGCCGACCTCACGGGTGAGCAGCGGGATCTTCGCGGTCATCTCGGTCTCGATGAAGCCGGGGGCCACGGCGTTGATGGTGCCGCCGCGGGCGGCCAGCAGCGGCGCAGTGGCGGCCGCCAGGCCCATCACGCCGGACTTGGAGGCGGCGTAGTTGGTCTGGCCGCGGTTGCCGGCGATGCCGGAGGTGGAGGCCAGGGTGACGATGCGCAGGCCCTCGCCCACCACGTCCTTCGCCTCGTCCGCCAGGAACGCCTCGTTCATGCGCAGCTGGGACAGGGTGTTCACGGCCAGGACGGAGTCCCAGCGGGCCGCGTCCATGTTGGCGAGCATCTTGTCCCGGGTGATGCCGGCGTTGTGCACCACGATGTCCATGCGGCCGTGACGCGAACGGCAGTGCTCGAGGATCCTGGCGCCGGCGTCCTCGGCGGTGATGTCCAGCGGCAGGGCGGTGCCGCCGAGCTCGTTCACCACGGCTGTGAGGGACTCGCCGGCGGCCGGGACGTCCACGCCCACCACGGTCGCGCCGTCCCGGGCGAGGGTGCGGATGATGGCCGCACCGATGCCGCGGGCGGCGCCGGTGACCACGGCCACCTTCCCGGCCAGCGGACGGTCGGGGTCCTCCGGGAGGCGACCGGCCGTCGTCGTGACCGGGAGGAACTGGCCGGAGACGTAGGCCGAGCGACCGGAGAGCAGGAACCGCAGGGCGCCGGCGGCGCCCGGGGCGTCCAGGCCCACGCCGTCACCGAGCTGGATGCCGTTGGCGGTGCCGCCGGCGCGCATCTCGTGGGCGAGGGACCGGGTCAGGCCGGTGATGCCCTGGCGGGCGGCGCGGGCGGCCGGGTCCTCGGCCACCGAGGCGGCCTCCGGGTCCTCGGCCACGGTGACCACACGGGAGTTCGTCGCCAGCTGACGGAGGGTGCCGCCCAGGTCGAGGACGGTCTCGCCGATGGCCGCGGGGGTGTCGATGCCGTCGAAGCAGGCCACCACGGCGGCGTACTTCACGGACTCGGCACGGGAGGTCTGGACCTCCACGCCCCAGCTGGTCAGCAGACGGGCGGCGGCCTCGGCGGCGGGGGTGCCGCCGAGCACGAGCGCCGGGCCCTCGAGCAGCGGGGCGCCCGGGGTGTGCCGGCGCAGCTGGACGGGCATCGGCAGGCCGAGGGCCTTGGCGAGCCTCTTGCCGACGGCGGAGTCGACGAAGGTGCCGTACGGGTCGTTCATCAGATCAGTCCTTCTTCAGTCGGTCTCGACGGTCGGTTCGGCTCAGCGGCCGCGCATCAGGGCGACGACGCCCTGGCCGCCGGCGGCGCACACGGAGATCAGGCCGAGGGAGCCCTCGCCCTTCTCGTGGAGCATCTTGGCCAGCAGGGCGGTGATGCGGCCGCCGGTGGCCGCGAATGGGTGGCCGGCGGCCAGGGAGGAGCCGTGCACGTTGAGCTTGGCGCGGTCCACGGTGCCGAAGGCGCCGTCCAGGCCGAGGCGGGAGCGGCAGAACTCCTCGTCCTCCCAGGCCTTCATGGTGGAGAGCACGGTGCCGGCGAAGGCCTCGTGGATCTCGATGAAGTCCAGGTCCTCCAGGGTGAGGCCGTGGCGGCCCAGCAGACGCGGGACGGCGTACACCGGGGCCATGAGCAGGCCCTCGTCCCCGTCCACGAAGTCCACGGCGGCGATCTCGTGGTCCACGAACTCGGCCAGCACGGGCAGGCGACGCTCGGCGGCCCACTGCTCCGAGGAGACCAGCACGGCCGAGGCGCCGTCGGTGAGCGGAGTGGAGTTGGCGGCCGTCATGGTGGCCTCCTCCCCCAGGTGGCGGCCGAACGCCGGCTTGAGGCGGCCGAGCTTCTCCAGGGTGGAGTCACCGCGGAGGTTGTTGTCCTTGGCCAGGCCTCGGAACGGGGTGACCAGGTCGTCCATGTAGCCGGAGTCGTAGGCGGCGGCCAGGTTCTGGTGGGAGGCGAGAGCGAGCTCGTCCTGCTCGGCGCGGGTCACGCCCCAGTCGTGGGTGGTCAGGGCCTGATGCTCGCCCATGGCCAGGCCGGTGCGGGGCTCACCGGCCCCGGCGGGCTCCGGGACGAGGTGGCCCGGGCGGAGGTCCTTGATGGCGGCGAGGCGCTCCTTGCCGGTGCGGGCGGCGTTGAGGCGCAGGAGCACACGGCGCAGGCCGTCCGAGACGGAGATCGGCGAGTCGGAGATGGAGTCCACGCCGCCGCCGATGCCGGAGTCGATCTGGCCCAGGCGGATCTTGTCCGCGAGGATGCCGAGGGCCTCCATGCCGGTGGCGCAGGCGACCTGCAGGTCCATGGCCGGGGTGTCATGGGACAGCGACGAGCCGAGCACGGACTCGCGGGTGAGGTTGAAGTTGCGCGGATGCTTGAGCACGGCGCCGGCGGCGACCTGGCCGAGGCGCTCTCCCTGCAGGCCGTAGCGGGCGACGAGACCCTCGATGGCCGCGGTCAGCATGTCCTGGTTGGACGCGTCCGCGTAGGCGGTGTTGGCACGGGCAAACGGGATGCGGTTGCCGCCGACCACGACGGCCTTGCGCAGCGGGCCGCCGGCGACGGCGGGACGGGAATCGGTGGCGTCGGTGACGGTCACGTCGGTCTCCTTCGAGGGGCAGGCGCGTCCGCGTGAAGAGGGGACGTCGCCAGGGCGAACGTTGTTTCCGCAACCGAGAGTACCTGATACGGTGGGTTCCGTGAAGTCACACACATCCTCGCTGCGCGACGGGCGTCATGCCCGCTGGGACGAGCATCGCCGCCTGCGGCGCCGCGCGCTCCTTCGGGCCACCCGTGAGGCCGTGCATGACCTGGGCCCCCACCCCTCCATGGAGGAGATCGCCGCCCACGCCGGCACCTCCAAGTCCGTGTTCTACCGGTACTTCGGGGACAAGGCGGGCCTGCAGGAGGCTGTCTCGCAGGAGGCCATCGCCCTGATGGAGCGGCGCCTGCTCGAAGCGGTGGGAACCTCTTCGGACCCCCGCCTGGCCTTGGGCGCCATGGTCGAGACCTACCTGCGGATGGCCGACTCCTCTCCGCATGTGTACGCCTTCTCCGTGCAGTCGGCCCACGGGCAGCAGGACGGCGCCGACGCGCAGACGCTCCACGGCTTCTTCGAGCGCATGCACCAGACCCTGGAGGAGCGACTGCGCGCCCACCTCGCCGCCGCCGGGCGCGAGGCACCCGCCGACGGCGACCCCCTGCTGCTGTGGCCCACCGCCGCGCTCGGCATGGTCAAGGCCGCCGGCGAGGCCTGGCTCTCCGCGTCCGGCGGTCCCGGCCGCGCCACGGCGGAGCAGACCGCCGCCCAGATCACCGGCTGGCTGCTCAACGGCCTGACCGGATCCACCACATCCACCACATCCACCACGTCCGCCCCTTCCCGCACGCAAAGGAGCACCTCATGACCGCCGCAGACCCCACGACCGGGACCCCCGCCGCCGACCCCACGGACTCCGTTCCCCACGACATCGACCAGATCGCCCCGGAGCACCCGGAGGCCGGCGCCCTCGATGGGGCCGCCCTCCAGGAGGCGCTGCTGGGACGGTGGGCCGATGTCCGCCGCGCCTCCCGCGCCCTCATGAAGGATCCGGCGCTGCACCGCGATCCCCTGCTCGGCATGGACGAGCACCGTGAACGCGTGCTGGACCAGCTGAGGATCCTCGTGGACAACGACGCCATCGCCCGCGCCTTCCCGGCCAGGTTCGGCGGTGAGGACGCGCACGGTGCCTCCGTGGCGGCGTTCTCAGACATCGTCACCGCGGATCCCTCCCTGCAGATCAAGGCCGGCGTCCAGTGGGGCCTGTTCTCCTCGGCGATCCTGCACCTGGGCACCGCCGAGCACCATGAGAAGTGGCTGCCGGACGCCCTCACGCTGAAGCTGCCCGGCGCGTTCGCCATGACGGAGATCGGCCACGGCTCGGACGTGGCCTCCATCGGGACCACGGCCACCTATGACGAGGCCTCCGAGGAGTTCGTGATCCACACGCCGTTCAAGGGCGCATGGAAGGACTACCTGGGCAACGCGGCTCTGCACGGCCGTGCCGCCACGGTGTTCGCCCAGCTGATCACCAAGGGCGTCAACCACGGGGTGCACTGCTTCTTCGTGCCGATCCGTGACGAGGACGGGAACTTCCTGCCGGGTGTCGGCGGCGAAGACGACGGTCTCAAGGGCGGCCTCAACGGCATCGACAACGGCCGACTGCACTTCACCGAGGTCCGCATCCCGCGCACCAACCTGCTGAACCGCTACGGCGACGTGGCCGCGGACGGCACCTACTCCTCCCCCATCGCCTCCCCGGGCCGCCGCTTCTTCACCATGATCGGCACCCTTGTGCAGGGGCGTGTCTCGCTGTCCCTGTCCGCCACGGGCGCCTCCTTCCTCGGCCTGCAGGGCGCCATCACCTACGGCAACCAGCGCCGCCAGTTCAACGCGTCCTCCCCGGACCGCGAGGAGGTGCTGATGGACTACCAGAACCATCAGCGCCGCCTGATCGACCGCCTCGCCCGCACCTACGCAGACGCCTTCTCCGCCAACGAGCTGCTGGAGAAGTTCGACGAGGTCTTCTCCGGCCGCGGGGACACCGACCATCACCGCCAGGAGCTCGAGACCCTCGCGGCGGCGGTGAAGCCGGTGACCACCTGGAACGCCCTGGACACCCTCCAGGAGGCCCGCGAGGCCTGCGGCGGCCAGGGCTTCATGGCACGCAACCGGGTCACCCAGCTGCGCGCGGACCTGGACGTCTTCGTCACCTTCGAGGGGGACAACAACGTCCTGCTCCAGCTGGTGGGCAAGCGTCTGCTCACGGACTACTCGAAGGAGTTCGGCCGCCTCGACGTCGGCGCCGTGTCCAAGTACGTGGCCAGCCAGGCCTCCGAGGCCCTGCACCGGGCCGGCCTGCACAAGGTGGTCCAGTCCGTGTCCGACCGCTCGGACGAGCGCCGCTCGGCGAACTGGTTCAAGGACCCGCAGGTCCAGCAGAGCCTGCTGACGGATCGGGTGCGCTCGAAGACCGCGGACATCGCCGGCACCCTGCAGAAGGTGCGCGGCAAGGACAAGGCCGCGCAGGCCGCCGCCTTCAACTCCCGTCAGCACGAGCTGATCGAGGTCGCCCGCGACCACGCCGCCCTGCTGCAGTGGGAGGCCTTCACCCGTGCCGTGGAGCGCATCGAGGATGAGCACACCCGCACCGTGCTCACCTGGCTGCGCGACCTCTTCGCGCTGCGCACGGTGGAGGACGACCTCGGCTGGTACGTGGCCCACGGCCGCGTGTCCTCCCAGCGCGCCCGTGCCCTGCGCGGATACATCAACCGCCTCGCCGAGCGCCTTCGCCCCTTCGCCCAGGAGCTGGTGGAGGCCTACGGCCTGGAGCAGGAGCACCTGCGCATGGAGCTGACCACCGACGAGGAGCACGCGCGTCAGGAGGAGGCCCACGCCCACTACGCGGAGCTGGCCGCCTCGGGTGACGCCCCGGTCCACGAGCGCACCCTGCGCGCCCGGCAGAAGACGGCGAAGAAGGCGAAGAACTCCGACGCCTGAGCCTGACGTGACCCGGTCCGGCCGGGTCCTGCCCTTCGCGACGGCGGCCGCCCACCTCAGCCAGAGGCGGGCGGCCGTTCGCGTGGAGCCGGGTCAGCGCAGGACGGTCCGGTAGACCTCGAGGGTGCGCTCGGCGATGGTCTCCCAGGAGAAGTGCTCGATGGCCCGGGTGCGACCGGCCTCGCCCATGGCGGCGGCCTTCTCCGGGTCGGAGAGCACCTGGGTGAGGGCGGCGGCGAAGTCGGCCACGAAGGCGTCCTCGTCGACGGGGGTGCCGGTGCCGTCGTCCTCCTGCTCGATGTCCACGAGCAGCCCGGTGGTGCCGTGGTCCACGACCTCGGGAATGCCGCCGACGCGGGAGGCGACCACGGCGGTGCCGCAGGCCATGGCCTCGAGGTTGACGATGCCCAGCGGCTCGTAGACGGACGGGCAGGCGAACACGGTGGCCTGGGACAGGATCTCCATGACCTCCTGGCGGGGCAGCATGCCCTCGATCACCACGACGCCGTCGCGCTTCTCACGCAGCTGGGCGAACAGGGCGTCGACCTCCTTCGCCAGCTCCGGAGTGTCCGGGGCGCCGACGCAGAGGACGAGCTGGACCTCCTCCGGCAGCTGCAGGGCGGCCTTGAGCAGCAGCGGCACGCCCTTCTGGCGGGTGATGCGGCCGACGAAGGCCACGGACGGCCGGTCCGGGTCGATGCCGTGCTCGGCCAGGGCCCCCTGGGAGGTCTGCGGCGTCCAGAGCTTCGTGTCGATGCCGTTGTGCACCACGTGCACCCGGGCCGGGTCGACCTGCGGGTAGCACCTCAGGATGTCCCGGCGCATGCCCTCGGAGACGGCGATGACGGCGTCCGCGGCGTGGTAGGCGGTGGACTCGGCCCAGCTGGAGACGCGGTAGCCGCCGCCGAGCTGCTCGGCCTTCCACGGGCGCAGCGGCTCGAGGGAGTGGGCGGAGAGCACGTGCGGGGCGTCGTGCAGCAGGGCGCCGAGGTGGCCGGCCATGTTGGCATACCAGGTGTGCGAGTGGATGACGTCCGCTCCGGCGAACGACTCGAGCATGGTCAGGTCGGTGGCGAGGGTCTGGACGGCGCCGTTGGTCTGCTCGAAGCCGGACGGCGTCGGGTAGGTCAGCACCTGGGCCCCGTGGAAGTCGGCGTCGCGGGGGTCGCCGAAGGCGTGGACGCGGACGTCGGCGCGTGCGGCGAGGACGCGGGTCAACTCCGCGACGTGGACGCCGGCTCCGCCGTAGACGGCCGGGGGGAACTCTTTGCTCACGATGTCGATGCGCACGCCTCCAACCTAGTCCAGCGCCGAACCGTGCCGATAGTCTGGCGGTACCGGACATCGGTGCGATGCCGGCATCTCAGCCAGCAGGAAGGGAGTCCTCGTTCCATGGTCCAGAAGAAGGTCCTCTCGATCGTCCTGGCCGGAGGTGAGGGCAAGCGTCTGATGCCGCTGACCGCGGACCGCGCCAAGCCGGCCGTGCCCTTCGGCGGCGCCTACCGGCTCATCGACTTCGCCCTGTCCAACCTCGTGAACTCGCGCTACCGCGAGATCGTGGTGCTGACCCAGTACAAGTCGCATTCCCTGGACCGCCACATCTCCGAGACCTGGCGGATGTCCACGCTGCTGAACAACTACGTGGCGTCGGTGCCGGCGCAGCAGCGCCGAGGCAAGGACTGGTTCCTCGGCTCGGCGAACGCCATCTACCAGTCGATGAACCTGATCCAGGACGCCCGCCCGGACATCGTGGTGGTGATCGGCGCGGACCACGTCTACCACATGGACTTCCAGCAGATGGTGGACCAGCACATCGCCTCGGGCGCGAAGGCCACCGTGGCCGCGGTGCGCCAGCCGCTTCAGATGTCCTCCTCCTTCGGCGTCATCGAGACCGCGGAGACCGACCGGCAGCGGATCGCCCGTTTCGTGGAGAAGCCGGACTCGACCCCCGGCCTGCCGGACGACCCGAACGCGTTCCTCGCCTCCATGGGCAACTACGTGTTCGACACGGACGCCCTCGTGGAGGCCCTGAACCGTGACGCCGAGGACGAGGACTCCACGCATGACATGGGCGGGGACATCATCCCCTGGTTCGTGGAGCGCGGCGAGGCAGGGGTGTACGACTTCACCGCCAACGAGATCCCGGGCGCCCGCTCCGGCCAGCACTACTGGCGGGACGTCGGCACCCTCGACTCCTACTACGACGCCCACATGGACCTGGTCCAGCCGGTGCCGGAGTTCAACCTCTACAACCGGGACTGGCCGCTGTACACCCGGCAGTCCGTGTCCCCGCCGGCCAAGCTGGTCCGCTCGGCCTCGAAGCGCCCGGGCACCGCGGTGGACTCGCTGCTGGCCCAGGGCGTGGTCGTCTCCGGCGGCACCGTGGCCCAGTCCGTGGTGTCCACGGACTGCCGGATCCTCGACGAGGCATGGGTGGAGCAGTCCGTGCTGCTGGACTCCGTGGTGATCTCCGAGGGCGCCCAGGTGCGCAACGCGATCCTGGACAAGAACGTGGTGGTTCCGCCGGGCGTGCGCATCGGCTTCGACCGCGCCGAGGACGAGGCCCGCGGATTCACGGTCACCGCGTCCGGCCTGACGGTCATCCCGAAGAACCAGGCCGTCCCGGCCTGACCCGGCCGTGTCCCCGACAGACCCGACCCGACGACGGCCCGGGGCGGCTGATGTGATGGGATAGGACGCATGTCTGAGAACACTTCCGCCCTGCCGCGCCCGGACTGGGACACCGCCGAGCTCACGCGCGATGAGGCCCGTGGGCGCGCGAACGCCGTCTCCGTGCGCTCCTACGACGTCTGCGTCGACGTCCGGAACGCCGAGGACGCGGAGGCCGAGGCGTACCCGGTCACCGCGACCCTCGTCTTCTCCTGCTCCGAGCCGGGCTCGGAGACCTGGCTGGACTGGATCAACGCCTCGGTGGAGTCCGTCGAGCTCAACGGCGTGACCCTGGACGTCGCCGAGGTCGCCGGCCGCAACCGTGTCCGCCTGCCCGGCCTGGCCGCGGAGAACACCGTGGTGCTCAGGGGCACCTCGCTGTACTCCCGCTCCGGTGAGGGCATGCACCGCTACGTGGACCCCGCCGACGGCCAGACCTACCTGTACACGCAGTACGAGCCGGCCGACGCCCGCCGTGTGTTCCCGAACTTCGAGCAGCCGGACCTGAAGGCGTCCTTCGCCTTCCGCCTCACCGGCCCGGCCGCGTGGGTCCTCGCCTCCAACGGCGTGGAGACCTCCCGGACGAAGAACGACGACGGCTCGGTCACCGTGGCCTTCCAGGCCACCCGTCCGCAGTCCACCTACATCACCACGCTGCTCGCCGGCCCCTACGCCGTGTTCGAGGACCACTGGGGCGGCCACGAGGCCACCGGGGCCGTGCCGGTGGACCTGCGCATCTTCTGCCGGCAGACACTGGCCGAGCACATGGACGCAGACGCCGTCTTCGCCATCACGAAGAACGGCCTGGACTTCTTCCATGACCTCTTCGGCGTCCCCTACGAGTGGGGCAAGTACGACCAGGCGTTCGTGCCGGAGTACAACCTCGGCGCCATGGAGAACCCGGGCCTGGTGACCTTCACCGAGCACTACATCCATGACACCGCGCCGACCCGCGCCCAGCTGGAGGGCCGCGCGAACACCATCCTCCACGAGATGGCGCACATGTGGTTCGGCGACCTGGTGACCATGAGGTGGTGGGACGACCTGTGGCTGAAGGAGTCCTTCGCCGACTACATGGGCACCCTGGCCTCCGCCGAGGCCGCCGGCTTCACCGAGGCCTGGACCTCCTTCGCCTCCCGGCGCAAGGCCTGGGCCTATGTGCAGGACCAGTACCCGACCACGCATCCGATCGTGGCGGACATCGTGGACCTGGAGGCCGCCCGCCAGAACTTCGACGGCATCACCTACGCCAAGGGCGCATCCGTGCTCAAGCAGCTGGCCGCCTACGTGGGCCGCGAGGCCTTCGAGCAGGCCGCCCGCACCTACTTCCAGCGCCACGCGTGGGGCAATGCCGAGCTGAAGGACTTCCTGGCCGTGCTGTCCGAGGCCTCCGGCCGGGACATGTCCGCGTGGGCCGGTGCCTGGCTGCACACCGCCGGCGTGCCGACGCTGCGCGTGGACATCGTGGACGGCACCGCGGTGCTGGTCCAGTCCGGCGAGGACCCCACCACCGGCGAACCGATCCGCCGCCCGCACGTGGTGCAGGTGGGCGTCTACGAGCCGAACGCCTCGGGTGCCCTGATGCGCACCGACTCGGTCACCGTGGACGTGGCCGAGGGTGTCGAGCGCACCCCGATCCGTGGCCTGGAGGTTCCGGAGCACGGCGTGCGCCTGGTGCTGCCCAACGACGAGGACCTCACCTACGCCGCCGTGTCCCTGGACCAGATCTCCCTGGACGCCGTGCTCACCCACCGCATCGCCGACCCGCTGGCGCAGGCCACCGTGTGGGCCTCCCTGTGGGCCATGGTCCGCGGCGGCGAGCTGTCCGTGGCGGCCTTCGTGGACGCCGTGGAGGCGCTCGCGGACACCATCGCCCCGGTGGCCGTGTACACGCAGGTGCTGACCCAGGCCGCCTCGGCCGTGTCCCTCTACTCCGCTGCCGACGAGCGCGCCCGGCTGCGCACCCGCCTGGGCTCGCTGCTGCTGCGCCACGTGGCCGGGCTCGAGGCCGGCTCGGACCGGCAGCGCGCCGCCGCCCGCGTCCTGGCCCTTCTGGCCCGCAAGGACGCCGAGCTCGCCGGTCAGGTGGAGCAGGCCCTCGTGCAGGACGCCGAGACCGCCGCGCCGGGCCTGGCCGTGGACACGGAGATCCGTTGGCTGGTGCTGCAGGCGTTGGCGGCCACCGGCGGCATCGACCGCGCCGGTCTGGACACCGCCCTGGCCGAGCAGCGCACCGCCAAGACCGTGGTCGGCCACACCCTGGCCGTGAACGCCCTGCCGGAGGCGCAGGTGAAGCAGGCCGCATGGGACGCCGTGATCTCCGGCGTGGACGCAGCGGGCACGCCCCTGTCCAATGACCTGCTCTCGGCCACCGCGGAGGGCTTCGCCACCGACGCCGGCGAGCTGACCGCCGGCTACGGCCAGAAGCTGTTCGGCGAGCTCGAGCCGCTGTGGTCCTCCCGCTCGAACGGCCTGGCCTCGCGTGCCATCCACGGCCTGTTCCCGCTGCACCAGGACGCCGTGGACGGCGACGAGGCCGCGCAGGAGCAGCACCCCGTCCTGGCCGCCGCGCAGGCGTGGATCGACGGACACCCGGACGCCCCGGGCGCCCTGCGCCGCCTGGTGATCGAGGAGACGGACGCACTGCGCCGCAGCCTGCGCGTCCAGTCCCGCCAGGAGGAGCTGCGGCACATCTGATCCTGTGCCTGGGTCGACAACGACGACGGCCCGTCGCCTTCTTCAGTCGAAGGCGGCGGGCCGTCTCTGGTGCTGATCACTGCGTTGTGAGGGGAAGACACGGTGATGAGATCGACCAACGTGACCGTGTCGGCCCGTCACTCTGTGGGGCTGATGGGCGGCAGTCAGCAGCTGGAGAGCAAGGTACGCAGGACGTCGTTGGCCGTTGACCACTCTGTGAATTCTCGATCGGTCATCTCTTCCAGGAGTTCACGTGGGGATCGAAGGTCGGCGGCACTTCCTGCTGTGTCAGGGTGGGGGCGATGCCACCAGTCGATGATTCTCTCGGTCTGGCTGAGGTCGTCGTCGCCGTGCAGGAGCTCCCTTGCCCTGCGGTGCAGCTCTGCGGCAGGCGCGATGATCAGGCCGTCACGGAACTGAAACCGGGGAAAGGTCGGCGCCGTCGTCAGAGTCACGGTGAGGACCGCTCCGTAGTCCACGTACGACTTCAGCTCCGCGTGGGGAGTCTTCTTCGTCTTTCCCCCGCTGTGATCAGCAGGTGGCCAGGTTCGCGTCGTCGCCATCCACTCCTTCAATGCGGTCTTGGACCAACAATCGACACGGTCGAGGATCCGCGCCGCCCGGCCAGCAGACGTGCTCAGCTCGCAGGCGCCCATCCAGAGTGGCTGGCTCTGCCAGCCATCGGGAAACCCCATCTGATCCAGTCCCACGCCGCTCTTGGCGGCCTCTTTTTCGAGGAACGTGGTGATCTCGAGGACTCGCTTGTCCTGTGGGTCAATGGTGAGCATCAGATACCGCATGACCACGAGCACGTGGTAGAGCTTGTTGTACACCGTGCCAGGGACGAAGACAGTCTCTAGGGGACCGGCTTCTGCCGCCCATCGACCGGGCACGCTCAGTGTCCGGTCGAGCGTTCGATTCCACAGTCGGCCGTGATGGGCACAGATGTTCCTCACCAGGCGCAATGCGCTCAGCCACTTTCCCAGAGTCCCGTCGTCTTCTCGGCCGTCACCGAGCAACACCTGGAATCTCCCTGCCAAGACCTCGCGGTCCCTTCGCGGCATCAATGCGTACAGCCGCGTCAGCGTGCCGAACGACATCACCTCCGTGGCGACCCAGACGGGCAGCGACGGGCCGTACCGACGCCGGAAGTGGTCTACGAACTGCCCTCGTGCGCGGTTCTCTTCACGCAGATACTCTTCGCGCCACTCCTTGTACCTGGTCGTCGGGGTACTTTTCTCCCCACCAGGGGTGAGGCGCAGGGCATCGAGGAGCTCGGGTCGCAGATGGGCGAATCGGTCGATGGCTCCGGCGCGGTGGCCGATGTAGAACCGAAATGCGACTTCGATGGTCTCCAGGACCTTCAAGACACGTGAACGCAGGTCGTGGTCAAAGTCGTGAACTCGGACAGCATGCTCCAGGCTCGCACCGGACACGAATTCATCCCGGCGCCGCTCACGTCCATCCTCGTCATAGGACGGCTGTCCGTCGGCGCTGTCCCACTCACGCGAAGTGTGCCAGTAGCCGGAGAGCCGATAGTAGCCACAGCGCTCCAGTGCCAGGGCTGCAACGTGAGGGTCACCGCAGTCCATGCCCCGTACCCGCAGCCGCCTGATCTGGTCTGCCACGGACAGGAACGGCTTGGAGTAGGTGCTGTCGACAGTCACGTCGTCACTGTATCGAGGATGGCCTGTGGTGCGGAGATTCCGAAAAGAACAGGCCCGCGTCTCCAACGGAGATGCGGGCCTGCCTTGATGCCTCACAGTGTACATCTGATCAGTAGTGCTCGGCGATGTATTCGTAGGCGCGGTTGAAGAGCCCCTTGGTCTTGTGCAGCTGGTGCTTGTGGAGCACCTCGCGCACGTGCCGGCGGACCAAGCGGTCGCCCTCCTGGGTCGCGTACCACCCCTCGTAGGAGACCTCGCGGACGATCTCGTCGATCTGCTTCACCACGTTCTCGACCAGAAGGGGTGCGTCCTTCGGCGCATACTCCAGGAAGATCTGGGTGAGTGCACCGATGCGGGGATCGGGGAGAAGGTCGAGAGTGCCCTCGTCGTCGGCCTTCTCGACAGCTTTGAGGTCCTTGGCAAGGGTGAACGCCTCACGCAGCCACTCGATCGACTCCTGAGCGGCCTGCAGCTGCTTCTTCCGCAGGCGGTCCAGGCGCACGGAGAGCTCCACGAACTGCGGCTTCTCCGCATTGCCGTCCTTGGCCATCCGCGCCTTGAGCCGCTCGGCGATCGAGTCGATGATCTGTTCGGCGGTCTTGCCCTCGACCTCCTTTGGCTCGTCGATGAGCCCCTCCTCGAGTAGCGTCTTCACGGTGTCCGCATCCGCGACCACGACCTCGTCCGCTCGAGTGACACGGATGTCGCCCATATGGTCGTGTACCAGCTGCAGGGTCTTCACGCCGAGGCGATGCCAGAGATGGTCCTCATGCCCGGTGGACGGCTGCAACGATGCGTACACCTGGGAGACGAACCGATACTCCGCGCGGTGAGGGCGCAGGTCGTGATGGGGCCAGAGGGACTCCCAGATACCCTCGAGCATCGCGTAGTCCACCGCGAAGGCCTGCTGCTCTGCGACACCTGGCATGCGGGCCTGTGCGTCCATCAGGGTCTGGGGACCCTGCTGGTTGACGTCAATGCCGCTGAAGCGGGCGAGCGTCGCCTCCAGCTGGGACTCGAAGGTCCCCACGAGTCCGTCGACCTCGATCTCCGGCGCGGCCTTGTCCGGGTCGGCGGGAGCCATGGCGCGTGCGAATCCGGCGCCCAGGCCCACGTAGTCCACGATGATGCCGTAGCGCTTATCCGCGCCGGTCTCCGGGTTTCGCCACGTGCGGTTGGCGCGGGTGATCGTCTGGAAGAGGGTGTGCTCCTTCAACGGCTTGTCCAGGTACATCACGCCCTCGATGGGCGCGTTGAATCCGGTTCCGAGTTTGGACGTGCAGACCAGGAACTTCAGCGGGTCACCGTAGGCTCGGAAGCGCTTGAGCAGGGCAGCCTCTTCGGCATCGGTGAGGTTGTACTTCTGCCAGGAGGGGTCTTCGCCCTTGGCGGTGCCCACCGTCATCACGACGGCGACTTCGTCCCGCTGCGGGGCGTCCGCGTGCTCGTCGCCGGCAGCCAGCTGCGCTTCGTACCGGGCCTGCAGCAGCCGGTCGATCTCCTCGACGTAGGCCACGCAGGCGGCCCGGTCGATCACCACGACCTGGGCCTTCATGCCCAGCGGGTCCACGGTGTCGTAGAAGTGGTCCACCATGTCCGCGCAGACCTTCTTCACCCGCTCGGGGTTCAGGAAGAACGTGGTCGCTCGTGAGGCCCGGCGTGCGAGTCGGTCCTGCTCGGCGTCGTCCAGGTTTTCGTCCTGGGCCATTACGGCGAAGGCCTCGTCCAGGGCTTCCTTGTCCAGGTTGAAGTCCACCTGACGCGGCGAGACGTGGATCGGCACTGTCATGCCGTCCCGGATCGCCTCGTCCGTGCCGTAGGTATGCAGGGCGCTGCCCGGGTCGGAGTCGTCCCCGAAGGTCTTGAACGTATTGCGGTCCATGTTGGCGATCGGCGTGCCGGTGAACGCGAACAGGTTCGCGTTCGGCAGCGAGGCGCGCATGGTCTGCCCCAGGTCACCCTCCTGGGTCCGGTGGGCTTCGTCGACCATGACCACGATGTTCTCCCGGGTGGACAACACACCGGCACCCTTGAACTTGTGAACGGTGGTGAAGATCAGGCCGCGGCGATCATCCTTCAGCAGCCGGCGCAGTTCGGCCGCCGAGTCCGGCACCAGGAGACGCGGCATGGAGGTCGTACGGAACTGGTCCCAGAGCTGGCTGACGAGCTGGACGCGATCGGCGACCAGCACGATGGTCGGATTCTCCAGTTCCGGATCTCGCAGCAGCTTGCCGGCCGCGAACACCATCGCCAGCGTCTTGCCCGAGCCCTGCGTGTGGTAGATCAGCCCCTTCTTGCGGTCCGGGTCTTTCACCCGGTCCACAATCAGGTTCACGGCCTCGAACTGCGTGTAGCGGGCCAGCAGCTTGTGCACGGATGAGACGCCGTCGTCCGCCTGCGCGTTCTCAAACGTGGTGAGGTCGGCCAGGTAGTCCAGCACGTTGGCGGGCGTCAGCTGAGAGGTGGCGGCCGAGATCACGGTCTGCAGGTTGGGGGTCTCCTTCAGCCCGCCCCAGGCATGCCAATGCTGCACGGGGGTTCCGACGCCCGCGTAGCGGTATTCCTTACCCTCGGTGGCGAAGCAGAGAACGTTGGAGACGAAGAACGGAGCCCACCCGGCCTGGTAGACATCTGTCAGCTCCGTGGCGCCCTTCACCCAGGAAACCTTGCGGTTGACGGGAGTCTTCAGCTCCCCCACCACCAGCGGGAAGCCATTTACCCAGAGGACGATGTCAAAGCGGCTGATCTTTCCCGGTGTTCCATAGCGGACCTCGTCGGAAACGATGTAGGTGTTGTTGGCCGGGTTCTCGAAGTCGATCAGGGTTACCGGCACGGAACCCTTGGTGCCGACGTACTCGTGGGTGATCTCACCTTTGAGCCAGTCCGCGAACGCACGGTTTGCCTCGACCAGTCCCGTGTCCTGCGCCGTCAACGGAAGCAAGTGCAGCTTCTGAGTAATCTCGTGGACCCTGCTTGGGTCCTCAGCGATCGCCGGGTTCAGGCGCTCAAGAGCACGCTCCACCTCGCTGGGGATGAAGTAGTTCTCGTCGGCGCGGGGCAGGTCCTCGCCCTCGACGTGGGCCCAGCCGATACCGGCGAGGGCATCGACGAGGGGGCGCTGGACGCTGAGGATCTCGCCCAAGCTCATGAGGTGGCCTCCCTGATGTCGTCGTAGGACTCGGGGATCTCGTGCTCACCGGACAGTAGGGCCATGAGCAGGTTGGCACGGAGGTCGCGGAGGCCGTCGATGTGGCGGTTGAGGTTGGTCCGCACGTCGAGGGCGGCATCGAGCAGCCCAGCGGTCTCCTCCTGCTCAGTGAGCGTGGGCAGGTCTACGCCCTGCTGCAGGTAGGCCTTAGTCTGCAGGTTGCGGATGTTGGTCGAGGCCTTCTGGTGGATGACGCTGCCGCCACGGCGGTGGTTGGCCCAGAGCAGCCAGTAGGCGTAGCGCGCGTTGATCTGCGCGGGCTCCGGGCGGACAATCTGCATGAAGTTGGTCCCGATGGACGGGGCCTGCAGGTCGTGCTTGTGGAACTGGACCACGCGACCCACCGGACGGGTGGGGGTGCCGCCGGACTTCTCCACGAGGATGTCACCCGGCTCCAGCGCACGGGTGCTGTGCTCGCGATGGGTGATCGACCGGACGGCGGGCTCCTTGTGGACAACGTCGCCCCAGTCGCTGAACTCGGTGCTGCGGAAGGCTACGACATCGATATCCCCCTCGCCCTTGGACTGGCCCCAGACGCCACCGATGGAGCGGCTGAACGCGTCGGAGAGGGGCGTCTTGCCGGTGCCGAGGGCGGGCAGGACCTGGTAGCTCAGCTGCTCGATCTGGGCTTCAGAGGCGGATCGGGCCGCGACGGCGGCCTCGAGGGTGTCGTCGAGGGAGGCCATGAGGTCTACGATTCTGTGCTGCTTCTCGATGGGGGGCAGCAACAGCTCAACGGCGTCCAAGGACGTCTTGTTCAGGGTCTTCCCCTTCACGGCCTGTCCACCGAGCCTGTCCCAGTTCACGTTCTCCAGAGCCAGGGCGAGGAAGTCCTGAAGCACCGTCGCATTGGGGCGGATCCAGGCGATCGCCTCGTTCGGGTAGACCTCCCGGTCGGTGATGACCACCTTGCCGATCGTGAGCTTGAAGCTCAGCAGGAGGGACCCTGCAGGCACACGCTTGGCCTGACCGTCCGCGATGGCCTGTTCCGTCACGCCTTCACGCCCAGCGGTGACGTGGCGATGCGACATGTCGGCGATCGTGAAGAACGGATACGTTGTGTCGGCGGTCCAGTAGTTCGCGATCTTCCTCGAAGGGGTCCGGCCTACAACACGCGTTGCGACCTGCCCCAAGGTGGTCTCGACCCAACCTTCACGCACCGAAACCAGCCGCCTTCAGCCTCTCGTCGAGGCGTGCCTCCGCCTGGCGAACGGCTTCACTAGCGGAGTAGTACGTGGTCATCGCAGCGGCTACATCGACGTCAGCTGCAGCCGCTGTCTCGATGTAGTGCCCGATGTTCAGGTCGTAGTCGTTCTCCTTGATCTCATCCACGTCCACGAGGCGCAGGTGCAGGCCACCCTCACCGTCGATGTCCTGGCCGTCGGTGTAGGCCTTGAAGATCGCCTCGACGTCGGTGCCGGCCAGGCTGTTCTGCTTCTTGCCGGGCTTGAACTTCGCCGAGGCGTCGATGAACAGCACCTTGTCCTGGCGCTCGGCAGGCTTGGTCTTGCGGAACACGAGGATGCAGACCGGGATGTTGGTCGAGTAGAACAGGTTGTTCGGCAGGCCGATGACGGCCTCCAGGTAGTCCTTGTTCTCCAGCAGGCACTTGCGGATCGCGGCCTCCTTGCCGCCACGGAAGAGCACGCCGTGGGGCATGACCACGCCGACACGGCCCGTGTCCTGCTTCATCGAGGCGATCATGTGCTCGATCCAGGCGAAGTCGCCGTTCTTGGCCGGGGGCACCCCGCAGAAGGCGCGGCCATACGGGTCCGTGGCCCACTGGTCCTCGCCCCAGTTCTGGAGGCTGAACGGCGGGTTGGCGATGACCACGTCGAACGTGTCCAGCTTGCCGTTGGTGACGAAGCGCGGCTCGCGGAACGTGTCACCGCGCTTGATCGCGAAGTCCTTGAGCCCGTGGAGGTACAGGTTCATCTTGGCGATGGCCGAGGTGGTCAGGTTGATCTCCTGGCCGTGCAGGCGGAGGGTGCGCGGATCGCCACCGGCCTTCTCCACGGCGTTCATGGTCTCCACGAGCATGCCGCCGGAGCCGCAGGCGGGATCGACGACGGTCTCACTGGGCTGCGGGTCGAGGATCTTGACCAGCAGGTGGACCACATGCCGCGGGGTGAAGAACTCGCCGGCCTTCTTGCCCGAGGCCTCGGCGAATTCTCGCAGCAGGTACTCGTAGGCGCGCCCGAGCATGTCGCCCTCGACGTGGTCCGGGTCCAGCTTGACCTCGTGGAAGGTGTCCAGCAGGTTCACCAGGGCGGTCTCCGGCAGACGATCCTTGTTCGCCCAGTTCACGTCGCCGAACACACCGACCAGGTCCGGGTTAGCCTGCTCGATCTTCTGAAGTGCGGCGTTGAGCATGACGCCCACGTTCACGACCTGGTTGCGCACGTCGGCCCAGTGGCAGCCGTCGGGGACGGTGAACGGCTGGTAGTCGGCCTCGATCTCGTCAGTGAGGTCGTCGCCCCACACTTCGAGTGCGTGGGCGTGCCAGTGGTCCCAGGTGTCGGAGATCCACTTGAAGAACATGACCGGGAAGACGTAGCCCTTGAAGTCCCCCGGATCTACCGGACCACGCAGTGCGTTCGCTGCGGACCACAGCGTGGATTCGAGCTTGGACTGCGAGAGCTTCGAGGTCTGTGTCATACCGCCAAAACTAGCAATCCCTCACCCGGTGGCTCGGCGCAACACGTGGGGCCTTGCGGCGTGCCCGTAGCGCGCCGGTCAAGGCACGCGCTGAAGCCACGTCTGGGTGAGGAACTTCTCCTCGGCCAGGGCCTGGGCACGGTCCAGGGTCTCCTGGTCCAGCTCCACCCGCTTCGCACCGTAGCGCTCCTCGAAGACCTGCATCATGACCTCCCAGATCTCCGGGCGGGTCATGTTGCCGGTCTGCCGGCGCAGAGGGTCCACGCGCTTCTTCGCGGAGGCGACGCCCTTGCCCTTGAGCTTCTCGCGGCCGATGCGCAGCACCTGGGTCATCTTGTCCGCGTCGATGTCGTAGCTCATGGTCACGTGGTGCAGCAGGCCGTGGGTGCCGACCTTCTTCTGGGCGGCACCGCCGATCTTGCCCTGCGGCGTGGCGATGTCGTTCAGCGGCTGGTAGAACGCCTCCACGCCCACACGGGAGAGGGCCTCCATGGTCCAGTCGTCCAGGAACGGGTAGGACTCCTCGGTGCTCATGCCGTCCACCAGGGAGCGCGGCAGGGACAGCGAGTAGGTGACGCAGTTGTCCGCCTCCATGAACATCGCCCCGCCGCCGGAGATGCGGCGCATCACGTGGATGTCATGGGCGGCGGCCCCCTCGGCGTCGACCTCGTTGGCCAGGGACTGGAAGGCACCGATCACCACGGCCGGCTCGGTCCACTGCCACAGGCGCATCAACGGCTTGCGGCGTCCGGCGGCCACATCCTCGGTGAGGATCTGGTCCAGGGCCACGTGCTGGTGGATCGGCAGCGGCGTGGGGGCGATGACCTCCCACTCGTGGTCCTCCCAGGCCGTGGCCCGGCCGAGTGCGCGGCGTACGGCGGTGGCCACGGCGTCGGCGTCGAAGCCGAAGAGCTGGGCACCCGGGCGGATCGCCGCCTGCACCCGCTGGGCGATCACGGCGTGCCCGGTGTCCTCGGCGAGACCGACGAGCGCACCGTTGATGTCCTCCAGCGCCTCGTCCGGCTCGAGGAAGAAGTCGCCGTTGAGGCTCGCGGCGGTGACGGCGCCGCCCGCCACGGTGAGGTCGACGCGCACGAGCTTGCCGCCGAGGACCTTGTACTGGCCGTGATGCTGGGTGCTCATGCCTCGAGCCTATCGCTCGAGCGCCGCCGTCCCACGCGGGGACGGCACGGGCCCGGTGACCCGCGTTTCAGCCCGGACACGGCGAAGGGCCCGGCCCCCGGTTCCACGGGAGACGGACCCTTCGCGGATCGGACCAGCGGCTCAGGCCGCCTCAGATCACTTCTTGCCGCCGAAGCCCTTGAAGCGGGCGTTGAAGCGCTCGACGCGGCCGGCGGTGTCCATGATGCGCTGCTTGCCGGTGTAGAACGGGTGCGAGGCGGCGGAGATCTCGACGTCGATCACCGGGTAGGTGTTGCCGTCCTCCCACTCCATGGTCTTGTCGGAGTCGGCGGTGGTGCGGGTCAGCACCTTCTCGCCGGAGGCCAGATCGTTGAAGATCACGTAGCGGTACTCGGGGTGCAGGTCAGCCTTCATGGAAAGTCCTTCGTTCAGTGCCCCTGGTTTTGGCCAGGGCGCTCGAGAGGTCACATCTGTCAGCCGTACATCGCGCACGGCCACCGCACCACTATACCGGACGACAGCGCAGTTCCCACAGTGCCACCGCGGCCGCGGCGCCGACATTGAGCGAGTCCACGCCGGCAGGCATCGGGATCTTCACGTGGACGTCGCACAGGGCAAGGGTCTCGGCTCGCACGCCTGGCCCCTCGGCACCCACCACCAGCGCCAGCCGCTCGGCGTACCGCAGTGGCTCGAGCACGGGGTCCTCCAGTGCCACGGCCTGATCCGTCACCTCGAGTGCGACGACGACGAAGCCCGTCCGCCGCAGCGCCTCCAGTCCGTCCGTGGCCGGCGCCCGGTGCGGCTTCCCCACCTGCCCGGCCGGCATCCCGTGGTGGCCGGCCCCCGGCCACGCCAGCGCTCGCGCCCAGGGCAGCCGGAACACCGTGCCCATGGACACCCGGATCGCGCGGCGGTACAGCGGGTCGGCGGCTCGTGGCGAGAGCAGCAGCCCGTCCCAGCCCAGGGCCACGGCGGAGCGGACGATCGCCCCGAGGTTGGTCGGGTCGGTGAGGTCCTCGGCCACCAGCACCCGGCGGGCGCCGGCCAGCACCTCGTCCACCGGACGCGGCGCCGGCCGTTCCATCGCCGCCAGCGCACCGCGGTGCAGGTGGAACCCGGTCAGCTGACTGAGCAGCTCGTCGTCCCCGGTGAACACCGGCGCCTCCGGGAACGTCTCGAACGCGTCGGCCAGCTGCTCGGCCGCCGTCTCCAGGTACCGCTGCGGCAGCAGGAAGGACACCGGCCGGCAGCCGGCGTCCAGGGCCCGGCGCACCACGGGCGTGGACTCTGCCAGGAACACGCCGTGCTCGGCATCGGCGGCGCGGCGCAGCGCCGCATCGGTCATGCAGACGTAGGGGGCGAGCTCGGGCGAGTCCAGGTCTCGGCGGGAGAGGAGCACGCGGAGGCGGCCGTCGTCGGGACGCGGTGCGGCGGTGCCGGCGGAGGCGACCACGTCCGGCTCAGCCCTGGACGAGGCGCAGGAGCATCACGGCCAGACCCACCAGACCGACGGCCACGATCACGCCGCGCAGCAGCGTCGGGGAGATCCTGCGGCCGATCCTCGCGCCCACGGAGCCGCCGACCAGTGAGGAGGCGGCGATCAGCAGCACGGCCACCCAGTCGATGCGGTCGAAGGCGAAGAGCAGGTAGAACACGGCGGCCACGAGGTTCACGCACAGGGACAGCCACGTCTTCACCGCGTTGGCGTGCACCAGCAGACCGGTGAGGAAGACACCGAGGATGCCCATCAGCAGCACCCCCTGGGCCGCCACGAAGTAGCCGCCGTAGACCCCGGCGCCGAACACCAGGGCCCAGAGCAGGGGGGACACGGGGCCGCGGGGGACGTCGTCGGCCTGGTCGACGGGTCCGGCAAAGGCACCCACCGGCTGTCCCTCCCCCTGCTCGGCGGCCCTGCGGGCCTTCACCCAGCGGTTCAGGCGCGGCTGGAAGACCACGAAGCCCAGGGCCACCACGATCAGACACGGTGCGGCGATCTCGAAGACCCGTTCCGGCAGCACGGTCAGCAGGAAGGCGCCGATGACGCCGCCCAGCAGGGACGCGACCGTCAGCACGGGCACGACGGCCATCGACTGCTTCAGCTCCCGCCGGTATCCGACGGTGCCGGAGAAGCCGGCGGCCACCAGGCCCATGGCGTTGGAGATCTGAGCGGTGACCGGTGGGAAGCCGACGGCCACCAGCACCGGGAAGGTGACCAGCGTGCCGGAGCCGACGATCGAGTTGATGGTGCCGGCCCAGAACCCGGCGAGCAGCACCACCATCACCTGCCAGAGCTCCAGCCCCAGCACGTCCGCGGTCAGCAACTCCATCAGGCGGCGACGGCCGCGTACCGGCCCTTGTGCTGGGAGACCTTCAGCGGCATGCCGAAGGCGGCGGAGAGGTGCTCTTCGGTGAGGGTCTGCTCGATGGGACCGGCCGTGACCACCTGGCCGTCGCGCAGCAGCAGGGCGTGGGTGAAGCCCGGCGGCACCTCCTCGAGGTGGTGCGTGACCAGCACGAGGGCCGGGGCGAACTCGTCCTCGGCCACCTCGGTCAGCTGGGCCACGAGCTTCTCGCGTCCAGCCAGGTCCAGCCCGGCGGCCGGCTCGTCCAGGAGCATCAGCTCCGGGTCGGTCATCAGGGCGCGGGCGATCAGCACGCGCTTGCGCTCACCCTCGGACAGGGTACCGAAGCGGCGGTGGGCCAGGCGGGACAGGCCCCACTGGGTGATCAGGGCCAGGGCGCGTCCCTCGTCCTCGACCTCGTACTCCTCTCGCCACCGGCCGGTCACGCCGTAGGAGGCGGTCACCACGGCGTCCTGGACCTTCTCCCCGTCCGGCACCTGCTGGGCCAGCTGAGCCGACGACAGGCCGATGCGCGGACGCAGCTCGAACACGTCCACCGCGCCGAGCACCCCGTCCAGGATGCCGACGTCGCCGGTGGTCGGGTGCATGCGGGCGGCGGCGACCTGCAGCAGCGTCGACTTGCCGGCCCCGTTCGGGCCCATCACGATCCAGCGCTCGCCCTCGCGGACCGTCCAGTCCACGTCCTCGATGAGGGCCTTCGTCCCGCGGCGCACGGTCACCCCGCGCAGCTGCAGAACGGCGTCGCTGTCCGGGGCGAAGAGGTCGTCGTGGAAGTGGGCGTCCGAGGCGGAGGTGCTCATGCGGACCACTGTAGTGGCCTCCACCATGCGGACCCGGTCACGACGCACGGGACCGCCTGGCCTGCGATCCGCCTACCATCGGCCGTATGAGCCAGGTCCGTGATGTGGTCTACCGTCCCCTTCCCGACGACGGCGCCCTCCCCTCCGGAGCGTCCGTGGCCGGGTCCCTCGGCGCGCCCGAGCAGGCTGCGCCGGGCACGATGCCGGGCGTGGAACCCGACCGTCCCGCCGGCGTGCCCGAGCACGCCGAGCACCTGACGGCCGCAGCCGACGGCGGCACGGCCGTGGAGGGCTGGCGCTGGCTGTCCGACAACTGGGCCGCGGCCGCCGAGGCCCCCGAGGGCTGGCATGCCGTCCGCGTCCCCGCGGACGTGGTGGATGCCCCGATGCCCTTCGTAGTCACGGACGTGGACTCCACCCTGATCCAGGACGAGGTCGTCGAGCTGCTCGCCGCCCACGCCGGGCGCGAGGCCGAGGTCGCCGAGGTGACCGAGCGCGCCATGCGCGGCGAGCTCGACTTCGCGCAGTCCCTGCACGCGCGTGTGGAGGCCCTCGGTGGACTGCCGGTGGCGGTGATCGAGGAGGTCGTCGCCCGGGTGCGCCCGACCCCGGGTGCCCGGGACCTGATCGCCGCCGTGACCGCCGCGGGCGGTCGGATCTATGCCGTCTCGGGAGGCTTCACCCAGGTCCTGGCTCCCCTGGCCGCCGCGTGGGGACTGTCCGGGTTCTGCGCCAATGAGCTCGAGATCGCCGACGGCCACCTCACCGGCCGGGTGGCCGGCTCCGTGGTGGACCGCGCCGTGAAGGAGCAGATGCTGCGGCAGTGGGCCGCCGAGGCCGAGATGCCGCTGCTCGGGGCCCTCGGCTGCGGCGACGGAGCCAACGACATCGACCTGCTCACCGCCTCCGGGTGCGGCGTGGCCCTGTGCGGCAAGCCCGCCCTGCGCGAGGTCGCCGACGCCTGCGTGGACGTGCCCCACCTGGCCGTCGTGCGCTGGATGCTCGGGCTCTGAGCGGCGCCGGTCCTCCACCTCCCCGCTTACTGGTGAGGACACACCGTCAACCGACCTGAAACGTGAGGTGCAGAGGGTGAGTCCTCACCAGTAAGCGCGCGGATGAGGCAGCTCAGCTCAGCGCCCGGATGAGGCAGCCGAGCTCAGCGCCCGGATGAGGCAGCTCAGCTACGCGCCCGTGTGAGGCAGCTCAGCCCTGCTGGTCGCCCTGGAAGTCGCGGGCGCCGCCCACGAGCTCGGTGTGGCCGGCCGGAAGGTCGGTGCGGCCGACCATGGCGGCGACCTCGGCGGCGAACTCCTCCACGGTGTAGAGCTTGCCGGCGGCCTCGCGGCGGGCCTCGATGGCCCCCGGCTCGGCACGGTTGAGCAGGGTGGCGGTGATGGTGCCCTCGATCATGTCACCGGAGACCACCACGAAGCCGATGCCCTTCTGCGTGAACGCGGGGATGCGCTCACGCAGGGCGTCCTCGCCGGCGCGCTTGGAGCGGGCCACCGGCTCGTAGGAGTCCATGGTGGGCACGTCGTTGATGAAGTGCGCCTGGTGGGAGGTGACGAAGACGATCTGGCCGCCGGCGGACATCCGCTCGACGGCGGCGTCGGCCAACGCGGCCTGGGCGTCCCGGTTGAGCTTCATGGCGTAGTCCTCGCCGAACTGGGACTCCATGCCGCCGGAGGCGTTGAGCACCAGCACGTCCAGCGAGCCGAAGGTCGACACCGCGGCGTCCAGCAGCGCGGCGCGGTCCTCGGCGGAGGTGACGTCCCCTCCCACGGCCACGGCCCGGCCGCCGGCCTCCTCGATGGACGTGACCACCTTGTTCGCGCGCGGAGCCTTCTGGCGGTAGTTGACGACGACGCCGGCGCCGCGGGCGGCCAGCAGCCGGGCGGTCTCCGCGCCGATGCCGCGGGACGAGCCGGTGACGACGACGCCCTTGCCGGCCAGGTCCTTCTCGCCGGAGGCGGCGGTGGTGGTGTTCTCGGTCATGTTCCCTCCTGGGACGTGGTCTGGGCTGGTGGGTCTGCTCGGAGCGGGGCGCGGGCTCAGTGGCCCATGCCGAGGCCGCCGTCCACGGGGATGACGGCGCCGGAGATGTAGGCGGCCTGGTCCGAGGTGAGCCAGGTGACGACGTCGGCGACCTCGGACGGCTGGGCGAAGCGGCCGGCCGGGATGGACTTCTTGTACTGCTTCTTCAGGTCCTCGTCCAGACCCTGGGTCATCTCGGTGTCGATGTAGCCGGGGGCCACCACGTTGGCCGTGATGCCGCGCGCGCCGAGCTCACGGGTGATGGACCGGGCCATGCCGACCAGGCCGGACTTCGAGGCGGCGTAGTTCACCTGACCGGGCGAGCCGAGCAGGCCCACCACGGAGGAGACCAGGACGATGCGGCCGCGCTTCAGGCGCATCATGCCCTTGGTGGCGCGCTGCACCACGCGGAAGGAGCCGGTGAGGTTGGTGTCCACTACGGAGGTGAAGTCGTCCTCGGACATGCGCAGCAGCAGCTGGTCGTTGGTGATGCCGGCATTGGCCACGAGCACCTCGACCGGGCCGTGGGCCTGCTCGACCTGCGTGAACGCTGCGTCGACCGAGGCGGAGTCGGTGACGTCGCAGGCGACGGCCAGGGCGCCGGCGGGCCCCTCGCCGTTGCGGGAGGTGATGGCCACCGTGTCCCCGTTGGCCAGGAACGCCTCGGCGATCGCCCGGCCGATGCCGCGGTTGCCGCCGGTGACCAGGACGCTGCGGCCCGTGGTCTGCCCCTCGGTGGTGGTCTTCTCTGCGGCCATGCTCGGGTCCTCCTGCATCCTGGGCCGGCCCGTGACCGGCACGTTCGGTGACGTCGTCGTTCACTGCGCGGCGGGCGCCGGACGGCCCGGGGCCGTGCGGAGGCGTCCGTCACGCAGACGTACGGGTCCACTCTACGTGGCGCCCGGCGTGAGACAATGGACGCCTGTCCGAGCCCGATTCGTCTGCACCGACCTGAGGGAGGCTGTCATGGCTGCGTCCGCTGCCGAGGCCTGCGGTCCCGCCGCGATCCAGTCCGTCACCACCGCGCCGCAGGCCAGCTCCGCGGACCGGGAGCAGCGCATGCGGAAGTACCTGATCCAGATGATCATCCGCACCGGCTGCTTCATCGGCGCCTTCTTCGCCGACGGCTGGCTGCAGATCGTGCTGTTCGCAGCCGCCGCCGTCCTGCCCTACGTGGCCGTGGTGGGCAGCAACAACGCCCGGCCCTACTCCCCCGGCACCATGCAGGCTCCGGCCACGCAGGCGACCGCCCTCGCCGCCGAGCCGTCCGAGCCCACCGCGCCGAGTACGGCTCAGGACGTGGTGGTCGGCGAGGTCGTCGAAGACACCCCCGCCCTGCCCGCCGGCTCCTGGCACCGTCCGGAGGACTCCGCCCAGACGAAGGGCCCGGCGGCATGACCGGCGGCTTCGATCTGCTGGGCTCGCTCATGTCCGGGTCCTCCCCGGACGAGGCCGCCCGGGACACGACGACGGCCGCGCACCCGGGTGCCCCCGGCTCCTCCTCCCGTGGCCGGGACGCCGGCGCGGCCGGCTCCGCTGACGGCGCCGACGGCGCCCCGCTGCCCTGCTCCGCCCGCGGCTGCTCCGCGGAGGCCGCGTTCGGCCTGCGCTGGAACAACCCGCGCATCCACACGCCCGAGCGGCGCAAGACGTGGCTGGCTTGCCCCGTCCACCGCGAGCACCTGACCGCCTTCCTGTCCGACCGCGGCTTCCTGCGCGAGACCGTGGACGTGGCCGAGCTGCCCGGCCTGGACTGCCCCGCCGACGCTGCGGCGGGGCGCGCGAGCACCGCGGACCGGACCCCGAGCACCCGAGGAGGGGACGCTGAGTGACCGCCCCCGGCACCGGCGCGGCGCACCGCCAGAGCCCCGACGCGCCGCAGTACGGCGCGCAGCAGCGCACCAAGCTGGACTTCCGCTTCCTGCTGACCGCCCCGTGGATCTTCGGGTTCGTGGTATGCATCCTCTTCGCCTTCGCCTGCCACCACCTGGCGCAGTGGCAGATCGACCGCCGCATCCAGGTGATGAACCAGATCAACCGGGTGCTGGAGAACTACGACGACGCCCCGGTCCCCTTCGCCGACGCCCCTGTGGCCGACTTCCAGGCCGACGACGAGTGGACCCCGGTCACCCTCTCCGGCGAGTACCTCGTCGAGGACACCCTCGTGGTCCGGAACCGGCCACGGGCCGGCCGCCCCGGCTACGAGGTGCTGGTGCCGTTCAAGACCGAGGAGGGGGCCGTCGTCGTGGTGGACCGCGGCTGGCTGCCGATCGGCAACTCCCCCGGCCGCCCGGACAGCATCCCCGCGCCCGCCGAGGGACAGCAGGAGATCGAGGTGCGGCTGCGCCCCGGCGAGCCCACCCTGGACCGTGACGCCCCGGAGGGCCAGGTGGCCTCCATCGACCTGCGGCAGATCGGCCGCGTGACCGGCCTGGAGGTCGCGGACCGCGCCTACGGGGAGATGGTGTCCGAGTCCAACGACCCGGGCGAGCGACCCCGGCCGCTGGTCCAGCCGACCCTGGACGAGGGGCCACACCTGTCCTACGCCCTGCAGTGGTACCTGTTCGCACTCATGGGCTTCGGCGTCTGGGGCTACATGGCCTACACCCGCGCCCGCAACGACAGGGACGACCTCGAGGACGCCGCCGAGGCCGGTGACGACGCCGTCATCCCCGCCAAGCACCACCCGCGCCGGCAGCGCGTGAAGCGCCGCCGCTCCGGGCGGATCACGGACGAGGAGGCCGAGGACGCGCTCTTCGACTGAAGGCCCGCCCACCGGGTACGACCGGCGTCACCGGTCGGCGGGCCCGATCAGGCCGGAGCGTCCCCGATGCCGATCAGGCCAACGTGATGAGGTCCCGGTACTCGTCGTTCCACAGGTCCTCCACGGCGTCCGGCAGCAGCACGACCCGCTCGGGGTCCAGTGCCTCCACGGCGCCCTCGTCGTGGGTCACCAGGACGATGGCGCCCTCATAGGTGCGCAGGGCGTTGAGGATCTCCTCGCGGGAGGCCGGATCCAGGTTGTTCGTCGGCTCGTCCAGGAGCAGCACGTTGGCCGAGGACGCCACGAGGGTGGCCAGGGCCAGCCGGGTCTTCTCGCCGCCGGAGAGCACACGGGCTGGCTTGTCCACGTCGTCGCCCTGGAAGAGGAACGAGCCCAGCAGCGTCCGGGCCTGGGTGTCCCCCAGCTGCGGGGCGGCGTGACGCATGTTGTCCAGCACGGTCGCCTCCTGGTCCAGGGTGTCGTGCTCCTGGGCGAAGTAGCCCAGCTTGAGTCCGTGACCCTCCACGACGCGCCCGGAGTCCGGTGCCTCCACCCCGGCCAGCAGACGCAGCAGCGTGGTCTTGCCGGCGCCGTTGTAGCCGAGGATCACCACGCGGGAGCCGCGGTCGATGGCCAGGTCCACTCCGGTGAAGATCTCCAGCGATCCGTAGGACTTGGACAGCGCCTGTGCGGTGAGCGGGGTCTTGCCGCAGGCCTGGGGGGTCGGGAAGCGGATGGCCGCCACCTTGTCCTGCGCACGCTCGCCCTCCACACCGCGCATCAGGCGCTCGGCACGCCGGATCATCTGCTGGGCGGCGACGGCCTTGGTGGCCTTCGCCCGCATCTTCTCCGCCTGCGCCATCAGCGCGGTGGCCTTCTTCTCCGCGTTCGCGAACTCCCTGCGGCGGCGCGCCTCGTCCTGCTGTCGCTGGGCGAGGTAGTTCTTCCACGTCATGTTGTACACGTCCATGGTCTGACGGTTCGCATCCAGGTAGAGCACCTTGTTGACCGTCATCTCCATCAGCTCCACGTCGTGGCTGATCATCAGCAGCCCGCCCTCGAAGGTCTTCAGGTAGTCCCGCAGCCAGACGATCGAGTCGTGGTCCAGGTGGTTGGTCGGCTCGTCCAGCAGCATCGTGTCCGCGTCCGAGAAGAGGATCCGGGCCAGTTCCACGCGGCGGCGCTGGCCGCCGGAGAGAGTGTGCAGCGGCTGGTCCAGCACGCGGTCCGGCAGTCCCAGGTTGGAGGTGATGCGGGCCGCCTCGGACTCGGCCGCGTAGCCGCCGCGGGCGGAGAACTCGGCCTCGAGCCGGGCGTAGCGGGCCATGGCGCGGTCCCGGTCGGCGTCTGCGGCGGCGGCCATCTGCTGCTCGGCCTCGCGCATCCGGCGCAGGGTCTGGTCCAGCTCGCGGGCGGAGAGGATCCGGTCCCGGCCGGACTGGTCCATGTCGTCGACCTTGGGGTCCTGCGGCAGGTAGCCGATGCGGCCCGAGCGGGTCACGGTGCCGTCGGTGGGCTCGGCACGGCCGGCGAGCACCTTCGTCAGGGTCGTCTTGCCCGCGCCGTTGCGGCCGACCAGTCCGACCTTGTCGCCCTTCGCCACCCGGAAGGTGACCTCGTCCATCAGCAGGCGGGCACCGACGCGAAGCTCCAGGTCAGTCACGGTCAGCATGGGGTCTCGGACACTCGTTTCGTCTCGGAGGGCAGGACACAGGCCGGGCCAGTCTAGTGCGTCTACACTCACCGCATGAGCTTCAACGACAATGTCCAGCTGGACCCGGGACGCGCCCGGGACAGCCGTGGACGTTCCGGCGGCCGGGGCGCGGTCCTCGGCGGCGGACGGGTCGGCGGCCGGGGCATCGCCCTCGGCGGCGGCGCGGGCCTGCTCGCCGTGCTGATCTACTTCATCGCCCCCGGATTCGCCGAGCAGGTCGGCATCAACCCGGACGGCACCATCGGCGGCGGCTCCTCCCAGCAGCGCGAGATCGGCGAGAGCCAGAACTCCGGCCCGGGGGAGCAGATCGACTCGTGCCGCACCGGCGCGGACGCCAACGAGCGCTCCGACTGCCGTGTCCTGGCCACCACGATCGCCGCGGACACCTTCTGGGAGGAGCATCTGTCCCAGTACCGCGACGTCTCCTTCCGGGAGCCGGGCGTGGAGCTGTTCTCCGGAGGCGTGAACACCGCGTGCGGCTCCGCCTCCTCCGCGATGGGCCCGTTCTACTGCCCCGGCGACGAGTCGATGTACTTCGACACCGACTTCTTCTCCACCCTGCAGACCGACTTCGGCGCCGAGGGCGGCCCGCTGGCCGAGCAGTACATCGTGGCCCACGAGTACGCCCACCACATCCAGCAGGTCATCGGCTGGCTGCGCTACTCCCAGGACGGCCGCACCGGCCCGGACTCGGGCATCGTGCGCGTCGAGCTGCAGGCCGACTGCATGGCCGGCATGTGGGCCGGCTCCGCCGCGCACACCGTGGACCCAGAGTCCGGGGAGACCTTCCTCAAGCCGATCTCCGACGAGCAGCTGCGCCAGGCCCTGGACGCCGCCGCCAGCGTCGGCGACGACCGCATCCAGCAGGCCTCCACCGGCCAGGTCCGCCCCGAGGCCTTCACCCACGGCACCTCGGAGCAGCGCCAGCGCTGGTTCATGCGCGGCTACGAGTCCGGCCGGTCGAACCCGGACATCAACCAGTGCGACACCCTCTCCATCCCGGCAGACCAGCTCTGAGCCGGCCCTGACGGGCCCCGGACGACGACGGCCCGACACCTGCCGCCGCCACGGGACCGAGGTCGCTGTGCCCGCCCGACGACGAGACGGCCCCTCGCCTTCGGCTGGAAGGCGAGGGGCCGTCGTCGTGACGCGGTCACTCAGATGTTGAAGCCCAGGGCGCGCATCTGGTCCTTGCCGTCCTCGGTGATCCGCTCCGGACCCCACGGCGGCATCCAGACCCAGTTCAGGCGCCACTCGTCCACCATCGTGCCGATCGCCCGGGAGACCTGGTCCTCGATCTCGTCGGTGAGCGGGCACGCCGCGGTGGTCAGTGTCATGTCCACGATCAGGGCGCCGTCGTCCGCATAGTGGAGGCCGTACAGCAGACCGAGGTCCACCACGTTCACGCCCAGCTCCGGGTCGATGACGTCCTTGATCGCCTCGCGCACGTCCTCGACGGGGGTACGGTCAGCAGTCATGTCAGGCCCCCGCGGCCACGGCCTGCTCGAAGCGGGCGTAGCCCTCGGCCTCGAGCTGGTCGGCGAGCTCCGGGCCGCCCGACTCCACTACACGGCCGTCGACCATCACGTGCACGTGGTCGGGCTTGATGTAGTTGAGGATGCGGGTGTAGTGGGTGATGAGCAGGGTGCCCATCTCGTTCGCGGCCTGGGCGCGGTTCACGCCCTCGGACACGATGCGCAGGGCGTCCACGTCGAGGCCGGAGTCGGTCTCGTCGAGGACGGCGAACTTCGGCTTGAACAGCTCGAGCTGCAGGATCTCGGCGCGCTTCTTCTCGCCGCCGGAGAAGCCCTCGTTCACGTTGCGGTTCATGAAGGCCGGGTCGATCTGCAGGGCCTCGAAGGCACCCTTGACGTCCTTGGTCCAGTGGCGCAGCGACGGGGCCTCGCCGTCCAGGGCGGTCTTGGCGGTGCGCAGGAAGTTCGTCATGGTGACGCCCGGGATCTCGACCGGGTACTGCATGGCCAGGAACAGGCCGGCCTGGGCGCGCTCGTCGACCTCCATCTCCAGGACGTCCTCGCCGTCCAGCGTGATGGAGCCCGAGGTGACCTCGTAGCGCGGGTGGCCGGCGATGGTGGCGGCGAGGGTGGACTTGCCCGAACCGTTCGGGCCCATGATGGCGTGGGTCTCGCCGGTGTTCAGGGTGAGGGTCAGGCCCTTGAGGATCTCCTTGGGGCCGTTCTCGGTCTCGATCTGGACGTGGAGGTCCTTGATCTCCAGGGTTGCCATGTGTGTGTACTCCTGATTCTGAAGAAAGTGTGTGGTGGGGAGGGCGGCCTCAGAGCGAGGCGATCTTGAGCTCGGCCTCCATGACGTCCGTGAGCTCCTGCTCCACGTCTGCCACGCCGACCTTCTGGATGATCTCGTTCAGGAAGCCGCGCACGATGAGCTTGCGGGCCTCGTCCTCGCCGATGCCGCGGGCCATGAGGTAGAACAGCTGCGTCTCGTCGAAGCGGCCGGTGGCGGAGGCGTGGCCGGCGCCCTCGATGACGCCGGTTTCGATCTCCAGGTTCGGCACCGAGTCGGCGCGGGCGCCGTCGGTCAGCAGCAGGTTCTGGTTCTTCTCATAGGTGTCCGTGCCCTCGGCCTCGGCTCGGATCAGCACGTCGCCGACCCACACGGTGTGGGCGTCCTGGCCCTGCAACGCTCCCTTGTAGAGCACGTTGGAGACGCAGTTCGGACGGTTGTGGTCCACGAACAGACGCTGCTCGAGGTGCTGGCCGGCGTCCGCGTAGTAGAGGCCGTAGAGCTCGGCCTCGCCGCGCTCGTCGGCGAAACGGGCGGTCGGGGTCAGGCGCACCAGGTCGCCGCCGTAGGTCACCGCGACGTGCTTGAAGTGCGCGCCGGTGTCCACCGAGGCCTGCTGGGAGGACACGTGCACGGAGCCGGCGTCCCAGGCCTGGATGGAGGTGACGTTCAGTGCCGCATCGCGGGCCAGCTCGAACTCGACGTTCTGGGCCAGCACGGCGGAGCCCTTGTGGGTGATCACCACGTCGGCACGGCGGTTCGCCTCCACGACCACCTTGAGGTGGGAGGCGGCGGCCTCGGTGCCGGTGCCGACCACGTCGATGCGCACCGGGGCGGAGACCTCACCGGAGACGGTCACGACGGTGGCCTCGGAGAACGAGTTCCACGCGGCGGCGGAGACCCGGTCCTCCGGGGTGTGGACGGTGCCCAGACGGGAGTCGTCGCGGGAGACGGTCTCCACGCGGACGCCCTCCAGCTCGGAGACGGTCACGGACGGGGCGGCACCGGTGAGGCGGCCCTCATCGCCGTCCGGCAGGTGCAGGCCCTGCAGGCGCTTGAGCGGGGTGAAGCGCCAGTCCTCCTCGCGGCCGGTGAGCACCGGGAAGGCGGAGAGCTCGCGGGACACCGGGCGGGAGCCGCGGGAGTCCACACCCTGGGTGGCACGACGGGCCGGGGCGGCCGTGGCCTGGGTGACGGTGAGCTTCTCGCCCTCCTCGCCCATGCCCGGGATCAGCGGCGACTCGGCGCCGAGGGTGGTGTTGTCGGTCGTGGTCATGGCTCAGCCCACCGATCCTTCCATCTGCAGCTCGATCAGCTTGTTCAGCTCGAGGGCGTACTCCATGGGCAGTTCGCGCGCGATCGGCTCGATGAAGCCGCGCACGATCATCGCCATGGCCTCGTCCTCGGAGAGGCCGCGGCTCATCAGGTAGAAGAGCTGCTCCTCGGAGACGCGGGAGACGGTGGCCTCGTGGCCGAGGGTGACGTCGTCCTCGCGGATGTCGATGTACGGGTACGTGTCCGAGCGGGAGATCGTGTCCACCAGCAGGGCGTCGCAGACCACCGAGTTGGCGGAGCTCGTCGCCCCCTCGTTGACCTGGACGAGGCCGCGGTAGGCCGCGCGGCCGCCGTTGCGGGCCACGGACTTGGACACGATGGCGCTGGAGGTGTGCGGGGCCATGTGGACCATCTTGGAACCGGTGTCCTGGTGCTGGTCCTTGCCGGCGAAGGCGACCGAGAGGGTCTCGCCGGTGGCGTGCTCGCCCGTGAGGTACACGGCCGGATACTTCATGGTCACCTTGGAGCCGATGTTGCCGTCGATCCACTCCATGGTGCCGCCGGCCTCGACGACGGCACGCTTGGTCACCAGGTTGTACACGTTGGTGGACCAGTTCTGGATGGTGGTGTAGCGGACGCGGGCGTTCTTCTTCACCACGATCTCCACGACCGCCGAGTGCAGCGAGTCGGAGTTGTAGATCGGCGCGGTGCAGCCCTCGATGTAGTGCACGTACGAGTCCTCGTCGGCGATGATCAGGGTGCGCTCGAACTGGCCCATGTTCTCCGTGTTGATGCGGAAGTAGGCCTGCAGCGGAATCTCCACGTGGACGCCCTTGGGGACGTACACGAAGGAGCCGCCGGACCACACGGCGGTGTTCAGGGAGGCGAACTTGTTGTCGCCCACCGGGATCACGGAGCCGAAGAACTCCTCGAAGATCTCCGGGTGCTCCTTCAGGCCGGTGTCCGTGTCCAGGAAGATGACGCCCTGCTCCTCCAGGTCCTCACGGATCTGGTGGTAGACGACCTCGGACTCGTACTGGGCGGCGACGCCGGCGACCAGGCGGTCGCGCTCGGCCTCCGGGATGCCCAGGCGCTCGTAGGTGTTGCGGATGTCCTCCGGCAGGTCCTCCCAGGTCTTCGCCTGGCCTTCGGTGGACCGCACGAAGTACTTGATCTGGTCGAAGTCGATGCCGCTCAGGTCCGGGCCCCAGGCGGGCATCGGCTTGCGGTCGAAGTACTTCAGGCCCTTGAGGCGGGTCTTGAGCATCCACTCCGGCTCGTCCTTCTTGCCGGAGATGTCGCGCACGACCTCCTCGTTCAGGCCGCGACGGGCGGCCTCGCCCGCGGCGTCGGCGTCGTGCCAGCCGTACTGGTACGCGCCGATGGCGTTCAGCTCGGGGTTCTTCTCGAGGACCTCTTGGATCACACCGGGATCGGTGGTCTCCGAGACGTCCTTCTGGAGGATCTGATCGGTCATCTCAGCCTCTCCTCGTCTTCTTCTCGGGTCAGTCGTGGGCGGGGGCGGTCAGGTGGCGGCCGGTGGGCACGTGCGTGGTGCACACGTGGCCGCCGGTCGCGAGGGTGGACAGGCGCCGGACGTCCACGTCGAGCAGGCGCGCGAACAGCGCGGTCTCCTCGTCGCAGAACTCCGGGAACCGGGTGGGCAGGCCCTGCAGGGGACAGTGTCCCTGGCAGACCTGTGCGGCGCGCAGGGTGGGTGCCATGCCCTCGCCCACATGGCGCAGCGAGCTGGCGTAGCCGAGCCCGTCCAGCACCCGGGTCAGGATCTCGGTGCGCTCACCCAGGTCCGGGTCCCGGTCCCCGACGGCGGCGAGGAAGCGCTCCTCGACGTCAGCGAAGGACCGGCGGGCCACGGCACGCAGCTCCTCTTCCCCGCCGAGCTCAGCCAGACGCGCGAGGGCGTCGGTGGCGACGGCGAGATGGGCGTCCGCCAGCCTGGTCTGGGCCCGCTCGGTGACGACGTAGCGCCGCGAGGGACGCCCGGCGCCCCGGGAGGGCTTGACCAGCTTGACCTCGACCAGGCCCTCGGTCTCGAGGGCGTCGAGGTGGCGTCGGACCGCGGCGGCGGTCAGCTCGAGCTCACGCCCGATCTCGGCCGCACTGACCGGTCCGCGGGTGAGCACGAGCTGCAGGACACGCTCACGCGTGCCTTCCGCGGGAAACGGTCCCGGCATGGGGGCAGACTCGTCCGAATACACAAGTCCATAGTGGCCTATTCGACGGGGGTCGCCCAAGTAAGGAGCGCCTATCCCCTCGGCGGGGCGGTGTGGCGGCCCGTGGCAGGGTCGACCGGACGGCGGCGGGGAGTGAGCGCGCCAGTCGGCGGTGAGTGAGCGCGCCGGTCGGCGGGGCCTTCGTGAGACCTGCCACACCAGCGGCCCACACCCGCCCGCGCGGGAGGGTGAACGTAGACTGGGTGGGTGCCCTCTGTCGCCCTGACCTCGGACGTCCCCTCAGCCGAGCCCGCCCTGCGCCTGCACGACGTGCAGCGCACGCTGGGCCGCGGCCGGCGTCGGACCGCTGTGCTCCACGGCGTCGACCTCACCGCGCGCCGAGGCACGGTCACCGTGCTGCTGGGACCCAACGGTGCCGGCAAGTCGACCATCCTGGCGATCTGCCACGGCACCGACCGGCCCGACGGCGGCACCGTCCGGGTCTTCGGCCGTGACCCCTGGCGGGCGGGAGCCGACCTGCGCGCACGGGTGGGCGTGATGTGGCAGGACGGCGGGCTGCCGCCGTCGCTGTCCGCGCGACGGTTCGTGGAGCATGTCGGCAGGCTCCACCGGGACCCGATCCCGGCCCGCGACCTCTTCGAGCGCCTCGACCTCACCTCCTGTGCCGACCGCGGCATCCGCCGCCTCTCCGGCGGCCAACGCCAGCGTGTGGCCCTCGCCGCCGCCCTGATCGGCCGGCCGGATCTGCTGTTTCTGGACGAGCCCACCGCCGGCCTCGACCCGCAGACCCGTCCGCTCGTGCTGGACGTGGTGCGCGAGCAGACCGAGCGCGGTGCCGCCGTCGTGCTCACCACCCACCTGCTGGACGATGCCGAACGCCTGGCCGACGACGTCGCCATCCTCGCCGACGGCCGGATCGTCCGCCGCGGCACGCTCGCGGAGCTCACCCGCATCGGCGCCGGTGACGTGGTGGACGTGGACTTCGGCGACGCGGACCCGCGCACCGTGGCCGCCTGGGCCGAGGACCCGCACGCCGCGGTCCAGGTGCGCCTGGGGCAGGACGGGACCACCGCCCGGGTGGTTGGTGTGGACTCCCCCGCCGCCATGGCCGCCGTGGCCGCCGGATGGGCCAGTCACGACCTGTTCCCGCGCCGCTGGGACCGCGCCTCCCAGCGCCTGGAGGCCGTCCTCGAGGAGGTCAGCCGATGAGCGCCCCCGCCCGTGACCGCCTCAGGCACGACGACGGTCCCGTCGCCTTCTCGTCGACGGCCGCCCCCGCCTCGCTGCCGGCCCGCATCCTCGCCCAGGCACGCCTGGAGGCCGGGACGGCGCTGCGCAACGGCGAGCAGCTCCTGGTCACGCTCGTGCTGCCGCTGCTGGCCCTGCTCGGCGTCCACGTCACCGGCCTGCTGGACACCCCGGGGCGCAGCGGCGTGGACGTCGCCGCCCCGGGTGTGCTGGCGCTGGCCGTCATGAGCTCGGCCTTCACCTCGACGGCGATCGCCACCGGCTTCGAGCGCCGCTACGACGTGCTCGCCGCCCTGGCCACCACCCCGCTGGGCACCGCCGGGCTCGTGCTCGGCAAGGCGCTGGCCGTGCTGGCCCAGCTGGCGGTGCAGGTCGTCGTGATCGGCGGCGTGGCGCTGGCCCTCGGCTGGTCGCCCGCACTGTCCGGCGTCCTCCCCGGCCTGGTGACCGTCGGCACGGGCGCCGTGGCGTTCACCGCACTGGCCCTGCTCCTGGCGGGAACGGCACGCCCCGAGGCGACCCTGGCCGCGGCGAACCTGCTCTGGGTGCTCTTCGGCGCCCTCGGCGGCACCGTCTTCCCGCCGCGCTGGGACTGGATCGGGCTGCTGCCCTCCGGCGCCCTCGGCCAGGGTCTGCGCACGGCGTTCCTCGACGGCGCCTGGGACCTCGGCGCCCTGGCCGTCCTGATCCTCTGGTCCGCGGCCGGCGTGCTGCTGTGCCTAAGACTCTTCCGCTGGCGCCCCTGACGACGGCGCCCCCAACGAACAGACCACCGCGGCGTGCACGAGCGCCGCACCCGACACGAAAGGACGGCAGACGTGACCGTCACCGACCGCCCCGCCGCACCGCTCCACGGTGCCGGGCTCGCCTCCGGACCCGATTGGCTGCCCTCGGCGATCACCAAGAGCACCGTTGTGCTGGCCGTGGCCAACCTGGTCGCGAACATGGGCATCGTGCTCACCGGCGGCGCCGTCCGGCTCACCGGCTCGGGGCTGGGCTGCCCCACCTGGCCGAAGTGCACCCCCGAGTCGCTCGTGAACACCGCGGAGATGGGCATCCACGGCGTCATCGAGTTCGGCAACCGGACCCTGACCGGCGTCCTC
The DNA here is from genome assembly GCF_002206575.2 of Micrococcus sp. FDAARGOS_333. Classification (NCBI taxonomy): domain Bacteria; kingdom Bacillati; phylum Actinomycetota; class Actinomycetes; order Micrococcales; family Micrococcaceae; genus Micrococcus; species Micrococcus sp. FDAARGOS_333. The sequence goes on along the minus strand of NZ_NJFJ02000001.1, from coordinate 1,738,242 downwards.
GGGATCCTCGCGCTTCTGCTGGTCGCCTGGGTGTGGCGGCTGCGGCAGAGCCACCGTGAGGTCTTCCTGCTCTCCGTCGGCATCCTCGCGGGCGTGGTGTTCCAGGCCGTGCTGGGCGGCATCACCGTGCTGACCCGGCTCAACCCGTGGATCGTGGGCGGCCACTTCATCGTCTCCGGCATCATGATCGCGATCGCCGCGATGCTGTGCCAGCGCGTCCGCGACGAGCACCGCCACGGCGCCGGGTACGCGTTGGTGGACGGCACCACCACCTCCGCCACACGCCGCGGCGCCTGGGCGATCCTCGCCCTCTCCGTGCTCATGGTCGTCCTCGGCACTGTGGTCACGGGCACCGGTCCGCACTCCGGGGACCCGGACGCCGTGCGACACGGATTCGACGCCCTCGTCGTGACCCGCTTCCACGCGCTGCCGGTCTACCCGCTGGTGTTCGCCTGCGTCGTCACCGCCGTGCTCGTCCTCAAGACCGCGGGCGCCTCCCAGGCCCAGCGCACCACGATCCTGATGGTGCTCGGCGTCATCGTCTACCAGGGCGCCGTCGGGTACTGGCAGCACCTGACCGGACTGCCCGAGGGCGTCGTGATCCTGCACCTGCTCGGCTCCGTGCTGACCATCGGCGCCGTCGTCTCCTTCTGGCAGCGCCAGACCAGCCGCTACGTCACCCCGGGCGCCCCGCTCGCCTGAGGCCGGCGCTCCGACCTCCGCAGGACGGCCTCTCACCCACACCCGGCTGAGGGGCCGTCCCGCGTCCGGGGGTCCGCGTCCGGAGGCTGACCGCCGTCCGTGTGTGTTGGGGGGGGTGAGCACCGACCCGCCCCAGCCTGCCCTCCCACACCTGTGCCCTCGATCCGATCCGGGGCATGCAAGGGTCGCTCCCCTTCGGATCGAAGGCACCGTGCCACCCCAGCCCCGCCACACACGTGCGCTCGATCCGATCCGGGGCATGCAAGGGTCGCTCCCCTTCGGATCGAAGACGCCGGGCCGTGTCTGCGGCGCCAGGCCGGTTGCCCTCGATCCGATCCTGGGCATGCGAGGAGTGCGCTGTTTCGGAACGAGGGCTTCCAGGGGGTCGGGGACACGCGACGGCCCCCTGCCTGCGGGAGGCGAGGGGGCCGTCGTCGGGGATCAGGAGGGGCGGTTCAGCCGCCGAAGGTCATCAGCGGGGCGCCCACGAACGGGTCCACGGCCAGCGCGATGAACAGCAGGGTCAGGTAGGAGATCGAGAGGTGGAAGACCTTCATGGCCTTGCGGTCCTCGAAGTCGCTGCGGGTCGCCTGACGCTGCAGCACATGCGACTCCCAGACGAACCAGCCGCCCACGCCCACGGCCACCACCGTGTACACGATGCCGGCCCAGCCCAGCGGGACGAGCAGCAGCGAGCAGGCCACGGTGGCCCACGCGTAGAGGACGACCTGGTTGGAGACGTGGTGCGCGGAGGCGGTGGCGCCGAGCATCGGGACGTCGGCGGCCTGGTAGTCGCGCTTGTACTTCATGGACAGCGGCCAGTAGTGCGGCGGAGTCCACAGGAAGATCACCACGAACAGAATGATCGCGGGCCACTCGATCGTCTCGCGGACCGCGGCCCAGGCGATGAGCACCGGGAAGCACCCGGCGATGCCGCCCCACACGATGTTCTGCTCGGTGCGGCGCTTGAGGATCAGCGAGTAGACGACTACGTAGAAGAAGATCGCCGCCGCGCCCAGCAGGCCGGCGAGCCAGTTGGCGCCGAAGGTGAGGATCACCAGGGACAGGACGGTGAGCACCCACGAGAACACCAGGGCCTCGCGCGGTGACACCTCACCGGTCACCAGCGGACGACGCTCGGTGCGCTTCATGACGCGGTCGATGTCCCGGTCGATGTAGCAGTTGAACGCGCCCGAGGCGCCTGCGGCCATCGCGCCGCCCACCAGGGTGGAGAGCATGACGAACACGTCCGGGAAGCCGCGCTGGGCGAAGATCATGGTCGGCAGCGTGGTCACCAGCAGCAGCTCGATGACACGCGGCTTGGTGAGCTCCCAGTAGGCGCGCGCCTTGCGCTTGAAGCCCACGGGCTCGCCGGCGACGCGGCCGGGGTGCTGCTCGGCTTCGGCGGTGCGGTCAACGGCGGTCACGGGCGACTCCACGGTGGATGACATCGACTTCTTCACGGGGCGGGGACGGGGGCGGCCCGCTGAACGCGCTCCCGGCGTGCAGGCGCGGTGGGTGCAGATGGGCCAACCTCCAGTGTACCGCGGATGGTGTCCGCCGGGCGGGCAGGGGGCGATTCCGCGCCGTCTCGGGGGATAGGCTTGCCGCGGCGGCGTGTCCGCACCGGCCGAGCGACCGGTGGGAGCGCCGTGGACAGAGATCGCCCGCCCGTGAGGAGTTCCGACGTGAACGAGTCCATCGCCCGCCCCGCCCGCGACCGTACCCGGCCGGCCCGCGGCCACGTCTACGGGGAGAAGGACCGGGCCATGGTGGACACGCTGCGCGTGCTCGCCGCCGACGCCGTGGAGAAGGCCGGCCACGGCCACCCCGGCACCGCGATGTCCCTGGCCCCCGTGGCCTGGGAGATCTTCCAGAACGTCCTTCACATCGACCCGTCCGACCCGCACTGGGCCGGCCGGGACCGCTTCATCCTCTCCGCCGGCCACTCCTCGCTGACGCTGTACCTGCAGCTGTTCGCCGCCGGCGCAGGACTCGAGCTCGAGGACATCGAAGCACTGCGCACCGAGGGCTCCAAGACCCCGGGCCACCCCGAGGTCAACCACACCACCGACCACGTCGAGATGACCACCGGTCCGCTCGGCCAGGGTCTCGCCTCCGCCGTGGGCTTCGCCTACGACCAGCGTCGCGTGCGCGGCCTGCTGGACCCGGACGCTCCGGCCGGAACCTCGCCCTTCGACCACCACGTCTTCGTCGTCGCCGGCGACGGCGACATCCAGGAGGGTGTCACCTCCGAGGCGTCCTCGCTCGCCGGCACCCAGGAGCTGGGGAACCTGGTCGTCGTCTACGACGCGAACCGCATCTCCATCGAGGACGACACATCCATCGCCTTCACCGAGGACGTCGCCGCCCGCTACCGCGCCTACGGCTGGCACGTGCAGGAGGTGGACTGGACCAACGGCGCCGACGGTCATGAGGTCACCGAGTACACCGAGGACACCGCCGCCCTCCACGAGGCACTCGTCGCGGCCAAGGCCGAGACCGGCAAGCCCTCGATCATCATCCTGCGGACCGTCATCGGCTGGCCCGCCCCCACGAAGAAGAACACCGGCGGCATCCACGGTTCCAAGCTCGGCGAGGACGAGCTGCGCGCCGTCAAGGAGCAGCTCGGCTTCGACCCGGACACCATGTTCGCGGTGGACCCGGGGCTCCTCGAGCACGCCCGATCGATCGGCGAACGGTCCGCGGCCTACCGCGCGATGTGGGACCAGGCCTTCGCTGCCTGGCGTGAGGCGTGCCCGGAGAACGCCCGGCTCTACGACCGCCTCGCCGACGGCCGGACGCCGGAGGGCCTGGAGGACGCGCTGCCCAGGTGGGAGCCCGGCTCGAAGGAGGTCGCCACCCGGGCCGCGTCCGGAGAGGTGCTCACCGCGCTCGCCGACGTCATGCCCGAGCTCTGGGGCGGCTCCGCTGACCTCGCCGGCTCCAACAACACCACCATGAAGGGCGAGCCCTCCTTCATCCCGGCCGACAGGTCCACGAAGGCCTGGACCGGACACCCGTACGGCCGCACCCTGCACTTCGGCATCCGCGAGTTCGCCGCCGGATGCATCGTCAACGGCATCGCCCTCGGCGGCCTCACCCGCGCCTATGCCGGCACGTTCCTCACCTTCTCCGACTATCAGCGCCCCGCGGCGCGCCTGGCGGCCCTGATGGGCGTCGGCTCCGTCTTCGTGTGGACCCATGACTCCATCGGACTGGGCGAGGACGGACCCACCCACCAGCCGGTCGAACACCTCGCCTCCCTCCGGGCCATCCCGAACCTGGACGTCGTCCGCCCGGCCGACGCGAACGAGACCGCCTGGGCCTGGCACACGGTGCTGAACCGTCCGGACCGTCCCGCCGGCCTCGTCCTCTCCCGCCAGAGCCTGCCGGTCCTGCCCCGCGGCGACGGATTCGCGGAGGCCTCCGAGGTCGCCCGCGGCGCCTACGTGCTCGTGGACGGCGCCGATGCCGAGGGCAACGCCGCCGACGCCCGGGTGCTGCTGATCGCCACCGGCTCCGAGGTGAAGCTCGCCGTTGCGGCCCGCGAACAGCTGCAGGCCGCCGGCATCCCCACCCGCGTGGTGTCCGCACCGTGCCTGGAGTGGTTCGCCGAGCAGGACGAGGAGTACCGCAACGCCGTGCTGCCGGACGGGCCGGACGCCCCCGTGCGCGTGTCCGTCGAGGCCGGCGTGGCCCAGCCCTGGTTCGAGCACACCGTCACCGCAGGCTCCCGAGGCGCCAGGATCAGCCTCGAGCACTACGGCGAGTCCGCCTCCGGTGAGCGCCTCTTCGAGAAGTACGGCTTCACCGCCGAGAACATCGTCTCCGTCGCGCAGAATCTGCTGGCGGAGCGGAAGGAGTCCTGAGCATGGTCGAGCAGGCAGCACAGAACCCGAACACCGCGGCCCTCGCGGCCGCGGGCGTCTCCGTCTGGCTGGACGATCTGTCCCGCGCCCGCCTTGTGGACGGCTCGCTGGCGGACCTGGTGGCGACCCGGTCGGTGACCGGCGTGACCACCAACCCGGCGATCTTCCAGAAGGCCCTCGAGGACGCCGACGTCTACGCCGCGCAGCTGGACGAGCTCGCCGCGGCCGGGGCGGACGTGGACGCCGCCGTCACCGCCCTGACGACCCGCGACGTGGCCGGCGCCGCCGAAGTGCTCGCGCCCGTCCACGCCGCCACGGAGGGGGCCGACGGCTTCGTGTCCATCGAAGTCGACCCCCGGCTGGCCCGGGACACCTCCGGCACCATCCGCCAGGCGCGCGAGCTCGCCGAGAGGATCGGGCGGCAGAACGTCATGATCAAGATCCCCGCGACCGTGGAGGGTCTGCCGGCCGTCACCGCCGTGCTGGCCGAGGGCATCAGCGTCAACGTCACGCTGATCTTCTCGCTGCCACGCTACCGAGAGGTCGTCAACGCCTGGATGTCAGGACTCGAGCAGGCCCGCTCCCGGGGCCGGGACCTGTCCCGGATCCACTCGGTGGCCTCGTTCTTCGTCTCCCGCGTGGACACGGAGGTGGACCGCCGCCTCGAGCAGATCGGCGGCGACGCCGTGCGCCTGAAGGGCAGGGCCGGGGTGGCGAACGCCCGCCTGGCCTACCGCATCTTCGACGAGTCCCTGCAGACCGAGCGCTGGCGCCTCCTCGAGGCCGCCGGCGCCCCGGTGCAGCGCCCGCTCTGGGCCTCGACCGGTGTGAAGGACCCCGCGCTGCCGGACACGCTCTACGTCACCGAGCTCGTCGCCGAGCGCTGCGTGAACACCATGCCCGCGGCCACCCTGGAGGCCGTCGCCGACCACGGTGAGATCGTCCCGGCGGTCATCCCCGGCGGCTATGCCGACGCCGACGCCCACCTCGACGCGATCGGCCACGCCGGGGTCTCCTATCGTGAGGTCGTGGACGTCCTCGAGGCCGAGGGCCTGGAGAAGTTCGAGACCGCCTGGGAACAGCTCCTGGACTCCGTGTCCGAGGGCCTGGCCTCCCGCCGCACCCGCTGACCGCCCACCGCCCGCACCGACTCGCCACGCGCACCGCGCAACCAGAAGGAGCACGCCATGAGCACCCTCGGACTGAGCGCCACCGGCGCCGCACTCGACGCCGTCGACCGCCACGTCCCCACCCTCGTCGAGGAGCGCTTCGCCTCCCGCCTCGCCGCAGAGGACCCGACGCTCTGGGGGCCGGCCGCCGAGGAGGAGTCCTCAAAGCGTCTGGGCTGGATCGATGCGGTCGCCCGTTCCCGTCCGCTGCTGCCGCAGATCTCCGAGCTGGCGGAGACGCTGCGCGGCGAGGGCGTGGACCGGGTCGTCCTCGCCGGCATGGGCGGCTCGTCCCTGGCCCCGGAGGTCATCGCCGGCACCGCCGGCAAGGAGCTCACCGTGCTGGACTCCACCGACCCGGACCAGGTGCGCGCGGCACTGACCGACCTGGACCGCACCGTCCTGGTGGTCTCCTCCAAGTCCGGCTCCACAGTGGAGACCGACTCCCAGCGCCGCATCATGGCCGAGGCGTTCACCGCCGCGGGCATCGACGCGGCCTCCCGGATCGTCGTGGTCACCGACCCGGGCTCGCCGCTCGAGCAGACCGCCGTGGAGGCCGGCTACCGGGCTGTCTTCACGGCCGATCCGACCGTCGGCGGACGCTACTCCGCGCTCACCGCCTTCGGCCTCGTCCCGGCCGGGCTCGCCGGGGTGGACGTCGAGACCCTGCTCGACGACGCCGAATCCGTGCTCGACCTGCTCACCGAGGACGACGAGGACAACCCGGGCCTGCAGCTCGGCGCCGCGCTCGGCGGCACCCTGCCGCTGAGGGACAAGCTGATCGTCTCGGACGCCGGTTCGGGCATCGTCGGCTTCGGCGACTGGGCCGAGCAGCTCATCGCCGAGTCCACGGGCAAGCAGGGCGTGGGCCTGGTGCCGGTCGTCGTCGACGACGGCGCCCCGGAGACCTCGTCGGACGCCGCGGACCTGCTCCAGGTGGTCCTCGCCGGAGACCTGGACGGCGTCGCCGCCCCGGCCCACGGCGTGGTCGTCTCCGGCTCGCTCGGCGCCCTGCTGCTCGTCTTCGAGGTGGCCACCGCCGTCGCCGGCCGACTGCTGGGCATCAACCCGTTCGACCAGCCGGACGTGGAGGCCGCCAAGGCCGCCGCCCGTGAGCTGCTGGACTCCCCCGTCGTCGCCGAGGAGCGCGGCGACGAGGTGGAGGGCATCGCCGTCTCCGGCCTGCCCGCCGACGCCGACGCCGGCTCGCTCACCGACGTCCTGCGCTCCACCCTGGCCCTGCTGCCCGAGGACGGCTACCTGACCGTCCAGGCCTACATGGACCGCCACGCCGACGCCGATCTGGAGGCCCTGCGCCCCGTCCTGGCGCAGGCCTCCGGCCGTCCGGTCACGTTCGGCTGGGGCCCCCGCTTCCTCCATTCGACCGGCCAGCTGCACAAGGGCGGCAGGCCGAACGCCGTGGTGCTCCAGCTGACCGCCGATGCCGCCGCGGACCTCGACGTCCCGGAGCGTCCGTTCACCCTCGGCCGTCTCATCGCCGCCCAGGCCTCGGGCGACGCCGCCGTGCTCGCCGACCACGGCCTGCCGGTGGTCCGCCTGCACCTGACCGACCGCACCGCGGGCATCGCCGCCCTGCGCACCGCCGCAGATGCGCTCTGAGCCCTCCCGCGCGCAGCGCTGGGCCACCGTGTCCAACCCGCTCCGCGACCCGCTGGACCGCCGGCTGACCCGTATCGCGGGTCCGTCGTCCCTCGTGCTCTTCGGCGTCACGGGCGACCTGGCCCGCAAGAAGCTGCTCCCGGCGATGTACGACCTCGCCGGCCGGGGCCTGCTGCCCCCGGGATTCTCGCTGGTCGGCTTCGGCCGCCGTGAGTGGTCCGACGCCGAGTTCGCCGAGTACGTGCGCGCCGCCGTGGAGGCCGGGGCCCGCACGCCGTTCAACGAGACCGTCTGGCAGCAGTTCTCCGGCGGCCTGCGGTTCATCTCCGGGGCCTTCGACGACGACGCGGCCTACGAGCGGCTCGTGGAGGTCCTGACGGAGCTGGAGTCCTCGCGCGGCACCCGGGCCAACACGGCGTTCTACCTCTCCATCCCTCCGAGCTGGTTCGAGGAAGTCTGCCGCCAGCTGGCGGAGGTCGGCCTGGCAGAGGACTCCGGGGACCGGGACGCCGCCTGGCGTCGGGTGGTGATCGAGAAGCCCTTCGGCCATGACCTGGACAGCGCCCGCGAGCTGAACGAGGTCATCGAGCGCGTGTTCCCGCCCGAGTCGGTGTTCCGCATCGACCACTACCTGGGCAAGGAGACGGTCCAGAACATCCTCGCCTTCCGCTTCGCGAACCGGATCTTCGAGCCGCTCTGGTCCGCCGAGCACGTGGACCACGTGCAGATCACGATGGCCGAGGACATCGGCATCGGCGGCCGCGCCTCCTACTACGACGGCGTGGGCGCCGCCCGCGACGTCATCCAGAACCATCTGCTGCAGCTGCTCGCCCTGACTGCCATGGAGGAGCCCCTCTCCTTCGACGCGGACCACCTGCGGGCCGAGAAGGAGAAGGTCCTCGCCGCGGTCGAGGTGCCCTCCGATCCGCGGGAGATCGAGGCCGCCTCGGCACGCGGCCAGTACACCTCCGGCTGGCAGGGCGGCGAGCAGGTCACCGGCTTCCTGGACGAGGAGGGCTTCAACCCCGCATCGACCACCGAGACCTACGCCGCCCTCAAGGTCGGCATCCGGACCCGCCGCTGGCAGGGCGTGCCGTTCTACCTGCGCGCCGGCAAACGCCTGGGGCGCCGCGTCACCGAGATCGCCGTGGTCTTCAAGCAGCCGCCGCACCTGCTGTTCCCCGTGCGCCCGGGTGACGAGTTCGGCCAGAACGTCGTGGTGATCCGCGTGCAGCCGGACGAGGGCGTGACCCTGCGATTCGCCTCCAAGGTGCCCGGCACCCAGTCCGAGGTCCGTGACGTGACCATGGACTTCGGCTACGGCCACGCCTTCACCGAGGACTCGCCGGAGGCCTACGAGCGGCTGATCCTGGACGTCCTGCTGGGCGAGCCGCCGCTGTTCCCCCGCCAGGCCGAGGTGGAGCTGTCCTGGCGCATCGTGGACCCCTTCGTGAAGCACTGGGAATCGATGCCCGGCCAGCCCGAGCCCTACGACCCCGGCTCCTGGGGGCCGCCCTCGGCACACGACCTGCTCATCCGCGACGGCCGGCAATGGAGGCGCCCGTGAAGATCCGCATGGAGGACACCACCACCTCGGAGGTGGCCAAGCGCATCACCCGGCTGCGCGAGGCCGGCGGGGTGGTCACCCTCGGCCGCGTGCTGACCCTCGTGATCAGCACGGATCTCGACGGCGTCGAGAAGGCGCTCGATGCCGCGAACGCCGCGTCCCTCGAACACCCCTGCCGCATCATCGTGCTGGCCCTCGGCGACCGCACCGCGCAGAACCGGCTCGACGCCGAGATCCGCGTCGGCGGGGACGCCGGCGCCTCGGACGTGGTGGTGCTGGCGTGCCACGGCGCCAATGCAGAGCCGACCGAGGCCCTCGTCTCCGCCCTGCTGCTGCCGGACGCGCCGATCGTGGTCTGGTGGCCGGGGGTCGCTCCGCACGTGCCCTCCGAGACCCCGCTGGGCCGGCTGGCGCACCGCCGCATCACGGACACCGCCGCGTCCCCCTATGCCGAACGCGCCCTCTGGGCCCGCCGAGACGGCCATCGGGCCGGGGACACCGACCTGGCGTGGACCCGCCTCACCCTGTGGCGGAACCAGCTCGCCGCGATCCTGGACGACCAGGATCCGCGCGAGATCCGGTCAGTCACCGTGGACGGCGCCCCGGACTCCCCCTCGACGCTGCTGCTGGCCGCCTGGCTCACCCAGGCGCTGCGGGTCCCGGTGACCATCGCCCACACGAAGCGCGGCCACGGCATCCGCGCCGTCCGCCTGCGCCGCCACCGCGGTGACATCGTGCTCTCGCGTTCACAGTCCGCGGTGGCCAGGCTCTACCAGGCCGGCCGTCCCGTGCAGCGCATCTCTCTGCCCCGCCGCACCGACCAGGACTGCCTGGCCGAGGAGCTACGCCGCCTGGACCCGGACGAGATCCTGGGCCGGGTCCTCTCGGAAGGCCTGCCCCGGACCGATCTGGAGGCTGTGCAGGCCAGTGAGCGCTGACAGACGCGAAGGCCCCCTCCGTGCGCGGCGAGAGCGCCGGGCACGGAGGGGGCCGTCGTCGAGGTCCTTCGGTCAGAACTCCACGTTGAGGCGGGCGATTAGTCCGATCAGGACGATCATCACCGCCCAGAGCACCGCGGTCGTCACGGTGACGCGCGCCAGCAGCTTCTGCGAGGCCCCCGAGGCGGACATCGAGGAGGACACACCGCCGCCGAACATGTCGGAGACGCCGCCGCCGCGGCCCTTGTGCAGCAGCACCAGCAGGATCAGCAGGACGCTGGACAGCGCCACCAGGACCTGCAGGATCACCATCAGGATGTCCACGGATCACTCCTCGTGAGAGGGCGGAGGGACCACATCCGGCCCCTGCGCCGTGATGTTCTCGGCTCGGGAATCCCGCCTGCTCAGGAGGCGGAGTCGAACTGGACGATCCTAACAAACTCGTCCGCGTCGAGGCTGGCACCGCCGACCAGCGCGCCGTCCACGTCCGGCTGCGCGAGCAGCTCGGGCGCGGAGGCCGCCTTGACGGAGCCGCCGTAGAGGATGCGGACCGACGCGGCGGTCTCCTCCCCGGCGAGGCGCTCGAGCTCGGCACGCAGGGCGGCGCACATCTGCTGGGCGTCGTCGGCGCCGGCGACCTCGCCGGTGCCGATGGCCCACACCGGCTCGTAGGCCACCACGACCCGGCCGATCTGCTCGGCGGACAGCCCGTCCAGGGCCGCCGTCAGCTGGGCCACGGTGTGGTCCACGTGCCGGCCTGCCTGGCGGACCTCCAGGCCCTCGCCGACGCAGAGCACCGGCACCAGGCCGTGCTCGAGCGCGGCGGCCACCTTGGAGGCCACCACGGCGTCGTCCTCAGCGTGGATCTCGCGTCGCTCCGAGTGCCCCACGATCACGTAGGTGCAGTCCAGCCTGGCGAGGAAGGCGCCGGAGACGTCGCCGGTGTAGGCGCCGGAGGCGTGCGGGGACAGGTCCTGGCCGCCGTAGGCGAGCTCGAGGCGGTCGCCCTTGACGAGGGTCTGGACGCTGCGCAGGTCGGTGAACGGCGGGAAGACCGCCACCTCCACCCGGTCCTGGTCGTGGCCGGCGTCCTTCAGGCCCCAGGCGACCTTCTGGACGAGGTCCACGGCCTGCATGTGGTCCAGGTTCATCTTCCAGTTGCCCGCGATCAGCGGGATGCGCGCAGTCTGCCCTGCCATGGCTCAGGCCTTCCCGCCGGACAGGGCCGACACGCCCGGCAGCTCCTTGCCCTCGAGGTACTCCAGGGAGGCGCCGCCGCCGGTGGAGATGTGGCCGAACTGGCCGTCCTCGAAGCCCAGGGTGCGCACGGCCGCGGCCGAGTCGCCGCCGCCGACCACGGACAGGCCGCCGGCCGCCGTGGCCTCGGTGAGACCCTGGGCCACGGCGCGGGTGCCCTCGGCGAAGGCCGGGAACTCGAACACGCCCATCGGACCGTTCCAGAACACGGTCTTGGCGCCGGCGACCTCGGCGGCATAGGCCTGGGCGGTCGCGGGGCCGATGTCCAGGCCCATGGCCTTGTCGCCGTGAGTCCCGGAGGCCAGGGCGTCCACCGGGAGGACCTCGTGCTCGGCGTCCTTGGCGAAGCCGGAGGCCATCACGATGTCGGTGGGCAGCACGATGGTGGCCGCGCCCTTGCCGGAGCGCTCCAGGTAGCCCTTGACGGTGTCCAGCTGGTCCTCCTCGAGCAGGGAGGAGCCGACCTCATGCCCCTGGGCCTTGAGGAAGGTGAAGAGCATCCCGCCCCCGATGAGCAGGGTGTCCGCCTTCTCCAGCAGGTTGTCGATCACGGCGAGCTTGTCCGACACCTTCGACCCGCCCAGGACCACCACGTACGGGCGCTCCGGGGACTCGGTGAGACGGGTGAGGACCTCCAGCTCGGTCGCCACGAGCGGGCCCTGGTAGGCCGGCAGCAGGGAGGCGATGTCCGCCACGGAGGCGTGGGCTCGGTGCACGGCGCCGAAGGCGTCGCCCACGTAGGCGCCGTCCGCGCCGGCGAGGGCGGCCATCTCCTTCGCGAGCTCCTGCCGCTCGGCTGCATCCTTGGAGGTCTCGCGGGCGTCGAAGCGCACGTTCTCCACCAAGAGGACCTCGCCCTCGGCCAGGGCTGCGGCCTTCTGCCGGGCGGAGGAGCCCGTGACGTCGTCGGCCAGGGCGACCTCGGCGCGGAGCAGCTCGCTCATGCGGGCGGCCACCGGGGCGAGGGAGAACGTCGGATCCGGCTCGCCCTTGGGGCGGCCGAGGTGGGCCATGACGATCACCTTGGCGCCGGCGTCGGCGAGCTCCTTGATGGCCGGCAGGGACGCACGGATGCGGCCGTCGTCGGTGACGGTCGAGCCGTCCAGCGGCACGTTCAGATCGGACCGGATGAGCACGGTGCGTCCGCGCACTCCCGCGGAGAGCAGGTCGTTCAGGGTCTGGGCGGTCATCGGGCGTCCTCCTTGGCGCGACGGGAACCGGGATGGGGTCGTGAGGGGGCACACGCGCGCTCGTCGGCGACGGTGCCGTCAGGTCGAGTCTAGGCAACGGCCCGCACCGACGTGCGGTCGGTGCGGGCCGTGGCTGTCACTGCCGCGCTCAGAGGGTGGCGGCGATGTGCGAGGTGAGGTCGAGCAGCTGGCAGGTGTAGCCGTACTCGTTGTCGTACCAGCCGATGATCTTGACGGTCTGGCCGATCGACTTGGTCAGCGGGGCGTCGAAGGTGCAGGCGGCCTCGGTGGTGACGATGTCCGAGGAGACGATCGGGTCCTCGGAGTACACCAGGCGGCCCTTCATCTTCTCGCTCTCGGCGGCCTTCTTGAAGGCGGCGTTGACCTCGTCGACGTCCACGTGGCGGGTCAGCTCGACGGTGAGGTCGGTGGCGGAGCCGGTGATGGTCGGCACGCGCATGGCGAAGCCGTCCAGCTTGCCCTCGAGCTCCGGGATGACCGCGCCGATCGCCTTGGCTGCACCGGTGGAGGTCGGCACCATGTTCTGCGCGGCGGCGCGGGCACGGCGGCGGTCCTTCTTGTGGACGTTGTCGTGCAGGTTCTGGTCGCCGGTGTAGGCGTGGATGGTGGTCATGATGCCGTCGACGATGCCGAACTCGTCGTTCAGCACCTTCACCATCGGGGCCAGGCAGTTGGTGGTGCAGGAGGCGTTGGAGACGATGTGCATGGTCTGCGGGTCATACTTGTCCTCGTTCACGCCCATGACGAAGGTGCCGTCCACGTCCTTGCCCGGGGCGGAGATGACGACCTTCTTGGCGCCGGCGTCCAGGTGGGCCTTGGCCTTCTCGCCGGAGGTGAAGATGCCGGTGCAGTCGATCACGATCTCGACCCCCAGCTCGCCCCACGGCAGCGCAGACGGGTCCGGTTCGGCGAACATCTTGACGGTCCGGCCGTTGACGACCAGGCCGTCGTCGGCCAGCTCGAGCTCCCCCGGGAAGGTGCCGAGGATGGTGTCGTACTTGGTCAGGTAGAACAGGTCCTCATTGTCGGCCAGATCGTTGATGGCCACGAGCTCGAGGTCGGGAGTGCGGTCCAGGATGACGCGGAGGGCGTTGCGTCCGATGCGTCCGAATCCGTTGATGGCGATCTTGGTCATGCGTGCCTCTGTTCCTCGCGCCCTCGGACGGGCGCATGCTGGTTGTTGACGGTGGGGACGGACGTGGGGCTGCGCCGGCGGGCGGCGCCGGTTGCGGGTCCGCCCGGACCCCGGGGCGGTGGCATGCCCCGGGGTCGCGAGCGGTGCGTCGGATCAGGCCGGCAGGACCAGGCCCGAGGCGCCGTTGCGGGCCGCCTCGAAGCGGGCCTGCACGTCCTCCCAGTTCACGATGTTCCAGACGGCCTTGACGTAGTCGGCCTTCACGTTCTGGTAGTCGAGGTAGAAGGCGTGCTCCCACATGTCCAGCTGGAACAGCGGGATGGTGGCCACCGGCACGCCGTTCTGCTGGTCGTAGAACTGCTCGATGACCAGGTTGCCGCCGACCGGCTCGTAGGCCAGGACGGCCCAGCCGGAGCCCTGGATGCCGAGGGCCGCGGCGGTGAAGTGCGCCTGGAACTTCTCGAAGGACCCGAAGTACTCGTCGATCGCGGCGGCGAGCTCACCGGTCGGCTTGTCGCCGCCGTCCGGGGAGAGGTTCTTCCAGAAGATCGAGTGGTTGGTGTGGCCGCCCAGGTTGAAGGCGAGGTCCTTCGACAGCTGGTTGATCGCGCCGAAGTCCTCGGCCTCGCGGGCGGCGGCCAGCTTCTCGAGGGCGGTGTTGGCACCCTTCACGTAGGTGGCGTGGTGCTTGGAGTGGTGCAGCTCCATGATGCGCGCAGAGATGTGCGGCTCCAGGGCGGCGTAGTCGTAGTCCAGCTCCGGCAGGGTGAATTCAGCCATGAGTCCTCCTCGGTTGTGTACGGTCCGATGCCGCCGTCCGGGACGCGTGCCCGGGCGCCTGCGGCATCCCTTCCGCGTCCATCCTTGTACGCCTCGGCCGTGCACGCCAGCCTCGGTCGGCGGGCGTGCACGGCTTCCGCGCACCGCGAACGGCAGGCGGTCAGTCGTGAAGTGCGGTGTCCTCGTCCAGGACGTCCTCGAGCTCCGGCACGACGGCCTCGGCGGTGCCCGGGATGCCCTGCTCGGCCGCCCGCTTGTCCGCGGTGGCGAGCAGGCGGCGGATGCGGCCGGCGATGGCGTCCTTGGTCATCGGCGGGTCGGCGAGCCGGCCCAGCTCGTCGAGCGAGGCCTGCTTGTGCTGGATGCGCAGCATGCCGGCGTAGCGCAGGTGCTCCGGCGCGTCCTCGTCCAGGATCTCCAGGGCCCGCTGCACGCGCGCCCCGGCGGCCACCGCCGCCTGGGCGGAACGGCGCAGGTTGGCGTCGTCGAAGTTGGCGAGGCGGTTCGCGGTGGCGCGCACCTCCTTGCGAGTGCGGCGCTCCTGCCACTTCTGTGCGGTCTGCCCCGCGCCGACGCGGGCGAGCAGGGAGGCGATGGCCTCGCCGTCGCGGACCACCACGCGGTCGGCCTGACGCACCTCGCGGGCCTTGGCCGCCACACCGAGACGACGGGCCGCGCCGACCAGGGCGAGGGCGGCCTCCGACCCGGGACAGGTGACCTCGAGGCTGGCGGAGCGTCCCGGCTCGGTGAGCGAGCCGTGGGCGAGCAGGGTCCCGCGCCAGACGGCGGCGGTGTCCGCGAGGGACCCGTTGACCAGGGCGGAGGGCAGTCCGCGGACGGGGCGGCCGCGCTGATCGAGCAGTCCGGTCTGGCGGGCCAGTGCCTCGCCGTCCTCCACCACGCGGATGACGTAGCGCTGGCCGCGGCGCAGGTTGCCGCCGGAGACGACCACGACCTCGGTCGCGTAGCCGAACAGCTCGACGATCAACTGGCGCAGGCGGCGAGCGGTGGCGCCGTGATCGAGCTCGGCCTCCACCACGATGCGGCCGGAGATGATGTGCAGTCCCCCGGCGAAGCGCAGCAGCGCGGCGACCTCGGCCCGACGCTCCGACGTGGTCGTCACCGGCACGCGCGCCAGCTCGTCCTTCAGGTCGGTGGTCAGGGCCATGCGGGGTCGTCTCCTTCAGGGCTCGTGTCGGGGCGGGCGGCGTCACCGGCGCAGCGGATCCGGTGCATGGCCTCCTCAAAGGCCACGGCGAGCAGCAGCGGGTCGTGGACGGCCCGGTCGCGGCCTCGGGACACTTTACTAAACAGGGTCTGGGCGCCCATTTCGGCGGCCACGGCCTCGAAGTCCTCGCGATCCCGCACGGAGCGCGGGCAGGCCAGGATCGCGTCGAACGAGAGCTCCGGCGCATAGGAGCGGATCACACGCAGCTGGTCCGCATGCGTCATGCCGGTGGTCTCCTGTGTTCCGGTGTGCAGGTTGGTGACGAACACCTTCTTCGCCGCGGAGGCGGTGAGCGCCTCCCGCATGGCCGGCATGAGCAGGTGGGGCAGCACCGAGGTGTACAGGGAGCCCGGTCCCAGCACCAGGAGATCCGCCTCGGCGATGGCCGTCAGGGCCTCAGCGGTCGGGTCGGCGTCCTCCGGGGTCAGACGCACGCCCAGCACCTGGCCTGTGCGCGCGGCCTCGGCGAGGGAGACCTGGCCCTCCACCTGCTGCCGACGCAGAGACCCGTTCGCCTCGGTCAGGACCGTACCCGCGATCGTCAGCGGAGTGCGGGAGGCCGGCAGCACACGTCCCTCGGCCCGGAGCAGCGCTCCGGCCCAGAGCAGACCGTCCACCGGGTCGCCGAGCAGCTCCCAGAGCGCCACGATCAGCAGGTTGCCGAGGGCGTGGTTCTCGAGCGTGGCCTCCTCGGCGGGCACCTTGGTCGCACGGAATCGATGCTGCATCGCGGCCGCCCAGGTGCGTCCCCAGTCGTTGTCGTCGCAGAGGGCGGCCAGCGCCATGCGCAGGTCACCCGGAGGCAGGACGTCCATCTCGCGGCGGATGGTGCCCGACGAGCCGCCGTCGTCGGCCACGGTGACCACCGCGGTCAGGTCCCCGGCCACGTGGCGCAGGGCCCGCAGAGAGGCCGACAGCCCGTGACCGCCGCCGAGGGCGACGACGTTCGGACCGGAGGCCCCGCGAGACTCCCCGACGCCACGGGCCGGCGCGGGCGGCTGTCCGTCCACGGGGCGGGGGCGACTCCCGAGAACAGGGGGCAGGGGCAGCTGGGAGGTGTGGTGCTCGGTCATTCGCGCCCCATGTCCCGGTGCTTGACCTCCACCGTCACCTGGTCGAGCAGGCGCAGGCGGCGGGCCAGCTCCTCGGTGACGGCCACCGAGCGGTGCTTGCCTCCGGTGCAGCCGATGGCGATGGTCGCATAGTGCTTGTTCTCCCGCAGATAGCCTTCGAAGACGGGCTCCAGCATGCGTGCGTAGGTCTCCACGAAGTCCATGACGCCCTCACGGCCGAGCACGTACCGGCTGACGGCGGAGTCCAGCCCCGTGTGCGGCCGCAGCTTCGGCACCCAGTGGGGGTTCGGTATGAAGCGCATGTCTGCCACGAAGCTCGCGTCCGTGGGCAGTCCGTACTTGAAGCCGAAGCTGACGAGGTTCAGCCGCAGGCGCAGCGGACCGTCGTCCGAGAAGAGCTGGGTGACCTGGCCGGCCAGGCCGTGGACGTTGAGCGCGGTGGTGTCCAGGACGAGGTCGGCGTGGGAGCGCAGGTCCCGCAGCAGCTGACGCTCGGCGCGGATGCCGTCCAGAAGCGTGCCGTTGCCCTGGAGCGGGTGAGGACGCCGCCCGGCCTCGAAGCGGCGGACCAGCACGTCGTCGTCGGCCTCCAGGAAGAGGATGCGGTACTCGAGCCCCTGGTTCTGCAGATTGTTCAAGGCCTGGCGCATGTCCGGCAGATGCGTGCGGGAACGGACGTCCACCACGATCGCCAGCCTGGCGAACGCCTCAGGCGACTTGGCCACGAGCGCCGAGAGGGTCGGCAGCAGCTGCGGCGGGAGGTTCTCCACCACGTACCAGCCGTGGTCCTCCAGCGCATGGGCGGAGGTGGTCCGCCCGGCGCCGGACATGCCGGTGATGACGAGGACCTCGGGATGCTGGGGCTTGTCCACCGCCGCAGACGAGTCGCTCGTCTCCGACGCGGCCGGGGGCAGGGGCTGCTCGCTCATGCCTCCACTCTATCCGCGCGCCGCCGCGCCCACTCCCCCGGGTCCACGCCGGCCTCAGCCGTCGTCGCCCGCCTCCGCGCCTGCCGACGACGACCCCGCCGCCTCGTCCGCGTCGCCCGCCTCCGCGCCTGCCGACGACGACCCCGCCACCTCGTCCGCGTCGCTCGTCCCCGGGTTCAACGCCGCGTCGCCCGTCCCCGGGTTCAGGGCGGCGTCGATCGCCGCGGCCAGCTTCGGGCCGACGCCGGCGACCTCGGTCAGCCGGTCGACCCCGGCGCGGCGCACCTTCGCGACCGAGCCGAAGTGGGTGATCAGAGCGGCCCGCTTCGCCGGGCCGAGGCCGGGCACCCCGTCCAGGGCTGACTCGGTCATCGCCTTGGACCGGCGCTTGCGATGGCCGGCGATGGCGAAGCGGTGGGACTCGTCGCGCAGCCGCTGCAGCAGGTAGAGGCCCTGCGAGCTCCGCGGCAGCACGAGCGGGAACTCGTCGTCCGGCAGCCAGACCTCCTCGAGCCGCTTGGCCAGGCCCACCACGGGAAGGTCGTCCAGGCCCAGCTCCGCGAGCACGGCCACGGCGGCGGCCACCTGCGGCGGACCGCCGTCGACCACGACCAGGGAGGGCGGATAGGAGAAGCGGCGGGCGCCGTCGTCGTCCCCCTCCTCCACCTGGCCGGTGAGCGGGGCACCCTCGGCGCGCTCGGCGGCGAGCCGCGCGAAGCGGCGGCGGAGCACGTCCCGCAGGGAGGCGGTGTCGTCCCTGGCCGCCTCGCCGGTGACGTTGAACCGGCGGTAGTCGGACTTCTTCGGCAGGCCGTCCTCGACGACCACCATGGAGCCGACCACGTTGGTGCCCTGGGAGTGGGAGATGTCGTAGCACTCGATGCGCAGCAGCGGCTCGTCCAGCTCCAACGCCTCCTGCAGCTCCTTCAGCGCAGCCGAGCGCGCCGTCAGGTCGCCGGTGCGCCGGGACTTGTGCAGGCTCAGGGCCATCTCGGCGTTCTGACGGACGGTGTCCATCAGCTCGGCCTTGTCCCCGCGCCGGGGCACCCGGATGTGGACCCTGGAGCCGCGGCGGCCGGACAGCCAGGCGGCCGTCTCCTCCGGCTCCTCGGGCAGCACGGGGACGAGGACCTCGTGCGGGATGACGTCCTCGTCTGCGGCGTCGCCGTAGACCTGCTGGAGCAGCTGCTGGACCATGGCGGCGTCGTCCACGTCCTCCACGCGTTCCATCACCCAGCCGCGCTGGCCACGGATACGGCCCTGGCGGACGTGGAACACCTGGACGGCGGTCTCCAGCTCATCC
This sequence comes from Micrococcus sp. FDAARGOS_333, assembly GCF_002206575.2. Taxonomy (NCBI): domain Bacteria; kingdom Bacillati; phylum Actinomycetota; class Actinomycetes; order Micrococcales; family Micrococcaceae; genus Micrococcus; species Micrococcus sp. FDAARGOS_333. The sequence continues at coordinate 1,719,458 of NZ_NJFJ02000001.1, read as the reverse complement.
GAGTGGAACGCGTAGATGTCCGCCTCGGTGTTCTCGGCCAGCACCACGGCGTTGCGCTCGAACACGCGCTTCAGGGCGGCGATGTCGTCCCGCAGCCGGGCGGCGTCCTCGTAGCGCAGGTCCTCCACGGCGGAGGCCATGGCCTTCTCCAGCTCGCGGATGAAGCGGCCGGCGTCCCCGGCCATGAAGTCACAGAAGTCCTGGGCCAGCGCCCGGTGCTCGCTCGGGGAGATCCGCCCGACGCAGGGCGCCGAGCACTTGCCGATGTAGCCGAGCAGGCACGGCCGGTCCTGGGCCTGCGCACGGCGGAAGACGCCGGCGGAGCAGGTGCGCACGGGGAACACGCGCAGCATCAGGTCCACGGTCTCGCGGATGGCCTTGGCGGGATGGAACGGGCCGAAGTACTTCACGCCCGGGCGCTTGTCCCCGCGCATCACCTGCACGCGTGGGAACTGCTCGTTCATGGTGACCGCCAGGTACGGGTAGGACTTGTCGTCCCGGTACATGATGTTGAACCGGGGCCGGAACTCCTTGATCCAGGAGTACTCGAGCTGGATGGCCTCCACCTCGGAGCCCACCACGGTCCACTCCACGGCCTGAGCGGTGAACACCATCGTGCGGGTCTTCGTGGCCAGGCGGGCGGGGTCCTGGAAGTAGGAGGACAGGCGGGCGCGCAGGTTCTTCGCCTTGCCCACGTAGATGACGCGGCGGTCCCGGTCCCGGAAGCGGTAGACGCCGGGACGGGTGGGGATCTCGCCGGCGGCGGGACGGTAGGAGGCCGGGTCAGCCACGGGACGCAGGCGGAGCGTTGTACGAGTCCACCCGCTCCTGGCCGGTGAGCGCGGCGATCGCGTCCATGACGGCGGCGGTGGCCTCGCGGCGCGCCGGCAGGGTGTGCCGGCGGCCGGGGTGGCCGAAGTGCAGGGGCTCGCCGAAGCGCACGGTGAACCGATGCGGCTTCGGGAGGCGGTCGTCCGGGGCCTGGAGCCGCTCGGTGCCGATCAGCCCGACCGGCACGACCGGGGCGCCGGTGGTCAGGGTCAGCCAGCCGACGCCGGTGCGGCCGCGGTAGAGGCGGCCGTCGCGGGACCGGGTGCCCTCGGGGTAGATACCGACCCCGCTGCCGGTCTCCAGCAGCTCCACGAGGGAGTCGAGGGCGGCCACGGAGGCCGCCTGCTCACCGCGCTGGACGGGGATGGAGCCGACCGACTCGAAGAACCACTTCATCGCCTTGCCCTTCAGGCCGGGCGCGGTGAAGTACTCGGCCTTGGCGAAGAAGTGCACCATGCGAGGGGACAGCGCCTGCAGGATCACGGAGTCCAGGAAGGACAGGTGGTTGGAGGCGACGATGAACGGCCCGGCCGCGGGGACGTTCGCCACCCCCTCCACGGTGGGGCGGCACACGGCCCTGATCCCGAGGCCGGCGCTTCGGCGCAGCGGATCCGACGTCGTGGCCATCGAGCCGTCCCTCCCGGTCATGGTGCTTCCCGACGGCGGGCGGCTGGGTCCGCCCCGTCAGTGGTCCCCGTCATGCTACGTCAGCGCGGTCGGCCGACGACACAGGCGGCGGGGCGGGTCAGCCGAGCAGTTCCTTCAGGAACCGTCCGGTGTGGCTGGCCTGCACCCGTGCGACCTCCTCCGGGGTGCCGACGGCCACCACCTCGCCGCCGCCGGAGCCGCCCTCGGGGCCGAGGTCGACGATGTGGTCTGCGCATTTGATGACGTCCAGGTTGTGCTCGATGGTGATCACGGTGTTGCCCTTGTCCACGAGGGACTGGAGCACGTGCAGCAGCTTCCGGATGTCCTCGAAGTGCAGGCCGGTGGTGGGCTCGTCCAGCACATAGACGGTGCGCCCGTTGGAGCGACGCTGCAGCTCGGCGGCCAGCTTCACGCGCTGGGCCTCGCCGCCGGAGAGCGTGGTGGCCGGCTGCCCCAGGCGCACATAGCCGAGACCGACGTCCACGAGGGTGTTCAGGTAGCGCGAGATCTTCGTGTAGGAGCTGAAGAACTCCGCGGCCTGCTCGATCGGCATGTCCAGGACCTCGGCGATGTTCTTGCCCTTGTAGTGGACCTCGAGGGTCTCGCGGTTGTAGCGCGCACCGTGGCAGACCTCGCAGGGGACGTAGACGTCCGGAAGGAAGTTCATCTCGATCTTCAGGGTGCCGTCCCCGGCGCAGGCCTCGCAGCGGCCGCCCTTGATGTTGAAGGAGAAGCGGCCCTGCTGATACCCGCGGACCTTCGCCTCGGGGGTCTCGGCGAAGAGCTTGCGGATCGCGTCGAACACACCGGTGTAGGTGGCCGGATTCGAGCGCGGGGTGCGGCCGATGGGGCTCTGGTCCACGTGCACCACCTTGTCCAGGTGGTCCAGCCCCTCCACACTGCGATGGCGGCCCGGCACCTGCTTGGCCCCGTTGAGGCGGTTGGCCATCACCTTGTAGAGGATCTCGTTGATCAGCGTGGACTTGCCGGATCCGGAGACGCCGGTGACCGCGGTGAGGACGCCGAGCGGGATGGTGACGTCCACGTCCTGCAGGTTGTTCTCTCGGGCGCCGCGCACGGTGATGACGCGGTCCGGGTCGATCTCGCGGCGCTGGGCCGGCACCGGGATGCTCCGTCGGCCGGCCAGATAGTCGCCGGTGATGGAGCGGGTGTTGGCCTTCAGGTCCTCCAGGAAGCCGGAATGGACGACCTCGCCGCCCCGCTCGCCGGCGTGGGGGCCGATGTCCACGATCCAGTCCGCCTCGGCGATCGTGTCCTCGTCGTGCTCCACCACGATCAGGGTGTTGCCGAGGTCGCGCAGGCGCAGGAGCGTGTCGATCAGGCGCCGGTTGTCCCGCTGGTGCAGGCCGATGGACGGCTCGTCCAGCACATAGAGCACACCCACCAGGCCGGAGCCGATCTGGGTGGCCAGGCGGATGCGCTGGGCCTCGCCGCCGGAGAGGGTGCCGGCGGAGCGTTCCAGGTTCAGGTACTCCAGGCCCACGTCCAGCAGGAAGCTCAGGCGGGCCAGCAGCTCCTTGAGGACCTGATCGGCGATGCGACGCTCACGCTCGGTCAGCTCCAGGGACTCGAAGAAGTCCAGCAGCTCGCGCAGCGGCAGGCCCGTGGCATCCGCGATGGACCGGCCCTCCACCAGCACGTTGAGCACGGTGGGGTTCAGGCGCGCGCCGCCGCAGGCCGGGCACGGGATCTGGCGCATGTAGGACTCGTAGCGCTCGCGGGCCGAGTCCGACTCGGTCTCCCCGTGCTTGCGCTCGATGTACGGCATGACGCCCTCGAAGCCTGTGGTGTAGCGGCGCTCGCGGCCGAAGCGGTTCCGGAAGGCGACCTCCACCTTGAAGTCCTTGCCGTGCAGGACCGCGTGACGGGCCTTCTCCGGCAGGTCCCTCCAGGGCGTGGTGAGCGAGAAGCCCACGTCCTTGGCCACCCCGGCGAGGATGCGCTGCCAGTACTCGGCGGTGGACTTGCCCAGTGACCAGGGGGCGATGGCCCCCTCGGCCAGCGACAGCTCGTCGTTGGGGACCACGAGCTCCTCGTCCACCTGCAGACGGGAGCCGATGCCGGTGCACTCGGAGCAGGCGCCGAACGGGTTGTTGAAGGAGAAGGAGCGCGGCTCGATCTCGTCCACGGTCTGCTCGTGGCCGTTCGGGCAGGACAGCTTCTCGGAGAAGGGGCGGTAGCGCGGGGTGCCGTCCGCGCCGCGGCCGGAGAACTCTCCGGTGTTCTTCTTGCCCTTCTCCTCGACGACCTCCACGTCCACGAAGTCGGCGATCACGAGCCCGTCGGCGAGCTTCAGCGCCGTCTCCACCGAGTCGGTGAGGCGCTGGCGGATGCCCTCCTTCATGGCGAGGCGGTCCACCACCACGGCGATGGTGTGCTTGACCTGCTTCTTCAGTGTCGGAGGGTCCGAGAGCTGGACGAGCTCGCCGTCCACCACGGCACGGGCGTAGCCCTGCGCGGAGAGGGAGGAGAACAGGTCCACGAACTCGCCCTTGCGGCCGCGGACGACCGGGGCGAGGATCTGGAAGCGGGTGCGTTCGGGCAGCTCGAGCAGCCGGTCCACGATCTGCTGAGGGGTCTGCCGGTCCACCGGTTCGCCGCAGTCCGCGCAGTGGGGCACGCCGATGCGGGCCCAGAGCAGGCGCATGTAGTCGTAGATCTCGGTGATGGTGCCCACGGTCGAGCGCGGGTTGCGGTTCGTCGACTTCTGGTCGATCGACACGGCCGGGGACAGGCCCTCGATGAAGTCGACGGCCGGCTTGTCCACCCGTCCGAGGAACATGCGGGCGTAGGAGGACAGCGACTCGACGTACCGGCGCTGGCCCTCGGCGAAGATCGTGTCGAACGCCAGGGAGGACTTGCCGGAGCCGGACAGGCCGGTGAACACGACCATGGAGTCGCGGGGCAGGGAGACGTCCACGTCCTTGAGGTTGTGCTCGCGCGCTCCCTGGACCACGATCCGGTCCGGGTCGGCCGTGCCGCCCGCGTGGCCGTGCGGTCCTGCGGCGAGTCCGGTGGGGGCGGGGCTGTTCGTATTTGTGTTCGACACGCGCTCCAGTCTAGGGGCGGACGCGGCCCCCGCCAGGGCCCGCAGGCGTGATCCTGCCGACTGTTCCGCCCAGGGCGGACGTCGCTGCCGCCCGCCGCGGCTCCCGCCGGCCGCTTCCCGACGACGGCCGCGCGCCCTTCGCCTCTGCCCTCGCCCGCCGTGGCGGTCCGGGAGATCGAGCTGTCCTGCAGCACAGTCCGCACGTAGACTCGAGCTCATGTCCGCGTCCCCCGCCGCTCCCCGTCTCCTGCACGATCTGCCCGCCGTCACGGTGCGCACGTGCGTCGTCTCCGAGATGCAGAACAACGTGTTCCTGCTGACCTCCAAGACCACGGGCGCGCAGATCCTCATCGACGCGGCGGACGAGCCGGAGTCGATCGAGGCGCTGCTGGCCGCGGCGGCGGACGACACCCCGTGCGAGCCGCACCTGGACCTGCTGATCACCACGCACCGGCACTGGGACCACATCCGTGCCACCGCCGCCGTGGTGGAGCGCCACTCCCCGCGCAGCGCCGCCGGCGCGGCGGACGCCGAGGAGATCGAGAAGGAGACCGGCACCGAGGTCACCGAGCGCCTGGAGCACGGCGACACGGTGGGCGTGGACGGCATCGACCTGGACGTGATCGGCCTGCGCGGCCACACCCCCGGCTCCGTCGCGCTGGTGCTGCAGCCCTGCCCGGACGAGCCGCCGGTGGTCTTCTCCGGCGACAGCCAGTTCCCGGGCGGTGTGGGGAAGACCTGGTCGGACGAGGACTTCCGCTCCCTGCTGGCGGACGTGACGGAGCGCCTCTTCGGCGTCTACGAGGACGACACGGTCGTCCACCCCGGTCACGGCAACTCCACCACCCTCGGCGCCGAGCGCCCGCACCTGGACGAGTGGGCCGAGCGTGGCTGGTGACCGCGTGAGCACCGCCGGCGCGGCCGAGGACGGACGCCGGCACGAACGCCTCGAGGACAAGGTCCTGCGCTTCTACGGACAGGACTTCGACGAGGACGCCCGGCTACGGACCCAGAGCGCGCAGAGCGCCGTCGAGCTCCTCCGCGTGCAGTCCCTGCTGCGGAGCCGCCTCGCCCCCGGCTCCCGCGTGCTCGACGTCGGCGGTGCAACCGGTGTGCACGCCGAGTGGCTCGCCCAGGACGGGCACGCGGTGACGCTCCTGGACCCGGTCCCGGAACAGGTCGCCGCGGCCGCCACCCTGTCTGGCGTCGAGGCCCTGGTCGGCGACGCCCGCGACCTGCCCTTCCCCGACGCCTCTGCGGACGCCGTCCTGCTCTTCGGGTCGCTCTACCACCTGCCCTCGCGCGCGGACCGGCTGCGCGCCCTGGCCGAGGCCCACCGCGTGCTGCGTTCCGGCGGCCTGGTCTTCGCCGCGGGCATCAGCCGGCTCGGGGCGTTCCTCGACGGCGTGCTCGAGCGCGTCGCCTCCCGTGACCCCCACGTGGACGCCGACGATGTGGCCCTGCTCAATGACGGCGCCTGGACCAATCCTGGCCCCGGGTTCCCCGGCGGGCACTTCCACAGCTCCTCGGAACTGGCGGACGAGCTGCGCGCCGCCGGGTTCGCGGACGTCTCCGTGCGCGGACTCGAGGCGCCGACGGCCGTCGCCCTGCAGTCCGAGGCACCTGACGCCGAGCTCTCCGGCGCAGCCGTGGCCCTGGCCGACCGACTGGACGTGCTGCACGCGGACGGCGGTCAGGCCCGGCCGGGGGTCGCCGACCTGTCCGCCCATCTGCTGGCCCTGGGCACGCGCCGCTGACGGAGGGGCGGGCCACGGTACCCGGCACCGGACAACAGAGAGGGGTCAGGCTGAGGTGCGCGTCCGTCGTCGGGAAGCCCCGGAGGTCCCCGAACGCTGGGGCCACTCGAACAGGTACCTGGTCCACGGATAGGCCGCGGCGAGCAGCAGGGACACGCCGGTGCCTGCGCCGAAGAGCAGCAGCGCACCGGGCAGTCCGTCCGGGATGGCCTCGACTCGGCGGAGCAGACGGATCACCGGGTAGTGGACCACGAACAGCACGATCGAGTGGCGGCCGACCCAGGCGAAGGCCCGCATGACCGGGTTGTCCGGGATCTGCGCGAGCAGCCAGAGGATCGAGACCACGCCGATGACGGACATGGTCATCACCGGCCAGGTCTCCTCGGCCGGGAACCGTCCCGCCTCCACGGCGCGGCGTGCCCAGTCCCCGGTGACGATCAGCGGGAGCACCATGAACGGCCACGGGATGCGCGGCAGGTCCTCGCGCCACCGGCCGAGCCCGGCACCGACGAAGAAGAAGCCGCCGAACCAGGTCATGCGCTCGAGCACCAGCAGCCACTCGCCGGCACTGCCCGCGGCGGCCTCCGGGTCCACCAGCATGGCGGCGCCGAAGAGCATAGCGGCGATGACGAACGGCGGGACGGGCTTCAGGAGCAGTCCCAGCACGTAGCCGACGAACACCACGGTCAGGAACCAGGTGTGGGCGCCGTTCAACCACCAGGTGGGCTCGAGGCCCGCCTCCCAGCCGAACAGGGGCAGCATCACGGCCGTCCAGAGCAGCCACGGCCACGCGATGCGCCGCAGCTTCCCGGCAAGGTACTCCCCGGCAGGGCGGCGCAGCGAGAGGGTCAGCAGCATGCCGGACACCAGCAGCAGGCCCGGCATGCGGAACGAGCCGACCGCGGCGTTCACCGCCGACAGTACGGGCGAGCGTTCCAGGCCCGAGTCCACCAGGGCCGTCTGCGCATGCAGGAGGACCACGAGCAGCACGGCGAGGCCGCGGTAGACGTCCATCCAGAGCAGACGGGGGCGTGGGGGCGCCGAGGCGGTCGTGGGCATGGGCTCCACACTATCGGCCACGTCGCCCCGGACTCGGTCGGACGGGCATCGGGCCGCGGGACGTCAGACCGCTCACGACGTTCCGCCGGATCCGGGATGCGCGCCCACGGCCTCAGCCGGGGCGGTGGCCCACCAGGAAGATCCGGCGGAAGGCGAAGAGCACGGCGGCATCGTCTCCCTCGCCGGTGCCGGGCACACGCGGGTAGGCCGCACGCATGCGCTCGGCGTAGGCGGCGCGGTACCGCGGAGCGAGGGCCTCGGGCGTGCCGGTGAGGCCGTGGGCCTCGTCGTGGGCGGTGAGGGCGTGGACGAACGGCTTGGCCACGGTGGCGCCGGTGAACGCCGGGACCGGGTCCGGGCCGCGCATCACCTGCTGGTAGGTGGTCTCCCAGACGTCGGCCTCCCAGCCGGCGGCGAGCAGGTCACCGGCGTAGTCGGCCGGCTCCGCCACGGTGTCCGTGGAGCGCTCGCCGGACACCACGGCGGCGAAGGGCTCCTCGGCGGCGAGGCGGTGCAGCTCGGCGTGCGAGGGGTTGCGGTGCTGGGCCGGGACCTGGGCGGCGAACCAGGCGCCGGCGGGCAGGTCGGCCAGCCAGCCGCGGACGAGCTCGCGGTGTTCCGGGATCCACTGGAGCATCGCGTTGGTGACGAGGACGTCGGTGTCCGGCTCCGGGGACCAGGCGCGGGCGTCCACGGTGGCGTAGCGGAGGTTCGCCGGCCGGTCCGCACGGGCGTTCGCGGCGTCCACCATCTCCTGCGAGGAGTCCAGGCCGACCACCTCGGCCTCGGGCCAGCGGCAGGCCAGGGCCTCGGTCATGGTGCCGGGGCCGCAGCCCAGGTCCACCACACGGCGCGGGTGCGTGGCACCGATGCGGGCGGTGAGGTCCGCGAAGGGGCGTCTGCGGTGGTCGGCGAACACCTCGTACTGCGCCGGATCCCAGCGGAAGCCGGCGCCGGGGGCACCGGAGGGGACCGGGCCGTCGTCGTGGGAGGCGGTGCCGGCGGAAGCATGCTGATCGGCCATGGCCCCACCGTAGGTCCGCCCGCCGCCGATAGGGTAGAGCGCGATGAGCTCCGCGACTTCTTCCTTCACAGACACCCTGACGTCCCTCGGCTCCTCCCCCGAGCCGGACGCGGTGTTCGGCGCCTTCACGGACTGGACCACGTCCCGGGGCATCACCCTCTACCCGGCCCAGGAGGAGGCCGTGATGGAGCTGGTCCAGGGACACAACGTCATCCTGGCCACCCCCACCGGCTCCGGGAAGTCGATGGTGGCGCTGGCCGCCCACGCGGACGCGCTCGCCCACGGCGCCGTCTCCTACTACACGGCGCCGATCAAGGCGCTGGTCTCGGAGAAGTTCTTCGCCCTGGTGGACGTGTTCGGCGCGGACAACGTCGGCATGGTCACGGGCGACTCCACCGTCAACGGGGACGCCCCGATCATCTGCTGCACCGCCGAGATCCTCGCCAACCGGGCCCTGCGCGAGGGCTCGGGCATGGAGATCGGCACCGTGGTGATGGACGAGTTCCACTACTACGCGGACCCCTCCCGCGGCTGGGCCTGGCAGGTCCCCCTGCTGGAGCTGCCCCAGGCCCGGTTCCTGTTGATGTCCGCCACCCTCGGCGACACCAGCCGCCTCGAGGCGGACCTGAACGAGCGCACCGGACGCGAGGTCGCCGTCGTCGCCCACGCCGAACGGCCCATCCCACTGAGCTTCGAGTACTCCGAGACCCCGCTGCAGGAGAAGGTGGAGGAGCTGGTCGCCACACACCAGGCGCCGGTGTACATCGTGCACTTCTCCCAGCTGGACGCCGTGGAGACGGCGCAGGGTCTGGCGTCCGTTTCCGTGGCCTCCAAGGAGGAGAAGGAGGCCATCGCCGCGCGGATCGCCGGGTTCCGGTTCTCCGCCGGCTTCGGCAAGACCCTGAACCGTCTGGTCCGCAACGGCATCGGTGTCCACCACGCCGGCATGCTGCCGAAGTACCGCCGCCTGGTGGAGAAGCTGGCCCAGGACGGACTGCTGAAGGTCATCTGCGGCACGGACACCCTCGGTGTGGGCATCAACGTGCCCATCCGCACCGTGCTCCTGACAGCCCTGTCCAAGTTCGACGGGGAGAGGACCCGCATCCTGCAGGCCCGGGAGTTCCACCAGATCGCCGGCCGCGCCGGGCGCGCCGGCTTCGACACGCAGGGCTACGTGGTGGTCCAGGCCCCGGAGCACGTGATCGAGAACAAGGCGGCCGAGCGCAAGGCCGCCGCCAAGTTCGCGAACGTCAAGGACGAGGCCGAGCGCGCCAAGCGCATGAAGCAGTCCATGAAGGGATCCAAGAAGAAGACCCCGCCGGCCGGCTTCGTCTCCTGGGGACCGGCCACCTTCGACAAGCTCGTGGCCGCCGAGCCCGAGCCGCTGGTCTCCCGCATGCAGATCACGCACTCCATGCTGCTGAACATCCTCGACCGCCCCGGCGACCCCGTCCTCGCCGTCCGCCGCCTGCTGCGCAGCACCCACGAGACGCCGGCCCGCCAGGCCATCCTCATGCGCCGCGCCCTGGGCATCTTCCGCGAGCTGCTGGCCACCGGCGTCGTCGAACGCCTGCCCGAGCCCGACGCCGAGGGCCGCACCGTGGACCTCACGGTGGACCTGCAGCCGGACTTCGCACTGAACCAGCCGCTGTCCCCCTTCGCCCTGGCCGCCCTGGACCTGCTGGACCCGGCCGACCCGAACCACGCGCTGGACGTGGTCTCGGTCATCGAGGCCACCCTGGACCCGCCACGCCAGGTGCTCACCGGCCAGGTCAAGCGCGCCAAGACGGAGGCCGTGGCCGCCATGAAGGCCGAGGGCATGGAGTACACCGAGCGCATGCGCGCCCTCGACGAGGTCACCTACCCCATGCCGTTGGCCGAGCTGCTCGAACAGCAGTTCGAGACCTACCGGGCCGGCGCCCCGTGGCTCGCCGAGTTCGAACTCACCCCCAAGTCCGTGGTCCGGGACATGTTCGAGCGGGCCATGGGATTCGGCGACTACGTGCAGTTCTACGGCCTGGCCCGCTCCGAGGGCGTGCTGCTGCGCTACCTGACCGACGCCGTGAAGGCCCTGCGGCACACCGTCCCGCAGGAGGCCCGCACGGACGAACTGCAGATCATGCTCGACTGGCTGGACGAGACCGTGAAGCAGACCGACTCCTCCCTCCTCGAGGAGTGGGAGGACCTCGTGGCCGGGGACATCGACGAACTCCGCAAGGACCACGAGTCCATCGCCCCGCCGACCCCGCCGCGGTTGACCGACAACGAACAGATCTTCGGCGTCATGGTCCGCAACGCCATGTTCCACCGGGTCCGCCTCTTCGGCGACGAACAGGACCACGCGCTCGCCGAGCTCTCCGGTGACCTGTCTGCCGACGACTGGGCCGATGCCCTCGACGACTTCTTCGAGGACCACGAGGACATCGACGACGGCCCCGGGGCCCGCGGCCCCCAGTACTTCCTGGTGGACCGCTCCCCCGAGGTGCCGTCCCCGGTGGAGCTCACCGGCTCCCGCTGGTGGGGCGTGCGCCAGGTCCTCGTGGACCGCGACGGGGACCTGGACCACGGCATCAACGCCGTCGTGGACCTGGACGCCTCGGACGAGGCCGCCGGCCCCGTCATCACGGTCGTCTCCGTCGGCCGCCCGGAGTCCGGCTGGCAGACCCGCTGACCGGCACCGGCCGCCCGTCCCTCCCCCTTTCCCTCCCGACGACGGCCCCTCGCCCCCCGCCCCATCGACCGTCGCGCTCGCCCGGCCGAGGCGACAGAAGGAGCACCATGACCGAGCAGACCTTCGTGCCCGGCGATCCGCGCGGCTTCGCCGCGCTCGAGCCCGCCGCCCACGAGCAGGGCGACACGATCGCACTGCTGGACGGCACTGTGACCGTGGAGCACCGCTTCACGGTGCCGGTGGACCACTCCCAGACCCTGGCCGAGGCCCGGGAGCACACCGCGGACGGCACGGGCCCGGGCCCCGGCGGCGCCGGAACCCTCACCGTGTTCGCCCGGGAGTTCCGTGCCTCGGACTCGGCGGAGGACGCCGAGAAGCCGTGGCTGCTCTACCTGCAGGGAGGTCCGGGCTCCGGCGGCACCCGTCCGGCACGCCTGGGCGGATGGATGAAGGAGGCGTGCCGCACCCACCGGGTGCTCATGCTGGACCAGCGTGGCACCGGCGCCTCCACCCCGGCCACCGTGGCCTCCCTGTCCGCCCTGTCCCCGCAGGCCCAGGCCGACTACCTGGTCCACCTGCGTGCCCCGGGGATCGTGCGGGACGCGGAGATGATGCGCCTGGCCCTGGGGGTCGAGCGCTGGACCACGCTCGGCCAGTCCTTCGGCGGGTTCTGCACGCTGTCCTACCTGTCCTGGTACCCGGAGTCCCTCGAGCGTTCGCTGGTCACCGGCGGACTCGCCCCCGTGACCGGTCACGCGGACCGGGTCTACCGCGCCACCTACGCCCGGATGCGCGCCCGCGCCGAGGAGTTCTTCGGCCGAGTGCCGCAGGCCGAGGACGGCTGGAAGCGCATCGTGGCCCACCTGCGTTCCCGGGCCGCCGCAGGAGAGCCGGAGATGCTCCCGGACGGCAGCGAGCTGACCGTGGCCCGCGCCCAGATGCTCGGCATGTACTTCGGTGGCAACACCCGCCTGGACACGCTCGTGTACCTGCTCACCGAGGGGCTGGACACCACCGGCGGCACCCCTCGCCTGTCCGAGGCGTTCCGCGCGGCGGTGGCCGGCATGGTCGAGCGCCGCACCCATCCGCTCTACACCGTGCTGCACGAGGCGATCTATGCACAGCCCGACGCCGTCAGCGAGGCCACCGGCTCCGCCGCCACGGACTGGGCGGCCGCGCGTGTGCTCGCCGAGCACCCTGACTTCGACCCCGAGGCCACCGCCGCCGAGAACGCCGCCCCGGTGCCCACCGGCGAGCACGTGTTCGCCTGGCAGGTCGCCGCGGACTCCGACCTCGCCCCACTGGCCGAGGCCACGCAGATCCTCGCCGCCAAGCAGGACTGGGGCCCGCTCTACGACGTCGAGGCCCTGGCGGAGAACACCGTGCCGGTGGCCGCCGCCGTGTACACCGACGACGTGTACGTGGACCGCGACCTCTCCCTGGAGACCGCCGAGGCCGTGCAGGGGCTGAAGGTCAAGGAGTACGGCGAGTTCCACCACGACGGCATCGGCGACGAGGGCGCACGGATCCTCCGTGAGCTCCTCGAACTCGCCGGCGGACGCCCCGCCCCGAACGACGACCCCACCGACACGACGTCCTGACCCCCGCGACTCACCCATGACGCAAGCGGCCGCCCACCTCGAGCAGGTGGGCGGCCGTCGTCGTGCAGCCGGCGGAGCCGGTGCGGGCCTCAGACGTCCGGGCCGTCCTGGGCCACGATCTTCCGGGACACGCCGCGCGAGTCCGTGGCCGAGGCGTCCTGCAGCCGGGCCTCGTGGGCGGAGCGGATGATCGAGGAGAACGTGTCCTTGTGGTCGAGCAGCTCGTCCTTCCACTTCTGGTCCAGGTTCTCGGCCCGCTCGGTCCACTCGTCCATCTTCTCCTCCGCCCTGCGGCGCTCCTCGGCGGGGGCGTCCGCCGGCAGCTTGGAGTACCGGTGCGCGAACTTCTCGGCGTTCTGCAGCGCGATGAGCGCCTTGCCCTTCGGGGAGTACAGGGACACGACCACGGTCAGTGCGAGGACGCCGACGACGACGAGCAGGGACACGGTGGTCGGGATCTCGGCGACCGGCACGTTCTCGCCGCCGTTGATGAACGGCAGGTTGTTCTCATGCAGGGCATGGAGGATGAGCTTCACGCCGATGAAGCCGAGGATCGCCGACAGGCCGTAGGCGAGGTACACGAGACGGTCCAGCAGGCCGTCGATGAGGAAGTACAGCTGGCGCAGGCCCATGAGAGAGAACGCGGTGGCGCTGAAGACGATGTACGCCTCCTGCGTCACGCCGAAGATCGCCGGGATGGAGTCGAAGGCGAAGAGGATGTCGGTCGCACCGATGGCCACCATGACCAGCAGCATCGGGGTCATGACCTTCTTGCCGTCGACCATGCTGAAGAGCCTGTCGCCGTCGTAGTTCTCGGACGCCGGGAGGAAGCGCTTGGCCAGGCGGACCATGATGTTGTCCGCCTCGTCCTCGGCCTCGTCGCCGGCGAGCTCCCCCTTCAGCTGGGAGCCGGCCACGAGGAGCAGGAAGATGCCGAAGATGTAGAAGACGTCCGACCAGGCGTTGATGATCGCCGCACCGAGCAGGATGAACACTGTGCGCGAGATCAGGGCGAAGGTGATGCCGAACAGGAGCACCTTCTGCTGGTAGTCGCGGGGCACCTTGAAGGACGCCATGATCACCAGGAACACGAAGAGGTTGTCGACGCTGAGCGCCTTCTCCAGGATGTAGCCGGTGTAGTACTCGACCGCGTGCTGTGTGTCGCCGAAGGCGAAGAACACGAGGCCGAACACGAGGGCCGCTCCGATGTAGATGGCGGACCAGACCGCGGCCTCGCGGATGGTGGGGGTGTGCGCCTTGCGCACGTGGGCGAAGTAGTCGAACGCGAGCAGGCCGACGATCAGTGCGATCGTCAGCCCCCACGTCAATCCGTTGATCTCCATGATCGTCGGTGCCTTTCAGCTCCAGGACAGGTGGAAACGACCGCAAGTCTCTCCGCCCGGCGCTCCATGGCGCTCTCAGGCCGCTGCGTCCGGCTCCCGGCGACAGGTGACCGTCCATGGTCACGCGTTCCGGTCGCGTGCTGACGTCCGCAGTGTTCGGGATACTCCCCTACGACGCCGACCAGTGTAGCGAAGCGCTCCGCGTGCGGTGGTCAGGTCGGCGCAGGTTCACGGAAACCGCTCAGGCGGGGCGCCGCCCGTCCGGCTGGTCCGTGACGAACATGTGCCCCGGGGCGTGCGTGATCGCCCACGGAGGGCGTGACAGCTCGAGCGCGCGCTGCGGGGTGACGCCGCAGGGCCAGAACACGGGGACGTCACCCGGGTGCATCTCGGTGGGGTCGCCATAGTCCGGGGCATCCAGGTCTGCGATGCCGAGGGCCGCCGGATCGCCGACGTGCACCGGCTCACCGTGGGCCCGCGGCACGCCGGCGGACACGACGGCCGCCCGCGCCACCAGCCGCGGCGGCACCGGCCTCATGGACACCACCAGCTCCCCCCTCATGCGGCCGGCCGAGCGCAGCGGCACGTCGGTCCGGTACATGGCGACGTTGCGGCCCTGGTCGATGTTCCGCACCGGCACGCCGGCCGCCTGCAACGCCGACTCGAACCCGAAGCTGCAGCCGATGAGGAAGGCCACGGCGTCCCCGGTCCAGTGGGAGGTGGCGTCCGCCACCTCGCCCACGAGTTCACCGTCCCGCCAGAGCCGGTACAGCGGCAGGTCCGTGCGCAGGTCCGCGCCCGGTGCCCACGGCGTGGTGGGATCGCCCGCGTCGGTGACGTCCAGCAGCGGCATGGGGGCTGGGTTGCGCTGGGCGAACAGGAGCATCTCGTAGGCCCAGTCCGCGGGCAGGACGATCAAGTTCGCCTGGGTGAACCCCGGTGCCAGGCCCGAGGTGGGCCGGACGAGGCCGCCCCGGAAGCGAGCGCGATGGGCGGCGGGCGCCTCGGAGGCGGCCTGCGGCTCCTGTGCGAGGGCGTCGGCGGCGGACGTGTACGGGTCGGTCATGGGGAGGGCACCTCCAGAAGCGGGCCGTGGGCGGCCGCGAAGATCAGCAGTGCGGAGACGAAGGCCAGGCCCCAGCTGGTCAGGGACCCGACGAGGAACTCCTCGGCGCGGGAGCCCTTGCCCGCGTCCGCGGAGATCTCCGGGAAGCGGACGATTCCCTTGGCGGCCATGAGTGCCGCCACCACCTGATAGGCGCCGGCCAGGCCCAGACCTGCCAGGAGCAGACGCTCGACCGGGCCGATCCAGCGGCCGCCGCGCAGGCCGGAGTCCGGGGCGCCGGACTCTTCTGTGGTGCCGGTGGACGCGTCGGCCCCGGCTGTGGGAGCGTCCGGGGGCACCTCGACGGCGGCCGCGACGGCGGCCTCGCCGGTGGTCTCGGATACGGCGTCGTCGCGAGGGTCGTCTGCAGGTGCCTGGGCGGGGGCTGGCGGCCCGTCCTGGGTGGACGGACGGCCGGCGAGGACGAGGACGTCACGGGTGATCCGGTTGCCCGGCTCGATGAGGAACGCCAAGGCGCCGAGCACCACCGGCCATCCGGACCCCAGCGCCACGTGGAGGCCGCCGTAGGCCACCAGCTCGAGGCCGGCCAGCAGGACGAGCACCGCCACGAGGACGGGCGAGGCCCAGGCGCGTGTCCCGGCGGCCGTCCAGGCGCAGCCCGCCGCCAGGGCCAGGGCGCCGGCGAGGAGGACGGGGGCGGCGTCGGCTCCTCCGGAGCCGCCGTGCCCTCCGAGGGACGAGGTGAGGGCCACGAACACCAGGGTCAGCAGGACGACCACCGCGCCGACGCCGAGACCGATGAGCCGGTGGCGTGCGGTGGGGACCGCCCCAGGCCCGCGACCGGCCAGCAGGGCCACGGTGAACTCGGTGGCGGCCAGGCACAGCAGGACGACGCCGATCATCGGTGCTCCTGCCCCGTCCGGGCCGGCCGTCCGGCGGCCTGCGCCAGCAGATGGTCCACGTCCACGAGCATCCGCCCGCCGGAGCGGGTCAGCGACTGCGACACGGCGGACTGGCTGATGCCCTCGGCCTCGGCCACGTCCTTCTGGTAGACGCCGTCCAAGGTGGCGCGGACGATCCGCCGCTCCCGCGGCTTCATCGCTCCGATGAGGTGCTCCAGCAGGCGGGCCGCCGCCGCCTCCAGTCCGGGCACCGCCTCCCCGTCCTCCGCAGCGTCCCCGGCGGCGGAGCGCACCTCGAGCGTGGCCGCCTTCGCATCCCGTTCGTGCCCGGCCTCGATCGCGGCGCGCGCGGACCACCAGGCGTCGCCGTCCTGGATCGGTCCGCCCTGGCCGTCGGCCAGCGCGGTCACATGTCCGAGCCCGATGCCGAAGCGCAGGCGCACCGGCTCCCGAAGGGCCAGCATCACCCGGAGCAGGGCGCGCAGTGCGGTGGGCAGGTCCGGGTAGACGGCCTGGAACTCGTCGCCGACGGTCGCCCACGGCGGGACCTGCCCCGCGCCCGGGGCCGGGGGCTGGTCCCCGGCTGTACCGGCACTCGTCTCGTCCGTCCCCGCCTGCCCGTCCGCATGCGACGAAGCCGATCCGCAGACCTGCCCATGGGCCTCGGCCCAGGCGTGCAGCACCTGCTCCTGCGCGGATGCACGGTCCGGGAGCAGCCGCGACCCGACCAGATCCGCGATCACCGCCACGGCCGGCACGGCCCCCTGCTCGGTCATGACATCACTTCCTGACTGATACTGACATTAGTATAAGCATGACGATCATGGCGCAGGGTGGCGAGCACTCCCGCGAGGCCCGCCAGGCAGATCACACCGCCCACCACGGCGAGCCCGTGGAATCCGATGACGGCCATGATCAGCCCGGACAGCGCTGCCGCCACCGCGGCACCGGCACCCATCCCGGCATCCGTGACGCCCTGGACCAGCACCCTGCGCGGGCCGGCCGCATGCTCGGACACGTAGGCGGAGCCTGCCACCGTCACCAGGGACCACCCCAGACCCAGGAGGATGAGCGCGACCGTCACGGCCCCCCGGCTGCCCGGCCAGGCGAAGGCCGTCACGCAGGAGCCCAGCAGCACGCCCTCGCCCAGCGCCATGGTCCTGAGCCGCCCCCAACGGTCGGCGAGCAGGCCCACGAGCGGGGACAGCGCGTACATGCCGGCGATGTGCAGCGAGATGACCAGCCCGATCACCACGAGGGTGTCCGCGTCCGTGTGATGGTGTCCGGCCGCCGCCTGACCGGCATGCCCCGCGTGCTCGGCGGCGGCCAGCTGGGACAGGTGCACCGAGGTCATGGCCATGATGCCGACCATCACGGTGTGCGCGGCGACCACGGAGCCCACGCCGAGCAGGAGCCTGCGGCTCGCCACGGTCACCTTGAGGCCGTCGCGGAGCCGGGGTGCGGCGACCTTCTCGGCGGCCTCCTGACCCACCTCCACGTCCGGGCGCAGGTGCAGGGGGTCCGGCCGCAGCCCGATCTGCAGGACGGTCACCGCAAGGACCATGCCGACCAGGGAGAACAGGAAGGGTCCGGAGGTCTCCGGCAGCCCGAGCGCCTCGGCGACAGCCGAGCCGGGTCCGATGAGATTCGGCCCGGAGACGGCGCCGACGGTGATGGACCAGACCACGATGCCCAGGTCCCGCCCGCGGGTGCGGTCCTCGGCCAGGTCGGTGGCCGCGAAGCGCGCCTGCAGGTTGCCGGCACCCCCGAGGCCGATGAGCAGCGCCGCGAGCACCAGCACCGGGTAGCCGATCCCCGGCAACGGCCCCTCGAGCATGGGGGCCACGATCATGCCCAGCGCACCGAACGCCGCGATGCCGTAGGCCGTGGACAGCGTGATGCGCCGCCCCTTGGCCAGGGCCAGCCGGGCCAGCGGCAGCGCCGACAGCGCACCGGCGAGGGACAGCGCCATGGTGGTCGTGCCCGCCAGCGCGTCGCTGCCCGAGAGCTCGGCCGCCATGAGGGAGCCGACGGCCAGGGCGGCGCCGTTGCCGATGCCGGAGAAGACCTGGCTCAGGGACAGGGTGGTGACGACCCTGCGCTGATGACGTGCCCGGGCGACCCCGTGGTCCCGGCCCATGCTCAGCCCTCCCGCTTCATCTGACGCAGCTCCTTCTTCAGCTCTGCGACCTCGTCGCGCAGGCGCGCGGCCAGCTCGAACTGCAGCTCGGCGGCGGCCTGGTGCATCTGCCGGGACATCTGGGTGATGAGGTCCTCGAGGTCCTTCGCCGGCAGCGTGGCGGCGTCCACGGCAGGGCTCGCTCCGTCCTCGCCCTCGCCCTGCTCGGCGGCGTCGGCGCGCGCGGAGGTGATGCCGCGGCGGCCCATGCCGAAGTCGAAGCCGGACTTCACGCCGCCCATGCCGGAGAGGAAGTCCGCGGTGTCCGCGTCCTCGCGGGCCAGCTGGTCCGTGATGTCCGCGATGCGCTTGCGCAGCGGCTGCGGGTCGATCCCGTGCTCCCGGTTGTACGCGATCTGCACGGCCCGGCGGCGCTCGGTCTCGTCGATGGCCCGGCGCATGGAGTCCGTGACGTTGTCCGCGTACATGTGGACTTCGCCGGAGACGTTGCGGGCGGCGCGGCCGATGGTCTGGATGAGCGAGGTGGTGGAGCGCAGGAAGCCCTCCTTGTCCGCGTCGAGGATGGACACCAGGGACACCTCGGGCAGGTCGAGGCCCTCGCGGAGCAGGTTGATGCCCACGAGCACGTCGAAGGTGCCCTTGCGCAGCTCACGCAGCAGCTCCACACGCCGGAGGGTGTCCACGTCCGAGTGCAGGTACTCGACCTTCACGCCGTGCTCGAGCAGGTACTCGGTGAGGTCCTCGGCCATGCGCTTGGTCAGCGTGGTGACGAGGACGCGCTCGTCCTTGGCCGTGCGGATGCGGATCTGCTCGAGCAGGTCGTCGATCTGCCCCTGCACGGGCTTGACCACCACCTTGGGGTCCACCAGGCCGGTGGGGCGGATGATCTGCTCCACGTAGCCGTCGGCCTGCGAGAGCTCGTAGGGTCCGGGGGTCGCGGACAGGTACACGGTCTGGCCGATGCGCTCGAGGTACTCGTCCCACTTCAGCGGCCGGTTGTCCATGGCCGACGGCAGCCGGAACCCGTGCTCCACCAGGGTCCGCTTGCGTGACATGTCCCCCTCGTACATCGCGCCGATCTGCGGGATGGTCACGTGGGACTCGTCGACCACCAGGAGGAAGTCGTCCGGGAAGTAGTCCAGCAGGCAGTGCGGGGCGGAGCCGGCGGGTCGGCCGTCGATGTGCCGGGAGTAGTTCTCGATGCCGTTGCAGTAGCCCATCTGCTGCATCATCTCGAGGTCGTAGGTGGTGCGCATCCGCAGCCGCTGGGCCTCGAGGAGCTTGTCCTGGGACTCCAGCTCCTGCAGGCGCTCGCGCAGCTCGTCCTCGATGGACGTGATGGCCTTCGCCATGCGCTCGTCGCCGGCCACGTAGTGGGAGGCCGGGAAGATGTACATCTCGTCCTCCTCCCGGATCACCTGGCCGGTGAGCGGGTGGAGTGTCTGGATGGACTCGATCTCATCGCCGAAGAACTCGATGCGCACGGCCAGCTCCTCGTACATGGGGATGATCTCGACCACGTCGCCGCGCACGCGGAAGGTGCCGCGGTGGAAGTCGGTGTCGTTGCGGACGTACTGCATGGCCACGAACTGGCGCAGCAGCGCGTCCCTGTCCATCTCCTGCCCCTGCCGGAGGGTGACCATCTGCTCGATGTACTCCTCCGGTGTGCCGAGGCCGTAGATGCAGGAGACGGTGGCGACCACGACCACATCACGGCGGGTCAGCAGCGCGTTGGTGGCCGAGTGGCGCAGACGCTCGACCTCCTCGTTGATGGAGGAGTCCTTCTCGATGAAGGTGTCCGTCTGCGGGACGTATGCCTCCGGCTGGTAGTAGTCGTAGTAGGAGACGAAGTACTCAACCGCGTTGTGCGGCAGCAGATCGCGGAACTCGTTGGCCAGCTGCGCGGCGAGCGTCTTGTTCTGGACCATCACCAGGGTGGGCCGCTGCAGGGACTCGATCAGCCACGCGGTGGTGGCGGACTTGCCGGTGCCGGTGGCTCCCATGAGGACGACGTCCTTCTCGCCGGCCTGGATCCTCTCGGTCAGCTCGGCGATCGCCGTCGGCTGGTCCCCCGAGGGCTGGTAGGGGCTGACGACCTCGAAGGGTGCGACGACGCGGTTGATCTGCTGGGCCAGGCTCATGCCAGCCAGCCTACGCGGGTCGGCGGACGCGGTGCGGTCCTCGCCCGCCGTCCCGACGACGTCACCGGCCTTGGGCGCGCCCCTCGCCGCGGTCCTCGGCCGGCTCGGCGGCGTCGGCAGCCGGTGCCTCGCCGGCCGGCTCGTCCCGGCCCTGGGTGGAGTCCGGGTCGAAGCCGTCGCCGTCGACGGCGATGAAGCGGTCCCAGACCTTGTTCGCCGCGCGCTTCAGCGCATCCAGGTCGGCGTCGTTGACCAGGAGCACGTCGGCGGCCTTGCGGCGCTCCTCGTCGCTCGCCTGGGCGGCGATGCGGTTCTGGGCGTCCTCCACGGTCATGCCGCGGTCCTCCACCATGCGGCGGATGCGCTCCTGCACCGGCGACTCGACGACGACGACCAGGTCGTAGGCGGAGGCCTGGCCGGACTCGACGAGCAACGGCACGTCCTGGACCACCACGGCGTCCGGGCCGGCCTCCGCCACGAGCCGGCGGCCGAAGGCGCGGATGCGCGGGTGGACGATCCGGTTGAGGCGCTCGCGGGCGGCCGGGTCGGTGAAGACGATCTCGGCCATGGCGGCACGGTCCAGGTCCCCTTCGGCGGTGATGACGCGGTCGCCGAACTCGTCCTGGACGGCGGCGAGGCCCTCGGTGCCTCGGGCGAGCACGTCGCGGGCGATCTTGTCCGCGTCCACCAGGATGGCGCCGCGCTCGGCGAACACCCGGGCCACCGTCGACTTGCCGGCGGCGATGCCGCCGGTCAGGCCCACGTGCAGACGGGGACGGGAGGGGTGGGGTGCGACGGTCTCGGTCACGGAAGTCTCTCCTCGGTGGGTCGGAAGGCGGAGGCGAGGGGGCCGTCGTCGTCAAGGGCGCCGTCCCCGAGAGGCCGCGCGCGAGGCGGGCCGCTGTGCTCCGGCCCACAGCACGCTACCGGCCGGGGCCGCCCGAGGGCGACACCGGCCGGCGGCGTTTCGTCCCGGTGTCCGGGACGGCGGCGGATCAGGCGTCGGTGGACGCCGCCTTCACCTGGTCCAGCACGGGCTGGACATGTTCGGACCAGTAGGCGTCCACCGCAGCGGAGAGCTCCTCACGGGTGCCGGAGTTCTCGATGGTGGTCCAGCCGGGAGCGTCGCTGGGGTCCGCGTCCTGGGCATCCGCGTCGATCTCGGCCCAGGCCTGCTCGCGGGTGAGGCCGAGTTCGGCCATGAGCCGCTCCACGCGGGACTCCACCGAGGACTCGACCACGATCACGCGGTCGAAGTCGCGGGCCGAGGAGGACTCGTCCAGCAGGGCCAGGTCCACCACGAGGACCGCGTCGTCGCCGATCGCGGCGGCCCGGCGGTTCGCCTCGGCCTTCACGTGCGGGTCGACGACCTCGTAGAGGCGGGTGCGGGCGGCGGTGGACTCAGCGGTCAGGGCGTCCACGGCGGTCCAGTCCACGGAGCCGTCCGCGCGGACCATGTCCTCGCCGAACACGCCGCCGAGTTCCCGGACGGCGGGGTGGCCGGCCACGAGCAGTTCGTGCATGAGGTCGTCGTAGTCCACGACGACGGCACCGTGGCGCGCGAACTCAGAGGCCACGAGGGACTTGCCGGACGCCACGGCACCGGACATGCCGATGGTGACGGCGGCGCGTTCGGCGACCGTCTTCTGCTGGTGCCAGGTGTTCGGGGTGTGCGTGTCGTACTCCGGCTCGGTGCCGACCTCGAACTGCGGGCGGATGGAGTAGTCGGTGATGTCCACGCCGCCCTCCTGGGCACGGCGGTGGTACTCCTCCGCGGGGAGCACGGGCTTCCACTGACGGGTGCGCATCGGCTTGAGGGAGCCGGCGTCCTCGCGCAGGGCGCGCAGCAGCAGGGCGGCCTGCATGAGGGTCAGGACCATCACCGGGAAGCCGATGACGATGATGACCTCCTGCAGGGCGTCCAGGCCGTCCTCGCCGGCGGTGGTGATGATGGCCGTGCAGACCAGGCCGATGGACAGGCCCCAGAACACACGCTGGCGCCGGGTGGTCTCCTCCTCGTGCCCGGAGGCCATGGCGTCCATGACGAGGGCGCCGGAGTCGATGGAGGTGACGAAGAAGATGACGATGATCAGCAGGGCGAACGTGGCGACCGGCAGGTACAGCGGCATGTGCTGCAGGTACTGGAACAGCGCGGCCTGGACGTTGCCGTCCACCACGATGGTCTGGGTCATCTCACCCGGGGCGCCGGGCGCCGACGCGGTGGACCGGTCCAGCTGGTAGGAGGAGAAGCCGTAGACCCCCATCCAGATGATCACGAAGGCGGTCGGGATGCCGATGCCGGCGAAGACGAACTCGCGGATGGTGCGGCCGCGGGAGATCTTCGCGACGAACAGGCCGACGAACGGTGCCCAGGACACGGTCCACGCCCAGTAGAAGACGGTCCAGTCACCGGACCAGGCGCCGCCGCCCAGGGTGTCGCTGAAGGTGGTGAGCATGGGCAGCGCCTGCACGTAGCGGCCGACGGACTCGACCATGCCGCGCAGGACGTTGAGCGAGGACTCCGCCCACATCAGGCAGTAGAGCATGAAGGCCACAGCCATGCAGATGTTGATGTAGGACAGGCGCTTGACGCCCTTGTCCATGCCGGCCAGCACGGAGGTGAGCGCGGCGGCGGTGATCACGGCCATGATCAGCGCCTGGACCCAGCCGGCGATCGGGGTGCCGAACACGTAGTTCATGCCCGCGTTGATCTGCAGGGCGCCCAGGCCGGTGGACACGCCGATGCCGAACACCGTGGAGACGATGGTGACGACGTCGATGGTCTTGCCGATGGGTCCGTGGATGCCGTCGCCGAGGATCGGCTGGAAGGCGGAGGACACGCGCGGGGGAAGCTTGCGCTTGTACGTGAAGTACCCGAAGCACAGGCCCGGCACCAGGAGGATGCCCCACATGTGGATGCCGAAGTGCAGGTTGGCGAAGTTGATCGCCTGCATCAGGGCCTGGTCCGTGTAGGGATCGGTGCCCTCCAGCGGGGGGTTGGCGTAGTGGTTCATCGGCTCGGCGATGCCCCAGAACATGAGCACGGCGCCGACGCCTGCGGCGAAGAGCATGCCGAACCAGGCGATGCCGGAGTGTTCCGGGGTGGCGTCGTCGTCGCCGAGCTTGACGCGGCCGAAGCGGGAGAACGCGAGACCGAAGGCGAAGACCACCAGGCAGGTCGCCGAGGCGGTGTAGAACCAGCCGATGTCATAGCGCAGCCACTGGGCGGCCACGCCGAAGACCTGCTGGACCGGGCCCGGGAACGCTCCCATGGCGACGGTGAAGACGATGATGACCAGGGCCGAGGCGAAGAAGATCGCGGGCGAGGTGCGCAGCCCCAGGCGGTCGTGAAGGC
Source organism: Micrococcus sp. FDAARGOS_333 (assembly GCF_002206575.2). Lineage (NCBI taxonomy): Bacteria > Bacillati > Actinomycetota > Actinomycetes > Micrococcales > Micrococcaceae > Micrococcus > Micrococcus sp. FDAARGOS_333. The sequence goes on along the minus strand of NZ_NJFJ02000001.1, from coordinate 1,695,850 downwards.
GCGTCAGGAATGAGTTCATTCGAGTGGGGTGGTGTCGTCGAAACCCGGGGCGGCCGGTCCAAAGGGCCCGCGGCCGGGTGCGGTGCCGGAAGAGCACTGCCGACGATCCTAGGCAGAAGCTCGGCACAGGTCGAGACCGGCTGTGTCAGGCCGGGGTGTCACGGGCCTAGAGTGGAGCCGCCCTAGAGTGGAGCCCATGTCCGCCTCAGACCCAGCCGTCTCCCCTGCCGCATCCGACGCCGCCGCCGGCGTGGTGCGCTGCACGGTGCCCGCCGCGCGGACCCGCCCGGAGGACGGGTGGACCCATGTGGAGCTGGAGATCAGGCGTTCCCGGTTCCTGGGCTTCGTGGCCCGCGTGGACTCCGAGGACGACGCACGCGAGATGATCTCGGCCCTGCGCCGGCGCTTCCACGACTCCCGGCACGTGTGCAGCGCGTTCGTGCTCGGGCCGGACCGTCGCCAGGCCCGCTCCAACGACGACGGCGAACCGGCCGGCACCGCCGGTGTACCCATGCTCGAGGCCCTGATGCAGCGCCAGACCGGTCCGGACGGCGCTCGCGACCTCACCGACGTCTGCGCCGTGGTGGTCCGCTACTTCGGGGGCGTCAAGCTCGGCGCCGGCGGGCTGGTGCGCGCCTACTCGGACACGGTGAGCGCGACCCTCGACGCCGCACCCCTGGTCACCCGCTCCCGCATGGCCCTGTTCGAGGTGGATGCCCCCCACGCCGAGGCCGGCCGCTGGCAGCACGAGCTGGACTCCGCCGGGCATCACGTCCACGACGTGCGCTACGAGGCGGACGCCGCCGTGCTGTGCGTCGCCGTGCCGGACTCCCCCACCCGCATCGAGTCCCTTCAGGCCTCACTCGCCTCGGTCACCTCCGGCGCCGGCACGGCCGTGCCGGTCGGCCACGACTGGGTGGACGTGGACGGAGCGGACCCGACCTGACACGCCCCGACGGCCCCGCACCGTGACGGTGCGGGGCCGTCGTCGTCCGACTGCCGCTGCGCTCAGCCGCTGGTCTTGTCCGCGGCGTCGCTGCCGGTCGGGTGCTCGCTGCGGACCCGGTCGGCGGGGCCGGCGGTCGGCACGCCTCTGGGCTCCCAGCGGTCGAACTCGGGCTCGGTGCCCTCCTCGTAGGCCGGTCGCATGGAGTAGTCGCTGATGTCGTGCTCGTCCTCCCCGGCACGGCGGTGATACTCCTCGATCGGGATCACCGGCTTCCACTGGCGGGTGCGGATCGGGGCGAGTCCGCCGTAGTCCTCGCGGACCGCGCGCACCAGGCAGAGCGCCTGCAGGAACATCATCATCGTGACGGGCAGGCCGATCACCTTGATGACCTCCTGCAGCGCGGAGAGCGACTCCTCGCCGGTGGTGGTCAGCAGCACGGTGCAGACCAGGCCGATGGAGATGGCCCAGAACACGCGCTGGCGGGTCGGCCCCACGTCGTCGTAGCCGGAGGACATCGAATCGATCACCAGGGCGGCCGAGTCGATGGAGGTGATGAAGAAGACGGTGATGCAGATCAGCGCCACCATCGAGGTGACCTCGAGCAGCGGGAAGTGGCCGAGGAACTGGAACAGGGAGCCGGGGATGTCCCCCTCCTCCACGATGGTCTCCACGAAGTTCGCCTCGCCGGCCAGCTCGAGCTTGAAGGCGTTCACACCCATGACCCCGAGCCAGATGAAGGTGAAGGCGGTCGGCAGCAGCAGCACGCCGAGCACGAACTGGCGGATGGTGCGGCCGCGGGAGATGCGGGCGATGAACATGCCCACGAACGGCGCCCAGGTGGCGGTCCAGGCGAAGTAGAACACGGCCCAGTCGCCGGTCCAGTCGGACTCGCTCCAGGTGGTGTTGAAGAACGCCAGCGCCGGGATCATCGTCAGGTACTGGCCGATGGACTCCACGGTGCCCTGCACGGCCTGCGTGGTCGCGCCGAACATGAGGATGTAGATCAGCAGGGCGATGGCGATGGTGATGTTGATGTAGGACAGGCGCTTGACACCCTTGTCCAGGCCGGCGACCACGGACATCAGGGCGACGGCGGTGATGATCGCGAGGATCGCCGCCTGCACCCAGCCGGCGATCGGGACGCCGAACATGATGTTGGCGCCGCTGTTGATCTGCAGGGCTCCCTGGCCCACGGACACGGAGATGCCGAAGATGGTGGCGACGACGGCGAGGATGTCGATGGCCTTGCCGATCGGTCCGTGGATCTTCTCGCCGATCAGCGGCTGGAAGGCCGAGGACATGCGCGGCGGGAGCTTGCGCTTGTACGTGAAGTACGCGAAGGCCAGCGCGGGGACGATGAAGATGCCCCACATGTGCAGTCCGAGGTGGAAGTTCGCGATGCCCATGGCCTCGGACGCGGCCTGGACGGTCTCCGGCTCGGTGCCGTACATGGGCGGGTCGGCGAAGTGGCTGACCGGCTCGGCCACGCCCCAGAACATGAGGGTCGCGCCCATGCCCGCGGCGAAGAGCATGCCGAACCAGGCGAGGCCGGAGTACTCCGGGGTGGCGTCGTCGTCGCCGAGCTTCAGCCGGCCGTAGCGGCTGAAGGCGATGCCGAACGCGAAGAGGATCATGCCGGTGATGGCCAGGACGTAGAACCAGCCGAGATTGCCGGCGATCCACGCGGCGACCGCGCCGAATCCGGCCTGCATGGCGCCGGGGACGAGCACCATGAGCGCGGAGAAGACGACCACGATGGCCGCCGAGACGAAGAAGATCTGCGGGTTGGTCCGCAGTCCGAGGCTGTTGTGCAGTCTCGTGAGCATTCAGCTGCCTTCCAGAAGGTGGAGTTGACGTGCGATTCTGTGAAAACCTCTGCCCCACCGTAGGGGGACGCTGTGACGTCCACAACCCCTCGTGGGCCCGTCAGCGGGGCACAGCGCACACCTGCCGGTTCCTAGGATGGAGGACATGCCCGAGACCTCCGCCGCCCCCTCCGGCCCTGCCTCGCACGGCGCCGCGCCCCGCGCCGCTTCCCGCCCCGACGACGGCCGCCTCCGCACCCCGGACGTCGTCCTGGGTGCCCTCCCGGACGCCTTCACCGCGGACTTCGACTTCGGCCGGCTCAGCCGCGAGCCGCTGCACGGCTCCCGCCAGCGGCAGGCCCACGACGCGGCCGACCTGCTTCTGCTGGACACCCTGGCCGGCTGGGAGGCGACCGGCCGCCAGTCCGGACGCATCGTGGTGCTCCACGACCAGCATGGGGCGCTCGCACTGCCGCTGCTCGCCGCCGGCCGTGACGTGCGGCTCGGTGTGGACGAGGCCTCGGCCGCTGCGTCCTCGGCGGGGAACCTGGAGCGTCTGCGCGCCGAGGGCTGGGGACGGCTGACGATCGGCGGCGTGGACCGGCAGACCCTGTCCGGCGCCGACACGGTGGTGATGGCACTGCCCCGCTCCCTGGACGCGCTGCGCCTGACGGCGGCGCGGATCGCCCGCTGGGCCGCGGCCGACGTGCTCGTGCTGGCCGGAGGCCGCGACAAGCACATGAGCCCGTCCATGAACGAGGTGCTCGCCGGCTGCTTCACCACGGTGGTGCCCGGCCGCGGTCGGTCCAAGTCCCGGGTGCTCACGGCGGCCGGGCCCCGGCGGGAGGTGGCGGTCCCGGGGCCGGCCACCGGCGTCCATCGGGTGAAGGGACTCGGCCCGCTCACGCTCGTCGGCGGGCCGGCCACCTTCGGCGGCGCCGCACTGGACCCGGGCAGCAGGCTGCTCGCCGAGACACTGGCCGAGCGCCGCCCGCCGGTCCCCGAACCGCACAGCCGCGTGGTGAGAACCGACTCCGGCCTGAGCGTGCAGGTGCCGTGGACCGCCCCGGTGGACCGCACCGGTGTTCCGGCACCGGACGTCCTGGACGCGGGCTGCGGCAACGGCGCCCTGGCCGCGGTGGCGGCGCTGCTCTGGCCGGAGGCGACCGTGCTGGCCTCGGACCAGTCGGCCGATGCCGTGGCTTCGACGTCGGCGACGACGGCGGCGAACGGCCTGCAGGACCGCATCAGGGTGGAGCAGGACGACGCCCTGTCCACCGTGCCGGACGCCTCGGTGCGCCTGGCGCTGCTCAATCCCCCGTTCCACGACGGCACGGCGGTCGACCCGACGGTCGCCCACCGGATGATCGCCGCCGCCGGACGCGTGCTGGCACCGGGCGGCCAGCTGTGGTGCGTGTGGAACTCGCACCTGCGCCACCGCCCGGTGCTCGAGTCCGCCGTGGGCCCGACGCGGCAGGTGGCCCGCGACCGCACCTTCACGGTCACCGTCTCCACCCGGGCCTGATCGTCTCCGTCGGCACACGACGACGGCGCCCCGTCCCTCACAAGGAGGGACGGGGCGCCGTCTGTCCGGTCAGGACCTCAGCGAGGACCTGTCGAACCGATGCGGATCAGTTGCCGGTGAGCTTCTCGCGCAGGGCGGCGAGGGCCTCGTCGGAGGCCAGGGTGCCGCCGTCGGAGGCCGGAGCCTCGGAGACGTAGGAGGAGGCCCCGGTGTCGTGCGAGGCGCCGGCGTTGGCGTCCTCCTCGAGGGCGCGGCGCACCTGCTCCTTGTGGGCCTCCCAGCGGGCCTGGGCGTCGGCGTACTGCTGCTCCCAGGCGGCACGCTCGGCCTCGTAGCCCTCCATCCACTCGTTGGTCTCGACGTCGAAGCCCTCGGGGTACTTGTAGTTGCCCTCGTCGTCGTACTCGGCGGCCATGCCGTACAGGGCCGGGTCGAACTCGGTGCCGTCCGGGTCCACACCGTCGTTGGCCTGCTTGAGGGACAGGGAGATGCGGCGACGCTCGAGGTCGATGTCGATGACCTTCACGAACAGCTCGTCGTTGACCGACACGACCTGCTCGGCGGTGTCGATGTGGCGCGAGGCCAGCTCGGAGATGTGCACCAGGCCCTCGATGCCGTCCTCGACGCGCACGAACGCGCCGAACGGGACGAGCTTGGTGACCTTGCCCGGCACGACCTGGCCGAGGGCGTGGGTGCGGGCGAACAGCTGCCACGGGTCCTCCTGGGTCGCCTTCAGCGACAGGGAGACGCGCTCGCGGTCCATGTCCACCTCGAGGACCTCGACGGTGACCTCCTGGCCCACCTCGACGACCTCGGACGGGTGGTCGATGTGCTTCCAGGACAGCTCGGAGACGTGCACGAGCCCGTCCACGCCACCCAGGTCGACGAAGGCGCCGAAGTTGACGATGGACGACACGGTGCCCTGGCGGACCTGGCCCTTCTCCAGCTTGTGGAGGAAGTTGGAGCGGACCTCGGACTGGGTCTGCTCGAGCCAGGCGCGGCGGGACAGCACCACGTTGTTGCGGTTCTTGTCCAGCTCGATGATCTTGGCCTCGAGCTTCTGGCCGATGTACGGGGCCAGGTCGCGGACGCGGCGCATCTCGACCAGGGAGGCCGGCAGGAAGCCGCGCAGGCCGATGTCCAGGATGAGGCCGCCCTTGACGACCTCGATGACGGTGCCCTCGACGACGCCGTCCTCGTCCTTGATCTTCTCGATGTCGCCCCAGGCGCGCTCGTACTGGGCACGCTTCTTGGACAGGATCAGGCGTCCCTCCTTGTCCTCCTTGGTGAGGACCAGGGCTTCGACGGAGTCACCGACGGCGACGACCTCGTCCGGGTCGACGTCGTGCTTGATGGACAGCTCGCGGGACGGGATGACGCCCTCGGTCTTGTACCCGATGTCGAGCAGGACCTCGTCGCGGTCGACCTTGACGACGGTGCCCTCGACGAGATCGCCATCGTTGAAGTACTTGATGGTCGCGTCGATGGCGGCGAGCAGCTCCTCGGAGGTGCCGATGTCGTTGATGGCGACCTGCGGGGCGTGGGAGGTGGTGGTCATGTAGGAGGGACTCCGATGGGTTGTGGATCATGCCGAGGCAGCTGGACACACAGCGGCGCCTGCGACCCGGCATGGGTTGAAAACGGACAATACTGTGAGCGCACGAAAGTGCTCGTCCAGCCTATCAGAATCCCGTGAGCAGGTGAACGGGTGCCGCGGAGGACAGCAGCGTGTCCAGCAGGACCGCCCCGCCGGGGGTCCGTTCCCGGACCGTGCCGGCGCGGACGCCGGTGACGGCACAGACCCCGCCCAGCCACAGGCCGGACAGCTCCGCGACGTCGAGGGCGAGATCGGCCTGTTCCTGTGCACCGTCGGCCAGCCGCTCCACCCGGCCGCGGCCCTCCGCCACCGTGAGCCGCCACGTGCCGTCGGCGAACCCGTGCCGGTCGGACACGGCCAGGGTGAGACCACCGGCGACGCCGGGGACGTAGGCCCGCCCCTCGAGGCAGGCCGGCACGTCGAGGATGCGCAGGTAGAGGTCGTCCCAGTGGTCGGTGACCGTCACCAGGCGCGCGTTCTCCAGCACGGCCTCCAGGGCCCCGTCGTCCGGCAGGCGGGCGAACTCGACGCGTTCGATCAGGTCGAGGTCCAGCAGGTAGCGGACAAGGCCGCGCCAGGCCTCCGGGTCGGCGGCCATGAACGCCTGCACCCGGACGGTGGCGGGCTCAGTCTCCCAGCCCTTGAACCGGTAGACCACGGCTCCGCGCGCCCGGCCCTCGGCGTCCCGGTACAGGCCGACGAAGGAGCCCTCGGCCTTGCCGTCGTTCTCCGAGGCCAGCGCGTCCTTCCACATCACGCGGTGCGTCTGGGGCCGGCGCGGGCTGCCGGGCGTGAGCAGCTGCAGCTCGCGCTGCAGCGCGTCGACCTGATCGATCACCTCGCGCGGGTCCTCACGGGTGACGGTGCCGGTCGCGGCCGGGCCGCGCATCTGCACATGCCCGGTGGTGCGGACCTGCGCCCGGCGGGCGTGGCAGCAGACGCCGAAGCCGAAGCGGCCGTAGATGGCGGACTCGGAGACCGTCAGCGCGGCCACGGGCATGCCGGCCGCGACGGCGTCGGTCAGGGAGCGCCCCATCATCGCCCTGAGGATCCCGCGGCGGCGGTGTCCCGGCGACACGGTGACGTTGCTGATCAGCCACGCCGGCAGCTCGATGCCCGGGGAGACGGTGAGCGTCGAGGCCCAGTCCACGAACGTGCCGACCGGCTCGCGGGCGGCCGGGTCGTCTCCGTCCGCGTAGACGCCGAGGCTGCGCTTGGCGTCGTCCGCGTCCATGCCCAGCGACTGGTCCATGGCCCTGCCGTCCGGGACCTTCTCGTAGAAGCCCTTCTCCACGGCGCGGGTGAACAGGGCCTGGGCCGGGACGTCGGCGGCCTTCGGGTCGGACCCGTCGGCCGGACGCACCGGGGTGGGAAGGACCTCCAGCCGCAGCCCGTGGGCGGCGAGGGCCGCCTGATGCGAGCCCACGGCCGAGGCTCCGGACGCACCCGGGCGCGCGGCCGTCGTCGTGGTGTCCGCGGCGGCGACGCCGCCGACCGTGTCAGTGTGCTGCGGCATGCCAGCTCTCCCCCTGTCCGACGTGGACGTCCAGCGGCACGGACAGCTCGGCGGCCCGGCCCATGCGCTCCTTCAGCAGTGCGGTGGCGGCCTCCAGCTCGTCAGCGGGGACCTCCAGGATGAGCTCGTCGTGCACCTGCAGCAGCAGGCGGGATCGCAGCCGCTCCTCGGCCAGGCCGGCGGCGACGTCCAGCATGGCGCGCTTGATGATGTCGGCCGCCGAGCCCTGGATGGGAGCGTTGAGGGCCGCGCGCTCGGCCATGTCCCGCAGCTGGCGGTTGTCCGAGTTCAGGTCCGGCAGGTAGCGCCGGCGGCCCTCGATGGTGGCGGTGAAGCCGTCCCGGCGGGCCTGTGCCACGACGTGGCGGAGGTAGTCGCGGACGCCGCCGAAGCGGTCGAAGTAGCCCTTCATCAGCGTGCGGGCCTCGTCCACGCCGATGTTCAGCTGCTTGGACAGGCCGAACGAGGACAGGCCGTAGGCCAGGCCGTAGCTCATGGCCTTGACCTTGGAGCGCTGCTCGGCGGTCACCTCGGACGGCTCGCAGCCGAACACCTGGGCGCCCACGAAGTCGTGGAGGTCCTCGCCGGTGCGGAACGCCTCGATCAGGCCGGCGTCCTCGGACAGGTGCGCCATGATCCGCATCTCGATCTGGGAGTAGTCCGCCGAGAGCAGCACGTTGCCCTCGCCGGCCACGAAGGTCTCGCGGATGCGGCGGCCCTCCGTGGTGCGGACCGGGATGTTCTGCAGGTTCGGGTGCAGAGAGGACAGCCGGCCGGTGGTGGCCACGGTCTGCGAGTAGGTGGTGTGGATGCGGCCGTCCTCCGCCACGGTCTCCAGCAGGCCGTCCACGGTCTGGCGCAGCTTGGTGGCGTCGCGGTGGGCCATGAGGTTCTCCAGGAACGGGTGGCCGGTCTGCTCCAGCAGCGAGTTCAGGGAGTCCACGTCCGTGGAGTAGCCCGTCTTCGTCTTGCGGGTCTTCGGCATGTCCAGGTGCTCGAACAGCACGGTCTGGAGCTGCTTGGGCGAGCCGAGGTTGACCTGCATTCCGCCGGTCTCCTCCGCCACGGACGCCCAGGCGGACTCCTTGGCGGCGTCGGCGGCCGCGGTGAAGTCGGCGCGCAGGGCCTCGAGGTGCTCGCGGTCCACGGCGATGCCCTCGAGCTCCATGTCCGCCAGCAGTCGGGACAGCGGGATCTCGATCTCGCGCAGCAGCGCCTGGGCGCCGCGGTCCACCAGGCGCGGGGTGTAGTCCTCGGACAGGCGGCGGACGATCCAGGCGGCGCGCACGGCGTTGCGGGCGCGGGCCGCCGCCTCGGCGGCGCCGGCGGCGCCGTCCAGGTCGAGCTCGCCCTGGGCCGGGCCCTCGTCGTCGTCGGCCGGCGCCTCGAGCGGGGTGTGCAGGTCCTCGCCTGCCAGGGAGTCCAGGCCGATGTCCCGGCGGTCCGGCTGGATCAGGTAGGCGCCGAGGAAGACGTCGTCCTCCACGCCGAGCACGTCGCAGGGCTGCCCGCCCACGCCGGCGGTGCGCAGGGCCTTGAGGGCACGCTTGAGGTCGTGGACGGCCTTGGTGACGGCCGCGTCTTCGAGCAGCTCGCGGACGGCGGCGGCGAGATCCTCGCCGACGGCCGTGAGGTCCACCGCGACGGCGTCGTCCTCGACGGCCAGGCCGAGGGTCACGGGCACGCCGTACTCCCCCGGCACCGGGACCTTGCGCCTGGGCAGCAGCGCGGGACCGTCCACCTGAACGTGGACGCCGAGCAGGGAGCCGGCGTGGCGGGAGACGAACTCCTCGAGCCCGGCCCGGTCCGTGACCACCACGGCAGCGGGGGCCTCCTCGACGTGATCGGCGGGTGCGTCGGCCCAGAGGCGCTCGGAGAACACCTCGAAGACGCGCTCGCGGATGCGGTTGAACTGCAGGGCGTCGAAGAGCTCGGCCACCGAAGCGCGGTCCGGCATGGACAGCTGCATGGCCTCGTCGGTCACCGGCAGGTCCAGGTCCCGCACGAGCGCGTTGAGGCGGCGGTTGCGGCGCACGTCGTCCAGGTGCTCCCGCAGGGCCTGGCCCTTCTTGCCGGTGATCTCGTCCGCGTGGGCGATCACGCCGTCCAGGTCCCCGTACTTCTCGAGCCACTTGGCGGCGAAGCCGGCACCCACGCCGGGGACGCCGGGCAGGTTGTCCGCCTTCTCGCCCACCAGCGCCGCGAGGTCCGGGTAGAGCTCCGGCCGCACGCCGTACTTGGCCTCCACGTCCGCGGCCTTCATCGGAGGGATGTCGGAGACGCCCTTCTTCGGGTAGAGCACGGTGGTGGTGTCGGAGATGAGCTGGAACGCGTCCCGGTCGCCGGAGACCACGCAGGTCTGCCAGCCGGCGGCGTCGGCGCGGGCGGCCAGGGTCGCCACGATGTCGTCGGCCTCGTAGCCCTCCATGGTGACGGTGGGGATGCCGAGGGCCTCCATGACCTTGCCGATCAGGTCGATCTGGCCGTGGAACTCCTCCGGAGTCTCGGAGCGGCCGGCCTTGTACTCCGTGTACTCCTCGGAGCGGAACGTCGGGCCGGACAGGTCGAAGGCGACCGCCACGTGTGTGGGCCGCTGCTGGCGGATCATGGTCAGCAGCATCGAGGTGAAGCCGTAGACCGCATTGGTGTGCTGGCCGGTGTCCGTGGCGAAGTTCTCGGCGGGCAGGGCGTAGAAGGCACGGAAGGCCATGGAGTGGCCGTCCAGCACCAGCAGGCGGTGCGGTCCTGCGGCGGGCGCGGCGGTCTCGTCGCTGGGCATGATGCTCCTCTCGAGGGCTGACTGTGCAAGCCTAGTGGCCATGACCGACAACACGCGCGCCACGGCCGACGCCGCCCATCCGCTGTCCGGCTTCTGCTTCCACCCCGGCGTCACCCCCGAGTTCTCCCCCGAGCAGGTCGAGCGCCTCGCCGAGGCCGCCGGCATCCCCGAAGGCATGAGGAGGGCCCTCGGCAGTGCGGGCATCAGCCCGCTGGCCGTGAAGATGGGCATCGTGTTCGAGGAGGTCTCGGCCGAGCGGATCGTCGCCACCATGCCCGTGGCCGGCAACGAGCAGCCGGTCGGCCTGCTGCACGGCGGCGCCCACCTGGTCCTCGGCGAGACCCTCGGGTCCGTGGCCGCGAAGGTCCACGCCGGCCCGGACCTGAACGTGGTCGGCATCGAGATCGGTGCCACGCACCACCGTGCCGTGACCTCCGGCACCGTCCGCGCCGTCTGCACCGCGATCTCCCTGGGCCGCACGCTGACCAGCCACGAGATCGTGGTCTCGGACGAGCAGGGGCGGCGCCTGTCCACCGTCCGCATGACCAACATGGTCCTGCAGCCGCGCTGACGCCGGGCTGCGCCCGCCGGTCCCACGACGACGGCCGCCCACCCTGCCGGATGGGCGGCCGCGGCCATGGCTCCCCTTGAGGACGGGGACGGCCCGTGCCCGAAGTGGGACTCGAACCCACACATCTCTCGATACCGCATTTTGAGTGCGGCGTGTCTACCGATTCCACCATTCGGGCGCGGCCACGCGGCGGCGTGGAGGACTCCACAGTACCAGCGCGTGCGCGGCCGCCGGACCGTCGCGAACGGGCGCGGTGGCAGCGCGACTAGAGTGGGACGAAAGACCCCAGCGCACCGTCACGCGTCGGCGTGCCCGCCGCCCGTGTGCGCCGACGCCGTAGGGCGCACCAGGACCGTGCGCCGAGAAGGAGCCGTCACCCGATGACCGCCGCGAACACCGCGAACACCCCGGAATCCGCAGACCGCCCCCAGGACTCCCCCGCCGCCGAGGACTCCGCCGCGCCGGGTGACGCCGGCCGGCCCGGGGTCCGCGCCGTCGTCGCCGAGGACGAGGCCCTCATCCGCTTGGACATCGTCGAGTCGCTCACCGCCGCCGGCTACGAGGTCGTCGCCCAGGCCGGGGACGGCCGCGCCGCCGTCGACGCCGTCCGCGAGCACCGTCCGGACGTGGTGGTCATGGACGTGAAGATGCCCGTCATGGACGGCCTGTCCGCCGCCGAGGAGATCGCCTCCGAGCGCCTGGCCCCCGTGGTGATGCTGACCGCGTTCTCCCAGCGCGAGCTCGTGGAGCGCGCCCGCACCGCCGGCGCCATGGCCTACGTGGTCAAGCCGTTCACCGAGGCGGACCTGGTGCCTGCCATCGAGCTGGCCGTCGCCCGCTTCGACGAGCTGCGCAGCCTCGAGGAGGAGGTCAAGGACCTGACCGAGCGGTTCGAGACCCGCAAGCTCGTCGAGCGCGCCAAGGCCCTGCTGCAGTCGCACATGGACCTCAGCGAGCCCGAGGCCTTCCGGTGGATCCAGAAGACCTCCATGGACCGCCGGCTGACCATGCGTGAGGTCGCCCAGACCGTGGTGGACCAGCTGGGCTGAGACCTCCGCGCCTACGCGCGAGGAACGCCGTCGCCTGCACGCCAGGGCCCCGACCGGATCGATCCGGTCGGGGCCCGGTGCTGTCAGCCGGTCAGCCCTGAGGGTCCAGCTCCCACTTGCCCACGGGTTCGCGGTCCGAGTCGTCGAGGGTGCCGCCGGCGTCGTGCGGGTCGCCCACCTTGTGCACCTTGAGGGTGTTGGTGGTGCCGGCCTGGCCCGGGGGCGAGCCGGCCGCGATGATGACGAACTGCCCCTCCTTCGCGATGCCCTCGGAGAGCAGGGAGCGGTCCACCTGGCCCGTCATCTCGTCCGTCGTCTCCGCGAACGGCACCATCTTGGGGAACACGCCCCAGGCGAGGCAGAGGATGTTGTGGGTGTGCTCCACGTGCGTGTACGCGTACACCGGCTGCTTCGGACGCAGGCGGGAGATGCGGCGGGCCGAGTCGCCGGTGCGGGTGAAGGTCGCCAGGAACGGGATGTCCAGCTGGTGGGCGATGTCCACCGCGGCGCGGGTGATGGCACCGCCGCGGGTGCGCGGCTGGGCGGTCAGCGGGTCGATGCGGTCCAGGCCGTTCGTCTCGGTCGACTCGATGATGCGGGCCATGGTCTGGACCGTCTCCACCGGGTAGGCGCCCACGGAGGTCTCGCCGGAGAGCATGACGGCGTCCGCCCCGTCCAGGACCGCGTTGGCGCAGTCGGAGGCCTCGGCGCGGGTCGGGCGCGGATTCTCGATCATGGACTCGAGGACCTGGGTGGCCACGATGGTCGGCTTGGCCCAGCGGCGGGCCAGCTCGATGGCCCGCTTCTGCACCACGGGCACGTCCTCGAGCGGAAGCTCCACCCCGAGGTCTCCGCGGGCGATCATGACGGCATCGAAGGCGTCCACGATCGATTCCAGGTTCTCCACCGCCTGCGGCTTCTCGATCTTCGCGATCACCGGGATGCGGCGGTTCTCCTCGTCCATGATCTCGTGCACGCGCTCGATGTCTGCGGCGTCGCGCACGAAGGACAGGGCGATCATGTCCACCCCCGTGCGCAGCGCCCAACGCAGGTCGGTCTCGTCCTTCTCGGAGAGGGCCGGCACGTTGACGGCCACCCCCGGCAGATTGATGCCCTTGTTGTTGCTGACGGGGCCGGCCACCTCCACCTCGGTGACCACGTCGGTGTCGGTGACCTCGACGGCGCGCAGGCGCACCCTGCCGTCGTCCACGAGCAGCACGTCCCCCGGGTCCACATCGCCGGGCAGGCCCTTGTGGGTGGTGCCGCAGATCTCGGCGGTGCCCTCCACGTCCCGGGTGGTGATGGTGAAGCGGTCCCCCTGCTCGAGCTGGTGCGGCCCGTCGGCGAAGCGGCCGAGGCGGATCTTCGGCCCCTGGAGGTCCGCGAAGATCGCCACCGGGTGCTTCACCTCGACGGAGAGGCGGCGGACCCGCTCGTAGGTCGTCTCGTGCATGGCATGGTCGCCATGGCTCATGTTCAGTCGGGCGACGTCGATGCCGGACTCGATGAGTCGTCGGGTCACGTCGTCGGAGTCGGTCGCGGGTCCGAAGGTGGCGATGATCTTCGCGTGTCGCATGGGCACCAGCCTACGAGTCGAGGGACGGAGGGGGCACCGTCCGCGCCCGGGCGATTTCCGCCGCGGGCGAAGACGGCGACGACGGCCCCGCGCCGGGGCGCGCGGCCGTCGTCGGGACGGGGCCGGCCTGCGGGCGGACCGGGACGGAAGGGACCAGGTCAGCCCGACGGCCGGGCTCGGCTCAGCCGAGGACGAGGCCGCGGTCGCGCGGCTTCACGGGGGCCGGCAGGTCCGAGGGCTCGCCGGTGAGGAACTCGTCCACGGCTGTGGCGGTGGCACGGCCCTCGGCGATGGCCCAGACCACCAGGGAGGCGCCGCGGCCGGCGTCGCCGCAGACGAAGACGCCCGGCTCGGCGGTCTGGAAGGCGTCGTCGCGGCCGAGCACGCCGCGCATGACCTGCACCCCGGTCTGCTCCGTGATGGCCTCCTGCTCCACGCCGGTGAAGCCGAGGGCGAGCAGGACCAGGTCCGCCGGGATCTCATGCTCGGTGCCGGCCTTCGGGGAGCGGGAGCCGTCCGGCAGGTACTCGGTCTCGGCGACCTTCAGTGCGCGCACGCGGCCCCGCTCGTCTCCGAGGAACTCGACGGTGCTGGCGAGGTAGGTCCGCCCGCCGCCCTCGGCGTGGGCCGAGGCGACCTCGAACGGGGTCGGGACGGTCGGCCACGGCTGGTGGGACGGGCGCTGCGACGGCGGCTGCCTGCCGATCGCCAGGGTGGTGACCGAGGCGGCGCCCTGGCGGTGGGCGGTACCGATGCAGTCGGCGCCGGTGTCGCCGCCGCCGAGGATGACCACGTGGCGGCCCTCGGCGCTGATCTGCTCCTGCTCGTCGCCGGCCACCCGCCGGTTGACGGGGACCAGGTAGTCCATGGCCAGGTGGATGCCCTCGAGGCCCCGGCCCGGGATGGGCAGGTCGCGGCCGACCGGGGCGCCGGTGGCCACCACGACCGCGTCGAAGGAGTCCTTCAGCTCGTCCCAGGCGATGTCCGTGCCGATCTCCACACCGGTGCGGAAGCGGGTGCCCTCGGCCTCCATCTGGGCGATGCGGCGGTCGATGACGTCCTTCTCCAGCTTGAAGTCCGGGATGCCGTAGCGCAGCAGGCCGCCGACGCGGTCGTCGCGCTCGTACACGGCGACCGTGTAGCCGGCGCGGGTGAGCTGCTGGGCGGCGGCCAGGCCGGCCGGGCCCGAGCCGACGACGGCCACCGTGTGCCCGTTCTGGCGGTGCGGCCGGTGCGGGGGCAGCCAGTCGTTCTCGAAGATCTGCTCGGCGATGGAGACCTCGACCTGCTTGATGGTCACGGCCGGCTGGTTGATGCCGAGCACGCACGAGGACTCGCAGGGCGCCGGGCAGATGCGCCCGGTGATCTCCGGGAAGTTGTTCGTCGCATGCAGGCGCGCGGCCGCCTCCTCCCAGCGGCCGCGGTGCACCAGGTCGTTCCAGTCCGGGATGAGGTTGCCCAGGGGGCAGCCGGCGTGGCAGAACGGGACGCCGCAGTCCATGCAGCGTGTGGCCTGCGTGCGCACGATCGCCTCGTCCTGGCGGACGTAGACGTCCTTGTAGTCCATGATGCGCACCGGCACCGGCCGGGTCGGGCGCTCCTGGCGCTCGCGATGGTTCAGGAATCCGCGCGGGTCAGCCACGGGTCACCTCCAGGATCCGAGCCCAGGCGGCGTCGCCGTCCGGGTCCATGCCGTTGTCTTCGCACTCGGCGCGCAGGGCCTGCACGGCCGCGTACTGCCGGGGCAGCACCGTGGTGAACCGCTGCCACAGCGCCTCGACCGCGTCGGCGTCGCCGCCGTCGATCGTCTCGAGTATCGCGGCCGCCACGGCGGAGCCGGTGAGCTCGTGGTGCCGGCGCAGCAGCTGCGTGATCTGCTCCCGGTCCGCCTCCTCGGGGACGCCGAGCAGCAGCCCGGACTCCTTGACGGCCAGCGGGTTGATCCGCGTCTCGTCCAGGTCCAGGATCCAGGCCACGCCGCCGGACATGCCCGCGGCCACGTTGCGGCCGGTCGGGCCGAGCACGAGGGCTCGGCCGCCGGTCATGTACTCCAGCCCGTGGTCGCCGATGCCCTCGGCCACCGCCGTGGCGCCTGAGTTGCGGACCAGGAAGCGCTCGCCCACGCGGCCGCGCAGGAACATCTCGCCGCTCGTGGCGCCGTAGCCGACCACATTGCCGGCGATGATGTTGTCCTCCGCCACCAGCGGGGCGCGGCGGTCCGGGCGGAGCACGATGCGCCCGCCGGACAGGCCCTTGCCCACGTAGTCATTGGCGTCGCCCTCCAGGTGCAGGGTGACGCCGGACGGGATGAAGGCTCCGAAGGACTGGCCGGCCTCGCCGGTCAGGGACACCGTGATGGTGTCCTCGGCCAGCTCGTCCTGCAGCCGGGCACTCGTCACGTGGTAGCCGAGCAGGGTGCCGACGGAGCGGTCCGTGTTCTTCACGGTGTCCTCCACGGACACCGCCTCGCCGGTCTCGACGGCGGGGGCGACCGCCTCGAGCCACCTGTTGTCCAGCTGCTCGGCGAGTCCGTGGTCCTGGCCTCCGGTGCGGCGGTGGGCCACGGACTCGTCGAAGGAGTCGGCGGCGCCGGAGCCCAGCACCCCGGACAGGTCGAGGCCGCGGGTCTTGAAGTGGCGCAGCGCCTCGTCCACCTCGAGCAGCTCGCGGTGTCCGATGGCCTCGTCCAGGCTCCGGAAGCCGAGCTCGGCGAGCAGCTCGCGCACCTCCTGGGCGATGTACTCGAAGAAGTTGACCACGAACTCGGGCCTGCCGGTGAACCGCGTGCGCAGCTCCGGGTTCTGGGTGGCCACGCCCACCGGGCAGGTGTCCAGGTGGCAGACGCGCATCATGATGCATCCGGAGACCACCAGCGGGGCGGTGGCGAAGCCGAACTCCTCGGCGCCGAGCAGGGCGGCCACCACCACGTCGCGGCCGGTCTTGAGCTGGCCGTCCACCTGCACGGTGACGCGGTCGCGCAGCCCGTTGAGCATGAGGGTCTGCTGCGCCTCGGCCAGGCCGAGCTCCCAGGGGGTGCCGGCGTGCTTGAGGGAGTTCAGCGGGGAGGCGCCGGTGCCGCCGTCGTGGCCGGAGATGAGCACGACGTCGGCCTTCGCCTTGGTCACGCCCGCGGCCACGGTGCCCACGCCGGACTCGGAGACGAGCTTCACGTGGACGCGCGCCTTCGGGTTGGAGCGCTTCAGGTCGTGGATCAGCTGCGCCAGGTCCTCGATGGAGTAGATGTCGTGGTGCGGCGGCGGGGAGACCAGGGAGACGCCCGGGGTGGAGTGCCGGGTGGTCGCCACCCACGGATAGACCTTGGAGCCCATGAGCTGGCCGCCCTCGCCGGGCTTGGCGCCCTGGGCCATCTTGATCTGCAGGTCCGAGGCGGTGGCCAGGTAGAGGCTGGTGACGCCGAAGCGGCCGGAGGCGATCTGCTTGATGGCCGAGCGGCGCTCGGGGTCCAGAAGGCGCTCCGGGTCCTCGCCGCCCTCGCCGGAGTTGGAGCGGGCGCCGAGGCGGTTCATGGCGATCGCCAGGGTCTCGTGGGCCTCCTGGGAGATGGAGCCGTAGGACATGGCGCCGGTGGAGAAGCGCGTGACGATCGACTCGACCGGCTCGACCTCGGCGACCGGCACGGGCGGGCGCTGTCCGGTCTTCAGCCGCATCAGGCCGCGCAGGGTCATGAGCTCTGCGGATTGGTCGTCCACCCGGCGCGTGTAGTCCTTGAACACGTCGTAGCGGCGCTCGCGCGTGGAGTGCTGCAGCCGGAAGACGGTCTCCGGGTCGAACAGGTGCGGCGGGCCCTCGCGGCGCCACTGGTACTCGCCGCCGGCGTCCAGCGGGGCGTCCGGCCGCGGGTCGTTGCCGTCGGCCGGGAATGCGTCCGCGTGGCGGGCCTCGACCTCCGAGGCGATGTACGCCAGGCCCACGCCGTCCATCGGTGAGCTGGTCCCGGTGAAGTAGCGGTCCACGAAGCGCCGGGACAGGCCGACCGCCTCGAAGGTCTGGGCGCCGCAGTAGGAGGCCACGGTGGAGATGCCCATCTTGGACATGATCTTCTGCACGCCCTTGCCGAGGCCCGTGATGAGGTTGTTCACGGCCTGCTGAGCGGTGACGCCCGGCAGGGACCCGTCCCGCACGAGCTCCTCGGCGGACTCCATGGCCAGGTACGGGTTGACGGCGGAGGCGCCGTAGCCGATGAGTACGGCCACGTGATGGACCTCGCGGACGTCGCCGGCCTCGACCAGCAGCGAGGTGCGGGTGCGGGAGGCGGAGGCGAGCAGGTGGTGGTGCACGGCGGAGGTCAGCAGCAGGGACGGGATGGGCGCCCACTGTGCGTTGGCGTCCCGGTCGGAGAGGATCACGTACGCGATGCCGCGCTGGACGGCTGCGGAGACCTGCTCGCAGATCTCCTTGATGCGGGTGCGCATCTCCTCGGCGCCGCCGGCCACCCGGTAGAGGCCCTTGACCTTCAGGGCGCGGCGGGTGCCGTCGGAGGAGCGCACATGGGCGATGCGGGCCAGCTGATCGTTGTCGATCACGGGGAACGGCAGGTCGATCGCCGTGGTGCGCGACTGGCCCTGCGCCAGCAGGTTCGCCTGCGGGCCGATGCAGGTGCGCATGGAGGTGACCTGCTCCTCGCGGATGGCGTCCAGCGGCGGGTTGGTCACCTGCGCGAAGGACTGCGTGAAGTAGTCGAAGAGCAGGCGGGGGCGCTCGGCGATCGCGGCGATCGGGGTGTCCGTACCCATGGCGCCCAGCGGCTCGGCGCCGGTGGTGGCCATCGGCTTGATGAGCAGGCGCAGGTCCTCGAGCGTGTAGCCGAAGATGCGCTGGCGCAGGCGGACGGAGTCGGCGCCGTGGCTGACGCGCTCGCGGGCCGGCAGGCAGTCCAGGTCCAGGAGCGACTCCTGCACCCACTGCGCCCACGGCTGGGACGCGGCGATCTCGGCCTTGAGCTCGGTGTCCGGGATGATCCGGCCCTGTTCGGTGTCCAGCAGGAACATGCGGCCGGGCTTCACGCGGCCCTTGCGGACCACGGTGGCCGGGTCGATCGGCAGCACGCCGACCTCGGAGGCGAGCACCACGAGGCCGTCCTCGGTCTGCCAGTAGCGGGCGGGTCGCAGGCCGTTGCGGTCCAGGACGGAGCCGACCTGGACACCGTCGGTGAAGGCGATGGCCGCCGGACCGTCCCACGGCTCCATGAGCATCGAGTGGTACTGGTAGAACGCCTTGCGGGCCGGGTCCATGGTGGGATGGTTCTCCCACGCCTCCGGCACCATCATCATGATCGCGTGGGAGAGGGGGCGCCCGGCGAGCATGAGCAGCTCGGCGACCTCGTCGAAGGACGCGGAGTCGGAGCCGTGTCCGGTGACCAGCGGGAACATCTCCTCCGGCACCTCCCCGAGCAGCGGGTGGCGCAGCTCGCCCTGCCGGGCGCGCATCCAGTTGCGGTTGCCCTTCACGGTGTTGATCTCGCCGTTGTGCGCGATCGTGCGGAACGGCTGGGCCAGCGGCCAGGAGGGGAACGTGTTCGTGGAGAAGCGCGAGTGCACGATGCCGAGCGTGGTGGTGTACCGGTCATCGGACAGGTCCGGGTAGAACGGCTCGAGCTGCGCGGTGGAGAGCATGCCCTTGTAGACGATCGTCTTCGAGGACAGGGAGGGGAAGTACACGCCGGCGGTCTGCGCGCGACGGCGCAGGCGCCAGGCGCGGGCGTCGAGGGACTGCCCCGACTCGTCGAGCTCGCCGTCGTCCAGGCGGCAGACGAAGAGCTGTTCGAAGGCGGGCATGACGCTGCGGGCGCCGTCACCGATCACAGAGTCGTCCGTGGGGACAGTGCGCCAGCCCAGGACCTGGAGGCCCTCGCGTTCGGCGAGCAGGCCGATCTCCGCTTTCGCCGCCGCGCAGCGCTCCTCGTCCGTCGGCAGGAAGGCGGTGCCGGCGGCGTACTCACCCGCGGCCGGCAGCTCGATGCCGGAGACCTCCCGGAAGAAGGCGTCGGGGATCTGGGTGATCAGGCCTGCGCCGTCGCCGGTGCCCTCGTCGGCACCGACGGCGCCGCGGTGCTCCAGGGCGCGCAGGGCGGTGAGGGCGTGCTCGACGATGTCGTGGCCCGGGGTGCCGCGCAGGGTGGCCACGACGGCGAGTCCGCAGGCGTCCTTCTCGTTCGCGGGGTCGTACAGACCCTGCGCCGGGGGCAGAGCCGAGTACCGGAGAAACGGGTCGAGCACGTCGTGCATGACGCTTCCTTCCTGACGGCCACGGTGTGCGTGGCGGTGGAAGGGGACGACGCTGGCCCCTCAGAGGCGGTGGTGGTCCAGACGGCGAAGTCCGTCCGCGATGTGAGTGACGTTACTCCCCTCAGGCCGCGAGACCGCGCGGTGACGGCACCGGTCCCAGAATGTGGACCGGGTCGGCCCGCCCCGCCAGAGGACGGACCGACCCGGTCCAGGTGTGCGTCGCCGTCGGCGCTGCTGCGGCGTCCGGTCCTCAGCCGCGGTCGGCCGCGTGGGAGCCGCCCGTCGCGGATCCGTCGTCCGCATCCCCGTCGTTCCGCTCGTCGGTGCTCGTCCCGACGACGGCACGCGGCTCGTCCTGGTCTGCCGCCTCCGCCTCGGCGCGGCGGCCCGGCAGCCACACGTCGTCCGCCTCGGCCTGGGTGAGACGGCGGGCCCGGACCCGGCAGACGGCGAACATGACCAGGGCGATCGCGAGCAGCAGCAGTGACGTCCACACGTTGAGACGCTGGGTGGTGCCGAACAGGGTGATCATCTGGGCGTCGTCGATGCGCATCATCTCGATCCACACGCGGCCCAGGGTGTACCAGGCGACGTAGGCCCAGATCATCGCTCCACGGCGCAGGCGCAGGCGGCGGTCCAGCAGGAGCAACACCCCGACGCCGATCACGTTCCACAGGCTCTCGTACAGGAAGGTCGGGTGGAACAGGGTGTCCTCGGCGTAGCCGGAGGGGATGTGCTCGGGATCGACCTGCAGGCCCCAGGGCTGGTCGGTGGGTCCGCCGAAGAGCTCCTGGTTGAACCAGTTGCCCCACCGGCCGATCGCCTGGGCGAGCAGGATGCCCGGGGCGACGGCGTCGCCGAAGGCCGTGAGCCGATACCCGTAGCGGCGCGTCCCGATCCACGCGCCGACCGCGCCGAGGGCGATCGCGCCCCAGATGCCGAGACCGCCGTTCCAGACGTAGAGGATCTGGATCGGGTCGCCCGTGCCGTCATAGTTCGGCCCGAAGTACCGGTCCGGCGAGGAGAACACGTGGTAGAGGCGTCCGCCCACGAAGCCGAACGGGATCGCCCAGATGGCGACGTCCAGCACACGGCCGGCCGGGCCGCCGCGGCGGCGCCACCGGATCGAGCCCAGCCAGAGCGCGGCGATGACGCCGGCGATGATGCACAGTGCGTAGGCGTGGATCGTCAGCGGCCCGATCTCGAAGCCGGACCAGCCGGGGGACGGGATGGCGAGCAACGGCGAGGCGAGGGTGTCGGCCCGGGAGGCGGCCGTCGTCGGGACTCCGGTCATGGAGGTCACTCTCCTGCCTTCGGATCGGCGGCGGTGCCGGCGGCGTCCCGGACGCAGCCGGCGGCGAGCTCGGCGGCCAGACGGCCCACGGCCTCGGGGCCGCCCTCCCCGAGGGCCTTGACCAGGGCGGTGCCGACGATCGCACCGTCGGCGTACTCGCCGATCTGGGCGATGTGCTCCGGGCGGGAGATGCCCAGGCCCACACAGACGTTCTCCGCGCCGGCGGCCTTGGCGTGCGTGACCACCTCGGCGGCGGCGTCCGAGATGTCCTTGCGGGCGCCGGTGACGCCCATGACGGAGACGGCGTAGACGAAGCCGCGGGAGTCGGCCACCGTGCGCTCCACCCGGGACTGCGGGGAGGACGGGGCGGTGAGGAAGACGCGGTCCAGTCCGTGGCGGTCGGAGGCGGCCAGCCACTCGGCGGCCTCCTCCGGCACGAGGTCCGGGGTGATCAGCCCGGCGCCGCCGGCGGCGGCCAGGCGGCGGGCGAACTCGTCGGCGCCCATGCGGTCCACGAGGTTCCAGTAGGTCATGACCAGCACGGCCGCGTCGGTGCGCTCGGTGATCCGGCGGACGATGTCGAACACCTGGGACACCCGGAAGCCGGCAGCCAGGGACGCCTGCGTGGCGGCCTGGATGACCGGGCCGTCCATGACCGGGTCGGTGTAGGGCAGGCCGATCTCGACGACGTCGGCGCCGTTCTCGACCAGGGCCACGGCGGCCTCGACGCACTCGTCCACGGACGGGTAGCCGGCCGGAAGATAGCCGATGAAGGCGGTGCGGCCGGCGGCGCGCGCCCGCTCGATCGCGGCCGCGGTCTTGGATTCGCCGGCTGCCGCGGTGCCGGACATGGTCTCGGTGCTCATCGCTGGACCTCCTCGTCGGCGTCGGTGCGGGCGTCGTCCTGGTCTCCGGCGGGATCCTCGCCCGGCGCGAGCCCGGCCTCGGTGCGGATGGTCTCATCCGCGTCGCCGTCGTCCTCGCCGTCGGAGGCCGGGGCAGCGGAGGCCGTGCCGAGGCCGAACCAGGCGGCGGCGGTGGAGACGTCCTTGTCGCCGCGGCCGGAGAGGTTCACGACGATGATGCGCTCCTCGCCGGCCGGGGTGTGCTCTCCCACCTCGCCGGCGTCGATCCAGCGCTGGCCCAGGGACAGGGCGCCGGCCAGCGCATGGGCGGACTCGATCGCCGGCATGATGCCCTCGGTGCGGGTCAGGCGCAGCATGGCGTCCATGCAGGCGGTGTCCGTCACGGGCTCGTAGCAGGCCCGGCCGGTGTCGTTGAGCCAGGCGTGCTCGGGGCCGACCGCCGGGTAGTCCAGGCCGGCCGAGATCGAGTGCGAGTCGATCGTCTGGCCGTCTTCGTCCTGCATCAGGTAGGTGCGGGCGCCGTGGAGGACGCCGGTGCGGCCCAGGGTGATGGAGGCGGCGTGGCGGCCGGTCTCGACGCCGTCGCCGCCGGCCTCGAAGCCGTACAGCTCCACCTCGGGGTCGTCCAGGAAGCCGGCGAACAGGCCCATGGCGTTGGAGCCGCCGCCGACGCAGGCGGCCACCGCGTGCGGCAGTCGGCCGGTCTGCTCGAGCACCTGTGCGCGGGCCTCCTCGCCGATCACCGAGTGGAACCAGCGGACCATCGCGGGGAACGGATGCGGGCCGGTCACGGTGCCGAGAAGGTAGTGGGTGGTGTCCACCGAGGCCACCCAGTCTCGGAGCGCCTCGTTGATGGCGTCCTTGAGGGTGCGGGCACCGATGGTCACGGGGACCACCTCCGCGCCGAGCATCTGCATGCGGGCCACGTTGAGGGCCTGGCGACGCGTGTCCTGTTCGCCCATGTAGACGGTGCACTCCATGCCGAACAGGGCCGCCGCGGTGGCGGTGGCCACGCCGTGCTGGCCGGCGCCGGTCTCCGCGATGAGACGGGTCTTGCCCATGCGACGGGCCAGCAGCGCCTGGCCGATGACGTTGTTGATCTTGTGCGAGCCGGTGTGGTTGAGGTCTTCGCGCTTGAGGAAGATCCGCACGCCCGGCAGGTCCGCGCCGAAGCGCGGCACCTCGGTGAGCAGGGACGGGCGGCCGATGTAGTCCCGGTAGAGGTCCTTCAGCTCGGCCCGGAACTCCGGGTCTCTGCGGGCGGCCTCGTAGGTCTCGGTGACCTGGGCGAGGGCGGCCATGAGCGACTCGGGCATCCACGTGCCGCCGTACCGGCCGAAGTAGGGGCCCGGCTGGTCGCCGAGGCTCTCGGGGCTCTCGGGGCGCTCGGGACTCTCGGGGCGCTCGGGGGTGCCGGCGGGGTCGGTGGACAAGGCGGGTCCTCCTGCGTGGGTGGTGTCTGGGTCAGCGGGCGCGCACCGAGGCGGCGCGGAACTGCTGCAGGGCCTGCTCGGGGGCGCCGTGCCTGACGAGGGCCTCGCCGACGAGGATCGCGTCGGCGCCTGCGGCGGCGTACTGCTCCACCTGGGCAGCGGACTCGACGCCGGACTCGGCGACGCGCACGACGTGCTCGGGCAGGTCTGCGGCGAGTCGGGCATAGCGGTCCGGGTCGACGTCGAGGGTCTTCAGGTTGCGCACGTTGACGCCGAGGATGCGGGCGTCCACGTCCACGGCACGGGCGATCTCCTCGTGGGTGTGGGCCTCGACGAGGGCGTTCATGCCGAGCTCGTGGGTGAGCTGGAGGAAGTCGCGCAGCTGTGCGTCGTCCAGGGCGGCCACGATGAGCAGCACGAGGTCGGCGCCATGGGCGCGGGCCTCGTGGATCTGGTACTCCGCGACGGTGAAGTCCTTGCGGAGCATGGGCAGGTCGATCGCGGCGCGAACGGCGTCGAAGTCGGCGAGGCTGCCGTTGAAGCGCCGCCGCTCGGTGAGCACGGACACCGCTGACGCGCCGCCGCGCTCGTAGGCGCGGCCCAGCTCGGCGGGCTCGGCGATGTCGGCCAGCGCGCCCTTGGAGGGGCTGGACCGCTTCACCTCGGAGATGACCCGGATGCCCTCCGGGTCGGCGCGGCCGCCGACGAGGGCGGCCACGGCGTCGCGCGCCGGGGCCACCTGCGCCGCGCGGCGGATCATCTCCGGCAGCGGCACGGCTGCTTCACGCGCGGCGAGGTCCTCGCGGACTCCTGCGATGATGTCGTCGAGTACGGTCACGACGGCCGAGCTCAGTGGCGCGAGCCGGAGCCGGCGCTGCCGGACACCACGCCCACCACGACGCCGACCAGGGCGACGGCGATCCCGATCCAGACGATCATCATCTGGTCGATGAACAGGCCGATGGCCCCGGCGGCGAAGCCGACCACCACGAGGGCGCACATGGCCCAGGCGCCCGGGGAGTTGCCGTGGCCCGGCACCTCGGCGTGGGTCGGGTCGTTCAGCACGCGGCCGTCCTCGGTGACGGTCACCTGGGTGGTGGCGGTCTGGGCGGACTGGGCGGGGTGGCTCATCGGGCACTCTCCCTGTGGATCGATGTCGGCGACGGATGACTGTCTCTCATTGTGCCACGCCGGGCACGGCGGGGCGCGAATGCGCGTCGGCCGGTGTCAGGGCGCACGGCCTCCCGCGCAGGCGGACGCGATCAGCCGGTGGGGTCGTTGCCGGCCGAGAGCTCGTCCCAGGCGTCCATGGGATCGAGCTCCTCCTCGTCGCCGTCCGCTCCCCCGCTGCCTTCCCCGGCACCCCGACGCCGGCCCTCGCCCGCCGCCCGGGCCTCGCCGTCGCCGGTCGGCAGGGCACCGCCGCCCTCCGCGGCGGGCGCCTCGAAGCGGCGGCTGTGGGACCAGCGGCCCCCGGCCACCAGGGAGGCCAGGCCGGCGAGGACGGCGAGGATGCCGCCGGCGACGGCGATCCACGGCCAGAAGGTCACGGTGTAGGCGGCGGCGGCCTCGGTGGTGCCGGTGGCCGCGGAGACGGCGGGCGCGGCGGCCGCGGCGGGGTCGAGGACCGCCTGCCCGGCCGTGACGGCGAGAGCGGCCCCGGCGAGGACGAGCAGCATGCCCACGACCCAGCGGCCGATGCGGCGGGCGATGGTCAGGGCGAGTCCGGCGGCGAGGACGACGAAGGCCATGGCACTGATGACACCCGAGGCGTCGGATCCGTCCGCGGTGACCTCGGCGACGGCGCCGGAACCCAGGCGCGTGGCGTGGACCCAGGTCTGCCCGGCGGCGAGCAACACGAGTCCTCCGGCGGCCAGGGCGGCGAGGACGACGGTGCGGCGGCCCAGGCTCATGCGAGCTCCTCCATCTCGGACGCGGTCAGCACGGCACGCAGCGGCGCCGTGGCCTTGGTGACGGTCTCGTCGGCCTCGGACTGGGGCACGGAGTCGGCCACGATGCCGGCTCCGGCCTGCACATGGGCCTGCCCGCGGTGCAGGGTCACGGAACGGATGTTGATGGCCATGTCCATGCTCCCGGCGAGGTCGAAGTATCCGACCACACCGCCGTAGGGGCCGCGCCGGGTGGGCTCCCACCGATCCAGCAGCCGCAGCGCACGCGGCTTCGGCGCCCCGGAGAGGGTCCCGGCCGGGAAGGCGGACTTCAGCACATCCAGGGAGCTGCGGCCGGCGGCCACATCACCCTCGACGTGGGAGACGAGGTGGAGGATGTGGCTGAATGCCTCGACCTGCATGAACTGGGAGACGTTCACCGTGCCCGGCGTGCAGACCCGGGAGAGGTCGTTGCGGGACAGGTCCACCAGCATGACGTGCTCGGCCCGCTCCTTCTCGTCCTCGGCCAGCTCCTTGGACAGCAGCGCATCGTCCTCGGCGGTGCGGCCGCGGCGCCGGGAGCCGGCGATCGGGTGGGTGACCACGTGCCGGTCCTGCACGGTCACGAGGGCCTCCGGAGAGGATCCGACGATCTGATAGGGCTCGCCCTCGGGGGTCTCGAAGGTGAACAGGTACATGTAGGGGCTCGGGTTCACCATGCGCAGCACGCGGTAGACCGCCAGCCCGTCGGCCTGCGTGTCCACGCTGAAGCGGCGGGAGACGACGGCCTGGAAGACCTCGCCGTCCACGATGGCCTCCTTGGCCTTCGCGACGGCGTCCGTGAAGCCGTCGTCGCCCCAGCGGTCCTCGGCCTCGGCCGCGACCTGCTCGGCGGTGGCCGTCAGCCAGCGGTCCGGGACGGCGGTGACCGGGTCGTCCACGCCGGCGGAGAGCTTCGCGGACATGGCCTCCAGGCGGGCGACGGCGTCGTCGTAGGCGGCGTCCGCGCCGGTGGCCAGGCCGTTCACGTTGATCGCGTTGGCCACGAGCGTGATGGTGCCCTCGGCGGCGTCGTGGACCGCGAGGTCGGTGACGAGGTTCATCGCCAGCTCGGGCAGGCCCAGGTGGTCCTCCGGGCCGTCCAGCAGGTGCTCGAGGTGGCGGATGACGTCCCAGCCGAGGAAGCCGGTGAGGCCGGAGAGGAAGTGGGGCAGCCCGTCGCCCACACGAGAGCGCACCCCGGTGCCCAGGGCGGCCAGGGTCTGCTCGAGGACCTCCAGGGCGTCTCCCTCGGCGGGCAGGCCGGCCGGCGGGGTGCCCTGCCAGTGGGCCTGCTGTCCGACGGCGGTGAGGGTGGCGACGGAGCCGGCGCCGATGAAGCTGTAGCGCGACCAGACGCCGCCGGGTGCGGCGGACTCCATGAGGAAGGTGCCGGGCCGGTCGTCCGCAAGGCGGCGGTACAGGGCCAACGGGGTGAGGCCGTCGGCCAGGACGGTGCGGATCACGGGGATGACGCGGGCCTCACCGGCGAGGGCGAGGAACCGTTCGCGGGACGGGTGCACGGCCCCGGTGGGCACGCGGGCGGCGGCGAGGGCCTCCTGTGAGACGGTCGCGTCGGTGCGGGTGTCGGTGTGCTGGCTCACGCGGTCTCTCCTCGGTTCTCGTCGGCGGCGGATCGGTCGGACCGCGGGTCGGCCGGCTCGGCGACGACGCGGCCGGTGAAGCAGGACGCGGTCCCCGTGTGGCAGGCGGGCCCGGTCTGGTCCACCTGCAGCAGCAGGGTGTCCCGGTCGCAGTCGGCGGCCACGGAGAGCACGCGCTGCAGGTGTCCGGAGGTCGCGCCCTTGCGCCAGAGCTCTGCGCGGGAGCGGGACCAGTAGGTGGCCCAGCCGGTCTCCAGGGTGAGCCGCAGGGACTCGGCGTCCATCCACGCCATCATGAGGACCTCACCGGTGTCATGCTGCTGCGCGATGGCCGGCACCAGCCCGTCGGCGGTGAAGGACAGGCTCTCGACCAGGGCGGCGACGTCGTCGCCGGACGGGGGCGTGGAGGCGGTGGTCATCCCGCCATTCTAAGGGCGTCGACGGGCCCTGCCGGGGCCTGGAGACACCGTGCTACGTTGAGGCGGTGACTGCCTCCGACCGCCCCCAGCAGGGTCCCGGCGACGCCGTGACCGAGACCGACTACGCCGCCGCCTCGCGCGCCGCCCTGGTCGAGGCGCTGACGCATGCCGGACCGGGGCAGCCGACGCTCTGCGAGGGCTGGCGGACCGAACACCTGGCCGCGCACATCGTGCTGCGCGAGACCTCCCCGCTGGCCGTCGGACTGCTGCTCCCACCGGCGGCGAAGCGACTGCAGGAGAAGACGATCGCCCTCGGCGACGCCCACGCGGACGAGGCCGGCTACGCCCGTCTGGTGGAGCGTGTGGCCGCCGGCCCGCTGGAGGGTTCCCTCGGGCAGCGGGCCCAGGACGACGGCCCCGTCGACTCCGGCGCCCACGGCACCGCCGACGCCTCACCGGAGGCGGGCGGCCGTCGTCGCAGTCGAGGGCGCGTCGCCGGCCTGGTCAGCCGTGCCGCGGCACTGCTGCGCCGCACCCCGGTGGGTTCGACCGTGGCCGACGAGGTGCAGCTGCTGGAGTTCTTCGTGCACACCGAGGACGTGCGCCGTGCGAAGGACCGCTGGGCCCCGCGCATCCTCGCCGACGACTACGCGGACATGCTCTACACGCATCTGAAGCGCCGCGCGAAGCTGCTCTACCGGTCCGAGGAGACCGGGATCGAGCTGGAGCGTCGGGCGCGTCCGGCCTCGCGCGTGGACAACTCCCCCGTCATGGTGAAGGCCCCCGGCGACGACGGCCGGTCCGTGCACGTGGCCGGCCCCGCCGGCGAGCTCGTCATGCACGCCTTCGGCCGCCGCACGGCCGCCCTGGTCCTCGAGGACGTCGTCGACGCCTGAGCCGAGGGCACTCGGCGTGGACGCGGCGACCGCCGGGGTCCGTCCACGCAGGCCGCGACGCGCTCAGCGCACGACGTGCCCGGCCTTGCGCAGGGCGTCCTTGACGGAGCCCATCATGTGGTCCGGGCCGAAGTGGAAGATGGAGGCGGCCAGGACCGCGTCGGCGCCCGCGGCGACGGCCGGCGGGAAGTGCTCCGGACGGCCGGCGCCGCCGGAGGCGATGAGCGGCACCCGGGTCACCGCGCGCACGTCGCGGATCATCTCGAGGTCGAAGCCGTCCCGGGTGCCGTCGGCGTCGATCGAGTTCAGGAGGATCTCCCCCACGCCGCGCTCGGCGGCCTCGCGGCACCAGGCGACGGCGTCCAGGCCGGTGCCGGTGCGGCCGCCGTGGGTGGTGACCTCGTAGCCGGAGGGGCAGCCGGGGTCCGTGGTGCGGCGGGCGTCCAGGGACAGCACGAGCACCTGGGAGCCGAAGCGACGGGTGATCTGCGTGATGACCTCCGGCCGGGCGACGGCCGCGGTGTTGATGGAGGCCTTGTCCGCGCCGAGGCGGAGCAGGCGGGCCACGTCCTGCTCCGTGCGCACTCCGCCGCCGACGGTGAGCGGGATGAAGACCTCCTCGGCGGTGCGGGTCACCACGTCGGCGGTGGTCTGCCGGTCCGCGGTGGAGGCGGTGACGTCCAGGAAGGTCAGCTCGTCTGCGCCGGCGGCGTTGTAGCGGCGGGCCAGCTCCACCGGGTCGCCGGCGTCCCGCAGGTTCTCGAAGTTGACGCCCTTGACGACGCGGCCGGCGTCCACGTCCAGGCAGGGGATGACTCGGACGGCGACGGTCATGGTGGCGCTCCTGTGGGTCGGCGGCTCAGAGACGGATGGCGTGGATCTCGGACACGAGGATGGCGCGGGCGCCGAGAACGTACAGCTCGTCCATGACGCGGTGGACGTCGTCCTTCTGGACCATGGAGCGGACGGCGACCATGGACTCGTCCTGCAGCGGCGAGATGGTCGGGGACTCCAGCCCGGGGGTGACGGCGGTGGCCTGCTCGAGCAGGGACTTGTCCACGTCGTAGTCGATCATCAGCCAGCGACGGGCGACCAGGACGCCCTGCAGGCGGCGCAGGAGGACGTCGAGGCCCTCGGGGTGCTTGCCGGTCTGGCCGATCATGATGGCCTCGGAGGCGAGGATCGGCTCGCCGAAGACCTCCATGCCGGCGGCACGCAGGGTGTTGCCGGTCTCCACGACGTCGGCGATCGCGTCGGCGACGCCGAGGGAGACGGCCGATTCGACGGCGCCGTCCAGGTGGACGATCTCGGCGTCGAGGCCGATCTTCTCCAGGTAGGCGGCGAGCAGGCCGTCGTAGCTGGTGGCGATCCGTTTCCCGGTCAGCTCCGCGGTGGCGGTGAAGGTGCCGGCCGGGGCGGCCAGACGGAAGGTGGAGGCGCCGAAGCCGAGGGCCATGATCTCCTCGGCCGTGTCCTTCACGCGCGCGTCGGCGAACAGGTCGCGGCCGGTCAGGCCGACGTCGAGGGACCCCTGGCCGACGTACACGGCGATGTCGCGGGGACGCAGGTAGAAGAACTCGACCTGGTTCTCCGGGTCCACGAGGACGAGCTCGCGGGACGAGCGGCGCTGGTGGTAGCCGGCCTCGGTGAGGATCTCGATGGCCAGTTCGGACAGGGCGCCCTTGTTGGGGACGGCGATGCGGAGCATGGGGGTGTCCTTCCTGGACTCAGAGGTGGCGGTAGACGTCCTCGAGGGTGAGGCCCTTGGCGATCATCATCACCTGCAGGTGGTAGAGCAGCTGCGAGATCTCCTCGGCGGCGGCCTCGTCGGTCTCGTGTTCGCAGGCCATCCAGACCTCGGCGGCCTCCTCCACGACCTTCTTGCCGATCTGATGGATGCCGGCATCCAGCTCGGCCACGGTCTGTGAGCCGGCGGGGCGTTCCCGGGCCTTGCGGGTCAGTTCGTCGAAGAGGGTGTCGAAGGTCTTCACGGGGGCCAGCGTAGCGAGGCCGGGCACCGCGTGTGCGGTGCCCGGACTCTATGTGACGCGCAGCGGAGCGAGAACGCCGGTCAGCGGGCGGCGCGCTCCTCCTCCGGACCGTCCGGCAGGAGCGTCTCCACGTGGGGCTTCTCGTGGGCCTTGGCGCGCACCCAGACGAAGAACCCGATGAGGGTGAACACCCCGTAGAAGAGGTACATGAAGGCGGAGGCGTAGTAGCCGGAGGACCACAGCAGCGGCACACCCACGACGTCCACGGCCACCCAGATGAGCCAGAACTCGACCCAGCCCTTGGCCATGCCGTAGGTGGCCAGCAGCGAGCCGACGAAGGTCCAGGCGTCCGCCCACACCGGCTCCCAGGAGCCGAGGGCCCGGAACACCGGGGTCAGGGCGATCGTGCCCACGACCATGCCGAGCGCCAGGAAGGTGCGGCCGCCCCAGCCGGCCCACTCCGGGGTGATGGCGCCGCCGTCCTGACCGCCGCCGTGTGCCTGGGACCGGCGCCAGCGGACCCAGCCGTAGACCGAGACGGCGATGAACATGACCTGGCGGCCGGCCTGCCCGAGCAGCGTGGCATGGTCGGCGCCGCCGAACAGGGAGGACAGGAACACGGTCAGCAGGATCAGGTTGCCGATGATGCCCACCGGCCACGCCCAGACCTTGCGGCGCATGCCGCCGAGGGCCGAGGCGAGCCCGAAGACGTTGCCGACGACCTCGCGGACGAGCAGGCCGCCTCCGCCGACGGGGATGTACCAGTTGAACAGGTCCACGAGCCACTGCATCAGGCGGTCGCCTCCTCGGCGTCGGCGGTGGCGTCGGCCGTCGGCCCGGGGGCGGTCTCGCCGGCATGCGGGGCCGGGGCCGCGCCGGAGACCGCTCGCAGGGCGAGCTCGGTGAGCACGGCGGCCTCGAGGGCCTCACGGCCCTTGTCCTCGCGGGAGCCGGGCAGGCCCGCCCGGTCGATCGCCTGCTGCTCGGTGTCCACGGTGAGGACGCCGAAGCCGACCGGCACGCCGGTGCGGACGGAGACCTCGGTGACACCCTGGGTCACGGCGGAGCAGACGTAGTCGAAGTGGGGGGTGTCCCCTCGGACGACGACCCCCAGGACCACGACGACGTCGTGGGTGCGGGTCAGGCGGGCGGCGGCCACGGTGAGCTCGACGGTGCCGGGGACGCGGACGAGGTCCGCCTCGAGGCCGAAGTCCGCGGCAGCGGCCTGTGCGCCGGAGACGAGGCCGTCCATGATCTGCTCGTGCCACTGGGCGGCGACGATGGCGACCCGCAGGCCGGCGGCGGCCTCGCGGTCGTGGGTGAAGGTCGGGGCTCCTGCTCCGCTCATGCGTGGTGCTCCTCGGTCTCGGAGGGACGGGTGATGGCGCCGGCGGCGTCCGCGGGGGACGGCGTCAGCGGGTCTGCGGGGCGGCCGGGGATCTCCGGGGCGCTCTCGCCGAGGGCCGGCAGGTGGCCCATGCGCTCGCGCTTGGCGGCGAGGTAGGCGCGGTTGTGCTCGTTCTCCGGTGCCGGGGCGGGGACGCGCTCGACGACGTCGATGCCCGCCCGGCGCAGCGCCGTGAGCTTCACCGGGTTGTTGGTCACCAGCCGGACGCAGGTGATCCCGGCGTCGGCGAGGATCCGGGCCGCGGCGCGGAAGTCGCGGCCCTCGGCGGGCAGCCCGAGGGCGAGGTTGGCGTCTACGGTGTCGAGTCCCTGCTCCTGCAGACGGTAGGCGCGGACCTTGTTGGCCAGGCCGATGCCGCGCCCCTCGTGGCCGCGCAGGTAGAGGACGGCGCCGCCGTGCCGGGCGGTGGCCTCCAGCGACCGCTGCAGCTGGGGGCCGCAGTCGCAGCGCAGGGAGCCGAGGACGTCGCCGGTGAGGCACTCGGAGTGCACGCGGACGGTCACGGGGCCGGCGGACGGATCGAGGTCCGGGGAGGTGAGCAGCACGTGCTCGGCGCCGGTGGCGGGGTCCGGGTGCACGGCGATCCGCAGGGGCCCGCGGGCCGTGGGCAGGCAGGCCTCGGCGGGCACGTCGTCGATCCGGGTGAGGAAGTCGGCCAGGTCCTCGATGGAGACAAGGACGAGGCCGTGCTCGTCCGCGAACTCGCGGAGGGCGGGCAGTCGCATCATGGTGCCGTCGTCGTGGGTGAGTTCGGCGATGGCCGCCACCGGGGCGAGGCCCGCCAGGCGGCAGAGCTCCACGCCGGCCTCGGTGTGGCCGGCCCGCTCGCGGACGCCGCCGTCCACCGCGCGCAGCGGGAAGACGTGGCCAGGGCGGGTGAGGTCGCCGGCCGCGGAGCCGGGGTGGGCCAGCACGCGGAGGGTGCGGGCGCGGTCGGCGGCGCTGATGCCGGTGGTGACGCCTGCCGCCGCGTCCACGGACACGGTGTAGGCGGTGCCCTTGGGGTCCTCGTTGGTGTCGGTCATCGGCGGCAGCGCGAGCCGCTCGGCCCAGGCCGCCGGCATCGGGGTGCACAGCACGCCGGAGGTGTGACGGATCGTGAAGGCGGTCAGCTCGGCGGTGGCCCGGGAGGCGGCGAAGATCAGGTCGCCCTCGTTCTCCCGGTCCTCGTCGTCCACCACGACGACGGCCCGTCCCGCGGCGATCGCGGCGATCGCCTCCTCGACGGGGTCGAGGCGGACGGGGTCGACACCGACGGTCTGCTGCAGGTCCTGTCCGTGGCTCATGCGCGCTCCTCCTCGTGTGCCGGCTTCGCCTGTTCTGCCGGCTGCGCCTGGTCTGGCGGCTCCTCCTGGTCTGCCGGTGCCGTGGCGTCCCGCGGTGCGGGGATCTGGGCGAGGCGCTCGGCATAGCGGGCCATCACGTCGGTCTCGACGTTGAGCCGGCGGCCGGCCTCGAGCCCGTCGAAGGTCGTGGCGGCGAGGGTGGCCGGGATGAGACCGACCTCGAACCAGTGCTCGGCGGCGTCCGGGGAGGACACCGCGGTGATCGTCAGGGACGCGCCCTGGAGGGCGACGGCCCCCTGGGCGGGCAGGTATCGGGCGAGACGGGCGGGGACGCCGACGCGCACCCGATGCCAGGCGCCCTCGTCCGCGACCTCGAGCACCGTGCCGACGCCGTCCACGTGGCCCTGGACCAGGTGGCCGTCCAGGTGCTGGTGGGGCAGCAGGCACCGCTCCAGGTTGACGCGGGAGCCGGGCGCGAGGTCGCCGAGGGCGGTCATGCGCAGGGTCTGGCCCATCAGGTCGGCGCGGAAGACGCCGGGCTCGGCGTCGGCGTCGTGGAGCGCGGTGAGGCAGACGCCGTCGACGGCCAGCGAGCCGCCCTCGGGCAGGCCGTCGAGCACGCCGGGGGCGTCCACGACGATCGTCGCGACGTCCGCCTCCGGACGGTGCACCAGCTCCCGGACGGTGCCGATGTGCGTGATGATCCCGGTGAACACGGTGTCACTCCTTCCCTGCGGCCGTCGCCGGTCGCAGATGGGTCCAGGTGTCGGGGCCGAGCGGGCGGACCGGGCCGCCCTCGGCGGAGTCGGGGGTCCAGCGCACGGCGTGGGCGAGGGTGTCCACGGCCAGGCCGGACACGGCGGGCAGGCCGGCGCCGAGGAACGTCGGCGCGGTGTAGACGTGCAGCTCGTCGACGAGGTCGGCGGCGATCCAGGCGGCCAGCACGGTGGGACCGCCCTCGATCAGCAGGTGCTCGCATCCGCCGCGGCCGTGCGGCCAGGGGCCGGGGTGGGCGGCGATCGCCGCGAGCACCTCGGCGGGGTCGTGGGAGCGCACGTGCAGAGGCTCCTCCCCCGCCGCCAGGGCGGGGTGGCCGCGCAGGGCGGCCCCCGCGGGGATCCGACGGTGCCCCATGACCACGGGGACCGGCTGGACGGAGGCGAGGGAGCCGTCGTCGTCCCGGGCGGTGAGCCGGGGGTCGTCCGCGAGCACGGTGCCGGTGCCCACGACGATCGCGTCCACCCGACCGCGCACGGCGTGGGCGTGGGCGCGGGAGGCGGGCGAGGTGATCCACTGGCTGGTGCCGTCCGCGGCGGCGGCGCAGCCGTCGAGGGACTGCGCCAGGTGCGCGGTGACGAAGGGACGGCCCGCGGCGCGGGCGCGACGCCAGCGGTCGGTGAGGGCGAGGGATCCGGCGTGTCCGGTCGGGCCCGACACGTCGAGGCCGGCGGCCCGGAGGGTCTGTGCTCCCCCGCCGGAGGTGCCGGTCGGATCGGCGACGGCGTAGACGAGGCGGCCGATGCCGGCGGCGCGGACGGCGCCGGTGCAGGGTCCGGTCCGCCCGGTGTGGTCGCAGGGTTCGAGGGTGACGTGGAGGGTGCAGGCGGCCGGGTCGACCGCAGCGGCCTGCGGGTCGGTCTCGCGCAGGGCGGCCCAGGCGGCGAGGGCGTCGGCCTCGGCGTGCAGGGTGCCGGCGCCGCGGTGGCGGCCGACGGCGAGGAGCTGTCCGTCGGGAGCGGTCAGGACGGCGCCGACGAGCGGATTGGCGCCCCGGACGCCCTCGAGGGCGGCGGCGACGGCGAGGTCCATGGCGGCCTCGTCCGTGAGGTGCTCCATCTGCGTCCTCCCGTGCGCTCGGCGCTCCGGGTGGCCCTCACCCGGAGGCGCGCTCCGGGGGCATGTGGGGACGGACAGGGCAGGGTGCTGCGAAGAGACCTCTGCCGAGGCGTCGGCTGCGTGCTTCTCCCATCCAGACTCTTACTGTCGGTGCCGGAATTCCACCGGCTCAACCGTCCGCGTGGGCCGGGGCTCTCGCCTGGCTCACGCTCGCGGGTCGCGGACTGTCACCGCCGGTTCGGACTTTCACCGACCCCGGAGCACGTTAGCTGGGATCGAGTATGCCACGTCACGCCCTGCCGTGGGCGCAGGCGCGGGCCGCCGTCTCACGCAG
This sequence comes from Micrococcus sp. FDAARGOS_333, assembly GCF_002206575.2. Classification (NCBI taxonomy): domain Bacteria; kingdom Bacillati; phylum Actinomycetota; class Actinomycetes; order Micrococcales; family Micrococcaceae; genus Micrococcus; species Micrococcus sp. FDAARGOS_333. The sequence continues at coordinate 1,660,943 of NZ_NJFJ02000001.1, read as the reverse complement.
CAAGCGGATGGCCGCGTCCGGGTCGTCCGCGCCGTAGACAGCGGAGCCCGCCACGAAGACGTCGGCGCCGGCCTCGGCGGCGCGGTGGATGGTGTCCGCGTTGACGCCGCCGTCCACCTGGAGGGCGAGCTGACCGCCCAGGTCGTCGACGGCCTTCCGGGCGGCACGGATCTTCGGCAGCACGAGGTCCAGGAACGGCTGGCCGCCGAAGCCGGGCTCGACGGTCATGAGCAGGAGCATGTCCAGCTCCCCCAGCATGCCCAGGTGGGGTTCGAGGGCGGTGCCGGGGTTGAGCGCCATGGCGGCCTTTGCGCCGCGGGCGCGCAGCTCGCGGGCCAGGCGCACCGGGGCCTTGGCGGCCTCGGCGTGGAAGGTCACGGAGGCGGCGCCGGCGTCCACGTAGTCCGGGGCCCAGCGGTCCGGGTCCTCGATCATCAGGTGCAGGTCCAGCGGCAGGTCGGTCGCCTTGCCGATCGCCTTGACCACCGGCAGGCCCAGGGTCAGGTTCGGCACGAAGTGGCCGTCCATGACGTCCACGTGGACGGCGTCGGCGGTGCCGATCCGGCCCAGCTCGTCCGCCAGCCGGGCGAAGTCGGCCGAGAGGATCGACGGGTGCAGGTGGACGGTCGGGGACGTCGCGGTCATGGCGGGCTCCTGTGGTGGGGACGGGCGGAGTATGCGGGTGGGTCCGGCCGGCTCAGGCCGGCTTCCGGAACAGGGCCAGGAACATCGCGTCGGTGCCGTGGCGGTGAGGCCACAGCTGGGCGGTCTTCGTCTCGGGAAGGCCGAGGTCGCCGACGGCCACGGACTGCAGGGCCTGGGCCGCGTCGAGCTGCTCGAGCTTCGGATGGCGGCGCAGCAGGTCGTCGGCCTGCACCACGGTCTCGGCCGGATGGGGCGAGCAGGTCACGTAGGCGAGGACGCCGCCGGGGGCCAGGACGCCGACCGCGGCGTGGAGCAGCTCGGCCTGCAGGTCGGTGAGGACGGCGAGGTCGGCCGGGGTGCGGCGCCAGCGGGACTCCGGCCGGCGGCGCAGGGCGCCGAGGCCGGTGCACGGGGCGTCGACGAGGATGCGGTCGAATCCGGTCGCGCCCTCAGGGGCGTCGCCGATCCGGCGGCCGTCGCCGGTGCGCACGGTCCAGGCCTGCTGCGGCACCGCGGTCAGGGCACCGCGGACCAGGTCCGCACGGTGCTCGGCGACCTCGTTGGCGAGCAGGTGGGCGCCGCGCTCGGCGGCCAGAGCCGCGAGCAGGGCGGCCTTGCCGCCGGGGCCGGCGCAGAGGTCGAGCCAGTGCTCGGCCCTCGGCGAGGAGGCCGACGAGCAGGCGCCGGGCGCCCCGGCGGCGACGGAGCCGTCGTCGTGGGCCTGGCCCCCGAGCGGGACGGCGGCCAGGGCACGGGCGGTGAGCTGGGAGCCGACGTCCTGGACGCGGACGACGCCGTCGCGGACGCCGGGCAGGCGGGCCGCATCGCCGCCGGCGTGGAGGGCGGCGTCGGGCGCGAGGGGGCTGGGGTCGGCGCCGGCGGCGAGCACCGGGCCGATGTCCCCGAGGCCGGGCAGCGCGACGAGGTTGACGACGGGGGCGGCGTTGTCCGCCTCGAGCAGATCGGTGAGTTCGGCGGCGTCGGCGCCGTGACTGACGAGGGCCTGGCGCAGGCCGCGCACGATCCACGCCGGGTGCGAGTGACGGATGCCCAGGGACTTCTCGGACCCGTCCTCCGGGGCGACCCGGTCGAGCCACTGCTCGCGTGGCGTCTCGGAGATGCGGCGCAGGACGGCGTTGACGAAGCCGGAGGGGCCGGCGCCGATCCTCTCGCGCACCAGGGCGACGGTCGCGTCGAGCGCGGCGTGGGCGGGCACCCGCATGCCGAGCAGCTGGTGGGCGCCGAGGCGCAGGGCGTCCAGCACCGGGGCGTCCAGGTCCTCCAGCGGACGGTCGACGCACTCGGCGAGGATCGCGTCGTACAGGCCGATGCCGCGCAGGGTGCCGTAGGTCAGCTCGGTGGCGAAGCCGGCGTCGCGGCGGTCCAGGCGGCGGGCGCGGATGCGCTGCGGAAGCACGAGGTTGGCGTAGGAGTCGTCCTGGTGGACGGCGCGGACCACCTCGTAGGCCACGGCGCGGGCCGGGTCGGCCTGTCGCGAGCGCTGCGACGGGGCCGCCGCCGAGTAGTGCTTCCCGGCGCCGGAGCGGCCGCGGTTGCGGGTACGGCCCCGGGCGTCGCGGCGGTCCTGACGCCCTCGCCCGCGGCCGCGCCGGTCGTCCCGGCCGGATCCGTGTCCCTGTCGTCGATCGCTCATGCGCGGGTGTTCCCTTCGGCGGTGGTGCGGGCGGCGAGCCGGGCCGCGTGGGCGGCCTGCAGCCCAGCCGTGTGGGCGGCGAGTTCGGGACCGGCCAGCAGGCGGGGCGAGCCGTTGGCGCCGCGGGCCCAGTCGGCGGCGGCCATGAGCTTCTTGCCGGCCGGCTGGACGCGGGTGAGCTCGAGCGCACCCGGGCCGGTGCGCAGCCACGCCTTCCGGGCGGCGACGAGCAGGTCTCCGGCGGACGCCTCGGCCACCTCGGCGGGCAGGGTCTGTTCGGCGTGCGGCAGGACGGCGTCGAGCTTGAAGCGGGTGGGGGCGTCGGCGGGGTCGGCGATCATCCAGCCCCAGGCGCCGGGCTCCGGGGTGACCCCGTTGACCAGCGCGCCCACCGCGTCCGCGTCACCGGCGGGGTCGACGAGCCCGTCGGCGTGGGAGAGCTTCTCGGCGTGGGTCGGTTCGCCCTGCTGCGGCGTGGCGACGGCGGTGCCGGCAGAGAGTCCGTCCAGCACCTCGACCACCAGCGGTCCCCCGTCCACGGCCAGCGCGGCGAGCAGGTCTCCGGAGGTCTGGCCGGGTTCGACGTCCCGGTGCATGCTGGCGAAGACCGGACCGGTGTCCAGGCCCTCCTCGAGCTGGAACACGTCGGCGCCGATGCGGGTTTCGCCGGCCATCATGGCGCGCTGCACGGGGGCGGCGCCGCGCCAGGCGGGCAGCGTGGAGAAGTGCAGGTTGAGCCAGCCGTGCTTCGGCACGTCCAGCAGCTCGGCCGGCACGAGCGCACCGTAGGCCACGACGACGGCCACGTCCGCTCCCAGCGCACGGATCGCCTCGGCGGCCTCGGCGCCGGCCTCCCCGCGGAGGCGGTCGGCCTTGACGGTGGGGATGCCGTGGGCCTCGGCGGCCGCGGCCACCGGGGACGGGGTGAGCACCCGCTTGCGGCCCAGCGGGGCGTCCGGCCGGGTCAGCACGCCGACGACCCGGTGGCGGGAGGCCACGAGCGCCTCGAGCACGGGCACCGCGGTCTCGGGGGTGCCTGCGTAGAGGACACGCAGCGGTGCGCCCGCGTCCTGGGCGGACGCCGGCTCGGCCGGATGGGCGGTGGTCTGCGCAGTCGCCTGCGCGGCGGGCGGGGCGGCGTGGTCAGTCATGGTCTCCTGGGGTGTCTGGCCGGTGGCGCACCGACGGGCGGTGCGGACACGGATGCTGCGGTGGCCGTGGGACGTCGGCGCCTTCCGAGGACGGAGGCGACGAGACGGCCCACGGACAGCATGCCATCCAGGTGCTCCACCGCGTGGTGGAGGCACCGAGCCGGCAGTCAGTCGCCCGGCTCGGGGTCCGGCACGCCGTCACCCGGCTCAGGGTCCGGCAGGCCGTCGCCCGGCTCCGGCACCTCCTCGTCCTCGGCCCCGGGGCGGGGTCCGACCCGGTGCGGACCGGCAGGCTGGTCATCGGGCTGCCGGCCCCTCGGCTCCCGCCGGAGCTGCCGTGGCGGCGTGGGATCCGGCCCGGGACGGCGCCCCGCCGGCCGGTGCGCCGCTGCCGGGGGCTGCGGAATCGGCACCGTTGCCGGCACCGGCACGCTGCACCGGCGGCGGGCCGATCTCGCGCAGGGCGGGGCCGGCCTCGGCTGCGGCCTCCTGGTGGGTCCAGAGCTGGCGGAGCGCCCAGAACTTGTGCCAGTGCTGCCTGAGCACGGCGGGGTTGGCCTGGTGCACGGCCACCTCGGTCTCGCCGATGGCCACGCCGAGCAGCATCTCGGCGCCCCCATGGGCCCAGGGCTCCCAGGTGCCGGCCACGGGGTCGACCAGGGACTCCTCGGCCTGCAGGCCGGCCACGAGCTGCATGACCACCTTGGCGTCGAGCGGCTTGACCCGGCCGTCACGGCCGGTGGTCTTGGTCTTGAAGTCGATCAGGCACAGGCGTCCGCCGATGCGCGCCACGAGGTCGAGGGTGCCGGCGTAGCCGACGGAGTCGTTCCACACGGTCACCTCGGCCGCCACGGGCTGCACACCGTAGAGGTCCCACCACTCGTCGAAGCGGTCGGCGTAGGCGCCCTCGCCGTGCTGGATCAGCCGCTGACGGCACTCGGCCATGCGGTGCGGCCTGCCGAGGGCGCGGAGGGAGACCTGCTCGGCGTAGTCGTGGACCCGGTCACCGCGCTCGGCGGCGGCGTCACGGTACTTGGCGGCGGCGTCCGCGTTCTGCCGAGCGATCTGGCGCAGCCGTGCCGAGGAGCCCAGCGCCTGTCCGAGCCGGGCGTCCTTCGTGGCGGCGTCAGCGGCCATCCAACCGACCCAGCCGTCCAGGTCCGCCTTCTCCAGGCCGATGACGGTGGTGATCGACGGCACCTCCGGCAGGCCGCCGAGCTTGCGCGAGTACATGCGCCCGCGCTCTGTGGCGTGGGCGAGGCGTGGCTGGGTCATGGTCCACCATTCTGGCAGGCGGTCCGGACGGGGCGTCGGGTCTCCACAGGTGAGACGGCCGACACCTCCTGCCCTGCAGGGCGCGCTTGCCCCCGATTTGGCATCCGCCGACGACATGGTCTAGAGTTCTTTCTCGTTGGAAAACGCGGCGAGCGGTTCCGATGAGGAAGACGATCGCCGCGTCGATCCATGCGGATGTAGCTCAGTTGGCTAGAGCGCCACCTTGCCAAGGTGGAGGTCGCGGGTTCGAATCCCGTCATCCGCTCGCATGACCTTTCAACCCTGGTCGGGTGGCCGAGAGGCGAGGCAGCGGCCTGCAAAGCCGTATACGCGGGTTCGAATCCCGTCCCGACCTCGCGGCTCCTCCAGAGATGGAAGGACCTGTACTCAGCAGTCGTGAGGCTGATGAGCGCGATTGGCGCAGTGGTAGCGCGCTTCCTTGACACGGAAGAGGTCACTGGTTCGAACCCAGTATCGCGCACGGACGGTGGTCTTCAGTGGCCGACCGGTTCTGCGGATGTAGCTCAGTTGGCTAGAGCGCCACCTTGCCAAGGTGGAGGTCGCGGGTTCGAATCCCGTCATCCGCTCCATTCATCTTCGAGGCCCTGCCGGCGACGCCGGCAGGGCCTCTTACGTCCTCGGTCAACCGGCGCCCAGCGCCCGCCGCAGCGCCTCCACATCGTCCATCACCTTGTCCGGCGTGTAGTCGAGTCCCTCGGCCAGCTCGTGGTTGAGGATGCGCCCCTGGGCCTGGAGCGCGGAGAAGGCCGCTCCCCCGGCACCGATCGCGCCGAGCACCGGCACAGCGCGCAGTACCCCGCGGCGCAGCACCACGGACTGCATGCGGGAGGCGAACCGGGCGAGTACCCGTCGGCAGATCGGTCCGATGACGCTGCGGCCCAGCAGGTCGGCCGGCAGCCCAGCGCCCGCGGCACCTGCCCTGGCACCAGCCCCCGTCCGGGCACCGAAGCCGGCGTCAGCACCGATGCCGGCATCGGCGTCGAGCCCTCCGCCGGTCGACTCGCCTCCGCTGCGTCGACCCCAGTCGCCGTCGCCGTAGCCGACGGGACGTCCGTCGCGCTCGAGGCGGGGACCGGTGAGCCGGACGGCGGCCGCGGCGCCCTCCACCTCCAGCAGGCCGCCGAAGAGCAGGAGAAGCTGCTCGAGCTCCGCGTCGGTCGGCGGGGCGCCCTCGTGGTCGGTGCCGGAGAGCCGGTGCCCGTAGAGATAGGCGAGCTCCTGGGACAGGCGCAGGCCGAAGACGAGCTGCTGCATCACATCGGCGCCGGCGCCGGCGGTCATCGCCACCGGCCCTGCAGGCAGGGCGGACACCACGGCGGCCGACGAGGACCAGGCGGTCAGCTGCAGGACCCGCCGCAGGCCCAGGGCGCGCATCTCGGGCTCGGTGAGCACGGCGGCCAGGCCCTCGGTCAGGACCCGGCGGCGTGCGCCGTCGTCGGGAAGCAGGCCCCGGGCCTGCCTGAGGAGGAATCGCTCCCGGTCCACGCGGACGCCGGGGACGCGGAGGGCACGGCGGACGGCGGCCTCGACGGCCGACAGGGCCTGCCTGCCGTCCGGGTCGGTGCCGCCGGGCGAGGGCACGGAGCCGCTCATCGGCGGTCCCCCGCGCCGGTCACCGCGGCGTCACTTCTCCTCGGCGATGCCGAGCTGGCCCTCGCGGACGAGCGCGGTCATGCGGGAGACGGTGCGGAAGTACTTCTTCATGTATCCGCCGTGCATCATCTCGTGCGTGAACAGCTCGTCGAAGGCGGTGCCGGAGGCGACCACTGGGACGTCCTTGTCATAGAGCCGGTCCGCGAACACCACGAAGCGCAGCGCGGTGGCCTGCTCGGTGATGGTCTCCACGTTGTGGAGGGCGATGACGTCCACGTCCTTGACGAGCTCCCGGTAGCGCGAGGGGTGCACGCGGGAGAGCATGGCGGTGAGGTCGGCGAAGTCGTCCTCGGCCACCACACCGACGTGCGGGAAGTTCTTCGCCACGGTGTCCATGACCTCGGCGTCGTCGAGCGGGGCGGGGGCCTCGGAGAGGCCGCGGTGGCGGTAGTCCTCGCCGTCCACGCGGATCACCTCGAACTGCTCGGCGAGCACCTGGATCTCGCGCTTGAAGTCCTGTGCGGCGAACCGGCCTTCGCCGAGGGCGCCGGGCAGGGTGTTGGAGGTCGCCACGAGGCGGACACCGGCGTCGGCCAGCTCGCGCATGAGGCGGGACATGAGGACGGTGTCGCCCGGGTCGTCCAGCTCGAACTCGTCGATGCAGACCAGGGTGTACTCCTTGAGCACGTCCACGGCCTTGCGGAAGGACAGGGCGCCGACCAGGTTGGTGTACTCCACGAAGGTGCCGAAGGCCTTCGGGCCCGGAGCGGCGTGCCAGGTGGAGGCGAGCAGGTGGGTCTTGCCGACGCCGAAGCCGCCGTCCAGGTAGATGCCGGCCGGCCCCGCCGCCCGCTTCTTCCCGCCGAACAGGCCGCCGAACAGGCCTCCGGAGCCGCCATGCCCGCCGCGCCCGCCGCCGATCGAGGCCGCGAAGTCCTTCAGCCGGTTCACGGCCTCCGCCTGCGACGGATGGGCCGGGTCCGGGATGTAGGTGTCGAAGGACACCTCACCGAAGCGGTAGGACGGCTGGAAGCCGGCGAGCAGTTCGTCTGCCGAGACCTGCGGGGAGCGCTCGGACAGATGGACGGTCTGGGCCACGGCGGACTCCCTTTCCTTCGGCGTGCGTTGTCCCGGTTCACTGTACCGTCCGCCGCCTGCACCGACGATGACGGTTTAGGACAGCCTGCCTATTAGGACCCGCCGCCCTCGCGTAATCTGACGGCCGAGGGCCCGGCCCGGACGCCGGCCGCCGAACGCGGCGTCTCCGCACGGAGGACGGCACCGGAGAGGGCCCGCAGGCCAGACCCCATCGACAGGAAGAGGTGCCCCTGATGGCCGAGACCTCCACCGAGTTCGCCGAGTACGCCCACCCTGAGAAGCTCGTCTCCACCGCCTGGGTCGCCGAGCACATCGGCGACGAGGACGTCGTGGTCCTCGAGTCCAACGAGGACACCCTGCTCTACTCCACCGGTCACATCCCCGGTGCCGTGAAGATCGACTGGCACACCGAGCTCAACGACCCGGTGACCCGCGACTTCGTCGGTCCGGAGGCCTTCGCGGAGCTGCTCGGCTCCAAGGGCATCGGCCCGGACACCACCGTGGTGTTCTACGGCGACAAGTCCAACTGGTGGGCCGCCTACGCCCTCTGGGTCTTCACCCTCTACGGCCACAGGGACACCCGCCTGATGAACGGCGGCCGCGACAAGTGGATCGCCGAGGGCCGCGAGACCACCCGCGAGGTCCCGTCCGTCACCCCGGTCGACTACCCGGTGACCGACCGCGACGACACCACCGATCGCGCCGCCCGCGAGGACGTGTTGGCCGCCCTCGGCTCCACCCCGCTGATCGACGTGCGCTCCCCCAAGGAGTACACCGGCGAGACCACCCACATGGACGGCTACCCGCAGGAGGGCACCCTCCGCGGCGGCCACATCCCGACCGCCGCCTCCGTGCCGTGGGCGAAGGCCGCCAACGAGGACGGCACCTTCAAGTCCCGTGCCGAGCTCGAGACGATCTACCGCGACGAGGCCGGACTCGGTGAGACCGACAAGGTGATCGCCTACTGCCGCATCGGCGAGCGTTCCTCCCACACCTGGTTCGTGCTCAAGCACCTGCTCGGCTACGAGGACGTCCGCAACTATGACGGCTCCTGGACCGAATGGGGCAACGCCGTGCGCGTGCCGATCGTCATGGGCGACGAGCCCGGCCAGGCCCCGCAGCGCTGACCTGCGCCCGGCGGACTCGCCCGGAGCGGCGTCCGCCTGCCCCGCCTCACTGCCTGGGATCTCAGGGACTTCCCGACGGCGGCCGGTCGCCTTCCGCACGAAGGTGACCGGCCGTCGTCGTCCGTCTGCGGCCCGGAGAACCGGTGGCCCTGGGCTGAAGGACGCCTCCGCTGACGTTCTCTGGGCCTGCCGGCGGCGGCATGGGGTCCTAGGATGGTGAGCCATGACCGAGAACACCGCGCTGCCCACCGCCCTGGCCGAGATCGTCGACGACTTCACCGCGGTCCCGGACCCGGAGAAGCTGGAGCTGCTGCTCGAGTTCTCCGACGAGCTGCCGGAACTGCCGGCCCGCTACGACGGGCATGAGGAGGAGATGGAGCAGGTCGTGGAGTGCCAGTCCCCGCTCTTCCTGGCCGTGGAGATCGAGGGCGAGCCCGCCGGCGGACAGTCCGTGATGCGCCTGTTCATCACCGCACCCCCGGAGGCGCCGACCACGCGGGGCTTCGCCTCCGTGCTCTCGCAGGGACTCGATGGGCTGACCGCCGCCGAGATCCTCGGCGTACCGGACGACATCCCGAATCGCCTCGGCCTGGCCCAGGCGCTGACGCCGCTTCGCCTGCGCGGCATGTCCGCGATGCTCGGCCGCATCAAGCGCAACGTGAGGGACCTGACGGCCGAAGGCTGACGATGGCGCGCAGGAAGGACGCCGGGGATGCGCCGACGCCGGCCGTCGCCGCACTGACCCGGGCGGATGCCGTTCACACCCTGCACCGCGTGGAGATCGACGACGGACACACCGCCGCGGACGCCGTGGGCGTGGGCGAGCGGATGGCCACGGCGCTGGGCGTGGAGCCGGCCCGCGTGTTCAAGACTCTGATGGTGCAGGTGCCGGATGGTTCGCTGGCGGCCTGCGTGGTCCCGGTGTCCGGGCGGCTTGACCTGCGGGCCGCGGCGAAGGCCCTCGGGGCGAAGAAGGCCGTGATGGCGGACCGCGAGGAGGCCGAGCGCAGGACCGGATACGTCCGCGGCGGGATCTCACCGTTCGGCCAGCGGCAGCGGTGCCCGGTGCTGGTGGACGAGAGCGCCCTGAACTGGGCCACGGTGTTCGTGTCCGGCGGGCAGCGGGGGCTGGACATCGAGATCGCGCCCGCTGACCTCGTGCGGGTTGCGGACGCGACGGTGGCGCCGATCGAACGAGGACCCTAGCGAAGAAGCGTTCTACTGATACAGATCCATTTATCAGTGGAACGCATCTTCTCTTTGCTGAGGGGTGTCAGTCTGCGATGACGCGGTCGAGCCGTTCCCACAACGCGTCGTCGAGTGAATGGGAGAAGGTCGCCGTCATGTGGTGGGAGTCCATGTAGACCAGGGCATTGCCGACCACGGGCGCGCAGACCGGGCCCGGGCAGATGAAGTCGTTGAGGTCGATCACCTCGACTTCGGGCACCTGCTCGGCAGCGGCGAGGATGTCCGGGGTGCCGGAGTCCGCCAGGCCCTCCTCGCGGTCCCAGGAGCAGGCCGCGATGTCGTCGCTGTGGCGTTCGACGCACTCCGGCACGGGCCGGCTCGCATGCGGCGGGTCCGCCAGCACCACGGTGTGGTCCGCGTGGGCGACGAGCTTCTTCCATCCCTCCGCCATGCCGTCGGCGGCGGAGGAACCGTCCGCGTCACGGTAGAAGCTCGCCGAGGTGATGATGACGTCCGCCTGCTCGGCCTCGACCTCCTTGATCACCTTCTCGTTCCAGGAGGTGCATTCGGTGAACGGGCGCGGTCCGCCGTTCTCCTCGGACAGTTCCACGGTGTGCGTGGTGATCGGGCAGGCGCCCTTGACGTAGGAGACCACGTTCCATCCCCGTTCGAGGGCCTCGTCCACGATCGCCTCAGACCAGTGGTGGACGTGGGAGTCACCGACCAGCAGGACAGTGGTGTCAGCGTCCGGGTCGCCGTCCTCGCAGCGCTTGGCGGTGTCGTCCGCGGCCTCGACCTGGCAGTCCCGATACAGCAGCGGCGAGCCGTCCCGGGAGCCCGAGGACGGTGCGGGGACGATCTGATCGACGCTGATCCCGGCGAGCTCATCCATCGGGTCCCAGCCCTCCGGCGGGGAGGCAGGCTCCTCGGCCTCGGTGTCCTCGGCGGAGGCGAGGGGTTCCGCCCGATTCGATCCGGCGGCCGTCGTCCCGTCGGCGGGTCCGGGCTCCGGGTCCTCGTCGGTCGCGATGCCGGCGCCGGCGGCCCCGGCGCCGGCGACCGCCCCCTCGGTATCCGGCAGGGCGGTGCGCTGGGAGGCGGTGAACGCGAGCGCCAGGGCGAGCGCGCAGACGCCGGCGGTGGCGAGGCCACCGGCCAGCAGCGGGCGGAGGGTGCCTCGGCGTCGACGACGGCGTGCCTCGGCCCGGGTCTGGGCGGCGGTGGGCGACGCTGCGGCCGAATGCGACCCCATGAAGGGCTTCTCGACGGCGATGCGCAGCAGCCAGGCCATAGGCACCGACGCAGCCGCCAGCACCAGGCCCAGCCACAGGGGAAGGCCCTCGGCGAACCGCCAGGAGGCGATCGCGATCACCGGCCAGTGGACGAGATACAGCGAGTAGGAGAGGTCGCCGACCCACCGTGCCGGCCGCAAGGACAGCAGGGTGCCGACGCCGGCGCCGTGGCGATCGCCCTCCGCATGGGTGCCGGCCAGGATCATCAGGGCCGAGCCGACGACCGGGACCGCGGCCTTGTAGCCCGGGAACACGGTCTCTTCCGTGAAGACGACGACGGCGGCCAGGACCATGGCCAGACCCGTCCAGCCGAGCACGACGCGGAGCCGGGCGGGCAGTGCGGGCAGGAGCACGACGAGCGCGGCCAGTGCCGCGCCGACGCCGAGCTCCCAGGCGCGCGTGGTGGTGATGAAGTAGGCCGCCCCCGGGTTCTGCGGGGTGTAGAGCACCGAGTGCACGAAGGACACGACGCTCACGACGGCGGCGACCAGGAGGACCCGGATGGCGACGGCGCGGGGATCGAGGGCCGGTTCGCCGGCAGCGGGGGCGGCCTGTCGAGCGGCGCGTCGGCGGGGCCGGACGTCGGTGCCGGTGGGGGCACCGGCGCGGCGACGCAACGCAAACGCGACGAAGACGACCAGCAGGAGCGGCCAGACGAGGTAGTACTGCTCCTCCACGCCCAAGGACCAGTAGTGCTGGAGCGGGCTGGGAGCGGCGTCGGCGTTGAAGTAGTCGGTGCTGTCGGCAGCCAGGGACCAGTTGGCGACGCTCAGTGCCGCCCAGAGGCCCGTCCAGCCGAGCGACTCCCACCGGGACAGCGGCAGGAGCGCCCACCCGGCGGCCAGGGTCAGGGCGATCACGACGAGGGCTGCCGGCAGGATGCGCCGGACACGCCGCACGTAGAAGTCGGTCAGGCTGACACCGCCGGTGCGGCTGATCTCCTTGATCAGCAGCCCTGTGATGAGAAAGCCGGAGATGACGAAGAAGACGTCGACGCCGACGTAGCCTCCGGACAGCCAGGGAAGGCCGGCGTGGAACAGCAGGACGCTGAGCACGGCGAGGGCGCGGATGCCCTGGATGTCGGCGCGGAAGCGATGGGCGGCGAGGCCGGTGGGAGGCACCGCGGTCTTCGCCCGCCGCCCGGGGGCATCGACGGGGGCGGAACTGATGTGAGGCATGAAGCACGCAGACGGGGTCGGGGACGGAAGGGCAGCCGGCCCGGCACAGAGGGATGGTGTGACCGCGTCGGGGCGGCGGCGTCAGCGTGGCCCCAGCGGCCTGACGACGATGCCCCGCGCACCGGTGGGCCACACGAGGCCACGGTCTGCGCGTCCAGACAGCTCGGCCAGGAGACGGCTTGCCGAGACTACTCAGCGGTCAGCAGAACACGCTGTGTAGACCTGTCATATCCCTGTGCGCTCAGAGCGCGGCGATTGGCTCGACTCCCGTGAGACGGGGCCGGCCTGGCCCGACGCCGGCGGCCGGCGAGGCGCTCTACGGTGCCGGCCTGGCCCGACGGAGATGCTCTGCAGGCTGTCCTGGCCCAACAACCGCGGCCGGCGAGGCGCTCTACGGGGCCGGCCAGGCGCGTGGCGTCCCACGCAGGGGGCTCACGTCTCGTGTGCCGTCAGCCACTGACGACGCACGGTGACCATGCGTTGGACCACAGTCACGAACGAGGCGGCGGCCAGAAGGCAGAGAACGACGGTCAGAACGACCGCCGGCACGCCGATGCCCACGAGCCCCGCGGCCACGAGGGTGACGATGAGACGCTCGGCCCGTTCTGCGATGCCGGTGTCTGCGGTGAACCCGAGTGCCTCAGCCTTGGCACGGACATAGGAGACGAGCATGCCCGACGCCAGGCAGAGGGAGGCGGCGACGCCGAGGACGGTCTGCTCCCCCACCCCGAAGGCCCACCACATCAGCCCCAGGAAGACCGCCGCGTCCTGCACCCTGTCCAGGGTCGAGTCCAGGAAGGACCCCCAGCGGCCGGTGGTGCCGGAAAGCCGGGCCATGACGCCGTCGAGGACGTCGGAGAACACGAAGAGAGTGATCACCATGACGCCCCAGAAGAGGTGTCCGACGGGGAAGAGCGCCAGTGCACCGACGACCACGCCCAGCGTTCCGGCCACCGTGACCGCGTCCGGGGTCACACCCCAGCGCAGCAGCAGCCGCGCCGGAGGCGTGAAGATGCGGTTCGTGGCCCCGCGGGCACGGCGGTCCAGCATCAGGAGGCGTCCCCGTCCTGCCGCGCGGCGAACTCCGCGGCGGCCTCGTCCCAGGCGGTGTGGAGCAGCTCCCAGGTCTGGCCGAGAGTCTGTGCCATGTTCTTGGTCTGGGCGATGATCGGCAGGAAGTTGCCGTCCCCGGACCAGCGCGGCACGACGTGCTGGTGCAGGTGGGCCGCGATGCCGGCGCCGCCGACCGCGCCCTGGTTCATGCCGAGATTGTAGCCGGCGGGGTTCGCGACCTTCTCCAGGGCGACCATGGCCGTCTGGGTCAGGCGCGCCATCTCCGCGGTCTCCTCTGCCGTGATGTCCGTGTACAGGGGCACGTGGCGGTAGGGGCAGATCAGCAGGTGGCCCGGGTTGTACGGGTAGAGGTTGAGCAGCACGAAGCAGGTCTCGCCTCGGTGCAGGATCAAGCTGTCCTCGTCCGAGCGGGACGGGCCGGCGCAGAACGGGCAGGTGTGCTCGTCCTTGACCTGCTCCTGCCCCTTGGATACGTATGCCATCCGATGGGCGTTCCAGAGTCGCGAGAAGGCGTCGGGCACCCCGGCGAGGGTGTGCTGGTCGGTGGCCCGGCCGTCGTCGGGAAGGCCGTGGCCCGCCGCGGGCGCGTCCGTGGCGCCGGTCGGCGACTGCCGTCCGGCGTCGGGGGCGTCGTGGGGGGGCTGGATCACGGGGTCACCTCGCGGTCGCGCACCGCCTTCACGATGCGGGCGACGGCCTCGTCCACCGGCACGCCGTTGTCCTGCGAGCCGTCACGGAAGCGGAAGGACACGGCGCCGGCCTCGGCGTCCTCGCCGCCGGCGATGAGCACGAACGGCACCTTCTCCTTCGAGGCGGTGCGGATCTTCTTGGGGAAGCGGTCGGAGGAGTCGTCCAGGCGGGCGCGGATGCCCTCGGCCCTGAGCTTGTCCACGACCTCGGCGAGGTAGTCGTTGAACGCCTCGGCCACCGGGACGGCGACGACCTGCTCCGGGGCGAGCCAGGCCGGGAAGGCGCCGGCGTAGTGCTCGGTGAGCACGCCCAAGAAGCGCTCGATCGACCCGAACTTCGCGGCATGGATCATGACCGGCTCCTGGCGGGAGCCGTCCGCGGCCTGGTACTCGAGGCCGAAGCGGGCCGGCTGGTTGAAGTCGTACTGGACGGTCGACATCTGCCAGGTGCGGCCGATGGCGTCGCGGGCCTGCACCGAGATCTTCGGTCCGTAGTAGGCGGCTCCACCCGGATCCGGGACGAGCTCCAGGCCGGTCTCGCGGGCCACGGTCTCGAGCACGGAGGTCGCCTCGGCCCACTGCTCGTCGGTGCCGATGAACTTGTCCGACTCCGGGTCGCGGGTGGACAGCTCCAGGTAGAAGTCGTCCAGGCCGAAGTCCTTGAGCAGCCCGAGGATGAAGTCCAGCAGGTGCTTGACCTCGGCCGGCGCCTGCTCGCGGGTCACGTACGAGTGCGAGTCGTCCTGCGCGAAGCCCCGCACACGGGTCAGCCCGTGGACCACACCGGACTTCTCGTGGCGGTACACATGGCCGAACTCGAAGAGGCGCAGCGGCAGCTCGCGGTAGGAGCGGCCCCGGGAGCGGAAGATGAGGTTGTGCATGGGGCAGTTCATCGCCTTGAGGCGGTACTCCTGCCCCTGACGGGTGATGTTGCCGTCCTCGTCGCGCTCCTCGTCCACCTTCAGCGGCGGGAACATGGTGTCCGCGTAGTACGGCAGGTGACCCGAGGTGTGGAACAGGCCGTCCTTCGAGATGTGCGGGGTCCCGACGTACTGGAAGCCCTCCTCGATGTGCCGCTGACGGACGTAGTCCTCCATCTCGCGCTTGATGACGCCGCCGCGCGGATGGAAGACCGGCAGGCCGGAGCCCAGCTCGTCCGGGAAGGAGAACAGGTCCAGCTCGGCGCCGAGCTTACGGTGGTCGCGGCGCTCGGCCTCGGCCAGGCGCTCCTGGTAGGCCTTGAGGTCCGCCTTGGTGGGCCAGGCGGTGCCGTAGATGCGCTGCAGCTGCCTGTTGTTCTCGTTGCCGAGCCAGTAGGCGGCGGCCGAGCGGGTGAGCGCGAAGG
Organism: Micrococcus sp. FDAARGOS_333; assembly: GCF_002206575.2. Classification (NCBI taxonomy): domain Bacteria; kingdom Bacillati; phylum Actinomycetota; class Actinomycetes; order Micrococcales; family Micrococcaceae; genus Micrococcus; species Micrococcus sp. FDAARGOS_333. The sequence continues at coordinate 1,645,613 of NZ_NJFJ02000001.1, read as the reverse complement.
CGTTGGAGATCAGCTTCGTGTTCGGCAGGTGCGGGCCGCGGCAGAGGTCGCACCAGACGGCGTCGCCGGACCTGCGGTCCACGTTGTCGTAGATGGTGATCTCGCCGACGCCGACCTCGACGGAGGCGCCCTCGCCGGCGTTCTCGGCATTGTCCTTCTTGCCGAGCAGCTCGAGCTTGTACGGCTCGGCCGCCATGGCCTCACGGGCCTCGTCCTCGGTGACGACGCGGCGGGCGAACATCTGGTTCTGGTTGACGATCTTCAGCATGAGCTTCTCGATCGCCTTCAGGTCCTCCGGGGTGAAGGGCTCGGCGACGTCGAAGTCGAAGTAGAAGCCGTCCGTGATGTACGGACCGATGCCGAGCTTGGCGTCCGGGCGCAGCTGCTGCACGGCCTGGGCCATGACGTGGGCGGTCGAGTGACGCAGGACGTTGAGCCCGTCCGGCTCCGAGATATCCACGGCCTCGACGGAGGCGCCCACCGGGACCTCACGCGACAGGTCCCAGAGATGGCCGTCGACGCGCATGACGACGGTGGTCTTCTGGTCCTTGTAGAGCTCCAGACCGGTGGTGCCCTCAGCCACCTCCCGCATCTCTCCGTCGAGGGTGATGAGGATCTTCTTCGGGTCGGACAATGGGTGCTCCTTGTTCACATCAGGCTTCAGGGCTGGTGGCATACGGGGGCCACCGCCAGCCGGGACAAGTCTAGACCCGGGCAGGCGGGCATGCGTACGGGCAGACGGGCAGGAGTTCGGGCAGGCAGGCACAGGAAGGCCCACGACCCCACGACCCGCCCGCGGTCCCTGCCTCCTGCGCTACTCGTGCCGCGGATGTCCCCGCGTCCGGTGGTACTGGTTCCGTCTCGGCGTCCGATCCGTGTCGAGGTGCCGGGCCGGGGTGAACCAGGGAACACCGTCCTCGACGTCGATCTCCCACCACCCGGAGTGGACCGCGTGGTGATGGTGTGAGCAGAGGAGCACCCCGTTGTCCACGTCGGTCGGACCCCCGTGCTCCCAGTGGTCGATGTGGTGGACCTCGCACCAGGCCGCCGGGATGGTGCAGCCGGGGGCGGCGCATCCGCCGTCGCGGGCGGTGATGGCCTTGCGCTGGGCACGGGTGAAGAGTCGGCGGGCCCGGCCGAGGTCGAGGATCTCGCCTTCACCGCCGAGCACGGCGGGGATGATGTCTGCGTCGCAGGCGATGCGACGGATCTGCCGCGGATCGACCGGACCGGTGAAGTCCATGCAGGACAGGGCCCGGCCGTGTGCGGCTCCGAACGCCACGCCGGCGGCCCCCGCTCCGAACGCCACGCCGGCGGCCCCCATTCCGCCCGTCCTCCCGGGGGCGGTGCCGTTCGTCCGCCCAGGGACGGTGCCGTTCGTCCACCCAGCGACGGTGCCGTTCGTCCACGCGGGGTCGGTGCCGGTGCCGTCGGCACCCAGGACGGCATCGCTGACCTGACGCAGCAGCGTCTCGTAGTCGATGGTGACGAGCAGCTGCGGACGGTGGCCGCCGCTGCTCGGAAGCACGTCGGAGCCGGCGTGCGCGAGGGCCGACTGCAGGGCGCTGATCACGGTGTCGGCCTGCTTCTGGCCGCGGGTCCGCGGATCGGTGTGCGGATCGGTGTGCGGTGTGGCGGCCGTTCGGCTGCCGGACCGGCCACCGCCGGCCTCCCGGTCAGCCCGGGGGTTGGTGGCCGCTGACGCGAGGGTCTGCAGCACCTCGTTCTGTGCGTCGGTGACGAGCAGCTCCCACCGGTGGAGCCCTCGACGTCGGCCCCGGTAGAACATGCCCTGCGCAGCGTTGAGCTCGGCCTCTGTGGGCGCGCCGTGGTCCGACATCACGACGGCGTCCACGTTCTGGCGCCAGCGCTGGCAGAGGCGGCGAATCGAGTCGGCGTCCAGGCAGGTGAGCTGCTCGGACAGGAGCCGGTCGGCGCTGGCGATCATGGCGTCGGCCTCGGTGTCCGGCACTCCGGCGAGACGGGCGTCTGTGCGCGCCTCGGTGAGGGTCTTGACCACCACGTCGCCGGCGGCGGGGTCCACGTGCCCGCGGCTCATCGTCGCGGCGACGGCCGGCAGCTGGGGCGGGGTCACCGGCGCGGTAACGAAGGCCTGCTGCTCACGGGTCGCGGCCGCCCGCGCGATGCGCCGCTTCGCCTCGCGGCGATCCACGCGCAGGGTGCTGCGGAGGTAGTCGGCGGCATCCCGGTGGGCGCTCTTGCCCCGGGGCACGCCGAGGATCTCCTCGCGGTCGGCCTCGTTCTCGTGCGCCTTCGCGACGTGTCCGGCCAGCATCGCCTGGGCCGCCGCCACGGTCCGAGCCAGCCGTTCGACGTCTGAGATCAGCTCGGGCAGGTCCTCCTGCTCTCCGGTGGCCCACCAGTCCGGCCCTTCGAGCCGGCGCACCACGTGGTCGGCCAGTCGCTGTGCGACGGCGACCTCGTGGGCCATGGGCATGTTCGGGAAGTGGCGGGCGCGGGGATCACGCCGGTCCCGGAGACTTCCGGGGCGCACGGTGCCGGGTGGCCGCTCGTCCCCGGCCTTGTTCATCGTCTCTGTTGCGAGTGCCATGCACCCCACCTCCTTTCGTCCATACATTCGAACATCCGGGCCGGACACGATAAGCGCCACCGGCGACCGGGCCCGCACTGTCCTCACGTGTCCTGCGGACAAGACCCTGCGGCCCGGCACGCACCCCGGTCAGCCGTCCGGCGTCGGAAGCAGCTCCCAGGTGTCCGGGTGGGGCACCGGGACGGCACGGTCATCGGACCTGCGGACCGGCCAGGGCAGCTCGCCGCCGGCCTGTGCGCCGGCGAGAGCGACGTCGAGGTCGCGGGCGACCCGGCCGACGTCGGCCTTGACGGGCCAGTGGCCCGTCGCATGGTGGGGCACCTCCGGCAGGCGGTCGGGGTGGGCTCGTGCGCCGACCAGCACACCGTCCCTCTCCGCCGCCCGCCGTCGAGCAGCCTCCCGGTCTGCCCGGAGCCAGCGGGCCCAGGCATCGCGGGTGGAGTCGAGGTAGTCGGGGTCGGGCAGGGTCTCGGGCCGGTGGAGGTCCCAGGCGCGCACGGCCTGCACGGACACGGCCTTCGCTCCGGTGCGGCGCACGGTCCCCTCGATCAGCAGCAGCCGGGAGGAGAACAGCATCTCCCCCGAGGCGTGCTGGGCCTCGGTGAAGAAGGAGGTGTCCACACAGCCGGTGCCGTCGTCCACGGAGACGAACACGACGCGCCGGCCACTGCGCATCGGCGGTGTCTGGGTGGCCACGCGCACCCCTGCGACCAGCACCCGCGACCGGGACCGCAGCGAGAGCAGCCGCTCCGCCTTCGTCACCCCGAGCGCCTCCAGGTAGGGGGCGTGGGAGTCCATGAGGTGTGCGGTGACGTCGAGGGCGGTGAGGTCGAGCTCGGTGCGCACCCGGTCCGCGTTCCGCGGGGACGGGAACATCGGCGTCAGCGACTGCAGCTCCACATCCGGCAGGTCCAGGGACAGCTGCCCGTCCACCTGCCGCGGCCGTGCCTTCCGGGACGTCGTGGCGAGCCGCCCCGGACCCGAGCCATAGCCGGCGGAGTGCTGCATCTCCAGGTGGTGCACGAGGTCCGTGCGCGAGGCCCCGCCCGGCGGCAGCAGGAAGTCCAGCGCCCCGAGCTGCGCGAGCCGTTCGAGGTTGCGGGCGGTCGGCCGGGCACGGTCGCGCACGTCGGCCAGGCTCGTGTAGGGCCTCCCGTCCACGAGCCGCCGCACCTCGGCCTCGCTCAGCCCGGACAGCGCGCTCATCGGCAGACGGATCCCCCAGCGTCCCGGCCCGCGGGACGCCCCCTGCGCAGACGCCCCCTGCGCAGATGCCCCCTGTGCAGACGCCTCCTGCGCAGACGGCCCCGGCACAGGCGGTTCCCCGACGACGGCCGCCTCGCCTCCTCCTGCCGGCCCACCGGCGGAGGCGGGTGCCGTCGTCGGGAAGAGGGTCTCGGGCGTTCCCCCGTGGCCTCCGCCGCGGGGCGGCAGTCCGAGCTCGGGATGGTCCGGCACCCATTCGACGCGGACGTGGTCGGAGGAGCGGTTCACGTCCACGGGGAGCACGGGGATGCCCATGCGGCGGGCCTCGGCGATCATGAGACGGGCGGGGTACATCCCGGGGTCGTGCTCGAGGATCGCGGCCATGAACGCCTCCGGGTGGTGCGTCTTCAGCCAGGCCGAGTGGTAGGTGGGCACCGCGAACGCCGCCCCGTGCGCCTTGCAGAACCCGAAGGAGCCGAAGGCGTGGAGGGTGGCCCAGACCTCGTCGATGACGTCGAGGCTGTAGCCGCGGGACAGGGCCCGGGAGCGGAAGAACTCCTCCACACGGGTCTCGGCGTCGGAGCCGATGAGACGGCGGAGCTCGTCGGCCTTGGCAAGGCCGCAGCCGGTCATGACGTCGAAGGTGCGCAGCACCTGCTCGTGGAACACGGTGACCCCGTGGGTCTCGGCGAGCACGGGAACGAGGTCCGGGTGCGGGTAGTGGGCCGGCGCCCACCCGTGCCGCTGTTCCAGGAAGGGGCGCACCATGTCCGACTGCATGGGGCCGGGGCGGAACAGGGAGATGTCCACGATGAGATCCTCGAACCGCTCCGGGGCGAGCTTGCCGATCAGCTCCCGCTGGCCCGGGGACTCGATCTGGAAGCAGCCGAGCGTGTGGGTGGTGCGGATCATCTCGTAGGTGGCGGGGTCGTCCAAGGGAACCTGCTCGAGGTCCACCTGCTCGCCGGTGGTGCGGGCGACCTCCTGGAGGGCGTAGGCGATGGCGGACTGCATGCGGACGCCGAGGACGTCGAGCTTGAGCATGCCCATGGGGTCCATGTCGTGCTTGTCGAACTGGCTCATGGGCAGGCCGAGGCCGGAGGGCTGCACGGGGGTGCGCTTCAGCAGGGAGGCGTCCCCGAGGATCACGCCGCACGGGTGCATGGAGATGTGCCGCGGCAGCCGGTCCAGGCGCTCGGTGAGGTCCACGAGCAGGTCCAGCTGCCGGCTGCCCTCGCGGCGCCCGGACTCGAGGCGCTCGGCGAAGCCGCGCAGCTCCGGCATGCGCTCGAGGGCGTCGCGGAAGTGGGCGGCGGAGAACCGCCACAGCTGCTTGGCCACCGCGTCCACCTCCGTGTCCGGCATGCCCAGGGCGAGCCCGGCGTCCCGCACGGCGCCGCGGGCCCGGTAGGCGTTCTGCATGCTCATCAGGGTGGTGCGCTGCTGTCCGAACCGTTCGAACAGCGCCCGGTAGACCTCGTGGCGGCGGGCGGACTCCACGTCGATGTCGATGTCCGGCAGGGTCGAGCGGTCGTCCGAGAGGAACCGCTCCATGAGCAGCCCCTGCGCCATGGGGTCCACGTGCGAGATCCGCAGGGCGTGGTTGACCAGCGAGGACGCTCCCGAGCCCCGAGCCGCCACGCGCACGCCGCGGCCCTCGATCATCCGCACCACCTCGGCCACCGTGAGGAAGTACCCGGAGAACCCGAGCCGGGTGATGATCCCGAGCTCGTGCTCCACACGCTCCTCGAGCTCCCGGCCGGCCGCCGTGGCGGCGAAGGCCGTGCCCGTGAACAGGTCCGGGTAGCGGTCGGCCACCCCCGCCAGGGTCCGCTCCCGCAGCACCCGTGCCGGGTCCCCCTCGATCCCGACGACGGCCGCCTCCGGCACGCGCGGCCGTCCCCATCCGAGGTCCTCACCGGGGTCCACGGCGCAGGCCTCGGCCAGGGCCTGGGTGGCCGCGAGCAGGGCCGCAGGGCGGATGTCCGCGGCGTCCGCGACCTCGGCGGCGATCCGCCGCATGGCCGCGGTGGGCTTGAGCCAGCCCTGGCCGTTGGGCTGCAGGTCGTGCGCCCCGTCCAGGGTGCTGAGGGCCCGGACGGCGTCCAGGACGTCGGCGGTGGCGGCCCCGTCCGGGGCGGCGTAGCGGACGGCGTTGGTGAGCACGGCGGGGACGCGGACCTGCGCGGCGGCGCGGACCATCTTCACGGCGTGCCCGGTGTCGCACCGCCGCCCGGGTGCGGAGAGGTGGCTGACCGCGTTGACGTGCAGGCTGCGGGCGGGCAGAGCGGCCTTCCAACGGCGCAGCCCCTGCAGGCCGGCGTTCCAGCGGCGGCGGGCCAGGTGCCGGCCGACGTCCGAGTCCGGGCCGAGCAGGACGAACAGCTCGGGCGTCGGCGGGTTCTTCGGGTCCGCGGCGGTGGGCACGGGGCCGGCGGCGGCCGCGGCCAGCTCGGCGACCGTGAGCACCGGGACCCCGCCGCCGGCGCCGCCCGTGGTGCGGGCGTGCGCCGCCGAGACCACCCGGCACAGCGCCGCGTACCCGGAGCCCTGGCAGCCGCCGCGGGCGAGGATGACCACGCGGCCGGCGTCTGCCCCCGGCTCCTGTTCCTCAGCCCGTTCCCCGGGGGCGAGGTCGGCCCAGGTGACGGCGAGGTCCACGCCGACGATCGGGGCGATCCCGTGCTCCCTGCACGCGGAGACGTGCTTGGCCATGCCGTAGAGGCCGTCGCGGTCGGTGCAGGCGAGCAGGCGCTGCCCGTCGGCAGCCGCGGCGGCGACGAGTTCGGCGGGCCAGGACGCTCCGTAGTGCGCGCTGAAGGCGCTGGCGACCTGCAGGTGGGCGAAGGGCTCGGCGGTCTCGGTCATGCTGACACTCCTGTTCGACGGAACCGGCACCGCCCGATGACGGCGGACGGACCGGACGGCGGGAAGCGCGGACAGAGCGCGACGGGAAGCGCGGACAGGCGTGGGTGAGGCGGACGACGGAGGGAAGGGGCCGGCGTCGGGAAGGACGGGCGGACGAAGGCCCGCACCTCACGGGGCGGCGGACAGGTGCGGGCTAGGCGGTGGCCACGAGGGGCAGGCAGACCCCGCCGTGGATGCGGATCAGACGCCAGCGGCCGGAGTCCAGGTGATGGGCGACGTCCACGGTCTGCAGCGGAGCGTTGCCGGCACGGGCGAGCCGGACCTGGAGGCGCCAGATCTCGTGGTCCACGAGGCCGGCGCCACGGCCCTTCTCGGCCCGGTGCTCCTCGGCCCACCAGCGGCGGCGCTCGTACCAGCGCACCGGACGCTCGGCGAGCGCGTAGTCCCGACCGTTCCAGCGGAGTCGGTGCGGCGTGCCGTCCTGCGCGCACTCCACGGCGACGGACTGCGTGAAGATTCCCATGGTCTTCTCCCTGATTCCCTGCTCGGTTCTGCCGGCGGACCGGCGTGTGCGGACCCGACGGCGGGATGCCGTCGGGCGGTGGGAGCGGCAGGCCCCGAGGGGCCCTGGACGGGAAGCGCTGGGAAGGCCGCACCCACCATGCTACTCGAACATGTGTTCGAATCGCTTTCCCGAAGCTACGGAGGCGGCCGGACACGATAAGCGTCACTGGGGCGTCGGGGGCCGGTGCGGTGCCCTTCATCCGGCCGTCACCGGCACGTCACACCGTGCTGTCAGGCTCGATGCCGCGCCGGGGCGTGCGGGGGGGCACGCCGGAGGGAACGGCGCGCTTCACGGCGCGTGCCCCGGGGCTGTCCCCGACGACAGAACCGCAGAACAGAGGTACATCGTGAAGACCACCGCCTGCGTCCCCCGCCTCGGCGCCGGAGCCCTCGCCCTGACCCTGACCGGCGGACTGCTCTCCGCAGCCGTCATCGCCCCGTCCGCCGTCGCCGAGAGCGAGTCCGCCGGCGCTGCGGCCGCTCCGGCCTCCTCCCCGCAGCACCGCCCGCACCCGGTCCACCCGGAGCACCCGGGCAAGGGGCCGAAGAACCCGCACCCGGTCCACCCGGAGCACCCGGGCAAGGGGCCGAAGCACCCGCACCACCCCGGCACCCCGGAGGAGTTCGACTGGGACCGTGACGCCTACCGCGGTCAGGTGGACGTGCGCCGCACCCCGCACGACTCCCGCCCGAAGGACCCGAACGTGCTCACCGGCCGCGTCTTCGTGGACGCGGACCGCGACTCCCGCCGCCACCCCTCGGAGAAGGGCCTGGCCGGTGTGCGCGTCTCCAACGGCGAGGACGTCGTCCTCACGGACAAGCACGGCCGCTACGAGCTGCCCGTCCGGGACAACATGACGGTCTTCGTCACCCAGCCCACCGGCTACCGCGTCCCGGTGGACGCGGACAACGTCCCGCAGTTCCACTACCACCACCTGCCGGACGGCTCCCCGGAGCTGGAGCACGGCGGCATCGCCCCGACCGGCGAGCTCCCGGCCGCCGTGAACTTCCCGGTGGTGGCGGACGAGCGCATGGCCGAGGAGGACCAGCGCTGCCTGATCGGCGGCGACGTCCAGACCTACACCGAGCAGGAGGTGGAGTACGCACGCTCCGGCGCGTTCGCGGACCTGGCCGAGCGCACCGACTACACGGACTGCGGCATCCTGTTCATCGGCGACATCGTGGGAGACCGCCCGGACCTGTACCCGCAGTCACGTGAGCTGTCCTCCATGCTCAACGGCCCGGCCTGGTTCCTGCCCGGCAACCACGACCTGGACTTCGACACCCCGGACTCCGAGCACGCCTTCGACAGCTTCCGCGCCGCCCTCGGGCCCGAGTACTACTCCTACGACGTCGGTGACGCCCACGTGATCGCCCTGTCATCCGTGGAGTACCCGCTCGCAGACTCCAGCGGCTACAACGGCTCGATCGACGAGCGCCAGATGGAGTGGCTGCGCCAGGACATCGCCGCGACCCCGAAGGACAAGAAGATCGTGCTGGGCACCCACGTGCCGCTGATGTCCTTCGCGGACAGCACCTCGGCCACCCACTCGATCGACCAGGTGCCCGAGATCTACGAGCTGCTCGAGGGCCGTGAGGTCATCACGGTCGGCGGCCACACCCACTCCACCGAGAACCTGCGCGCCGGCGACCTCGTGGCCGGGTGGAAGGACCTGTTCGGCATCGACGGGCTGCCGTTCGACCACCTGGTGGCCGGCGCGATCTCCGGCGACTGGTACTCCGGGCGCCTCGTGGACGGGGACCGGTACCCGCTGGCCGCCCAGCGCGACGGCGCCCTGCCCGGCGTGGTCACCCTGGACCTGACCGCCGAGGGCATCGCCTCCCGCTTCACCGTCCGCGGCGACGACGGCTCCGACCAGATGAGCCTCGGCCTGAACACCCCGGCCTACCGCGAGTGGTTCGAGGCCAACCAGGACCACGCCAAGAAGGGCGGCGCCAAGCCGCTGGCGGACCCGCACACCGTGGCCGCCGAGGACCTGGCCGGAACCTGGCTGACCGCCAACGTGTTCATGGGCGCCACCGGCACCCGGGTCGAGGTCAGCGTGGACGGAGCTGAACCGGTCCCCGCGACCCGCACCCAGGAGATGGACGGCGAGGAGGTCCGCGTGGGCGCCGAGTACTCGGACCCGACTGCGGCCCAGGAGCAGCTGGTGCACGGCGGCTCCCTCGCCGACCGCACCATGCACCTGTGGCGCCTGCCGCTGCCGTCGGACCTGGCCGCCGGCGAGCACACCGCCGAGGTCACCGTGACGGACCTCAACGGCGAGCGCCACACCGAGTCGATCGACTTCACCGTGCGCTGATCCTCGCCGCGCGCTGACGCGCGTCCCGCCACGACGACGGCCCCCGTCCCCTCCTTCGAGGGGACGGGGGCCGCGCCCAGCCGACCGGGACCGAGCCGCGCCCAGCCGACCGGGACCGAGCCGCGCCCAGCCGACCGGGACCGGGCCGTGCCCTGCCGACCGGGACCGGGCCGTTGCTCACAGCGCCGGCGCCGCCTCCTCTCCCCGCACCGCGCGGGCCGCCATCCAGCGGCTGACCAGACCCATGCCGAGCAGCTCGACGAGCGACTGCGTCACGATCGCCGCACCGGCCAGTTCCCAGCCGGCCGGCAGTGCCAGGGCGATCGGCAGCACCACGAACGAGTTCCTCGTGCCGAGCGTGCACACGAGGGTGCGGCGCTGTGGGCGCGGCAGTCCGGCGATGTCCCCGGCCACGGTCCCGGCCAGCACCGCGCCGCCGAGGTAGACCACGCACACCAGCGCGCCGACCCAGAGCACGCCGGACGCCTCGGCCACCGCCGGCGCACTGCCGGCGGCCACGAGGAAGACCACGGCGGTCAGCAGCGGGATCGGCCAGCGGGCCAGCCGCGCACGCCGCGCCTCGCCCACCGCCGAGCGCTGCAGCGACCGCTCGAAGAACGCGGCGGCTCCGAGCGGCACCAGCACCACCAGCACGGCCCCGGTGATCACGCCCGGGCTCAGCAGCGCCGCCCCGAGGCCCGGCAGTCCCCCTCCGGCGCCTCCGACGCCCGCACCGATGCCTCCCCACAGCACCGTGAACAGCCACACCCACACGGGCAGGCTCACCAGCTGCAGCACCAGGTTCACGGGGGTGATGACCACAGCCGCGGCCCGGTCTCCCCAGGACAGGTAGGAGAAGGTCAGGAACCAGTCCGTGCACGGCACCGCGAGCACCAGCAGCAGTCCCAGCGCCAGGGCCGTCACCTGGGCCTCGGAGCCCACGAGCACTCTGCCGAACACCTCCACCCCGGCCACCAGGCACAGGGCGAACACCGGCATCACCAGCCCGTTGGCCACCAGCACGGTGCCGAGCCAGGGGCCGTCCCGGCCGGCCTCACGCAGCCGCTGCAGCGGGGTCTGGACGAAGGTCGCGAACAGCAGCGCCGCCAGCAGCGGCCACAGCAGCACACCGGTCACCGCTGACACACCCGGCACCGCCAGGCCCAGGGCCCCGCCGAGCACGGCCGCACCCAGGTACAGCCACACCTGGTGCTGCTCCAGGCCCGACGGCGGCGCCGTCGCCTCGGCCTGCGCCGTCACGTCCCCGGACGGCCTCGCCCCGGCAGGCCGGGGCACGGCGACATCGTCCGCGGGCCCCGTCTCCTCGTGCCCTGCCTGCCCGCGGGCCGGCTCCTGCGCGTGCCGCTCAGACAAGGCGTTCCTGCACCCCTCCCTGCGGCCGGATCAGCTCCGGCCCGTTGTTCCGCACGTTGCCCACGGCGGTGCCGACGGGGCGCAGCCGCCAGCCGCGCGCCACGGACTCGGCGCGCTCCACCACGCGCCCGACGAGGTCCTCCGCCTCCTCGGCGGAGGCGAGCTTCACCGGCTCGAGCCAGTCAGCCATCAGGGACTCGTCCAGGGGGACGGGCAGACGGTCGTGCAGACGCCCCAGGGAGGCGAGGGTGCCGTCGTCGTCCTCCGGGTCCGGGGAGGCGCAGGTGAGGATGGAGCAGGAGAGCACCCACGGGTCCTCGCCGCGGGCCTGAGCCTCCGGGTCCTTCCACCACTCGTAGAGGCCGGCGAACCAGATGACGGGCCCCTCGCCGTCACCGGCTCCGGCGGGGTGCACGTAGTACGGCTGCTTCTTCGCCGCCTTCCCGTCGGCGCCCTTCTGCCCCGGGTCGGGGGCCTTCCACTCGTAGTAGCCTTCCACGGGCACGGCGCAGCGGCGGGCACGCACGGCCGCCCGGAACGTCGGCTTCTGCGCCACCGTCTCGGAGCGGGCGTTGAACGCACGCGAGCCCACGGACAGCTCCTTCGCCCACGGCGGCACCAGGCCCCAGCGGGCCACATGGATCCGCCGCGTCACCGCGGCGTCGCCGTCACCCGCCCCGGCGTTCCCCGCATGCGCCACCAGGATCGGCACCTCGGCCGTCGGGGCGACGTTCCAGTTCTCGCGGAGCACCAGCTCCTCATCCGGCTCGGCACCGCCCCGGGCCACCAGGTCCCCGGTCGCACGGGCCATCACGTAGCGGCCACACATCTCAACGGTCCTTCCCCTCGTCTGCTCGGCCTCCGGTCACAGCGCACTCGTCTGCCGCATCAAGTCTTCCCCGTCCCGGGCGACGGCGCCACACGCCACGCGTGCTGCGCGCCGGCCCCACCGGACCTGTGACCCGTGCATCCGCCGCCGACCCTGTGATGGGATGGAGGGACCGACGCGGGAGGACGCCCCACCGGCGTGGCACCGCTCCGACCAGCCTGCGGCCCCCGAAGGCCCGCTGGCCCCGGACCGGCACACACGCGCCGCAACCGTCCGCCCGTGCACCCCACAGGAGAGGAGCCCACGTGCCCCAGAAGGTGAAGGCCGTCATCGCACGGTCGAAGGACGCCCCCGTCGAGCTGACCACCATCGTGGTCCCGGACCCGGGTCCGGGCGAGGCCGTCGTGGACATCAAGACCTGCGGCGTCTGCCACACGGACCTGCACTACGTCGAGGGCGGCATCGGAGACGACTACCCCTACCTGCTCGGCCACGAGGCCACCGGCGTGGTCTCCGCCGTCGGCGAAGGCGTGACGAACGTCGAGGTCGGGGACACCGTCATCCTGAACTGGCGTGCCGTCTGCGGCGAGTGCCGCGCCTGCAAGAAGGGGGACCTGAAGTACTGCTTCTCCACCTTCAACGCCGAGCAGAAGATGACCCTGGAGGACGGCACCGAGCTGGAGCCTGCCCTGGGCATCGGCGCCTTCGCCGAGAAGACCCTGGTCCACTCCGGCCAGTGCACCAGGGTGGACGGCGTGGACTCGGTGGACGAGCAGGCCGCCGTCGGCCTGCTGGGCTGCGGCGTCATGGCCGGCATCGGCGCCGCCGTGAACACCGGCGAGGTCAAGCGCGGCGAGTCCGTGGCCGTCATCGGCTGCGGCGGCGTCGGCGTGGCCGCGGTGGCCGGCGCGAAGCTGGCCGGCGCCACCACGATCGTGGCCGTGGACATCGACCCGAAGAAGCTGGCGAAGGCCGAGGAGCTCGGGGCCACCGTCACCGTGAACTCGAAGGAGCAGGACGCCGTCGAGGCGATCCGTGAGGCCACCGGCGGCGTCGGCGCAGACGTGGTCATCGAGGCCGTGGGCCGCCCGGAGACCTACGAGCAGGCCTTCTACGCCCGCGACCTCGCCGGCCGCGTGGTGCTTGTGGGCGTGCCGACCCCGGAGATGAAGATCGAGCTGCCCCTGCTCGAGGTCTTCGGCCGCGGCGGCGCCCTGAAGTCGTCCTGGTACGGCGACTGCCTGCCCGAGCGCGACTTCCCGATGCTCGTGGACCAGTACCGCCTGGGCCGTCTGCCGCTGGAGGCGTTCGTCACCGAGAAGATCGGCATCGACGAGGTGAACGAGGCCTTCGACACCATGAAGTCCGGCGACGTCCTGCGTTCGGTGGTGGTGCTCTGATGGCACGCATCGACCACATCGTCACCTCCGGCACCTTCTCCCTGGACGGGGGGACCCATGAGGTGGACAACAACGTCTGGATCGTCGGCGGCGCCGAGGAGTGCGTGGTCATCGACCCGGCCCATGACGCGCACGCCGTGTGGAAGGCCGTCAACGGCCGTCAGGTCCTGGCGATCCTGCTCACCCACGGCCACGACGACCACATCCGCCAGGTCATGGAGTTCCGCCGGATGGTGGACGCGCCCGTGCTGATCCACCCGGACGACCGCATGCTCTGGGACGCCGTGTTCCCGGACGAGGCCCCCGACGGCGCCCTGCAGGACGGCGACACCTTCCGCGTGGCCGGTGTGGAGCTCGAGGTCCGCCACACCCCGGGCCACTCCCCCGGCTCGGTGTGCTTCCACGTCCCGGCCCTGGGCGAGAAGGACGAGGACGGCACCCCCACCGGCGTCGTGTTCTCCGGCGACACCCTGTTCGCCGGCGGCCCCGGCGCCACCGGCCGCAGCTACTCGGACTTCGACACGATCATCGAGTCCATCTCCACGCGCCTGCTGCCGATGTCCGACCGCACGGTGGTCCACACCGGCCACGGCGACTCCACCACCATCGGCGCGGAGGCACCGCACCTGGACGAGTGGATCGCCCGCGGCCACTGACCGCCCTGCACCACGGTGCGGGCCTTCGGCCCCGTCCCGGCGACGGACCCGGTGCCTTCCGCGGAAGGCGCCGGGTCCGTCGTCGTCTGCCCTCGGAGCCCTGACGCGGTGGCCCTTCCGCAGGCGCACAGCATCTGAGGAGGGTCTGTCAGAATGGGTGACCGTGAACGACACCGCCCAGCCCGAGCCCGTCCAGACCGAGCCCGCCGCGTCCGGGACCACCGGCTCCGCCGAGGCGACCCCCCGGCCACGCGTGGTGCTGATCGGCGGGGCATCCGGCTCCGGCAAGTCGTTCCTCGCCCGCCGCTACGGCCGTCCGCACCTGCCGCTGGACTCCTTCTACCGGCCGCAGTCCGAGGATGCCGCCGAGGGCGGGGACGGCCCGGCCTTCCCGCGCACCCCCTACGGGGAGATCGACTGGGACGACCCGGGCACCTGGAACGGCCCGGCCGCCGTCGAGGCGATCGTGCAGCTGCGTCAGACCGGGACCGCGCAGATCCCGGACTACGACATCTCCACGTCCTCGATCGTGGGCACGGTGCCGTTGCACCTGGAGTACGGGAATGGCTCCGAGGCCGACGCCTCGGGTGCCGGCGCCTCGGGTGCCGGCGCCTCGGGTGCCGGCGGCGTGGGCGGGCCGATCGTGGCCGAGGGCATCTTCGCCACGCAGATGCCGGCCCTGCTCGAGGCGGCAGGGGTGCCCTTCGACGCCTGGTACATCGACCAGTCGCCGGTGACCACCGCCGTGCGCCGCTTCGCCCGGGACGTGGCCGAGCGCCGCAAGCCGATCCCCTTCCTGCTCCAGCGCGGCTGGGCCCTGTTCCGCACGGACGGCGCCCGGAAGCAGGCCGCGGTGGACGCCGGATTCGTGGCCCGCTCCACGGCGGACATGCAGCACGACCTGTTCGCCATGGCCGGTGCGCCCGCCGAGGACGCCTGAGCCCGCGCCGCAGGTCACGGGCGTGTGCGACCGGCCCGGGCCCTGCCGCCGCCGGCCGTCCGGACGTGCCCGCAGCCGGGTCAGACCGCCAGGTCACCCAGGGACATGCCGCGCTCGGCCGCCCAGTCCGCGTACTCGGCGCGCAGCGCCGCCACGAACTGCTCCACGCTCGCGCCGGGGTGCACGTCCTCGGCCCCGCCCACGGTGCGCGGGTCCATCGGCATGCCGAGCTCCCGGTAGACGTCCGTGAGCACCGCACGCAGCGGCGCGGCGTCCGCGACCACCACGTGGGTGGAGAACAGCCAGGCGCCCTTGACCACACGCTGGGCGGAGCCGGCCAGCTTCACCGGGTGCTCGGGGGCCGGGCTCTGCACGGAGAACTCGCCGGGGCAGTACTCCCCGGGGATCTCTCCCACCGAGGCCGGCACGTCCATGCGGGCGAATGCGCGCACGAACAGGTCGGCGAACGCGGAGAAGCGTGCCCGCTGCGTCACGGCCGCGTCCTCCTGCAGGCACAGGTGGTCCACCACCACACAGCCGTGGTGGTAGGCCGCCGCCCGTCCGCCGGCCCGGCGGGTCAGGGGTGCGAAGCCGTGGGCCCGGGCCGCCGCTGCCGCCGCCTCGAAGCCGGGCAGCCGCGTATCGCGCTGGCCGAACGCGACCGTCGGCTCGGGCACGTAGACACGGATCAGATCGTCCAGGTCCTTCCCCTCCGCCGCGGCAGTGCGGAAGACGGACAGCTCGCCCATGGCCCAGTCGAGATCCTCGGCGGCCCCCAGGGTCCGCTCCTGCACCGCCCAGCGCAGCCGGCGGACTGCGCTCACAGGCCGCCCTCGGCCGGCCAGGAGCGCAGGGTGAGGGTCTGTTCGACGTGGGCGAAGGGGCCGTCGTCGTCATGGAGGACGGTGCTCGTCAGGCCCACGCCGTCCGGGCCCACGGTGACCTGGCCTGCGAGGCCGAGCCAGTGGCCGCTGGGCTCGCGGTACAGATGGATCTGCAGGTCTACGTTGGGGAAGAACCAGCCGCCGGGCTTCGGCGGCAGGGCCGGGGCGATCCCGTTGGCCGCATCGGTGAGTCCGATCAGGCGCACCAGATCGCTCGTGGGCTCCCCCGCCACCATCTCACGGTCCGTGGTGATCCACACCCGGCCGTGGCCCGGCGCGTGACCGGGAACGGTGACGCCCTCGAGGGAGGCGATGTACCCGCCGGCCCACCCCTGGAGCGCGTTGTGCGCCTCCGCCTGCGAGCGCGGCAGGAGGGGCTCGTCCGGCAGCTGGGCGACCGCGGAGGTGTCCGAGGTGGACAGCAGCCAGGCCCGCAGGGTCAGCACGGTGCGGCCCCGGGCGTGGAGCACGGACTCGACCAGTTCGATGGTGCGGCCCGGACGCAGGGTGCGCGTGACCACCTCGAGCTCGCCCGACCAGAGCGTGCCCAGGATGTCGTAGGAGAGCCGTCCCACCCGCAGCCCGGGCGTGGTCTCATGCGCGCTCACCTCATGCAGCAGCAGGCCCGAGACCGCGGCCATGTGCATCTCCTCGGCCCGCCACGCGCCCTGGGCGTGCACGGTGGAGCGCACGCGGGAGGTGCGGACGCCGTCGGCATCCACGGTGGGCTCGCCGAGGCGGACGTAGAAGGCCGCCGGGTCGCCGGCGGAGGACTCGGGGGTGGGCGCGTTGTCGGTCATGGGCCTCAGTCTGCCAGAACGACGACGGCCGGTGACGTCCCCGCAGGGACGTCACCGGCCGTCGTGGCGCGGGGCCGAGCCGGCGCTCAGCGGCGCATGACCTTGCGGGCCGCCCAGTTGCCGACCAGCTGCAGGGCCTGGACGAACACGACGACGACGATGACCGCGGTCCAGGTGACCGCAGGACGGAACCGGTTGTAGCCCTCCACGATGGCGAAGTTGCCGATGCCGCCGCCGCCGATGATGCCGGCCAGTGCAGACATGTCCACCAGCGAGATGATCACGAACGTGTATCCGAGGATCAGCGGACCGAGCGCCTCGGGAAGCATCACGGTGGTGACGATCCGCCACCGTGAGGCGCCCATCGCCCGGGCCGCCTCGATCACCCCGGGGTCCAGGGAGACCAGGTTCTGCTCCACGATGCGGGCGATGGCGAACGTGGAGGCCCAGATCATGCAGAACACCACCGCGGTGTTGCCGATGCCGCTGCCGACCACCGCGATGGTCAACGGCTGCAGGGCCGCGATGAGGATGACGAACGGGATGGGCCGGATCAGGTTCACCACGACGTTGATGGCCAGGTTGACCACCCGGTTCGCGAAGATGCCGCCGGGACGCGTGGTGTAGAGGACGAATCCGAGGACCAGGCCGATCGCGCCGCCGAGCAGGAAGGACCACATCACCATGTAGATGGTGTCCCCCATGGCGGTCCACAGCTCCGGGCCGTAGTAGTCCCAGTCGAGGTTGAGGAAGTCCTGGATCACTGCTGCACCTCCTGCACGTCTCCGGCGCGGCCCAGGTCCGCGAGGAAGTCCTCCACCGCCGCCTCCTCCCCGGTCAGTGACACGGTGAGCAGCCCGTACGCGGAGTCCTTGGTGGCGGACACGCCGCCGTGGACGATCTCGAATCCGACGCCCCGCTGACCGGCCGTGCCGAGTACCGCGGACACCGCGGCGGCGTCCCGCAGGGACACCATGACCAACCGCCCGTCGGTGCGCCGGCGGATGCGGGCCACCTCCTCCGCATTGGGCCGGTCCTTGAGCGCCGTGGTGACGAAGGACGCGGCATCCGCGGAGTGGTTCGTGCGGGAGAACAGGTCGAACACTCGACCGGATTCCACGACGCGGCCCGCGTCCATCACGGCCACCCGGTCCGCGATGGAGCGGATGACCTCCATCTCGTGGGTGATGGCCACGATCGTCACACCGAGCTCCTCGTTGACGCGCCGCAGCACGGACAGGACCTCGGAGGTCGTGGACGGGTCCAGCGCGGAGGTGGCCTCGTCCGCGAGCAGGATCTCCGGCTCGGCGGCCAGGGCACGGGCGATGCCCACGCGCTGCTTCTGCCCGCCGGAGAGCTGCTCCGGGTAGTGCTTCGCCTTGGACTCCAGGCCCACGAACTCCAGCAGCTCGGCCACACGCTCCCGGCGCCTGGCCTTCGGCCAGCCGGCGGTGGCCAGGGCGTAGTTCACGTTGCCGGCGACGGTCCGCGAGTGCATGAGGTTGAACTGCTGGAACACCATGCCGATGCGTCGACGCACCGGCCGCAGCTTCGCCTCGGAGAGCGCGGAGACCTCCTCGCCGAGCACCGTGACGGTGCCGGAGGTGGGCTTCTCCAGTCCGTTGATCATGCGGATCAGGGTGGACTTGCCGGCGCCGGAGAAGCCGATGACTCCGAAGACCTCGCCGCGGTGGACGGTCAGGGAGACGTCGTCCACCGCCGTGACCTCGCCGCTGCGCCCGCCGAAGACGCGGCTGACGTGGTCGAAGACGATGACGGGCTCCCCCGCGGCGCCCTCTGCGGTGCGCCCGGGGGCGAGCTGCTTTCGGTCAGGGGTGTGCGCTGCCATGGGCATCAGGAGCCCTGCTCGGCGATCGCGGCCTGGTAGTCCTCGGTGACCCGATCGATCTCGTCCTGCTCCAGCTGCACCGGCACGGAGGTGCCGGAGGAGAGCTCGGCGTCCGAGTCCAGGATCTGCTGGTTGTGGTAGAGCTCGGCGAGCTTCTTGTACGTCTCGTCGTCCTTGTCCTCCTGGCGGACCACGAACCCGTTGACGAACGGCTTGGCGGCGTCTGCGGACGGGTCGTCCTGGAACAGGGCGGTGTTCGTGTCGATCCCGGCGTCTGCGGAGAAGTCGTTGTTGATCACCGCGCCCTGCACGGACTCCAGCGCGTTCACGGTCTGCTGCGCGGCCACCGGCTGCACCTTCACGGTGGAGGCGGACTCGTCGATGTCCTTCGGCTCCGGGCGGATCGTGTCGTTCTTGAGCGTGACCAGGCCGGCCTGCACGAGCACGCCGATGGCACGGCCCTGGTTGACGGTGTCGTTCGGGATCGCGACGGTGTCCCCCTTCTGGAAGTCCTCCACGTCCTTGTACTTCTTCGAGTACAGCGGCAGGGGGATGATCTCGGTGGAGCCGATCATCACCAGGTCGCTGCCCGAGGCCTCGTTGTAGTCGGCCAGGTAGGCGATGTGCTGGAACCAGTTCATCTGGATGTCACCGTTCTCCAGCGCCGGGTTCGGCTGGGTGTACTCCGTGAAGTTGCGGATCTCCACGTCGAGGTCCAGCTCCTTCTTGGCAAGCTCCACGAACAGCTTGTTGGTCTCGTTCTCGCCCACGATGCCGATGACGATCTTGCCCTTGCCGCCGTTGGCGGAGTCGTCCTGCGCCTGCGAGTTGCAGGCCGAGAGGGCCAGGGAGCCGACGGCGGCGAGGGAGAGGGCGCCGAACGAACGGCGGGACAGTGCGGGGTGCTGGGACATGGGGGAACTCCTCTGGGACAGGGGGAAACGACGCCTGCCCGTCCTCGGCTCGTCCGGGACGGGGTCGGGTGCGGTGCTGAACGGCGTGCCCGGCCGGGGCGGGGACGGAGAGTGCCGACGCCGGTGGGGCCACGCCTGCGCGGCCAGGGCGGAGACGCCCGTGCCGCGCCGGTGTACTTCCTTTCGAGGGTCTGCTCTTGCCCGCCTCCAGCCACCGCGCGCGTCCCCGTCGTCGGGGTCCTCCGCGCGGCGGAAGTGGGCCGCTTCTCGGTCCGATACCACCCGTGAACATGGGGTTGGTGAGCGGCTCGTCCTGGGACCACGTGGCCCCGCTTCGCCGGCGGGGCCGTAAGCCGCTTCTCCTGAAGCTGGGCATGATCGTAACGTGTCCACGCGCCGCACACGGCATTCCGGGCGGCTTCTGGGGGCGCATGTGAGGGATTCCACGCCCGGCACCGGGCTGCATGACGCCGCGTGACCTTCCGCAGGGCGGTCGGAGACGACGGCGGCCCGCACCCTCGCGCAGAGGATGCGGGCCGTCGTCGACCGCTCGGTGCCGGGGAGGGCGTGCAGAGCAGGTCAGGCGGGCGGGCTCAGAAGTCCCAGTCGTCGTCTTCGGTGTTCTCGGCCTTGCCGATCACGTAGGAGGAGCCGGAGCCGGAGAAGAAGTCGTGGTTCTCGTCCGAGTTCGGGGACAGGGCGGAGAGGATCGCCGGGTTCACGTTGGTGGTCTCGGCCGGGAACATCGCCTCGTAGCCCAGGTTCATCAGGGCCTTGTTGGCGTTGTAGTGCAGGAACTTCTTGACGTCCTCGGCCAGCCCGACGGAGTCGTAGAGGGCGTGGGTGTACTCGACCTCGTTCTCGTACAGCTCGAAGAGCAGCTCGTAGGTGAAGGCCTTGAGCTCCTCGCGCTTCTCCTCGGGCAGGGTCTCGAGGTTCCGCTGGTACTTGTAGCCGATGTAGTAGCCGTGCACGGCCTCGTCGCGGATGATCAGGCGGATCAGGTCCGCGGTGTTGGTCAGGCGCGCGTGGGAGGACAGGTACATCGGCCAGTAGAAGCCGGAGTAGAAGAGGAAGGACTCCAGCAGGGTGGAGGCGATCTTCTTCTTGTACGGGTCCTCGCCGTCGTAGCGCTCGACGATCAGCGCGGCCTTGCGCTGCAGGTTCGTGTTCTCCCGGGACCAGCGGAAGGCCTCGTCGATCTCCTTGGTGGAGGCGAGGGTGGAGAAGATCGAGGAGTAGGACTTCGCGTGCACCGACTCCATGAACGCGATGTTCGTGTAGACGGCCTCCTCGTGCGGGGTGATGGCGTCCGGGATGAGGGACACGGCGCCGACGGTGCCCTGGATGGTGTCCAGCAGGGTCAGGCCGGTGAACACCCGCATGGAGAGCAGGCGCTCGTCGTCGGTCAGGTTGGACCAGGACTGCGCGTCGTTGGACAGCGGAACCTTCTCCGGCAGCCAGAAGTTGTTCACGAGGCGGTTCCACACCTCGACGTCCTTCTCGTCCTGGATGCGGTTCCAGTTGATCGCTTCGACGAGGTGGTGCTGCTGGTCAGTCACGGAGTGCTCATCCTTCGGCGGTACGTGGGGCCGGCTTCTCACACAGGAGAATCGGCGTGTTCTTGCGGCTTCCAGGGTGATCGGCACGCACGGAAGCCCGGCTGTTCGAGTGGTCAGTCTAGGCCGACGGCCGGACACGTCGGGCGTGCCTCGCCGTGGGCGGAACGGGGTGTCCCCGGGGTGTCCCCCAGGGGTGTGACGGAGGGGCCGGGCGGGTTCTCGCCCGGCCCCTTCCGTGCATCACGACGACGGCCGCCCGCCGCCTTCCGGTGCGGCGGCGGACGGCGCGTGGCCGGCTCAGAGCATGCAGGACACGCAGCCCTCGACCTCGGTGCCTTCCAGGGCGAGCTGGCGCAGGCGGATGTAGTAGATCGTCTTGATGCCCTTCTTCCAGGCGTAGATCTGCGCACGGTTCAGGTCACGGGTGGTGGCCGTGTCCTTGAAGAACAGCGTCAGGGACAGCCCCTGGTCCACATGCTGGGTGGCAGCGGCGTAGGTGTCGATGATCTTCTCGTAGCCGATCTCGTACGCGTCCTCGTAGTACTCGAGGTTCTCGTTGGTCAGGTACGGGGCCGGGTAGTAGACACGGCCGAGCTTGCCCTCCTTGCGGATCTCGATCTTCGAGGCCACCGGGTGGATCGAGGAGGTCGAGTTGTTGATGTAGGAGATCGAGCCGGTCGGCGGGACGGCCTGCAGGTTGCGGTTGAAGATGCCGTGCTCCATGACGGAGGCCTTGAGCTCGAGCCAGTCCTCGCGGGTCGGCAGGTGGATGTCCGCGTCCGCGAACAGGGCTGCGACTCGCTCGGTGGCGGGCTTCCATTCCTGCTCGGTGTACTTGTCGAAGAACTCGCCGGAGGCGTACGTCGAGTCCTCGAACCCGCCGAACCTCTGACCGCGCTCGATGGCGATCTTGTTCGAGGCGCGCAGCGCGTGGAACAGCACCGCGTAGAAGTACATGTTCGTGAAGTCGATGCCCTCCTCGGAGCCGTAGTGCACCCGCTCGCGGGCGAGGTAGCCGTGGAGGTTCATCTGCCCCAGGCCGATGGCGTGGGAGCGCTCGTTGCCCTTGGCCACCGAGGGGACCGACTGGATGTCGGACATGGTGGACACGGCGGTCAGCGCGCGGATCGCCGTCTCGATGGACAGGCCGAAGTCCGGCGAGTCCATGGTCTTCGCGATGTTCATGGAGCCGAGGTTGCAGGAGATGTCCTCGCCGACCTCGGCGTAGGTCAGGTCCTCGTTGTACTGCGAGGCGGAGGAGACCTGCAGGATCTCGGAGCAGAGGTTGGACATGGTGATGCGGCCGGCGATCGGGTTCGCACGGTTCACGGTGTCCTCGAAGACGATGTACGGGTAGCCGGACTCGAACTGGATCTCCGCGAGGGTCTGGAAGAACTCGCGCGCGTTGATCTTGGTCTTCTTGATCCGGGCGTCGTCCACCATCTCGTGGTACTTCTCCGTGACGGAGATCTCGGAGAACGGCTTGCCGTAGACACGCTCCACGTCGTACGGGGAGAAGAGGTACATGTCCTCGTTGCGCTTGGCCAGCTCGAAGGTGATGTCCGGGATGACCACGCCGAGGGACAGGGTCTTGATGCGGATCTTCTCGTCCGCGTTCTCACGCTTCGTGTCCAGGAAGCGGTGGATGTCCGGGTGGTGCGCGTGCAGGTACACGGCGCCGGCTCCCTGGCGGGCGCCGAGCTGGTTCGCGTAGGAGAAGGAGTCCTCGAGCAGCTTCATCACGGGGATGACGCCGGAGGACTGGTTCTCGATCTGCTTGATGGGGGCACCGTGCTCACGGATGTTGGTGAGCGACAGGGCCACGCCGCCGCCGCGCTTGGACAGCTGCAGGGCGGAGTTGATGCCGCGGGCGATGGACTCCATGTTGTCCTCGATGCGCAGCAGGAAGCAGGAGACGAGTTCGCCGCGCTGCTTCTTGCCTGCGTTGAGGAAGGTCGGGGTGGCGGGCTGGAAGCGGCCGGCGACCATCTCGTCCACGAGGTGCTCGGCCAGGGCCTGGTCGCCCTGGGCGAGGTGGAGGGCCACCACGGAGACCCGGTCCTCGTAGCGCTCGAGATAGCGCTTGCCGTCGAAGGTCTTCAGCGCGTAGGAGGTGTAGAACTTGAAGGCGCCGAGGAAGGTCGGGAAGCGGAACTTCGCCTTGTAGGCACGGTCGAACAGGCCCTTGACGAACTCGAACGGGTACTGCTCGAAGGTCTCGGACTCGTAGTAGTCGTTCTCCTGCAGGTAGGTCAGCTTCTCCTCGAGGTCGTGGAAGAAGACCGTGTTGTTGTTGACGTGCTGCAGGAAGTACTGCCGGGCGGCGGCGTGGTCGGCCTCGAACTGGATCTTGCCGTCGGGGCCATACAGGTTCAGCATGGCGTTGAGCTCGTGGTAGCCCAGGCCCTGCCACTCCGGCGGCAGGTGCTTGGCCTGCTGGATGAGGTCCTGCTCGGTGACGGTCATCAGAAGATCCCTTCCAATCCTTCGCGGACGCGGGTCACGTCGTCCGACGTGCCCATGAGTTCGAACTTGTACATCAGGGGCACCTGGCACTTGCGGGCGATGATGTATCCCGCGAGGCAGTACCCCTCGTTGAAGTTGGTGTTGCCGCTGGCGATCACGCCCTGCAGCAGTCTCCGGTTCCCCTCGACGTTGAGGAACTTGATCACCTGCTTGGGGACCGCCCCCTTCCCGTCTCCCCCGCCGTAGGTGGGGGTGAGCAGGACGAACGGGGCGGTGGCCTCCAGCGTCGGCTCCTTCGTGATCACGGGCAGCCGCGCCGTCTGCCCCTCGGGCAGGGCGAGCTTCTGGACGAAGCGGTGCGTGTACCCGGACGCCGACGAGAAGTAGATGAGCCGGGCGTCCGTGGGGACGAGTCCCTGCGCTGCGGCAGATCGGATGTGGTTGAGGTCCGCGCCTCGGGTCATCTGCACCGCGTTGCCACTCAAGCGACTGAGGTGGCGGCGGCCTGGGCCAGCTCCTCGATCTTGTCCGGGCGGAAGCCGGACCAGGAGTCGGACTCGGTCATGACGACCGGTGCCTGCATGAAGCCGAGGGCCCGAACCTGCTCCAGGGCCTCCGGGTCCTGGGACATGTCGACGGTCTTGTAGGCGATGCCCTTCTTGTCCAGCGCACGGTAGGTGGCGTTGCACTGCACGCAGGCCGGCTTGGTGTAGACGGTGACGGTCATCTGCATCCCTTTGCTTCTCATCCGACGGGCCCCGACTGGGGCTCACATCGGTCCCGGAGCGGAATCCGGGGATTCGTGCTTTCGTTCCCGTCGATACTACATGTGGTGATCGGCGGGCGCGACCATCCCTAGATGTAGTGCTTACACGGATGTCATTCATCGTTCACACTCTCTCCACACCCCATCCACACTCCCGGCCGACCACGATCCGCGCGAACACGCGGATCGGGCCGCTTCGACCCCACGCTGTCCACAGCCGGTGGACGGGCACAGTGCACATCTGCACACGCCTTTCAGCGATGTCCACCACTCAAAACGTCGGCGTGTCTGCATGGTCCGGACACTAGATGTAGGCCCGGACAGGACAAGGACTCCCCCGCGGCGCCTGTCGACCCGCCGCCCTCGGCCGAGGACTGACCATGCTCTGCCCCTCCCGATCGTCGGCGGGGCCGGACAGGGACGGCCGAGGGCCGCCACCGTGGCTCCCATCAGCTCACGACGACGGCCCTTCCGCCTTCGACGGGCGGCGAGGGGAATCGCCTCTCCCGCCGGATTCGTGACGGCGTGGCCCTCAGGCCATGCCGAACCTACGGCGCAGCGCCACCAGGCCGGTCGCCCCGCCCAGACCTGCCAGCGCGAGGCCGCCGGCAGCGGAGCCACCGGTCTCCACCTTGTCCGGGACGGTGTGACCGTCGTCCGCCGGCTCGTTCGGGTCCTCGGGCTGCGTGTCCCTCAGGAGAAGCTGCGGCGTCATGTCCTTCTTGTCCTCGGCGCTCATGCCGGCCACCGGGACGGCGCCGTCCAGCGTCGCGTCGTAGGTCTTCTGGGTCATCGGGTCGATCAGGCTGAGCCTCCTGTAGGTCTTGCCGTCCGGGCCGACGCCCTCGGCCTC
Source organism: Micrococcus sp. FDAARGOS_333 (assembly GCF_002206575.2). Lineage (NCBI taxonomy): Bacteria > Bacillati > Actinomycetota > Actinomycetes > Micrococcales > Micrococcaceae > Micrococcus > Micrococcus sp. FDAARGOS_333. Next base: position 1,620,786 of record NZ_NJFJ02000001.1, on the reverse strand, counting down.
GATCCAGCTCAGGTCCGACTCTCCGGACAGGGTGCTGACGTTGGTCCCGTAGTGTCTGCCGGATTCGAACCCGTGCAGCGGGAACACGCTCGGCGTGTGCTCGGTCCACTCGACCTCGTCGGCGGGCACATAGTGCGTCCCGGTGGCGGTGGCGTCGTCGCTCTGCCAGCGGAACGGCATCCACTCGCGGACGTCGCTGGTGAAGGCCCAGCCGCCGCCGTCGAGGAAGCCGCGGTCGTTCATGTTCATGGGGACCGCGGTCCAGTGGACGTCGATCCAGAGCGGCCCGGACTCGGTGTTGGTGTTCTCGCACCGGTGGTCCACGGGCGTGCCGCCCTTCGCCATGTCCAGGGTCGCCACCACCTCGGCGGTGCCGTCGACCGTGACGGTGACGTCCACCTCGCCGACGTGGCTGGTGTCCGTGCCCTCCTCGAGCCCGAGCGCGTCGCCGAGGTCACTGGTCCACACGGTGCCGACCGGGCCCTCGAAGCTGAACGGGACCTCCACCGGCTCGGTGTCGGCGCCGCGGGGCACCGCGGTGACCGTCACCTGGTCCGCGGCGACGGCGCCCTCCTGACCGGGACCGCGCTGCAGTGCGAACACGATCTGGTGGGCGCTGCGCAGTCGCCCGGTGGAGTCGGGCTCGCCGACGCCCTTGCCCGTGGTGGAGCCCACGAAGCAGCCCCAGACGGCGGGGTCTCCGATCCCACCCACCGGGCCGGGTTCCGGGTTGCCGCCCTGGGTGCCGGCGGTCTCAGCACCGGCTCCCGGTGCCAGCATTGCTGCGGTCAGGGCCAGCGCCCCCATGCCGAGGGCGGTGCGGTGGCCGATGGTCGTCGCGCGGGTCATGGTGCTTCACTCCCATGGATGTGCGTGTGACCGCGGCCGGTCTGGCGCGGCCGAAAGGAACGTGCCCCATGTCACATCTCCCCTCCGCGTCACAGCCTACGAATTCGGTGAGCAGATGCCAGGGGAACACCGACATCGCAACAGCCCTGTCACCCACGACACAGAATGGTCACGCCCGGTCCGTCTCCCGCGCGATGAGCCTCGCCAGCGGTCCGCCGCGCTTCAGGTCCTCGGGCCGCCCACAGGCCACGATCCGGCCGGCGTCCAACACCACCACCTGGTCCGCGGCGTCCAGCCCGGCCGAGGTGTGCGTGGCCTCCACGATCGTCGCCTCCGGCAGCGCCGCGCGCAGGCCGGCGCGCACCGCCGCGGCGGTCTCGGGGTCCAGGTGGGAGGTGTACTCGTCCAGCAGGAGAACCCGCGGGCGGGCCAGCACGGCCCGGGCCACGCCGAGCCGTTGACGCTGCCCGCCGGACAGCCGCCGCCCCTGCTCCCCGACCTGGGTGTCCAGTCCCCCGCGCTTCCGCACGGCCTCGGCCAGCTGTGCGGCCTCGAGCGCCTCCCACAGCCGATCGTCGTCGGCCCGGGGCGCAGACAGCCGGAGGTTCTCGGCGATGCTGCCGCGGAACAGCGTGGTCTGCTGGGTCACGTAGTGCGTGGCCGTCCTCAGGTCCTCCAACGCCACGGCCGACACCGGAACCGCGGCCCCCTCGGCCCCGGTCAGCGCGACCGTGCCGGCCGTGGCGTCGTCGTGCCGGGCAAGCAGGCGCAGGATCGAGGACTTGCCGGAGCCCGAGGCGCCCATCAGCGCCGTGTGACTGCCGGCCGGGACCTCGAGCGTGATGCCCGCGAGTGCCGTCGGACGCGCCTCGGCCTCGGACGGATACGCGTAGTCCACGTCCTCCACGCGCACGCCCAGAGACCCCGCGGGCACCGGCACCGGCGTCGGCGGGTCCGCCACGTCGGGGGCCCTCACGGCGATCTGGTGCACACGGCGCGCCGCGGCCATCGAGGCGTCCAGCGTCCCGGCGAACCCACGCACGCCGGCGGTCGCGTCGAACAGCGCCCACACCATCGCGGTGAAGGCGGCCAGCGGCACCAGGTCCGCCCCGGACGCCGCACCGGCTGCCACTACGGCCGGCAGCGTGGCCAGGGACACCGCCTGGGCAGCGCCCTCCCGTGCCACGGCCCACCGGCCGCGGACGGCGCCGTCGGACTGCAGCGCCTCGTCCAGCGCCGCCGTCTCCTCCAGCCGACGATCCACATGGCCGTAGCCGGTCACCTCGGACATGCCCTGCACCGAGTCGGTGATGTGCTGAGCGATCTCGCCACGCCGCGCGTTGGCCGCGTCGGCTCCGCGCTGGCTCGCCCGCACGCCCAGCGCCGGGACCACGACCACGGACAGGCCCAGCCCGACCCCCGCCGCCAGCGCCGCCGGCCCGCCGACCTGCGGTCCCATCACGGCCAGGACCAGCGCGGGCATCGTCACCGCGGTCACCGCCGGTGCCAGGGTGTGCGCGAAGAACACCTCGATCCGGTCGACGTCCTTGGTCGCCCGCGTCAGCAGGTCACCCGAGGAGGCGTTCCGCGCGGCCTGGTGCGCCAGGGGCACCAGCGCGCGGTACAGGCGCACGCGCAGCAGCTCGAGCGCCTTGAACGCCACCCAGTGGCCCAGGAAGTGCTCGAGGTAGCCGGCCACGGCCTTCACCAGGGTCAGCCCGGCCAGCACGCCGATCAGCGTCCACACCGTCCCGGGCAGCCATGCCGGCGTCGGCCCGTCGACCGCCAGGGACGCGATCGCCCCGGCGCCCACGCCCAACAGCGCCGCCGCCGCGGCGAAGTAGACCTGCCGGAACAGCACCGAGCCGGCCAGCGGCCACAGCACCGGGGCCGTGGCGCGGATCAGCCAGCGGCCCACCTCTACCAGCGGGGCCGTCCGCGACTGCGCCGTCGTCGTCATCGCCGCTCCTGCTCCACCCGTCCGCCGCGCACGCGCACGGCACGGCCCGTCACCAGGGCGGGGCGGTGCGTCGCGAGCACCACGGTGGCCCGCTCCCCCAACCGCTCGATCGCCTGCTCGATCACAGCCTCGGACTCCAGGTCGACCTGGCTCGTCGGCTCGTCGAGGATCACCAGGGGTCGGCCGGCCAGGAACGCGCGGGCCAGGGCGATCCGCTGGCCCTGACCGCCGGAGACGCCCAATCCGCGCTCGCCCACGGGTGTGTCCAGTCCCTGCGGCAGCGTGCGCGCCCAGCGCGCCAGGTCCACCTGCTCGAGGGCGTCCCAGAGCTGTTCGTCCGTGGCCCCCGGTGCGGCGATGCGCAGGTTCTGCGCCAACGACGCCCGGAACAGCCACGTGTGCTGCTGCACCACGGCGGAGGCCGCACGCACCTCGTCCTGGGTCGCCGCGGTCAGCGGGACGCCGTTCACGTGCACGGTGCCCGAGGCCGGCAGCAGGTCCCCGGCGAGCAGGCCCAGCAGCGTGGACTTGCCCGAGCCCGAGGTGCCCAGCAGCGCCGTGGTCTCCCGTTCGGCCACGGTCAGGTCCACGTCCGTGAGCACCGGCCTGTCCGGCTCGTAGCAGAAGTCCACGCCCTGCACGACGACGGCCCCCTCCTGCGCAGGATCGCCTCGCCTCGGCGCAGGCTCGGCCGGGGACGCCGCGGCAGGAGCCGTCTCGGCCGGGGTGCCGGGCCGTCTGGCATCCGGTCTGCCACCGGGGTGAGCGTGCCCGGCAGGCACCACGCCGCGGTCCACGAAGGCGGTCATCATCCGTTGCCCGGCCCGACCGGCCATGCCGATGTAGAAGAACCCGCCGATCTGCTTCATCGGCGCGGTCAGCTGAGTCGACAGGAGCACCAGGGCGAGGGCCCCTGCCACAGTGACGGCGCCGTCGTCGTGCCTGACCCAGGCGAGCAGCACGGCGGCGGAGACCATGAACAGGGAGAACACGGACTCGGTGACGAACAGGATGAGCTGGTTCCGCGCCAGCAGGGACATGGTGGCCCGTCGGTTCTGCTCGCCGGCGGCCTGAAGGCGGTCGCCCACACGGCCGGCCGCACGCAGGCCCACGAGCGTCGGCAGGCCCTGGATCGCCTCCAGGAACTGGCCGGCCAGCCGCATGCGCATCTCGCGGGACGCGGCGGACACGCCCGCCACGAGGCGGCGGAACCCCATGATCGCCAGGGGGATCACCGGGACCAGCAGGAGCAGCACCAGGGCGGAGAGCCAGTCCACGAAGACCGCTGCCAGCAGGATGGTCAGCAGCGGCGCCAGCACCGCGCCCACCAGGCGGCCGACGTAGCCCTGGCGATACTCGGTCACGCGCTCCACGGAGTCGGTCATCATCGCCACGAGCCGGCCGGTCTGCGCACCGGTGAAGCGCGCCGGGCCGAGGGCGAAGGCACGGCGCAGCAGCGCCCCGCGCAGGCGGCGGGACTCGGCGGCGATGCTGCGCCCCTGGACGGCATGCGAGCCGGCCTCTGTTGCCGCCGCCACGAGCGCGGCCACGACGGCGGCGGCCACCACCGGGACGGACACCTGGGCGGAACGGTCGAGGGCGTCGGCGAGCAGCCGGCCCACACAGAGCATCACGGCGCCGACCGCCACCGTGCGCAGCGCCTCGCAGGCGACCTGGACACGGACGGCCGGCGCACCGGGGGCGAAGAGCGGGTGAGCGGGCATGGGGTCCATCGTAGGTCGACTGCACACCCGGTCCGCGCGGGCCTCAGCAAAGACGCCGCGGGCCCGCGCCGGGTCGGCACGGGCCCGCGGCGTGTGCAACGCCGTCGCCGCCGAGGCTCAGTCGTCGTTGTCCTCGTCGTCGTCGTCGTTCGACGGGGAGTCGGAGTCGGCCGGGCTCGGAGACGGCGAGGGATCCGCGGACCTGTCCGCGCTGCGTCGGTCGCGGTCGTCGCCGTCCTCGCTCTCGTCGCTCTCCGACGGAGACGGGCTGGGCGGGTCCGGCTTGAAGGTGACCGGGCCGTCGTCGTTGTTGATGGAGGCGGGGGCACTCTTCGGGTTCGGCTCGTGGTCACGGCTGCCGCCGATGATCACGCCCATCTCACCCAGCAGCTGCTGGACGTCGTCGATGACGCGGGTCTGGTCCTCGGAGATCTCCTCGGCGAGGTCCTTGGCGTCCTCGTCCTCGCCCTCCTCCACCTGGGTGTTCGCGATCATCACGGAGCCGAAGTGAAGACGGTGCATCTGCATCAGGTACAGACGGCCGGCGTCCTCGTCCGTGGCGGACTCGAGGGCGCGCTTCTCCTCCGAGGTCAGCAGGCCCGCACGGCGGTCCGCGGCGGCCTGCTGGTTGGCCTCCATCAGCTCCTCCTCGGAGGGACCTGTGGCGAAGCCGCTGGGGGTCGGTGTCGGGTTGGCCTCGGCGACGGCCTCGGCGTCCTCCTCGGTCTCCACGCCCCAGTCCTGGAGCAGACCGTCCAGGCGGTCGATCAGCTCGGGACGGCGGTCGGTGACGGCGCGGGCGAACCGGCGCGCCTCCTCGTCCACGCCGTCGCCCTTGTCCAGCAGCAGCTGCGAGTACTCCACGGCCTGACGCTGGTTCCTCAGCATGGTGGACGCGAAGACGATGTCCTGCCGCCGCTGGGCATCCTGGGTCGGGCTCGGCGAGGGCAGGCCGCCCTCGGACGCCGTGGCGGTGGCCGCGGCGGCCCGCTCGCGGGCGGACTGGGCGCTGTCCAGGCAGCCGGTCAGACCGAACGCCAGCGCCACGGAGCCGAGGCCGACCGCGAACGTCCGGAGGGGACGGCGGAAGGCGGGGCGGATGCTCGGCTGCTGCATGGCGGGGTTCCTCTCGGCTGGCGGGGCCGACGCATCGACGTGCGGCCCCGACGGCGGATACGCCGCCGTTCACTGGAAACGGTACGTTGTGACACCCGCCCGGGGAAAACGGCGCGCCCGGTCCGCGACCGTCCGGTTCAGGCGATCCGGGTCGCTTGGACCACCCAGTTGTCCACGGAATGTCCGGTCATGCCGGAGCCCGGGACGAGCTCGCATGTGATGAGCGTGACCTTCCGTCCCGGCTCCTCCAGCTCCCACGCCCAGGCGAACTCCGGGGAGTCGATCAGGTCCCGCTTGCCCATCTGGACCGGGTCCGTGTCCAGGGTGAACTTCGCCTGTGTCCCGTCCTCATAGGTCACCACCACGAGGTCCCCCTTGCGGGTCTCCTCCAGGCGGTAGAACACGTCCTTCAGCCCAGAGTGGATGACATGGCCGGTGAGGATGCCCGGATGGGAGGACAGTTCGCCCGGCGTCGTGCTCCACTGGGGCGGCGCGTACCAGCCGACGTTCCGCGGCTCCGGGTTCAGCTCCCCGTCCTCGTCCCGATGCTCCGGAACGATCGGCGCCCCGATGTACTGCTCCCCTTCGTGGTAGACGTCCACATGCACCGGCGCCGCGGTGATCTCGTCCATCGGCGCGGCCGGCGGACCGGTGGGGGTCGGCGTCGGCGACGGGCTGGGCTCCGGCTCGGCCGAGGTCGATGCCGGGGCTGAGGACCCCGGTGACGCGGCCTCCGAGGAGGTCGGGGCGGCAGGGGTGGAGGCCTCCGAGGACGCAGGACCGGAGGCCTCCTGTGACGCGGCCTCCGACGACGCCGGGGACTGCGTCGCAGACGGGGCGCCGGCCTCCCGCGTCGGGGTGGCCGACGACGGCACGCCGGAGGAGGACGGTGCGCCGGAGGACGACGGTGCGTTGGAGGACGACGGCACGCCGGAGGAGGACACGGACCGCGACGCCGTGTCCGAGGCGGGACTGGAGACGGACGGCGACGGCGCCGCCGTCGGGGCCTGGCTGATGGGCACCTCTCCGAAGGCGAAGAGGCCACGGACCGAGAACCAGACCACGGCGAGGCAGGCGAGCAGTGCGACCACCCAGATCGCCCGCTTGACGTTCCTGTGCATCTCGGATCCCCTTCTGCGCTCTGTGGGCTCGCCCGGTCAGGGCCGGCGGTGGTCACGGCGGGCACGGTCGCCGCCGCGGCGGGCCGCCCGCCACGATTCCAGACGATACAGAAGTGTGGCCGCCGCCGAGGGCACGGCCACGGCGGTCTCAGCCGTGGTACCGGTCCCGCAGCCACCCCTGCAGCTGCTGCGCGAGCGCCCGCAGCGTCGCCTCGCCGTAGTGGTCCGGCGCCCAGGCCGCGTGCAGCCCCACGGCGAGGTCGGCACCGCGGGCCGCCAGGTGCAGCGGCACCAGGTCGAAGGCGGGGTCCTCGGTCACCACGGCCACGCCCGCGCCGGTGGCCACGAGCGCTTGCGCCACGCGACCGGAGTTCACCTCCGTCACCTCCGGCACCGTCAGCCCGGCCACCTCGAGCGCCCCGTCCAACACACGGCGGGACTTGAAGGAGCGGGACGGGACCACGAGCCGTTCGCCCGTGAGGTCGTCCACGCTGATCCGTCTCCGCCCGGCCCAGCGGTGGTGCGGGGCCACATAGGCCCAGACCGGGGCGTCCACCAACGCCAGGGAGGCCACGGTGTCCGGCGGGGTGGACGGCATCACCACCAGGTCGTGGTGCGCCACGGCCTGCGCCAGCGAGTCGTCCAGGTCCGTCTCCACCACCTCCGCGCGCGGCGCGTCCTCGGACAGCGTCGCCACGAACGGGATGACGACGTCCACGAGCGTGGTGCCCGGCGCGGCGAAGCGGACGGACTCGAGTCGCCCGGCCGCCAGCATCTGGACAGCCTGGCCCGCCGCCCGGTGCTCCGCGAGCAGCCGGCGGGCCACCGGGACGAAGGCCTCGCCGGTGTGCGTCAGGCGCAGCCGCGGCCCGCCCCGGGCGAACAGGGACAGCCCCGTCTGCCGCTCGAGGCGCTGCAGCTGGCGGCTCAGCGCCGGCTGCACCACGCCCAGCTGGCGGGCGGCCTCCGAGACCGTCCCGGCCTCCACGGTGCGCAGGAATGCGGACACCAAGGACGGATCCAGCTCGGGCAGGCGCCCCAGGTCTGCATGCTTCATGCCTGCAGAGCATAGGCGCTATGACGGATCATCATTGGACAGCATGGACGGGCGGGCGGAGAATCGCCGCAGGAGAGGACGGCGGCGAGCCTGCGGCGACCGGCCGTCGGCACACTGCACGGCATGACACCGCCACGCAGCTCCGCCTCCTCGATCAGCACATCCGCACCGACCCCCGTCTGGAGGAACCGCCCGTGAGCACCGCCGAGCGCCCTGCCCTGGAGCAGTCCCGTCACCTGGCCACCGAGATCCCCGGCCCGCGCTCGCGCGAGCTTGCCGCCCGTCAGGCCGCATCCGTCCCGGGCGCCCTCGCCCCGACCATGCCGGTGTACGCGGCCCGCGCGTACGACGGCATCCTCGAGGACGTGGACGGCAACCGCCTCATCGACCTCGGCTCCGGCATCGCCGTGACCTCCGTGGGGGCCGCCGCCCCGGCCGTGGTGGAGAACGTGCAGTCCCAGGTGGCCGAGTTCACCCACACCTGTTTCATGGTCACCCCGTACGAGGGCTACGTGGAGGTGGCCGAGCGCCTCGGTGAGAAGTCCCCGGCCCCGGGCGAGACCCGCACCGCCCTGTTCAACTCCGGCGCCGAGGCCGTGGAGAACGCCGTCAAGGTGGCCCGCGCCTACACCGGCCGCCAGGCCGTCGCCGCGTTCGACCACGCCTACCACGGCCGCACCACCCTCACCATGGCACTGACGGCGAAGCAGATGCCGTACAAGCACTCCTTCGGCCCCTTCGCCCCCGAGGTCTACCGGGTGCCGGGCTCCTACCCGCTGCGCGACGGCGGCCTCGACGGCGTCGCCGCCGCCCAGGCCACCATCTCCGCCCTGGAGAAGCAGATCGGCGCGGACTCCCTGGCCGCCGTGATCATGGAGCCCGTCCAGGGCGAAGGCGGCTTCATCGTCCCGGCCGAGGGCTTCCTCCCGACCGTCGTCGACTGGTGCCGTGAGAACGGCGTCCTGTTCATCGCGGACGAGGTGCAGTCCGGGTTCGCCCGCACCGGCGCCTGGTTCGCCTGCGAGCACGAGGGCATCGAGCCGGACCTGATCACCACCGCCAAGGGCATCGCCGGCGGCATGCCGCTGTCCGCCCTCACCGGCCGCGCCGAGATCATGGACAGCGTCCACGCCGGCGGCCTCGGCGGCACCTATGGCGGCAACCCGGTGGCCTGCGCCGCTGCGCTCGGGGTCTTCGAGACCATCGAGTCGCAGGGTCTGATCGAGGCGGCCCAGAGGATCGAGCAGGTCATCCGCGGCCACTTCGAGCAGAACGCGGACGACCGCATCGGCGAGGTCCGCGGCCGCGGCGCCATGATGGCGATCGAGTTCGTGGACCCGGCCACCGGCGCTCCCGACGCCGAGCTCTGCGGCGCGGTGGCCAAGGCCGTCCGTGAGACCGGCGTCATCCTGCTCACCTGCGGCACCTACGGCAACGTGGTCCGCTTCCTGCCTCCGCTCACCATCTCCGAAGAGCTGCTGCGCGAGGGCCTGCAGGAGGTCACCGACGCCCTCAAGGCCGTCTGAGCCGCCCCTGACCGCCGCCTCCCCTGATGGAGGCTCCCCGACGACGGACTGTCGCCCTCCGACGACGGCGACAGTCCGTCGTCGTCACGGCAGCGCTCGGCGCCCGGCCCCGGCGGACACCGAGCGCCACCGGCGGGCCGGGACGATGTGAGCGGTGCCATGGCCGTCGCCGACGCCCGGAGGCTAGACTTCCCCCTGTTGCGCTGGGGGCCACGGCCGATGCCCGCCGTCCTGCACCTGCGCACCGGCTTTCCCCGACCCACTGGAGCTCCTGCGTGTCCGCACACCGTCCGCCGCACGGCCTGATCGGCCGCCGCACCCTGCTGACCTCCCTCGCCGCCGCCTCGGGCCTCGTCCTGTCCGGCTGCGCCCAGGGCGGACGAGGTTCCACCACCGGTGCAGCCGTGGCCTCCCCGAGTTCCCCCGAGTCCTCGAGCTCCCCCGCCCCCTCGACCTCCGCCGCCCCGACCTTCGCGCCGGCCCGCCCCATCGAGGCCGGCGACGAGGCCTTCGTGGCCGTGACCGCCGCGTCCATGTGGACCGAGCCGGGCCTGAACCGCCAGGGCGTGGACGAGCCCTCGATGGGCCGCCCCGTGGACCTGGCCGCCTGGAACGACCGCATGCCCGACTACCAGTCCCGCTACTGGCTGCTCGGCAAGCTCGACTCGCAGGCCCTGGTCGGCTCCCCGGCCGACGTCCTGGAGATCGCGAACGGCTGGGCGAAGGTCTCCTTCTCCGAGCAGCCCGCACCGCACCGCGACGAGGGCTTCATGACCGGCTGGGTGCCGGCGGTCCAGCTCGTGCACGACGAGCGCTTCGCCCAGCTGCGCGAGGAGCACGACACCGTGGTGGTCACCGCGGACAAGGCCACGGTGACCTCTGCCGCCGGCGGCGGCGAGGACCTGCTTGCCGTCTCCTTCGAGACCCGCCTGCCGCTGCTCGAGGAGAAGGACGGGCACGTGCGCGTGGCCCTGCCGGACTCCGAGGACGGCTGGCTGTCCGAGGACTCCGTGAAGGTGCTGAAGCGGGGCGAGAAGCTCCCCACTCCCACCGCCGAGCAGGTCATCGAGACCGGCAAGCGCTTCCTGGGCCTGCCCTACCTGTGGGCCGGTGTCTCCTCGTACGGCTTCGACTGCTCGGGCTTCACCTACTCGATCTTCCGCCACCACGGCATCGACATGCCGCGCGACTCCGGCCCGCAGCTGCGCGAGTCCGGCTTCCCATCCGTGGAACGTGAGGACTGGCAGCCCGGCGACCTGCTGTTCTTCTCCTTCCAGGCCGATCCCGACCGCATCCGCCACGTGGCGGTGTACGTCGGCGACGGCAAGATCCTGCACTCCCCCGAGTCCGGCAAGACCATCGAGATCGTCACGGTGGCCTCCTACGACACCGGCAACACCTACGCCGGCGCCGTGCGTCCGCCCCTGGCGACGGCCTGACCGGCCCCGCCGAGCGATACGCCTCCCCTTCCGTCTCCGGGCGGGAACGACGACGGACCTGAGGAGCGGTCAGGCCAGGCCCTGTGTGGACGCGCGCTCCTTCATGACGTCAAGGGCGGCGAGCGCCTCGGCCCGCGACTGCCTGAGGTCGACGACAGGCTCCGGGTACCCGGACAGCGGCGAGTCGGCCTCGGGCACCCAGCGGGCCACGTACACCCCCTCGGGGTCGAACCGCTTGGCCTGGGTGTCCGGGTTGAAGATCCGGAAGTACGGGGAGGCGTCGGCGCCGCAGCCGGCCACCCACTGCCAGGAGACGGGGTTGTTGGCCTCGTCCGCGTCCACGAGAGTGTCCCAGAACCATGCCTCGCCGTCCTGCCAGGGCTGCAGCAGGTTCTTCACCAGCAGGGAGGCCGCGGTCATACGCACGCGGTTGTGCATCCACCCGGTCTGCCAGAGTTGCCGCATGCCCGCGTCCACGAGGCGGATGCCGGTGCGCCCCCGCGCCCACGCGCGCAGGGCGTGATCATCCGGTGCGTAGGGGAACGCGCGGAACTCCGGACGCAGCGGCATCCGGTCCAGGTCGGGGTGGTGGTACGTCAGGGACCACGCGAAGTCCCGCCAGTACAGCTGGCGCACGAACGCGGCCCGGTCCTGGTCCGGGACGTCTGCGGCGTGCGCGGCGGTGAGCACCTGGCGTGGGGAGAGCTCGCCGGAGCGCAGCCGCGGGGACAGGCGGGACGTGGACTCCCGGTCCCCCGGCATGTCCCTGGTCTCGGCGTAGCCGCCGACGCCCGCCTCGATCGCCTCCAGCTCCTCCACCGCCGCAGACTCTCCCGGCGCCCAGTGCTCGGCGACGGTGTCCTCCCACCAGGCAGGCGAGGTGTCCGCCAGAGCGAGGTCTGTCAGGGAGGTGAGGGAGCCGTCGTCGTGGAGCCGCGCGAGCCTGGCGAGCAGGTCGTGCGGCGGGCCGCCGAGCGGCTCCGGAGCCGGCAGCGGCGTCCCCACGGGGATCTGTGCGGCGGCCCGGTGGAACGGGGTGAAGACCCGATAGTTCCCCCCGGCGGCCGTGGTGACGGTCCACGGCTCGGTGAGCAGGGCCCCGGCGTGGCTGTGCGCCTCGACCCCCGCCGCACCCAGCAGGGTCTTCACCTCGGCGTCGAGGGAACGCGAGCGCGGCGCGTAGCGGCGGGACCAGCGGACGGTGCCCGCGCCGAGGGAGCCGGCGAGCTCCGGCACCACGGACCGGGGGTCTCCGGAGGCGAAAACCAGCGGGATGCCGAGCGCCTCCAGCCGCACCGACAGCTGCTCGAGGCTGCGGTGGTACCACCAGCGCACGGCGGCGCCGAGGGGACGCGGGCCCAGGCGTCCACCGTCGTCGGCCTCCCCGGGCTCCTCTCGGATCCACAGCGCCACCACATCGGCGCCGTCCTCCACGGCGGCGGTGAGCGCCTCGTGGTCGAGGGTGCGCAGGTCGTCGCGGAGCCAGAGCAGGGTGGTCATCGGCCCAGTCTGCCGCACACCGTGCGCAGCGTCCTCGGCCGAGGCACGACGACGGCCGGGGACGTCCGCGCACAGCGACCGGCCGCCCTCGGGAAGGGCCGTCGGGTCTCCACGACCCGAGGGGTCGTTCAAGGCTGCACGTAGTACATCTGCTTGTTGACGAACTCGTCCATGCCGAGCGGTCCCAGCTCGCGGCCGAAGCCCGAACGCTTCACGCCGCCGAACGGGATCTCGGCGCCCTCGCCGGCGGGGGTGTTCACATTGGCCATGCCCACCTCGAGCTGCGAGGCGATCCGCTCCGCCAGCGCCTCGTCCTGCGAGAACACCGCGCCGCCGAGGCCGAACGGGGTGTCGTTGGCCAGTTCGAGGGCCTCCTCCGGGGAGGACACCTTGTAGACGACGGCCACCGGGCCGAAGAGCTCCTCGCTGTAGGCGTCCATGTCCTTGGTGACATCGGTGATGACGGCCGGGGAGAACAGGGCTCCGGCGCCGTCGGCGAGCTCGCCGCCCACATGCACGGTGGCGCCCTGCTCCCTGGCCTTCGCCACCTGCTCCGCCAGGGTCTCCGCGGCGCCGCGCGAGGACAGCGGCAGGTAGACGGTCTCGTCCTCGGAGGCCGGCTCGCCGGGCTTCATGGCGGAGGCGAGCTTCACCAGCTCGGCCACGAACTCGTCGTAGATGTCCTCGGCCACGATCATGCGCTTGTTCGAGTTGCACGCCTGGCCCTGGTTGTACATGCGGGTGCCCCAGGCGGTGGCGGCGGCCTCGGCCACGTCCTCCGTGTCCAGGATGACGTAGGGATCGGAGCCGCCGAGCTCGAGCACGGCCTTCTTCAGGTGCTGGCCGGCCTGGGCGCCGATGATGGCGCCGGCGCGCTCGGAGCCGGTGAGGGAGACGCCCTGGATGCGCGGGTCCGCGATGAACTCGGAGATCTGCTCATGGGTGGCGAACACGTTGGTGTACACGCCGGCCGGCACGCCGGCGTCGTCCATGATCTTCTGCACGGCCAGCGCCGAGCGGGGGCAGATCTCCGCGTGCTTGAGCACGATAGCGTTGCCGAGCATCAGGTTCGGGGCGGCGAAACGGGCGATCTGGTAGTACGGGAAGTTCCACGGCATGATGCCCAGCAGCACGCCGATCGGCAGGCTTCGGACCATGGCGCGGCCGCCGGCGAAGGACTCGATCGGTCGGTCCTTGGACAGCTCGGCGGCGTTCTTCACGAAGTAGCCGAAGATCTCCGCGCTGAACTCGGCCTCCTCGACGCCCTCGGAGACGCGCTTGCCCATCTCCTCGGCGATGATCTGCGCGAGCTCGTGCTTGCGCTCGTCGAACAGGTCGGCGACCTTCTGCACGATCGTTCCACGCTCGTCCACGGACAGGGCGGCCCACTCGCGCTGGCCGGCCACGGCGGTGGCGAGAATGCCGTCAATCTCGGAGTCCTGCAGGGAGTCGAAGGTCTCGACGACCTCGTCGGTGGCCGGGTTGTGCACGCGGTATCCGGTGGCGGTGCTCATGGGGTGTCTCCTCTCCTCGGTTGCCCCTCATTCTGTCCTGTCCTGCGCTGTGCGTCACACCGGCGCGGCGGCGGCCGCTATACGGTCCGCGAAGGCCGGCACCGCCTCGGTGCGGGCGGCCGTCCGGGAACTGGACGCACAGCTCTGAGGCGAGGGGCCGTCGTCGGTAAACGGAGCACAATGGGCGCATGACCCCGGAGGAGTTCCGCACCCACGGCCACGCGCTGATCGACTGGATCGCCGACTACCGCTCCACCCTGCACGAGCGGCCGGTGATGTCCCCGCTGCGCCCCGGCGTGGTGGCCGCGCAGCTGTCCGCCGCCGCCCCCGAGGCCGGCGAGGACCCCGCCGCCGTCCTGGCCGACCTGGACCGGGTCGTCCTGCCCGGGCTGTCCCTGTGGCAGCACCCGGAGTTCTTCCACTTCTTCCCCGCGAACGCGGAGCTGTCCTCCGTGCTCGGGGACATCGCCTCCACCGGCCTGGGCGTGCTCGGGCTGTCCTGGGAGTCCTCCCCCGCCCTGTCCGAGGTGGAGATCCGCACCATGGACTGGATGCGCGAGCTGCTCGGGCTGTCCGAGGGTTGGCGCGGCGTGGTGCAGGACTCCGCCTCCGGCTGCGCCCTCACCGCCATGCTGGAGGCCCGCGAGCGCGCCAGCGGGTTCGCCATGCACGCCGGCGGCACGGACCAGGGCCGGGACCGCATGGTGGTCTACTGCACCGCCCAGGCCCACTCCTCCGTGCCCAAGGCGATGCTGCTGGCCGGCTTCGGCCGCCAGAACGTCCGCGAGGTGCCCGTGGACGCGGACTACGCGATGGACGCGCAGGCGCTGCGCGCCATCGTCGCCGAGGACCGGGCCGCAGGCCTGAGGCCGGCGGCCGTGGTGGCCACCTGCGGCACCACGGCCACCACCGCGCTGGACCCGCTGGCCGAGATCGGGCGGATCGCCCAGGACGAGGACCTCTGGTTCCACGTGGACGCCGCCATGGCCGGCTCCGCCATGCTCCTGCCGGAGTGCCGGTGGATGTGGGAGGGCGTGGAGCTCGCCGACTCCCTGGTGGTCAACGCCCACAAGTGGCTCGGCGTGGCCTTCGACTGCTCCCTGTTCTTCGTCAAGGACCCCGTGTTCCTGGAGAAGGTCATGGCCACCCACCCCTCCTACCTGCAGTCCTCCCATGACGAGGACGTGGTCAACCTCCGCGACTGGGGCGTGCCGCTCGGCCGCCGCTTCCGGGCCCTCAAGCTCTGGTTCATGCTCCGCATGGAGGGCGCCGAGGCCCTGCGGGCGCGCCTGCGCCGGGACCTGGACAACGCCGCCTGGCTGGCCGCCCAGGTCGACGCCGCTGAGGGCTGGGAGCGGGTGGCCCCCACGCCGCTGCAGACCGTCTGCGTGCGGCACGTGCCCGCCGGACTCGACCCGCTGACCCGGCCGACGCCGAGGCGATCGACGCGCACACCCGTGCCTGGGCGCAGGCCGTCAACGCCTCCGGGAAGGCGGCCGTCTCCCTGGCCACGCTCGAGGGGCGGTGGATGGTGCGCCTGTCCGTCGGCGCGCTCGGCACCGAGCGCGAGCACGTCGAGCGGCTCTGGAAGGTCCTCGGCGAGGCCGTCGCCCGGTGACGGCTCAGGCGGAGGCGCCAGGACCGTCGTCGGGGACGGGCCGAGAGTCCAGCGTCTTCTGGAGCAAGACGAGGTCCAGCCACCGGCCGAACTTGCAGCCGACCTGCGGCAACCGGCCGGTCTCGATGAACCCGAGGTGTTCGTGCAGGCGGATCGAGCCCGCGTTGCCGGCCTCGACGCCGGCGACCATCACGTGCACGCCGGCATCCCGTGCGGACTCCACGAGGTCCTCCAGGAGGCACCGGCCCAGGCCGCGGCCACGCTGGTCCTCGCGCACGTACACGGAGTGCTCCACGGTGTGCCGGTAGCCGTCGAAGGCACGACAGGGCCCGTAGGTGGCGTAGCCGACGACCTCTCCGTCCTCCCCCTCGGGCGCGTCCACAGCCACGCGGACAGGGAACCCGGCCCGTTGCCGGTCGGCCATCCAGGCGACGCGGTTGTCCGCGTCCACCGTGGCGTCGTTCCAGATGGCCGTGGAGTTCTCCACGGCGTGGTTGTAGATGGCGGCGATCGCCGCGGCGTCCTCGGGGCGGGCGTGGCGCAGGTGCGGGTTATAGGCAGAAAAGTGTGTACACGATCGGCCTCTAGCCCAGTGATCATGCGAGCAACAGGGGGCTGAACATGCTCTGAGAGCATGTTCAGTGCTTCTTCCACGCAACCGACCGCACTGTGGTGTATGCGCCCAACCCCTGGTCAAGAACGGCAAGACCAGCGCCGGAACGACCCGCTACCGATGCCGCTGTTGCGGGGCCTCTGCCACCAGAGCCCGCGGCGAGATCACCGCAGCCGCGCAGCTGAGACTGTTCATCACCTGGCTGCTGAGCCCGGCAGGACAACACCGACTGCCGATGCCAGCACGCACCTTCCGAGCCCGCACCGCCTGGTGCTGGCGCGTGCCGCCTCCTCGCCCGACCCCTGACGGAGTGGTCCACCCGGTGCTGATGCTCGATGGCACCTACTTCCAGGGCTGGTGCGTGCTGATCACCTACGACGGGACACACGTGATCGACTGGCAGTGGTGCGACAAGGAGTCCAAAGCAGCCTGGAGCGCTCTGCTGGACCGCATCCCCGCCCCGGGCATGGTCGTGATCGACGGCGGCACCGGGGCCGCCGCAGCGATTGCCGCCTCCTGGCCAGACACCCGAGTGCAGCGCTGCTACTTCCACATCTTCCAGGTCATCCGCCGGCACCTGACACTGACCCCACGCCTTCAACCCGGCCGGGAACTGCTGGCCCTGACCAAGGCTCTGATGAAGGTGCAGGACCTCGACGCGGCCGCGGCCTGGCTGGGCGAGTACGCCTCCTGGGACGCCCGCTGGGAACAGTTCCTGAAAGAACGCACCCACGCCGGCACCGGCGCAGCCCGACCAACAGGAATCCATGCCGGTGCCCGCTGGTGGTACACCCACCGCAGGCTGCGCCGAGCACGGGCGATGCTGCGCAGACTGATCAACCGCAACGAGCTGTTCACCTGGCTCGAACCGGCACTGCAAGAGCTGCAGAACGCAACGCTGCCGAGGACGACCTCACCACTGGAAGGAGGCCCGAACGCGGCGATCAAGGCCCTGCTGCGCGCCCACCGAGGCATGCGCACGGCCCACGCAGTGATCGCGGTGGACTGGCTGCTGAACTCGCTCACTGCCCACCCGATCGACCCGTGGAGCCTGGTCACCGATGAGTACAAGACCACCACTGGCCCACGACAGGCACCCATCGAGGAGCCACTGGGGCCAGCGCTCTACGACACCGGGTTCAGCTGGGAAGACGGCAACGGGATCCAGCACGGTTGGGGCGGCAGGCACAGGCCCTGACACGCCCGGGCCATACACACTTTTCTGCCTATAACCCACACTTTTCTGCCTATAACCCCGGTCCGCCGTGTGGTCGGCGCACGAGAAAGGGCCCGGAGCGTGTGCTCCGAGCCCTTCGTCTGGTGGAGGTAAGGGGATTCGAACCCCTGACCTTCTGCATGCCATGCAGACGCGCTACCAACTGCGCCATACCCCCAGATCGAGGTGTCCTCCGGCCGATCTCTCGTCCGAACGACTCGAGAACTATAACCAGGACTCGAGAGCCGATGCAAATCGGCGGAGCCCACCACAGGCCCGGGAACGGGCGATGCCCGTCAGTGCCCCGCGGGTCGGTGTTCCCCGGTGGCGGCGTGCCCGTCAGGTCCGCCCGACGAGGCGGGACGGCGTGTGCCAGAGGACGTCCCGCAGCCAGTCCTCCCCCAGTCCCCAGGAGGACAGTGCCTGGAGCTGGTGGTGGTAGCCGTAGGGGATGGTGGGGAAGTCGCTGCCCAAGACGACCTTGCCGGCGGCCCGGCGCATCAGCTCAGGGAAGTCCTCGGGCGTGGGGACCAGCTCCTCCATGTAGTCGGTGCCGACCATGGTGGTGTCCAGGTACACGTTCGGGTGCTCACAGGCGAGGGCGGCGAACTCGCGATACTCCGGCATGCCGGCGTGGGCGATGACCAGCACGAGGTCCGGGTGACGTTCCACGAGCCGGGCGATGCGCTCCGGACCGGTGAACTCCCCCGGGTGCGGACCGGAGCCGCAGTGGATGACCACGGGCGTGCCCGCAGCGGCGATCCTGCGCCACACCGGCTCGAGCAACGGGTCCACAGGGGAGAACGCGCCGACCTGCACGTGCACCTTGAACAGGCGCGCCCCTGCCGCGAGCGCCTCGGCCACGTAGGCGTCAGCCTCGGGCTCCGGGTAGAAGGTGGCCGAGTGGATCGCGTCCGGATGCTCCGCCGCGAAGGCGCAGGAATACTCGTTCAGCCAGGCGGCCATGCCCGGACGGTGCGCGTAGTTCAGGGTGCCGTAGGCGGTCACGCCCAGCTCGCGCAGGATGCGGACGCGCTGCTCGTCGTCGAACCGATAGGAGACGGGCCAGGCCGGCAGACCCTGCTCCGGGAGCGCGTCGAACACTCCCCACACCTTGCGCTGGACGCTCTCCGGCATGAAGTGCACGTGCAGGTCCACCAGACCGGGCAGGCCCAGGTCCTTCAGGAAGGCGGGGACATCGGCATCCCGTGCTGGGGCGAGGCCGGCAAGCGGCGAGGCAGGTGACGTGCTCATGGTCACACCCTACGTGCCCGGCCTCTGGGCCTCGACCTCACGAGGAACCAGATGACGGCAAAGGGCCCGGATCCTTCGATCCGGGCCCTTCGCTGTGGTGGAGGTAAGGGGATTCGAACCCCTGACCTTCTGCATGCCATGCAGACGCGCTACCAACTGCGCCATACCCCCGAAAAAGGGTGTTTCCACCGCGTTCGCGGAAGGTTTCCCGTCCGTTCGTCGCGCTGGCAACTCGACTACTGTACACCGGGCCCGACAGCGCCGCCAAATCGGCGCCGTGCACGACTCAGACGTTGTAGCCACGCAGCTGCCAGCACCCGTCCACGATGCGCCGTGACGCGGGCCCGCCGGCGGCACAGTCCCCCTCGAACACCACAGCGCGGGCGTTCTCGATCCGCTCGAGCGCGGCGAAGTCCTCGCCTTCGACGCCGAGCAGCAGCCCGACGGCCGAGCGCAGGACCCCGCCATGGGCGACGACCAGCAGGACCGGGGCCTGCGGGGCACGCTCCCCGGCTCCACGCGCCGGGGTCCATGCCGGTGGCACGTGCTCACCGAGGGCGGCCAACACGCGCTGACCGCCGGCGCGGAGGGTCTCCCCGCCCACGGGACCGGCGTCCAGGTCCGGGGTGCCGCGCCAGGCCTCGTGCTCAGCGGGCCAGCGCTCGGCGATCTCGGCCAGACGCAGCCCCTCCCAGTCCCCGCCGTACAGCTCCATGAGGTCCGGGTCGAGCGTGAGCTCGACGTCTCCGACGGCGGCCTCGAGGACGATCTCCGCGGTGCGACGGGCGCGCGTCAGCGGAGAGGCCACGGCCACCAGCTCGTCGGCGGCCTCGAGCGCACCGGCGAGGAACCGAGCGACGGCGGCGCGGGACTGGCGCTTCCCCGTCGCGTTGAGGTCGACGTCCGTGCGGCCCTGGTAGCGGTCCTCCGCATTCCAGTCCGTCTCACCGTGTCGCAGCAGGATCAGACGCACGGGCACAGCCGATCAGTCCCTGGTGGGCTCGGCCGGGTACTCGGGCTCGGGATCGCCCGCCGACGCCGGGGAGGCGTGGCCCTCCAGCTGCAGGTCGATGGACGGCGAGTCCTTCCAGAGACGGTCGAGGGCGTAGAACTCACGGTCTTCGGCGTGCTGCACATGCACCACGAAGTGGCCGTAGTCGAGCAGCACCCAGTGGCCGTCAGAACGTCCCTCGCGGCGGATCGGCTTCAGCTGCTCCTGCTTGAGGAGCTCCTCCTCCACGCCGTCCACGATGGCGTTGACCTGACGCTCGGTGGCGCCGGAGGCCACGAGGAAGGCGTCGGTCAGGCCGAGTCGCTCGGCGACGTCGAAGGCGACGATGTCCTCGGCGAGCTTCTCCTCGGCGGCACGGGCGGCCACGAGCAGGGCGGTGCGGGTGATCTCCGGAACGGTCATGGATCTCCTTCGGAAGTGGTCGGTGGGGTACGTCGGGCAGACGGCGGAGGCCGTCGCGGACGACGAGGCGAGCCGGTCAGCGACGGCGGGTGCCGTCGTCGTGGACTCGGTCTGCTTCGCCCTAAGAACCGTCTCCCCGGTGCCCGGTGCCGCTCGGAGCGGCCTTGAGGTAGAGCCGGTGCTTGTTGATGTACTGCACCACACCGTCCGGCACGAGGTACCAGACGGGGCGGCCGGCAGCGACGCGCTCACGGCAGTCCGTGGAGGAGATCGCCATGGCCGGGATCTCCAGCAGTGAGATGTCACCCTCCAGGCCGTAGTCCGTCAGGCTGTGGCCCGGCCGGGTCACGCCGACGAAGTGGGCGAGGTCCCAGACCTCGTCGATGTCCTTCCAGGTGAGGATCTGACTCAGCGCGTCCGCGCCGGTGATGAAGAACAACTCGGCCTGGGGGCGCTGGCGCCGGATGTCCCGCAGCGTGTCCACCGTATAGGTGGCGCCCGGACGGTCGATGTCCACGCGGGAGACCGTGAAGCGCGGGTTCGACGCGGTGGCGACCACGGTCATCAGGTAGCGGTGCTCGGCCGGGGAGACGTCCCGTCCGGCCTTCTGCCACGGCTGGCCGGTGGGCACGAACACGACCTCGTCGAGCTCGTAGCGGGCCGCCACCTCGGACGCGGCCACCAGGTGACCGTGGTGGATCGGATCGAAGGTGCCGCCCATGATCCCCAGGCGGAAGCGCCGCTCCCCCGGCCCGGGTGCGACAGCGCCGCCCACGGACGCGGAGGCGTCGGCGGACGGCGTGTTCGGGTGCGTGTCGTTCACGTCGGAAGACAACGCCGCCGCGGCCCCCGGGGCTCGAGGGGAACGCCCGGGGCCGCTGCGGCAGCGGTGTCAGCGGCCGTGACCCTGGGCCTGGTGGGAACCGTGGCCCTGGGCCTCGCGGCCGTGCGGGACGACCTCGTCGCCCGGCTCGGACGGGCGGATGCCCACGGAGCGCATGCCCATGATGCACAGCAGCATGAACATCAGGCTGACGAACACGATGATGCCGTACCACGGCGCCGGGATCGGCAGCTCGTTGACGACGTGGTGGCCCTCGCCGGCGGCCAGGACGATGGCGGAGTTCAGCATTCTCGCTCCTCGGTGCGATCGGATGAGCGCGCCGGACCGTGCTGACGGCGGCGCAGGGGCGTCGGAACCAGTCTAGCCCGGAATCAGCGCCGGATCTGGCCGTCGCCGCGCAGGATCCACTTCGTGGTGGTCAGCTCCTCCAACCCCATGGGGCCGCGGGCATGCATCTTCTGGGTCGAGATGCCCACCTCGGCGCCGAGGCCGAGCTCGCCGCCGTCCGTGAAGCGGGTGGACGCATTGACGATCACCGCGGCGGAGTCGATGTCCTGCACGAACCGGTCCGCGTTGGCCAGGTCGTTGGTCACGATTGCCTCGGTGTGGCCGGTGGAGTACTGCGTGATGTGCTCCACCGCCTCCTCCAGGGAGCCCACGGTCTTCACGGCCATCTCCATGTCCAGGTACTCGGTGGCCCAGTCCTCGTCCGTGGCCTCGACCGGGTCCACGGCGTTGTCGCCGCGGTCCGATCCCTGCGGCATGAGCCTCATCGCCTCGGCGTCGGCGTGCAGGCGGACGCCGAGACGGGTGAGGGCCCGCAGGACCTCACGGGAGGCCTCCTCGGCGCCGCGGTGCAGGATCAGGGTCTCGGCGGCGTTGCAGACGGAGGTGCGATGGGTCTTCGCGTTCACGGCGATGTCCACGGCCATCTGCACCGGGGCGGACTCGTCGATGAACAGGTGCACGTTGCCCTCGCCGGTCTCGATGACCGGAACGCGGGACTCGCGGACGACCCTCTGGATGAGGTCGCGGCCGCCGCGCGGGACGAGCACGTCCACGGCCCCGTGGGTGGTCATCAGGGCCGTGACGCCCTCACGCCCGAGGTCGTCGATGCCCTGGACGAGGTTCGGGTCGAAGCCCTGGTTCTCGATCGCCTGGCGCAGCACCGCGATGAGGGTGGTGTTGGTGTCCTTTGCCGCCGAGCCGCCACGCAGCACCACGGCGTTGCCCGACTTCAGCGCGATGCCGGCGATGTCCACGGTGACGTTCGGACGGGCCTCGTAGACGGCGCCGACCACGCCCATCGGGACGCGGGTCTGCTGCATGCGCACGCCGTTGGGGAGCATGCGACCGCGGACGACGACGCCCACCGGGTCCGGCAGGGCCGCGAGGGCCTCGACGGCGGTGGCCAGGCCCTCCAGGCGGTCCTTGTCCAGGCGAAGACGGTCCAGCAGGGCCTCGGAGGTGCCGTTCTCGCGCCCCCGCTCCACGTCCTTCCCGTTGGCCTCGAGGATCACGGTCGAGGAGGCGCGCAGGGCGTCCGCGATGGCCTGCAGGGTCTCGTCCTTGCGGGCGCGGCCGGCGGTGGCGAGCTCCGGGGTGGCCGCGCGGGCGCGGCGGGAGATCTCGAGGATGGCGTCGACGGTCTTGTTCTCTGCGTTCTGGTTCTCGGTCATGTCTGTCACCCTTCGTCGATGGCTGCGGATGAGGATGTGCGTTCGGTCTTGATCGGTGCCGGCCGGCGGGCGTGCCCGCCCGCCGGATCAGCGGTAGGCGGAGTGCGAGGGAGCGAGCTTCACCCGGTCGTCGGCGTGGACGACGACGCCGTCGTAGCCGGCTCCGAGCTCCTCCTTGAGGGTCTCGGTGGAGCGGCCGAGCATGCGCGGCAGCTGCGAGGAGGAGTACTGGACCATGCCGCGGGCCAGCACCTTCCCGTGGGAGTCCGCGATCTCCACGACGTCGCCGGAGGCGAACTGGCCGCTGAACTCCGTGATGCCGGCGGCCAGGAGGGATCGTCCGTTTTCGATGACGGCGCGGACGGCGCCGTCGTCCAGCACCAGCCGCCCGCGGACCTCGGCGGTCAGCCCGAGCCAGGCGGCGCGCGCGGAGCGGCGCCGGCCGGCGACCTCGAACCAGGTGCCGACGTCCTCGCCGGCGAACGCGGCCGCCGCCTTCGGGGCGGAGGTCAGAAGGGTCGGGATGCCGGTGGTCGCGGCGATGCCGGCGGCGTCCACCTTGGTGACCATGCCTCCGGTGCCGACGCCGGCCGAACCCGGGGTGGCGACATCGACGCCGGCAAGGTCCTCGTCCGAACCGACCGAGTCGATGCGGCGCGAGTCGGGCTTCGACGGGTGGCCGGTGTAGAGGGCGTCCACATCGGATAGCAGGACGAGCAGGTCGGCCTTGACGAGGTTGGCGGTGAGGGCGGCCAGGCGGTCGTTGTCGCCGAAGCGGATCTCGCGGGTGGCCACGGCGTCGTTCTCGTTGACGATCGGCATGACGTCCAGGGTGAGTAGGCGGGCCAGCGCACGGTGGGCGTTGATGTACTGGCCGCGGCGCATGAGCTCCTCCGCGGTCAGCAGAACCTGGGCCACGGTGGTGTCGTAGCGGCCGAAGGACTGCGAGTAGTAGGCCATCAGGCCGCCCTGGCCGACCGCGGCGGCGGCCTGCTGGGTCGCGGTGTCCTTCGGGCGGCGGGCCAGGCCGAGCTGCGGGAAGCCGGCGGCGACCGCGCCGGAGGAGACCAGCACGACCTGGGTGCCGCGCTCGCGGAGGGACGCGATCAAGTCGACGAGCGCGTCGATGGCCTCGGTGTTCAGCCCCTGGTCCGTCGTCAGGGAGGAGGAGCCGATCTTGATGACCACCCGGCGTGCGTCCTGGAGCGTGTCCCTGGTGGTGACCGGGTTCGTCTTCGGTTCTCCGGGCGCACCTCCGGTGGCGGGGGTGGCGTAGCGGTACACGACGGTCTTGCGGTCGGCCATGGGCGGTGGACTCTCCTCGATGTCTCGGGGGCGGTGGTCGTTCGGCGGCCGGGTCGCCGACCGGGAGCACCCCCGCGCCGGCCGCCCGGAAGCGGTGGAGGGGGTCAGTCCTCGTCGTCGCGGTCGTAGGTCTCGGTCCAGATGCCCGCGCGGCGCTCGGCCTCCATCTCGGCACGCGTGGCCGCGCGGGCGGCCTTGCGGCGGTCCTGGTCCTCGCGCTTCTCCTGACGGGTGGCGCGCGTGCGCTCCTCCAGACGGATGTCGGAACCGCGGGGGCCGGCGAGCAGCTCGGCACCGGTGGAGATGGTGGGCTCCCAGTCGAAGAGGACACCGGTGGAGTCGTCGCCGATCACGACGGCGTCGCCGGGCTTGGCGCCGGCCTTGAACAGGCCGTCCTCCACGCCCAGACGGTGCAGCCGGTCGGCGAGGTAGCCGACGGCCTCGTCGTTGGTGAAGTCGGTCTGGGCGACCCAGCGCTCGGGCTTCGGGCCGCGCACGCGGAACAGCGGCAGCAGGTTGCGCTCCTCGCGGCGGATGTCGAACTCATGGTTCTGGCCCTTCCTGGCGCGGCGGCGCGGCACCTCGACCGGCGCGGCGTGCTCCGGCTCGGGCTCCTGGGCGCGGGCGGCCTCGACGAGTTCGGCCATCGCGTACTTGAGGGCGTCCAGGCCCTGGTGGGCGAGCGCGGAGATGTCGAAGACGCGCAGGCCGCGCTCCTCGAGCTGCGCACGGACCAGGTCCGCCATGTCCGCGCCGTCGGGAAGGTCCGTCTTGTTCAGGGCCACGAGGCGGGGGCGCTCGTTGAGCGGGACCACACCGGCGCCACCCTGGGCGAAGACGGGCTCCACCGCGTAGGCCTCGAGCTCGGCTTCGAGGGCCTCGAAGTCGCTGACGGGGTCACGGTCGGACTCGAAGGTGCCGCAGTCCAGCACGTGCACCAGTGCGGCGCAGCGCTCGACGTGGCGGAGGAACTCGAGGCCGAGGCCCTTGCCCTCGGAGGCGCCGGGGATCAGGCCCGGCACGTCGGCCACGGTGTAGCGGACGTCGCCGGCCTGCACCACGCCGAGGTTCGGGACCAGGGTGGTGAACGGGTAGTCGGCGATCTTCGGGCGGGCCGCGGAGAGGGCAGCGATGAGCGAGGACTTCCCGGCGGACGGGTAGCCCACCAGGGCGATGTCCGCAACGGTCTTGATCTCCAGGACCACGTCCCGCTGCTCGCCGGGCAGGCCGAGCAGCGCGAAGCCCGGTGCCTTGCGCTTCCTGGAGGCCAGCGCGGCGTTGCCGAGGCCGCCCTGGCCGCCGGCGGCGGCCGTGAAGGTGGCGCCCTCCCCCACCAGATCCGCGAGGATGTTGCCGTCTGTGTCCTTCACCACGGTGCCGTCCGGCACCGGCAGGATGAGGTCCTGTCCATGCTTGCCGGAGCGGTTGTCGCCCATGCCGGGGCCGCCGTTCTCGGCGGAGCGGTGCGGCGCCTGGTGGTATCCGAGCAGCGTGGTGGTCTGCGAGTCCACGACGAGCGTAATGTCGCCGCCGTTGCCGCCGTCGCCGCCGTCTGGGCCGCCGAGGGGCTTGAACTTCTCGCGCCGCACGGAGACGCAGCCGTGGCCGCCGTTGCCGGCCGTGAGGTGCAGGACCACGCGGTCCACGAAGGCTGCCATGTCGGACGTCCCTCCTCGGGTCAGGGGCGGTGCGCGGAGACCGCGCTGCGGGTACGGAGTCGGCCGTGGCCGTCCGTGGGGCCCGAAGGGCCCGGGTACGCCGACGGCGGAGGCGGGTCGTGAGTGGTGTCAGCGACCCGCCCCCGCCGGGGCTTCTGTGCGGCCGCGGGCCGGTGTCATCTCACCGATCTGCGGGCCGACGGAGTCTGTTCAGCCGAGGGTCACTCGGCGGCCGGGACGATGTCCACGACCTTGCGGCCGCGGCGCTGGCCGTAGGCCACCGAGCCGGCGGACAGGGCGAACAGGGTGTCGTCCTTGCCGCGGCCCACGTTGTGGCCCGGGTGGAACTTCGTGCCCCGCTGGCGGACGAGGATCTCGCCGGCCGAGACGACCTGGCCGCCGAAGCGCTTCACGCCCAGGTACTGCGGGTTGGAGTCACGGCCGTTCTTCGAGGAACTGCCGGCCTTCTTCTGTGCCATTGCTGTTACCTATTCTCTCGGATGCTATCGAGGATGCCGATCCTGCGCGGGGCAGGCCTCAGGCGATCTCGGTGATCTTGACCGTGGACAGCTCAGAGCGGTGGCCCTGGCGCTTCTTGTAGCCGGTCTTGTTCTTGTACTTCTGGATGACGACCTTCTTGCCACGGGAGTGGGAGACGACCTCGGCGGTCACCTTCACTCCAGCGGCGTCGGCGCCCGCCTTGACCTTGTCCCCGTCCACCAGCATCAGAGCGGGCAGCTCGACGGAGCCACCGGTCTCAGCGGCAACGCGGTCAAGGGTAACGAGGTCGCCGACGGCAACCTTCTCCTGGCGGCCGCCAGCGCGGACAATCGCGTACACCACTTGGGACTCACTTCTCTCGACGTTTCGGATTGACTGTGTCCACGCCTGCTTCTCGACCGCACGTGCGGCTCCGAAATTCCGAACCTCGCCGCCGTGTGCGACGGGCATGCGGGAGCCAGCTGGCGGTGAACACCGAGTGACCATCATACGCGGTCACGGTTCACCGGACAAATGTCCGCTCCGGCGGCGTGGCGACCGGAGCGGACACCGGCTCAGCGGTGGCGGACGATGTCCTCCGCCTTGACGCCCACGCCCAGCATCACCGGGGCGGAGGTGGCCTCCTCCTTCTTCGCCGGGGCGCCGGCGGTGGCGGTGAAGGTGGCGCCGCCGGAGGCCTTCTGGTCCTCGACGGTGCTCACCGCGGAGCCGGCAGAGCCGGACGAGACGGCCCGGCGGGAACGACGACGCGGCGCCGGCTGCTCCCGGCCGTCCGCCGCGGACCGGTCGTCGGCCGCATCCCGGGCGTCGGCGGATGTGGACTTCGTCTCATTCGGCTCGGAACGGCGGCGCGAGGCCGACTTCTGCTCGAGGGCGTCCTCGAGGGCGGAGAGGTCCTTGGCGCCCTCCTCCGTCGCGGCACGGCGCCCGCCGCGACGGCGCGGCACGGAGACCGGCTCGCCGTCGAAGGTGATCACGGCGTCGTCCGTCGGACCGGCCTGGGCGGCCTCGCCCTGCCCGGCGCGCTGCTGCACGGCATCGTCGCGGCCCTCGGCCTTCGGTTCGGCGTCCTTGCGCTCCGCGTCCTGGCGGCCGGTGTCCGCGCGATCGCGGCCGTCGGACTCGGAGTCGTCCTGCTCCTGGTCCCGGCCCTCGCTGCGGCCCTCACCGCCACGGCCCTCGCCGCCGCGGCCGCGGCGGCGTTTGCCGCGCCGCTTGCGGCGCGAACGGCCGGAGGACTGCTCCTGTCCGGAACCGTCCTGTCCGTCGGAAGCATCCGGTCCGTCAGAACCGGCCGACGCGGTGGCGGGCTCGGTCGAGGCGGCGGTGTCCTCCGCTGCGGAGGCGGTGCCGTCGTCGACGGACTTGCCGGAGGCCTTGGCGATGGACTGGAGCGCGGCCCGCGCGGCCGCGGCCCGCTCCTGACGCTGCTTCTCCTCCTCGGAGACCTCGGCATCGGCGGAACCTGCGGTGTCCTTCTGAGCGGCGTCGCCGTCGTGCTGCTGTCCGCCGCTGCCGCCTCGCCTCTTCCGGCGACGACGGCCGTCGCCCTCGCCCCGCGGCTCGCCGTGGGAGTTGTGGGAGCGGTGGCGGTCCACAGGCTCGTCCTGGATCAGGATGCCGCGTCCGGCGCACTGCTCACAGGTCTCCGAGAACACCTCGACGAGGCCGGTGCCCATGCGCTTGCGCGTCATCTGCACCAGGCCCAGCGAGGTCACCTCGGCCACCTGGTGCTTGGTGCGGTCCCGGCCGAGGCACTCGACCAGACGACGCAGCACCAGGTCCCGGTTGGACTCGAGCACCATGTCGATGAAGTCGATGACGATGATGCCGCCGATGTCCCGCAGGCGCAGCTGGCGGACGATCTCCTCAGCGGCCTCCAGGTTGTTCTTGGTGACGGTCTCCTCGAGGTTGCCGCCGGAGCCGGTGAACTTGCCGGTGTTCACATCCACCACGGTCATGGCCTCGGTGCGGTCGAACACGAGCGATCCGCCGGAGGGCAGGTACACCTTGCGCTCGAGCGCCTTGTGGAGCTGCTCGTCGATGCGGTGGGTGGTGTAGAGGTCCTCGCCCTCGTGGTCCTCCGGCACCCAGTGGTGCAGACGGTCCAGCAGGTGCGGGGCCACGTACATCACGTAGGCCTCGATGTTGTCCCAGGTCTCCTGACCCTGCACGAGCATCGCGGAGAAGTCCTCGTTGAAGACGTCGCGGACGGTCTTGATGGTCAGGTCCGGTTCCGCGTACAGCAGCTCCGGGGCCAGCACCTTGGTGCCCTTGGCCTTCTCCTGGATGCCCTCCCACTGGGCGCGCAGGCGGTTGATGTCGTTCTGCAGCTCCTGCTCCGAGGTGCCCTCGGCCGCGGTGCGGACGATCACGCCGGCGTCCTGCGGCAGGTGGTCCTTGAGGATCTTCTTCAGGCGGGAACGCTCCACGTCCGGGAGCTTGCGGGAGATGCCGGTCATCGAGCCGCCGGGCACGTACACGAGGTAGCGGCCGGGCAGGGAGACCTGGCTGGTCAGACGGGCGCCCTTGTGGCCCACCGGGTCCTTGGTGACCTGCACGAGCACCGAGTCGCCGGACTTCAGGGCGTTCTCGATCTTCTTCGGCTTGCCGTCCAGGTCGGCGGCGGACCAGTCGACCTCGCCGGCATAGAGCACGGCGTTGCGGCCGCGGCCGATGTCCACGAAGGCGGCCTCCATGGACGGCAGCACGTTCTGGACCTTGCCCAGGTACACGTTGCCGATCATCGAGTCCTGCGTGGTGTGGGAGACGAAGTGCTCGGCGAGCACACCGTCCTCCAGCACGGCGATCTGGATGCGCTTGTCCCGCTGACGGACCAGCATCTTGCGGTCCACGGACTCGCGACGGGCAAGGAACTCGGCCTCGGTGATGACCTGACGGCGGCGGCCCCCGGCGCGGGAGTCGCGGCGGCGCTGGCGCTTGGCCTCCAGGCGGGTGGAGCCCTTGACGCTCTGCACGGCGTCCGTGGCCTTCACGGAGGCCTGGCGCGGGGCGCGGACACGGGTCACCGTGTTCTCCGGGTCTCCCTCCTCTCCTCCGTCCAGCTCCATGTCCACCGATCCGCGGCGACGCTTGCGACGACGGCGCGAGGTGGTGCCCGTCTCACGCTCCTCGTCCCGGTTCTCCTCGCCGGAGTCCTCGGACTCGACGTCCTCGCCGTCGGCGTCGGCGCCGGGCCCGCCGTGGTCCGTGCGGGAGCCACGGCCCCGGCCCCGGCGACGGCGGCGGCCGCGTCCGGACTCCGGCGACTCGTCGTCGTCCTGGTCGTCGTGGTCGTCACGACCCGCTTCGTCCTTCTCCTCGTCGCGGTCCCCGCGGCGAGGCTCCGAGGCGGTGAGGGTCGGGATCAGGTCCTCCGGCACGGCGAACGGGTCCGACGGGTCGAAGGTGATGGTCTGGGCGGCGGCGGCCTGCTCGGCCGTGGTCTCCGCTGCCTTCGGCGCGATCGCCGTCTCCGCGGTGGTCTCGGCGGGTTCCGCCGTGGTGGTCTCGGGGGTGTTCTCGGCTGCCATTGCAGCTCCTCCTGCCGCCGGACGGTGCCACACCCACCGTGCCGGAGGCGTCCAGGTCTGCCGCCCCGACGCGTTGCCCCCGGTGCCGGCCCCGAAGGGCCACGGGGTGCGTCGCGGAGCAGACGCCAAAGTCCTGTGGTGAACCGGCGGGCCGCTCGTCTCAAGACTCCTCGGCTGCCCCGTCCGGAACCACTGGGTCGTCCTGGCCGGTTCCGCCGGTGTCCGTTCCAGGTCCGCGCGCTGCGGGGCGAGTCGATGCCCCACGCGCTGCGTGGACCGGGTCGGACTCTGCCGACCCCGGTGCGTCGGCGGCGACCTGGCCGGTCGCCCAGAGGAACGCGTCCGCGGTGTGGCCACGGTGCGTCCGCGAATGATTCTCTCACACGCCGACACGTGAGCCAGAGCTCGTGCGCCCCGGGTCTAGACTGCCTGCCATGGACCGCACCAGTTCTGCCGCAGCCACCGCCGCTGCACCGGTCGCCCACGACGCCACCGCGCTCACGCCGCGCGGCACCGCCCCGTCCCCGGACGAGCGTGGCACTCTCGCCCGCCCGCGCGGCATCGCCGCGATGCTGCTGATCACCTCGCTGGTCGCGCTCGCGGCGACGATCATCATCATCGTCGAGCGCGCGCTCCTGGCGGTGGACCCGAACCACCGCACCAGCTGCGACCTCAACCCCTGGATGTCCTGTGGCAAGGTGATGCAGTCCTGGCAGGCCGGCACCTTCGGCTTCCCGAACACCTACGTCGGCATCGTGGGCTTCTCCGTGCTGATCACCGTGGCCGTGTCCCTGTTCGCCGGCGCCCGCTTCGCCCGCTGGTACTGGCTGCTGATGAACCTCGGCATCCTCGCCGGCCTCGGCTTCGCCGTGTGGCTGTGGTACGCGGCCGTCTACCAGATCAACACCCTCTGCCTGTACTGCATGATCGTCTGGGCCATGGTCATCATCCAGGCCGTCATGGTGACCTCCGCCACCATCCAGAACGGTCTGATCCCCGCCTCCGAGGGCCTGCGGTCCAGGGCGCGCGAGTTCGCCTGGCCTGTGGTCGTCCTCCTGTACCTCGCGGTCGCGGCCTCGATCGTCCTCCGCTTCGGGCTGGGCGTCCTCGGCCTCTGAGCCGCCCGCGGCGGACCTGTACGACGACGGGCCGTCGCCTTCCGTACGGAAGGCGACGGCCCGTCGTCGTGAAGCGGGGGACGGCAGTCCCCTCCTCGGCCCGGTCGTCGGCGGCGGATCAGCCGAACCAGATGCCCAGCTCGCGCTCGGCCGAGAGGGTCGAGTCGGAACCGTGCACGAGGTTCTTCTGGACCTGCTCGCCCCAGTCGCGGCCGAGGTCGCCGCGGATGGTGCCCGGGGCGGCGGTGGTCGGCTCGGTGGCGCCGGCAAGGGAGCGGAAGCCCTCGATGACGCGGTTGCCGGTCACACGGGCGGCCACCACCGGGCCGGAGCCCATGAACTCCACGAGCGGCTCGAAGAACGGCTTGCCCTCGTGCTCCTCGTAGTGCTTCACCAGCATCTCGCGGGTGGGGGTGAGCATCCGCAGCTCGGTGATCACGTAGCCCTTCGCCTCGATGCGGGCGAGGATCTGGCCGGTCAGGCCGCGCTCGACGCCGTCCGGCTTCACCAGGACCAGGGTCTCTTCGTGGTTGTGGGTCACAGGGGTCTCCTTCGACGAGGGGGACATCGGTTCCTCGGACCAGCGTAGTGGTCCACAGCGGCAGGGCCGACGGCTCAGGCGCCGTGCTCGGCCTCCCATTCGGCCTGAAGGCGGTCGCGCTCCCGGTTCTCCACGTCCATCCGTCGGCCCTTCACCACCGCATACCACCACGCCAGGGCGAACAGCGGGCCGATGACGAACATCGAGTACTCCCAGAAGCCCGAGAGGACCAGCACGAGCTGCAGGAGCCAGCCGACGGCGATTCCGGCAGGCTTCCGGATGATCGCGCAGGTGAGGACCGCGACGACGGCCAGCAGCGAGTAGCCGACGATGAACCACACGGCGTGGTCCTCGGCCCGGTTCAGGCCGAAGATCGTCATGCCCAGGAAGAACAGGACGATCGCCTCCAGGCACAGCACCGAGGAGGCGAACAGC
Source organism: Micrococcus sp. FDAARGOS_333 (assembly GCF_002206575.2). Taxonomy (NCBI): domain Bacteria; kingdom Bacillati; phylum Actinomycetota; class Actinomycetes; order Micrococcales; family Micrococcaceae; genus Micrococcus; species Micrococcus sp. FDAARGOS_333. The sequence goes on along the minus strand of NZ_NJFJ02000001.1, from coordinate 1,589,251 downwards.
GCCTGGATGGACCGGCGCTTCTTCTTCATGCCGGGGCGCCAGGCCTGCTGGGACCTCGTCTCGCGAGCAGGGCGCCAGTCCTCGGAGCCGAAGCCGGCGTCGGAGGAGTCGGGGGTGTGCGCCATGTCAGCGGCCTCCGTCCGTGTCGTCGTCCAGGACGTCGAGGACCTCGGGGTCCACGGCGTCCTCGTCCTCGTCGTCCAGGCCGACCGCGCCGAGCAGGTCGGCGGGGTCGATGCCGCGGGCCGCCACGGTCACCGGGCCGGGCGCCGCGGGGGCGCCGAGCAGGTGGCGGACGTCCGCGGCGAGGGTGATCGAGCCGATCGCCAGCACGCCGCCGCCGGTGCCGTGGGCCAGCGCGTCCGCGGAGGTGTCCACGGCCTCCGCGCGGCCGACGGCCCATTCGAGGGCGTCCGGCACGGACTCGGTGACGAACAGGTCCTCCTCCGGCCAGCCGACGTCCAGCGCCGTCTGGGCCAGGTCGACGGCCGGGACGGCGCGCGGCGACGAGGACTGGGTGACGGCCACATCCTCCACGAGGTCGCCGAACTCCCGGTACAGCGTCTCGAGCATGGAACGGGCGTCCTTGTCCTCCAGCACGCCGACCACCAGGGACAGACGGGTCAGCCCGAAGGACTCCTTCACGGCGCGGGCCGAGACGCGCACGCCGTCCGGGTTGTGGGCGGCGTCCACGATGATCGTCGGCGCCGCCCTCAGCACCTCGAGGCGACCCGGACTGGTCACCTGGGCGATGCCCTCACGGAGCAGCTCCGCCTCGAGCGGCTTCTCGCCGCCGCCGAGGAAGGCCTCGAGCGCGGCCACGGCGACCGCCAGGTTCTCCGCCTGGTGCTCGCCGTAGAGCGGGAGGGTGAGGTCCTCGTACTCGCCGGCGATGCCACGCACCGACACCTGCTGACCCCCGACGGCCAGGGCACGGGAGGTCACACCGAACTCGACGCCCTCGAAACGGTAGGGCACGCCCGCGGCCTGCGCTGCCTCGAGCAGCACCTGGGCCGCGTCCCGGTCCTGGGCGGACGAGACGAGGAACCCGCCGGGCTTGATGATCCCGGCCTTCTCCTCGGCGATCTCCGCCTCCGTCTCCCCGAGCAGGTCCGTGTGGTCCAGGCTGATGGGGGTGACCACGGCGACCTTCGCATCCGCCACGTTGGTGGCGTCCGTGATGCCTCCGAGGCCGACCTCCAGGACGACGACCTCCACCGGCTCGTCCGCGAACACCGCGAAGGCGAGCGTGGTGACGGCTTCGAAGTAGGTCAGGGGCGGCTGACCCGCGGCCTCGAGCTCGGCGTCCACGAGCTCCACCATCGGCAGGATCTCCGCCCAGATGCGGACGAAGGCCTCGTCCTGCACCGGCTCGCCGTCGATGCTGATGCGCTCGGTGACCCGCTCCAGGTGCGGCGACGTGTACCGGCCGGTGCGCAGCCCGTAGGAGCGCAGCACCGCCTCGATCATCCGTGCCGTGGAGGTCTTGCCGTTGGTGCCGGTCAGGTGGATGACCGGGGCGGCGTGCTGGGGGTCGCCCAGCAGCGCCAGCACCCGGCGCATCGGTTCCATGCGCGGCTGCATCCTGTTCTCCGGAGCACGCGCGAGCAGGTCGCGATAGACCCCTTCGACATCGCGCGGGGCGTCCACGTGGCCCTGTGCGGGGTCCATCATGCGTCCGCCTTCTCCACGGTGACGGCCACGGTCCTGGTGGCATCGTCCGCGACGTTGCTGCGCGGGTCCGCGGCACCGGAGTCCTCCACCACGAGGTCCGTGGTGAGGGTCTCGCGGCAGATCAGCTCGCGGTGCACCTGTAGGGCGGCGGCCACGGCCGATGGTGCCGAGATGACGGTGCGCACCCGGTCCGCGACGTCCAGGCCGGCGTTCTTGCGCGCCGACTGGACGGCGCGGACGACGTCGCGGGCGGTGCCCTCGGCGGCGAGCTCCTCGGACACCTCTGTGGTGAGCACGAGGAAGCCGGAGGTGCCGGACAGCACGCCGACCGCGGTGCCCTCCGGGGCGCCGGAGGTGACGGTGCGCAGCTCGTAGAGCTCCGGCGCCAGGGTGACGGGGCCGTCGTCGAGGGGCACCTGGAGGCCGGAGGCGGTCTCCTCGTAGGAGCCGGCGTCCACGGCCTTCTTGATCAGCGGGACCTGCCGGCCGAACGCCTTGCCCAGCTCGCGGAAGTTCAGCTTCAGCTCGGTGCCGATGCCGTACTCGGCCACGGCCTCGGCGGTGAGCTCGGAGAGCGTCACGTCCTTGAGGTTCAGCTCGTCCGCGATGATGCGCGCGAACGTGCCCTCCAGGCCGGCGGCGTCCGGGACCACCACGGACAGGTTCGCCAGCGGCAGGCGCACACGGCGGTTGGCGCCCTTGCGCAACGCCGAGCCGGCCGAGGTGATGGCACGCACGGCGTCCATGCGGGCGATCAGGGCGTCGGCCTCGTCACCGTGGGGGAACAGGTCCGCGTCCGGGTAATCGGTCAGGTGCACCGAGCGGCCGCCGGTCAGGCCGCGCCAGATCTCCTCCGTCACCAGCGGCAGCAGCGGGGCGGCGGCGCGGGTGAAGGCCTCCAGCACCGTGTACAGCACGTCCATCGCCTCCGTGTCCTCGGCGAAGAAGCGCTGCCGGGAGCGGCGGATGTACCAGTTGGTCAGGGTGTCCATGTAGGTGCGCAGGGCGTCGCAGGCATCCGAGACCTCGTAGGCGTCCAGAGCGGTCCTCACCTCGCGCAGCATGGTGCCGGTGGTGGCCAGGATGTACTGGTCCAGCGGGTCCGAGGCGGAGTGCTTCAGCCGGGCACGGTAGCCCTCCGGGCGGGTGCCCCCGGCGGTGGCCGTGTTCGCGTACAGGCTGAAGAAGTGCCATGCGTTCCACAGCGGCAGCTGCACCTGGCGCACACCCTCGCGGATGCCCTCCTCGGTGACGATCAGGTTGCCGCCGCGCAGGATCGGCGAGGCCATCAGGAACCAGCGCATGGCATCCGAGCCGTCGCGGTCCAGGACCTCGTTGACGTCCGGGTAGTTGCGCAGGGACTTGGACATCTTCTGCCCGTCCGAACCCAGCACGATGCCGTGCGAGATCACGTTGGAGAACGCCGGGCGGTCGAAGAGCGCGGTCGCCAGGATGTGCAGCGTGTAGAACCAGCCCCGGGTCTGGCCGATGTACTCGACGATGAAGTCCGCCGGATGGTGGGAGTCGAACCACTCCTTGTTCTCGAAGGGGTAGTGCACCTGCGAGTACGGCATGGAGCCGGAGTCGAACCACACGTCCAGCACGTCCTCCACGCGGCGCATGGTGGCACCGGCGGCCGCGGCCTGGGGATCCGGGTGCGGGCGGGTGAGGTCGTCGATCCACGGGCGGTGCAGGTCCACCTCGCCGTCGGCGTTCACCGGCAGGCGGCCGAAGGCCTCCTCCAGCTCGGCCAGGGAGCCGTAGACCTCGGTGTGCGGGTAGTCCGGGTGGTCCGAGACCCACACCGGGATCGGGGAGCCCCAGTAGCGGTTGCGGGAGATCGACCAGTCGCGGGCGTTCTCCAGCCACGTGCCGAACTGGCCGTGCTTCACGTTGCCCGGGATCCAGTTGATGTCCTCGTTGTGGGCCAGCATCCGGTCCTTGAACTCCGTCACGCGGACGTACCAGGAGGTGATGGCGCGGTAGATCAGCGGGGTGCGGCAGCGCCAGCAGTGCGGGTAGGAGTGCTCGTAGGAGGCCTCGCGGAAGACACGGTCGGCCGCGCGCAGGGCCCGGACGATGGTCATGTTGGCCTCGAACACCTGAACGCCGGCGATCTCCTTCAGGACTCCCCCGCCGTTCTCCTCCTTGCCGAACAGCGGCAGGAACCTGGCGCCCTCGTCCACGGAGAGGACCACCGGGATGCCAGCGGCCTCGCAGACGCGCTGGTCGTCCTCACCGTAGGCCGGCGCCTGGTGGACCACGCCGGTGCCGTCCTCGGTGGAGACGTAGTCGTCCACCAGCAGCTGCCAGGCCTTCTCGGTGCCGTACTCCTCGGTGTCCGCGAAGTAGGTGAACAGCGGCTCATAGCGAAGGCCGCCCAGGGTGGCGCCGGCATGAGTCCCGGCGATGGCATCGCGGGCCGCGTCGGCATCCTCGTAGCCGAGCTCCTTGGCGTGGGCCCCCACGAGGTCCTCGGCGAGCAGGAAGCGCTCGGCGTCGATCGCCGAGCCCTTCGGGCCGGCCGGCACCACGGCGTAGGAGACCTCCGGGCCGACGGCGAGCGCCGCGTTGGTCGGCAGGGTCCACGGGGTGGTGGTCCAGGCGACCACGTGCACGCCGGCGAGCGCGGCGGCGGTCTCGGCAGAGGCGGAGCCGCCGTCGACGACCTCGCCGGTCAGCGGGAAGGACACGGTGACCGAGGGGTCCTGGCGCATCTTGTAGACGTCGTCGTCCATGCGCAGCTCGTGGTTCGACAGCGGAGTCTCGTCCTTCCAGCAGTACGGGAGGACGCGGAAGCCCTGGTAGGTCAGGCCCTGGGAGTGGAGGGACTTGAAGGCCCAGAGCACGGACTCCATGTAGTCCGGGGTGAGGGTCTTGTAGTCATTGTCGAAGTCCACCCAGCGGGCCTGGCGGGTGACGTAGTCCTGCCACTCGCGGGTGTACTTGAGCACGGACTCGCGGCAGGCGTCGTTGAACTTGTCGATGCCCATCTGTTCGATCTGGGCCTTGTCCGTCATTCCCAGCTGCTTCATGGCCTCGAGTTCGGCGGGCAGCCCGTGGGTGTCCCAGCCGAAGCGGCGCTCGACGCGGCGGCCCTGCTGGGTCTGGTAGCGGGCCACGAGGTCCTTGACGTAGCCGGTGAGCAGGTGGCCGTAGTGCGGCAGGCCGTTGGCGAAGGGCGGGCCGTCGTAGAAGACGAACTCGTTCGGGGTGCCGTCCTCGTTCTGGGCGGCGCGGGCGTCGATCGAGGCCTGGAAGGTGCCGTCCTCATCCCAGTACTTGAGGATGCGCTCCTCGATCTCCGGGAAGCGCGGGGAGGCGGCGGTGCCGGAGGCGGGGTCGGTGGAGGCGAGAGGGTACACGAGGCGTCCTTTGCGGTCCTTGGCTGCGTGGGGTCTGCTCCCGGTGGGAGCCGGCTGCCGGTACGGGTGGGTCCGGCGGTGCCGCTGCTGCAAGGACGCTCTCCGTGGTGCACGTGCCGGGTCTCCCCGAGGCTCGTGCTCCGTGCGGCGGGCGCGGTACCACCCTGCTTGCCGTCCGCTCCGGGGGTGAGTGCCGGGCGCGGGCGACCGCTCGTGACTGCTGTGACGGGCTTACCCGTCCGGTTCTACTGGGGACCGTGCGTGGCGGTCCTGTTCTTCCGGAGGCTCGCCGGTGATGGCCGGGTCGACGCCTGTGCGCTCCAGTGTAGGGGATGCGGCGTACGGGGCCTCGTTCCGATCCGGAACACGCCGCGCATGCTCCCTTTCGGATCGAGGGCTTGGAGTTCGAAGCGCGGCGGATTCCATCGGTGAGTGCAACAGATCTTCCAGGGCCTACCAGGAAGGTCTGTCGTACTCACCATGGCCGCTATCTCTCGTGCTGCTTCGAAGCGGCTGCGTCTGCAAGTGCTTGATCTGATGCTCGCCGGGGGCACCTCGAAGTCCGTAGCCGAGCAGGTCGGAGTCTCCGGTACTTCCGTGCGCCGCTGGTGCCAGCAAGCAGGCCTGCACAGAGCCCAGGGATGGGCAGGCAAGGATGTCTCCGTGATCCCTGCGAATGTTGCACCCCTGCCGGCCCGTACCGGCCACGCCCGTCGTCTGAGCCTGGCAGAACGCACGAAGATCGAGTTACGCCTGAACGATGGCTGGTCCCAGTCCCGTATCGCCGATGACCTCGGCGTGCACCGCTCCACGATCAGCCGCGAGCTGGCCAGGAACACGTTGCGCTGGGGTCGTTCCTGCAAGACCGGTGGCCCGGCGGACTCGGCCTACAACGCCGCCACCGCCCAGCACCACACCGATTACCGGCGGGCACGGCCGAAGACCAGGAAGCTGCACGCTCACCCGGCGCTACGTCACCAGGTGCTGCGCCTGTTGACGCACGGGCACTCACCGCCACAGGTCAGCGTGCGCCTGAGGCATCTGTTCCCGGATGATGAGCGCATGCGCATCAGCCACGAGAGCATCTACCAAGAGCTGTACCTGCAGGCCCGTTCGGTGCTGCTGCAGGAGCTGAAGGTCGAAGTCGCGCTGCGCTCGGGACGCACTGGACGTATCCCGGCCTCCAAGCTGCCGCCTGCTTCCAAGCGGACCTGGCTGCAGGGGTGTCTGTTGGCCGACCGGGAGCAGATGTTCGCCGCCGAGATCTGCGAACGCAAGATCCCCGGGCACTGGGAAGGGGATCTGGTCGTGGGGCCGGGCAACTCCGCGTTGATCACCCTGGTCGAGCGAGTCTCACGCTTCACGCTGCTGGGGCGACTGCCCGGGGCCAGGGACTCCGAGACGGTCATCGACAAGCTCACACAGATGGTCGAGTCCTTGCCCGAGGCGGTGCTGCGCTCGTTGACCTGGGACCAGGGCTCGGAGATGGCCAAGCATGCTCGTTTCACCGTGGCCACCGGCTGCCCGGTGTTCTTCGCAGACCCGCACTCGCCCTGGCAGCGGGGCACGAACGAGAACCTCAATGGTCAGCTGCGCTACGAGTACCCCAAGGGCACGAACTTCAACACACTCACCGATCAGGACATCCAGGACACACAGGACCGGTTGAACCATCGTGGGCGAGTGATCTTGGCAGGAATGACACCGGCTGAGAAGCTAGACGAGCTCATCGCTCAAGCCCAGGACGGTGTTGCACTGACCACCTGAGCCGGCCCGCTCCGAGACCGAAACCCTCGTTCCGATTCAGCGCATGCCTCGCGGTCTTCGCTTCGGAACGAAGGCAGAAGTGTCTGGCGGCAAGCCCCGCAGCCGTCCACTTGCACTGCCTCAGGCCGTCGCCCCAGACAGAGCGCTCGCGCCTCCGTGGTCGCCCCATGACGAAGGTCGTTTTTCCTCGTTGCGTCCGCCGTCTTCTCCTCCACAGGTACGACGACGGCCCCTGAACCCCGCCTGTCACCGTCAGGTGTCCACAGATCGGCTTGTCCGGCGGGCCGCGGCCTCGAGGCTCTGGCAAGACTGGGTCGACGATGCCTGCGCTGCAGGCCGACGTCGAGGAGGACCGCCGTGACACTGCTGATCAACGACGGCACGCGACACCGTGTGTGGCGCCAGAGATGGGAGGAGGCGAGCTCCCAGTGGGGGTCGCCGGTCCTGACCGCGGGCTGTTCCTCGGCTCGCGGGTGGAAGGACCAGCTGCGTGGAGGATTCATGCGCGGGGAACTCGTCAGGCTCGCCCACGGCGCCTACGTTCCCCTTGACGTGTGGCAGCACGCGCCCCGGTGGGACCGGGAGAAGCTGTGCATCATGGCGGTCGTGCGAACACGTCGCACCGTTCCGGCCGTGCTCACCGGCTCCACGGCGTTGCTGCTCCATGGACTGCCGCTGGGCAGACGCCTGCCCCACGTCGAACTGCTCGCCCGCGGACACGGGCGTGCAAGACCCGCGCCCCGCATCGAACCCTTCGCGGCCCCGGAACGCAGCCTGCGGCTCATGGCCGACCTGGACAGACAGACCGGCGGCTCCGACGGCGATCCGACGGAGCGTCCTGGCACGGGCCCTTCGCTGTGGTCGCCGGTGCGCCACCGGCACCGTCTCCGAGGCGACGACGAACAGGCTCACCCCACCGTGCGGCTGCCGGTCTCGCTCTCTGACGGCACGGTCATCGGCGAGGCCACGGCGGAGTCACTGGCGCCGGCCCTCGCGGTCGGTCTGAAGGAGACCACGGCCAGTGAGTCCCTTCCCGTCCTGGATGCCCTTGCCTTTCGTGGGGTGGACGACGCAGGACTCCGCGTCGGGCAGGCTCCGCCGGCTCCTGAGGACAGGCGAGTCCCGAACGGTTCGGTCCCGGCGTCGATCACGGCCGACGCGGTCGTGAAGGCCGCGGTGGGGCTGGCGCCGACACGCGCTGCCGGGCGACGACTGACACAGGATTGGAAGCGGGCCTCTCCCTTGGCAGAGTCGGCCGGAGAGTCCGTCAGCCGCGGCCGGATGATCGAGCTCGGATTCGAGGTGCCGGAGCTGCAGATCGCCGTGTCCGACGCCGACGGCTTCATCGCCCGGGTGGACTGCCTCTGGCGTGAGCGGGGCGTCGTCGGCGAATTCGACGGCATCGGCAAGTACGACGTGGATGCGCACGCGAGCGCCGAGGAACGACGGCGCTATCTGCGCCGCGAGCAGGAACGGGAACTGCGGCTGCAGCGGGTGTGTTCCCGCGTCGTCCACTGGACCTGGGGCGATCTTCAGGATCCGACTCGGCTGCGCCGACTGCTCGACGACGCAGGTGTCCCCCGCGCCGTCCGACGCTGAGCCCTGTTCCCTCATTCCGATGCAGAGCGCGCCTCGCATGCTTCAGATCGGATCGAAGCCTTCGGGAAGCAACGCGGCGACGAATTCGAAGCCCTCGTTCCGAAGCCGAGCACGCGCTGCATGCTCAGCTTCGGAACGGGGCTTGAGTGTCGGGCGTGAGGAAGACCGTCAGGGCTGTACCGAGGAGGCGTCCTCGGGGACCGAGGAAGTAGCCGTGGAATCCGAGGAGGCGTCCTCGGAATCCATGATCTCTTCGACTGCAGAGAGCACGGCTGCGGCACCGGCCATCACGAGACGAGGCCTGCGGACTCCCGCTCGGGTCACGGCCTTCTCCATCAGCCGGTCCGGCAGGACGATCGCGGTCGTCACGACGCCTCCGATCAGGGCGCCCACGCCCGCTGCACGGATGCACGTCGCAGCGAGACCACGCTGAGGCGCCTGGTCGGAGGAACCCTCACCCGGTTCCTCACCGGGCGCCTCGACAGGGTCCTGCTGAGCTCGCCGTGCGTCGGTGATGAGGCCCAGGGAACAGAGCCCGACCGCTCCGAGAGCTGCTCCGCCGAGTGCGGCCCGCCCCAGGGGCAACCGCCCCACGGGGATCAGTGTCAGCGCGCCGGCGGCCACGCCCTTAACAACGGCGCGGGCCGGCGTCGGCAGTCCCGGCGCCGGCACCTGGCCGACCGACATCTTCCGTTCCTGAGTGTCTGCTGCAGTTCCGTGCTGTTCGGTCATGTCGTCTCCTCCTCATCGTTCTGCCTCGACACGATCTGGAACACGTCTCTCATGTTCCGAATCGGATCGAGGGCTCAAGAATTGAATGGCTGTCCGAAACCAAGCCTTCGTTCCGATGCGGAGCACGCGGTGCATGCTCTGAATCGGATCGAAGGCACAGCATGGGCGAGCACCGTGACAGAGCGGGGTGCGGGTCACCGTGCTCGGGCCTCAGAGTCTCCGGACCTCCGAGCGTCCGCTTCAGCCCTTGCGGATCACCTTGTGCTGGGCCGCCTGCGCCACGGGACGCAGAACGATCTGGTCCAGGTTCACGTGGTGCGGCAGCTCGACAGCGTGGACGCACACCTCGGCGACGTCCTCGGCGGTGAGCGGCTTCTCGACGCCGGCGTAGACCTTGTCCGCGGCGGCCTGGTCGCCACCGAGGCGCATGAGGGAGAACTCCTCGGTGTGCACCATGCCGGGCAGCACCTCGATCACGCGCACGTTGTGCTCGGCCTCCTCCAGGCGCAGCGCCCCCGTCAAACCGTGCTGGCCCATCTTCGCGGCGTTGTATCCTCCGCCGCCCTCATACGCGGTCACAGCAGCGGTGGAGGTCAGGTTGAGCACGGTGCCCTCACCGTGGGCGCGCAGCATCGGCAGGAACGCCTTGCACATGGTCAGGGTGCCCAGCACGTTGACGCGGTACATCCACTCCCACTGCTCCAGGTCGCCGTCGGCCACCGCGTCCGTGCCGCGGGCGCCGCCGGCGATGTTCACCAGGGTGTCCGCGCCGCCGTCCTCGGTCACGCGCTCCGCCAGGCGGGCCACCGCGTCCGCATCGGTCACGTCCAGCGCGCACGGGATCAGCATGCCCGGCACGTCCTCCTCCACGCCCTGCGCCTGGAGTTGTTCCAGCCGCTCGGCGCGGCGGCCCACGGCGTAGACGCGCCAGCCGCGGCGGGCCATCTCGAGGGCGGTGGCCCGGCCGATGCCGGTGGTGGCGCCGGAGACGACGGCGCCCCGGGCGGTGGAGGATGAGGACTGCTGCACGGGCGACTTCTGCACCGAGGGCTGCTGCACGGCGGACTCCTGGGACTCGCGGACTGTGGTCATGGCCACAGCCTACGCGGGGGGAGCCTGCCTGCCAGGGCGAGGCGCCGCCGTCGGGACGGGCGCTCACGTGACAGGATGGACCGCATGGCTGACAAGACCCCGGGCACAGACACGCCCGTCACCGAGTCCACCACCGCCGCGACCACCGAGGCACGCACCGTCTCGGTCCCGGACCGCCCCGCCCTGGAGGGCCTCGAGGAGAAGCTGACCGCCCGCTGGGCCGCCGAGCGCACCTACGCGTTCGACCCGGAGACCACGCGCGAACAGGTCTACTCCATCGACACTCCGCCGCCGACCGCCTCCGGCTCCCTGCACGTGGGCCATGTGTTCTCCTACACGCAGACCGATGTGCTCGCCCGTTACCAGCGCATGAACGGCAAGAACGTCTTCTACCCGATGGGCTGGGACGACAACGGCCTGCCCACCGAGCGCCGCGTGCAGAACTACTACGGCGTCCGCTGCGACCCCGCCAAGCCCTACGTTCAGGGCTACCGCCCGCCGGAGAAGCCGGCGAAGAACCAGCGCGACTGGGACGTGGTCTCCCGGAAGAACTTCATCGAGCTCTGCGAGGAGCTCGCCGTGGAGGACGAGAAGGTCTTCGAGGACCTCTTCACCCGCCTCGGCCTGTCCGTCGACTGGGACATGACCTACCGGACCATCGACGACGTCTCCCGCGCCGTCTCCCAGCGCGCCTTCCTGGCCGGCATCGCCTCGGGTGACGCCTACATGGCGGAGGCCCCGACCATGTGGGACGTCACCTTCCGCACCGCCGTGGCGCAGGCCGAGCTCGAGGACCGTGAGGTCCCCGGTGCCTACCACCGCTACGCCTTCACGGCCACCGACGGTGAGCAGGTGTTCATCGAGACCACCCGCCCAGAGCTGCTGGCCTCCTGCTCCGCCCTGGTCGCCCACCCGGACGACGAGCGCTACCAGCACCTGTTCGGCACGACCGTCACCTCCCCGCTGTACGGCGTTCAGGTGGAGGTCTTCCCGCACCCGCTGGCCAAGCAGGACAAGGGGTCCGGCATCGCCATGGTCTGTACCTTCGGCGACCTCAACGACGTCACCTGGTGGCGCGAGCTGCAGCTGCCGACCCGCACCCTGATCGGCCGCGACGGCCGCTTCGCCGCCGACACCCCCGAGTGGATCACCACGGACGCCGGCCGGCAGGCCTACGCGGACACCGTGGCCGGCAAGACCGTGTTCTCCGCCAAGCAGGGCGTGGTGGACGCGCTCACCGCGGCCGGCCTGCTGGACGGCGAGCCGAAGAAGATCATGCACGCCGTGAACTTCTACGAGAAGGGCGACAAGCCGCTCGAGGTCGTCACCTCCCGCCAGTGGTACATCCGCAACGGCGGCCGCGACGCCGACCGCCGCGCCGAGCTCATCGAACGCGGCCGCGAGCTGGCCTGGCACCCGGAGCACATGCGGCACCGTTACGAGAACTGGGTCGACGGCCTCAACGGCGACTGGCTCGTCTCCCGCCAGCGCTTCTTCGGGGTGCCGATCCCGGTCTGGTATCCGCTGGACGCCGAGGGCGAGCCGGACTACGAGAACCCGATCCTCCCGGCCGACGACCAGCTCCCCGTGGATCCGGCCGCCGAGGCCGCCCCGGGCTTCTCCGAGGACCAGCGCAACGTCCCCGGCGGCTTCACCGGCGACCCGGACGTCCTGGACACCTGGGCCACCTCCTCGCTGACCCCGCAGATCGTGGGCCGCTGGTCCCGGGACGAGGAGTTCTTCACCAACGTCTTCCCGTTCGATCTGCGCCCGCAGGGCCACGACATCATCCGCACCTGGCTGTTCTCCACCGTGGTGCGCGCCCACGCCCTCAACGGCTCCGTGCCGTGGACGGACACCGCACTCTCCGGCTGGATCCTGGACCCGGACCGCAAGAAGATGTCCAAGTCCAAGGGCAACGTGGTGGTCCCGACCGACATCCTGGACCAGTTCGGTTCGGACGCCGTGCGCTACTGGGCCGCCTCTGCACGCCTCGGCGCGGACACCGCCTATGAGGTGGCGCAGATGAAGATCGGCCGCCGCCTGGCCATCAAGCTGCTCAACGCCTCCAAGTTCGTCCTCAACCTGGGCGCCACCGAGTCCTCGGTGATCCGCTCTGCCGAGGACGCCGCGGCCGTGACCAACCCGCTGGATGCCTCGCTGCTGGCCCGCCTCGCGGCCACCGCCGAGCAGGCGACCCGGGCGTTCGAGGCCTACGACTACGCCCGTGCCCTGAATGTCACCGAACAGTTCTTCTGGGCCTTCACGGACGACTACGTGGAACTGGTGAAGGACCGCGCCTACGGCGGCCAGGGCGAGGCCGAGCAGGCGTCCGTGGTGGCTGCGCTGGCCACCACCCTGGACGCCCTGCTGCGTCTGCTGGCACCATTCCAGCCGTTCGCCACCGAGGAGGTGTGGAGCTGGTGGCGGGCCGGCTCCGTGCACACCGCCGCGTGGCCGGGTGCCGCGGACGAGGCCGCCGCCCTGTCCTCCGCCGCCTCCGCCGGCGACGCCGAGGTCCTGCCCACCGTGGCGCAGGTCCTCGGCGGCGTGCGCAAGTCCAAGTCCGAGGCCAAGGTCAAGCAGCGCACTCAGGTGCGCTCGGCCGTGGTGACCGGACCGGCCCAGTGGCTCGAGAAGCTGCGCGGCGGCCTGGCGGACCTCAAGGCGGCCGGCAACATCGCCGACCTCACCCTCACCGAGGGCGAGCCCGGCGAGTCCGCACCGCTGACCGTCTCCGACGTGGACCTGGCCCCGGCCGAGGACGCCTGATCCTCCTGCCCCGCCTCCGGTGCCCTTCCCTCAGGACGTGGAACCACGACGACGGCCCCGTCACCTCGAGGTGACGGGGCCGTCGTCCTGGCGCCAGGATCAGTCGAACTGCGGCGTCGTGTCCCGGGCGCGCTTGATCTCGTAGAAGTACGGGTAGCGGGCCAGGGCCAGCGAGGCGTCGAAGATCTCGCCGGCGGTCTCGCCGCGCGGGATGCGGGTGAGGACCGGGCCGAAGAAGGCGACGCCGTCGAAGGCCACCACCGGGGTGCCGACGTCGTTGCCCACGAGATCCTCGGCCTCCTTCTGGGCCTGACGGAGCTTCGCGTCCAGGGCGTCGGACTCGGTGGCGGCGAGGATCGCGTCCGCGTCGTGGCCGAGCTGATCGGCGGCGGCGCGCAGCACGGCCGGGTAGTCCTTGTCCCCCTCGTTGTGGATGCGGGTGCCCAGGGCGGTGTACCAGTCGGCCAGGGCCTCGGGGCCGTAGGTCTCGCGCACGTACATGGTGGCGCGGCCCGGGACGAGGCCGGCGTCGGTGTGCTTGCGGTAGTCCGGGTCCAGGTCGCGGCCCTCGTTCAGCATGTACAGGGACATCTGCTTGAACTCGACCTTCACGTCACGTACCTTCTCCACCTCCAGGATCCACCGGGAGGTGATCCAGGCGAACGGGCAGGTCGGGTCGAAGTAGAAGCCGACGGTAGGAGTGTTCTCGGTCATGCGGGGGTCCTTCCTTCGTGGGGCCGACGGACCGGCCCCTGGGCGGGCGTCTTTCGGTCTGGTCAGGCGGACTCGTCCCGGCGGGAACGCTCGACGTCCGCCGGGATCAGCGTGGGCTCAGCGCCGTCGCGGACGACGTCCCCGGTGATCACCACGGCACCGATGTCCGTCCGGGAGGGCAGGTCGAACATGACGGGCTTGAGCACGTCCTCCATGATCGAGCGCAGGCCGCGGGCGCCGGTGCCTCGGGCCACGGCCAGCTCCACCACGGCGTCCAGCGCGTCGTCATCGAACTCGAGCTCCACACCGTCCATGAGGAACATCTTCTGGTACTGCTTCACCAGCGCGTTCTTCGGCTCGGTGAGCACCTTGACGAGCTGGTCGTGGGTGAGATCCTCCACCGCGGTGATCACGGGCAGGCGGCCGATGAACTCCGGGATGAGGCCGAACTTGAGCAGATCCTCGGGGCGGACGTCCGCGTAGGAGGTCTCGCCGTCCCCGAGATGGCTGAGCGGCGCACCGAAGCCGATGCCCTTGCGCCCGGCACGGGAACCGATGATCTCCTCCAGTCCCGCGAAGGCGCCGGCCACGATGAACAGCACGTTGGTGGTGTCGATCTGCAGGAACTCCTGGCGCGGGTGCTTCCGCCCGCCCTGCGGCGGCACGGAGGCCACGGTCCCCTCGAGGATCTTCAGCAGTGCCTGCTGCACACCCTCGCCGGAGACGTCACGGGTGATCGACGGGTTCTCGGACTTGCGGGAGATCTTGTCGATCTCGTCGATGTAGATGATGCCCTGCTCGGCCTTCTTCACGTCGAAGTCCGCGGCCTGGATGAGCTTGAGGAGGATGTTCTCCACGTCCTCGCCCACGTAGCCGGCCTCGGTGAGGCTGGTCGCGTCCGCCACGGCGAACGGGACGTTCAGCTGGCGGGCCAGGGTCTGGGCCAGGTAGGTCTTGCCGGAGCCGGTGGGGCCCACGATGAGGATGTTGGACTTGCCGACCTCCACGTCCGCGAGGTCCGTCCGCTCCGAGAAGCGGTCCGCGGACTCCGCGCCCTTGGACTGCGGGCTCCGGACGCGCTTGTAGTGGTTGTACACGGCCACGGCGAGGGAGCGCTTGGCGTTCTCCTGGCCGATCACGAAGCGGCCGAGGTGGTCGAAGATCTCCTGCGGAGTCGGCAGGATCATCTCGTCCGACTCGCTGACCTCCCCGAGCTCCTCTTCGATGATCTCGTTGCAGAGCTCGATGCACTCCTCGCAGATGTACACACCGGGCCCCGCGATGAGCTTGCGGACCTGCTTCTGGCTCTTGCCGCAGAACGAGCACTTGAGCAGATCGGCGCTCTCTCCGATGCGTGCCATGGAACGGGACTCCTCCGGGTCTGACTGCAGTGTGCGGGTCCGGGCCCATCGGGCCGGGGCCGGACGTGTGCGGCGCGGACCTCACCGGTCCGGCAACGGAGCCGCCGGGCTCCACGCGTACGAACCAGGATACGACCCGGTCCGGACACGACAGCGAATCGCAACGGCCCCGGGCCGTGCACCGGCGGCGCACGGCCCGGGGCCGTCGTCGTGGTCTGCTGCGCCGGGCGGGACCGGCCGGTTCCGTCCGGACGCCGGTCAGGCGGACGGGCGGGTGATCTTGCGGGAGGACAGCACCTCGTCCACCAGGCCGTACTCGAGCGCGGCCTGCGCGGAGAGGAACTTGTCACGGTCGATGTCCCGGGAGACCTCCTCGGCCGACTTGTCGGTCAGCGAGGCGAGGGTCTCCTCCATCCAGACGCGCATGCGGTTGATCTCCTGCGCGTGGATCTCGAGGTCGGTCGCGGTGCCGCGGTCGCCCTGCATGGCCGGCTGGTGGATCATCACGCGGGCGTTCGGCAGCGCGAGGCGCTTGCCCGGCGCACCGGCGGCCAGCAGCACGGCGGCGGCGGAGGCGGCCTGGCCCAGGCACACGGTCTGCACCTCGGGACGGATGAACTGCATCGTGTCGAAGATGGCGGTCATCGCGGTGAAGGAACCGCCCGGGGAGTTGATGTACAGGGTGATGTCGCGCTCGGAGTCCATGGCCTCGAGCACGAGCAGCTGCGCCATCACGTCGTCGGCCGAGGCGTCGTCCACCTGCGAGCCGAGGAAGACGATGCGGTCCTCGAACAGCTTGGCGTAGGGGTCCTGGCGCTTGAAGCCGTACGGGGTGCGCTCCTCGAACTGCGGGAGGATGTAGCGGGCGTCCGGAGTGGGCTGGGAGGGCTTCGCGGTAGGGAGCCCGGCGGTGAAGTGGTTCATGACTGTGTCTCCTGGAAGGTCGTGGGTCCGCGGGCGTGGCCTCAGGCCTGCATGCCTCCGCCGCCGGAGACGGCGGTGGAGCGCTCGGCGATGTGGTCGATGAAGCCGTAGTCGAGGGCCTCCTGCGCGGTGAACCACTTGTCACGCGCGTTGTCCTCGAGGATGGTCTCGACCGACTGGCCGGTCTGCTCCGCGGTGAGCTCGGACATGACCTTCTTCATGTGCAGGATCAGCTGCGCCTGGATGCGGATGTCCGACTCGGTGCCGCCGATGCCGCCGGAGGGCTGGTGCATCAGCACGCGGGCGTGCGGGGTCGCGTAGCGCTTGCCCTTGGTGCCCGAGGAGAGCAGGAACTGGCCCATGGAGGCGGCGAGGCCGGTGGCCACGGTGACGACGTCGTTCGGGATGAACTGCATCGTGTCGTAGATGGCCATGCCGGCGGTCACGGAGCCGCCCGGGGAGTTGATGTAGAGGTAGATGTCCTTCTCCGGGTCCTCCGCGGAGAGCAGGAGCATCTGCGAGCAGATGGCGTTCGCGTTGTCGTCGCGCACATCCGAGCCGAGCCAGATGATGCGCTCCTTGAGCAGACGGTTGTAGATGTAGTCCTCGCGCTGCGCCGGGTCCACCGACTGCATCCGGGGGGTGATGTCCGTCATCAGGGGTGCCTTCCTGTTGGCCTGCCGGGTGGGGCTCTGCCGACCGCTCCCTCAGGGGCGGGCGCAGGCCCGGTATCTGGCTCGAGCCTACTCATCCGTGCCGCGCCCGTGGGGGCACGGCGGACCATTTCGCTGTTGGCGCATGGTGGGCGCCCGGGCCGCCGCGGCGACGCGCCCGCCGGGGCGGACACCGCACGACGACGGCGCCGCACCTTCCGTACGGGTGGTGCGGCGCCGTGCGTCTCGGCCTCGTCCCCTCACGCCGAGGGGACCACGCGGATCAGGCGTCCTTCTCGTCGGCCTTCTTCTTGGCCGGGGCCTTCTTGGCGGCCGGCTTCTTGGCCGGGGCCTTCTTCTCGCCCTCGTCCTTCGTGGCGGGCTTCTCCTCCTCGGCCTTCTCGGCCTCGGCGGCGTCCACGGCCTCCTGGCCGCCCGGGGTCACGAAGGCGGTGAGGTCCACGGCCTTGCCGTCGGTGTCCTCGACCTTCGCGTACTCGAGCACCTTGGCCAGCGCCTTGCGACGGCGGACCTCGCCCATGATCATCGGAACCTGACCGGCCTGGTCCAGCATCATGGCGAACTGGTTCGGGTCCATGCCGTACTCGGAGGCGGTGGCGATGATGTACTCGATCAGCTCGCCCTGGTCGACCGAGACCTCCTCGGCGTCCGCCACCGCGTCGAGGATGACCTCGTTCTTGAACGCGTCACGGGTGTTCTGCTCGAGCTCGGCGCGGTGCTCCTCGGTGTCGTGGTCGTCACCGGCGGTGTGCCCCTGGGAGTTGAAGTGCTGTTCCAGCTGCTCGGCGATCACCGCGTCCGGGACCGGCACCTCGACGAGCTTGACGAGCTCCTCGAGGACCTTGTCACGGGCCTCGACGCCCTGGCGGTTCTGCGCGGCCTCGGCGGCCTGCTTCTTCAGGTCCTCCTTGAGCTCGGCCACGGTGTCGAACTCGGAGGCCAGCTGGGCGAACTCGTCGTCGACCTCGGGCAGCTCGCGCTCCTTGACGGCCTTGAGGACCAGCTTCACGGTGGCCTTCTCACCGTCGTGCTCGCCGCCGTTGAGGGTGGTCTCGAAGGTGGCGTCCTCCTCCGCGGACAAGCCGTCGAGGGCCTCGTCGATGCCCTCGAGCATGGTGCCGGCGCCGACCTGGTAGGACAGGCCCTCGGCGGCGTCGACCTGCTCGCCGTCGACGGTGGCGGTCAGGTCCATGGTGACGAAGTCGTCCTTGGCGGCCGGACGGTCCACGTCCTTCAGGGTGCCGAAGCGGGCGCGGAGCTGGCCCAGCGCCTCCTTCTCGTCCTCCTCGGTGGCAGCGGACGGCTCGACCGTGACCTTCAGGCCCTTGTAGTCCGGCAGCTCGATCTCCGGGCGGACGTCGAACTCGGCGGTGAAGGTCACCGGGTCCTCGCCCTGGGCGCCCGGGGTGCCGGTGACGTCGACCTCGGGACGGGAGATCGGGGTGACCTCGGCCTCCGCGGCGGCCTGCTGGAACCAGGTGTTCAGGCCCTCGTTCACGGCGGTGTCCACGACGACCTCGCGGCCGAAGCGCTGGTCGATCAGCCGCGCCGGCACCTTGCCCTTGCGGAAGCCCGGGATCTGGACCTGATCGGCGATGTCCTTGTACGCCTTGTCCAGAGCCGGCTTCAGCTCCTCGAAGGGGACCTCGACGGCCAGCTTCACGCGGGTGGGGCTGAGGTTCTCTGCGGTGGTCTTGACCACGGATGGCTCCTGTAGGGGTCGGTGTCTGTACGGAATGTCAGGGAAGAGTCGGGGTGACAGGATTTGAACCTGCGGCCTCACGCTCCCAAAGCGCGCGCTCTAGCCAAGCTGAGCTACACCCCGGATCGCCTGCGGGACACGGGTGGACCCGGTCCGTCCCGCCAGAGGCATGACGTCCTTGACGCAGCCTGCCGTTCGGCAGACTGAGCCAGACTACCGCGCCGCGCCGTCACAGGGAAAATGTCCGCGATGCGCGCCCGGCAGCGGCCCCACGGCGCTCGGGAGCCGTCAGCGGCCGGTACGGGACGTCTGCTCGTCAGCAGCCCGGTCTGCGGCGACGGGCTCGGCGGCACCGGCGCGGCCGGTGAAGCCGTCCATGGTGGCATTGACGCCGAGCATGTCCATGACGGCGTCGAACGCACGCATCGGCAGCAGCCACGGCACCGTGGTCGGTGCTCCTGCGAACATGCCGGTGTCGATGTAGAACGGGCACACCACCAGGGACCGGACCGCGCTGCCGGCCTTGCGCAGCTCAGCGCGCAGGGACTCGGCGAAGCCCACGGCGGCGTGCTTGGAGGCGGAGTAGTCGGTCTGGCGCGCCACCCCCACCAGGCCTGCGGCGCTGGCGACGGTGACGACCACACCGGCGTTGCGCCCCCATGCCCGGCAGGAACGCGCGGGTGCCCCAGTACGGGGCGAGCGCGTTGACCTCGAAGGTGCGGCGGATGCCTGCCTCGGTCGCCTCGGTCAGCGGGGCACCGGTGACCACGCCTGCGTTGTTCACGACGACGTCCACCTCCGGGCTCTGCCGGCTCGCCTGGGTCACGGCGTCAGTGGAGGTGACGTCCACGGCGACGGCGAGCGCCTCGGCTCCGCGCACACGCACCTCAGCGGCGACGGCCTCCGCGGATTCGGCGGCCACGTCCCAGACGATCACCTGGGCCGCGGTGCCTCGGGGCACCGGCGGCACGTGCTAGTGTGGACGCCGTTCCGCTTGAGAGGGCGGCGCCGTGGGGATGTAGCTCAATGGTAGAGCCCCAGTCTTCCAAACTGGCTACGCGGGTTCGATTCCCGTCATCCCCTCCACTGTCATGAGTCGGGTCATCGTTGACACACGATGGCCCGGCTCATGACTTTTTTTCGTGGGTTCATCGTGTTCTGGGCTGGTAGTCCTTGGTCGGGTCGATCGTGTGTTCAGCGATAGTCTCTCCGGTGCTCGCGTTCGAAGTACGTACGTAGTCGTCCTGGATGAGCATCAGGACCGCGGTCCCGGCGTGGGCTCGTCCGATGCCCAGGTGTCGCAGCCGTCCGGCGTAGCGCAGGGTGACCTTGCCGTGGGCATCGACTCGGTCGGTGCGGGTGCGGTATTCCGGCTCTGTGTTCGTTGCTGGGGTCGCTTTGGGTTGAGCGGTGTAGGTCTGCTCTGGAGTGCGCCGTCCGCAGGCCCGGTGCGGGCGGGCGGTGTTGTACCAGAGCCGGAACTGCTCGAGCTGGCTGTTCAACTCGTGCAGGTCTCGGGCCCGGGGCCGGGCCTTGAGCCATTTCTTCAGGGTCTGGTGGAATCGTTCGATCTTGCCCTGGGTCTGTGGGTGGGCCGGCTTGCCGTTCTTCTGCCGGATCGAGTGCGCGGCTAACAGCTTCTCGAACCCGTTCTTCGCTCCGGGGTGACCGGTCAGGCGTGAGGTGAAGACCAGCCCGTTGTCGGTGAGGGTCTCGGCTGGGGTGCCGTAGGTGTCCATCAGGTGCTGCATCGTGGCGGTGACTTCAGCGCCGGTGAAGAAGTTCTGCGCGTGGGCGTGCAGCAGGTAGCGGGAGTGGTCATCGAGGAAGTCCAGGATCTCCACTCGGGTCCCGTCCAGCAGGGGCCAGTAGGTGATGTCGGCTTGCCAGCATTGGTTCGGCAGTTCGGCTTGAAAGCGCCGGTAGGACGAGCGCGGGCGTTTGCGTGGTTCCGGGGTGATCATTCCTGCCTGGGTCAGGATCCGGCGGATCGTGGACTCGGCCGGGGCGGGGATGCCCTGGGCCTGCAGGTGCCAGGCGATCGTGGCGGCTCCGGCGTCAGCACCGGAGTCCACGAGTTCTTGTCGTAGCACGATCACTTTCTGTCGGATGGCCGGGTCAGTGGTGTGCGGGAGTCGGTGGGGTGTTCGGGATCTTGGGTGCAGCCCGTCGGTGCCGTGTTCCTCGTACCGGCGCAGCAGGGTGTAGATCCATTGACGGGAGAGGTTGTGACGGCGTGCGACCTCGGCCACGGACTGGTGTTGGTCCAGCACGGCTTTGACGATCACCTTGTTGCGTTGGAAGCCCATCGTCCAGGATCGCCTGTCAACGATGTCGCGACTGAGGTGTCAACGATCACCAGGGCTGGTGTGTCAACGATGTCGCGACTGAGGTGTCAACGATCAGTGCCGGTTACTGAGCCGGGACAGTGTCAACGATGCTCCCGCTTCGGACACCGTCATCCCCTCCACGTGAAAAGCCCTAGTCAGGGGCGGGTTTGATTCCCGCCTCTGACTGGGGGACTTGGGCTAGGACCGAAAATCCTGGGCTAAGTTGGGCTAAGTGCCCCGAAAGGGTGCCCCGTGGACACCACCTTCACTTCCCTGACCGGCCGGATCTGCGGCCGTCCGATCCGCCCCGCCGCCGACTCCGAGGCGGTGCGCGCATGAGCCGCCGCCACACCCGTGAGCACCGCGCCGAGTTCGGACACATCGAAGCCGTCACCACCGCCGGCGGCACCCGCTACCGCGCCCGGTACACCGGCCCGGACGGAAAGCGCCGCTCCGGCCCGCACACCTTCCCCACACGCGAGGACGCCGCCCGCTACCTGGTCCAGGTCCGCGCCGAGATCCTGCGCGGCAACACTCTGGCCGTCGCCCCGACCACGACGACGCTGGGCGAGTATCTGCGGGCCTGGCTGCGCACCGCCGCCACGAGTCTGCGCCCCTCGACCCTGGACCTGTACCGACGTTCGGCTGAACGCTGGATCCTGCCCGAGGTCGGGCGGATCGAACTGGGCGCACTGCCGCTGTCGTCGCTGACGGTCTCCCTGGTGCGCGAGTGGCACACGGACCTGGTGGCCGCCACGCACGCGGCCGCGCTGGCCGCGCCCACGTGCGGACGCCGCGTGCACCCGGCAAGGGCCTGGGCGCGGGCCAACGGATACACCGTGGCCGACTCCGGCGCGCTGCCGGCGGCCGTCGTGGACGCCTGGACCGCCGCCGGCTCCCCCGTGCCGGCCCCGCCCGAGACGCACGCGCCGAACCCCGACGCCGGCCGCACCGCCGCCGCCCAGGCCTACCGCCTGTTGCGCACCGTCTGCGCCCAGGCCGTGCGAGATGGGCTGATCGCCACGAACCCCGTGCAGGTCAAGGGCGCCGCCACCGCCCCGCACCCCGAGTGCCGGCCGCTGACCGCCGGCGAGGTCCGCACCCTCTCCCAGGCCGTGGGCGCCCGGTACGCCGCCGCCGTGCTCGTGGCCGCCTGGTCGGGACTGCGCCCCGGCGAGGTGTTCGCCCTGCGCCGCAAAGACGTGGACGCCGCCGCCGGCACGGTCACCGTCGCCCGCACGCTGCTCAACCGCAACGGCCCGGCCGAGTTCGGCCCGCCCAAGACGGCCGCCGGACTGCGCACCGTCGCCCTGCCGCGCCGGATCGCCGACGCGCTGGCCGAGCACCTGGACGCCTACACGGACCCGGACCCCGACGCCCTGGTGTTCACCACCGAACGGGGACGGCCGCTGACGAACACGCGCCGCTCCCGCGTGCTCGCCGGCGCCCGTGCGCAGATCGGACGCCCGGACATCACCTGGCACCACCTGCGCCACACCGGCGCCACGCTGGCCGCCCAGGCCGGGGCGACACAGGCCGAGTTGCAGCGGCGGATCGGCCACGCCTCGACCCGCGCCGCCGCCCTGTATCAGCACGCCTCGTCCGAACGGGACCTCTGGCTTGCCGACCGCCTGGACGCGCTGACGGATCCGGCCCCGGCCCCGTCCCCGACCGTGCTGCCGCCGACGCCGCTGCCGACCGCCGGGCACCCGGCGCCGACGCTGACGACCTGGGCACAGGTGCGCGACTACCTGGCCGAGTCCATTGCCGATGTGCCCATGACGCCGGCGCTGGCCGGACACGCGCGCGAGGCACTGCGCGCCCTCGTCTACGCCGCCGGGCTGGACGGCACCACGCCGGCCGACACGGACTGCGCCACGCTGGCCGCCGTGCTGGACACCGCCGAGGACGCCGACCAGTGGCACCGTCTGCGCTCCGGTCTCGAGGCCCTCTGCCGCCGCGTCCACCGCGCCGCCGGCATGGCCGCCGACCCGTCCGAGACGCTGCCGAGTCTGCCGCCGGCGAGCCTGACCCGACGCGAGCCGGCCGCGAGCGAGGACTACGCCACGCGCCGCGTCGGACACCTGACCCTGATTTCCGCCACCGCCTGACAGGACCGATCCCCCATGAGCACAGACACTCTCTCCCCCGTCTCCATCAGCGCCGAGGCCGTCCCCTATCTGCGGCACCTGGACAAGATCGAACGGGTCTCCCCCGCCACCGTGGCCCTGCACCGCCAACACCTGACGAACCTCGCCGCCGCCCTGCCCGGCGTCGGCGCCTACGAGGTGACCGCCGCCCAGGCCCTGGGCTGGCTGAACGCCGCCGCCGCCCGCTCGACCTGGCAGAACCGCCTGACGACACTGCGCCGCTTCTACGGCTGGGCGCTGGACACCGGACGCACCGGCGCTAATCCCGTGGCCGAGATAAGCGTGGTGGACTGCCCCCACCATCGTGCCCGTCCCGGCACCCGCCCCGGCCCGTCCCGCCGGCCCGCCCCGTCGGGACCGTGGGCCGAGCCGCTGACCGCCTACCTGCAACACCTGACCACGGGCGCCATGCCGGCCACGACGCTGACGACCTACCGCAGTCGTCTCTACCAGGCCGCCGACGCCTTCCCGGCCCGTGACCCGTTCACGCTGACCACGGCGGACCTGGTGGCCTGGCTGGCCCCGCTGACCATCGGGCGCGAGCACCGCCGCGGACTGCGCCACACGCTGCGCGGGTTCTACGCCTGGGCCGTGGCCGCCGGACGCACCACGACGAACCCCGCCGACGGTCTGCCCGTCATCAAGGGGCGGCCCGGTCTGCCCAAGCCGATCCCCGACGATCTGCTCTCCCAGGCCCTGACCGTGGCCGACCCGCGCACGCGCCTCGTGCTGCGGCTGGCCGCCGAGATGGGACTACGCCGGGCCGAGATCGGCCGCGTCCACGCCGGCGACGTGCAGCACCTTCCCGACGGGTTCGGACTGCTCGTGCACGGAAAGGGGCAGAAACAGCGCATGCTGCCGCTGGCCGAGGACCTGGCCCGGCTGATCCGCGCGGCCGCCGCCGACGGGGACGGCTGGGCGTTTCCCAACGGCGCCGGCGGGCACCTGTCCGAACAGCACGTGTCGAAACTGGCCGGCCGAGTCCTGCCGGCCCCGTACTCCCTGCACACGCTGCGGCACCGATTCGCCACGACGGCCTACAGCCGGTGCCGTGACCTCTACGCGGTGCAACGGCTGCTGGGACACGCGAACCCGCACGTGACCGAGCGATACGTGAGCCTAGAGACGACCACGCTGCGCGACGTGGTGGACTCCGTGAGCCTGACCGGCTGACCGTCACGCCGGCCCCGTCCCCGCCGAGTTATCCACAGGCAGAGGGGGCAAAAGCCTACGTTGTCGGGCACCTGCGTACCCTATGTGCATGACCACCACGCGGCGCACCACGGACGCCGGGGCGAGCACCGCCCCGGCGCCCGGCCGCGTGCTGCGGATCCGCACCGCCGACGAGGCCAACCGCGCCGCCCGTCGGGCCGGCACCGCCGCCGCCCGCCGGCGCAAGGCCGAGGCCCGCGCCCGACTGTCCGCCGTCGTGGACTACGTGAACGGGACCGGCCCCGCCCCTGCCGAGGACGAGGCACCGGCGGCCCTGACCGCCCCGGCCTCGTCCCACGGCCACGCCGATGACTGGACCGCGCTGCTGACCGGACCCGAGGACCCCGCCCGCCGTGATCGGCTGTGGGACGCCGCCTGGCACGCCGTCGCCGGCGGACGCGACCTGGACCGTCTGCGCGACGAGGACCGGGCCGAATACCAGCGGGCACTGATCGCCGCGAACACGCTGCGCAACCGTTGGCGCCGCACCCTGGACCGCACCCGACCCCAGGCACAGGCGCACCGCGCCGGCCTGGCTGTCCTGGCCGCCCTGCGCAACGCCGACGAGGCCCGCCGCCCCGCCCGACTGCCCGAGGCACCCGAGGCCGCCGCCTACCCCGGCGACGACGGCCCGCCGCCGGCCTGGTCCCCACCTGCTGAACACCAGGCCCTGACGACCTGCGTGCTGACCGCCGCCCCGCCCGCTCCGGCGTCGCCGGAAACGGGCGCACGCCGCGCTGTCCTCATGGCCGCCTGACTGACTAGGCACCGCCCGCACCATTCCCCGGCATACGTTCCCCCGACGACCACGGCGGCCGTTGGAGCACGAAACGCATGCACGCCCCCTCTCCGGCCCTGCTGCCGGCTGACTACGCCCTCTACACCCGTCCCGAGGCCGCCCAGGCCGCCCGCGCCACCGTCTCGACCGTGGATCGCTGGATCGCGGACGGCGCCCTGCCGGCCCTGCGCGTCGGCGCCCGTCGAATCCTCATCCGCCGGGCGCACCTGCACGCCTACCTGGCCGCGCACGACACGACGCGCACGCCGGACCCTGCCGAGGCCGCCGCCCCGGCGGACCTGTCGGCGCTGCTGACCTACGACGAGGCCGCCGCCGCGCTGCGCGTGAGCCGCACGACGATGGATCGCCTACAGGCGGACGGCTCGCTGCGCATGTACCGCGTGGGCGGACGCTGGAAGATCCCGGCCGAGGCCCTGGCCGAATACATCGACGCTCACACCACGCCGGCCACCTGCGGCCCGCTGGCGGTGCACCCGGCATGAGCGGCGCACACGACTCCCCGGACGAGGCCGAGCCGCGCCGGCTGCTGGCCGCCGACGGTCCCCGGCCCCTCGTCCCGTGGGCATTGAGCCGGCCACGGCTGAACATGAACGCCCGACTCGTGCTGCTGCTGATCGCCCTGGACAAGTACCACAAGGCGAAGCGCGAGTACGTCAGGCCCGGACGGCGGCTGCTGGCCGACTGGTCGGGAATGCACCCGGACGCGGTGACCAAGGCGCTGCGCGAACTGGCAACGGCGGATCTGATCCGACTGGGCACCAGACAGGGCACCACGCACCGCATTACGCCCCTGCCTGGACGCGACGCGCCCCCGCCGTGGGCGGTGACGATGGACGGCGCCCGTCCCCTCGTCTCCGCCGTCTCCGCACTCGACAGGACCACCACCGGCGGCGCCTCTCGCCGGCTGGCCCTCTACGTGGCCGCGATCTGGTCGCCCGACGGCAAGGACTTCTACCTGCCGGCCGACCAGTGGGCGCAGTGCTTGGGCATGAATCCCGGCTACTTCCAGACCAGCGTGCGCGCGCGACTGTACGAGACGCCCGCCGGACTGGACCGGCCGCTGCTGGAACGTACCGCCCCGGCCCGAGGCGGACGCCCTGCCGCGCACTCCCTGCACCTGCCCGAGCCTGTGGACGTGAAAACCCTGCATGCAGGTCAGCGTCCAGGGTTTGCAGGTGAACAGCGTGCAGGTCTGCATGCAGGTCAGCGTCCAGGTCTGCATGCAGGTCAGCATGCAGGGTTTCACCCGACCAGCATGCAGGGTTTGCTAGGCACTCCCTGCACTCCCCCTTCCCCTAGTACCCGTGAGGCGGGCACCAGTGCCGGCCTGGCCGCCGTGCCTGACGAGGCACACGACGCGCTGCGCGCGCTGGCCGAGGACTACGGGGGCGGGTTCGTGACGACGGATCGGCTGGCCGAGCAACTGTGCGTGTTGCATGGGGAAGGGCGCGACTGGTCGGACGCTGCCGAGGCGCTGCGCGCTGACCTCGTGGATCCTGTCTCGGGACGACGGGTCCCCGTCACACGAGTCATGGCGGTGTTCGCCTCGCGTTGTCCGTCCGACGCCGAGGCCGAGGACGTGGACGACGCCGCCGGCGACTCGCCGGACGAGGTGACCCGTTTTTCTGGTGGCAAACCCGCCGGACACCCCGCGCCCCCCGGGCGTTTCCCCCCGGATCCCCCACAAAAATCCTGCATGCAGGGTTTTCAGGTCGGATCGGCTCCGATCCTGACGGATCGGGCCGGATCCTCGCAGATCCTGTCCGACGAGCACGCCCCCGGGCTGGACGAGGGCGCTCACGCTGCCCTCGTGGCTGCCGACGCCGGCCCCGAGGCCGCTGGCCTGGACGAGGGCGCCCCGGCTGACGAGGACGAGGCCGATTCCGGCCGCGATTCCCTGCGCGGTCCCGTGGACGAGGGCGCTCCCGGCCCTGACTCTGCCCACCAGGCCGAGGACGACGCGGATAGCGCTGTCGCTGGCTCGCCCGACGGCGCTCACCGTGCCGTCGTGGCCGCCGACGCCGGCCCCGAGGCCGCTCCCCTGGACGAGGGCGCCCCGGCCGACGAGGACGAGGGGGCGGACGCATGAGCACCGCCCGTATCTGCGCGACGCCCGCGTGTGGCCGGCCCGTCGTCTATCCGGTGCCCGGTCTCTGCCGCCCGTGCTACCTGCATGCACCGCATGTCGGGCTGATCCTGCCGACGGTCGGGCCGTCCGGCGCTGACCACGGCGCATGGAAGGGCGAGGCCGTCGGCTACGTCGGCGCCCATGATCGCGTGGTCAGGTTGCATGGGACCGCCCGGCTCTACCAGTGCACGACGTGCCCGGAAAGGGCGTCGGACTGGTCCCTGCGGCCGCAGTGGGCAACGCGATTCGACGCCAAGGCCGGTATGTGGCTGTCGCCGGACCCCGAGGGATACACGCCGCAGTGCAAGGCGTGCAACAACGCCAGGCGCGCCCTCGACCAGCAATACCAGGCGCATGCCGGCGCCCTGTACGTGGACACCCCCGGCGGCCCCGTCCCCGTCGTGGCCCCGACGCTGGCCCGCCGCCTCGTCCGCTGGACCGAAGCCGCCCCGACCGTCGCCGAGACGTTGCCCCTGTGGGAGGACCCGAGATGACCCGACGCCGCACCCGCCACCGCGCCGAGTTCGGCCACATCGAAGCCGTCACCACCGCCGGCGGCACCCGCTACCGCGCCCGGTACACCGGACCGGACGGCAAGCGCCGCTCCGGCCCGCACACGTTCGCCACGCACGCCCAGGCGTCCGCCTACCTGGTCCAGGTCCGCGCGGACATGCTGCGTGGCAACACGCTGGCCGTCGCCCCGACCATGACGACGCTGGGCGAGTACCTGCGGGCCTGGCTGCGCACGTCCTCGACCAGGCTCCGGCCCTCGACCGTGGACCTGTACCGCCGTTCGGCGGATCGGTGGATCCTGCGCGAGGTCGGGCGGATCGACCTGGGCGCGCTGCCGCTGTCCGCCCTGACGGTCACGCTCGTGCGCGAGTGGCACACGGACCTGGTGGCCGCCACGCACGCGGCCGCCACCGCCACGAGGACCGGCGGACGACGGGCGCACCCTGCCCGGCTCTGGGCGCGGGCCAACGGCTACATGGTGGCCGACTCCGGCGCGCTGCCGGCGGCCGTCGTGGATGCCTGGACCGCCGCCGGCTGTCCGGCACCGCCCGCTGACGACGAGGCCGACGAGACAGACCCGCACGCCGGGCGCACCGCCGCCGCCCAGGCCTACCGCCTGTTGCGCACCGTCTGCGCCCAGGCCGTCCGAGATGGGCTGATCCCGACCAATCCGGTACAGGTCAAGGGCGCCGCCACGGCCCCGCACCCCGAGCGCCGGCCGCTGGATCCGTCCGAGGCCGCCGCGCTGGCCGAGGCCGTGCCGGCCCGTTTCCGCGCTGCCGTGCTCGTGGCCGTCTGGTCGGGACTGCGCCCCGGCGAGGTGTTCGCCCTGCAACGGGCCGACGTGGACACCAACGCCGGCACGCTGACCGTGGCGCGCACGC
Source organism: Micrococcus sp. FDAARGOS_333 (assembly GCF_002206575.2). NCBI lineage: Bacteria > Bacillati > Actinomycetota > Actinomycetes > Micrococcales > Micrococcaceae > Micrococcus > Micrococcus sp. FDAARGOS_333. Next base: position 1,560,859 of record NZ_NJFJ02000001.1, on the reverse strand, counting down.
TGCTCAACCGCAACGGCCCGGCACAGTTCGGCCCGCCCAAGACTGCCGCCGGCCGCCGCACCGTCGCCCTGCCCCGTCGGATCGCTGACGCACTGGCCGAGCACCTGGACGCCTACACAGACGAGGCCGCTGACGCCCTGGTGTTCACGACGACGCACGGGCTGGCCCTGACGAACACGCGCCGCTGCCGGATCCTGGCCGAGCCTCGTGCACGGATCGGGCGGCCGGACGTGACCTGGCACCACATGAGGCACACCGGCGCGACGCTGGCCGCCCAGGCCGGGGCGACACAGGCCGAGTTGCAGCGCCGGATCGGTCACGCCTCGCCTCGCGCTGCGGCCCTGTATCAGCACGCCTCGGCCGAACGGGACCAGTGGCTTGCCGACCGCCTGGACGCGCTCACGGCCCCGGCCCCGGTGCCCCCGTCCCCGCCGGAGCCTCACGCTCCCGTCCCGGCTCCGGTCGCGGATCCTGCGCCCGAGCACGACGGTCCGGCCCGGCCTCGTCTGCGGCTGATCCGAGGCGGACGGGACCAGGCGCCCGCCGGCGCGCTGGCACAGGCCTGACGCCCGGCGCCTACCGTGTCCGCCGCCGTGCGTAGTGTCTGCCGTGTCCGTGGTGGTGGGCGTTGTGCTCGTCCAGCGCTGCGGCACACGACGGGCGCCGGCGCTCTCTGCCGTTTCCGAGCGCCGCCGCCCGGCGTGCATGCGGAGCGTCCCCGCGGGAAGCCGTCATCCTGCGGGGACGTTTCGCGTCCGGCGGCGTGCATGCCAGGCGCCCGCCCCGGTCCGTGGCCCCCTGCCGGCGCCGCCTGGCCCTTCACCCGGCCCTGCACGTGATCGCGCGTGCAGGGCCGTGGCGCGTCCGCCCTCGTGCGCCCGGCCGCCACCCCGTCCACGAAGTGCCCGCCGTGTCGCCAGTTGAGTCCCTGATAGTGGTGTAACCCTCCCCGGTCGCCAACACCGTCCCCAGCATGGACGCAGTCACCGTGGGAGCCTTCGAGTGAACCTTCCACAGCACTCTCGAAAGGGACATCACCACGATGACCGCTCCTCACATTGTCGACCCTGAACGCCTGCTACGCGAAGCGATCGGCGAAGCCTCGCCGGACTTGTTGCGCCACCTGCTGCAGACCGTGATCAACGCCCTGCTCAGCGCTGACGCAGACGCGGTCTGCGGCGCCGAGTACGGCACCGCTTCTGATACCCGCACCGCACAGCGCAACGGGTACCGCCACCGGCCCCTCGACACCCGCGCCGGCACGATCGACGTGGCCATCCCGAAACTGCGCGCCGGCACGTACTTCCCAGAGTGGCTGCTCGAGCGACGCAAGCGGGCCGAGTCCGCGTTGATCACGGTCGTCGCCGACTGCTACCTCGCTGGGGTCTCCACCCGACGCATGGACAAGCTCGTGCGCCAGCTGGGCATCGACTCGCTCTCGAAGTCCCAGGTCAGCCGGATGGCCGCCGAGCTGGACGAGCACATCGACGCGTTCCGGCACCGCCCGCTGGGGGATGCCGGCCCGTTCGTGTTCCTCGCCGCGGACGCCCTGACCATGAAGGTTCGCGAGGGTGGTCGGGTGATCAACGCGGTGGCCATGGTCGCCACCGGCGTCAACGCTGACGGGCGACGTGAGGTACTCGGGCTGCGGGTGGCCACCACGGAGTCAGGCGCGGCGTGGAACGAGTTCTTCGCTGATCTGGTCGCCCGCGGCCTTCACGGGGTGAGACTGGTGACTTCGGACTCCCACCGTGGCCTGGTCGAAGCCATCGCGGCGAACCTGCCCGGGGCCGTGTGGCAGCGGTGCCGCACGCACTATGCCGCGAACCTGATGGCGGTGACCCCGAAGGCCATGTGGCCGGCGGTGAAGGCCATGCTCCACAGCGTCTACGACCAGCCTGACGGGCCGGCGGTGCACGCCCAGTTCGACCGGCTCTTGGACTACGTGGCCGAGCGGTTGCCCGCCGTGGCTGGGCACCTCGATGCTGCTCGGGAGGACATCCTCGCGTTCATCTCGTTCCCGAAGGACGTGTGGTCCCAGATCTGGTCGAACAACCCTGCCGAGCGCCTGAATCGGGAGATCCGGCGCCGCACGGACGCGGTGGGCATCTTCCCGAACCGGGATGCCGTGGTGCGGCTCGTGGGGGCCGTGTTGGCTGAGCAGACGGATGAGTGGGCCGAGGGCCGCCGGTACCTCGGTCTCGAGCTGCTGGCCCGCTGCCGCGAGCCCCTCACGCAAGAACCGGGCACCGTGATGGGCACGGAGGTGATGCCGGCCCTGGCCTGATTCTCATGCCTCGAAGACGGTTACACCACTTCCAGGGACTTGACCCCGTCGCCCTCGTCGTGCCGGCCCGAGGGCTGCCGGCGGCCCTGGTGCGGACTGCTGACCGTTCGCCCCGGACCGCCTGAACCCGTTGGGCTAAGTTGGGCTAAGTGCGTGCGGACTCCGCGTGTACCATGAGGACTACTAGCCCAAGTTAGCCCAGGAAATGGTGACCATGCCCGGCCTGACTTGGGACGATGAGGCGGAAACGGCAAGTCTTCCAAACTGGTTACGCGGGTTCGATTCCCGTCATCCCCTCCAGAAATCACGAGCCGACTGCGCTGCGGCTCCGTTGCCGACGAGGCCGCCCCTGTGCAGGATGGGTCCCATGGGGAGCACCGAGCAGACGCGTCGGAACGCATCGGGCAGATCCGGCCGCCGGCCCTGGCATCGCCGGGTCGTAGAGGACGACACGCAGCGTATGGTCCTCCTGGCCCTGCTGGCAGGTGCCGTCGCGGCCGGGCTGAGCACCCTGGTGATCCTCCCGCCCCTCGGCGATGCGCTGGGCCTCGGCGACGCCCGCCCCCACACCTGGATGACCGGGCTGATGACGCTGTGCCTGATGTGGTCGATCTACTGCGCGCTGAACGTGCTGGTGCTGCACTGGTGGCTCGGCCGCCGGGACTCCGAGGACCTGCACACGCTGCTGCGCACGCACTCCCGCGGACCGAAGGAGTCCCTCAACCCTCTCGGCTGGCGCGCCCTGGTGCTGGGCGAGTCCAGCACGCTGGGCAACACCGCCACGTTCTCGATGATGGCGATGCTCGTGGTGGTCGTCTCGATGTGGATGCCCGAGGCACGGTCCGTGCCGACCATGCGTGTCCTGGCGGTGGTCACGGTCCTGGCGTCCTGGACGAGCATCGTGCTGGCCCAGGCGCTGCGCTATGCCCGGCTGGCCGCCCAGCACGATCCGGAGCGGCCACGGGCCGCGGGCGAGTCCTGCGCGGCTCCGATCCGCTTCCGCGGCTCCGACGCCCCGGTGTTCTCGGACTATGTGTCCCTGTCCCTGACGCTGTCCACCATGATGGGTGCCCAGGACGTCGTGTTCTCCGGACGCGCCGCCCGTACGGCCGTCCGGGAGCATGCGATCGTCGGGTTCCTCTTCAACTCGATGATCATCGCAGCGCTGGCCTCGCTGCTGCTCACCGTCACCTGAACGAGTCCTGCCGCCGGACGCTCAGGTCTGGCAGGCCATGCACCGGTAGAGCCGTCGGCTCGCCATGTCCTCGGCGACGATCTCGTCCTGGCCGCAGACAAGGCATGGCTGCCCCTGCCGCTGGTACACGTAGTTCGCGTGCTCCGGCCAGGCCTGCTCGGCAGTCACGCCCGGCCTGTGCTCCTGGCGGGTGGTGACGATCCGCCCGAGCCGCACGCCGGCCCGCAGCAGCCGGCGGTTGTCCTCATACAGGGCGCGCAGGCCCTCCTCCCCCAGGTCCTTCGCCGGCCGCCACGGGTCGACTCCGGCCCGGAACAGGGACTCGGCCCGGTAGATGTTGCCGATGCCGCCGACCATCGCCTGGTCCATCAGCACCACGCCGATCGGCCGGCGCGTCTTCCCCGCCCGCAGCAGGAACGGTGCCGGGTCGTCGTCGTTGAGCGGGTCCGGACCCAGCTTCGCGGTGACCTGAAGGACCTCCGCAGGCGTGAGCACGCGGCACGTCGACGCCCCGATCAGATCCGCCCACCCGTGGGCGGAGACCAGCCGCAGCCGCACGGTGGCCGCAGGCGGTGGCGGGACGGCGGCGGACGGCGAGGGGCCGTCGTCGTCAACGGCGGAGGGCAGCTCCCGTTCCCCGATCCTCCGCGGCGCCCCGATCGACGAGGCGGCCGCGAAACTCTCGTCTCCGCCGAAGGAGAAGGCACCGTACAGGCCGAGGTGCACGTTGAGCGTCAGCCCGCCGGAGAAGTCGGCGAAGAAGTGCTTGCCGTGCGCCCAGGCGCGCTCGAGGACCTGACCGTCCAGCAGGGCGGCGCCGTCAGCGAAGCGGCCCTGCGGGGAACTGGCACGCAGGGCTTGACCGCCGAAGACGTCCTGGACCTGGCGGGCGAGTCGGTGCAGCGAGTGCCCCTCAGGCACTCACATCAGCACCTCTCCGGTGGTCTCGTAGTGGGCGATCTTGCCGATGCGGCGCACGTGACGCTCGTCCTCGGAGAACGGCTCGGCGAGGAACGCCTCGATCAGCGCGGTGGCCTCCTCGAGGGAGTGCTGCCGGCCGCCGACGGCGACGACGTTGGCGTCGTTGTGCTGCCGGGCGAGCCGGGCGGTGTCCAAGTTCCAGGCGAGGGCGGCACGGATGCCCTCGACCTTGTTGGCGGCGATCTGCTCGCCGTTGCCGGAGCCTCCCAGCACGATGCCCAGGGAATCCTGGCCCTCGGCGCGCTCGGCGGCGACGGCCTTCGCGGCGTTGATGCAGAACCCCGGGTAGTCGTCCAGGGCGTCGTACTCGGCAGGACCGTGGTCCACCATCTCGTAGCCGGCGGCGGTCAGGTGCTTCACCAGGTGGGCGGACAGCTCCATCCCGGCGTGGTCGGTGGCGATGTGGACGCGCATGGTCGGGTCCTCCTGGAGGGCGGGGCGGCGGGCGGGCCGGAAGACGACGACGGGCGCTCGTCTCCGCCTGGGAGAACGCACCGGGCGTCGTGGCCCACCCTCCAGGGTAGTCGGCTCCGGCGGGCGGCGGTGCGCGGGCGGACGCCTCCGGGCGTCTCGGCCGCCGCGGCGCACAGGTGGCACAATGGCAGGGATCGTGACCGCGGGCACACCCGCCCCGCGCCTCACCCGTCGCACCATTCACCACCCCTACTGGAGGACACCTGTGTCGACTGCCGCACGCCTGAACATCACCCGCGAGGAGGCCGCCGAGCGCGCCGCCGCCGTGGAGGTGCAGTCCTATGACGTGGCACTGGACCTGACCCTGCCGGGCGATCGCTTCGGCTCCGTGAGCACCGTCCGCTTCACCGCCGCCGACGCCGCCGTCGGCACCCACACGTGGATCGACTTCGTCTCCACCCAGACCCCGACGGTCACCCTCAACGGGCAGGAGCTGGACTCCGCCGACTACGACGGCGCCCGTGTGAAGGTCGGTCCCCTGGCCGCCGAGAACGAGCTCGTGGTGGCCGGCGAGGCCGACTACATGACCACCGGCGAGGGGCTGCACCGCTTCATCGACCCGGTGGACGACGAGGTGTACCTGTACACCCAGTTCGAGGTGCCGGACTCCCGCCGCATGTTCGCCGTGTTCGAGCAGCCCGACCTCAAGGCGACCTTCGCCTTCACCGTCACCGCCCGCGCCGACTGGGCCGTGGTCTCCAACCAGCCGACCCCGGAGCCGACCGCCGCCGGCACCGACGCGGACGGCCGTGAGACCGCCACCTGGGCCTTCTCCCCCACCCCGCGGATCTCCTCCTACATCACCGCGCTCGTGGCCGGCCCGTACAAGTCCACCCACTCCGAGCTGACCAGCGCCGACGGCCGCACCATCCCGCTGGGCGTGTTCTGCCGCGCCTCCCTGTTCGAGCACCTGGACGCGGACAACATCTTCGAGCTGACCCGCCAGGGCTTCGAGTTCTTCGAGGCCCAGTACGGCCACCCCTACCCGTTCGAGAAGTACGACCAGCTGTTCGTGCCGGAGTTCAACGCCGGTGCCATGGAGAACGCCGGCTGCGTGACCTTCCTGGAGAACTACGTGTTCCGCTCCACCGTGCCCGAGGCCATGGTCGAGCGCCGCGCCATCACCGTCCTCCACGAGCTGGCCCACATGTGGTTCGGCGACCTGGTGACCATGAGGTGGTGGAACGACCTGTGGCTGAACGAGTCCTTCGCCGAGTTCATGTCCACCCTGGCCGCCGCCGAGAACACGAAGTACACCGGCGCCTGGACCACCTTCAACTCCATGGAGAAGTCCTGGGCCTACCGCCAGGACCAGCTGTCCTCCACCCACCCGATCAAGGCTCCGATCCGGGACCTGGACGACGTGCTGGTGAACTTCGACGGCATCACCTACGCCAAGGGCGCCTCCGTGCTGCGCCAGCTGGTCGCCTGGGTCGGCCAGGAGAACTTCATGGCCGGCGTCCGCGCGTACATCGCCAAGCACGCCTGGACCAACACCGAGCTGCCGGACCTCATGGTCGAGCTGGAGAAGGCCTCCGGCCGCGACCTGTCCGAGTGGACCGCCCAGTGGCTGGAGACCTCCGGGGTGAACACCATCGCCGTCGAGGTGGAGACCGACGGGTCCGGCACCATCACGTCGCTGGAGTTGGTGCAGACCGCCCCGGACGGCTCTGCTCTGGCCCCGGGCGACCAGGTCCTGCGCCCGCACCGCATGGCCGTCGGCTTCTACGACGTGGACGCCGAGGGCAAGCTCACCCGCGTGGCCCGCCATGAGCTGGACGTCGCCGGGGAGCGCACCAGCGTGGCGGACGCCATCGGCTCCCGGCGTCCGGCCGTGATCCTGCCGAACGACGACGACCTGGCCTACGCCAAGATCCGCCTGGACACCGAATCCTGGGCCGTCGCCGCCACCGGCCTGAAGGACGTGGCCGAGTCCCTGCCGCGCACCCTGCTGTGGTCCTGCGCCTGGGACACCACCCGCGACGGCGAGGCCTCGGGTCGCTGGTTCGCCGACCTGGTGCTGGCGAACATCGGCCACGAGAAGGACTCCTCCGTGGTGCAGACCCTGCTGCGTCAGCTGGCCACCGCGCTGTGCCAGTATGTGCCTGAGGACGAGGCCGCCGAGGTCCGCGCCGCCGCCGCGGACCGTCTCTGGGAGCTGGTGCAGGCCGCCGAGGCCGGCTCGGACAGCCAGCTGCAGTTCGTGAAGGCCCTGGCCCTGCACGCCCGCACCGATGCCCAGCTGGACACCGTGGCCGGCATCCACGACGGCTCTGTGGAGGTGCCGGGCCTGGATCTGTCCACCGACCTGAAGTGGGAGCTGCTCACATCGCTGGTGGCCGGCGGCCGCGCCGGCGAGGCGGAGATCGCCGCCGCCGAGGCCGAGGACCCGACGGCGACCGGCGCGTTGGCCGCCGCCCAGGCCCGCGCCGCCGTCCCGACCGCCGTGGCCAAGGCCGAGGCGTGGAAGCAGGTCGTGGACGGCTCACTGTCCAACACCACCCAGCGCCAGGTGCTGCTGGGCTTCCAGCGCGTCAACGACCCGGCCCTGATCGCCGAGTACGCGGACCGGTACTTCGAGGGCATCGAGGGCGTGTGGAACTCCCGCTCGCACGAGATGGCTGAGACCGCCGCGACCCTGGGCTTCCCGTCCTCGCAGGTCTCCCAGCAGACCTGTGACCGCGCCACCGCCCTGGTGGATGCGGTCAAGGGGTCCAACGCGGGCCTGGCCCGTGTGGTGGCCGAGTGCCGCGACGACATGGCCCGTGCGCTGAAGGCGCGCCAGGCCTGAGGCGGATGGCCGTCGTCTGAAGGACGATGCGGCCCGGCAGAAGCGATCGTGCCGGGCCGCTGGCCTCTGTGTCCGTGCACCGGCTCTGCTGCCGGTTCACCGCCACTAGGCTGGACGCCATGAAGCATCAGTTCAGCCTCCGTGCAGAGTGGACCGGCAACCAGGGCTCCGGCACGTCCGGGTACAGGGACTACCGACGTGACGTGACGCTGCAGGCCGCCGGCCCGGGCGAGATCTCCGGTTCCTCCGCCCGGGCGTTCCACGGTGACGAGTCCCGATGGAACCCGGAGCAGCTGCTGCTCGGCGCGCTGGCCCAGTGTCACACGCTGTCCTACCTGCACCACGCCACCGCCGCCGGTGTGGTCGTCACCGGCATGACGGTGGCGGTGGAGGGCACCCTGGAGGTGGATTCCTCCGGTGCAGGCCGGATGACCGCTGCCACGCTGCGCCCCGAGGTGTGGCTGGCGGACGAGGCCCAGCGCGAGCAGGCCGACGGCCTCCACGCCCCGGCCCACCGCGACTGCTTCATCGCCAACTCCCTGAACTTCCCGGTGGAGCTGGCCCCGCAGGCACCACGCCAGATGCCGCACCTGCCGGAGTTCTCCTCCCGCCTGGGCGCGCCGATCGCCGTCGCCCGTCCGCGTCCGGCGAACCGCCCGTCCCAGGTGACCGGCATGAAGGACCGGCCCACCGAAGTCGAGCCGGTCATGCGGGAAGACCTGCCCACCGGCGCCGAGCAGGTCGCCGCGCGGGACGCGGGCCCCGCCGCGCGCTCCGGGGACACGCCGCAGCTGCTCCCGCCGTCGATGCGCCCCGCTGCCGGCGCCCCGACCACCGCCGACCGCGCCGCCACCCCGTCCGCGGCGGCCTCGGCGCCGGCGGCCCCCGGACGGGCCACCAGCTTCTTCGAGGCCGTGGGCGGCCACGAGACCTTCGCGCAGCTGACGAAGGTGTTCTACGAGAACGTCCGCCAAGACCCGCTGCTGGCGCCGATGTACCCGCACGACGACTGGGAGGGTGCCGAGGAGCGCCTGCGCCTGTTCCTCGAGCAGTACTGGGGCGGCCCGCGCACCTACTCGGAGCAACGCGGCCACCCGCGGCTGCGCATGCGCCACATGCCCTACAAGGTGGACTTCGCGGCCCGAGACGCCTGGCTGCGCCACATGCGCACCGCCGTGGACTCCCTGGACCTGGCCCCGCTGCAGGAGGCCGAGCTCTGGGACTACCTCGAGCGCGCCGCGCACTCCATGGTCAACTCCGCCTGAGCGGCCTGACTCCCCCCGCCTGAGCGGCACCGGCCCGCCACCCGAGGTGGGCGGTGCGGGGTCCGTCGTCGGGAAGGGCCGGAAGGCGTCCGCGGAGGCGGCGGTGAGGCTCACGGCCGACGGGTCAGAGGGCGACCGCGGGCCTGTGGAGGACGAAGCCGCCGGTGGTGTCGATGCGTGTCCACGGCCCCGACTGCAGGACGCGGGCGCGGCCTTCCGGCGGGAGGAAGCCGAGGGCGAAGGCTGCGAAGGCGCATCCGGAGGGGACCACGGCCGGTTCGCCCAGCATCTGGCCCCAGACGGCTGCGCGCAGACGTTGGACCACGGCGTCCCCGGGGTTGGTCGGCAGGGCCTGTCGGATGGCCGTGATGCCGTCCTTGGCCACCATGATGAGGTCCTTGTGGGCGACCTCGGCGACCTGGGTCCAGCCGCCGCGCGGCGGCGTCAGGGCGGTCCACGGCTGGTTCTCCCGGGACGGCGGGACGCTGAAGGTGCGGTCCACGCCGCCGGCCGGCCCCGAGTCCTTCATCCGCGCGGTGCGCTCGAGGACCGCGGCCAACGGCACGGTCGCGTCCAGGTCATCGGCGTGCTCGGAGGAGGCGACCGGGACGGTGCGCAGGCCGAGGATCGTGGGCACCTCGTCGCCGAGTCCACGCGGTGCCATGACGTTCACCCACTGGGCGAGGACGGCGTCCTTCCCCTCCGTGGCCGGGCCGATCAGCTGCAGGCGCATGCCGGTGTCCGAGACCTTCTTCGCACGTGTGGCGAACTGCTCCAGGTCCGCGACCGCCGCATCCGAAGTGAGGGTCAGGCGGGACGGGTCTGCATGGGTCTCGGATCCGGCTCCGGGGCGGCGCTGCTCAGTCATACTGGTCATTGTCGCAGGGCGGCTCCGGCTTCCGGGGCCCGCCACGCGCCGCAGCCGAGCAGTACCGCTGGTACCGTACCGCGCCGAGGAGGAAGACGCATGAGACAAGGACCGGAGCCCGAGCACGAGGGCAACCAGGGCTCGCCGGCCCGGCGCCCCCTGCGCCACGGCCTGGTGCGTCCGGACACCGCCCCGGCCGATCCCACCGCCAGGCTCCGGGGCCTGCTGGAGCTGGAGGAGGCCGCTGCCCATCCGCTCACCGGCGACGCTCGCTTCACCGGCATCACTCCAGAACAGGCCCATGGTCGCGTGTTCGGCGGCCAGGTGCTCAGCCAGTGCCTCGCCGCCGCCGCGCGGACGGTGGAACCCGGCCGGGACGCGCATTCGCTGCACGGCTACTTCGTGCGCCCGGGCGACGCCTTGAAGCCCATCACCTTCACCGTGGAGCGGGTCCGCGACGGCCGCTCCTTCTCGGTCCGCCGCGTGCTCGCCAGCCAGGACGAGAAGGCCATCCTCACCCTCACCTGCTCCTTCCAGGCGCCGGCAGACGGCGTCGACCACCAGGCGACCATGCCGGAGGGCGTGCCCGCCCCGGAGGATCTGCCCACCACTGCGGACCTGCTCGGCGACATCCGCCACCCCATCGCCCAGGAGTGGGCCTGGGCCCGGCCCTTCGACATCCGCCACGTGGCCCCGGCCGTCTACGTGTCTCCCGCCGCCGAACGGACGAACACGAACATGGTCTGGATGCGGACCTTCACCCGGCTGGCCGACGACCCGAACCTGCACCGCGCGGCGCTCGCCTACGCCTCCGACTACACACTCCTGGAGCCCGTCCTGCGCCAGCACGGCCTCGCCTGGACCCAGCCGAAGATGTCCGTGGCCTCCCTGGACCACTCCATGTGGTTCCATCGTCCGGCCCGCGTCGACGAGTGGCTGCTCTACGTCCAGTCCAGCCCGTCCGCCCAGGGCTCGCGCGGCCTCGGCCAGGGGCACGTCTTCACCCGAGACGGGGAGCTGGTGGCCACGGTCGCGCAGGAGGGCATGCTTCGCCTGCCGCAGGGGTCCGATGCGGTGACCGCCAAGGTCCAGGGTGCGCTGCAGACCCTGGCGATGAAGACGGTGATGCGGCGCCCGCGTCGAAAGGGCTGATCGGCGGCACGAAAAGCCTGATCGGCAGCACGGGTGTCCGCCGGCTCGGCCGGCACCGACCGCGGCCCGCCGTCGAGGAGTGCTCGCACGGCGGGCCGCGGGGCAGGCTCGGACGCGGTCAGTCGCGGGTGAGCTTGCGGTGGGTGACGCGGTGCGGGCGGGCGGCCTCGGGGCCGAGGCGCTCCACCTTGTTCTTCTCGTAGGACTCGAAGTTGCCCTCGTACCAGTACCAGTTGGCCGGGTTCTCCTCGGTGCCCTCGTAGGCCAGCATGTGGGTGGCCACGCGGTCCAGGAACCAGCGGTCGTGGGAGACGACCACGGCACAGCCCGGGAACTCGAGCAGCGCGTTCTCGAGGGAGGTCAGGGTCTCCACGTCGAGGTCGTTGGTGGGCTCGTCGAGGAGCAGCAGGTTGCCGCCCTCCTTGAGGGTCAGGGCCAGGTTCAGGCGGTTGCGCTCACCGCCGGAGAGCACGCCGGCCTTCTTCTGCTGGTCCGGGCCCTTGAAGCCGAACGCGGACACGTAGGCGCGCGAGGGCATCTCGACGTTGCCGACCTTGATGTAGTCCAGGCCGTCCGAGACGACCTCCCACAGCGACTTCTCCGGGTCGATGTTGGCGCGGGTCTGGTCCACGTACGAGATCTTCACGGACTCGCCGATCTTCAGCTCGCCGCCGTCGAGCGGCTCGAGGCCGACGATGGTCTTGAACAGGGTGGTCTTGCCGACGCCGTTCGGGCCGATCACGCCGACGATGCCGTTGCGGGGCAGCGAGAAGGACAGGCCGTCGATGAGCACGCGGTCGTCGAAGCCCTTCTTCAGGTCGGTGGCCTCGATGACGACGTTGCCCAGGCGCGGGCCTGGCGGGATCTGGATCTCCTCGAAGTCCAGCTTGCGGGTCTTCTCCGCCTCGGCGGCCATCTCCTCGTAGCGGGCCAGGCGGGCCTTCGACTTGGCCTGGCGGCCCTTGGTGTTGGAGCGGACCCAGTCCAGCTCCTCGGCGAGGCGCTTGGCGAGCTTCGCGTCCTTCTTGCCCTGGATCTCCAGGCGCTTCTGCTTGGTCTCGAGGTAGGTGGAGTAGTTGCCCTCGTACGGGTAGAGGCGGCCGCGGTCGACCTCGCAGATCCACCCTGCCACGTGGTCCAGGAAGTAGCGGTCGTGGGTCACGGCCACGACGGCGCCCGGGTAGGAGGCCAGGTGCTGCTCCAGCCAGAGCACGGACTCGGCGTCCAGGTGGTTGGTGGGCTCGTCGAGCAGCAGGAGGTCCGGCTTCTCCAGCAGCAGCTTGCACAGCGCCACGCGGCGCTTCTCGCCGCCGGAGAGGTGGGTCACCGGGAAGTCGCCCGGCGGGCAGCGCAGCGCGTCCATGGCCTGCTCGAGCTGGGAGTCCAGGTCCCAGGCGTCGGCGGCGTCGATCTCGGTCTGAAGCGAGCCCATCTCCTCCATGAGGGCGTCGAAGTCCGCGTCCGGGTTCGCCATCTCGTCGGAGATCTCGTTGTAGCGCTGGATCTTGCGGTAGATCTCCCCCACGCCCTCCTGGACGTTCTCGAGCACCGTCTTGTCCTCGTCCAGCTCGGGCTCCTGCATGAGGATGCCGACGCTGTAGCCCTCGCTCAGCCGGGCGTCGCCGTTCGAGGGCTCGTCCAGGCCGGCCATGATCTTCAGGATCGTGGACTTGCCCGCGCCGTTGGGACCGACCATGCCGATCTTGGCGCCGGGGAAGAACGACATCGTCACGTCGTCCAGGATCAGCTTGTCGCCCACCTTCTTGCGGGCCTTGACCATGGTGTAGATGAATTCCGCCATGCTCACCAGGCTAGTCGGTGGCCGCCGAAAACCTCGCCTCGACGGCCACCTTCGCCCGAGAGACGAGACTCACGCCCAGCTCGGGGTGCGCTCAGACGCCTCGGTGGCGGCCTCCTCGAACTCCTCCTCGGCCTCCTCACCCCCGGCGTCGCCGGGCACCTCTGCGGACCACGGGTCCGCCAGCGACTCGCCCACACGGGCCAGCTCGCCGGTGTCCGGGTCCACACGATGCCCCTCGGGCACATCGGCCTCGTCGACCTCCTGCGGTTCCCCCGGCTGCCCGGTGCGGGCCTGGAAGTCCTGGTCGGCCTGGTGTGCGGAGACCGTCTTGTTGTAGGCGCAGGTGCCGAAGTTCAGGTCCAGCCCGACGGCGTCCGCCACGATGTCCACCGAGGTGCCGGAGCGTTCCTCGGTGGACCAGTCCCGGATGCGCTGGCGTCCGACCACCACGAGCGGGTTGCCCTTCTTCGTGGACTGCAGCACGTTGGTGGCCTGCCGCCCGAAGACGGCCACGTTGTACCAGTTGGTGTGGGCGTCCGCCCAGTGGCCGGCCGCGCGGTCGAAGCGCCGCTCGGTGGTGGCCATGCGGAAGTTGACGACGGTGACGCCGTTCGGTGTGGTGCGCTCGGCCGGGTCGGTGGCGATGCGGCCGCGGAGGGTGATGGTGTCCTGCATGTGCGGATCCCTTTCCGGTGGTGGACCGGCCCGGATGGCCGGCCGCTGGGACCAGTCCACGCGGCACGTCTGCCGTGGCGCCAGGGCTCACCCCGCTTCTGTGGACGGCTGAGCCGGTCCGGTCGGCTGTGCAGGACAGGAGGGACCCGCGGACGCCGCCGCGGCGTGCCCCGGCGGAGCAGTAGACTGGCCGATGCCCAGCCCCAGTAGCTCAGCCGGACAGAGCAGCGGCCTTCTAATCCGCCGGTCGGGGGTTCGAATCCCTCCTGGGGCGCTTCCCGTGCACGGCCGACCCCTGAGGAGTCCCTTGCGTTCCCGCCTGAGAGCCGCGCTGACGGCCCCGCACTCCCCCGTTCCCGCGGTGACGGTGTCCCGCGGCCAGTGGATCCAGCTCGGCCTGCTCATGGCGGCCTTCGCGGCACTGTACGTCACGCACTCGTTCCTGCGCTTCGCCGCCTACGAGGCGAAGGGCTACGACCTCGGCATCTTCGACCAGGCCGTCCGCCAGTACGCGATGTTCAAGGCGCCGATCGTCCCGGTCAAGGGCGTGGACTTCAACCTGCTCGGTGACCACTTCCACCCGATCCTCGCGCTGCTCGCGCCGTTCTACTGGATCTGGGACGACCCGCGGATGCTCGGCATCGTGATGGCCCTGTGCCTGGCCGTCACCGCGATCCCGGTCTACCTGTTCACCCGCCGCCGCACCGGTCACGTCACCGCGATGATCGCCTCCGCGGCCCTGCTGCTGTGGTGGCCGTTCCAGGCGATGGTGAACTGGGACTTCCACGAGATCACCCTCGGCGTGCCGATCATGGCCTGGCTCATCTGGGCCCTGGACGGTCACCGGGCCTGGCTCGCCACGGCGCTGGCCGTCGGCCTCCTGTCCGTCCGCGAGGACATGGGCATCACCCTGGTGGCGATCGCCCTGGTGATGGCGATCCGCCGCCACTGGTGGCCGGCGCTCGTCACCTTCGTGTCCGGCCTGGTCGGCTACTGGTTCGCCACCTCGGTGGTGATCCCGCACTTCTCCCCCACCGGCGCGTTCGGATACTGGCAGTTCACGGCCCTCGGCCCGGACATGGGCAGCTCGGTGACGTTCCTGCTCACCCAGCCCTGGAACGCCGTCGCCGTGCTGTTCGACCACCCGCTGAAGGTCGCCCTGTGGCTGCTGCACTTCGTGCCGCTGCTCCTGCTGCCGCTGCTCAGCCCGGTGACGCTCATGGCGTTGCCGATCATCTGCTCCCGCCTGTTCAACGACCGCCTCAACGTCTGGTCCCCCGTCTACCAGTACGACGCGATCCTCGCGCCGATCCTGCTGATGGCCGCGATCGAGGTCGCAGCCCGCCTCGGCCTGCGCTGGCCCAAGGTCTCGAGGCTCCCCACGGCAGTGGCCTCGGTCCTGCTGGCCTCCGGACTGGTCGGCACCGCCTTCTTCCCCCAGGTGTTCCCGTTCCACCGCACGCTCACCGGCGAGCTGCACCTGCGCCAGCACGGCCAGGACCTCGCCCACGCCGTCTCCCTCATCCCGGACGGCGTCTGCGTGGAGGCGGCCGACAACGCCGTCCCCCACCTGACCACCCGCACCTATGTGGGCCTGCACGGGGACATCGGCGACGAGCTGTCCACCTGGATGATCGTGGACACCAAGGTCGACGAGCTCGGCGGCTGGGACCCGCTCACCCCGGACCAGGCCCTCGAGCGCGCCGAGCGCCTGGGCTTCACCGAGGTCTGGCACGAGCGGGACGTGGTCGTCCTCGAGAAGAAGGGCGCCCCTGTCAGCCCGGTCTGCTCGGACTACCTGGAGCGCTGAGCCTGCGGCGCCCGCCGTGCGCCGCAGGCCCGGCGGCCGGGTGACCGTCCGTGGCGCAGCCCCGCCCCGCGGTGCCCCTCCTGGACCACGACGACGGTGGCCCACCTCCTCCAGGAGGTGGGCCACCGTCGTCGTGAAGCGTGTGGGCGTGGCCCCGTGGGCGCCTCCGCCCGTCAGCGCACCGCGGACTCCCGGCGTTCCGTGCGGACGGGGCCGCGACCGGCAGGCGGGAGAAGGAAGCGGTCCGGGTGGTCGGCGAAGACGCCGTCGCCCGGGTCCGCGTAGCGGCCGTCCCCGGCGTCCGGGGCGAGCCCGGCACGCACCGGGTCTCGCTCGGGGTCGAGGATGTCCTTGACCACGGTCACGCAGATCCAGATGACCGCGGCCATGTGCAGGACGATGCCGGAGCCGTACCAGAGCGGGATCCACAGCGCGTCCTGGCCGAAGGCGCCGGAGGAGGTGATGCGGGCCGACTCCATCCAGACGCCGCCCCAGTGGTAGACCTCGATCGCCTGCCAGACCCAGAAGGTCTTCCAGCGCGGGCTGGCGAGCACGACGAGCGGGATCAGCCACATCACGAACTGCGGCGAGTACACCTTGCCGAGCAGGATGAACGAGGCCACGATCAGCAGGCACAGCTGGGCCATCCGCGGGCGGTGGCGGCTGGACAGGCCCAGGTAGGCCACGCCGGCGCAGCAGAGGGCGAACAGGCCGTTGGAGATCAGGGAGAAGGTCTCGCCGGACCAGCCGGTCCAGGTGAAGGCGAGCCACAGGGAGGAGAACGAGACGGGCCGGTCGCCGGAGAACGTGTAGAAGCGGGACCACTGGTCGAAGGCGGTGAGCATGAACGGGACGTTCACGGCCAGCCAGGTGAGCACGCCCACGGCGAGGGTGGTGAAGAACCTCCCGAGCTTCAGGGTGCGGATCGCCAGGACGAGGATCGCGCCGAGGAAGAACAGCGGGTAGAGCTTCATCGCTGCGCCGAGGCCCAGCAGCACGCCGGAGAGCACGGTGCGGCCGTTCGACCAGGTCCACAGGGCCAGGGCGGCGAGCATGACCGCCCAGAGGTCCCAGTTGAGCATCGAGGTCAGCACGATGCCCGGGGCGAGGGCCACCAGGAGGGCGTCCTTGGAGCGGTGGCCTGCGGTGAAGGCCGTGGCGACCACGACGACGATCCAGCACAGCACCACCCCGAGCGCGTTGACGTCGAAGTAGGTGACCGTGCGCTCGGCCACGGAGCCGTCTGCCGGCACGAGCCAGCTCGTCACCCCCGCGACGACCGCCAGCAGCGCCGGGTACTCCATCCACTGGTCCTCAGGCAGCGGCGTGTAGAACGGGAAGTAGCCGTCGGCGAGGCCGCGCGTGGGGTACAGCTGAGCGAAGTCCGAGTAGCACATGTGCAGGTGCACATCCGGCACGCCCCAGCCGTTCAGGCGGCACCACTGTTTGGACAGGAACGCCGCGACGGCGGCCAGCAGCGTGAGACCGACCAGCACGGCGATCCACTTCGACCGTGGAGCGGTCTGTCCGGCGACGGAATGGCTCACTGGGGACTCCTGGGAAGGGGACGGGAAGCGGGACCGGAGTCGGTCCGGTTCGAGGCTATCGCGGGGGCGAGGCGGACGACGTCGGCGGCGCGGTGTGCCGGGGTGGGCTCTGCCTCAGGCTCGATCAGCTCGGCCTGCCGGCGGCGGCCCGGGAAGAGCCGTCGCGTGTGCGGGTCGAGCCAGACCAGCCACACGATCATGGCCAGGCAGAGCACCGCCGTACAGAGGCGCACCACGGTCAGCGGCACCCAGTTCGCCACAGCGAGCTGGTCCACCGCCCCCACGGCGGTGAGGGCGAGGACCAGGGCGATGTTCACCCAGCCGAGCCAGCGCGGGTGGTTGTTGCGTCCCGGCAGCGCGCAGGCCGCCAGGGGCAGCACCCAGAGCAGGTACCAGGGCTGGACGATCGGGGCCAGCACGATGGCCACGAGCAGCACCGAGGCGGAGGTGGCGATGGGGTCGGCGGCGCGGGGACGCAGGGCACACCAGGCCGTGTAGGCCAGCGTCGCCGCCGTTCCTGCGGTGTAGAACCAGCCGGCGGCCTGCCGGGCGGGCACGGCGGTGACCACGTCCACGAGCGCGCCGAAGCCGAGGCCGAGCAGTCCGAAGGGCGCATACGGGAAGGCGGCGTCGCCGCTGGTGAGCATCGCCTGGACCCACCCGAAGCCCAGGCCGGTGGCCGCGCCGATCGTCGCGAGGACGGCCAGGGCGGCGGCACCGGTGGTGAGCCAGGGGCCGATGCGGCGGCGCAGGCTCAGGCCGGTTCCGTCCCGGAAAGGCCTCCAGCCGGCTGGCAGCAGCAGGGCCGCGAAGGGCAGCACGAGCGCCGTGAGCGGCTTGATGGCGACGGACAGCACGATGAGCAGGATCCCTGCGAGGGCGGGGAGACGGCGGCGGGGCTCGCGCACCAGCAGCACGAATCCGGCGAGCATGAGGCCGATCATCAGGGCGTCGTTGTGGACGCCGGCGACCATGTACAGCAGGAAGAGGGGGTTGGCCACCACGAGCCACACCGCCCAGTCCGGGTTCCGTCCGGCCGCCTCGGCCAGGCGCGGCACGGCCCAGAGGCACAGTGCCAGCCCGGCCACGGCGATGGTGCGGTACAGGAGGACCGCGACCTCCGGGATGCCGGCGCTGAGGCGCCAGATGGCCTCGGCCATGCCGAGGAACAGCGGCCCGTAGGGGCTCGGCGACTCCGCCCAGATGGAGTCCGCGCCGTACATGAACCAGCCGGGCAGCTGGGAGACGCCCTCGGTGTACGGGTCCAGCCCCGCGGAGACCATCCGACCCTGCTGGATGTAGGAGAACACGTCCCGCGAGAAGATCGGCACGCAGACCAGCAGCGGGACCGTCCACCACCAGACCGCCCGGCGGACGGCGATCCCGTGGGTGGCCCAGCACCCTGACACCTGCTGGCCCAGCCGCAGCCAGGACCGCACGAGCAGCAGACAGCCCACGGCGAGGACCAGGGCGAACGGCAGCGCCGTGGACAGGTCCAGCCGGACGAGCTGGAAGGAGCGCACCCGGGCGAGGAACGACTCGGGCACGGAGGGCATCCATCCCACGCCGAGGGAGCCGATCACCACGAGCACCGAGGCGAGCACGCCCTGACGCAGCGCGGCGTAGGGGTCACGGTCGTGGGACGGCAGGAACCAGCCCACCACCGCCAGCCGGCAGAGGCGGCGACGCAGCCGGTGCAACGTCCTGCCGAGCCCTCCGGCCGGGGGCTCGTGCGCGGGTGCCTGCCGGCCGCCGGCCCGCGGGGACGTGCCGACCGGGCCGGGGTGCTGCGCAGAGGTCATCGTTCGTCGCCCGAACGACCCTGCACCTCGTGCGGCTCGGCGGATCGGCTGCCGAACAGGGCCGCCAGCGCCGGGCGCACGTGCCAGTCGTCCTTCACGAAGCGTGACGTCTTGCGGTCGACCACGAGGATCCACCCCAGGCAGATCACCGAGACCAGCAGGGAGAGGTGCTCGACGTCCTGGGCGATGTCCAGGAACTGCCAGGTGAACAGCTGGTCCGAGGCGCCGAAGGCCAGGAAGTAGCCCACGGTGAAGACGACCCACTTGATCTGCCAGTTGTCCCTCAGGCCGATCACGGCGAAGAACGGGAGCAGCCAGAGCAGGTACCAGGGCTGGATGATGGGCGAGAACACCACCAGGGCGGTGAAGGCCCACGTCATGCGCTCCATGGCCCGGTCCTGCCGGCCGACGAACATGAGGATCACAACGACGATCACCGAGATGATGCGGCCCACCCGCTTGTAGGTGTCCTCCACACCGGAGGTGTCCCAGTCCATCAGGCCGAACACGCCCTGGGTGATGTCGTTGAGGATGCCGATCGGCGACCACGGGACGGTGCCCGTGCCGGTGCCGAGCATGACCTCGAGCCACCCGAAGCCGAAGCCGTTCAGCCGGCCGACGACGACCATGATGCCGAAGGCCAGGGCCGCGGTGATGCCCCACATCACGAAGCGCCGTATCCAGCCGGCCGCCGGACCGGCCCAGAGCAGGGCGATGAACGGCAGGAGCACCATGGTGATCGGCTTGATGCCGATCGACAGTGTGGTCAGCACGACGGCCCCGACTCCCCAGGCGGCCGAGATGACCGGCCCCTCGGCGGGCCGCGGCCTACCGGCGCGCAGCGCACAGTAGGTTCCGGCCAGGGCCAGGCCCACCATCAGGGCGTCGTTGTGGCCGGAGGCGACGAAGGAGATCGTGAACAGCGGATTGGCCGCCGTGATCCATACGGCCCAGGCCCCGTTGACCTGACGCTCTCGGCACAGCAGGGGGACGAAGACGAGGATCAGCACCACACCGGCGACGGCGGCGAGGCGGAAGAGGAAGATCGCCAGGTCCGGGTTGTCCGGGCCGGTCGCGGCCACGACCGCCTCCTCGATCCAGAGGAACACGGGACCGTAGGGGGTGCCGTCGTTGGCCCAGGTGGCGTCCGTGCCCAGCTGGAACCAGTTGGAGAGGGAGGAGATGCCGTCGGTGTAGGGGTCCTGGCCGGCGACCATGAGCCGCCCCTGCCCCACATAGGCGAAGATGTCACGGCTGAAGATCGGCAGCGCTAGCAGCTGCGGCAGACACCACAGGACCGTGGCGACGTTCACCATCCTGAGCGCTCCGTGGCCGAACGGCCGGGTCACCTGGCCCAGCCGCAGCCAGGCCCAGAACATCACCCAGCAGCCGAGGGTGAGCAGGACGGTGCCGAGCATGACCCCGCTCTCCTGCGTGCGGTACGGGATGAGCCACTGCCAGCGGTTGATCGGGGAGGTGGAGGCGAGCCAGCCGACGGAGAACGACCCCAGCACCAGCAGCAGGGAGCCGAGCGTGCCCGCGACGAGCGGGGTCGCGGTCCAGCCGCCCACCTTCGGATCGACGCGGAACCCGCCGATGCCCACATACTCCGGCGCGTTCGCGTCGCGCGCGGGCGGCGTCGGCACGTTCATGTGGCGGCTCCTCCTCCGGGGCACCCCTGCGGCGGGGCTCACGTGGGTCCCGTTCCCACCGGCAGTCCGGGTCGGGCGTCTACGGGGCACGAATCTACCATCGAGGCCCCCTCGAGCACGCTGGACTGCCACGGAGACGGTGGCGGCAAGAGTAGGGTGTGAGCCGTGACCGAGACGACGAAGAACGCCCACGCCCACGCTCCGCTGGTCTGGATCGACTGCGAGATGACCGGCCTGGATCCGGTGGTCGACGACCTCGTGGAGGTCGCGGTGCTGATCACGGACTCCGAGCTGAACATCCTGGACGAGGGGATCGACCTCGTGATCCGGCCCTCGGCCGAGGCCCTGGCGCAGATGGACCCGTTCGTGCGAGACATGCACACCACCTCGGGGCTCATCCGCGAGTTCGACTCCGGCCTCGCCCTCGAGGACGCCGCGGCGCAGGTGCTGGAGTACATCACCGCCCGCGTGCCGGAGCCGCGCAAGGCCCTGCTCGCCGGCAACTCGGTGGGCCAGGACAAGCTGTTCCTCTCCGCCTCCATGCCGAAGGTCGTGGAGCACCTGCACTACCGGATCGTGGACGTCTCCACCGTCAAGGAGCTGGCCCGCCGCTGGTACCCCCGCGCCTACTACCAGGCTCCGGCGAAGACCGGCGGCCACCGTGCCCTCGGGGACATCCGCGACTCCATCCAGGAGCTGCGCTACTACCGCCGCGCCGTGATGGCCGCCCCGCCCGGGCCGAGCACCGACGAGGCCCACCGGATCTCCCGCGAGGTCACCCGGGAAGGCCAGGCCGGCACCTGACCGGAGACGGCGGCCCCGCACCTCGCTCACGCCTCGATGCGTGAGCGGTGTCACCGCCGCAATGGTCATGACCGGCTGCCGAGTGTGTGTATAGTTGAACGCGCTGCTCCGAGCGCTCCACCGCTCGGGGGCGCATGGTGGGCGTAGCTCAGTCGGCAGAGCGTCTGGTTGTGGTCCAGAAGGTCGCGGGTTCAATCCCCGTCGCTCACCCCATGCGGAAGGCCCCGGAATCCTGCGGATTCCGGGGCCTTCCTCGTCTGCCCGAGCGGGCTGCGGTGCCCCTGCGCGCCGTCGGGTGATCGTGGGGCCGGCCCGGTCCCGCGTGGCCGGGCATCGAGGCGGCCGGTGACGGAGCGCTGGCGGGACGGGCGCTTGCCCGCCGCTCACGCCGCCGAGCGGGGCGGCCGCCCGGCGCCGGTCGCCACGGGCGCCGACCTGCTCGAGTTCGAGGTCGTGGACCTGGGCTGATCCCGGCGTCGCAGCAGGCGCATCGCGTTCACGATGACCAGCAGGACCGATGCCTCGTGCACGAGCATGCCGAGGGCCATCGTGACGCCGCCGGCGAAGACGCCGGCCAGCAGGGCCACGACGGTCACGAGGGAGATCGCCATGTTCTGTCTCATCACCCGCACCGTGCGCCGCGCCAGACTGAGCGCCTGCGGCAGCCGCTCGAGCCGGTCGCCCATCAGGGCGATGTCCGCGGTCTCAATGGCCACACCGGAGCCGGCCGCGCCCATGGCCACGCCGATGTCCGCCGTCGCCAGGGCCGGGGCGTCGTTGACGCCGTCACCGACCATCGCGACGACGCGGCCCTCGGCCTGCAGGGCCTCGATCGCCTCGAGCTTGTCCTGGGGCAGCAGGCCCGCCCGCACGTCGTCGACCCCCACCTGCCGAGCCACGGCCTGCGCGACGCCGGGCTGGTCGCCGGTGAGCATCACGACCTCGCGGACGCCGATGCCGTGCAGCGCCCGGATCATGCCCGCGGCTTCGGGCCGGACGGTGTCTGCGACAGCGAGGACGCCGAGCGGGACACCGTCGACGACGACCGCCGCCGGGGTCTGGCCTGCCTCCGCCAGCTCGGCCACGACGGTCTCGACCCGGTCAACCGCGGCCGGGTCCACGCCGCGCTCGCGCAGCAGCGCCACGTTGCCCACGGCGACGACATGGCCGTCCACCTTTCCGGTGAGCCCGCGGCCGAGGACGACGTCCACATCGGTCGCCAGCGGGCCGCCCAGCAGGCCGCGGTCCCGGCCCGCCGCGACGACGGGCGCGGCCAGCGGGTGGTCCGAGGTCGCTTCGAGCCGGGCGGCCCAGCGCAGCACCTCGTCCTCGGTCCCGGGCTCGAAGGCGACGAGGTCTGTCAGCTCGGGGCTGCCCGAGGTGAGGGTGCCGGTCTTGTCGACGGCGACGGCGTCGACCTTCGCGGAGCGCTCGAGGAACTCCCCTCCCTTGATGAGCACGCCGTCCTTGGCGCCGCGGCCGATCCCCGCCACGATCGCGACCGGGATGGAGATCACGAGGGCGCCCGGGCAGCCGATGACCAGCAGGGTCAGGGCCAGGGGGACGTCCCGCGTGATCAGACCGGTCGCGAAGGCCAGCACCATGATCGCCGGGGTGTACCAGCGGGAGAAGCGGTCCATGAACCGCTGGGTCCGAGCGCGGGCCTCCTGGGCCGCCTCGACGCGGTGGATGATGCGCGCCAGCGTGGTGTCGGCGCCCACGCCCCGCGCCTCCACCTGCAGCAGGCCTGCCGTGGCCACGGTGCCCGCGTACACGGTGTCGCCGTCGGTCTTCTCCGCCGGGATGGACTCGCCCGTGATGGATGCCTCGTCCACGGCGCCGGCCCCGGTGAGCACCACGCCGTCCACGGGCACCCGGGCGCCGGCCTTGACGAGGACGGTCGCGCCGGGGGCCACCTCGTGGGCGGGCACGGTGCGCTGCGTCCCGTCTGCGTCCACGACGACGGCGTTCTCGGGCGCCGTGGACACGAGGTCCGCGAGCGCCGAGCGAGTCTGAGACAGGGTCGCGTCCTCGAGGCCGTGGCCGAGGGCGAAGAGGAAGGTCACGGCGGCGGCCTCCCAGAAATTGCCGAGCAGAGACGCGCCGATCGCGGCGGTGGCGACGAGCAGGTCGATGCCGACGGTCTTCACCCGCAGGGCGGCGATCGCGTCGCGCGCGATCGGCAGGCCGGCCACGACGGCGGCGGCGAGCATCAGGCCCGCCGCCACGAGCTGTCCGGTCCCGTGGGCCAGCTGCTCGGGCGCCAGCACGAGCGAGACGGCGATCAGCAGGCCGGCCACCACGGGGCGCCGCCAGCGGCGGGACAACGTGAACCGGGCACGAGGGCGGCCCGGACGTGTGACGGCGGGGATGGACATGGCGGACTCCGTTCGTCGGGGGCGGGGCGGTGTCAGAAGGCCGACGGCCGGGCGGTGTAGCCGACCTTGGCGACGGCCTCGACGAGGTCCTGGGCAGTGGTGGTCTGCGGGTCGTGGTCGACCTCGATGCGCTGGGTCTCGAAGTGGACCTGCGCGCCGGTCACGCCGGGCAGGGCGTCGAGGGCCTTCTCGATCTTCCGGACGCACGAGGGGCAGCTGAAGCCCTCGGCGCGGAGCAGGGTGTGCGTGGTGGGGGTCATGGTCACTCCAGTCGGTCGTCACCGGCGCGGCCGTCGGTGAGGTTGAACGGACCGGGCGGGTGCCGGGTCCGGGTCCCCGTTCCTTCCGGGGATGTCACTGACGCTACGAAGGGGACGGCGGGCTTGCCTTGACCACGGTCAAGGCACCGTGTGGGAGGCTGATGGCGTGCGTATCGACCTTCCCCTCGCCCCCGTGGGTGAACCGGAGCCGTGCGCGGCACGGGTCCGGCTGTTCGCCGGGCTGGACCTGGAACAGCTGCGCCGGGTCTCGGACCTGGCGCGGCCGGTCGTGCTCGAGGCCGGCGAAGCCCTGCACCTCGCCGGCGACCGCACCGACCGCCTGTGCGTCGTGCACAGCGGCCGCCTGGCGCTGACCCTCGGCTCAGCGACCGGCCGGGAACGCGTGGTGCGGATGGTCGAGCCCGGCGACTCCGTGGGCGAGCACGAGTTCCTCACGGGCGAGCCGGCCCGACACGGGGCACGCGCCGTGGTCGCAACGCGCCTGTGCACCTTCTCCCATGCCGAGGTCACCCGACTTCTGGCCGAGCATCCGAGCATCGGCGCACGGGTGATGCGGACGCTGGCCGTTCGCCTGGCCGAGGCCGAACAACGTCTGGCCCGGGAGCGTCAGCCGGTCACCGCGCGGATCGCCGGGCATCTGCTCGGCCTGCCCGCCTCCCGGAACAAGGCCGAGCTCGTCGTGGTGCTGGCCGCGCCGAAGAAGGACGTCGCCTCGCTGCTGGGCATTACCCCAGAGGCGTTCAGCCGCGGGCTGCGCCGACTCGCCGACGACGGCCTGATCGCCCTCGAGGGCCCGCGGGTGACGCTGCTGGATCCGGATGCGCTGGAGGCCCTCGCCGCGGAATGACCGCCGTGGTGGTGTCCCCGGCGGTAGGCTGGGGACTCCCCCCTCTCCGACCCACGCAGGCCCGCACCCCGGGCCGGGAAGCGCAGCACCATGCCCTCCATCCGTCCCATCACCGTCTACGGCGAGCCCGTCCTGCACGAGCGCGCCGCCGAGGTCGAGGTCATCGACGACGAGATCCGCACGCTGATCGAGGACATGTACGTCACCCAGGAGGCGGCCCGCGGCGTCGGCCTGGCCGCCCCGCAGGTCGGCGTGGGGCTGCGCATCTTCACCTGGACCTTCCACGACACCGGCGACGCCCCGAACGTCGGGCACGTGATCAACCCGGTGCTCACCTATCTGTCCAAGGCCTCGCAGGAGGAGCCTGACCGCCACGAGGACTCCGAGGGCTGCCTCTCCGTGCCGGGCCTGTCCTACCCGCTGAAGCGCTCTGACCACGTGCGCCTGACCGGTCAGACGGTGGACGGCGAGCCGATCGACTTCGAGGCCCGCGGCTGGTTCGCGCGCATCATGCAGCACGAGTACGACCACCTCAACGGCACGCTCTACGTCAACCGACTCGGGGACCGGTGGGCCCGGAAGTGGAAGCGCACCCAGCGCGCCGAGAAGATGAACGTCCCGGGCGTGACCTGGCTGCCCGGCGAGGACCGCGACCCCTTCGGCCACGACGACGTGGACGCAGACGAGGTGACCGGACAGGCGGACTGAGCCGACCGTCGTCGGCCCCTCCCCCGACGACGGCGCCGGCCTCCTCCAGGCCGTCCTCCGCCGGTGACGACTCACCGCAGACAGACGAAGGCCCCGCCCGGGACGACGGGCGGGGCCTTCGCGTCAGCCGTTCAGGCGCTCAGGCGTCAGGCCTTCGGGAAGGACGGCACGTCCTGGCCGGCCATCTTCTCGACGACGCGGACCACCTGGTGCGAGTAGCCGTACTCGTTGTCGTACCAGACGTAGAGGATGGCGTTCTTGCCCTCGTTGTTCACGAGGGTGGCGAGGCCGTCCACCACACCGGCGCGGTCCGAGCCGACGAAGTCGGTGGACACGACCTCCGGGGAGTCCACGTAGCCGATCTGGCCGCGCAGCTCACCGGTGAGGGACTCCCGCTGCAGGCGGGAGTTCAGCTCCTCCACCGAGGTCGGCCTGTCCAGGGCCAGGTTGATGATGGCCATGGACACGTCCGGAGTGGGGACGCGGATGGCGTTGCCGGAGAGCTTGCCGGCCAGCTCCGGCAGGGCCTTGGCCACGGCCTTGGCCGCTCCGGTCTCGGTGATCACCATGTTCATGCCGGCTGCCCGGCCGCGGCGGGCACCCTTGTGGAAGTTGTCCACGAGGTTCTGGTCGTTGGTGTAGGCGTGCACGGTCTCCACGTGGCCGTGGTCGATGCCGTACTCGTCGTTGACGACCTTGAGCACCGGGGTGATCCCGTTGGTGGTGCAGGAGGCGGCGGACACGATGGTGTCGGCGTCCTCGATGGTGTCCGAGTTCACGCCGAACACGATGTTCTTCATGTCGCCCTTGCCCGGGGCGGTGAGCAGGACCTTCTTGGTGCCGGTGGCCTGCAGGTGCTGGGACAGCCCCTCGACGTCGCGCCAGCGACCGGTGTTGTCGACGACCAGGGCGTCCTTGATGCCGTACACGGTGTAGTCGACCGTGGTCGGGTCGGACGAGTAGATGACCTGGATCTCGGTGCCGTTGGCGGTGATGACGTTGCGGTCCTCATCCACCACGATGGTGCCGTCGAACGGGCCGTGGATGGAGTCGCGGCGCAGCAGGGAGGCGCGCTTGATCAGGTCGTCGTCCGAGTTCTTGCGGACCACGATGGCGCGCAGGCGCAGCTTGGAGCCGCCGCCGGCATGGGACAGGAGGATGCGGGCCAGCAGTCGTCCGATGCGGCCGAAGCCGTAGAGCACCACGTCCTGGGTCTCGCCGAGGCCCTCGCCGCCCTTGCCCTTGACGTCGGCGAACTCGGCGTCGAGGAAGGACTGGACGTCCTGGCCGGACTCCTTCTGCTTGCGGGCCAGCTTGGCGAGGTCCACGGTGGCCGCGCCCAGGTCCATGGCGGCCATGGCCTCGACCAGCGGGTAGGTGGCCTCGACGGACAGCGGCTCGTTCTCCACGCGGCGGGCGTAGCGGTGGGCCTTGATGATGTCGATGACGCCGCGGTGGACGAGGGAGCGGCCGTAGATGCTGGTCACCACGTTGTTGTCGCGGTACAGGGTGCCGAGCAGCGGCACCATCTTCTCGGCGAGCTGCTCCTGGGTGTTCCACTCGGGAGTCTGGGTCGAGGCGTTGTCTGCCACGGTGGTCCTTCCTTGGATGCCGGTGCGGGCAAGCGCGGGCGCTTGGACCCGATCCACGTCGTCGTTGACTGCGGACGGGCCTCATTCTAGGGGGTGCGGACGCCCTCGGGCAGGGGACGGCCGCGTGGGCGGGGGTGATGCTCCGCACGCGGGTAGACTCTCGGCTCGGGACGGACCGGTGGACGGCCGCGGCCCGCACCGTCCACGGTGCGGGGTGAGGAACGTCCGGGCACCACAGGGCTGGATGGTGGGCAACACCCACTCGGGGCGACCCGCAGGCCAGTGCCACAGAGAGAAGACCGCCTCCGCTGCTCGCAGCGGGGGTAAGGGTGAAAGGGTGGTGTAAGAGACCACCAGCGGCCCCGGTGACGGGGCCGGCTCGGTAAACCCCATCCGGTGCAAGGCCGAACAGGACGCGTCACGAGGGCTGCCCGCCCCAGCGTCCGGGTTGGCCGCTCGAGCCCGTCGGCGACGGCGGGCCTAGACAGATGGCCGTCGCTGCGCTCCAGGGCAACCGACGCGCAGAACAGAACCCGGCGTACAGCCGGTCCGTCCCCCCGCCCCTGATCTGCCGGAGGCACCGCCGCCGTCCGCGTCGTCCCGACGACCGGCCCGCCCCTGTGCCTGTGCGCGGCGGTCGGTGCGGGGCCGGGTGGGCTCAGTCATCCTCGTGGACCCTTTCGAAGCGCAGGACCACGACGTCGTCTGCATCCTCCTGGTCCGTCAGGCGGTATCCGTACATCTCTGCGATGCGCAGCACCTCCGCCAGGGTGGGCTTCCGGCGGCTGCGCGGCCACTCGAGGGTGGCCCGTTCGGCGCCGGTGAAGGTGCCCTCGCGCAGCTCGGCCTCGCCGACGCGCTCCTTCGTCCGGCGGGTCCCGGAGGAGCGCACTCCGATCACGAAGGCGGCGATCAGCACGAGGAAGGCCGCAGGGGCGAGAACACCGAACACGTCCATGGCGTCGATGGCCAGCACGCTGAGTCCCTGCATGTCCGTCTCCTCTTCCGCTGCACGGTCGCCGGTGCGATGGGCCCGGGCCCAGTTCCGGGCCGCCTCCACCGTAGCCGCCCTCCTGCCTGGATAGGGTGGACGACGTGCTGATCCTCCTGCCGCCCTCCGAGGGCAAGACCGCGCCCGCCTCCGGCCGACCGCTGGACCTGTCCGGCCTGGTCCTGGCCGACGACCCCGAGGTGACCGCCGCCCGGACCGAGCTGCTCGACCGGCTCGCCCGCGTCTCCGGACGCGAGGACGCGCTCGAGGTGCTCGGCGTCGGCGCGAGCCTCGCCGCCGAGGTCGAGGCGAACCGGACGATCACGCAGAACCCCGCCGCAGCCGCCCACCGGGTGTACACCGGCGTCCTCTTCGACGCCCTCGACTACGCCTCGCTCCCGACGGCGGCCCGTACCCGGGCCCGCCGCCGCGCCCTGGTGTTCTCCGCCCTGCTCGGCGTCACCGCGCTCGGCGACGCGATCCCGGCCTACCGGCTGTCGGTCGGTGCGAGGCTGCCGGACATGCCGGGACTCGGCACCTGGTGGAAGAAGCGCCTCACCCCCGCGCTCGACGCCTTCGCGGAGCAGGACGCAGGCCCTGTCGTGGACTGCCGCTCCGGCGGCTACGCGTCCCAGTGGAAGGCCCCGTCCGGGCGCACCGTGACCGTGGACGTGTTCCAGATGAAGGCCGGGAGGCGGACCGTCGTGTCCCACTTCGCCAAGCACACCCGCGGGCTCGTGGCCCGCGAACTGCTGGCGGCCCCGGCCTCCCAGGTGCGAACCCTGGAGGAGGCGGTGGCCGTCGTCGAGAGGGCCGGGTCCCCCGAGGGCCCCCACGACTGGAGCGTGGAGCTCGTGGAGCCGACCGTGACCAAGGCCGGCTCGCTGCAGGTGGTCCTGCCCGAGCGCTGAGGCTCAGGCGGTGGCCACCAGCTCCACCTCGAAGCCGTCCTCGGTCTCGAGATAGGCCGCGTAGTGTCCGCGCCCGCCGGCGAACGGGTGGGTGTCCTCGAACATCAGGGAGAAGCCGTGCTCCTGGGCGAGCTCGGTCAGCGCATCCACCTGCGCACGGGTGCCCGCCATGAACGCCAGGTGGTTCAGACCCGGCCGACGGCGCTCATGGGCGCCGTCGGCGACGTCGGCACCGGACTCGAGCACGATGTACTCCCCCGCCCCCTGGTAGGAGCGGCCCTGCTTCCAGCGCCCGTTGCACTCGTAGCCCAGCTGCTCGAGCATCCAGCCGAGGCTGCGCTCGGCCGCCTCGAGGTCCGCGACCCAGACCTCAACGTGGTGCAGCCGACCGGGCAGTCCCTGGAGCGCGGTTTCCGCGGCGCCCGACGCGGCCGGGGCCGCAGGCTCTTCGTCGTCGGCCACAACGGCCCGGGCGTCGGTCGGCTCCGGTCCTGAGGCGTCCAGGGCCGCGACCGTGACCTCCGACGCGCCGGCATCCCAGTCCACGCCCTTCGCCCCGGCGTCCATGGCCTCGTTGGACAGCCGGTCGGCATCCTTGTTCTCGGCACGCGGGATCCACTCGTAGTCCACGCGTCCGGCCGGGTAGAGACTCCGGGCCTCGGCGGCGAGACGGCGCATGTCCTCGTGCTTGATCCTCCAGCGGCCGGACATCTGCTCGACCACGAGCTTCGAGTCCATCAGCACGTGCACCCGCGCCGAGGGGTCCACCAGGCGCGCCATCTTCAGTCCGGCGATCAGGCCGGAGTACTCGGCCACGTTGTTGGACGCCCGGCCCAGCGGCCCGGCCTCGGTCATCAGGACATCGCCCGTGACGGGGTCCCTGACCAGGGCTCCGTAGCCGGCGATGCCGGGGTTGCCGCGGGAGCCGCCGTCGGCTTCGACCTGCAGGACGCGTTCGGACACGGGGTGGTTCCTCCTTGAGGATCGGCGGGGCCGGCGGTGGGGCCGCCGGCTCAGCGGGGACGCTGTGTCAGGGGGTGCTCACAAGGTAACGGGCGCAGGGCGCCGGCCGGACGCCAGGCGCGGATGCTCAGACGCGGACCAGCAGGGCGCCGGTCTCGGGGCACTCGGCGAGCGCGTCCTCCGGCAGGGCCCGGAGGCGTTCGAGCTCGGCGGGGCTGAGCGGGGTGCCGGAGGCGCTGGAGCGGTTGCCCTCGAGGCGCCCGGCACCGATCCCGCCGTTCCGGGACCGCACCTTCTCATAGCGTGCCACGATCTCGGCCGGCAGCCCGGCGGCGGCCTCGGCACGCCGCGCGGCGAGGGAGCGACCGTGCTCGGTGATGCGCTGGCCCTCCTGCTTGAGGTGGGCCGCACGCGCGCGGCCAGAGGCCTCGACGGCGGCCTTCCGCTCCTGGACGGCGGTGACCTTCCCGGCCGCGGCGTCGGCGGCCTGCATGGCCTCGAGGGCGGCCTGGTCGTGCTCGGCGAGCAGACCCTCGAGGGTCTGTGCCTCGTGCATCATCGCCTCGAGCTCCTTGTGGGATCCGCCACCGGCGTGGAGTCGGTTGCGGGTGCGGTCGCGGTGGGCGCGGGTGGCCGCGGCCTTCTCGGAGGCCTCGGCGGCATCCCGGTCCGCCTCGCGGCGGGCCCCCTCGGCCGCCGCGAGCTGCTCGGCGAGGTCGGCGGCGTCCTTCTTGGCCTGCGCGAACTCCTCGTCCGTGCGGAGCCGGTTGAGGGCGGCCTTGGCGCGGTCGATCTCCGTGTCCAGATCCTGCAGGTCCAGCAGCGCCTGGCGCTGGGCGGCGGTGGCGGTCAGCGTGCTCATGACGGATTCCTTCCGACGAGGATGAAGTCCCAGGGGTCCGTGACGATCGAGGAGACGGCCATCTCCACCTCGTGGCCGTCCTCGGCGAGACGGCGTTCCAGGGCCTGGGCGCCGGCGGGCAGCCACAGCCACTCGCTGGCGAAGTGGGACACGTCCACCAGGTAGGGGCGGCCGTCGTCGAGGAGGGCGGCCTCACGGGCCTCCGAGGCCGGGTGGTGCCGCAGGTCTGCGGTGACGTACACGTCCGCGTCGGAGGCGCGGACAGCGTCGAAGAGGCTGTCGCCCGCTCCTCCGCAGACGGCCACGGTGCGGACGATCGCCTGCCGGTCGCCTGCCACGCGGACGCCGGAGGCCACGGACGGCAGGTTCAGGTGCACACGCTCGGCGAAGGCCTGCAGGGTGATGGGCGTCTCGAGCTCGCCGACACGGCCGATGCCCTCCTCCTCGGTGCCGCCGTCCGACGGCGCGAGCAGGCGGAGGCGGGTCAGGCCCAGGACCTCGGCGATGACGTCGGAGACGCCGCCCACGGCCGAGTCGGCGTTCGTGTGGGCGGCCACCAGCGCACAGCCGTTCTCGATCAGGGTGTGGACCACATCGCCCTTGAAGCCGGTGCCGGCCACGGAGGTGACGCCGCGGAGCAGGAGCGGGTGGTGGGTGACCAGCATGTCCGCCTCGTGTTCCACGGCCTCGGCCACCACTGCCGAGACGGGGTCCACGGCCCAGTGGATGCGGGAGACGGTCGCATCCGGCCGGCCGACGACCAGTCCGCACGCGTCCCAGGACTCGGCGAGCGCGCTCGGCCAGAGTTCCTCCATGAGACGGAGGACGTCTGCGACGGTGGGGCGGCTGGTCTCGCTCATGGAGGCCATTGTGCCGAAGAGCACGTCCGGAATGAATCCGTGCCGCGCGGTGCTGTGCCGGATGTGACTGTGAATCAGACCCCGCAGACCCCCGGCCGTGAGCGCCAGGAGCCGGACGTGCGCGAGCTGACGCTCGCAGGCGGCTGCTTCTGGTGTCTGGACGCCGTCTACCGCCGCGTGCGCGGTGTGCTGGACGTGGTCTCCGGCTACACCGGCGGGGCGCACCCGGACCCGGATTACGAGGCCGTCTGCTCCGGAGCCACCGGCCATGCCGAGGCCGTGCGTGTGCGCTATGACGCCTCCGTGGTGCCCACGGACGTGATCCTGCAGATGTTCTTCACCTCCCACGACCCGACCTCGCTGAACCGCCAGGGACACGACGTCGGCACGCAGTACCGCTCTGCGATGTTCTACCGGGACGAGGCCGAGAGGCAGCTGTTCGCCTCCGCGATCGCGGATGCGCAGCGCCTCTACCGCCGGCCCATCGTCACCACCCTCGAGCCGGCCGCCGCGTGGTTCGACGCCGAGGACGTCCACCAGGGCTTCTACGACGCGCGGCCGTTCAACGGTTACTGCCGAGTGGTGATCGACCCGAAGATCGCGAAGGCCCGCGAACACTACGCCGTGTGGCTCGAGCGCTGACGTGTCACGACCGCGCTGACTAGCCTGGCCCACAGACATCCCCCGACCCCCCACTTCCACGGAGGAGCACACCGTGACCATCCTGAACAACATCACCGAGGCCGTCGGCGGCACCCCGCTGGTCCGCCTGAACCGCCTGTCCGAGGGCCTGCCCGGCACCGTGGCCGTCAAGCTCGAGTTCTACAACCCGGCCAACTCGGTGAAGGACCGCATCGGCCGCGCCATCGTGGACGCCGCCGAGGCCTCCGGCGAGCTGAAGCCCGGCGGCACCATCGTCGAGGGCACCTCCGGCAACACCGGCATCGCCCTGGCCATGGTCGGCGCGGCCCGCGGCTACCGCGTCATCCTGACCATGCCGGAGACCATGTCCACCGAGCGTCGCGTCATGCTGCGCGCCTACGGCGCGGAGATCGTGCTGACCCCGGGCTCCGAGGGCATGCGCGGCGCCGTCGAGCGCGCCCAGCAGATCGTGGCGGAGACGGAGAACTCCATCTGGGCCCGCCAGTTCGCCAACCCGGCCAATGTCCAGGCGCACTACACCACCACCGGCCCGGAGGTCTGGGAGGCCACCGAGGGAGAGATCGACGTGTTCGTGGCCGGCGTGGGCACCGGCGGCACCATCACCGGCGCCGGCCGGTACCTGCGCGAGCAGAAGAAGGATGTGCGCCTGGTGGCCGTGGAGCCGTCCGACTCCCCGATCCTCTCCGGCGGCCAGCCCGGACCGCACAAGATCCAGGGCCTCGGCGCGAACTTCGTGCCGGACGTGCTGGACCAGGACCTCTACGACGAGGTCTACGCCGCCACCCTCGAGGAGTCCGTGGCCACCGCCCGAGACCTGGGCACCAAGGAGGGCATCCTCGGCGGCATCTCCTCCGGCGCGATCGTCTCGGCCGCCCTGAAGGAGGCCGCGAAGCCGGAGAACGAGGGCAAGCTGATCGTGGCCGTGGTGGCCGACTTCGGTGAGCGCTACATCTCCACCGTCCTGTTCGAGGACATCCGCGGCTGACCCGCAGCCGCTCCTTCCAGAGGACGACGTCGGCACCCGCGGCGGGTGCCGACGTCGTCTCCCTTGACTCCGGCCGTGCCCCGCACCGAGCCGGCCGCACGACGCGAAAGGCGAGCACCGTGGGACTTCTCTCCCGTCTCAAGGAGGACATCGCGGCCGTCCGAAGCCATGACCCGGCCGCGCGCGGGGACCTGGAGATCGCCGTGGTGTATTCAGGCCTGCATGCGGTGTGGGCACACCGGGTCGCCCACCGGATGTGGCAGCACGAGCGGCTCAAGACGCCTGCCCGCGTGCTCTCCCAGGTGGCGCGTTCCCTCACCGGTGTCGAGATCCATCCGGGCGCGACGATCGGCCGTCGCCTCGTCATCGACCACGGCATGGGCGTGGTGATCGGCGAGACCGCGGAGATCGGCGATGACGTGATGATCTACCACGGTGTCACCCTCGGCGGCCGCTCCCTGGAGAAGGTCAAGCGCCACCCCACCCTCGGCGACGGCGTCGTCGTGGGCGCCGGAGCGAAGATCCTCGGGCCGGTGGAGATCGGCGCCGGCAGTGCGGTGGGCGCCAACGCCGTGGTGGTCAAGGACACCCCGGCCGACTCCATCGCGACCGGCATCCCGGCCCGGGTCCGCCACCGAGACGAGAGGACCGAAAAGGCCCCGGCCGTGGACCCCGCGGAGTACGTGGACCCGGCCATGTGGATCTGATCCGGAGCCGACGACGGCGGCCGGCCCGCAGAGTGAGGGCTCGACACGGTGATGAGATCGCGTCTCGGCACCGTGTCGTGCCCTCACTCTCCCAGGACCCGGCCGTCCTCGCGGGGCCGAGGTGTCCGGCTCAGGACCGCACGCCGGGGTGCCCGGCTCAGGACTGCACCTCGGTGCGGTCGCCGGACCACTGGGTGTGGAAGGAGCCGTCCCTGTCCGTGCGGCGGTAGGTGTGGGCGCCGAAGAAGTCGCGCTGGCCCTGGATGAGGGCGGCGGGCAGGCGCTCGGCGCGCAGGCCGTCGTAGTAGGCCAGGGCCGAGGAGAACACCGGCACCGGGACGCCGGCGGCCACGGCGGTGGCCACCACCCGGCGCCAGGACGGCAGGGCCTCGGCGATCGCCTGGGTGAACTCCGGGGCGAACAGCAGGTTCGCCGGCTGGCCCTCGGCGCGGGTGCCCGGCTCAGGGTGGCGGTCGGTGTCCCGGCCGCCGAAGGCCCGCATGATCACGTCGAGCAGGTCGGCGCGGATGATGCAGCCGTCGCGCCACAGGGAGGCGATGGTGCCCAGGTCCAGGGACCAGCCGTACTCCGCGGCGGCGGCCGAGAGCATGTCCAGACCCTGCGCGTAGACGACGAGCTTGGAGGCGAACAGCGCCTGACGCACGTCCTCCACGAAGGCCTCCCGGTCGGACGGGGCCGGGGTGCCGGACCCTTCGGTGCCGGCGGCGAGCAGCTCGCGGGCCTGGGCGCGCACCTGCGGCTGGGAGGACAGGGATCGGGCGAACACGGACTCGGCGATGGCGGCCACCGGGGAACCCACGTCCAGGCCGGAGATCGCGGTCCAGCGGCCGGTGCCCTTCTGGCCCGCCTCGTCCACGGTCACGTCCACGAGCGGCCGCCCGGTCTCGGCGTCGACCTGGGAGAGCACCTCGGCGGTGATCTCGATCAGGTAGGAGGCCAGATCGGTCTGGTTCCAGGCGGTGAACACCTGGGCCTGCTCCTCCGGCTCCATACCGGCGACCTGGCGAAGCAGGTCGTAGGCCTCGCCGATGACCTGCATGTCCGCGTACTCGATGCCGTTGTGGACCATCTTCACGTAGTGGCCGGCGCCGTCGGTGCCGACCCAGGCGCAGCAGGGCTCTCCGTCGAAGTCCGCGGCGATCTTCTCGAGCATCGGGCCGAGGGCCGTGTAGGACTCCTTCGGTCCTCCGGGCATGATCGCCGGGCCGTTGAGGGCGCCCTCCTCGCCGCCGGAGACGCCGACGCCCACGAAGTGCAGGCCCTTCTCGGCCAGCGCGGCCTCGCGGCGCCGGGTGTCCTCGTAGTGGGAGTTGCCGGCGTCGATCACGATGTCCCCGGTCTCCAGCAGCGGCACGAGCTGCTCGATCACGTCGTCCACCGGCTTGCCGGCCTTGACCATGATGAGCACGCGGCGCGGGGCGGCCAGCGACTGCACGAGCTCCTCGAGGGTCTCGGTGGCCACGAACTCGCCTTCGTGGCCGTGCTCGGCCACCAGCGCGTCGGTGCGGGCGCGGGAGCGGTTGTGCAGGGCCACGGTGTAGCCGTTGCGGGCGAAGTTGCGGGCCAGGTTGGCGCCCATGACGGCCAGGCCGGTCACGCCGATGTCCGCGGTGCCGGTGGGGATGCTGGTGGTCGCCTCGCTCATGCTCTGCCTCTCCCGGGCGTCTGACGCCCTCTGCGGTGGGTGGGTCTGGTCGGATGTCCCTGCGGGGACGTGTCGCCGTCCGGCCGGGCGGCGACGTGCTGTCTCCAGCCTACGCGTCGGACCCGTCGGCGAGCGCCCGCTCCATGCCCTCGGCGAGCTTCTGCGCACCGGACACGGACAGGTGCAGCCCGTCCGTGGTGTCCTGCGGATCCGCGAACGTGTTGGACGCCTCGTCTCGGACCGGCCCCCACGGGTCCACGAACGTCCAGCCGCGTTCGGCGGCCGCGGCACGGGTGCGGTCGTTCCAGTCCGCCACGGGGCCGGGGACGCCGCGGGCCGGCTCCGTCCCGGACGGGCCCACCGCCACCACGACGACGGCCGCCTCACCTCTGCCTCGTCGGCCCGCCAGGTCCTCGATCTCGCCGACGAAGGCCGCGTGGTCGGACGCGGTGTCGCCGGCGGCGCGGAACAGGTCGTTGGTGCCGAGGAAGACCAGCAGCGCGTCAGCCTCCATGGGGCCGTCGGCCAGGTGTCCGGCGAGCACGTCCGACACGGTGGCGCCCCACCGGCCGCCGGCCGCGGTCACCGCGAAGCGCTCCGGATCCATGTGCGCGAGCCAGGACTCCGGGCCGAGACGACCGCCCGCGAAGTCCGGGGAGTCGGCCACGGTGAGGGAGTCTCCGTAGACCTCGTAGACGGCCGCGG
Organism: Micrococcus sp. FDAARGOS_333; assembly: GCF_002206575.2. Taxonomy (NCBI): domain Bacteria; kingdom Bacillati; phylum Actinomycetota; class Actinomycetes; order Micrococcales; family Micrococcaceae; genus Micrococcus; species Micrococcus sp. FDAARGOS_333. Next base: position 1,524,636 of record NZ_NJFJ02000001.1, on the reverse strand, counting down.
AGTCGGCCGGTGCGTCGAACAGCGGCGAGCGGTCCTGGCCTGCTGGCCCTCCCGGACCGGCGCCGGGGGCACTGGTTGCGTCCGCGGAGGGGCCGTTGCCGGCAGAGGTGCCGGGGCCGTCGTCGGACAGGGAACAGCCGGCCAGCAGGAGGGCGAGCGCGGCGACGGCCGCGACCCCACGGTGGGGTGCGCGGCCGCCGGCGGCGCGGAGGACGGCCCCGTGCAGGTCAGTCCCCCACGGCGTCGCGGCCACGGCGGACGATGTTCGGGTCCGGCTCGCCGACCACGGCGTGGTCCTTGCCCTCGTACTCGTACTGGGAGAGGAAGTAGCGCATGGCGTTCAGGCGGGCGCGCTTCTTGTCATTGGAGCGGATGGAGATCCACGGGGCGTGGTCCGTGTCCGTGTGGAGGAACATGGCCTCCTTCGCGGCCGTGTACGCCTCCCAGCGGTCCAGGGATTCCAGGTCCATCGGGGACAGCTTCCACTGGCGGACCGGGTCGATCTGTCGGATCGCGAAGCGGGTGCGCTGCTCGGTCTGCGTCACGGAGAACCAGAACTTGGTCAGGTGGATGCCGTCGTCGACGAGCATCTTCTCGAACGTCGGAGTCTGGCGCATGAACGTCTCGTACTGCTCGTCCGTGGAGAAGCCCATGACGCGCTCCACGCCGGCCCGGTTGTACCACGAGCGGTCGAACAGCACGATCTCGCCCTCGGTCGGGAAGTGCTGGATGTAGCGCTGGAAGTACCACTGGCCCTGCTCACGGTCCGAGGGCTTGTTCAGTGCGACGACGCGGGCGGTGCGCGGGTTCAGGTGCTCGGTGAAGCGCTTGATGGTGCCGCCCTTGCCGGCGGCGTCGCGGCCCTCGAACACCACGATGAAGCGCTGGCCGGTGTCCTCGCCCCAGTACTGCAGCTTCAGCAGCTCGATCTGAAGGCGGTACTTCTCCAGCTCGTAGTGCTCACGGGACATCCGCTCCTCGTACGGGTAGTCCTCCTTCCACGTCTCCACGGCCTTGCCCTGCGGATCGATGAGGTCCGGGTCGTTGGTGTGGCCGTCGGTGACGGTGTAGCCGCCCTCGCGGAGCTTGTCGATGAACGAACGGAGGTTCTCGCGGGGGGCGTCGGGGGTGAGCAGCTGCACGTGCATCGTCCTCATTTCCTTCTCGCGCGGCACGCCCTCCGGTGCCCGGCGGCCCACAGGAGGCGGGACGCAACGGGCCCGAAAGGCGGATCGTGTTTCCCATTATGGTCCGAGACCCCCGCCACGGCCCGGCCCAGGGCGCGTGGTGACGTGAACAGAAGGTGAACGAGTGTGGTTCGCCTCGCCGGTCGCCAGCAGGACCCGGATGACGGCCCGCCGGCTCCGGCCGCAGCGCGGTCCCGCGGCGGATGTGATGGGGTGGAGCAATGTCCACTCCAGAATTCATCCTGTCCCTGCGAGAGAAGATCGGCCACGACCCGCTGTGGCTGCCCGGCGTCAAGGCGGTGGTCCTGCGCGCCGAGGACTCCGAGGTGCTGCTGGTGCGACGGGCCGACAACGGCCGGTGGACCGTGCCGGCCGGCATCCCCGATCCCGGCGAGGAGCCCGCGGACACCGCCGTGCGCGAAGTGCACGAGGAGACGGCCGTGCAGGCCGTGCCGCGACGTCTCGCCGGTGTGGGGACCACGGCTGAGGCCGTCTACCCCAACGGCGACCGGGCGCAGTACCTGGACGTGGTCATGGTCCTGGACGCCGTCGGCGGCGAGGCGCGGGTCAACGACGACGAGAACCTCGACGTCGGCTGGTTCCCGATCGCAGACACCCCGGAGCTGCCGCCGCTGCACAGGCGGGCGATCGAGTGGGCTCGGGCCGGCGGGGGCGGGCGGTTCGTGGCCGACGGTCAGGTGCGCGGGTCCTGAGGACCTCAGAGCAGGTTGACCAGGACGACGTAGCAGGCGGTGCCGGCGGCGATGGACAGCACGGTGCGCCGACCTGCGGCCAGGTGGACCACGACCGTCACGGCGGCCGCGAGGAGCGCGTACGACAGGCGGCGGACGTCCACCGGCTCTCCGGGAGCCAGGGCCGCGGAGTCCAGGAGCATCACGAGCGCCAGGACCGTGAGGATCCCGGCGGGCATCCAGACGGCCAGGCGGCGGACCAGCAGGGACTCGCGAAGCGGACGCAGCAGCGCGAACGGCAGCGCACGCAGGCCGAAGGTCACCGCTCCGGCGACGAACGCGACGGCGACGATGTATCCGGCGGACGCGGTCATCGCCTCCCCTCCTCGGGGTCGTCCGTCACCGGGACGGCGGCCGCCTCCAACGGGTCCTCCGCCGGCAACCCCAGGTCCCGGCCACGGCGGGCCACGAGGTGCGCGACGATGAGGAACAGCACGTAGACGGCGAACGCCGTCACGAGGAGCTCTCCCGGGGCGAGGGCGATGCCCACGACCACGGCGGCCGCGGCCATGACGACCAGCGGCACCTGGCGGCGGGTCCGCGCCGCGTCCAGAGCGAGCACGATGAACAGCGCCGTCAGGGCGAACTCGAGGCCTTCGATCGGCGCGGGCAGCAGGGATCCTGCCGCGACGCCCACCACGCCGCCGAGCACCCAGTACACCTGCAGCGCGGCCTGCATGGCCAGCAGACGCGGCCCGGTCCAGCCGGTGCGGTGCGTGGTGGCGATGGCATAGGCCTCGTCGATCAGCGCGCCCATGGAGTAGAGCCTCGCCGGACGCGAGCGGACGACCCGGAGCGGGAAGCTGAAGGCGTAGAAGACGTGCCGGAAGTTCAGCAGGAACACCGTGACCGCCACCGAGACCAGAGGGGTGCCCGCCACGATGAGGGACACCAGCAGCAGTTCGACCGAGCCGGCGAAGACCACGGTGGACAGCAGCGGGGCGGTCCACCACGGCAACGGTGCCTGCGCCACGAGCAGTCCGAAGGCGACGCCGAGCGGGACCAGACCCAGCCCGGCCGCCGAGGACAGCCGCAGGCCCCGGCGGACCTCCGCAGAGGTCGACGCCGTGGCAGCGGTGAGAGCGGGATCCGTGTTCATGACCGGACCAGGGTGCCACAGGCGGCAGGCGGCACAGGCAGACGACGCCGGAAAAGGGCACATGGCGGGCGCCACGGCGACCGGTGCCTGTGGGAGGGTGCGGGGCGCGCTCCTCGATGCGGCGACGCGGCCGTGGCGGCCGTGTTCATGGTCGTGCTGCCGGCCAACGGCGGTGGACCCAGACGGACTCGAACCGCCGACACCCACGGTGTAAACGTGGTGCTCTGACCAACTGAGCTATGGGTCCTGGGACGGCCTCATCCTACCGGCCGGCCGTCGTCACGGGTGGCGCCGCGCTCGCGCCGCCCAGCAGCCGATCCGTGAGCTCCTCATGCTCGACGGGGCTGCGCGCCCGCCCCGGCTCGGCCTCCACCCGGCCGAGCTCCATGCCCTGTGCGTCCAGCAGCACCGAGATCCGCCGGGGCCTGCCCGTGTCCGCGTCGAAGGCACCGAAGCGGCGGGCGCCGGCCCCGTGGGGCCAGAAGTCGGACAGCAGCGTCAGTTCCTCGGGAAGTCCGAGGTCCTCGGCCGCGCGGCGCAGGACGGGAGCCGAGTCGCAGGAGACCACCCTCACGGCCACCCCCTGCGCGGCCCACCGCTCGGCGAGCTCGCCCAGCCAGGCCAGCTCACCGGTGCACACCGGGGTGAAGGCCCCCGGCAGGAAGGCGAGCCACACCCCGCGGGGGCGTGCGCCGTCGTCGGGACCGGCGGTGGACGACCTGCCCGGATCCGTCACGGGCGGGAAGGGCCAGGACTGCCCGTGGCAGTCCCGGAGCGCGGGACTGTCAGCCACCGCGCTTCTGCACGAGCTTGACGGCCGCCCAGTCCTCGGAGGCGCCGGCGCCGGTCGTCGCGTGCAGGCCGGCGGTCGTGGCGGCCTCCTGCACGTCGGCGGGATCCACGTGCCCCTCGCGGCCCTTGCGCGGCGTCAGCACCCACACGGGCCCTTCCTCGAGCGACAACTGCGCGTCGACGAGCGTGTCCGCGAGGTCGGTGGCGTCGCCGTCCTCGGCACGCCACCACACGAGCACGGCGTCCACCGGCTCCTGGTCCTCCTCGGGCTGCAGCTCGGTGCCGAGCGCGCCCTCGAGCCGCTCGCGCAGACCGTGGTCGACGTCCTCGTCATAGCCGAACTCGTGGACGTACTGTCCGGCGGTCAGGCTCAGTTCGTCCAGCAGGGCACGGGGTGCGTCGGTCGCGGCGGACCCGGCGTCCATAGTCGTACAGACCTCCTCGGTTGACGGCGGCGCCGGTGTCCCGGCCACCGCCCGATCGGGTGACTCTCCCCACCATACGCGCAATGGCACCCCTGGGCCTTACCGGGTGCGGGGCGGGCCCGGGTAGGCTGTCGTGCAGACCACCTCAACGACGGGGGCGGCCGCGCACACCGCCGGCCGAGGATGCCGCCGCGCCGCGGCCCGCTCCCCCACCACAGACCCCGCGGAGACACCCCTCCGCCCAGCCAGAGGAGGCAGCTTGAGCGCAGCCGAAGAGAGCTCCCGCATCCTGAGCGGACTGACGAACAACTTCCCGGACAAGGATCCCCAGGAGACCGCGGAGTGGATCGAGTCCTTCGACGGCCTCGTGGAGGAGCGCGGCACGGAGCGCGCGCAGTACATCATGCGCTCCCTGCTGCAGCGGGCCGGCATGAAGTCCGTGGGCGTGCCGATGGTGACCACCACCGACTACGTCAACACCATCCCCGCCGACCAGGAGCCCGAGTTCCCCGGTGACGAGGAGCTCGAGCGCCGCTACCGCAACTACCTGCGCTGGAACGCCGCCGTCATGGTGCAGCGTGCCCAGCGCGAGGGCATCGGCGTGGGCGGCCACATCTCCTCCTACGCCGGTCAGGCGACCCTCTACGAGGTGGGCTACAACCACTTCTTCCGCGGCCAGGACCACCCGGGCGGCGGCGACCAGGTCTTCTTCCAGGGCCACTCCTCGCCCGGCAACTACGCGCGCGCCTTCCTCGAGGGCCGGCTGACCGAGGAGGACCTCGACGGCTTCCGTCAGGAGAAGTCGAAGAAGGGCCACGCGCTGTCCTCCTACCCCCACCCGCGCATGATGCCGGACTTCTGGCAGTTCCCGACTGTCTCCATGGGCCTGGGCCCGATGAACGCGATCTTCCAGGCGCAGTACAACCGCTACCTGCAGGACCACGGCATCAAGGACACCTCGGACCAGCACGTCTGGGCCTTCCTCGGCGACGGCGAGATGGACGAGCCGGAGTCGCGCGGCCAGCTGCACATCGCCGCGAACAACAACCTGGACAACCTGACCTTCGTGGTGAACTGCAACCTGCAGCGCCTCGACGGGCCCGTCCGCGGCAACGGCAAGATCGTGCAGGAGCTGGAGTCCTACTTCCGCGGCGCCGGCTGGAACGTCATCAAGGTCCTGTGGGGCCGCGAGTGGGACCCGCTGCTCGAGAAGGACGACACCGGCGAGCTCGTTCGTGTCATGAACGAGACCGTCGACGGCGACTACCAGACCTACAAGGCCGAGGACGGTGCCTTCGTGCGCGAGCACTTCTTCGGCCGGTCCTCCGTCACCAAGGAGCTCGTCGCGGACATGTCCGACGACGAGATCTGGGGCCTCAAGCGCGGCGGCCACGACTACCGCAAGGTGTACGCCGCCTACAAGGCCGCGATGGAGCACAAGGGCCAGCCGACCGTCATCCTGGCGCACACCATCAAGGGCTACGGCCTCGGCAAGTCCTTCGAGGGACGCAACGCCACGCACCAGATGAAGAAGCTGACCGTGGACGACTTCAAGACCTTCCGCGACCGCCACCGCATCCCGGTCTCAGACGAGGTCATCGAGGGCGACCCGTACAACATCCCGTACTACCACCCGGGCGAGGACGCCCCGGAGATCCAGTACATGCTCGAGCGCCGCAAGGCCCTCGGCGGTGCCGTCCCGGAGCGCCGCAGCACGTACCCCGCCATCCCGGTCCCCGGCGAGGCCGCCTACAAGCAGGCGCGCAAGGGCTCCGGCAAGCAGGAGGCGGCCACCACCATGGCGTTCGTCCGCCTGCTCAAGGACCTCATGCGGGACAAGAACCTGGGCTCGCGCCTGGTGCCGATCATCCCGGACGAGGCCCGCACCTTCGGCATGGACTCGTTCTTCCCGACGGCGAAGATCTACAACACCAAGGGCCAGAACTACCTCGCCGTGGACCGCGACCTGTTCCTGTCCTACAAGGAGTCTCAGCAGGGCAAGCTCTTCCACGTGGGCATCAACGAGGACGGCGCCACCGCCGCGTTCAACGCGATCGGCACCTCCTACTCCACCCACGGCGAGCCCATGGTGCCGGTGTACATCTTCTACTCGATGTTCGGCTTCCAGCGGACCGCGGACAACATCTGGGCCGGCGCCGACCAGCTGGCGCGCGGCTTCATGATCGGCGCCACCGCCGGACGCACCACGCTCACCGGCGAGGGCACCCAGCACATGGACGGCCACTCCCCGGTGCTCGCCGGCACCAACCCGGCCGTGAAGACCTACGACCCGGCCTACGGCTACGAGATCGCCCACATCGTCCGCCAGGGCCTGGAGGACATGTACGGCGACCACGACCGTGGCGAGGACGTCCGCAACGTCATCTACTACCTGACGGTCTACAACGAGCCGATCGTGCATCCGGCCGAGCCGGAGGACCTGGACGTCGAGGGCCTGCTGAAGGGCATGTACCTGCTCTCCGCGGGCGAGGCCGACGGCCCGAAGGTCCAGCTCATGGGCTCGGGCGTGTCCGTGCCGTGGGCCGTGGAGGCGCAGCGGCTCCTCGCCGAGGACTGGGGCGTGTCCGCGGACGTGTGGTCCGTGACCAGCTGGAGCGAGCTGTACCGCGACGCGGCCGCCGCCGAGAAGGAGGCCCTTCGCGACGCGGACGGGCAGGAGCGGATCCCGTACATCACGCAGAAGCTGGCCGACGTGCAGGGCCCGATCGTGGCGTCCACGGACTACACGACCTCCCTGCCGAACCAGGTGCGCCCGTTCGTCAAGCAGGACATGGCGGTGCTCGGCGCCGACGAGTTCGGCTTCGCGGACACCCGCTCGGCCGCCCGCCGCTACTTCCTCATCGACGCCCACTCCATGGTCGTCCGTGCCCTCCAGATGCTGGAGAAGGACGGCTCCGTGGAGGCCGGCACCGCCAAGAAGGCGCATGAGAAGTATCGGCTCGACGACGTGAACGCCGGCACCACCGGCAACGCCGGCGGCGACGCCTGATCCGTTCCGCACCGGGCTGACGCCCCGCTTCCCGACGACGGCCCCTCGCCTTTTCCACCGAAAGGCGAGGGGCCGTCGTCGCGTCCCGTGGGGTTCCCCGGTGTCCGCGGTGGGATGCGCGGCCTGTAGGGAACGTACAAAGACCCCCGCTAGGATCACCCCATGCCCGATTCGCGTCCCCCTGCCGGCACACGGCCGATCTCGGCGGAATCGCTCGCGCGGCTCCGTTCGCACCTGGGCGAGCTGAACACCGCCATCCTGCAGCGCGTGGACGCGGCCCTCCCCTGGTACCGCCGGCTGACGCCGGACGAGCGCAGCCACCTGGGGCTGGTGGCACAGCGCGGCCTCAACGGCTTCGTGCAGTGGTTCCAGAAGCCCGGGGTGACCAGTGGGCATGTGCTGGCGGACGTGTTCGGCGAGGCGCCCACCGACCTGACCCGCTCGATCTCGCTGCAGCGGGCGCTCCAGCTGATCCGCACCATCGTCGAGGCCGTCGAGGCCGTGGTCCCGGAGATCCTGCAGGATCGTGACCAGGCCGCGGTGCGCGAGTCGATGCTGCGGTACTCCCGCGAGGTCGCCTTCGCCCTGGCCGATGTCTACGCCCGCGCCGCCGAGACCCGGGGGGCCATGGACTCCCGCCTCGAGGCCGTCCTGCTAGATGCGGTGCTGCGCGGTCAGGACGCGGATGAGATCCGCCACCGTGCCACCGCGATCGGCTGGCGCGGTGAACGCCAGGTGCTGGTCATGGCCGGCGGCGCTCCGGGGCCGGACAAGCCCGCCTACGTCGGTGAGCTGCGCCGGGCTGCGGCCCGGCACAAGTGCGACGTGCTGATCGGCGTGCAGTCCGAGCGCCTCGTGGTGGTGGTGGGGTCCGTGGAGGACTCCACGGTGGTGGCCGCCGCCCTGGCCCCGTGGTTCGCGGAAGGACCGGTGATCGTGGGGCCGACCGTGGACTCGCTGACCGAGGCCCACGTGTCCGCTCGGCATGTGTTCGCCTCGCTGTCCGCGGCGGGGGCCCACCCGCGGGCACCGCGGCCGACACCGACGCACGAGCTGCTGCCCGAACGTGTGCTGATGGGCGACCCGACCGCGCGGGAGGCGCTGATCCACGGCGTGTACCGGCCCCTGCTGCAGGCCGGCCCGTCCCTGTTGGAGACGGTGGACACCTACGGCCTGCTGGGACACTCGCTCGAGGCGACCGCCCGCGAGCTCTACATCCACACGAACACCGTCCGCTACCGCCTGCGCCGGGTCAGCGAGCTGACCGGATGGGACCCTCTGGTGCCGCGCGACGCCTACGTCCTGCACACGGCGATCACGGTCGGTCGACTCGCCGAGCACGACGCGCCCCTCGGCGGCGAGCGACCCCACGGCGAACGCGATCGCTGAGTCCGCCATCTGAGACTGTTTGTAGGAATCCTCCAAAGCTGTTCGGAAGGGTTGGTGACCGCCGTGCCGCCCGCTGAGGGCGTCCACCTGGAAGAGTGGAGGCCATGCTTGCGATCGTGTGCCCCGGACAGGGATCCCAGACGCCCGTCTTCCTCGCCCCCTGGCTCGAGCTCGACGGCGCCGCCGAGCTGCTCGGTCGGCTCTCCGAGACGTCCGGCATGGACCTGGCGGAGCACGGCACGGTCTCGGATGAGGAGACCATCAAGGACACAGCGGTGGCCCAGCGCCTGATCGTCGCCGCGGGTCTCGTCTCGGCACACGCACTGGACCTGGACGCCGTCGGCGGCGAGAAGGTCCTCCTGGCCGGGCACTCGGTCGGCGAGATCACCGCGGCGGCCCTGGCCGGCGTGCTGACCGCCGAGGAGGCCGCCGCCCTGGTGAGGGTCCGCGCGGACGGCATGGCCGAGGCCGCGGCCTCGGCCCCGACCGGCATGGCGGCCGTCGTGGGCGGCGACCAGGACGAGGTCCTCGCCGCGATCGCCGACCACGGCCTCACCCCCGCCAACGTGAACGGAGCCGGCCAGACCGTCGCCGCCGGCGCCGTCGAGAAACTCGCGGCTCTCGGCGGGGACGCCCCCGCCAAGGCCCGCGTCATCCCGCTGAAGGTCGCCGGAGCCTTCCACACCGAGTACATGGCCTCGGCGGTGCCTGCGCTCAGCGAGCACGTCGCAGGCCTCTCCCCCGAGGATCCGCGGGTAGAGCTGCTGTCCAACCGGGACGGCGAGGCCGTCGCCTCCGGCGCCGACGCCCTCGACCGGATCGTCGGACAGGTGACCCGCCCGGTGCGCTGGGACCTCTGCATGGAGGCGATGGCCGCCCGCGGCGTCACCGGCATCCTCGAGGTGCTGCCCGGCGGCACCCTGACCGGCCTCGCCAAGCGAGGCCTGCGCGGCACCCGGGTGTGCGCGCTCAAGACCCCCGACGACCTCTCCACGGCCGCCGAGTTCATCGCCGAGCACACCGCCTGACACGGCCGGACCGCTCGACCTACGGAGGGAAGCACCTCGTGACCGTCACCCTGAATCAGACCACCCCCGTCGCCGGCAGCCGCATCAGCGCGGTCGGCGCATACCGCCCGAAGAACCTCGTCCCGAACGAGGAGCTCGTCGGACCGATCGACTCCTCTGACGAGTGGATCCGTCAACGCACGGGCATCGTGACCCGCCAGCGCGCCACCCCGGAGGAGACCGTGCCCATGATGGCCGAGGGTGCCGCACGGGAGGCCCTCGACGCCGCGGGGCTGACCGGGGCGGACCTGGGTGCCGTCATCGTCGCCACCGTCTCCTTCCCCTACCAGACCCCGTCCGCCGCCGCGATGCTCGCCGAGGCCCTGGGCGCCACCCCGGCACCGGCCTTCGACGTCTCCGCCGCGTGCGCCGGCTACTGCTACGGCGTGGCCCAGGCCGATGCCCTGGTGCGCTCCGGCATGGCCGAGCACGTGCTGGTGGTCGGCGTCGAACGCCTGTCCGACCTCGTGGACCCCACCGACCGCTCCATCTCCTTCCTGCTCGGCGACGGTGCCGGCGCCGTGGTCGTCTCTGCCACAGACGAGCCGGGCATCTCCCGCTCCGTGTGGGGCTCCGAGGGCGCCCGCTGGGAGACGATTCGCATGACCCACTCCCTGCTGGACATGAAGCAGACCGTGGATCAGGCCATCGAGGCCGCTGACGCCTCCTGCCTCACGGGCGGAGAGCACACGGCCTGGCCGACCCTGCGCCAGGACGGCCCGTCCGTCTTCCGCTGGGCAGTGTGGTCCATGGCGAAGGTCGCCCAACAGGCCGTCGACGCCGCGGGCGTGCAGCCGGAGGACCTGGCCGCGTTCATCCCCCACCAGGCCAACATGCGCATCATCGACGAGTTCGCCAAGCAGCTGAAGCTGCCGGACTCCGTGGTGGTCGCCCGGGACATCGCAGATGCCGGCAACACGTCGGCCGCGTCCATCCCCCTGGCCATGCACAGACTCCTGCAGGAGCAGCCGCAGCTCAGCGGCGGCCTCGCCCTGCAGATCGGCTTCGGCGCCGGGCTGGTCTACGGCGCCCAGGTCGTGCGTCTCCCCTGAGACGCCAGACACATGATTCACTGACCAACGTACCCATTCCGCAACCAACAAAGGAGACGCCACCATGGCTTCCAAGGAAGAGATCCTCGCCGGCCTGGCCGAGATCGTGAACGAGGAGACCGGTCTGGAGACCGAGGAGGTCCAGCCGGAGAAGTCCTTCACCGATGACCTGGACATCGACTCGATTTCGATGATGACCATCGTGGTCAACGCCGAGGAGAAGTTCGACGTGAAGATCCCGGACGAGGAGGTCAAGAACCTCAAGACCGTCCAGGACGCCGTGGACTACATCGAGGGCGCCCAGGCCTGAGCCTGACGCCCGACGCCTGCCAGCGCGGCGACACCGTCGGCATCGGCCGGGGACGCACTCCGCGTCCCCGGCCCCTCAGCCGCTGGGGCCCACGGCAGGCCCGCGCAGCATCGGCGCCGCATCCGCCGGCACCACAGACACTTATGAATCCGTCCGAGGACGGCCGAATCGAGGGGACAGCAGACACCATGACCCGCACCGCAGTCATCACCGGCCTGGGCGCCACCACGCCGATCGGCGGCGACGTGCCCACCTTCTGGGCGAACGCGCTGGCCGGCACCCCGGGTGCCCGCACTCTCGAGCACGAGTGGGTGGACAAGCACGACCTTCCCGTGACTTTCGCTGCGGAGCTCGCCGTCCCGACCTCCGAGGTGCTGAAGAAGGTCGAGCTGAAGCGCCAGGACCCGTCCATGCAGATGGCCACCGTGGCCGCCCGTGAAGCCTGGGCGGACGCGGGCTTCGGTGAGGACGCGGACATCGACCACGACCGCTTCGCGATCGCCTTCGGCACCGGCATCGGCGGCGTGTGGACCCTCCTGGAGGGCTGGGACACCCTGCGCGAGCGCGGCCCGCGCCGCGTGATGCCCATGACCGTGCCGATGCTCATGCCGAACGGCGCCGCCGGTGCGCTGTCCCTCGAGTTCGGCGCCCGCGGCGGCGCCCGCACCGTGGTCTCCGCCTGCGCCTCCGGCACCGAGTCCCTCGACCTCGCCCTGCAGCTCATCCGCTCCGGCAAGGCGGACATCGTCATGACCGGGTCCACCGAGGCCGCCATCCATCCGCTGCCGATGGCCGCGTTCGCCGCGATGCAGGCGCTGTCCAAGCGCAACGACGACCCCCAGGCCGCCTCCCGCCCCTACGACGTGGACCGTGACGGCTTCGTGCTCGGCGAGGGCGCAGGCGCGATGATCATCGAGTCCGAGGAGCACGCCAAGGCACGCGGCGCCCGCGTCTACGCCCGCCTGGCCGGCACCGGCGTCACCTCCGACTCCCACCACATCACAGCGCCGGAGCCGGAGGGCCTGGGCGCCACCCGCGCCATGCGCGCCGCCCTGGAGGACGCCGGCCTCTCCCCGGAGCAGGTGTGCCACGTGAACGCCCACGCCACCTCCACCCCGGTCGGCGACAAGCCGGAGTACCTGGCCATGCGTGCCGTCTTCGGCGACCACGTCGAGCAGGTGAAGGTCTCCGCCACCAAGTCCCAGACGGGCCACCTGCTCGGCGCCTCCGGCGCGATCGAGTCGGTGCTCTCGGTGCTGGCCGTCCACCACGGCAAGGCCCCGGTCACCATCAACCTGGACAACCAGGACCCCCAGATCCCGCTCAACGTGGTCACCGGCACCCCGGCCGAGCTGCCTGAGGGCGACCGCGCCGTGGTGAAGAACTCCTTCGGCTTCGGCGGACACAACGCCGTCGCCGTGTTCACCTCGTACTGAGCCGGCCGCGCCGACGAGCGGCGGCTGGACGCCAGAAGGGCCGGGCCCGGAGGTTACTCTCCGGATCCGGCCCTTCCTGACGTCCCGGCGACGATGCGATGCGGCCGCCCTCGCGCTGCTCGGGGATGTCCTGCCTGCCTGCGGATGTCCTGCCGGGCGGCTCACCACGGGGTGTTGCGGGACTGGATCCTCATGATCGCCTCGCGGTCGTCCGGCTGGCGGCAGTTCTCGGCCACCTTGTTCCGCTGCCGGTGCCCGCAGCGGGAGCACACGTGGACGATCTGGAAGCCCTTCTTCGGGTGGTAGTCGATCTGCTCGGCCGTCATGACGCCCCGGCAGTCGGAGGACCGGTCCCCCGGCATGACGTCCACGTGGACGGAGGCCAGGCAGAACGGGCAGTGGTTCCGGTAGGAGCCGTTGTTCAGCGGCAGCACGTGCTTCCCGCAGGCGGCACAGTCGAACTCCGTGTTCTCGGTGGACCGGGACATGGGTGAGGGGCTCCTTCGGCGTGGGGACTGCTGACAGCGTAGCCGGGACGGCTGGGCAACACGGGCCTGCGCGGGGAGCGGCCGGGTCTGAAGCCGAGACACGACGACGGCCCCCGCCATCCGGTGCGGGGGCCGTCGGTCTGTGCCGGCCGGGGACCGTGGGAGTGTGGCCGCCTCCGCCCGCTGCCCGCCGCACAGTGTCGGGGACGCGCGGGAGCGCAATGCGGACGGCTCAGGCGGTCAGCCGACCTCGCGGAGCCAGCGGACGGGCGCGCCCTCCACGGCCTGGCGGAACGGCTCGAGCTCCTCGTCCCAGGCCTCGCCGAGAGCGAGGGAGAGCTCGTGGAACACCGCGGTGGGGTCTCCGGCGCCCTGCTCGTAGGCGTAGCGGATGCGGTCCTCGGACACCATGATGTTGCCGGTGACGTCGGTGGTGGCGTGGAAGATGCCCAGCTCGGGGGTATGGGACCAGCGCGAGCCGTCGCAGCCGGCGGAGGCCTCCTCGGTGACCTCGTAGCGCAGATGGGCCCAGCCGCGGAGGGCAGAGGCCAACACCGCGCCGGTGCCCTGCGCGGCGGTCCAGTGCAGTTCGGCGCGGTAGTGTCCGGGCGCGGCCGGCTGCGCCGACCAGTCGACGCTGACGTGGGTGCCCAGAGCAGAGCCCAGTGCCCACTCGACATGCGGGCAGAGCGCTGCAGGGGCGGAGTGGATGTGGACCACTCCGCGGGTCTCGACGTGGGACATGGTTCCTCCGGATGCAGTGCGGTACGTCTTCCCCTACGACCACGCTGCTCTGACGCCCTGGGTGAGGGCCCGGCGGTGTTCCACGCTGTTCGGTTGTGAGGACGTGTCACCCCTGCCGCCTCCGTCCTGGGACGGCGACGACGACGCTGACACGTCGGGTCCATTGTGCACCCTCCGACGGGTGCGGGCAACGACGGCGGCCGATTCCGTCGCCGTGTCGTGACCGGCTCAGGCGCGCGGGTGCGCCTGCCGGTATCCCTCGCGCAGGCGGTCGATCGACACGTGTGTGTAGACCTGGGTGGTCTGGAGGGAGGAGTGTCCGAGGACCTCCTGGACGCTGCGCAGGTCCGCGCCGCCGTCCAACAGGTGCGTGGCGGCGGTGTGTCGGAGGGCGTGCGGCCCGCGGGCCGAGGTGTCGCCCAGCCCCTCCAAGGCTCGGTCGACGACGGCACGCACCTGGCGGACGCCGATCCGCCCTCCACGCGTGCCGAGGAACAGCGCCGGTCCGGAGCCGGCGCGGGCCAGCCGGGGGCGTCCGTGCTCCAGCCAGTCCTCGAGTGCCTGCGCGGCGGGACCTCCGTAGGGGACCGTGCGCTGACGGTCCCCCTTGCCGACCACGGTGAGCGTGCGCCGAGCCCGGTCCAGGTCGTCCACGTCCAGTCCCGCAAGCTCGGCCACACGGATGCCGGTGGCGTAGAGCAGCTCCAGCACGGCGAGGTCGCGGCGCGCCACGCCGGCCGCAAGGGGATCCTCGGCTTCATCCGCGGCGGCGACCGCCTCGGACAGACCGGACAGGAGACGGCCCACCTGCTGCCGTTGGAGCACCGGCGGCAGCGTGGAGTCGGCCGTGGGAGAGGCCAGACGGACGGTGGGGTCGTCCTCGCGCAGGCCCTCGCGCACCGCCCAGGCCATGTAGGTCCGCACGCTGCTGACACGACGGGCGAGCGTGGCGCGGGCCAGCCCGCCGCGGGCCATCCCGGCCAGCCAGCGCCGCAGGTCGGTGAGGTCGACGGCGTCCAGGGCGCTCACCCCGGTCGGGGCCGCCGGCCCCGTGGTCTCCGGATGCTCGATGCGCAGATGCCCGAGCAGGTCCCGCAGGTCGGTCTCATAGGCGCGGACGGTGTTCTCACTGCGGTGCAGCTCGTGGCGTTGGTGATCCGCGAACGCCTCGAGCCGCGCGAGGTCGGCGGTGGAGCAGTGGTCGCAGATCTCTGCACCGGAGCCCCGGCGGGATGCCTCGGCGCGACGGTCCTGGTACGGGGTCATCCCTTCATTGTGCTCTCCTCGGTGCCGGTGCCGACGGAGCCTGCCCGCCGAGCCGCGGCCCGCGGTCCGCGCCGCCAGCGACGATCCCTCTCCTCGGCCAGCCCGGCCCGGGCGAGGCGCTGGAGGACAGGCACCAGCATCGGCACCGGCATCCCCGCTGCCACGGCGAGGCGGTCGAGGGTCGCGTGGGCGCGCACCGGGAGGGCGTCGAAGACGAGCAGCTCCTGTTCGGACAGCGCGTCCTCGGGCCTGGCCTGCCGTCCGCCGACGGGCGCGGCGGCATGCGCCGAGGGTCTCGACGGCGTGGCCGCAGGGCCGTGGGCGGCGGGCAGCGACCCGCAGGACCCGCCCGCACCGAGCAGCTCGCGGACCCCGTCCACGTCGGTGACGAGCCGGGCGGGGGTGTCCCTGAGGAGGCGGTGGCAGCCGGCAGAGCTGGGTGAGGTGATCGGTCCCGGGACCACACCGAGCTCCCGGCCGAGGCCCAGGGCGTGGGACGCGGTGTTCTGGGCCCCGGACCGCCACCGCGCCTCGACGACGAGCACCCCGGCGGCCAGCCCTGCGATCAGCCTGTTGCGGTGCAGGAAGCGGTGGCGCGTCGGGCTGGCCCCGGGCGGCATCTCGGAGAGCAGCAGGCCCTGGCCCATGACGGCGCGCAGCAGGTCCTCGTGCCCGGCCGGGTAGAAGCGGTCCAGTCCCCCGGCGAGCACGGCGACGGTGGGAGGCCGCCCGTGTCCGGCCTCGAGGGCGACGCGGTGGGCGTGCCCGTCGATGCCGTACGCGCCCCCGGACAGGACGGTGACGCCCTCGGCGGCGAGCGGTGCCACCACCTGCCCGGTGACCGCCCGTCCGTAGGAGGTGGCCTCACGGCTGCCGACCACGGCCAGGGTGCGCGCCTGGTCCGGAAGGACACCTGTTCCCCGCGTCCAGAGGGCGATGGGTCTGCGGTGGCCCAGGTCGTCCAGGCAGGAGGGCCAGGCGGCGTCCTCCGGGACCAGCAGTCCGCCGCCGAGCCGGTGCATGGCCACCAGGTCCCGCTCCGGTGCGAGTGTGGTGGCGCGGGTGCCCCAACGGCGCAGCCCCGCCGCGAACCGTCGCCGCCAGGAGTCGCCGCCTGCTCCACAGGCCTCGGCGAGCGCGTCCTCCTCCTCGCCGGTCGGTCGGCACCGGCCGGTGAGGACGACCAGCGCGTGCTCGGCGCCGAGGACATCGATCACAGTCAGTGCGGTCTCGTCGCCGGGCTCGATGAGTCGCGTCAGTGCGGCGCGCGCCAGGCGCACGGAGTCCCGGTGCCGTGGCTGACCGGTCGCAGCCGTGGGGGCGTCGAGCCCCGCGAAGGGGCGGGTGGTGGGGTTCGGAGTCATGCGGCGGCCTCCTCGTCGTGACGGCGGCGCAGGTGCAGGGCGACGTCCACGTCGTCGGCGGCCGGCACGGTGGCCCCGCGGAGGTCTGCGACGGTCCAGGCCAGCCTCAGCACACGGGCGTGGCCGCGGGCGCTGAGCCAGCCGGCGTCGACCGCGGCGTCGGCGGCGGCCCTGGCCGCGGGCGGGACGGCGAATCGACCCCGACGCAGCAGCGCCCCGGAGATTCGCCCGTTGGCCTCTCCCCATCGTTCGCGCTGGGCGCCGACCGCTGCTCGCACCCTGGCCGCGACCGCGGCGGAGGCCTCCGCCCCGGCCGGGGATCCCAGCTCCGCCCCTGTGACCGGGGCGACGGTGACCTGCACGTCCACTCGGTCCAGCAGCGGACCGGAGAGTCTGTCGGCATAGCGCCGTCGTTGCAGCACGGTGCACCGACACTGCGCCCCGGATCCCTCGCCGTAGCCGCACGGGCAGGGGTTCGCGGCCAGGACCAGCTGGAAGCGCGCCGGGTAGCGGACGGTGCCGTGGGCGCGGTGGAGGACAACCTCGCCGGACTCCAGCGGCTGACGCAGCGCCTCCAGGCTGCGCCGGTCGAACTCGGGTGCTTCGTCCAGGAAGAGCACTCCGCCGTGGGCCAGCGATGCTGCTCCGGGACGCGCAAGCCCGCTGCCGCCTCCCACGAGCGCGGGCATGGAGGCCGAGTGGTGCGGTGCCTGGAAGGACGGCCGGGTGTCCAGCCTGGTGGGCGCGGGGCCGTCCGAGCGCAGCGATGCCAGGGCCGCGGCCTCGAGCGCGGTGCGGTCGTCCAGCTCTGGCAGGATGCCGGGCAGGCGCTCGGCGAGCATCGTCTTCCCCGCACCCGGTCGGCCGGACAGCAGCAGGTGGTGGCCGCCGGCGGCGGCGACCTCGAGCGCGTAGCGGGCCTCCCACTGTCCGACGACCTCCGACAGGTCGGGGACGCCCTCGGGCGCGGCGAGGGGAGCGCCGGAGGTGCGGCGGCCGCCGTCGGGACGGCAGGAGGTTCCTGCCGCCTCCCCGGGGCGGACCATGAGGGCCTCGGGGCGCACCCCCGGCACCGGGTCCGGCTTGCCGCCGAACGCATGGACCACGTGGTGCAGGTGTGCGAAGCCGCGCACCCGGGCGCCGGGGACCAGTGCCGCCTGGTCCACGGCGTCGGCGGCGACGACCATGTCCGGCAGCCCGGCGTCCACCGCGGCCATCGCCATGGCGACCATGTCCGACGGCCCGTGCAGGGAGCCGTCCAGGCCGAGCTCGGCGAGGAACACCGGGCCATGGACGCCGGAGACCTTCCCCTCCGCGGCGTACGCCGCAAGGACGATCGCCAGATCGTGTCCCGCACCCCGCTTCTGCACACCGGCCGGCAGCAGGTTCACCGTGAGATGACGCCGGGTGAGCGGCAGCCCGGCGTTGCGGGCGGCGGAGCGGATGCGGTCGCGGCTCTCCTGCAGCGACTGGTCCGGAAGACCGAGCAGAGTGAAGCCGGGCAGGGACTGGGCGATGTCCGCCTCGACCTCCACCACCGTGCCGCGCAGACCGGCGAGCGTGATCGAGCGGGTGCGTCCGATGCGGCTCATGGGCGCACGTCCGTCAGCAGGTCGAAGCGGGGCGCCTCCCCCGGCACCACGAGCACCGCGACGGCGTCCACCCGCCACGGCTCCTCGCGCCGGGCGATCCCGGACTGGGCGTGCCACTGCCGCATGAGCCGGTGCAGGCGGGCGAGCTTGCGCGGGCCGATCGCCTCGAACGGGTCGCCGAAGCCCAGGCCCGAGCGGGTCTTCACCTCGACGGCGACCCACCAGCCGTCGTGCAGGGCGACCAGGTCCAGCTCACCGCCGGCGCCGCGCCAGTTCCGCTCCACGACGCTGTAGCCGTGGCCGGCCAGCCAGGCTGCGGCAGCGTCCTCGCCGAAGCGACCGAGAGCGGTGCGGGCGGTGCTCGAGCGGGGCCGGTCCAGGCGCGAGCCGGTGGGCGGCTCCGAGGCCGAGTGGACGGCGGGGTCGGGTGCCGTGGACGTCTTCGGGGTCTGCATGGGACCACCTCCTGCCACCACGATGGGCGTCCCGGAGACGGCCGTGCAGGCCCACACCCCGAATGTGGAGGACGCAGCGGCCTGTGCAGGACAGGACCGCGGACCCGTCAGCGGCCGAAGGATCCGCCGGGGCCGTCCGGCGGCAGGGAGAGGTCCGGGTTCGCCGGGAGCTCCTCGATGTTCACGTCCTTGAAGGTCAGGACGCGCACGCGCTTGATGAACCGGGCGTGACGATAGACGTCCCAGACCCAGGCGTCCTCGAGGGTGAGCTCGAAGAACACGTCGCCACCGGAGCGGTGCGGGGTCAGGGACACCTCGTTGGCCAGGTAGAAGCGGCGCTCGGTCTCCACCACGTAGCGGAACAGGCCGACCACGTCCCGGTACTCGCGGTACAGCAGCAGCTCGGCCTCGGACTCGAAGTCCTCCAGGTCGTCGGCGCTCACGGCCATGCTCCTTCCCGCCCGTCGTCGGGCCCGGTGTCCTCACCCCACGCGAACAGCGCGGGCTCCTCGACCCGCCGCACCGGCAGCGCCCAGGAGCGGCGGTGGTGGACGACGGCGCCGTCCTGCTCGATCGCGGCGCGGTGCTCGGCCGAGCCGTAGCCCTTGTTGCCCGCCCATCCGTAGGCGGGGAACTCCTCGTGCAGCGCGATCATCAGATCGTCACGGTACACCTTCGCGGTGATGGAGGCGCCGGCGACCGTGGCGGCCTGGTCCTCGGCCTTCACCACCATCTGCGGGACCGGCGGCACCGGCCCCGGCACCTCGACCACGACCTCGCGGCCTGTGCCGCGGGTCAGCCAGTCGTCACGGCCGTCCAGGATCAGGGCGACCGGTTCGGCGCCGGCGTTGCGGTACAGCACGGACCAGGCCCGACGCCCGGCCAGGGCCAGGGCCGTCGAGAGCCCGTGCTCGTCGATCTCCGCGGGACTGGCCTCCCCGATGCCGACGGCGGCCGCCCAGTCGAGGACCTCTGGCACGAGGCTCCTCCGGCGGCGGTCCGTGAGGGCCTTGGAGTCCCGGACGGGCGGCGGCGCCTCGTCTGTCGGCACCCGGACGGCCACGGCTCCGACGACGGCCGGACCGGCCATCGCGCCGCGGCCCACCTCGTCCATGCCGGCCACGAGCAGGGGAGTCTGCGCCGTGGCGCCCCGGGTCTGGGCCAAGGCGGACTCCAGGTGCAGTCCGGCGGTGATCACCGGGCGCCGCGGGCTCATCGTGACGCCTCCGGCACGCCGGCGAAGGTGTCCGGATCCGAGCCGGCGCTCCCCCACCGGGACACCGGCCAAACCCGGGCCTCGGCACGTCCGACGAGGTCGTCCACGGAGACGAAGCCGGCGCCCGGGCCGTCCTGGTGGGCGCGGGAGTCCGCAGAGCGGCTGCGATGGTCGCCGAGGACCCACAGGCGTCCTGCAGGGACGACGACGTCGAACGGTTCCACGGAGGGGGCGTCGCCCGCGAACAGGTACGGTTCGGTGACCTCGACGCCGTTCACCGTCAGGCCGGCGTCGCCGGGCTCCCAGCAGACGTGGTCGCCGGGAAGCCCCACCACTCGCTTGACGACGTTCTCGTCGGCCGGCTCGGGGACGAGCCCGGCGATGCGCAGGACGGAGGTGAGGGGGCCGTCGTCGGGCACCGCCGGCAGCCAGCCCTTGGTGTCCCGGAACACCACGACGTCGCCACGGCGCAGGTCCAGCACCTGCGGGACGAGCAGGGACACCGCCACACGGTCCCCGACCTGCAGGGTGTCCTCCATCGACTCGGAGGGAATGTGGTAGATGCGGACCAGGAACAGGCGCATCAGGCCGGTGAGCAGCAGGACGACCGCAACGATCACGAGGACCTGGCGGAGGGTGGGCCCCACGCGCTTGCACGTGGTGGAGCCGCTCATCGCGCCCCCTCCCCGGCCGAGGCGGCGGGTCCGTCCAGGGCGCCCCGCCGGCCCAGGGGCCAGACGACGTCCTCCGCGGTCCCGACCACGGTGTCCAGGCCGATCAGCCCGCCGCCCGGGGCGCCGAGCAGGGCACGCGAGTCCAGCGAGTCCGAGCGGTTGTCCCCGAGGACCACCATGCGGCCCTCCGGGACCGAGAACTCGAACTGCGTGCTGCTGGCCGGGTGGCCGGCGTCCACGGCACGGCCGAGGTAGGGCTCGTCGACAGGCACCCCGTCGACCTCGAGGCGGCCGTCGTCTCCGCAGCAGCGCACGGTGTCTCCCGGAAGGGCGACGACGCGCTTGACGTAGACGTCCGATCTGGCGCCCAGGCCCCACCAGACGACGAGGTCCTCCAGCGCGCGGTCCAGGCTCGTCCGGGAGCGGTAGGGGGCGAGGCTGCCGGCACCGTCGAAGACCACCACGTCCCCGCGGTCCAGCCCCTGCCCCTGCTCGTGGGAGGTGTTCACGCGCACGCGGTCGCCGGGCATCAGGGTAGGCTCCATCGACCCGGACGGGATGAGGTAGACCGGCCCCACCAGGGCTCGCAGAACCGCGGCCAGCACCACGGCCACGGCCACCGTCAGACCGATGTTCCGCAGCCAGCGGATGCCCCGGTCGGGCTCGCCTCCCTCGGCGGACACAGCGGAGCCCCGGGACCGACGGGGGTCTCGGGGCTCCAGCTGCGTCATCGCATGACCGGACACGGCAGGCCGTGTCCGAGGACGATCACTTGGCGTCGGCGCGCTTCTCGCGGATGCGGGCGGCCTTGCCGTGACGATCGCGCATGTAGTACAGCTTCGCGCGGCGCACGTCGCCCTTGGTGACGAGCTCGATCTTCTCGATGACCGGGGAGTGGACCGGGAAGACGCGCTCCACGCCCACACCGAAGGACACCTTGCGGACGCGGAAGGTCTCACGCACGCCATGGCCGGAACGGCCCATGACGTAGCCCTGGAACACCTGGACGCGGGCGGTCTTGCCCTCGACGATGTTCACGTGCACCTTCACGGTGTCGCCGGGGGCGAACTCCGGGATGTCGGTGCGCAGCGAGGCGTTGTCGAAAGAGTCAAGGATGTGCATGTCGCATACTCCTCACGCGGACGCCACAGGTCCCCCGCGCTGGACAGGCCGGCCCCGTGTCCGCAGCGGGACAGGACGGGGACCGGAAGCGGTGTGACCGGGTCCGGCGATGGCCGCGCCCCGGTGGTCTCGCTGTCGACGCCGACCCCCTGTGGCAGGTGCGACGCCCAGCAGACGCAAGGCACCATTATGCCACACATCGGGCTCAGGCCGACGGCTCCTGGGCAAGCAGGTCGGGACGGCGCTGCCGGGTGCGCTCCAGCTGCTGGGCGCGACGCCATGCGGCGATCTTCCCGTGGTCGCCGGAGAGCAGCACCGGCGGCACGTCGTGGCCGCGCCAGCGGGAGGGCTTCGTGTACACCGGGTACTCCAGCAGCCCGTCCTCATGGGACTCCTCCACGAGCGACTCCGGGTTGCCGATCACGCCCGGGATCA
Organism: Micrococcus sp. FDAARGOS_333; assembly: GCF_002206575.2. Classification (NCBI taxonomy): domain Bacteria; kingdom Bacillati; phylum Actinomycetota; class Actinomycetes; order Micrococcales; family Micrococcaceae; genus Micrococcus; species Micrococcus sp. FDAARGOS_333. Next base: position 1,502,761 of record NZ_NJFJ02000001.1, on the reverse strand, counting down.
GGCGCCCCACCGCCTCGACCATCGCGAGCACGGCCACCTCTCCCCCGTTGAGCACGTAGTCGCCGAGGCTGACCAGGCGCAGGTCGAACCGCTCGGCCGCCCACTGGAACACGCGCTCGTCGATGCCCTCGTAGCGGCCGCAGGCGAACACGAGGTGCTCGTGCTCGGCGAGCTCACGGGCCAGCGGCTGGGAGAAGACGGTGCCGGACGGGGTCGGGACGAGCAGGGTGGGCCGCTCCACCGGCGAGTCCGCGGCCACGGCCTCGAGCGCCTCGGCCCACGGCTCCGGCTTCATGACCATGCCGGCGCCGCCGCCGTACGGGGTGTCGTCCACCGTGCGGTGGCGGTCGTGGGTGTGCTCGCGCAGGTCGTGGACGCGCACGTCCAGCAGACCGTCCTGACGTGCACGGCCGATCAGGGAGATGTCCAGCGCGGACAGGTAGTCCGGGAAGATCGAGACGACGTCGATGCGCACAGCTCAGGCCTCCGGCTCCACTTCGGGGGTCTGGTCGGCGCCCGGCTCGTTCAGGTCGAGCAGGCCGGGCGGCGGGGTCACCAGCACGACGCCGCGCTCCTCGTCCACCTCCGGCACGATCTCCTCCACGAAGGGCACGAGGACCGGCTCGTCGCGGCCCTCCACGGCGATCTCCAGCAGGTCCTGGGCGGTGCCGGTGATCAGACCGACCACGGTGCCGATGCGGCGCCCGTCGGTCTCGACGGCGAGGTCCAGCAGGTCGTCCTCGTACCACTCGTCGTCCTCGACCCGGTCCTCCGGGGAGGCGAACAGCTGGGTGCCGCGCAGCGCCTCGGCCGCGTTGCGGTCCGGGGACTGCTCGAAGCCGAGGACGAGGATCTGCTTGTTCCACCGCGCCCGGGTGACCGTCAGCTCGGCCGGGGTGCCGGCAGGCCCCTCGGCCGTGAGCACGGAGCCCGGGGCGAAGCGGGTCTCGGGGTCGTCGGTGAACAGCTGGACCGTCACCTCGCCACGGATGCCGTGGGGCTTGCCGATGCGGGCCAGGCGAACCAGGCCCTCGGTGCGGGTGCTCATGCGGGTGTCTCCTCGGGTGGGACGGACGTTCTGGATGCGGGGACGACGACGGCCCGCCGCCACCGTTCTACCGGTGGCGGCGGGCCGTGGTCACAGGCGTGTGCCCGACGTGCTCAGCGGCGGCGGTCGGTGTCCACCACGTCCACGCGGACGGGGTGGCCGGCGAGCCCGTCCAGCACGGTGCGCAGTGCCGAGGCGGTGCGGCCCTGACGGCCGATCACCCGCCCGAGGTCGGCCGGGTCGACACGGACCTCCAGCATCTCGCCCCGGCGCTGCCGCCGCGCGTCCACGCGGACGGCGTCCGAGTTGTCCACGATGCCGCGCACCAGGTGCTCGAGAGCCTCGGTGAGCATGGTCACTCGGCCTTCTCGGCCTCAGCCTCGGCGGTCTCGCCCTCGACGGAGTCGGACTCCTCAGCGGCGGCCTCAGCCTCGCCCTCGGCGGACTCGGCCTCCTCTGCGGGGGCCTCCTCCTTCGGGGCCTCCGGCAGGATCACGGACTCCTTGTCGCCGGCGACGAAGGCCTCCTTCTCGGCCTTGGTCTTCAGCGTGCCCTCGGCGCCGGCCTCACCCTTGAACTTCTGCCAGTCGCCGGTGACCTTCAGCAGTGCGGCGACCTGCTCGGTCGGCTGGGCGCCGACGGACAGCCAGTACTGCGCGCGCTCGGAGTCGATCTGGATGAACGACGGCTCCTCGGTCGGGTGGTACTTGCCGATCTCCTCGATCGCACGGCCGTCGCGGCGGGTACGGGAATCCATGACGACCACGCGGTAGTACGGAGCACGGATCTTGCCCATGCGCTTCAGTCGAATCTTGACAGCCACGTTTGTGGTTTCTCCTGTTTCTGGTCTAAGGTGCGGTGCTCGGCCGGGGACGTGGGGCGCATCCTCGTCGGCCGGACCGCGGGACGGAGCGCAGGCGGAGGAGAGAGGGTCGTCCGCGCGCTCAGTGCCCTGCCATTCTGCCAGAGATCGGCCCGGAACACACGTCGGGCGCGCCACCCTGTCCGTCGCGCCGCGCCCGAGGGGCGCGGGGGCCGGGCTCAGCGGTCCTTGAGGTACTTGTCGAAGCCCGCCGGGAGGTTCAGGTCCTGGGCGTTGAAGCTGGACGGGTCGAAGTCCTGGCCGAACATGGAGCCCGGCTTCTGGGCGCTGCGGGCGCGACGCTCCTCAAGGGCCTGACGCTCGGCCGCGGCCTTCGCCGGATTGCCGGAGCGGACCTTCTGCCTGCCCTTGCCCTTGCCCTTCTTCCGGGTGCCGCCCCTGCCGGGGCCGGGGCCCATGCCGGGCATGCCGGGCATGCCGCCGCCGGAGGCCATCTTCTTCATCATCTTCTGGGCCTGGCCGAAGCGCTCGAGCAGGGCGTTGACCTCGGAGACGGAGACGCCGGAGCCCTTGGCGATGCGGGCGCGACGGGAGCCGTTGATGATCTTGGGCGCCACGCGCTCGTGCGGGGTCATCGACTTGATGATGGCCTCGACGCGATCGATGGAGCTCTCGTCGAACTGCTCGAGCTGCTGCCGCATGCTCTGGGCACCCGGCATCATCATGAGCATCTTCTTCATCGAGCCCATCTTCTTGAGCTGCTGCATCTGGCTCATGAAGTCGTCGAGGGTGAAGTCCTCCTGGTCCGCGAACTTCTTGGCCATCTTCTCGGCCTCGGAGCGGTCCCAGTTCTTCTCCGCCTGCTCGATGAGGGACATCACGTCGCCCATGTCCAGGATGCGGGACGCCATGCGGTCCGGGTGGAAGACCTCGAAGTCCTTCAGGCCCTCGCCGGTGGAGGCGAACATGATCGGCTTGCCGGTCACGTGCCGCACGGACAGGGCGGCGCCGCCGCGGGCGTCGCCGTCGAGCTTGGTGAGCACCACGCCGGTGAAGCCGACGCCCTCGTTGAACGCCTGGGCGGTGGCCACGGCGTCCTGGCCGATCATCGAGTCGATGACGAAGAGGACCTCGTTCGGGTTCACGGCGGCGCGGATGTCCTTGGCCTGCTGCATCAGCTCCTGGTCCACGCCGAGGCGGCCGGCGGTGTCGATGATGACCACGTCGTGGTACTTGGAGTTCGCCTCCGCGATGCCGTCCAGGGCCACCTGGACCGGGTCCCCGGTGGGAACCTCGAACTCGGAGGAGACGCCCGGGTGCGGAGCGAACACCGGCACACCGGCACGCTCGCCGCCCACCTGCAGCTGCTTCACGGCGTTCGGTCGCTGGAGGTCACAGGCCACGAGCAGCGGGGTGTGCCCGTCGGACTTCAGCTGGTGGGCCAGCTTTCCGGCGAGAGTGGTCTTGCCGGCGCCCTGCAGGCCCACGAGCATCAGCACGGTGGTGCCGGTCTTGGCGTGCTGGATGCGGCGGGTCTCGCCGCCGAGGATCTCCACGAGCTCCTCGTTGACGATCTTCACGACCTGCTGGCCCGGGTTCAGCGCCTGGGAGACCTCCGCCCCGAGCGCGCGCTCCTTGATCTGCGCGATGAACTGACGCACCACCGGCACGGCCACGTCGGCGTCCAGCAGCGCACGGCGGATCTCGCGCGCGGTGGCGTCGATGTCCGCCTCGGTGAGCCGGCCCTTGCCCTTCAGGTTGCGGAAGGTGTTGGCCAGACGATCAGACAGGGAGTTGAACACGGCGGTGGTGGTCCTTCGGAAGGGGGCGGGATCGGCACGGGCGCGAGGGGCCCGGCGTCGGATGGCGCCGTCGGCGCCCCACCAGGGTAGCAACCGAAGCAAGGGCGGACGATGCGGCGAGGGCCCCGACCGCCGTGCGGCGGTCCGGGCCCTCGGTGTCCTCGGGCGGCGGCGGGAGGCGGCCGTCGCCGTCGGGCTCAGCGCGCGGGCGTGGGCTCGGCGGCCTGCGCCTCGGCGCCGTCCTCCCTGTAGGCGGTGCCCAGGCCGTAGTCGTAGGCGGACTCGGCGTGCAGGGCGAGGTCGACGCCGCGCTCCTCCTCCTCGGCGGAGACGCGCAGGCCCATGGCGGCCTTGAGGACGAAGGCGATGATCGCGGTCATCACGCCGGTGAACACGATGGTGAACAGCACGGCCACCACCTGGGCGAGCAGCAGGCGGAGCCCGCCGCCGTAGAACAGGCCGGCCATGCCCACCTCGGACACCAGCTCCGGGCGGCCGAACAGGCCGATCATCACGGTGCCGATGATGCCGGCGACCAGGTGCACGCCCACCACGTCGAGCGAGTCGTCGAAGCCGAGCTTGTACTTCAGGTTCACGGCGAGGGCGGCGGCGGCGCCGGCGACCGCACCGATGACCACGGCGCCCACCGGGTCCACGTAGGCGCAGGCCGGGGTGATGGCGACCAGGCCGGCCACGATGCCGGAGGCGGTGCCCAGGGAGGTCGGGCGGCCGTGGCGGACGACCTCGACGATCATCCAGCCGACCATGGCGGCGGCCGGGGCGGCCAGGGTGTTGACCCAGATCAGGCCGGCGGTCTGGACGTCCGTGGCGGCGCCGCCGTTGAAGCCGAACCAGCCGAACCACAGCAGGGTGGCGCCGAGCATCACGAAGGGGATGTTGTGCGGGCGGTGGCCCGGGTCCACGCCGAAGCCGGCGCGCTTGCCCAGCATCAGGGCCAGCACGAGGGCGGCCACGCCGGCCGCGGTGTGCACCACGAGGCCGCCGGCGAAGTCGACGGCCTCGCCGACCACGGAGCCGATGGCGCCGTCGGCGGAGAGCAGGCCGCCGCCCCAGACCATGAAGGCCATCGGGCAGTAGACGAGGGTCACCCAGACGGGGACGAACACGCACCAGGTGCTGAACTTGGCACGGTCGGCGACCGCCCCGGAGATCAGGGCGACGGTGATGATCGCGAAGGTGGCGCCGAAGCCGATGCCCACGAGGTCCTCGGTGTTCACCGCACCGTAGAGGCCGACGTCGGCGAACGGGTTGCCGACGATCCCGGCGAAGCCGTCGCCGCCGGTCATGCTGTAGCCCCACAGCACCCACACGACGCCGATCAGGCCCATGGAGATGAAGGACATCATCATCATGTTCAGGGAGGCCTTGGCGCGCGTCATGCCGCCGTAGAAGAAGGCCAGTCCGGGGGTCATCAGCAGCACGAGCCCGGCGCAGACCATGGTCCACACCGCCTCGGCACTCAGGGGGGTCAGCTCGACGTCCATCTCTCGTCGTCCTCTCCGTGCGTCGTGTGGGGGGCCGCCGCGGCGCCGGCGGGGATGGACCGGGCCGCGACCTGTGACCAGGCTCCCCGTCCCGTGTTGCCCGTTGCGCGCCCCCGTGTTGCGGGGAGGTAAGGGATTGTTTCCATCGTGTGACACAGCCGACAGCCGGCCGGATCCGACCCCGTCGTCCCGGTGCGGGAACGACGACGGCTCCGTCGCCTCGCAAGGCGACGGAGCCGTCATCGTGGGTCCCCTTGTCCGCGGGACCGGCGGGGTCAGTCGGCGAGCAGCGCGTCGACGAAGCCCTCGGCGCTGAACGGCGCCAGGTCGTCGGCGCCTTCGCCCAGGCCGACGAGCTTCACGGGAACGCCCAGCTGGCGCTGGATGGCGACGACGATCCCGCCCTTGGCGGTGCCGTCGAGCTTGGTGAGCACGATGCCGGTGACGTCCACGACCTCGGCGAACACCTTGGCCTGGGTCAGCCCGTTCTGGCCGGTGGTGGCGTCCAGGACCAGCAGGACCTCGTCCACCTCGCCCTGCTTCTCGATGACGCGCTTGATCTTGCCCAGCTCGTCCATGAGGTTGGCCTTGTTCTGCAGGCGTCCGGCGGTGTCCACCAGCACGACGTCCGCCTCCTGCCGGATCCCCTCGGCGACGGCCTCATAGGCCACCGATGCCGGGTCCGCGCCGTCCTTGTCCGAGCGGACGGTGTCCACGCCCACGCGGGCACCCCAGGTGGCGAGCTGCTCGGCGGCGGCGGCGCGGAAGGTGTCCGCGGCGCCGAGGACGACCTTGCGGTCCTCGGCCACGAGCACACGTGCCAGCTTGCCCACGGTGGTCGTCTTGCCGACGCCGTTGACGCCCACGACCATCGTGATGGCCGGGCGGTCGCCCTTGCGGGAGGCCTCGAGGCGGCGGTCCATGGACGGGTCCACCATGGCCAGCAGCTCCTCGCGCAGCAGCGAGCGGACCTGCTCCGGGTCCTGGGTGCCCTCGACCTTCACCCGGTCGCGGAGGCGGTCCACGAGCTCCATGGTCGGCTCCGTGCCGAGGTCCGCCATGAGGAGGGTCTCCTCCACCTCGTCCCAGACGTCCTCGTCGATCCGGTCACGGGAGAGCAGGGCCAGCAGGCTCTTGCCGAAGACGTTGTTGGACTTCAGCAGCCGGGCGCGCAGGCGCTGCAGGCGCGAGCCCGCGGCCTCCGGCCGCTCGACCTCCGGCTCCGGCTCGGCCTCGGGCTCGACGACCTCCGGCTCGGGCTCGACGACCTCTGGCTCGGGTTCGACGACCTCCGGCTCCGGCTCGGCCTCGGGCTCGACGACCTCCGGCTCGCGCTCGAGGACGGCGGTGCCGCCACGGCCCGGGTCGTCGGGGTCCCGGACCTCCTTGTAGGTGCCCTTCGGCGGCGCGGGGCGGCGGTCGAGGAAGCCGACCAGGACCACGCCCACGGCGAGGGCGATGACAACAGCGATGATCAGAGTGAACTCCACGCTTCCAGTCTGTCACAGACCCCGTTGCCCTTCCGTGAGACAATCCGCCCTATGGCCACCCGACGATCTGACGCGACCCGCATCCCCCTCCCCCGTGAGATCAAGGTCATGGTGGCCGCCGCATTCACGATCGCCATCGGCTTCGGCCTCATCGCTCCCCTGCTGCCGGCCTACGCCCACTCCTTCAACGCCTCTGCGATGGCCGTGGCATCCGTCGTGTCCGCGTTCGGCGTGACGCGTCTGCTCTTCGCCCCGGTGTCCGGACGGCTGACGAACGGGCTCGGCGAGACGCCCGTGTACATGACCGGCGTGCTGATCGTGGCCCTGTCCATGTTCCTCACGGCCTTCGCCCAGGACTTCACCCAGCTCATCGTCTTCCGTGCCCTCGGCGGGATCGGCTCCACCCTCTTCACCGTCTCCGCGATGGCGTTCCTGGCCCGCAAGTCCCCGCCCACCATCCGCGGCCGCGTCTCCGGCGCCTATGCCTCCGCCTTCCTCGTCGGGAACATCGTCGGCCCGATCGTCGGCTCGGCGCTGTCCGTGTTCGGCTTCCGCATCCCGTTCCTCATCTACGGCACCGCTCTGGTCTGCGCCGCGGCGCTGGTGTTCTTCCAGCTCAAGGACACCCGCCGCGCCGACCGCCGCGTGCAGGACTCCCGACCGCCGATGCCGCTGAAGGAGGCCCTCGCACTGCCCTCCTACCGGGCCGCGCTCGTCTCCTTCTTCTCCAACGGCTGGGCCACCTTCGGCGTCCGCAACTCCGTGATGCCGCTCTACGCCTCCACCGCGTTCGCCGGCGCAGCCCTGTTCGGGTACGCGGTGGACGGCGCTCTGATGTCCGGCCTCGCCCTGTCCCTGTTCGCCGCGGGGAACGTCACCGCCGTGACGTTCAGCTCACGCCTGTCCGACGTCCACGGACGCAAGCCCCTGATCCTGATCGGCCTGACCACCACCGCGGTCATGACGGGCCTGATCGGCCTCGCCTCCTCCCCCGCGCTGTTCCTCGTCGCCTGTCTGCTGGCCGGCGCGGGCACCGGCACCCTCAACTCCCCGCAGCAGGCGGCGATCGCAGACATGGTCGGCCAGGAGCGCAAGGCCGGCCACGTCATGTCCACGGCCCAGATGTCCGCAGACATGGGCGCGATCATCGGTCCGCTGCTCGCCGGTGCCATGGCGGACATGTGGGGCTGGGACTGGGCCTTCTTCGCCACCGGCGCCGTGTTGGCCATCGGTGCGATCGCCTGGGCCCGCGCCCCGGAGACCAACCTGCCGGTCCGCCCCGGCGGGCCCCGCACGGGCACCCTGCCGGTCATCGTCCCGCCGGAGAAGCCACGCACCTCGCCCGAGGAGAGCTGAGCGGCACGCCGGCACCGCTGCCGGACCTGCTTCCCGACGACGGCCCCCACCCCGTCGTCCGCCTCGCCTGCACCGCCGGCACGTCAGTGCCGGGATCCCGGACACGACGGAGCCCGCCTTCCCTGCAGAAGGCGGGCTCCGTCGTCGTGGGCCTGCCGGCGGAGGCTGGTGGCTCAGCGCTCCCCGAGGCCGTCGTCGAACTCGGAGTCCCGTTCGCCGACACCCAGCATCTGAGCGATGGCGGAGACGGTGCGGCCGGCGGCCCTGCCGTCGCCGTAGGGGTTCACCGCGTTGGCCATGCCCTTGTAGGCGGCCTCGTCGTGCAGCAGGGTCTGCACCTGCTCGAACACGACGTCCTCGGCGGTGCCGATGAGGCGGACGGTGCCGGCCTCCACCGCCTCCGGGCGCTCGGTGTTCTCCCTCATCACCAGCACCGGCTTGCCGAGGCCCGGGGCCTCCTCCTGGACGCCGCCGGAGTCGGTGAGCACGACGTTCGCCAGGGACAGCATGTGGGTGAACTCGCCGTAGGCCAGCGGCTCGGTGACCACGATGTTCTCCAGGCCCTCGAGGAACGGCAGGACGGCTTCGCGGACCACCGGGTTCTTGTGGGCCGGAAGGACGAACAGGACCTCCGGGTTCTGCTTCGCCAGGCGGGCCAGGGCACGACCGACGCCGCGCATGGCCTCGCCCTGATTCTCGCGGCGGTGGGTGGTGACCAACACGACCTTGGTGCCCTGCGCCACCTTCTGCTCGACCTCCGCCAGCTGCGGGTCGGTGAACGGGATCTTCTTGTCCACGACCTCCAGGAGGGCGTCGATCACGGTGTTGCCGGTGATGTACACATCGGCCTCGTCCACGGCCTCGCGCAGCAGGTTCGCCTTGGACACACGGGTCGGCGCCAGGTGCAGGGACGCGAGCTGGGAGGTGAGCTTGCGGTTCGCCTCCTCCGGGAACGGGGACATGATGTCGAAGCTGCGCAGGCCGGCCTCGGCATGCACCACCGGGATCTGCAGGTTGAACGCGGCGATCGCCGCGGCGGTGGAGGTGGTGGTGTCGCCCTGGACGACGACCGCGTCCGGCTTCTCCTCCACCAGGATGCGGTCCGCGCCCTCGAGGATCTTCGCGAAGATCGAGTTCAGGGTCTGGCGCGGCTGGATGATGTTCAGGTCGTGGGCCGGGACGATGCCGAACAGCTCGTTGACCTGGTCCAGCATCTCGCGGTGCTGGCCGGTGACGGCCACGACGCAGTCGAACTGGTCCGACGCCTCCAGCGCCTTCACGATCGGAGCGACCTTGATGGCCTCCGGACGGGTGCCGTAGATCGGCATGATCTTCTTCACAGTGTTCCTCGCTGTGTGGGAGTCGGCGGTCTCGAGGCCACTGGTTCACCGGGCACACGTCGCCCGCCCTCGAGTTGCCCCCACCATAGTCCACGGCCCCGTCCGGCACCGGTCGGCACGCAGGATCGCCGCCGGCACCGCGCGGTCTCCTACACTGGTACAGCGGTCGACGCCGCCTTCCGGCGGCGACGGCGTCGTCGTGCCGTGCCCCGCACGGCTCTGCCGGCGGCGCGCGACCGTGACACGACCCCCTGGCCGCCACCCGACGTCCATGGGACACACGGTGAGAAAGGCAGGCGCACACACCCATGTCGACACAGCGCCACGACGGGCGACCCGCGTCCCGGACCGACGAGTTCCGCAGCGCCGTCCACGACGCCTACGGCGACGCGTCCCACCTGACCTCGGTCACCGGACGTCCCGGGCTCGGCAGCTACATCCGTCAGCTCTGGCAGCGTCGCCACTTCATCTGGTGGCAGTCCCGCAGCCGTGTGGTGACCAGCAACGACGACAGCAGGCTCGGTGCCTTCTGGCTCATCCTCCGCCCGCTGCTCGATGCCACGTTCTACTGGCTGGTCTTCGGCGTGCTCCTCCAGTTCGACCGCGGCATGTCGAACTACGTCGCCTTCGTCATCATCGGCGTGTTCATGTTCCAGTTCACCGGTGCCGCACTCACCGGCGGCACCCGGACGATCTCCTCGAACATGTCCCTGACACGGGCCTTCCAGTTCCCCCGCATGGCCCTGCCGATCGCGGATCTGCTCTTCGACGTTCTGCAGCGCATGCTCGCCGTGGGCGTGATGTTCGTGCTCGTCATGGTCATCCCCCCGCACGAGACGCCGGAGTGGACCTGGCTGTTGGTCCCGGTCGTGCTCGCCCTGCACATCCTCATGAACTTCGGCATCATGCTCCTGCTGGCGCGGGCGAGCACCCTGTTCCCGGACGTCAGCCGCCTCATGCAGTTCGTGACCCGCATCCTGATGTACGGCTCCGGCGTGATCTTCCCGATCACCCGCTTCACCGACCGGTACCCGGTGCTCCACGACATCATTGAGATGAATCCCGTGTTCGTCGTCCTCACGATGTACCGCGACCTGATCATCGACGGCGTCATGCCGTCCGCCGCCCACTGGACCACCCTCGGCGCGTGCGCCGTCGGTCTGTCCGTGGTGGGCTTCTTCGTCTTCTGGCTCGGAGAGGAGTCCTACGGCCGTGACCAGTACCGATGACAGGAACGCCGGCGAGTCCGGCCGCGCAGACACCGACGCGTCGGACGACGCACGGCAGTTCGGAGACCTCACCCTCCTGGCCACCGACATCACGCTCGACTACCCGGTGCGCATCGCCCGCGAGGAGAAGACGCGCGGGCTCTTCTCGTCCGCCGGTGAGCGCGGCGTGGTGCACGCCGTCCGCGGCGTCTGCCTGGCTGCGCGCCAGGGCGAGTTCATCGGCCTCGTGGGCCGCAACGGCTCCGGCAAGAGCGCACTGCTGCGCGTCCTCGCCGGCGTCGAGGCCCCGACCACAGGCGAGGTCTTCGCTGCCTCGAAGCCCCAGCTCATGGGCGTGGGAGCGGCCCTCATGCCGCATCTGACGGGCCTCGACAACATCCGCATCGGCCTGCTCGCCATGGGGCTCACCCCGGACGAGGTCCAGGCCCGGATCGCGCAGGTTGCCGAGCTCGCGGACATCGGTGACTCCATCCGCATGCCCATGCGCACCTACTCCTCCGGCATGCGGGCCCGACTGCGCTTCTCCATCTCGGTGGCCGCCAAGCCGGACATCATCATGATCGACGAGGCGCTCTCCACCGGCGACGATGCCTTCCGAGAGCGGTCGAACCAGGCCATGAAGGACCTCATCGCACGGTCCGGCACGGGATTCCTGGTGAACCACTCCGCCCCCGTGATCCGGGAGCTCTGCACTCGCGTGGTCTGGATGGACAAGGGCGAGATCGTCGAGGACGGGGAGACCATGCGCGTCATGAAGGACTACAGCATGTTCATGAACGCCCTCCGCAAGCACGGGGAGAAGAAGGCCCTCGAGGTCAAGGCGCGCTACGCCTCGACCTTCGAGGAGCGGATCGAGGACATCCGCCGCGGCACCGTGGACACCTGAACCTGACCGCGCGGCCCGCGCCGTCACGACGGGGCCGTCACGACGGAGACGGGGCCCGCCCCGCAGCACGGCTGCGGGGCGGGCCCCTCGTCCTTCGGATCCGCGCGGTGCGCGATCACCCTTCAGCGGCGGCGTCCCTCGACCACCTCGAGGATCTGGGCGCCGATCGTCGCCGGGGCGAAGTGGCTGCGCATGAACTCGCGCACCTCGGCGGACTCCTGCAGGAACCGGTCCCGGTCCGCCGTCAGGCGACGGACCCGGTCCACGGCTTCGGCGGCGTCCTCCACGAGCCACCGCTCTCCGTACACGAACTCGGCACCCGCCCAGGGCCAGATGATCGGCACACAGCCGGCGGCGCCGCCCTCGGCGATGGCCTGGTGGGTGCCCTCGTGGTCGCTCGTGGAGAGGATGAATCCGGGCTCGGTGCGGTACCACTCGGCGATGTCGGCGCTGTGCCCGCCGAACTCCACGGCGCCCTGGAGCGCCGGAGAGTCCGTCAGGCGGGCATACTGCGCCTCGAAGTACTCGCGCTCGGGCTCACGGTTCATCAGCCACGGGTACTCCATGTACTCCTTGCCCTTGACCACGAGGCGGTAGTCCGGGTCCTCGGCCGTGAGACGCTCCATCACATCGAGCGCCAGGTCCAGTCGCTTGGACTGCGGCACCGAGCCCACCATGCCCAGCACGTGCGGGTCCGGGTCCGTGCGAGGCGCCGCGAAGGCGTCGACGTCGAAGGTGTTGCCGATGACCACCGAGCGCTCGGCCGGGACACCGAACGTGATCTGCGCGCGGCGCATGCCGACCGGCGAGACGAAGACGAAGGTGTCCACGGCTTTCAGATCCGCCTCCCGGAGGAAGCGGGTGCGCAGCTCCTGGGCGTGAAGGCGGACGATCAGGCGCTGTCCCTCACGCTTGTTCCGGCTGTACCACTTCACGTTGCCCAGCGCCCACTCGCAGAACACCACGTCGGCCTCGGCGAGGAGACGGCGGCTCTGCTGCTCATCGTGGATGTCGTGGCCGCCCCACTGGTCGACGATGACGCGGTGGCCGGCTCGTTCCAGCACGGCGGTGATCTGCGGGAAGAACTTCAGGTCGTGACCGGCCACCAGCACCGTCAGGGGCTGCGTGGTCTCCTCGCCCACCATGACGGCGCCGGCGACGTCCTGCGACCCGTCGGGCAGGCCGGCAGAGGCCGGCACACCCGATGCACCGGCCGCTGCGGCGCCGGCACCGACGGGGCTCGACGGGGTGCCGGAGACGACCTCCGCCGCCGTTCCACCGGAGGCCTGGGCGGAGCCGTCACGGTCCACCACACGCTGCCAGGCGAAGACCTGTTCGTCGTCGAGCGCCGGCGGGGAGCCCTGCAGCCACGCCTCGTAGACGTCCTCGGCGAGCAGGACCGTGCCCGGCTCGATGTCCGAGGTCAGCGCAGCGATGCGCACGTGCGGTTCGCCCTTGCCCCAGGCGACCGTGCGGGTGCCGACCGCCTTCCAGTCGCCGAAGCGCAGGGCCAGGGACATGTCCTCGAGCAGGTGGGCCTCCGGAGCGGGGGCACCGGCGCGGTGCACCACGACGTGGCCGATGCCGGCCTCGCGCAGCGCAGCCACGCGTGCCTCACCCTCGGCGTGGACCACCGGGCAGGAGGCCTGGACACCGTCGGTCGAGTCGGTGAGCAGGTACAGGGCCGGACGGACGGTCTGAGCCTCGAAGAGCGGCACGTCCGCGCGCGAGCACTCGACCGCCACGGGGGCCGTCGCCGGGCTCTGCACCCGGAAGCCGGCCACGCGCATCATGTACACCAGACGGTGGGCGCAGGTGTGCGCCTCGTACACGTGGCGGAACGCCTTCCACAGGCCCTCGTGGCGCAGCGCCTCGGAGTCCTTCCATGCCTCGAGGTGGCCGTTCGCCTGATCCGCCGTGGTCACGGTCGGCACGGTCCCGGCGAGGGTCTCGTCCACGCCGCGGCCGGCCGAGCTGAGCACGGTCGAGCCGGACGCGGTGATCTCCACGACGCGGCGGGAGAACATGCTCGGGGAGTCCACCACGGAGTTGCCGTTGAGGTGGATCGGGTGGGCCTTGTAGGCCTGGCACATGTCCGGGTAGCTGAGGCTCTGCCGGGCGTACCGGCGGAACCGGTCCGGGAGGCGGTACGGCGAGTTCGGGTCGTTGTGCACCCGCTCGTAGATGGCGAGGCCGAACGGTGCGGACTCGTAGAACAGGAAGTCGAGCCCCTGCTTGCGGGTCGCATACTTGTCGCCGTAGTAGGTGCCGCCGTAGGCGATGCTCTCGTCCTGCTCTCGCGTGCTCGGCAGAGGGTTGTGCAGCAGCGGCTGCGCGGCGAACGGGGCGGAGGCCACGGTCTTGATCTGGTTGTCCGGCAGGGACTTGTAGTCCACGATCGTCCGCGCGTCCGTGGTGAACACGTAGTCGCAGAGGGAGGCGGTCCGCTTGAAGCGGTTGTAGTGGACCGGGTCCTCCTTGTTCCAGAACATCACCGGGATGCCGTGCTGACGACAGTGCGCGATGAGCTCTGCGATCGGAGCATGGGTCTCGTCGTCGTAGTAGCCGATGATGCCCGTCCAGGCGCCGTCATTGCCCTGCCAGGCGGACTCGATGAACAGGGCGTCGACGCTGTGCGTCTGGAACTGCTCGTTCCAGTCGTCCGGACGCACGCGCAGGGCGGTCAGCTCCGGAACGAAGGTATCCGAGGTGAACACATCGCCGATGAACGCGACCGTGAAGTCCTTCAGCGGTCGCTCGGCTTCCGCATCGGCCCCCGCGGTGCGGCCGTCGCGCGACAGCGACCCCAGTGCCTCGGCGATGCGGGCGCCCGTGACGGACCAGCTGCGGTTCTCCTTCACCCAACGGCGGGCGCGCACGCCCATGGCCCGGGCTGCCTCGCGATCCTCGAGGACCTCGGCGAGACGGTCGACCAGGCTCGCCACGTCGTCCTTGGCGAAGCTCAGTGCGGTCGCCTGGTCCGGCCCGCAGAACACCGTGTGCGGCGAGACGTCCGAGAGGACGACGGCACCGCCGACCGCCATCGCCTCGAGCGGCTTGAGCGGGGAGACGAGCTCGGTCACCGGCAGGGACTTCCGGGCCAGCGGGAAGACGTCGATGCTGGAGAGGTAGGCGGGCATCTTGGCGTTCGGGACACCGCTGACGAAGCGGGTCTCCGCGTCGAGGCCGAGCTCGGAGACGAGGGCCTTGAGGCGGTCCAGGTAGGCGCCGCCGCCCATCACGAGGAAATTGAACCGGGTTCCTCGGCCCTTCAGGGTGGCCAGCGCCTCGGCGACGAGGTCGAGGCCCTCGTAGTCGGTCACGCTGCCGGCGAAGCCGACGACCGGCAGGTCCGGCTCGGAGAAGCCGAGGCTGCGCAGCAGGGCTGTGTCCTTGCCCAGGGGCGCGAACGTGTCCGCGTCCACGCAGTTGGGCGCCACGGAGACGAGGTCGCCGTCGACACCGCGGGCGATCAGGTCCTGGCGCATCTCCTCGGTGATGACGACGACGCGGTCGGCGGAGCCTGCGACGAGGTCCTCCATGCGACGATCGAGGCGGTACTGGTCGGAGTCGGCCCAGCCCTCGCGGACGGAGGCGGCAGAGACCTCCCAGAAGCCGCGCATCTCATAGACGAACGGAATGCCCAGGCGACGGGCGGCGATCAGCGCCGGCAGCGCGGACAGGTAGTTGGAGGCCGCCAGGATGTACTCCGGCTTCTCGATCATGGCCTCGCGCACGTAGGCGTCGGCGGCCACCTGGAAGAAGATGTCGATGTCGCCCTCCCAGGCGGGGATGCCCGGGTTGTGGACGTAGCGGACGTCGTCGATCTCCTCGACGTACCGGCGCTGCTCTGCCGGGACGCGCCGGCCCCCTTGGACGGTCTTCTTGTCCCACGGCTTGCCCGGCATCGGGGCCACGAACACGTCGAGGCCCTGACCGGTCAGCCCCTCCACGACGCCCTTGGTGCGCGAGGTGTAGCCGTTGGTGACGGACACCGGGGACATGCCCACGGCGTACATGACCTTGTTCCGCACGGGGACGTAGTTGTAGCTGCGGTGTCGCCGCGGCAGCTCCACGTCCTCGGAGAGGAAGCGGTGCAGCGAGTCGACGCGCCGGATGTAGCCGACTTCCGCCTCCTTCAGACCGCTCTTGTCCCGGATCTGGTCCAGCACCTCACGGGCACCGCTGATGTCGCCCTTCTCCTGGATCAGCTTGCGGGCGAGCGGCAGGCCCGCGGCCACGGTGCCCCGCCGCTCGAACGCGGCCCGGAGGGTCTC
Organism: Micrococcus sp. FDAARGOS_333; assembly: GCF_002206575.2. Lineage (NCBI taxonomy): Bacteria > Bacillati > Actinomycetota > Actinomycetes > Micrococcales > Micrococcaceae > Micrococcus > Micrococcus sp. FDAARGOS_333. The sequence goes on along the minus strand of NZ_NJFJ02000001.1, from coordinate 1,487,005 downwards.
GAGCGACTCCTGGGAGGACAGCCGCGCCGCCGCGCCCTTGGACGCGGGCTTGCGCGCGCGCGGCCCCGGCACGGCGGCGCCGCGGGCGCGGGCGAAGCGCGTGATCTTCGCGTTCAGCCGGCGGTGGTACATGATCATGACGAAGACCGCGGCGCACAGCATCCAGAACAGGCCGATGATCAGGACGGTGTGGTCCACGATGAAGGCCAGGACGGTCCCGACCAGCGCGAGAAGCACGAACAGCCCCATCACGAGCTGCTGTCGTCGTGAGAATCGAAGGAACAGCTGGATCATTGATGCGAGTCCTCGGTAGTCAGGGTTCAGGGGGTCGGTGTGCTGCCCGGTGGTGGGTGGCGGTCAGTCGGCCGGCGGAGCGAAGTCCACCACGGAGGCGACGATGTCCTCCCGTGAGTGGCGCGAGGTCCAGCCGAGGTCTTCCGCGATGCGCGTAACATCGGCCGTGAGAGCCCCGGGGTCCCCGGGGCGGCGCGGACACAGGTCGTAGTCCAGCGTGATGCCGGGATAGGAGCGGAACGCCTCGACGATCTCGAGCACGCTGCTGCCCTGTCCGGTGCCGACGTTGTAGGCGAGGGTCCGGGCCGGGGCGTCCCGGGTGACGGCCGGCAGGGCGGCGAGGTGCGCCTCGGCCAGGTCGACCACATGCACGTAGTCGCGCACGCAGGTGCCGTCGACCGTGTCGTAGTCCGAGCCGAAGACCGAGAGCCGGTCGCCCCGGGTGATCACGTCTCGGATCGCCGGCATGAGGTTCGTGGTGGTGGTGTCGGCCAGCTGCGCGCTCTCCGCGCCCGCCACGTTGAAGTACCGCAGCGCGACGGCCCGGAGCCCCCAGGCCCGCGCGGCGTTCTCGAGGGCCAGCTCGCTGACGAGCTTGGACTGGCCGTACGGGTTGATGGGCGCCGTCGGCGTGTCCTCGTACACGACGGTGGCCTCCGGCTCGCCGTACACGGCCGCGGAGGAGGAGAACACCATGGAGTCCACGTCCGCGGCGCGCATGGCTGTGAGCAGGTTCACCGTGGAGCCGATGTTCGCACGGAAGTACTCCTCCGGCTGCACCACCGAGTCACCGACGACCTTCTTCGCGGCGAAGTGGACGACGACGTCGATCCCCCGGTCCCGCAGCAGCGCCGTGAGCTCGGGGACGGAGCTGTCTCGGGACAGGTCGATCTCGTGCAGCGGGACCTCCGCCGGGACCCGGCGTCGCAGACCTGTCGACATGTCGTCGACGACGGTGATGTCCTCCAGGCCCCGCCGACGGGCCGCGGAGACGAAGTGGGATCCGATGTATCCGGCTCCGCCGGTCACCAACAGCCGCATGCCGTCCTCCTCGTTCGCGTCTTCCCGTCCCGGTCCACGGGACGGGCGCGGCGACGGGGCCGCCCCTTCCGGGGGACCCCGTCGCCCGATGTCATGCAGCGGTCAGCGCCACTGGCCTCGGGTGTCGATGACGTGCTTGCCCTCGACCTCGGGGCCGAGGCCGGCGAAGGCGTCGTGGTCCACCAGGAGCAGGACGATGTCGGCCTTCTCCACGGCCTCCTCGGCGGAGACGAAGCGGATGTTGGGCTTGCCCTCGAGCTTGGCCGGCAGCTCCTCGACGTGCGGCTCGACCACGAGGACCTCGGACCCGGAGAACTGGTCCGCCAGGTCGTGGGCGATGTTCAGCGCGGGGGACTCGCGGAGGTCGTCGATGTTCGGCTTGAAGGCCAGGCCCAGGGCGGCCACGACCGGAGCGCGGCCGGTCTCCTGCTGCACGTCGAAGGCCGCGGCCTTGACCTGGTCGATCACCCACTGCGGCTTGGCGTCGTTGATCTCGCGGGCCGCGCGGATGATGCGAGCGCTCTGGGGAGCGGCGTCCACGATGAACCACGGGTCCACGGCGATGCAGTGGCCGCCCACGCCCGGGCCGGGCTGCAGGATGTTCACGCGCGGGTGGTGGTTGGCGAGCTCGATGAGCTCCCAGACATCGATGCCCTGCTCGGAGCAGATCACGGACAGCTCGTTGGCGAAGGCGATGTTCACGTCGCGGAAGGAGTTCTCCACGAGCTTGGCCATCTCCGCGGTCCGGCAGTCGGTGAGCAGGATCTCACCCTTGCAGAAGGTCCGGTAGAGCGCCTCGGTGCGCTGCGCGGCCTCCGGGGTGGAGCCGCCGACGATGCGGTCGTTGGCGACGAGCTCGACCATCACGCGGCCCGGGAGCACACGCTCCGGGCAGTGGGCGAAGTCGAGGCCGGCCTCACGGAGGTCCGGACGCTCGGTGTAGATGACCTCGGCCATGTGCTCGGTGGCGCCGGGGGGCGAGGTGGACTCGAGGATGACCAGCTCGTCCCCGGTCAGCTGCGGGGCCAGACCGCGGGCGGCGGCCTCGATGTAGCTCAGGTCCGGGACGTGGTCGCCCTTGAAGGGGGTCGGCACGGCGACGATGTAGGCATCGGCCTTGGGAGTCTCCTTGGAGGCGGAGAGCATGTCCTTGTCCACGGCGCGCTTGACGAAGTCGGCCAGGTCCGGCTCGACGAAGGGCACCCGACCCTCGTTGACGGCGTCGACGGTGCGGTCGCTGACGTCGACGCCGTGCACCTTCACGCCGTTCTCGGCGAGGATGGCGGCGGTCGGCAGGCCGATGTAGCCGAGCCCGATGACGGCAACGCTCTGGATCTCAGACATCCGTGGTGTTCCTCTTCCTGTCTATGGGAGTCACGCGACCCCGATCGCTGCGCCTGGGCGCACGACGTGTCAGGGGTCACCGGCCAGTATACGGTTCGGCCCTGTCCCCGGCGGCACGCCCGGATGTGATCTCCGCGTACATCTGGACGTAGCGGCGGGCGTTCGCGGCCCAGGTCCGCTCCGCCAGCACCCACTCGCGCGCGTCTGCGCCCAGTGCGCGCCGCCGGGCACCGTCCGTGAGAACCGCGTCGAGGGCCTCCGCCCAGGCCTCGGGGTCCTCGGCGGGGACGAGGACGCCGGTCTCCCCGTCCCGCACGATCTCCCGGAGCGCAGGCAGGTCGGAGACGAGGACCGCGCGCGCGGACGCCATGGCCTCCAGAGGCTTCATCGGGGTGACCGAGCGGGTCACGGTGGTGTCCTTTCGGGGGACGCAGAACACGTCCAGGGCACGGTGACAGGTCGGGGCGAGGCTGCGGTCCACGCGGCCGAGCAGGTCGACGCGGTCGCCGATCCCCAGCTCATCGGCCAGGCGCCGCAGCCCCGGCAGCGCCGTGCCGTCTCCGGCGACGAGCAGGCGGAGGCGGGGACGGGAGGCGGTCAGCAGGGCGACGGCACGCACGAGGTCGTCGAGCCCCTCGTAGGGGACCACCGAGCTGACCGTCCCCACGTACTCCGCGTCCGGGTCCAGGCCCAGGCTGCGTCGCGCCTGCGCGGCGTCTCCGGACGGGTCGAGGAAGGCCCCGCCCACGGCGTTCGGGCTCAGCACGATGCGGTCGGGATCGACGCCGTCGGCCGCGACCCGGGCCCGCATGGTCTCCGCCAGGGTCACGACCGCGTCCGCGGAGCGGACGGCGTCGGCCTCGCGGGCGGTGAAGAGCCGATACCGTTCCGAGGACAGCGCGGCGGTCCCCCGGGTGGAGGCCCAGGTGTCGGCGAGCTGGCCGCGCACCTCGTAGACCCAGGGGATCCCCACGGCCTCCGCGACGGCACGGACGACGACGGCATTGACCCAGTGGGTGGTGGTGTGCAGGACGGCGGGACGCCGTTCCAGCACGAGGGCCAGGAGCTCCTCAGCGTTCTGCTGGAGGCGTCGGTCGAAGCCGGGCAGGAGCCTCGGCGCCAGCAGACGGTGGTAGCGGATCCCGTCGACCTCGTCCCGGTCGGCCGCCTGGAGCACGCCGGTCTGGACCGGCCACCCGAGTCTCGTGACGGCCTCGGGGTCCCACCCGCAGTCACGCACGGCCAGCATCAGGCTGTGGGACCGCTGCGCATAGCCGGAACCGGTGTGCGGCAGGGAGTTGGTGAGCACGAACAGCACCCGGTCCGCGACCGGTCGGTACGGCGCGCCCGGGGTCTGCAGGGTCGGGGTCCACCCCTCCATCGCCCGCAGCTCCGAGCCGAGCCGCTCGCGGACGGCCCTCTCGCGCGCAGAACCGCCCAGGACGGCCACGGCCTGCCGCATCCGGCCGTGATACCAGTGCGAACGGGCACGGGCCGCCGCCCATCCGGGCGTGGTGGAGGATGTCGTCGCGAGGATCTGCTCGGCCCCGTCGGGACGGTCGGCGGCGAGGAGGACGTCGGCCAGGCGCACCCGGGTCACCGGGTCCGCGCCGTGCGTCCGGGGGCTGCGCAGGACCTGGTCGGCCAGCTCTTCGAGTTCTTCTGTCCGACCCCCCGCGGCGAGGGCGACGGCGGCGGGCACCGGCAGGCTCGCGGAGCAGCCGGATCCCCAGGCACCCAGGCGCATCCGCACGGCGGGCGGGAGGCGGCGCGAGATCTGCAGGGCGAGGACGACCGGATCGTCGCGGACATGGTCCACGGCGGTCGTCGCGGCCAGCAGTGCGTTGGAGACGAGGCGTCGCACGGACGGGGACATGTGGGCTCCTCGGGGTGACGAGACGGTTCCTGAAGGCTCAGATCCGCGGCCGGGAGGACCGGGCGCGGCGCCGGAGGACGGTGCGCGAGAGCAGCTCGGCGTAGCGGTGGCCGATGGTGCTCAGGTCGGCGTGGCGCGCCACCCAGCCGCGGGCTGCGCCCGTGGTCCGGGTCGAGGCGGGGTCGGCCCACAGCGCCTCGAGGTGCGCGACAAGGTCGTCCACCGTGGGACCGACGACGTCTCCTCCACCGGCGGCCTCGACGACTGCGGCCGCCTCCCCCTGGACCTGGGCCGTGACATGCCGGCCGATCGAGAGCAGCTCGTAGGTCTTCGACGGCACGGTGTGGAGGAAGCTCGCCCAGTCCGGGCGCAGGCACACCATCACCGTGTCCGCCCAGGCGTAGTGCTCTCGGGCGACCTCGCCGTGGACTGCGTCGAGCATCTCGACGGGTTCGCCCCGCCTGCGGTTGAGCGCGAGGAGTCCCTCACGTCGGGTGCCCGAGCCGACCATGCGGACGCGCACCCCTGGTGCGCAGGAGCGCAGGCGTGCGGCGGCCTCGACCAGTCGCTCCAGTCCCTGCGACTCACCGTGGTTGCCCAGGTAGAGGACGTGGAGCTCGCCCGGACGGCGGTCCCGGGGAGGCAGGGCGGGGATCGCGTCCAGCGCCACGCCGTTGCCGAGGGTCTCGACGCAGGCGATGCCGCGTGCACGGAGGGTCTCGGCGAACCCTGCGGTGACGGTCACCACGAGGTCTGCACGGCGCTGGGCGCCTCCGACGATGCGCTCCATGAGCCGTCCCAGCGGTCCGCTGCGCAGGCCGGCGTCTCGGGCGAGGTCCGGCCAGGCGTCGCGCATCTCCAGGACCAGCGGCAGGCGCCGCAGCACGGCGAGCGCCCGCCCGGCGACGACGGTCGGCAGTGCAGGCACGGTGGCCACGACGACGTCGGGCCGCGTGGCGGCCAGCCCGAGCGGGATGCTCTGGATGGCGTGGATCACGGCGTCGGCGAACCGCGCGTTGCGCCCGCCGGCCTTGGCGCGCCGTGAGCGCGTGTGCAGGACGGTCTCGCCGTGTTCGCCCCGTTCGCTCCGCGCGGCGTGGCCCGGGACTCCGGGGGCGAGGACGGTCACGGACCAGCCCTCGGCGACGAGTCCTTGCACGATCGCCTCCCACCGCCGGGCCGGCGGCGTGGCCTCCGGGGCATAGGAATGGGTCAGCAGAAGGACCCGCGGGGCCGTCTCGCGCTCAGCCACAGGGGTCCTCCACGGCGGGCACGGGAGCAGGGGTCGACGGCGCGGGGCTCGACGCGCGGTCCGAGGAGGAGGGCGCGGCGGACTCGGAGGCCCGGCGCTCGGCCCTGCGGCGCTCGGCCGCCTCCTTCTCCGCGCGCTCGACCTCACGGAGGTAGCCGCCGAGGTCGTCGCGCGCGTAGGCGGCCTTGAGCCGGGCGAGCTGCTGCTCGTCCGGGAGGACGACCTGCTGGCCGGACTCCTCGACGGCACCGCCGGCGTTGGGGACGGTGAACATCTCGACGTCGTCGCTGCCGATGGACCGCAGGTCCCAGCCGTATCCGGCCACCCGGCGCGAGTCGAGTCCCTCGTCCACCGTCAGGTGGCGGGAGAGGATGGAGACCACGTCCATGGTGCGACGGGGGTCGGCGAGCACGTCGACGCTGAGGAACCGGTCGAGCGCGCCGAACACGACGCGTTGCTGGTTCTCGACCCGGGTGAGGTCGCCGCGGGCGAAGGCATGCCGCTCGCGCACGTACCGCAGCGCCGCGGTGTCCTGGAGCAGGATCTCGCCCCGGGGGAAGTAGCTGGGGTTCCTGACGCCCGACGAGAAGGCCGTGGGGTTGCAGACGGACACGCCGCCGAGGGCCTCGGTGACGCCGCGGAAACCCTGGAAGTCGATCTCGACCAGGTGGTTGACCTCGATGTCCAGCAGCTCCTCGACCGTGTCCACGGTCAGCTCATAGCCGCCCTTGGACAGCGCCGAGTTGACCTTGCCCTTCCCATGGGCGGGGATGTCGACGTAGAGGTCGCGGAGGATCGACATCACGTAGACGCCGCTGCGGTCCTCCGGGATGTGGACCACCATCATGGTGTCCGAGCGCTCCCCCTCCATGTCGGACGAGCCGTCCTCGCCGCGCGAGTCGGAGCCGAGCAGCAGGACGTTGACCGCTCCGCCCTCGCCGTCGGTGACGTTGGGCGCGGAGACGGTGCGACGGTTGTCGTCGTAGCTGCGTGCCAGGGCTCCGGCGTACAGCGCGACCAGCACGAGGGCGACCACCACGACGGCCGCCAGGACCCCGAGCACCCAGGGCCAGCGGCGCCGCCGATGGCGGTCCGGCTCGGCGTGCCGGTCGCTGAGCTCGTCGAGCTCAGCGGGCTCACGGGAGGTCACCGGCATCTCTCCTGTCGTACGGGCGGGGGCTGGGAATCAGTGTAGGCGGGCGAGGAGCCCCTCAGGTGCGCGGACGCGGCTGGCAGCGGCGGCACCGATGGGAGGACCGGCCCATGAACGCCTCCCGGACGATCACCCCGTCCCGCCCCTCGTCCCGACAGCGCGGGCAGGGCTCCCCTGTCCGACCGTAGGCGTTGAGCGACCGGGCGAAGTATCCCGAGCGGCCGTCCACGTTGACGTAGAGCGCGTCGAAGCTGGTCCCGCCGACGGCGAGGGCCCGTTCCATGACGGTGGCGGCTGCGGTGAGCACGGCATGCCCCTGGGCCCGGGACAGGGTTGCGGTGCGCCGTTCGGGGTGCAGACGCGAGGCCCAGAGGGCCTCGTCGGCGTAGATGTTGCCGATCCCGGAGACGAGGGACTGGTCCAGCAGCGCCCGCTTGAGCCGGGTGCGCGAACGGCGCCAGCGGTCGTGGACCGCGTCCGGATCGAACTGCCGGTGGAGAGGGTCGAGCGCGATGTGGGCGGCCGTCGTCGGGATCCGCTCGCCGGTCGCCGGGTCGGTGACGAGGCGGTCCAACCACCAGCCGCCGAAGATCCGCTGGTCCACGAAGCGCAGCTCCGCCTCCCGGCCGTCGGCGGCGATGACGGGCAGACGCAGCCGGAGGTGGGGCGGATCCGGGCGTGTCGCGTCGTCGACCCTCACCTGACCGGACATGCCCAGATGCACGACGACGGCCGCCTCCCCCGCCTCGGCCAACGGGATCCAGAGGAACTTGCCGCGGCGCACCGGCGCCCCCAGCAGACGGCCGTCCAGAGCCGCGCGGAGCGACTCCTCGCCGCCGGGCGAGCGGCGGAGGCTGCGGGGGTCGAGCACATCGAGGCGGCCGGCGTGCGCGCCGGCCGTGAACGGGAGGAGTCCGCGGCGGACGACCTCCACCTCGGGCAGCTCAGGCATCGCCTGATCAGTCCTGTGCGGTCGGCAGGTCGGCCTCGAGCCGCGCCCAGGACTCGGCCGCGGCGTCGCGTTCGGCCTGCTTCTTCGAGGAGGCGACGGCGGAGGCGTACTCGGTGCCGCCGACCCACAGGGTGGCACGGAATCGCGGGTCGTGCGCCGGGCCCTGCCCGACGATCTCGTAGCGCACGTCACCGAGGGAATGTCGGGAGGCGGCCTCGGCCACCTTCGTCTTCCAGTCGGTGCCGGCACGGGCGATCTGCGGGTCGTCCAGCAGGGGCAGCACGTGGCGGTGCACGAGGGCCGCTGCGGCGACGGGGCCGTGGTCGATGTAGGCGGCGCCGATCAACGCCTCGAAGGTGTCCGCGAGGATGGAGTCCTTGTCCGCGCCGCCGGTGCGGCGTTCGCCCTCTCCGAGGCGGATGTGGGCCCCCACTCCGAGCCCGCGGCACACGTGGGCGAGGGCATGGGTGGAGACGATCGACGCCCGGCGGCGGGCCAGGTCGCCTTCGGAGAGGTCCGGGAAGGACTTGAAGAGGTGGTCGGTGACCACGTACCCGAGGACGGCGTCTCCGAGGAACTCGAGGCGCTCGTTGGTCGGCAGGCCGCCCTGCTCGTAGGCGAAGGAACGGTGTGTCAACGCCAGTTCGAGCGTCTCGGACGTGATCGTCACGCCGAGACGCTCGAACAGCGGGTCGGAGTCAGGCGCCGCGTGGCGCCCCTGCCGCGGGGAGGCGGGCGCCATCTCAGGCGTCGGCGACCTTGCGGCCCTTGTACTCGAAGAACAGCGGGGTGCCTGCGGAGTCGGTCTTCAGCTCGGCCTGGTGCGGCAGACGGTAGGAGACACGACCGTTCTCGACGGACTTGATCAAGGACGGGGCCTGGGCCTTCCACTGGGAACGGCGGGCACGGGTGTTGGCACGGGACATCTTCCGCTTCGGGACTGCCACGACTATCTCTCTTCTGTCTCGGGGGTGGAGGTCTGTTCGGTCTCCGCGAGGGCGGCCAGGGCCGCCCAGCGGGGATCCACTCGCTCGTGGCCGTGCCCTTCGGGCGCGTCCTCGAGCCGGATGCCGCAGTCGGCGCACAACCCTTCGCAGTCCGGTCGGCAGACCGGCTGGAACGGCAGGGCCGTGACCACGGCATCGCGGAGCACGGGCTCCAGGTCGATCGTCTCGTCGACGACCGCCTGCTGGTCCTCGTCGTCCGTCTCGGACGGGTCGGTCAGGTAGAGCTCCTGCAGGTCGACGGTGAAGCCGACCTCGAGCGGGTCGAGACAACGGGCGCACTCGCCGCGCAGCTCGACGTCCGCCGTCCCCGTGACGAGGACGCCCTCGTGCACGGACTCCAGGCGGATGTCCACGTCCACGGGATCCCCGGCGGGGACGCCGAGGACGGGGATGGACAGCCCCTCGGGGGCGGGCCACTGCTCAGCGACCTCACGCTGGAGGCCCGTGCTGTGCAGCAGGTCCTTCACCGAGATGACCCACGGGGAGGCGGCGTCACGGTGCGGTGCACTCATCTGCTGACGCTCCTCTCGTCTCGTGGGGCAGACCGTACCCCGGGCATACCGGTGCCCAGGGAGAACCGACTGTCCATCATAGCCGGTCGCGCGAGCCTACGGCAACGCGACGCACTCAGAGACCGGCACTGTACTCCTTGAGCCAGGCGGTCATGTCCGCGCCGAGCTCAGGGTGGGCCGTGGCGAACTCCACGACGGCCTGCAGGTAGCCGAGCTTGTCACCGGTGTCGTAGCGACGGCCCCTGAAGACCACGGCGTGCACGCCGTAGCCCTCGCCGTCGCCGGCGGCGAGGGTCTGCAGGGCGTCGGTCAGCTGGATCTCGCCGCCGCGGCCCGGAGGGGTCCGGTCCAGGACATCGAACACCGCCGGATCCAGCACGTAGCGGCCGATGACGGCGAGACTGGACGGGGCATCCTGCCGGGCCGGCTTCTCCACCAGCCCGGAGACGCGGACGACGTCCTCCTCGCCCTCCACCACCTCGACGGCTGCGACCCCATAGGCGGAGACGGACTGCTCCGGCACCTCCATGAGCGCCACCACGGAGCCACCGTACCGGGCCTGCACCTCGAGCATGCGCTCGAGCAGCGCGTCCTCGGAGTGGATGATGTCGTCCCCGAGCAGCACGGCGAAGGGCTCCTGACCGACGTGACGGCGCGCACAGGCGACCGCGTGGCCGAGGCCGAGGGCCTCGCCCTGGCGCACGTAGTGCATGTCACCGACGAGGTCCGACTCGCGGATCAGCTCGACGCGACGGGTGTCGCCCTTCTTCTCCAAGGTCGCCTCGAGGGCCGGGTGACGGTCGAAGTGGTCCTCCAGCGCACGCTTGTTGCGGCCCGTGATGACGAGGATGTCGTCCAGGCCCGCGTCCAACGCCTCGCGCACGACGTACTCGATGGCCGGCCGGTCCACGACCGGGAGCATCTCCTTGGGCATGGCCTTGGTCGCGGGAAGGAACCGCGTGCCCAGACCGGCGGCGGGGATCACGGCCTTGCAGGTGCGGTGAGCGGAGGGTGCGGACATGGGACAGTTTTCCTCGTTCCTCGACCGTGGCGGTCCACGGATCCGTGTTCGTCTCTTGCGTCGCGGGCAGTCTAGGCAGAGGAAGATGAAGGGCCGATGAACTCGGCTCAGCCCGCGAACCGCTGCATCACGGCGGTCGGGACGAACTCGGACACGTCGCCGCCGAGGCCGTGCACCTCCTTGATGAGCGAGGAGGACAGATGCGTGTAGCGGGGATCAGCGGAGAGGAACACCGTCTCGATGCCCGTCAGATGGTGGTTCATCGTGGCCATCGGCTGCTCGTACTCCAGGTCCGTGCCGTTGCGCAGCCCCTTGACGATGGCGTTCGCACCGGCCTCGCGGCAGAACTCGGCCAGCAGCCCGACGCCCATGGGTCTGACCACGACGCCCGCCAGGGACGAGAAGGTGGACTCGACCATCTCGATGCGCTCCTCCATGGAGAAGCGGTAGGTCTTCGCCGGATTCACGGACACGGCCACGACGACCTCGTCGAAGAGGTTGGCGGCACGCGCGATGACCTCCACGTGGCCGTGGTGGAGCGGGTCGAAGGATCCGGGACAGACGGCTCTGAGCATGGATCCAACCTATCCCACGTGCCCGGAGCGTTCAGTACAGTCGAGCCCATGGCACCCCAGACGTCCCACGATGTCCACTCCCCGTCCGCCGACGCCCCTGCCCCACGCTGGCGGGCGGCGGCGGAGGCCGCCGGCCTGCTGAGGCACGGCGTCCCCGCGCCGACGGTCTTCGAGACCATGACGTCCCTCGCCCTCGAACACGACGCCGTGAACCTGGGCCAGGGGTTCCCGGACGAGGACGGGCCGGACGAGCTGCTCGCCCTGGCCGCCGATGCCGTCCGCACCGGCTCCAACCAGTACGCGCCGGGCACCGGCTCCCCCGCCCTCCGGCAGGCCGTCGCCGAGCACCGCCGCCGCCACTGGGGTGTGGACGAGGACCCGGACACGCAGGTGCTCGTGACCACCGGCGCCACCGAGGCCATCGCCGCCGCGGTCCTCGCGTTCGTCTCGCCGGGCGACGAGGTCGTCACGGTCGAGCCCTTCTACGACGCCCACGCCGCCACGATCGCCCTGGCCGGCGGCCACCACGTCACCGTCCCTGTGGGCCCGCCGTCCTTCCTCCCGGACCCGGACGAGGTCGCTGCGGCCTTCACGGACCGCACCCGCATGCTCATCCTCAACACGCCGCACAACCCCACCGGAGCCGTCTACCCTCGGCCGTTGCTCGCCCGCCTGGTGGCCCTCTGCGCGGAGCGGGACGTCCTCGTGCTCACGGATGAGGTCTACGACCACCTGGTCTTCGACGGCGAGCACGTGACCGGCCGCGCCGTCCCGGGTGCTGAGGACGTGGTGCTCACGGCGTCGTCGGCCGGCAAGTCGCTGGCGGTCACCGGCTGGAAGGTCGGCTGGCTGACGGGTCCGGCGGACCTCGTCGCCGCGGCGAGGGCCGTGAAGCAGTACCTGACCTTCTCTTCTGGGCCGGCGTACCAGCTGGCGGTCGCCGAGTACCTGCCCCGCGCGGATGCCTATCTGGCCGAGCAGCGTGAGCGCTACCGCGCCGGACGAGACCTGCTCGTCTCCGGTCTCCGTGCCGCCGGGCTGGACCCGGTGGTGCCGCAGGCCGGCTACTTCGTCACGGTGGACCTGTCCCCGTGGGGAGTGGAGGATGCCCGGGCCGCCGCCGAGGACTGGATTCGCACGGCCGGCGTCTGCTCCATCCCGGTCTCGGCCCTGTGTCGCGCGGACGGCGACACCATGCGCTCCTGGCTCCGCCTCGCCTTCTGCAAGGACGCCTCGGTCATCGGCGAGGGCATGGAGCGCCTGGTCCGGCACGCGGCCTCGCTGCGCGGCTGATCCCGCCCCTTCCCGACGACGGCCTCTCGGCCCGGTCCTCTGTCTCCCCCGGTCTCGTGGCCGGGCGGCGACCGCCTGGGCCGGGGGCCGTCGTCGTGGTGGCAGGCCCGGAGGGCCGGGGTTCCCGACGGCCACGGCTCAGCGCACGTCCTGCCAGAAGTAGAGGGCGGTCTCGCCGTAGGTGCGCACGTCGACCTCCTCAAGACCCTCGGGGCGGGTCGGCGGCGCGCTGCGTGCGGAGCGCTCGAGGACGAGCAGCCCTCCAGGGGTCAGTGAGGCGGCCGCCGAAACGAGGACGCCGTCGAGTTCCGGGCCGTCGAGCGGATAGGGAGGGTCGGCCAGGATGAGGTCGGCCTCCGTCCGCCGTGCGAGGAAGCGCTCCACCGACTGGCCGAGGGCTGTGCCGGCACGCCGGCCGAGGGCCCGGTTGACGGCCTCGGTGTTACGGCGGCAGACCTCGAGCGCCGTCCGGTCCCGCTCCACGAGGGTGGCGGAGCGGGCGCCGCGGCTGAGGGCCTCCAGGCCCAGTGCGCCGGAGCCGGCGTAGAGGTCGAGCACCACCGTGTCCTCGCACCAGTCGCGGGACTGGAGCCAGGAGAAGAGGGCCTCCTTGGTCCGGTCCGTGGTCGGACGGGTGTCCGAGCCCCGGACGGAGGCCAGGGGCATGCCGGAGGCGGTGCCGGCGATGATGCGGCTCATGGCAGGTCGGTCATCCCTTCTCGGCGTAGTCGGCTGCGTGGGCGTGGACCGCCTCCCAGCGCCGGGCCTCCGCGACGGCACCGGGCCAGCCCTCGAGGCCGGCGTCCGCGGTGAGCGCGGCGGAGACCGCGTCGGCGGCCAGGGAGACGAGGTCGGCGTCCGCCACGACGTCCAGGTGGGCCAGGCCGGACTGCATGCCGGACTGGGCCGCGCCGAGCACGTCGCCGACGCCGCGGCTGCGCAGGTCCTCCTGCGCGATGAGCATGCCGTCGTCGGTCCGCTCGAGGACCTGGAGCCGGTCGAGCGAGGGGTGTCCGTCCGGCAGGCGGGTGACGAGCAGACACACGGCGGGGTCGGGGCCACGGCCGATGCGGCCCCGGAGCTGGTGGAGCGTGGAGAGGCCGAAGTCCTCGGCGTCCAGGACGGCCATGACGGTGGCGTTGGGGACGTCCACACCGACCTCCACCACGGTGGTGGCCACGAGGACGTCGGTCTGTCGCTCCGCGAACGCGCGCATGGCGTCCTCCTGCTCCGCCTGGTCCATGCGGCCGTGGACCATGTCCAGGCGCACGCCGGACAGGGCCGGCAGGTGCTCGAGGCGGCGGACCATCTCCTCCACGTTGGCATGGGCGGGGTCCCCTGGGTCCGGGTCGATGCGCGGGCAGACCACGAACGCCTGGTTCCCCGCGGCCACGTGCTCGGCGATCAGCTCCCACACGCGGGCGATGATCCGCGGACCATGGGCCATGCGGGCCACGTGGGTGGACACGGGCTGCCGACCGCGCGGCAGACCGCGCAGGACGGTGAGGTCCAGGTCGCCGAAGACGGTCATGGCCACCGACCGCGGGATCGGCGTGGCGGACATGACGAGCAGGTGGGTGCCGGGATTGGCCTCGCGCAGGGACTGGCGCTGGTCCACGCCGAAGCGGTGCTGCTCGTCCACCACGGCCAGGCCGAGGTCGAAGAAGCCCACCGTGGAGGAGAGCACGGCGTGCGTGCCCACGACGATGCCCGCCTCCCCCGAGGCCAGCTTGAGCAGGGCCTGCCGCCGCTCGGCAGTGCGCTGGGAGCCGGTGAGCAGCACGACCTCGGTGGCGGGTCCGTCCGCGGCGGCGAGGGTGCCGCCCTCGGCCAGCTCACCCATCAGGGCCAGCAGGCTGCGGTGGTGCTGCTGGGCGAGGACCTCCGTGGGGGCGACGAGGGCTGCCTGTCCCCCGGCGTCGACCACCTGCAGCATGGCGCGCAGCGCGACGAGCGTCTTGCCCGCTCCCACATCCCCCTGGAGCAGCCGGCTCATGGGTTCGCTGGAGTCGAGGTCCGCGGCGATCGTGGCGCCGACCTCCTCCTGGCCCTCGGTGAGCGCGAAGGGCAGCCGGACGTCCAGCGCCTCGAGCAGTCCGCCGGTCCGCAGCGGGCGCGCGGTGGCCGGAACAGTGCGGGCGTCGGCGCGGCGCACGGCCAGGGACGCCTGGACCACGCAGGCCTCGCGCAGGGCCAGCGCCCGGCGGGCCGGGCCCACGTCGGCGAGCTCCGCCGGGGTGTGCAGGTCGCGGTAGGCCTGGTCGATGGGCGGCAGCGGCGCGGGCAGGTCCAGCTCGGCCGCGGCGCGGGCGCGCAGGTCATCGGTGAGGACCTCGGGCACGGCGGACCAGTCCACCGCGTCCAGGACGGTCATCACCGCGGTGCGGACGACCCAGCTGGGCAGCTTACCGGTGGCGCGGTAGAGGGCGAGGGGGCGCAGGTCGGCCTCGGTGGCCTCGGCGTCGTCGGCCAGGAGTGTGAAGTCCGGGTTGTTCATGGTCACCCGGTCCCGGTAGACCGTGGTCTTGCCCTGGAACATCGCACGCCGTCCCGGCACGAGGCGGCGTCGGGCGTCGTGGCCGTTGAAGAAGGCCATGGACAGGGAAGCCCCGGGGCCGGCGGGGGTGTCCGGGTCCGCCACGGTCACGTCCACGATGAATCCGCTGCGGCTGCGCATCCGGCGGGTGGTGACGGAGCGCACCTCGGCCACGACGGTGACCTCCGCGTCGATCGGCAGCCGGGCGATCCGGGTCAGCTCGCCGCGTTCGATCCAGCGCCGCGGGACGTGGTCGAGCAGCCGGCCGACGGTGGTGATCTTCAGCTCTCGGGCGATCCGGTCCGCCGTCTTGCCGCCGAGGACGCCGGACAGCGGCAGGTCGAACGGGTGGGTGGCCGCGCCGACGCCGGCCTCAGTGCCCGCCATGGGCATGGCCGTGGTCGTCGTGGCCGCCGGTCAGGTCGCTGACGAGCAGGTCCTGCGGCTCGCCGGCCTCGTGCAGGAGCGACTCGACGGCCTCCGCCTGAGGCACATGCACGTGCACGCGCCAAGGGACGGGGCTCTGGGGGTCCTCCCCGCGGCGTGTCGGCGCCACGATGACCGAGTCTCCAACCTCGGTGAGCCGGTGGCGGAGCGTGGCCGCTCCCATGGGGTCGAGCTCGATCGTGCACATGACCTCGACGCCGTCCTCAGCGCCCGCGGCCTCGGCGGTGGTGCCCTCCGCATAGCCGTGCAGGCCCTCGGTGAGCTCGGTGTCCGGGTCCTCGTCCAGCATCACAGCACGCAGCGCCTCGAAGACGAGGAGCAGCCCGACGGCGCCCGCGTCCACGACCGCGGCCCTGCTGAGCTCGTCCAGTTGCCACTCGGTCGCCTCCACGGCCGCCCGGGCATCGCGCACGCAGGCGCTCACCGTCTCCTCGAGCACGGCCCTCGTCTCGACCGGCCGGTCCTCTGCGACCGCTCGGCGCAGGGTCTGCGCGACGCTCTCCCGAACGACGCCCAGGACGGACAGCATCGTGCCTTCCCTGGGGTCGGACAGGGATGTCCGCGCCGCGGTGTCCGCCCGGTGCAGGGCCGCCGCCAGCGCCGGTGCGGTCAGGGCCTCCAGGCCGCGCAGCGGATCCGCCATCCCTGCCACCATGACGGCCAGGAGGGTGCCGGAGTTGCCCTGCGCGGAGGACAGCGCCGCGGCTCCGGCGCGCGCGAGCGTGGCACCGATGTCCACGGAGCCGTCCTCCTGGCAGTCCACGGCGGCGTGGGCGGCAGCCATGGTCGCGTGCATGTTGCTGCCGGTGTCCGCGTCCGGCACCGGGAAGACGTTGAACGCGTTCAGCCGTTCGGCGGCCTGCCCGAGCAGCTGTTCGGAGCAGGCCAACCAGCGGACGATGCGCGGGGGCCTGGGGGTGTGCGTCACTGATCGAGCACCTCGTCCAGAGTGCCGGTGCGGATGCCCTCGCCGATGCGGCGGATGGAGGCCCAGTCCGGCCACACGACGGCCTGATCGCCGGCCCATCCCGCGCCCAGTGTCGGCACGGTGCTCACGTTGACGTCGTCGCTTCGGACGTTGCGCATGGACCAGGCCAGGTCGAACAGCCTGCCCGAGTCGAGGCTCTCGTCGAAGGTCAGGTAGGGGGCGAGCGCGTTGACCGAGTTCCGCACGGAGTTGGGGTCCGTGAGGGTCGTCCGGGACATCGCCTTGGTGATGATCGCCTTCACCAGGCGCTGCTGGTTCTCCACGCGGGAGTAGTCGCCGTCGCCGAAGGCGTAGCGCTCGCGGGCATAGACGATGGCCTCCTCGCCACTGAGGTGGATGTTGCCCTCAGCGAAGGAATGGCGACCGCTGGTGAAGGCCCGCGGGTTGTACAGATCGACACCGCCGAGGGCGTTCACCAGGTCGCGGAAGCCGACCATGTCCACGGCGACCACGTGATCCACGCGGGCCTGGAACATGTTCTCGATCGTGGAGATCGCCAGCGGCACGCCGCCGAGCTGGTACGCGGCGTTGAGCTTGCGGTCGCCGTGCCCGCGGATCGGCAGCCAGGTGTCACGCATGATGGACATGACCTGGATGTTCTCCCGGTCGCCGGGGACGTGGACCCACATCATGGTGTCGGAGCGGCCGATGCCGGTGATGCGGGCGATGTCCGTGTCCTCGCCGTCCGTGAGATCGCCGGAGTCGGCGCCCAGCAGCAGGAAGTTCACGGCCTTGCCGTCGATCTCCTCGTCGGAGCTGGAGGCCTCCGGGCCCTGGACATCACCGGGGCCGGTGACCTCGGGCATCACCACGGAGCCGTTGTTCCCGCCTGCTTCGGCTCCGCCGGAGCCCTCGGAGGAGCCGCCGCCGGAGCCCTCCCCGCCGCCGGCCCCGTCACCGTCCCGAGAGCCGCCGGAGCCTTCGGAGGAGCCGTCCTGGGATCCGCCGGAACCGTCCTCCGCCCCGTCGCCGCGACCCTGCCCCGCACCGCCGCCGAACTGCGGGCGCAGGGACTCCTCGGGGAACACGCTCCCCTCGAACTTCTTGACGTTGTCCACGGTCTTTGCGATCCCGCCCACGTAGACGGCCACCACGGCGCCGGCCGCGATGAGCGCCAGCAGCAGCACGCCGACGACCACCATGAGGCCACGGCGGCGTCGACGCGGACGCCGTCCGGTGTGCGGTTCGGTCGTCTGCTCGTTGGAATGGCTCACGTGGTGCGCTCCTGGGGCTCGGGACGTCATCGCCGCGCTCCCGCGGCGCGGACCTGTCAGGAATACGCTCCATGCTAGCGACCGTTCCCGGCACTAGACTGGACGTCGTGCGTCCCCTCCTCGCCTCCAGCGCCCGGGCCGGGCTCGTCCTGGCCGGCGTCGTCCTGCTCGCCTCCGGCTGTGCGGACGGCCGCATCGCCTCCGTCTCCGCGGCCGAGAACGCGGCAGACCCGGCCTGCGCCCCGGCGATGATCGCCATGCCCGAGGAGATCGGCGACCACTCACTCCGTCCCACGGACAGCCAGGCCACCGCGGCCTGGGGCGATCCCGCCGCCGTCGTCCTGCGCTGCGGCGTGGAGCCGCCGGCACCCACCACGGATCAGTGCATCTCCGCCGAGGGCGTCGACTGGGTCGTCAGCGAGGAGGGAGAGAACTGGCGGATCACCACCTACGGCCGCTCCCCCGCCGTGGAGGTGCTGTTCGCCCAGGATCGGGTCAGCTCCGACAGCGTCATGGTCACCCTCGCCTCGGCGGTCGGCCGCATCCCGGCCGAGCGCGGCTGCGTGAACCTGCAGGACGCCGAAGAGGTCGGCTGAACCGACGTCGAGGCGCTCCATGGTGCACCGGAGCACTGATGCTCTGATCACCGGTCCGACGGCCGGGGACCGGTGCAGGTGCGCGGCCGTCGTCGTCCCGTCCCTCAGCGGAGGGATGCGGCCGGGCCGGTCCTCAGTGCAGGCCGGCGCCGCGCTCCAGGGCCAGCTCGACGAGCTCGGTGATCAGCTGCGAGTAGGGGATGCCGCTGCGCTCCCAGAGCGCCGGGTACATGCTGATCGGAGTGAAGCCGGGCATCGTGTTGATCTCGTTGATCACCCAGCGGCCGTCCGGGGTGTAGAAGAAGTCGCAGCGGGCCAGGCCGGCGCCGTCGATGGCCTCGAAGGCCCGCACGGCGAGCTCCTGCAGGCGTGAGATCTCCTCCTCCGGCAGTTCTGCGGGGCAGGACAGCTGCGCGGCGTCGTCGTCCTGGTACTTGGCCTCGAAGTCGTAGAACTGGTGGTCGCCGGTCTGTTCCACCACCACGATCTCGCCGGGCAACGACGCGCGCGGGACGTCCGTGCCGTGGCCGTCCAGGACGGCGCACTCGATCTCCCGGCCGAGGATGCCGGCCTCCACGACGACGCGCGGGTCGAACCGGCGCGCCTCCTCCACGGCGGCGCGCAGCTCGGCGGGCTCGGCCACGCGGGTGATACCGAAGGACGAGCCGGCACGCGCAGGCTTGACGAACAGCGGGTATTCGAGGGAGCCCGCGCGTTCCAGGGCGGAGGCGGCGTCCCGCTGCCAGTCGCGGTCCGTGATGGTCTCCCAGGGTCCGACCTCCAGGCCGGCGGCCTGGAAGGCGACCTTCATGAAGTGCTTGTCCATTCCGACGGCGGAGGCGAGCACGCCGCAGCCGACGGCCGGCAGGTTGAGCGTCTCGAACAGGCCCTGGACGGTGCCGTCCTCGCCGAAGGGACCGTGCAGCAGCGGGAAGACGACGTCCACCCGACCCAGACAGGCTCCGTCGGCGTCCACGAGCTCGGTCGTGCCGTCCGAGGCCGCGCGCAGCGAGACAGGACGGGTCGGCTCAGGGACCTCCGGCAGGGAGCCGTCGCGCAGGCTCCACTGCGTGGGGTCCATGTCCTCGACGGACCACAGGCCCGAGCGGGCGACACCCACCGGAACCGGCTCCCACCGTTCGGTGTCGATCTCGCGCAGGACGTTCGCCGCGGTCACGCAGCTGACGGGATGCTCGCTGGAGCGGCCGCCGAACAGCAGAAGGACGCGCGGACGCTCGGTGGCGGCGGAGGTGGTCATGCGCGGTGTCCTTCCGACTTCAGGTTGCGGGAGAGCAGCAGGTCGGCCAGTGTCGCGACCTCGAGACGGCCGGACACGACCGCGTTGATGGCTTCGCTGATGGGCATCTCGACGTCGTGGCGGCGGGCCAGGTCGACGACGGCGGACACCGACTTGATGCCCTCGGCGGTCTGCTTCATCGAGGCAACGGCCTCGTCCACGCCCATGCCGGTGCCGATGAGGCGTCCTGCGCTGCGGTTGCGGGACAGCGGCGAGGCGCAGGTGGCGACGAGGTCGCCGAGGCCGGCCAGGCCGGCCATCGTCTCCGGTCGGCCGCCCACGGCGATCGCCAGACGCGTGGTCTCGGCCAGGCCGCGGGTGATCACGGAGGCCTTCGAGTTGTCCCCCAGGCCCTGGCCGTCGCAGATGCCGACGGCGAGGGCGATGACGTTCTTGACGATGCCGCCGATCTCCACGCCCACGACATCCGTGTTGGTGTAGGGGCGGAAGGTGCGCCCCGCGGTCATCGCGGCGATGGCCTCCGCGGTCTCCGCGGACTCGGAGGCGACGACGGTGGCGGTCGGCTCGCCGCGGGCGATCTCGAGGGCCAGGTTCGGACCGGACACGACGGCGAAGCGCTCCGGGGGCACGCCGAGCGCAGAGGCACACACCTGGGACGGACGCTCGCCGGTGCCGCGTTCGAGGCCCTTCACCAGGGAGACCACGATCGCGTCCTCGGCGATGGAGTCCTTGACGGTGGTGAGCGTCTCGCGGACGTGCTGGGCGGGCACGGCGACCACCACGACGGCGGCGTCGGTCACGGCCTCGTGGATGTCGGTCACCGCGGAGATGTTCTCCGGCAGATCGATGTCCGGCAGATACTCCGGGTTGCGATGCCCCAGGGTGATGGCGTCCGCGATCTCCCGGCGGCGGGACCAGAGCACGATCCGGTCGGCACGGCGTCCTTCCGGGGAGGTGCTGGAGCCGATCACGGCGGCGAAGGCGGTGCCCCAGCTGCCGGCGCCGAGGACGGCGACGCGTCCGGGGCGGCTCACGCGGCGCCCTCGCGTCGGCCGGTGCGCATGTCCCACCTGCCGGCCGGCGGATGCTCGCCGCGGAGCTCGGCCACGAGAGCGGTGAGCGCGTCCATCATGCGGTCGGTCCCTGACTTGAGGTCCTCCTGGGTGGGCCTGCGGCCACGCAGGTCGGACAGATCGACGGGCTCGCCGACCGCAATGCGCAGACGCTTGGGCGGGAACAGCGACCGCTTGCCCTTGTACGGCAGCACCTCGTGCGTGCCCCACTGGGCGACGGGCACGAGCGGAACACCGGTCTGCAGAGCCAGGCGCACGGCACCGGAGCGGCCGGTCATCGGCCAGCCCTCCGGGTCGCGGGTGACGGTGCCCTCGGGGTAGACGATGATGACGCCGCCCTCCGTGAGGACGTCCCGCGCGGTGTCCAGGGACTTGGCGGCGTCCCCGCCGCGCTCCACGGGGATCTGGCGCAGACCCGTGAGGATCTGCTGCAGCGGCGCGACCTTCCACAACTCGGCCTTCGCCAGGAACGTCGGCACCAGTCCCTGGTTGTAGACCATGTGGGCGATGTCCAGCGGATCGAGCTCGGAGATGTGGTTGGCCACGACGATCGCACCGGTCTTCGGCAGCCGCTCCGTGTGCAGCCACTGCTGACGGGTCAGCAGCCGCATGGCGGGGCGCACGATGGCCGCGGCCGCGGCGTAGCCTGCGCGGACGCCGAAGGGTGCCCGCGAGCGCGGGGACTTCTCCCGGCGCGCCATCAGGACTCGTCCGAGAGCTCGACGTCCGCGCCGAGGGCGAGCAGCTTGTCCATGAAGTGCTCGTAGCCGCGGTTGATGATCTCCAGGCCGGTGGCCTGCGAGGTCCCCTCTGCCGCCAGGGCGGCGATGAGGTGGGAGAAGCCGCCTCGCAGGTCCGGGATGTCGAAGGTGGCGCCCTTGAGCCGGACCGGACCCGAGATCACGCAGGAGTGCAGGAAGTTGCGCTGGCCGAACCGGCACGGGATGGAGCCGAGGCACTCTCGGTGCAGCTGGATGGAGGCGCCCATGCGGACGAGGGCGTCGGTGAAGCCGAAGCGGTTCTCGTAGACCGTCTCGTGCACGATCGACACGCCCGTCGCCTGGGTGAGCGCCACCACGAGAGGCTGCTGCCAGTCGGTCATGAAGCCGGGGTGCACGTCGGTCTCGAGGACGAGCGGGTTCAGCTCACCGCCGGCGTGCCAGAAGCGGATGCCCTCGTCGGTGACGTCGAA
This sequence comes from Micrococcus sp. FDAARGOS_333, assembly GCF_002206575.2. Lineage (NCBI taxonomy): Bacteria > Bacillati > Actinomycetota > Actinomycetes > Micrococcales > Micrococcaceae > Micrococcus > Micrococcus sp. FDAARGOS_333. The sequence goes on along the minus strand of NZ_NJFJ02000001.1, from coordinate 1,465,381 downwards.
CTCGCCGCCGATCTTGCGATACGTGTTCAGGAAGGCGGTGAGGTCGCGCTGCGAAGCGTGGCGCACGAAGATGTCTCCCCCGGTGGCCAAGGACGCCGAGGCCCAGGAGGCGGCCTCGTTGCGGTCCGGCAGGGCCGTGTGGTTGTAGCCGCGCAGCGTGGAGACGCCCTCGATGCGGATGGTGCGGTCGGTCTGGACCGTGATGATCGCACCCATCTTCTGGAGGACGGCGATCAGGTCGTGGATCTCCGGCTCGACGGCGGCGCCCTTGAGCTCGGTGATGCCCTCGGCCTTCACGGCGGTGAGCAGGACCTGCTCGGTGGCGCCCACCGACGGGTAGGGCAGCTCGAGCTTGGCGCCGTGGAGGCCCTTGGGGGCGGAGATGGAGATGCCGCCGGGGCGCTTGTCCACGACCGCGCCGAAGTTGCGCAGGACCTCGAGGTGGTAGTCGATCGGCCGGTCGCCGATCTTGCAGCCGCCGAGGTCCGGGATGAAGGCCTCCCCGATCGCGTGCATCAGCGGGCCGCAGAAGAGGATCGGGATGCGGGAGTCGCCGGCGTGCGCGTCGATCTCCGCGGACTTCGCCTGCTTGACTCCGGCCGGGTCCATGGTGATGGAGCCGGCCTGGCTGTCCCAGTCGACGGTCACACCATGGAGCTCGAGCAGGGCGCTCACGACGTCGACGTCCTTGATCTCCGGGATGCTGCGGAGCACGGACGGGGTGTTGCCCAGCAGGGCGGCGACCATCGCCTTCGGCACCAGGTTCTTGGCGCCGCGGACGGTGACCTCTCCGGTCAGGGGCTTGCCGCCCTGGATCGTGAGCAACTTGGCCATAGCAGTGGTCCTCCCTCGCCGCGGGGTGGTGCAGCGTCGGTTCATGCCCACCGACGGGCGGCGGGCCAGGTCTCGGCCGACCGGGACGCGCGGGGGCGCCCGGGCCGGGAATCAGCCTCCAGCATAGGCGGTACCGCCGGTCCCGACACAGTGGCGCCCCGCTCCGGCGCGCAGTCCACTGTGCGCGAATCGTCACAGCGGACCGCGCCGGGCAGGGCGGTCCGTCCGGACCGGCTCCTCCGGGTGGACCGACTCCTCCGGGTGGACCGACTCGGACCCGGTCTACGTCAGTTCGCGGCGGTGCGGGCCGGCAGGGTCGTCGGCTTGAAGTCCGGTCGCCCTGACTCGTAGGCGGCGATGGCCTCCTCCTCGCCGAGGGTGACGGCGATGTCGTCGAGCCCCTCGAGCAGGCGGTGCCGGGTTTCGTCGTCCAGCTGGAACGACGTGGTGAAGGAGCCACAGGTCACGGTGCGGGAGACGAGGTCCACGGTGACGGAGGCGCCGGGCTGGTTCTCCAGCTCCTTCCAGATCCGCTCGATGTCCACCGCCTCCACCTGAGCCGCCACGAGGCCCTGCTTGGCGGCGTTGCCGCGGAAGATGTCCGCGAAGCGCGGCGAGAGCACGGCGCGGAAGCCGTAGTCCTTGAGCGCCCAGACGGCGTGCTCGCGGGAGGAGCCGGTGCCGAAGTCCGGCCCGGCCACCAGCACGGTGCCGGCGGAGTACGGCTCGGTGTTGAGGATGAACTCCGGGTCCTGGCGCCAGCCGGCGAACAGGGCGTCGTCGAAGCCGGTGCGGGTGATCCGCTTCAGGTAGACGGCGGGGATGATCTGATCCGTGTCCACGTTGGACGCGCGCAGCGGGACGCCGATGCCGGTGTGGGTGGTGAACTTCTCCATGGCTCAGGCCTCCTGGGGGACGCGGTCGAGGGCGGGCAGGTCGGACGGGCTCGCCAGACGGCCCAGCACGGCGGTCGCCGCGGCCACGACCGGCGAGACCAGGTGGGTGCGGCCTCCCTTGCCCTGGCGGCCCTCGAAGTTGCGGTTCGAGGTGGAGGCGCAGCGCTCCCCCGGCTCCAGCTGGTCCGGGTTCATGCCGAGGCACATGGAGCAGCCGGCGAAGCGCCACTGGGCGCCGAAGTCCTCGAAGATGCGGTCGAGGCCCTCTTCCATCGCCTGCAGACGCACGCGCGCGGACCCCGGCACGACCATCACGCGCACTCCCTCGGCCTTCTTCCGTCCCTCCACCACGGAGGCGAAGGCGCGCAGATCCTCGATCCGGGAGTTGGTGCACGAGCCCATGAACACGGTGTCCACCGCGATGTCCTTCATGGCGGTTCCCGCCTCGAGACCCATGTACTGCAGCGCCTTGGCGGCGGCGGCCTGCTCGTCCGGGTCGGAGAAGGACTCCGGATGCGGGACGGCGTCGTTCAGGCTGACGCCCTGGCCGGGGTTGGTGCCCCAGGTGACGAACGGCTCGAGCGTGTCCGCGTCGATCACGACCTCGGCGTCGAAGACGGCGTCCTCGTCGGTGCGCAGGGTCCTCCAGTGTTCGACGGCGGCGTCCCAGTCAGCGCCCTCGGGAGCGTGGGGGCGGCCCTTGATGTACTCGAACGTGGTGTCGTCCGGAGCGACCATGCCGGCGCGGGCTCCGGCCTCGATGGACATGTTGCAGATGGTCATGCGCGCCTCCATGGACAGGGCGCGGATGGCCTCGCCGCGGTACTCGAGCACGTACCCCTGCCCTCCGCCGGTGCCGATCTTCGCGATGACGGCGAGGATGAGGTCCTTCGCGGTCACGCCCTCACGGAGGGTGCCCTCCACGGTGATCGCCATGGTCTTGAACGGCTTGAGCGGCAGCGTCTGGGTGGCGAGCACGTGCTCGACCTCGGAGGTGCCGATGCCGAACGCCAGCGCGCCGAACGCGCCGTGCGTGGAGGTGTGGGAGTCGCCGCAGACCACCGTCATACCGGGCTGTGTCAGGCCCAGCTGGGGTCCGACGACGTGCACGATGCCCTGCTCCCGGTCGCCCAGGGAGTGCAGGCGGATGCCGAACTCCTCGGCGTTGGAGCGCAGGGCCTCGATCTGCGTGCGGGAGGTCGGGTCGGCGATCGGCCGGTCGATGTCCAGCGTCGGGGTGTTGTGGTCCTCGGTGGCGATCGTCAGGTCCGGCCTGCGCACGGGGCGTCCGGCCAGCCGCAGACCCTCGAAGGCCTGCGGGCTCGTGACCTCGTGGAGCAGGTGGAGGTCGATGTAGAGCAGGTCGCGGCCGCGGGCCGCTCCCTCGCCCTCTCCGCGGACGACCACGTGCTCGTCCCAGACCTTCTCCGCCAGCGTGCGCCCGCGGGAGGTCTCGTGTGTGCCGGTCATGCGGCGCTCCTTCGTCGGTTTCGGGCCGGGCCGGTCAGGCCTGGCCCAGAGTGTCGTCCAGGCCAGGGATGGCGGCCCGGTGCGGGGCCGGAGGTGGCGGCCCGTCGCTGTCTTCACTGTCATCCTCGAGCCCAGGCGTGTCGACATCCGGTCGCCTCGGTTCCGCCATGCGGACACCACAGCAAGGTCCTCGCCTCGCCCCGGGGCCGCCGATTCCGCGTCATGATGCGGGCGAGGCGCGTCACACAGCGACTTCCGCATGGTGAGATGGTTACCCTCACATCATGAGCAATGCCTCCCCCTTGCCTCCCCGTCCGGCCACGACCGCCCAGACGGACCTGCTGGGCCACCGCGAGCCCAGCGGCGTGGGCGTCGTGGACAAGTCCTCCGCGATCCTCGACGCCCTCGAGTCCGGCCCTGCGACCCTGGCCCAGCTCGTGACCACCACGGGGATCGCCCGCCCGACCCTCCACCGTCTCGCCGCGGCCCTGACCCACCACCGGCTGGTGGGCAAGGACCTCCACGGCCGTTACGTCCTGGGCTCGCGTCTGACCGAACTGGCCTCGGCGGCAGGTGAGGACCGGCTGACGACCGCCTCCGGCCCCGTCCTGCTCTGGCTGCGCGACGCCACGGGCGAGAGCTCCCAGGTCTTCCGCCGCCAGGCCGACGCCCGCGTCTGCGTGGCCTCCGCCGAGCGGCCCGTCGGCCTGCGCGACACCATTCCGGTCGGCACGCGCATGTCCATGAAGGCCGGCTCCGCCGCCCAGGTGCTGCTGGCCTGGGAGGACCACGAACGCCTCGTCGACGGGCTGGCCGGCGCCGTCTTCACGCCGACCGTCCTGGCCGCGGTCCGCCGTCGCGGCTGGGCACAGTCCTTGGCCGAACGCGAACCGGGCGTCGCCTCCGTGTCCGCCCCGGTACGCGGGCCCTCGGGCCGCGTGATCGCCGCCGTGTCCATCTCCGGGCCGCTCGAACGCCTCACCCGCCAGCCCGGCCGCGTGCACGCCGACGCGGTGGTCGCCGCGGCCACCCGGCTCACCGAGCTCATCCGCGCGGGCGAGGCCTGAGCGCCCCAGAGGCGGGCCAGGGCCCCGACCGTCTCGGTCGGGGCCCCGGTGCGTCGGTGTGCAGGCTCCGCCGCCGCCCGGCCCCGGTGCCGCGGCGCGCCGATGCAGTTCAGGCGAAGTGGTCCCACCCGGCCTCGCCCAGCAGCCGATGGCCGGCCGGCACGCTTGACGACGACGGCACCGCACCGATCACCCGGAAGCCGGGCGGGACGCCGTGACCGGGTCGCAGGACGGCCAGCAGACCGTAGTCCTCTCCCCCGCCGAGCACCCATTCCTCCGGGGCGATGTCCAGCAGCCGGCCAAGCCCGCGCAGCGGTGCGGCCGCCTCGGCGACCCAGGCCTCGTCAGCCCAGAGCTGCACGCCGTTGGCCGCCGCAAGCCGGTCCGCGTCCCGGCCGAGCCCGTCCGAGACGTCCATCCCGCAGGCGAATGCGCCGGCGCCGGCGGGCCCGGCCCCCAGCGGCGGCCGGGGGCGCAGCTGGGCGCGAACGGCACGGACGAACTCACGTGGACCGGGACGGTCCTGAGGTGCCAGTCCATGCCAGCGCTCCTCAAGCTCGGCGCGGTCGGTGAACAGCAGGGCGAGCCCCGCCGCCGCCCAGCCCGGCGCGCTCCCGGCGTGGACCACGGCGCCGCCCTCGCTGCGGACCGCCGCGAGGTCCTGCTCCCCCATGGTCCGGCGCAGCACGCCGTGGACTCCAGGCCGGCCGAGCACGGTGACGGCCAGTCCCGCACGGTCGGCGCCGCCGAGGTCGCCGCCGGCCACCCGGCACTCGTCCGCGCCCAGACGCAGCAGGGCGGTGGCGAGGCCGCGGGCGACGCCGGCGATCCAGGCCGCCTCGGTGCGCCGCGGTCCCGTCAGAGCCATGACGAGTGCCGTGGGCACTCCGCCCATCGCGTTGATGTCGGAGAGGTTCTGCGCCGCGGCCTTCCAGCCGACGTCGAAACCACGGGTGCGGACGCCGGCCGGCCAGGTCGGCAGCCAGTCGTGGCCCTCGGCCATGGAGTCCGCGGAGACGAGGGTGCCGCCGGGCGACACCGGCAGCAGGGCCGCGTCGTCTCCGATGCCCACGCTGCCCTCCGGCCACGGACGGCGTTCTTCGACCACGGCCAGCTCCCGGCCGATCACGCGCAGCACTCCGGCCTCGCCCAGGCCGGCGAGCGTCTGGGCGTCGTCGCCGCCCGCCCGGCACGGCGATGCCGTGACGGAGCCGGCCCCGGCGCCGGTCTCCCCGCCGACCGCACGGTGACGACCGCCGCCCGCGGAGGGGCGGAGGCCGTCATCGTGGTGCTCAGCGGCGGGCACGCGCGCCTCCCCGCCCGGCCTCTGCGCCCCGGGCCCGGGCGAGGGCGGCCCGGAAGTCCGCAAGCCGGGCGATCTCCTCCTCCACCGGACGGATGACCTCGCGGCGGCCGACCTCGGTGGTGGCCTCCTCGAGGCGGCGGCGCGCCCTGCGGCCCCGTCCGCGCGCCGCGAGCCGGGCGAGCGGGATCGCCAGCAGCGCCAACAGGATGCCGAGGGCGATGCCTGCGACCAGCAGGAGCGTCGGCAGCGGGAAGCCCTCCACCTGCGGAGCCTCGGGCAGATGGAACTGCAGGTACGCGGCCAGCGCATAGACACCGAGCCAGCCGGCGCCCACCACTGCGGTGAGCAGGGCCAGCCACTGGAGCACGTTGAACACCGGCCACCACCACGAACCCTTGCCGGCCTGGAGGTCGGTGCCGGCGATGGCCTGGTCCACGGCGTCCGGCAGCCGCTCCTGGCGGCTGCGGCCGGCCCGGCGGATCGAGGCCTCCCACGGCTCGGGGGCGCCGGCGGAGGCATCGATGACGAGCGAACGGACCGCGGCGGCCACGGCGGCCTTCTGAGTGCCGCTGCGCTCCGGCAGGGAGGTGCGGTGCAGCGACGGATCGTGCTCCGGGGCGTCCCCGTCCCGCTGCGGCAGCGGACGGGACGGCAGCAGGTGCAGCCGACGCAGCGGGTCCGTGCGGAAACGGTGGGTCCAGCGCAGCACGGGCCAGCCCGTGGCGCGGGTGGCGCGCAGGCGGTAGGAGCCCTCGACCGCACGGACCACGGCGGGCACGCCGCCGGCCACGGCGAGGTCACGGCCGAGGCGCTCTGCCCTGCCGGAGCCGACGCCGGCAGGCTCTCCCCCGCCGGAGGCGGCGTCCAAGGCGTCGGCGTGGGCGGCGACGTCCGCGGACAGGCGTGCGGAGGCGGCGCCGCGCTCGGCGACGATGCGGGCGATCTGCGCGCCGACCTCGTCCAGGCCCTCTCCGGTGCGGGCGGAGGCGGCCATGACCCGCACGTCTCCCAGCCCGTGGCCGGTGAGCATGCGACGCAGGGAGGCGATGACCTCGTCCCGGTCGCGCACCTGGATGCGGTCCACCTGGTTGAGAACCACCAGGGTCACAGCGGCGTGGGAGCCCATGGTGGCCAGGAAGTCGCGGTGCAGCACGGCGTCGGCATACTTCTCCGGATCCACCACGAAGACGAGCACGTCCACGTGTCCGGCGAGACGTTCGGTGACCGTGCGGTTCTCCAGGACCACGGAGTCCACGTCCGGCAGGTCCAGCAGGATCAGGCCGGTGGCGTCGGCGCCCTCGCGGCGGCCGATCCCGAACAAGCCCTGACGGCCCTGGTCCAGGTGCGGGGCGTCGTCCAGAAGATGGCGCTGCTTCACGCCGAGCCAGTCCAGCAGCGCGGCGGCGCCGCCGCCCTCGCCCGTCTGGTCCTGGCCGCGGCCCACGCCCCAGACAGCGGCGAGCGCCTCGGAGGTGGTCGGACGGGTGGCCGCCACACGGGCCAGATCGCGGCCGGTCAGGGCGTTGAACAGGGAGGACTTGCCGGAGCCGGTGGCACCGAAGAAGCCGACCACCGTGTGGTCCGCAGAGAGCGAGGTCCGCATGGAGGCGGCGTCCATGGCGGCGTGGGCGTCGTCCACCACGGGGTCCGGCAGGCGGTCACGGCCGAGTTCGGCGGCCTCGCCCAGGGCGGCCAGACGGTCGTGCAGGCTCGGGGCGGTGCTGCGGCTCATGCGTGGTCCTCCTCCGGGTGCACGACGGACACGTCCTCGTCATCCGGGTCCTGGGCGTGCTGCCCGCCGGATCGGGCCGCGTCGGTGTCGGTGCCGGGCGCCCCGACGGTCGTCGGGGTTCCGGAGAGGCCGGAGCGCAGGGACGGGGCCAGGCGGCGCAGGGCGGCGGTGTCCTCGGCGGTGCGCCTCCGCTCGACCAGCGGCAGGAACTGGTCGGACAGGGCGCCGTCCAGCAGTCGACGGACGCGCATGTCCAGCAGGTCGTTCGCCTTCGTGGCCATGCGTCGCACCGCGTCCTCGCCGAAGATCGACTCGAGCAGCTTCTGGCCGACGACGGCGGTGCCACCGGCGATGCCGACCTCCAGGCCGACGAGGCCGCCGGTGGAGGCGAAGGAGAGGACCATGAGGGCCACCGCGGCGCCGTTGACACCGAACGCGGCCAGGCGAGCCTTGGTGCGTCGACCGGCGCCCTCCTCCTGGATGAGGGCGAGCACGTCCTGTTGCCAGGCGCGGATGACGCCGGCCGCCTCCTCCGAGAATCCGCTCGGCAGGGCGCCGAGGTTGCGGCCGGACAGGACGGCGCTGCCGGCCGGCTCGGCCTTCCAGCGGCGCTCGATGTCCTCGGCGGCGTCGGCGGCGGCCTCCACGATCACGGCGTGCAGTCCGGTCTCCAGAGCGGTCTCGACCTGCTCCGGCGGGGCCGGGCGGCCGCGGACGAACGCCGCGAGTCGGTCGCGCATGCGGCCGATGCCGGACTCCAGGCCGCGGAAGAACTCGCCGGTGCCGACGAAGTCCTGCCAGCGGGCGAGGACCTCACCGCGCAGCAGGGTGCCGTCCGACGTGGCCTCCTCGACCTTCGTGGCGGCGCGGTCGGTGGCCTCGGCCACGATGCGGGCCAGGGCGTCGGCCGCAGACTGCTGCTCGGCCTCGGCGTCCGCCAGGGCGTCGACGCGCTGGGCCAGCTGGGCCAGGACGCCGTCCACCGTGCGGCGGGCGACCGCCGAGCGGGTGGCGGCGTCCTCGGCGAGCTCCGTGAGCCACCGGCGCAGCCCTGCGACGTGCTCCTCGGGGAGCAGGCCGCGCTCGTCGAACCGGGTCTCGGGGATCACATGGACCGGGGAGTCGGCCAGTCCGCGCTCGGAGAGCATCCGGCGCAGGTCCGGGACGATGTCCTGCTCGGCACCGTCCGGGACACGTCCCAGGACGATGGCCACGGTGATGTCGCGCGCCGCGGCCTCACCCAGCAGCTGCCACGGCACGGCGTCCGCGTAACGGTGCGCGGTGGTGGTGAAGATCCAGAGGTCTGCGGCCTCGAGCAGCTGGCGGGACAGTGCGCGGTTGTCGTCCGAGACGGAGTCGATGTCCGGGGCGTCGACCATCGCGATGCCGGCCGGCAGCGCGGGCTCCGCCACGAGGGCCACGGTGTCCATGGCACCGCCGTCCGGCTCCACCGGGCCGGCGGAGACGGAGCGGTGCACACGGACGCGGGCGAGCTCGGGCAGCACCCGTGGGCCGGAGAACCAGTGCTCGTCGTCCGGGTGGTGCAGCAGCAGGGGCTGGCGGGTGGTGGGGCGCAGCGCCGAGGAGCGGGAGACCTCGTGGCCCACGAGGGCGTTCACGAGGGTGGACTTTCCGGCGCCGGTGGAGCCGCCGACGACGGCCAGCAGAGGAGCGTCGAGCGAGTCCAGCCGAGGCAGGACGTAGTCGTCGATCTGGTGCAGCGTGCGTTCACGCAGGGCGCGCTGACCGGCCACGCCGGAGGTCTCGAGGGACAGCTCGACGGCGTCGGCGTGGGAGCGCGCGGCCCGGACGGTCTCCTGGACCGACTCGAGCGCAACGGCGTCGTGATGGGAAGTGTTCGTCACCCGCCCATGATGACACGTGGGCGGTCACGGGCCGCGCCCTGTCCGACTCCCCCTCCGCGCACCGCGCGTCGGTGCCCGGCCGCCGACGGTGCCGCCGCGGTCCACTCCCTATAGTGGACGGTGTGACGTTCATCGCCCTGCCTGAGCACTGGTCTCCTCCGTCGCTGTCGGGCGGCCTGCTCTCCGACGAGTCGTGGACCGGGCCCTCCGTGCGGTACCTGCGCTGCGCCGACGACGCCCCCGAGGTCCTGGAGCATCGACGCGCAGGCAGCGACTACCTGGTCCACGCCGGCACGCTGGGCGACCTCTCCCGACCCGGACCGGACCTCCCCCTTCGAGGGGAGACGACCGGGCTCGCGGTCGACCTCGTGACGGAGGCACCGAGCACGAAGGCGATCGTCGTCGACGTGGCGGTGGTGGAGTTCGACGACCGGGGCACGAAGTCACGGGTCACCTTCGTGCCCGCCAACACCCCGACGGTGCACGTGCTCCGCGGAGACTGCGAGCGGTTCCGTCTGGCCCTGCGGATCCGCGGCGCCGGACGGATCCGGCTGAAGCATGTCGGGGTGGCTCCCTTCACCGACCGCTCCCGCGCCGCCTGGAACGCACCGGCGGGCGTGGCGCCGTTCGTCGCCGCGCTGATGCGCCGTGCCGCGCCGCTCGCCCAGCGCTCGCAGGCCGAGGCCTGGCGCCGCGCCGGAGGGGGCCCCACCACCTGGGGCATGTTCGATCCGACCGCAGGTGGCACCGTCCTGTGGCCCGTGGACACCGACGATGGCGGCGGCACGGCCATGCTGGCCCGTTCGCTCGAGTCCTCGGGCGAACAGTGGATCCGGCGCGAGGCCCTGGCGGCCGCTTCGGACGACGTCGTCGAGGCGGCGGCCGCGCACCACGTCATCGCGACCGCCGGGGACGATGCCGCTCGCCGCCGGCTGGAGGGGTTCCTGGCCCACGGCCTGTCGGTGGTGACGGACCAGAGCGCGTGGGTGCGCCGGACCGCCCCGCAGATCCATGCGGTCCCGGTGGATCAGGACCTCGCCTGCCTGAACCGCCCCCTGCGCCGCTACGAGGCGGCCGCCCGGACGGCGGCCGCCTGGGATGCCGCGGACCGGCTGGAGTCCGGCTCCCCCACCCGACCGCGCCTGACGGTGCTGGCGCTGTACGACCGCGCGCCGACGGCGGATGTCCCCGAGGCGCCGGCCTGCGCAGACCTGCTGGTCCGCACCGTGGAGGACTTCCCTCTGCCGGAGGCCCTGGACGCCTTCTGCCGCGCCGAGGGCGTCGATGTGCTCGTGCCGCTGCGCGCCGGCGACCGGCACGGACGTCGGTACCTGCACAGCAGGGTCCTGCCCTTCCTGTCCCTGGAGGTCGACCGGGTCGTCCAGCCGATCACGATGGCGGACCTCGAGCGCCGCCAAGCAGACGGAGAGCCCCTTGCCGAGATCCTGGCCGGCTGCCATGTGGGCGTCCACGACCGCGGCGACGTCTGGACGAGCGGACTCTCCCTCTCGGCGGCGCCGGCCTCCGCCTGGCTGTGGGGCGTGCCCGACGGCGGACGCGCCTTCGCCGTGGACCCGTTCGAGCTGGACTGCCCGCCGGGAAAGCTGTTCGCAGATCCGGCTCCGGCCGAGGACACCGCCCATCCCTCCGGTCCCGACCTGACCGTCATCCTGCCGGTCTACAACAACGGACGACACCTGCTGGAGACGGCTCTGCCCTCGCTGGCCCGTCAGGAGTGCTGGCCCCGGATGCACGTCATGCTGGTGGACGACGGCTCCACGGACGGACGCACCCCGGACGTGTGCCGCTCGCTGGCGGAACACTGTCCGCGGATCACGGTCCACCTGTTCGAGGACGGCGGGTCCGGTTCCGCGTCGCGTCCGCGCAACTGGGGCGTGGAGCACGTCCGCACGGAGCTCGTCTCCTTCCTCGACCCGGACAACGAGATCAGCCCCGGCGGCTACGACCGGCTGCTCGACCTGTACGTCGCGCGCCGAGCAGAGGAGTGGACGCCGGACTTCGTCTCGGGCTTCCAGGTGAAGATCGGCGACGACGCCCGGGTGATGGCCCGCCACGCATTCGGGGACCGTGAGGTGGCGGACGCGCGCCGGGAGTTCTTCCGCGGGCGCCACTTCCCCACCGTGTCGACCCAGGCGGCCGTGCTGCGCACGCAGTTCCTGCGCTCGGCCGGCATCCGCTTCGTCGAGTCGGCCTCCGGCGAGGACACGCTGTACGGCTGGGAGGTCCTCCTCGCAGCGGAGAACGCGGTCTTCACGGACCGTGCACACCTGGTCTACGTGGCGGACCGGGCCGGCTCCGTCACCAACGACGCCTCCGCACGTCTGTTCCACAAGCACCTCGTGGTGGAGCACGCCCGTCTCGCCTGGCTGCAGGAGAACGACCTGCTGGAGACTTTCTGCTCCGGTCAGCTGCAGCGCTCCCTCGACACCTGGTACGCACCGCTGCTCGAGCAGGTGTCTCCCGAGGAGCGGGCCGAGGCGGAGTCCGTGCTCGCCGAGATCGTGGCCCTGTACCCGACCGGGGCGCCTGCGGCTGAGCCGGCCGCCGGCGGCGCCCCGACCCCGTCCGACGACGGCTGAGCCGCGTCCGGCAGACGCACGAGAACCCCGGTCCGAAGACCGGGGCTTTCGCGGGTTGGTGACCCCAGCGGGATTTGAACCCGCGTTACCGCCGTGAGAGGGCGGCGTACTAGGCCGCTATACGATGGGGCCGAGCCGTTGCTCCGGGCGACGTGCGCCGTCCGTGGCAACTCCACAAATTTAGCAGGGCCCCGACCCCGGGCAAAATCGGAGGTCGAGGCAGCGGTGCGCCCGTGCCCGGCAACGGGACCGCCTGCCGGCCCCGCGAGCGTCCGGGCGGACGGCCACCACTGGACTGACGACGCGTCCGGTGCAGCGGCTCCGCGGACGCACGAAAGCCCCGGTCCGAAGACCGGGGCTTTCGCGGGTTGGTGACCCCAGCGGGATTTGAACCCGCGTTACCGCCGTGAGAGGGCGGCGTACTAGGCCGCTATACGATGGGGCCGAAAGTGTTGTCCCGACTCGCGTCGGAGCAACTCGAGAAGCCTACCACAGCTTCTGCGAGCTGGGGTACCAGGACTCGAACCTAGAATGACGGTACCAGAAACCGTTGTGTTGCCAATTACACCATACCCCACTGCCGGTCAATGCTTGACTGACCGTCAGCTCGTTATTCACGAACGTGCGTTCCCGGATTCCCCCGGCAACGAGTAAGAACTCTACACGTCCTTCCGTGCGAGTGCAAAACCGGAGGCGGCGTGATCTCCACCATCCGTCACAGCAGCGCGCCAGGGCGTCTCTGCCGGCCACGCCCCTCGCGCCTGCGCGCCGCCAGCCGAGTCCTCCTCAAAGCCAGGCACGCAACGCCTCGAGCGAGCCGATCCGCCAGCAGCCTCGCTCCGGCTCCCGCACCGGCGCAGCCGTGGCACGACGGATCTCATGCCCACGTCGGTCCACCGGCTCCGTGCCGGCGCCCTCCCCGGAGCCGTCCGCCGTGTCCGCGGCATCGCGCACGGACCAGACCGGCACGAGCCCGGCACCGCTCGCGCCGGCCACATCGTGCGTCAGGCTGTCCCCGACGAAGAGCGTCCGCGCCGTCTCGGTGCGGAGCCCTGCGCAACCGGCCAGGAACGGGGCCGCATCCGGCTTGGGCGCACCGGCCGTGTCAGATCCGACGACCACGTCGATCCACCCCAGGCCGATCGCCGCGGCCTTGCCGCGCTGGTACTCCTCGACGTTGTTGGTGACGATCCCGACGGGGCGCCCCGAGGCCCGGACCTGCTCGAGCACCGCGGCGACCTCGGGGAACAACCTCCAGTGGGAGCGCACGAGGTGCTCGTACTCCGTCACCCAGAGCTGCGCATCCGGCACCGCCTCGGCGCCAGGCGCCCCGAGCCCCTGCAGGGCGTCGGCGGCCCGTGCCAGACGCTGCTCCGCGAAGGTCAGCTCTCCGGCGATGTACCGCTGGTAGTGCCCGTGCACGTCTGCGGCGAAGTCGACGGCTGCGGCCCGCAGCGGCCCCTCTCCCAGGGCGTCCACGCCGGGCCACTGTCGGCAGACGGTGGCGGTGAAGGCGGCCCGCTGGGCGGTCTTCAGGTCCAGCAGGGTGTCGTCGAGGTCGAACAGGACGCCGTCCCACGCCGGAGCCCCGGAGGGGTCGGCCTCCGGGGCTCCGGGCTGGGACCGGCCGTCATGGTGGCCGGTCATCGCGTCCCTCCGCTCGGCGTCGGCACCAGGCTCAGAGGCCCTGCTCGGCGGCGAATCGGTCCAGGCGGGCCAGCGCGGACGCCTTGCCGAGGATCTCCAGGGACTCGAACAGCGGCGGGGAGACCTTCTTGCCGGTCACGGCCACGCGCACCGGGCCGAAGGCCTGGCGCGGCTTCAGCTCGAGGCCGTCGATCAGCGCGGCGCGCAGGGCCTGCTCGATCGCCTCGGTGGTGAAACCGTCCTCCGGCAGGGCTTCGAGGGCCTCGCGGGCCGCCGAGACGGCGGCGCCCAGGTCCGCCGGCATGCCCTTCATGGCGCCCTCGGCGGTGGCGATGTCCGCGTCTGCGGTGAAGAGGAAGGCGAGCATGTCCACGGCCTCGCCCAGCAGCTGCACGCGCTCCTGGACGAGCGGGGCGGCCGCGGCGAGGATCTCCTCCTCGCGGTCGGTCGGTTCCTGGGCCATCAGGCCTGCGGCCTGCAGGTAGGGCAGCAGGCGCCCACGGAAGTCGTCCTCGTCGAGCATGCGGATGTGGGTGCCGTTGATGGCGACGGCCTTCTTCTCGTCGAAGCGGGCCGGGTTCGCCAGCACCTTGTGCACGTCGAAGTGCTCCACGAACTGCTCGGGGGTGAAGATGTCCTCGTCGGCGGACAGGGACCATCCGAGCAGGGCGAGGTAGTTCAGCAGGCCCTCGCGGATGAAGCCGTTGTCCCGGTGGTGGAACAGGTTGGCCTGCGGGTCGCGCTTAGAGAGCTTCTTGTTGCCCTGGCCCATCACATAGGGCAGGTGGCCGAACTCAGGCATGTACGCCGCCACGCCCACGGCGTAGAGGGCGCGGTACAGGGCGATCTGCCGCGGGGTCGAGGAGAGCAGGTCCTCGCCGCGCAGCACATGGGTGATGCCCATGAGGGCGTCGTCCACGGGGTTCACCAGCGTGTAGAGCGCGGACCCGTCACCGCGCACCACCACGAAGTCCGGCACGGAGCCGGCCTTGAAGGTGATCTCGCCGCGCACCATGTCCGTGAAGGTGATGTCCTCATCCGGCATGCGCACACGCCAGACCGGGACGCGTCCCTCGGCCTCGAAGGCCGCGATCTGCTCGGCGGTCAGGTCGCGGTCGAAGCCGTCGTAGCCGAGCTTGGGGTCGCGGCCGGCGGCGCGGTGGCGCGCTTCGGTCTCCTCCGGGGTGGAGTAGGACGGGTAGATGTAACCGCCGTCCTTGAGCTTGTCGATGACGTCCGCGTAGACGTCCTTGCGCTGGGACTGACGGTAGGGCTCGTGCGGGCCACCGACCTGGACGCCCTCGTCCCAGTCGATGCCGAGCCACGTCATGGCCTCGACGAGCTGCAGGAAGGACTCCTCGGAGTCGCGCTTGGCGTCGGTGTCCTCGATGCGGAACACGAGGGTGCCGCCGGTGTGACGTGCCCAGCCCCAGTTGAACAGGGCGGTGCGGATCAGCCCCACGTGCGGGGTGCCGGTCGGAGAGGGGCAGAAGCGGACGCGGACGGGGGTGTCCGCATCCACCTGGGGGACGTCGGCGGACGCGGCACGGGAGGCGGGAAGGTGGTCGGTCGCGATGGCATCAGACATAGTGGTCCTCAGCCTACTCCCGACGCCCTGGAGGACCCGTGATCTCCGCCGAGCCGACCGCCGCCTCCGCCGCCGAGCCCCGTCGGGTCACCGTGGTGGGCTACTACGGCGCCCGCAATCTGGGAGACGACCTCCTGCTGTCTGCGATCCATGAGGGGCTGCGGCGCGCGGACCCGCAGGTCCGTGTCCAGGTGGCCGCCGAGCATCCGCAGCACGTGGCGACGCTGCCAGGTCTGTCCGCCCACTCGCGGCTGGACCACGCCGCGACCTTCGAGCACGTCCGTCGCTCCGACGCCCTCGTCCTGGGCGGAGGCGGACTGTGGCACGACTACTCCTTCGAACGGGCCGGCGGGCTCCTGGGCTTCTTCACCGCGGCGAAGGTGTCCATGCCCGGCTACGGGATCCCGGTGATGCTGGCCGAGATGCTGGGCGTCCCGGTCCACGTCCTCGGGATCGGCGCCGGGCCGATCCGCAGCGAGGACGCCGCCCGGGCGGTCCGCGCGGTCGCCCGCACGGCCGCGACCCTGACCGTGCGGGACGAGGACAGCGCCCGGATCCTGGAGCCCTTCGCCGCCGACCTGCCGGAGGTCCGCCTCGCTCCGGACCTCGTGTACTCCCTCTCCCTTCCCGACAGCGGCCCCTCGTCCGACGAGGCCCGCTCGCCTGCCGCGTCCGTCGCCCGGGCCAGGGCCGCGGGCCGCACGGTCGTCGCGGTGAACCTGCGCTCCTGGGCCGACGGGGACATGGCGCGCCTGCGGACCCGGCTGGCCGCGGCCCTGGCGGCCGTCGCCACGACGAGGCCCCTCACCGTGGTGACGCTCCCCTTCCAGGCGGGGCCGGGCCGGGACGCGCAGGCGCTGGCGGAGCTCACCGCGCTGCTGCCCGAGGACGTCGAGCACATCGACCTGGCGGAGCCACCGCCCCTGGCCGAACTGACGGCGCTGCTGCGCGAGGTGGACGCCGTCGTGGCGATGCGCCTGCACGCCTGTCTGCTCGCGCACCGCTGCGGGACGCCGACGGTCGGCCTGGACTACGACCCGAAGGTGGGCCGGCACTTCCGGGAGGCCGACCGCGCCTCCGCCTGCCTGCCGCTGGACGCCGACGCCGCAGCCCTGGAGCACGCCCTGCGCGCGGCCCTGGACGGACCGTTGCCCGGCACGTGCGTGCAGCGCATCCGGGACCTGGAGGCGCAGTCCCGTGCCGCCGTGGACGACGTGGCGCGGAGGATCGTCGCCGCCGGCATCCGCCCCCGCCCGCGGGGTCCCGCCGTCGGGTCCGCAGCCGCCGCTGCCGCGCTCGGGGCCGCAGCCGTCGGGAAGACGGCGGCCGTGGAGCCGGCGGCGTTCTCCGGGATGGTCCTGTCCGACGAGAAGGGACGGCTGACGGCACGGGACGTGGACCGCCGGACCCGAGCCCGGGCAGACCGTCTCTCGCTCGCCCTCCCCGAGTCCGAGAAGACCCTGGCGGCGGGGCGTCGGCTGGGTTTCTCCGGCGTCCTCACCGCCGCGACGGGCGCCGCGGCGGTCCTGGAGCTCCCCGCCGTCCCGGCACACGACGGCGACGGCCCGACGGTCGAGCTGGTCTGCGGCAGGGCCGCCCTCCGCCTGCCCCTGCCGGAGGCTGCGCAGCGGCGGCGGATCCTGCTGCACACCCCCGGGGGCGGTCAGAAGGTCCACGTCAGCCTCACCCTGCACGGTCCCGCCGCGGGCGCCGCGCCGTGGGACGGTGCGGCGCAGGTGTCCCTCACGCTCAGCGGCGAGGACGCCGCGGGGCTCTGGGTCGCCCCGCAGACCTCGGCCGCCCCCGGCGGACGCCCCTGACGGCCGCCCCGGCGCGCGGTGTGCCTCAGCGCCGGAACGGCGTGCTGAACGAGCCGATGCCCTCCACGGCCACCTCGACGCGCTGGCCCTCGCGCACCAGGCCCACGCCGGACGGGGTGCCGGTGAGGATGACGTCGCCGGGCAGCAGGGTGAACGCCTCCGAGGCGGCGGCCACGAGCTCGGCCACGGAGAAGACCATGTCGTCCGTGGTGCCGTCCTGGGCGGGCTCTCCGTCCACGGCGGAGGTGATCCGCACGGGGGACTCCACGTCCAGCTCCGTCTCGATCCAGGGACCCAGCGGGCAGGCACCGTCGAAGCCCTTGGCACGGGCCCACTGCAGGTCGGTGCGCTGGGCGTCACGCGCGGTGAGGTCGTTGGCCGCCGTGTAGCCGAACACCACGTCCTTCACCCGCTCGATCGGGACCTCCTTGCAGATGGTACCGATGACCACGGCCAGCTCGGCCTCGTAGGAGACCTCGTCAGAGAAGGACGGCAGGGTGACCGGCTCGCCCGGACCCACCACAGAGGTGTTGGGCTTGAGGAAGAACTGAGGGCTGGCGGGCACCTCGTTGCCGAGCTCGGCGGCGTGGTCCGCCCAGTTGCGGCCCACGCCGATGACCTTGGAGCGCGGGATGATCGGCGCGACGAGGCGGACGTCGGCCAGCCGGTGGGTGGTGCCGGTGGTCTGGACCCCATGGAAGAACGGGTCGCCGGCCAGGGCCGTGACGGTCAGCTCCTCCTCCGGGGCGTCGGCGGGGCCCTCCACGAGCCCGTACTGCGGTTCGGCCTGGTCCACGAAACGTGCGATGCGCATGGACCCCACCCTATGCCCCGGCCCCCGCGTCCGCGCATCCACTCCGGCAGGCCCTTCCCGACGGCGGCCGCTCCCCTGCCTCGGCGGCCTCTCGCCCTGCGACCGGCGAGGGCGGGGCGATGACAACGGCTCCGTCGCCTCGAAGGCGACGGAGCCGTCGTCGTGACGCCGGCCCGGAGGGACCGGGCCCGGCCCGGTTCAGACCAGGCGGTGCATCCACCCGTGGGTGTCTTCGGCCGTCCCGGTCTGGATGCCGAGCAGGGTCTCACGGATCTTCAGGGTCACATCGGTGCCGCCGGGGGACTCGATGACCTCGTCCCCGTCCAGGAGGCGACCGATCGGGGTGACCACCGCGGCGGTGCCGCAGGCGAAGACCTCCGTGATCTCGCCGGAGGCGACGCCGGCAGCCCACTCGTCGACGGTGATGCGGCGTTCCTCGACCTGCAGGCCCATGTCCCGGCCGAGCTGCAGGATGGAGGAGCGGGTCACGCCCTCGAGGATGGTGCCGGTGAGCTCCGGGGTGACCAGACGGCCGTCGGCGAACACGAAGAACACGTTCATGCCGCCGAGCTCCTCGACGGAGTTCTCATGGGTGGGGTCCAGGAACAGGACCTGGTTCGCGCCGTGGGCCGCGGCCTCCTGCTGGGCGACCAGCGAGCCGGCGTAGTTGCCGCCGCACTTGGCGGCACCGGTGCCGCCGGCGGCGGCGCGGGCGTAGTCGCGGGAGACCCAGATCGTCACCGGCTTGAGCTCGCCGCCGAAGTAGTTGCCGGCCGGGGAGGCGATGACCTTGTAGGCCACCTCGTTGGCCGAGCGGACGCCGAGGAACGCCTCGGAGGCGTACATGAAGGGACGCAGGTAGAGCGCCTCGCCGTCGCCGCCGGGGACCCAGGCGGCATCGGCGGAGACGAGCTCGCGGATGGACTCGAGGAAGAGCTCCTCCGGCAGCTGCGGCAGGGCCAGGCGCGCGGCCGAGCGGTTCAGGCGGGCGGCATTGGCCTCCGGGCGGAACGTCCAGATGGAGCCGTCGGCGTGCCGGTAGGCCTTCAGCCCCTCGAAGATCTCCTGGGCGTAGTGCAGCACCGCCGCGGCCGGAGACAGCTGGATCGGACCGTAGGGCTCGACGCGGGCGTCGTGCCAGGAGCCGCCCTGCTTGTCGTTGGTCCAGTCGATCGAGACCATGTGGTCCGTGAAGTCCTGCCCGAAGCCCGGGGCGGCAAGGATCTGCTCGCGCTCGGCGTCGGTGCGCGGGGACGGATGCTCGATGCGGCGGAAGGTGGTCTCGGACACGGTGTGCTCACTCCTGACGTGCGGATTCGGCGGCGGCTCGGGCGGGGCGCACACCCGCGCCGCGCAGACGGCGGCAGGCGACAGGCCAGGCCCTTATCACGATGATATGCCCGTCGGTGGCGGTGCTCACATTCCGGACGCACCGGGGCCGCGACGGCGGCGCCGTTCCGTGTCAGAGGCGGGCGGCGATGTCGTCAGAGGCGGGCGGCGATGTCGTCAGAGGCGGGCGGCGATGTCCCGGGCGACGGCCTCGGTCGAGACCTTCTCCCCCGCGGTGCGCTCGGCAAGGTGGGCCCAGACGGCGCGGTGCACCCGCTCGGCGGCGGCACCGCGGCCCAGGTGTTCCAGGGCCATGGCGGCGGACAGGATCGCGGCGGTCGGGTCGGCGATGCCCTGGCCTGCGATGTCCGGGGCCGAGCCGTGGACCGGCTCGAACATGGACGGCGCCGTGCCGGAGACGTTGATGTTGCCGGAGGCGGCCAGGCCGATGCCCCCGCCGATCGCGGCAGCCAGGTCCGTGAGGATGTCGCCGAAGAGGTTGTCCGTGACGATCACGTCGAACCGGGCCGGGTCGGTGACCATGAGGATGGTCGCGGCGTCCACGTGCAGGTAGTCGTGCGTGACCTCCGGGAAGTCGGCGGCGACCTGCTCCACGACGCGCTTCCAGAGGTGGCCGGCATGGACGAGCACGTTGTGCTTGTGCACGAAGGTGAGCTTCTTCCGGTCCGAGGCCTGGGCGCGGGCGAAGGCGTACCGGACCACGCGCTCGACGCCGTAGGCGGTGTTCACGGAGACCTCGGTGGCGATCTGCTGCTCCGTGCCGCCGCGCAGCTGTCCGCCGTTGCCGGCGTAGGGTCCCTCGGTGCCCTCGCGGACCACGGTGAAGTCCACTTCACCGGGCTCGGAGAGCGGACTGACGGCGCCCGGGTAGAGCCTGGTGGGGCGCAGGTTCACGGCGTGGTCGAGCTCGAAGCGGAGCTTGAGCAGCACCTGGCGCTCGAGCAGGCCGGAGGGCACCTCGGTGTCGCCCGGGGCGACGCCCACGGCACCGAAGAGGATCGCGTCGTGCCGCCGCAGGGCGTCGAGGGTCTCTGCGTTCAGGGCCTCCCCGGTGGCCTTCCAGTGGTCGGCGCCGAGCGGGTACTCGGTGACTGTGGCCTCCGCCTCGCCTTCGGCGGCCAGCGCCGCCTGGAGGACGGCGAGCGCCTGGGCGGTCACCTCGGGACCGATGCCGTCGCCGCCGATGACGGCGAGGTCGATGGAGCCCTCGGCGGGCACATGCGGGGCGGCGGGAATCTGGCTCATGGGCGCCACACTAGGAGAGCCCCCGCCGGGATTCCATGATCCGGGCAGGGGCTCTCACATGTCGGAACCGCCTCAGGCCTCGGCGGGCTCCTCGTGGCGAGGGAACACACCGACCGGCTTCGGCAACGCGGTGCCGGGCACGAGGTCCTCGGCGAACGCGGAGAAGGAGCGCGGACCCTCGTTGGAGGCGTTGGTCCGGCCTGCGTCGCCGGAGGGCTCGACGCCGAGCAGGTCCAGCAGGCGGGTGGCCGAGTCCGGCATCACCGGCTGGACCAGTAGGGCGACGCGGCGCACGGCCTGCAGGGTGACGTAGAGGACGGTGCGCATGCGCTCCTCGTCGGTCTTGCGCAGCACCCACGGGGCCTGGTCCGCGAAGTACGCGTTGACCTCGCCGAGCACGCGCCAGGTCTCCTCGAGCGAGCCATGGAAGTCCTGCACGGCGTAGGCGGCCCGGGCATGCTCGAGCAGGCCGTCCACCTGGGCGAGGATCGCGCGATCGGCGTCGGTGGGCTCGCCCGGAACGGGCACGGCGGCCTCGCAGTTCTTGAACGCCATGGACAGCGAGCGCTGAGCGAGGTTGCCCAGGTTGTTGGCCAGGTCGGCGTTCTTGCGGCCCACCACGGCATCGTGGTTGTAGGAGCCGTCCGCGCCGAAGGAGAACTCGCGCAGCAGGAAGAAGCGCACGGCGTCCAGGCCGTAGCGGGCCGCCCACTCGGCCGGGGCGACGACGTTGCCCAGGGACTTGGACATCTTCTCACCGTTGTTGTTGAGGAAGCCGTGGATCATCACGCGCCTGGGCAGCTCGATCCCGGCGGACATGAGGAACGCCGGCCAGAAGATGCAGTGGAAGCGGGAGATGTCCTTGCCGATCACGTGCACGTCGGCCGGCCAGAACCTGGCGAAGGACTCGGAGGACTCGTCCGGGAAGCCGACGCCGGTCAGATAGTTCGTCAGCGCGTCCACCCAGACGTACATGACGTGGTGGGCCGAGGGCTCCCCGCCTCCGGCCGGGGCGGGGACGGTGATGCCCCAGTCGAAGCTGGTCCGGGAGATGGAGAGGTCGTTCAGGCCCTGCTCCACGAAGCGGATGACCTCGTTGAAGCGGTAGCGGGGACCGGCGAAGTCCGGGTTCGCCTCATAGAAGGCGAGCAGCCTGTCCGTGTAGGCGGAGAGGCGGAAGAAGTAGGACTCCTCCTCGGTCCAGGTGACCTCGGTGCCGGTCTCCACGGCGTACCGCTGTCCGTCCTCGCGGACCTCGGTCTCGTCTTCGGTGAAGAAGCGCTCGTCGCGTACGGAGTACCAGCCGGCGTAGCGGTCCAGGTAGATGTCTCCGTTGGCCTCCATGCGGCGCCACAGCTCCTGGGACGCACGGTGGTGGTCCTCGTCGGTGGTCCGGATGAAGCGGTCGTAGGACACGTTCAGCACGTCGTCGTCCATCGCCTTGAAGGCGGCGGAGTTGCGGGTGGCCAGCTCCATGGGGGTCAGGCCCAGCTTCTCTGCGGCCTGGGCCATCTTCTGGCCGTGCTCGTCCGTGCCGGTGAGGAAGAAGACCTCGCGGCCGTCGAGGCGCATGAAGCGGGCGAGGGCGTCGGCGCCCACCATCTCGTAGGCGTGGCCGATGTGCGGCTCGCCGTTCGGGTAGTGGATGGCCGAAGTGACGTAGAAGGGATCGCGCTGGGTGCTCACCCGCACGATTCTAACGACGACGGCCCCGTCACCTGATCGGGTGACGGGGCCGCTTCCGTGCCGGGGCCGTGGCCGTGGCGGCTGCGGTGTGCCGCGGCGGGTCTGCCCGCTGACCGGCTCAGCGCTCGGCGAGGTCCACCTCGGCGGCGCGTTCTGCCTCGATGGCCTGCTCGAGCTTGTCCAGGGTGCCCGGCTGCAGCGCCGAGTCGATCTGGAGCACCGCCAGGGCAGTGCCGCCCTCGGCCTCGCGGGAGACGTCCATGCCGGCGATGTTCACACCCTGCTCTCCCAGCGCCTGGCCGAGGATGCCGATGACGCCCGGCCGGTCCCTGTAGCGGAAGGCGAGAAGGTGGTCGGACAACGGCACCTCGATCTCTGCGCGGTCCACGCCCACCAGCTTCTGCCGCTGGCGCGGGCCCACGAGGGTGCCGGAGACGGAGACCTGGTCACCCTGCGCGGTGGCGCCGCGGACGGTGACCACGTTGCGGTAGGAGCTGGACTCGGCGGTGGTGGTCAGGCGGGTCTCCACACCACGCTGCTCGGCGAGCACCGGCGCGTTGACATAGGAGACCTGGTCCGAGACGACGTCCGTGAAGACGCCCTTGAGGGCGGCCAGCTGCAGGGAGGAGACGTCCTGCGCGGCGATCTCTCCGGCGACCTCCACCTCCACGGCGGTGAGCGAGCGCTCGCCCAGCAGAGCCGTGAGCACGCGCCCGAGGTTCTCGGCCAGCGGCAGGCCCGGGCGCACGTCCTCGTGGATGACGCCGCCGGCGACGTTCACGGCGTCCGGCACCAGCTCTCCGGCCAGGGCCAGGCGCACGGAGCGGGCGACGGCGACGCCGGCCTTCTCCTGCGCCTCTGCGGTGGAGGCGCCCAGGTGCGGGGTGACGGTGGAGCGGTCGTGGGCGAAGAACGGCAGGTCCGTGGCAGGCTCGGAGGCGAACACATCGATGCCGGCGCCGGCGATCTTCCCGGCGGCCAGGGCGCGGTCAAGGGCCTCCTCGTCCACCAGTCCGCCGCGGGCGACGTTCACCACGAACGCGGAGTCCTTCATGCGCTCGAACTGGTCGTCCGAGAGCATGCCGACGGTCTCCGGGGTCTTGGGCATGTGGATGGTGACGAAGTCCGCGCGCTCGAGGAGCTCGTCGAGCTCGACCAGCTCGGCGCCGAGCTGCTGCGCCCGGGCCGCGGTGATGTACGGGTCGTAGGCCAGGATGTCCATGCCGAAGGCCTTCATGCGCTCGGCCACCAGGGCGCCGATGCGGCCGAGGCCGATGATGCCCAGGGACTTGCCGAACAGCTCGACTCCGGAGTACTTGGAGCGCTTCCACTCCCCCTGCTTGAGGGCGGCGTTGGCCGGTGCGATGTTGCGGGCCGAGGCCAGGATGTGGCCGCAGGTCAGCTCGGCGGCGGACAGGATGTTGGAGGTCGGTGCGTTGACCACCATGACGCCCGCGGCGGTGGCGGCGGGCACGTCCACATTGTCCAGGCCGACGCCGGCGCGGGCGATGACCTTGAGGTTCGTGGCGGCGGCGATGGCCTCGGCGTCCATCTGGGTGGCCGAGCGGATGAGGACGGCGTCGGCGCCGGGCAGGTCCGCCAGCAGGCGGGCACGGTCGGCACCGTCGGTGTGACGGATCTCGAAGTCGGGGCCGAGGGCCTCGACGGTGGCCGGGGAGAGCTCCTCGGCGATCAGGACGACGGACGTGGCGCTCACGGTTCTTCCTTCACGGGGTGCGGATCGGATGCGGCGGGTCGTGGCCGAGCCTAGCCGCATTTCTATGCAAGGAATGGAATATGACGACGGCGCCGGCACCTCACGGGGTGACGGCGCCGTCGTCGGGGATCAGCCGGGGCGATCAGAGGGCGGGCGCACCGTCCGGGTCAGCGGGCAGCGGTGCCCTCGGTGTAGTCGTCGTCGGTGTCCTTGAGCCAGGCGAACATCTGGCGCAGCTCGCGGCCGGTCTCCTCGATCGGGTGCTGCTCGGCCGTGGCGCGCAGCTCCTTGAACTCTGGGGCGCCGGCCTTCTGGTCGTCCATGAAGCGCTGGGCGAAGGCGCCGGACTGGATGTCCGCGAGGACGGCCTTCATGTTCTCCTTGACACGCTCGTCGATGACGCGGGGGCCGGAGACGTAGTCGCCGAACTCGGCGGTGTCGGAGATGGACCAGCGCTGCTTGGCCAGGCCGCCTTCGACCATGAGGTCCACGATCAGCTTGAGCTCGTGCAGCACCTCGAAGTAGGCGATCTCCGGCTGGTAGCCGGCCTCGGTGAGGGTCTCGAAGCCGTACTGGATCAGCTGGGAGGCGCCGCCGCAGAGCACGGCCTGCTCGCCGAACAGGTCGGACTCGGTCTCCTCGGTGAAGGTGGTCTCGATGACGCCGGCGCGGGTGCCGCCGATGCCCTTCGCGTAGGACAGGGCGAGGGCGTGGGCCTCGCCGGAGGCGTCCTGCTCCACGGCGATCAGGGCGGGGACGCCGCGGCCGGCCTCGAACTCGCGGCGCACCACGTGCCCCGGACCCTTCGGGGCCACAAGGGCCACGTCCACGCCGGCCGGGGCCTGGATGTAACCGAAGCGCACGTTGAAGCCGTGGGCGAAGAAGAGGGCGTCGCCGTCCTGGAGGTTCGGCGCGATGTGCTCGTTGTAGACGTCCGCCTGGACCTGATCCGGGGTGAGGATCATGATCAGGTCGGCCTCGGCGGCGGCGGTGGCCACGTCGACCACGCGGAGGCCCTCGGCCTCGGCCTTGGCCCGGGACGCGGACCCCTCGGCGAGGCCGACGCGGACGTCCACGCCCGAGTCACGCAGGGACAGGGAGTGGGCGTGGCCCTGGGAGCCGTAGCCGATCACGGCCACGGTGCGGCCCTGGATGATCGAGAGGTCGGCGTCGGCGTCGTAGAACTTCTTCGCGGACATGGCGGTTCTCCTTCGGTTCGCAGGTCCCGACCGGTGCGGCGGCCGGGGCTCTGACGGATGGCGGGTTCGGTGTGCCGGTCCGCTCGGAGGCGGACCGACGGGGCGGAGGGGTCCGGGGCCGGGCGGCGCCGGGGACGTCAGCGGGCCAGGGCCCGCTCGGTCATGGACCGGCCTCCTCGGGCGACGCCGAGGGTGCCGGAGCGGACGAGCTCGCGGACCCCGAAGGGGGCGAGCAGCTCGAGCAGGGCGTTGAGCTTGTCCCTGGAGCCGGTGGCCTCGAGGGTCAGCGACTCCGGGGCGACGTCCACGACCTGCGCGCGGAACAGCTCCGCTGCCTGGACGACCTGGCCGCGGGTCGTGGCGTCGGCGCGGACCTTGACGAGCAGGTGGTCGCGCTGCACCGATGCCTCCGGGGCGAGCTCGATGACCTTGATGACGTTGATCAGCTTGTTGAGCTGCTTCGTCACCTGCTCGAGCAGGCGCGGGTCCGTGTCCACCACCACCGTGATGCGGGACAGGCCCTCGACCTCGGTGACGCCCACGGCGAGCGAGTGGATGTTGAACGCGCGCCGGGCGAACAGTCCTGCCACCCGGGTCAGCACGCCCGGCACGTCCTGGACCAGGACGGACAGGGTGTGGCGCTGGGTGGGCTCCGTCTCGTTGACCATGTCTCAGTCCTCCTGCGTGAAGTCCGGCGTCATGCCGCGGGCGACCTGGATGGCGTCGTTGCTGACACCGGCCGGAACCATCGGCCACACCATCGAGTCCCTGGAGACCACGAAGTCGATGACCACGGGGCGGTCGTCCACCTCCAGGGCCTTCCGAATGGTCTCGTCCAGGTCCTCCTCGCGCTCGCAGCGCAGGCCGACCGCACCGTAGGCGTCGGCGAGCTTCACGAAGTCCGGGACGCGCACGGTGCCGTGTCCGGTGTTCAGGTCCGTGTTGGAATAGCGCGAGTCGTAGAACAGGGTCTGCCACTGCCGGACCATGCCCAGGGACGAGTTGTTGATGACGGCCACCTTGATGGGGATCCGGTTGATCACGCAGGTGGCCAGCTCCTGGTTGGTCATCTGGAAGCAGCCGTCGCCGTCGATGGCCCAGACCACGCGGTCCGGATCGCCGACCTTGGCGCCCATGGCGGCGGGCACGGCGTAGCCCATGGTTCCCAGTCCGGCCGAGTTCAGCCACTGGCGCGGGCGCTCGTACTGCACGAACTGCGCGGCCCACATCTGATGCTGGCCGACGCCGGCGACGTAGGTCGCCTCGGACCCGGAGAGCTCGGACAGGCGCTGGATGACCTTCTGCGGTGCCAGCAGGCCGTCCTCCGGCTCGGTCCAGCCGAGCGGGTAGGTCTCGCGCAGGCGGTTCAGCACGCCCCACCAGCCGGTGAGGTCGGGCATGCCCACACCGTCGGGGTCGCGGCGCAGTTCCTCGGTGAGGTCCGGGACGATCTCCTTGAGGTCGCCGACGATCGGGATGTCCGCCTGACGGTTCTTGGAGATCTCGGCGGGGTCCACGTCCGCGTGGATGACCTTGGCCCCCGGGGCGAAGCTCGCGAGCAGTCCGGTGACGCGGTCGTCGAAGCGTGCACCGAGCGTGATGAGCAGGTCCGACTGCTGCAGGGCCGCCACGGCGGAGACGGAGCCGTGCATGCCGGGCATGCCGACATGCAGCTCATGGGAGTCCGGGAAGACGCCCCGCGCCGTCAGCGTGGTCACCACGGGGATGCCGGTCACTTCGGCGAGCTCGCGCAGCTCGGCCGAGGCGTCGGCGCGCGCGATGCCGCCGCCGACGTACAGCACCGGTCGGGCGCTCTGCCGGATCAGCCGCGCGGCGGCCCGGATCTGCCGCGGGTGGCCGCGGCGCACCGGCCGGTAGCCGGGCAGCTCGGGCTTCGGCGGCCAGGAGAACTCGAACTCGCCGACCTGGGCGTCCTTGGTGATGTCCACCAGCACCGGGCCCGGCCGGCCGGTGGCGGCGATGTGGAAGGCCTCGGCGAGTGCCTGCGGGATGTCCTCCGCCCGGGTGACGAGGCGGGAGTGCTTGGCGATCGGCATGGTGACGCCGACGATGTCCGCCTCCTGGAAGGCGTCCGTGCCGATCGCCGTGGAGTTCACCTGCCCGGTGATGAACACGACGGCCTGGGAGTCCATGTGGGCGTCGGCGATGGCGGTGACGAGATTGGTGGCTCCGGGCCCGGAGGTGGCCAGGGCGACTCCGGGACGGCCGGTGGCCAGGTAGTAGCCCTGGGCGGCGTGGCCTGCGCCCTGCTCGTGGCGCACCAGGATGTGACGGATGGACGAGGAGTCCATCAGCGGGTCGTAGGTCGGGAGGATCGCGCCGCCCGGAAGGCCGAAGACATCGGTCACACCGATCTCCTCGAGGCTGCGGACGATGCCGGCGGAGCCGGTCATGCGGGTCGGCTCGACCGTGCGGCACGGGCCGGGGACGCGCGGCTCGATGTTGTCGGAGCGGTGGGGACGGGGCGGGCGGGGCGTCGGCGGTGCCGTGGCCGTGCCCGCGCGCTGCGGCGTGCTCATGAATGCTCACCTCGGTGGACGGAGGGTGGTGGAACTCTGGGTCCATCCGCGGACCCGCCGACCTGGTGGGGCTGGGGGTCCTCCGCGGCCGGCCCTGTGGTGGGGGACGGACGCGACGGGTGGTCTCCTGGGTCACACTATCCGCGCAGCGCGGCGACCCCGGCCATGTGTCCGCGGGGACGTCTCACCATGCGGGATCCATGACCGGATCGTGAACAGCACGGCCGACGAGGTCCGTGACGAGCACCTGTGCGGGGACACCCGGGCGCAGCCTGCCGAGATCGAGGCCGAGCGCGTCGGCGGGCACCGCGGTGACGGCACGCAGCGCCTGTTCCAAGCCGATCCCGGCGGCCACGGCGTGCTCGACGGAGCCTGCCAGGGTGACCGTCGAGCCGGCGATCGCCCCGGGCTCCCGGCCCTCGCCGAGTATCCGGGCGACACCGCCGGCGACCGTCACCGCGAGGGGCCCGAGCCGGTAGTCGCCGTCCGCGCAGCAGGCGGCCGCCATCGCGTCGGAGACCATCGCCCACCGCCGGCCCGCCTCGGCGGCGGTGCGGCGCAGCACGGCCGGATGCAGGTGCACGCCGTCTGCGATCGTCTCGATCGTCACCAGCCCGGCCCGGGCACCCTCCAGGAGCGCGAGGACGGGACCGGGGTCCCGGTGGGTCGGTCGGCGGCAGCCGTTGTAGAGGTGCGTCGCCACGGTGGCCCCCGCCTCGATGGCCTCCAGCGTGGTCCCGTAGTCGGCGGCGGTGTGTCCGACCCCGACGACGGCCCCCGCCTCCGCCAGCCGCCGCACCGCGTCGAGGCCGCCGGGCAGCTCGGGCGCGAGTGTCACCATCAGCGGCGCCCCGTCGGCGGCGGCGAGCAGCCGGTCCACGTCGGCCGGTGTCGGAGCGCAGAGCGCCGCGGGGTCGTGTGCGCCGCGGTGGTCCGGGGCGAGCCACGGCCCCTCGAGATGGAGCCCGGCCAGCACCCCCTCGGCCACGAGCGGGGCCAGGGCACGGACCTGGCGCTCCACCACGGGCACCGGCTCGCTCACGAGCGAGGCCACGACGTGCGCCGTGCCGTGGGCCCGCAGCGTCGCCGCGGCGTGGCGGGCCGCCTCCGGCCCGTCGGAGAAGGACGCACCCCCGGCGCCGTGGCAGTGGATGTCCACCGGCGCCGGTGCGAGGACCACATCGCCGAGATCGTGGACCGGCGCCCCCGCCAGGCGTGCGGCGAGCGCCCTGCCTGCGGTCGGCTCGCCCGCGGCCGCAGAGTCCTCCCCCGGGCCGTCGACGACGGTCGACGCGGAGCGTGCCGACGGCAGACCCGGACCGGACCACACGGCCAGGACGCGGCCGCCGTCCAGGGCGAGGCGGCCGTCGTCGTGCATCACGTCCCCGTCATGGACGTGCGCGGCGCGCAGGATGCAGGGGCCCGCGCCCGGCACACGCCGACCGCCCCCGGCGTCAGGCACGGGGGCGGTCGGCGGCGTCGGCGTCATGGCCTCGAGGACCTGGGGACCCGGGCCTCAGCCCAGGTAGGCGCCCTCGGCGGCCGAGTGGACGAGCTTGGCGTACTTGCCGAGCACGCCGGTGGTGAACTTCGGCTGCACCGACTCCCAGGACTCGCGGCGGGCGGCCAGCTCGGCCTCGTCCACGAGCAGGTCCATGGAGCGTCCGGCGATGTCCACGCGGATGCGGTCGCCGTCCTGCACCAGGCCGATCGGACCGCCTTCGGCGGCCTCCGGGGCGATGTGGCCGATGCACAGGCCCGTGGTCCCGCCGGAGAAGCGGCCGTCGGTGATGAGCAGGACGTCCTTGCCCAGGCCGGCGCCCTTGATCGCACCGGTGATCGCGAGCATCTCGCGCATGCCCGGGCCGCCCTTCGGCCCCTCGTAGCGGATGACCACGACGTCGCCGGCGGTGATGGTGCCGTCCTCGAGGGCGTCCATGGCGGCGCGCTCGCGGTCGAAGACGCGGGCGGTGCCCTCGAAGACGTCGGCGTCGAAGCCGGCGGACTTCACGACGGCGCCCTCGGGAGCGAGCGAGCCGTGGAGGATCGCGATGCCGCCGTTGGGGTGCATCGCGTCGTCCATGGTGCGGATGACCTTGCCGTCCACCGGGTCGGGGTCGAGCGCGGCCAGGTTCTCGGCGAGGGTCTTGCCGGTGACGGTGAGGGTGTCCCCGTGCAGCAGGCCCTCGTCCAGCAGGGCCTTCATGACCACCGGGACGCCGCCGATGCGGTCCACGTCCGTCATGACGTACTGGCCGAACGGCTTGAGGTCTGCGATGTGCG
The DNA here is from genome assembly GCF_002206575.2 of Micrococcus sp. FDAARGOS_333. Lineage (NCBI taxonomy): Bacteria > Bacillati > Actinomycetota > Actinomycetes > Micrococcales > Micrococcaceae > Micrococcus > Micrococcus sp. FDAARGOS_333. The sequence continues at coordinate 1,435,722 of NZ_NJFJ02000001.1, read as the reverse complement.
GGGTGCGGTCGGCGATGCGGTTGAAGTCGGACAGCTGCAGGTCCACGCCCGCCTCCCGGGCGATGGCGAGCAGGTGCAGCACGGCGTTGGTGGACCCGCCGAACGCCATGGTCACGGCGATCGCGTTCTCGAACGCGGGCTTGGTCATGATGTCCCGGGCCGTGATGCCCTGGCGGAGCATGGTCACCACGGCCTCTCCGGAGCGGCGCGCGAAGGCGTCGCGGCGGCGGTCCGCGGACGGGGCGGCGGCGGAACCGGGCAGGGACATGCCGAGCGCCTCGCCGATGGAGGCCATGGTGTTGGCGGTGTACATGCCGCCGCAGGCGCCCTCGCCCGGAACGATGGACTTCTCGATGCGGAGCAGGTCCTCCTCGGACATGAGGCCGCGGGCGCAGGCGCCGACCGCCTCGAAGGCGTCGATGATGGTGACCTGCTTCTCGGTGCCGTCGGTCAGGCGGGCCACGCCCGGCATGGTCGATCCGGCGTAGACGAACACGGAGGCCAGGTCCAGGCGGGCGGCGGCCATGAGCATGCCCGGCAGCGACTTGTCGCAGCCGGCGAGCAGGACGGAGCCGTCCAGGCGCTCGGCCATCATCACGGTCTCCACCGAGTCGGCGATCACCTCGCGGGAGACGAGGGAGAAGTGCATGCCCTCGTGGCCCATGGAGATGCCGTCCGAGACGGACACGGTGCCGAACTCCAGCGGGAAGCCGCCGGCGGCGTGGACACCGTCCTTCGAGGCCTGGGCGAGGCGGTCCAGGGAGAGGTTGCACGGGGTGATCTCGTTCCAGGACGAGGCGATGCCGATCTGCGGCTTGTCGAAGTCCTCGTCCCCCATGCCGACCGCACGGAGCATGCCGCGGGCGGCGGTGCGCTCCATGCCGTCGGTGACGTCGCGGGAGCGGGGCCTGGCGTCGACCTCCGCCGACCCTGCAGTGCTGTCCTGAGCCTTCGAGGTGGTGTCCATGCGCACATCATAGGGACGGCGTGCGGCAGTGAGACGGTCGCGTCCGCCAGATGACATGCAATCGGATCGTGACCTGTCACGGCACTGCCCCGCCGACGGCCTCACGTACGTTGGAGACATGGACTCGCTCACCCTCCAACGACGGCTGCGCGGCGTGTTCGACGCTCGGGTCTTCAACCACGGCGACTACAACCTCGTCTACGGCCAGACCTCCGGCACGGCCACGCCGTACGTGATCGGCTACCGGCGCGCCCCGCAGGAGCTCGTGCTGTGCCCGGTCGATCCGTCACGCCCGGTGGTGGAGGACGATGCGGACCCGAGCGAGGTCTCCACGGTCTCCCTGGGGAACGTGGCCACCGTCGCGGACACGGGCAGCGGCTATCAGCTGGAGACGGTGACGGGCTTCCGCACCTGGTTCGAGGTCTCCCCCCGCTGCCGCGTGCACGTGGGTGACCTCTCCGAGACCGGCGTGGCCGAGCTGGACCAGTCCGACGACGCCGCGGACTTCCACGAGTTCATGTCCGGATTCATGGACGAGCTCGACGGTCTCTACGCCGATGTGGACATTCGCAAGAAGCCCTGATAGAGTTTTCTCTCGTTGCGACGGAGCGAGTCCGAAAGGAACGGTCCGTAGCATGGCCTGCGCCTCTAGCTCAATTGGCAGAGCATCAGACTCTTAATCTGCAGGTTCCGGGTTCAAGTCCCGGGGGGCGCACACACCAGAAGGGCCCGTCACCGCGAGGTGACGGGCCCTTCGTCGTCCCGGGCGCCCGCACCGCGATCGGTGGTGTGAGAAACGCCTCATCCTCCCGGGGCGGGCGCGGACCGCATGTGTCAGAGTGGAGCCATGACCACCGAGAACACCCGCCTTGCCGTCGGGGACACCGCACCCGACTTCACCCTCCAGGACCAGGACGGCCGCCCCGTCTCCCTGCACGACCATGCCGGCAAGAACGTCATCGTCTACTTCTATCCGGCCGCCTCCACTCCGGGCTGCACCAAGCAGGCCTGCGACTTCCGCGACTCCCTCGCCTCCCTCAAGGCCGCCGGCTACGTGGTGCTCGGCATCTCCCCGGACCCGATCGGCAAGATCATCCGCTTCGCCCAGAAGGAGGGCCTGACCTTCCCCCTGCTGTCCGACGAGGACCATGCGGTGGCCGAGGCCTACGGCGCCTGGGGCGAGAAGAAGAACTACGGCAGGACCTACGAGGGCCTGATCCGCTCCACGATCGTGGTGGACCCGGCCGGCAAGGTCAGCCTCGCGCAGTACAACGTGAAGGCCACCGGCCACGTGGAGCGCCTGCGCAGGGCCCTCGGGGTCGACTGATCCGCCCCGGTCCGGGCCGATAGACTGGGCACCCTGACCGGGCCGTCCAGCGCGGCCCGTCCGCGCGGGCGTGGCGGAACTGGCAGACGCGCTGGATTTAGGTTCCAGTGTCCTACGACGTGGGGGTTCGAGTCCCCCCGCCCGCACTCGTCACGACGACGGCCGCGCCCGTCCGGAGGACACCGCACCAGGGTGCCCCGCCGCAGGGACGGCGCCCAGACCGAACGACACCGAGGGAGGCCTGCCATGGAGCCGTCGCGCCGTGCCGCCCTGGGCCTGGGCCTGTCCGGGCTCGCCCTCGCCGCGGCAGGCTGCACCGAGGACCTGCGCCGCCCGGCTTCGCCGACTCCCTCGCCGAGCGCCTCCTCGAGCGCAGTCGCGGCGACCGGACCCCGCGGCCGGACCCTGGTGGTCGGCTCCCCCGGGCGTCTCACCTCCCGCGACCCTCACCTGCAGTGGGACTCGGAGACTTTCCGCGTCTCCCGCCAGGTGTTCGAGACCCTGCTGGGTGTGGACCCGGAGACCGGCACCGCCGTGCCCGCCCTGGCCGCGAGTCACGAGGTGACCGCCGACGGTCGCATCCACCGCTTCCGCCTGCGCGAGGGGGTGGTGTTCTCCGACGACACCCCGTGCGATGCGGCTGCCGTGGCCGCCAACGTGGAGCGCTGGGCGGCGAAGGATGAGCGCGAGGACGTCACCGCCTCCCCCTTCGTCTCCGTCTTCGGCGCCCACCTGGGCGAGGAGGACTGCCGTCTGGACTCCGTCGAGGTCGAGGACGAGCTGACCCTGCGTCTGACGCTCAGCACGCCGCTGCGACATCTGGCGATGGCCCTGACGGCACCGCATTTCGCCATCTCCTCGCCCCAGTCCTGGGAACGCACCGCCCATACCCCCGAGGGCAGCGTCTTCTCCCCCGCCGGCACGGGGCCCTATCGCTGGGCCACGGCACAGGAGTCGCACGCGGCCCTCTCTGCCGCCTCGGCAGTGCGCCGGGGCGCCGTGCTGGTCGCCAGCTCCACCTACCGCGGCGAGCGCCCCCAGGCGTCCCCGGTGATCGTGGCCTCCTGGGGCCGGGTCGGCACCCGCCTGCGCGAGTTCCGCCGCGGCCATGCGGACGTCATCGACGTGGTCTCCCCGCCGCAGCTGCGCCCGCTCGTGGAGTCCGGCGCCCAGGTCCTGCAGCGCGACCCGCTGTCCGTGCTCTACCTGGGCATGAACATGGCGCACCCGGTGATGGGCTCGCTCTACGTCCGGCAGGCCGTGGCGCACGGCGTGGACCGGCCGGCCCTCGCCCGCTCCAGGCTCTTCCTGGACGGCACCTCGATGGCCCATGACGTGGTGCCGCCGACCCTGGGCGTGGCCAACGAGGACGCCGAGCGCTACGACATCAACCCCCGTGAGGCCCGCGGCCTGCTCCATCTGGCCGGCTACGAGGGCGAGCCGCTCGAGTTCCTCTACCCGACCGGCACGGGCCGGCCGTCCCTGCCCACACCGGAGCTCGTCTACGCCCGGATCGCCGAGGACCTCGGGAAGATCGGGCTGAACATCGTGCCCGTGCCCGTGCCCGCGGACGAGGACTACCAGCGCACGGTCCGTGAGCGCGAGGGCCGAGCGCTGCACCTGATGAGCCGTGACGGCCTCTTCCGCGACCCCCACGCCTTCATCGAGCCGCTCTGCCGTTCGGACGCCGCGGAGACGAACTACGCGAACCCCCACGTGCTGCGGCTGCTGCAGCGCGCGGCTCTGGCCGAGGACGACGATCGCCGTCGCGAGGTGTTCGGGCAGATCCTCGCCTCCCTCGCCCTCGACCTCCCGGTGCTGCCGCTGGTCTACCCGATCTCCGCGGCCGCCGTGGGCGCCCGGGTCCAGGCCTACCCGACCTCCCCGCTGCTGGACGAGCACTACTCCTCCGTTCGGCTCTCCGCCGACTGAGCGGCACCTGCCCGCAGTGCGTCCGGGGCCGCCCGCCCCGGCCCGCCGGAGTGAGTCCCGTCATGCCCGTGACAGGACGTGGGCGCGGCGTCCGCGGTAGTAGACTTGGGCCCGAGCGGACGGACCCCGCAGACCTCCCGTCCACGGTGGTCGGGACCGGGTCCCACCCGCACCCGCATCCGCGTCCTTGACCTCGGAGAGTTGTTTTTCGTGACCACGCAGACCACCACCACCCACGACGTCGTCCTCATCGGCGGCGGCATCATGTCCGCCACGCTCGGCACCCTGCTGCAGAAGCTGGAGCCGACCTGGTCGATCGCCCTCTACGAGAACCTGGACCAGGCCGGCCTGGAGTCCTCGGACCCGTGGAACAACGCCGGCACCGGCCACGCCGCCCTGTGCGAGCTGAACTACGCACCCCGCCAGGCCGACGGCACCGTGGACCCGACCAAGGCCCTCGGCATCAACGAGCAGTTCTGGGTGTCCCGCCAGTTCTGGTCCTCCCTCATGCAGGACGGCACTCTGAAGGACCCGAAGTCCTTCATCAACCCGCTGCCGCACATGTCCTTCGTGTGGGGCGACGACCATGCCGACTACCTGCAGGCCCGCTACGAGGCGATGTCCGCGCAGCCGCTGTTCGAGACCATGGAGCACACCGAGGACCCGGAGAAGATCCGCGAGTGGACCCCGCTGCTCATCAACGGCCGCCACGACGGCAAGCGCCTGGCCGCCTCCCGCGTGGCCGGCGGCACCGACGTCGACTTCGGCGCCCTGACCCGCCAGCTCGTCACCCACATGGCCGACTCCGGCGTGGACGTGCGCTTCGGCCACAAGGTGACCGGCCTCACCCGCGGCACCGACGGCCGCTGGGAGGTCGGCGTGAAGAACCGCGCCGCCGGCGAGTCCTTCACCGACCGCGCCCGCTTCGTGTTCATCGGCGCCGGCGGCGGCGCCCTGCACCTGCTGCAGGCCTCGGGCATCCCGGAGGCCAAGGGCTTCGGCGGCTTCCCGGTGTCCGGCCAGTTCCTGCGCTGCACCGACGAGTCGATCGTGTCCCAGCACATGGCCAAGGTCTACGGCCAGGCCCAGGTCGGCGCCCCGCCGATGTCCGTGCCGCACCTGGACACCCGCTTCGTCGACGGCAAGCGCTCACTCCTGTTCGGCCCGTACGCCGGCTTCTCCACCAACTTCCTGAAGTCGGGCTCCTACCTGGACCTGCCGATGTCGGTCCGTCCGCACAATCTGGTGCCGATGCTCGCCGTGGCCAAGGACAACATGGACCTGACGAAGTACCTGGTCACCGAGGTCCTGAAGTCCCAGGACAAGAAGGTCGAGGCCCTCAAGGACTTCTTCCCGGAGGCCGACGGCTCGAAGTGGGAGCTGATCACCGCGGGCCAGCGCGTCCAGGTGATGAAGAAGGACAAGAAGAAGGGCGGCGTGCTGCAGTTCGGCACCGAGGTCGTCACCCACGGCGACGGTTCCCTGGGCGCCCTGCTCGGCGCCTCCCCGGGCGCCTCCACCGCCGCGCCGATCATGCTGTCCCTCCTGGAGCGCTGCTTCCCGGCCAAGATGGACGTCTGGAAGCCGCAGTTCGAGGCGCTGGTGCCGTCCTACGGCCGCAAGCTCAACGAGGACCGCGCCCTGCTGGACGAGGTGCGCTCGGCCACCGACTCCGCCCTGCAGCTGAACTGACCTCGTGAGGGCTCTCGCGCGGTTCTCCCTGGCACACCGCGCACTGATCGCGCTGGTCACGGTGTTCTGCACCGTGTTCGGCGTGATCGCGGCGGGCCAGCTCAAGCAGGAGCTGGTCCCGTCGCTGGAGCTGCCGGTGATCTCCGTCACCACGGTATATCCGGGTGCCGGCCCCGAGGTCGTCGACGACGCCGTCGGCGAACCCCTTGAGCGTGCTCTCCAAGCCGTCGAGGGGCTCGAGTCGACGCGGTCGACCTCGTCGAACGGCTTCAACGCCGTGCTCCTGCAGTTCGAGTACGGGACCGATCTGAACCGTGCCCGCGGTCAGGTCGACCGCGCCGTCTCCAACCTCGCCCCGCAGCTGCCGGACGAGGCGGAGACCACCTCCTTCGCCGGCTCGTTCTCCGACTTCCCGGTGATGTTCCTCGCGGTGTCCTCGGACTCGGACCTGAACCGCACCCGGCAGCGGGTGGAGGACGTGGCGGTGCCCCGACTCCAGCGTCTGGAGGGCGTGCGCGGCGCGGAGGTCACCGGCGGCACACAGGAGTACGTCTCGATCGTCCCGGACCAGGCGGGGCTCGCCGCCGCGGGGCTGTCCACGCAGGACATCGTCACCGCACTCGAGGAGAACGCCGGCCTGTTCCCCATCGGCCAGGTGACGGAGGGCTCGCTGACGCTCCCCGTCCAGGCCGGGTCTCCCGTCGAGGACATCGAGGATCTGAAGGACATCGTGCTGGTGCCCGCGGACGGCGAGGCCTCCTCCCCGGACCGCGCTCCCCCGGCCCTGGGCGATGTCGCGGAGGTCTCGATGGCCGAGGCCGAGCCCACATCGGTCTCCCGCACCAACGGCGTGGACACGCTGTCCCTGAGCATCACTGCCACCCCGGACGCTGATCTGGTGCGCGTCTCCGAGGCCGTGGAGGAGATCCTGCCGGAGCTGGCGGGCGTCGTCGGGGACAACGCCCGCTTCACGGTGGTCTTCGATCAGGCCCCGTTCATCCAGCAGTCCATCGACACGCTGTTCCTGGAGGGCGTCCTGGGCCTGGGCTTCGCGGTCCTGGTGATCGCCGTCTTCCTGCTCTCCCTGCGCTCCACCCTGGTCACGGCGGTCTCGATCCCGCTGTCGCTGCTGGCCACGCTGATCGGCGTCTGGCTGTCCGGCTACTCGCTGAACATGCTCACCCTGGGCGCGCTGACCATCGCGATCGGCCGTGTGGTGGACGACTCGATCGTGGTGGTGGAGAACATCCGCCGCCACCTCGGCCTCGGCGAGGATCGGCGCACGGCGATCGTGCGCGGCACCGGCGAGGTCGGTCTGGCGATCACCGCCTCCACCCTCACCTCGGTGGCGGTGTTCCTCCCGGTCGCGTTCGTCTCCGGCCTGGCCGGCGAGCTGTTCCGGCCGTTCGCCGTGACCATGTCCCTGGCCCTGCTGGTCTCCCTGCTGGTGGCGTTGACGATCGTGCCGGTGCTGTCCTTCTGGTTCCTCGGCGGCACGGCGTCGCGGCGGACAGCGGGACAGGCGGCCGCTCAAGGGCTTGTCGACGACGACCCCTCGCCCTCCGCTCGTCCGGTCGCCCACGCCTCCTGGCTGTCCCGGGCGTACCGCCCGGTGCTCCGCAGCACCCAGGCTCATCCGAAGACCACGATCGCCGCCGCGCTGGCCGTGCTCGTCGGCACCGGGGCCCTCGTCCCTCTGCTGCCCACCAACCTGCTGGGCGACACGGGCCAGAACTCCTTCACCGTCACCGCGCGCCAGAGTCCAGGCTCCTCGCTGGAGGCCACGACCGCCGCGGCCGAGAAGGTCGACGAGGCGCTGCGCGGAACCGAGGGCGTGCAGGATGTGCAGTTCACGGTCGGCTCGGCCGGGATGATGGCGATGTTCGGCGGCGGCGCCACGGACGAGGCCAGCTTCACCGTGGTCACCGACCCGGCCGTGGACCAGCCCGCCCTGCAGGACGAGGTGCGCGGCAGGCTGGCCCGTCTGCAGGGCGTGGGCGAGGTGGAGGTCTCCCCCGCCGAGGGCTTCGGCGGCTCGGACATCGAGGTCACGGTCACCGCGCCGACCCCGGAGCAGCTGTCCACCGCAGCGGAGCAGGTCGCGGACCGGATGCGCGGCCTGGAGGGTGTGCGCGAGGTGACCACGCCGGCCACAGACACCCGCCCCACCTTCCAGGTCGAGGTCGACCCGCAGGCCGCGGCCGCGGCCGGGCTCACCGAGGAGGCGGTCTCCGGCCAGGTGGCCGCCGCGTTGGATGCGGTCCCCTCTGGCCAGGTGCGCTTCGGGTTCACCGACTACACCGTGCGCCTGGGCGATCCCGAGCCGGTCACCTCTCGCGCCGAGCTCGAGGCCGTCGAGGTCATGACCCCCACCGGGCCGGTGGCCCTGTCCGAGCTGGCAGAGGTCCGCCAGGAGGACGTCCCGGCGAGCGTGACCTCCTCCGACGGCGAGCGGACCGCGATGGTGTCCGTGACTCCCGGCTCCGACGACCTCGGCGCGGCCGCCGCGGCTGTCCGTGAGGCCCTCGACGGCATGGAGTTCGCCGAGGGCGTCGCGGCGGAGATCGGGGGCGCCGCCTCCCAGCAGGAGAAGACGTTCCGGGATCTGGGACTGGCCCTGCTGGCGGCGGTGGCGGCGGTGTACGTCGTCATGGTGGCGACGTTCCGCTCGCTGCTGCAGCCGTTCGTGCTGCTGGTCTCCATCCCGTTCGCAGCCACCGGCGCGTTCATCGCCCTGCTGGTGACGGGCACCTCCCTGGGGCTGCCGAGCCTGATCGGCATGCTCATGTTGGTGGGCGTGGTGGTGACGAACGCGATCGTGCTGATCGACCTGATCAACCAGTACCGCCGGGATGTGGGGCTCGGGCTGGACGAGGCGATCGAGCTGGGTGCGCTGAACCGCGTCCGCCCGGTGGTCATGACGGCCCTGGCGACCATCCTGGCGCTCATGCCGATGGCCCTGGGCGTGACCGGCCACGGCGGTTTCATCTCGCAGCCGCTGGCGGTGGCGGTGGTGGGCGGCCTGCTGTCCTCCACGGTGCTGACGCTGGTCGTGCTGCCCGTGCTCTACCGGCTCGCGGAGGCCCGCGGTGAGCGCCGCCGCCTGGCGGAGCAGTCCCGGATCGAGCAGGCCCGGGCCGAGCAGGAACGACAGCTGCGCGAGGCCGCGGCGGCCGCACAGGCCGGTGCCGGGGACCCCGCCCCCGCTCCGGGCCGTCGGCGCCGCGGCCTGCGCGAGCGCCTGAGGAAACTCACTCCGCGGCGACGCCGCACCGCCTGAGCGTGACTGCCGACGTCGGCAGCGCCTGAGCAGCGTTGCCGGCCGCGGCAGCGCCTGAGCGCCGTTGCCGACGCCGCGCCACCGACTCACGCGACCAGGGCCACCGATCGCGCGCTCGAGGCCCTTCCCACCCCCGGTCTCAGTCTCCGTCGTGGACGGCGAGCGAGGAGCCGCGGCGGTGCTTGGTGACGGCCAGGCGGGTGGGGATGTCGTTCTTCATGCGCTCGACGTGGCTGACGAGCCCGACGGTGCGGCCGCCGGTGCGCAGGGAGTCCACGACCCCCATCACCTCGTCCAGGGTCTCCGTGTCCAGGGACCCGAACCCCTCGTCCACGAAGAGCGTGTCCAGCTCGATGCCGCCGGAGGCCGCCTGCACGGTGTCCGCAAGTCCCAGGGCGAGGGACAGGGAGGCCGTGAAGGTCTCGCCTCCGGACAGGGTGGAGGGGTGCCTGACCTCGTCCACATAGTGGTCGCGCACGACGATCTCGAGGCCCTTGTTGCCGCGTCCGCCGACCGCGTCCGAGTACTCGAGGCAGTAGCGGTCGTCGGTCATCTTCCGCAGGCGTTCGGAGGCCGCGGCGGCGACCTCTTCGAGGCGCCCGGCCAGCACGTAGCTGGTGAGCGGCATCTTCAGGCGGTTCTCGCCGGAGCCGCGCACCAGGGCGAGCAGGCCGGTGACGCGCTCGTGCTCGGCGATCAGGTCCGCCGCCCGGCCCAGGACCTCGCGCAGGACGGCGGACTGCCGGCGTACGGCGGACACCAGGGCGGCCCGCGAGCCGACGACGGCCGCCTGCTCCCGGGAGGCGGCCTCGGCCGCCTGCAGACGCTCGACGGCGGCCGCGGTCTGCGCCTCGTCCGGCGCCTGCGTCCCCTCCGCCCGGAGCCGGCGGCCCTCGGCCACCAGGGCGGTGGCGGCGAGTTCTGCCAGCGCAGACTCCTCGCGCGCGTAGGCCTGCACGGCGGCCTCCTTCACGGCGGCGTCCTCGGGCGAGAGACGGGCGGCACGGGCCGCAGCCACGTCCGCGAAGTCCTTCTCCGCCAGCGCCGAACGCAGTGCGTCCTCGGCCTGGGCGGCCAGAGCGCCGGCGGAGGCACGGCGGCCGAGGGCCTCGTCGAGGCTCTCCAGCAGCGACCGGGCGGCGACGACGGCGTCCCGGCGCGCCTCCAGGTCCCCGCCCTCGCCGGCGGCCGCGGCGACGGACTCCTCGAGATCGGCGATGCGCTCGGCACGCTGGGCGGACTGCTCCTCGAGCTTGCCGTCCTCGGTGGCCAGCTCGGCCAGGAGCGCGGCGACGGACTCCTGCTTCGTCTGAGCCGTGGTCAGACGGCGGCGTGTCGCCGCCAGGGCACGCTTGGCGGCGGCCAGCTCCTCCTTGGCCGTCTCAGCGGCCGAGACCGCCTCCGAGGCCTCGTCCACGCCCAGTCCGCCGGCGGCGGTCCGCGCCTCGTGGAGGCGAGCCTGGGCGGCGGTCACGTCGGCCGCGGCCGCGGCGGTGGCGGCGGACGCCTTCTCCAGGGCCTTCTCGGCCCGCTGGACGGCGGCCTCGGTGACGTCCTCGTCCACGGGGTCGGCCGGCCGGGGGTGCTCCACGGAGCCGCAAACCAGGCAGGGATGACCGTCCTCGAGCTGCGCGGCAAGCTCGGAGGCGGCCTGCTCGTAGCGGGACCGGAGCAGGTCGAGGCGCCGCTGGGCGGCCTGCTCCTCGGCCTGGCGAGCCTGGGTGTGGGCGGCCTCGGCGGTCTCGAGCTCGGCGGCGCGGGCAGCGGCCGTCTCGGCCGCCTTGCGACGGGCCCGCGCGGCGGCCAACTCCGCGTCCACGGCGTCCTGGGCGCCGAGCTTCGCGGCGCCGGCCTCGACCTCGTCCCGCAGCGCGGCGACCTCCTCAGCCCGGGCGTCGCGCTCGGTCTCCGCGGTCCGGCGCTCCCCCACGATGGCCTCACGGCGCTGCGCGGCGGCGGCCTGCTGCTCCTGCAGCCGTCCGATGCGGGTGCGGTCCTTCAGGGCCGCGGCGACCGCCTCGGCGGCGGAGGCGCCGGCCTGGACGGCGGAGCGCACGGCCTTCCGGGCACGTTCCTCCTGCACCGTCTCCCGGGCCTCTGCCTGCTCGCCCTGCTGCACCTCCCCCTGCTCCGCGCGGGCCGCGGCCAGCCATCCGGCGGCGGTGGCGTCGGCTTCGGCCCGCTCGCGGGCAGCCTCTTCCTGGGCGGCGGCGGACTCCGCGGCGCCCGCCGCCTTCTCGGCGCGGGCGGCGGCGGTGACCACGGCCTCGGCGCGGCGGTGGGCTTCCACGGCCGTCCGGTCCGCGGCGGTGGCCTCGGCCTTCGAGCGATGGTCCTCGTCCCGGACCGCCCAACCCGCGGCGGCCTCGAGCGCCTGGCCGGTGCGGCGCAGCTGCTCGAGCGCGGTGCGTGCGGCCTTCTCGGCGGCCACGGCCTCGTCCTGGCGGGCCGTCGCCGCGGCGTGGGCGGCGTCGGCCCGCTCGGCGACCAGCGTCAGGAGGTCGTCGTCGTCCTCCGGATAGGGGGCGGGGTCGTGCCAGTCCTGGCCGAGCTCCTCGCGGGCGGCCTCACGCAGCTGCTCGCGCGCGCTCTGCGCGATCTGCCTGTCCGCGGCGGCACGGCTGTCCAGGCGGTCGGCCTCGGCCTTGAGGTGCTCTTCCACGCCGTCGAACCGCTGGGTGCCGAACAGCCGGCGGAGCAGGTCCCGGCGCTCGTCCGATGTGGCCGTGAGGAAGCGCGCGAACTGGCCCTGCGGGAGCATGACGACCTGCATGAACTGCTCGGCGTCCAGGTGCATCACGGAGGCGATCTGCTGGCCGACCTCGTCCGCGCGGGTCAGCGGCGCCGTCCAGGCGCCGTCCTTCAGCTCGCGCAGGGACACGGAGGCCGGGGTCGTGGTGGTGCCCTTCCCCCGCTTCTTGGGACGCGCGTGGCGGGGCGAGCGGAGCACCTCGAAGCGCCGTGTCTGGACGGTGAACTCGACGAGCACTTCCGGGGCCACGGTACCGGCGGGACGGAGCGTGGTGACCAGGGAATCGGGCGAGCGGCCGCCCGGCACGGAGCCGTAGAGGGCGTAGCAGAGCGCGGTGAGGATGGTGGACTTGCCGGCGCCGGTGGGACCGTCCAGCAGGAACAGCCCGGCGCTGTTGAGCGCCTCGAAGTCCACGTCCTGGGTCTCGGCGTACGGGCCGATCCCGGTGAGGCGGATGCGGTGGATCCTCATGCCTGGGCCTCCTGCAGACGGGCGGCGGAGAGGGCGGCGTCCAGCAGGGCCGTCTCCTCCTCGGTGGCGGCGCGCTCGCGCACGTGGTGCACGAAGCCGGTGGTCAGGGCCAGGTCGGACGGGGCGTCCCGCAGCGCCTGGGCGTAGGTCTTCTCCCGCTCCTTGCGCCCACCGGCGGGCTCGTGGCGGAAGACGAGCACGTGCGGGTAGCGCGTGCGCAGGCGCTCCAGCGCCTTCTCCGGGCGCTCGTCGTCTGTGACGGTGACCTGAACCCAGCGGTCCTCGGCCCAGTCGAACTCGGCGGACTCGAGCAGTTCGGCGATCGGTCCGGAGAGCACGGCGAGCCGGCGCCCGCCGGTCCAGTCCACCTTCTCCACCGCGGTCACCGCACCGCCGGTGACGTGGACGAGCCAGCCGCCCTTGTCCTGCGCCCATTCGCCGAAGGAGTACGGCAGCGGGGAGCCGGAGTAGCGCACGTGTTCGGCCATGGTCTGACGGCCGTGCAGGTGGCCGAGGGCCACGTAGTCCAGACCGTCGAACACGCTCACGGGCACCTGGCCGAGCGTGCCGACGAGCGCCTCGGGGTCCTCGGCGCCGCAGTCCAGGTGCTCGCCCTCGCCGATGTCCCGCTCCCCCTCGGACCCCCGGCCGCCGGCGGCGAAGAGGTGGGCGAGCACGATCGAGGCGAGCGGGCCGCCGTCGGGGTCCTGCCGACGCGCGGCGAGGTCCGCGCGGATGCGGCGCACGGCTTCCTGCATCACCGGCGTGTGATGCGGGTCCACGTCCCACTCCTGTCCGAGGTGGCGGGGTTCCAGGTAGGGGATGCCGTACACGGCGGCCCGCTCCCCGTCCCGGCCCTCCAGGAGGATCGGCTCGGCCAGGCGCTCCGGGTCGGTGCGCAGGTGCACGCCGGAGGCCTCCATGAGGGCGCCGCCGAAGCCGAGGCGGACGGCGGAGTCGTGGTTGCCGCTGGTCATGACCACGGCGGCGCCGGCGGCGCGGATCGCGGCGAGGGTCTCGTCCAGCAGGCGCACGGCGTCCGCCGGCGGCAGGGCACGGTCGTAGACGTCCCCGGCCAGGAGTACGGCGTCCACGCCGCGCTCGCGCACGGTGGCCACCAGCTGGTCCAGCACGGCGCGCTGCGACTCGAGCAGTCCGGTGCCGTGGAAGGAGCGGCCGATGTGCCAGTCGGAGGTGTGGAGCAGGATCATGGTCGTCACTCTAGTGAGGCCCGCGGACAGGATAAGGGCGGGCTGTGCACAGCCGGCGCTCACTAGCATGGGAGGCATGACCGCCGAGCCCCTCGCTGACCCGCGCCTGCCCGACTATCCCGCCCGCGTCCTGGCCACCCTCGCCGCCGGGGCGGCCGGAGACGCCTACGGCTACACCGTGGAGTTCGACCGCGCCGACGCGATCGTGTCCGCCTGGGGCCCGGTGGGCCTCGGGACCCCGGCCGAGCTGCTCGAGCGCCTGGGCGTGGAGCACCTGCCGATCTCCGACGACACGCAGATGACCCTCTTCGTGTCCGACGGCCTGCGCGAGTGGATCGAATGGCAGAACCGCGGACAGATGGCCGACGCCGCCGCCTGCGTCTGGCTGGCCTGCCTGCGCTGGCACCGCACCCAGACCGGCGCCCTGCCACAGGGAGCTCCCCCGGCACAGGACACCTGGCTGGATGCCCGCCGCGAGCTCCACGAGCGCCGCGCCCCCGGCAACGCCTGCCTGTCCGGCCTCGCCGAGCCCGGCATGGGCGTGCCCACGGACCCGAAGAACCCGGACTCCAAGGGGTGCGGCACCATCATGCGCTCGGCGCCCTACGGCATGGTCCCCGGCCTGCCGGACACCCATGTGGCGTCCTTCGCCCGCCAGGGTGCCGTGCTCACCCATGGGCATCCGACCGCCTGGACCTCCGCGGCCGCCTTCGCCCTGATCGTGGACGCGCTCTTCGCCGGCCGCACCCTGACCGAGGCCGTGGAGACCGGCCGTGCCTGGCTCGCCGCCCAGGGCGAGGACGCAGCCGAGTCCCTCACCGCCCTCGAGCTCGCCCGTGAGCTGGCCGTCACGGCGGAGAGGGACGACGACGGCACGCGCCTGGGTGCCCCGGGGCACCTCCCCGTGGGGCTGGGCGAGGGCTGGGTGGCCGAGGAGGCGCTGGCGATCGCCGTCTACGCCGCACTCGTGGCCGAGCGGACGACGGACACCCCGGCCGCCGCGCTGGCCCTGGCCCTGCGGATCGGCGCGAACCACGACGGCGACTCGGACTCCACCGCCTCCCTGGCCGGGCAGCTGCTCGGCGCCGCCCACGGCATGGCGGTGTTCGGCGTGGAGTCGGCCGACGGGGTCCCGGTGGCGGCGCTGGCCGACGCGGTGCCGGACTGGATCGCCGAGCGCGACGTGGTGGTCGAGGCCGCCGAACGCTGGGTGGCCGCCACCAGCTGACGATGTCGGCTGTCCTCCGCCAGGAGGCCGCCCGCCTCCCGCCGGCCACCGGTGCCGATGGTCGTCGAGCCCGTGGCGGGGCGGCCGGCATCACCGGGCGGCCGGGGGCCAGTTCCCGCCGAGCATCTGGAGGAATTCGGGCTCGGAGACCAGGGCGATCTGCTGTCCGGCCGCGCGACGGCGCAGCGCGTCGCGGGTCTTGCGGTGGGCCAGGGCCGTGGTGGTGACGCGGTCCGCGCCGCGGGCCGGGGCGCCGGAGCCGTCCGCCTCCCTGGCGGTGAGGACGAGATCCTCGGCGCAGAAGCCGTCCCCGATGACGAGCATGGTGGTGCGGGCGCTGACGCGGGAGGAGGGCTGCGCGCCGAGCGCAGCCGCCCGGTCCTTGGCCTCCTGCCGGGACATGCCGATGCCGCCGGTGAACACCACGACGTGCCCGAACAGGGGGTTCTGCGGGGACGCGTCCGGGTTGGCCGGCGTGTTCACGCCCTCCTCCGGCCAGCGCATGAAGTCCGGCATGGAGCGGTCGGAGCGCAGCGGCACCCGGGCGTCGAAGACGTCCTTCATGTCCCGCGCCTGACGGGTGGGACGGGACTCGTGCCCCCGGCCGTGGGGGTGGCCGGCGAGGCGGCCGACCTTGAGGCCGTGGGCGCCCAGGACGTGGGCGACCGGCACCGGGCCGGCGGCGTCGTGATGGGCGCGGCGCCCGACGTCGATCAGGATCGCGGCGCAGGCCTCGGCGTCCGCGAGCGCCTCATGGTGGCGGCCGGGCACGAAGCCGGCGGCGCGGCTGGCCGAGGGCAACGCGTAGCTGGGCAGGTCGTAGGCCTTGCGGGCCAGCATGAGCGTGCACGCGTACTCCAGCGGGGGCACGTCCGCATCCGAGACCTCGAGGGCGGACTCGATGACGCCGACGTCGAAGCCCGCGTTGTGGGCCACGAGGACGTCCTGGCCGCAGAAGGCCCGCAGGTCCGCGAACACCTCGGCGAAGCGCGGCTGACGGGCGACCCGCTCCGCGGTGATGCCATGGATCCGCACGTTGCGGGGGTCGAAGCGGTCGAAGCCCAGCGGCGGCCGCATCATCCAGGAGGCGCGGTCCACCATCGCCCCGTCCCGCACGCGGACGACTCCCACGGAGCAGGGCGAGCCGCGGAAGCCGTTGGCGGTCTCGAAGTCGATCGCCGTGAAGTCCAGCCCGGGCACGGGCGCGGAGGACGACGGGGCGCTCATGTGGTGTGCGCCTCCTGGGCGCGCAGGGCCTCGACGAGGGCCGGCAGCAGCGCGGTGAACGCCTCGCCGCGGTGGCTGATGGCGTTCTTCTCCTCCGCGGACAGCTGTGCGGTGGACACCTGCCGACCCTCGGGCTGGAGGATCGGGTCATAGCCGAAGCCGCCGTCGCCCACCGGCGCGGTGAGCAGGGTGCCGCGCAGGTGCCCCTCGGCGACGGTCTCGAAGACGATCTCACGGGCCCCGTCGGCGCCGGCCGGGCCCGGCACGGCGAGCGCGGCGCAGCAGACGAACCCCGCGCCGCGGTGCTCGGCCGGCACGTCCGCGAGCTGGTCCAGCAGCAGGCGGAGGTTCGCGGCGTCGTCCCCGTGGCGGCCTGCCCACCGGGCCGAGAAGATCCCCGGGGCGCCCCCGAGGACGTCGACGGACAGTCCGGAGTCGTCCGCCACGGCGATGAGGCCGGAGGCCGAGGCCACCGCGCGGGCCTTCTTCAGGGCGTTCGCGGAGAACGTCACGCCGTCCTCGACCACGTCCGGGGCGTCGACGGCCGCGGCGTCCACCACGGCGGCGTCCACATCCAGCTCCGGCATGGCGGCGGCGAGCATCTGGCGCAGCTCGCGGACCTTGCCGGCGTTGCGGGTGGCCAGGACCAGGCGGGCTCCGGCGGGGACGCCGTGCTCCGTCCCGGCGGGGGCGGTTCGGCTCATGCCCGCTCCCCACGGAGGGTCTCGGCCTGGATCTGCGCCAGCTCGGCGGTGCCGGACAGGGCCAGGTCCAGGAGGGTGTCCAACTCCTCACGGCGGAACGGGGCGCCTTCGGCGGTGCCCTGGACCTCCACGAAGTCGCCGGAGCCGGTGACCACCACGTTCATGTCCGTCTCCGCCTTGACGTCCTCGACGTAGGGCAGGTCCAGCACGGGCACCCCGTCCACGATGCCCACGGAGATCGCGGAGACCGAGTCCTTGAGGACCTTCGCCTCGCGCTTGACGTGGCCCTCGCGGCGGGCCCACTCGACGGCTTCGACGAGCGCGACGTAGGCGCCGGTGATGGAGGCGGTGCGGGTGCCGCCGTCTGCGTCCAGCACGTCGCAGTCCAGGACGATCGTGTTCTCGCCGAGGGCGTCCATGTCGATCACGGCGCGCAGGGAGCGGCCGATGAGCCGCGAGATCTCGTGCGTGCGGCCGCCGATCTTGCCCTTGATGGACTCGCGGGTGCTGCGGGAGTCCGTGGCGCGCGGGAGCATCGCGTACTCCGCGGTGACCCAGCCGGTCCCCTCGCCCTTGAGCCAGCGGGGCACACCCTCGGTGAAGGAGGCGGTGCAGAGCACACGGGTGTTCCCGAACTCGATCAGGGCCGACCCCTCGGCCTGCCGGGACCAGCCCCGGGTGATGGTGATGGGGCGCAGCTCGTCGACGGCGCGTCCGTCCGGGCGGGTGTGGTTCTGGTCAGCAGCGGTCATGCCCACCAGTCTAGGACCCGCCTCAGACGCGGTAGCTCATGCCGGAGACGGCCACGGTGAGGGGTCCGTCATAGGCCTGCGCGGCCTCGGACACGGCCCGCTGGGGGTCGTTCCACACCGGAAGGTGGGTCAGCAGCAGACGCCCGGCGCGGGCACGGGCGGCCATGCGCCCGGCGCGCAGGCCGGTGAGGTGCACGCCCTCGATCGCGTCGTCGCGGCCCTCGTGGAACGCCGCCTCGCAGAGGAACAGGTCGGCGTCGCGGGCGGCCTCGACGAGGCCGTCGCACTCGTCGGTGTCCCCCGAGTAGGTGAGCACGCGGGTGGTGGCGGAGCCGTCCGCGTCCGTCTCGTCCACCTCGATGCGCAGTGCGTAGGCCTCGTCGATGGGGTGGCGCACCGGGTGAGGCGTGATGCGGAACGGGCCGAGCCGGACCGTCGTCAGCGGCTCCCACGTGGTGAAGTCGAAGTCCGGGTGCATGCCGGGCTCCGGGTCCATCCCGTAGGCCACGGCGATGCGCTCGGCGGTGCCGGTCGGGCCCAGCACCGGGACGCGGCCGCGGTGCCAGCCGTCCGGGTTCCAGCGCACGGCCACGTGCAGGCCGCACAGGTCCATGAAGTGGTCCGGGTGCAGGTGGGACAGGCAGACACCGTCCAGGTCCTCCAGCATGATGTAGCGCTGCAGGGTGCCCAGGGAGCCGTTGCCCATGTCCAGCAGGATGCGCCACGTCTTCGGGGTGACGCCGTCCTCGGCCACGCCGTCCGCGGTGACGAGGTAGCAGGAGGCGGGCGACCCCGGGCCGGGGAACGACCCGCTGGCTCCGATGATGGTCAGCTTCATGCGGTGGGCTCCTCCCTCGTGACCGGCGGCCGCCGTCGGCTGCGCTCGATCATCTCGGGCGTGATCTGGGCGAGGACCCCGGTGGGGTACCGCTCACGGACGGTGTCGATGTGCTGGACGGCCCCGACCTCGGGGCCGAGGAAGCGGCGGGCCAGCGTCTGGAACTGCTCGGGGTCGCCGGTCGCCATGAAGCGGTGGTCCACGGCCTGGGCGGCGCCGGCCGCGGAGTGCGGGTGCCCGAGCCCGTGCTGGACGAGGGCACGGTACAGGTCCTTGGCCGTCTCCTCGGCCGAGGAGACCAGGGTGACGTCCTCCCCCATCACGAGGGACAGCACGCCGGTCAGCAGCGGGTAGTGGGTGCAGCCGAGCACCATCGTGTCCACGCCGGCGGCCTTGAGCGGGGCGACGTACTCCTCAGCGGTCTCGATCAGCTCGGGGCCGGTGGTGATGCCGGCCTCCACGAACTCCACGAAGCGCGGGCACGCCGAGGAGACGACCTCCAGGTGCGGCGCGGCGGAGAAGGAGTCCTCGTAGGCGCGGGAGCCCACGGTGGCATGGGTCCCGATCACGCCGATGTGCCCGTTGCGGGTGGCCGCCACGGCGCGGCGCACGGCGGGCTGGATGACCTCCACCACGGGGATCCCGTAGCGACCGGTGTAGCGTTCGCGGGCATCCCGGAGCACGGCGGCCGAGGCCGAGTTGCAGGCGATCACCAGCGCCTTGACCCCCGCCTCCACGAGCTCGTCCATGATGCCGAGCGCCAGCGCGCGGACCTGGGCGATCGGACGGGGACCGTACGGGGCGTGCGCGGTGTCTCCGACGTAGATCAGCGGCTCGTGGGGCAGCTGGTCCATGATCGCGCGGGCCACGGTCAGCCCGCCCACGCCGGAGTCGAAGATGCCGATCGGCGCGGCGGCGGTGGGCCCGGCGGAGGCGGCGTTCATCGGATGTCCTCTCCGGCGTCCGGATCCTCGGCGCCGGGCACGTCCTCCCGGCCGTCCTCGGGCAGGCCGCGCAGCATCTGGTCCATGAGGCTCTCGAGCAGCCACGAGGTGAAGTTGTACAGCAGCGCCATGGCGGACTCTTCGTCCGCGGCGTGCTTCCAGTCGTCCACGGAGTGCACGCGGGCGGCGGACTGCGCGTCCGTGATCCCGAGCCGGGCGGAGAGCACGAGCCTGACGTCGTTGAGGGCGCGGCTGAAGGCCAGGGCCTCGGCGTCGTCCAGGCGCAGCTCGGTGGAGCGCAGCAGCTCGCGGGCACGCTCGGCGTCGGCGAGCTTCGCGTCGATCAGCAGGTCCTCGGCGTCCGCGCGGTGCTCGGCGTCCCGCTGGGCGTCTGCGGCGGCCTTCCCGGGGTCGTCCGCGCCGGCCCCGGACGGCGAGCCGAACGTCGGCGGCAGCAGGCGCAGCAGCGCCGGATCGGCAGGAGCCTCACGGGTGGAGGCGCCGAGGCTGAGGCCGGAGACCAGCGACCAGAAGGCGCCGTCCGCGGCGGAGCCGTCCGCCGACTCGTCCCCGGCCTGCTCCGACGAGGAGGCGCCCTCCGAGGCGGAGTCGGCGGCCGTCGTCATGCCCTCGTCCGGGCGGCCCGGCACAGGCGCCGTGGACGCGGCGTCCCGGGCGGGGGCGGCGGAGTCCCCGGCCGCGTCGTCGCGACGGCCGGTCAGCAGCGTCGCCACATCCTTGAACAGGCCGCGCAGCAGGCGCGCCTCGGCAGGCTCCAGGCGTGCCCGATAGCCGCGCCGTGTCCAGCGGAATCCCTCGGCCACGGTCTCAGCCCTCCGCCTCTTCGAGGGTGGCCCACAGCCCGAAGCCATGCATGGCGCTGACGTGACGCTCGGCCGTCTCGCGGCCGGCGCGTGCCACCACGGCGCGGCCGTTCTCATGGACATGCATCATCAGGGAGTGCGCCTTCGCTGCCGAGTAGCCGAAGTGGCTGCGGAAGACGAAGGCCACATAGCTCATCAGGTTCACGGGGTCGTCCCAGACGACCACGTTCCACGGACGGTCCGCGAGCGCGGCCGGATCCGGGCGCTCCAGCAGAGCGGTGTCGGCGGCGCCATGGGGGCCGGGGACACCGGATTCCGTCGTCGACATGGGCTCCATCCTACTCGCCGTGTTCCCGGGGACGGGGGCGGAACGGACCGTGGAGCCTGCCACACCGTGGCATAGGGTGGCACACGTGAACCACACCGACCTCCCCCAGGACACCGCGCAGCGCGAGCCGTGGCACACCACCACGGCCCTGATGACGGACCACTACGAGCTGACCATGCTGCAGGCCGCCCTGAAGGCCGGCACCGCCCAGCGCAGGAGCCGGTTCGAGCTGTTCACCCGCCGCCTCGCCGACGGCCGCCGCTACGGCGTGGTGGCCGGCACCGGCCGCATCCTCGAGGGCCTGTCCCGCTTCCGCTTCGGCACCGCCGAACTGGACCATCTGACGGACACGAAGGTGGTGGACGATGCGACCCTCCAATGGCTGGCCGACTTCCGGTTCTCCGGCACGATCATCGGCTACGCCGAGGGCGAGGCCTACTTCCCGCACTCGCCGATCCTGCAGGTCGAGTCCACGTTCGCGGAGGCCTGCATCCTCGAGACGTTCCTGCTCTCGGTGATGAACTACGACTCCGCCGTGGCCTCCGCCGCCTCCCGCATGACCGCGGTGGCCGGTGGCCGCCCGTGCATCGAGATGGGCTCGCGCCGCACCCACGAGGAGTCCGCCGTGGCCGCCGCCCGCGCCGCGGTGATCGCGGGCTTCGACTCCACCTCCAACCTGGAGGCGGCCCGCCGCTACGGGCTCCGCACCGGCGGCACCGCCGCCCACTCCTTCACCCTGCTGCACGACTCCGAGCGCGCGGCCTTCGAGGCGCAGGTGGCCGCCCTCGGCGCGGACACCACCCTGCTCGTGGACACCTATGACGTGGAGCAGGGCGTCCGCACCGCCGTGGACGTGGCGGGCAGGGCCCTGAAGAACGTCCGGCTCGACTCCGGCGACCTCGTCTCCCAGACCCACTCCGTCCGCGAGCTGCTGGACGGGCTGGGCAACACGGAGACCGGCATCATGGTCACCTCGGACCTGGACGAGTATGCGATCGCCCACCTGCGCTCCGCCCCGGTGGACTCGTATGGCGTGGGCACCCGCCTGGTCACCGGCTCCGGGGCGCCGACCGCCGCGATGGTCTACAAGCTCGTGGCCCGCCAGAACGACGACGGCGCATGGGTGGACGTGGCCAAGGCCTCCAAGGGCAAGGCCTCCCTGGGCGGCCGCAAGGACGCCGCCCGCCGCCGGGACACCCGCGGCCGCGCCGTCGCCGAGCTGGTGGGCGTCAACCGCTCGCCGGAGGCCGACGCGGACGACCGCCCGCTGCTGCACGAGTTCGTGGTGGACGGCGAGCTGCAGGCGGGCTGGACCGGCCCCGAGGCCGTCACCCGTGCCGCCGAACGCCACCGGGCCTCCCTCGCCGAGCTGCCCGCCTCGGTGGGACGCCTGCAGGCGGGCGAGCCCGCCATCCCCACCCTGTTCCAGGAATTCTGAGGAGGACCGCCATGACCGAGCTGACCCGCGCCCTGGTGATCGTGGACGTCCAGAACGACTTCTGTGCGGGCGGATCCCTTGCGACCGCCGACGGCGCCGACGTGGCCGCCGCGATCACCGAGCACCTGGCCGACCGCCGCGACGAGTACGACGTGGTGGTGGCCACCCGCGACTGGCACGTGGACCCGGCAGAGCACTTCGCCGCCGCCGGCGAAGAGCCGGACTTCTCCGTGTCCTGGCCCGTGCACTGCGTGGCCGGCACGGCCGGCGCCGAGCTGCACGCAGACCTGGACATGGAGGAGGTCCGCCCGGACGCGCAGTTCCTCAAGGGCCTGCACTCGGCCTCGTACTCCGGCTTCGACGGCCAGCTCGGCGAGCCGGACGAGGTCCGCTCCGGTGAGGGCGCCGCAGCCGGCGTGGGCCCCTACGGCGCCACCCGCGCCGCGGCCGACGCCGTGGAGCCGGGCGCCGAGACGCTCGACGAGTGGCTCCGCTCCCAGGACGTGGAGGCCCTCACCGTGGTGGGCATCGCCACGGACCACTGCGTGAAGGCGACGGTGCTGGACGGCATCGAGAACGGCTACGAGGTCACCGTGCTGACCGACCTGGTGGCCGGCGTGGCCGAGGACACCGCCGAGGCCGCACTCGAAGAGATGAAGGACGCCGGGGCGATCCTGACGACCTCGTGACCCCGTTCGGCCCCGCCCTGCCCGTGCGGAGGGTGTCCGAGCACGCCCTCGGAGGGCGTCTGGACCGCGCGGCGTGGCCGGCGGCCGTCCCCGCCGTCGCCCAGGTGCTGGACGAGGGACTGGACCTGTCCCCGGCGACCGTGCTGGTCGGCCCGAACGGTGCCGGCAAGTCCACACTGGTCGAGGCGATCGCCGCGGCCGCGGGGCTGAACCCGGAGGGCGGCACCCACCACGTCCGCCACTCCACCCGAGTCACCGAGTCCCCGCTGGCCGAGCACCTGCAGCTCACCCGCGGCGCCGGGGCCCCGCGCGGCGGCGTGTTCCTGCGTGCCGAGGCCATGCACGGGCTGTTCACGCACCTGGAGGGCGTCTCGCTCGGCTCCCGCCTGCACGAGATGAGCCACGGCGAGTCCTTCCTCGCCTTCTGCCGCGAGCGGGCCGGGGTGCGCGGGCTCTGGGTCCTGGACGAGCCCGAGTCCGCGCTGTCCTTCGAGAACTGCCTCGCGCTCACCGCCTTCCTCCTGGAGCGGGTGGAGCAGGGCTGCCAGGTGCTGCTGTCCACGCACTCCCCCGTGCTCGCCGCTCTGCCCGGCGCCCGGATCCTCGAGGCCGGGGAGCACGGCCTGCGCGAGACCCGCTGGGAGGAGTGGGAGACCGTGGACCACTGGCGGCGCTTCCTCGCCGGCCCCGAGCGGTACCTGCGCCACCTCTGACGGGCTCGGCCGCCGAGGCCACGACCCGGCGCACCGGTGACGGACGTCATACGGTGCGGCATGATGGAGCCACCGCACCCCGGCGAGGATGCCGGGGGCGGCGCCCGACGCAGACGAGAAGAGAAGCCATGACCGACTCCCCCAGCACCTTGTCCTCCGCCGCGGACCAGGACGGCATCCGCTACGTCTCCGGCGCCGTCCCGGCCGCCGACGACGTCCGCGCCCTCTACGACAGCGTGCAGTGGTCCGCCTACACGCAGGACATGGACACGCTCATGGGCGGTCTGCAGGGCTCGGCCGCCGTGGTCACCGCCTTCGACGGCGGTCGCCTGGTGGGTCTGGCCCGGGTGGTCTCGGACGGCCACACCATCGCCTATCTGCAGGACATCCTCGTCGCCCCGGGGCACCAGCGCCGCGGCATCGCCTCCGAGCTGCTGCGCCGTGTCTTCGCCCCGTTCGGCCAGGTCCGCCAGCATGTGCTGATCACGGACACCGAACAGCGGCAGCGCGCCTTCTACGAGTCCCACGGCTTCCGCGAGTCCCGGGACGTGGAGGGCGGCGAACTGCGTGCCTTCGTGCGCGTGACGCCCCAGGGCGGCTGAGCCGCCGGCTGCTCCACGCCGCTGCACGACGACGGCCACGCACCCCAAGGTGCGTGGCCGTCGGTCTGCGAAGGGCAGGGGCCCGGCGGTCGGTTCAGGCCGCAGCCGGATGCCGCCGACCCTGCGCGCCGGTCGCGGGGAGGTCACCGAGCCGTTCGGCCTCGTGCGGGCCGGGCTTCATGGCACGCAGGGCGTTGACGATGGCCACGACGTCCACCAGCTCCTGGAACAGTGCACCCACGAGGGCCGGGATGGCGCCCGTGGCGGCGATCAGCATCAGACCCAGGGAGAGCACGATGCCCACCCAGATCGACTGCTTCGCCACCTGCAGGGTGCGCTGGCCGGTGGACACGGCGACGGCGACCTTGGAGACGTCGTCGGCGAGCAGCACCACGTCGGCGGACTCGGAGGCGGCGGTCGACCCGCGGGCGCCCATGGCGACGCCCACGTCCGCGGCGGCGAGCACGGGAACGTCGTTGACGCCGTCGCCGACCATCATCACCGGGCGCTCCGGGCGCTCGGAGAGCAGGCGGACCTTGTCCGCAGGCAGCAGGTCCGCGTGGACCTCGTCGATGCCGGCCTCGCCGGCGATGTGCCGTCCGGTGGCCTCGGCGTCGCCGGTGAGCATGAGGACCTTGCCGGCGCCGAGGCGGTGCAGCGCCTGCACGGTGGCGGCGGACTCGGGGCGGATGCGGTCGGCCAGCAGCAGCACGCCCGCGAAGGCCCCGTCCACGGCCACGTAGACGGCGGACTGGCCGGCGGCGAGGTCCGCGGCGACGGTGTCCGGCGCGGCCTCGGTGACGTAGGCGCGCTTGCCGACGACGACCCGGCGTCCCTCGAGCACCGCCACGACGCCGTTCGTCGCCTCCTCCGTGGCGTCCTGCGACGACGTCAGGGACAGCCCGCGCTCCTCGGCCGCGGCCCGGATGGCGTCGGCGAGCACGTGGACCGAGTACTGCTCGGCCGAGGCGGCCAGGCGCAGCAGCTCGTCCTCGGCGAAGCCGGCGGCCGGGCGCACACCGACCAGCTCGGGGCGGCCGGCAGTGAGCGTGCCGGTCTTGTCGAACCCCACGGTCTGCACGGAGCCGAGGGCCTCGATGGTCCCGCCCGACTTCACGATCACACCGGACTTGGCGGCACGGGACATGCCACCGAGGAAGGCCACTGGGGCCGCGATCAGCAGCGGGCACGGGGTGGCCACCACGAGCACCTCGGCGAAGCGCACCGGGTCCTGGGACAGCCACCAGGCCAGGCCTGCGATGAGGTAGGCGACGGCGGTGAACGGCACGGCGTAGCGATCGGCCAGGCGCACCATCGGGGCGCGTGACTCGGCCGCCTGCTTCACGAGGGAGACGATGGCCGCGTACTGCGAGTCCGCGGCGGAGGCGGTCGCCTCGAGCACGAAGGCACGGGTGCCGTTGAGCGCGCCGGACATCACGGACGAGCCGGGGCGGTGTGTGACCGGCAGGGACTCGCCGGTCAGCGAGGACTCGTCCAGGTCCACGGCGATCTCGCCGCCATCCTCGGCGGAGGCCACGGTGCCGTCCACGGGCAGGACCTCCGCGGGGCGGACCAGCAGGCGGTCCCCGGGGCGCACCTGTTCCACGGGGACGTCCTCCACGGAGCCGTCCGGGCGGAGGCGGTGGGCGTGCTGCGGGGCGCGGTCCAGCAGGGCGGACAGGTCGCGCCGGGCCCGGCCGGCCGCGTAGTCCTCGAGCGCCTCTCCGCCGGTGAGCATCAGGCAGACCAGCACGGCGGCGAGGTACTCCCCCACCAGCACGGTGGCGACGATCGCGGTGACGGCGAGGATGTCCACGCCCCAGTGCCCGCGCATGAGGTCCTTGACCATGCCGACCGAGGTCCAGGCCGCCACCACGAGCGCATACGCCGAGGCGATCCAGCGGGCGGGATCCTCCGCCCCGGCCAGGTGCAGGCCGAGGGTGAGGACGAAGACGATGACGGTGGCCACCACCCAGGGGTAGTGGCGGACGATGCCGATGATGCGCTGCATGGCTGCGGGGCCTCCTTGCTCCTGTGGCCTCCATCGTCGCCCAGCAGGCGCCCCGGTGCCACGCAGGTGAGGCATGCCTGCCCCGCCTCCGTTCAGCGCCGACACGGGCCGGCCCCGACCGGAGGCGACGACCGCCGCCCGTGGTGGGCGGCCGTCGTCGTCAAGCCAGCAGGGGGCGGCTCAGGTGCGGCCGAGGGGTTGTGGATCTCCTGCACTGTCAACCTCCTCCGTCACGTCAGTACCGGTGTGCCGTCTTCCAGTTGCAACGGTGGATCGCAACACCGTCAGACCAGTGAACAGTCCTGTTCGGCCGCCAGGCGGAGGGCGGGGCGATCGCGGTGGACCCGCACCGCGACGTCGTCATGCAGCTCTCCGCAGTCTCCACTGCGCTCGACCGGGGCAACAGTCAGGCGGCGACCGGCTTCTTGGGCCAGATCGTGTAGCTGGCCGCGTAGATGACATCGATGCCGAGGATGATGACCAGGATGCTGAACCACTGCCGCAGGGCGTCGGTGCGGGCGGGGTCGTCGACGATGGCGATCATCGCGGCCAGCAGGCCGCCGGCGATGGTGACTGCCAGGAGGGTGAGGAGGACCTCGCCCCAGCAGCGGCGAGTGTAGGCCCATCCGGTGGGGAGCTCGGGCGGGGGACCGCCGGCGAAGCGCTGACGGAAGCGGACGTCGGCCCAGCGGATCATGCGCCGGCCGTAGGCCACGGAGACGCCGATGTAGACGGCGGCCAGGCCGTGGTGCCAGGAGGCGGTGGCCCCGCCGAGCAGGTCGACGGTCACAAGGGCGAGGAGGACCAGGTCGATCACGGGGACAAGGGCGAGCAGAACCGCACCCAGGCGCGGGCGGTGCAGCAGGTAGCGGGCGCAGAGCCCGCCGAGGATGACCACCCAGAAGCCGATTTCGCAGGCGATGATGGCGGCGAGCATCATCGCTCGCTCCTTCCGTAGGTTCTCATTTCCGGGTGAAAGTGTACGGGTCTCATCTGGCGGATCCCGTGGACGGTGAAGAACGCGCGGGCTCGGCAGAAGAACCCGATCGTGGTCCCCGCCTTCTCGTCCTCCAGCGCTTCGGTGGACGCCAGACGTGTGAACCCGTCGATCGGTGGGCCCACCGAGAACCTGCTTCGTCCGGGGCGGCTCAGGTGCGGCCGACGAACCAGCCGCGCAGGGTCTCCAGACGCTTCTCCAGCTGCGCCTGGGTCGCCTGGGCGACCGCCGGGCCGCCGCTGATCTCACGCAGGCGGTTGTGGATCACCCCGTGCGGGGTGGCGGTGCGGGCCGCCCAGGCCGAGACCGTCTTGGACAGCTCGGAGCGCAGCTCCTTCAGCCGCCGGTGGTCCACCACCTCCTGCGGAGGGGCCGCCGTGGCCTTCGGCTTGCGCTTGAGCTGCTCGGCCTGACGGGCGCGCAGCAGCTCGGACACCTGGTCCGCGTCCAGCAGGCCCGGGATGCCGAGGAAGTCGAGCTCCTCCTCCGAGCCCACGGCGCCGCCGAGGCCGAACTCACCGCCGTCGAAGAGGACCTTGTCGAAGCTGGCCTGGGACTCCATCGCCTGGAACTGTTGGCGATTCAGGGTGTCCGAGGCGGACTCGGCGCGGTTGGCCTCGGCGAGCAGGTCCTCCTCCGGAGCCTCGGCGAGATCCTCGATCTCCACCTCCTGGCCGGTCTTGCGGTCCAGGGCATGGTCCCGCTCCACCTCCATCTCGTTGGCCAGCAGCATCAGATGCGGCACGGACGGCAGGAACACGGAGGCCACCTCGCCGCGCCTGCGGGAGCGCACGAAGCGGCCCACGGCCTGGGCGAAGAACAGCGGGGTGGAGGTGTTGGTGGCGTAGACGCCCACGCACAGGCGCGGCACGTCCACGCCCTCGGACACCATGCGCACGGCCACCATCCAGCGCTCGTCCGACGCGGAGAAGGACTCGATGCGGTCCGAGGCGCCCTTGTCGTCCGAGAGGATCACCGCGGGCCTCTGACCGGTCAGCGCCTCCAGCTGGGCGGCGTAGGCACGCGCGTCCTCGTGGTCCGAGGCGATCACCAGGCCGCCGGCGTCCGGGACGTTGCGCCGCACCTCGGTGAGACGGCGGTCCGCGGCGCGCAGCACGGCCGGGATCCACTCGCCCTCCGGGTTCAGCGCGGTGCGCCAGGCCGAGTTGGTGATGTCCTTCGTGGCGGCCTCGCCCAGCTGGGCCTCCATCACGTCCCCGGTGGAGGTCTTCCAGCGCATCTGGCCCGAGTAGGCCATGAAGATCACCGGACGCACCACGTGGTCCCGGAGCGCTGGGCCGTAGCCGTAGGTGTAGTCCGCCTTGGAGCGGGCGATGCCGTCGGCGCCCTCGGCGTACTCCACGAACGGGATGGTCGCGGTGTCCGAACGGAACGGGGTGCCGGTCAGTGCGAGACGCCGGGTGGCGGGCTCGAAGGCCTCCCGGATGCCGTCGCCCCAGCTCAGGGCATCGCCGCCGTGGTGGATCTCGTCCATGATCACCAGGGTCTTGGCGGCCTCGGTGCGGTTGCGGTGCAGGATCGGCTTGTTCGCCACCTGGGCGTAGGTGAGCGCGACGCCGCGGTACTCCGCACCGTGGCGGCCGTCCGCGTTCTTGAAGTTCGGGTCGATCGCCAGGCCCACGCGGGCGGCGTTGTCCGCCCACTGCCGCTTCAGGTGGTCCGTGGGCGCGACGACGGTCAGGCGCTGCACGGCGCCGGAGTCCATGAGGATCTTCGCCACGCGCAGGGCGAAGGTGGTCTTGCCGGCGCCGGGGGTGGCGACGGCGAGGAAGTCACGGGGTGAGGCGGCGAGGTACTTCTCCAGGGCCTCCTGCTGCCACTGGCGCAGCTTCGGCGCCGTGCCCCAGGCCGCCCTCTCGGGCATGGCCGGGGGCAGGTCCTCGCCGACGTGGAAGAGTGCCGCGGGATCCTGACGATCAGACATGCGTGCCGCTGATCAGCCCTTGTTCCTGCCGAACCAGCCGCGCTTGCCGCCGCCCGAGCCGCCGTCGCCGCCGTCCTGCGGGTCACGGAGGCCGTCGTAGACCTCCTTGCACTGCGGGCAGACCGGGAACTTGTTCGGGTCGCGACCCGGCACCCACACCTTGCCGCAGAGCGCGATCACGGGCTCGCCGGTCATGGCGGACTCCATGATCTTCTCCTTGCGGACGTAGTGCGCGAAGCGCTCGTGGTCGCCCGGCTCGATCAGCTGCTCCTGCTCCTGACGTTCGAGCACGGAGGTGCCGCCGCCGGAGGGGGACAGCGGATCGTTCTGGTTCGGTTCGCCGGGGAGAGTCATGCCGGACATTCTACGACCCCGCCGGAGGTGGACACCGCCCGTGTGGAACGTGGGTCCCCGCGCCACCCGGGCTGCGTGCAGTCCGCGCTCAGAACCGCGCCACCGTCTGATAGGTCTCCGCAGCGGTGCGGTCCAGCCAGCGCCCGCCCAGGCGCACGCCGAGCAGGAGCACTCCCCCACCCCAGAGCAGGCCCACGGCGAGGGTGACCGCGCCCCACAGCGCAGTCATGCTCAGGAGCAGGTAGGCGACCACGCACGCGGTGATCGGCAGGGTGATCAGCAGGGACAGCAGCAGCGAGGCCATCTGCACGAGCACGGTCCGCATGCCGGCGCCCTGCGGCGTGGCGAACGGTGAGTCGCCGGGCTTGGGCACGGCGTAGACCAGGCGCGCCGAGAGCAGGCTGGCCATGCCGGTGACGCAGGCCAGCGTGCCGACCGAGGCGCCGAGCACCACGGCCAGGTGGTCCCACATGCCGTAGAACGCCACGGAGCCCACCGCGCCCAACAGCGTGGCCGGGACGCCGAGGACGGCCATGCCGAGCACGCGGCCCCAGCGGTCGTCCGCGCCGCGCACACCGGCGGTGACGTGGTGGTGGAAGGCGGTGTGGTCGTAGGCGATGTCCGCCGAGACCGCCACGCCCATGGTCCAGGCGATCATCGGGCCGAGCAGCAGCATCGTGGGGATCAGCGGTCCGCTGCCGACGTCGCCCCGGCTGCCGAGGAACCACAGGATCACGGCGAACAGGGGCACCACCACCAGCGTGGCGGAGTAGCGCGGGTCCGTGAACCAGTAGCGCTGGCACCGGGCGGCGATCGCAGTGACGGGGCCGGTGGCCGGACGGCCGATCCAGCGCAGCGGCCGCTCCTGGGCCGTCGCGTCACCGGAGGAGGCACGACGACGGCCGCCCACCTCCGTCACGGGCTCCACCGTGCGCTGCAGGCCCCAGGCCCACAGGGCGACGGCGGCGGCCAGCCAGGCCAGGCCGACCGCCAGGTGGACGGCCGCCGGCAGGTGGGCTCCCGACGCCGCGGCGCCGGCGGCGGCGCCGGCGGCCCCGAACGGGGTCCAGGCGAGCACCGCGGCGACCGGCTCGGCCAGCGCCACGAGCTGGTCGAAGGAGTCGACGATCCGGTGGAGGACCACGCCGCCGAGCATCAGCGGGATGAAGACCAGCACGGAGACGATGTCCCGGATGCGCCGCTGCCCGGTGTAGGAGGACAGGACGGCGGTGACGCCGTAGGCCAGGGCGAGTGCGGTGGCCGCGGTGAGGACGCCGCCGGCCAGGCCCCAGGGCAGGGCAGCCGGGTGGTCCCGCCAGGAGACACCCACGGCGAGTGCGAAGACGAGGGTCAATACGCCCTGCGGCGTGGTGAGCGTGCCCACGAGCAGACCCGTGACCAGCGGCAGGCGGCGGATCGGGTAGGGCTGGAAGCTGCGCGGGTCCAGGGTGGCGTCCACGCCCGTGATGAACGGGGCGACCAGCGACCAGCCGAGCACGAGGCCCGCACAGAACAGGGTGGTCACGGCGGCGCGGAGGGCCATCGACTCCGGCGCGGGGGCGAAGGCCAC
This sequence comes from Micrococcus sp. FDAARGOS_333, assembly GCF_002206575.2. Classification (NCBI taxonomy): domain Bacteria; kingdom Bacillati; phylum Actinomycetota; class Actinomycetes; order Micrococcales; family Micrococcaceae; genus Micrococcus; species Micrococcus sp. FDAARGOS_333. The sequence continues at coordinate 1,404,926 of NZ_NJFJ02000001.1, read as the reverse complement.
GGCCGCGGAGGCCAGCAGGGTGAGGCCTCCGAAGTAGAGCACGCCGATGATGCTGAACACGAACGTGGCGGTGGAGCGGCGCCAGCTGGACACCATCAGGGCCCAGCGCAGGCGCACGAGGATGCCGACCGCCCGGCCGAGACCGATCTCGGGGGCGCGACGGCCGTCCGGGCCGAGGGAGCGTGCTGCCATGCCCGAGCCGGCCCGGCCGGCCGCTGCGTCCGGTGCTGCGGGCGCGCCGCCGGTACGGTCGGTGCCGCTCACAGCCATGCCAGCCCCTCGCCGGCGTGGCGGCCGCCGACGAGCTCGACGAACCGCTCCTCCAGGTCCTGACCGCCGCGGACCTCGTCCACGGTGCCGGAGGCGACGAGCCTGCCCTCGGCGATGACGGCCACATGCGAGCACATGCGCTGCACCAGGTCCATGACGTGGCTGGAGACGATCACCGTGCCGCCGCGCTCCACGTAGCTGTGCAGGATGTCCCGGATGTTCGCGGCGGAGACCGGGTCCACGGCCTCGAACGGCTCGTCCAGCACCAGCACGTCCGGGGCATGGACCATGGCCGCGGCCAGCAGGACCTTCTTGGTCATGCCGGCCGAGTAGTCCACCACGGGCTTGCGGCCGGCGTCGGCCAGATCCATGACCCGCAGCAGGTCTGCCGTGCGTGCGGCCACCACGTCCGCGTCCAGACCGTGGAGCAGCCCGGCGTAGGTGACCAGCTGGGCGCCGGAGAGGCGATCGAAGGTGCGCACACCGTCCGCGAGCACACCCACGCGGGACTTGGCCTCGCGCGGCCGCTGCCAGACGTCCACCCCGTGGATCCAGGCCCGGCCGTGGTCCGGCCGCAGCAGGCCGGTGGCCATGGACAGGGCGGTCGTCTTGCCGGCGCCGTTCGGGCCGACGACGCCGAAGAACGAGCCGGCGGGCACGTCCAGGTCGAGGCCCTGCAGGGCGAGGCGGTCGCCGAAGCGCTTGGTCAGCGCTCGGGCGACGAGGGCGAAGTCCGGGTCCGGGGCGTTCTCTGCTCGCATGGCGTCCACGCTAGCGGGCGCACAGCCGCCGCCGACTCCGACTCAGGACGGAGATCAGGGTGTTCACCGGAGCCTCGCCTGCCCGTCGTCTCGGCGGCCTCGCCGGGCACGATGACGGCCACCCGCCTCGGCAGGCCGGCGGCCGTCGTCGGGACCCGGCTCCGTCAGGAGCCGACGGGCTCAGAAGAGCGCGGAGGCGAGCTTGCGGCGGGAGGCCTGGACGCGCGGGTCGTCCGATCCGACCACGGTGTAGAGGTCCACCAGGTGCGCGCGGGCCGGCTCGCGGTCCTCGCCGGGGTGCAGGGCGATGAAGCGGACGAGGCGCTGGAAGGCGTCCTCCACATGGCCGCCGAGCAGGTCCAGGTCCGCGACGGCGGCCTGGGCGGCCACGTCGTCCGGATTCTCCGCGCCGGCCTGGCGCACGGCCGCGGCGTCCATGTCCGCGGTGCGGCGCATGAGCTTCGCGGAGGCCAGGCCCTGCTGGGCGGCGGTGTCCGCAGGGTTGTCATTGAGGGCCTTCTCCCAGGCGCCCACGGCGGCCTCCCAGTCGCCGGCGGCCAAGGCCTCCTGGGCCTGACGATGCAGCGGCGGCACCGGCGTCGCGGGGGCCTGCTGCTCGGCTCCGGCGCGTGCCGGGGCCACGGGCGAGACCTGGCCGGAGACGCCGTTGCGCTGCGCCACCTGCTGGATCTCCCCGACGAGCTTCTCCAGCGCGTCGGCGGGCAGGGCCTGGTTGGCCAACGGCACCGGCTGGCCGGCCACCAGGGCCAGGACGGCCGGGCCGGCCTGCAGGCCGAACACCTGCAGCAGCTGGGGCTCGGCCGCGACGTCCACACGTCCCATCACGAGGCGACCGGCCTGGCCGTCCACCGCGTCCGCGAACTGCGTGTGCAGCTGTTCCGAGGTCTCGTCCCCCGGCACGTGCAGCAGCACGACCACCGGCACCTGGGCGGACAGCTGCACGAGCTGCTGCAGCACCTGCTGGTCGGCCTGCTCGATCACCCACGAGCCCTCCGACGCGGCATCTGCGGCGGCGGGCGACGACGTCCCCGGGGCGGAGGTGCCCGGCCCACCGCCGGGCGCCGTGCCCGGAGCGGCCAGGGAGGACAGGTCGACGGCGCCGCGCAGGCGGTCTGCGCCGGACGGCTGCTCGGCGTGCGGGGTGCTCATGGCGGAGCGGGTCCTTTCATCAGGGGGCGGAGTCATCAGGGGGCGGAGTCTCCGCCGTCTGTGCCGACGGCCGCGGATCTCCGTCAGGCTCAGACGGCTGTGGAGTCCCACGGTAACGCCGTGACCCGGCGCTGCCGAGAGACGCGAGGGCGGATTCGCCGACAGCGTGCACGGCCGAGCGCGGCGCCGTCCAGCATCCTGGGAGACCGGGTGAGACCCGGTGTGGCCCGTGCCACCGGCTGGCGTACCCTGACCGCGTGGACGAACAGCACCAGCGCAGCGGATCCGAGGTACCGACGGCCGCCGAGGAACAGACCCGTGCCGCGACGGACCCACAGGCCAGCCCACCGCCCTCCCGAGCCGTACGTGCGACCCGGCGCGGAGGCGCCCTGCGCCGTCTCGGCCGCCGGCTCCCCCGCCCCCGCCGTGTGGAGTTCACGGTCGACGACCTGCCGGAGCCGGCCACGGAGCCTGGCGACGTCGCCGCGCAGGCGGGCGCCGACGTCGTGACCGAGCGCGCGGATGCCACGGGCGGGCGAGTGGGAGACGGAACGCCGGCCGTCGTCCTCCGTGCCCCGGTCACCTCCGGCTTCCTGCTCACGGCCGGGGTCGGCCTGGCGCTGCTGATCTTCTGGATGCTCTCGGCGAACTGGGAGCTCATCGTCTGGATCCTGGCCGCGCTGTTCATCGCGCTGGGCCTGGACCCGATCGTGCGGAAGATCGAGTCCTGGGGCGCCCCGCGGCCGATCGGGGTGCTCGCGGCCGTCCTCGGACTGGCCGGGCTGGCCGCCGCATTCCTGTCTCTGCTCGTGCCGACGGTGGTGGAGCAGTCCGCAGAGTTCGTCAATGCCGTGCCGCAGATCGTCGAGGACATCATGGGCTCGGCGATCTTCCACGACCTCGATCGAGAGTTCCAGATCCGCGCCGCCGTGGACAGCCAGGTGGAGAAGCTCTTCCAGGACCAGAACGCCTGGAGCCAGGTCTTCGGAGGGCTCGTGGGACTGGGGCAGTTCCTGATCAACACGGCGTTCTCCACGCTCGTGGTGCTCGTGCTGACCCTGTATTTCCTGGCCTCGCTGCCGGCCATGAAGTACTGGCTCTACCGCCTGGCGCCGCGTTCGCGCCGCGTCCGCGTGGAATACCTGGCGGAGAAGATCACCTCCTCCGTGGGCCACTACGTGATGGGCCAGTCCTTCGTGGCCCTGCTCAACGGCACGGTGGCATTCGTGGCGATGTCGATCGCCGGCACACCCTATGCCGCGCTGCTGGCGTTCTTCGCCGGCATGACGGCGTTCATCCCGCTGGTGGGTGCCATGATCGGCGGTCTCATCATCACGGGCATCTGCCTCACCGTGGACTGGCAGACCGCGGCCCTCTTCGCCGCCATCTACTTCGTCTACCTGCAGGTCGAGGCCTACGTGGTCTCCCCCAGGGTCATGGCCCGTGCCGTCGCCGTGCCGGCCGCCGTGGCCGTGATCGCCGTGATCGCCGGAGGCACGCTGCTCGGCGTGCTGGGAGCCCTCATGGCGATCCCGACCGCCGCCGCCGTCATGCTCCTGGTCCGGGAGGTGTACATCCCGCGCCAGGACCGCCACTGAGGCGCCGCGGCAGCCGGTCGGCGCCGGGCCAGGAGACGCCGCGACGGCCCCGTCTCAACGCGAGTGGCGCGTCCGCCAGCAGACCGGATGCCAGTGGCGGCGTTCCGCCCCTGCGTCCTCGTCCCCCATGATCCAGTCACTGCGCCAGGCCACCAGGTGTGCGGCCCCCTGGGGGATCCGACGCCCGCAGCCCGGACAGGTGTAGTCCTTCACCGCACGCCAAGCCGGGACCTGCCGCACATGCCAGCCCCCGTCCGATCCCGTCTGGTGGCTGTAACCGGTGTCCAGGCCCAGCAGCTCCTCAAGCCGGTCTGCACGGCCGGGGCCGACGGGGTTCCGGCCGCCGGACGGGCGCGCACGGGAGGAGCCGCCGCGACGGCGGCGCTGCGGGGAACGGGGCATGCCCCCATGCTCGCACACGCCCGGCATGCAGCCCGGTGTGAGGCCCGGTGTGAGGCCCGGCGCAGCCACGCTCTCCCACTACACTGGCCGGGTGCGTCTCGTCATTGCCCGCTGCTCCGTGACCTACGAGGGCCGTCTCAACGCTCACCTGCCCACCGCGACCCGCCTGCTCATGGTGAAGGCCGACGGGTCCGTCCTGGTGCATTCCGACGGCGGCTCCTACAAGCCCCTGAACTGGATGAGCCCTCCGGCCACCCTCCATGTGGAGGAGCCGACCGCGGACCAGGCCGCTCAGGGCGTCGAGCAGGTCTGGCGGGTGCAGGCGAAGAAGAGCGACGACCGCCTGGTGGTGCTGATCGAACAGATCCACTCGGACACCCATCACGACCTGGGCGTGGACCCCGGACTCGTGAAGGACGGCGTCGAGGCGGACCTGCAGCGCCTGCTCGCCGAACAGATCACCACGCTCGGCGAGGGCTGGACCCTGGTCCGCCGCGAATACATGACGGCGATCGGCCCCGTGGACATCCTGGCCCGTGACGGCGAGGGCGCGACCGTGGCCGTGGAGCTGAAACGCCGTGGGGACATCGACGGGGTGGAGCAGCTCACCCGCTACCTCGAGCTGATGAACCGCGATCCTCTGCTCGCCCCGGTGACGGGCGTGTTCGCCGCCCAGCAGATCAAGCCGCAGGCACGGACACTCGCCGAGGACCGCGGCATCCGCTGCGTGACCCTGGACTACGACGCCATGCGCGGCGTGGACGACGCCGAGGCCCGCCTGTTCTGACGCCGGTGCGGCCCAGAGCCGCACACGTGAGAGAGCCCGTCCACCACGCAGGCCCGACCATGGCGTGCCACAGATCTGCGGCGCCGGGGACAGCGCGCCGCTCAGAGGCGTCCGGAGTTCCACCAGGGCTGGACCGCCTGGGACGGGCCGGCCTCGGTCCAGGCGCGCAGGCCGGAGGCGTCGGCGGGATCCAGGTCCAGCGTGAAGCTCGCCTTGGAATCGGTGACCCGCACGCGCACGGCGGTCTCCGGAAGATCGTCGGCATGCACCCGTTCCAGGTCCATGCCGCAGCGCTGGGCCGACCAGGCGGGCCGCACCTTGCAGGAGTAGCTGCGGAACAGCCGCAGGGTGTCGTCGTCGTACTGCCCGACGACGCGGTGACGCCGGCCCCGGCGGTCCGTGCCGACCGCGGGGAAGGTCCCCGGAGACGCCATGAGGGCCCGGTGCCGGATCAGCCACACGGCCAGCAGGATCGCTCCTGCCGCCACTGCGGCGATCACCAGCACCGGGCCCTTCATGCGTTCGGATCCCAGCGGGTGAGCGGGTCAGTCCTGCTTCCCAGAGCCCATGCGGGCGCTGGTGGCAGCGATGACGACCTGGTCGTTGTCCACGGAGAAGAATCCACCGGCGGCGTGAGCCGTCACCGTGGAGCCGTCCGTGGTGCGGAGCACGACCTCGCCGTCGCCGAGCACGGCGAGCAGCGGGGTGTGGCCGGGCAGAATGCCGATCTCACCGTCGATCGTCCGTGCGGACACCGCAGAGGCGGTGCCATTCCACACGGAGCGCTCCTCGGAGACGATCTCCACCTTCAGCTCTGCCATGACGATCAGCCCTCAGCCTGGATCTTGGCCCACTCGCGCTCGACGTCGTCCATGCCGCCGACGTTGTAGAAGGCCTGCTCGGCGATGTGGTCGACGTCGCCGTCGCAGATGGCCTTGAAGCCCTCGACGGTGTCCTTGATCGCCACGGTCGAACCCTCGACACCGGTGAACTGCTTCGCGGTGTAGGTGTTCTGCGAGAGGAACTGCTCGATCTTGCGGGCGCGCGCCACGGTGATCTTGTCCTCCTCGCCGAGCTCGTCGACGCCGAGGATCGCGATGATGTCCTGCAGCTCCTTGTTCTTCTGCAGGATCTGCTTCACGCGGATCGCGGTGTCGTAGTGGTCCTGGCCCACGTACTGCGGGTCGAGGATGCGCGAGGTCGAGGCCAGCGGATCCACGGCCGGGTACAGACCACGCGAGGCGAGGTCACGGGTCAGGTTGGTGGTGGCGTCCAGGTGGGCGAACACGTTGGCCGGGGCGGGGTCGGTGTAGTCGTCCGCCGGGACGTAGACCGCCTGCATCGAGGTGATGGAGTGGCCGCGAGTCGAGGTGATGCGCTCCTGCAGCACACCCATCTCGTCCGCCAGGTTCGGCTGGTAGCCCACCGCGGAGGGCATACGGCCCAGCAGGGTGGAGACCTCGGAGCCGGCCTGAGAGAAGCGGAAGATGTTGTCGATGAACAGCAGCACGTCCTGGTTCTGCACATCGCGGAAGTACTCCGCCATGGTCAGCGCGGACAGGGCCACGCGCAGACGCGTTCCCGGCGGCTCGTCCATCTGGCCGAACACCAGAGCGGTGTCCTTGAGCACGTCGGCCTCGTCCATCTCGACCCAGAGGTCGTTGCCCTCACGGGTTCGCTCGCCGACGCCGGCGAACACGGAGGTGCCGCCGAAGTTGCGGGCCACACGGGTGATCATCTCCTGGATGAGCACGGTCTTGCCCACACCCGCACCGCCGAACAGGCCGATCTTGCCGCCCTTGATGTAGGGGGTCAGCAGGTCGATCACCTTGATGCCGGTCTCCAGCATCTCGGTGGAGCCCTCCAGGGCGGCGAAGGACGGGGCGGCACGGTGGATCGGCCAGCGCTCGGTCACGTCGAGCGAGTCGATCGGGGTGTCCAGGGTCTCGCCCAGCACGTTGAACAGGTGGCCCTTGACCACGTCGCCGACCGGCACGGAGATCGGTGCGCCCGAGTCGGTGACCTGGGCGCCGCGGACGAGGCCGTCGGTGGACTGCAGGGAGATCGCACGGACCATGTTGTCGCCCAGGTGCTGGGCGACCTCGAAGGTCACGACGCGGGTCTGGCCGTTGAGGGTCAGTTCAGCGGTCAGCGCGTTGTAGATCTCCGGCATGGCGTTGGCGGGGAACTCGGCATCGATCACCGGACCGATGACGCGGGCGACGCGCCCGATGGCACCGCCGGTGGAGGCCCCGGTGCCCTGATCGTTGATGGTGGCAGTCATCTCTCTCACTTCTTATCGTGTGTGGATGGCGGGTCGGATGGCGTCTGCGCTCAGGAGTTGTTGAGCGCGTCTGCACCGGCGATGAGCTCGGTGAGCTCCTGCGTGATCTCCGCCTGTCGAGCGTTGTTCATCAGGAGCGTGTAGTCCTTGATGAGGTTCGTGGCGTTGTCGCCCGCCGACTTCATCGCGCGCTGGCGGTTGGCCAGCTCCGAGGCGGCAGCCTGCAGCATCGCGTTGAAGATGCGGGACTCGATGTACTTCGGCAGGAGGGCGTCCAGGACCTGCTCCGCGTCCGGCTCGTACTCGTACAGCGGCAGGACGTCGTCCGCGTCGGTGACCTGCTCCTCGACGACCTCGAGGGGAAGCAGCCGCACGACGACCGGATTCTGCTTGACGAGCGAGACGAACTCGGTGAAGACCACGTGGATCTCGTCCACGCCGCCAGCGGCGGTGTCCTTGAGGAACGCGTCCACGAGGGTCTCGCCGATCTCCTGGGCGCGCTCGGCGACCGGAGCGTCGGTCTGGCCGGTCCACACCTTGACGTACTCGCGGCTGCGGAAGTCCAGGTATCCCTGGGCCTTGCGGCCGAGCACGTAGAGGTCGATCTCCTTGCCCTCGTCGGTGAGGCGCTGGATGAGCTCCTCCGACTTGCGCAGGACGTTCGCCGAGTAGGCGCCGGCCAGGCCGCGGTCGGAGGACATGATCAGCACGGCGGCCCGGGTCGGGTTCTCCGGCTCGGTGGTCAGCACGTGGTCGATGTCGTGCTGGGACGAGACTGCGGAGACGGCGCGCGTGATCGCGTTCGCGTACGGCAGCGACTGGTTGACCCGCTCGCGTGCCTTCGTGATGCGGGACGTGGCGATCAGTTCCATCGCCTTGAAGATCTTCTTCATCGACGAGGTCGATGCGATCTTCTGACGGTAGACCCGGATCTGGGCTCCCATGATGGTCCTTTCCTGGCGGAGGGGCGGCGGCCCGGCGCCGGCATGACGCCGGGCCGCTCACTGAACCTCTGCGGTCAGCGCTTCTGCTTGGTGATCTGCTCCTGCGCGACCTGATCCTCGTCGATCGCCTGGTGCTCCACGTTGCCGGCGGCGACGCCGTCCTTCCCCGAGGGCTGGAAGTTCTTCTTGAACTCCTCGATCTCAGAGGTCAGGACCTCGAGGGTGTCGTCCTCGAGCTTGCCGGTGGAGCCGATCGCACCGAGCGCCACGTCCTTGCGGCGCAGGTGGTCGATGAACTCACGCTCGAAGCGGAGGACGTCGTCCACGGCCACCTCGTCGAGGTGGCCCTTGGAACCGGCCCAGATCGACACGACCTGCTCCTCGACCGGGTACGGCATGTACTGCGGCTGTTTCAGGAGCTCCATGAGGCGTTCACCGCGGGCGAGCTGGCGGCGGGTAGCCGGATCCAGGTCAGAGGCGAACATGGAGAACGCCTGCATGTCGCGGTACTGGGCCAGGTCCAGCTTCAGGGTGCCGGAGACCTTCTTCATGGCCTTCACCTGGGCGGCGCCGCCCACGCGGGACACGGAGATGCCGACGTCCACGGCCGGACGCTGGTTCGCGTTGAACAGGTCCGACTGCAGGAAGATCTGCCCGTCGGTGATGGAGATGACGTTGGTCGGGATGTAGGCCGACACGTCGTTCGCCTTGGTCTCGATGATCGGCAGGCCGGTCATGGAGCCGGCGCCCATCTCGTCGGACAGCTTCGCGCAGCGCTCGAGCAGCCGGGAGTGCAGGTAGAACACGTCGCCCGGGTAGGCCTCGCGTCCCGGGGGACGGCGGAGGAGGAGGGAGACGGCGCGGTAGGCCTCGGCCTGCTTCGACAGGTCGTCGAAGATGATCAGGACGTGCTTGCCGCCGTACATCCAGTGCTGGCCGATGGCCGAGCCGGCGTACGGGGCCAGGTACTTGAAGCCCGCCGGGTCGGAGGCCGGGGACGCCACGATGGTGGTGTACTCCAGCGCACCCTGCTCCTCGAGGGTGGCGCGCACACCGGCGATGGTGGAGGCCTTCTGGCCGACGGCGACGTAGACGCAGCGGACCTGCTTCTCCGGATCGCCGGACTCCCAGTTGGCCTTCTGGTTCAGGATGGTGTCGACCGCGATGGCGGTCTTGCCGGTCTGGCGGTCGCCGATGATCAGCTGGCGCTGGCCACGGCCGATCGGGATCATGGCGTCGATCGCCTTGATGCCGGTCTGCAGCGGCTCGTGCACCGACTTGCGCTCGGTCACCGTCGGCGCCTGCAGCTCGAGGGCACGGCGGCCCTCGGCTTCGATCGGGCCCAGGTCGTCCAGCGGCTGTCCCAGCGGATCCACGACGCGGCCCATGAAGCCGTCGCCGACCGGGACCGAGAGGATCTCGCCGGTGCGGTGCACCTCCATGCCCTCACGGATCTGCTGGAACTCTCCCAGCACGACGACGCCGATCTCACGGGTGTCGAGGTTCTGGGCCAGGCCCAGGGTGCCGTTCTCGAAGCGGAGGAGCTCGTTCGCCATGACGGAGGGCAGACCCTCCACACGGGCGATGCCGTCCGCGGCGGTGAGCACGTGGCCCACCTCGGTGCGGTCTCCGCCGGTCGGTTCGTAGGATGCCGCGAAGTCGTTCAAGGCATTGCGGACATCGTCAGCGTTGATGGTCAGTTCGGCCATCTGCAGTCCCTGCTCTCTGTTGCTTTGGCGATCATCGACGTGACGATGATGCAGCGGTTCGTAAGTGTTCCGTCCCCGGTGCGGCCGACCCTCGGGTCAGCCGGCCATCCGGCGCTGGAGGTCGTTGAGTCGGCTCGACATGGACGCGTCGATCACGTCGTCGCCCACCTGCACGCGGATGCCGCCCACCACGGTGGGGTCGACGGTCATGTCCAGGACGAGCTCGCGACCGAAGGCGCGGCTCAGGCCCTGGGTCAGGCGAGCCTGCTGGGTCTCGTCCAGGGGCTTGGCGACGGTGACGTCGGCGATCCACTGACGCTGGCGGTCTGCCACGACGTCAGCACAGTCGCGCACGGCGCGGAAGGGCTTGCGGCCGCGGGGGGCCTTGACGGCCCGCTCCACGAGCAGCTTGCCCGGCTCGGTGGCGTCCTTGCCCAGCAGGCGGTGTGCCAGAGCCACACGGGCCTCGGCGGGTGCCTGCTGGTCGGTCAGCGCCCACTGCACCTCGTGCGAGGAGTCGGCGGTGCGGTTGAAGCCGAGCAGCTCGCGGGACAGGCCCGCGAGGCCCTCGTGCCCGCCGCGCTCGGCCTCGGCGGCCGCGGCATGGGAGGCCACGACCTCCAGGGCGTCGCCGAGATCCCGCTCAGCCGACCAGCGACGACCGGCCAGATCCTTCAGGACCTGCAGCGCACCGGGGGTCACCCGGGTGCCGAACAGGGAGTCGACGAGGCCGTGACGGCGCTCGGTCGTCCAGGCCGGGTCGGTCAGCGCGCGACGCACGGCACCGTGCTCGTCCATGACGTCCAGGGCGCCGAAGAGCTCACGGGCCAGGGCGACGCCGCCCTCGTTCAGCACCGGCTCCGCCGCCTGGAGGGCAGCGGCCAGGGAGTCCCTCGATGCACCGGTCATCATTCGGACACACCTGCGTTCTGGTGCTTGTCGAGATCAGCCAGGAAACGGTCGACCACTCGCTGGGAGCGGGCGTCGTCGTCCAGGGACTCGCCCACGATCTTGCCGGCAAGCGTGGTGGCCAGGGTGCCGACCTCGGTGCGCAGCTGGGTGGCAGTCTGGGCGCGGTCCGCGGCGATCTGGGTGTGGGCCTGCTCGGTGATGCGGTTCGCCTCGGCCTGAGCACGCTCCTTGGCCTCCGCGACGATCTGAGCGCCCTCGGTGCGGGCCTCCTCGCGGATGCGGTTGGCCTCCTGGCGGGCGTCGGCGAGCTGCTGCTCGTAGTCCGCCATCATCGCGTTCGCCTCGGCCTGGGCCTTCTCGGCCTTGGCCAGGCCGCCCTCGATCGCCTCGACACGGTCCTGGTAGGACTTCTCGAGGGCCGGGACGATGAACTTGATGACGATGAACATCAGCACGGCGAAGCCCACCGCGACGACGACAATCTCCCACGGGTTGGGAACGAGAGGATTCGCACCCTCAGCCGCGCCCAGGATCAGTGCAGAGCTGATCATGTTTCAACCATCCTTCGGTCATGAGTCCTGAATAGGAGGAGCCGCCGGGCCGACCCTCAGGTCGGCCGACCGCTCGCTGGACACGGGCGCGTCAGGCGCCGATGACGAAGGCGAAGACCAGGCCCAGGATGGCAAGGGCCTCGGCCAGCGCGAAGCCGAGCAGGGCGATCGGCTGCAGGATGCGCTGGGCCTCCGGCTGACGGGCGACGCCGTTGATGTAGGCGGCGAAGATGAGGCCCACGCCGATGGCGGAGCCGATGGAGGCCAGGCCGTAGCCGATCATGTTGAGAGAACCGTGGAGATCCATGGTGTTCCTTTCACGATGCCGGAGTCGGTCCCCGGCAGGGTCGGAGGGTGTTCTCGATGTGGCCCGGCGTTCACCGGCATCGAGACGTCTGTGGGGTGGCGGCCGCCGGCCGCCGCTCCGCGGCCGGTGCGCTCAGGCTACCGGCCCCGGAAAACTCAGTGGTCGTTCGCCGCAATCGCGCCCTGGACGTAGATCGCGGTGAGCAGGGTGAAGACGAAGGCCTGCAGGTACATGATCAGCAGCTCGAGGAAGTACAGCGCGACCGAGCCGATGATCGCCAGGACACCAGCACCCTGTAGGAAGAGCGATCCCGACTCCATGATCAGGTAGGCGGCACCGGTGCCGGCCAGCATCACGATCATGTGGCCTGCGAGCATGGTCGCCATCAGACGCAGGGAATGCGTCAGCGGGCGCACGATGAAGTTCGAAATGACCTCGAGCGGCACGAGCAGCGGGAGGATCCAGCCCGGGACACCGGACGGGACGACGGCCAGCTTGAAGTACTTCGGGCCGTGGTGGCGGACACCGACGCCGATCCAGATGACGTAGACGATCAGCGCAAGGGCGTAGGCGGCGCCGGCGTGGGAGAAGGACGGCAGCTGCAGCAGCGGGATCGCGCCGAAGATGTTGTTGACCAGCACGAAGAAGAACAGTCCGAACAGCAGCGGGACCCAGGCCTTGAAGTCCTTCTCGCCGAGGATGTCCTTGGCGATGGAGTTGCGCACGAAGGAGTAGCCCGACTCTGCCAGCCACTGGGTCTTGCCCGGGACCAGCTTCGGCTTGCGCATGGCCAGCATGAAGAAGCCGGAGATCAGGACGATCGACAGGATGACCATCAGCATCTGCTTGCCGAAGCCGGTGCCGTACTCGGCACCCCACGGCAGAATCTCCGGCAGGTGGGCGTCGCTGATGCTGGGCGGCGTGAAGCCGGCGCTGGCGACATTGGCGAGCACGAGGGAAAGCACGCGGGTCCTCTCTGGCAGTGATGCGTCGACAGCCCGGCTGCCGGCTCCCGCATCCGCGCACGTCAGGGCCACGGTCGGCGGCTCTGCCATGGGGAGATGTGGTCGCGCACGGCGGCACCTGTGGCCGTCGATTGTGATCTGAGATAACGATACCAAAAAGAAGCCCCCGCGAACGAACTGCAGACGTCGTCAGGAGTGTGGCGCTCACCCCATTCGGGCGTGGCCTGCCGGGTCCGGCGCCCGCCCCGCAGATCTGCGGCGCAGGGCCCGTTTCCGCTTCAGTAGATGCTGCGGCGGGTGCGTGCGAACACGAGCACCTCCGCGGCCTGCCAGACCACGATCGCCACGAGCGCGGCCACCCCTGCGGCAAGCGCGTCGAGCCACTGCGGTCGGGGGACGACGGTGAGCAAGAGGCCGTAGAGCACGATCTTGAGGACGAATGCGCCGATGCTCAGCACCATGACCATCTCGCGCTGCCGGTCCCACAGCCAGGCGATGAGGGCGAGGGTGACCGCGGACAGCAGCAGCACCAGTCCCCCGCCGAGGCCGGCGGAGGCGGCGGCCGCTCCCCCGTGCATCAGACCGGACACGAGCGCGCAGACGACGACGGCCGCGGCGGTGGCCGCCACCGAGACCAGGAGGATCCCCCACCAGCCTCGGGTGTTCTCGCGCGGGGCTCGTCGTCGGCGGGCGGTCATTGCAACTCCTGGGGGTCGACCTCGTCGGGTGTGGTCTCGGCCGCGCCCCGGCGGCGGCGCACCATGGGGTGCAGGGTGAGGTACCCGGCGGCGAGCAGCAGCACGGCCAGGACCGGGAGGACGACGCGGTCGTCGAAGAAGTTCAGGGACACCGCTCCCCAGGAGACGAGGAAGCTCCAGAGCCAGAGCAGCGCCACGGCCTGCGGCTGGGTGTAGCCGCCGTCCACGAGCTTGTGGTGGAGGTGGCCGCGGTCGGCGGAGAACGGGCTTGACCCGCGGGCGGTGCGGCGGATCACGGCCGTGGTCAGGTCGATCAGCGGCAGGGCGAGCACGGCCAGCGGCAGCAGGATCGGCATGTAGGCCGGCACGTTGCGGAACCGGAACCCGTCCAGCGCGTCGACGTCGGCGGTCACGGCGACGGCGGCCGTGGCCAGCAGCAGTCCGATGAGCAGGGCGCCGACCTCTCCCATGAAGATCTTGGCCGGGCTGACGTTGTACGGCAGGAACCCGAGGGAGGCGCCGACGAGCAGCGCCATCATGAGCGTCGCGAGGTTCGAGTAGTCGAACTCGTTGATCGTCCTGGTCAGCAGGTACGAGTACACGAAGAAGGCCGACCCGCCGATCAGCGCGACGCCCGCGGCGAGGCCGTCCAGCCCGTCCACGAAGTTGATGGCGTTCATGGTCAGCACGATCACGAACACGGTCAGCAGGATCTGCATCGGCTCGTTGCCGACCGGGATCCAGGCGAAGGGCATGGCCTCGACCCTGATGCCGCCCAGCGCCACCGCGAGGGCCGCGGCGATCTGTCCGGCCATCTTCGCCCACCAGCGCAGGTCCCAGAGGTCGTCCACCATCCCGAGCACCGTGATGATGCCCAGCGCCGCGAGGAGGCCGCGGACGGGGGCGGAGTCGCTGAAGATGCCGTCGAGGAAGGGCACAGTGCCGGCGACCGTCATGCCCAGGAGCACGGCCATGACCATGGCCACGCCGCCGAGCTTGGGGACGGCGCGGACGTGCATGTCGCGGGTGCGGTGCGGGCTGTAGGCGCGGCCCCGGAGCGCGACCTGGCGGATCAGCGGCGTCGTCACCAGGCAGGTGAGCGCCGTGACCGCGATGACCAGGACGTAGGCACGCATGGAGGCCGGTCAGTCCCGGGGCGGGTGTTCGTCGGCCTCGCCCTCTGCGGCTTCCTCCGGCACGGAGGCGCCCCCGTTCCCCGGGGCGGGGGTGTTGTCGGCGCGGTCGACGGTGGAGAAGGTCGCCGGATCGGCGGACGTGGCGGTGTCCGGCGGCGGGGCGTCCTCGCCCTCGGCCAGCAGGTCCGGGACGGTCTCGCGCAGCACCTCGAGCGGCAGGGCGCCCTGGCGGGCGACCCGGAAGGGGGTGACGGTGCAGTCGACGATGGTCGACGGGGTGTTCTCGGTGCGCGGGCCGCCGTCCAGGTAGACGGAGACGGTCTCGCCGAGCATCTCCTGGGCCTCCTGGACGGTGGTGGCCGCCGCCATGCCGGTGCGGTTGGCGGAGGAGACGGCCATCGGGCCCACGGCGTAGAGCAGCTCGCGCGCGGCCGGGTCGGCAGGCACGCGCAGGGCCACGGTGCCGCGGGTCTCGCCGAGGTCCCAGGTGAGGGTCGGCTGGGACTTGAGGATCAGGGTGAGTGGCCCCGGCCAGTGCTCGGCGGCCAGCTGCTCGGCGGCCTCGGGGACGTCGTACGCCAGGCCCTGCATCACGTTGCGGTCCGCGATGAGCACCGGCGGCGGCATGGTACGGCCTCGGCCCTTGGCGGCCAGCAGCACGGCGACGGCCAGCGGGGAGAACGCGTCCGCACCGATGCCGTAGACAGTGTCGGTCGGCAGCACCACGCACTCGCGGTTGCCCAGGGCCGTCCGGGCACGCTCCACGGCGTGGTGAAGGTCGGAGGTGTCCGTGACGTCGATCAGCTCACTCACGCGGTCCATTCTTCCATCATCGTTCTCTCTGTCGGTCAGGCGCGCACGGCGTGCAGCCAGCGGGGGCGTCCGGTCAGGTCCTGGTGCCCGACGACGTCGGCCCAGGCCCCCTGTGCCCTCACGGCCGTGACCAGCTCGGGCCCGTGGGTCTCGTCGTGCTCCATGGTCAGCACTCCCCCGGTCCGGAGCAGCCGGGCGGCCGCCGTGGCCATCGTCAGGGGGATGCGGGTGCCGGCCTCGTCGCCGCCGTAAAGGGCGAGCGCCGGATCGAGGCGAGCCTCCGGCTGGGCCGGCAGCCGCCCGTCGGGCACGTACGGCGGGTTCACGGTCACCGCGTCCGCCGTGGCGTCCAGCTCGGACAGCGCCGCGGCGGCATCGCCGAGCACCAGGTGGACGCCGAGCGGCTCCAGGTTCCAGGCCGCCCAGCGGTGGGCGGTCGGGTCCAGTTCCACGGCGTGCACGTCGGCGGGCCGCCCGGTCTCGGCGCGGGCGTGGGCGAGGGCTGCGGCGACGGCGCCGGAGCCGGTGCACAGGTCCACGAACACGGGGCGGTCGATCCCGGCCACGGCGGCCAGGGTGTGCTCGACGAGCAGCTCGGTCTCCGGGCGCGGCAGGAAGACGCCGGGGCCCACCTGCAGGCACACGCCGTGGAAGGAGGCCTCGCCCGTGAGGTGCTGCAGCGGCACACGCTCGACGCGCCGGGCGACGAGCTTGCCGTAGCGCGCGGCCTCGTCCGCCGACGCCTGGGCGCCGGCGAGGATCCGGGCGAGGGCGGCACCGGTCTGAAGACCCATCACGTGGGCGGCGAGCTGCTCGGCGTCGGCCCGCGGGCTGTCCACCCCGGAGCCGGACAGACGCCGGAGCGCACCGCGCACGAGCAGGTGCCAGTCCGTCGTCGCCGGCTTTGGAAGGGCACCGCCGGAGGCGGGCCCGGCACCGTCCGCGGAAAGGCCGCTGCCGGTCATGCCGCTCCCCCGCCGAGGGCGTCGAGGCGGCGCTGCTCGTCCTGGGCCTGCAGGGAGGCGATGACGGGACCGAGGTCTCCGTCCAGCACGGCGTCCAGGTTGTAGGCCTTGTAGCCGGAGCGGTGGTCCGCGATCCGGTTCTCCGGGAAGTTGTAGGTCCGCACGCGCTCCGAGCGGTCCAGGGTGCGGACCTGGCCGTGGCGTGCGGCGGCGTCCGCGGCCTCGCGCTCCTGGCGCTGCAGGTCCAGCAGGCGGGAGCGCAGCACGCGCAGGGCGGCCTCGCGGTTCTGCAGCTGCGACTTCTCGTTCTGCATGGACACCACGATGCCCGTCGGCAGGTGGGTCAGGCGCACGGCCGAGTCTGTCGTGTTCACGGACTGCCCGCCCGGGCCCGAGGAACGGAAGACGTCCACCTTCAGCTCGTGCGGGTCGATCCGGACCTCTTCCGCCTCCTCCGCCTCCGGCAGCACCAGCACGCCGGCGGCCGAGGTGTGGATGCGCCCGGCGGACTCGGTGACGGGCACGCGCTGCACCCGGTGCACACCGCCTTCGAACTTCAGGGCCGCGAACACGCCCTCGGACGGGCCGGCCCCCGTGCCGCGCACGGCGATCTGCGCGTCCTTGTACCCGCCGAGGTCCGATTCCGTGACGGAGAGCATCTGGCAGGACCAGCCGCGGGACTCGGCGTAGCGCAGGTACATCCGCACCAGGTCCCCGGCGAACAGCGCGGCCTCCTCGCCGCCTTCGCCGGCCTTGACCTCCATGATCACGTCCCGGGCGTCGTCCGGGTCGCGCGGGATGAGCACGCGGCGCAGGCGCTCGGCGGCCTCGTCCCGGCGTGCGGTGAGCCCGGGCAGCTCGGCGGCGAAGGCCTCGCCGTCCTCCCCCGGCTCGGCGGCCAGCTCGGCGGCGTCGGCCAGGTCCTCCTCCGCCTGCACCCACGCGGTGTGGGCCGCGACGACGGCCCCCAGCTCCGCGTACCGCCGCCCCAGGCGTCGGGCCAGGGCAGCATCTGCGTGCACGGCCGGGTCGGCCAGGCGCTCGGTGAGCTCACGGTGCTCGGCGAGCAGCTCGGTGACGGAGTCGAACACGGCGGTGGCCTTTCGGAGTGGGGACGGGACAGCGGCGGACAGGACAGGTCCGCACAGGACAGGGGCGGACACGACGACGCCGGCCCCGGCGGAAGCAGGTGCTCCCGCCGGGGCCGGCGTGGCGGTGGTGACTAGTCGTCGCCCTTCGAGCCCAGGGTGGTCTTGGAGACCAGCATGAGGAACTCGGCGTTGGACGCGGTGTCCTTGATCTTGTTGGTGAGCAGCTCCAGCGCCTGCTGGGTCTCCAGACCGGAGAGCACGCGGCGCAGCTTCCACATGATCTTGACCTCCTCGGGGGAGAGAAGGGCCTCCTCGCGGCGGGTGCCGGACGCGTTGACGTCCACCGCCGGGAAGATGCGGCGCTCGGCGAGCTGGCGGGACAGGCGCAGCTCCATGTTGCCGGTGCCCTTGAACTCCTCGAAGATGACCTCGTCCATGCGGGAGCCGGTCTCCACCAGGGCGGTGGCGAGGATGGTCAGGGAGCCGCCGTTCTCGATGTTGCGGGCGGCGCCGAAGAACTTCTTCGGCGGGTACAGCGCCGAGGAGTCCACACCGCCGGAGAGGATGCGGCCCGAGGCCGGGGCGGCCAGGTTGTAGGCGCGGCCCAGGCGGGTCATGGAGTCGAGCAGGACCACCACGTCTCGGCCCAGCTCCACGAGGCGCTTGGCACGCTCGATCGCCAGCTCGGCCACGGTGGTATGGTCGTCCGCCGGCCGGTCGAAGGTCGAGGCGACGACCTCGCCCTTCACCGAACGCTGCATGTCCGTGACCTCCTCGGGGCGCTCGTCGACGAGCACCATCATGAGGTGGACCTCGGGGTTGTTCGTGGTGATCGCGTTGGCGATCGACTGCAGGATCATCGTCTTGCCGGCCTTCGGCGGGGAGACGATGAGGCCGCGCTGACCCTTGCCGATCGGGCTGACCAGGTCGATCACGCGGGGGCCGACCAGCTTGTGGTCGGTCTCCAGGCGCAGGCGCTCCTGCGGGTACAGCGGGACCAGCTTGGAGAACTCGACGCGGGTCGGATCCTCCTCGGCCGGGGCGCCGTTCACGGTGGACAGCTTCACCAGGGCGTTGAACTTCTGGCGGTTGCCGCCACCGCTGTTGCGCTTCTCGCCCTCACGCGGTGCGCGGATGGCGCCGACCACGGCGTCACCCTTGCGCAGGCCGTACTTCTTGACCATCTGCAGGGAGACGTAGACGTCGTTCTGGCCGGGCAGGTAGCCGGAGGTGCGGACGAAGGCGTAGTTGTCCAGCACGTCGAGGATGCCGGCCACCGGCTGCAGGACGTCGTCCTCGGTCAGCTCGGTGTCGTCCACCTCGGGGCCACCGCGCCCGCGGCGGTTCCGGTTGCGGTCGTTTCGGTTGCGGTTGCGGCGGGAGCGACGCGACCCGCGCTCGTCGTCATCGCGGTCGCCGCGGTTCCGGTTCCGGCCGCCCTTGTCGTTCCGGCCGCCCTTGTCGTTGCGGCCGCCGTTGTCCCGGTCGTCCTCGTCGCGGTCGCCGCGATTCCGATTCCGGCCGCCCTTGTCGTTGCGGCCGCTGTTGTCGTTGCCACCGCCGTTGTCGCGGTCGTCCGCGTCGCGGCTGCGGCCGCCCTTGTCCCCGCGGCCGTTCTCGCGCTCGTGGCTGCCGGACTTCTTCTCGTCCTCAGAGCGGTCGCCGCGGTCCTCGCGGGCGCCGCCGGAGGCCTTGTCCTGGCCCTCGCCGCGGGTCGTCTCGTCCTGACCCTGGTTCCGGCGGCCGCGGCTGTCCTGCTCGTCCTGGCTCTGCTCGTCCTTGCGGTCCCCGCGCTGTTCGGCCGGCGCGGAGCCGTCCGAGCCGGCACGGCGGGAGCGGCGGGCCGGGCGCTCGACGCGCTGTTCGCCCTGCGCGGTCTCGTCCTTTTCCGCCTTCTCGGCAGCCTGCTTCTGCTCGGCGGCCTTCTTCTCGGCCGCACGCTTCTCCGCGGCCTCGCGGTCGGCCACGGCACCGCCGCGCTGGTGGTCGGCGATCGCGGCCACCAGGTCCGACTTGCGCATGCGGCGGCTGCCGGTGATGCCGAGCTGGGAGGCCAGGGCCTGGAGCTGGGCGAGCTTGAGAGAGGCCAGTCCGCCGCCGGCGTTCGCGGAGGGGGCGGTCTGTTCCATGGATTCGGTCACGAAGGGTCCTTCTGACTCGGTTTCGGCCGTGGCGCGCTCACTGCGGGCACGGCTCGTCGATGGTTTCCGGCCGTGCTGCGCTGCGGCAGCCCTGAGGGCCGGGTGAAAAAGAGGGGGTTCTCCGCCACGGGCGGGGAGGTGGTCGTCGCCGTCGCGGCGATGCCTGCGAACCGGTCCTTGCCGATATCCCAGAACGGGACGTGTGGAAGACGGGTCCGCCACCGCAGCAGAAGCCTGGATAGGCTCCCGTCAGCCGTGATGGAGTGTCTCCACCCTAACACCCTCGGACGCCACGGCACTCACCGTCACCCTCCAGCGCGCCGCAGTCGACTCCGCCTCGGCCTGCAACAGCCGGGCCGCCTCGTCGGCGGCCGTCGCGCCGGCGGCGAGCACCAGCACGGTCGGGCCGGCGCCGGAGACCACGGCCGCGTGACCGGCGCGGCGCAGCACCTGGACCAGACGGGCACTCTCCGGCATCGCAGAGGCACGGAAGTCCTGGTGCAGCCAGTCCTTGGTGGCCGGCAGCAGCAGGGACGGGTCCTCGGCGAGGGCGTGCGTCAGCAGCGCGGCGCGGCCGGCCTGGGCGGCGGCCACGGCGTGCGGCACGGTCTCCGGCAGCAGTCCGCGGGCGGTATGGGTGGCCAGTCGGGCATCCGGCGCCGCCACCACCGGCACCAGGTCCGGGTGCAGTCGCAGCCTGGTGGTGCGGAAGCCTCCGGCGGTGTCGTCGACCCAGGAGGCGGTGGCGCCTCCGGCCAGGGCGGGCGCCACGTTGTCCGGGTGGCCTTCGCGGTGCGCACACGCGTCCAGCAGGCCGTCCGGATCCAGCCGGTCCCCTGGCTCGAGCAGCGCCTCGGCACCGGTCAGGGCCGCCACCACGGCGGCCGCGGACGACCCCAGGCCGCGCGAGTGCGGGATCACGTTGTGGGCCTGCAGGGCGAGACCGGGCGCCGTCGCACCCCTGATGGCCAGATGCTCCAGGGCGAGGCGGACGACCAGATGCGTGCCGTCGTCGGGCAGGGCCCCCTCCCCCTCCCCGGTGACGCGGGCGGACGAGGGGCCGTCCACCACGGTGAACGTCACCTCGTCCCTCAGCTCCAGGGCGAGGCCGAGGGTGTCGAAGCCCGGGCCGAGGTTCGCGGAAGTGGCCGGCACGGCCACACGCACGGACCGGCCGGCCGGGAGCGCACGCAGCGTCGGCATCAGGACAGCCCCAACGCCTTCGCCACGGTGACCACGTCGACGTCCACGGACTCGGGGGTGACCTCCGATCCGTCGGCGGCCTTGAGAGCCCACTGCGGGTCCTTCAGACCGTGGCCGGTGACGGTGATCACCCAGGTCTTGCCCTCCGGCACGTCGCCGGCGGCATGGTGCTTCAGCAGCCCTGCCACGCCGGCGGCGGAGGCCGGCTCCACGAACACGCCCTCCTTGGAGGAGAGCCAGCGGTGCGCCTGAAGGATCTCTTCGTCCGTGACGGAGTCGATGAGGCCGCCGGAGGCGTCGCGGGCGGCGGTGGCCTGGTCCCAGGAGGCGGGGTTGCCGATGCGGATGGCCGTGGCGATCGTGTCCGGCTCGAGGATCGGGTGGCCTGCCACGATCGGGGCCGCGCCGGCGGCCTGGAAGCCCCACATCGTCGGCGTCGTGGTGGCCACGGCCGGAAGCTCCTCGTCCGAGGTGCCCGGGTGCGGGTTCACGTACGGCCGGGCGTACTCCTGGTAGCCCTTCCAGTACGCGGTGATGTTGCCGGCGTTGCCGACCGGCAGCAGGTGGTAGTCCGGGGCGTCGCCGAGGGCGTCGACCACCTCGAACGCGCCGGTCTTCTGGCCCTCGATGCGCGCCGGGTTCACCGAGTTCACGAGGAACACCGGGTAGTTCTCGGAGAGCTTGCGAGCCACCTCGAGGCAGTTGTCGAAGTTGCCCTGGACCTGCAGGATCTGGGCGCCGTGGGCCACGGCCTGGGACATCTTGCCCATGGCGATCTTGCCCTCGGGCACCAGCACCGCGCAGGTGATGCCGGCCTGTGCCGCGTAGGCGGCGGCAGAGGCGGAGGTGTTGCCGGTGGAGGCACAGACCACGGCCTCGGCTCCCTCGGCCACGGCGGCTGTGATGGCCATGGTCATGCCGCGGTCCTTGAAGGAGCCGGTGGGGTTCATGCCCTCGAACTTCACGTACACGTCGCCGGCCACGAGGTCGGACAGGTGCGGAGCTCGGATCAGCGGGGTGCCGCCCTCGCCCAGGGTGATGACGCGGGTGTGCTCGGTGACCGGCAGGCGGTCGGCGTACTCGCGGACGACGCCCTTCCACTGATGTGCCATCAGGTGTTCACTTTCCTTCGACTCGGACGACGGAGACGACGCCGCGGACGACGTCCAGGTCGCGCAGCTCCTCGACGGTGGCGTCGAGGTCCCGCTGGCGGGCGTGGTGGGTGATGATGCGCAGCTGGACCTCGCTCTCGCCCTCGGCGGTGGCGGAGTTCTGGCGCATCGCCTCGATGGAGACGCCGTGGCCTTCGAAGACGCCGGCCACGCGGCGCAGCACGCCGGGGGCATCGGCGACGGTGAGGACCACCATCACGGAGGTGTGGGCCTCTTCGGCGTCCAGCGCAGGCAGCGAGGCGATCGAGGTGCGCACGCGGGCCGGGCCGCCGCGCACGAGGCGCTCGGCCACCGAGACCACGTCGCCCATCACCGCGGAGGCGGTGGGGGCTCCGCCGGCGCCCGGGCCGTAGAACATGAGCTCGCCGGCGTTCTCCGCTTCCACGTACACGGCGTTGTAGGCGCCGCGGACGGCGGCGAGCGGGTGTTCACGGGGGACCATGGTGGGGTGCACGCGCAGCACGGCGCCCTCGGCCCCGTCCTGTCCGGTGCGGCGCTCGGCGATGCCGAGCAGCTTGATGACGTAGCCGGCATCCGCGGCCGCGGCGGAGTCGGCGGCGGTGATCTGCGTGATGCCCTCGCAGGAGACCTCGTCGATGGAGTAGTCCGTGCCGAAGGCCAGGGTGGCCAGGATGGCGACCTTCGCGGCGGCGTCGTGACCCTCCACGTCTGCGGTGGGGTCGGCCTCGGCGTAGCCCAGCTCCTGGGCCTCGGCCAGCGCGTCGGCGAAATCCGCGCCGACGCTGTCCATGCGGTCCAGGATGAAGTTCGTGGTGCCGTTGGCGATGCCCATGATGCGGGTGACCCGGTCCCCGGAGAGCGAGTCGCGCAGCGGACGCAGGATGGGGATGGCGCCGGCCACGGCGGCCTCGAAGGCCAGCTGGGCGCCGTGCTCGGCGGCGATGGCCGAGAGTTCCTCGCCGTGCCGGGCCAGCAGCGCCTTGTTGCCGGTGACCACGGCCTTGCCGTCCCGCAGCGCCTGCTCGATCAGGGTGCGCGCCGGTTCGATGCCGCCCATCAGCTCGACCACGATGTCCGCGCCGTCGATCAGCGGCTCGGCCTCCGTGGTGTACATGTCCTTCGGCAGCTGGTAGTCACGCCTCCGGTCCGTCGAGCGCACGGCCACGCCAGCCAGGCGCAGCGGAGCACCGGCCTTGGCTGCGAGCATGTCCGCGTCCTCGGTAAGGATGCGGGCCACCTGGGATCCCACGGTGCCGCCGCCGAGCAGGGCGACGGTGATGGCCTGGGTGGTGGTCTTCGGCTGCGTCATGGTCCTCCTGGTGGGCGTTGCTTCGACTGTGCGCGGCACAGGGCGGCCGCCGGTGCGGTGTGGGCCGCCCGCCGTCCTCAGCGGGCGGGGTCCTGCGGGTCGACCTCGCGGTCCAGCAGGTCCGCGACCGTCTCCCGGCGGATGATCGTGCGGGCCGCTCCCCCGGTGACGGCCACGACGGCCGGGCGGGGCAGCGCGTTGTAGTTGGAGCCCATCACGTGGGTGTAGGCGCCAGTGGCCGGGACGGCGAGCAGGTCGCCGCGGGCCACGTCTGACGGAAGGTACACGTCCTTCACCACGATGTCCCCGGACTCGCAGTGCTTGCCCACCACGCGAGACAGCACGGGGGTGGCCTGCGGCGCGCGGTTCGCGCAGACGGCCGTGTAGTCCGCGTCGTAGAGCACGGGACGGGGGTTGTCCGACATGCCGCCGTCCACGGCCACGTAGCGGCGGGCGGCGGTGGTGCCGTCCGGGGCGTCCACGTCCACGGTCTTGGTGACCCCGACGGTGTACAGGGTCAGGCCGGCGGGGCCGGCGATGGCGCGGCCGGGCTCGATGGAGATCCGCGGGCAGGTCAGACCGTGCTCGGCGGTGGCGGCGCGGACGGCCTCGGCCAGCGCCGCGGCGATCTGCGCCGGCGGGCGCGGAGCGTCCACGGCGGTGTAGGCGATGCCGTGGCCGCCGCCGAGGTCCAGCTCGGCCAGCTCGACGCCGTGGGCGTCGCGCACCTCGGCGAGGAAGGCGAGCACACGCTGGGCGGCGAGGGCGAAGCCGTCGGCCTCGAAGATCTGGGAGCCGATGTGGCAGTGCACGCCGATCAGGTCCACGGACTCCGCGGCCAGGGCCGTCTCCACGGCCACGGACGCCGGCGAGCGCCCGGTGACGTTGCCGTCGTCGTCCCCCGTGGCCGGGGCCAGGGAGAGGCCGAACTTCTGGTCCTCGTGCGCGGTGGCGATGAAGTCGTGGGTGTGGGCGTGCACGCCCGGGGTCAGGCGGAGCATCACCGGGGCCGTCAGACCGTGCTGCGCGGCGAACTCGGCCAGGTGGCGCAGCTCGTCCACGGAGTCCACGATGATCCGGCCGACGCCCTGGGTGAGCGCGTCCAGCATCTCGGCGTCCGACTTGTTGTTGCCGTGCAGCCCGATGTGCGCCGGGTCCACGCCGGCGTGCAGGGCGATGGCGAGCTCGCCGCCGGAGGCGGTGTCCACGCGCAGGCCCTCCTCGGCGGCCCACCGGGCTGTGGAGAGGGTGAGGAAGGACTTGCCTGCGAAGTAGACGTCCGCTCCCCCGCAGAGGTCGGCGAAGGCGGCGTCGAAGCCGGACTTGAAGGCGCGGGCACGGGCGCGGAAGTCGTCCTCGTCCACCACGAGCAGCGGGGTGCCGAAGGTCTCCGCGAGCTCGGCGGCGGGGATGCCCTGCACGGTGAGCTGTCCGGCGCCGTCGCGCGCCACGCCGGCGGCCCACAGTCGGTCCGTCAGCGCGTTGGCGTCGCCCGGGGCGGGCAGCCAGTCCGGGGCGAGCGGGGAGGGACCCGCGGCCGGGGGCTGCGCGGACTCCTTCCCGACGACGGCCGGTCCGGTGGTCTTGTCGAGCTCGCTCACAGCGGGCCTCCTCACATCTTGGCCGGGGCGGAGACGCCGAGCAGGTCCAGGCCGTTGCGCAGGACCTGGGCGGTGGCGTCGTTGAGCCAGAGGCGGGTGCGGTTGACGTCCTGCACTGCGCCGCGGGTGCCGTCCGGCTCCGGTGCGGGGACGATGCGGCAGGCGGCGTACCAGGAGTGGTAGGCGCCGGCGACGACCTCGAGGTGGCGGGCGATGCGGTGCGGCTCGCGCAGGCGGGCGGCCATGCCCACCACGGACGGGAACTCGGCCAGCTGGGCGAGCAGCTCGCCCTCGGTCGGGTGCGTCAGCAGGGAGGCGTCGAACGCGGAGCGGTCCACGTCGTGCGCGGCGGCGGTCTCGGCGGCGTTGCAGGCGCGGGCGTGGGCGTACTGCACGTAGAAGACCGGGTTGTCGTTGGTGGCCGAGCGCAGCAGTTCCGGGTCGATGGTGATCGGCGAGTCGGCCGGGTAGCGGGCCAGGTCGTAGCGCAGGGCGTCGCGGCCGAGCCACTCGACGAGGTCCTTGAGCTCGATGATGTTGCCGGCGCGCTTGGACAGCTTGGCGCCGTTGACGGAGATCAGCTGGCCGATGAGGATCTCGATGTTCTGCGCCGGGTCGTCGCCGGCAGCGGCCGCGATGGCCTTGAGGCGGCCGACGTAGCCGTGGTGGTCGGCGCCGAGCAGGTACACCTTCTCGGTGAATCCGCGGTCGCGCTTGTCCAGGTAGTAGGCGGCGTCGGCGGCGAAGTAGGTGGGTTCGCCGTTGGCCCGGATGAGGACGCGGTCCTTGTCGTCGCCGAAGGCGGTGGTCTTCAGCCAGACGGCACCCTCGCGGTCCTCCACGTGGCCCTGCTCCCGCAGGCGCTCGACGGCCTGGCCGATGGCGCCGGAGTCGTGGAGGCGGCGCTCGGAGGTGAACACGTCGAAGTGCACGTCGAAGGCGGTGAGCGTGTCCTTGATGTCCTGCATCTGCAGCTCGTAGGCGGCCTCGCGGACCACCGGGCGGGCGGCCTCGTCCGTGAGGTCCATGACGTCAGGGTGATCCGTGGCCACCTGGTCCGCCAGGTCCTGCACGTACTGGCCGGGGTAGCCGCGCTCGGGGACCTCGCGGCCGTGGAGGCGCGCGAGCACGGAGTCGGCGAAGACGTTCATCTGGTTGCCGGCGTCGTTGACGTAGTACTCGGCGGTGACGTCCGCTCCGGAGGCGCGCAGCAGGCGGGTGATGGCGTCGCCCAGGGCGGCCCAGCGGGTGTGGCCGATGTGCAGCGGACCGGTGGGGTTGGCGGAGACGAACTCCATGTTCACCACGTGGCCGGCCAGGGCGTCGTTGTGGCCGTAGGCCTCGCCGGCCTCCACGATCTGGCGGGCGAGCCGGCCGGCGGCCGCGGCGTCCAGGGTGATGTTGAGGAAGCCGGGGCCGGCCACGTCCACCGTCGCCACGCCCTCCTGGGCGCCCACGCGCTCGGCGAGGACGGCGGCGAACTCGCGCGGGTTCATGCCGGCCTTCTTGGCGAACTGCATGGCCACGTTGGTGGCCCAGTCTCCGTGCTCGCGGCTGCGGGGACGCTCGACGCGGACGCGATCTTTCGAGAGCTCCTCACGGAGGGTCTCCGGCAGAGCGCCATCCTTGACGGCGGCCAGCAGCTGGGCATGGATCAGGGAGGCGAGTTCTTCAGGCTTCACGGGGCCAAGTCTAGGGGCGGGACGTCCTGCGCGTCGTCCTGTGGCGCGGGGGTCCGGCCGGTGGGTTCCCGGCGGCCCTCGGCCCGCCACGCAGCCAGTCCCCCGCCGAGCGTGTGCAGGGTGTCCGCGAGCTCTGGGCGGGCATCGGCGAGCGCTGCGAGACTGCGGGTGGACCGGGCGCCGGAAGCGCACCAGAGCACCACGGTCCGCGCGCCGTCGGGTCGGAGCCGCTGCGGGTCGGCCAGCAGCTCGTCCAGCGGCAGGTGACGGTCGGCAACGCCTTCGGGCGGCTCGATCCGGTCCACCCGTCGCTCCCACCCCTCCCGGACGTCCACCAGCATCAGACCCGCGCGGGCCTGAGGGTCCGCGAACAGGGCGGCGAGCGCCGCGGGGGCCAGTTCGCCGGTGGCTTGTCCCCGCGCAGCGGCATCGGCGCCGTCGGCACGAGCAGGGGCTGTGCCGTCCTGCCGTCCCTGATCCTCGACGACGGCGGCGCATCCGGGAGCGCCGTGCGCCTCGTGCTCGCTCAGGTCCGTCACGGGTGGGCGCGCCGGATCCGGGGCGAGGGCCAGGGTGCTGAAGCGCAGGGTGAGCGCGTCCACCGTGAGCAGCCGGTCCGTGAGCGTCTCCCCCACGCCGGAGAGGTGCTTGATCGCCTCGGCCGCCATGAGGGAGCCGACGATGCCCGGCAGCACGCCGATCACGCCGGCGGCGGCGCAGGTGGGCACCTCGCCCGGCTCGGGCTCCTCCGGGAAGACGTCCCGGTAGCGCGTGTGGCCCGGGGCGAAGAGGGACAGTTGCCCGGCGAAACGCAGGATCGCTCCCCACACCGCGGGCACGCCGGCGATCTCGCAGGCGTCGGCCACCAGGTAGCGCGTGGCGTAGGTGTCCGCGCCGTCTACCACCAGGTCCATGCCGGAGACCATCTGGACGGCATTGTCCGCCGTGAGCCGCACCGGGTGCTCGACCACCCGGCACTGCGGGTGCAGATCCCGCATCCGGGCCGCGGCCGAGGCGGTCTTGGCCTCGCCCAGGGTGGACTCGCCGTGGATGACCTGGCGGTGCAGGTTGGAGCGGTCCACGGTGTCGTCGTCCACCACGTGGATCTCCCCCACCCCGGCGGCGGCGAGGTAGGCCAGCACGGGCGAGCCGAGCCCGCCGGCGCCGACCACGAGCACGCGGGAGCGCAGCAGCGCCAGCTGCGCCTCGGGACCGAAGCCGTCCAGGGTGAGCTGCCGGGAGAAACGCTCCAGCTGGGTGTCGTCCAGGTCCTCCAAGCACTGCGGGTCCCGGCGGGGCCGGGAGGAATGCCGCGGGGAGTTCAGCGGGGTCCGGCTCACCGCCCCTCCTCTCCTCCGTGTGCGGCCCTCTCCCCGGCGGCGTCCGGCGTCGGGGCGATCCGGCCCACCCGCGGCGAGGAGGCGCGGGCGTGGTCCCGGCGCGGGATGCGCCCGGCCCGGGCGGCGTGCCAGCCGGAGGCCAGGGCGAGCCGGCAGGCGTGGGCCATGCGGGCCGGGTCGGCGGCGCGGGTGATGGCGGAGGCGGCCAGGACGGCGTCGCACCCGGCCTCCATGGCCAGGGTGACGTCCGAGGCGGTGCCGACGCCGGCGTCGAGCACCACGGGCACACCGGCCCGGGCGACGATCAGCTCCAGGTGGTGCCGGTTGAGGATGCCCAGCCCGGAGCCGATGGGCGAACCCAGGGGCATGACGGCGGCGGCGCCGGCCTGCTCCAGGCGCAGGGCGGTGACGGGGTCGTCCGAGGTGTAGGCGAGCACGGTGAAGCCGTCTGCGGCCAGCCGCTCGGTGGCCTCGAGGGTCTCCACCACGTCCGGCAGCAGGGTGTGCTCGTCCGCGATGACCTCCACCTTCACCAGGTCCGTCTCCAGGGCTTCCCGGCCCAGCTGCGCGGTGAGCACGGCGTCCCGGGCGGTGTGGCAGCCGGCGGTGTTGGGCAGCACGTCGATGCCGAGGCGGTCCAGCAGCTGGACCATGGAGGCGCGGGTGTCCGTGGCCCAGCGGCGCAGGGCGACCGTGGTGAGCGTGGTGCCGGAGGCCACCAGCGCATGTTCCAGAGCGGCGAGGTCCGTGATGCCGCCGGTGCCCATGATCAGGCGGGAGGCGAGCTCGTACCCGCCGATCCGCAGGGGCGGCACGGCGGTGTTCCACCCGCTCCCGTCCGGCACGACGGTATCCGCAGCGGTGTCCACGCTCAGCCTCCCTGGACAGCGGTGACGAGGTCCACGGCCGCACCGTCCCGCGGCACCGTGGCGTCCCAGGCCGAGCGCGGCACCACGTGGCGGTCCACGGCCACGGCCACGCCGAGGCGGCCGCCGTCGGCCGCGGTGCCGTCAGCGGCGACCTCGCGGCCGATGGTCTCGGCCACGAGCTGCCGCAACGTGGTGCCGGCGGGGACCTCAGCGGACTTCCCGTTGAGGGTCAGCGTCAGGGTGCTCATGCGTGTGCGCTCCTTGCGTCGGACTGACAGGTGGTCGGGGCGTGGGCCGCGGTGCCGTCGAACCGGGCGGGGTCCGCGGCGGCCAGGGTGGCGGCCAGAGCCGGATCGATCTGCGGCAGGACACCCCCGGCGTGCTCGGCGAGCGCGCACCCGGCCTCGGCGGCCCAGGGGGCCAGCAGGATGCCGTGGCGGTGGTAGCCGGTGGACACCACGATCCGCGGGGCGTGCGGGAGGGCGCCGAGGCAGGGGCGGTCGTCCGGGGTGCCGGGGCGCGCGGCCGTGTGCACCTGGTGCAGCTCGCAGTCCCGCAGGGCGGGCACCAGGGTGCAGGCGTCCTGCAGCAGGTCCAGCACGCCGCCGGCACGGGTGCCGGCCAGCCGGTCCTCCCGGGCGGTGGCGCCGACCACCAGCGTGCCGTCCGTCCGTGGCACGAGGTACACCTGCCGGCCGTGGACGAGCCCGCGGACGGTGCGGTCGAACAGGTGGTCCTCGCCCGGCAGCAGCTGGTCGGCCGGCACACGCAGACGCAGCACGTCCCCGTGGACCGGGCGCAGTGGCAGCGGGGTCGCGGCGGGGTCCCCTGCGATCTGACCGTGGCCGAGCCCGGCGGCCAGGACCGCGACGTCGGCCGTGGCCTCCGCCTCGCCGACCGCCTCGGGGCGCCGGCCGGCATCGGCCGTGGGGACGGACTCGCCTGGCGCGTCACCCTGCACCCCGCCGTCACCGGCCGGCCGGATCCGGACTCGCACGTGCTCCTCCTCCTGCACCGCCTCGGTCACCTGTCCGGCGGTGAGTCGGGCCGACGGCGCGGGCAGGACGTCGCATGCGGGGCGGAGCAGGGCACGCAGCAGGGTCGCGGCGAGCGCCCGCGGGTCCACCTGGTGGTCGTCCGGAGCGTCCCAGCCGCCGGCGAGTCCCGGGGCGAGGGCGGGTGAGGCCGAGCGGAGGGCGCGGGCCGTGAGGGGGGTGAGGCGGCCGTCGTCGGGACCGGTGCGGGCGAGCAGGTGGGCCCAGGCGTCCCGGTCTGCGGCGTCCGCGGCCACGATCCAGGAGCCCTCGGTGCGATGCCCGGTGGAGCCCGCGCCGGCGGCGGTGAGCAGCTCGATCAGTGCCGGCCAGCCGGCCCAAGCCCGGCGCAGCAGCGGGCCGAGCGCGTCCTGGCCGTGCTGGGTCTCAGCCACCGGGGCGAGCATTCCGGCGGCGGCATGTGTGGCCCCGGCGACTCTCAGCCGGGATGGGTCCGGAGCCGGCCCGGCGAGGACAGCGGAGAGTTCGGGGGCCACGAGCTGGACGGCGTGCCCGGCGGCACGCAGGCCCACGGCGGTGGTCAGGCCGATGATCCCGGCACCGGCGACGAGGACACGCATCCCCTCGGTCTCCTCCCCACGGCGGCATGATCCGCATCGAGTCAGATGGTCGGCCTGCCGCGGGAAGCCCGGTGGGGCGGTCCCGGCCGTGTGGCCCTCTCAGCCCGGCGGTCTCGGCCCGGGCTCCCATGGAACG
This sequence comes from Micrococcus sp. FDAARGOS_333, assembly GCF_002206575.2. Taxonomy (NCBI): domain Bacteria; kingdom Bacillati; phylum Actinomycetota; class Actinomycetes; order Micrococcales; family Micrococcaceae; genus Micrococcus; species Micrococcus sp. FDAARGOS_333. The sequence continues at coordinate 1,374,534 of NZ_NJFJ02000001.1, read as the reverse complement.
GCACCCAGTCTGCCACAGTGGTGGCATGTCCCATACCGATCCCGCCGCGCTGCGTGACCGCCTCGCCGACGCCCGCCTGTACCTGTGCACGGATCTGGCTCGTTTCCTGGACGCCGGAGGCGGACTGGAGAAGGACCGCTTCTCCACGTTCTGCCGCGCGGTGTTCGCCGGCGGGGTGGACATCCTGCAGGTGCGGGACAAACAGGTGCCCGTGGCGGTGGAGCTGCAGGCGCTGGCCCTGGTGCGCGAGGCCGCCGAGGCCCACAGCGTCCTGGTGGCCGCCAATGACCGCGCGGACGTGGCGCTGCTGGCTGGCGTGGATGTCTTCCATGTGGGTCAGACGGACCTGACCACGCAGCAGGCCCGTGCCGTGCTCGGCCCGGACGTGGTGTTGGGCCGGTCCTGTCACACCCCGGAGCAGGTGGACGCCGCCCTGGCCGACGGGGGGCTGGACTACTTCTGCACCGGTCCGATCTGGGAGACCCCCACCAAGCCCGGCCGCCCCGCCGCGGGGCTTCGCCTGCCGCAGTACGCCGCGACCCGGAGCGCGGAGATCGCCGCCGGCGGCGGGAAGCCGTCTCCGTTCTTCGCCATCGGCGGCATCGATGTGCCACAGGTGCCCCAGGTGCGCGCGGCCGGGGCCGAGCGGATCGTGGTGGTCCGCGCGATCACCCAGGCCGAGGACCCGGAGGCTGCGGCACGGGCGCTGCGCCAGGCGATGGTGTAGTGTTGTCGAGTCCGCCGCGTCCTGGTGACGCGCGCCGACCCCCGCCTCCGTAGCTCAGGGGATAGAGCGTTGGTTTCCGGTACCAAAGGCCGCAGGTTCGATTCCTGCCGGGGGCACTCACCGACGTCGAGCCGGGTCCACGCAGCGATGCGAGGACCCGGCTCCTCTCGTTCTCAGGCGGTGGCGCGCCCGGGCACCTCGTGCTGTCCCACGAACTGGCGAGTACTGGCCCGTGTCAGCCCCGTGAGCGCGGTGACAGGCGCGTGTTCTCACCAGGTACGTGACGGGGCCGATTGCTCGCGCTCCCGCCATCCGTGGTCCACCGGACCGTGCCAGCCGGGCAGCTCCGCCTGGCCGACCGCGAGCGCCTCACCGCGGCGCATCGCCTCGGCCAGCCACGGCTTGGCCTGCCGCAGCGCCTCCTCCCAGCCGAGCCCGGCGCCGGCGAGTGTGGCCAGCGCGGAGGCCAGGGTGCAGCCGGTCCCGTGCGTGGACCGCACGCGCTGCCAGGACCCCGTCACGACGACGGCCTCCTCCTCCGCCGCGACCAGGGCGTCCGGCACGCCGTCCGGATACTCGTCCGGGTCCAGATGGCCGCCCTTGACCAGCACGGTCACCGCGTGCCGTGCCGCCAGCTCTCCGGCGGCCGCCAGCGCGCCCTCCCAGTCCGGGAGCGTCCGCTCCGTCAGAACCTCCAGCTCCGGCAGGTTCGGTGTCACCAGGTCGGCAGCGCCCAGGAGACGTTCCCACGCGGCGGCGTCCGCGGCGGTGAGGCTGTCCCCGCTGCTGGCGACCATCACCGGATCCAGCACCACCGGGGCCGCGCAGCCCTCCAGCCACGCGGAGACCACCTCCATCACCGCCGGCGAGCCGAGCATGCCGACCTTCACTGCATCCACCGCGATGTCCGCCCCGACCGCGTCCAGCTGGTCCTGCACCGCCTCCAGCGGCAGCGGGTGCACCGCCTGCACCCCCTGTGTGTTCTGCGCCGTCACGGCCGTCACCACGGTCATCCCGTACCCGCCCCAGGCGGCGATCGTCTTCACGTCCGCCTGGATCCCGGCGCCGCCGCCGCTGTCCGATCCGGCGATGCTCAGCACCCGCGGCACGGCCCGTGCGCGCGCTGCGGCCGCTGTGAGGGCGCCCCTCTCCTCCGTCATCTGCCTGTCTCCCTTCGTCGTCGCCACGCACCCTAGCCGGTTGGATGAGACGCGCGCCACAGACTGTGGTAGTGTCCAGGGCACCCCCACGGGAGTCCCACGGCACGGGACTGAGATCAGGCTGACGCCGCCTGACAACCGTCTGAACCTGTCCGGATCATGCCGGCGAAGGAAGAAGGAGAGTGATGGCGCATGTCCGCGCCCGAGAACTACCGCACCCACCGTCTCGCCCACCTCGAGGACGCCGAGCACGGCATCCGCGTCCCCGTCACCGAGATCACCCAGGACGATTCCCCGGACGGCACCCCGAACGAGCCCCTGCGGGTCTACCGCACGATGGGCCCGGGCTGCGACCCGGAGCAGGGCCTGCCCCCGCAGCGCGCGGACTGGATCCGGGCTCGCGGTGACGTGGAGGAGTACACCGGACGTGAGCGCGACCTGCTCGACGACGGCCGCTCGGCCGTCCGCCGCGGCGCGTCCACCCAGGAGTGGCGGGGCGCCCGCCGGGCCCCTCTGCGCGCCAAGGAGGGCACGCGCGTCACCCAGATGCACTACGCCCGCCGCGGCGAGATCACCCCGGAGATGCGCTACGTCGCCCTGCGCGAGGGCGTGGATGTGGAGCTCGTGCGCTCCGAGGTCGCGGCCGGCCGGGCCATCATCCCGGCGAACGTGAACCACCCGGAGTCCGAGCCGATGATCATCGGCAAGGCGTTCGCCGTGAAGGTCAACGCGAACATCGGCAACTCGGCGGTCACCAGCTCGATCGCCGAGGAGGTCTCCAAGCTGCAGTGGGCCACCCGCTGGGGCGCGGACACCGTGATGGACCTGTCCACCGGGGACGACATCCACACCACCCGCGAGTGGATCCTGCGCAACTCGCCCGTGCCCATCGGCACCGTCCCGATCTACCAGGCCCTCGAGAAGGTCGGCGGCGACCACCAGGCCCTGACCTGGGAGATCTTCCGGGACACCGTGATCGAGCAGTGCGAACAGGGCGTGGACTACATGACCGTCCACGCCGGCGTGCTGCTGCGCCACGTGCCGCTCTCCGCGGACCGCGTGACCGGCATCGTCTCCCGCGGCGGCTCGATCATGGCCGGCTGGTGCCTGGGCCACCACGAGGAGAACTTCCTCTACACGCACTTCGACGAACTCTGCGAGATCTTCGCCCGCTATGACGTCGCCTTCTCCCTGGGCGACGGCCTGCGGCCGGGCTCCGTGGCGGATGCCAACGACGCCGCCCAGTTCGCCGAACTCGATACGCTCGCCGAGCTGACGGAGCGGGCCTGGGCGCACGACGTGCAGGTGATGGTGGAGGGTCCAGGCCACATCCCGCTGCACCTGGTGCGGGAGAACGTGGAGCGGCAGCAGGAGCTCTGCCACGGGGCCCCGTTCTACACGCTCGGCCCCCTCGTCACGGACATCGCCCCGGCGTACGACCACATCACCTCCGCCATCGGCGCCACCGAGATCGCCCGCTACGGCACCGCGATGCTCTGCTACGTCACACCGAAGGAGCACCTGGGCCTGCCGAACCGGGACGACGTGAAGACCGGCGTGATCACCTACAAGATCGCCGCGCACGCCGCGGACGTGGCCAAGGGCCACCCCGGCGCCCGGGACCGGGACGACGCCCTGTCCAAGGCCCGCTTCGAGTTCCGCTGGCGCGACCAGTTCGGCCTTTCCCTGGATCCGCAGCTGGCCGAGGAGTTCCACGACGAGACCCTCCCGGCCGAACCGGCGAAGACCGCCCACTTCTGCTCCATGTGCGGGCCGAAGTTCTGCTCCATGCGGATCAGCCAGGACATCCGCTCCGAGTTCGGCGGAGCCGACGAGCAGGCGCGCATCGCCGCGGAGGGCATGGCCGCCAAGGCCGCGGAGTTCAGGGCCGCCGGTGGCAGCGTCTACCTGCCCGAGCCCACCGTGCGCACCGCGGCCGACGCCTGAGCCGCGAGTCCGGCTCCGGGCCGGCGGTACAGTCCTGCGCGGCCGCCGCCCTCCTGACGTCCGACGCCGGCCGGTGGCCTTCTGCGGAAGGCGACCGGCCGGCGTCGTTCTGCGGGGCCGCTGCCTCTGACCTGGCTCAGTACAGCAGGTGCGCCATGCCCACGATCACCGGCAGGCAGATCACGGTGCGCAGCAGGAAGATCGAGACCAGGTGGTGGAAGCGGACGGGGATGGCCGAGCCCAGCAGCAGGCCACCGACCTCGGACATGTAGATCAGCTGGGACACGGACAGGGCACCGATGATGAAGCGGGTCATCTCCGCGGTCACGTCCGAGACGATGACCGCCGGCAGGAGCATGTCCGCGAAGCCGATGAACAGGGCCTGCGAGGCCGCCTCGGCCTCCGGGACGCCCATGAGCTCCAGCACCGGGATGAACGGGGCGCCGAGCCAGGTGAACAGCGGGGTGTGCTCGGCGACCAGCACGGCGGCGGTGCCGATGGCCATGATCACCGGCAGGATGCCCAGCCACATCTCCAGCACGTTCGAGGCGCCGGTGCGGGCGACCTCCCGCACTCCCACCTCGTCGGCGCGGCGGCGGGCGGCGTGCCAGGCACGGGACAGCAGCGGTCGCGGGTCGGAGGCGGCGGTGTCGTCCTCGTTCTCCACCTGCGGGGCACCGGGGAAGCGCTCGTCCGGGAACAGGGACAGCGGAGGGATGCGGGGCATGATCACCGCGGCCACCAGGCCGGCCACGACGATCGTCAGGTAGAACGGGCCGAACATGTGTTGCAGGGACAGCTGGCCGACGATCACGATGGTGAAGGTCACCGAGACCACGTTGAAGGTGGTGCCCATCACGGCGGCCTCACGGCGGGTGAAGTGGCCGGCCTGGTACTGCTGTCCGGTCATCAGCACACCGATGGAACCGTCGCCGAGCCAGGCGGCCAGGGAGGAGACCGAGGCGCGGCCCGGCACCGTGAACAGCGGGCGCATGACCTTGCGCATCAGTGCGCCGGCGAACTCGAGCAGGCCGAAGTCCAGCAGCAGCGGCAGCAGCAGGCCGGCGATGAGGAACACGGTGACCATCAGGGTCGCCAGGTCCATGATCAGCCCGCCGGTGTCCTCGCCCACGAGCGCCTCCGGACCGATCTGCAGGGCGGTCATGGCCCCGAGCACGAGGCCCACCACGCGGACGACGGTCCACACCGGGCCGACGTCGAACAGGGACGTCACCATGGGCCGGGCGCTCAGGTCCGGCTTCGTCAGCGCGACCACCAGGACGCCGAGCACGGAGACGGCCATCACGGTCACCGCGATCCACGGCAGCGCCGGGGCCAGCACGTCCTGCAGAGCGCCGGCGATCAGCGCGATCGGGATGGACACCCCGTCCTCGCCGGCCGGCAGCGGCACCACGAACAGGGCCAGGCCGATCAGGGACGGGATGAGGAACCAGGCCGCCGAGCGGCGGTGGGCCCCGACGGCCGACGCGGCCGCGGTGCGGGTCTCGGTCATGGAGTGCTCTCCCCTCGTCGTCGGGGCCGTTCCCCGCTCAGACACCCGGCCCACGGTATCCACCTGTGAGTTGTCCCACAAAATCACCAGGGGGACGGCCTGCCGCCCAGCGGAAGGCGCGGGAGCCGTCGTCGGGAGCGCGAGGGACCCGGCCGGCGCCGTCCCGTCCCACACGAACCTCTCCCCCAATCGTTACGGTGACCGCATGACCTCCTCCGCCGCCACCGAGCCCGCCCACGACGACGGCCGCTTCCATCGGCAGCTGCGGCCCACCGGGCCGCTGGGCATCGCCGCCACGTTCATCGGCACCACGATCGGCGCCGGCTACGCCTCCGGCCAGGAGATCCTGCAGTACTTCGTGAGCTTCGGCCTGCTCGGCGGCATGGGGGCGCTGGCGATCGCCGGCGCGCTGTTCTTCGCCCTGTCCCTGATCATCCTGCTGCTGGCCCAGCGCCTGCGCTCGACCGCCATCCACGTCCTGGTGAACCCCACCGGCTCGGCCGTGCCGACCGTCTTCACGGACGTGACCATCACGGTGTCCCTGGTGGGCACGCTGGTGATCATGCTCGCCGGCGCCGGCGCCGCCCTGTCCGGGGCGCTCGGTTGGCCGCCGCTCGTCGGAGCGGGGGCCATGGCCGTCGCCTGCGTGCTCTCCGTTCTGGCCGGCATCTCCGGCCTGGTCCGCGTTCAGGCGGTGGTGGTGCCGCTGATCATCGTGGTGGCCGTGGGCGTGGCCCTCTGGGGCATGGCGAACCCGGGGGCAGCCGTGGCCGAGGACGTGGTCGACCTGGTCAACTCCTCTCCCATGATCAACCAGTGGTGGGTCTCCGGCGTCCTCTACGTGGCCTTCAATTTCCAGCTCGCCTACGCCGTGCTGGCCCCGGTCGGCCGCATCTCCTCCTCACGCCCGGCCACCCTTGCCGCCGGCGCCGGCCTGGGCGCACTGGGGCTGATGGTGATGGCCGGTGCCATCATGCTCGCGATGACGGCGCACGCCACGCTGATCGGACGCACCGACCTGCCCATGGTGGAGCTGGCCGGGCAGATCGCACCGTGGCTCGCGCTGGTGTACACGGCCGTGCTGCTGCTCGCGCAGTTCACCACAGCCCTGTCCTGCCTCTTCGGTGCGACGGCCCGGCTGTCCTTGGTGGGCCGGCTGCGCCGCGCGCCGCGGTGGCTGCTGGCCACGGTCACCGCAGCGGTGTCCGTGGTGCTGTCGCTGATCGGCTTCTCCGACCTCATCGGGTGGGTCTACCCGGCGCTGGGCTACGCCGGCATGGTGATCATCGTGCTGATCCTCGCGCGCTGGGCCATGGCCCGGAAGGACGCGGCGAACGTAGCCTGAGCCCATGAGCACCCCTGCCGCCCGCGGCGCGAACATCGACGCCCTCGTCAAGGCCACCTCCATCGACTGGGAGGACTGGACCGCCCGGCTGGACGCCGCCGGCGGGAAGGAGCTGGACCACCGCGGACTGGCGGAGCACGCCCTCGCCGCCATCCGGGAACAGGGCGGCTGTTCCAACCCGGAGTGGTGGGCGCAAATGACCGCCGTGGCCTACGAGCAGCACACCGGACGCCGGCTGCCCGGCCAGCGCGAGGACGGCACCTTCGACGCCAACGTCTCCCGCACCGTAGCCGGGACGATGGACGAGGCGCTGGACCGCGTCGTCGAGGTCTTCCCGGCGGCGCTCGCCGAGGACGGCGCCGCCTGGACGCTGGAGGGCGAACCGCGCACCTCCGCCACCGAGAAGTGGCGCTACTGGCGCGCCGACTTCACCGACGGCACCTCCGTGGCCGTGACGATCAACGACAAGAAGGTCGCCGAGGGCGCCGCCCCCAAGGCCGCTGTGGCCCTCGGCCACGCCAGGCTCCCGTCCTCGGAGGCCGTCCTCGAGGCCAAGGCCTTCTGGAAGGGTGTGCTCGGGCGGCTCTGAGCGGATGCCCCGCACGGACGGCTCTGCCGGCCCGGCCGGGGCCGCCACGCTCCGAGGGGCCGGGCGGCACCGATGTGCCGTTCGTCCTCTCCTGCACAGGGCGCCCGCTCCCCCACACTCGCGGGGCCCGGCGCCGGCCTGCCTCGGCGGCGCCCTACGGTGGTGCCATGGACTGCGTGATCGGCGACGACGGCCTCGCCCGCCCACCCTGGGCGACGGCGGACGAGATGCTCCGCGAGTACTACGACACCGAATGGGGCCTGCCCGTCACGGACGAGGCCGGCCTCTACGAGCGCCTGAGCCTGGAGGCGTTCCAATCCGGACTGAGCTGGCGCACCGTGCTGGCCAAGCGCCCGGCCTTCCGTCAGGCCTTCGCCGGCTTCGACCCGGAGGCCGTGGCCGGGTTCGGCCCGGAGCAGGTCCAGGCCCTGCTCGCCGATCCGGGGATCATCCGGAACCGGCTGAAGGTCGCCGCGGCGATCGCCAACGCGCAGGCCACGCTGGCGATCCGGGACGAGGAGTTCGCCCCGCTGCATCCGGGCTCTCCCGGGGCGGGACACGGCTGGGACGGGGCGGGCGAGCGTCCGCACCGTGGCCTGCCCGGACTGGTCTGGGCCCACCAGCCTGCGCAGACGCCCGCCCCGGCACGCATGGACGAGGTGTCCTCGACCTCGGCGGAGTCCCGCACCCTGGCGAAGGCCCTGAAACGGCACGGGTTCCGGTTCGTCGGACCCACCACCTGCTTCGCCCTCATGGAGGCGGTGGGCGTGGTGGACACCCACCTGCTCGGCTGCTGGCGAAGGGGGACGTCGGGCGTCTGGACCGACTGACCGCCCGGACGATTGGATGGAGGGGAACGACGTTCCCGACTATCGACAGCGAAGGAGTCACCGACGTGACCGCACCCTCCACCGCCGACCGCGGCTACCGCACGCAGAACCCCGCCACCGGTGAGCTGGTCCGCGAGTACCCGACCGCCACCGACGCCGAGGTGGCCCAGGCCCTCGACGCCGCCCAGGCCGTCTTCGAACAGTGGTCCTCCCGGCCGCTGTCCGAGCGCGCCGCGATCGTCAAGCGCGCCTCCGAGCTGCTCGCCGAGCGTGCCAAGGACATCGCCGCCGTCGTGACCAAGGAGATGGGCAAACGCCTCGGCGAGGCCATCGGCGAGGTCCGCTTCTCCGCCCAGATCTTCGGCTACTACGCGGACAATGCGGCGACGCTGCTGGCGCACCAGGAGATCACCGACTTCGACGGCGGCACCGCGTACATCGAGAAGCTGCCGCTCGGTCCGATCCTCGGCATCATGCCGTGGAACTTCCCGATCTACCAGGTCGCCCGGTTCGCCGCCCCGAACCTCGTGCTCGGCAACACCGTGCTGCTCAAGCACGCCGAGATCACCCCTGAGTGCGCCCAGCTGCTGCAGAATCTGCTGGACGAGGCGGGCCTGCCGGCCGGCGTCTATCAGAACCTCTTCGCCTCGCATGACCAGGTGTCCACGATCATCGCGGACCCGCGCGTGCAGGGCGTCTCCCTCACCGGCTCCGAGCGCGCCGGCGCGGCCGTGGCCGAGCAGGCCGGCCGCCACCTGAAGAAGTGTGTGCTCGAGCTCGGCGGCTCCGACCCGTACATCGTGCTCTCCGCAGACGACGCCCGCCAGGCGGCCCGCGAGGCACTGCAGCGCCGCATGGGCAACTGGGGCCAGGCCTGCAACTCCAACAAGCGCATGATCGTCATGGAGGACCTCTACGAGGACTTCGTGGACGAGCTCGTCACCCAGGTCAAGGCCCTGAAGCCGGGCGATCCGACCGGCCGCGAGACCGACATCTACGGCCCGCTGTCCTCCGAGGCCGCGGCCGACGGCCTCGCGAAGCAGATCGCCGACGCCCGTGCCGGCGGCGCCACCGTCCACGTGGGCGGCGAGCGCGTCGAGGGCCCGACCGGCGGCGGCTTCTACCTCTCCCCCGCCGTCATCACCGACGTGGACGAGGACAACGCCGCCTACCGCGACGAGCTCTTCGGCCCGGCCTGCGTGGTCTACAAGGTCTCCTCCGCAGACGAGGCCGTGGCCCTGGCCAACGACTCCGCCTTCGGCCTCGGCTCCGCCGTGTACTCCACGGACACCGAGCAGGCGAAGCAGGTCGCCTCCCGTCTGCACGTCGGTATGGCCAACGTGAACCTGGACGCCGCCATGGGGCCCAGATGCCATTCGGCGGCGTGAAGCGCTCCGGCTTCGGCCGCGAGCTCGGACCGCTCGGCATCGACGAGTTCGCCAACAAGCGCCTCTACGCCGTGAAGGGCTGACGCCGCAGACAGAGGAAGGGCCCCGCCGGATCGGAATCCGGCGGGGCCCTTCGTGTGCGTCAGGCGATCAGACGGTCGGAGCGGCGGAGGAGCCGCCCTCGGCCGTGGTGGCCTTCGGTTCGGCGGCGGTCACCTCGTTGCCGGCGACGATGTCGATGGCGCCGGTGAACTCACGGTTGATCTCCTCGTTCACCTGGCGGGAGCGCTGGGTGAACAGGGACACCACCACGCCGAGGATCAGAGCGGTCAGGAAGCCGGGGACGATCTCGTAGAGGCCGAACCACTCCCAGGTCTTCTCATCGGCCTCGGACCAGAACCAGGCGACGGCGGCGCCGGAGACCACGGCGGCCATGGCGCCCCAGGAGGTGAACTTCTCCCAGTACAGCGACAGCAGGATCACCGGGCCGAAGGCGGCGCCGAAGCCGGCCCAGGCGAAGGAGACCAGCTCGAGCACGGAGGCTTCCGGGTTCAGGGCCAGGATGCCGGCGATCACGGCGACGATCAGCACGCCGATGCGGCCGAGCCACAGGCCGGCGTTCGGGGACGGGTGCTTGCCGACGACCTTGTACAGGTCCTCCACCAGGGCGGAGGAGCACACGATCAGCTGCGAGGAGATCGTGGACATGATGGCGGCCAGCACAGCGGCCAACACCAGGCCGGCGACGAACGGGTGGAACAGGATCGCGGCGAGCACCAGGAAGACGGTCTCGGAATCGTCCAACGTGGTGCCCGGGTTGGCCTGGAAGTAGGCGATGCCGACGAGAGCGACCATCACGGCGCCGAACACGGACAGAGCCATCCAGGCGATGCCCACGCGGCGGCCGGTGGTGGCGTCCTGCGGGGTGCGCAGCGCCATGAAGCGCACGATGATGTGCGGCTGGCCGAAGTAGCCCAGGCCCCAGGCCACGGAGGACAGGACGCCGATCAGGGTGGCGTTCTGGAACAGGGACAGGTGGTCGACCACCTCGCCCGCAGCCCTGGACTGAGCGTCCACGGCGCGGACGCCCTCGACCACGGCGTCCCAGCCGCCCATGTCCACGATCACGAAGATCGGCACCAGGAGCAGGGCGACGAACATCAGCAGGCCCTGGACGACGTCGGTCAGGGAGGCGCCGAGGAAGCCGCCGAACAGGGTGTAGAGCACGGTGATGCCGGCGACCACGAGCATGCCGGTGAGGTAGTTGATCTCCAGGCCCTCGGCATAGAAGGAGTTCGAGCCGAAGGTGGACTCCACGAACTTGCCGCCGGCCACCATGCCGGAGGAGACGTAGAAGGTGAAGAACACGAGGATGATCAGGCCGGAGACGATCCGCAGGATGTGCGTGCGGTCCTTGAAGCGGTTCTCCAGGAAGGACGGGATGGTGATCGAGTCGCCGGACACCTCCGTGTAGGAGCGCAGTCGCGGGGCGACGACCTTCCAGTTCACCCAGGCCCCGACGGTCAGGCCGATGGCCATCCAGGCTTCAACGAGGCCGGAGGCGTAGATCGCACCCGGCAGGCCCATCAGCAGCCAGCCGGACATGTCCGAGGCACCGGCGGAGAGCGCCGCGACGGACGGCTTCATGTTGCGCCCGGCGAGCATGTAGTCGTCGAGGTCGGTGTTCTGGCGAGCCGCGTACAGGCCGATGAAGATCATCGCCGCGAAATACAGCAGAATCGCCGCTATCAGGAAGACGGTGTTCAAGTCCATGATTCCACCGTTGCACAATCGGGCACTCATCCCCAATGGAACCCCATGTCAGAGCGAGATTCAGGGAGTATGGAGACTGGTCACAGCAGGGGTTTGTGAGATGGAACACAGTCAGGTGCCTCCGAGGTGCCCACGTAGACTGTGCGACGTCATGACGCACCCCACCGCTTCGTACCCCGCCGTCGGCGCGCGCCCGGTCACCTTCCCCGAGCACCTCCCCGTCGCAGCCCGGCGGGAAGAGATCATGGAGGCGATCGCCGAACACCAGGTCGTGATCGTCGCCGGCGAGACCGGCTCCGGCAAGACCACCCAACTGCCGAAGATGTGCCTGGCCCTCGGCCTGGACGAGCACGGGACCGTCGGCCACACCCAGCCGCGCCGCATCGCGGCCCGCTCCGTGGCCGAGCGCATCGCCGAGGAGCTGCAGGAACCCATCGGCCAGACCGTCGGCTACCAGGTCCGCTTCACCTCGGCCACCTCCGCGGACACCCGCGTGAAGGTCATGACAGACGGCATCCTGCTCGCCGAGATCCCCCACGACCCGCTACTGAAGCGGTACTCCGTGATCATCATCGACGAGGCCCACGAGCGCAGCCTGAACATCGACTTCCTGCTCGGCTACCTCAAGCGGATCCTGCCGCAGCGCCCGGACCTGAAGCTCATCGTCACCTCCGCGACCATCGACCCCGAGTCCTTCGCCCGCCACTTCGGCCGGCCCGCCACGGAGCAGGACGATCCGGATCAGACCGTCGAGATCGCGGAGGGGGCCGTCGTCGTGCCCGCCCCGGTGATCGAGGTCTCCGGACGCACCTACCCTGTGGAGGTCCGCTACCGGCCGCTGGCGGCCGAGCCCTCCCCGGACGACCAGTACGACGACGCGGACGACGCCGCCGAGACCCGCGACCCCGTGGACGCGATCGGCGACGCCGTGCTGGAGCTGGCCGACGAGCCGGACGGGGACATCCTGGTGTTCCTCCCCGGCGAGCGCGAGATCCGCGACGCCGCCGACGCCCTCGAATCCGTGGTGGTCCGGCATGCCACGCTCGCCGGCACCGAGATCCTGCCGCTCTACGGCCGCCTGTCCATGGCCGAGCAGCACCGTGTGTTCTCCCGGGCGGGCAAGGGGGTGCGGCGGCGGATCGTGCTGGCCACCAACGTGGCGGAGACGTCCCTGACCGTGCCGGGCATCAAGTACGTCATCGACACCGGCACCGCCCGCATCTCCCGGTACTCGAACCGCACGAAGGTCCAGCGCCTGCCGATCGAGCGCGTCTCCCAGGCCTCGGCGAACCAGCGTTCGGGGCGCTCCGGCCGCACCTCGGACGGCATCGCGATCCGCCTGTACTCGGAGGAGGACTTCCTCTCCCGCCCCGAGTTCACAGACCCGGAGATCCTGCGCACCTCCCTGGCCTCGGTGATCCTGCAGATGCTCTCGCTCGGGGTGGCCACCACCCCCGGCGAGGTGCGGGACTTCCCGTTCCTGCAGTCCCCGGACGGACGGCAGGTCTCCGACGGCGCCACCGCTCTCACCGAACTCGGCGCCCTGAACACCGGTCAGCCGGTCACCCTGAGGAACGGGCGGACCCGCATCTTCCCGGCCGGGACCATCACCCCGCTCGGCCGCCGCCTGGCCCGCCTGCCCGTGGACCCGCGCCTGGGGCGCATGATCCTGGAGGCCGGCGAGCGCGGCTGCGTCCGCGAGGTCATGGTGGTGACCGCCTTCCTCACCCTCCAGGACCCGCGCGAGCGCCCCGCCGAGAAGCGGGAGCAGGCGGACGAGCTGCACGGCCGCTTCGCGGACGCGAACTCGGACTTCACGGCGATCCTCAACCTGTGGGCCTATCTGCGTGAGCAGCAGAAGGAGCTCTCCGGCAACGCGTTCCGCCGCCTGTGCCGCACCGAACACATCAACTACCTGCGGGTGCGCGAGTGGCAGGACCTGGTCCAGCAGCTGCGCCAGCTCGCCCAGCAGGTGGGTGTGTCCGTGCAGGCCGGCCCCGTGGACCCGGTGGGCCAGCACGACTCCGTGCACAAGGCGCTGCTGTCCGGGCTGCTCTCCCAGATCGGCTCCTACGACGAGCGGCGCCGGGAGTACACCGGACCGCGCGGCACCCGGTTCGCTGTGTTCCCCGGCTCCGCCCTGTTCAAGAAGCGTCACCCGCTGGTGATGGCCGCCGAGCTGGTGGAGACCTCCCGGCTCTGGGCCCGCACCGTGGCGCGGATCGAGCCGGAGTGGGCGGAGGAGGTCGGCGCCGGGCTGGTCAAGCGCAGCTACTCCGAGCCGCACTGGTCCCGCCGCCAGGGCTCCGTGGTGGCGCAGGAGAAGGTCACGCTGCTCGGTGTGACGCTGGTGCAGGACCGCACGGTGCGCTTCGGCCGGATCGACCCGGTGCTGTCCCGCGAGCTGTTCCTCCGCCGCGCCCTGGTGGAGGGCGACTGGAAGACCCGTCACCACTTCTTCGCCCGCAACCGGAAGGCCCTGGACGAGGTGGACGAGCTCGAGTCCCGTCTGCGCCGCCGGGACCTGCGCGTCTCGGACGAGGACCTCTTCGCCTTCTACGACGAGCGCGTGCCCGCGAACGTGGTCTCCGAGCGGCACTTCGACTCCTGGTGGAAGAAGCAGCGCCACAAGACCCCGGACCTGCTGGACTTCGACCCCGCCCAGCTGATGACCACCGCGGCCGAGGAGCTGGACCAGGACGCATTCCCCACCACCTTCATGCACCCGCTGCCCGGCGGGGACGCGCTCGAGCTGGACCTGGACTACACCTTCGACCCCACCGGAGCCTCCGGCACCGACGGCATCACGGTCACCCTGGACGTGCTGGTGCTGAACCAGATGGACCCGGAGCGCTTCGCCTGGCTCGTGCCCGGCCTGCGAGCCGAGCTCATCACCGCCCTGATCAAGGCGCTGCCCAAGGCCACCCGCAAGCACCTGGTCCCGGCCCCGGATGTGGCCCGCGAGCTCGCCGCCGCCCTGGAGGCCGGCGCGGACCCGCGCACCGAGTCCCTGCCGGAGGCGCTGTCCACGGCGGTGAGACGGCTGCGCGGGCAGATCGTGGAGCCCGGCGCCTGGCGCCTGGACGCCGTGCCGGACCACCTGCGCATGGACTACCGGATCGTGGACCACCGCGGCGCCGTGGTGGGCGCCGGTCAGGACCTGGCCGACCTGCAGACCCGCCTGGCCACGGCCAACCGCTCGGCCATCGCCGCACGCCTGTCCGGCAAGGACACCGCCGCCCCCACGCCCGGAGCCGGTCAGGGCAAGGGCTGGCGGGGACGGGGCACGGCGGGCCCAGGCACCCGGGAGGGGGCCGTCGTCGGGAAGGACGGGCGCGATGCCCAGGGCTCGGCGGCCGCCTTCCAGGAGCTGCACGGGCTGACGTCCTGGACGTTCGGGGCGCTCGAGCGGAAGGTGTCCACCGCTTCGGCCCCGGGCGGGCCGCGGATCACCGGCTATCCCACGCTCGTGCCGGAGCCGGGCCCGAAGGGTTCCCCGGCCGCCGGGCTGACGGTGGCGCGCTCCCGGGAGGATCAGGCCGTCTGGCACCGTGCCGGCGTGATCCAGCTGTTGCTGGCCACCCTGCCCTCACCGCAGCGCTACGTGATGGACCACCTGGACAACCGGGAGAAGCTGACCTTCACCCAGAACCCCCACGGCTCCGTGGACTCGCTGGTGGCGGACTGCACGACGGCGGCGGTGGACCGGCTCGTCGGGGACGAGCTGCCCTTCTCCGAGGCCGAGTTCCGGGCCCTGTTCGACCGCGTCCGCGCCGAGCTGATCGACACGGTCTTCGCGGTGACATCCCTGGTGGAGCGGGTGCTCTCCGGGGCCGCGGCGGTGCGCCGCCGTCTCAAGGGGTCCGTGTCCCTGGCGATGGCCCCGGCCCTGTCCGACGTGAAGGCGCACCTGGACCAGCTCGTCTTCGACGGCTTCGTGGCCGCCACCGGCTGGCAGCAGCTGCAGCACCTGCCCCGGTACATCGCCGGCATCGAGGCGCGGCTGGCCAAGCTGGACGCCGGCGGCCACCTGCAGCGCGACGGCCAGCACATGGCGATCGTCCAGGGACTCGAGGACGACTTCGACGCCGCCGTGGAGGCGCACCGGAGCCGATACCCGGACACCCCACTGCCGGCGGATCTGGACGCGGTGCGCTGGCTGATCGAGGAGCTGCGGGTGTCCTTCTTCGCCCAGGAGCTCGGCACCGCCGTGTCCGTGTCCGAGAAGCGCGTGCGCCAGGCGCTGAACCGGGCGAAGGGTGCCTGAGGCGCAGGCCGGTAGACGTGCACCTCGCCAGAGCCCCTGGCCGAGGCACGGCGCGTCACTTCGTCGGCCCTCCCCGTCTGATGCCCCCTCGTGAAAGCATCCGCCAGCGCGTGAAATTCCAAGATCCGAGGCATGTCGCGGTCTCCTCTGTGTCGGAGTCTCCTGTCTTCTATCGCGCAATCCATGAGCACTGAGATATTGTGTGACTCACCCCACACACTCAGCGCCTACCTTTTACCCAGGAGATATCCATGAAGACGTGGATCACCCGCACGGGTGCTGCACTGGCAGCAGGCGCACTGCCGGCAGTCTCCGCTGCCACACAAGCTCAAGCACTGACCAAGAGCGGCACCCACACCTGCGACGCTGGCGGCGGGCACGTCGGCTTGCGCGCGGAGCAGCAGCTTCTCGGCCACACCATGCACTTCAACGTCGGAGGAAAAACCCACATGGTATCCCAGCGTTATTCGTACGGATTCAACTCCGGACTGCGCATGACGCAGAACTGGACGGCCAGTTCTGAGTCCCTTCTGCTTTCCGGCACCTACGGCTACTGCTACTACCCCTACTGAAGGCACCATGCGGCGTTACCAATGGACCGCCATAGCGCTGGCAGGAGCGCTCAGCGTCACGGCGTGCGCTGGCTCTGGGAGTCCCCCCGCCCAATCCGACGCCCCGACCCAGGCAGGGCTCGAGTCCTCCTGGGACCCCTCGAGTTGGGCCCCTACCGAGAAGATCGAGCCACGGATGACGGACGAGGCGGAGCGAGAGCAGTGGTACCAGGAGAAGATCGCCGCTGATGCCCGCGCCCTCGGCCTCGACGACGTCCCCAACGTCGATCGTCGCGGCTGGGCGACGTCCACGACAGACCACGAGAAGTGGGTCGCCGACTGCATGACGGACCGCGGCGTCCCGACCACCTACGGTCCAGCCCGCGGCGGTATCCAGTACGACACTCCGCCGGAGTCACAGAAACAGGCCGTGGCGCTGGTCGAGTGGACATGCTCGTCGATGTACCCGATCGATCCCACTCTCCTACAGGACTGGACGGACGCACAGCTGCGCCTCGTCTACGACTACTGGGAGCAGTACGAGATCCCGTGCCTCGAGGCCCGTGGCTTCACCGTGGACACCTCCGCACGTCCCTCGAAGGAGTCCTTCGTGGCGAAGTTCCACACCCAGGAACGGCACCGGTGGTGGCCCGTGCAGGACACCCTGGTCGGCCTCGACGACGCCCGCTACGCAGACGTCATCGAAGCCTGCCCCGAGTTCCCCTCGGACGCCGTCCTCTATGGATATGACGGATGAACCGCACCAAGATCCTTCGCTGGGCCGCTGGCATTCTCGTCCTCGCCCTCGTGGGCATCGCGGCCTTCTGGGCCGGTCGGACCACTCTGGCTCCGGCGGACAGCACGGTGCAGCGGCCGTCCAGTGACAGCACCGTCACGGTCGAGGAGCATGAGCTCGGACGCGAGATCACCGTAGGCACGGCAGTCAAGCGAGAACAGACGCCCGCTGCCACCAATCTGCTGGACGGGGTGGTCACCCAGGCCTCAACCTCCGGCGAGTTCGCCGCAGGCGACGTGCTCTACGCGGTCGCTCAACGCCCCGTCGTCCTCGTCACAGGCACCATGCCCATGTGGCGCCCCCTCACTGAAGGTGCCGCCGGGGACGACGTCACGGCGTTCCAAGAGATGCTCGCGGCAGATCAGCGCGGCCTGAAGGTCTCCGGAACCTGGGACGCGGCCACCGCACAGGCCTGGAAGGCCTGGTTGGCCGACCGGGGATATCCGGAAGCGGACACGGTCGAACTGGGTCAGCTCGTCATGGTGGAGGAGTCGCCCATCTCACTGGCGATCGACACGCAGTCCGGCTCCGTGGGAACACAGCTCACCGGCGGGGAGACGGTCGTCTCCATGCCAAGCAGCGATCCCGCGTTCGTGATCGAAGCATCGTCCCAGGAGCAGGCCGCCCTGATCCCCGCAGGAACCCTCGTGACCGTCCCCTACGGTGAGCACACCTGGAAGGCCATCGCCGGTGAGGCGTCCCAAGCAGACGACGGCCCCGTCGAGATCCCGCTGACCTCCCCCGACGGCGGGGCCGTCTGCGCCGACCGATGCGCCGACCTACCGGCGGAAAAGAGCACCAGTCTCCTGTCCCAGGTGAGCGTGGTCCCGCCCCAGTCCGGCCCAGTGGTCCCCGTCTCCGCCCTGCGTGCACAACCGGACGGACGCACCGTGGTGACCGTCGTCGAGGACGGCGTGGACGAGGAACGGGAGGTCACCGTGAAGACCTCCGCCGATGGTCTGGCCGTGGTTGAGGGCGTCGAGACAGGCGAACGGGTCCGAGTGCTGAACGAGGCGCCATGAGCGCCCCGTCAGCGGGTGTGTCCGTCGAGGACCTGCGCTTCGCCTACCGGCGCGGGGCCGAGGAGATCTTCGACGGTCTCACCTACTCCTTCACTCCCGGTGCGGTCACGGCCCTGACCGGGCCGTCCGGCAGAGGGAAGTCGACGCTGCTCTACGTGCTCGCACTGATGCTGACGCCGACCACCGGCAGAGTGCGACTGGGAGAGACCGACGCCTCGTCCCTTCCCGATCGGGACCGGTCAGGGATCCGGGCCGGCACGATCGGCTTCGTGTTCCAGGACTCCGAACTGGATCCGTCACGCTCGATCGTCGACTCCGTCATGGAGCCGGGGCTCTACGCCGGCCTGGAGAAGGGAGCATTGGAGGACCGGGCCCGGAGCCTGCTGGCCAGGTTCGGGCTCGAGCACCGGGCCGACCACCGGCCGGGTGAGATCTCCGGTGGGCAGGCACAGCGCGTGGCCGTGTGCCGTGCCCTGGTCAATGAGCCTGCCGTCATCCTTGCCGACGAGCCCACCGGGAATCTCGATCCGGACAACGCAGCACTCGTGCTGGACGCCTTGGCCGAGGCTGCGGCCGAGGGGCGGACGGTGATCGTCGCCACCCACGACCCCCAGGTGGTGTCCCGCGCCGACGAGGTGGTGAGGCTGTGAGGATCGCCGTCCTGCTGCGAGAGGCCCTGGCGTCTGCCCGCAGCGCCCTCGTCCCCTCCCTCCTGGTCCTGCTCGTCGTCGGTGCCATGTGCCTGGCCTGCGTGCTGACCGTCGGCCGTCAGGCCGCCACGGAACAAGCCATCGCCGAGGAGCTGTCCGGACCCGCGGCCCGCGTGCTGACCCTGACCGACAACGGCTCCTCCGCTCTGACAGACGCCACGGTCCAGACGCTCACCGGCCTGGACACCGCCGCCAGTGTCATCGCCCAGCAGATCCCTGTGGACACCGTCAACGGCGCCCTCGGTGAGGGCAGCACACCCATCCCCCTCAGCGGCGTCACGGGCACCGTGAACACCAGCATCGAGCTGACACGGGGACGCATGCCCGCCGCGGGAGAAGTCGTGTTGCCCGAGGCGAAGCTGGCAGAGTTCGGCTTCGCCGAGCCGTCCGGCTTCCTGGAGGCATCCGACGGACGGCAGTGGGCCGTCGTCGGGGCCTTCACGGCTGAAGAGCCGTTCAGCGACCTCACCGACTATGCGCTGGCGGCTCCCACCGGTGCTGATCACGTCTCGTTCCAGACCGTCCGCGTCCTGGCAGCAGACGTGTCCAGCGTGAGAGCCATGCAGACGGCCGTGGTGGCCGTGGTCGACCCCGCCGAGAACGACGTCCGCGTCCAGACGGCGAGCGCGCTCTCTGAACAGAACAGGGCCGTCACCGGCCAGCTGGCCGGGCTGGGACGCTCCCTGCTGGTGCTGATCCTCGGCGCGGGCGCGTTCTTCGTGGCCATCGTCGTGCTCTCGGACGTGCTCATCCGCCGCCGGGACCTGGGACGGCGCCGTACCCTCGGCATCACCCGTGCGGACCTCGTCGGCCTGGTCGCAGCCCGGACGGGTGTGCCCGCTGCGCTGGGTGCCGTCCTCGGCTCGGGCACCGGTTATGTGGTCCTCACCGTCCAGGGCAACAGTCTTGGAGTGGACTTCGTGGGCGCCGTCGCCGTCCTCGCTGCCCTGACCGCGGTGGCGGCGAGCCTGCCCCCGGCGACTTTCGCCGCCTTCCGGGACCCGGTCAGGGTCATGCGCACAGCGTGAGGGCCGAGGCCTCTGGAGCGAGGCTCAGGTCTGGGGGACGCGCTCGCCGTGGCCGGCGTCGCGCAAGGCGGCACGGATCTTCTCCGCGGCCTCGTCCAGGTCCGCCTGGTCCGGGTTCTGGTCCTTCCGGTCCAGGTCGAAGTCCCGCAGCGAGTTGGAGGGCCACACGTGCACGTGCAGGTGCGGGACCTCATAGCCGGCCACCATGAGGCCGGCGCGGGCGGCCCCGAAGGCCTCCACCTGCGCCTTGCCGATGGTGTGGGCCACGCCCATCACATGCGCCACCGTCTCCGGGTCCGCGTCCGTCCAGCGGTCGACCTCGTCGACGGGGACCACGAGGACGTGTCCGGGCTGCAGCGGCGCGACGTCCAGGAAGGCGACGCAGGTCTCGTCCCTCCACACGAAGCGGCCGGGGATCTCTCCGTTGATGATGCGGGTGAAGATCGTGGCGGACATGAGGTGTCTCCTTCGACGTCGTCGGGTGTCTCGATCTGTGCGGTCATGCTCCGGGGCCGGCGCGCTCCGTCCGGTCCGTCAGCGGCTCCGAGGTGCGAGGCTGCCGACGGCAGAGCCGTCAGGCGCGGAACCGGCAGGCTCCGGGCCGGTGGCCACGGGTCGGTGCGGGTCGTTGCACCAAGCAGACCACGAGCCGGGGAACAGCGCCACCCCGTGCAGGCCGGCGGCCGCCATGGCCATCACCTGGTGCGCGGCCGTCACCCCGGACCCGCAGTACACGGCCACCGGGGCGTCCTCGTCCACCCCGGCGGTGACGGCGGCGAAGCGCTCGGCGAGGTCCTCCTGGGGAAGGAGGCGGCCGTCGTCGTCCAGGTTGCCGGTGGTCGGCAGGTTCACGGCGCGGGGGATGTGACCGGCTACCGGGTCCAGCGGCTCGGTCTCGCCGCGGTACCGTTCCGGCGCGCGGGCGTCCAGCAGCAGGCCCGCCTCGGCGATCGCCTCGGCGCCGTCCGCATCCACCACCGGCATGCGGCCCCAGGAGGCGCAGGCGGAGCCGGGGGCCGGGATGACCTCGCCGGCCTGCAGGGCCAGGCCCGCGTCCCGCCAGGCGGCCAGGCCGCCGTCGAGCACCAGGCTGGAGCGGATGCCGGCATGGCGCAGCAGCCACCACGCGCGGGCGGCGGAGGTGCCGCCGCAGTCGTCGTAGACCACCACGGTGTCGCCGTCGTCCACACCCCAGCGCCGCACGGTCTCGGCGAAGTCGGCCGGCGTCGGCAGCGGGTGGCGGCCGTCCTGCGGGCTGCCGTGGCCGGCCAGGTCCCCGTCCATGGAGACGTACACGGCCCCGGGGAGGTGGCCGCGCAGGTAGGCGGCGTGGTCCGCGCCCCCGGCCGCAACGGACCAGCGCACGTCCAGCAGCACGACGCCCCGGCCACCCTCCGGGCGGTCCCCGGAGGCGAAGGCGGGAGAGGCCGCACGCGCCGGAGGGGTGCCGCCCGGGATCTCGTGGCCCAGCCACGCCGCCAACGTCTCCACGCTCACGAGCAGGGGCGGGCCCGCCGGGTCTGCGGGGGCGGCCGACTCGACGACGGTGTGCGATCTGCTCTGGCTGTCCACGGCTCCCACTCTAGTCCCGGTCTCCGGTCCACGGCAGGCCTGTGCACAACCCCGGCAGCCTCGGATTGCTAGGCTGACAGGCGGGGATCGGCGCCGTCCACGTGTTGTGTCCGGCGCAGCCGTCGGTCCCCCGATGCACCGATGTGAGCCTGTAGGAGGCAGACACCGTGACCACCACCGGCCCCCAGGGCACCGCGCCCCGCGGACGCACCACCCGACAGAAGGTGGCCGTGGACCGCGCCCTGGGGGAACTCGACGACTTCGTCTCCGCCCAGGAGCTGCACCAGCACCTCAAGGACTCCGGGGACCGCGTCTCCTTGGCCACCGTGTACCGCACCCTCCAGCAGCAGCTGGACGAGGGCCGCGTGGACGTGCTGCGCCGCGAGGACGGCGAGTCCGTCTACCGCCGTTGCGTCGCCGACGAGCACCACCACCACCTGGTCTGCCGCCGCTGCTGGAAGACCGTGGAGATCACCGCCCCGGACGTGGAGGAGTGGGCACAGCGGGTCGCCCAGGACCACGGGTACACCGAGCCGTCCCACACCCTGGAGGTCACCGGTCTCTGTGCGGAGTGCTCCGCCTCCTGACGGTGCGTCGACTGAAGGTGCTTCGGCTGAAGGTGCGTCGACTGAAGGTGCGTCGGTTGTAGGGGCTTCGGCCCGTCTTCCCCTGCAGAGCGGGGTGCAACCCTGGCGCGTACTGGTGAGGACACACCGTCTCGCGCGTACTGGTGAGGACACACCGTCTCGCACGTACTGGTGAGGACACACCGTCTCAGGCCCCTCCACGGCGGACGATGAGGGCGTGTCCTCACCAGTTGGCGACGACCGACGGGACCAGTTCGCGACGACGGACGGGGTGCCGGGCGTTCAGTCCGGCGTGCAGCCTCTCCTACGGGCCGTTCAGTCCCGCGGGCGTTCAGTCCTGCGGGCGTTCAGACTCCACCGGCTCGTCCCAGAACGCACCCTGCGGGGCGTGGAGCGTGCCGATGCCGTAGACGGCCTCCAGGTTGGCGCGGGTCAAGACCTCCCGGGGCGGGCCGGAGGCCACCACGCGGCCGTTCATCAACACCACGTGCTCGGCGGCGAAGGCCTCGTCCAGGTCATGGGTGGTGAACACCACGGACACGCCGCGGGTGGGCTCCTCGTGGATCAGCTCGTCGATGGTCTGGGCGGAGACCAGGTCCAGGCCGGTGAGCGGCTCGTCCAGCATGAGCACGTCGTGCTCCTGGGCCAGGCCCTGAGCGACGTAGACGCGCTGGCGCTGCCCGCCGGAGAGCTCGGAGAGGTGGCGGCGGGCCAGGTCCGTGATCTTCATCCGCTCCATGGCCTCGTCCACGCGACGGCGGTCCTGACGCGTCAGGCGGCCGAACCAGCCGGTGCCGGCGTAGGTGCCCATGGTGACCACGTCCTGCACCGTGAGCGGGGTGCCCGGCGGCACCTGCACGGACTGCATCACGAAGGACACCTTCCGCGCATGCTCCTCGGCGGACTGGCCGTGCACGGTGACGGTGCCCTGCGTGGGCTTGAGCACCCCGGCCAGGGCCTGCAGCAGGGTGGACTTGCCGGAGCCGTTGGGGCCGATCACGGCCACCACTCCCCCGGCCGGAAGCGAGAAGTCCGAGGCGCGCACGGCCAGATGCTCGCCGTGGCGCAGCTCCACGCCGTGGCCGCAGGCCAGCTCGTCGGCGGGTCCGGGCAGGCGGTGGCCGCCGCCGGTCGGGTGCGTGTGGGCGTGCGCGGCGCTCATGCGGTGGGCTCCTTCACGGTCGGTTCGACGGCGGGCGTCAGCACTGCGTCCCCGGCCACGCGGCGTCCGGCGCGGCGGCCCCGGCCCCGGCCGCGGCGCAGCACGGCCTGCACGGTCAGCACCACGAAGAACAGGACGATCGGCACCAGGGCCATGGTGGCCGAGGCCGCGGTGTTCCAGTGGAAGGACAGGATCAGGCCGAGGGTGACGGAGAAGGCGCCCAGGACCATGGCGGTGAACATCATCGCCGGGACGGTGCGGGTGACCAGGGCGGCGGTGGCCGGGGGCCCGACCAGCAGGCCGAACACCAGCACGGTGCCCACGGCCTGGAACGAGCCGATCACGGCCGCGCCGATCATCACGAGCAGCAGCACGTGGGTCAGCTGCGGGCGCATGCCCAGGGACCGGGCCTTGGCCTCGGAGAAGCTCAGGGTCAGCAGCGGGCGGTAGAGCAGCAGGGCCAGCAGCACCACGGCCGCGGCGATGCCGCCCTGGATCCACAGGTGCTCGACGCTCACACCCAGGGCGTCTCCGAACAGGATCGACGTCAGAGACCCGGTGTAGGAGTCGGACATCGAGATGATGACCACGCCGAGCGCCATCATGCCCACGAACAGCAGGCCGATGGCCGTGTCCTCCTTGAGCGTGGTGGCCCGGTGCACCAGAGAGATGCCGGCGAGCATCACCACGGCGGCCACGGCCGCACCGACGTAGACGTTGCCGCCGAGCAGCACGGCGGTCGCGATGCCGGGCATCACGCCGTGCACGAAGGCGTCGCCGAAGAAGCTCATGCCGCGCAGCACCAGCCAGGTGCCCACCACGGAGCACATGACGGCCGCGATCAGCCCGCCCATCAAGGCCCGTTGCTGGAAGCCGAGCTCGAAGGGCGCGGTCAGCCATTCCATGTGCGGTCTCCTCTCTGGAGCGTGGATGCGGTCCCGGCCGGGGCCTGTGCCCCCGCGCGGGTCACTCGCCGAGCTCGTCGGCGAGCTTCTGGGCGTTGTAGACCATGGCCTTCTCGTAGGTGTCGGCCTCCGAGCCCTTCGGACCGATGCCGCCCTCGTAGAGCTCGACCACCGGGATGCCGTCGCTGTCCTGGGACAGGGAGGTCACCTCGGCCATCGGAGTGCCCACCGAGGTCAGCAGCGCCGAGGCGCCGTTGTCGCGCAGGATCTCGGTCAGCTCGGCCAGGGCCTGCGAGGAGGGCTTGCCGTCGGTGGAGCCGCCGGGGACGACCACGCCGGTGACCTCGAAGTCGTAGGCCTCGGCGAAGTAGCCGTAGGCATCGTGGTCCGTCATGAGGGTCCGCTTGTCCTCCGGGATGCTCGCGAGGATCTCGCGGACCTTCTCGTCGGTCTTCACCAGCTCGTCGTGGACCTGGGCTCCGCATTCGGCGTACTTCTCGTCCCCGGTCTTCTCCTGCAGGGTCTGGCCCATGAAGGTCGCGGCCTTCGCCATGCGGGCGGCGTCCAGCCAGAAGTGCGGGTCCTCCGAGCCGTGGTCGTGCCCGTCGTGGTCGCCGTGGTCGCCGTGGTCGTGGCCGGAGCCGGCGCCGAAGGGGATCGGGTCGACCTCCGGGGCCACCTCCACGATCTCGGCGCCGTCGGCCTCCGCGTTGCGCAGGGCCGAGCCCATGCCGCCCTCCAGGCCCAGGCCGTTGGTGAACACCAGGCCGGACCGGGCCATCTCGGCCACCTGCTGGGAGGAGGCGGCGAAGTCGTGCGGGTCGTCGCCCGGCCCCATCACGGACAGGCCCTGGGCGCCGTTGCACTGCGCGATCTGGTCCAGCACGGAGCCCAGCTGGGTGGTGGTCGCCACCGCCACGGTCTCCCTCTCGCCGCTGTCCTCGGCGCCCGGGCCCGTCTCATCGGAGCCGCCGCAGGCGGTCAGCGCCAGAGCGGAGGCGGACAGCAGGGCCGTGAGGGCCAGGAGTGGACGGGCGGAGGACACAGACATGCGTGCAGGCCTTTCCGTGACGGGGGTCCGGCGCGCCGAACACGACCGGAGGGAATGAAAATCGTTCGCAACGATAGCACTGCGGGCAGGGGTCCCGCGTCCGCGGAGGCGGCACCGCCGCCCGGACGTGAGGGATCTCCCACAGCCGTCTGCGGCGGACGGCCGGCGAGGGCACGACGACGGCCGCTCGCCGTCGTCAGGCGACGCGGCCGCCGTCGGGGGTCACCCTCAGGAGGGGTGCACCCGGCGGGTGGACTGGGTGGCGTCATGGATCTCGCCGACGAGCTCCTCGAGGACGTCCTCGAGGAAGAGGACGCCGACGGTCACGCCGTCCTCGTCGATCACGCGGGCCAGGTGCGAACCGGTGCGCTGCATCAGAGCCAGCGCGTCCTCGACCTCGTCCGCGGCGCGGACGTTGGCCAGCGAGCGGACCTTCGTCACCGGCACCGGCAGCTGATGGCCGCTCGGCGGGACGGTGAGCACGTCCTTGAGGTGGAGGTAGCCGGAGAGGCCGCCGTCGCCGTCGTCCACGGCGAAGCGCGAGTAGCCGAAGCGGCCGACGTTCCATTCGAAGCGCTCCGGGGAGATGCCCTCCGGGACGGTGACGACCTTGTCGATCGGCACCATGACGTCCCCGGCGGTGTTGTCCGAGAACTCGAGCGCCGAGTGCAGCACGCCGGACTCGTCCTCCAGGGTGCCGGACTTCGTGGACTCGGCCACGATCGACTGGACCTCTTCGAGGGTGTAGCTGGAGGCCACCTCGTCCTTCGGCTCCACGCCCAGGGCATGCAGTGCGAGGTTGGCGGTGCGGTTGAGGATCCAGATGATCGGCATCAGCAGCTTGGACAGCCACACCAGCGGGGTGGCCAGCAGCATGACCGCCCTGTCCGCGAAGGACACCGCGGCGTTCTTCGGGACCATCTCACCGAGGGTCACGTGCAGGAAGGTCACGATCAGCAGCGCCAGGACGAACGCGGTGACGTCCGCGACGCCCGCCGGCAGCCCGAGTGCCTCCATCGGCACGACCATCAGGTGGTGCAGCGCCGGCTCGGACACATTCAGGATCAGCAGGGAGCACACGGTGATGCCGAGCTGGCAGACCGCGAGCATCTGGGAGACGTGCTCCATGGCGAACAGGGCGACCTTCGCCTGGCGGGAGCCGGCGTCGGCCTTCGGCTCGATCTGCGAGCGGCGGGCGCCCATGACGGCGAACTCGCCGCCCACGAAGAAGGCGTTGGCCGCCAGCAGGACCACGAGCCAGATCAGGCCCATCACGTCGTCGCTCATGCGGTCGCCTCCCCGTCACGGGCGGGCGCGGGCTCGAACCGGACGCGCTCGATGCGGCGACCCTCCATGCGCTCCACAGAGATGGACCCGCCGTCGATCTCGACCACGTCGCCCACCTGGGCGATGCGGCCGAGGCGGGCCATGATGAAGCCGCCGATGGTCTCGTACGCACCGTCCTCCGGCACCTCGAGGGCGGCGATCTGAGCGTGCGCCTCGTCCGGGCGCAGATCCGCCGGGAAGTACCAGCGGCCGGAGGCGGTCTGGAGCACGCCCGGGGTGACACGGTCGTGCTCGTCCGCGACCTCGCCGACGATCTCCTCGACGACGTCCTCGAGGGTGACCATGCCGGCGGTGCCGCCGTACTCGTCCAGGACCACGGCCACCTGCAGCGGCGCCTCCCGCAGCTCGGTGAGCAGCTGGTCCAGGTGCACGGTCTCCGGAACCTGGATGACGTCGGTCATCACCGAGCCCGCGGTGAGGCCCTCACGGCGCTCCAGCGGGATCGCCACGGCCTTCTTCACGTGCAGCACGCCGCGGATGTCGTCCGAGGAATCGCCGATCACCGGGAAGCGGGAGTAGCCCGTGGAGCGGGCCAGGTCCAGCACGGCGGTGATGGAGTCGTCCGCGCCGATGGTCTCCATGCGGATGCGCGGGGTCATCACGTCGGCCGCGGTGCGGTCAGCGAAGCGCAGCGTGCGGTCCAGGAAGGTCGCGGTGCGCTCGTCCAGGGTGCCCATCTGCGCCGAGCGGCGCACCAGGGAGGACAGCTCCTCGGGGCTGCGGGCGCCGGAGATCTCTTCCTTGGCCTCCAGGCCCATGCGGTGCAGGACCTTGTTGGAGAAGCCGTTCAGCACCACGATCGCCGGCTTGAACACGGCGGTGAACATCAGCTGCGGGCGGGCCATCAGCCGGCCCAGGCGCATCGGCTCGGCGATGGCCAGGTTCTTCGGGATCAGCTCGCCGATCAGCATGGACAGCAGGGTCGCGATTACCATGGCGATGACGAGCGACGTGGTCCGGACGGCGGCCTCGGGGACACCGAGCTGGGCGAGCGGGTCGTCGATCAGGGCGCCGATGGCCGGGTCCATGACGTAGCCGGTGAGCAGGGTCGTCAGCGTGATGCCCAGCTGGCACGCCGAGAGCTGGGTGGACAGGGACTTGAGGCAGCGCAGCAGCGGTTCGGCCCCCTTGTCCCCGTCGTCCACCATGCGCTGGACGGTGGGGACGTCGATGGCGATCATCGAGAACTCGACGGCCACGAAGAATCCGGTGCCGAGGATCAGGAGCATGCCGAGGGCCAGGAGGATCCACTCCATCGTCAGCATCCCCCGCTCTCGGGGACGCCGGCCGTCATGGCGATGCGCGGTGCGTCAGATGCGCTGGGACTGGAAGGCTCCGATCCGGCCGCGTCGGCGACGCCGACATGGCGGGTGGGCGCAACAGAACAGTGTTGGTCCATAGTGCCCATGAGTATACGGGCCGAAGAGCACCTCTACTCTCCGCGCGCCGCGCGTGTGCGCGCACGGGACGCGGGCGCACGCACGTGGCACGAGCGGTCCCCTCCGGTCCCGGCAGCGCCGCAGGTCACCAGGACGCGGAGACCGGACGGCCCTCCTCGTAGCCGGCGGCCGACTGCACGCCCACCACGGCGCGCTCGCGGAACTCCGCGAGGGTGGTGGCGCCGGCGTAGGTGAGGCTTGAGCGCACGCCCGAGGTGATGGAGTCCAGCAGGTCCTCCACGGAGGGACGGGCGGGGTCGATGTACATGCGGGAGGAGGAGATGCCCTCCTCGAACATGGCCTTGCGGGCCTGGCTGAACGCGTCGTCGTGCCGGGTGCGGTGCTGCACGGCACGCGCCGAGGCCATGCCGAAGCTCTCCTTGTAGCGGCGGCCGTCCGGCCCCACCACCACGTCGCCCGGCGACTCCAGCGTTCCGGCGAACCAGGAGCCGACCATCACCTGGCTCGCTCCGGCGGCCAGGGCCAGCGCCACGTCCCGCGGGTGCTTCACGCCGCCGTCCGCCCACACGTGGGCGCCGCGCTCCCGGGCCGCCGCGGCGCACTCGAGCACGGCCGAGAACTGGGGGCGCCCGACCGCCGTCATCATCCGGGTGGTGCACATCGCCCCCGGGCCCACGCCGACCTTGACGATGTCCGCTCCGGCGGAGACCAGGTCCCGCACTCCGTCCGCCGTCACCACGTTGCCGGCCACCACGGGCACGCCGTCCACCTCGGAGCGGACCGTGTCCAGGGCCTGCAGCATGGTCGCCTGGTGTCCGTGCGCGGTGTCCACCACGAGCACGTCCACGCCCGCGTCCACGAGGTCACGGGCCTTCTGCCGGACCGGACCGTTGATGCCCACGGCGGCGCCGACGCGGAGGGTGCCCCGGCCGTCCAGGGCGGGGACGAACACGGTCGACCGGACGGCCCCGCGGTCGGTGAGGACGCCCACGAGGCGTCCGTGGCCGTCGTCGTCCCCCTGCTCCACGACCGGGGCGAGCCGCACGCGGGCCTCGGCCATGCGGTCGAAGGCGGCCCGCGCCGAGGAGGCGATCTGCTCCGGGGTGCCGGAAGGCACCTCGTCGGCGGTGAGCACCAGGACGGGCGAGGCCATGACGGAGCCGACCGCGGCCCACCGGTCCTTGCCCTCGCAGTCCGCGCGGGAGAGCAGGCCGAGGAGGCGGCCGTCGTCGTCCACCACGCAGACGGCGTCGTGGTTCCGGCGGTCGAAGAGGTGGATCGCATCCAGCAGCGGCGCCTTCGGGCCCACCGTGAGCGGGGTGTCCAGCACCGGGTGGGCCGCCTTCACGCGGGCCGTCACCTCGGAGATCACCTCCACGTCCACGTCCTGCGGCAGGATGCCCAGGCCGCCGCGGCGGGCCATGGTCTCCACCATCCGGCGGCCCGTCACGGCGGTCATGTTCGAGGCGACGAGGGGGATGGTGGTGCCGGTGCCGTCGTCGGTGGAGATGTCCACGTCCATGCGGGACGTCACCGAGGAGCGGGAGGGCACCAGGAAGACGTCCGAGTAGGTGAGGTCCGAGGTCGGCGGGGTCAGAAATCGCATGGAGCCAGTGTCCCAGATCACCCACGCCGGCGAGGCCCGCCCCGCGTGCGGGCAGAGGCGGCTGTCAGATGGTCAGAACGCGCCCGGAGAACACTATGATGGACAGAAGGCGATTCACCTGTCCCGCTGGTCGTGCGCGCGCGAAACGGCGCGTGCCCGGCAGGCGGCACCGGCAGGAGTGAGATCGCGGCCGCATGGCCGACCCCGCGGGGCCGACCGTGGACACGGTCGGCGCCTCCCGGCGCCGCTCCGTGCACCGCTGACCAAGCATCATCAGAGAAGAGGCGTTACACAGTGCCAGAGCTCACGACCGACCGACTCGCCGAAGAGTTCCCGGGCAACGAGAGGCTCGTCGCCGAGATCTACCGGAAGTACCAGTCGGATCCGACGTCCGTGGACTCCCAGTGGGCCCAGATCTTCGCACGGCTCGAGGCCACCCAGCCCTCAGCCGCGGAGAAGGAGGCGAAGCCGGCAGAGAAGAAGGCCGAGAAGCCCGCCGCGAAGAAGGAGGCCTCCCCCGCAGAGGACCCGGGCAAGAAGGCCCCGGAGAAGTCCTCCTCCGCAGCGGCCACGCCCGCCGCGAAGAAGTCGGCCTCCGGCGTGAAGAAGTCCTCCTCCACCTCCAAGGCCGTGCCGTCCGAGCCGACCGCGTCCGAGAAGTCCGCTGAGGAGAAGCAGGAGAAGGCCACCGTCCTCAAGGGCATGGCCAAGGCCGTCGCCTCCAACATGGACGCCTCCCTGTCCATGCCGACCGCCACCACCGTCCGCGACCTGCCGGCCAAGCTGCTGATCGACAACCGCGTGGTCATCAACAGCCACCTGGCCCGTTCCCGCGGCGGCAAGGTCTCCTTCACCCACCTCATCGGCTATGCCGTGGTCAAGGCCCTCGGGCAGATGCCGTCCATGAACGTCACCTACGAAGAGCGGGACGGCAAGCCCACCATGGTGGAGCCGCCCCACGTGAACTTCGGCATCGCCATCGACCTGCCGAAGCCGGACGGCACCCGCTCCCTCGTGGTGCCGAACATCAAGGCCGCCGAGACCATGAACTTCCTCGAGTTCTGGAACGCCTACGACGACCTGGTGAAGCGCGGCCGCGCCAACAAGCTCACCATGGACGACTACGCCGGCACCACGGTCTCCCTGACCAACCCGGGCGGCATCGGCACCGTGCACTCCGTGCCGCGCCTGTCCAAGGGTCAGGCCGCCATCATCGGCGTCGGCGCCCTCACCTACCCCGCCGCCTTCCAGGGCGCCTCGGAGTCCACCCTCAACGACCTGGCCGTCTCCAAGACGATCACCCTGACCTCGACCTACGACCACCGTGTCATCCAGGGCGCCGGGTCGGGCGAGTTCCTCAAGATCGTCCACGGCCTGCTGCTCGGCGAGCAGGACTTCTACGACGACCTCTTCGAAGACCTGCGCATCCCCTACGAGCCCGTCCGCTGGGCCCAGGACATGCAGGTCAACCCGGAGGAGCAGGTGGGCAAGGTCGCCCGCGTGCAGCAGCTCATCCACGCCTACCGCGACCGCGGCCACCTCATGGCGGACGTGGACCCGCTCGAGTACACGATGCGCTCCCACCCGGACCTCGACGTCCTCGAGCACGGCCTGACCCTGTGGGACCTGGACCGCGAGTGGCCCACCGGCGGCTTCGGCGGCAAGTCCGTCCTGTCCCTGCGCAACATCCTCGGCGTGCTGCGCGACGCCTACTGCCGCACCATCGGCGTGGAGTACATGCACATCCAGGACCCGTCCGAGCGCGCCTGGTTCCAGGACAAGCTGGAGCGCCCGTACGCCAAGCCCACGCGTGAGGAGCAGCTGCGCATCCTCGGCCGCCTCAACGCCGCCGAGGCGTTCGAGACCTTCCTGCAGACGAAGTACATCGGCCAGAAGCGCTTCTCCCTCGAGGGCGGCGAGTCCCTGATCCCGCTGCTGGACGGCGTGCTCTCCGAAGCAGCCGACTCCGGCCTGGACGAGGTCACCATCGGCATGGCCCACCGTGGCCGCCTCAACGTGCTGACCAACATCGCCGGCAAGACCTACGCCCAGGTCTTCCGCGAGTTCGAGGGCGCCACCCCGGGCGGCGCCTCCGGCTCCGGCGACGTGAAGTACCACATGGGCACCGAGGGCACCTTCGTGTCCGACGCCGGCAACCGCACCAAGGTGTACCTGGCCGCGAACCCGTCCCACCTGGAGGCCGTGAACCCGGTCCTGGAGGGTGTGGCCCGCGCGAAGCAGGACCGCCTCAACCGCGGCTCCGAGAGCCCGGACTCCTTCTCCGTGCTCCCGATCCTGGTGCACGGCGACGCCGCGTTCGCGGGCCAGGGCGTGGTGGGCGAGACCCTCGGCCTGTCCCAGCTGCGCGGCTACCGCACCGGCGGCACCGTGCACGTGATCGTGAACAACCAGGTGGGCTTCACCACCCCGCCGTCCCAGGCCCGCTCCTCGGTGTACGCCACGGACGTGGCCAAGACGATCCAGGCGCCGATCTTCCACGTGAACGGTGACGAGCCGGAGTCCGTGGTCCACGTGGCCCGCCTGGCGTTCGAGTACCGCCAGCGGTTCCACAAGGACGTGGTCATCGACCTCATCTGCTACCGCCGCCGCGGTCACAACGAGGGCGACGACCCGTCGATGACGCAGCCGCGCATGTACAACCTGATCGAGAAGAAGCGCTCGACCCGCAAGCTGTACGTGGAGTCCCTGGTGGGCCGCGGCGACATCACCCAGGAGGAGGCCGACTCGGCGCTGAAGGACTACCAGCAGCGCCTGGAGCAGGCCTTCGCCGAGACCCACGCCGTGCACACCGGTGCCATCCCGGTGGTCGGCACGGGCATCGAGCCGGCCGGTGAGAAGGACCGGCTGCCGCAGGCCCCGGAGGGCACCGCGATCTCCGCGGAGCTGCTGCGCGAGATCGGCGAGGCCCACCTGGCCACCCCGGAGGGGTTCACCGTGCACCCGAAGCTCACCTCCCTGCTGGAGAAGCGCGCCAAGATGGCCGTGGACGGCGGCATCGACTGGGGCTTCGCCGAGCTGGCCGCCTTCGGCTCGCTGCTGAAGGAGGGCGTGTCCGTGCGCCTGGCAGGCCAGGACTCGCAGCGCGGCACCTTCACCCAGCGCCACTCGGTCTTCCATGACCGCGCCACCGACGACGAGTGGACCCCGCTCAAGGACCTCGCCAGCGGCGGTGCCAAGTTCTGGGTCTACAACTCGCTGCTGTCCGAGTACGCCGCCCTCGGCTTCGAGTACGGCTACTCCGTGGAGCGCTCCGACGCGCTCGTGCTCTGGGAGGCCCAGTTCGGCGACTTCGTCAACGGCGCCCAGACGATCATCGACGAGTTCATCTCCTCCGCCGAGCAGAAGTGGTCCCAGACCTCGTCGATCGTGCTGCTGTTGCCGCACGGCTACGAGGGCCAGGGCCCGGACCACTCTTCCGCCCGCATCGAGCGCTTCCTGCAGATGTGCGCGGAGGACAACATGCGCGTGGTGAACCCGTCCACCGGTGCGAACCACTTCCACGCGCTGCGGGAGCAGGCATACGCCCGCCCGCGCAAGCCGCTGATCGTGTTCAGCCCGAAGCAGCTGCTGCGCCTGAAGGCCGCCGCCTGCTCCGTGGAGGACTTCACCGAGGGCCGCTTCCAGGCGGTCATCCCGGACGCGTCCGTGAAGGCGGAGAACGTCCGGCGTGTCGTCCTCGTCTCCGGCCGCCTGTACTACGACCTCGTCGCGCGCCGCGCGAAGGAGGGCGACGAGTCCACGGCGATCGTGCGCGTCGAGCAGCTGTACCCGCTGCCGGCCGAGGAGATCAAGGAGCAGCTCGCCCAGTACCCGGACGCCGAGGTCGTCTGGGCGCAGGACGAGCCGGCCAACCAGGGTCCGTGGCCGTTCATGGCCCTGAACCTGGTGCCTCAACTGGACCGTGAGGTCACCCTCGCGTCCCGCCCGGCGCTGGCCGCGACCTCCGCCGGCACCAAGGGCCGCCACGACGAGGAGGCCGAGGTCCTGCAGAAGGCCGTCTTCGGCCTCTGACCCGCTCCATGTGAGTGCCGCGGTCCGGCTCCGTTCCCACGGGGCCGGACCGCGGCACAGCCGGACAGACACCCGTACACCGCTTCAGAACGAGAAGGAGTCCCCCAGTGGACACTCGCCAGATCCGCATCGCCGCCGTCGGCGACCAGCTCCTGGCCGGCGCCGGAGACCCCCGTGCGATCGGCTGGTGGGGACGCGTCCTGGCCCGCACCAGCGCCCCGGACGTGAGCCTGGAGAACTATGTGCTGGCCGTGCCGCACGAGACCACCGAGCAGCTCAACGAGCGCTGGTGGACCGAGACCTCGCGCCGCTTCGACGACACCACCGAGAACCGTCTCGTGGTGGCCCTGTCCGACGCTGACCTGGACTTGGACGCCTCGTCCACGGCCCGGTCCCGCCTGAACCTGGCCAACATCCTGGACTCGGCGGCGCAGAAGGACATCCGCACTCTGGTGGTGGGTCCGACCCCGTCGCTGGACGAGGAGCGCAACCGGCGCCTGGCCGAGCTGAACGCCGCCTACGCGGACGTCGCGGACCGCCGTCACGCGGTCTACGTGGACACCTTCACCCCGCTGGTGTCCCACGAGCAGTGGCGCTCGGACCTGGCCGCCGGCCAGGGCCGCCCGGGCCAGGCCGGCCACGGCCTGATCGCCTGGCTGGTGCTGCACCGCGGCTGGTACCAGTGGCTCGGCGTCCCGGAGCCGACCGCCTGATCCTGTGCCCTCGGCCGGCCCCGGCCGGAGGATCACGACGACGGCCGCCCCCTTCACGGGGTGCGTGACGTCCCGACAGCCCGCACCGTGACAGGTGCGCGTTCCTCCCGCCCGGCGACCCCGCCGTGGTGTGGAAGAATGGTGAAGTTCGCAACTGAGAAGGAGGTGCGCAGATGAGCAAGCGTGCCCGCAAGCGCCGCGACCGCCGCAAGTCCGGCGCGAACCACGGCAAGCGTCCCAACGCCTGAAGCCAGGCGCTGGGGTGACCGTTGAGGTTCCCACAGACGGCGAGGGCCCTCACCCGCTCGGGTGAGGGCCCTCGTTCCGCCTCATCGACTGGTGAGGACACACCGTCAAGGCGCCCCGGAACGGGCCGGTGACGGTGTGTTCTCACCAGTAGGCGGCGGGGACAGGCTTCTGGCGCAGTGACCGGCGCTCTCACCCATAGCGGGTGACGCGGATCTGGGTCATGCGCATGCGTATGGTGGCCCGCAGCTGCTCGGGCGCCTTCTCCTGGCAGCAGCGGCGCACCTCGGAGCGGATCAGCTGCTCGAACGCGGCCTGCTCATGACAGTCCGGGCAGTCTTGAAGGTGTCGACGCATGGCCTCGATGTCCTCGTCGGTGAGGGCGCCGTCCAGGTATTCGTAGAGCCGCTCCAGGTGGCCTTCGCCGAAGGCCCCGCAGCATCCGTCGTGGCGGTTCATCGCGTCGCCTCCTTCTGTGCGGCGGTGGTCTTCTTCCGGCTCTTGCCGGGGGTGGTGGTGACGTCCATGCCGCGTCCGGCGGCATACTCGGACAGCGCCTCCCGCAGCTGCTTGCGGCCGCGGTGCAGGCGGGACATGACGGTGCCGATCGGGACGTCGAGGATCTCGGCGATCTCCTTGTAGGCGTAGCCCTCCACGTCCGCGAAGTAGACCGCGAGGCGGAAGTCCTCCGGGATGGACTGCAGGGCGGCCTTGACCTCGGAGTCCGGCAGACGGTCGAGGGCCTCGGTCTCGGCCGAGCGCAGACCCGTGGAGGTGTGCTCGGCGGCGCGGGCCATCTGCCAGTCCTCCACCGTGTCCGTCTGGGCCTGCTGGGGCTCGCGCTGACGCTTGCGGTAGAGGTTGATGTACGTGTTCGTCAGGATCCGGTACAGCCAGGCCTTGAGGTTGGTGCCGGGACGGTACTGGTGGAAGGACGAGTACGCCTTCGTGTACGCCTCCTGGACGAGGTCCTCGGCGTCCTGGGGGTTGCGGGTCATGCGCAGCGCGGCGGAGTAGAGCTGGTCCACGAACTCGAGGGCGTCGCGCTCGAAACGGGCGCGGCGGTCCGTCTCGGTCTCTGCGGCCACGTCGATGTCCGCCGTGTCGTGCTCCGGCGCGTTCTCCGGGCGGGCGTATGCGGCCGGCGTCTCGTCGTGGGCCGGAGCCTGGGGGCGGCCGTCCTCGGCCGCGGAGATGTGATCGGTCATCACCGGCCAGTCTACGGCGGCCGGCCGCGGCGGTGCGATGGTGGGCGTCATCGGCGCGACCTCCTTCCTCGCGGGCCCGCCGGATCGGCGGAACGTGCGCGTCGTCAGTGTCTGAAGCGTCCCCACAGGCGCCGCTATTCCCCGGCCCTGCCCTGCCTTCCCCCACGCCGCCTCGGTAGGCTGGAGCCCGTGCCCGACTCACCGCAGACCTCCCCTTCCGCCCCCTGCCCCGCCCCGCCCCCTGCCGCCGCAGGCGCCGGGCCCTGGCCGGACCTGTGGCCGGCACCGCACGCGACCGGCCCGGTGGAGGGCACCGTGGAGCTGCCCGGCTCGAAGTCCCTGACCAACCGCTGGCTGGTGCTCGCCGCGCTCGCCTCCGGGCCCTGCACGCTGCACGGGGTGCTGCGCAGCCGGGACACGGACCTGATGCGTACCGCGCTCACCGCCCTCGGCGCCGGGTTCTCGGACGGCGCGGACGGCGCCCTGCACATCACTCCCCTGCCGGTCGGCGAGCCGCTCCCGGCGCCCGTGGAGGTCGACTGCGGC
Source organism: Micrococcus sp. FDAARGOS_333 (assembly GCF_002206575.2). Classification (NCBI taxonomy): domain Bacteria; kingdom Bacillati; phylum Actinomycetota; class Actinomycetes; order Micrococcales; family Micrococcaceae; genus Micrococcus; species Micrococcus sp. FDAARGOS_333. The sequence continues at coordinate 1,338,513 of NZ_NJFJ02000001.1, read as the reverse complement.
CTGGCCGGCACCGTCATGCGCTTCCTGCCGCTGGTGGCTGCCCTGCGCCCGGGCACCGTCCGCCTGGACGGGGACCCCGGCGCCCGCGTCCGCCCCATGGGCGCCACGGTCGAGGCCCTGCGGAGCCTGGGCGTGCAGGTCACGGAGGAGGGCGAGCCCGGCCGTCTCCCGCTGACCCTCGCCGTTCCCGAGGGCCTATCCGTCCTTCCCGACGACGGCCCCCGGCTCCTCGAACTGGACGCCTCCGAGTCCTCCCAGTTCCTCTCCGCGGCGCTGCTCAGCGCGTGCGCCCACCCGGGCGGCCTGACGATCCGCCACACCGGGGCCGCCGTGCCGAGCCCGGAGCACGTCGGCATGACGCTGGCGGCACTGCGGGAGGTCGGCGTGGACGCCTCGGCCGTGGACGAGCGCACCTTCACCGTGCCGGGCGTCCGCCCGCACCCGTTCACCATGACCGTGGAGCCGGACCTGTCCAACGCCGGCCCGTTCCTGGCCGCCGCCGCGGTCACCGGCGGCACCGTGCGCGTTCCCCGCTGGCCCGCGCAGACCACACAGATCGGCGAGCGCTGGCGGCGCATCCTGCCGGCCTTCGGCGCCCAGGTCTGTCTCACCCCGGACGCCGAGGACCCCACGCACGGCATCCTTCAGGTCCGCGGCGGCCGCGACGCGGACGGCGACCCGGTCGTCTGCGGTGCCGGCGAGGTGCCGGACACCGCCGAGCTCGCCCCCACCGTCGCCGCCCTGGCGCTGCTCGCCGAGGGCCCGACGCAGCTCACCCGCATCGGCCACCTGCGCGGGCACGAGACCGACCGCCTGGCCGCCCTGACCGCCGAGGCCGCCCGCTTCGGCGTCCACGTGAGTCAGGGCGCCGACCGCCTGGACTTCCCGGGGAGCGGTGCCGCCGGGGACCTGACGCCGGCGGAGGCACGGACCTACCACGACCATCGGATGGCCACGTTCGCGGCCGTCGTCGGGCTGGCGGTGCCCGGCACCACGGTGAGGGACGTGGGGACGACCGCAAAGACCATGCCGGACTTCCCGGCGATGTGGGAGGCGCTGGTGCGCGGGGAGGAGACCTGAGTGGGCCGCCGAGTGGACCCGAACGCCTGGGACGAGTCGGATGTGCGCGTGCGTCCGAACAAGAGGGGCTCGCGGCCGCGCACCAAACAGCGGCCGAAGCACGAGGACGCGCGGATCGCCATGGTGACCACGGTGGACCGCGGCCGGTACACCGTCTTCCTGGACGGCCAGGACGCTCCGGTGACCGCGATGCGCGCCCGTGAGCTGCGCCGGAACCCGATCGCCACGGGCGACCGGGTGGCGGTGGTCGGGGACCTGTCCGGGCGTCCGGGGACGCTGGCGCGGATCGTGCGCATCGAGGAGCGCACGACCGTGCTGCGGCGCTCCGCGGACGACTCGGACGCCGTCGAGCGCGTGGTGGTGGCCAACGCGGACATCCTGGTGATCATGGTGGCCGCGGCGAACCCGGAGCCGCGCACCGGCTTCATCGACCGTGCACTGGTGGCCTGCTACGACGCCGGCATCCACCCGCTGCTGCTGATCACCAAGACGGACCTGAAGGACCCGGCGGACCTGATCCGCCACTACGAGGACCTGGACCTGGAGGTCATGACCTCCGGCGCCTCCGCATTCGAGCAGCAGACCGGGGACACGGACCTGGACGCCTCACTGGTGGAGCGGGTGGCCGAGCGGCTGCGCGGGCACACCGCCGCCTTCGTGGGTCCCTCCGGCGTGGGCAAGTCCACCCTGCTCAACGCGCTGACCGGCGCGGACCGGGCCACCGGGCACGTCAACGCCGTCACCGGGCGCGGCCGCCACACCTCCTCCTCCGCGCTGGCCGTGCCCCTGCCGGACGCCGCGGGGAACCCCGTGCCGCACACCTGGGTGGTGGACACCCCCGGCATCCGTTCCTTCGGCCTGGGCTGGGTGGAGCCGGACCGCGTGGTGGAGGCCTTCGACGACCTCTCCGGCGCCCTGGCCGACTGCCAGCCCGGCTGCACCCACCTGAGGGACGACGGGGACTGCGGCCTGGACCCCTGGGTCCGTGCCGGGAAGGCCGGTGCCGCCGGCGCCCACCGTCTGGAGTCCCTGCGCCGCCTGCTGGCCAACCGCGCCGGCGCCGCAGAGCCGGGTTCGGAGTCCTCGGAGGCGCCCCAGGAAAGCTGAGCCGCGGCATCCCGCGCCGTGGACGCCCTGAGGATCGGCGGCTCCTTCTGCCCCGCGGCGGACCGGACAGGATAGCGTGGGGCCCATGGAGAGCACCGGAGCCGAGACCACCGCCCCCGCCGCCCGTGCCCCGCGGGAGCACAAGGACCACACCGAAGACCTGCGCCTGGCCCACATGCTCGCGGACAACGTGGACTCCCTCACCATGTCCCGTTTCAGGGCGCTGGACCTGGACGTCTCCACGAAGCCGGACCTGACGCCGGTCTCGGACGCGGACACCGCCGCCGAGGAGGCCATCCGCTCCGCCCTGTCCCGCGCCCGTGCCCGCGACGGCATCCTGGGCGAGGAGTTCGGCGAGACCGAGGGCCGGGACGGCCGCACCTGGGTGATCGACCCCATCGACGGCACCAAGAACTTCGTGCGCGGCGTCCCCGTGTGGGCCACCCTGGTCGCGCTGCTGGAGGACGGCGAGCCGGTGCTCGGCGTGGTCTCCGCCCCGGCCCTGCACCGCCGCTGGTGGGCCGCGAACGGGCAGGGCGCCTTCGCAGGCACCTCCCTGACCCGCGCCGAGCGCATCCACGTCTCCGGCGTCTCCGAGCTCTCGGACGCCTCGCTGTCCTTCTCCTCCCTGGAGGGCTGGCGCGAGCGCGGCCAGATCCGCCCGTTCCTGGAGCTGACCTCGGACGTGTGGCGGGTGCGCGCCTTCGGCGACTTCTGGTCCTACATGCTGCTGGCCGAGGGCGCCGTGGACATCGCCTGCGAGCCGGAGCTGGCCCTGCATGACATGGCCGCCCTGGTGCCGATCGTCCGCGAGGCCGGCGGCCGCTTCACCTCCCTGGACGGCCAGGAGGGTCCCTTCGGCGGCAACGCCCTGGCCACCAACGGCCACCTCCACGAGGAGGTCCTCGGCCGCCTGCGCGCCGATGGCTGAGCCGGCCCGCCCGGGCGCCTCCGGCTCGGGCTCCGCCTCCTCCTTCCCGACGACGGCCCCGCGCCGCCGCCTGCCCGGTCCCCTCTTGCTGTGGGTGGGCCTCGGCGGCGCCGTGGGCGTGCTGCTCAACGCCGGCACCCACGCGCTGCTGGACGGCCCGGGTCTGGCCCTGTTCGGCCCCGCGGCGGGGAGCACCCCCGCCATGGTGGTGGCCAACCTGCTCGGCGCGTTCCTGCTCGGCCTGCTCAACGGCCGGGCACGGACGTCCCGGGCGCCGTGGGACGAACGGGTGACCGCTGCCCTGGGCACCGGGGTGCTGGGCGCCTACACCTCCTTCAGCGCGCTGGCGGCGCTGCTGGGCACCCCTGTCACCGCAGCGCTGTCCGCGCCGGGCACGGCGTCCGCCGAGCGGATCCTCGGCGGTCTCGGCGCCGGGCTGCTGCTGGTGGCTGCGGTCGCCGCCGCCGGCACGCTGTGCGCCTGGGCGGGGCTTCGTGCCGGGTCCCGTTCGGGGGCTGCGGACCCGGCGCGGGAGGCCGCACGATGACCCTGCTGGACTCCCCCGCCCTGCTGCCGGCCACGGCCCTGGCCGGCGCGTGCGGCGCCATGCTCCGCTTCGCCCTGGACCGGTGGCTGTCCCCGCGGGGTGTCCTCGCCGCCAATGTGCTCGCCGCGCTGGTACTCGGCGCGGCCGTGCCGCTGCTCTCGGCCCTGCCGCACGCGCCGTTCACGCTCCCGGTCGCCGCGACGTTCGCGCTGGCCCTGGGCACCTTCTCCACGCTGGCTCTGCAGGCGGTGGACGCCGCCGCGGATGCCGGCACCCGCAAGGCCGCTCTGGCCCGTGCCGCGCGAATCTGGGCGCTGCACCTGGGCCTGGGCGTTGTCGCCTTCGTCGTCGGGTTCTGGGTGGGCGCCTGGGCCCTTGAGCCGCCCCTCTGAACCGGCCCGCGGGGACGGCCCTCGGGACGGTCAGACTCGGGCGGCGGTGGCCGGACCCGTGCGTTGCTCGGCCGGGCCGCCCTGCCGCACCATCACCACCGCGCCGAGGACGGCGATGACGCCCCAGATCGCCACGACCGCCCAGGGCGCTCCGGCGACGATCAGCAGGGGCGCGACCGCCACCGCGGCGCCCTCCACCGGGATCAGCGGCATGTAGGCGTAGCCGAAGTCCTCCACGGTCCCGGACTCGAGCTCCGGGTCCACGATGCGCAGCAGGGCGATGCCGGTGGCCACGGAGCCGGTGGCCCAGCCCCAGGTGAAGATCTGCTTCTCGAACCAGCTCTCGCCCAGGTACCGCGGGGCCACCACGAGCCCGAGGAACAGGCAGAACGCCAGGCCGAGGACGAACAGCAGGACCAGCTCCGTGAGATGGTCCGCCACGAACGCCGGCTCGATGGACACGATGCCGCAGACGATCAGCAGATCCGAGGCCATCCCGGACAGGGACTTCAAGGTCTTCGGGTCCATCACGCGGACGGCGCCGCTGCGGACCACGCACCACCGCACCACGATGCCCGCCAGGAAGGCGCTGGCGAACAGCGGCAGCGCGAAGTCGCCGAGCAGGTCTGCGGTGGTGGTCATGAAGAGCCAGCCGAGGGCGAGGACGACGCCGACCAGGGCGACGTGCAGGGTGAGGGTCTCCAGGGACGAGCCGGACATGGTGTGGCGGGCCGCGACCGGGCGGTCGTCGTGCTCCAGCACGCCCGTGCGGACCGACGGGGTGAACGCGTCGGCGGTGTTGAACGCCCGGGTGTGGCCGCGGACGGAGCCGATCTTGGCCAGGACCACGCCGCCGGTGATCCCGGAGAGCATGCCCACGGTGGCCGAGGTGAAGGCGATGGATGTGATTTCCGGGTGTCCGGCGCCGGCGAAGACGTCGCCGAGGGCGGCGGACGTGCCGAACCCGCCGGACCAGGAGGCGAACAGCACCATGCCGATGCCGTCCGAGGTGCCCATCGCAGGGCCCAGCAGGAGCAGCACGAACAGCATGCCGACGACCACCTGCCCGGCGGACATGAGCACCCCGTACCCGGCGAACCCGGCCAGCGGGCCGTTCATCCTCGTGAAGGAGAAGGACTGGGACAGCGCCATGCAGGCGAACACCACGGCGATGAGGAGGGTGGTGTAGGAGCCGATGTACGCGGAGAACGGCAGGCCGGTGAACGTCCAGCCGCCGACGCCCAGGCCCCACGTGCCCGCCACCTGGGGGCTGAGGAGGAACCCCAGCAGCCCGGCGATCACCGGGGCCGGCATCACGAGCCACTGGAAGAAGCGGACCTTGGCCCGCAGCACGACGGCGACGAGCAGCAGGATGCCGATCAGCCCGACGTCGCCGATGAGGGTCTCACGAAACAGTGCAGCATCCATGCCAGGAGCCTTTCCACGCCGGGGGCACCCCGGTGGCGGCCCTCCGGCAGGACTCTACCGGTGCCAGGGCACGACGACGGCCCCTCGCCTCCGCCTGCCGGCCCACCGCGGAGGGTGGGCCGGCAGGGCCGGGTGAGGGGCCGTCGTCGGGAAGGGGGGCGGTCAGCGTCCGGCCGGAACCTCCTCGTGCTCGACGGCCGACCCGGCGGCCGTCTTCTCCGCGCGGGCGGCGCGGGCGCGGCCGACGATCGAGATGCCGATGGCCAGCGCAAGCAGCACGTAGACCGCGATCGTGATGCCGCTGTCGACGAAGACGGAGTAGTCGCCGCCGGAGGACATCAGGGCGTCGCGCAGCGAGGTCTCGGCGAGCGGGCCGAGGACCATGCCGATCAGCAGCGGCGCCAGCGGCACCGAGTAGCGGCGCATCAGGAATCCGAGGAAGCCCAGGCCGGTCAGCAGGAACAGGTCGAACGTGGACGCCGACGTGGCGTAGACGCCCAGGCCGCAGAACACCGCGATGCCGCCGAACAGGTACGGCTTCGGGATCAGCAGCAGCTTGGCCCACAGCGGGGCGAACGGCAGGTTCAGCACCAGCAGCACGATCATCGCGATGAAGAACGAGGCCAGCAGGCCCCAGACCAGGTCCGGCGCACGCTCGAACAGCAGCGGGCCCGGCTGCAGACCGTACTGCTGGAAGGCGGCCAGCATGATCGCCGCGGTGGCCGAGACCGGCAGTCCCAGGGCGAGCAGGGCCCCCATGGCGGTGCCGGTGGTCGCGTTGCCGGCGGCTTCGGGGGCGGCCAGGCCCCGGATCGCGCCCTTGCCGAACATCGGGGTCGTGCGGCGCTTGTCCAGGTTCTTCTCCACGCCGTACGCGATGAACGTGGGCACGTCCGCTCCGCCCACCGGGACCACGCCGAACGGCAGGCCGATGCCCGTGCCGCGCAGCCAGGCCGGCAGCGCCTCGCGGAACTCGGCGCCGGACAGGAACGGCCGACCGGCGGACGGGATCGAGCGGGCGGCGGGGTCGCGACGGATGCGGGAGGCCACGTGGAAGACCTCGCCGAGGGCCAGCAGCGCGACGGTGACGGTCACCAGGGAGACGCCGTCGAACAGCTGCGGCACGCCCAGGGAGAAGCGTTCCGCGCCGGAGACCGAGTCGATGCCGACCGTGGCGATGCCCAGGCCCAGCACGAGGGCCAGCAGGCCCTTCAGGACGTCGTCCGCCACCACCGAGGAGGTCGCCACGAAGGCGAACAGGGCCAGCGCGAAGTACTCGGCCGGGCCGAAGTTCGCGGACAGGTCCGCCAGCGCCGGGGCCAGGAAGACCACCAGCACACAGGAGACCATGCCACCGATGAACGCACCGATCGCCGCGGTGGCCAACGCCTGCGGGGCGCGGCCGGCACGGGCCATCTTGTGCCCCTCGAAGGTGGAGGCGATCGCCGAGGCCTGGCCCGGGGTGTTCATGAGGATGGCCATGGTCGAGTCGCCGAACAGGCCGCCGAAGTAGACGCCGGCGAACATGATGAACGCGGCGGTCGGGTCCAGGGCGAACGTCATCGGCAACAGCAGCGCCACGGCCATGGACGAGCCCAGGCCGGGCAGGACGCCCACCGCGGTGCCGAGGAGGCATCCGACGAGGACGAACACGAGGTTCATGGGGGTGAACGCGTGGGCGAAGCCCTCCATGAGCAGGGACAGTGCCTCCATCAGAAGCCACCTCCGATCAGGCCCGAGGGCAGGTTCAGGCCCAGGGCGACGCCGAAGGCCAGGTAGACGATCGAGGACACCGTCAACGCCACCACCACGTCACGCAGCGGGGTGCGGGAGTCCATGGCGCGGGCCACGCACCAGAACAGCAGGGCCGCCGCCAGGATCCAGCCGGCGAACTGCAGCAGTGCGGCGAAGGCCAGGAAGCCGCCGACGGCCCAGGCGACGCAGCGCCAGTCGGTGAACGTCGGATACTGCACGGCCGCGGCCTCCTCGGCGGCGCGGCGCTCCTCGTCCGAGACGTCGTCGTGCTCGCCGAAGGTCGCCGGCTCCGCCGGCTCCGGGGTCTTCAGGATCCGCAGCGCCAGCAGCACGGCGATCACGTAGCCGGCCACCAGCACGATGGTCGGGAAGAAGGTCGGACCCGGCGGGTCCGTGCCCTCCGGCACCTCCATGGTGAGCACGCCGATCAGCAGGTAGGTGCTGAAGACGGCGAGGATCAGCGGGACGACGAGTCCCGAGCGGCCGTGGCCGAAGCCTGCCGGCGGCTCGGGTGCGGTGCGCGCGGAGGCGGGTGCCTGCGCAGCGGTCTTCTGGTCGATGCTCACAGTCCCAGCTCCTTCACGAGCTCGCGGGCCTTGGCCTGGTCCTCCCGGATGAAGTCGATGAGCTCGGGGCCGGTGAGGAAGGAGTCCTCCCAGCGGTTGCGCTCCAGGGAGTCCTTCCAGGAGGCCGAGTCACGGGATTCCGTGACGATCTGCTCGAGGGAGGCGAACTCCTCGTCCGACACGCCCGGGGCGGCCACGATGCCGCGCCAGTTCACCAGGTCCACGGCGTAGCCGAGGTCCTTGAAGGTCGGCAGGTCCGGGTAGTCGTCGAAGCGCTCCGGAGCGGTGATGGCCAACCCCTTCACGCGACCGGCGTCGATCTGGTCGCCGACCTCGTTGAAGCCGGTCACCGCGATGTCCGCGGTGCCCGCCATCAGCGACTGCACCGACTCGCCGCCGCCGGCCTTCGGAATGAAGGTCAGGTCATTCGGGTCGATGCCCACGTCGATGGCCAGCTGGGCGATCACCAGGTGGTCGATGGACCCGACGGAGCCGCCGGTCCACACCATGCCCTTCGGGTCGGCCTTCCAGGCCTCGACGAACTCCTCCATGGTGTTCCACGGGGCGTCCGCCTTCACGATGAACGCGTTGTAGTCCTCCGCTATGCGGGCGATCGGGCGCACGTCCTCGAGCGTGTACTGGGAGTCGTTGGTGGCGATGCCGCCGGTCATGGCCGCACCGGTGGCCATGATCGTGTTCGCCTGACCGGACGTGGTGACGAAGTTGCTCAGCCCGATGGTGCCGCCGGCACCCGGGATGTTGACCACCTGCACGTTGTTCACGATGCCCTCGCTGCGCATGGCCTGCTGGCCCTCACGCGCAAAGGAGTCCCAGCCGCCGCCGACGCCGGCCGGGGCGATGTAGGTCAGGTTGGACCGCAGGTCGTCGTCCGTGCCCGCGGCACGGACGGAGAAGTAGGAGGCTGTCGCGATGGACACGATCGCGATGAGGGCGAAGGCAACGGTGCCGATGCCGATCGTGCGGTCCGGCGGGGCGGCGGCCTTCTCCCCCGCGTGACGGTGGGAGGGTGACATGGGGGGCTCCTGAAGTGCGAGTGACGCGTGGATTCCGTGACAGGCGTCACGGATCGGACGATCGTACTGCATCCAGGAGCCCCCGATCACCTCGGGACCGGATCAGAGGGGCCGAGTGGAGGTCACAGCCCCTTGCCCGAGGGCGAGACGAGGATCTTCACCGCGGTCTCGTTGCGGTGGATGAGGGTGTCGAAGCCCTCGTCCACCAGACCGTCCAGACCGATCTTGCCGGTGATGAACGGGGCGAGATCGATCTTGCCGGACTCCACGAGCTCGATGGTCGCCGGGTGATTGTTCACGTAGGCGATGGTGCCGCGCAGGTCGATCTCCTTCATCACGAGCTTGTGGATGTCGAAGTCCGAGCGCTGGCCCCAGATGGAGACGATGACGATCACGCCACGGGGCTTCACCGCGTCCATCAGCGTGTCGAGCACGACCTGGACGGAGGTGCACTCGAACGCGACGTCCGCTCCACGGCCGTCGGTCAGCTTCTTGACCTCCTCGACGACGTCGGTCTCCCGCGGGTCGAAGGTGTGGTCCGCGACGCCGGACTCGACCGCCTTCTTGCGGCGCAGCTGGGACAGCTCCGACATGACGACCGTGACGCCCTGGGCCTTCAGGACCGCCGCCGTGAGCAGGCCGATGGGGCCCGCGCCGCCGATCAGGGCGACGTCACCGGCCTTCACCCCGGAACGCTCGACGGCATGGAAGCCGACGGTCAGCGGCTCGATCAGCGCCGCCTGGTCCAGCGGCACGTCCTTCGAGATCCGATGCACCCAGCGGCGCTCCACGGCGACCTTCTCCCCCAGGCCGCCGCCGTGGCCGCCGAGGCCGATGAAGTTCATGTCCTGGGACAGGTGGTAGGTCTTCGACTCCGGCCCGGTGTCCACGTCCTCACGGATGATGTACGGCTCGATCACCACGTGGTCGCCGACCTCGAGGTCGGTGACGCCCTCGCCGAGCTCGGCGACGACGCCGGAGAACTCGTGGCCCATGGTGACCGGCGGCTCCTCCCCGGTGACCGGGTGGGGGTGGCCGGGCTGCGGGACGAAGATCGGGCCCTCGAGGTACTCGTGCAGGTCCGTGCCGCAGATGCCGCACCAGGCGACGTCCACCAGCACCTGCCCCGGGCCGGCGGTGGGGGTGTCGATCTCGTCGATGCGGATGTCCTTCTGTCCGTGGAAGCGAGCGGCGCGCATGGTGCTCATGGGGAACCTCCTGATCTGCTCTGACAACATGGGACACCACCATCATGCGCCTGGTGGGCCGGGGCGCGACACCTCTCGCCGCCCAGCACCGCATCTCAGGCGAAGATCGTCTCCAGGCGCTCGCGCACCTCGTCGGTCACCAGCTCGATCACGTCGAGGGCCTTGAGGTTCTCCTGGACCTGGTCCACGGTCGAGGCGCCGAGGATCACGGTGGAAACGTGCGGGTTGGACGCGGTCCAGGCCAGGGCCAGCTGGGCGGCGGTCACGTCGAGCTCCTTCGCCAGGTCCACGAGCTGACGGATCTTCGCGGTGATCTGCTCGTCGGCGATCGAGTCCTTCACGAAGTCGTAGCCCTTCAGAGCGCCGCGGGAGCCCTCCGGGATGCCGTCCACGTACTTGCCGGAGAGGATGCCGGAGGCCAGCGGGCTCCAGGTGGTCAGGCCGAGGCCGATGTCCTCGTAGAGGCGGGCGAACTCCTTCTCCACCTTGGTGCGGTGCAGCAGGTTGTACTGCGGCTGCTCCATGACGGGCTTGTGCAGGTGGTGGCGCTCGGCGATGTTCCAGGCGGCGCGGATCTCGTCCGCGCTCCACTCGGAGGTGCCCCAGTACAGGGCCTTGCCCTGGCTGATCATGTCGCTCATGGCCCAGACGGTCTCCTCGATCGGAGTGTTCGGGTCCGGGCGGTGGCAGAACACGAGGTCCACGAAGTCCAGGCCGAGACGCTCGAGGGAGCCGTCGATGCCCTGCATCAAGTACTTGCGGTTCAGGGTGTTCTTCATGTTCACCACACCGTCATGGATGCCCCAGAACAGCTTGGTGGAGACGACGTACTCGTGGCGCTGCCAGCCGAGCTCGGACAGGGCGCGGCCCATGATGGTCTCCGACTCGCCGCCGGCGTAGACCTCCGCGTTGTCGAAGAAGTTGACGCCGCCCTCCTTGGCGGCGGCCATCTGGTCCCTGGCCAGTCCCACGTCGACCTGGGTGCCGAAGGTCACCCAGGAGCCGAAGCTGAACTGGGAGACCTGGAGGCCGGAGGAACCGAGACGGTTGTAGATCATGTCGCTCATGGCTCCACGCTACTACCGACGCCTGCACAGTTCAGAGCCCACAGACGCGAAAGGCCCCGGAACCGTGAGGGTTCCGGGGCCTTCCCAGTGTGGTGCGTGGAGCCGGCGGGAGGCTACCCCTTTCCGGCTCTGACAAGGGCAGATGCACTCTAGGTCCAGTCACGGTCCATCAGTGGTCAAAGTAAAACCCCCGCACGGTTGCCGCCGTCGGCGGTATGGACACCACGAACAGAGCGTGACGTCATGGCCCAGCCCACCCGTAACCCCCTCTTTCTTGCAGTGCGCCCCATCGTGCGCGCCACCGTCTCCACTGCCCTCACCGTGGCAGTCCTGACGGCCCTGCACCTTCCCTCCCTGATTCTCGGCACCCCGTAAGCCGACGGCCCCACAACGATCGGCTACGGGGCACCTGACGGCCTGCATAGAGCGCACCCGGCGGAACGGGCGAGAACTCCACGGCGACACGGTGGAGCACAGGACGGGCGGACTCCTCAAGCGCCCAGGGCGCTTCAATAGACAAGAAGGTCCGCAACTACTCCCTGGGGATGAAGCAGCGCCTGGGCATCGCGATGGCCCTGGCTCGGCAGCCGAAGCTGCTCATCCTTGACGAGCCGACCAATGGCCTCGACCCCGCCGGCATCGAGGAGATCCGGGAACTCCTGCGACGACTGGCCGACGACGGGGTCACGGTCATGGTCTCGTCCCACCTGCTCGGCGACCTCGTCGAGCGCCACGGCACCGTGGGCGACATGGTCGCCACCATGGCCCACTCGCCGGCCGTGCGTGGCGGCTGCCTCGGCCTGGGCAAGGCCATGCGCCGCACCAAGCTCGACCGGGCGAGCAGCGAGCTGATCTCCATCGCGGTCCAGGAGCAGCAGGGATGCGGCCTCTGCCTGGCCTCGCACATCGAGGCGGCCCGGTCGCTCGGCGTCGCCGACTACGAGATCGAGCTCGCGCAGCTGGGCACCGCGACCCGTCCGGAGGTGGCCGCGATCATCGCGCTCGGCCTCCAGGTCTACCGCGAGCCGGCGTCCATCACCCACGAGCAGGTCGACGAGCTCCGGGGATGTGGCTACAGCGACCGGGCGATCGCCGACGTCGTCGGCGTCGTCTCCCTCAACAACCTCACCGGAGCGTTCAACCTCGTCGCCGGGCTCACCCTGGGCGACGAGGGTTGAGACCTGCGGTGCCGTGGCCGAGGGGATAGGCAGCGGCCTGCAAAGCCGCCCACACGGGTTCGAATCCCGTAGGCACCTCCGACAGCCGCGCCCCGGTCTCAGGACGACTCCCGTCCTCAGGCCGGGGCGCGGCTTCCTCGCCACAGGCCTTCGGTGCGTGTCGTGCACCGCATCGCCAAGAGTCGTCATCATCGCCCAAATGCGTTAGCATCGTCGCACGTCGATGAATCAATGGGAGAGCCGCGGCCGCCGATCCGCGGAGGAGATGGAGAACGAGCAGACATGGGCGCAGGACACGACCACGGCCACTCGGCCGGCGAGGCGGGACATCCCGGGGACTTCCGCAAGAAACTCTGGATCGCATTCTCGATCACCGCGACGATCGTCGTCGCGCAGGCCGTCGGCTCCGTCGTCACCGGCAGCCTCGCACTGCTGACCGACACCGCCCATGCCATTACCGATGCCTCCGGGCTACTGGTTGCACTGATCGCCGCGACGCTGATGCTCAAGCCCGCCAACTCCAAGCGTACCTGGGGGTTCCGGCGTATCGAAGTGATCGCAGCCCTCGGACAGTCGGCACTGCTGCTGGCGGTGGGCACCTACGCCGCCATCGAAGGCATCCGGCGACTGTTCGAGCCGCCGGAGGTGCCCGCCAGCGAACTGCTGATATTCGGCATCATCGGCCTGGTCGCGAACATCATCGCCATCACCATCCTCGCCTCCAGCCGCGGTTCGAACTTCAACATGCGTGCCGCGTTCCTCGAAGTTCTCAATGATGCCCTCGGGTCGCTCGGAGTGATCGTCGCCGCGATCGTCATCGCGACGACCGGCTTCCAGCAGGCCGACGCCGTCGCCGGCCTGTTCATCGCAGCCCTCATCGTGCCTCGGGCGTTCAAGCTCATGCGCGAGACGGTCGGCGTGCTCATGGAGTTCACCCCCAAGGGCCTGGACCTCGACGAGGTCCGCGAGCACATCCTCGCCCTCGACCACGTCAAGGACGTCCACGACCTGCATGCCTCCACCGTCGCGACCGGCCTGCCGACGCTGACCGCCCATATCGTCGTCGACGACGAGTGCTTCACCGACGGCCACGCCGCCGAGACCCTGCACGCCGCCAAAGACTGCGTCGCCGAACACTTCGAGGTCTCGATCCACCACTCCACGTTCCAGGTCGAGACCGAGCACATCGCCGAGCACGAGCCCGCCTCGGTCAAGCACGACTGAGCGCACGGCGTCGCGGAGCGTATCCATGACCGAGAAGGAGTATCATCGTCATATGGCGATGAAGAGTGCGATTGCGGAACCGGCGACCTGGGCGGACGAGGTTTCTGAGATGACGGCCGCGGCCTGCCTCTTCCACAGCTTCAGCGATCCCTCGCGCCTGGTGATCCTCCAGCACCTCCGCCTCGGCGAGCACCGGGTGGTCGACCTCACCGAGCACCTGGGCCTGTCCCAGAGCACCGTCTCCAAGCACCTGGCCAGCCTCAAGGAGACCGGCCTGGTCGTCTCCCGCCCCGAGGGCCGCGCCTCGGTCTACTCGCTGCAGCACCCCGAGGCGCTCGTCGAGCTCTTCGCCGCCGCGGAGAAGTTCCTCGCCCTCACCGGCGACGACGTGAAGCTGTGCTCGCTGCACGGTTCGCCGGAGTCCGAGCAGCTGGCCGGTTGAGGAACGGAGCCGGGTCGGATCGCCGCCGAACTCGGGGCTCGACCACGTCACGGCCCAGCGAATGACGGGATCAGTCTCGCCTGCGGCCCGGGATGAGCCTGGCGGAATTGAGGATGAACGCGGTCTCGCTGCCGACGTGGACGAACGCGGCCGCGACCGGCGGGGGCAGGCCGAGGCCGGCATGACCGTCGTGGTCGTCGAGGCCGACGGCGAGGCCGCCGAGGCGGGCATCGACGAGGTCCGCGCCGAGCAGCTGCCCGCCGACAAGGCCTCCGCGATCACGGAGCTGGCCACCGCGCGCCCAACGGCGATGGTCGGCGACGGCATCAACGACGCACCGGCGCTGGCCACGGCCGCCGCCGGCATCGCGATGGGTGCGACCGGCTCGGCCGCCGCGGTCGAGTCGGCCGACATCTCCTTCACCGGCCACGACCTGCGTCTCATCCCCGCCGCCCTCACGCATGCGCGGCGCGGGCGGAGAATCATGACGGCCAACATCGCCCTCGCGCTGGCGATCATCGTCGTCCTGTTCCCGCTCGCCCTGTTCGGCGTGCTGGGGCTGGCCGGCGTCGTCCTCGTCCACGAGGCTGCCGAGGTCGTCGCGGTCGAGAGCGCCTGCTCTCCTTCGTCGACTGGAGAGTCGTGGACGAACAAGTGCATCTGCGCCTGTTCGTGACTGGCACACCGGAGCAGCTGGTCGCACTGAACGTCGGTTAGGTGTGATGTCCAGGGAGGTTGTGGAGCCTGGTGGCAGGCGCTGCGCCGATCGCGGAGTGGACGCGATGATGATTGTAGAAGTGCAGCCATCCAGGCAACGCGGCCCTGCGCTGCGTCTCTGAGCTATAGAACCGGGCGTAGGCCCCCGTCAGCGAGCGTGCGATGGAACCGCTCAATCTTCCCGTTCATCTGCGGCCGGTAGGGCCGAGTCCGCTTGGGCTTGATCCCGAGCTCGGTGCAGGCATCACGCCAGACATGCCAGCGGTAGGCCGAGCCGTTGTCCGAGAGCACCCGCTCCACCTGCACGCCCAGATGCGCGAAGTAGGCGACCGCGCGGTGCTTCATGCCCTGCTGGCGCCCGACGAATCGGTGTCCGCCCCGTCGGGGATGCGGCCGAACGTGGTGACCTCGACGTGGATCAGCGAGCCGGGGTGGGGGTGCTCGTAGCGGCGGATCGGCTCGCCGGTGACCCGGTCCAGACGGGCGAGGCGGTTGATCCGGCAGCGCACGAGCACGGCATGGACGGTGGAGGCCGGCATCCAGAGTTCTCCGGCGATCTGTGCCGGCCCCAGGCGTCGGCGCCATCGGGCGGCCACGATCTGTTTCACCACCGCTGGCGGTGTTCTGGTCGGCGTCGTGGACGGCCGGCTGGACCGGTCTGCCATCCCTGCAGGTCCCTCGGCCCGGAAGCGTGTGGCCCATTTGCGAGCGGTGGGTGGGCAGACCATGAACATCTTGGCCGCGGCGGCGACCGGCCAGTGTTCCTCGACGATGTCCTTGGCCAGGCGTAGGCGGGCGCGAGGGGTCAGGGCGGCGTGAGCGTGGGACATGAAGGTCGTCTGTTCGTGTGAGCGGTTTGTCGACAACTCCACTCTCGCAACGGAAGGCCTTCGCCTGTCAGCTGTTCACGCAACAACGTCCCCGGACATCACACCTAGTGCTGCGTCGGCGTCTGAGACACGATCAAAGGTGCCTAGCGTGTGGTTCACGTAGTCCACCATCAGGCGGGCACGGAACCTGCCGTTGGGCAGGGTGGTGATTCCCCGGGGTGTCTTTCGTACGTTGCCTCTTGCCACGCCGCCCTCGTTCCGTGTCCGACAGCGGTCTAAGTACCTGGTACGGCCTGAGTGACAGCGGCCATTGATGGCAGGTGACAGGCCTAGGCAAAATCCGCTAGAACACGCGGAAAGGCCCCGGAACCGTGAGGGTTCCGGGGCCTTCCGAGTGTGGTGCGTGGAGCCGGCGGGAATTGAACCCGCGTCCGATGCAGTGTTGTCAGGGCTTCTCCGGGCGCAGTCTGCTGCGGGTGTTGCTCGGCCCTGTCCGTCCCGCAGACGGGCGGACAGCCCGGGCCCAGCCGGATTGATGTCGGTGCCACGACCCCCGGCGAGGGTGACACCCAGTGGCTATCTAGCTGACGCCACGGTCCGAGGCGATAGCAACCTCGGGGTGACGGACTCGATCACTGATCAGGCAGCGAGAGCGAAGTCAGTGCGCTTGGATTCGGCACTTATTGGTGTGCAGAGAGCGTTGACGAGATGACTCTGCATCCTCGGCCCGCTTCCCCTGTCGCGACATGCATCGTCGAAACCGATCGGCCCCGTGGTCGGGGACGACTCCCACTATGGAGTTGTCAATCACCACTGTGCAGTGCCGCCGCTGATGCGGCCTGCGAGTTCCATAACCTACCACGCCCCGGTTCCATTCCCCAGGGCCGGCGGGTTTTTCGGCCGCTTCGCCGTGCGAGCGGCACATCCTTCGGCGGCTTCGCCGTGCGACCGGCGGGGCCACGGCGTCGCCGGGCGCGTCCCGACGACGGTCAGGCCACTCCGGCACGACGGTTGCGGATCCGCATGGCCCGCTGGGCCTCGCGCTGGTCCTGCTTCTCGCGCAGCCTGTGGCGTTTGTCGTATTCGCGGTTGCCGCGGGCGATGCCGATCTCCACCTTCACGCGGCCGTCCTTGAAGTAGAGGGACAGCGGGACGATGGTCATGCCGGGGTCCATGATCTGGCGGCTGATCTTGGTCAGCTCGGCGCGGTGCAGCAGCAGCTTGCGCCGGCGACGCGCGGTGTGGTTGGTCCAGGAGCCGTTGAGGTACTCCGGGATGTAGACCTGTTCGAGCCAGAGCTCGTCCCGGTAGAAGACGGCGAAGCCGTCCACCAGGGAGGCCTTGCCCTCGCGCAGGGACTTCACCTCGGTGCCGGTGAGGACCATGCCCGCCTCGTAGGTGTCGGAGATCGTGTAGTCGTGGCGGGCCTTGCGGTTGGTCGCGATGACCACGCGCTCGCCCGGGGCCGGCTGCTTCGCGGCCTTGCCCTTCGAGTTCTTGCCCATGGTTCCCTTCCTTCCGCTCGGTCTGCACACGGGTGCGTCCGCATGCCCGGCGTGGGCATGCGGACGCATCAGTCTACGGCACAGCCGGCGGAGCGGAGTCGGAGACGGCGGCGGCCCTCAGCTCAGCGTCGCGCCGGTCAGCTCGCGGACCTGGTCCTCGGTGACACCGGGGGCGCATTCGACGAGCCTGAGCTCGGGCTGCTCCGGCGTGCCGACGACGTCGATCACGGCGAGGTCGGTGATGATGCGGTCCACCACGGCCTTGCCGGTGAGCGGCAGGGTGCACTGGTCCACGATCTTCGGGGTGCCGTCCTTGGACACGTGGTCCATCATGACGATCACCCGGCCGGCGCCGTGGACCAGGTCCATCGCACCGCCCATGCCCTTGACCATCTTGCCGGGCACCATCCAGTTGGCGAGGTCGCCGGCGGCGGAGACCTCCATGCCGCCGAGCACGGCGACGTCGATCTTGCCGCCGCGGATCATGCCGAAGGACAGGGCAGAGTCGAAGAAGGAGGCGCCCGGGTTGACGGTGACGGTCTCCTTGCCGGCGTTGATCAGGTCCGGGTCCACGTTCTCCTCGGTGGGGTACGGGCCCACGCCGAGGATGCCGTTCTCGGACTGCAGCACCACGGTGCGGCCGTCCGGGATGTGGTTCGGGATGAGGGTCGGCATGCCGATGCCGAGGTTGACGTAGGCGCCGTCCGGCAGCTCCTGGGCGGCGCGGGCAGCCATCTCCTCACGGGTCAGGCCGGTGGGCTTGGTGGTCTGGCTCATCGGGACTGCTCCTCCTTGGCCTTGCGCACGGTGCGCTTCTCGATGCGCTTCTCGATGTCCTTGCCGACCTCCACGATCCGGTGGACGTAGACGCCGGGCAGGTGCACCTCGTCCGGGTCGATCTCACCGGGCTCCACGAGCTCCTCGACCTGCGCGATGCAGACCCTGCCGGCCGTGGCGGCCGGCAGGGAGAACTGGCGGGTGGCCTTGGTGAAGACGAGGTTGCCGTGCCTGTCGCCCTTGGCGGCGTGCACGAGCGCGAAGTCGGTGACGATGGACTTCTCCAGGGCATAGACCTCGTTTTCGGCCGGGTCCACGGTCACGTAGCCCTCGCCGAGGACGAAGGTGTCGGTGGGCTTGGCCTCGGAGGCCTTCACCACGTTGCCCTCGGCGTCGTAGCGCATGGGCAGGCCGCCCTCGGCCACCTGGGTGCCCACGCCGGAGCGGGTGTAGAAGGCGGGGATGCCGGCGCCGCCGGCGCGCAGCTTCTCGGCCAGGGTGCCCTGCGGGACCAGCTCAACCTCCAGCTCGCCCTCCAGATACTGGCGCGCGAACTCCTTGTTCTCGCCCACGTAGGAGCTGGTCATCTTGGCGATCCGGCGCGCACCCAGCAGGATGCCCAGGCCCCAGTCGTCCACGCCGCAGTTGTTCGAGACGATCGACAGCTCATCGGCGCCCTGGTCCAGCAGGGCCTCGATCAGCTGGATCGGGTTGCCGGAGAGGCCGAAGCCTCCGACGGCCAGCGAAGCGCCGGACGGGATGTCCGCCACGGCCTCCGCGGGGGTCGCCACGGTCTTGTCCAGACTCATGTGTCCTCCTCCTTGAGGTTCCGGGCCGGCTCGGCCCGAACGTGCAGGGTCGGTGTCGCGGCCGCGCCCGCAGGCGAGGCCGCTCGGTCAGTGGGCGGTCCAGCCGCCGTCGATGGTGTACGAGGCGCCGGAGACGAGCGCGGCGTGCTCGGTGGCCAGCCACAGGGCGAGGCCGCCGGCCTCCTCCGGCTCCACCAGGCGCTTCACGGCGGCGTCGGCCAGCAGGACCTTCTCGAGGACCTCGTCCTCGCCGATGCCGCGGGTGCGCGCCTGGTCCGTGATCTGCTTCTCCACCAACGGGGTGCGCACAAACCCGGGGTTGATGCAGTTCGAGGTCACCCCGTGCGGGCCGCCTTCGAGCGCCGTCGTCTTGGACAGCCCCTCGAGGCCGTGCTTGGCCGCCACGTAGGCGGACTTGAACGGCGAGGCGATCAGGCCGTGGGCCGAGGAGATGTTGATGATCCGGCCGAAACCGCGCTCGTACATGCCGGGCAGGGCGGCGCGGATCAGCAGGAACGGGGCCTCGAGCATGATGCGGTGGATCAGGCGCCAGGTGTCCGGGTCGTAGTCCTGGATCGGGTCGATCCGCTGGATGCCGGCGCAGTTGACCAGGATGTCCGTGTCCAGCTCCAGCTCGTCCAGGGCCCGGGTCTCGGACAGGTCCACAGCCCAGGCCGTGCCGCCGATCTCCGCGGCCACCGTCTCTGCGGCCTCGGCCGAGACGTCCGCGACCGTGACCTCGGCGCCGGCGGCGGCGAAGGCCTCCGCGCAGGCCCGTCCGATGCCGGAGGCGCCTCCGGTCACCACGGCACGGCGCCCGGACAGGGACAGGGTGGTGGCGTTCCCGCTCATGTCGAGGGACCTCCTGGCTCGGACGGGCTGCTTCCCGACGACGGCCGCGCGCCTGCGTCAGGCGGGTGGCCGCCGTCGTGGGTCACTGTCCTCCTGCGGCCCCACGGCCGCAGGAGGAAGCGCGCTCAGCGGAACAGGACCAGGGCCTCACCCTGACCGCCGCCGCCGCAGAGGGCGACCGCGGTACGACCGGTACCGCGGCGGTTCAGCTCATGCGCGGCGGTCAGGGCCAGGCGGGCGCCGGAGGCGCCGATCGGATGGCCCAGGGCGATGGCGCCGCCGTTGACGTTGCAGTGCTCGGCGGAGTAGTCCAGGTCCTTGAGGGACTGCAGGGAGACGGCGGCGAAGGCCTCGTTAATCTCGATGAAGTCCAGGTCCTTGACCTCCAAGCCCTGCGTGGACAGGGCGGCCTTGATGGCGTCCGACGGCTGGGAGTGCAGCTGGGAGTCCTTCGGGCCGGCGGTCTGGCCCGGGGCGCCGACGGTGGCCAGGATCTGCAGGCCCTTCTCCTCCGCGTAGGCGCGGGAGGCGACGATCACGGCGGCGGCGCCGTCGGACAGCGGGGAGGCGTTGCCGGCGGTGATGGTGCCCTCCTTGGCGAAGGCCGGGCGCAGGCCGGCGAGGGTCTCGGCGGTGGTGTCCGCGCGGACACCCTCGTCCTGCGAGACCACCACCGGATCGCCCTTGCGCTGCGGGATCTCCATGGGGGCGATCTCCACGTCGAACACGCCGTCGGCCTGGGCCCGGGCGGCGCGCTGGTGGGAGCCGGCGGCGATCTCGTCCTGGGCGGCGCGGTCCAGGCCGCGCTCCCCGTTGCCGGACTCGGTCAGCTCGCCCATGGCCTCCTTGGACAGGGCGTCGGTGAGGCCGTCATAGGCCACCGAGTCCAGGACGGTGGTGGGGCCGTACTTGTAGCCCTTGCGGGCGCCGACCAGCAGGTGCGGGGCGTTGGTCATGGACTCCTGGCCACCGGCCACCACGACCTTCGCCTCCCCGAGGCGGATCAGGCGGGCGGCGTCGATCACGGCGGTGAGGCCGGAGAGGCAGACCTTGTTGATGGTCATGGCCGGCACGTCCCAGGCGATGCCCGCGGCAAGGGCGGACTGGCGGGCCGGGTTCTGGCCGGCACCGGCCTGCACGACCTGCCCCATGTAGACCATGTCCACGTCCGCGGCCGGGACGCTGGCGCGCTCGAGGGCGTGCTTGATGGCGTGCGCGCCGAGCTCCGTGGCGGCCAGGCCGGCCTGGGCGCCGAGCAGTCGGGTGAACGGAGTGCGGGCGCCGCCGACGATCACCGCGTCGGTCGGCTGCGGGGCGGGGGCGGCGTTCTGCTCGGCCATGGTGACTCCACTTCCGCGGGGCGCACACTCCGGCCCCGCTGTCAGTTAATCGGGATGAACTGGATTCTGTCTCCCAGTCTATGACCTGGATCACCCGGTCGGCCACCGTGTGCGGCCTGCGCGTCGCCCCCTCCACCACCCCGGACCTTCTCTCCGGGCGCACGACGACGGCCGGCTCCCTTCGGTCGCACGACGACGGCCGGTCGCCTCCGTGCGGAGGCGACCGGCCGTCGTCGGGAAGCCGGCACCGACGCGCCGGGAGGATCAGGCCTGTTCGGCGGCCTCCTTGATCTGGGCGGCACGCCAGCGGATGCCGGCGTCGATGAAGTCGTCGATCGCGCCGTCGAACACGGAGGACGGGTTGCCCTCCTCATGGTTCGTGCGCAGGTCCTTGACCATCTGATACGGGTTCAGCACGTAGGAGCGCATCTGGTCTCCCCAGGAGGCCTTGACGTCTCCGGCGAGCTCCTTCTTCTTCGCGTCCGCCTCGGCCTTGCGCTGCAGGAGCAGACGGGACTGGAGCACGCGCAGGGCGGCGGCGCGGTTCTGAATCTGCGACTTCTCGTTCTGCATGGACACGACGATGCCGGTGGGGACGTGCGTCATGCGGACCGCGGAGTCGGTGGTGTTCACGGACTGGCCGCCCGGACCCGAGGAGCGGAACACGTCCACCTTCAGGTCCGACTCGGGGATCTCGATGGAGTCGTCCGACTCGATGAGCGGGACGACCTCGACCGCGGCGAACGAGGTCTGGCGCCGACCCTGGTTGTCGAAGGGGCTGATGCGCACCAGGCGGTGCGTGCCGGCCTCCACGGACAGGGTGCCGTAGGCGAAGGGGGCGTTGACCTCGAAGGTCACGGACTTCAGGCCGGCCTCCTCCGCGTAGGAGGTGTCCATCACCTTGGTGGACCAGCCGCGCTGCTCCGCCCAGCGCAGGTACATGCGCATGAGGATCTCGGCGAAGTCCGCGGCGTCCACGCCGCCGGCGCCGGCGCGGATGGTCACCACGGCCTCGCGCGGGTCGTACTCGCCGGAGAGCAGGGTGACGACCTCCAGGTCCTGCAGCGCCTTGGCGATGGAGTCCTTCTCCGAGTCGGCCTCGGCCAGCAGGTCCGGCTCGTCCTCCTCTGCGGCGAGCTCCACCATCGTCTCGAGGTCGTCGATGCGCTCCTCGAGCTTCTTCAGGCGGTTCAGCTCGGCCTGGCGGTGTGAGAGCTTGGAGGTCACCTTCTGTGCGGCCTCCGGATCGTCCCACAGGTCCGGCGCGGCGGCCTGCTGCTCGAGGTCCGCGATGTCCGCTGTGATCTTCTCGAGGTCGGACACCTGCTCGATGGAGGACAGGGTGTGGCGCAGAGCAGAGATCTCTGCGGCGAAGTCAGTTTCAGCCATGGTGGGTCCAGCCTACAGCCGACCGGTGAGCTTGGCCTCGAGGTCGGCCGCGGCCTGCGCGTAGCGGGGACGCAGCGCGTAGACGCAGCGCAGCCGCAGCAGGGTGGCGTGCTCGTAGAGGCCGATCCGCGGCGCCGGCAGGCCCTCGGCGAGGGCCAGCTCGTCCACCGTGCGGCGCACGACGTCCGCGCGGGCCGCAGACCAGGCTCCCTGCCGTTGGCGCCACAGCGCGTGGGCGCGCAGGTTGCCCAGGTCCAGGGACGGATCGCCCAGGCAGGCGGTGTCCACGTCCAGCAGCCCGGGACCGAGCTCCGGGTCCCAGAGCAGCTGCTTGTCATGCAGGTCCCGGTGGGTCGGGACGTTCCCGACGACGGGAAGTCCCCTCAGCGTCTGCCCCACCTTCTCCACGGCGCGGGCGAACCGGGGCTGCGCCCCGGTCCAGGCGGCGGTCCGCTCGAGCCAGTCGGCCAGAACGGCGGCCTCCTGCGCCGGGCCGTGGATGGGCAGGGCCGCCGCTTCCTGCACGGGCAGGGCCTCCGGGGCGGGGATGCTGGCGTTCTCGGCTGCACCGTTCGGGCGGGTTCGGCGGGCCGCGGCGAGGGCCTCGGCGATCTCCGCCCAGGCCCGGGACCATTCGGCGGCGGTGAACGCGGACTGGTGGTGGAGGCTGCGGCCGGGCAGGGCCGCGAACGTCACCGTGGCATCGGTGGAGTCCAGCACCTGCGGGGTGCGGAAGCCGGCCTCGAACGGTCGGGCCCGCTCGATGCCGTCCAGGATGCCCTGGGCCTTGCCGGCGCGGACGACCTTGGTGAAGGCCTCCGCCTCCGCACCTGTGGTGCGCACGACTGCGCGCTTGCGGGGACGCCAGGAGACCACGGTGCCGCCGGCGGCCACGAGCGGGGCGAGGGCCTTCAGCGTCGGATCGGTGCCGGCCGGCGAGAGCTCGAGGGAGCCGTCCCGCCAGTGCCCGGCGCGCAGGGCACCGCCACTGGAGACCTCCACGGCCAGCTCGCCATCCGCGCCGGAGGGCCAGCAGCGGTCCACGGCCCAGAGACGGCCCTCGGCTTCGACCTCGGCCGGGGGCAGCGCGGTGGGCAGCGGCGACTGGTCGGTCGGCGGCACCCTGACAGGCAGCGGCGACTGGTCGGCCGGCAAGCCCGAGGCGACGGGCGAACCGGCGGTGACGGACGAACCGAGGGGCACGGACAAGGCGGAGGTCGCGGAGCCGTCGTCGGGACGGTCTGAGCCGGCGGCGACGGCGCGGGCGGCCTCCAGCTCTCGCAGGCAGGCGCGCAGGTGGACCACGCGGCCGGTGATCTGCTCGGCCCAGTCCGCGTGGCGGTGGCGCAGCGGGTCCACGGCCGCGGCCAGGTGGGCGTAGGCCTCCCAGGCGAGCACGGTGACGCGGTCGACCTCCCCGTGGACGCGGGCGTGGCCGGCGGCGTGGGCGTCGGCGAGCGCGGGCAGCTCCTCCCGGCGGCAGGCGGCGTTCCAGGAGCCGAGGTCCACGGCGGCGGGGCCGGTGCGGGCGCGGTCCACGTCGATGATCCGCACTCCCCCGGTGCCCTCGGCGGCGGCGGTGAGGACCTGGTCCGGGGACCAGTCGCCGTGCAGCTCCACGGCGGGCTCCTGGGCGCAGGAGGCCTCGAGCAGCGGCTGCAGGTGCGCGGCGGCGTCCCGAACGGCGTCGCCCATCCAGGCCGCCGCCGACGCGATCGCCTCGGCCGCGGCCGGGGCGTCCGGGACGAGCGGAGGCAGCGGCGAGCCGGCGGCGGGCAGGGCGTGCACGGCGGCGACCGCCTCTCCGGCGGCCTCGGCCGCGGACGCGACAGGGACGGCCTGGAGGTCCCCGGCGCCCCAGTACGGGGAGGACGCGGCGGTGCCCTTGATGCCGACCGGCTCGAGCGGCAGCACCGGCACCCCGGCGGCGGCCCAGCGGGCGACGGTGGCGACCATGCCGCCGGGCTCGTCCAGGCGGCGCGCGTGGATGCGGACGACCTCGTCCCCCACCCGCACGACCGCGCGGCGCCTGGGGTTGTGGCGCAGCACGGTCCAGGCGGCGCCCGGGCGGCGCTCGGCGAGCGCGGTGCGGGCACGGTCCAGGGGCACCGCGAGCGCCGGATCGGTCCAGAGGCTGCCCCAGAGCACAAGCGCGTCTGGGTCCCGGCGGTGGACGCGGACGTGGTCGGCCCGGCCGATGCGCTCGGCGCGGCGCAGGGCGGAGTCCGCCTTGTCCTGGTCCCGGGTGAGCATCAGCCAGCCGTGGCCGGCCTCGGCGAGCGGGGCGTCGAGCGGCTCGGTGCCGTCCGCGCCGAGGGCACGCCAGGAGACGACGATCGACCGCCCGGGCTTCACGCGCTCGTGCACGGCCTGCACGCGGCGGCCGATGATCCGGGACAGGCCTGCGTCCGAGAGGACCTGCTCCACGCCGGGCAGGGCGGTGAGCGCGGTGCGCTCGGCGTCGGCCGTGTGCTGGTCGGGGGGTCATGCGCTCTCCTCCTGACGTTCGGCCGCTGCCACGCGCTGCTGCGCGGCCCACTGTGCCACGCGCGTGTCCGGGCGACAGAGCAGCTCCGCCGGGGCGCCGTCCTCCACGATCCGGCCGTCCTCCAGCCAGAGCACGCGGTCCAGCTCGCGGATCATCGAGAGGTCGTGGGTGATGGCCAGCGTGGTGCGGCCCTGGGTGAGCGTCCAGAGGGAGTCCTCCACCAGGGCGCGGGAGGCCGGGTCCAGGCCGGTGGTGGGCTCGTCCAGGATGACGATCGGTGCGCGGCGCACCAGGGCGCGGGCGATCGCGATGCGCTGGCGCTGACCGCCGGAGAGGGTGTCTCCGCGGGCGCCGAGCATGGTGTCATAGCCCTGCGGCAGCGCCCTGATGAACTCGTCCGCACCGGCGCGGACCGCGGCGTCCTCGACCTGCTCGTCCGTGGCGTCCAGGCGACCGTAGCGGATGTTCTCCCGCACGGTGGTGGCGAACAGGACGGACTCCTGGAGCAGGATGGACACGTGCGAGCGCAGGTCCGCACGGGTGACCTTGCGGGTGTCGTAGCCGTCCACGAGCACGGCGCCGGAGCCGGTGTCCGCCAGGCGCAGCAGGTAGCCGACCAGGGTGGATTTGCCGGCACCGGAGGGGCCGAGCAGGCCCACACGCTGCCCGGCCGGGATCATCAGGTCCAGCCCGGTGAACAGCGGGCGGCCGTGGCCGTCCTTGGCGCAGATCCTGTCGAAGACCACGTCCCCGGCCACCTGCTTCATGGGGACGGGGTGTTCGGGGTCCTGGATCTCGATCTGCTCGTCCATCAGGTCCGCGATGCGTTCGCCCGAGGCGGCGGCGCGGGCGATGCGTCCGGTGTACTTGGCCATGTCCCGCAGCGGCTTCATGGCGGTCTTCAGGTACATGAGGAACAGCACCATGTCCCCCGGTGTCATGGCGCCCTGCATCACCTGCAGGCCTCCGAAGCCGAGGACCACGGCGGTGGACAGGCCCACGAGCACGTCCGTGGAGCGCTCCAGGCCGGCGGCGAGCTTGCGCGCCTTGATGCCGGCCTTCAGCGCCTTCTGGTTGCCGGCGGCGAAGCCGGCGGCCACGGTGTCCTCGAGGCCGTAGGCCTGGACCACCCGGATGGCACCGAGCGCCTCGGCGGCGTCCCCGACCAGGGCGCCCTCGCCCTTGCGGGTCTTGCGGGAGGCCCGGGTGATCTTGGGCGTGGCGATTCTGGAGATCACCAGGTAGACGGCCCCGGTGGCCAGCACCACCACAGACAGCGTGGGGTTCAGGACCATGACCACCGCGAACAGCACCACCACCGTGAGCAGGTTGCCGATCAGCGGCAGACCCGCGGTGACCGCGACCTCCTGCAGGCGGCCCATGTCCCCCACCAGGCGCTGGGAGGTGTCTCCCACGGAGGCCTGCGTGTGGTAGCGCAGGGACAGGGACTGGATGTGGTCGAACACCCGTGCGCGCAGCCGGGTCACCACCTTCACGCCGGTCTTGGCGAAGGCGATGGTGGAGATGTAGTTGCAGACCGCGCGCCCGGCCACGATGCCGGCGAGGATCAGCGCCCAGGTCACCAGGGTGCCGGTGATGTCCCCGCTCAGCCCGGTGGCGGCGGAGACCTGCGCGCCGAGGGCGACCGTCACGGCGTCCACGGCGATCTTCACCGGCCACGGCTCGAGGATGCGGAAGACCACGTCCCCGACCAGGGCGAGCATGCCCACCAGGATCAGCGTGCGGTGCTCGCCCAGGTGCGGGCGGATGAGGGCGAGGGTGCGGCGGGTCGGGCCCGGCCCCTGCTGCTTCCGGGACCTCGTCTTCGGGGAGGACGTCATCAGGCGGTGCGCTCCCGGACCAGGCGGAGCAGGTCCGCGGCGCGGTGGCCCCACGTGTGGTGGGCCTGAACGTCCGCGCGGCCGGCGGCGGCGAGCGCGGCGGTGAGCTCCCGGTCCGCGGCCAGCCGGGTCAGCGCGGCGGCGAGCGCCTGCGCGTCGCCGGGGCGGACGGCCACGCCGCGGCTGCCGACGGCCACGCCCTCGGCGTCCGGCTCGCCGGCGCCGAGGACCTGCGGGATCTCCCCGACGGCCGAGGCCACCACGGAGGCCCCGGCGGCGAGGTACTCGTAGACCTTCAGCGGGGAGTAGTAGTGGTCCTCCGGGTTCTGCGGCCGCGGGTACGGGGCGGTGGCCACGTCCCAGGTGCCGACGACGGCCGGCACCGACTCCGGGGCGACGGCCCCGTGGAACGTGGTCGCCTGACCCAGGCCGAGGCGCTCGGCCTGCTCGCGCAGGGCCTCCAGCTGGGGTCCGGCGCCGCAGAACTCGATCCTCCAGTCGGCGGCGGCCGCACCGGCGGCGGCCACGGCGTCCAGGAGGGTCTCGGTGCCGTGCCAGGGCTTCAGCGTGCCGAGGAAACCCACGGTGAACCCACGGGCGGACGGCTCGGGCGAGCGGCCGTCGTCGTGCAGAACGGTGCCGGAGGCGGCGTGCCGGGCGAGGGGGCGGATGCGCTCGGTGTTCACGCCGTTCGGGATGACCACGGTGGCCGCGGCGGCGGCCGGCACGTCCCGGCGGACCCAGGCGGCGACCGGCTCGGAGACGCAGGAGACCACGTCCGCGGCGGACAGGGCGGACTCGGTGAGGGCGAGGGCGGTGTCCACGTCATGCAGGGACCGGTGCGCGGACTGCTCGGCCACCAGCGGGGCGTTGACCTCCATCACCAGCGGGATCCGGCGGCCGGCGTTCTGGGACAGGGTGGCGGCCAGGCGGGCGCCGACGTCCGAGAACAGGGCGTAGCGTTCGTAGACCAGGTCTGCGCCGTCGGCCGCGGCGGCGGCCAGCATGCGGTCCCCGGCGCGGCGCAGCTCAACCTCGCGCTCGGCGGAGCCGGCGGCGGAGGCGACCGGGACCACCACGACCTTCAGGTCCGCCAGGTCCGCGGGCACGGACTCGACGCCCTTCTTGTCCCCGCGGCGCAGGCAGTACACGGTGACCTCGTGGCCGAGGCCGCGCAGGGCTCGGGTGATCTCCTGGACGTGCACCGAGGCGCCCTTCGTGCCGAAGGGGCCGATGCCGGGATCGGCGAGGAGGTAGGCGATCTGCATGTCTGACGGGTCCTTCACGGGCGGGTTCGGGCGGTCGGTGCGGTGGGGATCGGGACGGCTCAGGCGGTGACGAGCCGGGAGAGGCGGCCGGCCTGGCCGGCGGAGTCGAACAGGTCCTCGATCTGGGTGCGGGCGGCGGCGGCCAGGGCCGAGTGGTCTGCGTCCGGGGCGATCGCCTCGGCCACGGCGGCGGTGAGGGCGGCGGTGTCCCCGGTGGGCACGAGCCATCCGGTCTCACCGGTCTTCACCACCTCGCCGACGGCGGTCACGTCCGCGGCCACGCAGGGCAAGCCACGGGCCATGGCCTCGAGCAGCACGGTGGGCAGCCCGTCCGCGTTGCCGTCCGAGCCCACCACGAAGGGGGCCACGAACACGTCCCGGGTGCCGAGCAGCTCGGCGACCTCGGCCTGGGTGATGGGGCCGAGCAGGTGCACGTGCTCGGTCAGCCCATGCTCCTCGATCCGGCGGCGCAGGTCCGCGGCGAGCGGGCCGTCTCCGGCGATCTCCGCGGTGACGTCGTGCCCCTCGGCGCGCAGGCGGGCCACGGCCTCCACCACGTGTTCGAAGCCCTTCTTCTCCACCAGACGGCCCACGGCCAGCAGGCGGGCCGGGCGGTCCGCGGTGCGGGCCGGGCGCTCCACGAAGGGGAAGCGGACCAGGTCCAGGCCGTTGCGGACGAGCTTCAGGGTGGCGGTGGACTCCGGGAAGCGGCGCTTGAGGTCGTCCACGTTGTACTGGGAGATGGTGATGGAGTGGTGGGCGTCCGCGAACTTCGCCTTCAGGTCCTCCGGGTCCACGTCCTCGTGGAAGATGTCCTTCGCATGGGCGGTGAAGGAGTACGGCAGGTCCGCGATCTTGCCGGCCATGCGGGCCACGGTGGTGGCCACGGAGGCGAAGTGGGCGTGCAGGTGGGTGACGCCCTGGGCACGGGCGGCCCGGGCGACCTCCACGGCCTGGACCGCGTCGTCGTGGCCCAGGGTGAGGAGCTCGGGCAGGTGCGCGGACATGCCGGAGGCGAGGGAGCCGCCGTCGTGCTGCGCGGCACCGGCGAGCGCCTGCCAGAGGCGGTTCGCCGAGGATGGGCGTCCGATGTGCACCACGGGGGCCTTCACCCGGGCGAGCTCCGGGTGGAAGCGGGCGTCCGTGGTGGGGCGCAGCGAGAAGATGACGATCTTCTCGCCCTGGGCCTCGCGGGCCAGGATCTCGGAGACCACGAAGGTCTCGGAGAAGCGCGGGTACATCTTCAGGACATAGCCGATGACGGGGGTCTCAGCAGGCATGACGGGTCTCCAGGATCGGTGCGGTGGTGCAGGTGGTGCCGGGCGCGGCGTCGGTGCCGGCCTCGGCAGAGTGCTCCGGGGAGGCGGAGCGGACGGGTAGGGAGGCGGCCTCGCCGTCGCGGACGGCGCGGGCCGAGCGGTGACGGGACCGGCCGGAGCGGATCACGTCCGCGGCCAGCAGGCCCACATGGGCCAGCCCGTCCAGGTCCAGGTGGTTCCGGTCCACCCGACGGGTCACGGCGTCGGCGAGCCACTCGCCGACGATCTCGCCGGAGACCTCCGCCATGGACACGGTGTCCACGGCGTCCGCGGCGGACAGGGCGGCGGCGCGGCGGGGCTGCTCGGCGCGGCGGGAGGCGCGGGGCACCACGAGGGCCGGGGTGTCCGTGGCGAGGACCTCGGCGGTGGAGTTGTAGCCGCCCATGCAGACGGTGGCGGCGGCGTGGGTGAGCAGCGCCGGCAGGTTGTTCACGGCCCGGCGAACCTCGATGCCCGGGCGGGACACGCCCTGGGCGCCGGTCACCGGGGCCGAGCACGGGTTGGCGGCGGCGGTCTCACGGACGCGCGCCTCGTCCTTGGCGGACATCTGCGGGCCGGTGACGATGATGTGGCGGTGGCCGGCGGGGACCTCGGCGGCGGCGGAAGCGAGCAGGACGTTCACGCCGTCCGAGCCGCCGCCCACGGAGGTGAGGATGTACGGGGTCTCCAGTGGGGCGCCCTCGTCCTCCGGGCGGCCGCGGGAGAGCAGGCCGGTGAAGTGGGTCAGCTCGGCCAGGCCGGCGGGGATCTCTCCGGTGGCGGTCGGGTCGTACACGTTCTGGTCTCCGTAGACCCAGATGGCGTCATAGTGGGCGGCGACCTCGTCCGCGCCGCCGATCTTCTCCCACTCGGTCTGCACGGCGGAGGGGGTGTCCAGCACGTCCCGCAGCCCCAAGACGGTGGCGGTGCCGTGGTTCCGGCGCAGCTGGGCCAGCGCCGGCTTGAGCTCGCTGTCCACGCCGAACGCGTGGCGGTCCGCGATGAACAGGTCCGGGGCGAACGCGTCCAGCGCCGAGGCGATGATCTCGCCGCGCATGTCCGCCAAGTCCGGAACGGACATGCCGATGTTGCGGGCGGCGTAGCCGGCGGAGGTGCGGGCGTAGCCGGGCAGCAGCAGCCAGTCCCAGCCCTCCGGCAGGGAGTCCTGGGAGGCGTCCGGGTGGCCGGCGATCAGCATGCCGGTGACCTCCTCGCCGGTGAGCTTCGGCAGGGAGTTCGCCAGCGCCCACGCCAGGGCCCGGTTGCGCCGTGCATGGCCGAGGCCCACCGAATCGTGGGAGTAGAGCGCCACGCTGATGCCCATGGGATGGCACCTCCTGAATCCGAATCGTCCCGGCCGTTCTGCCGGAGGATGCGGACGACGCTACGGAGCGTCCATGAGGCGTCCATGAGACGCCCACGAGGTGTTCGTGAGACAGGCGAGGGAACGACGACGGCACTCGCCTCGGAGCGGCGGGTGCCGTCGTCTAGAGGGCCGGCTCAGCGCTGCAAGGAGGTGCGGGAGCTGCCCTGGGCGGAGATCGGCACGTGCGCGGGGAGGGCCCCGGAGAAGACGCCGGGGCCGAAGAGCGGCACCTCTGCGCGCAGCACCCACGGTGTCCGCCTCGCCGGTGAGGTCGGCCTGCAAGGAGCCCTGCGGAGGGTCGCGGCCGGAGACACCCATCCGTGATGCTGCATAAACCATTTGCGCACACTGTGCCAGACTTAATCTTTTTCTATGTCTGTAGACATTCCACGTCAATGAGTTACGGTTGAAGCCGGAGGGTACACATGAACAATGATCTCACGGCTCGCGCCAATTTGAAGGACATCCTGCAAAGCCCAGAAGTCACATTCGCCATGGAGGCTCACGACGGGATGTCATCTCGCATCGCCCAAGATGCGGGCTTCCCCGCACTTTGGGCGTCCGGCCTGTGCGTCTCAACGGCCTTCGGCGTTCGCGACGCCAACGAACTCGCCTGGAGCGACATGCTCCGCCAAGTACACAACATGAGCTTGTGCACGGACCTGCCGATCCTCGTGGACGGGGACAGCGGTCACGGCAATTACAACTCCACACGGCTCTTCGCCCGAAACGCTCAAGCTGCAGGAGCGCAAGGCGTCTCCTTCGAGGACAAACGATTCCCTAAGATGAACTCGTTCTATGGAGACGAGCACGACCTCGTCGACAAGCGTGAGTTCATGGTAAAGGTCGCTGCCGCACGCGAATCCGTGGGGAATGAATTCTGCATCGTCGCTCGCACAGAGGCACTGGTGGCCGGCGTGGGAATGGATGAGGCGCTGTCCCGAGCAGCAGCATATGTCGAGGCCGGGGCAGATGCGGTGTTCATCCACTCCCGCCGGCCCGAACCCGACGAAATCGTCGAGTTCTGCCGCCTCTGGGAGAATCGAGCACCCTTGGTCCTCGCCCCGACAACTTACGGCAAGAACCTGTCGCGAGAGTTCTACGAGTCGCTCGGAGTCTCCCTCGTTCTCTGGGCCAACCATTCCCTACGCGCTGCTTATCGAGCCATCCAGGGCGTGACTGACCACTTGAGCAGGCATCAAAGCCTCATCGGAATCCCGCCGATGGCGGGCGTGAGCGAGATCTTTGACCACTACGATTACTCGGAGATGGACACTGCCGAACAGCGCCTCATCCAGCTGGTCCAATCCGAGATGCTTCCTCCCGAAGCGCGGGAAACAGCTAGCGCTGAGGTGGTGGAGAGGTGACCGCAATTCCGCTTCTCTTTAACCCTGGCCCGGTCCAGGTTCACGACAGCGTGTGGGCGGCCCTGAACACATCCGACCTTTGTCACCGGGAGCAGGAGACTCTTTCGCGGATCGGCGACGTTCGCGACAAGCTACTGGCGGTGTGCCGAGGACGAGAGACTCATGCGGTTGTCATACTGACTGGCTCCGGCACCTGCGCGTTGGAGGCCGCCATTGCAACCGCAATACCACCAACGGGGCTCGCACTGGTGCTTGACAATGGGAACTACGGCGAACGATTGCGCGATGTAGCCTCCGCACGGGGAATAGAGCACGAGTGGCTCGAGTTCGGGTGGGGTCGGCAGTTCGATCTCCCCAGGATAGAGGCGGCTCTCCAAGCGCGGACTTTCACACACATATTGATGGTCCACCATGAGACCTCTACCGGGATGCTGAACCCGCTCGCCGACGTCGCCGCGCTCGCGCAGCTTCACAGCTGCGAGCTCATCGTCGATGCGGTAAGCAGCGTCGGAGCCGAGGAGATCAACGTGACTGCCCTCGGCGTGGACTGGCTAGTCGGCTCGTCCAACAAGTGCCTCGAGGGCCTCCCCGGCATGAGCTTTGTGTGCGCTCGGTCAGAGCATCTGGAGGGCGGGAGTCGCAACCGGCCAGGGCTGTACCTCGACCTCCAGGCGCAGTACCAGGCACAGGCCGTACGCGGCGAACCAGCGTTCACTCCCGCTGTCCAAGTGCTGGCCGCTTGGCAGGCCGCGCTGGACATCATGCTGGAAGAAGGAGTTACGGCGCGCCACAAACGGTATGCACGAGGCACCAGCCTTATCCGGGAACACGCAAAACAGCTGGGTCTCGTTCCCTTTGCACAAGAGGGCAAACGCTCATGCTGCACCAGCGTCTTCCACCTGCCCAAAGGCGTACGCTACACCGATTTCCACGCCGCCATGCTGCAACGCGGCTACGTCGTGTACCACTGTCCTCCGCGCATGGGGGAGGTCGTCCGCATTGCCACCATGGGCCAGCTCAAGCCAAGCCAGATCAAGGGAATGTTGGAAGCCATGACGGCTTCGTTGCACGAGGGAAAAGATACGACCAATGGTTGAGCAAGGCAGCATTGCACTAGTGGGCGGCGGCCCGAGCGCCGTGTACTCGCTGGAACGTCTCGCGGCGTTCGCCCAGGTCGGACGCGTCTCGACCCCACTTGTTATCCACGTCTTCGACAAGGGCGGGAACTTCGGCGACGGAGAGGTCCACAGCCGCCTTCAGCCACAAGTCAGTTTCCTTAACCGCATCGCCGGACAGGTCTCGTTCGCCGCGGACGAGACGATTGAGGACGCCGACCCGCTCATGGCAGCGCATACCCGACTAACGCTCGCGCAGTGGTGCGAGGCTCGGTATATGGCCACCGGGGACGAGCGCTACCGTGTCTCCGCCACCGACTGGCCAAAGCGGTTCGTTCACGGCGAGGCTCTGCGGCACTTCTTCGACCTCTACGTTGGTGTCCTGCAAGCGGCGGGCATCCAGGTCAAGCTACACGCTTCCGAGGTCGTGGACATCGATAACTCTGGAGAGAAGCTGGAGCTCATCTGCGCCGATGGAAAGCGTGTACCCGACGTCGGGCACGCGCTCCTGGTCACCGGGCACTCTTGGAACGACCCAATGCTGGACCCCAGGCGTCGCAAGCACGCGGACCATGCCCGAGCCACCAACGCTCCTTACGTCGGTGCAGCCTATCCGCTCGAGAGAGGCCTCGGCTGCGAGGTCGCGCCCCCCGGGAGCACGGTCGCGTGCGAGGGGATGGGACTGACCGCCATCGACATCGTCTTGTACCTGACCGAGGGGCGGGGCGGATCCTTCGTGCCGGACGGCGAGCGGCTTCGTTATGTCCCTTCCGGTGAGGAACCGGATCGCATCATCCCCTTCTCTCGGTCCGGCCTATTCACCTTCGCCAGGCCCGACAACCACAAGCAGGTGAATCTCGCCTTGCATGAACACCGCCCAATTTTCCTCTCAGAATCTGCGGTGAACACTATCCGAGAGGCCCGTGGCACGAGCAGCCCCCACGGGCTCCAGATCGACTTCGAGCGCGACATCTTTCCTCTAATCCGGTTGGAGATGATGATCGTGCACGCCACCGCCTTGCTGGGCAGTGACGCCGGTCAACACCTGCAGCGCACCGTCGAGCCCGAGGTGGAGGCCTTCCGTACCGCCTCCGCCGAAGAAGCGCGGAGTGCGGCAGAGAAGGCTTTCACTACACTCCAGGACGAGACGCGGCGGATGTACGCCTTGGTCGATCAGAGACTCAACGGCGTGCAATCCCTCGCGTCCTGCCGCAACGAGGCCAAGGGCTGGGATTTCTCTTTGGCCGCTGCGACGTTCATAGGCTGTGTGTGGGGTGAAGCACTGCGCAGCCCTATCGGAACGGTCCTCAGCGCCGAACTCCCCCGTGTGTACCTCGGCCTCGAGTCGCCCTACGGGCTGCCTCGATCTGCGGCTGAGAATGAGTTCGACTGGGATAAGACCATCCGTCCCATCCCTGATGACGCCCGCAAGGACCCGGAGGAGTATCGCCGAGCGATGCTCCGTTGGTTCAGTGAGGATGACTTGCGTGCTGCTCACGGGAACCTGGCCGACCCGGCCAAGGCGGCAGCCGACGGGGTGTGGCGAGACCTCCGCGACGTTCTCGCCCACGCCATCGACCGGGGAGGGCTCACCCCGGATTCTCACCGGCACTTTCTCAACGTTTACATGCGCCACCACAATCGGCTCGCCAATGGGGCGGCTCGGGAGGTCATGCACAAGATTCACGCCGCCGCCGAAAACGGTGTGCTTGACCTCGGGGTCGGACCTTCTGGACTGGTGACACACGAGGACAACGGCTACGTAGTCATGGGTCCGGAGACGGGGTTCGCAGCGAGGGTCGACGTGCTTGTCGATGCCACTGTCCACGCTTTCGACCCCCGGCTTGACACCGCCAGTCTCTACCGCAACCTCCTGGAGCGTGGCGTGGTCCGGCTCTGGGAGAACGAGGGCGGCCCCAGCGATGAGCCCTTCGTGCCAGGTGGTTTGGATTTGGACGAAACGTTCAGCCCAATCGGCGCCACTGGCGAGTCCGACTCGCGAATCACCGTCTTGGGCCCGCCGAGCGAGGGCGTCGTGTTCTTCCAGCTAGGCGCCTTGCGGCCTGAACAGAATCACCACGTCATGCGGGACATTTTGGTATGGGTCGCCAAGCTGTCCCGGGCCGGCTACTTCCACAGCGCCGACCAGGGGGCCAGCGCATGAGCGGCCTCGATCCTGCACGCGTAGCCGTGATGGTCGAGGCACCTGTGACCGGGGCCGGCGCGGACGCCGCCCGGCTGCTGCGAGAGCGTGGCCTCAGCACTCTGCTGCTCACCCATGACCCTGACGGAATGCCCCAGTACCTACGGCGCCAGCTCGCACAGCAGGACGTGTCGGTGATTCAGACCTCGACCCTCGACGTCGAGGCCATGCGCGCGTCTGTACTCCAGCACCTCGATGGCTCGCCTCGAGCTGTCCTCGGTATGTACGAGTACTACGCGGCGCAGGCCGCCGAGTTGGCTCGCGAGTTCGGCTGTCCCGGTCCCGCCCCCGAAGCTGTGGCCATCTGCCGTGACAAGGCGCGCCAACGCGACCAACTTGCCGGTACGGAGCTAACTGTTCATTACCGGCGTTGCCACACTGCAGACCAGGCGCAGAGCGCGGCGGCGGAACTAGGCACGCCCGTGATCGTGAAACCCACGAACCTCACGGGCAGCGTGCTAGTGCGCCGCTGTGACACTCCTCACGAGGCCAAGGAAGCCACCGAGGCCATCCTTCGTCAAGGGGAGTATCTCGGGATCCCTGTTCAGAATGAAGTCCTCGTCGAGGAATTCATCGAGGGGGCGGAGTACTCGGTGGAACTCATGCACGGACGGGCCGTCGCCGTCACCAGCAAGACACTCGCGCCAGGAACCGTGATCGAGATCGCTCACACCGTGCCTGCCGGCCTCGCGACAGAACTGCAGGACTACCTCTCCCGCGTCGCGGAGGAAGCTTGCTCCGTCATCGGGCTCAGGTGGGGGCCCGCGCACGTAGAACTAAGAGTTCAGGAATCGGGCAGGGCAGCCGTCATTGAGATCAACGCGCGCGTCGCCGGAGACCGGATCCCCGAGCTTGTTCGCCTCGCGACGGGAGTGGATCTGGTCGATGAGCATATTGGAGCTGCGCTTGGCGAGGCTGCACGGCAGGGAGAGCCAGAAGCACCAGTCGCGACGATCCGCTTTCGCCAGGGGCCCGGCGGACGTTTGAACCGGGTGTCAAAGCTGGAGTCCGCGCGTGCCATTGCCGGCGTGCGAGAGGTTCACCTGCGCATCGCCGAGGGGCAAGAGCACCGGCTCAATGGTTCGAACCAGGATCGCGTCGCCTGGGCCATCGCCACTGGCGATGTCGAGGCCGCTGCGCGGACTGCAGCCACCCAAGCCCTGGACACGGTGGAGTTGGACTGGGCAAGGATGCAAGGGGCGACTCCATGACCACCGCGATCCTAAACCGGTTCCCGCTCGATCTGGTCGACTACCCCACATGGCTTGGCCACGCACCCGTCCTTGTGACGTCTCGATCGTCGTTGCCCCGCACGGGACTGAACCTGTCCGCTTATCGTGCTGTCACAGTCGTAGATGACTACCCCTCCGCACGGACGATGCTCTACCTCGAACGGCTCGTTCGGGAGCACGAGTGCGACAACCTGCTTGCGCTATCCGAGTTCGACCTGCTTCGTGCGGCACGCATGCGGGATCAGTACGGCCTGGGCGGCCCAACGCTCGAACAGACGCTACCGTTTCGAGACAAGTTGCTCATGAAGCGGGCGCTCAGCGAGGCTGGGGTGCCTGTGGCCCGCTTCACACCCATCGACAATGTGTTCGATCTCCTGACATTCCATCGGACGATTGAGGGCCCCATCGTGGTCAAGCCACGAATGGGCGCATCCTCCATCGGCGTTTGCGTTCTTCGCACTGAGCAAGACCTAGACCAATTCTGCCTGGACTCCCCCGCATTCTCCGGCGACGAGCCTGCCTATCTAATCGCCGAAGAGTTCGTCGAGAACGAGATGTTCAATGTCGATGGCGTCACAGCCGACGGCCGGACTCTTGCCTGCTGGCCCTCTCGGACATCGTCCTGCCTTGGTTTCGAGGAAGGACAGCTCCTTGTCGCCTCTCAACTCGACGCAGATGACGAACGCGTCCCAATCCTCCGGGGTCTCGTCACGGAAACTATCGCAGCTCTGCCCCGGCATGATCGAATGATCTTTCACGCCGAAGTCTTCCTGTCCCCCGATGGAACCTACCGTCTGAACGAAATTGGTGCACGTATCGGCGGGGCCAAGGTACGCGAACTCGTCACCCGGGGCTTCGACTTCGACCCTGTGGAGTGGTACGTGCGCGAGCTCTTCGGGGAGGGTATGCCCGACGCGCCCACTTCCGACGTACCGGCACGCCCCTATGCCTATTGCCTCGTTCCCTCCCGCACGGGGACAGTGCAGGCGATCGACCCCGGCCTCCTCTCCAGCAGGGAGGGCCTGGACACGGTGGAAATGCGCATTGCCGTGGGGGACACACTCGGGCCAGCAGCCTCATCGATCGATGGCATGGCGCTCGTCGTCACGCACGGGGATACCTGCGACGAGGCCGCTGCCATTGCAAAGGCCGCTGGGGAAGACGTCATAGCGAAGGTGAGCGTGGTCTGATGAACAGCAGGAGAACTAACCCCGCCCCGACTATCTTGAGCCAGCTCGCCGATGCAGCTAACCTCTGCACGCTTGCTGGACTGGTGTCAACCGTCTGGGGCCTCGCCGGTGCATTGGATGGTTCCCTGCACCAGGCTGCCATCGGGCTCATGGGCTCGACGGTGTGCGACGTCGCGGACGGCTACATTGCCCGCGCAACGCCCAAGCGGGCCGAGCTCACATCGCGTATCGGCGGAGCCCTCGACTCTCTTGTTGACCTCGCGGCGGGCGGAATCCTCGGGGCAGTCTGCCTCCTGACTCTCGGCGAAGGCTCCCTGTTCGCGGTGACCGTCGCGATGGTGACTGCTTGCGCACTCGCCGGTCGGCTCGCGTACTTCACCATGGTTGGGCTAGACGGACGCTACTTCGTCGGCGTCCCAGTTGTCGTCAACCAGTACCTCGTGGCTGGCCTACTCCTAATCGTCCCCCTGAGGCATGAACCTTGGGGGCAGTATGTACTCGGTATGGCGATGCTCGCGGTTGCTGCGGCCAATCTGTCGTCCTGGCGCGTGCGTAAGCCGGGCCCTCGCGGGATGGCCGGGCTGGCCGTCATTGCAGTCTTCATCGCACTCGGACACATCGTGCAGTGGCAGGGAGCGGCATGAGCACCAGCCACTCCGTCAATCGATTGCCTCGCGGCATCACGCCCTTCGTAACGGTGCGTTTCTTCGGCTTCCTCGCGGACCAGGGTTCTACCTTCGTCATCCCTCTAGCGGTGTACTCTGTCACCGCGAGTACCACACTCTCCGGAATCGCCTTTACGATCCAGTGGTTGCCTAGGATTGTCCTGTCACCGTTCTTCGGAACCTTTGTAGACCGCTTTCCCTCGCTGCCGCAGCTGGTGAGTTCAGACTTGGTTCGGACGATTGTCCTGCTGGTTGTACTGATCGAGCCGGAAGCATGGACGCTGATCGCGTCTTGCGGTGTCCTTGCCATCGCCAACGGCTACTCGTCAATCGTTACCGAGCAGGTCGTGGGGACGGCGGTCAACGAGGACAAGTTCGCACAAGCGCAATCTCAGCAACAGATGGCGTTCCAGACGGCAATGGTCGCTGGACCCGCCCTCGGCAGCTGGGCGCTGGGACTGCTCAGCCTCCGTGGCGCACTCCTCTTCTTTGCGCTCACTTCGATCCTTGCACTCCTCGCCACCCCCCTCGTTCTCTCCGCCGTTGGGCACCCCCAGGTCACAGGGGGCGAAGCTGGGCCTTGGGAACGTTTGCGAGACGGCGGCCGGACCCTCTTCCAGGGCAGACAGCTCCCGCTCCTCATGGCTATCACGATCCTCGTCAACCTTACTGGTGGGATGGCCTTGGCGACTCTACCCCCGATCGTTGTGGGCCAACTCGGTGGTGGAGCGGCCAGCGCTGGCACAGTGGCAGGAACGGCCGCGGCAGTGAGCTTGACTTCAGCAGCGTTGTGTTCGTGGGGCACGCGAGCTACCGACATAGGCCGGATGGTGGCTGTAGCTGGAGTCATACTTGCGGTTGCCGCGGTGACCATGTCTATCGCTTCCTCCCTCATACTCTTTGCCATCGGTTACTCCCTATGGGCAGGTGGACTGGTGGTTTTCACAATCTGGATGCGCACTCGTCGGCTCGAGCTAATCAACCCGCAAAAGGTCGGTACCACCCTTGGCTTCTTCGTAGCTGTCATCCTTGTTGCCACGCCCCTCTCGGGCTTGCTGCTCACGCTCCTCGGAGACAAGGTCGGCGCCCAGTCGCTCCTTCAGTGGACTGCTCTCGTTAGCGCGGCCCTAGTCGTGCCGTTGCTCGTCCAGTGGAAACGCGTGCACCGCAGTCAGGTCCCCAACCGGTAAGGAGATGAAATGAACACCCCCACCATCCTGCTTATCGGAGCTGGCGTCATGGCGGAGCCGTACCTCGACGCTGCCGTGCGGAACGGCGTCCGGATCGCTCTCGTCGAGACCCGGGAAAGGCTCGAGGCACTCACCTCGAGATACCCCATCCATGACCAGGAGACACTGCCGTCCAGCGAGATCGGCCAGGACACCGGCTGGATTCGTTCTGCTCTCGCCCTAGCCGACCGGCTGGCCGCCGCAGGGGTTCCGTGGGGTTGCCTGGCCTTCTCCGAGCCGCACGTCATCGCGGCGTCCCTTGTCCAGGACCTCCATCGCTTGCCAGGGCCCGGCACACGGGCGTCCATGAGTAGCCGCAACAAGGCGCTACAACGCACGCAACTTGACAATGTCGTGGCTCAACCCACGTTCATTCTTGCCGGTAAGGTCGCAGATGCCGAGCCCTGGCTACGTGCCCACCTGCCTGCCGTCGTGAAGCCAGTCGACGGGATGGGCAGCTCTGGGGTGCAACGTGTTACCACCCTCAGCGACATAGATGAGTTGGTCTCTACGCGGGGCGGAGACGGGCCCGTCCTGTGTGAGCAGTACGTGGCCGGGCAGGAGTACAGTTTCGAAGCCCTCGTGATCGCCGGGCAGCCCGTGCTGACCAACCTGACTCACAAGACGACTCAAGACCAAGTCCATTTCGTAGAGGTCGCTCATCGCGTCGGCTTCGAATCCAGTGATCCTACGCTCGCTCAGGAGGCGCAACGTACCCTTGAGCTCGTCATCGGTCGCCTGGGCATCCGTGATTCCGTCGTGAGCATGGAATTCCGCGAAAGCGGGGGCCGGGCGGTGGTGATGGAGACCATGGTCCGAATGCCTGGCGACCACATCTGGGAGGCCATCGCGCGCGCCCGCAACGTCGACCTTTACGAGGCGCACCTCAATCTTGCCCTCGGCCGTCCCTCTGCCTGCGCCTCTCCCTTCCCATATCAGGCCCAGCCTCACCCGGTGGCGGGTCGATTCGGGACCTGCTTCCTCGTAGCACCCCGTCAGGGCACGCTCCGGGCCATCAACTGGGGAGAGTGGACCCAATCCTCGGATCTGTTGCGGCACGGCGAACGAATCTCTCCTGGAACCCCAGTCCGCCCCGCGGAGTCCTCGGCTGACCGCGTGGCGTACGCCATCGTGCGCGCGGCCGACGACGAACAGCTCACCGCGTGGCTGCGAGACCTTCTAGACCCCGCCCGCGTAATACTCAATGACGATGATGAGGTGAAGGCATCATGAATGACAGAAAGACCCTTTCGGGGGACATCGATCTCGACCTCGCAGAGTTTGACAGCCCTCCTGCTGAGCCTTTCTCCCTCCTTGGCGAATGGCTGGCCCGGGCCGACTCACTCAACGTTCGCGAGTCCAGAGCAGTCACACTCGCCACTCTCGGTCCGCAGGGCCCAACAACACGAACCGTCCTCGTTAAGGATGTCGCTGACGGGCACCTTGTCCTTACAACGAGCGCTGAGAGTCGCAAGGGCCGTGAGCTTGAAGCTGATCCACGCTGCTCCCTGACGTTCTACTGGCGCGAGACAATGCAGCAGATCGTGGTCAACGGGACGGCCCATAAGAGCGACGAGACGGAGTCCGACGCGCTGTTTAGCGCCCGCCCGGCCGCAGCCCGCGCAACCGTGATCGCATCCCATCAGAGTGCCCCCCTCACAGACCAGCGCGCGCTGCGTACCCAGGCGGAGGAATTGCTCGCGTCAGGTGATCTTGGCCGACCAGCGTCCTGGCACGCCTGGCATATCGAACCGCACGAGATCGAGTTCTGGCACGGAAGCACGGATCGTTTTCACCGACGTCTCGTGTTCCGACGGACGGAGACGGGATGGAACGCATGTCGGCTACAGCCATGACCACTATCAGAGAACCGTTGCGGGTGCTCGTCACTGACCCGCTACATCGTTACGGCCGGGACAGGCTCGACCGATTTACACAGCTGACCGTCGTCGAAAGGCCAACCCGGAGCGAGTTCCTGGCTCTTGTCTCGAACGCTGACGTGCTCATTTGCCGCAGTAGCGTCGTCGTTGACGCCGAGGCACTCGACTGTGCACCACACCTGCGTGCAGTGATTCGTGCCGGTAACGGGTTGGACAACATCGACGCCGCACACGCTGGCCTTCTAGGCGTGACGGTCTCGTCTATCCCCTCCCCGGGAGTGAACGCCGTGGCAGAGTTCGTGCTGGCCAGCCTCCTCACATTGAGTCGGCGCATCGTGGAGGCAGACCGGCAGGTTCGAGAGGGAATATGGGCTAAGTCCGCTCTCTGCGGCACTGAGTTGGGTGGGCGCACTCTCGGCCTCGTGGGATGCGGGCGAATCGGGACTCGCGTTGCAGAGCTGGCCCAGGGATTCAACATGCAGGTCTGCGCGTCGGTCGAGCACCCGTCTGCGGATCGCGAAGTCACAATGCGCGCGAAGGGCATCGACCTCCTGACCCTCGAAGAACTCGTGGAGAAGTCGGATGCCATTTCGATCCAGGTTCCTGGAGGGCCCGCCACGCATGGACTCGTCGACGCCCAGGTGCTCACACACGTCAAGCCGGGATGTCTCCTGATCGATGTCAGCCGCTCCGGTGTCGTCGACCACCAGGCTGTGCTCGATGGTTTGCGTTCCGGACATATCGCGGGCGCTGCAGCCGACGTTCACGCCCAGGAGTCCGGGATTCCCCTCCTGGCCCAGCACCCCAGTGGCGTGGTAACGCCTCACATTGGCGGTTCCACGGAGGAAGCACAATTGCGCATCGCCGCAGAGGTTGTCCGCCGCGTCCAGGCACTGGATCAAACTGGGAGGGCTAGCCATGGCGTATGAGACCACGGCAGCGTGCGGCTACGAGTTGACGACGAGCGGCACGTTCAAGGAAGTTCACCTCCCCATAGCCTCGCCACGCCCCGATGACATCGTGGCCGCGGTCCATCTCGTTGGGATCTGCGGCTCGGACCTTGGTGTTTACTTGGGTCGGCACCCCTACAAGCGGGCTCCTGCGGTTTTAGGACATGAGATGTGTGGACATGTGGTGGCCGTGGGCTCCGGGGTGTCGCGGGTGAGGGTTGGCGACCACATCACCACATCTGCATTCTGCCCGTGCGGCTCGTGCTCACAGTGCTCCGGCGGGATGGTCAACCTGTGCGCGGGGCGTACCAACCTGTCACACGAGGACTGGCCCGGGTGCTTCGCTACCCACGTGGTTCTGCGGGAACCGATGATCACAGTGCTGCCACACGATATGCCTCACGAACAGGGTACCTTGGTTGAACCACTCTCCATTGCGTGGCACGCGCTGCAGAGGCCCGATACCCGCCCGCAGCATGTTGCCGTGATCGGTGCGGGAGGTATTGGGGCCGCGACCGTGCTCCTCGCCCACCGGGCAGGCGCCACCAAGGTCACGGCTATCGATCGCGGCGTCGCCAAGGAGCGTTTGGCACGGAAGTTGGGAGCATCCTGCTTCCTTGATGCCGGGGACCTCGACGATCGAGCGAAGTACACGGATGTGAACGCGGATCTCACCGTTGTCACCTCCGGCCACCCTTCCTGTTTAACAGAGGCACTGGAGTTGACACGCCCCCGAGGTCAGGTGGTGGTGGTCAGTTACTCGGGCAGCGACGTCTCCATCCCGCTCGATGGGTTTGTAGGGAATGAAATCACCCTGCTCACGTCTCACCTTGCGGTGGGCTCCGAGGTCGAGGAGATCGTGACCATGCTCAGCAACGGTCTCGATGCCTCTCGCCTCATCACCCACCGGTTCCCTATCCATGATGTCGAGGCGGCGTTCGACCTCCTCACCTCGCCCGAGGGCGTGTCTGCAGGCCGCGTTGTGCTCGAAAATCGCCTGAAGGAGGACCTTCGATGACTACATTGACAGTAGGAGTGGTTGGCGCCACGGGCGCCGCCGGGGGTGAGGCTTGCCGTCTCTTGCTCCGTCATCCGAACGTAGGGCGGGTCGTCCCCTTCGCCCGCGCGGAAGGTGAGTTGAGCGCATTCCACCCTCGCCTGACGGAACCGTTGCCGCTGGTGCCCGTAGACACCCTTACGGAACGCGAGGATATGGATGCGGTCCTCCTGTGCACCCCGACCGGGGAAGCGATGCAGGTCAGCGAAGAGCTAGTCAAGGCGGGCACCTTGGTCGTGGATCTGAGCGCGGACCACCGCTTCAATGACCCCGATGATTTGCAACGCTGGCACGGTGTACGTCACCCTTCACCGCAGTCACTCTCGAGCGCTTGCTACGGGCTGACGGAGCTGGCCCGCGACGAGATCGCTAGCGCCAGGCTCATCGCGAACCCAGGGTGTTTCGCCATCACAGCCGAACTCGCCCTTATGCCTCTCGCGCAGGCCGGGTTGCTGCCCGGACGCAGCCGTGCGACGGTCTTCGCTGTCAACGGCATGACGGGGGCGGGGTCTACGCCCCGACGCGAGACAGCCGCAGCCGAGGCATCTGCAACGCTGCTGGCTTATGGTCTCGATGGGCACCGTCACGCGCCCGAGATCGAACAGGCCCTGCGACGATGGGGGGGTTCAGACCCTGTGGTCGACCTCTCTACAGCCCACGCTGATTTCCGACGGGGAATCCACCTGACTGCGAGCATAGAGGTGGCTGGGGATGTGCTCCCCTCCAGGGAAGACCTGTTAGACCTTTTCTGCGCCGCGTACGGTGAGGGCCACGATGGTGAGCGGTTCGTGCAAGTCATCAGGCGGGGGAGGCAAGGCGGCCTGAATCATAAGGATTACTCGCTGTATCCCCAGGTTTCGAACGTGGCGGGGACGAACAATTGCCAGATCGGCGTCGACGTGGACCTTCGCACGCGCACCATCAAGGTAGTGGCCGTCTCGGACAACTTGGGTAAAGGCGCCGCTGGTGGAGCCGTCCAGAATCTGAACGTCGCTCTCGGGCTACCCGAGAGTGCTGGGCTGGAGGGGCTTGAGTAGATGCACTCCGCGATGACTTCGGACA
Source organism: Micrococcus sp. FDAARGOS_333 (assembly GCF_002206575.2). Taxonomy (NCBI): domain Bacteria; kingdom Bacillati; phylum Actinomycetota; class Actinomycetes; order Micrococcales; family Micrococcaceae; genus Micrococcus; species Micrococcus sp. FDAARGOS_333. The sequence goes on along the minus strand of NZ_NJFJ02000001.1, from coordinate 1,294,124 downwards.
TCACCGCCCTCACCTTTCGTCCCGAACTAGTGACTCCCGGGGAACGCTGGGTGTACTCGGCGGGGGCAAACGTAGTGCCTGGCTGTGTAACGGCCCCTCGCATTACGGAGGAAGTCCCGGACCTGCGTGCACTCACGGCTGCACAGGCGGTCGTCGTGGTGCTCAGCCATCAAGGCTCGTACAGAGACGGCTCAGCCGGCAGCCTCGGCCACGTGGCACAGGCCTGGCGCTCTGTCGGACTCCCTGTCCGCCTTATGGACGCACCTTGGGAGGTTGGCGACGCTGTACGCGGCATTCCCGGCAGCATCACCCTCCTGCCCAATACCCGGCTTTCACCTGGAGAGGAAGATTGCGACCCGGATCTGGCCCGCGCCTACGCGACCTTGGGAGCCAAGGCGATCGTGGGCGGCTTTTCAAAGAGTCACCGCCGTAACGCCTCCAATTTCGGCCTCATGGAGCATCTACCCACCTGGATCAGTAGAGGGCTCGCACTGGAACTTGACGTGCTTCAACCGATCCGCACCGGTCCGCTCGGTGCTTTAGTACTCGGCGGCATGAAGCGGGAGAAGGTGTTGGCACTGTTCAGCGACCTGACGAGTCGGGCGCATTGCGTTCTCCCCACCGGCGGTGTGTTGAACGCGCTGCTCCATGCACAGGGAATCGGTGTGGGTAACTCACGACGGCCTCACCTAGACGAGGAGGAACGGAGGCGTCTGGTCCAAGCGGTTCACACCCTAGGCGACCGAATCATACTCCCTCATGAGGTCCTCCTCACCGAGGAGATCAGCGGTTCATCCCATTGGGCGCCGCTCAGTGTCCCGATCCCGGCAGGCTGGGCAATACGCGATCTCCGTTGGTCACCCGAGCATCTCGGCCGCATAGCCGAAGTGCTTGGGAGCGTTCCCACAGCAGTCATCGCCGGCCCCCCGGGTGATGTCCGCGGTGGATTCGTAGTAGGAGCGCAAAGTCTAAGCAACCTACTTGCACCGTTGCGAGATGGCGCATTCTTCCTCGGAGGTGATACCTGTGAGGAGATAGAGGTTACCGGAACAGCCTCCCCAGGTGGGGGCGCCGCGCTCGAGTATCTAGGTCGAGGGACGTGTCTCGTCGTGGAGCATTTACGCAGCATTCGACTAGAAGGGACCTTCAATGACGATTGAGATGAACACGCCAACCCGTGTTTTCCTGGGCCCGGGTTCCACTAAACAGCTTTCTAACGCACTGAGGGGAATGGGGCAGAGATGTCTTCTAGTCACCGGATCAACTTCCGCCGCTCAATCTGGTGCCCTGGCCGCCGTCCAAGAGCAATTGAATAAGCTGCGAATCAATACGACGGTTTACAACTCAGTGCAGGCGGAGCCCACGGTCGACGACGTCGAGCGGGGCGTCGAGTTGGTGCGGGGCGGAACTGACTTGATTGTCGCAGTAGGTGGAGGAAGTGCGATCGACACCGCGAAGGCCGTCAGTGCCTCACTGGCACTAGGCCCCGCGCCCGCACTGGTGGGCCGCACACTCGACGACGATGTCGCCCTGACGCCCGTCGTTGCCGTGCCGACGACGGCGGGTAGCGGGGCCGAGGTCACAAAAGGTGCCATTATTACAGATAGTTCGCGCAATCTCAAATCAGGCATTCGCGGCAACTCTCTAATTCCGCGTGTCGCGGTCGTCGATCCCGCCTGGCTCCCCAGCATGCCACAGGCCGTCGCTGCCCAAACCAGCTTCGACGCCCTAGCTCACGCCATCGAGGGGTTTGTCGCCCGGCGCGCTGACTCAATCTCCCGAATGTGGTGTCGCGAATCCCTTCAGATTCTGCGACAAACCCTCCCCGCTATCGGCGACGGGTCCGCGACACCCGCGACTTGGGCCGAACAGGCCCGGGCTTCTCTCCTAGGCGGCTTCGCCGTGGCACACGCCAGCACCGGCTACCCGCACCGCATTCAGCAAGCCCTCGGTGGCAATCCGAGCGTCACCAGCGCACATGGTCGCGGCCTCGCAGCGGTATACCCGGCTTGGGTCGATGAACTCTACCGACGTCTTCCGCACGAGCCGATGGATGAGGTAGCCAGTCTTCTCGGGGGTATCGACCTGCGAAAGGTCGTCCGAGACCTGATCTCCCGGCTCGGGCTTCCAGCGTCGCTCCCAGAGACGGGCTACACCGCAGAGCACGTGGAAATCGCCCAAAATACCCTAGGCGGCAACTTGGAGAACGATCCGTTGTCCCAGACCGAGCACGCCTCGCTCGAGACAGTGCTAATGGGCGCCCTCTCGACGGGAGGCCAGCCGTGATAGGCATCGTCCCGGCTGCCGGCATGGGACGGCGCCTCGGCCAGACGTATCAGAACCTCCCCAAACCGCTTGTCGAGGTAGGAGGAAGCAGCCTGATCTCGCGAGTACTTAGACGGCTTGATGCACTGGAGATCGACAGTCTTCTTATTGTGCTCGGGTACATGGGTGATAGGGTTCGCGACCACATCGATTCGCTCAGTCTAGACCACCGCGTCGATTTCCTGGAGAACGAGCTCTATGAGACCACCAACAATCTGTATACTTTGAGCCTGACCATTCCCTTTTGGGGCAACGGTTTCGTAGTCAGCGACAGTGACCTACTGACGTCACGTGACGTGTTGAAACGGCTCTGCGCGGTCACAGGTAGTGGCATCCTCGTAGACCGCTCGCGTTCGCAGACGTTCGACCTCGGAGCCCATGTAGCGAAGGGGCGCGTAACCCAGCTCAGCAAGGACGTCCCCCGCGCAGTAGCGAGCGGCGAGGGGCTCGGTATGTCTATCTGGCGCGCTCCCGACGCTGCCATTCTGGCCCGCGAGGTTAGGCGGATGCTGCGCGAAGGAGGGGAGGACCTTTGGTATCCCTACGCGATGAGTGCAGCGGCTCAGCATGTACGCCTCCTAGAGGTGCCCGTGACCTCCAAAGAATGGTGGGAGGTCGACACTCATGCTGATTTGGAGGAAGGACAGCGCCTCGCGGCCAACAACCCGCTGTGGGCCATTTAATGAGTGGAGGGCCCAGCAACTTTCCCCATTAGTGAAGGCAGCCGTTGCATAGATGCCTCCAAATTCCGTCGATACAGGACGCCGGTGCCTAGCGAGGCGATAATCTTGTCAACCTGGCCACGCCGTGTGGGCTCACCCTCGTCCGCGTCGTTCTCCCCTTTTCCGCGCCACGGTGCCGGTCCGGGTCCGGCCTCTGGTCTCGTTCCGGACCGCGTCGGGATCTGCTATGGGAGGGGTGTCGCACCACTTTCCATCACCGGCGGCGATTCAGCAGACGCTTCTCCGGCTGGAACACTTGGGCAGGAAAAGGTGAGCAAGTCGCTACCCCGTCGACGTGCACGCTGACGGGGTAGCCGCCGCCATGGGATTGACGGCCTGCGACCGCCTGCCGTCGTCCCGCTGTGCGGCGTCGGCCCTGCCCTCCCGATGACCCCTCATACCCCAATCCTTCCATCGACCCGGTCTGGACAGCACGCTGGATGTCGCCGCTGATGTGCGGCGTCATGACGGTCGTGCCACTCGTTGCCGGTCTGAGGCTGGCAATGTTCACCGGGTAGTGGCTGTTCCGATTCCTCGGTCGGGCCTCCGTGGTCGCGCTAGCCCGGAATACCGGCCAGTGGTGCAGGCCCTCCTCGATGCGCTGCACCGTGAGGGCCGGCCCGTCCTCCACCTCGCAAAGTTGGCAGCCCAGACCGTGGCGTCGGGGAGCGCCGTCCCAAGCCTCCGGGTCATCACCGCTAAGGACGAGGGGACGGAGATCGACGTCGACCTGGAGGCCGTCGAGGCGGTGACCCATGACCAGGGCACGTTGCTCGTGACAGGCAGGCAGCACTGGGCTCAGCTGCGGGAATCGAGGACGTTCCGCGGCCTGAACGAAGAGCTCGTCCTGCTGACCGGTTCGCCCCGGGCATCCGGGCTGCGTGTGCTGATGATCGGCGAGGGGGGAACTGACCGAGTGCAGGCTCCTGGCGCAGCTTTCCCACCGGGTCCACGTCCCCTGTGGGACGACCGCCGAGCAGCGCATGGCCTGGCCCCGGCTCGTGGAGGTCAAGGACTTCCCCGGGCACGGCGTCGGCGGCGGCGGCCAGGGCGGCAGCGCGGCGCGGCTGCTCGGCGCGGCGGGAGGCGCGCGGGACCACGAGGGCCGGGGTTTCCGTGGCGAGGACCTCGGCGGTGGAGTTGTAGCCGCCCATGCAGACGGTGGCCGCGGCGTGGGTGAGCAGGGCCGGCAGGTTGCCAACGGCGCGGCGGACCTCGATGCCGGGGCGGGCGACGCCCTCGGCGCCGGTGACCGGGGCCGAGCACGGGTTGGCGGCGGCGGCCTCGCGGACCCGGGCGACGTCCGCGGCGGGCATCTGCGGGCCGGTGACGATGATGTGGCTGTGCCCGGCCGGGACCTCGGCGCCGGCGGCGGCGAGCAGGACGTCCACGCCGTCCGAGCCGCCGCCGACGGAGGTGAGGATGTACGGGGTCTGCAGCGGGGCGCCCTCGTCCTCCGGACGGCCGCGGGAGAGCAGGCCGGTGAAGCGGGTGAGCTCGGCCAGGTCCGCGGGGATTTCGGGCTCTTCGCGAACGAGGGTGTAGTCGGTTGAGTGCGTCGGTGGCCGGGTAGGGGTCGAGGCCTCCCGGATGATGGAAGTTCTTCACGCTTGCCATCTCGAAAGACCTCGACGTGCTCCACCCTACTTTCGCGACCCCTGACCTGACGGCGTTCTGCCGGCTCGACGAGCTCGGGCTCGTCGCCGTCGGCCAGCTGATCGAGCCGGACCGGGCGGTGATCGAGTGCCGACCGGTCGAGACAAACCCGTGGTGTCGCAAGTGCGGGGCGGAGGGTGTGCCGCGAGACACGGTGACGCGTCGCCTGGCGCACGAACCATTCGGGCATCGCCCGACGACGCTGCTGGTCCGGGTGCGCCGGTACCGGTGCGCGCACTGCCGACGGACGTGGCGTCAGGACATGACCCGCGCCGCCGCGCCACGAGCGAAGATCTCCCGCCTCGGCGTGGAGTGGGCGCTGCGGGGCATCGTCATCGACCACCTCACCGTGACCCGTGTCGCCGCGGGCCTGGGGGTGTCCTGGAGCGCCGCGAACACTGCGGTGCTCGCGGAGGGCAAGCGTCGACTGATCGACGATCCCGCCCGGTTCGACGCGGTCACCACGATCGGTGTCGACGAGCACGTCTGGCGGCACACCCGCCTCGGCGACAAGTACGTGACCGTGATCATCGACCTCACCCCGGCCCGCGAGAAGACAGGACCCGCGCGGCTGCTGGACATGGTCGAGGGTCGTTCGAAGGCGGTGTTCAAGCAGTGGCTCGCCGCCCGCCCGAAGGAGTGGTCGAAGGCGATCGAGGTGGTCGCGATGGACGGGTTCGCAGGCTTCAAGACCGCCGCCGCCGAAGAACTCCCCGACGCCGTCCCGGTCATGGATCCCTTCCACGTTGTCCGCCTTGCCGGCGACGCGTTGGACCAGTGCCGACGCCGAGTGCAGCAGGACACGGTCGGGCACCGCGGCCGCGCCGGTGACCCGCTCTACAAAGCACGCCGCACCCTGCACACCGGCGCGGACCTGCTCACCGAGAAACAGACCGCCCGCCTCGACGCGGTGTTCGCGATCGAAGAGCACGTCGAGGTCGAAGCGACCTGGGGCATCTACCAGCGCATCGTCGCCGCCTACCGGGAACCCGACAAGAAGAAGGCCAAGCAGATGATGCAGGCCGTGATCAACGCGATCACCACCGGGGTCCCCACAGCGCTCGTCGAGATCCGCAAGCTCGGCCGCACCATGCGCCAGCGCGCCACCGACATCCTCGCGTTCTTCGATCGACCCGGCACCAGCAACGGACCCACCGAGGCGATCAACGGCCGGCTCGAACACCTCCGCGGCTCCGCACTCGGATTCCGCAACCTCACCCACTACATCGCACGCAGCCTGCTCGAAGCCGGCGGATTCAAACCCGCGCTACACCCTCAATCGTGAAGAGCCGGATTTCGCCGGTGGCGGTGGGGTCGTAGACGGCGCGGTCGCCGTAGACCCAGAGGGCGTCGTAGTGGGCGGCGACCTCGTCTGCGCCACCGATCTTCTCCCATTCGCCCCGCACGGCGGCCGGGGTGTCCAGCACATCCCGCAGCCCCAGGACGGTGGCGGTGCCGTGGTTCTGGCGCAGCTGGGCCAGGGCCGGCTTGAGCTCACCGTCCACGCCGAACGCGTGGCGGTCCGCGATGAACAGGTCCGGGGCGAACGCGTCCAGGGCGGAGGCGATGACACCGGAGCGCATGTCCGCCAGGTCTGGGACGGACATGCCGATGTTGCGGGCCGCGTAGCCGCCGGAGGTGCGGGCGAACCCGGGCAGCAGCAGCCAGTCCCAGCCCTCCGGCAGGGAGTCCTGCGGGGCGTCCGGGTGGCCGGCGATCAGCATGCCGGTGACCGGCTCGCCGGTGAGCTTCGGCAGGGAGTTCGCCAGCGCCCAGGCCAGGGCCCGGTTGCGCCGGGCATGGCCGAGGCCCACCGAATCGTGCGAGTAGAGCGCCACGCTGATGCCCATGGGATGGCACCTCCTGAAGCCGTCCGTGACCGGCCGTGTGCCGATCGATGGGGACGACGGTATGGAGCGTCCATGAGGCGTTCATGAGACCGCAGGGAGGTGTTCATGAGAGCTCTTCATGAGAGGTGCTCATGAGAGGTGCTCATGAAACGCCGTCCGGACCGGCCGGTGGGCGGCGTGGCGGCGGGGCGGACGGCCCCTGCCGCCACGGTGGGGTCAGGTCACGGTGATCAGCGCTGGAGCGACGTGCGGGAGCTCCCTTGCGCGGAGATCGGCACACGGGCCGGGAGCACGTCGGCGAAGGCCGGCGGCAGCGGAAGCACGTCGGCGGTGCCGGTGAGCGTGACGACGACCGTGGTGTCGTCCGGCGCAACGTGGGCGTGGACGCCCGCCAGCCCCGGAACGGTCTCCGTGGCCCCCACTGCTGCGAGGTACTCGTTTACGGCGTGCCGGGCCTCCGCGTCCGTCAGGGCGAGTCCGGGGCCGGTGTCCAGCGCGAACGCGACCGCCTCGGCGCCGGATGCCGCCGCCCCATCCGCCAGGGACTGCAGCTGGCGCGCCTGCACGTTCACCCAGGTGGCGGCGAACATCACCAGGACCAGGGCGAGGACGATCACGGTCATGCCGATGACCAACGGCGTGGTCTGGCCGTCCTCGGCGGCGAGGCGTCTGCGCATCGTTGTTCCCTTCATGCGGCGGCAGGTCAGCGGTGCCGGAGCCCGGGTCAGGGCGCCGTCAGAAGCGGGGCACCCGGTGGCGGGCGTCCGAGGTGACGGTGACCGGTGCGGCGGTGATCCCGAAGAGCTGGTCCAGCACCGGCAGCGGCACCTCCACCCGCACCTGGACCTGCGCGACCATGCCCGGCTGGCGTTCGAGGCAGCTGCCGGGATCACACTGCACGTGGACGTCATACATGTCCGCCAGCACGCCGTAGTCCTTGAGCGTCCTCTGGGCGACCGCGTGCACCGACGCGCCGGCCGTGCCCTGTTCCTGGGACACCGCGGCCCGTGCGGCCTGGTCGGCGGCGGCGACCGCGCCGTAGGCGGCGGCCTGTGCCTGGGAGACGAACAGGAGCACGTAGAACAGCGGGACCAGCAGGACGAACGTCAGGCCGAGGAACTCGACCACGGCGGATCCCCTGTCCTCCCGGAGACGGTTCGCCATCACCCCACGGCTCGGTCCCGGCGGAACAGGGCGAGCCTGCTCGTCAGTACCGGAAGGCATGGCCGTGCACCTCCCACTCGATCGGCGAACGCCACAGCCCGAGCACGGGCATGGAGCCGGTGACGGTGACCCGCAGGACCGGGGTGCCGCCGTCGCTGAGGTCCTCGGCGGACACGCTGGTGCCCAGGGCCGTCACCGAGCCGGCTGCCAGGATCTGTTCGGCCCGGGCGACTCCGTCTGCCGCCGTGCGATCCGCCAGTGCCCCGTAGCGGGCACCGGCACTGGCGGCATCGATCATCGCGTTGCGGGCGTGGACGGCGATCGCCCCCTGGACCAGCGTCAGGAACAGGACCGCCAGCAAGGCCAGCACCATGGTGCTCTCGGCCACGGCGCTGCCTCGCTCCCCCGTCGGCGGGCCGGCCCGTAACGGGCGGCACTGGGGCGGAGCCGACGCATTGCTCCGGTGCGGAGCGGTCGGACGACGGCCCACGGTCAGCGGGCGGCGTCGTTCACCTGCTGGATCGCCTGCTGGAACATGCCGCTCAGCGCAGGTCCGGCGATGGCGATCAGCGTGGCGACCAGGGCGGCGGACATGAGCGTGATCATGACCCAGCCGGGCACGTCGCCGCGCTCGTCTGCGGCGCGCTCACGGGCGTCGCCGAAGAAGGCGGCGACGGACTGCAGCATCATCATGGCCTTGGTCTGGATATCCATGGTGGGTTCCCCTCTCGTGGTGTCCGCCTGGCTCTCAGGCGGATTCGGTGGTGATGGCTATTCAGTTGTGCCCCGACGTGTCAGATCCCGATGTCCAACAGTGCGATGCCGGGGAAGACTGCGAAGAGGACGGTCAGCGGAAGGATCCCGAAGACGAGCGGGATCATCATGTGGACCTCTTTCCGCCCGGCCGCCTCCATGAGCTCGCGTTTGGACAGCTCCCGGACGTCCTGGGCCTGGGCCCGGACGACGTCGGCCAGGGGCGTGCCGCGCTCGAGGGCGACGAGGATGCCGTCGATGAACCGCTCGAGCGGCGGCAGCTGGGTCCGACGTCCGCAGGCCTTGAGGGCGGCGGCCAGCGAGGCCCCTGCTCTCATGTCCGCCAGGGTTCGGGCGAACTCGTCTGCCAGCTCTCCGCGGGCCGTGACGGTGATCCGTTCGAGGGCGCCGGTGGTGCTCTCGCCGGCGCTGACGGACAGGGCGAAGAGCTCGGCGACGGACGGGAACTCGGTGAGGATGCGTCGGCGCCGTCGGGTGATGGCCGAGGCGAGCATCGAGTCGCGCGCCACTACGGCCAAGCCGGTGAACGAGACGACCAGCAGCACCGCCACGACGACACCGATGCGGTCGAGGCCAACGAGGGTGACGGCCAGCAGCGTGGACACGAGCGCTCCGCCGACGCCGAGGACGACCTGCTGGGCCCGGTAGTCGGCCACGGACAGGTCGCTGCCGGCCGCATCGAGCTTGCGGCGCAGCGACTCCTGCCCCGGGTTGAAGCGCTGCAGGGTACCGATGCCGGCGCCGAGGAGCGGCTGGACGATGCGGGCGAGTCCGGACCAGGGAGAGGCCGGTCCCTCCTGGGCGAGCAGGCTCGAGGCGGGCGCGTGGTGCCGCATCTGCGGCTCGACGCGCTCGGCCAGGCTCGGGCGCCATCCCCACGGAAGGTGCTGGACGATGAGGAACAGGCCGAGCCCCAGGGCCAGCCCGAGGCCGAGCGCGATCGCTGTCATGCCGTTCATGCGATCACCCGCTCGTCCTGGGGAAGCGCACCGATGCGGAGCATCAGCTGGTAGCAGACGACCGAGACCACGAGACCGGCGAGCAGCACTGCTGCTCCTGCCGCGGTCCGATACGTCTCCACGGCCACGGGCTGCGTGCCGATGAGCAACAGGACGACCCAGGGCGCGGCCACGGCCAGGCGTGCCGCGTTGACGGTCCAGGACTGTCGGGCCTCCAGCTCGGAGCGGACCCGGGCGTCCTGGCGCAGGAACTCGGACAGGGTCTGCAGCAGCTGGCCGATGTCTGCGCCGCCGACCTCACGTGTCATGCGCAGCGCGGCTACGAGCCGGTCCGCAACGGGGTCGGACATGCGGACCTTGAGTCCCTCGAGCGCATCGAGGAAGCGGGCGCCGGCGCGGTAGTCGCGGCTGAACTCCTGGAAGGGTTCGCGCAGCCCCTCAGGGCCGTTCTCCCCCAGCTGCATGAGCGCCTCGGGCAGCGTGAGGCCAGCACGGATCGCCGAGCGGACGTGGTCCACCGCGTCCGGCCACACGTCACGGAGGAGGACGTGGCGGCGCCGGGCCTGGTAGGAGAGCAGCGTGTAGGGCACCACGGCGCCGAAGAGCGCGAAGCACAGGGCGATCGGCAGGGCACGGGTCAGGGCCAGGACGAGCAGGAGGGCGAAGACGCCGCATCCGGCCATCGCGGCGACCACTCCGGCCGGAGACAGGCGTGCGATGCCCGCCTGCGCGATCAGGCGGCGGAGCCTGCCCTGCCTCGCCGGGGCGTCATCCTCGGCGGGCGCGGGCTCGTTCCAGCAGGACCACCAGACCAGGAAGAGTCCGGCGCCCAGCAGCAGTCCCAGAAGAAGGCCCATTCAGCGATCGCCCACCAGGTCGAGGATGTCGATGCCGTGACGTTCCAGCTGGGGCATCTCGAGGCTCGCGGCCTGGTTGACCACCAGCTGCCCCTCGCTGTCCCTGCGGAACAGGGTCGAGGTCTCCATGACGCCGTCCTCCACCCGCGAGCCGACGGTGAGGATCTCCTCCACCTGGCGGCGGCCCTGCCGGTCCCGGGCGCAGTGCACGACCACGTCGATGCAGGTCGCCACGGTCGGCACGACGAAGTTCCGCGAGATGTTCTCCCCGGCCAGCAGGGGCAGGGTGCAGAGCTTGGTGAGGGCATCCGAGGCAGAGTTCGCGTGGATGGTGCACATGCCGGCCAGGCCGGAGTTCAGTGCCACGAGCATGTCGAGTGACTCCGCTTCCCGGACCTCGCCGATGATGAGGCGGTCCGGCCGCATGCGCAGTGCCTCCTTGACGAGGCGACGCAGCGGGATCTCTCCGTGGCCTTCGAGGTTCGGCTGGCGGCACTGCATGCCGACGACGTCACGGACCGGCAGCTGAAGTTCGAAGATCTCCTCCACGGTGATCACCCGTTCCCGCGGCCCGATCGAGGCCGCCAGACAGTTGAGCATCGTGGTCTTTCCGGCCTGGGTGGCCCCGGAGACCAGGATGTTCATGCCGGAGGACACGGCGGCGTCGAGGAACTTCGCGGCCTGGACGGTGAGCGAGCCGCCGCGCACGAGATCGTCCAGGCGGTTCGCCCGGGCGATGAACTTCCGGACGTTCACGGCCCAGTGCCGCCGGGTGATGTCCGGGATCGCGACGTGGAGACGGGAGCCGTCGGGCAACGATGCGTCTACGAACGGCGTGGACAGGTCCAGGCGGCGCCCGGAGGACTTGAGCATCATCTCCACGGTGTCGCGGACCTGCTGCTCCGTGAGCACGATGCCGGTCAGCTCGGAGCGTCCGGAGCGGGCGCAGTAGACCGCGTCCGGTGCGTTCAGCCAGAACTCCTCGACGCTCGGGTCGTCCAGCAGAGGCTGGAGCGGACCGAATCCGGCGAGCAGGTCGAAGAGCCACCGCTGAGTCTCGGAGGGGTCCTTGAGCGCGGGCAGGGACCCCTTCATGGCCCGGGACTCGTAGTCCGTGGTGGCGTCACTGATGAGCCTGCGCATCGACTCGGGCTCCCGCTGGGGGTCGATGTCACGCCGTCGGATGAGCTCACGCAGCTCCGATTCGAGGATGCGCACTGCTTCCATTGGTCCCTCCTGCACATGCCGATGCAGCCCCCTCCGCTGGGGTCTCCCGTTTCCGGCGCCATCCCTCGCGCCGCCACCCACAGTACCGTGGCCTGGCTCACACCTCCGGAACCTGTGGACAACGCGTGCCGCGAGCGGACCCGACATGCCCCGGAGAAGGGTTTTCCACAGATCGCAGGCCTGACTCGACGCCCGGTACGGGCGTCAGGGCAAGGTGGGACGCACGGCGACGCCGGGAACGGGATTCCGGCGCCGTCGGCCGCGGCGGCAGGTCGCGGACACGACCGACGGAGGGGAGCCCTGATGTCCTGGACGGTGGAGATCGTGGGGATGTCCGGCATCGAGCGCTGGATCGTGTCCGACCTGCCGCCGCACCCCGCGGATCAGGACCGCGCTGTGGCCGAGCACTTCCCCGACGTCGTGCTCGAGTGTGAGAGTCGCCGAGGCTCCCGCCTCCGCTACATCGCCCGTCCGCCCGGTGCGCATCGACGCCTCCGGGGACCGGAGCTGAGCCTCGTGGCCGCGAGCGGCCCGGACGCCGGACACGTCGTGCCGTTCCCGAGGGGCGGCACCACGGTCGGCCGCGGCGGCAGCCGGTGGCGTCTGGCGGATCCGACCGCCCCGGCCCGTCCCGTCGCCCTGACGGCCTCCTCGTCAGGCCTCTGCGTGGACGACGACGGTCCCTCGCCGTGGCAGAACGCGTCGCCCGTTGCTGTGGGCACGACCGACATCGTGGTGGCGCGCGGCCCCGGAGAACCGCTGCCGCCTGCCGCCGTGCCGCCGACGGCCCGCGTCGACACCTCCGGCGCACCGGCGCCGATGTCCCTGGTGCTCCCCGCTGTCATGGCTGTGGGACCGCTGCTGCTCGGCGTGGTGCTGGCCGTGAGCACGGGACGCGCGTTCTTCCTGCTGTTCGGGCTGCTCTCCGTGGTCGCTGTGGGGACGATGCTCGGGCTGCAGCGTCGCAGCAGGACCCTGTTCCGCCGGCGCCTGCACGCTCGGGTGGACGCCGTCATCGAGGAACGGGAGCGCAGCGCCCTCACTCCGCTGTCGCTCACCCGGGCGTGCCGGTCCTCTTCGGCCGACAGGTTTGCGCTGCAGGCCGACGCCGCTGCGGAGGATCGCGGAACCACGTTCTTGCCGCCGGTGTTGCGCTGGGGCTCGGGAATAGGAGAACTCCCCGTCGACGACCCGGTGCGCCAGGAGCGCTGGCGCCCCGACACGGTGCGTCGACAGCCGGTGCTGAGCCGCCCGGCCCCCGGGGCGGCCGTGCGCGTGGCCGGCGCCGGGCCCGAACACGACGGCGTGCTTCGGTGGCTGGTGGTTCAGCTGCTGCTTCAGACCTCGCGCCGTGGCCTCGGGTTCGCCGTCTGCTCCGCGGACACCGGCCTGCTGTGGCAGACCGGACCGGGTGCGGCGGGCGTCCTGCTCACCCTGCCGTCCGGGCGGATCGTCGCTCCCCTCCGGCGGGCGTGGTCGCGGCGCTGCCCTGCCGCCTCCGCCACGGCCGTCCCGTCGTCCGGCGAGCGCTGGGCCGAGGTGACGGTGGTGGAAGGCGCAGTCCGCGCCTCCGATGGCGAGGACCTGATCGACCTCAGCGACGGCAGCGCCCGCCACGGCGCCGAAGGTCAGGACCTGGAGGATCTCCACGCCTGCGAGGTCTCCGTCCGCACCGCCCGCTGGTGGGTGGAGGAGATCGCCTCGGATATGGCCGCAGCAGCACCTGGCCTGCGGCGCGGAACCGCTCCGACGCCCCTGCGCGTGCCCACGGCACCGGGTGTCCGGACTGCGGTGGAGGAGCTGGTGACGCCCCTCGCCGGTCCGGACGAGGGCGCCCATGCCCAGGTCGACCTCGACTTCGTGGCGGACGGGCCCCATGTCCTCGTCGCCGGCACCACCGGGTCCGGCAAGTCCGACCTGCTCCTGGGGATGCTGACCGGGCTGTGTGCCACACACCCACCGTCCGAGGTGGCGCTCGTCCTGCTGGACTTCAAGGGCGGTGCCTCGTTCTCGTGTCTCGAGCAGCTGCCCCACACCATGAGCGTGGAGACCAACCACGTCGCCTCCGCCTCCCTCCGTGCGCTGGACGCCGTCGGCGCCGAGCTCCGCCGCCGCGAGGAGCTGTTCGCGGCCCACCGCGTGAGCGACTATCCCGAGTTCCGCCGCCGAGTTCCGGGCATGGCGCTCCCCCGGCTCGTCGTGGCAGTGGACGAACTGCGTGTGCTCATCGACGAACACCCGGAGGCCTCCGAGGTGCTGCGCCGTCTTGCAGCCACCGGGCGATCCCTCGGATTCCACCTTGTCTTGGCGACTCAGCGGGCGACCGGGAGCGTGAGTGCGGACATTCGCTCGAATGTCGGTTCGGTGCTCTGCCTACGCACAGCCACGGAGCAGGAGTCGTGGGACCTGACCGGGTCTGCCGGGGCGGCACGCATTCCGTCGGATCAGCCGGGAACCGTCATCCATGTCGGGCAGGGGCGGGAACCACGCACCTTCCGGGCCGCGACGTGGGTCCGCTCTGACGCCGCCCGCCGTTGGGTCCGTCGCGGGGCCGCAGAGATCCAGCAGGTCGCCCCGACCCTCTGGAGCGAGGTCGTCGCCGAGCTGGCCGCCCTCACGGAGGGGGCCGCCCTTCCCGTCCCGGACCCGATCCTGTCTCCGCCGCTGCCGGAGAGCTGGACCCCGCAGGCATCGGGGGCCGTTCCGCTCGCCCTCGTGGACGACACCGCGTCCGGTCGCCATCGTCGGCTCGATGCCGGCGAGGGGCCGGAGGCGAGCACCGCCTGGCTCATCGAGCCGGGAGGGGGCCGCGATCTGCTGATCGCACGGCTTCGGCAGGACCTCATCGGCACCGGCGAGCATGTCCTCCACCTCGACGGCACCGGGGCACCGGAGTCAGAACGGGACGGCACCCCACACGACGTTCCCCGCCGTTGGCGTGTCCTCACCCCGGACGGACCGCAGGAGCCCGTCGAGGCAGTCCTCGAGTCTGTGGCCGCACTGGCAGAGACCGGCGGCACCCTGCTGATCTCCGGGTGGGCGGCCTGGTCCTCAGTGCGCTGCCCTCGGTCCTATCGCGGACTGGAGGAGCTCCTGGTCCACCACCTCGGCACGGACGGATCGCGTGGTATCCGCGTCGCCGCCGTCGGCGGCCGGGAGCTGGCCTCCTCGCGCCTGCTCGCGCAGTTGCCCCGTCGGCTCTACGTGCCGGCCGGCACCACCCCGGAGCAGCGGATGACGTGGCCCAGGCTTACCGAGGTCCTGCACCTGCCGGGGCGCGCCGTCCTGATCGACGCCGACCACCCCGAGCCCGGCGCTCCTGCCCAGCTCCCCTTCCCACCGCCGTGACCTGCGCGCACCGTGGGACGCGACGGCGCACCGAAGCCCACCTGTGAAACGCCTCCCCCGGCAGAGGACACCGACCCCATCTGCTCTAGGCTGAGCGCATGAGCCAGATCCTGCTGTTCCACCACGCGCTCGGCCTCACCGACGGCGTCCGTGCTCTCGCCGAGAGGATCGAGGCCGGCGGCCACACCGTGCATCTGCCGGACCTCTACGAGGGCACGACCTTCGCCACCGTGGGGGAGGGCGTCGCCCACCTGCAGCAGGTCGGCATGGACGAGATCGTCTCCCGCGGCATCGCCGCCACCGCCGAATACCGCCAGGCCTCCGTGCTGGCCGGTATCAGCATGGGCGTCTGCCCCGCCTTCAAGGCCGCGCAGACCGTCCCGGCGTTCCGCGCCTGCATCGCCATGTCCGCCGCCCTGCCGCTGAACGCCTACGCCCCTCTGTGGATGCCGCATGTGGCCCTGCAGGTACACCTGGCCTCCGAGGACCCGTGGGTGAAGGACGAGGACCTGCCGCTGGCCCGCTCCTACGCCGCTTCCGCCGAGGAGCCGGACAACCCGGCCGACCTCTTCGAGTACGACACCGCCGGCCACCTGTTCATGGACTCCTCCACAGACGACTACGACGAGGCGCTCACCGACGTCATGATCCAGCGCATCCACGAAATGTTGCGATAATAACGCCTCGTCAGATTTCGGCATCTCACGCAGGGCAAGGCGCCCGGCCTCAGGACATGTGAGGGTCCCGTTCAGACCGCACCAACGGCAATGAGAGGCATCGCCACAGATTGGAGAGACCAGATCATCAGTCGCAAAAGGGTAAACACTCAAAGTGAAATCCTGAGTTCACTCGTCCGTCCATATGAAACGAACTACTGCCCGTCAGTGACCTCCAGCCGCAGTTGAGACTTAATCCCACGCCAAAGGACCAATGCCACCACCGAGACTACAAGAAGCACACCAGCGCAAACGAGAAACAGGTTAACAACGCCTATAACATCAACTATTGCGCCAAAACAAGCAATACCAACCGGCTGCAATGACAAGCTGGCAGCCATCAGGAGGGAGGAAACTCGACCAGCCATGGAGGCCGGTATCCTTGAGAACACAAAGGACATATAAACAACATTTGCATATCCATTCAAAGCGCCGACCCAAACTAGCATAAACAACATCGGACCGACATCCACAATTGGCAGAACTGCAATCAGCGGCGCCTGACCTATGTTTGCAACCATAACGACCGCGAATGCCTTCAGCCCCCAACCCCGAGACTGGCCAGCCGCCCATGCGCCAGCAATAGCACCAATGCCATAGGCCGCCATAACGACACCGAATACAGCAGAGCCACCTAGCGGCGCACTCAAGGCGCGGAAGCCAGTTTGGAATAGGCCAGCCGTCACTACATCTATTACAGCATCGACACCCATTAAGACAAGAAGCCATCGCGTCGCGACAGCAAACTTCAGGGCGGCTGTGACACCCGCAATAAAGCCGACCTCACCGGCTCCATCCGCCAGTACTCTCGATGTCCTTGTCCTTACTGACAGAACAAACATAATAATAGCGCCAAATAACAATGCACCAATGTTGGCTAAAATACACCACTCAAAACCTGCCGAAGAATAAACTACTCCACCAAAAAGGGGCCCAATAATCGTCGCCAAGTTCGTTATCGATGAATATACAGAATTTCCAAAATTATATCTGCTTTCATCTAGCAAACGTGGAGTGAGAGCTCTTGCAGCTGGACCTGATAGACCATTAACAAGTCCATAGACACTGATCGTTGCAATAACAGCGACCTCGGAGTATTGCTCCATTCGCCCCGAGAGCAACAAGGTCAGGGCTATGCATAGAGCCACTATATTCTGCCATAGCAGCAGCCTTAGAGGATTGCTCCTGTCTGTCAGCCACCCTCCAAGAACAATTCCCACTAGCGCAGCAAATGTAGGCAAGGCAACGGCAAGGCCTACCTGCGTGAAACTTCCGCCTCGGTCAATCAACCAGAACGACACAGCGACCGTCTGGAATGGCGTCGTTGCGCGAAGTGGGGCTAGAGCCACCCACGCAATCCGGAATGCCGATTCACTACGAAATGACTGTGGTCTTGACATGTGAAGCTCAGGCATTCGAGTACTGCGTCGCCACCCCGCGTGAGGTCAGTACCCTCTCGATATGGTCGAACATGCGGTAGAGATCGTTACAGTAGATAGTCCGGCGCGCAAACCCCTCTTCCCTTGAAAAGCGAGTAGTGACACGACCACCACCACAGATTGCCAGGAACTTGCAATCTTTACATGCCTTCGGGATAATGTCCTGCTGCTCACGACAATAGCTGAAGAACGGATCCATATACAAATCATCCATACTGTTCCGCAGTACATTTAGGCCCAGGTCTGACATACGATCCTCACAAGCCCTGAAATTATCGGTCGGCTGCAGATCTCCATCAGTTTCAATCACCGCGACATTGACTGGCGCGTAACCGAACTGATCGCTCGCAAATGTCAGGCCACTTACAGCACGAATCATATCCGCAAATAGACGAATATTGACCTTGGAGTTATCTTCCTCGATCCATGCATCGAAGATGTCTCGCATCAACTCAAAATAGCCGTATCCAGGACGCACGGGCAGCGGCTCCTGCACGTAATTTGCTTCTGGCAATACAAGGTTGATGTTCTGGATGTTCAGGCTTCGAAGGTGACGATATACAGCGTCTCCATCGATGGCGGGGTTTAGGACCGAGATCGTTCCCAAGTTGAGGCCACGTCCTACATACTTCTGTGCAAGCTCGAGGCCCCTGACTACTTGGTCGTACGACCCCCGTCCCGCCTTGTTCACCCTCATACTGTCATTAAGTTCCTTGGGTCCGTCAAGGCTGACTCCTACATTAAATTTGAACCGAGCAAACCTCTCAGCCCACTCGTCGTTCAGGAGTGTTGCGTTGGTGGTGACCTTATAGACGACTTCGATTCCGTCCGCTCGAAGCGTCTCCGCCTTCTGGACCATTTCGTCAAATTGCGCCAGAGGCTGGAGGGTTGGCTCACCACCGTGGAAGACAATCCAGACCTTACTTATGTCTTTCTCAATGCAGTGTTGCCGGATATTCTCTACTACTTTGTCAAAGATGAGCGGCGACATGAATCTTGGCCGCTCCATCCAACTTGTGTCCTGCGAGTTATAGAAGTAGCAGTACTTGCAGTTTAGGTTGCACCACTCGACCGTCTTTACGATGTATGTGTCAATGCCAGCCAAAGTTCCCCTCCTTGAAGAACTAGGCACCCGTGAAAAATATTCACGGGTGCCTAGTTTCCACTGACCAAATCTTAGGTCAGTGGGTCTCGATCACCGTCGGGTCACTGGAAAAGGACCACGCGGTCATATCTCGATCCTGCTGGAGAACATCCTGAATGACAGACATGTCACCCTCCTTTGACTAGGTGTGTCGTAGCTCACTGGCTAGCGAGCTGAATTCAGCAAACCACTTCATCTGCAACGGTGTCGAGACCCTGGTACTAAAGTCAAAGAACTTGGCACCAAGGTGCCAGACCTTTGGCTAACCGTCGCTTTACCGCGCCTCCGCGTGGCCGTCCTTGCGCGGGTCGGAGCCGCCGGCGTAGCCGCCGTTCGGCAGGCGCCACACGGCCTGCCCTCCGCCGTAGGTGCGGTCCCCCGCGCCCGTCCGCGTCACGCGGTGGCCCTTCGCCTCGAGCGCGGCGGCCACCTCGTCGGACCATCCGACCTCCAACTTGAGCTCGCCGTCGCCCTCCACGAACCAGCGCGGAGCGTCCAACGCCTCCTGCGGCGACTGCCCGGCCAGCAGCCGGTGCATCACCTGCAGGTGCCCCTGCGGCTGCATCGGCGCGCCCATCACGCCGTACGCGCACACCGGCTGCCCGCCGCGGGTCAGGAAGCCGGGGATGATCGTGTTCAGGGGCCGCTTGCCGCCGGCCACCTGATTCGGGTGCCCATCGGTGAGCACGAACCCGGCGCCGCGGTCGTGCAGGGCGATGCCCGTCCCCGGCACCACCAGCCCGGAGCCGAAGCCGTAGTAGTTGGACTGGATGAGGGAGACCATCATCCCGTGCGCGTCGCCCACGGACAGGTACACCGTGCCGCCGGCCGTCGGCGGCTCGGTCACCGCGTCCGCCGCTCGCCCCCGGCTGATTCGCGCGGCCATCGCGTCGATCGCCTCGTCGGACAGGATGTCCTCCACCTCGGTCCGCGTCCAGGCCGGGTCCGCGATGTCCCCGTGGAGGATCGTCAGGGCCTGTCGCATCGCCTCCACCTGCAGGTGGACGGTCTCCGCGTCGTCCGGGTCCGCGCCGGCGCCCGGGTCCACGCCCAGCCGCTCGAGGATCCGGATCGCCACCAGCGCAGCCAGCCCTTGGCTGTTCGGCGGGATCTCGCACAGCTCGTGCCCGGCCCAGGATGCGGTGATCGGCTCGCACCACTCCACCTCGTGCTCCGCCAGGTCCTGCGCACCCAGCAGTCCCCCGCCGGCCTCGGCGTGGGCCACGATCCGCTCGGCGAGCGCACCGCGATAGAAGGACTCCCCGCCGGTGGCGAGGATCTCCCGGAGGGTCGCGGCGTGGTCAGCGAAGACCACCTTCTCCCCCTCGCGCGGGGCCCGGCCGCCGGGCATGAAAGTGTCCGCGAAGTCCTCGATCTCCCCGAGGATCCCGGCGGCACGCGCCCAGTCCTGGGCCACGATCGGCCCGACCCGCCAGCCCTCTTCGGCATGGCGCACGGCGTCCCGGCCGAGCCGTGCGAACTCCAGGCGCCCGAACCGCTCGGACAGGGCCCGCCACCCGGACACTGCGCCGGGCACGGTCACCGAGTCCCACCCGCGCCTCGGCATCTCCTGATACTGTGCGAAGTGCTCCGGGGTCCACGCCCGCGGGCTGCGGCCGGAGGCGTTGAGCCCGTGCAGGCGATCCCCGTCCCAGACGAGGGCCAGCAGGTCTCCGCCGATCCCGTTGTTCGTCGGCTCCACCACGGTCAGGCACATGGCCGCGGCCACGGCGGCGTCGGCGGCGGTGCCGCCCTCGGCCAGCACCTCCTGGGCCGCGGCGGCGGCCAGCGGGGAGGACGAGGCGACGACAGCCTCGCCGTACACGGTCGAACGGCGCGTGGGGTAGGTGTCCATGCCGCCCATCATGTCAGCCGGACCGGGAAGGACGAGGCGAGTGCCGTCGTCGGGAAACCGGCGGCGAAGCCGACCGGACTGGCTCAGTACTCCCCGTGGATGCCGCGGCGGCGGGCGCTGGCCGAGAGCAGCAGGGAGGCCACGGCGATCACCGCGCCCACCGCACCGGCCGTGTAGAAGCCGGCCACCGGGGAGAAGGCCTCGATCGCGGCGCCGCAGAGCGGGGCGCCTGCCGCCGAGCCGGCCGTCATGCAGGAACCGTAGAAGCCCATCGCCTCACCGCGGCGCTCCTCCGGCACCAGCCGGGACAGCCGGCCTGAGGCCGCCGCCAGCGTGGGCGCGGTGAGCAGGCCGGACGGGATGGACAGCAGCGCCAGGGACCACAGATCCCAGGCCAGGGCCATCGGCAGGGAGGCCAGGGCGAACAGGCCCATCAGGACGGTCGGGGAGACGTCCCGATGCGTGGCTCCGTAGAACACCCCGCCCACCGCGGAGGCACCGCACCACAGGGCGAAGACCACACCCACCGAGGCGACCTGCCCCGCGTGCTGCAGCGTGGCCATGATGGACACCTCGGTGCCGATCAGGCAGAAGCCGGCGCCCACGGCAACCAGCAGCGCGGCCACCGAGGCCCGGTTCATCCACCCGAACGAGTTCCGGCGCCACTGCCGCAGACGCTCGGCGCGCCCGGTCCGGCGGGCCCGGGCATCCGGAGACACCGGCCCGGAGCCGTCCGCGGCGATCACCGGAAGCGCGCCGGTCACGGCAGGGATGGCGGAGGTGACCACCGGGATCGCGCCGGTGGCCAGGTCCGCCGCCGCCACGTCCAGGTGCATGGGGGCGCCGGTGACCGCCTGGGCCACCGCCTGCTCACGGTCCTCTTCCTCCGTATAGGCGTCCTCGCGCTGCGGGCCGGCCTCCAGCTGCCAGGAGCGGGTCGGCGGGTTGAACCACATCAGCAGGGCGCCGCCCACCGCGCCGGACAGGCCCACGATCACTAGGCCGAGCGACGAGTTGCCGGTGGCCGCGATGATGCCGCCGAGCGTCGGGCCGATGATGAACACGCCCTCGGTGATGATCGAGTCCAGGGCGAACGCCGTCTGCCGGTCCCGGCCCTTGGCCAGCACGCCCAGCCCCTGCCGCACCACGGAGAACACCGGAACGGTGAGCACGCCGCCGAGGAAGACGCCGGCAAGGATGAACGGGAACGGCAGATACGCCACCACCGGCCAGATCAGCGCCTCACCGATCACCGAGGGGATCAGGGCACGGCGCAGGCCCTTGTTGTCGATCACCCGGCCGCGCCAGGGGGCGCCCACCGCGATGCCCAGCGTCATGGCCGCCACCACGAAGCCGGCGGTGCCGTACCCCAGGCCCATCGTCGCCGCGACGTGGAAGGTCAGGATCACGCCCGCCGCACTGTGCGGGAAGCGAGCGATGAACCCCACGCCCAGCAGGTTCCGGATGCGCGAGTCCTTGAGAAGTCGAAAGTAGGCGCCGAAGTCCACCCGCGGCAGTCTAGTCCCGCCGGCGCGGCCAGCCGCCCGGGCGGGCCTGCCGGCGTCACGGTGCGGTCAGGGCGCCTGCGCGCCCCGGCCGAACCCCCGACGACGTCCGCTCGCCTCCGTCTAGCTGCTCGACTGGTCCTTCGCCCGCATCAGGTCCAGGCCCAGGACGGTGCCGACCACGGCGCAGCGCACGATGGGCGGCATGGACGGGTCCAGCGTCACCTCGTAGCGGGAGTGCCCCATGAGTCCGCGGGACAGACCCGCCCAGCGCCGCTCGACGGCGGCGATCTGCACCCCGCGGGCGTGGACCTGGTAGGCCTTCCCCCAGGCGTTGCCGACGATCTCGAACTCGGTGCCGTCCACCACCTGGCAGCTCACCTTGGTGCTGAAGAACGCGTGCTCCCGGCGCAGGCGTGCCAGCGGCAGACCCTCGGCATCCACCATGGACATCCGGTCCCGGCCCCACGTGACCACGTCCTCGAAGCCGAACAGCGTGCGGCCGGTCTCCGCGTCCTCGATCACGAAGGACCGGTTGCCCATGAAGAAGCGGCTCGCGCCGGAGCCGGTGGTGCGCACCCGCAGCACCGGCCGCTCCTGGGCATCGGTGACCTCGAAGTCGTTGGACATGAAGGAGGCCGTCTGCTGCATGTGCAGCACGTCCGTGTGCGCCAGCCGTCCGGCGAAGAACCCAGAGTCCATGGACACCAGTGTGCCGCGCGGGCAGGCGGCAGGTCGAGCGGCCCGGGCGGTCCCGACTCACCGGGCCGCTGCCCGGCCTGATGTCCCGCTCCGCCCCGTCCCGCTCCGCTCCGCCGGTGAGGAAGGTCACGGCTGCGGTGGAGTCGGCCGGGAAGAACTCGGAGCCCCGGGCTGTTGTCCCATATGCTACAAACTTGAAACAGATGTGGCGTGACCGCCTTCCTAGGAGGACAACATGCAGTTCGGCGTCTTCACCATCGGCGACATCACCACCGACCCCACCACCGGCACCACTCCCACCGAGCATCAGCGCATCAAGGACACCGTCAGGATCGCCCGTCACGCTGAACAGGCCGGCTTCGACGTCTTCGCCACGGGCCAGCACCACAATCCGCCGTTCGTGGCGCCCGGCAACCCGCCGACCCTGCTGTCCTACCTGGCCGCGGCCACGCAGCGGATCATCCTCTCCACCGCCACGACCCTGATCACCACCATGGACCCGGTGCGCCTGGCCGAGGACTACTCCTACCTGCAGCACCTTGCGGACGGCCGGGTGGACCTCACGCTGGGCCGGGGCAACACCGGCCCCGTGTACCCGTGGTTCGGCAAGGACATCCGGCAGGGCATCGAGCTGGCCGTGGAGAACTACCACCTGCTGCACCGGCTCTGGCATGAGGAGTCCGTCACCTGGTCCGGCCGCCACCGCACGCCGCTGCAGGACTTCACCCTCACCCCGCAGCCCCTGGACGGCGTGGCCCCGTTCGTCTGGCACGGCTCCATCCGCTCCCCCGAGATCGCCGAGCAGGCCGCCTACTACGGCGACGGCTTCTTCCACAACAACATCTTCTGGAACAAGGAGCACGTGATCCGCATGGTCCGCCTGTACCGCCAGCGGTACGAGCACTACGGCCACGGCGCCGCCCACCAGGCCTTCGTGGCCCTGGGCGGGCAGGCCTTCATGCACCGGGACTCCCAGGAGGCCGTGCGCCGCTTCCGCCCCTACTTCGACAACGCCCCGGTCTACGGCCACGGCCCGTCCCTGGAGGAGTTCAGCCGCCTGACCCCGCTCACCGTGGGCTCCCCGCAGCAGGTGATCGAGCGGACCCTCGAGTTGCGCGAATGGGTGGGCGACTACCAGCGCCAGATGTTCCTGATCGACCACGCCGGCCTGCCCACGGACGTGGTGCTGGAGCAGATCGACCTGTTCGGCGAACACGTGCTGCCGACACTGCGCCGGGAGTTCGCCGCCCGGAAGCCGACGGATGTCCCCGAGGCACCCACCCATGCCTTCCTCGTGGAGCGGGCCCGCCGCGGGCAGGCTCCGGTGCCCGGCGGGGCAGCGGACTCCCCCGCCGGTCGCGAGCGCGCCGCGGCGGCGGAGGCATGAGCATGCACACCCCTTCCTTCCCGACGGCGTCCCACGCCTCCGACGCGCCCGTCCGGCTGACCGCCGTGTCCGGCGGCATGGGCGAGCCGTCCCTCACCACCCGCCTGTCCACGCGCCTTCACGACGCCGCCCGGCGGGAGCTGGAGGCCCACGGCCTCGATGTGGAGACGGCCCAGGTGCCCCTGCGCCCGCTCGCCACGGCGGTGGCACAGGCCCATCTGGGCACGGTCCGCGAACCCCACCTGGACAGGGCGCTGGACACGGTGCTCGCCTCCGACGCCCTCGTGGTGGTCGCCCCCACCTACAAGGCCTCCATGGCCGGGATGGCCCGGGCGTTCTGGGAGCTCGTGGAGGACGGGGCGCTCCGGGGCGTGCCCGTCCTGCTGGCCGCGACCGGCGGCACGGCCCGCCACAGCCTCGTGCTGGACACCTCCCTGCGGCCGCTGTTCGCCCAGCTGGGGGCAACGGCCCTGCCGCGCGGAGTCTTTGCCGCGACGGACGACTGGGGCGGTGGACCGGCCGCGGCGGACGGCGCCGGGGCCCTCGACGTGCGCATCGCAGGCGCCGGAGCAGACCTGGCCCATGCGGTGCTGCGGGAGCGGGCCGCACCCCGACCGCCCGAGGCCTCCGTGAGGCTGCCGACTGCGGACATGCCCACGGCACAGGCACCCTCCCCCACCGAGACACCGTTCGCGGCCATACTGGGAAGGCCCTGACACCGGCAGGGCACGGAACCGTCAGAGCCGGGAGGAGGACCATGGATTCCGTCGATGCCCCGTGGCCGTCAGGCCGCCGCGACGTGTGGCGCTCCTACTTCGAGTCCAGTGCCATGCTGACACAGCGCCTCGAGCAGTCGCTGCGTGCCGAGACGGGCCTGTCCCTGGCGGACTACAACGTCCTGCTCCTGCTCACCGAGGCCCCGGAGCGCCGGCTCCGGATGGGCGAACTCGCCCGGAAGCTCGTGTTCTCACCGTCCCGGCTGACCTATCTGATCGGGTCACTGGCCCGGCGCGGGCTGGTCGTCCGGCAGGACGCCGTGGACGACGGCCGCGGCAAGGAGGCGTCCCTCACCGATGCCGGCGCCCAGGCCTTCCGGCGCGCGGCCGTCCTGCACGCCTGCGACGTGGACGAGCTCTTCCTCGACGCTCTGTCCGAGCAGGACCTGGCCGTCCTGGCACGGGTGTTCGCCCGCCTCGGCCGGCACCTGTCCTGACCGTACGAGGTCCCGGCGCGCGGGCAGCCTTCGCGACGGCCATGCCCTGGCGGTGGACAGACACCCATTCCGGCCCCGCGCCCGGTGTACTCAGCGGCGCACGGTGATCTGCACGGAGTCCGCCCGCTCGGCCAGCAGCGGCAGGTCGGCCAGCAGCATCCGCAGGGTGGTGGTCATCAGGCGCACGGCGGTCTCGTCCGCCCCCTTCTCCGGCATCGCGACGACCTGCAGCTCCGGGCCGGAGCCGCCGCCGTTCATGACCGTGCCGGAGGCGGACTCGGTGGCCACTCCGGTGCCCGGTGCCAGGCCCAGGTTCAGCAGACCGGGAACAAGGTCCGCGACGGAACCGATCTCCTGGGCGATCTGTTGGTCCC
Source organism: Micrococcus sp. FDAARGOS_333 (assembly GCF_002206575.2). Lineage (NCBI taxonomy): Bacteria > Bacillati > Actinomycetota > Actinomycetes > Micrococcales > Micrococcaceae > Micrococcus > Micrococcus sp. FDAARGOS_333. The sequence continues at coordinate 1,268,907 of NZ_NJFJ02000001.1, read as the reverse complement.
AGTAGGACGGGGTCCAGTCCTTCTGCTGGGCCAGCGCCCACACGGCGGGGCGGCGCACCACATAGGTGTGCTCGGCACCGGCGTCCACCACCACGAGCTCACAGCCTTCGTCCACGGCGGACAGGCAGGCGCGCGGCATCCACACCGCCACCGGGCGGGCCTGCGGATTCCAGGCCGTCAGCGCCGGGACGGAGGTGAAGACGGGCAGCGCCTGCCGGCCGTCGGCGGCGCGCATGGTCACCAGGGCGACGTCGGCGGCCTTGTCCCCCTCGGACAGGTCGTGCTCGTGGCCGGAGTGGTCCGCATGGTCGTGCACGTCGGACTCGTCCACGGCCAGGGTCGGCACCACGGCGGCGAAGACGCGGATCCCGGAGAGGACCTTCGTCACGTGCGTCTCGTCCGCCTCGCTGGTCTCCAGCCGAGCCATGACCTCGGTCCACTCGGCCGGGCTGGTGCCGTCGTCCTCGTCGAAGACGTGCAACGGGTTCTTCGACCCCTCGAGGCCGGGCCCGGAGAGGTCCCGCCCCTGCCAGGGGACGCCGGCGGTGTCCGCGGTGTTCTCCCCCGCGGTCTTCTCCCGCATCCGGTCCAGAGCGGCGCGGATGTGTCCCGGCAGCTCGCGGCTGCCCGGCTGCGGGACGTCGACGGTGTGCTCGGTGTCCCCGCCGGTCACTCGGCAGCCTCGAACGGGTGCGCGGCACGGGCCTCGTCCACGGTGGCCCCGGCGGCCACGGCCAGCGCCTGCTCCAGGGAGAAGCGGCCGGCGTAGAGGGCCTTGCCCATGATGGCCCCCTCCACGCCCTGGTCCACCATGGCGGCCAGGGCGGCGACGTCCTCCAGCGAGGAGATCCCGCCGGAGGCCACCACCGGTTTGGTGGTCGCGGCACACATCTGGGCGAGCAGCTCCGTGTTCGGGCCCTTGAGGGTGCCGTCCTTGGTCACGTCGGTGACCACGTAGCGGGAGCACCCGGCCTGCTCGAGGCGCTCGAGGACCTCCCAGAGGTCCCCGCCCTCCTTGGTCCAGCCGCGGGCGGCCAGCACCGTGCCGCGCACGTCCAGGCCGACGGCGATCTGCTCGCCGTACTGCTCGATGACGCGGGCGGTCCACTCCGGGTCCTCCAGCGCCGCGGTGCCGAGGTTCACGCGGGTGGCGCCCATGGCCAGGGCGTTCTCCAGGGAGGCGTCGTCCCGGATGCCGCCGGAGAGCTCGATCTTCACGCCCAGCTCCTCGACGACGCGCTTCATCACGTCCCGGTTGTCGCCGCGGCCGAAGGCGGCGTCCAGGTCCACCAGGTGGATCCACTCGGCGCCGGCGTTCTGCCAGTCCAGGGCGGCGGCCAGCGGGTCGCCGTAGCCGGTGGCGGAGCCGGCCTCGCCCTGGACGAGGCGGACCGCCTGGCCGTCCTGGACGTCCACGGCCGGGAGCAGCTCGAGGGCCTTGCAGGAGGAGGTCATGGGGGTGATCCCTTCTTCGGGGGTTCAGGGGGTGGGACGGACACCACAGGTGGGCGGCCGTCGTCGTGGTTCATGAGGCGGGCCCACAGCCCGCAGACCCGTCAGGGGACGGTGAGGAACGCCGCGGCGATCGCCATCACGGCGAGCACCAGCGCGATCGCGACGGCCCACCATGGGGCGCGCTGGGAACGCAGCGACCAGGCGGCGCCGAGCAGGATGCCGCCGAGGCCGAGGTAGAGGATGGACCAGTACGGCATCAGAGGGACCCCAGCCAGTTGGCCAGCAGCTGCAGGCCGGCGTCCCCGGACTTCTCCGGGTGGAACTGCGTGGCCGAGAGCGGCCCGTTCTCCACGGCCGCCACGAAGTCCGTGCCGTGGTGGGCCCATGTGACCTGCGGCGGCTTCATGGCGGAGATGGACTGGTCGAACTGCCACCTCAGCACGCCGTAGGAGTGGACGAAGTAGAACCGCTCGTCCTCGACGCCGCGGAAGAGCACGGTGTCCTCGGGCGGGCGGACGGTGTTCCAGCCCATGTGCGGCAGCACGTCCGCCTGCAGCTCCTCGACGAGACCGGGCCACTCCCCCATGCCCTCGGTGCGCACGCCGTGCTCCACGCCCTCGTCGAAGAGGACCTGGTGGCCCACGCAGATGCCGAGCACGGGGCGGCCTCCGGCCACGCGGCGGCCGATCCAGCGGGTGCCTCCGGAGGCCGCGAGCGCCTCCATCACGGCGGAGAAGGCGCCGACGCCGGGGACGAGCAGGCCGTCCGCGTTGAGCACGGTGTCCGCGTCGTCGGTCAGCTCCACGGTCGCGCCGGCGCGTTCGACCGCACGGACGGCGGAGTGGACGTTGCCGGAGCCGTAGTCCAGGACGGCGACGGTCGGCCTCACGCCGGGGACGGAGGTCGGGCTCGCCATCAGAGGGCGCCCTTCGTGGACGGGATGTCGTTCACGCGCGGGTCGTCCTCCACGGCGGCGCGCAGGGCGCGGGCGAAGGCCTTGAACTGGGCCTCCACGATGTGGTGCGGGTCCCGGCCGCGCACCACGTCCATGTGCAGACAGATGGAGGCGTGGTAGGTGATCGACTCGAACACGTGACGGGTCATGGAGCCGGTGAAGTGGCCGCCGATCAGGTGGTACTGCTGCCCCTCCGGCTCGCCCTCGTGCACCAGGTACGGCCTGCCGGAGACGTCGACGACGGCGCGCGCCAGCGCCTCGTCCAGCGGCACCGACGCCTCGCCGAACCGACGGATGCCGCGCTTGTCCCCGAGGGCGGCCTTGAGGACCTCTCCGAGGGTGATGGCGACGTCCTCGACCGTGTGGTGCACGTCGATGTGAGTGTCGCCCGTGGCCCGGACGGTCAGGTCCATCTGCGAGTGCTTGCACAGCGCCGTGAGCATGTGGTCGTAGAACGGCACGGTGGTGGAGATCTCGGCGGTGCCGGTGCCGTCGAGGTCCATCTCGACGTACACGTCCGACTCGCTGGTGGTGCGCTGCATGCGGGCGCGGCGTCCGGAGACGAGCTCTGCTGCCACGGCGGTCCTCTCTGGGTGCGGTCGCCGGCGACGGGCCGGGCGATCGGGCGGTTCGGGGAATCGCCTCCCATCGTACGGAGGCGGGCGGTGCGGTGCCGCCTCGGTCTCAGCGGCCGAGCACCTCGGCCAGTGCAGTGAGGAACGCGGTGGTCTCCTCCTCGGTGCCGGCGGTGACGCGCAGATGGTGCGGGATGCCCACGTCCCGGACGAGCACGCCGCGCTCCAGCAGGCCCTGCCAGACGGCGTGCGCGTCCTCGAGGCCGCCGAAGAACACGAAGTTCGAGTCCGAGACGGCCGGGGTGAGGCCGTAGTCGCGGAGGGTGTCCACGATCCGGTCGCGCTGCACCTTGATCTCCTCCACGGTCTCCAGGAGTGCGTCCACGTGCTGCAGGGCCGCGTTGGCGGTCGCCTGGTTCACGGCGGAGAGGTGGTAGGGCAGGCGCACAAGGCGAAGCGCGTCGCAGACCGCCGGGTCCGCGGCCATGTAGCCGAGGCGGACGCCGGCGAGGGCGAAGGCCTTGGACATGGTGCGGGTGACGACCAGGCGCGGGCGGCCCTCGAGCAGGGTGAGGGCCGGCTCGGTGCCGGCGAGGGCGAACTCGGCGTAGGCCTCGTCCACCACGACCATGGCGGCCGGGCCGCCCGCGGCCGCGACCTCCTCCGTGGCGTCGTAGACGGCGCGGATGGTGTCCAGGGACAGCGCGGTGCCGGTCGGGTTGTTCGGGGACGCCAGGAACACGAGGTTCGGGCGGTGGCCGCGGATGCAGGCCGCGGCGTGCTCGGCGGAGAGCGCGTAGTCCGCGGCGCGGCCGCCGTCGATGAACTCGGTGTCCGTGCCGGAGGCCAGCAGCGGATACATGGAGTAGGAGGGCAGGAAGCTCAGCACGGAGCGGCCCGGGCCGCCGAAGGCCTGCAGGATCTGCTGGAGGACCTCATTGGAGCCGTTGGCCGCCCAGAGGTGCTCCGGGGTGAGGCCGTGGCCGAGGTAGTCCGCCAGACGCTCGCGCAGCTCCACGAACTCACGGTCCGGGTAGCGGTTGAGACCGCCGGCGACCCGGGCGACCGACTGCACGATGGCGTCGGCCACGATCGGAGGCACCGGATGCGTGTTCTCGTTGGTGTTCAGCGCGACGGTGACGTCCAGCTGGGGCGCACCGTAGGGACTCTGCCCCTTCAGGGACTCGCGGAGCGGGAGGGCGTCCAGATCGGTCATGGCGATCAGTCTAGGAACCGCCGCCGCCGGCGGCCGCCGCGTGACGCCCGAGGGCGCGGGCAGCGACAGAGGGGGAAGCACGCCGGGCGGCGGCGGGGTCTGGAGCAGGCCTGTGATCAGCCGGGAGCCGCGGGATCGTTCCTGCGCAAGAGGAGGACATGAAGGGATCGGGGGGCACGACGTGCAGGGATCCAGCCGGTGCAGTCGGCCATGGCCGGCACGGGCGGGTCAGTCGGCCATGGCCGGCACGAACGGGTCAGTCGGCCATGGCCGGCACGAACGGGTCAGTCGGCCATGGCCGGCACGAAGAGGTCGTCGCCGGTCTCGAGGGTGCGGCCCTCGAGGCCGTTGAGCTCGGTGATGCGTTCCATGGTGGCGAAGCGGTCGGCCGCCGGATCCACACGGCCGGCGATGTCCCACAGGTTGTCACCGGGCATCACGGTGACCTTCTCCAGCTCCGCGCCGGCCTGATTGGAGGACACGGCCGCCGGGGACAGGGTGATGGACAGGGCCGTGGCCGCCAGAGCGGTGAGCACGGCCGCGAGCACCATCACGGGCAGGCCGCGCAGGACGAAGCGGCCGCGGCGGTTCAGCCGCCAGTCGGCAGCCTGGACGGTGCCGGTGCGGGTGACGGAGCGGGTGCGAGCGTTCATGGTGCTGCCTTGCCTTTCCACCTGCCGGAGCAGGCTGTTCGAACATCCGTTCGATCTGTTCGAACACTTTTCTAGCACACGTCTTCGAGACACGCCATGCCGAGTTCGAACATATCTTTGAACCGGTCGGTCTCCTGGGCTACGGTCGAGCCACGGGTTCCGCCCGTGGACGACCCTCTCCAGGTGACGCCGGACAGCAGACCACGAGGGGCGGACACGATAGGGAACACCGCCGACGCCGCCGAGCAGGAACGGACCGCCATGGCCACTCCTCAGCCCCCTGAGCACCCCACCGGGACGCCGCAGACCCTCACGCCGCGCCAGCGCGCGATCGTGGAGACGATCCGCGCGTCCATCGCCGAGCACGGCTACCCGCCGTCCATGCGCGAGATCGGCGACGCCGCCGGCCTGGGCTCACTCTCCTCCGTGAAGCACCAGCTCACCCGCCTCGAACAGTTCGGCTACCTGCGCCGCCACCCGGGCCGCCCCCGTGCCCTCGAGGTGCTGCGGGACGAGGACGGGACACTCCTGGCCGCCTCCGGCGAGGCCGCCGGTGAGGCCGCAGCCGGCGCGACGTCCGCCGACGGCGACGCCGTGGTCTCGGCGCTGCCCACGTGGCACACCGGCACGGAGGAGGGAGACTCCGTCCCCGTGCCGTGGGTCGGCCGCATCGCCGCCGGTGGGCCGATCCTCGCCGACCAGCAGGTCGAGGACGTCATGGCACTGCCCCGCCGCCTCACCGGCGAGGGCGAGCTGTTCATGCTCAAGGTCTCCGGCGACTCGATGGTGGACGCCGCCATCTGCGACGGCGACTGGGTGGTGGTCCGCCGCCAGAACACCGCCGTGAACGGGGACATCGTCGCCGCCCTGCTGGACGACGAGGCCACCGTGAAGACCTTCCGCCAGCGCGACGGCCACACCTGGCTGCTGCCGCAGAACACCGCCTACGAGCCGATCCTGGGAGACCACGCCACGATCATGGGCCGCGTCGTCACCGTGCTCCGCGCCCTCTGAGCCGCACCGCCCGGCGCCACGAAGCCTCTCACCCGGAATCCGGGTGAGGGGCTTCGTGCAGGTGAGGAGCCGTCGTCGGGAAGGCGGCGTCAGCCGTCCTGATCCACGGACGCGGCGAGGCGGCCGAGGACGCCTTCCACCACCGTCGGGTCCGTGGTGCGCCAGAAGTCCGGCAGGGCCGAGGCGAGGAAGCCGCCGTAGCGGGCGGTGGCCAGACGGGAGTCGAGCACGGCCACCACGCCCCTGTCTTGCACGGAGCGGATGAGACGGCCGGCGCCCTGGGCCAGGCGGATGGCGGCGTGGGTGGCGGAGACCGCCATGAACCCGTTGCCGCCGTGGCTGCTGATCGCACGGGTGCGGGCCAGGGAGAGCGGGTCGTCCGGACGTGGGAACGGGATGCGGTCGATCACCACCAGGCGCAGCGAGGGGCCCGGGACGTCCACGCCCTGCCAGAGGCTCATGGTGCCGAACAGGCAGGTATCCGGCTCCTCGGCGAACTGCTTGACCAGCGCGGAGAGGGTGGCGTCGCCCTGGCAGAGGATCTCGATGTCCTTCCCGCACCGGCGGCGCATGGCCTCGGCGGCGTCCTCGGCGGCCCGGCGGGAGGAGAACAGGCCCAGCGCCCCGCCGCGGGAGGCGGTGATGAGCCGCTCGAGCTCGTCCAGGGACTCCTCGGAGGCGAAGCGGCCCGGCTTAGGAAGGTGGCGAGCCACGTAGAGCACCCCCTGCCGCGGATAGTCGAAGGGACTGCCGACGTCCGCGACCGTGAACCTCGGCGCGTCTGGTCCGGCCAGGCCCACGTCCCCGGCCACGGAGTCGAAGCGGCGCTCGCCCGTGCCCACGGTCAGGGTGGCGGAGGTGAGCACAGTGGTGGCGGCGCCGAACAGCCCCTCGCGCAGCTTGCCGGCCACCGAGAGCGGGGCCACGTAGAGCTGGGGCGGGTCCTCCTCGTTGCCGGGCTGCCAGCCGACTCCGGGCTCGAAGTGGCCGGGACGGGTGGCCCAGACGACCTCCGGGAAGTCGGCCTCGGGCCGTGCGGCGAGCATCCGCTCGGTCACCTCGAGCACGTCCAGAGCGCGGGCCCGGGCCATCTGACGGCCGCCGTCGGTCTCGGTCTCCTTGCCGGTGCCGAGGTCGGACAGGCACTGCCGGACGGCGGCGAGCACGGCGTTGAGCGCGGTCTCCTGCGCGTCGTCCAGGCCGGTGGCCAGCAGCCCGGAGGGGCAGGGGGTGAAGGCGGCGTCCAGGCTCGCTGCGGCGGCGACGAGGTCCTCCACGGCCACGGTGCCGTGGCGGCGCAACGACGTGGCCGCTCCCAGCACGATCGAGCCGGACAGCTGCCCGGTGACCGCGCCGGTGACCCGGTCCTGCAGCTCATGGGCCTCGTCCACGATCACCGCCGAGTACTCCGGCAGCACGGCCAGGCCCTCGAAAGCGGAGATCGCGAGCATCGCGTGGTTGGTGACCACCACGTCCGCGTCGGCGGCGTTGGCGCGGGCGCGCTCGGAGAAGCATTCTTCGGCCACGGGGCACTTGGAGGCGCCGAGGCAGTCGGTCGCGGAGACCGAGACCTGCCGCCAGGCGCGGTCCGTGACGGGGACCTCGAGGTCGTCCCGGTCACCGGTCTCCGTCTGCTCGGCCCACGTGCGCAGGTACACGACCTCGCGCCCGAGGGAGGTGGTGGGACCGGACTCGTCGTCCGCCTCGGTGGAGAGCATGCCGCCGTCGTCCGCCACGGTGAAGAGGGTCTCGGCGTCCTCGTCCCCGGGGTAGCCGCCGTCCACCTTGTGTCGGCACAGGTAGTTGGAGCGGCCCTTCACCAGGGCCACCACCGGCTCGCGCGGGAGCTCGTCCCTGAGGGCCTCGATCAGCCGGGGCGCGTCCCGGCGCATGATCTGCGCCTGGAGGGCGAGGGTCGCGGTGGCCACCACCACGGGGTCCTCCTGCTCCATGGCGTGCTGCAGCGCCGGGATGAGGTAGGCCAGGGACTTGCCGGTGCCGGTGCCGGCCTGCACCAGCAGGTGCCGCCGGGACTCCAGGGACCGGGCGACCTGCAGGACCATCTCCCGCTGGCCCTCGCGGTGCTGGCCGCCGGTGGCCTCCACGGCGGCGTCCAGCAGCGCGAGGGCCTCGCGCTCGCGGTCCGTGCGCGGGGTGCTCTGCTGCGTCCCCATCAGTCCTGCCGGTCCACGCGGTAGGCCTCGATCTCCCCGGCCACATCCGGCCGGACGAGCACGTGCATGCGGGTGCCGCCCTCCTCATAGGTCTCGGAGAGGATCTCCGCGTCCGGGGAGTGCAGGCGGGAGACGAGCTCGCCGTGGGTGAAGGGGATGAGCACCTCCATGGGCACGTTCGGCCGCGGGATGGTGTCTGCGATCAGCTGCTCCAGCGCCTCGATGCCCTCGCCGGTGCGTGCGGAGACCACCGCGGTGTGCGGCTCCTTGGCGCGGATGCGGGCGATCACGGCCGGATCTGCCGCGTCCGCCTTGTTCAGGACGATGATCTCCGGGATCTTCTGCGCGTCCACCTCGGCGAGCACCCCGCGCACGGCGGCGATCTGCCCTTCCGGGTCCGGGTGGGCGGCGTCCACCACATGGAGGATCACGTCCGAGTCCGTGACCTCCTCCAGGGTGGAGCGGAAGGCCTCCACCAGCTGGGTGGGCAGGTTGCGCACGAAGCCCACGGTGTCCGAGAGGGTGTAGCCGATCCCGTCCGGGGTGACCGCCTTGCGGACGGTCGGGTCCAGGGTGGCGAACAGGGCGTTCTCCACGAGCACGCCCGCCTTGGTGAGGCGGTTGAGCAGAGAGGACTTGCCGGCGTTGGTGTAGCCGGCGATCGCCACCGAGGGCACCCTGTTGCGGCGGCGGTTGGCGCGCTTGGCCTCGCGGGCCGGCTTCATGCCCGCGATGTCCTTCTTCAGCTTGGCCATCCGGGTGCGGATGCGGCGGCGGTCCAGCTCGATCTTGGTCTCTCCGGGGCCGCGGGAGCCGATGCCCTCGCCGCCTGCGGCGCGGCCGCCGGCCTGGCGGGACATGGACTCTCCCCAGCCGCGCAGGCGCGGCAGGAGGTACTCGAGCTGCGCCAGCTCCACCTGGGCGCGGCCCTCGCGCGACTTCGCGTGCTGGGCGAAGATGTCCAGGATCAGGGCGGTGCGGTCGATGACCTTCACGCGCACCAGGTCCTCCAGCGCGCGGCGCTGGGACGGGGCGATCTCGGAGTCCACCACCACGGTGTCCGCGCCGGTCATGGCGACGATCTCCCGCAGCTCCTGGGCCTTGCCCTTGCCGAGGTAGGTGGCCGGGTCCGGGGTGTGGCGGCGCTGGATGACGCCGTCCAGGACCTCGGAGCCGGCGGTCTCGGCGAGCGCGGCGAGCTCGCGCAGCGAGTTCTCGGCGTCCTCGGCGGTGCCCTCGCTCCAGACGCCGGCGAGCACCACGCGTTCCAGGCGGAGCTGGCGGTACTCGACCTCGGACATGTCCTCGAGCTCGGTGGACAGCCCGGCGACGCGGCGCAGGGCGTTGCGCTCGGCGAGCTCGTCCTGGTCGCCGTCGTAGCCGGTGTGCCCATGGCCGCCGTCGTCGAGCGCGAGCGCCCGGCCGGACAGGGCGGAGCCACGCTCTGCCGGGCCGTCCTCGGCGGCGAGGTCGGCGGCCGCCGGCGAGCGGCCGTCGTCGTGGGTCTGGTCCTGATCCCCGCCGTGGGTGGCGAGGATGCGGTCGATGACGGCCTGGATGTCGTCATCCCCCGGCTGCTGGGGGTCGACGTCCGGGGTGTGGCTGTTCTTCTGGGTCATGGTCTCCTCTGGGCCGGCCGGGGCGGCGGCATCGGTGCCGCGCGGGCGCCGGCGGGCCCGGGTCTCAAGCGTAGTGGGTGGTCTCTGCGGTGGACCGCCGGAGCGACAGGCTGTGGAAGCGGCACACCCTGTGCAGGAGGAGATTGACGACGACGGACGGTCGCCTACTCCTGCTCGGGCATGCGGGGGTTCCTGGTCGCCTCCGTCAGCCGCGGCACGCGGGGCGCGCGCACGGGCGGCACCGGGTGGGTGCGGACGGGGCGGAGCTGTCGGCGAGCGGTGCTCGAGCCGTGGGCTCAGACGTACATCAGGAACATGCAGGACAGCATACCGATCCGGCGCCTGGTGTGCACGGGGCGCCCGTTCGCCGGCCGCTCTGTCCGCGGACGGGTCCCGGTGGGGCGCCGGTACGATCGTGGCCGTGACCAGCAGCGCCCACTACTTCTCCGCAGACCCCGGCACCCCCGAACGCCGCCGCACGATCAGCGTCGAGCTGGCCGGGCGGCAGGTGCGCGTGCAGACCGCGAACGGGGTCTTCTCCCCCGAGGGGATCGACAAGGGCACCGGTGCCCTGCTGTCCGTGGTGCCGCAGCCACCGGCGGAGGGATCGTTCCTGGACGTGGGCGCCGGCTGGGGGCCGATCGCCCTGAGCATGGCGCTGCAGTCCCCGGCCGCGACGGTGACGGCGGTGGAGGTCAACGAGCGCTCGCTGGCGCTGTGCCGGGACAACGCCGCCGCCGTGGGCGCGGACAACGTGACGGCGGCGCGTCCAGAGGAGGTGGCCGAGGACGCCGGCTTCGACCTGATCTGGTCCAATCCGCCGATCCGCATCGGCAAGCCGGCCCTGCATGCGTTGCTGCAGCGGTGGCTGCCGGCGCTGAACCCGGGCGGGCAGGCGTGGCTGGTGGTGCAGAAGAACCTCGGGGCGGACTCGCTGCTGCCGTGGATCCGCACGATGCTCCAGCAGCGGGCGCCCGGCGAGTTCACCGCCGAGCGCGCGGACAGCGTGAAGGGCTTCCGGATCCTGAAGGTGAGCAGGAAGAGCTGATCGCCGCCGCCCCGACCGTTTTCGTTCGGGAAACGGTCGAGTTCCAGAGCGCTTTCGTTCGGGAGAGCGTCGAGTCTCGGAACACCTGCATTCGACGAAGAGACCGAGCACCGACGGGGCGGGAGGCGCCGAGGGCTCAAGCGACCTGCAGGGGCTGGATCTCCTCGAGCTGCCCGTCGAGCACCCGATGCTGCATGCGCAGCTCGTAGTCGACCTGAAGGTTCATCCAGAACTGTTCCGATGTGCCGAAGTAGCGCGCCAACCGAATGGCGGTGTCGGCGGTGATGCCGCGCTTGCCGAGGACGATCTCGTTGATGCGGCGCGGCGGGACGCCCAGGGCGACTGCCACACGGTTCTGCGACAGGTCGAAGCCCTGGATGAAGTCCACCAGGAGGATCTCGCCCGGATGGACGGGCTCGAGCAGGTCCCGGTCAGTGGCAGTCGACGAGTTCGACATCCTCCGCTCCTCCTTCAGTCCAGACGAAGCAGAGCCGCCACTGCGCATTGACACGGACGCTGTACTGACCACGTCGGTCGCCGACGAGCTGTTCCAGGCGATTCCCCGGTGGAATTCGAAGGTCGTCCACCACATGAGCGGCGTTGATCATCTCCAACTTCCTCAGGGTCGCGCGCTGCACCGTTCGATCAATGCGCTTCACGTAGGCCCCGTGCCAGATGCGCTCGGTGTCCTTGCTTCCGAACGATCTGATCATGCACTCAGAGTATAACGCTCCGCGTCATGGATGGGTCGGGTGTGGAAAACCTTCCCCGTCTGCGCGACGGCCCCGCTGCCCCACAGCCGGGCGGTCGCAGGAGCGTCGGGTTGGCTGCACGACGAACCCGACGTTCTTCCGAACGAAAGTGCCCCGGAACGCGACGGTTTCACGAACGAAAGCACCCCGGGACGCGACGGTTTCCCGAACGAAAGTGCCAGGGGTTCAGCCGAGGGTGCCGCGGAAGACCAACTCGGCCGGGCCTGCCAGCACCACGTGCTCGGTGCCGTCGGCGTGGGCGAGGAAGTCGACGGCCAGCAGGCCGCCGGGGACCTCCACGAGCCAGGAGTCGCAGCCGTCGGTGCCGGCCCAGGCGCGCATCGCGGTGGCGGCGGCGCAGGCGCCCGTGCCGCAGGACCGGGTCTCCCCCACTCCGCGCTCGTGCACACGCATCTTCACCCGGCCGACGCCGTCGCGGATCATCGGCTCGAAGGCGGCCACGAACTCCACATTGGTGCCGCCCTCCGGGGCCGGCTCCACGTGCGGGGCGCGGGTCAGGTCCAGCTCGGCCAGGTCCTCGAAGCACTGCACGGGCACCACGGTGTGCGGATTGCCCATGGAGATGCTCAGCGCCGGACGGGGATCCTGCAGGCCCGCGGCCTCCACCACGGAGTCCGAGGCCGCTTCCTGCGCCAGCTCCGGGTCGATGTAGCTCCACGGACCCATGTCGATGGCGTAGCCGTGGTCCAGGCGGGTCACGTGCTTGACGCCGGCGCGGGTGCCGATCGCCAGGGTCTGCCCCGGCTCGAGGGGCACGAGCTGCTCGGACACCAGGAAGTGCACGAACACGCGCACCCCGTTGCCGCACATCTCGGACACGGAGCCGTCCGCGTTGCGGTAGTCCATGAACCACTCGGCGTCCGGATGCTCGGCCAGCAGAGCCTGCCCCTCGGCGAGGTGCTTCGAGGGCACCGCACGGATGACGCCGTCGCCGCCGATGCCGTGGTGGCGGTCGGCCAGCGCGGCCACCTTCTCGGCCTCAAGGGCCACGGTGCCGTCCGGGTCGGCGATCAGGACGAAGTCGTTCCCGGTGCCGTGCCCCTTGGCAAAGGTCAGTCCGGACAGGGCGTCGAGGGCGGCACGGTGCTGGCTCATGCCGCCCAGTCTAGGGGCCGCAGCCGGCCCGGGACGGCCGCCGGCTCGGGATGTCCCCGTCCGCCGTCGGCTCGGGATGTCCCCGCCCGCCGCCGGCCCTGGTCCCGGCCCTCAGCCCTCCAGCAGCGAGACCGTCCCGGCGGAGCCGTCCACGCGCACCCTCTGCCCGTTCTCCAGCCGCTGCATCACGCCGCGGATCGCCATGACGGCCGGCAGCCCGAGCTCGCGGGCGGTCACCGCACCGTGTGAGAGCGCGCCGCCGGACTCCGTGATCACCCCGGAGGCCTGGTAGAACAGCGCGGTCCAGGCCGGATTGGTCGTGCGGGCCACGAGGATCGCCCCGGACGGGAAGGACGCGAAGTCCTCCGGCCCGTGCACCAGGAACACCTCCCCCTCCACCGAGCCCGGGCTGCCCGCGGCGCCCACCAGCGCGTCGCCGTCGACCTGCTCGGCCTCCGACTCGCCCCACACCCAGTCCGGGGTGCCCGCGCACGCGGCCTCGTAGGCCGCCTTGTGTTCGGCGGCCACCGCCGTCAGCGGCGCCAGATCCTGCTTCCCGACGGCGGCGCCCTCGCCGTCCGAGGGCGTGTGGCCGTCGTCGTGCCCCTCGCCGGTGACGCCGAAGGCGGCGTCCAGGTCCGCGACCGGCAGGAAGAACGCGTCCATGGGGTCGCTGAGCACGCCCTCGTCCACCAGGCCGGCGCCGAGGGAGCGGACGGCGCGGCGCAGGATCGGACTCATGCGGGTGGTCTGGTAGTGCTCGAGGTCGTCCAGGGCGGTGTACTCACGGGCCAGGCGGATGACCTCCTGCACCAGGTAGCGCAGCGGGTCCGGGACCTCGGCCAGCACGGCCAGCTCGGTCTCCATGGCGGTGACCTTCGCCCGCCGGTCCGCGGCGGCGTGGTCCTCGTCCTCGCGGTCGGCCATGAGGCGGATCTGGTCCAGGACGATGTGCGGGGCCTCCACCCAGGTGGGGTGGTAGGCGTCGAAGTCGAGCTCACGGTGGCCGTGCCGCTGCAGGAACCGCGTGAAGGCAGCGGCGAACTCCGGCCACGTCTCGAGGCGGTCCACCACGGCGGCCGCACCGTCAACGGCGAGCGCGTCCAGCAGCTCCGGGGTGGCGCGCAGGGTGCGGGAGAGCTCCCACAGCTCGGCGTTGACCTGACCGGTCTTGGTGTCCGTGGCGGAGAGGAGCTGCTCGAACACCTGCTGCGCCTGCTCCGTGCTCAGCGCCATGGACAGCATGCGCTGCAGGGCGCCGTAGAGGGTGCGCTGGGTCAGGGAGATGGCGATGTTCGGCAGGAAGTAGGCGTTGCCTGCGGCGGCGATGGCCTTGACGTGCTCCCAGCGGGCCGGCAGGTCCAGTGCGTCCGGGTCCACGGCGTCGAGCCGGCCGAGGGCGAGCAGGTAGGTGTCCAGGTCCCGGGCCCACTGCAGGGGCAGCTGCTGCACCCAGGAGTAGTCGCGGATGATCTCCGGGATGGCGGCCTCGAGGGACTCGGCGTCCGTGAGCATGCGCAGCGGCAGCCGGTCCGCGTAGAGCTCCACGGCGGTCTGGTTGCCGTAGATCCAGGAGTCCTTCATCACGAACCACTTGTCGTCGAACGGCGGCAGGCCCATGAGGTCGAAGGAGTGGTTCAGGGAGCGGTGGAAGCCGTCCTCCACCAGGTCCCAGGTCAGCGGGGCGATCGGCGTGGGGAACCGCTCCGCGGACTCGTCCCGGGTGAGCCGGGCGGCCACGCGGGTGACGGGGCGGGACTGCAGCAGGAACAGCCGCCCCTGCGAGTACGCCCATTCGATGTCCTGCGGGAACCCGGCGTGCACCTCGGCGGCCACGGCCAGGTCCGCGACCTCGGCACGCTGGTCCTCGGTGAGGGCCGGGCGGGCCCCGTGTTCGGCGAAGAGGTCCACCTCCTTCGTGCCGCCGCCGGGCAGGGAGACGAGGGCGTGGGGCTTCTCCGCGATCGTCTCGGCCACCTGCTCGTGCCCGTGGCGGGCGACGATGTACTCGTCCACCGGCTCTTCTCCCCCGACGACCGTCTCGCCCAGGCCGAAGGCCGCGTTGATCAGCACGTGCCCCATCTGCCCGCGCACCGGATCCACGGAGAAGGCGACGCCGGCCGCCTCCTCGGCGCCCACCTCCACCATCTGCTGCACGACGACGGCCATGGCCGCCTCGAGATGGTCCACCCCGAGCCGCTGCCGGTAGCGCATGGCGTGGGCGTTCCAGAGCGAGGCGTGGCAGGCCAGCACCTTCGCCAGCACGTCCTCCACGCCGCGCACGCCCAGGTGGGTGTCGTGCTGGCCGGCGAAGGCGGCGCCGGGCAGGTCCTCCATGGTGCCGGAGGAGCGCACCGCCACCGCGTGGTCTGCCAGCCCCGACTGCTCCATCAGCGCGGCGAGCCGGCTGCGCCAGGCCTCCGGGACCTCGGCGTCCAGGATCAGCTCCTGGGCTTCGGCGGCGGCGGTGTCCACGTCGGTCTCGCCGGCGTCCAGGCGGGCCAGGACCGCCCGCAGGTCCGGTGCGATGTCCTTCACCAGGTTCCGGTAGGCCTCGGCGGTGACGATCAGCCCCGGCGGCACCGGCAGCGCACGGGCCGTCCGGGCCAGGGACGCGCCCTTGCCTCCGGACACGGCCAGCTCGGCGGCGTCCTCGTGGTGGAAGTCGATGATCAGGGCCATGGCGTCTCTCCTGGTGGCGGGTCGGGCGTCTGGTTGAGGAACGGTCGGGACGAGGTGGCGGGCAGACCCGCGGCTACAGCCGCCAGCGGTTCACACCGAGCAGTGCCCACCCGGCGGCGGTCGAGGCCAGCGCGGCGGCACCTGCGGCGGGCTTGGCCACGGTGAGCCCGGCGAGCACGGGGGCCCACAGCAGGGCGGCGCCGGCGCCGCCGAGCACACGGAAGAAGCTGACGGTGTTCACGGCGTCCGCCTTCTTCCCCACCGCCCAGGCGGTGAGCAGGACCGGGGCGATCGGGGCCTGCAGGGTCAGGCCGAGCACCCGCGGCCAGCGCGGCGCCGGGGCCCCGGGCAGCGGCGGGCGGTCGGCGCGAGCCTGACGCTGATGGTGCAGGAAGGACTCGGTGAAGCCCTCTGCGGCGCGGGCGTCGGCGCCGGCGGCCGTGAGGACGGCGTGGAAGGACTGATCGTCCAGGCAGTCCACGGACACCTCGTTCAAGGCTGTGGACAGCACTTGGTGGATGCGGTCGACCTCGGCGGGGTCAGGCGCTCCGCCGGCGCCGGGCACCGGGGCGCGCGACGGCCCAGGTGAGGCGGCATCGGACGCCGAGGTGCCGTCGTCGGGAAGCGGGACAGGGTCCCCGAGGAGGACCTCCACGCGGGAGCGGTAGCGGTCCGGGGCGGAGTAGAACAGGCCCACCGGGACGACCTCCACGTCCACGCCCTGGGCTCGGCAGGCGGCGAGGATCCGGGCGGCGCCCTTCCGGTAGGGCTGCGGGGCGTGCGACCACTCGGAGGTGCCCTCGGGCAGGACCACGAGGTCTCCCCCCGCGGCCAGGTGGCGCACCCCGGCGGTCACCGGGTCCGCGACCTCGGCCGGGTCCATGCCGTAGCGCTCCACGTCCTTCGGTCGCACCACGGGGATGCCGGTGAACAGCAGGCGCAGCAGCGGATGGCGCAGCAGCTGGGCCGAGACGAGGAACTGCGCGCCGGGGGCGGCGAAGGCCAGGGCGCAGCCGTCGATGGCGCCGTTGCGGTGGCTGGCGAGGTAGAGCCGGGGACGGTGGCCGTCGCCGGTGGGCCGGGTGCTGCGCGAGCGGCGCGAGCCGCGCGGGCCGCGGCGCAGGGCACGGGCAGGGCGGACCTCTCCCAGGATCCGGGGCCGGCCGAAGGCGAGCGTGCCGAGCGTCGTCACCAGGCCGCGGTGCCATGCGCTGGGGGCGCTGCCGGGCTTCGGTGTGCTGAAGGCCATGGCGCCTCCCCTCCTTCCCTCTGCTTTCCAGCACCGTAGCGGCGCCTGTGTGAGCGGCGCCACCGCAGGGAGCGCTCCGGGAATGCGCTCAGAGCGAAGGGCGGCTGTGCAGGAGAGGATGCCCGGGGCACGAGCTCAGTCCCGGGGCCTGTCAGAGCACCGCCAGCGCCTGCTCCACCACGTCCTCGGCCAGCGCCTCCACCCAGTGCACGCGCGGGTCGGCCCGGAACCAGGTCTCCTGGCGGCGGGCGAAGCGGCGGGTGGCCACGATGGTCTGTTCGATCGCCTCGGCCTCGGTGAGCTTCCCGTCCTGGACGGCCAGGAACGGGGCGTAGCCGATGGCCCGCGAGGCCGTCTTGCCCTCCCTCAGCCCGGCGGCCTCCAATCGACGGACCTCCTCGGCGAGGCCGGCGGCCACCATGGCGTGGACGCGGGCGGCGATGCGCTCGTGCAGCACGGCCCGGTCGATGCGCAGGCCGATCTGCACCGCCGGGGCGACGTCCGGGTGGGTCTGCCGCTGCGGCATGAACGCACTGAAGGGGCGGCCGGTGATCCGGTGGACCTCCAGGGCGCGCACCAGGCGCCGCTCGTCCTTCACGTTCTGCGCGGACTCCGCATCCACCGCGGCGAGCTCGGAGCGCAGGGCTGCCGCACCGCGCTCGGCCAGCTCGGCCTCCACCTCGGCACGCACCGCGGGGTCGGTGGGCGGGAACTCCAGCACGTCCAGGCCGGCGCGGACGTAGAGGCCCGAACCGCCCACGAGGATCGGGGTCTTGTCCCGCCGGCGGATCTGCGCGAACAGCTCCCGTGCCTGCGCCTGGAACGCGGCCACGGAGGCCTCCTCGGTGACGTCCAGGACGTCCAGCAGGTGGTGCGGCACCCCCTGCTGCTCGGCCGGCATGGTCTTGGCGGTGCCGATGTCCATGCCCCGGTAGAACTGCAGGGCGTCCGCGTTGACGACCTCCCCGTCCAGGCGCTGTGCCAGCGTCACGGCCAGTGCCGACTTGCCGGTGGCCGTGGCCCCGACGACGGCGATCACCGGGCGCTGCCGGCTCGCCTGGGTGCCGGAGGACATCAGGAGCGCGGGCGCAGCGACGGCATGCCGAGGCTGGTGGCGCCGCCGGCGCCCGGGGTGGGCACGCCGCAGGACTCGGCCTGTGCGCGGTCCCAGGCGTCGCCGGCCCGGCTGCGGCGGACCTGGTAGTCCTCGGCGGTCGGGTCCGCGATGGCGAAGAACGCGGCGGCGTCCGTGACGGTGACGGTCACGAAGTCGCCCGGGCGCGGGGTCTCACAGCCGGCGGGCACCGAGAAGTGCACCAGCCGGTGGTCCGGGGCACGGCCGGCCAGGCGGCCGGTCTCGCCGGCCTTGGATCCGGACTGCTCGGTGACCAGCAGCTCCTGGCGGGTGCCCACGAGGGTCTTCATCTCCTCGGCGGAGATGCGGTCCTGCAGCGCCACGAGGCGCTCGAAGCGCTCCTGCACCTTCTGCTTGGGCACCTGGTCCTCCATCTCTCCGGCGGGGGTGCCGGGGCGGATGGAGTACTGGAAGGTGAACGCCGAGGAGAAGCGGGAGGCCTCCACCACGCGCAGGGTGTCCTCGAAGTCCTCGTCGGTCTCGCCGGGGAAGCCCACGATGATGTCCGTGGTGATGGCCGCGTGCGGCATGCGCTCACGGACCTTCTGAAGGATCCCGAGGAACTTCTTGGAGCGGTAGGACCGGCGCATGTCCTTGAGGACCTTGTCCGAGCCGGACTGCAGCGGCATGTGCAGCTGCGGCATCACGTTGGGGGTCTCGGCCATGGCGTCGATGACGTCGTCCGTGAAGGACGCCGGATGCGGGGAGGTGAAGCGCACCCGCTCCAGCCCCTCGATCTCGCCGCAGGCGCGCAGCAGCTTGGCGAAGGCTCCGCGGTCTCCGAACTCCACGCCGTAGGTGTTCACGTTCTGCCCGAGCAGGGTCACCTCCACGATGCCCTCGGCCACCAGCGCCTTGATCTCCTGCAGGATCTCGCCCGGGCGGCGGTCCTTCTCCTTGCCGCGCAGGGACGGGACGATGCAGAAGGTGCACGTGTTGTTGCAGCCCACGGAGATGGACACCCACGCCGAATGGGTGGACTCGCGCTTGGTGGGCAGTGTGGAGGGGAAGACCTCGAGGGACTCGAGCAGCTCGACCTCGGCACGGTGGTTGTGGCGGGCGCGCTCGAGCAGGGTCGGCAGCGAGCCGATGTTGTGGGTGCCGAACACCACGTCCACCCACGGCGCCTTCTGAACGATCACCTCCTGGTCCTTCTGGGCCAGGCAGCCGCCGACGGCGATCTGCATGCCCTCGTGGGCCTGCTTCACGTTCCGCAGGTTGCCGAGGTTGCCGTAGAGACGGTTGTCCGCGTTCTCACGCACGGCGCAGGTGTTGAAGACGACCAGGTCGGCCTGGTCGCCCTCGGCGACGGGCCTGTAGCCGGTGGACTCGAGCAGGCCGGAGATGCGCTCGGAGTCGTGGACGTTCATCTGGCAGCCGAAGGTGCGCACCTCGTAGGTGCGGCCGGTGTTGTCCGGCGCGGCGGGGGTCTGCGGGGCGTCAGCGGTGGTGGTCATCGCAGGTCATTCTAGTGGCGCGTGGCTTCCCGACGACGGCCCGGCACCGTGGGTGCGCGGCCGGCGGTCCTCAGAGGGCCGGCCTCAGCCTTCCTGGGCGTCGATGGCGTCGCGGACGATCGAGAATGCCAGGCCGGGCGCGTAGCCCTTGCGGCCGAGCATGGCCACGAGCCGCCGCACGTGCCTGTCTCGCTCGACCCGGGACTGCCGGTCCGGGCCGGTGGGCACGGGACGGGTGCGGATCTTCTTGGCGACGAGCTCCGCGGCAGCGGCGCGCTCGTCCTCCCCGGTGACGGCCTCCAGGGCCTCCTCGGCGGTCTCGCCGTCCACGCCCTTCTCCTTGAGCTCGCGGCGCAGGGCGCTGCGGGCCAGGCCGCGGCCGCGGTGGCGGGAGCGCACCAGGGTCTCGGCGAAGGCGGCGTCGTCCACCAGACGGACGGCCTCCATGCGGTCCAGGACCTCGGCGCCGACCTCCTCCGGGATGCCGCGGTCCGCCAGGCGCTCCTCGAGCTGGTGGCGGGAACGGGGCGCACCCGTGAGGTGGCGCAGCGCGATGTTCCGGGCCAGCTCGCGCAGCTCGTCCGGGTCGGACGGCAGCGGCGCCGGCTCCCGGCGTCTGCCGCTGCCGCGACCGCGGGGGCCACCGCCGGCCTCGGCGCTCGTCCTGCGGCGGCTGCGGCGCGGCTCGGGCAACCCAGAGCCCACCACGTGCTCGCGTTCGGCCTGCGCACGGGCGCGCCGGGCAGCGCTGCGGGCGCGGGCCGCGGCGAGGCGATCGGGGTCGACGCCGTCCGGCAGATCCTCCCCGAGGCACTCGGTGTCCGCGGCCGTCGTCTCGTCACCGGTTTCCCCGCGGCGGGCGTCCCGTTCTCGGGCGGCCTTCACGGAAGGGGCCTCGATCCAGATGGCGTCACCCCACGAAGGATCTCCCTGGGGCTTGCCGCGGCCTCGCCGCTCACTCATGCGCTGATCCGTGCGGTGCGGCGGATCAGCCGGCGTCCGGGACGGCCGTCAGCGCGGGCTCCTCGCCCTCCGCCTCGGCGTCCTCGTCCGGCACAATGCCGAGCTTCTGGAGGATCCGGGTCTCGATCTCGAGGGCCAGGTCCGGGTTGTCCTTGAGGAAGCGGCGCGCATTCTCCTTGCCCTGGCCGAGCTGGTCCCCGTCATAGGTGAACCAGGCACCAGACTTGCGCACGATGCCCTCCTCGACGCCCATGTCGATCAGGCCGCCCTCCTTGGAGATGCCCTCGCCGTAGAGGATGTCGAACTCGGCCTGCTTGAAAGGCGGGGCCATCTTGTTCTTCACGATCTTGGCGCGGGTGCGGTTGCCGACCGGGTTGCCGGCCTCCTTGAGGGTCTCGATGCGGCGCACGTCGATGCGGACCGAGGCGTAGAACTTCAGGGCCTTGCCGCCGGTGGTGGTCTCCGGCGAGCCGAAGAACACGCCGATCTTCTCGCGCAGCTGGTTGATGAAGATCGCGGTGGTCTTGGATTGGGCCAGGCGGCCGGTGATCTTGCGCAGCGCCTGGGACATGAGGCGGGCCTGCAGGCCGACGTGGGAGTCGCCCATCTCTCCCTCGATCTCGGCGCGCGGCACGAGCGCGGCCACGGAGTCGACGACGATGATGTCCAGGGAGCCCGAGGAGACGAGCATGTCCATGATCTCGAGGGCCTGCTCGCCGGTGTCCGGCTGGGAGACCAGCAGGGCGTCCGTGTCCACGCCGAGCTTGCGGGCGTAGACCGGGTCGAGCGCATGCTCGGCGTCGATGAACGCGGCGATGCCGCCGTTGCGCTGGGCGTTGGCCACCGCATGCAGGGCGACCGTGGTCTTGCCCGAGGACTCCGGGCCGTAGATCTCCACGACGCGGCCGCGGGGCAGGCCGCCGGTGCCGAGGGCCACGTCCAGGGCGACGGAGCCGGTGGAGATGGTCTCGACCGGGGTCTGGGACTGCTCGCCCAGACGCATCACGGAGCCCTTGCCGAACTGCTTGTCGATCTGGGCCAGGGCGGCGTCGAGGGCCTTCTGACGGTCGTTGCCGGTGTCGGTGCTCATCTTTCACCTCTGGATGTGTGGTCTTCGGTCCGGGCCGCGGGGCCCGGCGCGGGTCCGTCCGATCCGCTCGTGGACGACACTACGGACGGGCGCCGACACGATAGGGCGCGCCGGCGGATCTGTGGACGGCAGCCCGCGTTCGGTCTGCTGTGGAGGACACTACCGCACATCTTCGAACATGTGTTCGATACGGTGCGGCGTGTCCGGCGCTCACCCCTTCGGCGGGATGTCCCGGCCGAGCCGGCGCTCCTCCGGCACGTCCTGCAGGTCGCAGATCGCCCGCCAGACGTCCCGCGGGTCCACCCCCTTCGCCAACGCCTCGGCGCCCGTGCAGTCGAGCCCGGGCAGGTTCAAGGTGTCCACGATCACCGGCCCCCGGGCGGGGCCGAACTCCTCGACCACGAGGCGGGTGAACTCGCTGCGGCGCATGCAGGTCCTCTCGGATCGTCTCTCGGTCCGCGGCGCGGAGCCACGGGAGCGCGCCCTGCCCGGGCGTGCGGTGTCGATGATGTCACGGCGGCGTGCCGCCGTGACGCGACGACGGGCGGTCGCCTTCGTGTGAAGGCGACCGCCCGTCGTCGTGGAGCAGCGGATCCGACGATCAGTGGGCGAGGGTGCCCACACGGCCGGAGCCGCCGAGGTCTGCGGTCAGCTCGTCCGGCACGGTGTCCGGGACGATGACGCCCTCCTGCTCGGCGATGCGGTCCGAGACCTCGCGGAGCATGGCGGACAGCGGCACGTCGAGTGCGTCGCAGATCGAGGCCAGCAGCTCGGAGGAGGCCTCCTTCTGGCCGCGCTCCACCTCGGACAGGTAGCCGAGGGAGACGCGCGCGTCGTGCGACACCTCGCGGAGCGTGCGGCCCTGGCGCTGGCGGACGTCGCGGAGGACGTCGCCGATCTCGTGACGGAGGGTGGGCATGGAGCGCTCCTTGATCTCGGGGGCGGCGGGGGTCTGGTGGGCCTCAGCCTGCGGTCCGTCCTGGACCCAGCGGGTGATGCCGTTGGCGTGGATGGGGTGCCTCATCATGTCTATCGGTACCTCCTGGACGTTCCCTGGACCACAGCGCTGAGGTCGCCCGGTCCGATCGCGCCCTCTGTTCTTGACTCGTTCAGGACAACCGCACCGGTTCGGTGTTCATTCCCGCCGGGGCGAACTTTTCCGTTCCGTGACCTTCAGTCCGCTCGAGCGCGTTCCTCGGCCGCCTCCCGGCGGCGCCGCTCACGGCGGGAGTAGGTGGCCGTGCGGATCGCCTCGGAATCGTCGAAGCTGGAGCCCACGGCGCCGGCGATCATGCCCATCGACGTGGCCAGCCACGCCAGGGCCACGTAGTCCCCCACCCCGGCGGAGCCGTCGAGCTCGGCCGCCAGGTAGCCCTGCGGGATGATCAGCCCTGCCACGAGTGCCAGGCCGAGGAACAGCCCCGCGTAGAGCACACAAACGGCGGCCCCCACGGTAACCAGCGTGGCCGCATTGTCCAGGCCCGCCCGCCCCCTGTTGCCCGCCGAGGGCGCCCACATCCCGTTCGCGGTGATCAGCCAGACCACCAGCAGCGCGAGGGAGACCAGCATGACGGCGGTCAGCCGGGCAATGGACATCTCGTTGGACAGCACCCAGATCGAGCCGAAGAAGATGCCGTAGGCGCCGACCGCCCCGGCCGAGGCCAGTGTCCAGCTCATCGACCGCGGCATCTGCAGCGGTCGGTTGGCGGCGACCATGCCCGACAGCAGCCGCAGTCGACCGCGCAGCCCGCGGGCGAACACCGTCCCTGACCGTGTGCCGTCCGGCAGCAGGCCCTCCGTCTCGGCACGCGTCTCGGTGTGCGGCAGCGGGGTCAGCCCCGCGCTGAGATCCGTGCGGGCGCGGCCGGAGTCCGCGTCGAACTCGAGGTCCTCGGCCGCGCCGACGTGCTCCTCGCCCAGGACGTGGCCCACCACTCGCGCGAGGGTCTCGCGCAGACGATGGCGGGTGCGAAGCACACCCAGCGCCGGCACGCAGACCACGGCCCAGCGCTCGGCCGGCACCACGTCCGCGACCACGCCACGGCCATCCTCGAAGCGGGGCAGGTCCACGACGGCCACCACGGTGTCCCACCCCTGCTGATCGGCCAGCTCGTGGATGGCCTCCGGCAGGATCATGCCGCCGTCGGCCGAGACCGGCAGCGCCCGTTCCACAACGCGCACCTCCCAGTCGGTCGTGTCCCCGAGCCGGGCGGAGAGCACCTCCGGCAGGGTCTGCGCCATGTCCTCGGCCAGCCGCAACGGCAGACCTGGGTCGGCGACGAGCCCGACCACGTGGCGGCCGCCGCCGTCGGGAGCGGACTCAGACGGGCAGTGCAAGGGGATCTCGGTGTCGCGTGGGGTCACTGGAGCACCGTACGGCCGGTGGGGGCGGGCCCGTCGAGGGACCGGGGCCTGTCGGTCCGCTGTGAGTGTCCGGCCGCCCGCGGCGAACCGGCGGCGCGGCAGGCGTGGGTCCGCGCACGTCAGCGGCCGAGCAGCTCGGCCACCATGGCCAGGGCGGCCTGCGTGGACTGGGCCCGGATCGCCTCGCGGTCCCCGTCCAGCTGGAGGAGCCGGGCCGCCGTGACCGTCCCGTCCGCCTGCGGCTCACCGCCCTCGCCCACGACGACGGCCGCCTGATCCGCCAGCTCCTCACCGACGGCCAGGCCCACCCAGACCGTCCCCACGGCCTTGCCCTGGTGCGGTTCCGGACCGGCGACGCCGGTGGTGGAGACCCCGATGTCCGCGCCGACGAGGCGGCGCGCGCCGGCGGCCATCTGGCGGGCGGTCTCCGGGTCCACGGCGCCGCGGGTGTCCAGCACCTGCGCGTCCACGCCGAGCACCTCGTGCTTCACGCGGTTCTGGTAGGCGACCACCCCGCCCTGCAGCACGGTCGAGGCCCCGGGAACGTCGGCCACGGCGGCCGCCACGCGGCCGGCGGTGAGGGACTCGGCGCAGGCCAGGGTCAGGCCCCGCTCCCTCAGCCCCCGGACCAGGGCGAGGAGAAAGGCGGAGGGCTGTGCCGTCGTCGTCATGTGGATCTCCTCAGGGCACCGGCACCGGACTCAGCCGTTCACGCGCCCGGAGGCGAGGGCCTCGCGGCGCAGCAGCACCGCCTGGCGGACGTAGTCGACGCCGGTCACCACGGTCACCACGAGCGCGGCGCCGAGGAAGAACCAGCCGACATAGGCCCACCAGAAACCGAGGACCTCGAACAGGGGCATGGACAGGAAGCCGATGCCCGCGGTCTGCAGCACCGTCTTGAGCTTTCCGCCCCTGGAGGCCGGCATGACGCCGTACCTGATCACCACCAGGCGCAGCAGGGTGATCCCCCATTCGCGCACGAGGAACAGGACGGTGACCCACCACCACAGCTCGCCGAGCAGGGAGAAGACCACCAGGGCGGCGCCGGTGAGCAGCTTGTCCGCGATGGGGTCGGCGATCTTGCCGAAGTCCGTCACGATCCCGCGGGCCCGGGCGATGTCCCCGTCCAGCTTGTCCGTGTACATCGCCGCGGCGAAGAGCACGAACGCGATCCAGCGGGCGGCGGTGGAGTTCTCGCCCCACGGGCCGCCGGCCCAGAGCGCCCACACGAAGAACGGGACCATGACGATGCGCACCGCGGTGAGCACGTTCGGCAGGTTCCAGTTGGAGTGCTGAGGCGGGGTCTGCGAGGCCGCCGCCTGCTCGGAGGCGTCCGACGGGGTCGGCGCATCGGCACCGTTCACAGAGCCGCTCATCGGCCGGTCAGCTGCCATGCGTCCTCAGACCCCTCCGCGTCGTCCTCATCGTGCCACTGCTGGGCCTGAGGACGATTGTCCAGGTCCTCGGCCACCAGGTCACGGGCGCCGTCGCCGCCGGCGGCTCCGGCACCCGCGCCGGCACCGCCGGACGAGGCCTCGCCGGCCGGTGCGGGGGCAGGCTCCGGCGGGGCGTCGCCGCTGATGGTGGCGAGCACACCGGCCAGGTCGTCCGGCTTGACCAGCACGTCGCGGGCCTTGGAGCCCTCGGACGGGCCCACCACGCCGCGGGACTCCATGAGGTCCATGAGGCGGCCGGCCTTGGCGAAGCCCACGCGGAGCTTGCGCTGCAGCATGGAGGTGGAGCCGAACTGGGTGGTGACCACCAGCTCCACCGCCTGCAGCAGCAGGTCCAGGTCGTCTCCGATGTCCTCGTCGATGACCTTCTCGGCCTTCTCCGGCACCACGTCGTCGCGGTACTGGACCTGCATCTGGGACTTCACGTGCTCCACCACGGCGTGGATCTCGGACTCGTTGACCCAGGCGCCCTGCACACGCATCGGCTTGGACTTGCCCATGGGCAGGAACAGGGCGTCGCCCTGGCCGAGGAGCTTCTCGGCACCGGGCTGGTCCAGGACCACGCGGGAGTCGGTCACCGAGGAGGTGGCGAACGCCATGCGGGAGGGCACGTTGGCCTTGATCAGGCCGGTGACCACGTCCACGGACGGCCGCTGGGTGGCCAGCACCAGATGGATGCCGGCGGCACGGGCCAACTGGGTGATGCGCACGATCGCGTCCTCCACGTCACGCGGCGCGACCATCATCAGGTCCGCGAGCTCGTCCACGATCACCAGCAGATACGGGTACGGGCGCAGCTGACGCTTCGAGTCCGGCGGCAGCTGGACCTTCCCGGCGCGGACGGCCTTGTTGAAGTCGTCGATGTGCTTGAAGCCGAACGCGGCGAGGTCGTCGTAGCGGGTGTCCATCTCCTTCACCACCCACTGCAGGGCCTCGGCGGCCTTCTTCGGGTTGGTGATGATCGGGGTCACCAGGTGCGGGACGCCCTCGTAGGCGGTGAGCTCCACGCGCTTCGGATCCACCATGACCATGCGGACGTCGTCCGGGGTGGCGCGCATGAGGATCGAGGTGATCATCGAGTTCACGAAGGAGGACTTGCCCGCACCGGTGGCGCCGGCGACGAGCATGTGCGGCATCTTCGCCAGGTTGGCCACCACGTAGCCGCCCTCCACGTCCTTGCCGACGCCCATGATCATCGGGTGCTCGTTGCGCTGGGCGGCCTGCGAGCGCAGGACGTCGCCGAGGACGACGACCTCCTTGTCCGTGTTCGGGATCTCGATGCCGATCGCCGACTTGCCCGGGATGGGGCTGAGGATGCGCACATCAGAGGACGCCACCGCGTAGGCGATGTTCTTCTCCAGGGCGGTGACCTTCTCCACCTTGGTGCCCGGGGCGACGTGCACCTCGTAGCGGGTCACGGTGGGGCCGCGGGAGAACCCGGTGACCTTCGCGTCCACCTTGAACTCCTGGAAGCAGGTGGTCAGCGCCTCCACGATCCGGTCGTTGGACTCCGAGCGCTCCTTCGGCGCCGGTCCGGCCGGCAGCAGGGAGGACTCGGGCAGCGTGTAGGACACGTCCCCGCCGAGCTCGAGCTGCTCGGTCTTGGCCGGGACGGACGGCACGGCCGGCACCGGCTCCGGGGTGGAGACGGACTGCACGGCCGGGGCGCCGGCGGCATCCGCGGACGACGACGGCCCCCTGCCGTCCGCGTCCGCCTCGCCGGGCGCGTCGGTCCAGTCCTCGCCGGCATGCTTCGCCACCGGGCGGGCGGAGGCGTCCGCCTCCGCGGGGCGGGAAGCCTGCTGGGCACGGGCGTGCTCGCGGACCTGCTCGAGGGCGCGGTCCGCGGCGGTCGGGCGCTTCACGCCCGCCGGGACGGCCGGCAGCTCCTCGGTGTCCGGGCCGGCGGTCTCGTCCTCGGCCTCAGGGAAGTCCGCGGCGGCGTCGAAGACGTGGGAGCCGGAGCGGCGGCCGGTGTCGTCGAGCGGACGGGACAGCGCCTGGGTGGGCTGCTCGTCCGCGGGCACGGCGGCGGTCTCCTCCTCGTCCACGAGGGCCGAGTCGTAGGCGCGGGTCTGCGTGTACTCCGGCTCCACGGGCTCCTCGGCCCGGCGGCCGCGGCCGAACAGGCGGGCGAACAGACCGGGGCGCCGGGCCGGGGCCGGCGCGTCGGCGGCGCGGGAGGTGGAGTCCAGGTAGGACTGGTCGTGGTCCGGGTGCGTGCGACCCTCAGAGCCCTCGGTGCCGTCCTCGTCCGCGTGGCCCTCGCGGCGGGCCCGACGGGCGGCCTTGCGCTCGCGGGCGGCCTCGGCGGCGGCCTGCGGGTCCTGCCCGGTGAGCCAGGCGTAGCCGGCGCGGAGACGCTCGCCGATGGCCCCGAGCGGGGTGGCCGTGATGATGAGGATGGAGAAGAACGCGAGAGCGATCATGACCGCCCACACGGGGACGGCCGTCAGCAGGGAGGCCAGGGGGCTGGTGGCGAGGTAGCCGACCATGCCGCCGGCGCGCAGCATGTCCTCGAAGGACTCGGCCGCCGAGGGCAGTCCCCCGGCGAGATGGGCGATGCCGGAGCCTGCGACCGTGGCGACCAGCAGTCCGATGATGATGCGTCCGTTGGTCCGGTGCTCGGTGGGCGTGCGGAAGCAGCGTACGGCGATGATCACCAGGACGAAGGGGACGAGGAAGGC
The DNA here is from genome assembly GCF_002206575.2 of Micrococcus sp. FDAARGOS_333. NCBI lineage: Bacteria > Bacillati > Actinomycetota > Actinomycetes > Micrococcales > Micrococcaceae > Micrococcus > Micrococcus sp. FDAARGOS_333. Next base: position 1,241,249 of record NZ_NJFJ02000001.1, on the reverse strand, counting down.
GAACCAGCCGACGGTGCCGGCCACCACCGCGTTGACGATGCGGCCGAACTCGGTGACGTCCCGCAGGCCCCACCACTCGACGGCGGCGACGAGCGCCGCCAGGAGCACGAGCAGGAAGCCGGTGCCGTCCCGGCGGTCCTCGCGCGGGATGCGCACGTCCGGGCCGAGCTTGCGCACGACGGCGCCGACCGGGGTGGCCAGGGCCATCCAGATCGCGTGGAGGACCCGGACCGGCAGCGGCGGCCGGTCCAGGTCGACGGTGGTCTTGGTGGTCGCGCCCTTGCCTCGCGTGGAGCCCCCGGACCGGCCGGAGCCGGAGCGGGAACGGGTGGAGGAGGACGACGAGCGCGCGGGGGAAGTACGAGTCGCCATATCACTCCTACGGTACCGCGAAGCCCCGCGGCGTCCCAGGAGGACACCGCGGGGCTTCGGGCGGCCGGCCTGCAGGCGACGAGCGGCCGGCGGGCCCGGGCGGCGCTGCCGACGCGCGGCCCGTGTGGCGGGCGACGCGCGGCAGGCTGCGCCCCGCTCAGGCCTCGATGACCACCGGGACGATCATCGGGCGGCGGCGCAGCTTGCGGTTGATCCAGGTGCCGATGGTGCGGCGGACGACCTGCTGCAGCTGGTGGGTGGTGTGCGTCTTCTCGGACTGCACGGCCTCCTCGAGAGCGCGGGCGATCTTGGGCTTGATGCCTTCGAACACCTTGGCGTCCTCGGCCACGCCGCGGACGTGGATGTCCGGGCCGGAGATGATCTTGCCGGACTGGCGGTTCACCACGGTGATGACGGAGACGAAGCCCTCCTCGCCGAGCACCATGCGGTCCTTGAGGTCCGCGTCCGAGATCTCGCCGATCGAGGAGCCGTCCACGTAGACGTAGCCGCAGTCGATCTCGCCGACGGCGCGGACGCGGCCGTCCACCATGTCCACCACGGTGCCGTTGGCGGCCAGGACGATGTTCTCCTCCGGCACGCCGGTCTTCTGCGCGATGCGGCCGTTGGCGATCAGGTGGCGGGTCTCGCCGTGCACCGGCATGACGTGGCGCGGCTTGACGATGTTGTAGCTGTAGAGCAGCTCGCCCTCGGAGGCGTGGCCGGAGACGTGCACCTTGGCCATGCCCTTGTGCACCACCTGCACGCCCAGCTTCATGAGGGCGTTGATGATGCGGAAGACGGAGTTCTCGTTGCCCGGGATCAGCGAGGAGGCGAGGACCACGAGGTCGCCCTCCTCCAGCTGGACCTGGTGGTCGCCGTTGGCCATGCGGGACAGGGCGGCCATCGGCTCACCCTGGGAGCCGGTGCACATCAGCACGACCTCGTCGTCCCGGTACTTGTCCACCTTGCGGGCGTCGATGAGCAGGCCCTCGGGCACGTCCAGGTAGCCGAGCTTCGAGGCGATGCCCATGTTGCGGATCATCGAGCGGCCGACGAAGGCGACCTTGCGGCCGTGCTTCGCGGCCGCGTCCAGGACCTGCTGCACACGGTGCACGTGCGAGGAGAAGGAGGCCACCACGATCCGCTGCCGCGCGTCCGCGAAGTAGCGCTCGATGGTCGGGCCGATCTCCTTCTCGGTCATGGTGAAGCCCGGGACCTCCGCGTTGGTGGAGTCCGTCATGAACAGGTCCACGCCCTCCTCGCCCAGCCGGGCGAAGGCGCGCAGGTCCGTGATGCGGCCGTCGAGCGGCAGCTGGTCCATCTTGAAGTCGCCGGTGTGCAGGATGGTGCCCGCGGCGGTGCGGACGAACACGGCGAGCGCGTCCGGGATGGAGTGGTTGACGGCCACGAACTCGCACTCGAAGGGGCCGAAACGCTCGGTGTCCCCCTCCTTCACGGCGAGGGTGAGCGGCTTGATGCGGTGCTCCTCGAGCTTGGCCTCGATCAGGGCGAGGGTGAGCTGGGAGCCGATCAGCGGGATGTCGGACTTGAGCCGCAGCAGGTACGGCACGGCACCGATGTGGTCCTCGTGGCCGTGGGTGAGCACGATGCCCACGATGTCCTCCAGCCGGTCCTTCAGGTACGAGAAGTCCGGGAGGATCAGGTCGACGCCGGGCTGGGTGTCCTCAGGGAAGAGGACGCCGCAGTCGACGACGAGGATCTTGCCGTCGATCTCGAAGGTGACCATGTTGCGGCCGACCTCTTCGAGACCTCCGAGCTGCACGATCCTAAGTGCGCCCTTCTTGAGCTTGGGCGGGGTCTGCAGGCGTGCGCCTGAGGGCATGGTGTGGGTTTCCCTTCTAGAAGGTGATGCCGGCCTCCGCGAGGTCGGCGCGGATGATCGAGAGCTCGTCCGAGGTGGCCTCGACGAGCGGCAGCCGCACGGTGGCGGCCGGGATGACGCCCTGGGCGGCGAGGACGGCCTTGGCGGCGACCGCACCCTGGACGTGGGTCATGATGCCGCGCTGGACCGGGTCCAGCTCGAAGTGGGCCTTCCGGGCGGCGGCGATATCGCCGGCGTTGGCGGCGTCCACGAGCTCGCGGTATTTCGCGGGGGCCACGTGGGCGGACACGGAGACGACGCCCACGGCGCCCAGGGACATCAGCGGCAGGGTGGCGCCGTCGTCGCCGGAGTAGACCACCAGGTCGGTCTCGGCCAGGACGGTGGTCGTGGACTGAAGGTCGCCCTTGGCGTCCTTGAGGGCCACGATGTTCGGGTGCTCGGCCAGGGACAGGAGCGTCTCGGCCTGGATCGGCATCACGGAGCGTCCCGGGATGTCGTAGAGCATGATGGGCAGGTCGACCTTGTCCGCGACCGCACGGAAGTGCGCCGCGATGCCGGCCTGCGGGGGCTTGTTGTAGTACGGGGTCACCAGGAGCAGGCCGTCCACGCCGACCTCGGCGGCCGCCTGGCTCAGGTGCAGAGAGTGGTTCGTGTCATTCGTGCCGGTGCCGGCGACGACCTTCGCGCGCCCGCCGACCGCCTCCACGACGGCGCGGAACATGGCGACGTTCTCCTCGTCCGTGAGGGTCGAGGTCTCGCCGGTGGTGCCGGTGACCACGAGACCGTCGGCGCCGTTGTCCACCAGGTGCTCTGCGAGCGCCTGGGCGGCGTCCAGGTCCACGGAGCCGTCCGGCCGCATGGGCGTGACCATGGCGGGCACGACGGTGCCGAACACGGGGTCGACGGGTGCGAGGCTGGCGCGGATCTCACTCATGGGCCCAGCCTACCGCCCGCCACCTGGGAGAATGGGGCCGTCTCGCCATGCGGAGACGCACCGCCCGCCGTCCGCCGCCGTCTCGGGAGCCTGCCGTGACCTCTGCCTCCTCCCCCGCATCCGGGCGCGGCCCCGCGTCGGATCGCCCGGCCCGTCGTGTGCGGGGCGTGGACGCCGTCCGCGGGCTGGCGGTGCTGGGCATGGTGGCCGTGCATGTGGGGAACCCGACGGCGGTGGACGGCTCGCCCTCCTGGGAGCACCTGGCGTTCGCCGGGCTCGCCTCGGCGGTGTTCGTGGTGGTCGCCGGCGTCTCCCTCGCACTCCACTGGCCCTCTCCCGGCTCCGCCGGCCTCCCGACGACGGACCCTCACCCCCGGCGAACCGCCCGCCTCCTGGTCCGCGCGGGGCTGCTGTTCCTGCTCGGGCTGCTGCTGGGCCTGCTCGAGTCACCGGTGGCGGTCATCCTGTGCCACTACGGCGTGCTGTTCACGCTGGCTCCTGCCCTGCTGCGGCTGCGGGTCCGGACTGCGCTGGCCGCCGGCGTGTCCTGGACCCTGCTCGGACCCGTGGCCGTGTTCGCCCTGACCACGCTGGGCTGGTCCTTCCTGGGCCGGACCGCCGTGTCCGTGGACGGCCGGCTCTGGACCTCGCCGGCTCCCGCCGACCTGCTCCGGCCCGGCGTGCTGCTCTCGGACCTGCTGCTCACCGGCTACTACCCGGTGCTGGCCTGGGGCGGTTTCCTGCTGCTGGGCATCGGACTGGGCCGCGCCGTCGAGGCCGCCCGGGACCGGGGAGAGCTGCCGCGTGCCGCGGGGCGGATGCTGGCGGCCGGCGCGGCGGCCTGGGGAGCCGGTGCCGCCGTGTGGCTGGCCCTCCCCCGCGACGAGTCCCTGCGGGCGCGGATCTCCGCCGCCACGGGCGTGGACCTTCAGACGCTGCGGGCCACCCTGCTGACCGGAGAGCACGCCCTGGTCTGGCTCATCCCGGACCCGCTGTGGCTGGCGCTGGCCGTGCCCCACGGCGGCGGCATGGGCGAGGCGGTGCGCGTCGCCGGGGCGGCCACGGCCCTGCTCGGTCTGGCCGTGCTGCTCGCCGACCGCACTGCGACCGTCGTCCCCTCAGCCGTGGCCTCCGGGCCGCTGCGGGAGCGGGCGTCGGGGCGGGTTCCGTTGCGGGAGCGGGCACCGGGGCGGGTGCCGCTGCGGGAGCGGGCGTCGGGGCGGGTTCCGTTGCGGGAGCGGGCGTCGGGGCGGGTGCCGCTGCGGGTCCTGACCGCGCCGCTCGAGACGGTGGGACGGATCCCACTCACCCTCTACGTCGGACACCTGATGGTGCTCGCGCCCCTGGCCGACGCGGGGCTGCGGGGCCCGTCCGCATTCTGCGCAGACCCCGGCTGGTGCTGGAACACGGACGTGGCCGTGCTCGTGGCGTGGGCCGGCTGCCTCGCCGTGGCGCTGGCCTTCCGCCTGTGCCGGAGCCGGGGACCGCTCGAGGCGGGTCTGCAAGCGGCGGCGAGTGCCGTCGTCGGGAAGCGGGGGCCCGGACCACGCTGAGGCCGGCCGGCAGCACCTGCCCCACAGGCGGACGCCCCGGACGGGCCGGAACGGGGCGGGGAGGCTGAGCGGTCAGCGGCGGGCGGTGCGGGCATCCTCGGTGAAGAGGCGGCCGGCGGTCTGGATCGCGCCGCGGGCGCGGCGACGGTCCCCGGAGGCGTCGTAGGCCAGGCCGAGCCGGTACCAGGCACGCCAGGACTGCGGGGCGGCCTCGGCCTCGATGCGGTAGGTCTCGAACTCGGCGTCCGCCGAGGCGCGGTCGATGCGGCCGCCGGGCGAGCGCGGCAGGTCGTCCACCGGCAGGTTGCCCTCGGCGGCGAGGATCGCGGCCATGCGCTCGGAGAGCAGGCCGAAGCGGATCTCGCGCCACAGGGCCCACAGACCGACCGCCACGATGCCGAGCACGGCCACGCCGATCAGCTTCGCCACCGGCTGCGGGGCCATGACGAAGCCGATCGCCGAGTACACGGCCACGCCGGCGAAGAACAGCAGCAGCAGGGTGACCGCGGCCACCCCCACCTTGGTCAGCAGGGGACGCTGCGGCCGGGGCTCGCCGCCGGTGGCGGCGGCGTCCCGGCGGTCGGGAGCGTCGGCCGGCTCGTGCGGGGTGTGCGGGTCAGTCAAGGTCGAGGTATCCGTCCAGTCCGTACGTCAGGCCCGGGTGCGCGGCCACCCGGCGCAGGCCCAGCAGCACGCCGGGCATGTAGGCGCCGCGGTCGAAGGCGTCGTGGCGGACGGTGAGCTGCTCGCCGGGGCCGCCCATGAGCACCTCCTGGTGCGCCTCCAGCCCGCGCAGGCGCACCGCGTGCACACGCACGCCGTCCACCTCCGCGCCGCGGGCGCCGTCCGGGTCACGCTCGGTGGCGTCCGGGCTCGGGGCCACGCCCGCCTCCGCGCGGGAGGCGGCGATCATCTCCGCGGTGCGCACCGCGGTGCCCGAGGGGGCGTCCAGCTTCGCCGGGTGGTGCAGCTCGACGACCTCCACCGACTCGAAGAACCGGGACGCCTTCGCGGCGAAGGCGGAGGCCAGCACGGAGCCGACCGAGAAGTTCGGGGCGATGAGCACGCCGACCTGCGGGTGCTGGGCAAGCTGGGCCTGCAGGCGCTCACGGCGCTGCTGGACCCAGCCGGAGGTGCCCACCACGGTGTGCAGGCCGTGCTCCACCGCGAACGCCACGTTGTCCGGGGAGGCGTCCGGGACCGTGAGGTCCACCACGTGCGTGGCGCCGGCCTCGAGGACGCGCTCGAGGGGGTCCGTGGAGGTCAGCTCGGCGACCAGCTCCATGTCCTCGGCGGCGGTGACCGCCTCCACGGCACGGCGGCCCATCTTCCCGGAGGCACCCAGCAGGGCGACGCGGATCCGGTCATTCTCGGCTGCGGGGGTGTACTCGGCACTCATGCGCACCAGCCTACGCGCCGGATCAGGCTTCCGGGCCGACCACGACGGACGCCCGCTCCCCCTCCACCAGGCGGGCGGCGACGGCTCGGACGTCCTCGGCGCCGACGGCACGGACACGGTCCAGGGAGCCGGTGAGGTCCACGAACTCGCCGAGCACCAGCTCGGACCGGCCGAGGCGGGACATGCGGGCACCGGTGGACTCCATGCCGAGCACGGTGCCGCCGCAGATCTGGCCGTGGGCGCGGTCCAGTTCCTCCGCGGTGACGTGCTCGGTGGCCATCCTCTCCAGCTCGGCCACCATGAGGTCTGCGACCTCGCTGACGCGGGAGGGCTGGCAGCCCGCATAGAGGCCGTAGTAGCCCAGGTCCGAGTAGCCCGCGGAGAACGAGTAGGTGGAGTACGCCAGCCCGCGACGCTCACGGATCTGCTGGAACAGTCGGGAGGACATGCCGCCGCCGAGGATCGCGTTCATCACGCCCAGGGCGAAGCGGTCCTCGTCCGTGGTGGACAGCGAGCGGCCGCCCACCAGCACGTTGGCCTGCTCCACCTGCTTGGCGAAGCGGTGCATGCCGGGGACGATCGACGCGGCCGCGGCAGCGGTGGTGTCCACGGCGCGGCGCGGGGCCGGGGAGGCTGCCTCGGGCAGGTCCCAGCCGGACCGGGACAGGGCCTCGAGGACCAGGCGGCAGACCTCGTCGTGGTCCAGGCCGCCGGCGGCGGTCACCACGATCTCGTCCGGGCGGTACCAGTGCGCGTAGTGGTCCCACACGTGATCGCGGGTGACGCCGCGGATGGTGTCCGGGGTGCCGCCGATCGGGCGGGCCAGCGGGTGCGCCCCGAGCAGGACCTCCGCGAGGCGCTCGTGGGCGTAGTCCACGGGGTCGTCCGCGTCCATGGCGAGCTCTTCGAGGATCACGCCGCGCTCGGTCTCCATCTCGGCCGGGTCGATCACCGAGGAGGCCAGCATGTCCGTGAGGACCTCGATCGCCATCGGCAGGTCCTCGTCCAGCACGCGGGCGTGGTAGACCGTGGACTCCTTCGCCGTGCCGGCGTTGGACTCCCCGCCGACGCGGTCGAAGGCCGCCGCGATGTCCATCGCGCTGCGGGTGGGGGTGCCCTTGAACAGCAGGTGCTCCAGGAAGTGGGTGGAGCCGAACCCCTGCGGGGACTCGTCGCGGGAGCCGACCGCCACCCAGTAGCCGATCGTCACCGAGCGCTGGTTCGGCATCGCCTCGGTCAGCACGCGCACGCCGCCGGGCAGCACGGAGCGGCGGATCTCACCGGCGCCGTCGTCCGCGAGCGTGCCGGTGTAGTCGAGGGGAATCTGTTGGATGGACGTCACCCGCTCCATTGTTCCGGACCCGGCGCGAGGGTGCGAACCGGGCGACCCGGTGCCGATCCTTCTGGCTCGCCGAACGCCCCGCCGTCACCCCGCGCCGAACCAGAAGAAGTGGGCACTTCCCGGATGCGCGAAGGGGCCAAACCCTCTGGCTCGCCGAACCAGAGGAAGTGGGCACTTCCCGGATGCGCGAAGGGGCCAAACCTTCTGGCTCGGCGATCACCCCTGCGCCACCCCGCGGCGAACCAGAACAAACGGCTACTTCAGCGGGCCGTCAACCGGCCAAACCTTCTGGCTCGCCGAGCCAGAGGAAGTGGGCACTTCCCGAGTGCACGAAGGGGCCAAACCTTCTGGCTCGGCGCAGCGCGCGGGGTGGCCAGCGGACGAGCCGCCCGAAGCGCACCCTCCTCCGGGCACGACGACGGCCCCGCACCGACGAGCTGTCCGCTCGCCGGCACGGGGCCGCGCGTCAGGGCCGATCAGGCCGAGGGACCGTGCAACCCCTCCCCTCACCGGGGCGGGCCGATCAGGCCTCGGTCGACTCCGAGGACTCGACGGCGTCGGCGGTCTCCGCCTCGGCGCCGTCCTCGGCGACCACCGGGGCGAGCGAGAGCTTGCCGCGGTCGTCGATCTTGGTGATCTCGACCTGGACCTTCTGGCCCACGCCCACGACGTCCTCGACGTCGTCCACGCGCTTGCCGTCGTTGAGCTTGCGCAGCTCGGAGATGTGCAGCAGGCCGTCCTTGCCCGGGGTCAGGGACACGAAGGCGCCGAAGGTGGTCAGCTTCACCACGGTGCCGAGGTAGCGCTCGCCGACCTCGGGGACCTGCGGGTTGGCGATAGCGTTCACGGCGGAGCGGGCGGCCTCGGCGGAGGCGCCGTCGGTCGCGCCGATCAGCACGGTGCCGTCATCCTCGATGGTGATCTCCGCGCCGGTGTCGTCCTGGATCTGGTTGATCATGGCGCCCTTGGGGCCGATGACCGCACCGATCTTGTCCTCCGGGATGCGCACCGCGATGATGCGCGGCGCGGTCGAGGCCATCTCGTCCGGGCCGTCGATCGCGGCGTTCAGCACGGACAGGATGTGCAGGCGGGCCTCACGGGCCTGGGTCAGCGCGGCGGCGAGCACGGAGGCCGGGATGCCGTCGAGCTTGGTGTCCAGCTGGATCGCGGTGACGAACTCGGAGGTTCCGGCCACCTTGAAGTCCATGTCCCCGAACGCGTCCTCGGCGCCGAGGATGTCGGTGAGGGCGGCGTACTGGGTCTGGCCGTCCACCTCGGCGGAGACCAGGCCCATGGCGATGCCGGCGACCGGGGCGCGCAGCGGCACACCGGCGTTCAGCAGGGACAGGGTGGAGGCGCAGACCGAACCCATGGAGGTGGAGCCGTTGGAGCCGAGGGCCTCGGAGACCTGACGGATCGCGTACGGGAACTCCTCACGGGAGGGCAGCACCGGCACCACGGCGCGCTCGGCGAGGGCGCCGTGGCCGATCTCGCGGCGCTTGGGAGAGCCCACGCGGCCGGTCTCGCCGGTGGAGTACGGCGGGAAGTTGTAGTGGTGGATGTAGCGCTTGGAGGTCTCCGGCGCCAGGGAGTCGATCTGCTGCTCCATCTTGAGCATGTTCAGCGTGGTGACGCCCATGATCTGCGTCTCGCCGCGCTCGAAGATCGCGGAGCCGTGCACGCGCGGCAGGACCTCGACCTCGGCGGTGAGCTTGCGGATGTCGGTGAGGCCGCGGCCGTCGATGCGGACCTGCTCGCGCAGGATGCGCTGGCGCACGATCTCCTTGGTGACCGAGCCGAACGCCTTGGCGATCTCGCTGCGGCGCTCCTCGAACTCCTTGCCCTCTCCGGCGAGCTCCTCGATGACCTCGGCGTGGTAGGCGTCGGAGGCGGCCTCGCGCTCCTGCTTGTCGCCGATCGAGAAGATCTCGGTCAGGCGCTCGGAGGCGAGCTTCTCCACGGCGGCGTAGGCGTCGTCCTCGTAGTCCTTGAAGACCGGCACGTCCACCGGCTCCTTGCCGGCGCGGGCGGCCAGGTCGGCCTGGGCCTCGCACAGGGTGCGGATGAACGGCTTGGCGGCCTCGAGGCCCTCGGCCACGACCTCCTCGGTCGGGGCGCCGGCGCCCTGATCCTTGATGAGGGTCCAGGCGTCCGGGGTGGCCTCGGCCTCGACCATCATCACGGCGATGTCGTCACCGGCGATGCGGCCGGCCACGGCCATGGTGAAGACGGCGTCCTTCAGCTGGGAGTGCTTCGGGAACGCCACCCACTGGCGCTCGCCCATGCCGTTGTCCAGCAGGGCCATGCGCACGCCGCCGATCGGGCCGGAGAACGGCAGGCCGGAGAGCTGGGTGGACATGGACGCGGCGTTGATGGCCACGGTGTCGTAGATCTCGTCCGGGGCGATCGAGGTGACGGTCACGACGACCTGGACCTCGTTGCGGATGCCCTTGGTGAAGGCCGGGCGCAGGGGGCGGTCGATCAGACGGCAGGTGAGGATCGCGTCGGTGGACGGGCGGCCCTCGCGGCGGAAGAACGAGCCGGGGATGCGGCCCGCGGCGTACATGCGCTCCTCGACGTCCACGGTGAGCGGGAAGAAGTCGAAGCCCTCGCGCGGGGACTTGCCCACGGTGGTGGCGGACAGCATCGACGTCTCCTCGTCGATGTACACCATCGCGGCGCCGGCGGCCTGCTGGGCGAGGCGGCCGGTCTCGAAGCGCACGGTGCGCTTTCCGTAGGAGCCGTTGTCGATGACGGCTTCGGCGAATGTGATCTCAGGACCTTCCATGGTCCCTCCTTTCAGAGACGACGCCCTGCGCGTCCGGAGGCACCGTCCTGGTCTTCGATCGAGGCCCTCGGCGTCCGTCCGCCCGAAGGGGCGGCGGGTCCGGGAGCCACTGTCGAGGACCGCGAAGGGTGCCGGCAGGGGCGTCGGGTGCTTCAGTTGTGGTGACGCGGCAGCGCCAGGTGCGCGGCCGTCGTCGTGGAACAGACTAGAGGCGGCACCGCTACGGGTGGGAGTCCCACGCCGGAGCGGCACCGCCTCGTCATCGCCTGTTCAGCACTGCGTCACTTGCGCAGGCCGAGGCGCTCGATCAGCGAGCGGTAGCGCTCGATGTCGGTGTCCTTGAGGTAGCCGAGCATGCGACGACGGCGACCGACCATGGCCATCAGGCCGCGGCGGGTGTGGTGGTCGTGCTTGTGCTCCTTGAGGTGCTCGGTCAGGTCCTTGATGCGACGCGACAGGACCGCGATCTGCACCTCGGGCGAACCGGTGTCACCCTCGTGGGTGGCGTACTCCGTGATGATCTGCTGCTTGACAGCCGGATCCAGGGCCATGATGAACTCCTTGAGAGTTGTACCGCGAACAGTGGGCCCGGACGCCGGGCGTCCGGGATGCCCGCCACCGCGGACTGCAGCGGGCACCGACCCTCCAGCCTACACGACGACGGCGCCTCGCCCTTTCGTCGCGGGTGCGCCTCCGCCTCAGGGCGGCTCCGCAGCGTCCGGGTGCGTTGCTAGCGTCGTCCGCATGAGTCAGCCGCCGTACAACCCCGCCCTCTTCCCGGATGAGCCGCCGCGCCGCCCGGTGTCCCCCGAGCAGGCGCCCTCCGGGGTGCCGCCGCAGGGCATGCCTCCGCAGCAGGCGCCGTACGGCGTCGCCCCGCAGGGCGGGTCCGGGCCGGGCGGGGCTCCTCCGGCCGCTCCCCCGTTCCCGCCGATGCCGGTGCCGGCGAAGCCCCTGGACCTGCCGCTGATCGGCGCCGACTACTCCCAGGTGCTGCGCACGCCACGGCACCGCTGGTGGCATCCGCTGGGCTCGTCCGGCATCGCCCTGGGCCTGACGATCGTGGTGATGGTGGTGGGCACCCTCGCCATGCTCCCCGCGCTGTTCGCCTCGGCCGGCCCGGACGTGCTCGACGCCCCGGATGCGGTCTACGACGCCGCCTTCGAGTCCGCGCCGATCATGGCGATCAACAACCTGATGCTCGCCGCGCTGATCCCGGTGGCCCTGCTCGCAGTGCGCTGGGGCCATCCGGTGGCGGCCCGGTTCCTGCACTCGGTGACCGGACGGGTGCGCTGGGCCTGGATGCTGCGCTGCACGCTGGTGCTGCTGCCGATCTACCTCGTCTACGTGGTGGGTGCCTGGGCGCTGACCGGGGCGGTGGCCCTGCCGCGCTCCGAGGACTGGGTGTGGATGCTCGTGATGGCGTTCGTGCTCACCCCGTTCCAGGCCGCCGGCGAGGAGTACCTGTTCCGCGGCTGGGTGCTGGCCTCCGTGGGCTCCTGGTTCCGCCACCCGATCGTCGGCTGGATCGTCGGCGGTCTCGTCTCCACGGCGATCTTCGCCCTCGCGCACGGGTCCCTCGACGTCTGGATCCTGCTGGACCTGGGCGCGTTCGCCGCGGCCGCCGTCTGGCTGACGTGGCGCACCGGCGGGCTCGAGGCGGCGATCGCCCTGCACGTGGTGAACAACGTGGTGGTGATCGCCGTCGGCACGCTGATCGGCACCGTGACCGACTCCTACGTGGACCCGTCCACCGCCGGCGACCCGGTGACCGCGCTGGTCTCCGCGGTGTTCTCGCTCGGCTGCGCGGCGCTGCTGGGCTGGCAGGCCTCGCGCGCCGGCATCCAGCGGACCGTCCCGGCGGAGGTCGGCGCCCGCCCCTGAGGCACTTTCGCTCGTGGAACGGGAGGCGGGTCAGGGCCTCAGAGGGACGCTTCGAGCAGGGCCGCCGCCTCGTCCGCGCAGCCCCAGGACAGGGTGACGCCGGCGCCGCCGTGGCCGTAGCAGTGCACCACCGGCGTGGCCCCCAGCGTCTCGGCCGCCAGCCGCACCGCCGGGCGCACCGGCCGCAGTCCCACCCGGTGCTCTCGGACCTGCGCCCCGGCCAGCTCCGGCACCAGCTTCACGGCGCGGTCCAGGACGGCCGCCCCGATGGCCGGGTCCGGGTCGATCCGGGTGTCCGCCGGGTCCGAGGTGCCGCCCACCACGATGTCCTTCTCCCGCGGGAACACGTAGACCGGCTGCTCACCGGTCTGGTCCAGCGTCCAGCGGGTCAGCCCGAACTGCCGCAACAACAGGATCTGCCCGCGCGCGGTGGACATGCTCGGATCCGGCAGCAGCTCGCGCGCCCCCAGCCCGGCGGCCACCACGGTGGGCACGCCGTCGTCCGGGACCGCCTGAAGCCGCCGCCTCTCGATCCGCCCGCCGAACACCTCGACCCTCCGCACCAGCCAGCCCAGGTAGACGCTCATGTCCGCCAGCGGCGCGGCGAAGGCCCAGCCTCCCCCGGGCTCTCCGCCCCGCCCGGCCACGCGACGGAAGTCCAGCACGTCCGCCGCCCACGCAGGGTCCGGCAGCTCCCCCACGCCGACCTCCGTGCCGTCCACGAGGTGCACGCCGGACTCGGGCTCGGATTCGGCCAGCCGGATCAGCTCGGCCAGCGTCCGCACGCCCCAGGCGGTCACCCGGTCCACGGGGGCGGCCAGGTAGGGGTACCAGAGGGCGCCGGCCACCCGGGAGGTGGTCTGCTGCGGGTCCTGCTCCGTCAGCACGGTCACCTCGTGCCCGGCCTCGAGCAGGCGCACCGCGCAGCTCAGTCCGATCACGCCCGCACCGATCACCCGCACCCCTGCCATGTCCGTCCTCCTCGTCTCACGGTCTCCGCCTCAGCGGCTCCGGCCGTCGCAGCGGCCCTGCTCCCAGCCTGCCTCAGCGGCGCCGCGGGCGACGCGCCCGCCACGCCACGGTCAGGTACGGCACCGTCAGCACCGCGTCCTCAGCGTGCCCCAGGTGCTCGTGCAGGTACCAGTCCAGGTTCGCGGTCATCCTCTCCCGCGTCCTCTCCCCCGCCCGCAGCCAGTAGGACCGCGACGCCATCAGCCCGTGCAGCTGCGCCGGCGTCAGCTCCATGGACCAGCTCCAGCGCGCGTGCTCCTCGACGCCGAACGGGGCGGCGAACCGGCGCTGCTCCGGCGCGGCGGCATGGACGTCCCCGGCGTGCATGATCCGCGTCAACCGGTGGACCCACGGCACGGTGGTGTCCAGCTGGTTCCACACGGCCGCCAGCCTTCCGCCCGGCCGCAGCACGCGCGCCGCCTCGGCGCTCGCCGCCGGCACGTCCACCCAGTGCCAGGCCTGGGCCGCCACCACAACGTCGGTGCTGGCCCCCGCCAGGTGCGTCCGCTCCGCCGTGCCCTCGGCCACGCGCACCCCGTCCGGCGCGTGCGCGGCGAGCACGGAGCGCATGGACGCCGCCGGCTCCACCGCCGTCAGGGACGCCGGCCGACGCTCGGCCAGCTGCGCGGTGAACAGGCCCGTGCCGACCCCGATCTCCACCACGTCCGGGCGGGCGGGCAGGGCCTCCAGCACTCAGTCCACGCACGCCTCCGGGTAGGACGGGCGCACCGCGTGGTACTCGCTCGCGGCGGCCTCGAACGCGTTGGGCCGCCCCGTGCGCACGCGGGCCGGGCGCGCGGGCAGAGACGGTGCTGCGGGCGAGGACGGAGACTCGGACGAGGTCGGCGCTGCGGGCGAGGACGGCGACGCGGACGGGGTCGGCCTCTCCGTCGGGGAGGGCCTCTGCAGGGCCACGCTCCTCATCGAGAAGATCGAGCGAATCCACGCGGAGAACTACTCCGTCTAGGTGTGATGTCCAGGGAGGTTGTTGAGCCTGGTGGCAGGCGCTGCGCCGATCGCGGAGTGGACGCGATGATGATTGTAGAAGTGCAGCCATCCAGCCAACGCGGCCCTGCGCTGCGTCTCTGAGCTATAGAACCGGGCGTAGTCCCACCCGTCAGCGAGCGTGCGATGGAACCGCTCGATCTTCCCGTTCGTCTGCGGCCGGTAGGGCCGAGTCCGCTGGGGCTTGATCCCGAGCTCGGTGCAGGCATCACGCCAGGCATGCGAGCGGTAGGCCGAGCCGTTGTCCGAGAGCACCCGCTCCACCTGCACGCCCAGGCGCGCGAAGTAGGCGACCGCGCGGCGCAACACCGCGATGGCCGTCTGGCTGCGTTCATCGGAGTGCCTCTCGACATGGGCGAAGCGAGAGTGATCATCGATCACGGTGTGCAGAAAGCCCACCCCGAGCCGGGGCTGATATCGGGCATCACGGGTTCCTTCGCGGTCCGAGGTCGCCGCGCGGTGCTTCATGCCCTGCTGGCGCCCGACGAATCGGTGTCCGCCCCCGTCGGGGATGCGGCCGAACGTGGTGACGTCGACGTGGATCAGCGAGCCGGGGTGGGGGTGCTCGTAGCGGCGGATCGGCTCGCCGGTGACCCGGTCCAGACGGGCGAGGCGGTTGATCCGGCAGCGCACGAGCACGGCATGGACGGTGGAGGCCGGCATCCTGAGTTCTCCGGCGATCTGTGCCGGCCCCCGGGCGTCGGCGCCATCGGGCGGCCACGATCTGTTTCACCACCGCTGGCGGTGTTCTGGTCGGCGTCGTGGACGGCGGGCTGGACCGGTCTGCCATCCCTGCAGGTCCCTCGGCCCGGAAGCGTGTGGCCCATTTGCGTGCGGTGGGTGGGCAGACCATGAACATCTTGGCCGCGGTGGCGACCGGCCAGTGTTCCTCGACGATGAGCTTGGCCAGGCGTAGGCGGGCGCGAGGGGTCAGGGCGGCGTGAGCGTGGGACATGAAGGCCTTCTGTTCGCGTGAGCGGTTTCTCGACAACTCCACTCTCGCAACGGAAGGCCTTCGCCTGTCAGCTGTTCACGCAACAACGTCCCTGGACATCACATCTAGGGGGTCAGGAAGATGCGCCAGGCGATGACCCGGGCCGGCTGGCAGGTAGGCCGTGACCAGACCGCCCGTCTCATGCGCGCTGCCGGCCTGCAGGGAGTGCGCCGTGGCCGAAAGCCGATCACCACACGGTCGGCAAGCGTGCCAGATGCACGGCCGGATCTGGTCGAACGCCGCTTCACCGCTGAGCGCCCGCATCAGCTGTGGGTCGCTGACATCACCTACGTCCGGATCCTGACGGGCTTCTGCTACGTCGCGTTCATCACCGACGTCTGCTCCCGGAAGATCGTGGGCTGGGCCGTCTCGGCCTCGCTCCACACCGCTGGGCTGCCGCTGCTGGCCCTGGAACACGCTCTCCTGAGCACTGGTGCCAGCCGGGGCCGGGAAGGTCTGATCCACCACTGGGACCGAGGCGCCCAGGGTGGATTCAATCGGTCGTCGCAACACCCCCGGAACCACTGGAGGTATTGGCGATGGCTAGCAAGGACTGGGCGAGGAAGATCAGTGACGTGCCCGAGGGCACACGCCGGCAGTGGAGAGCGGATCGGGCGTTGCGGGCCCCGATGCGCTCTCCGGGCAGGCCGCAGCCCTCACGGGATGTCCAACGCCAGTTCTGGCGTGTGATCGCCACCGGCGTCACCACGGTCGAGGCATCCCTGAGGGTGGGTGTGTCCTGGCCCGTCGGGGCGCGCTGGTTCCGCCACGCTGGCGGGATGAGCCCACTGCCCCTGGCCGAGCCCACCGGCCGGTACCTGTCCTTCGCTGAGCGTGAGGAGATCGCGATCCTCCACGCCCAGGGCCACGGGGTCCGCCAGATCGGGCGTGCCCTGGGACGTGCCCCGGGCACGATCAGTCGTGAGCTGCGCCGCAACTGCGCTACACGTTCCGGGAGGAAGGAGTACCGGGCCACAGTGGCGCAGTGGAAGGCCCAAGAGGCAGCCAAGCGGCCCAAGCCGGCGAAACTGGCCACGAACCAGCGGCTGCATGACTACGTCCAGGCGCGGCTGAACGGGGTGGTCCTGGGCCCTGATGGCGTGGCCGTGCCAGGACCGGTCGGGCCAGGGTTCAAGGGGCGGAAGATGAAACCGCGCCGGGCGGACCGGCGGTGGTCCACGGCGTGGAGTCCTGAGCAGATCAGCCGCCGGCTGCCTATGGAGTTCCCGGATGATGAGTCCATGCGAATCTCTCACGAGGCGATCTATCAGTCGCTGTTCATCCAGGGGCGTGGGGCGCTCAAGCGTGAGCTCGTCGCGTGTCTGCGTACCGGGCGGGCTCTGCGCGAGCCGCGGGCACGCACCCGGAACAAGCCCCAGGGCCACGTCACCGAGGATGTGGTGTTCAGCAAGCGCCCACCCGAGGCCGCTGATCGTGCTGTGCCCGGCACTGGGAAGGGGACCTGATCATCGGAACAGGGCGTTCAGCGATCGGGACGCTGGTCGAGCGCTTCAGCCGGGCCACGATCCTGGTCCACTTGCCCCGCCTGCAGGGATGGGGCGAGCAGCCGGCGGTGAAGAACGGGCGCTCCCTGGCCGGGTACGGGGCCGAGGCGATGACCGCGGCCTTGATCAAGGCGATGGCGCACGTGCCGGAGCAGCTGCGGCAGACCCTGACGTGGGACCGGGGCAAGGAGCTGGCCGGGCATGCCAGGTTCACGATGGCCACGGGCACGAAGGTGTTCTTCGCTGACTCGCACTCACCATGGCAGCGGCCGACGAATGAGAACACGAACGGGGTGCTGCGGCAGTACTTCCCGAAGGGCACGGACCTGTCGAGGTGGTCGGCTGAAGACCTCGCAGCAGTCGCGTACACCCTGAACAACAGGCCCAGGAAGGTCCTGGACTGGAAGACGCCCGCGGAGGTCTTCGCTGAGCAGTTACGCTCGCTCACGTCGAACGGTGTTGCAACGACCGGTTGAACCCACCCAGTACGTCTCCCTGGCGTACTCGGACGCGCTCATCACCGCCGGGGTGACCGCTTCGGTGGGCACCGTCGGCGACAGCTATGACTGTCAGTCTCTGAGGGCCGGATTCCGCGAGGATGAGGAAGTCCTGGCCGTGGTGCTCTGACCCATCTCTACGATTGATCCGCATGGTGTCTTGGCGTTGATCTGTCGGGCCCGCGGCCGGGCACGTACGACCACTGCCGCCGGTCCGGGCGTGGCCTGATAGGAGCCTGGAGCATTTTCGTGACCGTGTCCCCGTGACAGTCCTGTCCGCCCACCGGCGTCGGTGCCGCCCCCGCACCCGTAGCCGAAGGACAGCCTCGTACATGAGCCAGATCACCCCCACCCGTTCCGGTCACGTCGTGATCGGCGTGGACACCCATAAGCACATCCACGTGGCCGCCGTCATGGACTCGATCGGTGGGATTCTCGCGACCGGCACGATCGCCACCGACCGTGCCGGTTACCAGCAGCTACTGGAATGGGCCGCGGACTACGGCACCATCATCGCGTTCGGCATCGAGGGCACAGGCTCCTACGGGGCTGGTCTGGCCTCGTACATCCGTCGCCAGGGGCACAAGGTCGTGGAAGTCTCGCGCCCAGACCGGCGCCTGCGTCGGTTGAACGGGAAGTCCGACACCTTGGACGCTGAGAACGCGGCCCGCGCAGTCCTCGCGGGTTTCGCCACCGCCACGCCCAAGAGCGCCGACGGGAGCGTGGAAATGATCCGTCAGCTCAAAGTCGCTCACGACACTGCGGTCAAAGACCGCTCTGCAGCGATGATCACGTTGAAGGCGATGCTCGTGCACGCCGAAGAAGATCTACGCAAGGTACTGCAGGGGAAGATGCAGAAGATGATCGCCCGCCACTGCGCTTCCCTGCGCCCCCGCGCGCTGAGCACGCCGGAGGAGGCCAATCGCCATGTGCTCCGGTCGCTGGCCAGGCGGTGGCTGTCGTTAAACGAGGAGATCCTCGAGCTCGAGGCCATGATCAAGGGGCTCGTGATCGCGCCTGCGCCGCACCTGCTCGACCAGTTCGGGATCGGCGTGGACACGGCAGCGGAGATCCTCATCGTGGCCGGGGACAATCCCGAACGGATCAAGAGCGAGGCAGCATTCGCCAAACTCGCCGGCATCAGCCCCGTGCCTACAGGTTCAGGGATGAGCAGCGGAAAACATCGGATCAATCATGGCGGTCACCGTCAGCTGAACGCAGCCATCTACAGGACAGTCATCGTGCGGATGCGCTTCCATGAGCCCACGATCGCCTACGTGGCACGACGCACCGCGGAGGGCAAGTCCAAGCGCGACATCATTCGCTGCCTCAAGAGGTACGTGATCCGCGAGGTCTACCACCTCGTGAAGACCAACCCTCGCACCGGTCAGATCGCGAGTTGACAACTATAGGAGCATCAACGCCCTGGCTTCAGAGCGTGCACGGCCTCTACAAGGTAAGAGCTCATCCACTCCAAGCGGGTCTGGGAGCCCGTGCAGGCGGTCGAGCTGGCCACCATGGGGTGGGTGCACTGGTGGAACACCTCCCGTCTTCACGAGGCCGTGGGCTATCGCACGCCCACCGAGCTCGAGGCGGCCTACACTCACGACGAAGACTCAGCGCCCGTTGCATCCGGACTACGGAACAAAACCCAGGGCGCTTCAACAGAGGAACAAGGCTACCGAGCGCAGTCAGCCCAGGCGATCCGAGCGAGCCCCTTATCCTGGACTGGACCGCATTCACTCACTTCTGACTCGAATTTGCGCTCCAGCACCACAGCCGTGACGTGTTCGAGGGACAGCCCAGCACTGATAGTCATCCGATATGCCTCCATATCGATGTTCAGAACAATGAGAGCGACATAACCAGGGCGACTTGCAGGCGACTTCTCCATTTCACACTGGAGTGCGGGAAACACGCCCAAGGAGCCAACCGACTACACCAGGAGCTTGAGGGACGGAAAAACTCTAAGAGACAGGAACGTCGCCCCACAAGAAAATGCACTTCCCATCGCGTATCATGACTCGGCTCGACTGGAACCGCCAGCAGCCGACGCGCGCGCTGGGGCGCATATCAAAGCGCCACCAAGTACTGCCAAAACACCGCCCGCAGCAACCGTGATGCCGTAAACAGAAACAACCGGAACAAGGGCGAAGAGCGCCGCCGCAAGCCCGGAGGCCACCAAGGACGACACCGCTGATGCAGAGCTCACCGTCGCCGATACGCGTCCTAGCAACTCAGGCGGGGCAGCATTCTGCAAGAGCGGCCCCTGCGCCACCCCATAGGCGCTTACGAAAACACCAGCAAAAAACATGAAAACGAAGGATGGGACCATTGCATCTACGAGACCCAACCCAACGTAAGTCAGTCCCATAATGCAAAGAACTGCCACGAACACCACCCTGAGCCCAAGCCTGGAGATGAATGCAGGCGCTACAAGAGAACCCATTAATGCACCAATTCCAAAAAGTGAGGACGCCAGTCCAAACTCCACAACTGTAAATCCCTTTCCTGCGGTCCAAAGCAGAATAAGTGCAACATTGTTCAAGCCGAGAGGGACGCCATAGATGGTGGCGCCAACAAGCACATACCGAAGCTCAGGAACCTTCCAGGAAACAGCCCAACCCTCAACAAGCGAAGTGAAGAAACCTTTCTCCGGAGCAGCAGAATCCTGTACTGTATCCTCACTACAGTCATAGCCAACTCGCGAGGAAGCGAACACCCCAAGGGCGAACAGGCAGTTCGCGATGAACAGGGATCCAACGAGACCAAGCCCAATGAGAACAGCCGGCCCAGCCGCAGCGGCTACGATCGAAGCAGAAGTCAGAACGGCCATGGAAAGGCTCGCAGCATGAGGCCGATGCTCCGGCACTACAACTTCTCGTACCACGACTGCACGAGCAATGAAGAACAGCTGATTCAGGGCAGACAATATGGATGTCGCCACAATCAAAAGTATCGCAGTTAAGTGCTCGTCATGCCCTGAAACGATCATCATACAGAGGGAAGCGAGCAAGACTCCCGTGCGTCCAAGCGATGAAATCAGAAGCGCACGAGTGCCGCCAACCCGGTCAACAGTGACTCCAAGAAGGATTCCACCAAGAATCCTCGGAGTCGTTGAGAAAACGATGTACGCCCCGACAAGCAAAGGTCTCTGACTGTCATCGAAAGAGGGACTCGTGGCAATCCACGCGTAAACGATTGCTTCAACCAGGAACTCCGCGAAGGAGGTGAGGCATGTAGCGCTCAGTACCCAGCGAAAACTTCGTGAGCCCAGGGATAAACGCGTGACTGGCATCTCACCTCCAACCGTTCCACTCGATCAGCTCCTGTGCCTGACGTGCGATCAGGGGATTCCGGTGAAGCGTGGCGTTCTCCAAGGCGCGAAACGCGGATTCGTCGCCGATCTGGCCCAAGCGAAGCGCCTCAATAGCACGCCAATCCTCGAATACTGGATCAAAGTCCACTAAATTAATGTTTTGCCCGAGAAGTCGTTCGATAGATCGCCTCTTCCATGTCCACTCTGGGTCACTCCACGAGGAACCGTCATAGGGCTCCAATGCGGATCGTTCCATGAAGTCATTCACAGGCTGATACCGGGTCTCCACACTCACACGCCACCCTTCGCCCCGATTACGCGATCCTCCATGCGGGGTAGTGGAGTAGAAAACCACCGCATCCGACGGACTAAGGATAGATTCCTGCTGGCTGCACGGTTCCAATCCCTCCGTGGTCAACGTCCACCCGGACATGTTCTCGGATGACAGGGTCAGTTGCACAGGAATGGAACCCGGCGTCCAACGAAACAACGGCAATGCTCCAGTCTCTGGTGTCACATGAAAGATGGGAGACCATACCGTAATCTGACGCAGACTTCCCTGAAGCTCAAAGCAGTCCGCATGTACTCCCGGTGCCGCTGCCCATCCAGACTCATCCGGTGGCACTGCGCGCAACCACTGATTCGGATGCACGATAACTTCATCATCGAACAGCTCCGCCAGTGCATTCTCAAGACCCTGCGCGACGCCAACTCTGCAACTTCGGGCCTACACCTCGTCGCCGGAAGCGTCATCGCTGTAGACTCAGCATCATCCGTGCTCCTGACGTACCTTGGCTGACCATTAGCTGTCCCCTCAGATACTCTATAGTGGTTCAGCTCCTGCGAAACAAGTCGCTGCAATACCTCGATCGTAGACTGGGAATGCAGCCCACGAACAACAGAATATCCCTTCGATTTCATATCCGAGAGGAAAATGCCTGTGTCTATACTCATTTTATCACCAAATAGATTAGTATTAACGCTGAAACTCGAGGCCCAGTCGCAGAAAGTGGATGGGATCGCGTTCCTCGGGCAGGCCGAGCGCATTCTTAATGATGGTCTCTGAAACGGCTGGCGTCATGCGCGAAGCCAAGCCATTTGAAAGGCCCTCCAGGACGAGGGCTTGTCCGAATCTACCCGCATCAACAAGCGCCTGGAGATAAGCGGAGGCTCCCCCCTCAGGATAGAGGGCGGCATGATACTCCCAGTCTACTCCAATAAGGATGGCAACCCCATTGCCATCGCCCCAGCTCTGACCTTGGATGAATTCACTCACCCTAGTAGATCCATCCGTAACCCGCCTCAGGTGTCTAGGAGATGTATCGACGATCCACCAACCATCCGCCCAACCGTCCACCCCGCGAGTGTGCAACGCGAAGAAAACATACGGTGACTCATCGTGGATCGCATATAGACGTCGCAGAATCCTCTCGAAGACCGCCTTGCTCAACGATAAGTCATCCCACCGTGTTGCCGATCTACGCGACAGGAGCCGGTCTACGTCGAACCCGCTTACGATGCAACTGGCCGTTTCCCGATGGTTCCGCAATGCTCGTTCAGGGGATATTTCTTCCGTCGCTTGGTTCATCACCAGATATGGCCTATGCCAGCCATACTTCGCCCACGCGGCGGGGATCCCAAGCCCATCAAGCTTTGAGTCGTCTTTAATAGGTGCAAGGCAATCATCGATCATGATGTGATCTTTCCCCTGATGAGAAGAGGGAGCTCAGTATCAGCCCCAACCCTCTCTCCGAAATTGATGTCAATCTCAGCTACGCTGGCATAGCTCCAGTTCAGAAAACTGGACAATGCAGCCAGTTGGCCGTCGCAGTGTCCCGCATCAACGAGCACGGCTCTGAAACTACGTGGATCACGGTAGCGGAACATGTCTCGCTCGATCGCTGCCGCCAGGAAGAACTCCACATACCAAGTGGGTTCCCTGGGAGTGACATGCTTCCTTGGCGCTTGCTCTCGATCTTCAATCAGAACAAGGTCGTTGTTTCGAACGTTAAAGTGGTACATTCCAGGTATGAGGCAGGGGCTCTTATGTACCTTAATGAACAGCTCGATTGGATGCCTAGACCCTCCAGAAGGGACAGACTTATGCAAGAGCATCATCTGAGAGTAGCGAGAGATTTGGTCCACAAAAGGCCAAATCTTTGAAATTTCTCCAAAGGAAAGGCTAATGAGAGACACGAACCTCAGGAACTCTGAATGGTAAGCGCTTTCTAGTGAGAAATCGAGCGGCCTTGGAATTGCAATCCTCATACCCTCACTTGACGGATCGATATCCAGGTAAGGTGATGGACGTGAATCTGACTCGTCCAAGTAACGTCGCATGATATGGGCGTCTTCGCTGAATGCCTGGATTCCAGTGCTCATATCGAGGAACGGATAGTCTCGAGTGGCTACATGGTAACCGTATGGACATCCGCTCGCCTTGGAAACGATGATCCTTTCCCTGACAAGAAGCTCAGCGACTGCGTTCACACGATCTAGGCCCGTTTCCATCGCATCAGAAATCGCTTGGATTGTGATCTTATCGCCTGGTTCCTTCTTGCGAAGCAACCCGGCTAATCCAGAATCAAGGATTTCCAGTGCTTCTCCCGCGGCGTGTCCCTGCACTCCTAAACCTGAATCCGTCTCCCACTTGAGCGTTCCTTCGGAAAGTCGGAAGCACTCCTCATCATTACTATTCATATGTCCCATCCGGTTTACGCCAGGGCGGCCCGTGAGGAGATCTCACGGGCCGCCTCTTACTGGCACTAGGTCAGGCTGCAGCCTGACGGCTGGCAGCCGGCTTCGGCCGACGCTTCGTGACCTTCAGAGCGACGAGGTTGCAGGTACCGGTCTGGAGCAGAGCGGGCTTGTTGATCATGGAAGATTCCCTCCTGTGGTGACTGACCTAACGCATAGGTCATCGTTACCGATTCTTGTGAGCATCCTGTCCGACAAACTGCTGCGGATAGGACGTGAGACACGTTATGGTGTTGCGCAGATCACTGTCAAGGGCTGTCTTGAGTCAGCGGCGCCGCGGGCGACGCGCCCGCCACGCCACGGTCAGGTACGGCACCGTCAGCACCGCGTCCTCAGCGTGCCCCAGGTGCTCGTGCAGGTACCAGTCCAGGTTCGCGGTCATCCTCTCCCGCGTCCTCTCCCCCGCCCGCAGCCAGTAGGACCGCGACGCCATCAGCCCGTGCAGCTGCGCCGGCGTCAGCTCCATGGACCAGCTCCAGCGCGCGTGCTCCTCGACGCCGAACGGGGCGGCGAACCGGCGCTGCTCCGGCGCGGCGGCATGGACGTCCCCGGCGTGCATGATCCGCGTCAACCGGTGGACCCACGGCACGGTGGTGTCCAGCTGGTTCCACACGGCCGCCAGCCTTCCGCCCGGCCGCAGCACGCGCGCCGCCTCGGCGCTCGCCGCCGGCACGTCCACCCAGTGCCAGGCCTGGGCCGCCACCACAACGTCGGCACTCGCCTCCGCCAGGCCCGTCGCCTCCCCGGTGCCCGGCAGGGCGCTCACGCGCCCGGCGGTGCGGGCCGCCTCCCCCTCGTCGCCGCGGACGGCGCGGTCGGGGGTCTCCACGTCCGCCAAGTCCCGGGCGAGCACGGCGCGCATGGCTTCGGACGGCTCGACGGCCGCCACCGAACCGACCTCCTCCACCGGCCGGGCGGCGAGCAGCCGGGTGAACAGGCCGGTGCCGGCGCCGAGGTCCACCACGTCCATGGGCGCCTCCAGCCCCTCGAGCACCCAGTCCACGGCGGCCTCCGGGTAGGAGGGGCGGACGGCGTCGTAGTGCTCGCCCTCCTGCACCGTCACGTCGAAGGGGTTCACCCCGCGGGTGCGGGTGATGGCGGCCCGGCCCGGCAGGGACGGGACGGCGGATGCGTCACCGGCGCCGCCGGCACCGGCCGACGCACCCCCTCCCCGGGCGGAGGCGAGATGCCCCGCGGAGGATGAGACGCCGTCGTCGGGAAGGATCACGAGGAGGCGAGGATCGCGCGGACCTGCTCCACGTCCGCATGCATCTGGGCCACCAGCTTCTCCACGCCCTCATAGGCCACCATGCCGCGGATGCGCGCGACGAACTCGACCTCGATGTGCTTGCCGTAGAGGTCGAAGTCCTCGACCCGCTCATCCGGGCGGTCGATCACGTGCGCCTCGACCACACGGCTCACGCCCTCGAAGGTCGGGTTGGTGCCGACCGAGATGGCGGCGGGCCAGACGCCGTCCTCGCCGTCGCGGACCCAGCCAGCATAGACGCCGTCCGCCGGGATCATGCCCTCGGAGTCGGCCGCCAGGTTGGCGGTCGGGAAACCGAGCTCGCGGCCGCGGGCGCAGCCGTGCACGACCTCGCCGGAGACCACGTGGTTGCGGCCCAGGACCGCGGCCGCCTCCGCGACCTCGCCGGCGGCCAGCGCCTCGCGGACCCACGTGGACGAGCAGCGGCGGTCCGGGTGCTCCGGCAGGGCAGCGGGGTACTCGTCCACCGCGATCACCTCGAAGCCGTGGGCGCGGCCCAGCTGCACCATCGTGTCGAAGTCGCCGGAGTTGTCCCGGCCGAAGCGGACGTCATGGCCCACCACCACCGCGGCGGCGTTCAGGCCGTCCACGAACATCGAGCGCACGAACTCCTCCGGGGTCTGCCGGGCGAACTCGAGCGAGTAGTGCTGCTGGAGCACGGCGTCCACGCCGGCGGCCTCGAGCAGGGCGATCCGCTGGCGTGGGCTGACGATGTCCTCGTGCGCCACGTGCGGCAGATGCACGGCGCGCGGATGCGGGGCGAAGGTCACCACTACCGCGGCATGGCCGCCGGCGCGGGCACGCTCCACCACGGAGGCCAGCACCTGACGGTGGCCGCGGTGCACGCCGTCGAAGTTCCCGAGCGCGACGACCGTGCTCGGCAGGTCCTCCGGCACCTGGTCCAGCGAGGTCCACAGTTTCATTCAGGACTCCTTCGGCTCGCGGTGGGTCAGCAGCCACGCCAGTCCCACGATCGGCAGCACCAGCGGCACGTAGCCGTAGCCGGCGCCGAAGTGCGACCACACGGTGGCATCCGCGAACAGCTCCGGGTGCAGGACGGTGGCCAGGCCCACTCCCACCACGCCGACCAGCTCGATGAGCACGGCCGCCAGGGAGACGAGCCAGGCGGTACGGCCGGTGCGTGCCAGGGACAGGGTGGCGATGATGTAGACGACCGCGGCGAACGCCGAGAGCACGTAGGCCACCGGGGCGCGGTCGAAGTGGCTGAGGATCTGGAACAGGCTTCGAGCCAGCGCCGAGAGGGCGAAGACCGCGTAGACCATCACGATGATCCGGCCCAGGCCCTGATTGCGCGGCGGCGGAACAGCGGGGGTCTGAGGGCCGGCGTCGGTCTGAGGGTCGGTTGGCATGGTCCTCCTCACCACTGTCCGTACCAGATGACCTGCATGCGGTGGAGCATGACCACCACGGTGGGGCCGGCCACGGCCATCACCACGTTCGCCCACCGGGTCTTGTCCGTGATGGCCCAGACGAGCGCGATCGGCGGGACGATCAGCGCGGTGAGCACGTAGCCCCAGAACTCCCAGCCCGGGCCGTTGAGGGTGTCCCCGCCCAGCTGGCGGACGATAGCGGCACCGCCGTAGACCAGCAGGAACAGCTCCACCGCGGCGACCGAGACGATCGCGGAGTCCGCAGGATAGCGGCGGACCACCGCGGCCACCAGGCAGACGAGCAGGGACAGCACGCCGATCACGGTGCCGGTCCAGAACCAGGCGTCCAGGATCATGGGCGGGCCTCCTTCGACGCCGAACCGGTGCCCGGTCCCTCGGCCGGGGCGAACACCAGGTGCGGACGGGCGATGTCCTGCCCACGGCGGCGGGCATCCTTGACCAGGGCGACGACGGTGCCGTCGGTGCGGCGGGCCGCGGTGAGCTGCCCGTCGGTGCCGGTCGGTGCGATGGCGCGCCCGAAGGAGAGCTCCTCGGCCTCGTGGTCGGTCAGATCCCGGACCGGGAACAGGTCCGCGGCGGCGGCGGAGAGCTCGGTCATCGCGAAGCCCGCGGCGAGGGCCTCGAGGCTGTGGGCGTCGGCCACGTCGAACGGACCGACCCTCGTGCGCCGCAGCATGGTGAGGTGGCCGCCGATCTCGAGGGCCTCCCCCAGGTCCCGGGCCAGGGCACGGATGTAGGTGCCGGACGAACAGTGGACGCGCACGTCCAGGTCCACCACCCGCCCGTCATCCAGGCGGCGCATCTGCAGCACGTCGAAGGAGTGCACGGTGACGGGGCGGGCGTCGAGCTGCACGTCCTCACCCGCGCGGACGCGGTCGTAGGCACGGCGGCCGGCCACCTTCACGGCGGACACGGCGGAGGGAACCTGCTCGATGTCCCCGGTGAGGAGGGCGACCTGCTCGGCCACACGTTCCTCGGTGACGGCGTTCGCCAGGCGGGTCTGGACGACCTCGCCCTCGGCGTCGTCGGTGACGGTGGCCACGCCGAGGCGGATCGTGGCCTCGTAGACCTTGTCTGTGCCGGTGATGGACGTCAGCAGCCGGGTGGCCTTGTTGACCCCGACCACGAGCAGACCCGTGGCCATGGGGTCGAGGGTGCCGGCGTGGCCGACCTTGCGTGTCCCGGCCAGCCGGCGGACCCGGCCGACCACGTCATGGGAGGTCCAGCCGGCGGGCTTGTCGACGAGGACAACCCCCGACGCCTCGGTGCCCGGGGCGTCGGGGGCTGCTGCGGTGCGCTGAGGGCTCACGGTCGGTGGGACCTCAGGCGCGCTCGTCGTCGTTCTCGTCCGCGTGGCGGTACGGATCCTCCTCGCCGGCGAAGGCGGCGCCCTCGCTGGACCTGGCGATCTCGGCGTCCCGCTCCCGGGCCGCACGCAGCACCTCTTCGAGGTGGGCGGCGGCCTCGGGGACGGTGTCCGCGACGAACTCAAGGGTGGGCACCAGGCGGATCGTCAGGTTCCTGCCGACCTCGCGGCGCAGGATCCCCCGATTGTCCTGGATGCCCTGGTGGGCGGCGGCGACGGCGTCGTCGTCGCCCAGCACGGTGTAGTACACGGTGGCGTGCTGGAGGTCGTTGGTCACGCGGACCTCCGTCACGGTCACCGGCTCCACCCGGTCGTCCTTCACGCTGCGCCGCAACGCCTCGGCCACGATGACCTTGATGCGCTGGGCCAGCTTGGCTGCACGTGCCGGATCGGCCATGAGCTCACTTCCTTCCTGGGACTGCGGTGACGTCCCTGCGCGGGGCGCAGGTCAGTCGCGCGGCTTCTCCTGCATCTCGAAGGTCTCGATGACGTCGCCTTCCTTGATGTCGTTGAAGCTGCCCAGGCCGATGCCGCACTCGTAGCCCTCACGGACCTCGGTGGCATCATCCTTGAAGCGGCGCAGTGAGTCGATCT
This sequence comes from Micrococcus sp. FDAARGOS_333, assembly GCF_002206575.2. Lineage (NCBI taxonomy): Bacteria > Bacillati > Actinomycetota > Actinomycetes > Micrococcales > Micrococcaceae > Micrococcus > Micrococcus sp. FDAARGOS_333. The sequence continues at coordinate 1,213,407 of NZ_NJFJ02000001.1, read as the reverse complement.
TGAGGTTGTCGGCCACCACCACGCCGTCGCGCACCAGGCGGGCCTGGGCGTTGCGGCGGATGAGACCGGAGCGGACGAGAGAGCCGGCGATGTTGCCCCACTTGGAGGAGCGGAACACCTCGCGGATCTCGGCCGAGCCGAGCCCGACCTCCTCGTACTCCGGCTTGAGCATGCCCTTCAGGGCGGCCTCGATGTCGTCGATCACGTCGTAGATCACCGAGTAGAACCGCATGTCCACGCCTTCCTTGTCGGCCAGCTCGCCCACGCGCTCGGCGGGACGGACGTTGAAGCCGATGATGATGGCGTTGTCCACGGTCGCCAGGTTGACGTCGTTCTGGGTGATCGCACCCACACCGCGGTGGATGACGCGCAGCTGCACTTCGTCCTCGCCCACATCGACCTTGAGCAACGAGTCCTCGAGCGCCTCGACGGCACCGGACGCATCGCCCTTGATGATGAGGTTAAGGGTGTCCAGCTTGCCCTCGGCCACCGCCTGGTCGAACTCCTCCAGGGTGATGCGCTTGCGGCGCTTCGCCAGCTGGGCGTTGCGTTCGGCGGCCTCGCGCTTCTCGGCGATCTGCCGGGCGGTGCGCTCGTCGTCGGTCACCAGGAAGGAGTCACCGGCGCGCGGCACGGCGGACAGGCCCAGGACCTGGACCGGTCGGGAGGGCAGTGCCTCCTGCACGGCCTCGCCGTTCTCGTCGAACATGGCTCGGACGCGGCCGTGCGCGGAGCCGACGACCATGGTGTCGCCGACACGCAGGGTGCCGGTCTGGACCAGGACGGTCGCCACGGCGCCGCGCCCCTTGTCCAGGTTGGCCTCGATGGCGACGCCGCGGGCGTCCTTGTCCGGGTTGGCCTTGAGCTCCAGGGCGGCGTCCGCGGTGAGCAGGACGGCCTCGAGCAGCTGGTCGATGTGCAGGTTCTGGCGGGCGGACACGTCGACGAACATCGTGTCTCCGCCGTATTCCTCCGGCACCAGGCCGTACTCGGTCAGCTGGCCACGGATCTTGTCCGGGGCGGCGGTGTCCTTGTCGATCTTGTTGACGGCAACGACGATCGGCACGTCGGCGGCCTGCGCGTGGTTCAAGGCCTCCACGGTCTGCGGCATGACGCCGTCGTCCGCGGCGACCACGAGCACGGCGATGTCGGTGACCTTGGCACCGCGGGCACGCATGGCGGTGAACGCCTCGTGGCCCGGGGTGTCGATGAAGGTCAGACGGCGCTGCTCACCCTGATGGTCCACCGGCACCTGATACGCGCCGATGTGCTGGGTGATGCCGCCGGCCTCGCCCTCGATGACGTTCGAGGAGCGGATGGCGTCGAGCAGGCGGGTCTTGCCGTGGTCCACGTGGCCCATGACGGTCACGACGGCCGGACGCGGCTCGAGGTCCTCGTCGTCCTCCTCGGCCTCCTCGGCCTCGAGGTCGATGTCGAACGCCTCCAGCAGCTCCTTGTCCTCGTCCTCCGGGGACACGATCTGCACCTTGTAGCCGAGCTCCTCGCCCAGCAGCTGGAACGTGTCCTCGTCGAGGGACTGGTTCACCGAGGCCATCTCGCCCAGGGTGAACAGCACCTTCACCAGGTCCGCGACGTCCGCGCGGATCTTCTCGGCGAAGTCGGCGAGCGAAGCGCCCCGGCGCAGGCGCAGCACGGTGTTGCCGTCGCCCTTGGGGATCTTCACGCCGCCGATCTCGCGGGTGTGCTGCTGTTCGAACTCCTGGCGCTTCGCGCGCTTGGACTTGCGTCCCTTGCGCGGGCCGCCTCCACGGCCGAAGGCACCCTGGGCGTTGCCGCGGCCTCGGCCGCCGAAGCCGCCGGGACGGCCGGGGCCGCCGCCCGGACGTCCGCGGCCACCGCCGCGAGACGGGGCCGGGGCCGGGGTGATCTGCTTGGGCATCATGCCCGGGTTCGGACGCGGGGCACCCGGACGGGGGCCGCCTGCGGCCGGACGCGGACCGCCGGCGCCGGCACCCTGGCGGGGGCCGCCCGGGCGCGGGGCGCCCGGACGCGGGGCGCGGTCCTCACGGCCGGAGCGCATGCCCTGGTTGGAGGAGAACGGGTTGTTTCCGGGGCGCGGGCCGCCGCGGCCGCCACGGGCGCCCGGACGCGGACCGGCGGAGCCGGCCTTCGAGGTGAACGGGTTGTTGCCCGGACGCGGGGCTCCCGGCTTCGGGGCACCGGGCTTCGGTGCACCCGGCTTCGGAGCGGCTGCACCCGGCTTCGGAGCCGAGGAAGCCGGCGTCGGCGCACCCGGCTTCGGTGCACCCGGCTTGGGGGCGGCTGCACCCGGCTTCGGAGCCGAGGAGGCCGGCGTCGGGGCACCCGGCTTCGGCGTGCTGGCCTGGGGGGCCTGGGCACCGGGCTTCGGGGCGGCGGCACCCGGCTTGGGCGCCGAGGAAGCAGGGGCCTGCGGGGCGGCCGCCGGCTTGGTGGCTCCGGCCGCGGGCTTCGCAGCGGACTTCTTGGCATCGCCGTCCGGCGCGGAGCCGGCGTAGGCGTTGCGGAGCTTCTTCACGACCGGGGGCTCGATCGTGGAGGAGGCCGAGCTGACGAACTCGCCGAGCTCCTTGAGCTTGCTCAAGGCCTCCTTGGAAGGGATGCCGAGCTCCTTGGCGAGCTCGTGGACGCGGACCTTGGCCACGTTTCTCCTGTTCTGGCCTCCTCAGCGGGGCCGAACGGAACAGATGTGGTCCTCGTTCAGTCCGCCTTGAGGCCGTCGATGGTGTCCCAGACCGGGGCGCGCATCATGGTCGACGCCGCACGGCCTGCCTGACAGCAGGGGGTGATGTTCATCGTTGGGCACTCATGCTTCAGTGCTCATCGGGTACGCATCAGATCTCTGACCCGCCTTCGTCTTCTTGTCTCGTCAGCCGGCGCGCCTCCTCGAGGGCGGCGGTGTCCACCCGGGTCCGGAAGGACCGGGCGAAGCCGCCGCGGGCGAGGGCGCGTGCCGCACACTCCGGGTCGCGGTGCACCCACGCACCGCGGCCGGGGCGCCGACGTGCCTCGTCCCACTGCACGGATGGGGGGTCCGTGCTGCGGTCCAGGGCCACGCGCACCAGCTCTGTCTGATCCGCCTTCTCCCGGCACCCGATGCAGGTCCGCACGGGCGTCTGCGACGTCATGCGGGACTCCTCTGCACTGCGGGGGACGAACCCCTGCCTACAGGGGTGCCCGAAGGTGGACCTCTACGAGTCTAGCGCGTCCGCGGCGGATTCTCGCCCTCCGGGGTGCCGTCACACATCAGGACGACGGCCCGCACACATCCTCGTGTGCGGGTCGTCACAGCGGGGCCACCTGCAGGAGGCTCGCGTGCGGTGCGGGCTCAGGCCGGATCGGGCTCCGCCCCGTCACCGACGATGTCGATGCGCCATCCGGTCAGCTTGGCGGCGAGGCGGGCGTTCTGGCCCTCCTTGCCGATGGCGAGGGACAGCTGGTGCTGCGGGACCACGACGCGGGCCGAGTGGGCGGCCTCGTCCACGATCTCCACGGACACGGCCTTCGCCGGGGACAGCGCGTTGGCGATCATGGTCGCCGGATCGTCCGAGTAGTCGACGATGTCGATCTTCTCGCCGTTCAGCTCCGTCATGACGGCGCGGACACGGGTGCCCATCTCGCCGATCGCGGCGCCCTTGGCGTTGATGCCCGCACGCGTGGCCTTCACCGCCATCTTGGTGCGGTGGCCGGCCTCGCGGGCCAGCGCCGTGATCTCCACGGCGCCGTCGGCGATCTCGGGGACCTCCAGCTCGAAGAGCTTACGGACGAGGTTTGGGTGGGAGCGGGACAGGGTCACGGACGGGCCCTTCGCTCCGCGGACCGCGGAGACCACGTAGGCGCGCAGGCGGCGGCCGTGGCGGTAGTCCTCGCCCGGGGCCTGCTCCGGCGGGGGCAGGACGGCCTCGAGGGTGCCGAGGTTCACCTGGATCATGCGGGCGTTGTTGCCCTGCTGGATGACGCCCGAGACGAGTTCGCCCTCCTTGCCGCGGAACTCGCCGAGGACCCTCTCATCGTCTGCGTCGCGCAGCCGCTGCAGGATGATCTGGCGGGCGGTGGAGGCGGCGATGCGGCCGAAGCCGTTCGGAGTGTCGTCGAACTCGCCGATCGCGGTGCCGTCCTCCTCGACCTCCGTGGCCCAGATGGTCACGCGTCCGGACTTGCGGTCGATCTCCGCGCGGGCCTGCTTCACGGCGCCCGGCGTACGGTGATATGCCGTCAGCAGCGCCTGCTCGATGGTGGGGACGAGCTTGTCCAGCGGGATCTCCCGCTCCTTCTCCAGCATGCGCAGCGCGCTCATGTCGATATCCACTTATGCCTCCGTCGTATCTGCCGGGCCCTTCCCGTCACGGGCGGCGCCGGTGGACTGCTGACTTCCGCCCCACTCTACCTGGACGGCTCCGGTGCCGAGCTGTGCGAACGGGACGCGGACGGGGGCCAGCGTCTTGGCCGGCATGCCCTTCTTCGCGCCGGGTCGGTGCTCGGCGAGCTCCACGCCGTCCGCACCGACCTCGAGCACCCGGGCGGTGATCGGGGCGGCACCGTCCACGGAGACCTCCACGAGCCGGCCGACGTTCCGTGCCCAGTGTCGGCGCTCGGTGAGCGGACGGCCGACGCCGGCCGAGGAGACCTCGAGCAGGTACTCCCCCGTGCCCACGCCGGGCACGGACTCACCGTGGTCGTCCAGGGCGGCGGAGACCAGGCGCGACAGGCGGGCCACGGCGTCCATGTCCACGCCCTCGGCGCCGCGGGCGCGGTCCAGGGTCACCTGGACGGTGGGCACATCCGCGGCACCGACGACGACCGCCTTCTCCACCACGAAGCCCTCCGGCTCCACGGCCGCGGCCACGATCTGCTCGAGGGCCTGCTGCGGCGACCCGGCGGCGGACTGGTTCTGCTCCTGCACGGCTGTGCACTCCTCACCTTCTCGGCTCCGTTCCGGCCCGGGCGGCCGGAGCGGGGACCTGGACACTGTACCCGCACCAGCCGGACACGGTGCAGGGGCCGCCGGCGCCGGATCAGCCCAGCAGCGGGGCGAGGGTGTCCCAGCCCAGGCGGAGGATGAGCGCGGCGACCACCACGAGGAAGACCACGCGGATGAACCCGGAGCCGCGGGCGATCGCCATGCGGGCGCCGATGTACCCGCCCAGCAGGTTGGAGACGCCCAGGACCAGTCCGATGCCGAGGACCACGTGCCCCTGGGGCAGGAAGAAGGCCAGCGCGCCGAGGTTCGTGCAGAGGTTGACGATCTTCGCGGTGGCCGAGCCGTGGAGGAAGTCGTAGCCGAGCACGGTGACCAGCGCGATGATCAGGAACGTGCCGGTGCCCGGGCCCAGGACGCCGTCGTAGAAGCCGATCACCAGGCCGATGAGCAGCGCACGCACCAGGTGGGCGGCGCCGGTGAACTTCAGCTGCTGGGAGTGACCGAGCTGGGGACGCACCGCGGTGAACACGGCGACGCCCACGAGGGCCACGAGGATCACGGGGCGGATGACGGCGGCCGGCAGCACGGCGGCCACGAGCGCCCCGCCGAAGCTGGCGGCCAGGGCCACCGCGGCGGTGGCGGCGGCCGTGCGCAGGTCCGGTCTGACGCGGCGGACGTAGGTGGCGGCGGAGGTGGCCGTGCCGAACACCGACCCCATCTTGTTGGTGGCCAGCGCCTGCACCGGCGTCAGGCCCGGGATGAGCATGACCACCGGCAGCTGCAGCAGCCCACCGCCGCCGACGACGGCGTCGATCCATCCGGCGGCCAGCCCGGCGAGCACCACCATCAGCAGCAGGCCGACGGTGAGCTCGACCGGGCCGAACAGGTCCACCGCGTTCAGGCTTCCGAGTCGGCGGCGACGACGGCGGACACGGCCGCCACGACCTCGTCCACCGAGACCTCGCGGGTCTCGCCGGTGGCGCGGTCCTTGAGCTCGAGCAGCCCCTCGGTGAGGCCACGGCCGACCACGACGGCGGTCGGGATGCCGATGAGCTCGAAGTCCTTGAACTTCACGCCGGGGCTGACCTTGGTGCGGTCGTCCAGCAGCACGGTGTGGCCGGCCTCCTCGAGCCGCGCGGTGAGCTGCTCGGCGTAGGCGAAGGCGTCGGCGCCCTTGGCGGCGACCACCACGTGCACGTCGGCCGGGGCGACGGCGCGCGGCCAGACCAGGCCCTTGTCGTCGTGGTAGGTCTCCGCGATCGCGGCGACGCTGCGGGTGACGCCGATGCCGTAGGAGCCCATGGTCACCACGACCTGCTTGCCGTTCTGGTCCAGGACCTTCAGGTCCAGGGCCTCGGCGTACTTCCTGCCCAGCTGGAAGATGTGACCCATCTCGATGCCGCGGCGGGTGGTCAGGGCGCCGGTGCCGTCCGGGGAGGCGTCGCCCTCGCGGACGACGGTCGACTCGACCACGCCGTCCCAGGTGAAGTCGCGGCCGGCCACGAGGCCGAACACGTGCTTCTGGTCCGCATTGGCTCCGGTGATCCAGGTGGTGCCGGCAGCGACGCGGGGGTCCACGAGGAAGGTGAGCCCGGAGACCGAGTCCTCGGCCCCGAGGACCTTCCGTCCGTCCGGACCCTCACCGGGGCCGATGTAGCCCTTGACCAGGGAAGGGTGACGCTTCAGGTCCGCCTCGGTGGCGGCCTCCACGGTCGGCTCGCCGTGCACGCCCAGGGCCTCGCCCACGGACGCCTCGAGGCGCTTGAGGTCCACGTCGCGGTCGCCGGGGACGGCCACCACGAACTGGCGGCGCTCGTCGCCGTCCAGGACGGCGGTGAGCACGACGCACTTGAGGGTGTCGGCCGCGGTCCAGGGGCCGTCCTCGCGCGGGGCGAGGTCGTTGGCCACGTCCACGAGGGCGGCGATGGTGGTGGAGACCGGGGTGTCCTTGACCTCGGCGGCCGGCAGCGCTGCCATGGCCTCCTCGGACAGCGGATCCGGGGCCACGGAGGTCACGGCCTCCACGTTGGCGCGGTAGCCGCCCGGGGACTCGACGTAGGTGTCCTCGCCGATCGGCGAGGGGTGCAGGAACTCCTCGGAGCGCGAGCCGCCCATGGCGCCGGCGGTCGCCTGCACAGGCACGACCTCCAGGCCGAGCCGCTCGAAGATCCGCAGGTAGGCGGCACGGTGCGCGTCGTAGGCCTCCTGCAGGCCCTGGTCGTCCACGGTGAAGGAGTAGGAGTCCTTCATGACGAACTCGCGGCCGCGCAGCAGCCCGGCGCGCGGACGGGCCTCGTCGCGGTACTTCGCCTGGATCTGGTACAGGTACACCGGCAGGTCCTTGTAGGAGGAGTAGTGCTCCTTCACCAGGAGGGTGAACATCTCCTCGTGGGTGGGGGCCAGCAGGTAGTCGGCCTCCTTGCGGTCCTTGAGACGGAAGACGCCGTCGCCGTACTCGTCCCAGCGGCCGGTGGCCTCGTAGGGCTCGCGGGGCAGCAGGGCCGGGAAGTGGACCTCCTGGCCGCCGATCGCCTCCATCTCCTCGCGCACGATGCGCTCGACCCGGGACAGCACCTTCAGGCCCAGCGGCAGCCAGGTGTAGATGCCGGGGGCGGCGCGCCGGATGTAGCCGGCGCGGACGAGCAGCCTGTGGCTCGCGACCTCGGCCTCGGCCGGGTCGTCGCGCAGGGTCCGCAGGAACAGGGTGGACATGCGCAGTGCCATGCGTGGGACTCCTTCGAGTCGTGCGGTCGGAGCGCCCGTTCTCCGGGCGAGGGATTCTCCGGGCGATCCTATCGCCCGTCCGGTCAGTACAGCACCGTGGCGAAGGTGCCGACCTGCTCGAATCCGACCCGCGCGTAGGTGCGCACGGCCGGCTCGTTGTAGGCGTTGACGTAGAGGCTCACATGGTCGGCGGTGCGCGCGGCGTACTGCACCACGGCCGCCATGGCCGGTGCCGCCAGCCCCTCGCCGCGACGGTCCGGGCGCACCCAGACCCCCTGCACCTGCACGCAGTCCGTGCTGAGCACGCCGAGGTCCGCCTTGAACAGCGGCATCCGCCCGGGCGCCTGGCCGTCGTCCTCCCCCGACTCGATCAGCACGCGCCCGGCCTGGATGAGCCGGTGGACACGGTCCCGGTAGGACGCCGCGCCCTGGCGCAGCGGGGAGAAGCCGAGTTCCTCCTCGAACATCGCCGCGGAGGCCGGCAGCACCGTGTCCAGGTCCGCCGGCTGTGCCTGCCGCAGCGTCGGGCTGGGCAGCACCGTGCCCGGTCCGCGGGCCACCATGAGCGGCTGGTCCGGGCGCACGGAGCGGGGCCGGTGTCCGTGGGAGGCGAGCATCGCCTCGATGCCGAGCACCTGGTCCGCCGGCCCGTAGAGGGAGCCGAAGCGGCGCCGCAGTGCGGCGGCGGCCCGGCCCAGGGTGAGGGCGTGGCGGGCGGCACCCGGGATCGCCAGGGGCACGACGTTCGACCCGACCCAGGCGACCGCTCGCAATGCAGCGGCGGGGCCGTCGTCGGGGTCCGCGACGCCCAGGAAGCAGGTGGCGGCCGTGCGGCCCCGCGGCCCGGTGCGGCGCCCGGCTTGCAGCAGGGAGGCGACGAAGACGTTCGCCACCGGGTCCGCGTCGGCCAGCTCCGCCACCTGCGGGGTGTCGGCGTCGGTCAGGAGCCGGGCGGCGCCGCCGGTGGCGGCCCGGACGTCCAGGTCAGTGGACGCTGACCACCGGGGCGCCGGCTGCGGCGTCGTCACCGCCGTCCTCCTCAAGGCCCATCTCCGCGGCGATGCGGCGGGCCTCCTCGATGAGGGTCTCCACGATCTGGTCCTCCGGCACGGTGCGGATGACCTCTCCCTTGACGAAGATCTGCCCCTTGCCGTTGCCGGAGGCCACGCCGAGGTCGGCCTCGCGGGCCTCGCCCGGACCGTTCACCACACAGCCCATGACGGCCACGCGCAGCGGGACGGTGACGTCCTTCAGGCCCTCGGTGACCTCGTCTGCCAGCGTGTACACGTCCACCTGGGCGCGTCCGCAGGACGGACAGGAGACGATCTCGAGCTTGCGCTCGCGCAGGTTCAACGACTGCAGGATCTGCAGGCCGACCTTGACCTCCTCCACCGGCGGGGCGGAGAGGGAGACGCGGATGGTGTCTCCGATGCCCTGGCCGAGCAGGTAGCCGAAGGCGGTGGCGGACTTGATGGTGCCCTGGAACTCCGGGCCGGCCTCCGTCACGCCGAGGTGCAGCGGCCAGTCGCCCTCCTGGGCGAGCAGCTCGTAGGCGCGGGCCATGATCACCGGGTCGTTGTGCTTCACGGAGATCTTGAAGTCCTTGAAGCCGTGCTCCTCGAACAGGGAGGCCTCCCAGACGGCGGACTCGACGAGGGCCTCCGGGGTGGCCTTGCCGTACTTCTTCAGCAGGCGCGGGTCCAGGGAGCCGGCGTTGACGCCGATGCGGATGGAGGTGCCGTGGTCCGAGGCGGCCTGGGCGATCTCCTTGACCTTGTCGTCGAACTTCTTGATGTTGCCCGGGTTGACGCGGACGGCGCCGCAGCCGGCCTCGATCGCGGCGAAGACGTACTTCGGCTGGAAGTGGATGTCCGCGATGACCGGGATGGTGGACTGCTGCGCGATCACCTTCAGCGCCGCGGCGTCCTTGTCGGTCGGGCAGGCCACGCGCACGATGTCGCACCCGGCGGCGGTGAGCTCGGCGATCTGCTGCAGGGTCGCGCCGATGTCGTGCGTCTTGGTGGTGGTCATCGACTGCACGGACACCTGGTGGTCCGAGCCGACGCCCACGGAGCCGACCTGGATCTGCCGGGTCTGCCGGCGCGGGGCCAGCACGGGCGGCGGGGCGGACGGCATTCCAAGGCTGACGGGCACTTCGGCTCCTAAGAGTTCAGACGCGGCTGGGGTGTTTCACTGGCGCGGCCCGGCGGGACCGCGCCCACCCATCCTAGGGGCTGTGGGGCCGCAGGGCAGGCCCCGGGTGACCCTCGCCTCTCCGTGTCCCTCCGGCGGCCTCACGACGACGGCAGCCCGCCCTGCACCGGCGGCGCACTTCGGGTGCGGGGCCGGTTCAGAAGAGCCGGATCGGCTTGACGATGTCCGCGACGATGAGGATGACGCCCATGGCGAGCATGGCCGCGCCGACCACGTAGGTGAGCGGGAGCATGGTGGCCAGGTCGAACGGGCCGGGGTCCGGGCGTCCGGTGAGCTTCGCGAACCCGCGGCGCAGCTTCTCCCAGAGGGCGCCGGCCACGTGGCCGCCGTCCAGGGGCAGCAGCGGGATGAGGTTGAACACCATCAGGGCGATGTTCACGCTGGCCAGCAGGGACAGCAGCAGCGCCCCCTTGTCCTGCAGGGGCACGTCCTCGAGGGCGGCGGCCTCCCCGGCGATGCGGCCGACGCCCACCACGGACATGGGGCCGTTCGGGTCGCGCTCGACCGGGGTGACCACGGCGACGGCGGTGTCCCAGAGGCGCTGCGGCAGCACCAGGACGACGTCCACGACGCCGTGGATCTGCACGCCGACCTGCTCGACGGCGTCCAGCGGGGTGCCGCGCACGTTCTCGATCCGCGAGCCCATGCCGATGAACCCGACCTGCTCGGTCTTGGCGGTGCCGTCCGGGGCACGCTCGGGGCGGCCGAGGGCGTCGGTGACGGGACGCTCGGTCAGGCGCGGGGTCAGGGTGCCGGACATGGCCTGCCCGTCCCGGGTCCATTCGATGGCGGTGGGCTGGTCCGCGCGGGCGCGGATGGCGGCGGAGAGCTCGTCCCAGGTGTGGACCGGCTGCCCGTCGAAGCTGGTCACGGTGTCCCCCGGCTCGAGGCCGGCGGCGTGGGCCGGGGCCACCGGGTCGGTGTCACGGCACTCGGCCTGGCCGGCCTCGGCGCGCGACTGCTGCTCCTGCGAGGTCACCACGCAGCGGAAGACCTCCGAGACCGTGGTGGTGGGGGTCGCCGTGCCGACGGTCATGACCAGGACGGTCATGAGCACGAGGGCGATGAGCAGGTTCATGAACGGGCCGCCGAGCATGATGACGATGCGCTTCCACACCGGCAGCTGGATGAACTGGCGGCCCTCGTCGGCGGCGGTGAGCTCCTCGGCGGCCTGGGTGCGGGCGTCATGGGCCAGCTGGCCCATCTGCTGGACCAGTCCGGTGGAGGCGGTGCGGGCCGCCTGCCCGTCCTTGGGCGGCGGCAGCATGCCCACCATGGAGACGTAGCCGCCGAGCGGGATGGCCTTGAAGCCGTACTCGGTCTCCCCGCGGCGCCAGGAGACGATCGTCTTGCCGAAGCCGATCATGTACTGCGTGACGCGCACGCCGAAGAGCTTGGCGGGCACGAGGTGGCCGACCTCGTGCAGGGCGATGGAGGCGGCGAGGCCGACCGCCATGGCCAGCACGCCGACCACGAACCAGAGGATCTCCATGCTCACCACCGTCCGCGCGCGGCCTCGCGGGCCCACGCCTCGGCCGCCAGCACGGACTCCACGGTGAGCTCCTCCCCCACGCCGGGGACGGCGGCGGGGTCGTAGGAGTCCACCGCGGCGCGGACGGTGTCCACGATCGCGGGGAAGGAGAGCAGCCCGTCGTGGAAGGCGTCCACGGCCTCCTCGTTCGCCGCGTTGAACACGGCCATGTGGGTGGGCGAGGCCGCGGCGGCGGCCTTCGCGGCGGCGACGGCCGGGAACGCCTCCTCGTCCAGCGGCTCGAACGTCCAGGAGGTCGCCTGTGTCCAGTCGCAGCCGCAGGCGGCTCCGGGCACCCGGTGGGGCCAGCCCATGCCGAGCGCGATCGGCAGACGCATGTCCGGCGGGGAGGCCTGGGCGAGGGTGGAGCCGTCCACAAACTCGACCATGGAGTGCACCACGGACTGCGGGTGGACCACCACGTCGATCTTCTCCAGCGGCACGTCGAAGAGCAGGTGGGCCTCGATCACCTCGAGCGCCTTGTTCACCATGGAGGCGGAGTTGGTGGTGACCACCCGGCCCATGTCCCAGGTCGGGTGGGCCAGCGCCTCGGCGGGGGTCACGTGCTCGAGTTCGGCGCGGGTGCGGCCGCGGAACGGGCCGCCGGAGGCGGTGAGCACCAGGCGGTGGACCTCGGCGGGGGTGCCGCCCAGCAGCGCCTGGGCCAGGGCGGAGTGCTCGGAGTCCACCGGGACGATCTGCCCGGGCGCGGCGGCCTGCTTCACCAGCGCGCCGCCGACGATCAGGGACTCCTTGTTGGCCAGGGCCAGGCGGTGGCCGGCGTGCAGGGCGGCCAGGGTGGGCCGCAGGCCGATGGAGCCCGTCATGCCGTTGAGCACGGTGTCCGCGCTGGGCCAGGCGGCGATCCGCTCGGCGGCCTCGGGCCCGACGAACACCTCGGGGTCCGGAACGGGGGCACCGGCCCGGGCGGCGGCCGCGGCCAGCGCGGAGCGCACCTGCTCCTCGGTGGCAGACGCCGCGCCGACGGCCTCCGCGCCGGTGGCCACGGCCTGCTCGGCCAGCAGCTGCACGTTCGCGCCCGCGGCGAGCGCGACGGCGGCGAAGCGCTCCGGGGCTGCGGCGATCATCTCCAGGCCCTGCGTGCCGATCGACCCGGTCGAGCCCGCCAGTGCCACCCGGCGCAGGGCCGGCACGGACGCGGCGGACGCCCCCTCGGCGGAGGCGGAGGCGGACGGGGCGGCTGCGGAGGAGACGTCGGCGATGCTCACCCGGCCATCCTACGGACCCTTCCTGGCACGACCCGCGGGGCCGGACCGTGACGGTCCGACCCCGCGGGTCGTGGCGGGCGTGGGCCCGGTCAGGCGATCAGTGGTCGACCGGCTTCTCGGCACCGACGCCGGTGAGGGAACGGACCTCCATCTCGGCCTGCTTGTCCGGATCCTCGGTGCGCTTCTCCGTCACGGAGCCGAGCCAGCCGAGGAAGAAGGCCAGCGAAATCGAGATGATGCCCGGGTTCTTCAGCGGGAAGACCGCGAAGTCGGCACCCGGGATCATCGAGGTCTCCGAGCCGGACATCACCGGCGAGAGGACGATCAGCACCAGGGCCGTGATCAGGCCGCCGTACATGGACCACAGGGCGCCGCGGGTGGTGAAGCCCCTCCAGAACAGCGAGTACACGATGGTCGGCAGGTTCGCCGAGGCGGCCACGGCGAAGGCGAGCGCCACGAGGAAGGCGACGTTCTGCCCCTGGGCTCCGATGCCGCCGAGGATCGAGAGCACACCGATCACCAGCACAGTGCGGCGGGCGATCTTCACCTCCTTCTCCGGGCTCACATGCTCCTTGGCGATCACCGAGGAGTAGATGTCATGGGCGAAGGAGGCCGCGGCGGTGATGGTCAGACCGGCGACCACCGCAAGGATCGTTGCGAACGCCACGGCCGAGACGATGCCGAGCAGCAGGGAGCCGCCGAGCTCGAAGGCCAGCAGCGGGGCCGCGGAGTTCTGGCCGCCCGGCGCCGCGGAGATGCGCTCCGGACCGATCATGGCGGCGGCGCCGTAGCCGAGCACCAGGGTGCACAGGTAGAACAGGCCGATCAGGATGATCGCCCAGACCACGGACTTGCGGGCCTCCTTGGCGGTGGGGACCGTGTAGAAGCGCATCAGCACGTGGGGCAGGCCGGCCGTGCCGAGCACCAGCGCCAGGCCCAGGGAGACGAAGTCCAGCTGGGACACGGCCGAGGCGCCGTACTGCAGGCCCGGATCCAGGATGGCCTCGTCGCCGCCATGGCCGTCCACGGCGCCGCCGAGCAGCGCGGAGAGGTTGAACCCGAACAGGGCCATGACCCAGACGGTCATGACGATCACCGAGGTGACCAGCAGGATCGCCTTGATGATCTGCACCCAGGTGGTGCCCTTCATGCCTCCGACCAGCACGTAGAGGATCATCAGCGCGCCGACGATGACGATGACCAGGGACTGGCCGAGCTTCGAGTCGATGCCCAGCAGCAGCGAGACGAGGGCGCCCGCGCCGGCCATCTGGGCCAGCAGGTAGAACAGGCAGACGGCCAGGGTGTTCAGGGACGCCGCGATGCGCACCGGGCGCTGGCGCAGGCGGAAGGAGAGCACGTCGGCCATCGTGAACTTGCCGGTGTTGCGCAGCGGCTCGGCCACGAGCAGCAGGGCGACCAGCCAGGCGACGAGGAAGCCGATGGAGTAGAGGAATCCGTCGTAGCCGTAGAGGGCGATGGCTCCCACGATGCCCAGGAAGGACGCGGCGGACAGGTAATCGCCGGCGATCGCGGTGCCGTTCTGGGTGCCGGTGAAGGCACGTCCGCCGGCGTAGTAGTCAGCCGCGGTGGCGGTGTTCTTCGACGCCCGCAGGACGATCACGAGGGTGCCGGCGACGAAGATGCCGAAGATCAGCATGTTCACCCACGGGGTGCCGACGGTCTCGCCGGCGAGCAGGGGCATGACGGTGCTCATCGGATCTCCTCCTCACCGTGGCGGCCGTCGCCGGCCTCGGCCTCGAGCCGCTCGCGCATCGCGGCGGCGCGCGGGTCGAGCTTCTTGTTGGCGAACTGCACGTAGGCCGCGGTGATGGCGAACGTGCTGACGAACTGAAGCAGGCCCAGGACCAGTCCCAGGTTGATGTTGCCGATCAGGCGGATGGACATGACGTCGTGGAAGAAGGCGCCGAGCACCACGAAGAGGATGTACCAGACCAGGAAGGCCACGGTCATCGGCCAGACGAAGCTGCGGTGCGTGCGGCGCAGCTCGCCGAACTCCTCTGAACTCTGGGCGGCACGGAACTGGGCCGGCGTGGGGGCGGACGCTGTGGTGTCAGGTGGGGCCATGAGGGTGCTCCTCCAAAGGTGTGCGAGCCTCCGGATCATGTGACCCGGATCACGGTCATCCTGAAATACCCCATTTCCCGAGTCAAGGATATGTATTCATGTGACGCCGTCGTGACGTGCCCCACCCTCACGGCACCCACCAGGGGCGTTGCCGGGCCTCAGCGGCCGGCGCGGGCCAGCGTGATACGGGCCTGGGCGAGGACGACCTCGTCCACCATGCCGCCGTCGAACGCGAAGGCGCCCGGGTGGTTCCGCGCCTCGGCGAGGATCGCCTCGGCACGGGCGACCTGCTCGTGAGTGGGACGGTAGCCCTGGCGGACGTCGGCCACCTGGTTCGGGTGCAGGCACACGGTGGCGCGGCAGCCGACGGCCACGGCGTCCTCGACCTCGGCGGCCAGGCCGTCCGGGTCCTTGAGGTTCAGGTAGACCGCGTCCCAGGCGGCGGCGCCGTGCGCGGCCGCGGCCAGCAGCACGGTGGAGCGGGCGTGGGCCACCGTCTGACGGTAGGCGCCGTCCACGGTGCGGGAGGACGTGCCTCCCATGGAGGCCACAAGGTCCTCGGCTCCCCACATCAGGGCGGTCACGTGCGGGTGTGCGGCCAGCTCGGCGGCGGCGAGCACGCCCCGGGCGGTCTCACAGAGGGCCACCACCCGGGTGTCCTCCCCCAGCGCCTCCACCAGACGGTCCACCTGGGCGGCGGACTCGGCCTTGGCGAGCATGAGGGTCCGCCAGCCGGTCTCCTTCAGCATGGCCACGTCCGCGGCGTGGTCCTCGGTGTCCACCGGGTTCACGCGGACCACCACGCGGTCCGCGTCGATGCCCTGGGACGCCCGCTCGGTCCACGCTGCGGCCACGGCCTCGCGGGCGGCGGGACGGTCCGCCGCGGTGACGGCGTCCTCGAGGTCCAGGATCACCGCGTCCGCGCGATCCAGGGCCTTGGCGTACCGCTCCGGGCGGTCCGCCGGGGTGAACATGACGGCCGGGCCCAGGGTGCAGGCCTTCGCGGCGATCTCGGTCATCGGTCTGCTCCTTCGCAGAGGTCGGTGGGAGGGCAGGAGGCGGGGCGCCGCCCGGCTTCCGGGCGGCGCCCCGTGCGCTCAGGCGTCGGACTCGGCGGCGCGGTGCGCCTGCCGTGTCCACATCAGGCAGGTGCGCTGGGCCTTGGCCACGACCGCGCCGTCCTGGTTCGTCCCCTCGAGGTCGAAGGTCACGATCCGCTGTCCGGGACGCGAGGAGGACTCGCGGATCGCCGTCACGGTGGAGCGGGCGTACAGGGTGTCCCCGGGGAAGACCGGGTGCGGGAAGGAGATCTCCCCCAGCCCCAGCTGCGCCACGAGCGTTCCCTGCGTGGTCTGCCCCACGGACAGGCCGATCAGCGTGGACAGCGTCAGCATCGAGTTCATCAGCGGCTTGCCGAACGGCTGCGACTGCGCGAACGCGTGGTCCAGGTGCAGCGCCTGCGGGTTCATGGTCAGCGTGGTGAACAGGACGTTGTCCGCCTCGGTGAGCGTGCGGCCCGGACGGTGCAGGTACACCTGGCCGACCGCCATCTCGTCCGCGTAGCGGCCACGCTGCTCGATCACCTCGGGCTCGGCCGGGGCGCTCCCGGCGCCCCGGGCGCCCTCAGTGCCCTCCGCCGTGGGCGAGGGGTCCTCGGCAGCCGGGCGGCCGTCGTCGTGCTTCATCTGCTCGGCCACGTCAGAGGCCCAGCTCGCGGGCGATCAGCATCAGCTGCACCTCGGTGGTGCCCTCGCCGACCTCGAGGATCTTCGAGTCTCGGTAGTGGCGGGCCACCAGGGACTCGTTCATGAAGCCGTAGCCGCCGAACACCTGGGTCGCGTCGCGGGCGTTGTCCATGGCGGCCTCGCCGGCGATCAGCTTGGCCATGGCGGCCTCGGTCTTGAACGGCTTGCCGGCCAGCATCTTCTGCGCGGCCTCGTAGTAGGCCAGGCGGGCGGCGTGGGCGCGGGCCTGCATGCGGGCGATCTTGAAGGACACGGCCTGGTAGGAGCCGATGTTCCGGCCGAAGGCGGTGCGGGTCTTCGCATACGCGATGGACTCGTCCACACAGCCCTGGGCGGCGCCGGTGGCGAGCGCGGCGATGGCGATGCGGCCCTCGTCCAGGATGGACAGGAAGTTCGCGAAGCCGCGGCCGCGGGTGCCCAGCAGGTTCTCCTCCGGCACGACGGCGTCGGAGAAGTGCAGCGGGTGGGTGTCCGAAGAGTTCCAGCCGACCTTGTTGTAGGCCTTGGCCGCGGTGAAGCCCTCGGTGTCCGACGGGACGATGATCGTGGAGATCTCCTTGACCGGCTTGCCGTCCGGGCCGGTCTTGCCCTCGACGGTGCCGGTGACGGCGGTGACGGTCACCAGCGAGGTGATGTCGGTGCCGGAGTTGGTGATGAACTCCTTGGCGCCGTCGATGCGCCAGCTGCCGTCCTCCAGCTTCGCGGTGGTCTGGGTGCCTCCCGCGTCCGAGCCGGCGTTCGGCTCGGTGAGGCCGAAGCCGGCCAGGCGCTTGCCGGCCACGAGGTCCGGCAGCCACGTCTGCTTCTGCTCGTCGGTGCCGAACTTGTACAGCGGCATGGCACCGAGGGACACGCCGGCCTCGAGGGTGATGGCCACGGACTGGTTCACGCGGCCGAGCTGCTCGAGGGCGAGGCCCAGGGCGAAGTAGTCGCCGCCCATGCCGCCGTACTCCTCGGAGAACGGCAGGCCGAACAGGCCCATCTCGCCCATCTGGGCGACGATCTCGTACGGGAACTCGTGCTTCTCGTCGAGCTCGGCGGAGACCGGGGCGACGACCTCGTCCGCGAACTCGCGGACGGTGTCGGAGAGGGCCTGGTAGTCCTCGTCCAGGGCGGGCAGGGTGCGATGGTTCGGGCTGGCCATGGGGCTGCTCCTTGTTCTTCTCGTCCGTGCGGCGCCGGGGCGCCGGGTCGGTCTGGTCGATGGGTGTGCTGGTGGCAGGACGGGACGCGACGGCGGGGCCGCGGACCGTCCCGGTCGGGTCAGGCGTCCTGGGCCGGGGCCTCGGAGGCGTCCGGCTCGACGGTGGCCACGAGGCCCTGGGCCGGGACGGAGTCGCCCTGGGACACGTGGACGGTCACGGTGCCGGCGACGGCCGCGGTGATGGGGTGCTCCATCTTCATGGCCTCGACGTCAGCCAGGTGCGCACCGGCCTCCACGCGGTCGCCGGTGGCCACGTGCACGGCCACCACGGTGCCCGGCATCGGGGTCCGGGCCTCCGGGGAGCCGGCGCCCTCCGGGACGAGGCGGGCGGCCGCGGCGGAGCGGGCGGACTCGAGGCGCTCGGCGCGGGTCTGGCGGTGGACTCGCCAGGTGAACCCGTCACGGCGGACCCAGGCGGTGCGCGGGTCGGCCGGGTGCACCAGGATCTCCGCGGCGTCCACGGCCGGCTCCGGGGCGTCCGTGGCCGCGCCGTGCTCGTCCGCCTCCTCGGCGACGACGGGCACCGGGCTGATGCTGTGGCGGACGCCGTCGACCTCGACGGACAGGGTCGGGGCCGGGGCGCCGACGGAGCGCCAGGCGTCGCCCGCGGCCCAGGCGCCGTGGCCGCCGCGGGGACGGGCGAAGGTCTGCCTCGCCGCGCCCTCGTGGGCGGTGTCCACGTCCACCTCGGCGAGCGCGCCGGCCGCGGCGGCGAGGGTGTCCTCGTCCAGCTCGGGGGCGGACCACTCGTCCATGCCGTCGATCATCGTGGTGGTCAGGCGGCCCTGCCGCACCTCGGGCAGCGCCGCCAGGTGGCGCAGCCAGGCGAGGTTGGAGGTGACGCCGGTCAGGACGGTGTCCTTCAGGGCCGCGTCGAGGCGCTCCATGGCCTCGGCACGGTCGGCGCCGCGGGTGATGACCTTGGCGATCATCGGGTCGTAGAAGCCGGTGACCTCGGGCTGGGAGTCCGGGTCCTCCACATGCATCAGGGAGTCCACGCGGACGCCCTCGCCCTGCGGGGCCACGAAGGTGAGCACCTGCCCGGTGGACGGCAGGAAGCCGTTCGCCGGGTCCTCTGCGTAGACGCGGGCCTCGACGGCCGCGCCCACGACGGTCACGTCCTCCTGGACGAAGCCGAGCGGCTCGCCGGCGGCGACGCGGACCTGCAGCTCGACGAAGTCCTGCTGCTCGCCACGGACCCGGACGACCTCCTCGGAGACCGGGTGCTCCACCTGGAGGCGGGTGTTCATCTCCATGAAGAAGAACTCGTCCGGGTTGTCGTCCGAGACGAGGAACTCGACGGTGCCGGCGCCCACGTAGCCGACGGAGGTGGCGGCCTGCACGGCGGCGTCACCGAGGCGGGCGCGCAGGGCCTCGCCGTCTGCGTGGGCGGTGAGCAGCGGGGCCGGTGCCTCCTCGATGACCTTCTGATGGCGGCGCTGCAGGGAGCACTCGCGCTCGGCCAGATGCACGGTGGTGCCGAGCGAGTCCGCGAAGACCTGCACCTCGATGTGACGTGGGGAGGTGATGAGGCGCTCGAGCAGCAGGGTGTCGTCGCCGAACGCGTTGGACGCGGTGCGGCGGGCCGAGGCCAGGGCGCCGGGCAGCTCGTCCTTGGAGTGGACGGCGAACATGCCCTTGCCGCCACCGCCGGCGGACGGCTTGATCAGCAGCGGGAAGCCGACCTCGTCCACCCGGGCGATGATCTGCTCGTCGGTGAGGGTCGGGTCCGCGATGCCCGGGACCACGGGCACCCCGTAGGCGGAGACGGTCTCCTTGGCGCGGATCTTGTCCGCCATGGCGTCCAGGGAGGACACCGGCGGACCGATGAAGACCACGCCGGCGGCATCGAGGGCACGGGCGAAGTCCGCGTTCTCGGAGAGGAACCCGTAGCCGGGGTGGACGGCCTGGGCGCCGGTGGCCCTGCACGCCGCCACCACGGCGTCGATGTCCAGGTAGGACTCGCGGGCCGGGGCGGGGCCGAGCCGCACGGCCTCGTCCGCCAGGCGCACGTGGGCGGCGTCCGCGTTCGCATCCGAGTAGACGGCGACGGCACGGATGCCCAGGCGCTGCAGGGTGGTGATGACGCGGACCGCGATCTCGCCGCGGTTGGCCACCAGGACGGTGTCGAAGAGCTTCTCGGACACGGGCATCACATCCTGAACAGGCCGAACTGGGTGTCCGGCAGGGGCTGGCGGGAGACGACGTCGAGGGCCATGGCCAGCACGCGGCGGGTCTGGCCCGGGGTGATGATGCCGTCGTCCCACAGGCGGGCGGTGGAGTACAGGGGGTTGCCCTGGTCCTCGTACTGGGCGCGGATGGGGGCTGCGAAGGCCTCGGACTCCTCGGCGCTCATCAGCTCCTCGCCCGCCTTCTCGCGGGCGTCCTGCTTGATCTGGGTGAGCACGGAGGCCGCCTGGGTGCCGCCCATGACGGAGATGCGGGCGTTCGGCCACATCCACAGGAAGCGCGGCGAGTAGGCGCGGCCGCACATCGCGTAGTTGCCGGCACCGAAGGAGCCGCCGATCACCACGGTCAGCTTGGGCACCCGGCAGGTGGACACGGCGGTGACCATCTTGGCGCCGTCGCGGGCGATGCCGCCGGCCTCCGCGTCCCGGCCGACCATGAAGCCGGAGATGTTCTGCAGGAACAGCAGCGGCACGCCACGCTGGTCGCAGAGCTCCACGAAGTGCGCGCCCTTGCGGGCGGACTCGCCGAAGAGGATGCCGTTGTTCGCCACGATGCCCACCGGGTGACCGTCGATCCGGGCGAAGCCGGTGACCAGGGTGGTGCCGTAGCCGGCCTTGAACTCGTGGAACTCGGAGCCGTCCACGATCCGTGCGATGACCTCGTGCACGTCATAGGCCGCGTTGACGTCCACGGGGACGACGCCGGTGAGCTGCTCCGGGTCAACGGCGGGCTCGACAGGGTCCACCACGGTCCAGGCCGGCTCGTTCGGGCGGGGCAGGGTCGCCACGATGTCCCGGAGGATCTGCATCGCGTGGGTGTCGTCGTCCGCCAGGTGGTCGGCCACGCCGGAGACCTCGGCGTGCAGCCGGCCTCCGCCGAGCTCCTCGGCGGTGACGTCCTCGCCGATCGCGGCCTTCACCAGCGGCGGGCCACCGAGGAAGATGGTGCCCTGGTTGCGGACGATCACGGTCTCGTCGCACATGGCCGGCACATAGGCGCCGCCGGCAGTGGAGGAACCGCACACCGCAGCGATCTGCGGGATGCCCTTCGAGGACAGCAGCGCCTGGTTGCGGAAGATGCGGCCGAAGTGCTCGCGGTCCGGGAAGACCTCGTCCTGACGGGGCAGGAAGGCGCCGCCGGAGTCAACCAGGTACACGCAGGGCAGCGCGTTCTCGAGGGCGATCTCCTGGGCGCGCAGGTGCTTCTTCACGGTCATCGGGTAGTACGTGCCGCCCTTGACGGTGGCGTCGTTGGCGACGACCATCACGGTCCGGCCGTGCACCAGGCCGATGCCGGCGACCATGCCGGCCCCCGGGGAGTCGCCGTCGTACATGCCGTGGGCGGCCAGCGCCCCGACCTCCATGAACGGCGAGCCCTCGTCCAGCAGCAGGTCCACGCGCTCGCGGGGCAGCAGCTTGCCGCGGGAGACGTGACGCTGACGGGACTTCTCGCTGCCGCCGAGGGCCGTGCGCGCGACGATCTCGCGCAGGCTCTTCTCGAGCTCGGCGTGACCGGCCACGTTGTCCGCGAACTCCGCGGACTCGGGGACGGCGCGCGTGGACAGGACGGACATGCCCGACCTCCAACTCAGTGAATTGCGATTAACTGGAAGACCAGGCTCGAGTCTACTGTCCCGATCCCCATGTCGTCCACATCACAGCATGCCGGGCGCCGGGCCCGCGAGGACCGCCGGACCGCCCGACCGTCGCCCGCCGGGCCGCGCCGACGTGCACCGTTACGATGGTCCGCATGCCCACGCCCCGCAGCTCCAGCGTCGCCGAGCCCGTCACCGCCCGGGAGGCGGCCAAGGCCCAGCGCCGCCAGGACCTGCTCGACGCCGCCGCGAGACTCTTCGCCGAGCGCGGCTTCGAGTCCGTCCGCCTGGAGGACATCGGCGCGGCCTGCGGCATCTCCGGCCCGGGCATCTACCGCCACTTCCGCGGCAAGGCCGCCGTGCTGACGCAGATCCTGGAGAGCGCCTCCCACGGCCTGCTGGACGGAGGCCGCGCCGCCGTGGCCGGGCGCCGCCCCGGCGAGCACGCCCTCGAGGCGCTCGTCGAGTTCCACACGGACTTCGCCCTGCACCGCCGTGACGTCATCCGCGTCCAGGACAGGGACCTCGGCTCGGTGCCGGACGAGGAGCGCCAGGACCTGATCCGCGTGCAGCGCGCATACATCGACCTCTGGGCGGAGCACATCGGCGTCCTCCACCCGGACGAGGACGAGGCCGCCGCCGTCTTCCGCGCCCAGGCCGTCTTCGGCCTGCTCAACTCCACCCCGCGCTCTGTGCGCCGCTCCCCCGCGGACCGCCGCACCCGCCGCCCGGCCCTGATCGCCATGGCCTGGGGCGCCCTGCGCGCCCGGTCCGCGGTGGTAGCGTGATCAGCACCCGCCGCACCCGTCCGTGCCGACGGACGGCGACCGCAGACCGCACCGTGACAGAGAGGTCCACCGCCGTGTCGCTCCGAGATGTCCGCCCCGAGGACCTGGACGAGTTCTTCGCCCACCAGCAGGACGACGAGGCCAACGTGATGTCCGCGTTCGCCCCGCGCAATCCGAAGGACCGGGGCGTGTTCGACTACCACTGGGACCACCTGCTGAACGACGAGAAGACGCAGGTGAAGACCATCCAGGACGAACAGGGCCGCGCCGCCGGAGCCCTCGTCTGCTCCCGCGAGGACGGCATCCCGGAGCTGTCCTTCTGGACCGCCCGCGAATACTGGGGCCGAGGCCTCACCACCGCGGCCGTGGACGAGTTCCTCGCCGACTTCGCAGAGCGCCCGGTCCGGGCCCACGTGCCCACGGACAACGTCGGCTCCCAGAAGGTCCTGAAGCGCCGCGGCTTCGAGGTCGTCGGCCAGGAGAAGGTCTTCTCCAACGCCCGCGCCGAAATCGTCACCGAGGAGATCCTCGAGCTCACCGGAGAGTGAGCCCCGCCCTCCGACCCCGGTGAGGCGGGAGCGCGGGGCGGGCGGCCGTCGTCGTGCTTTTCCTCCCCGACCCTGGCGGGCCGGAACGGACACGGAAGGGCCCCGGAACCACACGGTTCCGGGGCCCTTCGCTCTGACGGTGCGCGGGATGGAGCGCAGTCGGTGCGGGTCAGACCATGGCGAGGGTCATGCCCGGGCGGCGCAGCATGGCGCCGACGTCCGCGAGGAAACGGGAGCCCTGCTCGCCGTCCACGAAGCGGTGGTCGAAGGACAGGGAGAGCGTCATGACGTCGCGCAGGGCGATCTCGCCCCTGTGCTCCCACGGCATCTTCCGGACCTGGCCGAGGGCGAGGATCGCGCCCTCACCCGGGTTGATGATCGGGGTGCCGGCGTCCACGCCGAACACGCCCACATTGGTCAGGGTGAAGGTGCCGCCGGTCAGCTCGGCCGGCGCCAGCGTGCCCTCCCGGGCCTTGTCCGTGAGGTCGCGGATCGCATCGGCCAGGCCGCGCAGGTCCATGGCCTGGGCATCCTTGACGTTCGGGACCATGAGCCCGCGCGGGGTGGCCGCGGCGAAGCCCAGGTTCACGAAGTTCTGCTGCACGATGGCGCCGGCCGCCTCGTCCCAGCGGGCATTGACGTCCGGGGTGCGCTCCATGCAGAGCACACAGGCGCGGGCGGTGAGGGTCATCGGGGTGAGCTTCACATCGCGGAACTCGCGGGAGGCCTTGAGCTCGGCGAGCAGCTCCATGGTCTCGGTGACGTCCACCTGCAGGAACTCGGTCACGTGCGGGGCGGTGAACGCGGAGTTCACCATCGCCGCGGCGGTGGCCTTGCGGACACCCTTGACCGGGACGGACACCTCGCGCTCGCGACCGCCGAGGGTGCGCACGGCTCCGGCCGCTGCGCCCGCGGCGGCAGCGGCGGCCGGTGCGGCGGCGGACGCGGGGCCTGCCGGGCCGGAAGCGGAGCCGCCGTTGATGGCGGCCTCGACGTCGGCACGGGTGATCACGCCGTGGGCGCCGGTGCCGGTCACAGTCTCCAGGTCCACGCCGTTCTGCTTGGCGTACAGGCGCACCGGCGGAGTGGAGCGCGGACGCTCGCCGGAGCCGGAGGAGGCGGCCGGGGCTGCGGGCGCCGTGGCCTGGGCCTCGGCCGGGGCCGCGGCCGGAGCGGCCGGAGCGGCCGGAGCGGCCGGGGCCGAGGCTGTGGCGGCGGCCGAAGCGGCCTGTCCGACTCCACGACGGGCACGGCGGGCCGGGCGACCCTTCTCCGCGGCGGCGCCGTAGCCCACGAGGGTGGGGACGCGGCCGTCACCGGAGCCGGACTCCTCGGCGCCGTCGGAGGCGGGGGCGTCGTCGCCGCCGTCGTCGCCGCCGAGGTCGAAGGTCACCACCGGGGCGCCCACGTCCACCGTGTCGCCCTCCTCGGCGTGCAGCGCGGCGATGGTGCCGGCATAGGGGCTGGAGAGCTCGACGACGGCCTTGGCGGTCTCGACGTCGGCCAGCACCTGGTTCACCTCGACCGCGTCACCGACGGAGACGCGCCACGAGGTGATGTCGGACTCGGTGAGGCCCTCGCCCAGGTCGGGGAGGGTGAAGATCTTCTTCGTCATCGGGTTCCCTCCTGCTGGGCCTGGGCGGCCAGGAAGTCGGCGGCGGTCTCGGGGGCGGCGAACATGTCCACGGAGTCGAGCGAGTGGGGTCGGCCCATGGCACGGTCCACGCCGTCGAGGATGCGGTCCAGGTCCGGCAGGTGGTAGTCCTCCAGCTTCGCAGCCGGGTACGGGATGTCGAAGCCGGTCACGCGCACCGGCGGGGACTCCAGCCAGTGGAAGGAGCGCTCGGTGACGGTGGCGACGAGCTCGGCGCCGACGCCGCCGGAGCGGCCGGCCTCGTGGGTCACGACCAGACGGCCGGTGCGGCGCACGGACGACTCCACCAGGCCGGAGTCCATCGGGGCGATCGAGCGCAGGTCGATCACCTCGATCTCGATGCCCTCCTCCGCAGCCACCTCGGCGGCCTGCAGGGCGGTCTTGACCAGCGGGCCGTAGGCCACCAGGGTGACGTCCTTGCCCTCGCGCACGATCTTGGCCGGGGCCATCGGCGGGATCTCGGCGTCCAGGTCGACCTCGCCCTTGTCGTGGTAGCGGCGCTTCGGCTCGAGGTAGACGACCGGGTCGTCCGAGGCGATGGCGGCGCGGAGCAGGTCGTAGCCCTCCTGCGGGGTGGACGGCGAGACCACGCGCAGGCCGGCGGTGTGCATGAAGTAGGCCTCGGGCGACTCCGAGTGGTGCTCCGGGGAGCCGATGCCGCCGCCGAACGGGATGCGGATGGTGACCGGCAGCTGCACGTTGCCGGCGGTGCGGGCACGCATCTTCGCCAGGTTCGACACGATCTGGTCGAAGGCCGGGTACACGAAGCCGTCGAACTGGATCTCCACGACAGGGCGGTAGCCGCGGTAGGCCAGGCCCAGCGCAGTGCCCATGATGCCGGACTCGGCGAGCGGGGTGTCCATGACGCGCTGGGCCCCGAACTCGTCGATCAGGCCGTCGGTGATGCGGAAGACGCCGCCGAGGGTGCCGATGTCCTCGCCCATCAGGACGACCTTCGGGTCGTCCGTCATCGCGCGGTGCATGGCCCGGTTGATCGCCTTGCCGAAGGTCATCTTCTCGGTGCTCATGCCTGGCCCTCCTCATCGAACATGGCGTGGTACAGCGCGGACTCCCGGCGCTGGCGGGCGAGCTCCTGGTGCGGCTCGGCGTAGACCTCGGTGAACAGGGCGTCTGGGCCGGCCTCCTCGAGAACCTCCAGAGCGGCGCGGACGTCCGCGGCGAGAGCGTCGGCCTCCTTCGTCGCCTCGGCCTCCAGGGCATCCATGTCCACGCCGTTGGCCCGCAGGTGGGCGGCCACGCGGTCGATCGGGTCCTTGGCCTTCCAGGACTCGACCTCCTCGTCCGAGCGGTAGCGGGTCGGGTCGTCCGCGGTGGTGTGCGGGCCCATGCGGTAGGTGACGGCCTCGATGAAGGTCGGGCCGCCGCCGTTCGCCGCGCGCTCCACGGCACGGCGGGTCGCGGCCAGCACGGCGAGCACGTCGTTGCCGTCCACCCGCAGGGACGGGACGCCGAAGCCCCACGGGCGGTCGGCCAGGTGCCGCGGCGACTGCAGCGTCACCGGCTCGGAGATGGCCCAGTGGTTGTTCTGGCAGAAGAAGACGACCGGCGCCTTGTAGGTGGCGGCGAACACCATGGCCTCGTTGACGTCGCCCTGGGAGGTCGCGCCGTCGCCGAAGTAGACGATGGTGGCGGACTTGTCCCCGTCCATGGCGGCACCCATGGCGTAGCCGGTGGCGTGCAGAGCCTGCGCGCCGATGATGATCTGCTGGGCGGCCACCTTGTGGGCCTTCGGGTCCCAGCCGGAGAAGGTGGAGCCGCGCCACAGGCGGATGAGTCCGAGGGCGTCCACGCCGCGGAGCAGGGCGACGCCGTTCTCCCGGTACGACGGGAAGACGAAGTCGTCCTCGCGCAGCGCTGCGGCCGAGCCGGCCTGCGCGGCCTCCTGGCCGAGAAGCGGCGGCCACAGGGCCAGCTGCCCCTGGCGCTGCAGGTGGGTGGCCTCGGTGTCGAGGCGGCGGATCAGGACCATGTCCCGGTACAGCTGGGAGAGGGCGTCGTCGTCGACGTCCTCCAGCCACGGGTCCAACTCGGGCTCGGCGCTGCGCACGCCCTGGGCGTCCAGCACCTGCAGGTACTCGCGGTGCTCTGACTGCGGGATGTCCGCCTCAGCGGGGAGATCGACTTGCGTCATGTCCTCAACTCTCGTGACCGGGCACCGGAGGTGTTCGGCGCCGTCCGGGGGCGGGTGACACGGGCGCGGTTGTGGCCTCAGTCACCTCCGATGACTCCGGGTGAGTCTAGTCACATGGACAGGACTTGACAACACGCGCGGAGGCAGCCGGAAGCCCTCCGCGTAGGGCTGCCGGACAGTTCGTGTGCGGCTCAGCCGCGGCGGAGCAGAACGTCCACGGCCGCGTCGAGGTACGCGTCGACCTGGCCCTCCTCGTAGCCCTTGCGGCCCTCCGCGGCGGCGAAGGCGGCGCGGCGCACGTCGTCCGCATCGAGCTCGGACTCCCCCTCCGGGGCGCGCAGCGCCTCGGCGAGGCGGTCGCAGAACTCGTCCACCTGGTCCACGTCATAGGACTGGGCATCGGCGCGCGACGGGCGGCGGAACCGCTCGCCCGGGGCGCGGTCGGCACGGCCGAGCAGCTCTTCGGTGCGTTCGGTGAGCATCACGGCCCAGTCCTCGTCGCCGCGCTCGGAGACGAAGGCCTCGCGCTCGGAGTCCGCCAGGGCGTCCTCGAGGCGGTCCAGGGCGTCGTCCACCTGGTCCGTGGCGTAGCCGCCGTTGACGGTGGCGAAGCGGGCCTGGCGGACGTCCTCGACGGATAGCTCGCCGGCGCCCTCGTAGGCCTTGCGGGCACGCACCATGAAGGCGTCCACGTGGCTGGGCTCATAGCCGATCTCGTCGGACTCCACGCGCTCGAAGGGCTGGTCGACGGTGGTCTTCAGGTCATCAGGCGACTTCTTCGACATCCGCACTCCTGTGGTGTCAGGGGCCGCTGGGGCGGCCGTAGGGGAAGGTGCCTGGGCAGGGGCGCCGCTCAGGCGATGGGCAGGGCCAAGAGGGTGTAGGCCACCGGTGCGGCGAACACCAGTGAGTCCAGGCGGTCCATGACCCCGCCGTGGCCCGGCAGCAGGGAGGACATGTCCTTGATTCCGAGTTCACGCTTGACCATGGACTCGGAGAAGTCGCCGGCGGTCGCGGCGACCACCGCGAACACGCCGAGCAGCAGGCCGACCCACCAGGGCTGGCCCACCAGCAGTGGCACCGCCACCACGCCCACCAGCACCGCGCCGAGGAGCGAGCCCACCAGGCCCTCCCACGACTTCTTCGGGCTGATGCGCGGCGCGATGGGGTTCTTGCCGAAGCGGTAGCCCACGATGTAGCCGAAGGTGTCGTTGGCGATCACCATCAGCAGCAGGCAGGCCACCATGAAGTTGCCGCGCGGCTGGTCCAGCAGCGCGACGCCGAAGGAGAGCAGGAACGGGGCCCACATCACGGCGAACACGCCGGCCAGGATGATCTGGCCGGTGGGTCTGCGGCGAGTGGCCTCCGTCCAGAGGCAGACCAGCATCAACGACCCCAGCAGGGCGATGAACAGCGCCTCCACTCCCCACAGCAGCGCGGCCAGCGGCAGGGCGACGGCCGCGATCCACAGCGGGGGCTTGGGGACGTCCAGGCCGATGCCTCGGACGGCATTCGCGACCTCGGTGACGCCGGCGACCAGCAGCACCACCATGAGCAGCGCCAGCAGCCAGTCCCACAGGATCAGGCCGGCCAGGGCGACGCCCAACAGCACGACCCCCACGAGGACGGCGGATTTGAGGTCTCGGCCGCCGCGTGGGGGTGCGGGGGTCTCCGCGGCTGTGGTCATTGGATGCTTCCGGTGGGGCGTCGCTGGGGCCCGGGCGGGGCCTCAGACCTCGAGCAGATCGGCTTCCTTGTTCTTCGCCATGTCCTCGATGAGGTCCACGTGCTTCTTCGTCATGGCGTCGAGCTCCTTCTCCCCGCGCGCGCCCTCGTCCTCGCCGACGTCGCCGTCCTTGACGGCCTTGTCGATGGCCTCCTTGGCCTTGCGGCGGGCGTTGCGGACGGAGATCTTGTGCTCCTCCGCCTTCTGCTTGACCAGCTTCACGTACTCCTTGCGGCGCTCCTCCGTGAGCTCCGGCATCACCACGCGGATGACCTTGCCGTCGTTCGACGGGTTGGCACCGACCTCCGACTCGGACAGGGCCTTCTCGATGTTGCGCAGCGCGGACACGTCGAAGGGGGTGATCAGCAGGGTGCGGGCGTCCGTGGTGGTGAAGGAGGCCAGCTGCTGCAGCGGGGTCATGGCGCCGTAGTAGTCCACCATCACCTTGGAGTAGAGGCCCGGGTTGGCGCGGCCGGTGCGCACGGAGGCGAAGTCCTCGCGGGTGGCCTCGATGGTGCGGCCCATCTGCTCTTCGGCGGACTGCAGGGTCTCCTGGATCACGATGTCTCCTGACGTGTGGGTGAGTGGCTGCCCTCCATCCTACGTGGGATTCAGGGACTCGGACTCGGGCGGGCCCCGGCTCAGGGGGTGACGGTGGTGCCGATGCCGTCGCCGCGCAGAGCAGCGGTGACGTTGCCGGGGCCCTCCATCCCGAACACACGCATGGGCAGGCCGTTGTCCTTGCACATGGTCATGGCGGTCAGGTCCATGACGCGGATGTCCCGCTGCAGGGCCTCGTCGTAGGTGAGGTGGTCCAGACGCTCGGCGTTCGGGTCCTTCTTCGGGTCGGCGGTGTAGACGCCGTCCACGCCGGACTTGGCCATGAGGACCTCGTCCGCGCCGATCTCGAGGGCGCGCTGCGCCGCCACGGTGTCCGTGGAGAAGTAGGGCAGGCCGGTGCCGGCGCCGAAGACCACCACGCGCCCCTTCTGCATGTGGCGGATGGCGCGCAGCGGGATGTACGGCTCGGCGACCTGCTCCATGGAGATCGCGGACTGCACGCGGGTGGAGACGCCGGCCTGGAGGAGGAAGTCCTGGAGGGCGAGGCAGTTCATGACGGTGCCGAGCATGCCCATGTAGTCGGCGCGACGGCGGTCCATGCCGTTCTCGGACAGCTCGGCGCCGCGGAAGAAGTTGCCTCCGCCGACCACGATCGCGATCTCGACGGACTCGGCGGCCTCGGCGATCTGCTCCGCGATGCCGCGGACGGTGTCCGGGTCCACGCCGACCTTGCCGCCGCCGAAGACCTCGCCGGAGAGCTTGAGCAGCACGCGGCGGCGTCCCGTGGCGGCGTCGGTCACGGTCGGCAGGGACTGGGTGTGGGTGTTCGTCTCCATGTGCGGGACTCCTCGGGGCGTCGTCTCGGGCTTGTCCAGGTGTGGGCACACAACGGCGGGGTGGTCACCGAGCTGGTGACCACCCCGCCATCGGTGGCGGCCGCATGCGGTGCATGCGGACCGGCGCGGGCTCGGATCGCTACGATCCTACCCCCGAATCAGGGGCGGACCGAGCGGCAGGCGCCGCGGCGTGATTCAGTTGCCGACGCGGAAGCGAGCGAAGCCGGTGACCTTGGTGCCGGCCTCGGAGGCGACCTTGCCCACCGTGGTCTTCGGGTCCTTGGCGAAGGGCTGGTCCTCGAGGACGATCTCCTTGAAGAAGCCGGTCAGGCGGCCCTCGACGATCTTCGGCAGGGCCTGCTCCGGCTTGCCCTCGGCACGCGCGGTCTCGTCGGCGATGCGGCGCTCGTTCTCCACGGTCTCGGCCGGGACGTCCTCACGGGTGAGGTAGGTCGGCGAGTAGGCGGCGGTGTGCACGGCGATGTCGTGCGCAGCGGTCTTGGCCTCGTCGGAGTCGGAGTCCACGGCCAGGAGCACGGACACCTGGGCCGGCAGGTCCTTGGAGGTCTTGTGGAGGTAGGCGTCCACGAAGGCGCCCTCGACGCGGGCGATGCGGCGCACGACGACCTTCTCGCCCATCAGGGCGCCCTCCTCGGTGACGTGGTCGCCGAGGGTGCGGCCCTCGTACTCGGCGGCCAGCAGCGACTCGAGGTCGGCGGCGCCGGAGTCGACGGCGGTCTTCAGGACGACGTCGCCCAGGGTGATGAACTTCTCGGCCTTGGCCACGAAGTCGGTCTCGCAGTTCAGCTCGACCATCACGCCGACGCCGTTCTCGACGGTGGCGGCGACGAGGCCCTCGGCCGCGGCGCGGCCCTCGCGCTTGGTGGCGCCCTTGAGACCCTTGACGCGGATGATCTCGATGGCCTTGTCGGTGTCGCCGTTGGCCTCGTCGAGGGCCTTCTTGACGTCCATCATGCCGGCGCCGGTGCGCTCGCGCAGGGCCTTGATGTCGGCAGCGGTGTAGTTCGCCATGCTCGTTCGGTCCTTCCCGTTGGATGGGGTGGTTGCGGGATGCTGATGTCTGGGGTCCACCCCGGCGGGTGCGGCTGGGCGCCCGCCGGGGCGGTCCGGGGTCACTCGCCCTTGGCGGCGTCCTCGGAGGCGGCCGGAGCGGCGGCCTCAGCGGCCTCACCCTCGGTCTGCTCGGCCTCGGCGGCCTTCTCGGCGTTGTGCTGCTCGAGCAGCTCGCGCTCCCACTCGGCCATCGGCTCGGCGGAGGCGTCGCCGCCCTTGCCGGAGCGGGCCATCAGGCCGTCGGCGACGGCGTCGGCGACCACGCGGGTCAGCAGGGCGACGGAGCGGATCGCGTCGTCGTTGCCCGGGATCGGGTAGGTGACCTCGTCCGGGTCGCAGTTGGTGTCGAGGATGGCGACCACCGGGATGCCCAGCTTCTGGGCCTCGTCCACGGCGAGGTGCTCCTTCTTGGTGTCCACGACCCACACGGCGGAGGGGGTCTTGGACATGTTGCGGATGCCGCCCAGGTTGGCCTCGAGCTTCTGCAGCTCGCGGGAGAGCAGGAGGAGCTCCTTCTTGGTGTGGCCCGAGCCGGCCACGTCCTCGAAGTCGATCTCCTCGAGCTCCTTCATGCGCTGCACGCGCTTGGAGACGGTCTGGAAGTTGGTGAGCATGCCGCCCAGCCAGCGGTGGTTCACGTACGGCATGCCGACGCGGTTGGCCTGCTCGGCGATGGCCTCCTGGGCCTGCTTCTTGGTGCCGACGAACAGGATGGTGCCACCGTGCTTGACGGTCTGCTTGACGAACTCGTAGGCACGGTCGATGTAGGTCAGCGACTGCTGGAGGTCGATGATGTAGATGCCGTTGCGCTCGGTGAAGATGAAGCGCTTCATCTTGGGGTTCCAGCGGCGGGTCTGGTGGCCGAAGTGGACACCGGAGTCGAGGAGCTGGCGCATGGTCACGACGGACGACATGTCGAATCCCTTCTGTGGCGGCCGTAGGACCCCGCGCGTCTGTGCGCAGGCGGCTGCCGATCGTTGTTTCACGGTTCTTCGACCGCCCGGCCGGGCGGTCCCTGACACCACGACGGCGGTGCCGCCGGACCGCCGCCGAAACCCGTCCGTGGGGACGGGACCGTCGGTGGGGTCTGCCGCTGTGGGACCGGGGCCCCGCAGCCGCACCGTGGTGTGCGTAGTCGATGACGTCGCCTCCCGTTTCCGGGCACAGCACACGTCACCGCTGTGACCATCGTACCCCAGCCCGCCCGGCACCTCTTCCGCCCGCTCGTCCCCTCCTGCACAGCGGACCGGTTGCCCGGTTCCCTCCA
Source organism: Micrococcus sp. FDAARGOS_333 (assembly GCF_002206575.2). NCBI lineage: Bacteria > Bacillati > Actinomycetota > Actinomycetes > Micrococcales > Micrococcaceae > Micrococcus > Micrococcus sp. FDAARGOS_333. Next base: position 1,181,364 of record NZ_NJFJ02000001.1, on the reverse strand, counting down.
CAGTTCGCTTCTCGACGACGGCACCGGCCTCCGTCTTCTGCGCACCCTGGCCCCATGGGAACGTCACTCACCGCTTCGCCCCGCCCGAGCAGGCGGGCGCCCTTCCGCCGCCCCGGCCTGCGCCGCCCGGCGACGGTGCTGCTGCTGACCGTGCTGCTCGGCGCCGCACCGGCCGGTGCCGGCCCACCGGCGGCGTCGTCCGCTGCAGGCACCGCCGCCTCCGCACCCGACCCCACACCGATCCCGGCGGGGCTGCGCTGGTCCTCCCCCGCGCCCGGCGCGGGTGCCGGAGACCTGCTGCGCGCCTTCGACGCCCCCGAACAGCCCTGGGATCCCGGTCACCGCGGCGTGGACCTGCGGCTGCGCGGGGACGTCGTGCTGGCTCCGGCGGACGGGACGGTCCGGCACGTCGGCATGGTGGCGGGGCGGCCGGTGCTGTCGATCGACCACGGACAGGAGGTGGTGAGCTCGATGGAGCCGGTGGTGGCCGTCGTCGGGAAGGGGGAGACGGTGACGGCGGGACAGCCGGTCGGCCGGCTGGACCCGGCGGCGGAGCACTGCGCCGAGCCGTGCGTGCACCTGGGCGTGCGCGTGCTGGACGGCTGGCTGGTGGGCCGCACGCTGCGGGATCGCTATCTGGACCCGGCGCTGCTGCTGGGGCTGTCCGGCCCCTCGGTGCTGTGGCCGCTCGGCGAGGACGGCGGCGCCGGGAGGGAGGACGATGCCGGTGAGGACGGGGCTCAGCCGCGGCGGGAGCGGGACTGAGCGCGTTCATCGGCGACGGACTCCACTGCCGCGAGCAGCCGCGCCGCCGAGTCCTCCCAGCGGTAGCGGGCGGCACGCCCCACGGCGGCCCGCGAGGCCGCGGCCCAGGCGCCGGGCGCGGTGAGGGTGCGGACCTGCGCGGCGAAGGCGGCGGGACGGTCGCCGTCGAGCGGAACCGGGAGGAAGGCGGGCTCGGCTCCCCCGGCGACTTCGCGGAAGATCGGCATGTCCGAGCCGATCACCGGAGTGCCGTGGGACATCGCCTCGGCCACGGGCAGGCCGTAGCCCTCGGCCCGGGACAGGGTCACCAGCGCCGTGGCCTCGCGGAGCAGGGCGATGTACTCCTCGTCGGTGACGCCGTTGTGGAAGACCACCTCACCGGAGGTTCCGGCCCCCGCGCCGTGCGCTCCGGTCGCTGTCCCGGCCCCCGTCTCGGCGCGCCGCCGCGCCAGCAGCGCCTCCAGCTCCGCCCGGCGTTCGGCCGGCACCGTCGAGAGCAGATGCAGCGTGTACCCCGGCAGCAGCGGCATCGCGGCCACGAGCGAGTCCACGTCCTTGTAGTCCATGAAGGAGCCCATGTAGACGAGCGAGCGGGCCGGCGCCGCGTCCGGGTTCCGGGGCTCGGCCACCGGCTGCGGAGCATTGGGCACCACGTCCACGGGGCGTCGCGTCAGCGCGTGCTCGGCGATCAGCCCGGCCGTGGTCTGAGAGACGGTGGCCACGCGGTCCGCGCGGTTGAGCAGCAGCCGCTGCGGTCCGTAGCCGAGGTGGTAGAGCCGCCACAGCCAGCGCACCGGCTCGGGCAGGTTCCGCGGCGGGGTGCGGTGCTCGTAGTAGATGAGGTCGTGGAGCGTGAGGATCAGCCCGTAGCGGCGGCCGGCGGAGCCCATCGTCTGCATCGGGGAGAACACCACGTCCGGACGCAGCCGGTTCACCTGCACGGGAAGCGTCGGTTCGAGGGGCGAGGTGGGCCCGGTGGCGCGGTGCCACGGGACGCCGGCCGGCAGCAGGCGCAGCTGCGCCTCGTCACTGACCAGCATGTGCATCTGAACACGGCCGGCCCACTCCCCCGCAGTCGTCAGCCGGTGCACGGCCGCGATGAGACTGGCGCCGTAGCGCGAGATGCCGTCATGGAAGTCGGTGCGCGTGTAGCGGGCGTCCATCAGCAGGCGCAGGGGGCGGTCTGTCACGGTGCCCACGCTACCGGCCGGATCGCGCCGGCAGGGCAGCGGCCCGCCCCGCGCGACACGCCAGAGACACCCGTCACAGCAATAGTTGCGTTTAGATAACGAACATGTATATTCGATAACGATGCGGACATCGTCCGGATCCCGGACCTTCCCCGTCCGCTCCCGCGGCTCCCGGCCTCACCACACCGATTCACTCTCGTACCGGCCACCCCTGGGCACCTTCCTGCCGGAAAGCCCTGGCGGCTCCATGCCACCTGCCGGTCCCCGACTGGAAGATTCGCTATGTCTGAGACCCAGAAGCACCCACGCACCGCTCGCCGCGGTCGTCGTCCCCTCGTCGCCTCCCTGGCCCTGTCCCTGGGCGCCGGCACCGTCGTCGGTGCAGGCGCCGTCTCCACCGCCACCGAGGCCGTCGCAGCCCCGGCGACCTACACCGTCAAGGCCGGCGACAGCTGGTGGCGCATCGCCCACAACCACGGCATGGACATGTACGACCTCGCCGCCATGAACGGCAAGACCATCGACGCCACCATCTACGTCGGCGACGTCCTCAAGGTCAGCAACGGCAGCTCGGCCCCTGCCCCGGCTCCGGCCCCTGCCCCTGCCCCGTCCACCGGCACCTACACCGTGAAGGCCGGCGACAGCTGGTGGCGCGTCGCGAACAACCACGGCATGGACATGTATGCCCTGGCCTCGCTGAACGGCAAGACCATCAACAGCCCGATGTACGTGGGCGACGTCCTGAAGGTCTCGGGCTCCTCCTCCGCCCCTGCCCCGGCTCCGGCCCCTGCCCCGGCCCCGGCCCCGTCCTCCAAGACCGCCGCGGTCAAGCACATCGTCTCCAAGGTCAACGACCCGAGCACCTACTACCAGTGGGGCGGCAACGGCCCGTACGGCTACGACTGCTCCGCCCTGGTCCGCGAGGCCATGGCCAAGTCCGGCTTCTCCCTGCCGCGGGTCTCCCACGACCAGTACCGGAACGCCAAGTCCTTCGTGCCGAAGTCCCAAGCCCAGCCCGGCGACCTGTTCTTCTGGCGCAACTCCTCCACCGGCCGCGTCTACCACGTGGCGATGTACATCGGCGACGGCAAGATGGCCCACGCCCTGAATCCGCACCGCGGCCTCATGATCACCTCGGTGGACTACATGCCGACCAACATGCTCGGGTTATAGGCAGAAAAGTGTGTACACGATCGGCCTCTAGCCCAGTGATCATGCGAGCAACAGGGGGCTGAACATGCTCTGAGAGCATGTTCAGTGCTTCTTCCACGCAACCGACCGCACTGTGGTGTATGCGCCCAACCCCTGGTCAAGAACGGCAAGACCAGCGCCGGAACGACCCGCTACCGATGCCGCTGTTGCGGGGCCTCTGCCACCAGAGCCCGCGGCGAGATCACCGCAGCCGCGCAGCTGAGACTGTTCATCACCTGGCTGCTGAGCCCGGCAGGACAACACCGACTGCCGATGCCAGCACGCACCTTCCGAGCCCGCACCGCCTGGTGCTGGCGCGTGCCGCCTCCTCGCCCGACCCCTGACGGAGTGGTCCACCCGGTGCTGATGCTCGATGGCACCTACTTCCAGGGCTGGTGCGTGCTGATCACCTACGACGGGACACACGTGATCGACTGGCAGTGGTGCGACAAGGAGTCCAAAGCAGCCTGGAGCGCTCTGCTGGACCGCATCCCCGCCCCGGGCATGGTCGTGATCGACGGCGGCACCGGGGCCGCCGCAGCGATTGCCGCCTCCTGGCCAGACACCCGAGTGCAGCGCTGCTACTTCCACATCTTCCAGGTCATCCGCCGGCACCTGACACTGACCCCACGCCTTCAACCCGGCCGGGAACTGCTGGCCCTGACCAAGGCTCTGATGAAGGTGCAGGACCTCGACGCGGCCGCGGCCTGGCTGGGCGAGTACGCCTCCTGGGACGCCCGCTGGGAACAGTTCCTGAAAGAACGCACCCACGCCGGCACCGGCGCAGCCCGACCAACAGGAATCCATGCCGGTGCCCGCTGGTGGTACACCCACCGCAGGCTGCGCCGAGCACGGGCGATGCTGCGCAGACTGATCAACCGCAACGAGCTGTTCACCTGGCTCGAACCGGCACTGCAAGAGCTGCAGAACGCAACGCTGCCGAGGACGACCTCACCACTGGAAGGAGGCCCGAACGCGGCGATCAAGGCCCTGCTGCGCGCCCACCGAGGCATGCGCACGGCCCACGCAGTGATCGCGGTGGACTGGCTGCTGAACTCGCTCACTGCCCACCCGATCGACCCGTGGAGCCTGGTCACCGATGAGTACAAGACCACCACTGGCCCACGACAGGCACCCATCGAGGAGCCACTGGGGCCAGCGCTCTACGACACCGGGTTCAGCTGGGAAGACGGCAACGGGATCCAGCACGGTTGGGGCGGCAGGCACAGGCCCTGACACGCCCGGGCCATACACACTTTTCTGCCTATAACCCACATGCTCTCGGTGGCCGGCCGCTACTGAGCCGCAGACACGCGCCGGCCCCCTCGGGTGACGGCGTCCACGGTCCAGGCCCGACGACGGTCCGGCACCTTCCGCACGGAAGGTGCCGGACCGTCGTCGTCCGCGGTGCCGCGGCCCCTCGGTTCGGCGGGCCGGGAAGAATCGGTCATGGCTGCGGCCTCCGTCCCGGCGTGGACCGGACCGAAGGCCGCAGAGAGGTAGGGCGTACGGGACTTGAACCCGTGACCAAGGGAAAATGGGTCCGGAGGTCTCGTCAGCGGCTAGATCATGCGGTTCTCCGCGTGATTCCGCGTATTCTGGCGCGGTTCTCGATCTACGGCGATCTGTCACGATCTGCCAAGTTCCTGGATATTGAGGTCACTTTGGAGGTCACTTTTCGAGGCCTCCCCCGAGCACGTCTCGGGCGATGTCGGCGAGCTGGCTGAGATCGCGACCATCGGTGTAGCTGCGCTGGTTCACCTGCTCGCTGTGACCGAACGCGGCCGCGCGGACTGCTGCGGGGGCGTCCGAGAGGATGCCGTTCAGAGTCGCTCTCCAGACGTGCGTTCTCTCCCGCTCGAGCTCGGGGATGTCGAGCCGCTCGGCGAGATGGACGTAAAGCTCTGCAAGCCGCTGGCGCGCGTTTCGGCCGTCCCACGGCCGGGTCGGGTCGGTCGGCGAGCCGATGAGGAGGAGCCGGCCCGCGGGAACGCGATGCTGCGCGGAGAGCCGGTCGCGGCGGGCCAGGAGGGCGCCGGCGACGCGGGGGGCGAGGATGGGGACCGTCCTCCCCCGCCGGGTCTTCGAGAGCTCGGCGGGCACGGTAACCCAGAGGGTCCCGGTCGGGTCGAGCCGGGCATCAGACCACGCCAGCTGCCGCGCCTCCGAGATCCGGAGACCTGTCGTGGCCTGGAGGAGGGTGGTCGCGATGGTTGCTTCGCGGACCGCGACTTGCTCGGCGACCGTCCAGCGCGACCGGGTCGTGGTCGGCGCGAGGGTCGTGGGGTCGAGGTCGAGGAGATACGAGAGGCAGCGGGCGTATTGGTCGCGGGACAGAGCCACGCCTCCGACAGGGGCGTCGGGCCGCCGCGGGCGGGCGCCGGTCGAGAGGTCGATCCTGATGCCAGCCAGAGGGTGGTGAGAGATCAGGTCGTCGCGGAGGAGCGACGGGATCAGGCGCGAGCTGAGGACCGTCCGCGCCTGCCTGGCTGCCTCGGCGCCATGGGCCGCGGCCACAGCCTGGAGGGCGCCCTCCAGAGCGCGGTAGGTCATCGCGGACGCGATCGTCTGGCGGCCGAGCCGGTCGTCGATGCGACCCAGGGCGCGCATGTAGAGGGACCTGGTCGATGGGGCCAGGCGGGGGTCGGCCTCCAGGGCGGGGCGGACGACCTGGTCGATGTAGGAGAACAGGGCGTCGGAGGGGGTCCATCCGGCGGCGGTCGATGCCAGGATCGACTCCGCCTTCGCACGGGCGCGGCGGCGCACGACGCCGGCGGAGGGCCCCTTCGTCGTCTGACGGCGGGGCTTGGCCTCCCCCGGGACCTGGATTCGCCAGATGAGGCGGATCGTCCCGTCCGACAGGGTCGTCGGTCGAGCGCGGTCGATCGAGTCCTCGCCTGGGCCGAGACGGGCGGTCGAGGCGCGGGGGGCGGGGGGCATGGTGGTCAGCGTAGCCGGAGACAACGCGAAATCGCCTCACCTCACCCAACGCCCCCCGTGAGCATCCGGAGCAGCATGACCAGACGGGTGCACGAGAAGGGCATGAGGGGCCTCAGAACTCCCGGAAGGCCTTCAAGCCCATTCCCCCACCTCCACGGACAGAACGGCCCTCAGATCGGCGCACAGCGCCGTGCGGGCGAGCGTGGAGTCGTTGAGGCGGGTCGCGAGCAGGCCTGTACCCAAGATGCCGGGGGCTTGTACCCAAAATGGGTACACGAATGGGTACAAGGTACCCAGGGTCGCAGGTACCACCTCACCACCCCAGGTCAGGCCGGGAATCCAGGTCTCCGGAGGAGGGGTTTTCGAGGGAGGTCATGGGGGGTCTGTACCCATTTTGAAAGTAAAATGGGTACATATATCGTCCCTTGTCAGACCCTGGTTTGACCACCCTTGTACCCAAAGTACCCAGTATTTTGACCTTACGTACGTGCGCATGCGCCTGCGTACGCGCATGCACGCACATGCCCGCAAGGTTTCGTTCAAACTGGGTATTTTGGGTACGCGCCTCGAAATCGCACTCTGACCTGGGGCGTTGCATGTACCACTCCTGGGTACAGAATGGGTACAGAGTGGTCTGCACCCATTCTGGGTACATGGGTACGCCCAAGTCAGACCGGGAATTGAGCCTGTACCCAAAAATTGGGTACAGCGCTTCAGCTGACCCCTCACTGCGACCTAGTTCTGAAGGCGGTATCGGGTAGTTCGAACCCCAGCAGTGGCATGACTCTCCATTGCACGCCAGTCAGGACCTCCAGGCGACGCGCCGACGACGCATGGGAGACGCGAACCCTGCGGAGACACCGCAGTCGATGAGACGAGAGCGTCGTAGATGCACGGAAGCGACGCCGCCTGCGCATCGCGCGATGCAAACGTCCCCGAGATTGAACGCCCCCGTCCAGATAGAGCATCACCACATCACGACCACGGGGGGTCAAGTCCCTGGAAGTGGTGTAACCGTCTTCGAGGCATGAGAATCAGGCCAGGGCCGGCATCACCTCCGTGCCCATCACGGTGCCCGGTTCTTGCGTGAGGGGCTCGCGGCAGCGGGCCAGCAGCTCGAGACCGAGGTACCGGCGGCCCTCGGCCCACTCATCCGTCTGCTCAGCCAACACGGCCCCCACGAGCCGCACCACGGCATCCCGGTTCGGGAAGATGCCCACCGCGTCCGTGCGGCGCCGGATCTCCCGATTCAGGCGCTCGGCAGGGTTGTTCGACCAGATCTGGGACCACACGTCCTTCGGGAACGAGATGAACGCGAGGATGTCCTCCCGAGCAGCATCGAGGTGCCCAGCCACGGCGGGCAACCGCTCGGCCACGTAGTCCAAGAGCCGGTCGAACTGGGCGTGCACCGCCGGCCCGTCAGGCTGGTCGTAGACGCTGTGGAGCATGGCCTTCACCGCCGGCCACATGGCCTTCGGGGTCACCGCCATCAGGTTCGCGGCATAGTGCGTGCGGCACCGCTGCCACACGGCCCCGGGCAGGTTCGCCGCGATGGCTTCGACCAGGCCACGGTGGGAGTCCGAAGTCACCAGTCTCACCCCGTGAAGGCCGCGGGCGACCAGATCAGCGAAGAACTCGTTCCACGCCGCGCCTGACTCCGTGGTGGCCACCCGCAGCCCGAGTACCTCACGTCGCCCGTCAGCGTTGACGCCGGTGGCGACCATGGCCACCGCGTTGATCACCCGACCACCCTCGCGAACCTTCATGGTCAGGGCGTCCGCGGCGAGGAACACGAACGGGCCGGCATCCCCCAGCGGGCGGTGCCGGAACGCGTCGATGTGCTCGTCCAGCTCGGCGGCCATCCGGCTGACCTGGGACTTCGAGAGCGAGTCGATGCCCAGCTGGCGCACGAGCTTGTCCATGCGTCGGGTGGAGACCCCAGCGAGGTAGCAGTCGGCGACGACCGTGATCAACGCGGACTCGGCCCGCTTGCGTCGCTCGAGCAGCCACTCTGGGAAGTACGTGCCGGCGCGCAGTTTCGGGATGGCCACGTCGATCGTGCCGGCGCGGGTGTCGAGGGGCCGGTGGCGGTACCCGTTGCGCTGTGCGGTGCGGGTATCAGAAGCGGTGCCGTACTCGGCGCCGCAGACCGCGTCTGCGTCAGCGCTGAGCAGGGCGTTGATCACGGTCTGCAGCAGGTGGCGCAACAAGTCCGGCGAGGCTTCGCCGATCGCTTCGCGTAGCAGGCGTTCAGGGTCGACAATGTGAGGAGCGGTCATCGTGGTGATGTCCCTTTCGAGAGTGCTGTGGAAGGTTCACTCGAAGGCTCCCACGGTGACTGCGTCCATGCTGGGGACGGTGTTGGCGACCGGGGAGGGTTACACCACTATCAGGGACTCAACTCCACGGGGAAATATTCTCCGCATCATTGACTGCAACGATCCACACAATGATTGCGGCCATCATTCGCGGAAATGTTTCTGCACGACACTGCCTGGCAGCACAACATCAGCCGTGCGCCAATCGGCGGCAACGATGCACGGCGTGTACGGCGCGGTGCTCCACCACTCCCCCTCCGGCCTCGAGGCACCTCCGACGCAGTGCCACGAGCCGGGCGCCGGCAGCACCGCATCACGCCCGTGCCCGCAGCTCATCGTGTCGAGGCCACGGTGCAGCACATGGTGCAGGGACGGCACCGCCGGCGGCCACAGGCACAGACCCCCGGCGGCGCTCCGGCACACCGATGCGCCGCCTCGTGCTCAGCCTCAGCCGGTCCGATCCGACACCTCGATCAGAGGACTCGGAGCCGGCGGTAAGCACACCCGGGACAGACCCCCCAACCACCGCATCGTGGGGTCGGTCCCATCCCCGGAGACACCGCCGCCAGGCGGGGTGTCCGGCCGGTCCAGCCGGAGGCTGGGGGCATGCCGGAGACAGAGCCCCAGTGGGGCTGTGTCGCAGGGGCAAGGGAGCGCCAGCGACCACGGCACAGGAACCTCCCGGCTATGCGGGGTACAGCCGTCTGGAGCGTAAGCGTAAGACCGCCCGGAGGGCGGGTCCGCAGGACCGGCTGTATCAGGTTCCCTTATGCCCTTTCACCCCTTCCATAGTGCAGAGCACAGTTCCACGGCCGGAGCTTCAGCGTAGGCCTGGAACATCAGGGGATTCGCGGCGTCGCACACCTGTACGGTCATCGGTTTCACACCATGGCACGACCGTACAGATCAGCGGAGAAGCCCCTGGTCAGGCTAACATGCACCCGTACAGCGGTTCGGGCGCAGCTGATACGACCGTACGGTCGCGCGTTGTACGGTCTGCGACATCCGTTGCGGCGGTCGGTTGCACCTCTGTGACACCTGCTTCGGACCCTTGTTGCGGGCTGGTGGTGCCGGTGCTGATACACGCTTCTGCGGCACTGGTGGCGGGCACGGTGTCGACGGCTTCGGTGACCGGCTGCGGCACCTGTGGGCAGGGCATCGCTCGACGGCTGTGTGGGGTCTGCGGCGCAGTGGTGGCACCGGTGGCGGCCGGGGCCTTGGCGACCTCCTGTGGGCCCCTGGTGCGACCGTGGACGCGGCAGTGGCACGGCATGGCACGGCAGCTGGTGTGGGCCGCGCAGCGGGCCCTCTGACGCGACCGTGGCGGTCGGGGCGTCGGACGGTGGTGCGGGGCTGGTGTGGGCCGTCGAGGGCACGGTGCCGTCCGTGGCCGGCTGCGGCATGGGTGCAGCCGGTGTCGGCGCAGTCTGGTGGCCGGGGAATATCGCTGATGCGACCGGCGGTGCATGGGTGTCGAAGCGGGGCGAAGTCGACGCCACTGGGTGACGCACCGGCGACACAGCAGTGTCTCCTCCGAGACACTATCGAGCCACCGGGCTGACGCACTGGGTACAGCGGTGCGAGTTAGGGCAGACGCCGTGCAGACGCCTGCGAGCACCCTGACGCTGCTGGTGTGGCGGGTGCGCGTCCCGGTGGTGACGCCACCGCGACGCGCTATGGGGCGCTGTGGCGTCGCATGGGTGCGCCCGTGCGGACGCAGTGTGGGCACCACGCGGTACAGGGTGCCGCAGCGCGGCGCTGTGGTGTCCCGGGCGCGACACGACAACGCCCCGCAGGTCGGAGTCGGTGAAGAGACGCTGCGGATGTGGTGCCACCGCTACGGCCACGAGGTAGCACCAGTGCCTGCTGGCCAGAGTCCGGCCGAAGAGATCCGCAGGCTCAAGCGAGAGCTTGCCGAAGCCCGGCGGGCGAACGAGATCCTCAAAGCCGCCTCGGCTTTTTTCGCCAGGGAGCTCGACCGCCCCACGACGAGATGATCGCGTTCATCGACGAACACCGCGATCAATTCGGGGTCGAGGCCATCTGCCGCCCCCTTGATGCGACAGCGTGTGGGTTCATCACCTCCCGGGCCTACCGCACCGCGAAGACACGGCCCACCTCCGCGCGGGCTCTGCGAGACAAGCTCCTCATCGAGGAACTCCGCCGGATCCACGCGGAGAACTACAGCGTCTACGGGGTCCGGAAGATGCACCACGCAATGGTCCGGGCCTGCTGGCAACTCGGGCGCGACCAGACCGCCCGGCTCATGCGGGCCGCCGGTCTGTAGGGAGTGCGGCGGGGCCGCAAGCCGATCACCACGAGGCCGGTAGGCGAGCCGGATGCTCGTCCTGACCTCGTCGAGCGCTGCTTCACCGCCGAGCGGCCGAACCAGCCGTGGGTCGCTGACATCACCTACGTCAGGATTCTGGGCGGGTTCTGCTACGTCGCGTTCATCACCGACGTCTTCACCCGCCGGATCGTGGGGTGGGCCGTGTCAGCCAGTCTGCATACCCAGGGGCTGCCGTTGCTGGCCCTTGAACATGCTCTCCTGAGCACTGGTGCCAGCCGGGGCCGGAAAGGTCTGATCCACCACTCGGACCGAGGCGCCCAGGACGTCAGCCTGGCCTACTGCGACGCGCTCATCACCGCCGGGGCGAGCGCTTCGGTGGGCACCGTGGGCGACTCCTACGACTGTCAGTCTCTGAGGGCCGGATTCCGCGAGGATGAGGAAGTCCTGGCCGTGGTGCTCTGACCCATCTCTACGATTGACCCGCATGGTGTCTTGGCGTTGATCTGTCGGGCCCGCGGCCGGGCACGTACGACCACTGCCGCCGGTCCGGGCGTGACCTGATAGGAGCCTGGAGCATTTTCGTGACCGTGTCCCCGTGACAGTCCTGTCCGCCCACCGGCGTCGGTGCCGCCCCCGCACACGCAGCCGAAGGACAGTACCGTCATGACCCAGATCGCCCCCACCCGTTCCGGTCACGTCGTGATCGGCGTGGACACCCATAAGCACATCCACGTGGCCGCCGTCATGGACTCGATCGGTGGGATTCTCGCGACCGGCACGATCGCCACCGACCGTGCCGGTTACCAGCAGCTCCTGGAATGGGCCGCGGACTACGGCACCATCATCGCGTTCGGCATCGAGGGTACAGGTTCCTACGGGGCTGGTCTGGCCTCGTACATCCGTCGCCAGGGGCACAAGGTCGTGGAAGTCTCGCGCCCAGACCGACGCCTGCATCGGCTGAACGGGAAGTCCGACACCTTGGACGCTGAGAACGCGGCCCGCGCAGTCCGCGCGGGTTTCGCCACCGCCACGCCCAAGAGCGCCGACGGGAGCGTGGAAATGATCCGTCAGCTCAAAGTCGCTCACGACACTGCGGTCAAAGACCGCTCTGCAGCGATGATCACGTTGAAGGCGATGCTCGTGCACGCCGAAGAAAATCTACGCAAGGTACTGAAGGGGAAGACGCAGAAGATGATCGCTCGCCACTGCGCTTCCCTGCGCCCCCGCGCGCTGAGCACGCCGGAGGAGGCCAATCGTCATGTGCTCCGGTCGCTGGCCAGGCGGTGGCTGGCGTTGAACGAGGAGATCCTCGAGCTCGAGGCCATGATCAAGGGGCTCGTGATCGCGCGTGCGCCGCACCTGCTCGACCAGTTCGGGATCGGCGTGGACACGGCGGCGGAGATCCTCATCGTGGCCGGGGACAATCCCGAACGAATCAAGAGCGAGGCAGCATTCGCCAAGCTCGCCAGCATCAGCCCCGTGCCTACAGGCTCAGGGATGACCAGCGGAAAGCATCGGATCAATCATGGCGGTCACCGTCAGCTGAACGCAGCCATCTACAGGACAGTCATCGTGCGGATGCGCTTCCATGAGCCCACGATTGCCTACGTGGCACGACGCACCGCGGAGGAAAGTCCAAGCGAGACATCATTCGCTGCCTCAAGAGGTACGTGATCCGCGAGGTCTACCACCTCGTGAAGACCAACCCTCGCACCGGTCAGATCGCGAGTTGACAACTATAGGAGCATCAACGCCCTGGCTTCAGAGCGTGAACGGCCTCTACAAGGTAAGAGCTCATCCATTCCAAGCGGATCTGGGAGTCCGTGCAGGCGGTCGAGCTGGCCACGATGGGGTGGGTGCACTGGTGGAACACCGCCCGCCTGCATGAGGCCCTCGGCTACCGCACTCCCGTGGAGGTCGAGGTGGCTTACACTCACGATTAGGACTCAGCGCCCGTTGCGTCCTGATCTCGGAACGAAACCCAGGGCGCTTCAGACGGACGAGGAGATGATGCACCATTGACCACGCGGAAGCACGCCAAAGACGAAGCATCCATGCCTAGTATCACCATTGATCAGGAGCGCATCGCGGCCGCGGTTCGCGAGATCCTAGTCGCGATCGGTGAGAATCCTGAACGCGAGGGGCTCCTCGAAACACCGCAACGCGTCGCTCGTTCCTATGCAGAGCTGTTCTCAGGCCTGGCCGACGACCCCGCCCGGCTTCTCTCCACGACTTTTGACATCGAACACTCCGAGTTAGTGCTGGTCAAGGATATCCCCTTCTATTCGACCTGCGAGCATCACCTCCTCCCCTTCCACGGTCGCGCCCATATCGGCTACCTGCCTGGCCCTCACGGCAAGGTCACCGGACTGAGCAAGCTGGCCCGTCTCGTGGAGCTGTACGCACGTCGTCCCCAGGTCCAGGAGCGGCTCACCACGCAAATCGTCGACGCTCTAATGACTCATCTCGGGGCCTCAGGGGCCATCGTGGTAATAGAATGCGAACACCTCTGCATGGCCATGCGCGGCGTGCAGAAGCCGAGTTCCAGGACGGTGACGTCCGCAGTCCGCGGGCAGTTCCGAGATCCAGCCACCCGCTCAGAGGTTCTCACTCTGATCCGAGGGCACTGACCCTTCTGCCGGAGCATCCTGCCAGCTAGATGTGATGTCCAGGGAGGTTGTTGAGCCTGCTGGCGGGCACGGCTCCGATCGCGGAGCGGATACGGTGATGATTGTAGAAGTGCAGCCATCCAGGCAACGCGGCCTGGCGCTCTGCCTCGGACCCATAGAACCGGGCATAGGCCCAGCCGTCAGCGAGCGTTCGATGGAACCGCTCGGTCTTCCCGTTGGTCTGCGGCCGGTAAGGCCGAGTCCACTTCGGCGTGATCGAAAGCTCGGTGCAGGCATCACGCCAGGCATGCCAGCGGTAGGCCGAGCCGTTGTCCGAGAGCACCCGTTCCACCTCCACGCCCAGGCGCGCGAAGCAGGCGCCCGCGCGGCGCAACACCGCGATGGCCGTCTGGCTGCGTTCATCGGAGTGCATCTCGACATATGCGAAACGGGAGTGGTCATCGATCACGGTGTGCAGGTACCCCACCCCGAGCCGGGGCTGGTATCGGGCGTCCCGGGTTCCTTCTCGGTCCGAGGTCGCCGCGCGGTGCTTCATGCCCTGCTGACGCCCGACGAATCGGTGTCCGCCCCCGTCGGGGATGCGCCCGAACTTGGTGACGTCGACGTGGATCAGCGAGCCGGGGTGGGGGTGCTCGTAGCGGCGGATCGGCTCGCCGGTGACCCGGTCCAGACGGGCCAGGCGGTTGATCCGGCAGCGCACGAGCACGGCATGCACGGTGGAGGCCGGCATCCCGAGCTCACCGGCGATCTGTGCCGGCCCCAGGCGTCGGCGCCATCGGGCGGCCACGATCTGCTTCACCACCGCCGGTGGTGTCCTGGTCGGCATCGTGGACGGCCGGCTGGACCGGTCTGCCATCCCTGCAGGTCCCTCGGCCCGGAAGCGTGTGGCCCATTTGCGTGCGGTGGGTGGGGCGACCATGAACATCTTGGCCGCGGTGGCCACCGGCCAGCGCTCCTCGACGATGAGCTTGGCCAGGCGTAGGCGGGCGCGAGGGGTCAGGGCGGCGTTAGCGTGGGACATGAAGGCCTTCTGTTCGCGTGAGCGGTTTCTCGACAACTCCACTCTCGCAACAGGAGGCCTTCGCCTGTCAGCTGTTCACGCAACAACGTCCCTGGACATCACAGCTAGAACATCCCCGAAGTCAGCGACCCCGATCCTCGCCCCAGGCGAGGACATGAAGGCGGTGGGAGGCATTGACTCCAAGCGCCGTGGCCCATTCACATACCTCGCGCCATTTCCGCTCAAGGGTGCCCTTGTCCACACCTTCAGGCATCACCCAAACACGGCCCCGGTCCCACTGATTCTCATCAGCCAGACGCACCGTGGCAACCACATCCGACTCAGATTCGACCACGACTTTGAGATATGCGGACCCCCGACGCCCTATCGCCCCCCATCCTGGGTGGAGCGCTGGGGACACGCGACCCCGCTGAGCCCTCGCATGGGGCAACTTCGGCGAGACTACGAACGCCTCAGCGAGGCCTACTAGCTCCGCAAGCGGCTCTACAGTTCCATTGGTCTCGAAGTGGACTGTCTGCCCCCGCCGTACCAGCGCCCTGACGAGTTCCATGAAAGCGGGGCGTCGCTGGTAGAGCAGGGGCTCCCCGCCGGTGATGACGCAGATGGGACTCATCGGAACAAGCTCTAACACCTCCTCAGCAGACCGCATGACGATTTCTTCCCGTAGATCATAGTTTCGGCCGTCCCACGTGTAAGCCGAGTCGCACCACCAACAGCCCAGATTGCACCCCCCGAAACGAAGGAAGGAACACACTCGGCCCGCGAAGGGGCCCTCACCCTGGATAGTGGGCCCGAATATCTCACTGATGGGGAGCAGTCCCTTCTGCGGCGCAAACGACTCCACGCCACCCTTTGAGGACAGCCCTGACCCTGGCGGAACCGTCACCGCTGCTCCTCCAGCGTATGGGGCGCCAGGGTCCGCGTGACAATCGCCCAAGTCTTCGGCGTCTCCGAGACAGCGACCTTGACCACGGCCACATTCTCGTGACCCATCGCCTGGAGCCGCTCACTCACTAGAGAAATCATCCACGCCGCTAGGTTCTCCGCCGTAGGGTTGCCATCCATGACGTCGTTCAGATGGCGGTGGTCCAGAGTCTGATCGATCCAGCCTTTGAAGAAGGCTAGCTCTCCATAGTCGACCACGAAACCCGGTGCCACGATAGAACCCGCGATGCTGAGGCGCACCCGATAGTTGTGCCCATGGAGCCGTGAACACTGATGGTCCCCGGGCAGGCCGTCGAGCCGGTGTGATGCTGAGAAGTCGAAGTCTTTGCTGATCTCTGCGTACATCTTCAGGCCTTTCGATAGAAAGTGGGGTCGATGACACCGGCGCGGTCGAATGCGTCCGCCCGTTCCCGGCACGTACCGCATACGCCGCAGTGTGTTTCACTGCCCTCGTAGCACGACCAAGTGAGTTCGAACGGTGCACCCAAACGGGCTCCGGTGGCCACGATCTGGGCCTTGTCCATGTGGACGAAAGGAGCGCGTATCGTCACGTGCCCACCCGTCCCCAGCTCCGCGGTCTGCGCTGCCGATGCAATAAACTCTGGGCGACAGTCAGGGTAGATCACATGGTCTCCGGAGTGGACGGCGGTCCAAACCTCCTCAATCCCCCACGCGTGTGCCACCCCGGCCGCAGCCATGAGCATGGTGGCGTTGCGGTTGGGCACGACGGTGACCGCCATGGAGTCGACGTCGTACGAGTCAGCGGGCACTGGCACCGAGGGGTCCGTTAAGGCAGACCCTTTCAGGGAGCGCCCCCAATCGCGCAGATCTAACACCGTCAGGGGAATGCGGTACATCTCGGCCACGCGACGAGCCGAGTCGATCTCACGGCGGTGTCGCTGCCCGTAGTCGACAGAAATGGCTAGCCTTAGATCTGCTTCGCGGTCTGCCACGGCTATCGCTGCTGTCGAATCCAGGCCCCCGCTCAGGAGAACAGCCACTGTCTTCAGTCCGTGCGTCACCGGACACCTTCCTCTTTCTCGACCTCGAGGCACTGAGGGACCTTGTCCGGTTCTGGATCGCAATCATCCTCGCTCTTTTCCTCGTCCAGGTACCGATCAGCGATGGGGATCCAGGAAATCGCCAGGAGCGCCAATATGACCGCAATCGACCCAACGGTGGCCGCCGGGCTACGCTCGGCCCCCCACCCGATGAGAGGGTTCAGCGCGATACCTACCACACTACCGAGTGTGCTTGCAATGTTTAGAACCGTCGCGCGCCGATGCGACGGGATGATCCTATTGGCAACAGCCCTTGTGATGGGCCCGCGAGCGTGCATGCCGAGGACCACAAGAACGAATCCGACCACGACAGTCACGGGGTGTGGGATCACCATGAGGCCGAACCCGCCGACTCCGTATCCCATACCCAAGAGCAGACCGTTCCTTCTGCCGAGACGGTCGACCACAGATCCAGCGAAGTGGTTGTAGAGCGCGGCCACCAGCTGTGCGCCACCTCCAATGACCCCCCACAGTGCAACTGGTACGTCAGCAGTCTGGAACAGGGGCTGGTTGAGGGTGAAAACGGCGTTGAAAATCACGAATACCGCGCTCGAGGCGACTGCTGTGTACAGCAAGATTGGGCTGGTAAAGAGCAGCCCCACTCCCCGCTTCAAACCAGACCAAGAGGTCTCAGGCTCGGCCTCTTCGTCGCTTGCGGGCCGTTGGCCTGGCAGAAACATGACAATGACCGCCGCCACAATCGCAACACCGGCGGCTGCGGCGGCCGGCAACGAAATGTCCCGGGCCGCCATAAGTCCACCAGCGATGGACCCGAGGACCCCTGCCCCCAGCTCCAGGGCGCTCAAATGGCCCCACACACCGACCGACACCTCATCAGCATCCTCCCCTAAAGAGTCGTAGATGTAGGCATCTTGCACCCCTGTCAGCATGGCGATGCCGAGTCCGCTGATAAGGAAGGACGCGGCAAACATTCCGAAGGAGTCGCCCAAGGCGAATAGCACCTCAGCAACGGCATTGAAGACGAAGCCGCTGATGATTACCAACCGTCGGTCCACCCTATCAGCAAGGAGGCCAGCGGGGATCTCCGAGATTAGGATGCTAGCTAGCAGAAAGCTTTCCAAGACGAAGATATCCCCTAGTGACAGCCCTCGCGACGTTAGGAATAGGGCACTGACCGGGACATAGAAAGACAGACCCGCGGCTATGGTCGCGACGGCGATGGGAAAGAGCGACCGGCCCTTCCACACACGCGATGCGGCAGTGTCGAATTTCACCTGAAGACCTCGATATCTAAATAGGGATGGGGCAAGGCAGAAGGGACGGATGTTCGTTCGAACACCCATAGATCTGTCTCCACTCGACCGATACTGCCCTGGGGATATGCCTTAAGCCGCGGGTAACTGTTACACGGGATCATTCCGTAGCGTAGGCACTCGGCGATCACCTGGGCCCAGCGTCGGCCAAGCCTCCACGGGTTCACCGAGAGGTAGATGCGGGCGCCGTCTTCCCTAGAGAGGCATTCGTCCGCCCGCTCTAACCACTTGCCCAGAGCTACAGAGCCGTCTGCTGGGTCGAGGAGAACAGCCTCGTAGCAGCCCTTCTCCCTCATAGGCTCCCGAATATCGTGGCGCTTGAACTCAAGGTGGGGATACGAGCCGGTGAGGTCCCCCACCCGAGGGTCGATGTCGTAAACCACCGCCGGGTAGTCCTCACTCGCTACAGCGCAGCCGATTAGATCGTCGTCCCCTAAGAGGGCGATACGAGCCCCGTAGGGGAAGTCCCGGCGGATTACTCCGGCCACGCGGGCACGACTTGCAAGGTCACAGACGATCTGCCCCAGGCTTGGATCGGCCTCAAGCGGGCGGGGAGGCGTTCCGACTGCTTCCGGGGCCATAGGTGAGGGCATAATGACGTCACCCTCACCCCTCAGAGCCTGTTGCACTTTGCAGTGCAAGCGGGGCACCCCACCTGCATAGACCTGCTCGCCCGTCACATACTCTGCCACCAGACGGGCAAATTGGAGCCGCGACGGCCGGTACCAGACGTCCCACGTGTAGCGACGAACGGCCGCTAGCTCCCCTTCACCCCACTCCAATTTCTCTAGTTCGACGAACCGCTTGTAGGCCCGTTCGAGAAGTTCCAGACGTCTCATCTTCCGCTCACTCCTTCCAACACCGTCACTTGAGGGCCTCGGAGTCGCGCGCGCAGGCCGTCCACAGCGGACGGGCTCACCATAGTGGCTGCTGGCGCGGCGGATCCAGCGATCGGCTGCAGTTGCGAAGTCCCGTCTAGCATAGCCCGGCCAATCCAGTTCACTCTTAGACGGGTCGACTCCATTCCGATAGCCAGCGAGCCATTAAGAGCTTGGGCGGCACGTTCGAGGGAACACGGGTCACTGAGAACCCCAGACCACGCAGACTCGATGACCCTAACAATTCGTCTGACAGTCTCGTCGATCGCGGTCGAGCCGCAGGATGCGTAGGCAGACAGCACCGCGCAGTCTGAGAAGACGGAGCGGTACGTGTAGCAGGAGTACTCACCCTCCTGACCAGCAAAAGCCGCCTGCAACGCGCCCGTCGTTGCGCCCCCCAAAAGCCGGTTCACGACTGACAGAGGAAAGTCGTCCGCCGGAGAGCGATCCAGGAGAACCCATGAGACCAGGACGTGACTGCGTGGGCTCAACACCTTTTCGTGGACATAATCCATGCGAGGGGCCCGAACAACTCCCCCAGCCTGTAGTGCTACGCGCTCATCCGGCGGGACTGGAGAGCTGAACGTCTTGAAGGCTTCCCGTACCTCATCTGAGTCGAACCCTCCGGAGGCGATCGGGACGACCCTTGAAGCAAGCTGTCGCCGGTGCTCAGCTACGACGTCCGCGACGGTTAGCTTGACGACATCCTCAGGTAGTCCTCGAGCAGGGTATCCCAGGGGATGATCACCGAGCAGTCTCGACAAGGCCACCTCGTGGATCAATCTGCCATGGTCAGCTCGAACGCCCGCAATCTCGTCCAGAACAACCGACCGTTCAGCCTCAAGGTGGGTAACGCTCAAATCCGGCCGGAGGAATTGGTTCCGCAGCAGCCGCCACGCCTCCACGAAATGATCCCGGGGAAGTGTGGCCGCGTACATCGTAAACTCAGGTGTGGTGATCGCTTCGGAACGCCCCCCCAGAGCATCACATAGATCGGAAAGATTGCCGTCCTCCGAGCGCGTGGTCGTAACGAGGTGTTCCAGGACGTGAGCCGCCCCTCGAGCGGCCGAAGCTTCGTGCCGGCTTCCCGAATCGACCCACAGGGCGACCGTGAGGGAGGCAAGATTGCTCACCGGATCTACCACGGCGTTGTTGATGCCGCCGCCAGTCACATCTGCACCAGGGTGAAGGCCTCGACGAAGCGCCCATTGCCGGTCGTCACCCCACGGAACCGGTTTAGGCCCGCAGCACCCGAGGCATAGTCGCGCTCCTGCATCTGCGTCGTGAAGCACTGAATCGCCTCTATCTTCTTCTGCATCACATCGGTGACGTCCTCGAACAGTGCTGGGCGCAGTATGGGCGTCCACACTTCGTACCCCAGGACACGACGGAAGTGACCTGACCGTAGCATGGCACTCGCCACGACCCGCGAGACCACCGCATGATCCGGGTCCTCCTCTCCTGGATGCGGAACAAAGACTAAATCCGGGCGGAACGTTTCAAGCCAACCGACCACTGCGTCGACGCTCGACTCGGCCACCGTAAGAGGGTGTGACCGCATCATGGCCCAGTCACTCCCGGCCACGCCGAGAGTCGACCACGCCGCTTCAGCCTCCTCACGACGCACCTGGTGCTGTTCGTCGCTGGCGTCACGGGTGAGAACGCCGACAAAGATGTCAGCCCCGGCCTCCGCGTACTTTGAAATCGTGCCCCCACAGCCGATGGTCTCGTCATCAGCGTGGGCGGCGATCACGAGACGACGCTTCATTGACCGTCCCTTTCGGCGAGGACCACCAGGTTGCTCGACCGCCGGGTGACGGGTCCCTGGTGGAAGTCGCCAAACACCCTTCCCCGTAGACCTGCCACCTCCAGAAGGAGTTGCCATTCGGCACGTGTTGTGTAACGCGTCATGTACTCGACCGTGAGCGGATCGCGGTGGCTACCGAAGTTAAAAGTGCAGGTGCTCCGAACAAGCTGCAGGAAGTGGTCATACCCAAAACGCACCTCGGATGACTGCAACCCGACCTCCCTGACGAGTTCCTCATCCATATCACCCCGGTAGTTTCCTCGAGCATCATCCGTAGCAAAGGGGGGAACCGATACGTCAAGCGCCAAGCATCCCCCGGGCGCGAGAAGACTCGCGATTCGCCTCAACGCCGATACCTGATCACGTGTGGTGAGGAGGTACTCAAACGCACCGCCAGCGACCACGGCCACGTCGAAGTTGCCCTGAACTCCAGCGAGCTCTGGCAACCGGTCAACACGCACCTCGCTTGGCACACCGGCCTCCTCCAGTCGGCGCCGCGCAATCTCCACGCTCTCGGACGAAGGGTCCACCCCCACACATTCATGACCGCCTCTCGCGAGGGTCTCCAGGAGACGTCCTGTCCCACAACCGACGTAGAGAACCCGGCACGGCGTGGATCCGCAGACGCCCGTATAGAAGTCCACGAACCCGTCAGGGTCTGGGATGAGGCCGTCGTAGACCAAGGAAAGCTGGTCGTAAGCATCAACCGACCCGTCATTGGTCGGCTGGAACAAGTCAGGAGAGGTCATTGCGGACTACCTTCCGAGGCGGAAGCGAGCTTATAACCCGCCGTGAAGCTAAGGTTGAACAGATGGTCGTAGAGGGCGAGAGCGGTATCGTCCCGCCGTAGCGCCCCCCACGGGACGCGTAGCGCAGACCTCCAAGACACCGCCTTATATCCGTCGAGTCCGAGCCGGACCCCGCCCCGATGGCCCTGCCCATAGCGATAGGCGGATGTCAGGTCGCGGAGGGGCGTCAGGGCATCGTGGATCACCACTCCGTCCCGGAGGACGCGGGTGGTGGCGCCCGAGGACCTGGCCCGCATAGTCAGGTCGAAGTCCTCCGTCCATGCCAGACGGTGGTCGAATAGATAGCCCCCAATTCTGGGCAAGACTCTCCGGTCAACCATCAATGGCACCTTGAAGAGCATCTGCGGCATGTTGGTGTGCCGGACGCGAGAACGGGCGACGACCCTCTGGAGCCGTGTGCGATGGCGGAAGATCGTGACCCCCCGGACGAAGTCCGCCGTGCCGACAGCGTCCGCGAAGGCAGTCAGCGCCCCGGGGTGGAATACACAGTCACTGTCCATGAACAGGACGGCAGCCGTTTCTGCCCTCTGTATACCGGCCTCGCACGCTGCCGGTCCACCAGCTGTAGGAAGGGTCATGCTGTCACAGCCCGCCCCCTCCACGAGCTCCCGCACCTCCTGCGTGGGATCGTTCATGACAACGAGAGGATGAGCCCGGGACTCATCGAACGAGGCCAGGCACCTGCCCACTCTCACGTCGTCCCTCACTGGGATGACGACGGTGAGTTCACCCATGGGTCACCGCCCTCACTCTGTTCAGTTCCTTCTCCACGGCACTGAGGCCACGAGAGAGCTCCTCCAATGAACGGGCAGTGAAGAGAGGAGCGTCGATGTCCCGCTCGCCCCTACTTTCCTCCACCGCCGCACGATACGTCTCCGCCCGGGGAGCCTGAAACCCAATCAGGCCGGACTCTCGCGATACCTTGGACACCGCCTCGTGATACCCGTGGGCGACGGGGTGCCCCAGTAGCACGATCGCCTTGTAGTGTTCCCTGTGAGCAGATACATAC
The DNA here is from genome assembly GCF_002206575.2 of Micrococcus sp. FDAARGOS_333. Lineage (NCBI taxonomy): Bacteria > Bacillati > Actinomycetota > Actinomycetes > Micrococcales > Micrococcaceae > Micrococcus > Micrococcus sp. FDAARGOS_333. Next base: position 1,159,236 of record NZ_NJFJ02000001.1, on the reverse strand, counting down.
GCGCGTATACGGTCCGAGGTCAGAGCCCGGAATAGCGCCCGGGGATCCTCCTCCTCTGAGGGGCGCTCCCCAGAGACGTCCATGTAGTCGTAGCTACAGAAGAACTCATTCATCTGGTACTCGAAGGGGACAAGCCCGACGTTCGAGATGATTACGCGATGGACGCGGTCATGCAGGTCGGTGACCCGCCTCAAGCGCGCGATGTACTCGGAAAAGTCATATGGCTTCGCCCATGAGCAGGGATGGAGGAGGAGGATGTCTTTACCTGCGGGGGGTCGATAGGAGCCCGATGTGAAGAACCGAGACCAGCTCAGCCCCTCCGGCTCCAACAAGTACTCCCGACCGACACCACGCCTGAACGTGGGCCGTGGGAAGTGGCCGTAGGGCGGGGCGGAGAGGATGTACTCCGGGAACCCGGGATAAGTTCGGACCGCCGGGGTCGTTGCAAGAGGCCTCTCAGTCACGGTGAAGCTGGACGAAGTCGCACCCAGGGCCCTGGTCGCTAGGGGCACGACAGTCACAGGGTCAACTTCCCCACAGGTGAAGATGTCCACGGTGGCCGTGCGCCGCCCTTCTTCTGGCCAGGTATGGATCGCACAGTGCGACTCGGCCAGAATCGCAATCACCGACACCCCATGGGGCTCGAATGTGTGGCACATCTCTGCGCGGATCTCCACCTCAAGAGCGGCACAGATATTCCGGACGATGCCCGAAAGGAGAGCTGGGGAATTTAACACATTCGGATCGCACCCCTCCAGGGTGATCCGAACTTCATTACCCAGATTCATTCTCTCGTTCTCCGTCGTCATCGGCCTCCCGGTCCTTCCAACTCGATCAACCATCCGTCACCGGCCAGTGCATGCAATCCCATGCCGCGAGCGCTGCAGAGCCCGTCGTCCATGGAATAGACGATGGGCTCCCCCGCCCTATTGAACGAGGTGCAGATCACCGCATGTGGACCGTTCCTGATCTCGCCCAGCCGTGTGATGACGCTCAAATAAGCAGCCTGGGTGTGATCAACGACCTGGGGTCGGGCAGTGCCGTCGACGTGAGTGACGCCGTCTAAGCCGACGGCGTCCTCCCTCACCGCAGCCGCTTGCAGCATGAAAGCGTTGGGCACGCCGCTAAAGGAACGGTCGAATTCGGAGAGGGACACCGAGGGAGCCAACGGTCGCCAGGTCTCTCTCCCCTTCATCACGTTCAGGACGTCACGGACACGGGTAGATGACGGATCTGCCATGATGCACCGTCCCCCGAGCGCCCTGGGACCGACCTCTGCACGGCCGTCGAGCCAGCCAAGCACCTGTCCCTCAGCCAGCCTCTCTGCCACATCCGTGGAGCCTGCTTCGCACAAGGTCGCCCCTTCGCGAGCTGCGAGGTCTGCGGCATCGGCAATGCTCAAAGAGCGCCCTAGATGAGCGGACTCAACATGTCCAATGACGTCTGTCCTCGCCGCAACTGCGACCGCGGCTCCCAAAGCTACGCCAGAGTCGTTAGCGCAAGGGGGGACTACGAGTTCTCGCTTCTCTCGTTGAAGAGTGACTGCCAGCTTGCCGTTACTTGTGCAGTTCAGCGCCGTGCCGCCGGCCAGGACCACAGTCCTCGAACGGAAAGCGCCGACCAGTTCCGCAATTCTCTCTTCCAGGGCCGCCTGCGTCAGGGCGGCCACGAACGCTCGTCCTATGAAGGTGCCATGTCGATCGCCTGCTCTAGCGGATACCAGCTGATTCCATCTCACCAGCGCGGCCGCGTAAAGTTCGTCCGTTACCGCTCTTCTCTGGCCGGTCTCTTCCCGAGCGATGCACCGCTTCAACCATTCGACGTCGGAAGACGGCAACATCCCGCGTTCCACATAGGATGAGAGCCCCATTAGCTTGCCTTCCTCACCCCAGCCGAAACCAGCCAGACCCGTGGCTGCCTCATACATTGCTCCGGCTGAGGATTCAACGGAGAAGACTTCATCTGCGACGAGATGCGCACCGTCGAAACGGAAAGTCCCCCCGGAGGAATCCTCACCCGAGCCGTCTAGGACAAGGATTTGACACCCCTCCCTGCGTTCAGGATCGACGAAAACAAGTCCAGACCAGGCGTGGGACTCGTGGTGCTGGACAAACTCGACCGGAAGGTCGGGGTTAATGTCGATTCCCCTACCCCTCAGGTCCTGGACTATCCGGCGCCTTTCCTGATCGGACGACTCCCCCAACAGGTCCGGTCGCCAAGGGTAGGCAATCACGTCTATGTCCTCCGCCTTGACGCACGCCACTGAGAGGACCTCCGCCGCGGCGTTTGCCGGAGACATTCCTGGAGCGCGCTTGCGCCGGGTCAACCGCTCCTCTTCAACGACGGCCACGACGACCCCGTCCACTACCAGTGCAGCCGACGCGTCGTGATCTGCATTCAGATATCCGTTGAGACCGAGAACGATCACGCTTCCCCCCCCTTAAAAGACGGATGGGATGGACCGCCTGTGATTCGACGATCCATCCCACCTCGTCGCAGTGAATCATGTCACATCTTGGCAGCAGCGAGGGAACCGCCAAAGAAAAGCGACTCCGTGTCATCGACAATCTTGACATCGGACCACGTGAAATCCGACTCGAAGTTGCCCATATCCTGGGTCTTGTCATTGAGAGACATTTTGCACCCCCTTTCGTTCAAATCGGCATCGACGACCCCACTTGGAAGCCGGGGTGGAGAGACCACTCTTCCCCTCCCCCGGGTGTATTACACCCAGAGAACAGGAGAATGTCAATGGTCGCGCCCTACCCAGGTCTTCTGCGCGGCGGAGTCTCATAGCGAGTGCACGGGTCGCCTCAACCCTTTCAAGAAGGCCTACCGTACCCACTATGCCCCCGAGATACACCCCCGAGCCGCGTCCACGGCCGTCGACCGGAGGCCCGGATCTCCGGCTCGCTAGATGTAAGAGGGCATGACGTTGTTGACACGCACCGGGGCCAGCGAGGCCGGCGGGGCGTCTCCGCAGGAGGTATGAGGCCGATGGTAATTGTAGTGATTCACGCACACCTGTAGCGCCTCACGCCGCTGAGCCTCTGAACTGTAGGGGCGGGCGTAGAGGACCTCATCGACCATCAGCCGGTTGTACCGCTCGACCTTCCCGTTGTGACGAGGGGTGTAAGGGCGGATCCGGTGATGCCGACCCCCGAGAGAGACCACCTTGGCCGTGAAGTCCGCCGCCCGGTAGTTGTTCCCGTTGTCCGTGACCACCCGGTCCACGGTGATGCCATGGGCGGCGAAGAACACCCTCGCCCGACAGTAGACCCCGATCGTGGTCACCGCCTTCTCGTCCTCCAACACCTCGGTGTACGCCAGCCGGGTGAACCCGTCGATCGCCGAGTGAAGGTAGGTGTAGCCGACCCGGCGGCCAGGCCCGCGTTTGGCCGCTCGCGCGTTCTCGGAGTCCCGGCCGTGAGCACGCCAGCCTCCCCCGTCTGGGATCTTCCCGATCTTCTTCACGTCCAGGTGCACCATGTGCCCCGGCCCGCGGGCGGTGATCCTCCGGGCCGGCTGCTGGCGCAGGTCTTCCCCGGCCGGGGTGAGATCACGCAGCCGGGACAGCCCGGCCCGTTGCGGCCACCGGCCCACGGTGCGAAGACACACAGTGTGGCCTTCAGTACGCAGGTGGTGATGGATCCGGCGGGCGGACCATTTGCGCTCCCGCCGCAGGGAGCGGGAACGTCGAAGAGGCCCTGCGGTCACCACCGCAGGGCCTCTCTTCGTGTGAGGTCACCTCCAGGACCTTCCCTCACCGGAGGTCACTTTGGAGGTCACTCCGACTGATCCAGTTCTGAAGCGATCCGCATCACACCTAGTCAACCGGCATTTTGTAGGGCGTGCGGGACTTGAACCCGCGACCAAAGGATTATGAGTCCCCTGCTCTGACCGACTGAGCTAACGCCCCGCGCGCGTGGCACGCGTCGGTCAAGTCTAGCGAGGAGTCGCTCACAGCCGTGCCCGCACCTCGGCCGGTGTGGCCCCGCGGTAGAGCGCCTCGAAGACCTCCACGGTCTTCTGCGCCGAATGACGCAGGGCCTTGGCGTGGGAGGCCTCGCCCATCCGGGCGCGTTCCTCGGGACTCGCGCCGAGAACCCGGGCCAGCTTCTCGGCGAGGTCCTCGTGGTCGCCGGGGACGAAGAGGTAGCCGTTCACGCCGTCGTCCGCCAGGTGCGGCAGGGCCAGCGCGTCGGCCAGCACCACGGGCTTGGAGGCGCTCATCGCCTCCAGGGACACCAGCGACTGCAGTTCGGCGGTGCCGGGCTGGCAGAACACGTCTGCCCGCAGGTAGGCGGTGTGCAGCTCCTCCTCGGTGACGTGGCCGCGCATCGCCACACGGTCCTCGATGCCGAGCTCGGCCACGAGCTCGCGGAGGACGTCGCGCTGCTCGCCGTCGCCGACGATCTCTGCGTGCACGTCCAGCTCCGGGCGGGTGTCCTTCAGGTGCGCGACGGCTCGCAGCAGCACGTCGATGTTCTTCTCCACGGCCAGGCGGCCGACGAACAGGACGGTGGGGTGCGCGTGCGGGGTGATGACCTCGCCGGCGGCCTGCTCGTACTTGGAGGCGTCGATGCCGTTGGACACCGGCAGCACGTTCTGCAGCCCGGCCCGCTCGGCCATGGCGCGCGCGGCCAGGGCGGTGGGGGTGGTGACCACGGCGCCCTTGCCCATCAGGCGGCCCATCTGCCACCAGGAGTAGCGGGAGTAGCGGTCCAGGAACCACTGCGGGAACGGCAGGAACGGCTCGAGGTTCTCCGGCATGAAGTGGTTGGTGGAGATCGTGCGGACACGGCGGCGCTCGGCCTCGGTGATCGCGGCGGCGCCGATCATGTAGTGGCAGTGCACATGCACCACGTCCGGCTGTACCTCGGCCATGATGCGGCGCATCGCGCGGCGGGCCAGGGGCGGGAACACCAGCCGGTAGTACTCGTGCGTGGGCGGCCGCCAGGACTTCAGGCGGTGCACGGTGGCCTCGGGGCGGTGCTCCACGAAGTCCGGGCCGTCGTCGTTGCGGGCGGCCACCACGTGCACGTCGTGGCCACGCTCGTGCAGCGCCGTGGCGAGGCGGAAGCAGAAGGTTGCGGCGCCGTTGACGTCCGGCGGATAGGTGTCCGCCGCGATCATCACGGTGAGGGGACGGGCGTCATGCGCCTGCGGGGCGTCGGTCACGAGGACGGTGCTCCTGGGTGGTGGGTGGTCTTGGGGCCTCTCCCCCCGTCGCCGGCGCCCCGTGGACACCGGCCCTCAGGAGGCTCAGACCGGCTCAGCCTAGCAACGCGGACGGCGCCGGAGGCCTCGCGCCGTTCCGCCGACTGCTCGGACCAGGCGGTCCGGTCCCGCGGATCGATCCCGCGGGCCCGTAACTCGGCGGCCTTGGCCCGGAACCGGCGGAGGTAGTCCGCGGCGGCGAGCATGTGGGCGATCGCACCGAGGGAGAGCAGCCACAGGCCGGCACTGCCCCAGGCGGTGTCCGTTAGGCCCGGCACGTTACCCAGCAGAAGCACGGGTGCGGCCACGAGCAGCAGGGCGGTACGGACCTTGCCGAGGACGGAGACGTCCAGCTCGGGGCTGCCGCGGAACAGCGCCAGGGACACCGTGCTCAGCACGAGGTCCGGCACCACGATCGCCCAGACGATCCAGTCCGGGGCCACGCCGGTGAGCACCAGGGTGGCGGCCACGATGATCATGGACAGCCGGTCCGCCAGCGGATCCAGCCACGTGCCGGTGGTGGAGATCATGTCCCACCGGCGGGCCACGAACCCGTCCACCCAGTCCGTGCTGGACAGGGCCACCAGCACCCAGAACGCGGCCAGGTACTGCTCGGTGGCGGTGAGCCAGACGAACACCGGGATCAGCGCGAACCGGGCCAGGGTGATGACGTTCGGCAGGGTCCAGAAGGTGTCCCGGACGGTGTACTCGTACCCCTCGCGGAGGCCGACATCGATCACGCGCATACGGGGCTCCTTCGGGGCGGCACAGGCGGGGACTGCGGGGGCCGGACCAGTCTACCGGCGTCTGTGGCCTGCACAGGCCTCGGGCGAGGCCACGTGGCCGGACGGTGGCATGTCGCCGTGGGTCGGACGTCCTCACCACCGCTTCCCCCGCCCGCGCACAGCACGGCGCCCCGCCCCTCGGTGAGGGACGGGGCGCCGTGGACGGGCAGTCGGCGTGCGGCCGGATCAGCCCTTGCGCTTCTTGCCGAGCATGGAGCCCAGGACGGCGAAGGCGGTGCCGGAGACACCGAGCAGGGCCAGCGGCTGCCACCGCTCCTTCACGTAGTCCTCGGCCGCACCGGCCTTCTCGCCGGCGCGGGCGGCGCCGGAGTACGGGGCGGTGACGTCGGTGGAGCCGGCGGACTCCGGGGTGGCGCCGCGGCCCTTGCGCTGGGCGGCGAACGCGTTCATCTGGCCCTTGACGGAGGCGCGCTCGCCCAGGCCGGAGCGGATGTCCGCCAGGTGGCGGCGGCGCAGCTCGGCCCGGCGGCGGATCTCGTCCTCGGAGGCGGTCTCCTTCTCCGGGTACGGGGCGGCCTCGCCGTTCTTGACCGCCTTCTTGTTCTCTTCCTTCTCGAGCTTCTTGCGCTCGGCCTCACGCTGCTTCTCGATGCGCTTCTGCTCGGCCCGCTCGGCCTTCACGCGGTCGTACTCGGCCGGGTCGAAGGCGTTGCCCTCCTTGAGGTAGCCGAGGTCGTACTCGATGTTGCGGACGGTCTCGGCCGGGATGAGCGGCATGGCGCCCTTGATCATCAGACCGCCGACGGCGGCGAGGATGATGCCGAGCAGCAGGAACGCGGCGGCCACCATGAGGGCAGGGAACCAGAACGACGGGTTCGCGAAGGCGCCGATCAGGGTGACGATCAGGGACACCAGCATGCAGAACAGCATGAACAGGCCCGCGAGGATCAGACCGGCGGCGACGCCGACTTTCACACCCTTGGACTTGGCCTGGTTCAGGGCGAGGGTGAGCTCGTCCTTGATCTGCAGGGGCAGCAGGCGGATCAGGGCCGCGAGCAGGTCGGACAGCGAGCTCGCGCGGGTCTGCGCAGAGACGGGGATTGCCGTGGGGGCCATCAGTGGGTGCCTTCCTGGGTCGGCGTGGTCGTTTCGGGTTGCGCAGGTGCGTCAGGGCGCGCCACTGCACAGCGATGTCGGCTCCACGCTAGCACTGTGCCTCCACCCAGGGCATGAGCCGAAGATCGGCCATCCACGTGTGTCCTGTCACGACGACTGCCCCTCGCTTTCTCCTCCTCACCCGGCCGAGCGGACGGGTGGGTCAGGGCATGAGGCGGGGGCCGCCGTCGGGACACGGGTGTCCGGGGTGTCAGGACCCGTCGCCGGCGGCCTCGCGCAGGCCGGCCATGGCGTCGCGGTGGCGCAGCACGTGCAGGTCCCAGTCCGCGGAGAGCGCCTCGAACACGCCGATGCCGCGCACCGACGTGCCCTGCTCATCCAGGCGCGGGGACCAGCTGGCGATGCCGAGGGCGCCCGGGACCGCACCGAGCAGCGCACCCGAGACGCCGGACTTGGCCGGGATGCCGACCTCCGCCATCCACTGCCCGGAGGCGTTGTACATCCCGCAGGAGAGCATCACGGACATCACCTGCTGGCAGACCCACTCCGCCAGCACGCGCCGGCCGGTCACCGGGTTCACGCCGCCTGAGGCCAGGGTGGCGCCCATGGTGGCCAGCTGCTCCACGGTGACCTCCACCGAGCACTGGCCGAGGTAGCCGCGGACCACCTCGTGTGCGTCGTCCGGGAGCATCCGCGAAGCAGCGAGCATGTGGGCCAGGCCCAGGTTTTGGTGGGCACGGGCGGTCTCGGCGTCCCAGACGTCCTCGGAGATCGTCAGGTCCGTCCCGGCCAGCTGCGAGTAGCGGTCCAGCAGGAGCTCGAGGCGGGCGTCCTCGTCGTCCCCGGGGATCAGCCCGTGGGTCATGATCGCGCCGACGTTGATCAGCGGGTTGTACGGGCGGCCGTCCGAGTGGAGGGACAGCTCGTTGAACGCCATCCCGGAAGGCTCCACGCCCACACGCTCGAGCACGGCGTCCATGCCGCGCTCCTGCAGGGCCACCGCGTAGGTGAGCGCCTTGGACACGGACTGCAGCGCGAACGCCTGCTGCGTGTCGCCCTCGGAGACGGCCACGCCGTCCGTGGTGCACACGGCCACGGCGAAGCCGTCCACCGGACGGTCCTCCACGTCCTCGAGGTACTCCGACGGGGCCCCGTTGCGATCCTCCTTGACCGTGGAGATCAGGCGGGCCAGCTGCTCGGAGACACGGCTGGGGTTCGTGGTCTTCATGTCAGTCACCCTGCCACAGGGCCCCTGAGAGCGTCGCCCCGAGTCGAGTGGGCAGCTGTTCCACGGAATCGAGCGACATCGTGGAACAGCTGCCCACTCGACCCCTGCCAGAGGACGGGGAGGAACGACGACGGCCGCCCGCCTTCGGTGCGGAAGGCGGGCGGCCGACGTCGGGAAGCAGGTCAGGCGGCCCCGTCAGGAGGCGCCGTCAGTGCCTCACGGGGTGTAGGTGACCGGAGCGTTCGGACCCAGCGGCAGGTCCAGCCAGTACCAGCCCATGGTCATCATGCTCCAGGTGACCAGGAAGGCGATCGAGTACGGGAGCATCGTGGCGATCAGGGAGCCGATGCCCATCTTCTTGTCGTACTTCTGGGCCACGGCGATGATCAGCGCGAAGTAGGTCATCAGCGGAGACAGGATGTTCGTGGACGAGTCGGCCACGCGGTAGGCCGCCTGGGTGAACTCGGGCGAGATGCCCAGCTGCATCATGATCGGCACCATGATCGGCGCGAGCATGGCCCACTTCGCCGAGGCGGAGCCCACGAAGAGGTTCACGACCGAGACGAACGCGATGAACGCGACCACCAGCGGGATACCGGTCAGGTTGATCGACTCCAGGAACTGCGAGCCCAGCACGGACAGCAGCAGGCCCAGCTTCGACTCGTTGAAGTAGGCGATGAACTGGCCGGCGGTGAACGCCAGCACCAGGAACACGGCCATGCCGGCGAGGGTCTGGGAGAGCTGGTCCACCACGTCGGTGTCGTTGCGGATGACCTTGGTGACGATGCCGTACACCAGGCCCGGGACGAAGAACGCGATGATGATGACCACCACGAGCGAGTCCATGAACGGGGACTGGACCACGCCGCCGTCCTCGCCGCGCAGCAGGCCCCACTCCGGGACGATCAGCAGGGCCAGCAGCGCCACGGTGACCACGCCGGAGACGGTGGCCCAGACGAGGCCCTTCTTCTCCACGGCGGAGAGCTGGACGTCCTCGTCCTCGATGCGACCCTCGCCCTTCCACGGGCCCAGGCGCGGCTCCACGATGAACTGGGAGACCAGGGTGCCGACGATGGTCAGCAGGAAGGTGGAGGCGATGATGAACCAGTAGTTCATGGCCAGGTTCATGCCGTCCGCGTAGGCGCCGTCCACGGTGGCGGCGGCCTCGATGGTCAGCTCACCGAGCATCACGTCCGTGCCGGAGAGCAGCAGGTTCGCCGAGAAGCCTGCGGAGACGCCGGCGAAGGCGGCGGCCAGGCCGGCCAGCGGGTGACGTCCGACGGCCATGAACAGGATCGCGGCCAGCGGCGGGAGCACCACGTAGCCGGCGTCCGAGGCCACGGAGGACATCACACCGGCGAACACGATGCCCGCGGTGATGAGGAACTTCGGCACGGACAGGATGAACTGGCGCAGCACCGTGCCGATCAGGCCGGACTGCTCAGCCATGCCGATGCCCAGCATGGTGGCGAGCACGACGCCCAGCGGGGCGAAGCCCACGAAGTTGTCCACGGCGGAGGAGAACATCCACTGGACGCCCTCCGGGGACAGCAGGTTGAAGACCTCGATCTGGCCGCCCTCCACCGGGTCCTCGGCGGTGACGCCGAGCGTGGAGAACAGCCAGGACAGCAGGACCACCAGCACCGCGAGCGCGGCGAACAGGGTGGCCGGGTGGGGCAGGGCGTTGCCGGCCTTCTCGACGAAGTCGAGCGCCCGGTTGCCGATGCCGCCCCGACGCGGACGGTCGGGGGCGTTCTGGTCGGAAGCGTGGGTGGCGGAGCCGTCCTGGGTGGTGACGGTCTCCGCGGCGTCGGCGGCGGTGGTGCCGCGCGAGCCAGCCGAGTCAGCGGCCATGTGCAGAGTCCCTTCGGGAGTGCGGTCGGATGACAGGGCACCGCCCGGCCCCTCTCCCCCGCGCTGGTGGGCGGGTGGGAAGGGCCGGGCGGAGCGCAAACTCGTCCACCGTAGCGGCCGGTGTGAAGGATGTCATCTCACGGTGAGGGATCCGTCACAGGCTGCGGTGGGGACTGCTGCGAGGCGGGCGCGGCCGGTCGAGGCGGGCGGGGCGGCCGGGCGCGGCGGGCGGGGCGGCCGGTCACGGGGCCGGTCGAGGCGGGCGAGGCGGGCCGGGTGAGGCGGCCTGGCGATGCGGCCGGTCACGGGGCCGGTCACGGCGTGGGGGTGCCGCCGTTCGCGTTGAGGGTGTCCCCGTTGACATAGCTGGACTCGCCGCTGGCGAGGAACACGTAGGCCGGCGCCATCTCGATGGGCTGGCCGGCACGGCCCAGCGGGGAGTCGTGGCCGAACTCGGGCAGGCGCTCCTTGGGCTGGCCGTGGGAGACCTGCTGGACGGTCCACACCGGGCCGGGGGCGACGGCGTTGACGCGGATGCCGCGCGGGCCGACGGCCTGGGCCAGGCCCTTCGTGTAGTTGTTGATGGCGGCCTTGGTGGCGGCGTAGTCCAGGATCAGCGGGTTCGGGTTGTACGCCTGCACCGAGGTGGTGTTGATGATCGCCGAGCCGGGGCCCATGTGCTTCAGGGCGGCACGGGAGAGCGTGAACATGGCGAGCACGTTGATCTGGAAGGTGGTGGCGACCTGCTCGTCGGTGAGCTCCTCCGGGGTGTCGGCCACGAGCTGCTTGCCGGCATTGTTCACGAGGATGTCCAGCCCGCCGAGCTGTTCGGCGGCGGCGTCCACGAGGCCGGCGGTGTAGTCGGTGTCCGTGAGGTCGCCGGGCAGGGCGACGGCCCTCCGTCCGGCCTCCTCGATCGCGGCGATCACCCGGTCAGCGTCCGGCTGCTCGTCCGGCAGGTAGGCGATGGCCACGTCCGCGCCCTCGCGGGCGTAGGCGACGGCCACGGCGGCACCGATGCCGGAGTCGCCGCCGGTGATCAGCGCCTTGCGGCCCTCGAGACGGCCCAGGCCGGTATAGGAGTCCAGGCCGATGTCCGGGACCGGATCGGTCTTCACATCCAGGCCCGGCTCGGGCTGTTGCTGCTCCGGGGCGTGGTGCTGCGGGTGGCGGGCGCGCGGATCGTCGCCCTCCCACTGGCGGGCGGTGGAGGCGGTCGCGGGCGTGCCTGCGGGCTTCGAGTTGGTCATGGCGGCAACGCTACGGGAGGGTGACCGGGACCTGGCAAGGCCGGATGGCCTGTGAAATCACGACGACGGACCTCGCCTCCCAGCCCTTGTCACCGTGGTGTGGGGTATGGGTCCGGGGACGGTGATGCGTTGGCCCGGGACGATGGGCCGCGGGTGCGGGACGATGGGCCGTGGGTCCAGCCCCGGGCCATCAGTAAGGTTCTGCACAGGAGGCTTCCCGGCGGGGCTGGAGGTGAAGCAGAGGACGAGCCCCCTGCCGGGACACAGACGATGCAGGCACCGGGGACCAGCGGAGGAACTGCTGTGTGCAGCCGCGGGACGGGAACCGCAGTCAAGATCGGCGCCGCCGGGGCGGGCCCGCACGGTGGGAGTCGTCCTGTGGGTGCTGGTCGGGCTGGCCTGCATGGGCTCGGCGGTCCCGTTGGATGTGGACCTTTCCCTGCACACCCTGCTGTCCCTGCCGATGGTCCTGCAGGGGCCAGCGGTGTGGTTCACGGCCGCCGGACTGCGAGAGCGGATGCCTCGGCTCGCCGCCGTCGGGCGCGTGATCGCCGTGGTGGCGGTCGTCGCTTCGCTCACGATGCTGGCCGTCAGCGTGTCCGGTTGGTTCATCGGGCTCTGGCAGCGGCTGTCCGTGTGGCCGGGCTACCTGTGGCTCGGCGCCGTGGGCTGGTCACTGCTCACCGTCCGACCCTCGCGCTGACCGTGACACACAGGGAATCCCCGCTCGGGGCACCAGGCGGGGCTTCGCCCTCTCCTCGGCTGGGGCCGGGCCGACGCTCCTCTCGCAGCTGCTGCCTCTCCCGTGTCTGCCCAGACATTCCTATGCCTGCACACCGTTCGGCTCCTCGATTTGACGCAGGTAAGCGTTTACAGCTCCCCAGAAAAGCATCGTAGAAGCAGCCATGGCGAAAGCGACAGACCTCTGATCGAAAAGCAGTTCATAAGCCACCCAGAACATCCCGAACTCAATGACACCCATAAGTAGGTCGACGCCCTTCGGAACCGCCCCCAAAGAGGCAATGAAAAGCTTCACAAAGAATCCTGCAACTCTACTCAGAATGATTACCACCGGAGTAATTGCAAGAGACCACAGGACCACCTGCCACGCCGGCAGTGGGGCGGCCACTCCAAGCAGGTACGAGGTAATGATCACAACAAGCGTAGGGACTGAAATGAACAGGGCCACGAATACCAGAACCACGAGCCAGTTGATCGACGACTTGCAGTCCATCTTCAATCCCCTTCTCCTGCGGCATTGACTAATTCAAACTCAACGGCATTCCATTTTATGGAACCACTCACCGAGTAGCAAGTATCCGAAAGTGCCGACACCTGGACAAAAGTGCCATTGCACCAGGGGCGGTTCTCATCATACCGTTCGTCACGCCATGCAGTTGCATGCTCTTCCACACCCCTACCTATACGGAGGTACATCATGAAAAGACTTTCACGTCGTTCAATCGTGACCGGCACCTTAGCGACAGCGCTGGCTTCCGCGATTGCGGCGCCTGAGGCTTTCGCCCTTCCTCAAACGCGGGACCACGCCCCTCAGGAGGAGGTTCCCAATCTCCGTTCTTTGACCGCTGAGGACTGGGAGCGGATCGCTGCACACGCCCGTGCCGCGGGCGACTCGGAGGGGGCAAAGGTTGCAATCGCCGAGGCCTCACGGCTGAGAGGACACGTCGAGCCTGGCCCGAAGTGGGTGGCAGGTGTCGCCAAGAGGGCAATTATCACAGCCTTCAAGCACGGGCGCTCTTACATTCCCAAGAGCTTCCGTCGCTACACCGACAAGATCGTCCACGTGTTGGAGACTACGGATGTATGGGAGCAGTCAATTTTGACTGCTGCACTGATGTCCGCTGGGCTGCCGCCGGACGTGGCCGCGGACGTTGCCCGCTGGGTCAGCATGGCGATCTGAGGCAGCTACAGGGACTGACAGAGCCTCGCACCTGTCGTCATAGCTCCCCGTTACCTTGTGAGCACCCCCGATCGTGGGGGGGTCTGGTCGCTCGGCCGGGTATGGCTTTGTTGCCCTGCCATTCAATGGTCCGGGGGGTGGGCCGCCCCTACGGCCGCCACACGGCTGTAGGGGCTTCGATCGCCATGCGACCACCCCGCGTCAGAGTACAACCGCGGCTGGTTTCGGCGGTGACCGGTGTGGGTGCGCGCGTGACCGGGCGTTGCGGTCAGTTCAGGTCGGGGCCGGTGGTGTCCGGGGCGAAGTCGAGGCCGATCCCGAGCATGTGCTGCCATTCGGCCCGCTCGGCGGCGCGGACGCGTTCGGCCTTCCGTGGGCGGGTGATGCGCTGCATGAGCTCGCGGAGCTGGTCCTTGTCGTGCTCGTCGTTGGCCACGCGGCAGGCGCGGTCGTTTTCGGCCCCGGAGACCGCGGACCAGTCGAGCAGCCATCCGGCGTCGAAGGCGACACGGGACCAGAACAGGCGCTGGACGCGGCCGTTGCCTTCTCGGAACGGGTGGATGTAGTTCAGCTCTTCGTAGTATTCCGTCAGCCCGTCCACGAACCCTGCGCGGTCACGTCCGCGCAGGTGGTCGTCCTCGCGCAGCCGTTGAGCCAGGAAGCTCGTCGCTCTCGGGATCACCGCTCACGGCAGGAACACGGCCGCGCCGTCGACGTTCTTGCGCATGTCGACGGTCCGGACCTGTCCGGCCCAGTCGTAGAGATCGTGGAACAGGTGATGGTGAATCGCCCTGAGCTCGTCCAGGTCACGCGAGGCAGGCAACGGCGTGTCCAGCAGCTGCATCCTGCGCCAATGCGAAAGGTCGCCCTCCGCTTCCGCGAGGGCGACCTTCTCTGTGATGCCGAGTCGGTTCCGGAGCACCCCGGTCTCAGGATCGACGTAGGGGTCCATGTTCAGTTCCGGCGATGCCGTGCCAGCGCCCGCGCCAGGCCCTCGTCCGCGGTGATCTCTCCCGCCACGAACCGACGCGTGTCCGCCTTCGTCTCCTCGCTCAGCTCCAGCCCCTCCATCCGCAGGCTGTGCTCCGACTCTCGCGCGGCCCACGCGCGCTGAGCCTTCGTCGTCCGCATCTTCTCCCGAGTGATCGTCTTCGCGGCCATGCTCGTACCCCCTTGATTCGTTGGCTCCATTCTACCGGCGGCCCCGTTACCTTGTGAGCACCCCCGAACGTCGGGGGTCTGGTCGCTCGGCCGGGTATGACTCTGTTGCCCTGCCATCAATGGTCCGGGGGGGTGTTGCCGCCCGGTCGAGAGACACGCGTTGACCGCTGATAGGGACACGGCCCACCAGCTGGTGAGGTCTCTTCGTAACGTGGGTGCCGGCATCGGGTGTCAAGACTGCGACCAGTAGTGATGCTCCAAGGAAGGACAGCATCATGGAAACCAGATTCGCGGTCGTCATCGGCCTAGATGTACTCGGCCATGACGTTGGTGACAGATAGTCCGTTGACGATGAAGAGAACCTCCGGGTGAAGTGGGGCTTGTCAACGGCATCCCAATCACCACGGAGGTTCTCATGTCCCACGCTAACGCCCGGTTGACCCTGTATGGAAGGACGCTACTGGTCCACCGGGTTCTGGAAGAGGGCATGCCCGTGGCCCACGCCGCGGCCTTGATGGGCATCTCGCGTCAGTGCGCGCACCGGTGGGTCTCCCGTTACCGCACCGAGGGCGAACACGGGCTGCAGGATCGTTCCAGCAGGCCTCACCACTGTCCGAGCAGAACCAGCGCCCAGACCGAACAGCAAGTCCTTCAGGCCCGCAGCACGCACCGGCGGGGTCAGGACTGGATCAGCACCAGAGTCGGGGTCCCGGCCAGGACGGTGAACCGGATCCTGGCCCGTCACCAGATGCCTGCCCTGGCCTGTCTTGATCCGGTGACCGGGGAAGTGATCCGTTCTTCGAAGGCCACCACTCACCGGTATGAGAAAGACCGTCCTGGCCAGTTGGTGCACGTAGACGTGAAGAAGATCGGGAAGATCCCGGACGGGGGCGGGTGGCGTGCGCATGGCAGGGCGGCTACCGCTCCGCTCAAAGGACGTCGACCCAAGATCGGGTACGACTATGTGCACTCGATGGTCGACGACTGCTCCCGGCTCTCGTACAGCGAGGCCTTGCCGGATGAGACCGGGCCCACGTGCGCCGGGTTCCTGGCCCGGGCCGCGGTGTACTTCGCTGAGCACGGCATCGACAGGATCGAACGGGTCATGACGGACAACGCCTTGGCGTACAAGAACTCGCAGGCGTTCAAGGAAGCGGTCTCAGCTTTGGGTGCACGGCAGAAGTTCATCCGGCCGCACTGCCCGTGGCAGAACGGCAAGGTCGAGCGGTACAACCGGACGCTGGCGCAGGAATGGGCCTACAGCCAGGTCTGGGCCTCGAATACTGAACGCACGGACGCCCTTGCCCGGTGGCTCCATGAGTACAACACTGAGCGTGGCCACACCGCGCTTGGAGGCAAGACTCCCGCTCAACGAGTGTCATCAACGTGATGGCCGAGTACACCGGGACACGGGCCTGCTGACGGTCCCAGCGTGCGCACCGAAGAGCCTCGACGGGGGTGGTGTCCGCTCGGGGTCGGGCGGGCATGTCCAGCTGCTCCCACCACGGGGCTGGGCCTAGAGCGGCTGGGGGTCGTGCCGGATCACCTGGGTACTGGAGCGGCGGCCCCTACGCGCGGAGCCGAACCAACAACAAGGGCCCTCACCATCATGGCGGGGCCCTTATGTGTTCGCTCAATCTTGAGGCGGATCGTTCTTGACCTTCTCCGCGCGGACTTCGTGATCAACAACGGCGGTCGGGCCCGCGTCACGATCCGGACCCGTGACGGGTCGCTCTTCAACGTCGTAGTGGACGATCACGACCAGGCGGACCGCCTGGTTGAGGATGTTCGGTCGATCAGAGCACGCTCATCCGGTTAAATCGGTCATTTGTCGCCGGCGTTCCGAGCCTCCTGCCGCGGGCCGCCCCGACTCCACACGTTCTGCCCCGCCACCTTCCAGGGCCCGACCGAGAGGCGCTGAAGGCCACCCAGAATCGACAGGACCAGGTATGAACACCATCAACGTCGCGTGTGCATGACGGAAGCTCACCATCAACGTTGAGCACGAGATCAGCACCCTCTGACCTGTAGGATCGACGCAGCGGGAGGGCAACAGTCTTTTCGCCCACGACGCGAGGGGGACGTGCCGCGATGCCGCTGTTGTCAGACGATCTAAAGCCGGTGCGCGACGCCCTCCGACGGATGACCTGGGAACTCAATTTGGGGCAGCTTGCCGAACCTGCACCGCCGGACGGTGAAGGCGTCGACTGGGGCCGCGGCCGCGAGGCCACCGCTGAGACGGTCATCGAGTTGCTTAACGAAATCGACGACCTCACCAGCCTCCTCGCCAACCATGCGCTCTCGACGATCGTCCTGGAGGCGAACTTGGGCGCAGACCTCGACGCCGCCACGGCCAGCGGATTGATCGAGCGGGCACGCATCACCTTCGCGACCGACGAGGGAGAGAACTCGTGGTACGAGCCACAGAGTGACGCCGCCGCGGCGGACGGACTCGCCGTCACAACTCGTCTGCTGAGAAGCCTCGCGGCACTGAGGGCGGAGTGCGGTGTGGAGCAGCGGCTCGAGGGTCGCGAGTCCGCGCTTCATCCTCCGCGACTGGGCCCCGACGCGCTGTCCACCGCCATCGCCTTCCTCCGCAGGCACAGCACCCTGGAAGATGGCTCCGTGATGGAGGCGTGGCACGTCAATCCGAACGGCTGGGAGGCCTGGCGCTGATGCCCCGCACTCCTCGCACGGCCGAAGTGAACCAGTTGCTGAAAGACATCACTGCCGACGTGAAACTGCTCCGTGCCAAGTCGGCGCCGTCCACGGGGCCCCTCCAAACCATTGCCGGCGATGACTTGTACGAGGCGTACCTCTTCATGCGCGTGCTGTCTGCAGCGCGGCGCAGCGGCGCCACTCTCACGCTCTGTAGCGAGCAGCATCTCCAGGGCCGGCCGAGGATGCATCCGGCACAAGAGATCATCTTCCGCAGGAGCCCAGGCACCCTGCACCATGCCTCCGGACCAGCATCCGACTACACATTCGCGCTCCTGACCTGGCCTGGCCGCGTCCCTCTCGCACTTTTCGTCGGCATCCAGGCCCAGGGCTACTCCGGTGTCACCCACGAGTGCGACCTGCTACTGCTCCGCCTCCCGGTGGCGCAAAGCGCGCAGAGTCAGCCCAACTACTCGCTCTGGCAATGTGCTGAACTGTACATCGAAGCGAAGTTCAACTCGATAAGAGTCCCCCTGGCGACCGCCCGGGCCCTGATCGGTGTGCACGCCGACCTCTGGTTCGACGCGGTCGTCCTCGCCTGCCACGACGATCTCGCCACGAACGCCGCATCGTATCTGAGCGCAGGGCTGTGGGGGCCCACCGCAGCGGGATTCGGGCGCGTCCAGCCCGCGTCGAGCGGCCACAACCTCCTGGAGGCCCACCTCGCAACTCTGTTCTGAACAGGGGTCAGCTGTGCGATACGCCTCTGCCTGGGCACTGGTCGGTGACAACTGAGCCCCGCCGTCGACGTGGTCGGCGACGGGATCCCTTTAACAACGGATCAACGTCCCCGGTCAGTACACCTAGACGGGGAGTGGTTCCCAGCGGGGTCGGCTGATCGGGGCCAGCATCTACCCGGTGCCCCTCACCTCTCAAGCGGCCTGAAATCCTCTCCCATTGCCTGCCGCCCCATCGGCCCCATGCGTACCAGCGACGACTGAGGACGAATAACGGACGCGGACCTTTGCGGGCCGCGGCTACTGCTTCCCCGCGTTTACGGTCAAGATCCCCGCTTAGCGGCTGGGCCCTTCCGATACGACGCGTCAGCGCGACGGGTGCGTCGGGCCGGGCCGGTTACACGCGGGCGGCGTAGAGCTCCATCAGGCGCGTCTGCCGCTCCTTCTCCGCAGCCCCGGCAGACAGGCCCAGGAGGCTGTCCATGATGCGATCCAACGCCGCATGCGCCTTCGCAAGGGCCGGATCCATCACCAGCGGGTTGTAGTGCTGCGCCAACGACCGCTCTGGGTGCAGCGCGCGCGCCTCCAGCACACCGGCGCCGGCCTGAATGAGCTTGCCTCGCTCCGACTCGGACAACTCAGGGAGCGGCAGCGTGTTCCACACCAGCGTGTTCGAGAACCGCAGCCTCGATTCCAGAGCACCACCGACCATGCGCTGCCACGCAATGAACGCCGACGACGAGATCACCGCGAACGCGAACCCGTCCTCGTCGGGCGCCACGAAGTTCGCGTTGGAAGAGATGACCTGCTCCGTGAACCTTGCAGCCGGATAGAACCGCCGGGTCTCGGAGACGTGGATCGGGATGCACAGGTACCCCCCAGTCATAGGGCGGCGCTCGGCGAATAGGTGCGGCGTCATGGCGAGCTCCTGAGTAGCGCGCTTGTTGCTCGCGGCGCGGAACTCCCGGACGCCCTCGACGCGCGCCCGCATCAGTACAGACCGGTTGAGGTCGGCAGGGTCTAGGTCTTCGAGCCAGAAGCACCAGCGCGGCAGTCCGTGGATGAGCTCGCGTGCACCCACGTAGCGGCGCAGGTACTTCGCGGCCACGGGATCCGCGGCCACCTTCGCCTGCTCGGCAGGCTCCACGATCAGGTGCCCCCCGTCCGCCGGCTTGCACCCGTAGAGCACAGCCGGCAGCTGAGCCAGCGGCTTGCTGCGCTTGCCCACCAGCACCCATGGCCCCTCCACCAGGTAGGGGTTAATCGCGGTCACCGGTTCCTCCACTGGCTGCCCCTGGGACCTCTCGTAGGAGAACAGCCGTGCCCCTTTCAAGGGGATGCCCTTGGAGAAGCCGACGATGACGCAGTGAACACCCGCCGCGCCCGGAGCCTCCGAGGACCACGCGAACGTGCGGTGTGCGAACGGGATCGTCCACCCTTCACGGTGCAACGGCCCGAACAGGGCCGGCACCGGCTGGCCCTGAGCGATGGAGTTCGTGGTGACGAACGCGAACCGGCCCACCGGCTGATCAGCGAAGTAGTGCATGGCCTGCGCGTGCCAGCCGGTCACATAGTCCAGGTACCCGTCGTAGTCGGCACCCCAGACGGCCTTCATGTCCGCGGTCTGCTCGGCGGTCTTGGTGTACTGGCCGATGAACGGCGGGTTGCCCATCACGTACACGTGCTCGGATGCCGGCACGACATCGTTCCAGTCCAGGCGCAACGCGTTGCCGACCACGATGTGCGCCGACTCGGTCAAGGGCAGCTGCTCCGGGGACACGCCGATCTTCAGCGACATGTCCTGGTTCGTCTGGTGGTTCACCAGGAACATCGCGATGCGGGCGATGGTCGCCGGCCACTCCTCCAGCTCGATCCCGCTGAAGTGCGACATCCGCACCCGCACTCTCTCGTCCTCGTCCATCACCAGCGAGGTCTGCATCTGCTTGCCCGACAGCTCCTGCAGACGCACCAGGATCTGCAGCTCCAGGGCGCGCAGCTCTCTGTAGGCCACGATCAGGAAGTTGCCGCACCCGCACGCCGGGTCCAGGAACCGCATCTGCCCCAGTCGCTCGTGCAGCTTGCGCAGCCCTGGGCGGGAGTGGATGTTCGCCACGAACTCGGCACGCAGCTCGTCCAGGAACAGCGGCCCGATGAGCTTGAGGATGTTCTCCTCGGTCGTGTAGTGCTCCCCCAGCTCCCGGCGGGCCTCCTTGGACTTCACCGCCTGGAACAGGGACCCGAAGATCGCCGGAGAGATCCCGCCCCAGTTGAAGTGGCAGGCCGCGATCAGCTTCTGACGCATCGAGGCGGTGAAGTACGGGATCGACACCGCCTCCCCGAACACGGACCCGTTCACATACGGGAAGCGCAACATCAGCTCATCGGTACCGGCCATCCGCTTGTCCACCGGCCGGTTGAGCACCTGGAACAGGGCGGTCAGCTGGGCGCCCAGGTCTGCGCCGTCCTCAGCGGTGCGGGTCTGGATGAACTCGAGGAACAGGTCCCGCTCCCACAGCCCGGAGTCGTCGGCGAAGAGGGCGAACAGGGTGCGCACCAGGAACACGGACGCCTCGTGCTCGTCATAACCCGAGCCCTCGAGCTCCACGTAGAGGTCGGCCATCAGCTGGGCGGCCTTCACCGACGCTGCGGCCTGCTCGGCCGATCCGAACGTGCGCTTCTGGTAGCCGGCGATGAATCCGAACCGCTCGGCCTCCACCGGCAGCTGCTCCAACGGGAACTCAACCACGGCATCCGTATCCCCGGCCGGAGCCTCGAGGTCACGCAGCCGGAACGTCTCGAAGTCGCAGGTGATCACGTACCTCGGCTGCTCGGCCTCGGGCACGTTCGCCAGGTACGTCAGAGCCTGATCCTCGGCGTCTTCCAGGTCCTTGCCCAGCGACTTCTGCTCAGCGATGAGCATGCCGGGCCAGAACACGTCGATGAACCCGGCCCCACCGTCGGCCTTCTTCGCCCGGCTCTCGTACTGGGCCACCTTGCGGCGGCGGATTCCGTAGACCGCGAACAGCTCCGTCCAGAAGGACTGGGACTCGCCCCTTTCGTAGGACTCCCCCGCCCACTCGTGCACGAACGCGGCTGCGTTCGCTCGGATCTGGTCCCAGGACAGGGGCTTGGTCTGCATGAGCGGAGCCTTTCAACGGTGACCGCACCATCATGCCCGCACAGCTCAGCTCGTAGTCATCCATGAAGCGTCCCGGGTGTGATGCCGCTTCCTTTCGAGTTCGAGAGGATGTTGTTCATGCCGAAGAAGTTCGATCCCGAGGTGAAGGACCGCGCGGTGCGGATGGTCCTGGACCGTGTCGAGGAAGCCGGGTCAGTCACGAAGGCCGTGGCTTTGGTGTCGCCGAAGGTCGACGTGGGGCGCGAGACCTTGCGCCGCTGGGTCTGTCAGCACCGCGTCGACGCCGGCCTCAAGGACGGGCCGACCAGCGATGACCTGGCCGAGCTCAAGCGCCTGCGCGGCGAGGTCAAACGATTGCGGGAGGACAACGAGATCCTGCGCAAGGCCTCGATTTTCTTCGCGGGGGAGCTCGACCCCCGCAACCGATGATCATGGGATTCATCGATCAGATGCGCGCCAAGGGGCATGCGGTCGAGTCGATCTGCAGGGTGCTCCGTCAGGAGGGCTGTCAGATCGCCGCACGCACCTACCGGGCGTGGCGCCGCCGCAGCGCGTCGGCTCGTGACACGTCCGACGCGGTCCTGCTCAACGTCCTGCACGACCTTGTCGGCACCCCGGAAGGGCTGTACGGGCGTCGGAAGATGACCGCGTGGCTGCGTCGAGAAGGTCACCAGGTCGGCGCCGGTCGTGTGGACCGGCTCATGCGGGTTGCGGGGATGAACGGTGTGCGTCGAGGCAGGCCAGTGCGCACCACCGTCCCGGCCAAGGACGGCTGCCGTGCCGGTGACCTGCTCAATCGAGACTTCACCGCGGCCGCGCCGAACACGAAGTGGGTCGCGGACTTCACCTATGTGCGCACGTGGGCGGGCTTCGTATACGTCGCGTTCGTGCTGGACTGCTACTCGCAGAGAATCCTCGCCTGGCATGCCGCGACGGCCAAGACGACCCCGCTGGTCCTGACCCCGCTGCGGATCGCGTTGTGGGACCGTGACCGGCACGGGCACCCTGTGCAGCCCGGCGAGCTGATCGCGCACAGCGATGCCGGGTCGCAGTACACGAGCCTTCGCTTCGCCGAGCACCTGGCCGCCGAGGGCATCGCCGCGTCCATCGGGACCGTCGCCGATGCGTATGACAACGCGCTCATGGAATGCGTCATCGGCTTGTACAAGACCGAGTGCATCACCACCACGATCTTCCACAACGGCCCGTACAAGACCATCGCCGACGTCGAGTACGCCACCGCCGGATGGGTCGAGTGGTACAACAATCGAAGGCTCCACTCGTCCCTGGCTATGACCACCCCGGCCGAGTACGAGACTGCCTACTACGCCGCCCTCAACCGAGAGCTGGCACCCACATAGGAGCGGCACGAAACCCGGGACGCTTCATCCACGGGTCGTTGGTCGTTCAACATCCTGATCTTTTGCACCAGGCACCAGGCCGGTTGAAGGGCTCAGGCCTCCGTACCCTCGGCGTCCTCCCGACGGGACCTTGCTTGGCACAGGGAGGTCTCACTTTGCTGAGCTACCTCATGTTGCAGAACGACTCGCGGGGCGCAACGTGCGTTGCGCCCCGCGAGGTAGGTTTGAGGCATCGAGGGCGGCTCGACCGAAGAATCGGTTCGTGCGGCGCTCTAGCCTTAGCTTTCGGTGTCCTGCACCTGATAGAGAGTGTAGCACCCGCAAGGGCCCACCTGGAACAAGAGGAGCAAGATGGACGACGCGACCTTCCTAGATCGAGTCCTCGAGCAGGCCGAGCCCTGGACCCCATGGGATCGTCGCGCTTGGCAGCCGGGCACGCTCCTCGCGCTGAAAGAACTCGTTGAGGCGGCAGAGTGGTGCAGCAAGGGAGTTCTTTCCGATGAATCTGTTCAGTACTTTAAGAATAATCAGATACGCCCGGACTTGGGGCGGGATATAGGGATTGGCACTAGCGCCGTAAGATCTCAGCTAGACGACCTTTTTAAAAGGCCCTTTAAATATAATAGTCAATCCCGGCGCGAGCTATCCCGTCTTATAGAATGGCTAGAAGTAAATTACCTCCTCGCCTGGCAGGATGCATCAGGTGGTAATACGTTTGATGGAGAAAGGGCCTCCAGATTTATCACCTCTCATCTTCTGGACCTAGGATTCCATCCCGATTATCTCAGAAAAGAGATTAGCGCTGTCGATTCTGCGGCGTCCGCAGCGGACGTTATAGAAGAACTCAGGGGCATGGCAAGCCGGCCATTGACACGTTTTTGCGGATGGGTGCAGCTGACCTCCGTTCCCAAAATTGAGTTGCTTAAACAAAGCAGCTTTTGGGTCTCCCCCAGCGAGGTGTCACAGCTGCTGAGAAAGGCGGGGGAAGCTCCCCCCCGTGGTCAATGGGGCGGCATGAGGTTTGAAGTTGAAGCACGGGACGCTCTAGCGGCTACAGCAGCTGTGCACGATCAATTGCTTCGACTCCAAAACAGGGCCCGTTTCCTTAGGAGTCAAAAGCCTTTCCTATACGAACCGAAGTTCCGACTCTTTGACGGAACCGTAATTTCTATAAAGACTCACCGTACAGCCATCAGCGCCATGTCCCTTGTAAAAGCCGGAGTGCTTTATAGAACGGAGGGGGGAGAAGGGTCATTCGATCGCATAGACGACTCATTCGAGCTAGCTTCTCATCTTATAAGTTCCCCGCCCGCTGTAGCGGTCTCGAATGCTTGGGCCGCCCTGGAGGCTCTTCTTATTGATCCAGCAGAAAATGACAGGGCAGCGGGAGGGCGAGTCGTAGCTGCAGACCGGGCTGCCACCATCGTTGCCAACGGATGGCCGCGCGCAGAACTAACGCGTTTAAGTTATATTGCAGCAAAGATACTTGATTCTCACAGCCGCTTAAAGCGCGCTCTTGAGGTAACGGGAGAGGATGCAAATATCCGTCGTTGCCGAGTTCTACTGGAAAACTGGAACGAGGTCGAATCTCTTAAAAATTTGCCTCCTCGCGACATGGCCGCCATCTCTCGGATGTCCCGATTACTAAACAACCCGTCTGGAACCCTAGGGCGCGTTGAAGGGTATATAAAAGGGTCCTTCCGACGTCTATATCGCCAGAGAAATCTTGTAATGCACGGAGGTGCGGTCCGCTCCCTTGCCCTGGCGCCCACGGCACGCACAGTAGGGCCATTGGTGGGTATTTTTATGGACCGCATATCGGCCTCGGCGCACCTGGAAGGAAATAACCCTCTTGATGCAGTAGCTCAGGCTGCCGTGTCCCTCCGATTGGCGCGGAAAAATAATGACGTGTCCCATACTCTGTTTAAGTAGAATCTGTTGAAAGGGGTGTCTCTACGCACGATTGAGAGCGGTGTACAGCGTCTGCCGGCTCACCCCGAGCGTGCGCGCCACTTCGGCCTTCGGGGTCCCCATCTCGATCATCACGCGCGCCTGCTCCACGTCGGTGTCCGAGAGCTTCGGGGCCTGGACGTACTTGCCGCGGGCCTTGGCTAGGGCGATGCCCTCGGCCTGGCGCTCCTTGATCCGCCGGCGCTCGAACTCAGCGAACGCTGCCAGGATGCCCAGCATGAGCCCGTCCACGGGAGAGGTGCCGGACTTGTCCACGGTGATCCGCTCGGACACGAACTGCACCGCGCATCCCTTGTCGGTGAGCTCGTCCACGATCGCGTACAGGTCCCGGGTGTCGCGGCCGAGGCGGTCCATGGAGGCGACCTTCACCAGGTCACCCTCCCGCACGTAGGCAATCAGCTCCGCTAACCCGGTGCGCTTGGCCCTGGAGCTGCCGGAGATCTTGTCCTGGAAGATGCGGTCGCACTCCCCCACCGCCTCGAGTTGGCGGTCCAGGTTCTGTTCCGCCGAGCTCACCCGCACGTACCCCACGGTCTGTCCAACCACGTCTTAAACCTCCCGACACTTCTGTCTAACGAACCGGTTTGGGACCGTCTCTGACGTGATGCTCTCGTGGGCGGACGGGGTGTGTAAAGGGGTATACCCGGCTTGACGCCGGGATGGGGCAATGAACACCCAGCTGGATTGTGAGGCATCCCTCTGTCGGAGCGTTGACGTTTACTTTACTAACCTGTTAGTATAGTTTCGTTGATGCGACTACAGGCAGAGGACAGGGGTACAACAGTGAACGACGTTGGATCATCGCCGCGGCGGTGGTGGCTGCTCATGACCGTGGGGGCCGGCCTGCTACTCATCACCCTCGACAATTCGATCCTCTACACCGCCTTGCCTACGTTGACCGCAGACCTCGGCGCGTCCGGATCCTCGACACTGTGGATCATCAACGCCTACCCCCTGGTCATGGCTGGCCTCCTCTTGGGAGCAGGCACACTGGGCGATCGCATCGGCCACCGCCGAATGTTCGTCGTCGGCCTGTGGATCTTCGGTGCCGCATCACTGGCAGCGGCATTCTCGCCCAACCCTGCCTTCCTGATCGGCGCCAGGGCACTCCTCGCCGTGGGGGCCGCAGCGATGATGCCCGCCACGCTTGCTCTGATCCGCCTCGCGTTCGACGATCCTCGTGAGCGCAACATCGCCATCGCCATCTGGGGGAGCCTGTCGATCGCGGGGGCAGCGCTCGGACCCATTCTCGGCGGCGCCCTTCTCGAACGGTTCTGGTGGGGATCTGTTTTCCTCATCAATGTCCCCGTTGTTGCCATCGCACTTGTGGCGACCGCAATCATCGCGCCGCACAACCATCCCGATCCGTCGAAGAAGTGGGATCTCGTCTCATCCCTCTATGCGATGGTCGGGCTGGTGGGCACCGTGCTCGTCATCAAGGAACTGGCCCATATTCCACAGAACTGGGTTCTGATCGCAGGGGCGCTGGCGTCAGCAGTCATCGGGTTCGTCCTCTTCGTGCGACGCCAGGGCCGATTGGAAGAACCACTCATCGAGTTCTCCATCTTCCGCAACCGCGCCTTCGCTGGCGGCTCTCTGGCAGCCTTCTTCGCGATGTTCACCATCGCTGGCGCCCAGCTCGCGACCACACAGCGCTTCCAGCTCGTCGAGGGCTTCACCCCCCTGCAAGCAGGCCTGCTAGTCGCAGCCATCGCGCTTGGCGCCCTGCCCTCAGGTGTCCTAGGGGCCGCGATCCTGCACATCGTGGGCCTGCGGATCATTATCTCCGGCAGCCTCGCCATCGCCGCCCTAGGACTAGCTCTCGCCGTGCTGGCCTCTGCGAACGGATCACTACCCCTGCTGGTCGTCAGCTTCATCGTGACCGGCTTCGGCCTGGGCGGCACCTTCGCCGTCGCTTCCGCCGCCATTATGGGCAACGCGCCTCCGCGAAAGGCCGGCATGGCGGCCTCGATCGAAGAAGTCTCCTATGAGATGGGCTCCCTCTCGGCTGTAGCACTCCTCGGGAGCCTCCTGACCTTCGTCTACGCCACAGTCGTCCGACTCCCGGATGGCACTCCCGCCGCAGCGGGGGAGAGCATTGCCGATGCCCTCGGGATCGCCGACGGAGATCTCGACGTGATCGCAGCCGCCACCTCCGCCTACGACACGGCCTATTTGGTCACGATGATCGTCCTCGCTGTCATGCTGGCTAGTGGAGCCGCTCTGACCAATCGGCTGCTCCGCGCTTACGGGCGCGGCAGCGAGGCAATGGAGTACGCCGAAAACCACTGAACCAATCGGAGGGGCGCATGATGGTGCGTGAGAGCAAGAAGACCATGATCCTCGACGCCGCGATCCAAGTGATCGAGGAAGACGGGATCACAGCAGTCACGTTTGACTCTGTCGCGGCCGCTGCAGGGATCACCAGGGCCGGGATCATCTACCACTTCCCGTCACGAGACGACTTGATCGCTGCGATCCACCAGAGACTCGCTGATCGCTGGGAGCGGCAGTTAGAGATCGCCTGTGGAAAGCCGACCGCTGAGGCAACGCCGATGGAGCGCCTGACCGCCTACATACTCACTTGTTCGACAGCCGCCTCCCGCGCCGAGTTCCAGATGATTCTCGACAGCCAGCACACCCAGCACAAGGCGATCTGGGAAGACCTCATCGACCGATGGACCGGACGTAGCGAACGAGACGAAGCTGAGCGCGACCAGATGACCTCGCTCGCCCTGCTCGCTGCTGACGGGCTCTGGGTCAACGACCTGATCGGAAGCAGGCCCATCTCACAGGACCACCGGAGTGAAACCGCAAAGCAGATCATCGCGCTACTCCAGAATGACGTCCATGAATCCGAGGCCAAGCCCAACGGGTAAGCGAGCCAGCGCGCGGTTGGAGAAGGCCGGATCGACGAATCCGTCGAGCGCGATGATGGGCAACCCTGTCAAGCAAGATCGCACCCTGGCACCTCTGTCCAGCAGCACCCAACTGGCTCTGACACATGCGCCTAGTGGGTATACCCGATTGGACGCACCGCCCCACCCCGCCAAGATCACCGTGTGGTCTCGTACGGCGCCGGCAGGTTGACTCCCTAGGGGGGACCGACTGCAGCGGGCCGCGGAGGGGAGTCCTAGTAGTGGTTATCGCGCGGCGTCGACGGTGCCCCGGTCGGGCACCGTGGCGGTCAGGAGGACCGCGGCCAGCGCCCCGCCGACAATGAAGATGTCCGCGATGTTGCCGATGAACCAGTTCCCGTAGGCGAGGAAGTCCACCACGTGGCCTTGCCCGAATGACGGTGGGCGCAGGAGCCGGTCACCCAGGTGGGAAGTCACCGCGCCGCCGAGACACCCGATCACGATCGCCCAGGACACGGTACGGACCCGGAGGGTGAACCAGATCGCCGCGGCGACCGCCACCGCCGAGATGATGGTGAAGATCCAGGTCGAGTTGGCCCCGAACGAGAAGGCCGCCCCGGGGTTGTAGGCCAGCTGGAGCCCGAGCAGCTCACCCAGGAGCGGGACTCGCTCGCCCGTGGACAGGCTGTTCTCCGCCCACCACTTGGTCACCTGGTCCAGGACCACTACGCCGGCCCCGATCGCAATGGTCAAGAGCACCAGGGGGTACCTGCGCCGGTGGTTCATTCGTGTCCTTTCGCGATGCGCCCGTTTCCCGGCGCCTCAGTGGATCTGCTGACCCCGGCGCGACCTGTGAAATCGCCGGCAGGTACCGGATGGACCGGACAGGTCGGGTCTCACCGGGCCTGGGCGTCTCTGTCCCGCAGGCACGGTAGGAGCTCATCCCGTGGTGGCGGGTTGGGCTTGCCGGTCGGTGAGGGGTTCCAGGGCGGTGCGTCGGGTGGTGGCGGCGCGCAGGCCGTTGCCGATGACGATGACCTCGGCGACCTCGTGGACCAGGACCACGGCGGCCAGGCCGAGGACGCCGGTGATGGCCAGCGGCAGCAGCACGGCGATGATCAGCAGCGAGAGAATGATGTTCTGATTGATGATGGCCCGGCCGCGGCGGGCGTGGGCCAGAGCTTGGGGGATCAGGCGCAGGTCGTGGCCGGTGAAGGCGACATCGGCGGATTCGATGGCTGCGTCCGAGCCGGTGGCGCCCATGGCGATGCCGACCTCGGCGGCGGCCAGGGCGGGAGAGTCGTTGATGCCGTCACCGATCATCGCGGTGGGCCGGGTGCCGGTCAACTGGTGGACGGCGGTGGCCTTGTCCTCGGGGCGCAACTCGGCGCGCACGTCGTCGATGCCGGCCTGGTCGGCGATCGCCCGGGCGGTGCGGGCGTTGTCCCCGGTGAGCATGGTCAGGTCGATGCCCTGGCCGGTCAGGGTGGTCACGACGGTGGGGACCTCAGGGCGCAGTTCGTCACGGACCCCGATGGCCCCGGCGACCGCCCCGTCGCGGTGGATGATGACCACGGTCATGCCCTGGTCCTCCAGCCCCTGGACCTGGGCCGCCAGGGGGCCGGGGGCCAGCCAGCGGGGGCTGCCGACGGTGACGGTAGCCCCGTCCAGGCGGCCGGTGATCCCGTGCCCGGCGGTCTCGGTGACGCCCTCGGCCGCGGGCGTGTCCGGGGTGGCGGCGGTGATGGCCGCGGCCAACGGGTGGGTGCTGTGCTGTTCCAGTGCCGCGGCCCAGCCCAGCACTTGGTCCTCGGTGATGCCGGGGGCGGCGAGCACGGCGGTGACGGTGGGCTGGTTGCGGGTCAGGGTCCCGGTCTTGTCCACCGCCAGGTGGCGGATCCCGCCGAGGCGCTCGAAGGCGGCCCCGGATTTGATGACCACCCCGAACCGGCTGGCCGCGCCGATCGCCGAGACCACGGTGACCGGCACCGCGATGGCCAGCGCGCAGGGCGAGGCGGCCACCAACACCACCAGGGCGCGGGTGATCCACAGTTCCGGGTCCCCGAGCAGGGACCCGAGGGCCGCGACGAGCACGGCCAGGATGAGCACCCCGGGCACCAGGGGCTTCGCGATCCGGTCGGCCAGCCGGGCCCGGTCCCCCTTCTCGGCCTGGGCCTGTTCGACCAGGTGCACGATGGTGGTCAGGGAGTTGTCGGTGCCGGCGGCGGTGGCGTCAATCTCCAGGGCCCCGGCGGTATTGATCGACCCGGCCGAGACGGTGTCTCCCGGGCCGACCTCGACCGGGATGGACTCGCCGGTGATCGCCGAGGTGTCCAGGGAACTGCGCCCGGTACGCACGATCCCGTCGGTGGCGACCCGTTCCCCGGGCCGGACCACGAGCACCTGCCCGGGTCGCAGGTCCTTGGCCTCGACCTCCACCGTGGCCCCGCCGGCCCGGATGGTCGCGGTCTCGGGCACCAGTTTCAGCAGGGCGCGCAGGCCCGCCCGGGCCCGGTCCATGGCCTTGTCTTCCAGGGCCTCGGCGATGGAGTACAGGAACGCCAGGGCGGCGGCCTCCTCGATGTAGCCCAGGATCACCGCGCCGATGGCGCTGATCGTCATCAGCAGTCCGATCCCGAGCCGGCCCCGGGTGAACAATCCGCGCAGCGCCCCGGGCACGAAGGTCCAGGCGCCCAGCACCAGCCCGACCCAGAACACCACCGTGGCCACGAGACCGGCCCCGGACCATTCCAGGACCAGCCCGGTGAGGAACGCCAGCCCGGAGAGCGCCGGGAGCAGGATGGCTGCATCGCGCCACCACGGCCGGTGCTCCTCGTGCTCCTCGGGTGCACCGGGAGTGGGGGTCGGGGCCTCGCAGCCGCAGGCGGCGCTCACGAGGCCACCTCCGCCGTGTCGCAGCACCCGGGTACCGGGCAGCCCGGGTCCAGGCAGGGCGCGGAGGCATCCACCGCGAGGGTCACCTCGAGCAGACTGCTCAGCGCCCGGGCCAGGTGCGCATCGACGATCGCGTACCGGGTGCGGCGGCCCTGGTGCTCGACGGCCACGATCCCGCAGTCCCGCAGGCAGGCCAGGTGGTTCGACACGTTCGACCGGCTCAGCCCCAGAGCCTGGGCCAGCTCGGCCGGATACCCGGGGCCCTCCAGCAGGGACAGCAGGATCCGGGATCGGGTGGGGTCGGCCATCGCCCGGCCCAGTCGGTTCATCACGTCCAACCGTGTCGCAATCGTCAGCATGTGGTGAACTATACAGCCTGTGCTGTAGTCTCTTGCGCGGTTTCGCCCGGGCCGGGCGACCCCGATCGATTGAATCAGTGAGGACCCTCCGTGACTGCCCGTTGCTGCCCCACCTTCCCGCATCGCCGCTGCCGGGGCCGAGGAGGACGGCCATGAGCCTGGGTGGGTTCTTCGCCGAGATGGTCCAGTCCGGGGCACTGCTGGTGGCGATGCCGCTGGCCGTGGTCGCCGGGCTGGTGTCCTTCCTCTCCCCGTGCATCTTGCCGCTGGTGCCCGGATACCTGGGGTATGTCTCCGGGCTGGCCGACCCGCGCCGGGCGGACAACCGGCGCCGGGTGATGACCGGGGTGGGACTGTTCATTATGGGCTTCGCCGCGGTGTTCACCCTCTACGGGGCCGCCTTCGGGGTGATCGGCGGGTGGCTGTTGCAGTGGCAGGACGCGCTGATCCGGGCCTTGGGGGTGTTCGTGATCCTGATGGGCCTGGTGCTCATCGGCTGGCTGCCGTTCCTGCAGAACACCCGGCGGATGTCCTTCCAGCCCAGGACCGGGATCGCCGGGGCCCCGCTGCTCGGGGTGGTCTTCGGCCTGGGCTGGACCCCGTGTATGGGCCCGACCCTCAGCGCCGTGCTGGCGTTGAGCACCACCACCGGGGACCCCTGGCGCGGGGCCCTGCTGGGCTTCCTCTACTGTCTGGGCCTGGGCATCCCCTTCGTGCTGGTGGCGATGGGCCTGGACTGGGTCACCCGAACGCTGGGCTTCGTCCGCCGCCACATCCGCGCCTTCAACATCATCGGCGGGGTACTGCTGGTGCTCGTCGGGGTGCTGATGGTCACCGGGATCTGGACCCTGTGGATCTACCAGCTGCAGAACCTGGCCGGCACCTTCACCACCCCCGTCTAACCCCGCCCGCACACGCCCCCCACCTCACGGATTGGACCGCTCGTGACTTCCCCTGACCCCACCGCTTCCACCCCGTCTTCTCCCACCCCGTCCCGGCAGCGCCGGGCCAAGATCGTGGTCTGGGTGCTGCTGGGCCTGGTCGTGGCCGCCGCCCTCATCGGTTACCTTGTGGCCCGCGGGACCGCCACCGCCCAGCAGCAGGACCCCAACCAGTCCACCGCCCAGTCCACCGGGCAGTCGACTGGGTCTGCCGGTCAGTTGGTGCGGGAGAATAGCCGGGTGCTCTCGCAGGCCCCCAATGAGAAGGCCGTGCTGGTGGAGTTCCTGGACTTCGAGTGCGAGGCCTGCGCGGCGGCTTACCCCTTCGTGGAGGACCTGCGCGCCGAGTATGCGGACACCGTGACCTTCGTGCACCGGTACTTCCCGCTGCCGGGCCACCCGAACTCGGTCACCGCGGCCATCGCCGTGGAGGCCGCTGCCCAGCAGGGCGCCTACGAGTCGATGTACCAGAAGATGTTCGAGACCCAGACCGAGTGGAGCCACACCACGGAGGACCGCAGCCCGGTCTTCCGGGCCTACGCCGAAGAGTTGGGCCTGGACATGGCCGCCTACGATGCCGCGGTGGCCGACCCGGCCACCCGGGACCGGGTCGAGCTGGACGTGGCCGACGGCACCGCCCTGGGCGTGGCCGGGACCCCGACCTTCTACCTCGACGGTGAGCCGCTCACCGTGAACAGCCTGGAAGAGTTCACCGCCGCCGTCGAGGCCGCCACCCAGGACTGACCGCCCGGACCATCCGCGGCCACCCGGGCCAGAGCAGAGGACCGAGAGCAAAGGACTTCCCATGACCGACCGGCTCACCGAGCCCACCGCCCCGAGCGCCGCCTCCCCAGTATCGGCAGCCGGCCCGGCGCCGGCCCCGGCGTGGTTCACCGGGCGCCGGGCCTTCGGCCTGGTGCTGCTCGTCACCGGCGCCGTCGGCTGGATCGCCTCGGCGACCCTGGTCCTCGAACGCCTCGCCCTCTACGAGAACCCCGGCCACACCACCAGCTGTGACATCAACCCCTGGGTGTCCTGCGGACGGGTCATGGGCACCTGGCAGTCCGAGCTGTTCGGCTTCCCCAACCCGCTGATCGGCATCGTCGCCTTCGCCGTGGTGATCTCCACCGCGATGGTCGTGCTCTCCGGGGCCCGGCCCGGCCGCGGGTACTGGCTCGGGCTGCAGGCCGGGGTCACCCTCGGGATAGGGTTCGTGGCCTGGCTGTGGTTCCAGGCCCTGTACGAGATCTACATCCTCTGCCTGTACTGCATGATCGTCTGGGCGGCCATGATCCCCCTGTTCCTCCTGCTCACCGCCCGCAACCTCGCCCACGGCGTGATCCCCGCCCCGCCGGGGGTGGTCCGGTTCGCCACCGGCTGGGCCGGGACCCTCATCGCCGTCGCCTACGTCGCCGTCGCCGGCTCGGTCTTCGTCCAGTTCCTCCCCGCCTTCACCGGCTTCTGACCGGTCCTGGGGCGCGACCTCGCCATTATCGACTGAAGGCGCTATTATCGTCGTATGACGATGATTAAGGAGCCGGGGGTGTCCCCGGCGGCGGGCCTGGGCCCGGCGGCGGCGCTGTTCCACGGGTTCTCCGACCCCACCCGGTTGGCGATCCTGCGGCACCTGGCCACCGGGGAGCACAAAGTGCGCGAGCTGACCGAGCACCTCGGGTTGGCCCAGTCCACGGTCAGTGCGCACCTGGCCTGCCTGGCCGGCTGCGGGTTGGTGGCCTCCCGGCCGGCGGGCCGGGCCTCGCTGTACGCCCTGGCCGCCGAGCCCGAGCTGCTTCAGGTGCTGGCCGCCGCCGAGCGGCTGCTGACGGTCACCGGGCACGCGGTCGAGCTCTGCCCACACTCCGGCACCCCGGGCCCCGACGGCCCCGCCGCGGCCTGAGCCCGGTCCCGGAGAAGGAGGACACAGTTAATGGGTGCACACCACCACGCCTCGCCGGCGCACCGCTGGCGGCTGGCGGTCGCTTTCGCCATCACCACGGCGGTGCTGCTGGCCGAGGTGGCCGGGGCGCTGATCACCGGCAGCCTGGCCCTACTGGTGGACGCGGCGCACATGCTCACCGACGCTGGCGGGTTGCTGATGGCCCTGCTGGCCTCCACCCTGATGGCTCGGCCGCCCACGGCCCGGCGCACCTGGGGGTTCCTGCGCGCCGAGGTGTTGGCCGCCCTGGCCCAGGCCGCCATCCTGCTGGCCGTGGGTCTCTACGCCTTCATCGAGGGCCTGCAGCGACTGTTTGCCCCGCCCGAGGTAGCCTCCGGCCCTCTGCTGCTGTTCGGGATCCTCGGCTTGGCCGGTAACCTCGCCTCGCTGGCCGTCCTCGGCTCCGGCCGCGGGGCCAACCTGAACATGCGCGCCGCGTTCCTGGAGGTCCTCAACGATGCGCTGGGCTCGGTGGCCGTGATCGCCAGCGCCCTGGTCATCGCCACCACCGGCTGGGCGCAGGCCGACGCCGTGGCCGGGATGCTCATCGCCGTGTTGATTGTGCCCCGCACCCTGAAGATCCTGGCCGAGGCCGCGCACATCCTGCTCGAATCCACCCCCCGGGACCTGGACCTCGCCGAGGTTCGGGACCACCTTGAAGCGGTGCCG
Organism: Micrococcus sp. FDAARGOS_333; assembly: GCF_002206575.2. Taxonomy (NCBI): domain Bacteria; kingdom Bacillati; phylum Actinomycetota; class Actinomycetes; order Micrococcales; family Micrococcaceae; genus Micrococcus; species Micrococcus sp. FDAARGOS_333. Next base: position 1,125,216 of record NZ_NJFJ02000001.1, on the reverse strand, counting down.
CACGTGGTGTCCGTGCACGACCTGCACGCCTCCCAGATCGCCACCGGGGTCCCCGTGCTCAGCGCCCACGTCGTCGTCGAGGACCACTGCTTCCACGACGGGCACGCCCCCCAGATCCTGGACCAGCTCCAACACTGCGTCGCCGAGCACTTCGACGTGGCGATCGACCACTCCACCTTCCAACTCGAACCCGCCGCCCACGCCCACCACGAACACCCCACCCACCACTGACCCAGTGGGGCTGGTTGAGCAATAGACGCGTCCGCAGGAGGAACCCCCCACCGGACACACCCGCAGCCGACATGGATGAACAGTGGCACGCCACTAGGGACATCCCGCATGACCCGTCCGGTGGTCCGTCCCGCGACGGCACGTCATACGACACGCCCCCGGGTGGGTCACCATCGGCGGCACACAGCTCCGCAGCCCGCGGTGGTCATCGGCGTTGGGCCAGCACCTTCTGTCCGGCTTCGCGCAGTTCCCCCGTGGGTGAGACGTGGCGGTAGAGGGTCTGGCGGGTGATGCCCAGTTCCTTACACAGGGCACCGACGTTGGTGTCCTTGTTCCCCATCGAGGCCATCGCCAGGCGGATCTTGGCCGGGGTCATCTTGTAGGGCCGGCCGCCCTTGCGGCCTCGGGCCCGGGCCGAGGCCAGGCCGGCCTTGGTGCGTTCGGAGATCAGCTCGCGTTCGAACTCGGCCAGGGCGGCGAAGATCCCGAACACCAGCTTGCCGGAGGCGGTCGTGGTGTCAATCGCCGCCCCCTGGCCGGTGAGCACCTTCAGGCCCACGCCCCGCTCGGTGAGCTCGTGCACGATGTTGACCAGGTGGCGCAGGTCCCGGCCGAGTCGGTCCAGCTTCCACACCAGCAGGGTATCCCCGGCCCGCAGCGCTTTCAGGCACGCGGCCAGATGGGGACGGTCATCGCTCTTGCCGGAGGCCTTGTCCTCGTACAGAGCCTCCGGTTCCACGCCGGCTTCGAGCAGGGCGTCGCGTTGCAGGTCGGTGGCCTGGGAGCCGTCAGCCTTAGACACCCGCATGTACCCCACGAGCACCGCCCACCACCCCTGTCATTTATTCGATCGTTTATGTGACACGAGGCCCGCAGAGCGAAGTGTTGAGAAATATTGTCACGTAACCGGTCATTTATTCTACGTCTCGCAGACGGTCACGGCGCAGCTATGGTGACAGGTAGTCCGAAGGGATGCCGAGCTCGGTGAAATTGCTCCGGACGCCTTGGATCACTTCGTCGTTGTCGCGGCGGTACATCGTGCAGAAGTTGAAGAGTTGGCGGGCGGTCTCGGGGGTGGTCCGGGCTTCCTCGACGACGGCCTGAAAGTTCTTTTTGATCTCCTACCAACGGATGGCGGTGGGGTCCGTGGTTTGTTCGGTGCTGCCGGGGTCGCGGGAAATGTCCGGTTGGGGCAGGAACACCTCGGCTTCGCGTCCGGGGCAGGTCATGGCCCGGGTTTCGAGCAGGTGTATCGCGGTGGCGGCGGCTTCCAGGGACTGGAGTTGGCGCTGATCGGAGAGTTCCTCGTAGGGGCGCCACGGGCCCTGTCCGGCGCGGACCGGGTGGCCGGTGCGGTCCCACACCTGTCGTGTCAGCCGGCCGGGTGCGCCGCATTCGATGATGGTCGCGCCGAGCTCGTCGAGCAGCGTCCTGAGTAGTCGGAACCAGAGGCCTGCGTGCACCCGGTGTCGGGGAAGGGCGACGGATCCTGTGGTCAGGGCCTGCCAGGTCCGCTGGTCCATGCTCCGGATCGCCGCCCCGACCGGTCGCGGCTCGGGCCTACCCGGCGAGACGTGCCAGAAGTCGTGGTAGCCCACCGGGCCGTTGTGGCGTTCGAGTCGGCAGTGGTGGACGGGGCAGGAGAGCAATAGGGGCACCAGCCACGCCAGTTGGTAGGGGCAGGGAGGGGTGGATTCCATGGTGCAGCGCGGACAGGCCCGGTGTTGCCAGCCGGCATCCGTGGGCAACCAGGCCCGCCAGTCCTCCACGGTACGGTCGCGTCTCCTTCCCCGGGGCAGCAGTACCGCCAGCTGGCGGGTATAGGTGGTGTAGGCCTCCGCCGCTGGCTCGAGTTGGTCCAGCAGCCAGGGGGTCTGCCAGCCGAGAGTCATGGCCCGTATGGTGTCGGTTCCGGTTCTGGTGCGGCCGGCTAGCTGGTTGATGAATTCCTCCGGGGCGGCCACGTCCAGGTCCCCGGGGCGGGAGATGCAGAACCCGGTATCGAGAACGAGGTCCTCGACCTCGGCCCCGTAGCGGTGGGCTATCCGGCGCAGCCAGGAGGTGAGTGCCTCACCGGTGACCGGGGCCGGGTGCACCGGCCACCGAGTGCTCACAGCAGCTCGCGTTCGAAGACCCGGCGGCGTTCGGTCGGCCCGGTGTAGTTAGCCATCGTCAGGGTCCGGTGGTCGATGGCCTCGAGGCCGGACTCGACGGCGGCCACCGCGGCCGCGGTCAGCAGGTGGGCCAGCTCCCCGATGGTGCCCTCGCTGCGGGCCAGCAGGTAGCGGGCCATGTCCTCGGTGTCGATCACCGATGGTTTCCGAAGGGGGAAGGAGGCGGCGAAGCTGGCCAGCAGGGATCTCGCCTGGTCGTCGGCCTCTCAGAGCGGGAGCACGAAGGGTTCGAAGCGGTTCTCCAACTGGTCATCGGAGCGCACCGCCAGGTAGGCCTCGCGGGTGCCGACCCCGACCAGCGGGATGCGCAGTTCGTTGCCCAGAAACCGCAGTAGGTTCAGGAACTCCCGACGGGTGTCCCCGCGACCGGCCAGCACGTTGTGCAGCTCATCAACGACCAGCATCCGCGCCCCGACCTCGCGCAGCAGGGACAAGGCGAGGCGTTCGAGCTCCACCAGACGAGGCCGGGGCCGCAGGGGTGCGCCCAGGACGGACAGGATCGCGGTGTAGAACCGCAAGGGTGATGGTTCCGAGGGCATCTGCACGCACACCACCGGGACCTGCTCCCGGTCCGGTTCGGAGCTGGGCGGGTGCTGCCGGCGGAAGCGCTCGATGATCATCGACTTGCCGTTGTTTGTCGGGCCCACCAGTAGCAGGTTGGGCATGCGCTGCTTCGCCGGCCAGCCGAGCATGGTCTCCAGACGCTCGACGGCCTCGACCGCCTTCGGGTAGCCGATCCAGCGGTCCGCGCGGATCCGCTGGACCCGCTCGGCCGCCGGCAATCGCGCCACCGGCTGCGCGGCCGGGTGCAAGTGGGACAGCTCCAGCGGCTCGTACTCGTTGGCATTCACCATTGCTCGATCTCCCCGAACCGGGCCACCACATCCAAGTCCGTTGGTACGACCGGTGGTTCCGGCACCGGGGGCGTCGGCCTCGTAGTGGTCGTCCCGGTCTGGGTGCGGCGTTGCCTCTCGCGGCGGGTGCGCTTGGTGGTCTTCTGGGCGGTCTCGGAGATGGTGCGCATCTGCTCGATCATCCGGAACAGGCCCGACTCGTCGACTTCGGTGGCCCCACGCTCGCGCAGCCGGGCCAGAGCCTGCCGGTGCTCCCACACGCTGACCGCCGGGTTCGACAACGCCCGATACGGGACCTCGATGTACGCGGTGCCCTCGGGGTCCAGCACCCAGATGCGGCTGATATCGCGCGGATCCCGCCGGATGAGGAACCGCTCCAGGGCCTCGCGGCGTGCGATCCACGGCTTGAGCGCATTGGCGAAATAGTGGACATGGTCTAGAACAAACCCGGTGCGCGTGAGCTTGCGGCGGAACACGGGCAGAAAGTCCACTAAGAACGCCGTTGGGTTGGCCGTCGTCATCGGGGTACTGGTCGCTGCGACCGACTCGACCCACCGTCCGGCCGGGGTCTGGCCCAGCGTGGAGTGCACCGTGCCGTGGTAGGTCGCCACAGCCAACACCAGCCACCGCTCCAACTCGGCAATCGTCAGTGCGGCCATCTTCTCGGCGTCGTACGCTCCACGCTCGACTGGGTTCGAAAACGTGGTCCCCGGCAGCTCGTGGATCTGTCGCATGGCCGTGCCGATGACCCGCTCGACGATCCCGCCGTAATGCGGCCGGCCCAGCGGGCGGTAGTCGAGGCTGATACCGTGCTGGTCGCACCCGCGGGTGAGCGCTTCGCTCTTGAACTCCCGAGCATTGTCCACATACAGGGCCTTCGGCTTGCCACTCATCGGCCAGGCCGCGTCGATTCCGAGCCGCTCCAGCCAGGGCCGCTTGTCACCGGCCGCATGGGCCAGGCACAACCCCACCGACACCGCCGAGGGCGGCTCCAAGGTCACCACCATTCCAACCAGACACCGACTGCACACGTCGATGGCCACCGTCAGATACGGCCGTCCGATCGGCTGACGGTCACGGTCATCGACCACGATCAGATCCATGACCGTGTGATCGATCTGCACCTGGTCCAGGATCGACTCGACTACCGGAACCTCGTCCCCGGCCGATTGCAACGGCCGGACGCTCTCGGCCCCCTCGCGCCGCCGGCCCACCTCGACCGGATTCATCCGAGCGATCCGCGCGGCCACCGTGTTCCGTGCCGGAGCCGGCAGCCCCTGCACGGCGCAGGCCCGCGTGATCTCCCGATGCAGGGAGGCAATGCTGCGCTTCTGCCGGGTCAAGTACCGCTGGCGCACCAGCTCACGGATGATCTGCTCCACTGGCTCCGTCAGCCGGCCCCCACCCTTGCCACCATCCGATCGCCGGGGGACAAGATCAGTGACCAGGCCCGAGCCCCGCCGGTACCGCTCCAGCAGCACGTACACCCGGCGCCGGGAGATCCCCAGCTCCATCGCGGCTTCGTCGACGGCAGCCAGTCCCACTGGATCGTGCTCGGCCAGGCGACCGATCACCCCGGCCCGCAACCGGGCCTGCTCCCACTCACGCTCGGGCACCGCAAGCACGCCCGGTCCAGCCATCTCATCCTGGTCGCCGTCCACGCCCGCCTCCTCATAGAGAACAGGACTACTGAGCAGATGCGACGCTAGTGCACAGGACTACTGAACGACCAGGGCTCGGGAGTCGACGACACCACCCCCGAGAGGACGGGCCCGAGAGCGCAGTCGACTTCTGAAAATGACACGAGGACTGAGCTCGCTCGACGTACGGTGAAGGATCCCCTTACGGGCAGGCGATCTGGGCTGACGCCTGTGACCGAGTGTTCAGTTCGCACTGTATAGTTCAGTCCATGATGACTATTGCTTCGCGTCTCGACGTGATGAACCGCCTGGGTCGTGCACTGGCCGACCCCACTCGATCCCGGATCATCTTGACCCTGCTCGACCATCCCGCTTACCCGGCGGAACTGGCCCGAGATCTGGACCTGACACGCCCGAACGTGTCCAACCACCTGGCATGCCTGCGCGATTGCGGGATCGTCGTCTCCGAGCCCGAGGGTCGTCGGACACGATATGAGATCGCCGATTCGCACCTGGCGCAGGCGCTGACGGCACTGGTCGATGCCACCCTGGCAGTGGACGAAGACGCCCCGTGCATCGATCCCGCCTGCTCGCTTCCCGGATGCGACGCAGCTGGGGAGGGCGCATGATCCTCACCTCGGTCTTGCAGGCGATGGGCCTGTTCGCAGCGACCAACATCGACGACATCATCGTGCTCTCCCTCTTCTTCGCGCGAGGGGCAGGCCAGCGCGGCACTACCGCCCGCATTCTGGCCGGCCAGTACCTCGGATTCGCCGGCATCCTCGGTGCCGCGGTCCTGGTGACCATCGGCGCCGGAGCATTCCTGCCCTCGGCAGCCATCCCGTACTTCGGTCTCATCCCTCTGGGCCTCGGCCTCTGGGCCGCATGGCAGGCCTGGCGCGGAGACGATGACGACGATGACGACGAGGCCAAGGTTGCCGGCAAGAAGGTCGGCGTGTGGACAGTCGCAGGCGTCACCCTTGCCAACGGCGGCGACAACATCGGCGTCTACACCCCTGTCTTCCTCAGCGTGAAACCTCTCGCAGTAGTCGCCTACTGCATCGTCTTCCTCGCGCTCGTCGCGGTCCTGGTGGCCCTGGCAAAGTTCGTCGCCACCCGCCCCCCGATCGCCGAAGTGCTCGAACGCTGGGAGCACATCCTCTTCCCCATCGTTCTCATCGGCCTCGGCATCGTGATCCTCGTCAGCGGCGGAGCCTTCGGACTCTGACGTAGCGGCAGCGATCCAAACGGCCCCGACCGGGCGCACCCCTCTCGGTTCAGACCGCGACACCTACCTGCGGCCAGTCCTGCGTGATCGCGGCAACAAGACCGCCACGGAGCGCTGCAAAAACCCCGCCACCAAGCGAACGAAGCCACAGGGCAGGGCGTGTAAAGGGGTATACCCGGCTCGACGGCCAATAGGACGAGCGCGGGCAACGGAGCCACCCTGCATGAGAGATCAGGATCGGTGGCCAAGCGCGCTGACCAGGAGGGGAATCGTCCTGACGCGCTGAGGAGCACCGTAGCGCCATGCGGCGGGCACCGGTGGATGAGCGGTCAGGCAGGGAGCGGCGGTAGACCGAACAGGACGTAGATCGTGCTGAGGACCGGGATGATGCGCTGTGCAGACTCGTCCGCGAGGGTCTCGACGGCCTTGTTTAGGAAGCGCTCGAGCAGGCTGGCTGGGATCTTGCCGTCGCCGTCCTCCACCTGCTCCTCAAGCATGTTCACGCGCGTCAGCAGGTCACGTACGGCGTCAGAATCGCTGAGGCCCTCCTCCGCGTGCAGCACCTCGCGCAGCTGCTCGAACTGTCCCGCCAGCGCCGGGCGGTCCTGGCTCTGGACGGTGAGGGTGACGTTGCTCCTGTGGCCGGCTAGGGCCACGTTCGACCCGTTGCCGGTCTGGACGTTCTGAGTAACGGAGTTGTCGTGGTGGTTGGTCACTGAGAACCCGCTTTCTGCCGGCGGCCACACGAAGGGAGTCTGGTAGGCGGCCACGAGATCAAGGCCTGCGGACGTGAGTACGGGCCGGTACGAACTGGTACTACCGGGCTCGAGGTAACCATGAGCCTCGAGGTCCGAAGACGCCTTCTGAATCTGACGATCGGTGAGGTCCAGGGCCTGGAGGTCGTCGTAGACGCCGGCATCATTGGGACATGCCTCGGCTGCTTCTAGAAGCAGCCACTGGGCCTCGACGCGCGGGTATGCCCGAGCAACCCGCTCGGCGTCGAAGGCACACCGGGGCAGGACAGCAATCGGGATACAGCCAGCCAAGGGGGTGTTCTTGGGGATCATCTCGAGCTGCATGAGCTCTCGGGCGGCGACTTGGACACGGTCGGGTGGGCACACCTCAGTGGGGATGTCCCGCAGGTGCTGGCCGACGAGGCCGTTGGTGTGGACGTAGTTCAGGACGCGGAGGGTGAAGATCGTGGGTCGCACGAGACCTCGCTGTTCTGTCGTGGCGGGTCACTACCCCGCCGTGCTGTGTACTGGAGCCTTCACGGTAGCGGCGAGGGCGGACGCGATAGCCCCCGGCTCCTCCAAGGAGGCCGGGGGCTCACGGGGAGAGCGTGCGGCAGTCAGGCGAAGGGTCGCCCCAGGGCCTTCCACTGCTCCTCGAGCTCGGCGCGCCAGCCCTTCGGTGGCAGCCACGGCACGCCCCAGGCGGCCAGCTGGGCCTTGGTCCATCCGCCGGCCGGCGTGCGCGCGGCAGCGACCTCGTCCGGGCTGGGCGTGCTCGGCTCGTCACACATGGGAGAGGACGCATGACCAGCACCCCTACGCGCGCCAAGCGCAAGCAGACCGCCCGCGAGCTAGCCGAGCGATTCGGAGTCTCGCCGCGCACCATCCGCCGCACCGTCGCCCAGGAACGCGCGGACTACTTGGCGGACGCCGCCGCACGCCATAAACGCATTCGTGCTCTGCGCGCGGAAGGGCTCTCCATGCGCGCCATTGCTGCCAAGGAAGGCGTCACCGTCGGGACGGTGCACTACGCGATCCACAAGGACGACTGAGACCAGCAAGAAAGCCCCTCAGCGTCTCAACGGAGGACCAGCGACATCAGAAGGCTCTGACACGGAAACGTGCTCTACTCCAAAGTGCGAGCTCCTAAGGGCCGCGATGAACGCCAACCGGCCATCAGCATCGCCTAGGTGTGATGTCCAGGGAGGTTGTTGAGCCTGGTGGCAGGCACGGCGCCGATCGCGGAGTGGACGCGATGATGATTGTAGAAGTGCAGCCATCCAGGCAACGCGGCCCTGCGCTCCGTCTCTGAGCTATAGAACCGGGCGTAGGCCCACCCGTCAGCGAGCGTGCGATGGAACCGCTCAATCTTCCCGTTCGTCTGCGGCCGGTAGGGCCGAGTCCGCTTGGGCTTGATCCCGAGCTCGGTGCAGGCATCACGCCAGGCATGCGAGCGGTAGGCCGAGCCGTTGTCCGAGAGCACCCGCTCCACCTCCACGCCCAGGCGCGCGAAGTGGGCGACCGCGCGGCGCAACACCGCGATGGCCGTCTGGCTGCGTTCATCGGAGTGCATCTCGACATAGGCGAAGCGGGAGTGATCATCGATCACGGTGTGCAGAAAGCCCACCCCGAGCCGGGGCTGATATCGGGCATCACGGGTTCCTTCGCGGTCCGAGGTCGCCGCGCGGTGCTTCATGCCCTGCTGACGCCCGACGAATCGGTGTCCGCCCCCGTCGGGGATGCGCCCGAACTTGGTGACGTCGACGTGGATCAGCGACCCGGGGTGGGGGTGCTCGTAGCGGCGGATCGGCTCGCCGGTGACCCGGTCCAGACGGGCGAGGCGGTTGATCCGGCAGCGCACGAGCACGGCATGGACGGTGGAGGCCGGCATCCCGAGTTCTCCAGCGATCTGTGCCGGCCCCAGGCGTCGGCGCCATCGGGCGGCCACGATCTGTTTCACCACCGCCGGCGGTGTCCTGGTCGGCATCGTGGACGGCCGGCTGGACCGGTCTGCCATCCCTGCAGGTCCCTCGGCCCGGAAGCGTGTGGCCCATTTGCGTGCGGTGGGTGGGGAGACCATGAACATCTTGGCCGCGGTGGCCACCGGCCAGTGCTCCTCGACGATGAGCTTGGCCAGGCGTAGGCGGGCGCGAGGGGTCAGGGCGGCGTTAGCGTGGGACATGAAGGCCTTCTGTTCGCGTGAGCGGTTTCTCGACAACTCCACTCTCGCAACAGGAGGCCTTCGCCTGTCAGCTGTTCACGCAACAACGTCCCTGGACATCACACCTAGGAAGAGGTCCTCTTGAGCGAGAGGGATCAGAGAGCAATAGCGGTGCATAGAGAACGCACAGTACAGTGGGGCGCGTCATATCCACTCGAAGGAGACTCTCATGCCCGACAAGCATCGACCGCGCCTCTCTCGTCTAGCCCAGTCCGGGGCCGCGTTTTCCATCGTAGGAGCCCTCACCGTCAGCAACTTCGGGGCTACCGCCTGGGCGGCCCAGCCCGCCTTCACCCCTCAAGCAACAGACGGGTACGCAGCCGCCGCCTCGCTTCCCGGCGACTTCGAGAATCAAGGAAGCACATCCAGCGAGTGGGATGTCTCTGATCTTCTAATCGAGGAAAAGAAGACCGGCCCGGAAGTAGCCGAAACGCAGGCGTGGCCCTGGGCTGTCTATAGGTGCCTCATGGGAATCGGTCTCAATGGGCCTCAGATCACCCAGATCATGACTCGGGGGACCCCTGAGGCGTTTCTCGCCGCAGGAGGACGGGCTGCGCTTGCCTGCCTGAGGGGGAAGTGACCTATGCCACTCCGAGGCATTTCCCGCTCAGCCCTTGAAGAGGAGCTAAGGGCAGTCAACGCGAAACTCTCCACCCACCCTCTAGCATCCGCTCCAGTCAAGGAAGCGCACGCACTCGTTGCAACGATGCAAGGAGCAGACAAGACAGAGGTCTCCAAAAGGCTGTCTGACAAGGGGCTCCCATCCCTCGACGAACTAGGAGCCCTCCAGCTCAAGGGGTCAGTTTCTTGGTGGCGCCTAAACAGGAGGAAGAATAAGCTCGAAAAGAAGCTAGAAGAAAAATCAGAATGACGAATATTATAGTCGCTTTGATTGAGAGCCTCGCTTCTAGCTTTGTGACCCCACCCCCTCCTGTGATTAGTTCACTTCTTATGAAGAATTGAACTACTTTTCACACTGACACGGACTGCCCAGCTCCAGCCAATCCCAAATGGCCCTCCCGCGTCCTCGTGGAGCGGTCCGGGGTGCACCCCGGACCGCTCCGGCGCACGGTTGCCCAGCCCTGCGAGAAGTACTTCGTCAAGGTCGCCGCGCTCCATGAACGTATCCGCGCCATGCGCACCGAAGGCATGATCATGCGCGCCATTGCCGAGCGCGAAGGCGTCAGCACACGCGCCGTTCATTAAGCGATCCACAAGAACGACCCGCCGCGCACCCCGGACACCCCCCAGGCCCCCAAAACGGACGCCTCCGACGACGCTTGACCCCCTGCGCCTGCACCCCCAGCACAGTGCAACGAATCCCGGCCTGACTAGGCCGAAAGCGACTTAGCATAGCTAAGTATCTAACTTGCTCCGGCTCCGCCGGTCCGCACCCTGCACGCCCTCCTGCGCCCCTGCACGCCCTCCTGCTGCTTACCGCCTCCGCCTCAGCCACCGACCCGTCTTCTGACGCACCCAACGACCAACCCACTGACGCAACCACCGACCCCCAACCAGTCCCGATCCTCGCTGGTGTCGAAGAAGTCAAAAATGACCAGGTCCCGACTTCGCTCCAGAACCTGGTGGGGTCGTTGATGCTGACAAGCGCCCTCCCTATCGTCGTGGGATTCTGGACCGTCATGTTCGGTGCATCCATCCTCATCCGCAAACGAGCAGTCGCATGGGCCACACTTGTTGTCCTGGTCAGCTTGTCAGCCATCGTCAGCTACAAGTTCAAGAGCACCATCACCGACCTTCAGAACCAGGGCCACGACATCGCGAACCTTAGCCTGGACGGGTGGACGTGGTTTGCACTTGCTCTGATTCTGGTTGCCTCGATCCTGCACGTGATCTTCGAGACCGCACGGCATCGTCGCGCCACCAATCGCACTGACTGACCCCAACACGACGGCCAGCCTCAGCCTGAGCCAACTATTCGAAGGCATCACAGGCTGGCCGTCCTGACTGAATCTCCTACGTCAGACCGAGAAGCCCGCGGCCCCGATACCTCTCCGGTATCGGGGCCGCTCCGTCATGGTGCTCCTGTAGTCAGCTCTGCGTCACAGCGACCTGGAGCTTCCGTTCGATTGCTTCGACGCATTCCCGACGCACGGCCTGATACCGCCCAGCACCCTCCTGGCGTTCATCGAAGTGCCCACCATGAGCCAGCCCCGAGAACAACACATCCGTGCGCTCGATAACATCGGTTCCGGCCAATCTCGAACACGCGGTACCGGGACCGGTACGGCGCCCCGTTCTTCGTCATCCGCCAGCCACCGTCTGAAGCGCCCTGGGTTTCGTTCCGATCCAACTGAAGGAGAATCGGAACATGCCCAAGAAGTACACTGGGCTGACCCCGTTTCGTAGGTCCAGTCGTTATGAGAGTCGTCCTGTTGCCCGCGGTCGCGGGCAGGGAGACTGGTCAGATCATGACGAACAGCAGGAAGCGTCACACCCCCGAGCAGGTCGTCCGTAAGCTCGGGCAGGCCGACAGGATGCTCGCCGATGGTCAGGACGTCGCGGCGGTGTGCCGGGAGCTCGGGGTGTCCGAGCAGACGTACTACCGGTGGCGGAACCAGTACGGCGGCCTCAAGGCCGACGACGCAAAGCGCCTGAAGGAGCTGGAGAAGCAGAACGCGACCCTGAAGCGTCTGCTCGCGGAAGCGGAGCTGGAGAAGGCCGCGCTCAAGGAGCTGGCTGAGGGAAACTTCTAAGCCCGGACAGGCGCCGCGCCGCCGTCGATCACCTCAAGCGCAAGTTGCGGGTGAGCGAACGGATGGCGTGCCGTCTGGTCGGGCTGAGCCGCTCCGCGTACCGGCGACCGCTCAAGGGCGACACGGTCACGGACCCGGATCGGGCGCTCAGGGAGTGGCTGCGCGCCTGGGCGAAGGACCATCCCCGCTACGGGTATCGGCGGGCGTATCACGACGCCCGCGCCGAGGGGTGGGTGGTGAACCACAAGAAGATCCAACGCCTGTGGCGTGACGAAGGGCTCCGGGTCCCGCAGCGGCGTCGACGCAAGCGCGTCGGGTCCTCGACCGTCGACGCGCCGACGGCGGACGCGCCGAACGTGGTGTGGGCGGTGGACTTCCAGTTCGACGCCGACGAGCACGGACGACCGATCAAGATCTGCTCGATCGTCGACGAACACACCCGGGAGTGCATCGGCGGCCTCGTGGAGCGCTCGATTACCGCCGACCGACTCACCGCCCACCTCGAGGACCTCGTCGCCGCCCGGGGCGCCCCGGCGGTGCTCAGGTCGGACAACGGGCCGGAGTTCATCAGCGAGGCGATGGCCGACTGGGCCGGCACCCGCACCGGCCTGTCCTACATCCCTCCGGGCTCGCCGTGGCGCAACGGGTACGTCGAGTCGTTCAACAGCCGGATCCGCGACGAGTGCCTCAACATCAACAGCTTCTACTCGCTGCTGCACGCACAGGTCATCATCGGCGACTGGAAGGACGAGTACAACCACCACCGCCGGCACTCCTCGCTCGGCTACCTAACCCCAGCCGAGTACGCTCGGCAGTGCACCCATCAAATGGAAACCGACGACTCACAGAACGTCCGGACCGAATGAAGGGGGCGGCTCAACACCCCCGAGCTGCGTGAGCGCGCTGTGCGGATGGTCCTGGAACGCCAAGCCGCTCAAGGAGGGCCTCGCTCGCACTCCATCCGAGCCATCGCCCCGCAGGTCGGAGTCGGTGAAGAGACGCTGCGGATGTGGTGCCATCGCCACGGCCACGAGGTAGCACCAGTGCCTGCTGGCGAGAGTCCGGCCGAGGAGATTCGCCGGCTCAAGCGTGAGCTTGCCGAGGCCCGGCGGGCGAACGAGATCCTCAAGGCCGCCTCGGCTTTTTTCGCCAGGGAACTCGACCGCCCCACGACGAGATGATCGCGTTCATCGACGAACACCGCGATCGTTTCGGGGTCGAGGCCATCTGCCGCACCCTTAGTGCGACAGCGTGTGGGTTCATCACCTCCCGGGCCTACCGTGCCGCGAAGACACGGCCCACCTCCGCGCGGGCGCTGCGAGATGCGATCCTCATCGAGGAACTCCGGCGGATCCACGCGGAGAACTACGGCGTCTACGGGGTCCGGAAGATGCACCACGCGATGGTCCGGGCCGGCTGGCAGATCGGCCGGGACCAGGTCGCCCGGCTCATGCGGGCCGCCGGTCTGCAGGGAGTGCGGCGGGGCCGCAAGCCGATCACCACGCGACCGGCAGGTGAGCCGGATACCCGCCCGGACCTGGTCGAACGCCGCTTCGCCGCTGAGCGTCCTCACCAGCTGTGGGTCGCTGACATCACCTACGTCAGGATCTTGACCGGGTTCTGCTACGTCGCGTTCATCACCGACGTCTTCACCCGCCGGATCGTGGGGTGGGCCGTGTCAGCCATTCTGCATACCCAGGGGCTGCCGCTGCTGGCCCTTGAACATGCTCTCCTGAGCACGGGTGCCAGCCGTGGCCGCCAAGGCCTGGTGCACCACTCGGACCGAGGCGCCCAGGGTGGATTCAATCGGTCGTCGCAACACCCTCTCGGAATCACTGGAGGTATGGGCGATGGCAAGCAAGGACTGGGCGAGGAAGATCAGTGACGTGCCCGAGGGGACACGTCGGCAGTGGAGAGCGGATCGGGCCTTGCGGGCCCCGATGCGCTCTCCTGGCAGGCCGCAGCCCTCACGGGAGGTCCAACGCCAGTTCTGTCGTGTGATCGCCACCGGTGTCACCACGGTCGAGGCGTCGCTGGCGGTGGGCGTGTCCTGGCCCGTCGGGGCGCGCTGGTTCCGTCACGCTGGCGGGATGACCCCGCTGTCCTTAGCCGAGCCCACCGGCCGGTATCTGTCCTTCGCTGAGCGTGAGGAGCTCGCGATCCTCCACGCTCAGGGCCACGGGGTGCGTCAGATCGGGCGTGCCCTGGGACGTGATCCCGGCACGATCAGCCGTGAGCTGCGCCGTAACTGCGCCACTCGTTCCGGGAGCAAGGAGTACCGGGCCACGGTGGCGCAGTGGAAGGCTCAGGAGGCGGCCAGGCGGCCCAAGCCGGCGAAGCTGGCCACGAACCAGCGGCTGCATGACTACGTCCAGGCACGGCTGAACGGGGTGGTCCTGGGCCCCGATGGCGTGGCCGTGCCGGGACCGGTCGGGCCCGGTTTCAAGGGGCGGAAGATGAAACCGCGCCGGGCGGACCGGCGGTGGTCCACGGCGTGGAGCCCTGAGCAGATCAGCCACCGGCTGCGCCTGGAGTTCCCGGATGATGTGTCCATGCGGATCTCTCACGAGGCGATCTATCAGTCCCTGTTCGTCGAGGGACGGGGCGCACTCAAACGCGAACTCGTCGGGTGCCTGCGTACCGGGCGGGCTCTGCGCGAGCCGCGGGCACGTACCCGGAACAAGCCCCAGGGCCACGTCACCGAGGACGTGGTGTTCAGCAAGCGCCCACCTGAGGCCGCTGATCGTGCTGTGCCCGGGCACTGGGAAGGGGACCTGATCATCGGGACCGAGCGTTCAGCGATCGGGACTCTGGCCGAGCGCAAGAGCCGGGCCACGATCCTGGTCCACTTGCCCCGCCTGGAGGGATGGGGTGAGCGGTCGCCGGTGAAGAACGGGCCGTCGCTGGGCGGGTACGGGGCCGAGGCGATGACCGCGGCCCTGACTAAGGCGATGACGGGCCTTCCCCAGCAGCTGCGTCAGACGCTCACCTGGGACCGAGGTGGAGAGTTGGCTGGGCATGCTCAGTTCACGATGGCTACGGGCACGAGAGTGTTCTTCGCGGACCCGCACTCTCCGTGGCAGCGGCCGACGAACGAGAACATGAACGGGGTGCTCCGGCAGTACTTTTCCAAGGGAACTGACTTGTCGCGCTGGTCTGCGGACGACCTCGCCGCGGTCGCGTACACGCTGAACAACAGGCCCAGGAAGGTCCTGGACTGGAAGACTCCCGCGGAGGTCTTCGCCGAGCAGCTACGCTCGCTCTCAACGCACGGTGTTGCAACGACCGGTTGAACCCGCCCAGTACGTCAGCTTGGCGTACTCGGACGCGCTCATCACCGCCGGGGTGAGCGCTTCGGTGGGCACCGTGGGCGACTCCTACGACTGTCAGTCTGTTTCTACCCGATCCCGCGAGGATTGGGGAGTCCCGGCCGACGCGGTCTGACCCTTGCTTACGATTGGCCCGCAGGGTGCCTTTGCGTTGATCTGTCGACCGCCCGGCCGGGCACGCAGCAAGCGCTGCCGCCGGATCGGGCGTGACCTAATAGGAGCCTGGAGCAGCATGTCGAGAGCGTCCCCGTGACAGTCCTGTCCACCCGCCGGCGACAGCGTGAGACCACGCTAACCGTCAAAGGAGACAGGCACCATGAGCACACTCGAAACCGTCCACTCCGGGCACGTCGTCATCGGCGTCGACACCCACAAGCACATCCACGTCGCCGCCGTGCTCGACACCATCGGCGGCATCCTCGCGACCCTCACCGTCCCCACCGATACGGGTGGCTTCAAGCAGCTTCTCAGCTGGGCGGACTCATTCGGCAAGGTCCTTGCGTTCGGCATCGAGGGCACCGGCTCCTACGGCGCCACCCTCACCTCCTTCCTGCGCCGACACGGACACAAGGTCGTCGAAGCAGGACGCCCTGACCGCCGCCAGCGGCGCATGAACGGGAAGTCAGACACCCTCGACGCGGAAAACGCCGCCCGCTCCGTGCTCGCGGGGTTCGCGACGGTCATCCCGAAGACCGCGGACAGCAGCGTCGAGATGATCAGGCAGCTCAAGATCGCGCACGATTCGGCGGTGACCGACCGCTCCGCGGCGATGATCTCGATGAAAGCGATGCTCGTCCACGCCGACGACACACTGCGCCGGGAGACGAACCGGATGACACCGATCAAGCTTGCTCGCCACCTCGCAGCGCTGCGCCCTCGGAACCTCGAGACGCCCTCAGACTCCCTCCGCCATGCGCTGCGCTCCCTGGCCCGCCGATGGCAGCACCTGGACAGCGAAGCCAAGGAACTCAGGGCGTCGATCGAGGCGCTCGTCCTTCGCACCGCACCGCAACTGCTGGAGCAATTCGGCATCGGCGTCGATACCGCAGCCGAGATCCTGATCGTCGCTGGCGACAACCCCGAGCGGATCCACTCCGAGGCAGCTTTCGCGAAGCTTGCAGGCATCAGCCCCGTCCCAACCGGGTCTGGGATGACCAGCGGCCGACATCGCATCAACCACGGCGGCCATCGGCAGCTGAACGCCGCGATCTACCGCACCGTGATCGTCCGGATGAGGTTCCACGAGCCGACCATCGCCTACGTCGCCCGTCGGACCGCCGAAGGCAAGAGCAAGCGCGACATCATCCGCTGCCTGAAGCGCTACGTCATCCGCGAGGTCTACCACCTCATCAAGGTCAACCCCCGCACCGGTGAAATCGCGAGTTGACAACTATAGGAGCGTCAACGCCCTGGCCGAGAGCGTGAATGGCCTCTACAAGGCCGAACTCATCCACTCCAAGCGGCTCTGGGAGTCCGTGCAGGCGGTCGAGCTGGCCACCATGGGGTGGGTGCACTGGTGGAACACCGCCCGCCTGCATGAGGCCCTCGGTTACCGCACTCCGGCGGAGGTCGAGGCGGCCTACACTCACGACCAGGACTCAGCGCCCGTTGCGTCCTGACCTCGGAACGAAACCCAGGGCGCTTCAGTCGCTGAGCATGGCCAGCACGGTGCCGTACTCCCGCTCCACCCACATTGCGCCGGTGCGGTCGTCCTCATAGAGGTCCCACTCCTGCCTGTCCATTTGCTGGACCCAGTGCATGTTCCACGGGCTACCGGTGCCGCGAACCCAGTTCATCGTCGTTCCTCCTCGCTCGAGTCTTCCGGCTGTTGCTCATCTCCCAGGGTGCCCCAGATGTGCCCGTCCGGGGAGCTCTCCCACTCCACACTGAGGTCGTCCCGACTATCAGCCACGGACACCGCCAGCCGTGGAGCCGACGGCGTAGACGAGGACATCTCCAGCACCACGGCCACGTCTTCAGGCTGCCGGGAGGCGGCCAGCCCCACCGGGTTCGACACCGCGACCTGCCCGCCGTCGCCGTCCACCACACGTGCCCGCACGTTTTGCACGCCCGTCGCGGGTCGTTCGAGGGTGTCCTGTTCACGGGTGGTACCAGCCCAGGCCGTGAAGTCGTCCTCGTCGTAGTCCAGCGTGAACGCTGGACGGTCTCCGTACGCCTCGGGCTCCTTGTGCCTCCCGATCTTCGCGCAGCCGGCCTCATCCACCATGCGGCGCAGACGCGCGGTGAGCATCTCCACATGCGGGTGCCACATCATCATCGGGCCCAGCCCCGGAGCCTGTTCCTCCCAGACCTTGTACTCCATGCACATCGCCGCATACAGCTCGGCCGTCAGGTCCGAGTGCTTGTACCAGCACGGCGGCACCACCGAGGTCACCAGCCGGTACTCGGCTACGAACCAGTCCACCCACCGACGCAGCGTGTTCCACGCCTCCCACTGGTGCTCTGCCTTGATCTCCCTCCACCGCGTGCCCATCCACACCGGCGGACCCTCGCCCGCGAGTTCCGCGGCGACCTCCGGGTCGACGTAGGGCAGCGGAGTTCCCGTCTGTCCGTCGTCATCGGCGGTCGCCGGCCCCTCCCAGTCCGTGGGCTCGTCGTCTTCAACCCAGGGCGATGTCATCAGTTCCGTCCTTCTCTCGTGTACCGGCGTGCTGGCCCGCCCAACAGCCTCTCGAGCCGGGCGAACAGCTCCTCAACGGCCTCGCGCCCGTCTGCCCCGGTCGAGCACATGTAGCGATGCGCGGCGTCCTCGCATGTACCGCACAACCACACCCCGATTCCGCCGGTGGCACGACACTCGGCGCGGTCCAGATGTCGTCCATCGGTACAGTGCCACCTCGTGGAGACGGGCCGCTGGCACACATGGCACCGTGCACCCCCGCCGTCGCTCATGCCTGCCTCTGCCGGATCATCCTGGCCACGATCACGACCGTCGCCCGCCTGCGGTCCCATCCAAAGAACTCCTTCTTGCCGTCCATGATCTGATGCACCCGCTGGTGATGGTCCCGGCACAACGGCATCAGGTCGTTGTGCGCTTCACGGGCCTGCCACCGGCCCTCCTCGTCCTGGCCCACGCCCTTGTACGAGACGTGGTGTAGGTCCAGGGTCCCGGCCTGGGTCAGCGTGATCCCGCAGACCTGGCAGGCCGGCTCTTGGCCGGCCTGCCGGCAGTCCGCGAACCACCGCACCCGCCTGTACCCCCACGCCTGGGACCGCAGGTACCGCTTGTACTCGGCCGAGCCGGTGCGGTGCAGCCCGAACCTGCCCATGCCCTCACCGCACAGGGATCGCCGGGGCCGTCTCCGGCACCGGGTCCAACGCCGCCACGGAGTCCTCGGCCCGGTCCGCGTCGGTCGGTGTGGACGGGGCCGGGTCCTTGGACTCCAGCTCGGCCAGCAGCGCCTTCGAGTACCGCCCCGCGGCCTCCTTGATCTGCTTGCCGTCCTTGCGGTCCCACCAACGGGTCATCTGCATCAGGATCGGACGCCCGTTGCGGTTCAGCAGGATCCCCCACCCGAACGGCAGCCGACGCAGCTCCGCGACCGAGACCACCTCGGTGTCGTGGATCTGTTCGGAGACCGAGGTGTTGTCCTTGCCGCGAGACTTCGAAGTCCGCGCGATCGCGTCCAACACGGGCGACAGTGGCGGGCCCAACTAGCTCCCGCGGCCCGGTCGTCCTCCAGGCACGACGAAGCCCCCACACCGAGCTCGTCGGTGCAGGGGCTTCGGAAGCTTCTGCTCTGCTCCCCCGACTGGATTCGAACCAGTAACCCTTCGATTAACAGTCGAATGCTCTGCCGTTGAGCTACGGGGGAATGTCTCCCAGGCGACCTCCAGGTCATCTGGACAACGGAGACTATCTTACAAGCCCTCCCGTGCACATGCCAAATCGGCGTGATCGCGGGCTTCGGGTTCCCCAGCGCAACGTGCTCACACTGTTCTCATGATCGTCCCGTTTCATGAAACACAAGATCGACGGACGATCTGCCCCGGATTGGAAAGCGAGTCACACCATGCAGAAGACCCTCACCCAGAAGCTCACCCTCACCGGCACCGGCATCCTGGCCGTGCTCGCCCTCTCTGCCTGCGGCGCTTCCGGCGACTCCGAGGCCGGCGACTCGATCGAGCTGCAGGACAACCAGTCCTCCTCGGCTCCTGCCCAGGCCGACTCCTCGGGCGACGCCGATGACGACGCCTCAGACAACGCCGATGACAAGGACGACGCCTCCTCGGCTCCCTCCGCCGCCTCGGCCGCCTCGAGTTCCTCCGCCGGTTCCTCCGCCGCCGGCACCGATCCGGCCTTCGACGCGATCGACGCTGTGAAGGGCACAGCCGCCGACGCGATCGTGCTCTCCCTGGACCGCGATGACGACGACACCATGTGGGACGTCGAGGCCGTGGAGGGCGAGGAGACCGTGGAGTACGACGTCACCCAGGACGGCGAGGTCACCGAGACCGAGCGTAAGACGGACAAGGACGACGCGGACAAGGCCAACCGCGCCGAGGTCTCCATCGACGACGCCATCAGCACCGCCCTCGAGGGCCGCGACGGCCAGACCGTGGACGATGTGGAACTGGACGAGGAGGACGGCACCCTCGTGTGGGAGATCGACTTCGACGACGCCGACGGCAACGATGCCGACAAGGTCTACGTGGACGCCGTCACCGGCGACATCGTGAAGGGCTGATCCTCCTCGGGACGCCGTTCGCCTGTGCGCGGTCCGGTGCCTTCCGGCAGGAAGGTGCCGGACCGTCGTCGTTCTGGGTGACTGGGTGACGTCAGCGGCGCGAACCCGACGCTCGCCCGAACGAAAGCGTCGCGGGACTCGACCGTTTCCCGAACGAAAGGCCCGCCGAACCCAACCGTTTCCCGAACGAAAACGCCGGCCGGGGGTCAGTCGTCGCTGCGGAGGGCGCGGCGGCGCGCCTCGAGCTCCATGAGCTCCGTGTTGAGGCGGGAGAACTCGGCGGGGTCTCCGCCGGCGCCGAGGCGCTGCAGCTGGCCGAGCAGCTCGGCCTTGCGGTGCTGGATCTGCAGGCCGAACAGGCGGTTCATGATGTCTCGGCAGTAGCGGACCACGTCGGCCTCCGTGCGGGCGGGGATGTCCCGCACGGCGAGCGCGGAGACCACGCCGCGGACCTCGGGCGGGACGTGGTCGCTGATGGACTCGACCCACACCTGCGGGGTCGCTCCCCCGGTGGCGGCGGTCATGATGCCGCGATGCACGGCGGCGTACTGGGGCACGGTGAAGCGGGCCTCGTAGAACGCCTGCCACTGTTCGGCCGAGAGCAGGGTGGGGTGCTGCAGGACCACCTCGAGGGACTCGCGTTCGCGCCGGGCGACCGGGTCGCGCGGGTCCACGCGGACGATCTGCACCTGAGGCCGTGGTGCAACGTTTCCCGACGCCGGCCCCTCGCCTCCGCCTGCCGGCTCACCTCGGCCCGGGGCGTTCTCCTGGCGCGGGGCGGGCCCGGGCGCCTGCCGCCGGGAGGCCTGGGCGACGGCCCGGTGGACCACGTTGGGGTCCATGCCGAGCCAGCCGGCGAGCTCGCGCTCGTAGCCGGGGCGGAGGACGGAGTCCTTGATGCCGGCCACGATGGGCGCGGCGTGGCGCAGCGCGCCGGCACGGCCTTCGACCGTGTCCAGGTCATAGTCCTTGAGGCCGGAGCGGATGGCGAACTCGAACAGGGGCCGCCGGGAGCTGATCAGGGCCCGGACGGCCTCGTCGCCCTTGTGCCGGCGCAGGTCGCAGGGGTCCATGCCGGAGGGCTCGACGGCCACGTAGGTCTTGGCGAGGAAGCGGTGGTCCTCCTCGAACGCCTTGAGGGCGGCCTTCTGCCCGGCCTCGTCACCGTCGAAGGTGAAGATGACCTCGCCGCCGGTGCCGTCGTCCGAGATCAGGCGGCGGACGATCTTGATGTGCTCGGTGCCGAAGGCGGTGCCACAGGTGGCCACGGCGGTGCCGATGCCGGCCAGGTGCGCGGCCATCACGTCCGTGTAGCCCTCCACCACCACGAGCTGGCGCTGCTTGGCGATGGTCCGCTTGGCGAAGTCGATCCCGTAGAGCACCTGGGACTTCTTGTAGAGCGCGGTCTCGGGGGTGTTGAGGTACTTGGGCCCGGGGTCGTCCTCGTAGAGCTTGCGGGCGCCGAAGCCGATGGTGTTGCCGGTCATGTCCCGGATGGGCCAGACGAGGCGGCCGCGGAAGCGGTCGTACAGGCCGCGCTGACCTTCGGAGAACAGGCCGGTGGCGCGCAGCTCCTCGTCCCGGAAGCCGCGCTTGCGCAGGGCGTCGAGGAGGTGGGACCAGCCCTGCGGGGCGTAGCCGAGGCCGAACTGCCTGGCGTGCTCGGCGGTGAAGCCGCGCTCGGTGAGGAAGTCGCGGGCGGTCTGGGCCTCCGCGGAGCCGAGGGCCTTCACGAACAGCTCGTCGGCGATCTTGTTGGCCTCGATCAGCCGGCGCCGGCGGCCCACCTCGGCCTTGTCCGGACCGGTGCCGCCGTCCTCGTAGTGCAGTTCCACGCCCACGCGGGCGGCCAGGCGCTCCACGGTCTCGGTGAAGGTGGTGTGCTCCAGCTCCATGAGGAAGCTGATGACGTCCCCGTGCTCGCCGCAGCCGAAGCAGTGGTAGGTGCCGACGGCGGGGCGGATGTGGAAGGAGGGCGTCCGCTCGTCGTGGAACGGGCAGAGGCCCTTGAACGAGCCGACGCCGGCAGAGCGCAGCGTCACGTACTCCTCCACGATGGCCTTCAGGTCGGCGCGCTCACGGACGAGGTCGATGTCCTTCCGCACGATCAGCCCAGCCATGCCCACCATCCTAGGTCGACCACCGGACGGGACAGGACGGGTGTGCAGGAGGCGTGATGGGATGGGCCCATGAGCGAGATCCCCACGCCCGCCGTCGATCCCGGCCTGCTCGCCGAGGTCCGCGAGCTCGTCGCCGCGGCCCGGCGCCCTGTGGTCCTGTCCGGCGCGGGCATGTCCGCCGAGTCCGGCATCCCCACGTTCCGTGATGCCCAGACCGGCCTGTGGGAGCGCTTCTCCGCCGAGCAGCTCGCCACCGAGGAGGCGTTCCTCGCCGACCCGAAGCTGGTGTGGTCCTGGTACCGCTGGCGGGCTCGCATGGTCCGCGCACGGCAGCCCAACCCGGGGCACGAGGCGGTCGCCCGCTGGCAGCAGCGCCTGGACTCCGTTCCCGACGACGGCAGCTCACCCGAGGCCGGCGGCGCACCGGGCCTGGTGGTCGCCACCCAGAACGTGGATGACCTGCACGAGCGGGCCGGAACCCGTGTGCTGTCCCATCTGCACGGCTCCCTGTTCGAGTTCCGCTGCGTGCTCTGCAGCACCCCGGCGGACGTGGACCTCGGCGAGCTGGACCAGGGCGTGGAGGCCGGTTCGGAGGAGGACCTGGAGGCGCAGCGGCTGCACACTCCCCCGCGCTGCGAAGTCTGCGGCGAGGGCCGACTGCGTCCGGGCATCGTGTGGTTCGGCGAGATGCTTCCGCCGGCGGCCTGGGACCGTGCCTACGACGCCCTCGAGCGCTGCGACCTCTGCGTGGTGGTCGGCACCAGCGGCCTGGTGCAGCCGGCGGCGTCCCTGCCCCTGGTCGCGCTCGGAGCCGGGGCGCCCGTCGTGGAGGTCAACCCGGACCAGACCGAGCTGACGGACGCGGTGACCCACGTCCTGCGCGGCACCGCCGGTCAGGTGCTCCCGGCCCTGGTCGACTGAAGGTCAGGAAGGTGAGGGGCCAGGAAGGGGCAGATCCAGGAAAGTGAGGGGCCAACACGGCGTTGAGATTGCATCTCAACACCGTGTTGTATCCCCAAGACGTCAAGGGGTGGGGCTCAGATCCAGACGCGGGTGAAGCTCTTGCCCTGCACCAGGGTGTGGTGCCACT
The DNA here is from genome assembly GCF_002206575.2 of Micrococcus sp. FDAARGOS_333. Lineage (NCBI taxonomy): Bacteria > Bacillati > Actinomycetota > Actinomycetes > Micrococcales > Micrococcaceae > Micrococcus > Micrococcus sp. FDAARGOS_333. The sequence continues at coordinate 1,102,172 of NZ_NJFJ02000001.1, read as the reverse complement.
CGAGCGCGGTGGAGTCGGTCAGGGACGCCACCTGGTCGATCACCACGCGTCGCTGGGCGTCGTCGTCGGGGGCCTGTTCCCAGTCGAACGCGAACATCGGCTCGAGGAACTGCTCACCCGTGCTCCACAGCAGGTCCACCAGCTCGGTGAGGACCTCCCGCTGCTTCGCATAGAGCGGCTGCCGCTGCTCGGAGGTCATCACGTAGGCCGCGGCGATTCCCTTCATCGCCGCGATCTCGATCTGTGTCTCCGCCGGGACCACCACGTCAGCGTTGTGGCGGGTGAGCGGCTCGTTGCCGAACACCTCCCGCGTCGCGTCGAAGGCGGCCGTGCAGAAGCGTCCGATCAGCTGGCTGGTCATGTCCTTCATCGCCGCCAGGGCCCGGCGGGAGCCGTCGAACTGCGACACCCACTGGTCGGTCGCCTCGAGCCGGTCCAGCGCCGCCTCGATCTCGGCCGGGTCCGTGGTCGGAAGGTACCACCCGCGGGTGGTCTCCACCACACGCTGCCGGTGCTCGCCGCGCGCGAGCCACCGCAGCTGGAAGGCATTGTTGACCACGCCGTCCTCCACGTCGTGCACCGAGTAGGAGATGTCGTCCGCCAGGTCCATGACCTGCGCCTCCATGGACTTCCGGGTGCCGTGCACGCCGTGGCGGAACCATTCGAACACCGGCAGGTCGTCCTCATAGACCCCGAACTTCGTGGACCGCTTGCCGTCGGGCTTCAGCGGGGCGTCCTCACGCCGCCACGGGTACTTGCAGGCCGCGTCCAGACTGGCCCGGGTCAGGTTCAGCCCCGCGGACGTGCCGTCCTCGAAGGACTTCTTCTGCTCCAGCCGCGCCAACAGGCGCAGGGTCTGGGCGTTGCCCTCGAAGCCGCCGCAGTCCTCAGCGACGGCGTCCAGCGCCTTCTCCCCGTTATGCCCGAACGGCGGGTGGCCCAGATCGTGGGACAGGCAGGCGGTGTCCACCACGTCCGGGTCGCAGCCCAGCGACCGGCCGAGCTCGCGGCCGATCTGCGCCACCTCCAGCGAGTGGGTCAGGCGGGTGCGGGCGAAGTCGTCCGCGTCCGGGGCCACCACCTGGGTCTTCGCTCCCAGGCGGCGCAGCGCCGAGGAGTGCAGCACACGCGCCCGGTCCCGCTCGAAGTCGGAGCGGTAGGTGCTCTTCGACGGCTCCGGCAGCCAACGGGTGCGGTCCCAGCCGGTGTAGCCGGGCGTCTGAACGGCATGACCCGCATACGGCGGCCGGCCCTCGGGGCCGAACAGCACCGGCTGGGAGGTGAGGGTCGGCTGGTGGGCGCGGGAGACCGTCGTCGTCTCCTTCGTCGTTCCCGACGGCGGCACGTCGCCTCCGACTGTCCGCTCAGCCACCGGACACGTCCAGTTCGGCGGCGGCGATCATGGCCTTCTGCTCGGCGTTGAGGTCGCGAGAGTCGAGCCAGCCGTCCGGCAGGTGGGGGCGCTTGGGGGCACCGGCGCGACCCCGGGGGCCCTCGGCGTCCGGGCCCGGGTACGGGATGTCCCGGTCGATGCCGTCGAGGAGCTGACGCAGGGTCGCCAGGTCCGGAACGGTGGACAGCGCGGTGCGGATCTGCGAGCCGACGGGGTAGCCCTTGAAGTACCAGGCCACGTGCTTGCGGATGTCCCGCAGTGCCTTGACCTCGTCGCCGCCGAAGGTGTCCACCAGCAGCTCGGCGTGCCGGTACAGGGTGTCCGCCACCATGCCGAGGTTCGGGCGGAAGCGCTCCGACTTGCCCTCGAACGCGTTCTGCAGGTCCCCGAACAGCCAGGGGCGGCCCTGACAGCCGCGGCCGATGACCACGCCGTCCACACCCGTCTGCTCCACCATGGCGATGGCGTCCTCGGCGGACCAGATGTCCCCGTTGCCGAGCACCGGGATGTCCGGCAGGGCCTCGCGCAGGCGGGCGATGTCCTCCCACACGGCGGTGCCGGAGTAGAACTGGCGGGTGGTGCGTCCGTGCAGGGCCACGGCGGCCACGCCGAGGTCACGGGCGGCTCGCCCGGCGTCCAGGTAGGTGAGGTGGTCCTCGTCGATGCCGCGGCGCATCTTCACGGTCACCGGGATGTCCTTCTTGGACGCCTCGGTGACGGCCGCCTTGACGATCGAGGCGAACAGCTCCGACTTCCACGGCAGGGCCGAGCCGCCGCCGCGGCGGGTCACCTTGGGCACCGGGCAGCCGAAGTTCAGGTCGAGGTGGTCGCAGCGGTCCTCCTCCACCAGCATGCGCACGGCGCCGGCGGTTGTCACCGGGTCCACGGAGTACAGCTGCACGGAGCGCGGGACCTCGTCCGGGTCGTGCCGGATGATGCGCATGGACTCCGGCTTGCGTTCCACCAGGGCGCGCGCGGTCACCATCTCGTTCACGTAGAGGCCTCCGCCGTACTCGCGGCAGAGACGGCGGAAGGCGGTGTTGGTGATGCCGGCCATGGGCGCGAGCACCACGGGCACGTCCACGGTGATCGGGCCGAGCGTCAGCGGCGGCAGGGTGAGCCGATCCGCGGTGGGACCGGCGTGGGTGCCCTTGTGGAGCTGGTCGTCGTCCGCGATGCGGCGGCCGGCGCCGGCGGACTTCGCGTAGAGCGCGGCGTTCGGGTCCACGCCGGGCGCGTCCACGGCGGGTGCGGAGGTGGTCTGGGAGGCTGCAGTCATATCGCCGCCCATTGTCCCAGACGAGCGCGGCGTCCCAGACGAGCGCGGCGGGCAGGGCGGCAGCGGGCCGTCGTCGGGAATGGAAGACCCCACCCCGGTGTTTGCTTCAAACATGAACAACAAGCGACTGGGCTTCCTCTCCTTCGGACACTGGCACCGCGACTCCGCCGGCAGGCCGGACGCGGCCGCGGCACTGCAGGACACGGTGCAGATGGCCGTGGACGCGGAGGCGGCCGGGCTGGACGACGCCTGGATCCGCGTTCACCACTTCCAGCGGATGATCTCCTCCCCCTTCCCGCTGCTGGCCGCCATGGCCGCGCGGACCGAGCGGATCCACCTGGGCACCGGCGTGATCGACCTGCGCTAGCGCATGTCGGGCTTGTGGCGTTGGTGCGACCGGCTCTGCCGTTTACAGGTACCGGCAGACCTGGTCCGCGCTGCACGAGTCGGGGTCGGGCTGCGCGGCGAGCTGGGCGATCTGCTGCTCGATCTCGGCGAGGCGTGCGTCGAGGAGGTCGCGCACGTGCTCGCAGGGAGCAGCGCCGTCGTCGCGGATGTCGAGGATCTGGCGGATCTGGGCGAGGGTGAGGCCCGCGGCCTGGCCGCGGTGGACGAAGTCGATCCGGGCGGCCGTCTCGGGCGCGTAGTCGCGGTATCCGGACGGCGTGCGCTCGGCCGGCGGCAGCAGGCCCTGCTCCTCGTAGAACCGCAGCGTCTTCGCCGTCGTTCCCGCCCGCTCGGCGAGTTCCCCGATGCGCATCGCAGGCCCCCTCTTCTTTCGGCAGAAGTCCTCTTGACCTTCCCCTGCACTGGAAGGTCCAGTATGGCTAAGACAGACCGGAAGACCAAGTGTTGACAGGAGCTGCGATGCCCACGAAGTACGACCTCGCCATCATCGGATCGGGCGGTGGTGCGTTCGCCGCCGCGATCCGCGCGACCACGCTCGGCAAGTCGGTGGTGATGATCGAGCGCGGGACGCTGGGCGGCACCTGCGTGAACACCGGCTGCGTGCCGTCGAAGGCCCTGATCGCCGCGGCCGACGCACGGCACTCCGCGGCCGACGCCGCCGACCGGTTCCCGGGGATCGCGACGACGGCGGGGCCGGTGGACATGCCCGCCCTGATCGCCGGGAAGCAGGCGCTGGTCGAGTCGCTGCGGGGCGAGAAGTACGCCGACGTCGCCGACTCCTACGGGTGGGCCGTCCGCCGCGGCGACGCCGCGTTCGCCGGCACCCCCGACGCTCCGGTCCTCCAGGTCGCCGGGGACGACGGCAGCACCGAGACGATCGAGGCCGGGCACTTCCTGGTGGCGACCGGCTCTCGGCCGTGGGCCCCGCCGATCGACGGCCTGGACGAGACCGGGTACCTGACCTCGACCACGGCGATGGAGCTGACCGAACTCCCTGAGTCCCTGCTCGTGCTCGGCGGCGGCTACGTCGCCCTGGAGCAGGCGCAGCTGTTCGCCCGGCTCGGCTCCCAGGTCACCGTGCTGGTCCGGTCCCGGCTCGCGTCGAAGGAGGAGCCGGAGGTGTCCAGGACGCTGGAGGAGGTGTTCGCCGACGAGGGCATCCGGGTGGTCCGCCGCGCGCTGCCGACGCGGGTGTCCCGCGACGCCGCGACCGGGCAGGCCGTCGTCACCGCGGACGTCGCCGGGGGGCGGGAGGAGTTCCGCGCCGACCAGGTGCTCGTCGCCCTCGGACGACGACCGGTCACCGACGGGCTCGGCCTCGACAGGGTCGGGGTCGAGACCGGGGAGCTCGGCGAGGTGGTCGTCTCCGACCGGATGCAGTCCTCCCACCCGCGGATCTGGGCCGCGGGCGACGTGACCGGCCACCCCGAGTTCGTCTACGTCGCCGCCCACCACGGCACCCTCGTCGCCGAGAACGCGTTCGCCGACGCCGACCGGGCCGTGGACTACGCCCGACTGCCGAGGGTGACGTTCACCGGCCCGGCGATCGGCGCGGTCGGGATGACCGAGAAGGACGTCGTCGCCGCCGGGATCCGCTGCGACTGCCGCGTCCTGCCGCTGCACCACGTGCCCCGCGCACTGGTCAACCGCGACACCCGCGGCTTCGTCAAGATCGTCGTGGACGCCGACACCGGGAAGATTCTCGGCATCACCGCCGTCGCCAAGGACGCCGGCGAGCTCGCCGCCGCCGGGGTCCACGTGCTCGGCAAGACGGTCGCCGAGGTCGCCGACGCCTGGGCCCCCTACCTGACCATGGCCGAGGGCATCCGGATCGCCGCCAAGGCCTTCACCACCGATCCGTCGCTCCTGTCGTGCTGCGCGTGAACGCGCACGCAGACAATCGGGGGGAACGCTCAGCTGGGAGAGGAACAGACGATGAGCGGCGATAAGGACCACGACTCGCATCGCGCGGGCGTGCTTGTCGGTGCTGGGACGGGCTTGCTCCTGTTGGCATGCTGCGCGCTTCCGCTGCTGATCTGCTGCGGCCTGCCTCTCCTCGCCGCGGGCGGAGCCCTCGCAGGTATCGGAGGTTTCCTCGGCAACCCTTGGCTCATCGGTGCCGGGATCGCAGTCGGGGTGGCCGTCACAGCGGCGATCGTCCTCCGGCGACTGCGGCGGCACCGACGTCGCTCGACCGGCTGCTGCGGCAATCGTTCGACTACTGACCGGGGTCAGTAGTTCGAGTGGCTCCAGTCATCGTCGCCAGTTCGGCCACGTCGGCATCCCGCGACCCTTCCAGGTCTCCACGAGGCCAGCAACCCAGCGGACGGACGCGAAGACCCCGTAGCCGGCCGCCGCGAGGCCCGCGGCGATCACGAGCCAGCGCCCGATCCCGAGCCACACGCTACCGTCCACGTCCAGCGCCCACTGAGCGCCTGTGATGAGCCCAGCGATGCCCATCCAGAGCCCGGCGACGACCACCACCACCGGCAGGAGTGCGAGGCACATCGCGGCGGCGGCCGACCAGAGCTGACGGGCCTCCAGCTTCGCCGTGGCAGCGATGATCCGCTCGGCGCGCTCGTTCGATGCGTCGAGGTTTGCCGCGATCGTGGCAGACGCCTCCCCGGCGACCTGTTCGACGGCCTTCACGACTCGCTCCTCGGTGCGCTTTTCGATCCGCTGCACCGCGCCGCCGACCTGGCTGACGAGCTTCTGGTTCGCCGCGGCCTGCGCCTTGAGCCCCTCAATCGCCGATGCCGTAGCCGCGTGATTCCTCTGCGCCTCCGCGACCAAGCTCTGCGACGCGGCGTTCAAGCTCTCGCCGTTGAGACTCTGCGCGAACTCGCCGAGCGTGCTCGCGATCTCGTTCAGCCTGCTCTCGATACTCGCGATCCTCGCGGACGCGTCGCTGGAGGGCGAGGAGGTCGACGCCGAGGCCGTGATCCGCTCCAGCCGCCTCGTCGTCTCCTCGTCCATGACCTTCACGAACCCTGCGAGCTTCTTCTGCTGCTCGGCCAGACGGTCGAGCCTCGCGTTCTGCGCCTCGACGGCGGCGAGGATCGAGGTCAACGCCTCCATCGTCTCCGGACTGTCGAGCTGCTGCTGCGATCCGCTCTGCGCGTTCTGCTGCTTCAGCCTGTCGAGCGCTGCGCTCATGTTCCTGCTCCTCCTGCTGCTGGTGATAGTCGAAGAACGCCTGCGCGCCCTCCGGGGTGAAGTCCGCCGAGAGTGCGCTCGCGCGCTTGCGGCGCTCGGCGCGTCCGGACTCGCCGCGGCGGTCCTCGATGTAGAGCGTCCAGGTCTCCTGCCCGGCGCGCTTGCCCTTCTTGCTGACGGGGCTGTGCAACCGCATCCGCGGCACCCGCTCCCCGTCATCGCCGAGCTGCTGGTTCTGCTCCTCGATCACCGCTTCGAGACCGGCCTTGTCCACCGCACGGGGATCAGCCAGGGCGGCGCTCATCCGGTCGCCCATCTCGCGGTCGAGCCCGCCCTCGGCGAAGTCCTCGCGGCGCAGCTCCCAGTCCTTCGGCGCGTGCTCCAGACGCTTCACGACCGAGAGACCGTGCTCGCGCATGAGCTCGTCGTTCGCTGACTGAACGCCCCGCTGGTTCCCGGCCTTGCGGTCGTGGAACGTGCGATAGTCCGAGAGCGCCTTCCCCGTCCGATTGCTGTGGTTGATGACCAAGATGTGGTTGTGCGGCTTCTTCCCGCGTCCGTCCACATGGCTCACCACGAGGCAGTCCGCGTTGGGGTGCATCTTCTTCGCGAGCTGGTAACCCAGATCGTTCACCCGCTGCACGTCCTCAGGATTCTTTGGGTCGAACTCGTCGTCGCTGAACGACTGCCTGTAGTGCAGCGCCTCGACGTCACGCTTCGTGTTCTGGGTGAGCGCGCGGGCGCGCGCCGAGAACGCGCCGGGGCCTCCCGGCACGTCGCCCGTGATCGCGACGCCGCGCTCGTCCTCCTTGCCCCTGATGTAGCGCTCGGTGTCGGCGGCGTTGGCGCTCGGACTGTAATGCGTCGTGCTCATGAGGCCGCCCGATCCCCGAGCAGCGCGCGGACCTCGTGCAGCAGCTCGATCAGCTCGGGCACCTCCGCCGACAGCGCCACCGGCTCACCCGCGCGAGCACGGCGGTCCAGGTCGTTGACGTTGATCGCGAGCGGGCGCACCTGGGCGGCCAGCTCCCGAGCATCAGCAGACGCCTGCACGCGCTCCTCGACCCCGAGCAGCTGCGCGGCCACGGCGGCATCCAGCTCCTCGCTCCGAGAGGCGTGCAGGGCATCGCGCACGACGGTCCGCACCCACGTGCTCGGAGCCAGCCCGAGCCGCTTCGCACGAGTGCGAAGCGCCGCGAGCGTGGCGTCATCGAAGCGGGTGTCGAGCCTCCCGCCGCCCCCACGACGACGCTTCGCGCCGCCGTGACTCTGGCGCACAGCCTCCGCATCAGCCCGACCGGTGTTCACCTGGGAGTCGGTCTGCTGCTCCACCTGTACGCCAGAGTGGCAAGCAGTAGCCGTGTCGGACGTTTCGCTGGCGCTCATGTCCTCCCCGGCTGCTTGCGAGGGGCCTCCGGCCCCCTCGACCCCCTGGAAGAGCGCATCGCGTTCGGTGCTCATGCGGCACCTCCGATCAGCGCCAGCGGCACGTCAGGGCTCCGCACCGCGAGCCCACCCAGCAGCTCAGCAACCGCGCCCTCCGCATCATGTTCGGCCGAGGTCTCCGGGCCGTAGGTCAGTTCCCGCGACCCGACGTTCTGGTGGTACGCGTTGCCGTACATACCGGGCGTGTGCGCGGCGGTCGGAACGCTGCACTGGTGCCACTCGTAGGGCTCGATCTTCCCGATGTGCTGCACGAGGTAACGATTGATGTCGTCGGCACGATAGACCTTCACGACCGAGGCCAGCCGGCGGATGAACTGGTCCAGCGCCTCGTCCACGTTGCCCTTCTGGCGGGCGTAGTAGAAGAACTCGACGGGCTCGATCGTCGCCGTGATGACGATGAGGCGCGGGGCGACCTCGCCCTTGTTCTTGTAGCGGGCCTTCGCAGGCGAGGCGTTGTACGGATCGAGCAGCAGCAGCCAGTCGTTCGCATCCATCGCCGAGGCCCGCAGATCGTCCAGCAGCAGCACTTCCTCGCCCCGCCAGTCATCAAGCGGGTTCCCCGTCGCGGCCCGGTAGACCTGCCACCGCTCGCCGTGCGCGTTCGCCGCGTTGATCGCCTCGGTAATGAAGTCCGTGGCGAACCGGGTCTTGCCGATCCCGGCATCCCCATGGACGAACACCACGTGCGTCGAGAACTCACCGGCGCGCAGCTTCGCCGCCGCCCGGTATGCGCGACGCTGGCCGTAGGCCGACAGCGCGTCGTCGATCTCCCGCTGATGCCGCGAGTAGATATCGAACAGCTCGTCCGTGAGCATGATCTGATCCCGCGTGATCTCACCTTGGAGAACGCGCTCCCGCATGTCCTCGAAGTTCTCGGCGACGATCTTCTTCTTCACGTGGGCGCGGCCCTTCAGCCACGTCTCCCGGCGCTGGGCGTCGATCCCGAGGTAGTCAGGCCCACGCACCGTGGCGACCTCCGAAGGCGCGTACTGGTGCTTGTCCGCGTACTTCACGTGCGTCAGATACGACAGCATGTTGTCGAAGGCGTACCGCCCGCGGCCAGGCTTCTCGACGTACTGGGGCTCGACGCCGATGCCGAACGCGAGCCGATCCAGCGGCGCACTCTTCGCACGGCTGGCGAACTTGATCACGGCGTGCAGGTGCTCGGGCTTCGGTTCGACCACCAGGGCCTTCTCCGTGTCGCTCCAGACCTCGCGCTCGTCCTTGTCGTGCACGATGCCGTAGGCCTCGACGACCTCGCAGCCGGTGGCCTCGAGCCGCTGCACCACGTAGGCGAGGATCGCCTCGGCACCCTGCTGGAGCAGCGCGGCCCCGTTCGGGTCCTCGGCAGCCCAGGCCCAGTACGACGGATCGAGGTACTGCGTGAGCCCGATGCTCGTCGGGTTGTTTTCCTGCTTAGCCACGGCGACCACCCCCGCCGCGGACGGCGCGGCGGGCCTCAGAGGGAGTGCGGCGCCTAAATGACCCCCAAATGAGACCCCATATGATCCCGCGGGACCACGCGACGGAGCGAGGGCGGAACAGTCCGCTGACCAGGCACGTTGTTGCAAGGCGCGGCAATCGACAAGCCCTTGCCGCGCCCGTAGGAACGAATGAGGGTCTCGTAACTCTTGGAGTGCGAAGCACGGCTACGGGCAGTCATCACGACGACGGGCAGCCCGCCTTCGGCGGGTGCCAGGCCAGGCCCTCCGGGCGGGGTCAGGTTGGTGGGAGCGGTGCTGAGGTTGCGTGCGTCGGCGTACATCAGCGACCACCGCCCCGGCCGTAGCGCTTGATGACAGCCTGATGCGTGACGCCGAGGGCGTCGCCGATCCTGGCCCAGGTCACCCCATCGGCTCGGGCGTCGGCGACGGCGATCTCGACGGCCTCCTCCAGCACAGAGCGGAGCACGCCGAGGTCGTAGAGCTGGGCCTCGGCGTCGGCGAGGGACGGGTCGCCCTGACGCCAGCGGAAGCCGGTCAAGTGATCGAAGGCGGCGGAGTTCGCGCTCATCAGCGACCACCGCCCATCACAGAGGCAACGGCGGCGCGCTGGCGCGGGGTCAGCGGAGTGAGTGCCAGGCGCTCACCGGCTCGGCGGCCAGCGGCGCGGGCGGCGGCGATGACGGGATCGTGGCCGTCTGCCTGCGGAGAAGGAGTGGAACCCTGATCGAGGCCAGGGCGGACGAGCGCGGATGCGCGGGGAACGCCGATAACGACAGACATCGGAAGTCCTCAGACATGAGTATCTTCCGGTTCCCCGCCACGGTAATTGGGCTGTTTGACCGGCTACTCATCCGGGAGCAGAACCCCGCGCTTCTAAGTCGCGGCCCCGGTGGGATCTTCTTGTCTGCAACCATTCTCCCATGACTCGACTCACCAGTGCAATGACGAGTCGAGTCATGAGTCAGTCGCGTCTCGGCTCGATCCGCACGAGATCGGGGTCGAACTTCACGTGACCCGGCATGATGGGCTCGATGGTCACGGTCACCAGCTCGTCCACGAGCATCCGGCGACGGTCCATGTCCAACGCCTTCCACTTCGACTCGACAACCTCGCGGCGCTCCGTGGTGCCGACCGGCTCATCCACCTCCGCCAGCAGCTTCGCCGCCACCGACACCGAGCGGTCGAGCAGCTCCGCGTCGATCTCGTCGATGCGAGCCTTCACGTCGTTGATCGCCGCCGTGATCTCCAGGACCGGCTGATGGATGTCGCGCAGCAGCGGGCTCAGCTCCTTCACCCGCTCTACCAGGGCGTTCCGTTCGGTCAGCAGTTCCTCGCGATCCGGCCCGGCGGCTTCCTGCGGCATCACGAGGTCGTGCACGTCCACGGACGACAGGCGCGTGAGCACCGCCTCGGTGACCATCGCATCGACGGGCTCGCGCTGGCGGGTGAGGTGGAACTGCTCGCCACAGCGGTACGTCGGCTGCTTGCGGCTGTTCGTCCCCGAGACGAGCGTCGCGCCGCACTTCCCGCAGAGGCCGATCGTGGACAGGAGGTACTTCGGCTGATTGCCCTGCCTCGCCGACCTCCGCACGTTGTCCTCCAGCTTCGCCACCGCGGCCCGCCACGTCTGCTCGCCGACGATGGGCGGGAACGCCTCGCCCTGCACAGGGTACAGCTCGCCGGTCTTGTAGTGGCGGATGAAGCCAGCGTAGAGCGAGTTCGCCAGCAGATACCGCACAGCATCGACGGAGAACTCCGACCCGCGGGCGGTGAGGTGGCCAGCGCTGTTCAAGTCCTCCCGGATGCGACGGATCGACAGCGACGGCTCACCGAGGAACGCATCGAAGGCCCGCCGAACTGCGGCGGCCTCCTCCTCGATCAGCTCGCCCTCCCTCGTCCAACCGAACGCCTTCCAGGTGGACGCCGGGATGCCTTCGGCGCGGCGGCGCTCGTTCGACCTGATCTGCCGCTCCGCCTTGCGTCGAGCCTCGAACCGGGCGAGAGCGGCGAGCATCGTCGCTCGGAACTCTCCGTCGGCCGTCGAGAGGTCGATCTCGCCGTCCACTGTGACGACGCGCAGGCCGAGGTCGATCAGCGTGTTGAGGTCCTTCGTGCTCCGCAGCAGTCGGTCCATGTCCACGGCGACGACCATCGAGAATCGACCTGCTCGGGCGTCGTCCAACATCTCGGCCCAGCGGGTGCCAGCTCGACGCTTCTTCGTCGCCGACACCGCGTTGTCCTCGTAGACCTCGACCACGTTCCAGTCCTTGGCCTCGGCCAATGCCCTGATCTTCCTCAGTTGTGTATCGACCGTCCACCGGTCGCCCTTGCGATCCATCGAAGCGCGGACGTACGCGGCGACCTCGTTCGTCTTCCTCAGCGATACCAGTTCAACCATACAACCAAGCTTACGTGAACGGGTGTTGTAACCCTGACATGTGCTATGAGAACCCGCTCTACTTCGCCGAGGCCGCGGCCACCGCGGACCTGATCGCCGCCGGCCGACTCGAGCTGGGCGTCTCCCGCGGTTCCCCGGAGGCGGCGAGGGACGGGCAGGAGCAGTTCGGGTACACGCTCCCCGAGGGCGAGAGCTGGGCCTCGGTCGCCTGGCGGCGCGGCGAGCGCATCCGCACCGCGCTGCGCGGCACGCCCTTGGCGCAGCCGGACCTGGAGTCGGGCTGGTCCCACACCACGGGCATGCTGCGGATCGAGCCGCAGTCCCCTGGCCTGGCAGACCGGCTGTGGTGGGGCGCCGGTTCCACCCCCACGGCCGTCCGCGCCGGCGAGGCCGGCTATGACCTGGTCTCCTCCACCCTGCTGCTGGAGGACGACGGCCGCCCCTTCCACGTGCAGCAGGCCGACCAGGTCGCCCGCTACCGTGAGGCGTTCGCCGCCGCCGGGCACGAGCGCACCCCGCACACCGCCGTCACCCGTTCGATCCTGGCGATCCAGGACGAGCAGGACGAGCGCAGGTTCGGGCACGAGCGTCACGGCCGCGACTCCTCCGGCTTCCTGGACGGCTCCCGCGCCGTCTCCGGGCCCACCTACGCGGGAACCCCGGAGGAGGTCGCCGAGCTGCTGGCGAAGGACGAGGCCGTCCAGGCCGCTGACCTGGTGCTGGTGGCCAATCCGAGCACGCTGGGCGCCGCGTACAACGCGAAGCAGTTCGCCGGCTGGATGGAGTCCTGGCGCCTGCTCGGCTGGGCGGACTGAGCCGGCCCCCTCCACGCCGCCGGCAGAGGAGCCGTACGTCACACGGTGCCGCGCACACCCGGCGGGGCGTGAGAGCCTGGAGCGGATGTCCAGGCTCTCACGCCCCTCCGCTGCGTCCGCAGCCGCTGCCGAGCTCCGCCGCGCCCGCTGGGCCGCGACGTTCGCGTTCCTCACCAACGGCGCCCTGTTCGGCGCGCTGATCCCCCACTATCCGGAGGCGAAGTCCGCCTTCGGACTCGGCGCCGGCGAGTTCGGCCTGCTGGTGATCGCCCTGACGCTGGGCGCGGCGCTCACCGGCAGCATGCCGGCACCGATCCTGCGCCGGGTCGGCAGTCGCCGTGTGGTGCTCTACGGCACGCTCCTGCTGGCGGTGCTCGTCACCGGTGCCGGTCTCGCCGTGGACGCCGCGGCGGCCGCCCGCGAGGACGGCGCCCTGCCCTGGGGCGGCTTCGTCTGGGTCTTCGCGGGCCTGCTGTTCGTCTGCGGCATCGGCGACGCGATCGTGGACACCGCGCAGAACGCCCAGGGCATCCGTGTGCAGACCGTGCTCCGCCGGCCGGTGCTGACCTCCATGCATGCCGGGTGGAGCATCGGCGCCGCCGCCGGAGCAGGCCTCGGTGCGCTCTCGGTGGGCGCCGGTCTGCCGATGTCCGTGCACCTGGGCCTGAACGGCCTGGCCTGCGCCGTCATCCTGCTGCTGGTCCACCGCCGGTTCCTCCCGGACGCCCCTTCACGTCCCGACGACGGCCCCGCGCCGTCGACGGGGACCGTGGCCTCCGACTCGGCCTCGCCCCAGGCCGCCGAGGCGGCCGACCGCGTCGGGCCCTCCACGGCATCGGACGCCGCCACGGATTCCGCCCAGACTCCGACCCGCACCGGCGCCTACCTGGCGCTCGTGCCGATCGTGGTGATCGCGATGGCCGGGTTCAGCGTGGAGGAGTTCGGCAACGCCTGGACCTCGCTGTTCCTGCAGACCGAGCGGGGCCTGGACGCCGCCGTCGCCGGCCTGGGTGCCTCCACTCTGCTGCTGGCCCAGTTCCTCGGCCGCCTGACCGGCGACCGCGTCCTCGCGGCGCTGGGCCGCCGCACCACGCTCACGGTGGGGCTGTCCTGTGTGGTCCTCGGCCTGCTGCTGGTGTTGTTCACCGCTGCCCTGCCGGTGGTGCTCTCCGGCCTGGCGCTGTGCGGCCTCGGCTGCGCGGTGGTGGTCCCCACCGCCTACGCGCTCGGCGATGAGGTCCCCGGCCTGCCGGCGCAGACCGGCCTGGCGATCGTCTCCTGGCTGATGCGTGTGGCCGGCATCGGTCTGAGCCCGCTGGTCGGCCTGCTGGCCACGACGATGCCGCTCACCCCGGCCCTGCTGGTCTTCCCCGTGCTGGCCGCGCTCGGTGTGCTGTGCTCACTGGTCCTGCACCGCGCCGGCCACCGCTGAGCCGTCACGGCCGGCCCCACACAGCGCGACGCCCCGCACCGGACGGTGCGGGGCGTCGTCGTGCGCGGGCTGTCAGTCGTCGTCGACGTCGCCGCCCAGGGCCTTGGCCGCCAGGGACTCCTCGGTGGCGGCCTCCCAGACCTCCTTGGCCGCGGAGCCGTTGAGGACCACCAGCAGCAGGCCGACGATGATGTCCGCCCAGCCGGAGGCCGTCAGCGCGGTGGCGCCGGCCAGGGCGATGAGCACCACGCCGGCGATGAGGTCGTTGCGGGCGGCGAGCCAGGCGGCCCGGGTGAGGGAGCCGCCGTCGGCCCGGAAGCGGGAGAGCAGCAGGACGCAGACGAGGTTCACGCCGATCGCACCGACGGCCGTCCAGAGCAGGGCGCCGACGGCCGGCGGCTCGGGGTCGCCCATCTTCGCCACCGCCATGACCAGCGCCGCGAGGGCCGGCAGCACGAGGATCACGGCCATCGCCTTGCCCACCGCCGCACGCTTCGAGAGCGTCCAGCCCAGGGCGATGAAGATCAACAGGTTGACGGCGAAGTCCTCGAAGAAGTCCACCGAGTCCGCCACCAGGGCCACGGAGCGGATGGACAGTGCCACGGCGATCTCCACCACCATGTAGGCCAGGTTCAGCAGCGCCACCGTCAGCACGGTGGCCCTCAGGGCGCGCACCCGCGCCGGGTCCCGGTCTGTCTCCCCGGCGCCGGGATTCCCGACGACGGCCGCCTCCTCCGGGTCACGGTCGGCAGCGGTCATGCGGTCGCCACCACGGAGGCGTCGGCGAGCACCTGAGCGTAGCCGGCGGTGAGCAGGCCGTCCACGATCGGCGCCAGGGCCGTCATGGAGTCGTCCACCTCGATCTGCACGGGGTGCTGTGCCACGAGCAGGGCGAGCAGGTCGGCCACGGCCTGCTGGGCCTCGGCGTCCTCCAGCTCGGGGTCCCAGCCGAGCAGCACGTCGGCCGGGTCCTCCTGGCGCTCGGCGGTGTAGGAGACGGCGAACGCGCGGATGGCCCCGCCGTCGGCGCCGGGCCGGTCGCGCAGGACCACGGCGCCGGCGGCTCCGGTGTCCGGGCCCAGCAGCATCTGCTGGGCCTGACCGAGGCTCATCTCGGCCGGGTCCCACTCATGGACACCGTTGTAGAACGCGGCCACGGCACGGGTGAGCTCCACGGAGCCGGTGGAGGACTCCTCGAGGCTCACGCCCTCCGGGGTCTGATCGGTGCGCAGCGTCGGCAGCGCCACGGAGCGTGCGGCCACGGCCACGCGCCGGGAGCGCTGGATCCGGGTGAAGCCCCGGGCGGCGAGGAAGCCGCCGGTCGCCTCGGCCTGGGCCGCACGCTCGGCGTGGGACTCGAGGTCGAGCTCCGGCAGCTCCTCCCCCTCGGCCACCGTCCTGGTGTCCTCGGGGGCGAGGCCGTAGCGGGACTTGAGCGCCGTCGTCGTGACCTCACCGGCGGCGTGCGCCGCCGTGACGATCCGGCGCAGAGCGTCCAGGAGGGCGGAGCCGATGCCGCGGCCGCGCTCGGAGGCGGCGGTCTCCACGTAGAGCCAGAGCCGCTGCGGGTGCAGCGAGGAGGCATAGACCACGGCGGCGCCCACGGGGACGGAGTCCACCTCGGCCACGATGCACCGACGCCACGGGGTGTCCGAGGAGGCGGCCAGCATGGCGCGGTCCTGGTGCTGCTGCACGTCCACGGGGTCGCCGAAGACCTCCAGCAGCCGCAGGTCGTCGCCGTCCTCCCACGCCCGCAGGGTCAGCCCCTCCGGGGCGGTACGGGCGCTGCCGTTCTGCTGCGCGCCGGTCACTTGACCAGACGCTCCAGCAGGTAGGACTTCACCTGGGACAGGGCCACGCGCTCCTGGGCCATGGTGTCCCGCTCGCGGATGGTGACGGCCTGGTCCTCGAGGGTGTCGAAGTCCACGGTGATGCAGTAGGGGGTGCCGATCTCGTCCTGACGGCGGTAGCGGCGGCCGATCGCGCCGGAGTCGTCCGTCTCGATGTTCCACAGGCCGCGCAGCTCCTCAGCCAGGGACTGGGTGGCCGGCTGCAGATCCGGCTTCTTGGACAGCGGGAGCACGGCGGCCTTGACCGGGGCCAGGCGCGGGTCCAGCTTCAGCACGGTGCGCACGTCCACGCCGCCCTTGGTGTTCGGGGCCTCGTCCTCCGCGTAGGCGTCCACGAGGAACGCCATCATGGCGCGGGTCAGGCCGAAGGACGGCTCGATCACGTACGGGGTGTAGTGCTCGTTGGCGGCCTGGTCGAAGTACTGCATCTTCGTGCCCGAGTGCTCGGTGTGCTGGGACAGGTCGTAGTCCGTGCGGTTGGCCACGCCCATGAGCTCGCCCCAGCCCTCGCCGCCGCCGAAGCCAAAGCGGTACTCCAGGTCGATGGTGCCGTCCGAGTAGTGCGCGCGCTCCTCGGCGGGGACGTCGAACCTGCGGAGGTTGTCCGGGTTGATCCCGAGGTCCACGAACCAGTTCCAGCACTGGTCCACCCAGCGGTCGAAGTGCTCCTGCGCCTGGGCCGGCGGCACGAAGTACTCGATCTCCATCTGCTCGAACTCGCGGGTGCGGAAGATGAAGTTGCCCGGGGTGATCTCGTTGCGGAACGCCTTGCCGATCTGGCCGATGCCGAACGGAGGCTTCTTGCGGGCGGCGTTCACCACGTTGAGGAAGTTCACGAAGATGCCCTGCGCCGTCTCCGGGCGCATGTAGTGCAGGCCCTCCTCGTTGTCCACGGGGCCGAGGAAGGTCTTCATCAGGCCGGAGAACAGCTGGGGCTCGGTGAACTCGCCGCGGGTGCCGCAGTCTGGGCACACCACTTCCGCCATGGACTCGGGCATGCGGCCCTTCTTCGCCTCGAAGGCCTCCTCCAGGTGGTCCTGGCGGTGGCGCCTGTGGCAGGAGGTGCACTCCACCAGCGGGTCGGTGAAGGTGTCCACGTGGCCGGAGGCCTTCCACACGTCGCGGGGCAGGATGATGGACGAGTCCAGGCCGACCATGTCCGCGCGGGAGCGCACGAAGGTCTTCCACCACTCGTTCTTGATGTTCTCCTTCAGCTCCACGCCGAGCGGCCCGTAGTCCCAGGCCGAGCGGGAACCGCCGTAGATCTCACCGGCCTGGAACACGAAGCCTCGGCGCTTGGCAAGGTTGATGACGTTGTCCAGCGGGGACTTGGCAGCCATGGGTGAATGTCACTTCCGTCCTGGGTGTGGGGCGCCCCGCACACGGCGGCGGGGCGATGGGCGGCGGGCCGGCGGCATCCGGGCATGGCCGCAGGACGCGCACGACTCGCGTGAGGGCAAGCCTACCGGGGACAATGGGTCTCATGGCTTCCGACGCACAGCCCCTGCCCATCCGTGACGAGACCATCCGCCTCGGCCAGGCCCTCAAGCTCGCCTCCCTCGTGGAGGACGGCGCCATGGCCCGCGACGTGATCCAGGACGGCATGGTGACCGTGAACGGCGAGGTCCGCACCCAGCGCGGCGCGCAGCTGCACGACGGCGACGTGGTGGAGTTCAACGGCGAGTCGATCGTGATCGAGGCGCCGTAAGGCTCGGTCAGGCCTTCCCCGGCACCACCTGGTCCAGGTACTGCACCACGTGGGCGAGCTCCTGCGGGTGGACGGCGTGGCCGAGGCCGGCGTAGACGATCTTCGTCATGTCCACGTGCCTGTTGAGCCAGCCGTGGGTGGCCTCCACGCGGGCCTCGGAGATGATCGGGTCCTCCTGACCACGGCCCCAGAAGACCTTCGGCCGGACGCGGGCGACCTCGTCGTCCCGGTCGAAGAGGGTGGCGAGCTCGGGCTCGGCGCGGTCCGGGTCGGCGACGAAGCCGGACAGGCCCACGGTGCAGGCGTAGGCGGCCGGGTCCAGGCGCAGCAGGGACATGGCCATCGCCATGCCCTGGGAGAAGCCGAGCAGGGTCACGGACCGGAAGTCTGCGCGGACGGACTCCACCCAGGCCTGCAGTGACTCAACGGCGGCGCGCACGGACGGGGCGTCCGAACCGATCTCCCCGGTCACCGGGTCCTGGGACAGCGGGAACCAGGCGAAGCCGCCCATCGGGATCTGCAGCGGCGCGCGCACGGAGGCCACGGTGAGCCGCTCCGGGAACTCGCGGGCCAGGCCGAACAGGTCGTTCTCGTCCGCGCCGAAGCCGTGCAGCATCACCAGCAGGTGATCGGTGCGCTCCCCCTCAGGGTGGGACCAGCGGACGGTGAACTCGGTGGTGGAAGTCATGGCGTCCAGCGTATGCGGAGCAACCGAAGTGGAGCATCCCGCTCCGATTCCTTGTTCCACATGCCCTTTGGGGTCCAGAATGCACTGTTGTGACGACTCCGCACCCAGACTCCTCCACAGCCTCCCGTCCCGACGACGCCTCCCCTGCCGCTTCGCCCACCACGCATCCGTGGCGCCGCTACGTGGCCCTGGGCGACTCGTTCACCGAGGGCATCGGCGACCCGGTGGCCGAGAAGCCGGGATACCACCGCGGCTGGGCCGACCGCGTGGCCGAAGAACTCGCCCGCCTCACCCCGGACGACGATCGCTTCGCCTACGCCAACCTTGCAGTGCGCGGCAAGCTCCTGGACCAGATCACGGCGGACCAGATCGACCCCGCCCTCGAGCTGCAGCCGGACCTGGTCAGCATCTGCGCCGGCGGCAATGACATCCTGCGCCGGGCGGACCCGGACGAGGTGGCCGTCCGGCTGGACACTGCGGTCGAGCGGCTGTCCGCCTCCGGGGCCACCATCCTCCTCTTCAATGCCACGGACGTGAAGGAGACCCCGGTGCTCGGCCGCATCCGCGGCAAGGTGGCCATCTACAACGAGAACGTCCGCACCATCGCCGCCCGCCACGACTGCCTGGTCCCGGACATGTGGTCCCTGAAGGTCCTCTCCCGCCCGGAGATGTGGGCCGAGGACCGCCTGCACTTCTCCCCCACCGGACATCACACGATCGCGGCGATGGTCCTGGAGACGCTGAACGTGGAGCACGACCTGGAGCCGTTCGTGCCCAAGCCGCTGCCGCCGCGGAACTGGCGCCACGCGCGGGCCGAGGACGTCGTGTGGGCGCGCACCCACCTGGTGCCGTGGGTCATCCGCCGCATCAAGGGCGTCTCCTCCGGAGACGGCCGCAGCGCCAAGCGCCCCGACGCCGCTCCCCTGTTCGGCGCGGACATGCCGCACGGCTCGGACTACAACGAGGGCTGAGAACCCGCCGCAACAAGGGCTGAGAACCCGCCGCCCCGACGACGGCCCGGACGCACAAGCGGTGCGTCCGGGCCGCCGTCGGCTCAGAGGGCCAGGTCCTGCCGGAGCTGCTCGGCGACCTGCCCGTAGTGGACCAGGAAGCCGTCATGCCCGAGCGGTGAGTCGATCATGTGCACCTGCGGCCGGGCCGGCAGCAGCGCGGCCAGTTCGTGGGACTCGGCGGGGAGGTAGAGCCGGTCCGACTCCACGGCGGCCACGAAGGCCCGGCCCGTGAACCGCCGCAGCGCCTCGGCCACGCCCCCGCGGCCACGGCTGACGTCATGGCTCATGAGGGCCTCGGTGAGGGTCAGGTAGGCGTTCGCGTCGAACCGGCCGACCAGCTTGGAGGCCTGATGGTCCAGGTAGGACTCCACCTGGTACCGGCCCAGACGCTCTCCTGCCGCCGTGCCGAAGGGATCCTCTTCACCCTGGTGGCGGCGCCCGAACCTCACGGCCAGCTCCTCGGCGCTGCGGTAGGTGATGTGGGCGATGCGCCGGGCGATGCCGAGGCCGGCCTCGGGCTGCGGTCCTCCGTAGTAGTCACCGTCCCGGAACTGGGGATCCAGGCGGATGGCCTGTGCCTGGGACTGGGCGAAGGCGATCTGCTCGGCACTCGAGTGCGCGGTCGACGCCAGCACCCCCACGCCCGCCACACGGTCCGGCCTGCTCACGGCCCACTCCAGGGCCCGGGCGCCGCCCATCGACCCGCCGATCGCGGCATGCCAGCGGGCGATGCCGAGGTGGTCGGCCAGCCGTGCCTCCGCCTCCACCGCATCGCGCAGGGTGATGAACGGGAACCGCGAGCCCCACGGACGTCCGTCCGGGGCCGGGCTCGCCGGGCCGGTGGAACCGGAGCAGCCGCCCACCATGTTCGGCGCCACCACGAACCAGCGGTCCGTGTCCACGGCGCAGCCGGGACCGACGAGCTCATCCCACCAGCCGGTCCTCGGGTCCTGGCGGTGGGCGGCCACGTGGGTGTCTCCCGTGAGGGCGTGGAGGACCAGCACGGCGTTGGTGCCCTCGGCGTTCAGCGTGCCCCACGTCTCATAGGCGAGCTCCACCGCCGGCAGGTGGCCGCCGGTCTCCGTGTCCAGCGGCCCGACGCAGAGCCGGTGGAACCCGCCGGCGGGCAGATCGGTGCGGGTGCCCCTGACGTCCACCGCGGTCACCGGGCCTCCCCTGCGGAGGCGGCCGGGCCGTCGTCGTGCCTCACGGCGCCGGAGGCGGCGGCGAAGCCGGTCTCGAGGTCCGCGAGGATGTCCTCGATCGACTCCAGGCCCACGGAGAGGCGGACCAGGCCCGGGGTGACGCCGGTGGCGCGCTGTTCGTCCTCGGTGAGCTGGGAATGGGTGGTGGAGGCCGGGTGGATCACCAGCGAGCGGACGTCGCCCACGTTCGCCACATGGTGGTGCAGGGTCAAAGCGTCCACGAAGGCCGCGCCGGCCTCGCGGCCGCCGGCGATCTCGAAGGAGACGATCGCACCGGCGCCGCGCGGGAACAGCTCCTTCGCACGGGCGTTCCACCGGCTCGAGGCGTGCTCGGGATGGACCACGGCCTCCACCTGCCCGTGGCCGTCCAGGTACTCGACGACCCGGCGGGCGTTGGCCACGTGGCGCTCCATGCGCAGGGACAGGGTCTCCAGGCCGAGGTTCACCAGGAAGGCGTTGAACGGGGAGATCGCCGATCCGTAGTCACGGAGCAGCTGCACGCGGGCCTTGAGGATGTAGGAGAGGTTCACGCCGAAGGCACCGTCGGCACCGAGGTCCCGAGCGTAGACGAGGCCGTGGTAGGACTCGTCCGGCTCGGTGAAGCCTCCGAAGCGCTCGGGGTACCTGCCGTAGTCGAAGGTGCCGGCGTCCACGATCACGCCGGCCATGGCCGCGGCGTGGCCGCCGAGGTACTTGGTGGCCGAGTGGGTGACCACGTCCGCACCGTGCTCGATCGGCCGGAACAGGTACGGCGAGGCCAGGGTGTTGTCCACGATCAGCGGGACACCGGCCTCGTGGGCGACGGCGGCGACTCCGGCGACGTCCAACACGTCTCCGCGCGGGTTGCCGAGGGACTCGCCGAAGAACGCCTTGGTCTCCGGGCGGACGGCGGCCCGCCACTGCTCCAGGTCGTCCGGGTCCTGCACGAAGGTGGTCCGGACCCCGACCTTGGCCAGGGTGTGCTTGAAGAGGTTCTGTGTGCCGCCGTAGAGCGAGGTGGAGACCACCACGTGGTCTCCGGCGCCGGCGACGTTGAGGATCGCGAACGTGGTGGCTGACTGCCCGGAGGACAGCAGCAGCGCACCCACGCCGCCCTCGAGCGCGGCGATCTTCTCCTCCACCGCCTGCTGGGTGGGGTTGCCGATCCGCGTGTACAGCGGGTCCAGGTCCGCCAGCGCGAAGCGGTCCGCGGCAACCTGGGAGCTGGGGAAGTCGAAGGACGTGGTCTGCACGATCGGCAGAGCGGTGGCGCCGTGGGCGTGGGGCTGCTCGGCGCCGGCGTGGATCTGACGGGTCTCGAAGCCCCAGGCCTCGGCGGCGGGGGTCTCGGCGTTCGCGGAGGTGCTCGTCTCAGGGGCGCTGTTCTGGGTGGTCATGGCGGATTCCTGGGGCTGTCAGGGTCGGCCATGCCCCCGCGCCTCGGACTGCCGTGGACCTTGAGCAGGTCCGGGGCTCTGGCACGCCCGTGCGGGAGCGGGCGCATGACACGACCGCGCTTGCCGGGCCCCGGTCTGGGGCCGGCCTGGTCGTCACCCGGGGCACCCCGCCGCGGTGGGGAGGGTTGCCGGCCAGAATGCCGGGGCATTGGTGCTGGCTCTCGTGACCGTGCCGCCAGTGTGGCATCGGGGACACACCGACCGCACACCGGCTCGTCACGATTTCATGTCCTTCGTCACACAGGGCTAGCCTGAGCCTCACGACAGCCCGGCTGACATCCCCTGGGCCGACGAGAGGACGATCTTCGTGAGCACCATCCGCCTGGACCATGTGTCCTACGCCGCCGGCCCCGAGGGCCTCGACGCCACCGTGGAACGGGTTTCCGACGCCCTCGGCGTGGAGCGCGTGAAGGGCGGCGTGCACCCTCGGTTCGGCACCCGCAACGCCCTGTTCCCCATGGCCCACGGCCAGTACCTGGAGGTCGTGGAGGTCCTGGACCACCCGGCGGCGGCGAACGCCCCGTTCGGCCAGGCCGTGCGCTCCCGCTCCGAGCAGGGCGGCGGCTGGATGGGCTGGGTCGTGGCCACAGACGACCTCTCCGCCTTCGAAGAGCGCCTCGGCCGCTCCGCCGTGCCCGGCAACCGCAAGTTCCCGGACGGCCGCGAGCTGACCTGGAAGCAGATCGGCATCAAGGGCCTGATCGCGGACCCGCAGGTCCCGTACCTGGTCTGCTGGGACGAGGGCACCGAGGACCTCCACCCCTCCCTGGCGGCCCCGGCGCAGGCCTCGATCTCCTCGCTCACCCTGGCCGGCTCCCGCGAGCGTGTCCGCTCCTGGCTGGGCCTGGACGATCCGTCCCAGAAGGTCGAGGACCTCACCATCGAGTACGCCGCGCCCTCGGGCACCCCGGGCCTGCTGACCGTGCGGTTCGAGACCCCCCGGGGCACCGTCACCCTCTGACGGCCGCCCTCACCCGCGGCGCTCTTCCCGGCGGCCTCCCCCGGCGCTCTTCCTGACGGCCACCCCCCCTGCGCCCTTCCTGACGGCCTCCCCCGGCGCTCTTCGCCTACTGGTCTGCTGGCCTACTTGTCTACTGGTGAGGACACACCGTCTGGCACCCCTCCTGTGCGGGCGATGAGGGTGTGTCCTCACCAGTTGGCAGGTGTGTCCTCACCAGTTGGCGTCGGACGGGGACGGACCGGACGTCGGACTGGGCATCGGACCGGGCCTCGGACGGGGACGGTCAGGTGCCGAACCAGCCCAGCTGAGCCAGCAGCGGGGCGGCGACGAACCCGGTGACGTCCAGCAGCAGGTGGGCGACGACCAGCGGCATGACGCGGCGCCAGCGCAGGTAGAACAGCACGAAGACGACGCCCATCGCCGCGTTGCCCAGTCCGGGGCCGATGCCCTGGTACAGGTGGTAGCCGGCGCGGAGCACGGCGAGCCCGATCACGATCGCGGTGACGCGGACCGGCAGGAAGGCACCGGTGTCCGTGGTGCGCGGGGCCGGCAGCAGCGGCGCCTGCTCCCCCGCCAGACCACAGGAGCGCAGCTGCTGCAGATAGGACAGCCGGTCCACCATCCAGGCCACCACGATGACCTCCTCCACCAGCGCATGGCGCAGGGCGGACAGGACCAGCACGGGCACGGCGTACCAGGTGTCGTCCATGGCGGAGCCGACGATCGCCGTGGTGGCGCCGAGGGCGCGGCCGCCGGCGTAGACGGCCAGGGTGCCCAGGCCCATCACGAGGAACAGCAGGGAACCCCAGCCGAGGTCCGCCCACGGGCGGCGGAAGTCCAGGCCGAACGCGCGGAACGGGTTGCGGCCGCGCAGCCGGACCAGGTGGAGCACGAGGGCCACCGGGACGAGGGCGAAGCCGATGTTCAGCAGCTGGTAGGTGAGGTCGAAGACCCATCGGTTGTTCAGGACCGGGTTGAGGACGGTCGTCTGGTCCTGCAGCGGCCCCTGGGTCATCTTGTCCAGCAGCTGCACCACTGCGTAGACCGCGGACTTGCCCAGGGACAGGCCGAGGACGATCGCGACCTCCCAGCGGACGGTGCGCGCCGAAGGGGCGGGCAGCGCGCCGGAGGGGCGTGCCGTCGTCGGGCCCTGACTGGCCTGGGTGGTGGTTCCGGAGGTGCTCACGTGCGCAGTGTAGGTCCGTCCGCCGGGGGTACGGTGTCAGTCATGGCGTCGGATCCGCTTCCCTCAGAGATCGGGCTCGCGCGCACCTGCGCCGAGCGACTGCTGCCCCACGTGGACGCCCGGACCGCCGAGCGGCTGACCGGAGCGCGCTGGGATGCCGGACGTGTGGAGGAGTCCGGCCAGTTCCACCGGGTGCTCGTCCTGGACGACGTGGCCGTGCTGCGCATGACGCGGATGGCGGAGGCCGGTGCCGCCCCCGGCACCTGCTGGGCGCCGGACGACTCCCCGGCCTTCCACCTTCCTCGTCGCATGGGCCTGCTGCAGGCGCTGGCCGCACGGGGCCTGCCGTTCTCCGTGCCGGCGCCGCTGTCCGAGGTGTGGCACGCCGAGACGGCTGAGGGCGTGCCGCTGACCGCGGCGGTGCTGCAGCCCTACCTGCCCGGCCAGCCGCATCCGGTGCACGAGGGCGACCCGGCAGTGCTGCGCGGGATCGTGGACGCCCTGGACGCCGTGGACGTCACGGATGGGGATGTGGCCGCAGGGCTCGGCCCGGCGTGGGCCTTCCGCGGACCGTGGACGGACGAGCGCATCCAGGCACTGCGGGCGCTGCCGGCGGCGTTGCCGGCCGAGCATGCCGGAGCCCTGCCGCAGTCCTGGCAGGAGGCGGTGGAGGTCATCGCGACGACGGTCCGCACCTGGTTCTCCGAGCCCGCCGTGGCGCCGCGGCTGGTCCACGGGGACCTGGCCGGCCACAACCTGCGCTGGGTGCCCGTCCCCGGCGAGGGCGACGCGGTCGTGTGGAGGCTCGCGGGCATCCTCGACTGGGACCTGGCGCATGCCGGAGACCCGGCACGGAACGTCGCGGACCTGGCGATCTGGCACGGCCAGGACCTCATCGACGAGATCGCCCGGGACACGGACGAGGCCGGCCGGGTCCGTGTGTGGCTCGGCAACGCGGCACTCGAGGCGCTGGACGACGCCCGCGCACGGCAGGAGCTCACCGGCCGGCCGCTGCGCTGGGACAAGCTGCTGCGGAAGGTCCTGCCGCGCATCGAGCGGGCGATGACCGCGTTCTGAGCCCCTGGCGCTGTCGCTCGCAGAACCGGAGCCGCCGCGCGCCGTCCGGTCCGCTTCCCAGGCATTTTCGCTGACGATATGGGAGGGGCCCGGACCGCGGCCGGTCTCGACACTTTCACGAACGAAAGCGCCCGCTGACGACATGGGGGGCCCGGACCCCAGCCGGTGAGCCGGTGGTCCGGGCCCGTCTCCTGAGCGTCGCCTCGGGCCGAGCCTCGGCGTCGTCTCGGGTCGATCAGCCCTGCACGGCGGCGCGGGCCTTCACGAAGGCCTGCACGGCGTTCTCCACGTCTTCCTCGGAGTGGGCGGCGGAGAGCTGCACGCGGATGCGGGCGGCGCCCTTCGGGACCACCGGGTAGGAGAAGGCGGTGACGTAGACGCCCTGGTCCAGCATGGCGTCGGCCACGCGGGCGGCCAGCGCCGCGTCGCCGAACATCACGGGGACGATGGCGTGCTCGCCGTCGAGCAGCTCGAAGCCCTCCTCGGTCATGCGACGGCGGAACAGGGCCGCGTTGTCGAAGAGGGTCTTGCGCAGGGCGGCGGAGCCCTCCACGAGGTCCAGGGCGGTGAGGGTGGCGGCCACGATCACCGGGGCCACGGAGTTGGAGAACAGGTAGGGGCGGCCACGCTGGCGCAGCACCTCCACGATCTCCTTGCGGCCGGACACGTAGCCGCCGGAGGCGCCGCCGAGGGCCTTGCCGAAGGTGCCGGTGTAGATGTGCACGCGGTCGGAGACGCCGGCGTGCTCGGGGGTGCCGGCACCGGTGGCGCCCATGAAGCCCACGGCGTGGGAGTCATCCACCATCACCAGGGCGCCGTACTCCTCGGCGAGGTCGCAGATCTGCTCCAGCGGGGCCAGGTAGCCGTCCATGGAGAACACCCCGTCGGTGACGATCACCGTGCGGCGGGCGCCGGCGCCGTCGTTCAGCTCCTTGGTGGCCTCCAGCTGGGCGCGCAGGTCCTCCATGTCCTGGTTGGCGTAGCGGAAGCGGTGCGCCTTGGACAGGCGGATGCCGTCGATGATCGAGGCGTGGTTCAGCGCGTCCGAGATGATGGCGTCCTCGCGGCCGAACAGGGGCTCGAAGACGGCGCCGTTGGCGTCGAAGCAGCTGGAGAACAGGATCGTGTCCTCGGTGCCGAGGAACGCGGACAGGCGCTGCTCGAGTTCGACGTGCATGTCCTGGGTGCCGCAGATGAAGCGGACGGAGGCCATGCCGAAGCCGCGCTCGTCCAGGGCCTTCTTGGCGGACTCGATCAGCCGCTCGTCGTCCGCCAGGCCGAGGTAGTTGTTGGCGCAGAAGTTCAACACCGGCTTGGGCTGGGCGTCCTCGGCACCGGCCGCAGTGGCCTGCACATGGGCGGACTGCGGGGTGGTGATGGCCCGCTCGTGCTTGTAGAGGCCGGACTCGCGGAGCTCGTTCAGCTCGGCGGCCAGCTGGTCCTTGAATGCGTACATCAGAGGTTCCTCCAGTCCAGGACGATCTTTCCGGTGGCGCCGGCACGGGCGGCGTCGAAGCCGCGCTGCCAGTCATGGGCGGGGATGACGTCGGTGACGACCGACTCGATCTGCTTCAGCAGGGCGGGGTTCGACTGCAGCATCGCGGACATCGCGTACCAGGTCTCGAACATCTCGCGGCCGTAGATGCCCTTGATGGTGATCATGTGGGTCACCACGGACTGCCAGTCGATCGCGATCTCCCCGTCCGGCAGCCCGAGCAGGGCGATCTTGCCGCCGTGGTTCATGTTGGCCACCATCTCCTGCAGCGCGGAGGCACGGCCGGACATCTCCATGCCGACGTCGAAGCCCTCCTCCATGCGCAGCTCGGCCTGGGCCTGCTTGATCCGCTGGGCGGAGACGTCGATCGCGGCGTCGGCACCCATCTGCGTCGCCAGTTCCAGGCGCGCCGGGGAGACATCGGTGATGGCGATGCGGCGGGCCCCGGCATGGCGGGCGATGCCGATGGCCATCAGGCCGATCGGCCCTGCGCCGGTGATGAGCACGTCCTCGCCGACCAGCGGGAAGGACAGGGCGGTGTGGACGGCGTTGCCCAGCGGGTCGAAGATCGCGCCGACCTCGGGGGTGATCGCGTCGTCCTTGTGCTGCCACACGTTGGACTCCGGGATCACCACGTACTCGGCGAAGGCGCCGTCTCGCTGCACGCCCACGGAGACGGTGTTGATGCACATCTGGCGGCGGCCGGCACGGCAGTTGCGGCACATGCCGCAGACCACATGTCCCTCGCCGGAGACACGCTGGCCGACGGCCACGTGCTCCACCATGTCCCCGACCTCCACGACCTCCCCGTAGAACTCGTGGCCCGGGATCATGGGGGCCTCGATCATCGCCTGCGCGGCGGCGTCATAGGCCTCGATGTGCAGATCGGTGCCGCAGATGCCGGTGGTGTGCACGCGGATCTTCACGTCGTGCGGGCCACACTCGGGCTCCGGACGGTCGGTGAACTCGAAGCCGGCGTGGGGGCCGGACTTGTACAGGGCCTTCATGGGTGTGGGCTCTCCTGATGAGGTCGGTGGTCGAAGCCGCCCCGGGGGTGGTGCGGCGGCTGCGGTGCTCGGGGCGCGACGTCGGCGGCGCGCCACCCATGAGGGTACTGTCTGCCCGGCCACAGCGCAGAGCACGGCAGGTCATCCGGCGGGCGCACCCGTCCACTCTCCGATGCTCCGGCCACGGCCCGGGCGCTGCGCGCTCCGCAGCGCCCGGACCGTGGAGCGAGGGGTCAGCCGACGCCCAGGCGCTCCATGACGATCTCGCGGACGCGGCCGGCGTCGGCCTGGCCCCGGGTGGCCTTCATCACGGGGCCGATCAGGGCGCCGATGGCCTGCATCTTGCCGCCCTTGATCTTCTCCACCACGTCCGGGTTGTCGGCGATGGCGGCGTCGACGGCCTCGGTGAGGGCGCCGTCGTCGGACACCACGGCCAGGGACCGGGCCTCCACGATCTGCTTCGGCGTGCCCTCGCCGTCGGCGACGTGGCCGAGGACCTGCTTGGCGATCTTGTCGTTGATGGTCTTGGCGGCGATCAGCTCCTCGACCTGCACCACGTGGGCGGGCTCCACGCCGAGCGCGGAGACCTCGACCTCGCGGGCGTTGGCGAGGCGGGCGATCTCGCCCATCCACCACTTGCGGGCGGCCGCCGGGGTGGCACCGGCCTCCACGGTCGCGGCGATCTCGCCGTCCACGCCGGCGTTGACCACGTCCCGGAACTCCTCGTCCGAGAAGCCCCACTCGGCCTTGAGGCGCTTGCGGCGCACGGCCGGCAGCTCGGGCAGCTCGGCGCGGACGCGCTCGACCCACTCGCGGTCCACCACCACCGGCACCAGGTCCGGCTCGGGGAAGTAGCGGTAGTCGTCCGCGTCGGACTTCGGGCGGCCCGAGGTGGTGGTGCGGGTGTCCTCGTGCCAGTGGCGGGTCTCCTGGGTGACCGTGCCGCCGGCGGCCAGCAGGGCGGCCTGGCGCTGGATCTCGTGCTGCACCGCGTGCTGCACGGCGCGGGTGGAGTTCACGTTCTTCGTCTCGGTGCGGGTGCCGAAGGTGTCCGAGCCCTTGGGCATCAGGGACACGTTGGCGTCGCAGCGGACGTTGCCCTGCTCCATCTTCGCGTCGGAGATGTCGATCGCCTTGACGATGTCGCGGATCGCGGTCACGTAGGCGCGGGCCAGCTCCGGGGCGCGGTCCCCGGCGCCGACGATCGGCCGGGTGACGATCTCGATCAGCGGCACGCCGGCACGGTTGTAGTCCACCAGGGAGGCGGAGGCGCCCTGGATGCGGCCGGAGCCGCCCTGGTGGGTCAGCTTGCCGGCGTCGTCCTCCAGGTGGGCGCGCTCGATCTCGATGCGGAAGACCTCGCCGTCCTCCAGCTCCACGTCCAGGTGGCCGTCGAACACGATCGGCTCGTCGTACTGGGAGGTCTGGAAGTTCTTCGGGGTGTCCGGGTAGAAGTAGTTCTTCCGGGCGAAGCGGCAGGATTCGGCGACCTGCGCGTTCAGGGCCACGCCGAGGCGGATCGCGTACTCCACGACCTCCTTGTTCACCACCGGCAGGGTGCCCGGCAGACCGAGGTCCAGGGCGGTGACGTTGGTGTTCGGCTCGTCGCCGAAGGCGTTCGGGGCCGAGGAGAAGATCTTGGACCTGGTGTTCAGCTCCACGTGCACCTCGAACCCGAGGACCGGGTCGAACTGCTCCATCGCCTGGCCGAAGTCCATCACGTCGTTCGAGCTCACTGCTGGCCTCCTGCGGTCGGAGCGGCGGCGCGTTCGGCGCCCTTGACGAGGTCCGGGGCCTGGGCCCAGACGGGGGTGCCGCGGCGCTCGTCCAGGAGCGCCTCGACGGCGGCGCCCACCGAGTACAGGCGGGCGTCCTCACGGGCCGGAGCCACCAGCTGCAGGCCGTACGGCAGGCCGTCCACGGTGCCGCCCGGCACGGAGAGGCCGGGGACGCCGGCGAGGTTGGCCGGGATGGTGGCGATGTCGTTGAGGTACATCGCCATCGGGTCCGTGGTCTGCGCGCCCAGCGCGAACGCCGGGGTCGGGGCGGTCGGGGTGAGCAGCACGTCGACCTTCTCGAACGCGGCGGCGAAGTCCTCCTGCACCAGGGTGCGGACCTTCTGGGCCGAGCCGTAGTAGGCGTCGTAGTAGCCGGCGGACAGGGCGTAGGTGCCCAGGATGATGCGGCGCTTGACCTCGGGGCCGAAGCCGGCCTCACGGGTGGCCGCCATGACCTGCTCGATCGTGCCGCCGCCCTCCGGCACCACGCGGTTGCCGTAGCGGACGCCGTCGTAGCGGGCCAGGTTGGAGGAGGCCTCGGAGGGCATGATCAGGTAGTACGCGGCCAGGGCGGCGTCGAAGTGCGGGCAGGAGACCTCCACGATCTCCGCACCGGCCCCGCGCAGCGCCTCCACGTCCGCGTCGAACGCGGCCTTCACACCGGCGTCGAACCCTTCCGTGGACTGGTCGGCGATGACGCCGACCTTCACACCGGTGAGGTCGCGGTTGCCGGCGGCGGCCGCGAAGTCGGCCTGCTCATCCGGCAGCGAGGTGGAGTCGCGGCGGTCGTGGCCGCCGATGACCTGCTGCAGCGCCGCGGCGTCCGCCACGGTGCGGGCGGCCGGGCCCACCTGGTCCAGGGAGGAGGCCATGGCGATCACGCCGTAGCGGGACACGGCGCCGTAGGTCGGCTTCATGCCGACGGTGCCGGTGAAGGCGGCGGGCTCGCGGATGGAGCCGCCGGTGTCCGAGCCGAGGGCGAACGGGGCGAGGAATGCCGCCACGGCCGCGGCGGAGCCGCCGCCGGAGCCGCCGGGCACGCGGTCCAGGTCCCACGGGTTGCGGGTGATGCCGAACGCGGAGTGCTCGGTGGAGCCGCCCATGGCGAACTCGTCCATGTTGGTCTTGCCGAGGATCGGCAGCTTGGCCGCGCGGATGCGCTCGATCACGTGGGCGTCGTACGGGCTCATCCAGCCGTCGAGCATCGTCGAGGCCGCGGTGGTGGGCTGGCCCACGGTGACGATGTTGTCCTTGACGGCCACCGGGACGCCGGCCAGCGGGTGCAGGGCCTCGGCCTCGGCACCGCCGGCGGCGCGGATCGCGTCCACCTCGGCGGCCACGGCGAGGGCCTCGTCGGTGTTCACGTGGAGGTAGGCGCGCACGCCGCGGTCGGAGGCGGCGTCGGAGCGCGGGTCGCCGTCGTACTCGGCGATCCGGTCCAGGTGCGCCTGCACGAGCTCCACGGAGGTGGTGGTGCCGGCGGCGAGGCGCTCGGCCATCTGCAGGGCGGTGAGGCGCACGAGCTGGTCAGCGGTCAGCTCGGCGTTCACGTCGAAGCTCTCAGTCATGGCTGTGCTCACTCTCCGTCCAGGATCGCGGGGACCTTGAACTGGCCGTCCTCGGAGTCCGGCGCCTGGTCGAGGGCCTGCTCCTGGGTCAGCGTGTCCCGCGGCTCGTCCTCGCGGAAGACGTTGGTCAGCGGGATCGGGTGGGAGGTCGGCACAACGTCCTCGCCGGCCACCTCCTGCACCTGGGAGATGGAGTCCAGGATGAGGCCGAGCTCGCCGGACAGGGTGTCCAGCTCCTGCTCGCTCATCCGGATGTGGGCCAGGCGGGCCAGATGGGCCACCTGGTCTCGAGTGATCTCAGCCATGGATCTCCTCGGTCGTCGGTCGGCGGTCTCCCGCCCGGCTGCGGGCACGGCGGGGCCGGCCGGCAGGCGAGGCGGGGGTCTGCGTCGAGTCTAGTCGCTCACTGCACACCGGCCCCGCGTGGACTCACGCGTCAGGAGGACTCCAGCTCCATCCGGTACACGGGGAACGGCCCCTTGTCCTCCTCCGGCGGGATCCCGGGGATGACCTCGGAGAGCATCCAGTCCCGGCTCGGCACGTGCTCGAACCCGTGGGCGGTGTAGAGCCGCTGTGCCCCACGCATGGAGAGCACCGTGGACAGCACCACGGCGTGCACGCCCTCGGTCTGCCTCGCCCGCTCGATCACGGCCTCCACCAGGGCTCGGGCCACTCCGCGGCGGTGCAGGTCCGGGTGCACGGCGAGCATGCGGAACTCGAACTCGTCCTCGTAGGCGACCTCGGCCCAGGGGTGGCCGTGCGGGGCGAGCACCACGGAGCCGGCCACGCGGGGCCGGCCGTCCACGGGGACCTCGGCCACGAGCACCTCGGCCTCGGCGGCGCGGGTGGCCACGTCGCGGAGCTTGGGCAGGTAGGCGTCGTCCGGCTTCACGTGCCCGCCCTGGACGTAGGCCTGCTCGGTCAGCTCCGCCACACAGGCGTAGTCCGCCTCGGTGATCGGACGCACGACGACGGACGTCCTCCCTTCGTTGTCCGCACCCCCGATGGACGTGGTCGGCGTGGCCTGCTGCTCGTCTGAGCTCATGCGCCCCTCCTCCGTGCGGCCGCCTGCAGCATCTGGCGCAGGCGTGCGATGTTCTTCTCACCGCTGACCACCACCGCCTGGCGGCGGCTGACGGCGGTGGGGACGGTCTCGTCTGGCCGGCCCTCGAGCACGCCGGTGCGGCGTTCGTGGGCCTCCCAGAGCTGGGCGCGGCCCTGCTCGTCGGTCCAGATGTTGACCCAGTAGGCGGTGTCCCGCTCCTGTGCGCTCAGGCTCCGGATGAGCTTGAGGCAGAACTGGCAGCCGGGGCGCCAGTAGAGCACGACTCCCCCGTTCGCCACATGTTCCTCGACGCCGGAGGCCGGACGGGAGGAGACCTTCATGGCCGGCCAGTACCAGACGCCGAAGGCGGCGATCAGCAGTCCGGGGATCACGAGCCAGATGTTGCCGTCGACCGCGCCCCAGCCCGCGAAGGCCAGGCCGAAACAGGTGAAGACCACCGGGTAGTACCAGGGCTGTCCGAACAGTCTCCTCATGCCATCGCCGTCCGCAGGGTGTGCTCGAGCCCGCCGAGGTCGCCGGCGAGCATCCAGCCCGGGTGGGCGTCGCCGTCGGGGTGGGCCGGGCGCACCACGGGCACGCCGGCCTCCTCGGCGATCAGGGCACCGGCCGCCCAGTCGTACTCCTGGGTGCCGTACTCCGCGTAGGCGTCCAGGGTGCCGTCCGCGACCATGCACAGGTCCAGGGCGGCCGAGCCGATGCGGCGGACGTCCCCGAACTCTGCGAACACCGCGGCGAGCGCCTGGACCTGCCGGGCGCGGCGTTCGGCGTCGTAGCCGAAGCCGGTGGCGATCAGCCGCCCCGAACGGCCCGGCACGGGACCGGTGAGTCGCACGGGAGCGTCACGGTCCTCGCGGGCGGAGGCGGCCGTCGTCGCGTCCACGGTGGAGTGCGCGCCGCCGCCGGCGTGCGCGTACCAGGTGCGGCCGAGCGCCGGGGCGACGACGGTCCCCGCCAGCCAGCGCCCCTCCCCGTGGCCGTCCGGTCCCCAGACCGCCACGGATGTGCAGAACTGGGGGATGCCGCGGATGAAGTTGGTGGTGCCGTCCAGCGGGTCGATGGACCAGCGGTACCCGGTGGGATCGTCCGGGACCGTGGCCCCGTACTCCTCACCGGTGATCTCGTCCTGCGGCCGGTAGCCCGAGATCACCGCGCGCACGGCGTCCTCGGCGCGGCGGTCGAAGTCGGTGACCCAGTCCGAGCCGGAGGTCTTCGTCTCCGCGCCCAGTGAGGCCGCGGTCAGCGGGGTCGCCGGGTGTGCGGCGGTCCAGCGCTCGTTGAGCACGGCGGCGCCGGCACGGGCGGCGGCCCGGGCGACGGCGAGCAGCCCGGCGGGGGTGACGGCGGCGCTCACCTGTCCTCCTCCGCACCCTCGGACGCGGCGCCCTCCTTGGCGTCAGCGCCCTCGTCGCCGTCCACGGCCTCTTCGGCGAAGGCCTCGGGTCCTTCGGCGAGCAGGCGCTTGAAGCCGTCCTCGTCCAGCACGGGGACGCCGAGGGACTCGGCCTTGTCGAGCTTGGAGCCGGCGGAGGCGCCGGCCACCAGGAAGTGGGTCTTCTTGGACACGGAGCCGGAGGCCTTGCCGCCGCGGACCAGGATGGCCTCCTTGGCAGAGTCGCGGCTGAAGTCCTCCAGGGTGCCGGTGACCACCACGGTCACTCCCTCCAGGGTGCGCGGAGTGGACTCGTCCTGCTCGTCCTCCATGCGCACGCCGGCGGCGGCCCAGGCCTCCACGATCGCCACGTGCTCCGGCACGGCGAACCACTCCACCACCGCCTCGGCGATGATCGGTCCGACGCCGTCCGTCTCGGACAGGCGCTCGACGTCCTTCGCCTCCGCCACCTCGCGCAGCGCGTCCATGGAGCCGAAGGCCACGGCCAGGGAGCGGGCGGCGGTGGGGCCGACGTGCCGGATGGACAGCGCCACGAGCACCCGCCACAGCGGCTGGGACTTGGCCTTCTGAAGCTCCTCGAACAGGCGCAGGGTGTTGGCGGTCGGTGCGGACGGCTTCTTCGCGGAGCCCTGGGTGAAGAACGCCGGCTTGAGCTCCCACACGCCGGATGGCACGAACTTCCCGTCCACCTTGGTGCGCTTCTCCCGCCAGACCCGGACGTCGCCGAGCGAGCGCTGCAGGTCCGACAGGCCGTCCTCGCCGCGGGGTCCGGTGATCTCCTCCGGGGTCCCGGTGGCGAGGTCGAAGACCTGGGCGGTGGAGGTGAGCACGCCGGCACCCTCCGGGGTGACCACGCCCTCCTGACCTGCCGGGTCCGGGCCGGGACCGGTGGTGAGCCAGACGGCGGCCTCCTCGCCGAGCGCCTCCACGTCGAACGCGCCGCGGGATGCCAGATGCTCCATGCGGCCGGCCAGCTGGGCCGGGCAGGTCAGCGAGTTCGGGCAGCGCAGGTCCACGTCCCCCTCCTTGGCCGGGGCCAGGGCGGTGCCGCAGGACGGGCACTCGGCGGGCATGACGAACTCGCGCAGCTCCTCGCCGGCGGCCTCGGCCTTCTCACGGAGCGGCAGCACGGGGCCAACCACCTCGGGGATGACGTCGCCGGCCTTGCGCAGCACCACCGTGTCCCCGATGAGCACGCCCTTGGCCTTGACCACGTCCTGGTTGTGCAGGGTGGCCATGGAGACGGTGGACCCGGCGACCGTGGCCGGCTCCATCACCGCGTACGGGGTCACCCGCCCGGTGCGGCCCACGGAGACCTGGATGTCCAGCAGCTTCGTGTGGACCTCCTCCGGCGGGTACTTGTAGGCGGCGGCCCAGCGGGGCACGCGGGAGGTGTGGCCCAGGGCCCGCTGGTCCGCGAAGTCGTCCGCCTTCACCACGATGCCGTCGATCTCATGCACCAGCTCGTGGCGGCGCCGGCCGTACTCGGCGATGACCTCGAGGATGCCCTGCAGTGCCGTGTCCCCGAGACCGGTCACGGTACGGGTGTACGGGCTGGTGGGCAGACCCCAGCCGGCGAGCGCCTCATAGGTCTCGCCCTGGCTGGACAGGTCCAGGCCGGAGTGGGCGCCGATGCCGTGGACGAACATGCTCAGCGGGCGGGCGGCGGTGACCTTGGGGTCCTTCTGGCGCAGCGAACCGGCGGCGGCGTTGCGCGGGTTGGCGAAGGGGGCCTTGCCGTCCTCGGCGCGGGAGTCGTTGAGAGCGCGGAAGTCCGCGGAGGACATGAAGACCTCGCCGCGGACCTCGAGGTCCTCCGGCCAGCCCTCGCCCTCCAGGCGCTGCGGGATGGAGCCGATGGTGCGGACGTTGTGGGTGACGTCCTCGCCGGTCACGCCGTCGCCGCGGGTGGCGGCCCGGGTGAGCACGCCGTTCTGGTAGCGCAGGTTGACGGCGAGCCCGTCGATCTTGACCTCCACGAGCCAGCGCGGCTCGGCACCAGGGCGGGCGGCCGCCACAGCCTCGGCGGTGCGGCGGAACCAGACTTCGAGCTCGCTCTCGGAGAACAGGTCCTCGAGGGAGTACATGCGGGCGCCGTGGGTGACGGGGGCGAAGGCCTCGGAGGCCTCGCCGCCGACCTCCTGGGTCGGCGAGTCGTTGGCCACGATCTCCGGGTGGAGGGTCTCGAGGTCCTCGAGGCGCCGGTAGAGCCGGTCGTACTCGGCGTCGGAGAGCTCGGGGGCGTCCTTCTGGTAGTAGGCGGTGCGGGCGGCGCGCACCTGCTCCACCAGCTCCTGGTACTCCTCGCGCAGGGAGGCCTGCGGGGTGTCCTCGGCGTCCGACACATGCGCCTCGGCGGCGGTGTCGGCGGGCACGGCGGACTCGGCGTGGGGATCCTTCTGGGCAGTCACGGCCCCAGCCTAGTGAACGGGCGGGGCGGACACCGCCGGCGGCGCCCTGCTCAGCCGGCGGTCGGCTCCGCCTCTGCGGCGGCCTCAGCGTCCTCGGGGATCTGCACGAGCACCACGGTGACGTTGTCCCGGCCGCCGCGCCAGAGGGCGGCCTGGACGAGGGCGTCCACGGCGGACTGTGGGTCCGTGTTGTCCTCGAGCAGGGCGAGGACCTCCTCGTCCAGCAGCTCACCGGTCAGGCCGTCCGAGCAGAGCAGGAAGCGGTCTCCGGGCACGGCGTGGACCTCGCCCACGTCCACGACGAGCTGCTCGGTGGTGCCGAGGGCTCGGGTGATGACGTTGCGGCGCGGGTGCACGCGGGCCTCATCCGGTGTGAGCTCGCCGGCGTCCACGAGCATCTGCACGGCGGAGTGGTCCACCGTGAGCTGCTGCAGCACCGCGGAGCCCGCCGGGCGGCGGTAGACGCGGGAGTCGCCGACGTTGGCCACGGCCCAGCGCCCCTCCGCGGGGTCGAGAGCGGCCAGCAGGGTGAGGGTGGTGCCGGAGCCGTCCGGGCCCTGCTCGAGCACCGCCTGGTGGGCGGCGTGCACGAGCTCGCCGAGGCCCTCGAGGGAGGGGCCGCCCTCGGCCTGGACCAGGCGTGCGAGGCCGTCGTCGAGGGCACGCACGGCGGCGGCGGAGGCCACCTCGCCGGCGGCATGGCCGCCCATGCCGTCCGCGACGGCGGCCAGGAACACGGGATCGGTGAGCACGGTGTAGGAGTCTTCGTTGAGCTCGCGGACGGCGCCGACGTCCGTGCGGGCGGCCACCAGCGGATGCTGCGGAGACGTCTGGTCAGTGGAGTCGGTCATGCATCCTCATCGGTCGAAGTCGAGGCCGTCGGCGGACGCGGCCAGCAGCATGGAGGGTCGGACCTCCCCGAAGCCGCGCACGATCTGCGGCGGCTGCGGGACCAGGACGAAGCGGTCGTCCCGGGCCAGGGCGGCGGCGGTGAGGGAGTCCACCAGGACGGTGCCCGGATCGGCCAGCACCGTCAGCCGTGCGGCCAGGTTCACGGTGGGGCCGTAGATGTCTCCGAGGCGGGAGAGCACGCGCCCCCAGGTGAGGGCCACGCGGGCCGCCGGCAGCACCGGGTCCTCGGACATGGCGCGGGCCAGGTGCAGGGCGATCCTTGCGCCGACCTCGGGGGTCTCGGCGTTGAAGAGGACCTCGTCTCCGATGGTCTTGACCAGCCAGCCGCCCTCGGCCGTGATGATGTCCGCGGCCCGGGCCTCGAAGCGCTGGACCATGCGGGCCAGGGTGCGCTCGTCCATGGTCCGGGACATGGAGGTGTAGGAGACCATGTCCGCGAAGCCGACGGCGCGGGCCAGCGGGAGCGGGGCGTCGTCCTCGGAGCCGTCACGGCCCCGCTCGGAGGCGGCCAGCCCGGCTTCCACGTTGACCGTGAGGCGCTGGACGGCGTTGTTCAGCTGGCGCCGGTAGACGGTCTGCATGACCTTCTCCAGCGGGGTGATGAGCTCCGGGAGCATGTCCACCACCTCGCGGCGGGCCTCCGGGTCGGACGTCCCGGAGGCCACGCGGTCCTCCACGAGGGCCTCGATCTGCCACACCACCATGCGGTCCGTCATCTGGCCGATCGAGCGGGCCAGGGAGCCTGCGGTGGCCTCGGTGAGCACGCCGCGGCGGACGAGGGACAGGATGACCTCGAAGGACTCGAGGTCCGCGGCCGTGAAGACCTTCTCGCCCTCGGGCACGTGGGAGAAGCCGAGGGACTGCCAGATGGGGCGGGCGGACTCGGCGGGTATGCCGAGCCGCTCGGCGGCCTCCTCGCGGGTGTACCTGCGCGGGCCCACCACGAGCCCGGCGTCCAGGGTCCGCATGGCGGTGGTCCAGCCGGGGTTCTGCGGGAGCGCGTCGCGGTCGCGCGGCATGTGGTCGGTCATCGGCCCCACCTTCCGGTGTGCGTGCCGGCGGCGTGGC
Organism: Micrococcus sp. FDAARGOS_333; assembly: GCF_002206575.2. Classification (NCBI taxonomy): domain Bacteria; kingdom Bacillati; phylum Actinomycetota; class Actinomycetes; order Micrococcales; family Micrococcaceae; genus Micrococcus; species Micrococcus sp. FDAARGOS_333. Next base: position 1,064,581 of record NZ_NJFJ02000001.1, on the reverse strand, counting down.
GCGGGACGGCGGCCCAGGCGCGCTCGCTCCGGCGGCGGGCAGAGACGGTCTCGTCCGCCATGGCGGCCTCGAAGCGCTCGATCTCCGGGACGTTCGTCAGGCGCCAGTAGACCTGCTGGAAGGCATCCTGGAAGGTGACGTGCAGGTCCCCGGCGCCGGAGCCGCGGCGGCGCTGTTCCACGGCGGCGATGCTCAGCAGCGGCATGGACCGCTCCCCGCCTCCGAGGGGGCCGGACTGCACCAGGCGGTCCGAGGTGAGCACCACGGTGCGAGTGGCCCACCGCCACAGCGGGCGGACAGTCCCCAGCAGCACCACGAGGGCGGCGATGACCATGGCGGCCGCACGCAGCGGCGTCACGTACTGCGCCAGCGGCGCGGCAAGGTCCGGCCGTTCCAGCCAGCCCACCACGAAGGCCAGGGCGGCGGCGGTGAGGACCAGGACGGCGCCGGCGCCGAGCAGCTGGCGCGGGTGGGCGCGCGTGCGGATCACGACGTGCTCGTTCTCCTCGAGTCGCATCGCCCCTCCTTCATGTCTGCGCGGGCGGGCACGCCGCCAGGCGGCGGTCAGTGCGCACGGCGGACGTCTCCGCGCAGGTGGACCACGTCCCCTGCGCTGATCTCACGCACCGCCATCTTCTCATGGCCCCCCGTGGCGGATGCCACACGCAGGGTCCCGCCGGGGCCGAGTCCGACGGCCTCCCCTTCGAGCACCTCTCCACCGGGCAGCTCGGCCCGCACCTGCCGTCCCAGCGTGGACAGATGGTCCACGACGCCGGCCACGCACCCGTGCGTGCCGTCCACCACCCCGCCGTCGGCGGGCAGGGCGGCGGCCCAGCCGCGGACCCGGTCCAGGACCGCCGCGTGGATGCGGGCGGCCAGATCCCGGGGGGTGGGAAGCTCCTCGGCGGGCATCCAGTCCGAGAGTGCGGTGGCGGTCTCCACGGGGACACCGGCGCGGTGGTCCACGTTCACGCCCATGCCGACGGCCACGCCCCCGCCGGGGGTGACCGCGGCGAGCACGCCGCACAGCTTGCGGCCGTCGGCCACCAGCACGTCGTTGGGCCACTTCAGGTGGGCCGGGACACCAAGCTCCCGGACGACGTCCACCACCGCAGAGGCCACCACGAGCGAGAGCCAGGAGTAGTGCTGCACGCCGACCGGCGGCCGCCAGGCCTCCGGGGTCAGGTGGACGGTCAGGGCGAGGGCCGTGCCGGGCGGAGTCGTCCACGTACGCCCCTGACGCCCACGGCCGGCGCGCTGGTCCGCGGAGGCGAGGGCGCCGCCGTCGGGAAGCCCGGGGCCGCCGGGGGCGAGCCTGCGCAGCAGCTCGTCCTGCGTGGAGTCCACGGTCTCGAGCCAGATCATCTCGGTCATGACCCCTACCTATACCGCAGTGCCCTGCACGGCTCCTGCAGAGCCCGGCCGGTGTTTTGGAGGTTTCCTCCAAGCCGACGACGACGCGGCGCATGCCTAGACTGGCGAATTGCGGCAGTTCCGGCCAGCCTTCTGGACCAGGAGGGATTGTCCGAACCCTGCAATCCGCCGCAGGACGCACGAGAACGCACCGTCGCAAGGAGAGCATCCGTGACCTCACCGGACCTGACCACCACGGCCGGCCGCCTCGAGGACCTGCATCAGCGCCTCGAGAAGACGCAGGCCCCCAGCGGGGAGGCCGCCGTCGAGCGCCAGCACTCCCGCGGCAAGGGCACCGCCCGCGAGCGCATCGAGATGCTCCTGGACGAGGGCTCGTTCGTGGAGCTCGACGCCCTGGCCGTGCACCGCACCACCGCGTTCGGCATGGACACCAAGCATCCGGCCGGCGACGGCGTGGTGGCCGGCTTCGGCACCGTGGACGGCCGCCAGGTGGCCGTGTACTCGCAGGACTTCACCGTGTTCGGCGGCTCGCTGTCCGAGCGCAACGGCCAGAAGATCGTGAAGGTCCAGCAGTTCGCCGCCCGCAACGGCTGCCCCGTGGTCGGCATCCTGGACGGCGGCGGCGCCCGCATCCAGGAGGGCGTGGCGTCCCTGGCCCAGTTCGCGGACATCTTCCGCGCCAACGTGCTCGCCTCCGGCGTGGTCCCGCAGATCTCCCTGATCATGGGCCCCTCCGCCGGCGGCGCCGCCTACTCCCCCGCCCTGACGGACGTGGTGGTCATGGTGGACAAGACCTCCCACATGTTCATCACCGGCCCGGACGTCATCAAGACCGTCACCGGCGAGGACGTGGACATGGAGACCCTCGGCGGCGCGCACTCGCACTCCACCACCTCCGGCACCGCCCACTACATGGCCGAGTCCGAGGAGGACGCCATCTCCTACGTGCAGGAGCTGCTCGAGTTCCTGCCGTCGAACAACCTCGCCGAGGCCCCCGTCTTCCCGGCCCCGGCGGACCTGGAGGTCACCGAGGAGGACGAGGAGCTGGACACCCTCGTCCCGGACTCGGCCAACCAGCCGTACGACATGCTGGACGTGATCGGCTCCGTGGTGGACGACGGCCACATCCTGCAGCTGCAGGAGCTGTACGCGCCGAACGTGATCACCGGTCTGGCGCGCATGGACGGCATGTCCGTGGGCGTGGTGGCCAACCAGCCGATGCAGTTCGCCGGCACCCTTGACATCGCCGCCTCGGAGAAGGCCGCCCGTTTCGTCCGGTTCTGCGACGCCTTCAACATCCCCATCCTCACCTTCGTGGACGTTCCCGGCTTCCTGCCCGGCACGGACCAGGAGTTCAACGGCATCATCCGCCGCGGCGCGAAGCTGATCTTCGCCTACGCCGAGGCCACCGTGCCGAAGCTGACCGTGATCACCCGCAAGGCCTTCGGCGGCGCGTACATCGTGATGGGCTCCAAGAAGCTCGGCGCGGACCTGAACCTGGCGTGGCCGTCCGCTCAGATCGGCGTGATGGGCCCGCAGGGCGCCGTCAACATCCTCTACCGCAGGGACCTGGCCGCCGCGGCCGAGGCCGGCGAGGACGTGGAGGCCACGCGCGCCCAGCTGGTGCAGGACTACGAGGCCGAGCTGCTCAATCCGTACCAGGCCGCCGAGCTCGGCTACGTGGACGCCGTCATCCCGCCGTCCCACACCCGCGTGAACCTGCTCAAGGCGCTGCGGGCCACCCTGCACAAGCGCGAAGCCCGGCCCGCCAAGAAGCACGGGAACATGCCGCTGTGAGCACCGAGCAGAACCCGGAGCGCTTCGACGCGGACACCACCGCCGCCGAGGAGACGCAGGAGGCCGTGCAGATCTCCGGCGCCCACCTGGAGCCGGAGGAGATGGCCGCGCTGACCGCCGTCATCCACCAGCTGCAGGCCGGCGCTCCCCCGGTGGAGAGCGAGCGCGGGGGCCGCGAGCGGCACCGCCCCTCCGGCCCACGCGGCGTGGACCGCACCCTGGACCGCCGCCAGCGGCTCGGGCTGTGGGCCCGGCCCGGCTCCGGCCAGTGGCGGCGGGCGGCCGGGCAGGACTGACGGCGGCCAGGGGGGCCGGACACCGGTAGGGCCGGCCCCGCCCGTGTCTGTCCGCCTGTGGCGTGGGCCATAGACTGGCGGGCATGACCGAGACCACTTCCACACCGCAGGACTCCGCCCGCCCGCTCTCCGCGATCGACGAGCGTGCCGACCGCTTCTACCGGGAGACCCTCGCCCTCCACCCGGAGGAGGCCACCAGCCTCGGCCTGCCCGGACACGAGACCGAGTACGGCGACTACTCCCCCGCCGGCGCCGAGCGCGAGGACGAGCTGAACCGTCAGCTGCTCGAGGACATCGCCTCCATGGAGCCGGTGGACGACGTGGACCGCGTGACCAAGGCCGCCCTGCAGGAGCGCGTCGGCCTGTACCGCGAGATCCATGCGACCGGCCGCACCGAGCTGAACAACATCGCCTCCCCCGCCCAGGGCATCCGCGCGATCTTCGACCTGATGCCGACGGACACCGCCGAGCAGTGGGAGCACATCGCCGGCCGCCTGGCGAACCTGCCCGCCGCTCTGCAGGGCTACACCGAGTCCCTGCTCGCCTCCCGCGACCGCGGCCAGGTGGCCGCCGTGCGCCAGGTGGACATCGTGATCGAGCAGGCCCGCGCCCACGGCGAGGGTGAGGGCTTCTTCCCCGGCCTGATCGCCCGCGCCGCCGCGGCCGAGGTGGTGGACGAGGAGCTCGCCGCCCGCATCCAGGTGAACGCCGAGGCCGCCGCCCAGGCCTATCGCGACTTCGCCCAGACCCTGGAGACCGAGCTGCGCCCCCATGCCCCGGAGCACGACGCCGTGGGCCGCGAGCTGTACTCCCTCGGCTCGCGCATGTTCCTCGGCGCCGAGGTGGACCTGGAGGAGACCTACCGCTGGGGCCAGGAGGAGCTCGCCCGGATCATCGCCGAGCAGGAGGCCATCGCCGAGCAGCTCGAGCCCGGCGCCTCCGTGGAGCGCGCCCGCGAGATCCTGGACGCGGACCCGGAACGCAGGCTCAAGGGCACCGAGGCGCTGCGTGCATGGATGCAGGACCTGTCCGACCGGGCCATCGAGGCCATGAAGGAGCACTTCGAGATCCCGGCCCCCATGGACCGGGTCGAGTGCATGATCGCCCCCACCCAGGAAGGCGGCATCTACTACACCGGCCCGTCCGAGGACTTCTCCCGCCCGGGCCGCATGTGGTGGTCCGTCCCCGCCGGCGAGGACGAGTTCACCACCTGGGCCGAGACCACCACCGTGTACCACGAGGGCGTCCCGGGCCATCACCTGCAGATCGCCACCGCCATGATGAACCGCGGCGAGCTCAACGACTGGCGCCGCAACGCCTGCTGGACCTCCGGCCACGGCGAAGGCTGGGCGCTGTACTCCGAGAAGCTCATGGACGAGCTGGGCTTCCTGGCCGACCCGGGCGACCGCCTGGGCATGCTGGACATGCAGCGCATGCGCGCGGCCCGCGTGGTGTTCGACATCGGCTACCACTGCGGCTTCGAGGCTCCCGAGTCCGAGGGCGGCGGCGAGTGGGACCCGGAGAAGGGCTACGCGTTCCTGGCCAAGCACCTGATCATCTCCGAGGGCCAGCGCCGCTTCGAGTTCACCCGCTACCTCGGGTGGCCGGGCCAGGCACCGGCCTACAAGGTCGGCCAGCGCATCTGGGAGCAGATCCGCGCCGAGCACGAGCAGCGCGAGGGCGAGGACTTCGATCTCAAGACCTTCCACACCCGCGCGCTCAAGCTCGGCGGCATGGGGCTGGACACCCTGCGCGAGGCGCTGGCATGACCGACGCACCGGAGCTCGTGCTCGGCTCGGCCTCGCCGGGCCGAGCCGAGATCCTCACCCGGGCCCGCGTGCCGTTCCGCACCCTCGTCTCCCACGTGGACGAGGCGGCCGTCGGCGCCCGGGCCTCCGGCGCGTCCCCGGCGCAGCTCGCCCTGCTGCTGGCCGAGGCCAAGGGACAGAACGTGGCCGCGCAGGTCGCCGAGGCCGGCGTGGAGCGGCCGACCCTGGTGGTCGGCTGCGACTCCGTGTTCGAGATGGACGGCGTCGCCTACGGCAAGCCGTACGAGCCGGAGGTGGCGGTGGAGCGCTGGCGGCTGCAGCAGGGCCGCGCGGGCGTGCTGCACACCGGGCAGTGGGTGGGACTGGTGCAGCCGGACGGCACGTTGCGGTCAACCTCCGCGCAGGTGTCCGCTGTGGTGAGGTTCGCCGCCGCCGACGAACGGACCATCGCAGCCTATGTGGCCACCGGAGAACCACTCCGGTGCGCCGGCGCCTTCACCGTCGACGGCGCAGGTGCCGCACTGGTCGACTCCGTGGACGGTGACCCCAACGCGGTGGTCGGCCTGTCCGTGTCCACGCTGCGGACGCAGTGCGAGGAGCTGGGCGTCCCCTTCACCGTTTTGTGGGATTCCTCCAACTCCGAGCACTGACAGCGCGGGATCGGCGCCGAGAACTGTAGGTTTCCGACGTCTCGCGGCTAGGGTGCCCGAGTGGGCGACGCCCGGTCCGACGCACATCATGCGCTCGGACGGTGCGGGCGCCCGAGTAGACCTGCCACCGTGAGGAGACTGACGCGCATGACTTCCGCCGCCGCACACGAGAGCCCTGAGACCGACGCCCCGCCCCGTCGCTTCTCCCGGGTCCTCGTGGCCAACCGCGGGGAGATCGCCGTCCGCGTGATCCGCGCCTGCCAGGACGAGGGGCTGACCTCCGTGGCCGTCTACGCCGAGCCGGACCGGGACGCCATGCACGTGCGACTGGCGGACGAGGCCGTGGCCCTCGGTGGCCAGACCGCGGCGGACTCCTATCTGCTGATCGACAAGATCATGGACGCCGCCGAACGCTCCGGCGCAGACGCCGTCCACCCCGGCTACGGCTTCCTCTCCGAGAACGCCGACTTCGCGCGCGCCGTGGAGGGCGCGGGCCTGGTCTGGATCGGCCCGCCCCCGGCGGCCATCGAGGCCCTGGGGGACAAGGTCTCGGCCCGCCGCATCGCCACCGCCGTGGGCGCCCCGCTCGCCCCGGGCACCACCGAGCCGGTCTCCGGCACCGCCGAGGTGCTGGAGTTCGCCGACGAGCACGGCCTCCCGCTGGCCGTCAAGGCCGCCCACGGTGGCGGCGGCCGCGGGATCAAGGTGGCCCGCACCCGCGAGGAGATCCCCGAGCTGTACGACTCCGCCGTCCGCGAGGCGATCTCCGCCTTCGGCCGCGGCGAGTGCTTTGTGGAGCGGTTCCTGGACCGGCCGCGCCACGTGGAGACCCAGTGCCTCGCGGACGAGCACGGCGACGTGGTGGTGGTCTCCACACGCGACTGCTCCCTGCAGCGCCGCAACCAGAAGCTCGTGGAGGAGGCCCCGGCGCCGTTCCTGTCCGACGAGCAGAACGCCCGTCTCGTGGAGTCCTCCAAGGCCATCCTGAAGGAGGCCGGCTACGTGGGCGCCGGCACCTGCGAGTTCCTGGTGGGCGCGGACGGCACCCTGTCCTTCCTCGAGGTGAACACCCGCCTGCAGGTGGAGCACCCGGTCTCCGAGGAGGTCACCGGCATCGACCTGGTCCGCGAGCAGTTCCGCCTCGCCCGCGGCGAAGCCCTCGGCTACACGGACCCGCAGGTCCACGGCCACTCCTTCGAATTCCGCATCAACGGCGAGGACCCGGGCCGCGGCTTCCTCCCCGCCCCGGGACGGCTGACCCGCTTCCGCCTTCCCGCCGGCCCTGGCGTCCGTGTGGACACCGGCATCACCGAGGGCGAGACCGTCTCCGGCGCGTTCGACTCGATGGTGGCCAAGGTGATCGTCACCGGCGCCACCCGCCTGCAGGCCCTCCAGCGCGCCGCGCGTGCCCTGGAGGAGATGGAGATCGCCGGCATGCCGTCCGTGCTGCCGTTCCACCGTGCCGTGGTGAAGGACCCGGCCTTCGCGCCAGAGCTCACCGCCGGCGCCGAGGAGCCGTCCGGCTTCGACGTGCACACCCGCTGGATCGAGACCGACTTCACTGCGCAGCTCGCCCCCTTCGGCGGCGATGCTCAGGCCCCGCACGAGCCGGAGAGCCGCCACACCGTCACCGTGGAGGTCAACGGCAAGCGCGTGGAGGTGACCCTGCCGACCTTCGCCACCGCCCTGCACACCGTGCAGGACGCCGCCCAGCGCGCCGGCGGCCGCCGCCGTCCGCGCGGTGCCCGCCGCGGCTCCGGAGGCGGTGCCGCCGCCTCGTCGAACGCACTGACCGCCCCGATGCAGGGCACCATCGTCAAGGTGGCCGTGGAAGAGGGCCAGCAGGTCAGTGAGGGCGACCTGGTCGTGGTCATGGAGGCCATGAAGATGGAACAGCCGCTCACGGCCCACAGGGACGGCGTGGTCAAGGGCCTTGCCGTGAACGCGGGCGACTCCGTCTCCGCAGGCACCGCGATCGTCACCATCGAGGACGCGGAGTGAGCCTCCCGGAATCGGGCTGACAGCGTGGCCGGTCCCGAGGCCGGCCGGCGAGCACGGACGACGCCCCGGCGCATCAGCGCCGGGGCGTCGTCATGGACATCCCCGTCCCGCATGCTGGACAATCCGGCGGCCGACAGACAGGATGCTCGACGACGGTCCTACGGTGACCATCGTCCCACTCGCCTGAGCCGCCGATCCCGACGGCCCGAACCGCCAGGAGATCCCATGTCCTCCGTCTCCCCCGGCCCCTCCCCGGACGGCTCTGCAGCGGCCATCAGCGCTGCAGACGAGGTGCCCCGCTCCCGCGTGGTCACCGCGTCGCTGATCGGCACCTCGATCGAGTTCTACGACTTCTACATCTATGCCACGGCGGCCGTCTCGGTCTTCCCGCTGATCTTCTTCTCCGGCGCCGATGACACGGCGAAGCTGCTCGCCTCGATGGCGACCTTCGGCGTGGCCTTCATCGCCCGCCCGCTCGGCGCGGTGGTGTTCGGGCATCTGGGCGACCGCGTGGGCCGCAAGACCACCCTGATCGGCTCGCTGCTGACCATGGGCATCGCGACCTTCCTGATCGGGCTGCTGCCGACGTACCAGCAGATCGGCCTCTGGGCGCCTGCCATGCTGACCATCCTGCGCTTCTTCCAGGGCCTCGGCCTGGGCGGCGAGTGGTCCGGTGCGGCCCTGCTCGCCACCGAGTACGCCAAGGAGGGCAAGCGGGCCTGGGCCGCCATGTGGCCGCAGCTGGGCGCTCCCATCGGCTTCTTCCTCGCCAACGGCCTGTTCCTGCTGCTCGTGCTGGGCTTCGACCACGACTCCACCAACCCGGAGATGGACGGCGTGTTCCTCACCTGGGTGTGGCGTGTGCCGTTCCTGCTGTCCCTCGTGATGGTGCTGGTGGGCCTCTACGTCCGCGTGAAGCTGGAGGAGACCCCGGTCTTCCAGCGTGCCCTGGCCAACGACCAGCGCGTCTCCGCCCCGCTGGGCGAGGTCTTCCGCCGCAACTGGTGGGAGCTGATCCTCGGCACCTTCGTCATGTACGCCACCTACGTGCTCTTCTACATCATGACCACGTGGATCCTGTCCTACGCGATCGGCAAGACCGGCGACGGCTTCCTCGGCGTCCCCTACGCAGAGTTCCTGGTCCTGCAGTTGGTCGGCATCGTGTTCTTCGCAGCCTTCATCCCGGTCTCCGGCATGCTGGCCGACCGCTTCGGCCGCCGCCCGGTGCTGCTCATCGTGACCGGCCTGATGATCCTGTTCGGGCTGACCTTCGGCTGGTGGCTCAACCCGGAGACCATGGGCACCGGCGCGGACGTGGACGTGCCGCGCATGGTGATGTTCCTGGTGATCGGCATGATGCTGATGGGCCTGACCTTCGGCCCGATGTCCGCGGTCCTGCCCGAGCTGTACCCGACCAACACCCGGTACACCGGCTCGGGCATCGCCTACAACGTGTCCTCGATCCTCGGCGCCGCACTGACCCCGTTCATCGCCGCCTGGCTCGTGACCACCTTCGACGTGGCCTACGTGGGCTACTACCTGGCCGCCGCCTCGCTGCTGACGCTCATCGCGCTCTTCCTGGCACCGGAGACCAAGCACGCCGACCTCCACGCGGTGACCTCGGCCCGGGAACGCCGCACCGCCCGCTGACCGACGCCTCCCTCCACGCAGAAGGGCCCCGGCAGGAACAGCTCCTGCCGGGGCCCTTCTGCGTGCGGGCTCAGAGGCGCACGTGCAGACGGCGCGCGGCCTCGGCCAGCGAGCCGGCCATGGACGGGTACACGGTGAACGTGTCCGCGAGGTCGTCCACGTGGAGCTTGTGGGTCACGGCGAGCGCGAGGGACCAGATGAGCTCGGAGGCGCGCGGGGCCACCACCACGCCGCCGATCACGGTGCCGGAGCCCTTGCGGGCGAAGACCTTCACGAAGCCCGCGGTGACGCCCTGCATCTTGGCGCGGGGGTTGGTGGAGAAGTCCAGCTTCACCACGTCCGCCTGATACTTGCCGGAGTCCACCTGGGCCTGGGTGACGCCCACGGTGGCGATCTCCGGGGAGGTGAAGATGTTGGACGCCACCAGGTGCGGGCGCAGGGGCTTCACGGCATCGCCCATCAGGTGCGCCACGGCGATGCGCCCCTGCATGGCGGCCACGGAGGCCAGGGCGAACACGCCGGTGCAGTCCCCGGCGGCGTAGATGGAGGGCACGGAGGTGCGGGAGACGCCGTCCACCTTGATGTGGCCGGACTCGGTGAGCTCCACACCGGCCTCCTCGAGGCCCAGGTCCGCGGTGTTCGGGATGCCGCCGACGGCGAACAGCACGTGGGAGCCGTCGATGTACGGGGTGTCCTTGGCGCCCTCGCCGGACAGGTGCACGCGCACGCCGTCCTCGGTGCGTTCGGCGCCCTCGGCACGGGAGCGGGCCACCACGTTCACGCCGTTGGACTCGAAGACGTGCTCGAGCAGCTCCGCGGCGTCCTGGTCCTCGCCGGGCAGCACGTGGTCGCGGGAGGAGACGAGGGTGACCTTCGCGCCGAGCAGGTCGTAGGCGGAGGCGAACTCGGCGCCGGTGACGCCGGAGCCCACCACGATCATGTGCTCCGGGACCTCCGCGAGCGAATACAGCTGCGTCCAGTTGAAGATGCGCTCCCCGTCCGGCTGGGCGGAGGGCAGCTCGCGCGGGCTGGCGCCCACGCACAGCAGGATCGCGTCCGAGGTGATGACCTCGGGCCCGCCGTCGGCGTCGTCATGGCGGCGGACCTCCACCTCGTGCGGTCCCACGACCTTGCCGGCGCCGTGGATGACGCGCACGCCGCGGCGCTCGAGCACCTGCTGGATGTCCTGGGACTGCTCGCCGGCGATCTCCAGGATGCGGCGGTCCACCTGGGTCATCACGGCGCGGGGTTCGGCGCCGGCGCCCAGGTCCACGCCGAGGTCCTGGGCGGTGCCCACGCGGCGCATGGAGTCTGCGGTGGCGATGAGGGTCTTGGAGGGCACCACGTCGGTGAGCACTGCGGAGCCGCCCATGCCCTTCCGCTCGATCACGGTGACGTTCGCGCCCAGCTTCGCGGCCACCATGGCGGCCTCGTATCCGCCGGGGCCTCCGCCGATGATGGTCAGGGACGGGGTGTAGGTGCTGTTCGAGGTGCTCACGGCGTCCATTGTGGCAGAGCACGCACCGGCGCCACAGTGGGCCGCCCGCCTAGACTGTCCTGCGTGAGAGACCAGAACGGAACCACCGCGCAGACCCCCGCCCTGCAGGGCGACCACCCCGGATTCGACGAGGCCCGTGCTGCGGCAGCCGTGATCGCCGAGGCGACCGGCGTGGCCGAGCACCGCATCGCCGTGGTCCTCGGCTCCGGCTGGGGCGGTGCCGCCGAGCTGATCGGCGAGACCGAGCACTCCGTCCCGCTGGCGGACGTCCCGGGCTTCCATGCTCCGAAGGTGCCGGGCCACAACGCGTCCATCCGCTCCGTGAAGCTGGCCGACGGCACCTCCGCCCTGGTGTTCGGCTCCCGCACCCACTTCTACGAGTCCCGCGACGCCCAGGCCGTGGCCCACACCGTGCGCACCGCCGCGGCGGCCGGCGCGAAGACCGTGATCCTCACCAACGGCTGCGGCGGCCTGAACCCGGAGATCGCCCCCGGCACTCCGGTGGTCATCGCAGACCACATCAACGTCACCGGCGCCACCCCGCTGGTCGGTGCCACCTTCGTGGACATGACGGACCTGTACTCCCCGCGCATCCGCCGGATCGCCAAGGAGATCGACCCGTCCCTGACCGAGGGGGTGTACGTGCAGTTCTCCGGCCCTCAGTACGAGACCCCCGCCGAGGTCCGCATGGCGAAGGTCCTCGGCGGCGACCTGGTGGGCATGTCCACCGCCCTGGACGCGATCGCCGCCCGCCACGCCGGCCTCGAGGTCTTCGGCATCTCCCTGGTGACCAACCTGGGCGCCGGCATCCAGGAGGAGCCGCTGTCGCACCAGGAGGTCGTGGAGGCCGGCCAGGCCGCCGGCCCGCGGATCTCGGCGCTGCTGGCGGACATCATCGGTCGCCTCTGACGTCGCTGACGGCTTCCCGACGACGGCGAGCGGCCGTCGTCGGCAATCCCGCCCTCTGCTCCCCTCTCCTCTGACACACCCCGAGGTTCCTCCCATGACCGCACCCCGTGACACCGCCGCACTGGACCCGCAGCTGCTCGAGCGCGCCCGCCGCTGGGCCCTCGAGGAGCCGAACGCCCAGCATGCCGCCACCCTGACCGCGGAGCTCGAGGCCGCCGAGGGCGGGGACGTGGCCGCCGCCGAGGCCGTGCGCTCCCGCTTCTCCGGTCCGCTGACCTTCGGCACCGCCGGCCTGCGCGCCGAGGAGGGTCCGGGCGAGTCCCGCATGAACCGGCTGGTGGTCCGCCGTGCCGCCGCGGGGATCGCCCGGTACCTGCAGGACACCCTCGGCGAGGACGAGGCACCGCCGTCCGTGGTGATCGGCTACGACGCCCGCCACGGCTCCGCGTCCTTCGCCCGCGACTCCGCCGGCGTGTTCACCGCCGCCGGCGCCCAGGTGACCCTGCTCCCCCGCCCGCTGCCGACCCCCGTGCTCGCCTTCCTGGTGCGCCACCTCAACGCCGACGCCGGCGTGATGGTCACCGCCAGCCACAACCCGCCCGCGGACAACGGCTACAAGGTGTACCTCGGCGGCCGCATGACCGACGCCGCCGGCCGCGGCGCGCAGATCGTCTCCCCGGCGGACGGGGAGATCGCCGCGCGCATCGGCCACGAGGCCTGGTTCGCGGACATACCGATGGCGAACTCCGGCTGGGACGTCGCGGACGAGGAGCTCGTTGAAGCGTACTCCGAGGCCGCACTCGGCGTGCTGGGCGAGGACCGCCGCGAGGCCACCGGCCGGGACGCGCTGACGATCGTCTACACCCCGTTGCACGGGGTGGGCGCAGCGGTGCTGCCCGGGCTGCTGGAGCGCGCCGGCTTCACCGACGTCCACGTGGTGGCCCAGCAGGCCGAGCCGGACCCGGACTTCCCCACCGTGGCCTTCCCGAACCCGGAGGAGCCCGGCGCCCTGGACCTGTCCTTCGACGCCGCCGCAGAGCTCGGCGCGGACCTGGTGATCGCCAACGACCCGGACGCCGACCGCCTCGCCCTCGCCGCGGCCGAGGCGGACGGCACCTGGCGCATGCTCTCCGGGGACCAGGTCGGCGCCCTGCTCGGTGCGCACCTGCTGCCACGGCTGGAGGCCCTGGGCCGTTCGACCGCCTGCTCGATCGTCTCCTCCCCGCAGCTGTCCCGCCTGGCCGAGCACGCCGGCGTGCCCCACCACGCCACGCTGACCGGCTTCAAGTGGATCAGCCGCGCCCCACAGATCGGCTACGGCTACGAGGAGGCCCTGGGCTACTGCGTGGCCCCGGACCTGGTGCGGGACAAGGACGGCATGACCGCCGCCCTCGTGGCCGCGGACCTCGCCGCCGGGCTCAAGGCCGAGGGCCGCAGCGTGTGGGACGCCCTCGCGGACCTGGACGCCACCACCGGCGCCATGCCGTCCGCCCAGGTGTCCGTCCGCGTGGAGGATGTGCAGATCATCGCGGACGCCATGGCCCGCCTGCGCTCCGAGGGCATCGCCGAGCTCGCCGGGGACCCGGTGACCGCGTCCGTGGACCTCGCCGCCGGCTCGGAGGACCTGCCGCCCACCGACGGCCTGCTCTTCTCCACGGACACCGGCACCCGTGTGGTGATCCGTCCCTCCGGCACCGAGCCGAAGCTCAAGTGCTACCTCGGCACCACAGACGAGGACCCGCAGACCGCCCGCACGCGCCTCGCGGCCGTGCGGGACCAGATCGCCGCCCTCGTGGCCGGCTGACGTCCTGCCCGCGCCGAGACCGACCAGACCCGAACCGACCGAAAGGCAACGCCGACGATGACCACCGCAGACCTGACCTCCGCCGAGCTGGCCACGTACATCGACCACACCGCCCTGAAGGCCGAGACCTCCGCCGAGGACATCCGGCGCGTCGTGGCCGAGGCCCTGCAGGCGAACGTGAAGTCCGTGTGTGTGAACCCGCGCTGGGTGCCGACCGTGGCGCAGGCGCTGGAGGGCTCGGACGTGCTGACCTGCACCGTGATCGGCTTCCCGCTCGGCGCGAACTCCTCCGCCGTGAAGGCGTTCGAGGCCCGCCAGGCGATCGCCGACGGCGCGGACGAGGTGGACATGGTCATCGACGTGGCCGCCGCCCGTGCCGGCGACCGTCAGCGCCTGGTCGAGGACATCCGGGCCGTGGCCGAGGCCGCCCATGAGAACGGCGCCGCCGGGCAGGGCGGCGCACTGCTCAAGGTGATCGTGGAGACCGCCCTGCTGGACGAGGACGCGATCGTCCTGGCGTGCGAGGCCTCCGTGGAGGCGGGCGCGGACTTCGTGAAGACCTCCACCGGCTTCTCCACCGCCGGCGCGACCGCCGAGCACGTGGCCCTGATGCGCCGCACCGTGGGCCCGGAGATCGGCGTGAAGGCCTCCGGCGGCGTCCGCACCCGTGAGGACGCGCTGGCGATGATCGAGGCCGGCGCCACACGCATCGGCGCCTCCGCCACCCTTGATATCCTGGCTGGTGACTGACGCGTCCTCGCACCGTGCCGCGTCCATCTGACTGACGAAGGAGTATGTCGTGATCCGCAACGGCAAGCCCATTGACCACTCGAACGTCGGCGGGCTCTGGGGCAGCCTCGTCGCCTTCATCGTGAGCTTCGGCCTGTTCGTGGGCGTCTGCTATGCCATCGGCTTCTGGACCCTGGAGAACGTGTGGGTCCCGGGCATCGCGATCCTGGTCTGCGCCGTCCTCGCCTTCCTCATCCCGAAGCAGATCCTCGGCCGCAGCGACTCCGTGGACGAGGTCGCCATCCACACCCCGGCCTCCCATGCGGTCGAGCGCGGCCACTGAGCCAGCCCTGAACTGAGAGCTCCCGGCGGTCGATGACCTCGCGCGCCGCGACACCTGCACGGAGGGCGTCCACCCGGAACACCGGCGTGGACGCCCTCCGTCTTGTGTCCATCGCCGCCGTGGTGCTCGGCCACTCCTACCTCTCCAAGCTCGAGTTCAGCCAGTACCTCGAGATCTGGCGAATGCCGCTGTTCTTCTTCCTCAGCGGCTACTTCTGGACCCGGGGCCGGCCGTTCGTCCCGGACGTGCGCGGCCGTTGGAAGTCCCTGGCCGTCCCGTACCTGGTCTGGGCCGTGATCATGTCCGTGGCCGCCTGGCGCTGGAACCACCAGGACCCTGACCGGTTCTGGGAGCTCATGCGCAGCGGCTGGTACGGCGGTGCGGACCAGCATCCGCCGTGGTGGGCCTTCTGGTTCATCTCGGTCCTGTTCTTCACCACGGTGCTGCGCCGCTTCCTGGAACGCTTCCCCTCCTGGGTCGCCTGGGTGCTCAGCGGCGCCGGGCTCGCGGTCGCCTACACGACCTCGGACTCGTGGATCGCCAAGACCCCGCTGGGGATCGGCCTGGCCTTCCCCTGCCTGTTCTACCTGCTGGCCGGCGAGCTGTTCCGCCGCCGGATCGAGCCGAACGTGGTCCGGCACCGGTCCCTGACCGGCACCGTGCTGATCGGGCTCGGCCTGGCCGCTGTGGCGGTGGGCCTGGAGCCGCACAACATCAAGTTCGGCGGCTTCGGCACCCCGCTGCTGACCCCGCTGGTGGGCGTCATGATGGCCGCCGGCGCGGTGCTGGTGTTCGGCTCCTTCGTCAACCGTCTCCTGCGCCTGCTGGCCGAGCGCACCGGTGCCGGGCGGGTGGTGCGCTCGGCGATCTCCGCACTCGTGCGCACGGGGACCGTGGTGGTGCTGGTCCACGGCGAGGTGCTCATGGAGCTGATGGAGCTGGGCGTGACGGATCCGTTCCCCAAGTTCGTGTGCACCCTGCTGCTCAGCTGGGCCGTCGGTCTGGTGCTGCTCTGCACACCGCTGTCCCGGCTGCTGACGGGTGTGCCACGTCAGTTCCACCCGTTCCGCCGTCGCATCACGCGGGGCCCGGTCCCCACCGGGAGGGACTGACCCGCCATGGCCTCCCGCTTCCGCTTCTCCGCCGGCCGTGCCGCCCAGGGCCGGGCCCCGCATCCGGACCGTCGGACCGGCTTCTCCTTCGGCCGTGCCTCCCGGCAGGACACCGCCCTTCCCGACGACGGCCCCCTCCCCCGGCGTGACACCGTCCTGTTCGTGTGCACCGGCAATGTCTGCCGCTCCGCCTACGGCCACCACGTGTTCGAGACACTCCTGAGGGACCGCGTGGGTCCCGGGCTGGGGGGCCTGCAGGTGGCGAGCGCGGGCACGGGCATCAACCAGGCGCTGCAGCCGCCGGACCAGGTCCTGGGGCTCGCCGCGGCGCGGTGCCCGGAGGCTGTGGCCGCGCTGACGGCGCACCGGCCGACGGCACTGGACGAGGCCGCGGTGACCCACTCCGTGGTGGTTCTGGCGGCGACGGACCGTCACCTGGACGTGGTGCTGGACGAGCTGCCCTCGGCGGTGCAGAGGTGCTTCACCATGCTGGAGTTCGGGCGGCTGTGCGGCCGGGTGCTGGAGGCAGGGCTGGACGCCGGCTGCGGTGTCGAGGAGCTGGTGCGGCGCTGTGCCGGCCTGCGCGAGCGGCGGGGCGGCAGCGCTGAAGACCTGGCCGACCCGTTCCGGAGGTCGGATGCGGAGTACCAGCAGATGGCGGAGCAGCTGCAGCCGGCCCTGGAGTCCATGGCCGAGGCGGCGGCCCGGGCCGTCAGCGCGTGAACCTCTCGAAGCGCTGCTCGGCTGAGTGGAGGACTCTGTCCCGATGCCGCAGCTCGATCGCCTCTGCCTCGGGTGCCTTCTTCTCCTCCACGTAGAGGACGGCCCCGGCGGCGAGGACGAGCATGCCGGTGATGGAGATGAACACCTCGCCCAGCTGCTGGGCGGTCACGAAGATCACCATGGTGGCGGCCTCCACCGCGATGCGTGAGGGCGTGCGCACCTGGGTGTTGAAGAGTCGGAGGCCGAAGACGAGGTAGGCGCTCAGCACGGCGGCCGCCATGACCAGGCCGCCTTCCACCCAGAGGCCGGCATAGGAGTCGTGGAAGAACCACTGCTGCCGGTCGAAGGCGACGAAGGCCTCGGTGAGGCCCTGCCCGTACCACGGAGTCTCCGCCACCTTCACCTGGGTCGCCTCCTGGATGTTCGAACGGAGCCAGTCGGTGCCCGTGCGGTCCGCGAAGATGCCGATGCGCGCCAGGTTCTCCTCGGCGTAGGACACCGCCCACGCCATCAGGCCCAGGACGCAGACGCGCCAGAACCACCCCAGGCGGGGCGTCACCAGCATCCAGACGACGGCGCAGACGTAGGCCGCCATGGAGGTGCGGGATCCGGTGAGGAACAGCGGGACCGCGCCCGCCGCCAGAACGGCCGCCTTGGCCTTCCGTGAGCGCAGTGTGGCCACCAGGAGGACCGGGACCGCCGCATAGAGGAGTCCGGAGACGTTCTTGTCGTCCACCAGTCCGGTGAGGTACGCGCCGTAGGGGGCAGGAACCAGGCCGAGGTAGAACAGGGGGACGTTCACGGCAAGAGCGGCCGCGGCCCCCCAGATGAGGGCCCTCACCTCCACGCGTTCGGAGGCGCAGGCGCCCACCAGCATGGACAGGGCTGTGATCCTGACCAGGCGCCGCACCCAGTCGTAGTCGCCGATGCCGTTGTAGAGAGAGGTGAGGGCCAGGAAGACGAGGACGAGAACGGTGACCAGAGTCGCGGCTCCGAGCACCGAGGCATCGCGCTTCGGCCTGCGGAGGAAGGCGAGCATCACCAGAAGGACCGCAACGGCTTCGCCCGTGGGCAGTCCCACCGGACCGGGAAGGGGCAGTCCCAGGGTGACCACCAGGCCGGCACCGAGGAGGAGGTCCAGGGCTCCGAGCCTGGCGCTGCCCTGGAGCGGACCCGGCGGGGTGCGCGCCCACGGCATCTGGCCGAGGTCTCGCCCCTGGCGCTCCTCGGCACGGCGGGCCTGGACGGCGGCCCAGCGAGGGTCGTTCGCGGCCATGCCGGCAGACCGACTGCTCATGAGGCCCCTCCTTGCCCGGTTCTCGCCCTCCCGGCCGGGGAGGACGCCATCGACTGCCAGCGTACCGTGAGCACCCCGCTTTCCTGTGTGTCTTCTTGGTAGGCTGACGTCGTCGTTCTCACACTTCAACCGGGGGTCTCATGAACATCGTCGATGTCCTGCGCGTGCTGCGCAACAACCGCTGGGTGATCCTGGCGTGCGTCGCCCTCGGCACGCTTCTCGGCGTCGCCTACTCGCTGCTCCAGCCGGTCCTCTACACCGCGACGTCCACGGGCCTGGTCGTCGTCCAGGGAGAGGCGACGCTCTCCGGCACCGAGACCGCGCAGACCCGCGCCAAATCCTACGTTCCGCTCATCAACAGCCGCACGGTCCGGGAGAAGGTCGCCGACACCACGGGCACCGACCCTGCGGCCGCCCAGCTGAAGGGCGCCGTCGTGCCGGACTCCAACCTCATCCAGGTGACCGGCACCTCCAGCTCACCGGAGGAAGCCGCGCGCATCGCCAACTCGGCCCTGGTCGCCACCGCCGAAGTCGCGAACGACCTGGACCCTGAATCCAATGTCAGGGTGACCGCCATGGAGGACGCCCTTCCGCCGGGATCCCCCTCCAGCCCCGACTACCTCCGCAATGCCCTCTACGGCCTCGGCGCCGGGGTCGTCGTCGGCGTCGCCATCGCCTTCCTGCGCCGCGTGCTGGACGTGAACGTGCGCACCACCAAGGACGCCCAGGAGGCCGCCGGCACCGGTCTGCTCGGCGCCGTGCCGCGGGAGAAGTCGCTGGACACCGGCAAGGACGGCGCCCACAACGAGCTGGCGCCGCGCGCGGCCGAGGCCATCCGCCAGCTGCGCACCAACCTGCGCTTCGTCGGCGTGGACAACCCGCCGCGCTCGATCGCCTTCACCTCGTCGAATCCCGGTGAGGGCAAGTCCACCGTCCTGTCCAACCTGGCCCTGGCCATCGCCGCCTCCGGCCGCAACGTGGTCCTCATCGACGCCGACCTGCGCCGCCCCCGCCAGGCGACGCTGTTCGGCGTCAGCAACCGCGTGGGCCTCTCCGAGGTCCTCGTGGGCGAGGCCGAGCTGGACGATGCCATCCGCGAGGTCGGCGAGCACGGCCTGCTCTTCCTCCCCTCCGGCCGCACTCCTCCCAACCCGTCCGAGCAGCTCGGCTCGGACCGCATGCGCGAGCTCATCGCCGAGCTCTCCAAGACACATCTGGTGCTCATCGACGCGCCGCCGGTCCTGCCGGTCACCGACTCGACGCTGCTGGCGACCGCCGTCGACGGCACCGTCCTGGTGGTCCACCATGGCAAGACACGCAAGGACCACCTCGAGGTGGCCCGCGACATGCTGGGAACCGTGAATGCCACCGTCCTCGGAGTCGTCGTCAACGGCGTGCCGTCCTCCGGTCTCGGCTCCGACTACTACGGCGGTGGCTACGCAGCCACCGGCGACGCCTACGACAAGTACTACGATGCCCCGAACAAGGCGGCGAAGAACACGCCGGAGGAGACCATATCGGCCTGAGGGCCAGAGCGACTACATCACAAAGGGGCGGCACCCGCAGAGGCGGTGCCGCCCCTTCTTCCCTCGTGCAGGACAGAGCACTGCCTGTGAGTGCCCTCCGCCATCACGAATGGGCGCCGTTCTTCTGCAGACGCCACGAGGGCCCTGTGCGATGTGCACAGGGCCCTCGTGGCGCGTCGAGACTGGATCAGCACTTCGGCGGGGTATCGCCGAAGCAGACCTCCTCGTTGCGGACGGAGTCGCACTCCTCACCCTCGGGCCACTCGCCGGTGACGAGCTCCACGTTGATGGTGGAGTGGATGCAACCGGACTCGTTGGCGGAGTTGCCGGCGCGGTCGACGACGTACCACAGCTCGAGGGACTTGCCCTGGCCGAGGACGAGCCTCTCGTCCTCCAGGGAGATCTCCTTGCCGCCGTTGCACGGGTCGCCGTCGAAGAACTTGACGCCGCCGGCGTCGACACGGCCCTTCTTGTCGAACTGGACGTAGGCGGTGCCCGGGATGACGCGGACGGCCTGGTCCGTATTGTTGGTGATGATCAGCGGGAAGCCGTAGCCGTGCTTGGTGCCCGCGCTGGAGTTGCCCGGGTACTTGACGGCCTCACCGGTCACGGAGGTGGACGGGCACTTCGGGGACACGGCGAAGGCAGGCGCGGCGGAAGCCACGGCGACAGCCGGGACGGACCAGGCCATGCCGGCGGCCACCTTGCGGCGGGAAATGGTCTTGCGGTCAGTGGTCATGGCTCACCTCATCAGAGCGCGTGGATGTCAGGGTCTCCACGACGAAAGGAAGATTCAGTTCTGCGCGAGAGCCCACATCACCCCGGGCCGCTCCCCATCGACCGGAAGAGCATCGGCCATGCACAGCCTTTGCGAAGTCAATCATACCCATCACATCGCGCCACCTCAACCCCTTCTCTGTCTGCAATGTGAACTCCCTGGAAACACCCGGTGCCACGGACGCGATGACGGGCTGAGACGAACGTCGACAGTCACAGAGCCCCGGCCCCGGGCCGCCCGCCCAGAGCGGGAGCATCGACCGGCCTCCCACTATCCTGGGGGCGTCACCTGCTGTCCCCGCTGAGGAGCGTCCCTGTGGTCCCGTTGCGCGCTCGCCTGCTCCTGGCACATGCCACCCTCACCCATGCTCTGGCCGACGCAGGCATCCGTGCACTCCACATCAAGGGATACGCCGCCCTGGACGGCGCGTATGTCCCCGAGCGCTCCAGCACCGACGTGGACCTCCTCGTCCATCCGGACGACGCACCGCAGACCCTGCGAGTCCTCGCGCAGCAGGGCTGGCCGCTGGTCACCGACTTCTCCGAGGGGTCGATCTTCATGCATGCGGCGACGCTGAGACATGTCCAGCTCGGCTACGTGGACGTCCATCGCCTGTTCCCCGGCATCGGCATCGACCCCGCCGAGGCGTTCGAACGACTGTGGGCCGCTCGGGTCGAGCGGATGCGTGCCGGACGTCCCCTTCCGGTGGTCGACCTGCAGCACCAGAGGCTGTTGATCATCCTGCACGCCGCCCGCGACGTCTCCCGACGCCGCTTGGACGTCTCCCACATCCGCAGGACCGTCTCCGAGGACGCGTGGGAGAGCCTGCGCAGGCTGGCCGTCGCCTTCCGGGCCCAGGCCGCCTGGGAGGCGGCGACTGACGAAACGCTTGCCGGGGCCGCGCCCCGCCAGACGGCGCTCTTCCGCGCCATGAACTCCAACAAGACCGGACTCGAACTGTTCGGACACCGCTGGGCGGCCGCCGACGGCCTCGGCGCGAGGGCACGCCTGGTCAGGGACACCCTCGGTGTGAACCGGGCGCACCTGGCCATGGACCTCCGGCGAGAGGTCACCGCCGGCGACGTCCTTCGGTGGCAGTGGCGGCGCCTCCGCCAGGTCGCCACGTGGGGCGCCGCCAAGGTCCGCTCGACCGTTGCGACCAGGAAGGACCGCCCATGACCAGCGCTGAGCTGTGGACGGTCTCCCCGACCTGCGCGTGGGTGGAGATTCCCCAGGACAACGACGTCGTGGTGATGTCCTTCGCGGACCACCAGCCGCTCACCCTCTCCCCGGTCGGAGCGCTCATCTGGAGCGTGCTGGTGGAGGACCGGACGTCAGATGAGTCCATGCTCGATCCGCCGCTGACTCCGCTGTCCACCGGGCAGATCATCACCGAGGTGGCGGCACGCGTCTGTGAACAGCCCGAGACCGTGTCCGACGGCGTCACGGCCTTCCTCGAGCAGCTCGAGCGAGCGGGGATCCTCAGCCGGTCTGCTCCGGAGTGAAGATCGCCGTCAGCACCTGATCGGCCCACTCCAGCAGCGGGGCATCCGTCAGCTCTCGGCCGCCGACCGGCTTGGTCATGGGGCGCGGGATCAGCACGGCGTTCAGCGCCGGCTTGAACTGGGCGCCGCGGTACATGCGGGCCAGGCGCAGCCGACGGGACTCCGGCAGGTCCGCCGCCGGGCCGAACTTCACGTTCTTGCCGAGCATCATCACCTCGGTCACGCCCGCGGCACGGGCGCGGTTGCGGAACCGGGCGACCGCGATGAGCGCCTGGGCCGGAGCCGGAGGCTCTCCGTAGCGGTCCCGGAGCTCCTCGACGACGGCATCCACGGCGTCGTCGTCGTGCGCGGCGGCGAGGTTGCGGTACATCTCCAGGCGCAGCCTCTCCCCTGGCACGTAGTCGTGCGGCAGATGGGCGTTGACCGGCAGCTCGACCTTGACTTCGGCCGGCGAGGTGTCCTCCTCACCCTTGAAGTCGGCGACGGCCTCGCCGACCATGCGGAGGTAGAGGTCGAAGCCCACGCCGGCGATGTGACCGGACTGCTCGCCGCCCAGCAGGTTGCCGGCACCGCGCAGCTCGAGGTCCTTCATGGCCAGCTGCATGCCGGCACCGAGCTCGTTGTGGGTGGCCACGGCCTTGAGGCGCTCCAGCGCGACCTCTCCGAGAGGCTTGAGCGGGTCGTAGAGGAAGTAGGCGTAGGCGCGCTCGCGGCCACGGCCGACGCGGCCGCGGAGCTGGTGCAGCTGGGCCAGGCCGTAGCGGTGGGCGTCCTCGATGATCAGCGTGTTCGCGTTGGCGATGTCCAGGCCCGTCTCCACGATGGTGGTGGAGACCAGGACGTCGAACTTCTTCTCCCAGAAGTCCACCATGATCTGTTCGAGGCGGGATTCGCCCATCTTGCCGTGGGCCACGGCCACGCGGGCCTCGGGCACGAGCTCGGCGATGCGGCGGGCGACGCCGTCGATGCTGGTGACGCGGTTGTGGACGTAGAAGACCTGGCCTTCGCGCATCAGCTCGCGGCGGATGGCGGCGGTGACCTGCTGGTCCGTATAGGGGCCGACCGAGGTCAGCACGGGGTGCCGTTCCTCCGGTGCCGTCGCCAGGGTGGAGGTCTCTCGGATTCCGGTCAGGGACATCTCGAGGGTGCGTGGGATGGGCGTCGCTGACATGGCGAGCACGTCCACGTTGGTGCGCATCGTCTTCAGCGCCTCCTTGTGCTCCACGCCGAAGCGCTGTTCCTCGTCCACGATCACCAGGCCGAGGTCTTTGAACTGCACGCCCTGACCCAGCAGCCGGTGGGTGCCGACCACCACGTCCAGCTCTCCGGAGGCCAGGTCGTTGAGGACGTCCTTGGACTCCTTGGCCGTCTGGAAGCGCGAGAGCGCACCGACGCGCACCGGGAAGCCGGCGAAACGGTCGGAGAACGTCTGGTGGTGCTGGCGGGCCAGCAGCGTGGTGGGCACCAGCACGGCCACCTGCTTGCCGTCCTGCACGGCCTTGAAGGCGGCACGCACGGCGACCTCGGTCTTGCCGAAGCCGACGTCGCCGGAGACCAGCCGGTCCATGGGGACCACGGCCTCCATGTCCTTCTTGACCTCGTCGATGGTGGTGAGCTGGTCCGGCGTCTCGATGTAGGGGAACGCCTCCTCCAGCTCCTTCTGCCACGGGGTGTCCGGCCCGTAGGCATGGCCCTTGGACGCCATGCGGGCCGAGTACAGCCGGATCAGCTCCCCGGCGATCTGCTTGGTCGCCCGCTTGGCCTTGGACTTGGTGTTCGCCCAGTCCGAGCCGCCCATCTTGGACAGCGTGGGCGTCTCCGCGCCGACGTACTGGGAGATCAGGTCCAGCTGCTCGGTCGGCACGAACAGGCGGTCTCCCGGGGCACCGCGCTTGGAGGAGGCGTACTCGAGGACGAGGTACTCGCGGTAGGAGTCCTCGGCGGCGCCGCGCGCGGCCCCGGCGACCTTGCGGCGCTGCAGCTCGACGAACCTGGCGATGCCGTGCTGGGCGTGGACCACGAAGTCGCCCGGTGTCAGCGCCAGCGGGTCCACGGCGTTCCTGCGCTTGCGCGCCAGCTTCGCTCCGGCGGCCCGGGTGCCGGCGGTGCGCTGACGGCCGAAGAGGTCCTGCTCGGTGACCAGGGCCACCTTGGCCCCGGGGAGGGTGAAGCCCGTCCCCACGGCGGCCGCGCCCAGCAGCACCTGGCCCTGCGGCGGCTGGGCGGGGAGGGGGCCGTCGACGCTCGAGGCCGTCACACCGCCTTCGGAGGCGAGTTCGGCAAGACGTCGCGCCGATCCCGGTCCGTCCGTGAGCACGACGACGGACCAGCCGTCCTGCGTGCGCTCCTGCAGGGCCCCCACGAGGGCGGCGACGTCTCCGCCGAAGGTGCGCGGCACACCCATGCCGGCCCGCAGCGTGGAGGCCTCGGGCAGCAGCTCGTCGTCCGGGTTCAGTGCCGTGGTGGACCAGTGTCCCTGCCCGCGTTCCAGGGTCTCCTCGCGCAGCCGGGCCAGGGTGAGGAAGCCGCCGGCGTCCTCCTGGTCCGCAGAGGTGATGTCCACCGGGGCGGAGGCCCCGTGCGCGGCGCCGGCCCAGGCCGCATGGAGGAACTCCTCGTTGGTGGCCAGCAGGTCGTCCGCGCGGTGGCGGATGCGCTCGGGCTCGGCCAGGACCGTGAGCGAGCCGGCCGGGAGCATGGCCGGCAGGGAAGTCATGGACTCGGCCAGCAGCGGCGACAGGGACTCCATGCCTTCGACGGCGATGCCCTCGGCGATCCGGTCCAGCATGTCTGCGGCGGCAGGCATGCTCGGGCTGAGCGCGCGGGCCCTGTCCTGCACCGCCTCGGTGATCAGCAGCTCGCGGCACGGCGGTGCGTCCAGCACCGCCGGGTGGCCGGATCCGTCCGCCGAGGTGTCCTCCAGCGACCGCTGGTCCGCCACGGAGAACCAGCGCATCTGCTCGACCTCGTCGCCGAAGAACTCCACGCGCACCGGGTAGGCGGTGGTGGGCGGGAAGACGTCGATCAGCCCGCCGCGCACGGCGAACTCGCCGCGCTTGGAGACCATGTCCACGCGTGCGTAGGCGGCACCGGCCAGCGCGGCGACGACGCCGTCGAAGTCGGTCTCCTGCCCCACCTCCAGGTGCACGGGCGCCAGGTCTCCGAGCCCGGAGACGAGGGGCTGCAGTGCGGCCCGCACCGGGGCGATGACGACCCGCAGCGGGGCCGCCCCGTGCTCTCGCGGATGCGACAGCCGACGCAGCACCTCGAGGCGGACGCCCACGGTGTCCGAACGCGGCGAGAGCCGCTCGTGCGGCAGCGTCTCCCAGGACGGGAAGAGGGCCACCGACTCCGGGGCGGTCCATGCCGCCAGATCGCCGGCCAGGTCCTCGGCCTCGCGCGTGGTCGCCGTGACGACGAGAACGACGGCGTCGTCCCCGCCGGAGGCGGCCACCGAGTCGGCGAGGGACGCCAGCAGAGGTGCGCGGCCGCCGTCGGGAAGGCCGATCTGCAGGTCCGGGGTGCGGTCCCCCGGCCGGGCCGCGGAGTCCCGGGCCGCGGCGAGGGCCTCGTCCGTCAGGACGGTGGGCAACAGCGGGGCGAGAACCGGCGTCTCGGTCATGCGGTGGGCTCCTGGGCGGTCTCGTCGGTGGCGGGCTGCTGGAGATGTCCGGCCTCCGCCATGATCTCCCGGACCTCTTCGATGAGATCGATGACGTCGTCCGCGCCGGAGACCGGCCCCCCGGCCGTCAGGCCGTCGGTGCCGACCAGGACCGCGGACGGATACCGCTGCATGCCCAGGTCACGGACCGCGCTGCCGGCAGGATCGGTCAGGACGATGTCCCGGGGCACGACGCCCACACCGGCCGGAGCGGCGGCGTCGGTCTGGTGGATCGGCTTGAGGACTCGGAGCGCCACCGGACCGATCTGCGGGTCCATGTGCTCGATGTGGTCCATCACGCGGCGGCAGGACCCGCAGCCGGCGGACACGTGCAGCAGGAGCATCGACTGGCGTGCGGCCATGTCCTGCAGGCGTTCGAAGCCCCGGTCCGTGCCGAGGACGGCGTCGGGGATCGGATGGCGTGCGGGCTCGCCGTCGGTGTCGGCGTCAGCGTTCGGCTCGAGGGCCTGCGGGGCCTCGGCGGCCGGGGTCGGAGCACCCGGTCCGGCCGCGACGCCTGCCTCCTGCTCCAGCGGGGCGGTGTCCCGGCCGATCAGATAGGCGGCTGCCGCCAGCAGGGCGGTGACGAGGACTGACCAGCCCTGGAAGAACCCGGCCAGCGGCCACCAGGCGATGCGGACGCCCGTGACGGTGAGGGTGATGATCGCCTCGAACAGGCCGAGCAGTGCGAGCACCACGAGGATGATGTTGCGCAGGACGGTCCAGCCGGTGATGGGCCGGGCCGTGGGGCCGAAGCAGCCGCAGGAGACGCCCTTGTCCTTCGCCCGGACAACGAGCCAGGTGAAGGCGATGAACAGGACCGCCGCGACCAGCGCCGTCAGGGGCCGCAGGACGGTGAACGGCAGCAGCAGTGCGATGCCGAGCAGGACCTCCAGGAAGGGAAAGGCCTTCACCAGCGACGGGTGGGAGAGCGTCCCCGGCACGTCCAGGCGGGTGAACGTGGCGGCGGTCTCATGGGGGGCCTGGAGCTTGGCCAGACCGCTGGCGATCAGGATGACCGCGAGAGCCCAGAGTGCTGACATGGGGGTACCTTCCGGCCGGGGAGGGGCGCGGTCCGAGCAACGTCCCGGCGTGGGGCGACTGGTGCGGGCCGGGCCGACGGGCTGGTCCAGCATATAGGCTGACCATGATTCCCGTCGGACCGTCTCACCAGGAGTGAACAATGGCCTTCTCTGCCCAGCACACCATCGCCCGCACCCCCGGCGAGGTGGCCGAGGCCCTCGGCAGTGAGGACTTCCACCGCAGCGTCATCGAGTCCCTCGGCGGCTCGCTCGTCTCCTTCTCCCGCGAGGGCGACCCGACCGGTGCGATGACCGTCACCACGGTCCGCACCGCCCCGACCGACAAGGTCCCGGAGAAGGCCCGCAAGTTCGTGGGCGACAACCTCCACATCGAGCAGGTGGAGCGCTGGAACGCCCCGGCGGCCGACGGCTCCCGCACCGGCACCACCACCATCACCGTGGCGAAGGCCAAGGCCACCGCGGAGGCCTCCACCGCCCTGCGCGTCGCCGGCGCCGGCACGGAGTACGCCGTGGACGGCACCCTGGTCTGCAAGATCCCGCTGGTCGGCTCCACCCTGGCCGCCAAGGCCGAACCGATGGTGGGCAAGGTCGTCACCCGTCAGGCGCGCGAGCTCCAGGCCTGGCTGGACGGTCGCAGCCAGCAGAGCTGAGCGGGCCGCCCGCCTCGGCGGCCGCGCCCGGCTCGGGCGCGTCGTCAGTGGAAGCGCGTCTGGGCGGCCTGCAGCCCGTCCGTGAGCAGAGCCTCGACGGCGTCGGCCGCCCGGTCCACGTGCAGCGGCAGCAGCTGTTGCTCGGCCTTGGTGAAGGGCTTCAGGACATAGTCGGCGACGTCTATCCGCCCCGGCGGACGACCGATGCCGACGCGGACGCGGCGGTAGTCCTTGGTACCCAGGGAGGCGGTGATGGACTTCAGCCCGTTGTGGCCGCCCTCTCCCCCGCCGATCTTCATGCGCAGGGTGTCGAAGGGGATGTCGAGCTCGTCGTGGACCACGATCAGATCCTCGGGTCCGAGCCCGTAGAAGCGGCAGAGCGCCGCGGTGGGCCGGCCGGAGACGTTCATGTATCCGGTGGAGGCGGCCAGCACCACGCGGGGGCCGCCGATCCCCAGCCGTCCCGTGGCGACCTGGGCACCGGCCCGGTGGTGGGTGAACCCGACCCCCATGCGGGAGGCGAGCTCCCCCACCACCATCTGGCCGATGTTGTGACGGGTGCGCTCGTACTGGGGCCCCGGATTGCCGAGGCCCATGATGAGCGTGGTTCCCGTCATGAGGCAGATCAGCCCTCGGAGCCCTCGGCGTCGTTTGAGCCTTCGGACTCCCCGCCCTCGGCGCCCTCGGCGGCCTGCTCCTCCTGGACGGACTCATCGCCCAGGTCCTGCTCGATCGGCTCGAAGACGGAGACGATGACGTACTCGGCAGGCTCCTCGATGTCCAGGGCGACGCCGGCCGGCAGCTGCAGGTCCGAGGCGTACAGGTGGTCGCCGGCCTCGCGGCCCTCGATGTTCGCCGTGACGGACTCCGGCAGGTTGGTGGCCTCGGCCTCCACGGAGACCACGGCCTGGTCCAGGTTGTAGGTGGTGCCGGGGGCGACCTCGCCCTCGACGTCGACCGGCACCTCGACGATGACCTTCTCGCCGCGGCGGACCTCGATGAGGTCCAGGTGGTCCACGGTCATCTTGATCGGGTCGCGCTGGATGTCCTTCGGCAGCACCAGGTGCTCCTCGCCGGCCTCGTTCACGACGGTGAGCAGGGCGTTCGGGTTGCGGACGGCCAGGGTGGTCTCCTGGGCGGGCAGCAGCAGGTGCACGGGGTCCCGGCCGTGGCCGTAGACGACGGCGGGGATCTGGCCGGCGCGGCGAGCCTGGCGGGCGGCGCCCTTGCCGAAGTCGGTGCGGCGGATGACCTTGATCTTGATCTTGTCAGACATGACGTCCTCCTCTGGTTCTCTCGGCCGCGACCCGTGCGGGACGCGGGTGTCTCCAGGGAAGGGGGCCGGCGCGTCAGGCACGGCTCACCTCAGAGCGGTGCGGACGGCGTCCGGCGGCCTCGTCGATCACGGAGTCCTCGACTCCCTCGCCTGGGCAACGGAAGGAGTCTACCAGTGAGCGTCAGTGAGGGCACACGCCGCTGTGGCGGCCGTTCCGTTCTGCTTCTGCCGTGCTTCCCGACGACGGCATCTCACCGCCGTCGGCAGGCTCACCTCGCGAGGTGCTCCCGCAGGCGGTCCCGCTGGTCCGGGACCTCGAACCCGGTCGCCTCGAGCGGCCCGAGGACCAGGGCGCTGTTGGCCGGGCGCGGGGCGATGCCCGCCTTGCCGGCCGTGTACTCGGCGGTCGTCACCGGGCTGATGCGGGAGGCGTCATGACCGGTGTCCTCGAAGACCCACCGTGCCACGTCGTGCCAGGTGACCACGTCGCCGCTGTTCGTCATGTGGTAGGTCCCCGTGGGCGCGTCCGTGGTGACCAGGTGCAGCAGGGCGTCGGCGAGGTCGTCGGCGAAGGTGAGGCGGCCGTGCTGGTCGGCGACGACGGCCGGGTCCACCCCGCGTTCGGCGAGGGAGGCCATGGTGGCCACGAAGTTCTTCCCCTCCCCGATCACCCAGGAGGTGCGGACGATCCAGTGCCGGGGCACGGTGCGCACCGCGGTCTCGCCGGCGGCCTTCGACTGGCCGTAGACGCCCAGCGGGGCGAGCGGGTGGTCCACCGGGTGCTCCTGCCCCACGGGGAGGGTGCCGTCGAACACGTAGTCCGTGGAGACGTGCGCCAGGGGGACGCCTGCGTCGGCGCAGCGGCGTGCGAGCTCGGCGACGGCGGTGGCGTTGACCGCCCAGGCCTCGGCGCGCCCCTCCGGCGTCTCGGCTGCGTCCACCGCGGTCATGGCGGACGCGTTGACCACGGCGCGCAGGCCGCGGAAGTGCTCCCTGGGCCACGAGGTCGGATCGGTCATGTCCCAGGTGTCCCGCCCGTGGGCCTCCACCGGGATCCCGGCGGCCTCGGCACGGGCCACCAGGGCGCGGCCGAGCTGGCCGCCGGCACCGAGCACGAGGATCGGGGCGGGCTGCATGGGGGTGACGTCCGCGAGCATCGGATGGGCACGGTCCTTGTCCGAGAGCTCTGCGTCCTCGAGCGGGATGGGCCAGGCGATGGCCGCCGTCGGGTCCGCGAGGTTGAGGAAGGTGTACCGGCTCTGCGCATCGGCGGACCAGTGGTCGTTCACCAGATAGGTGTAGGCCGTGTCCGGCTCGAGGGTCTGGAAGGAGTTGCCGACCCCGCGCGGGACGAACACGGCCTTCTCCGGGCCGAGCTCCACGGTGGCGACCGTGCCGAAGCTCTCGCCGGCGCGCAGGTCCACCCAGGCACCGAAGATACGGCCGGTGGCCACGGAGACGTACTTGTCCCACGGCTCGGCGTGGATGCCGCGTGTGGTGCCCACGGAGGCGTTGAAGGAGATGTTGTTCTGCACAGGTCCGAGGTCCGGCAAGCCGGCGGCGAGCAGCTTCTGGCGCTGCCAGTTCTCCTTGAACCATCCGCGGTTGTCCCCGTGGACGGGCAGGTCGATCACGAGCAGGCCGGGGATGTCGGTGGTGCTGATCGTCAGCATCGGTGGTGTCTCCTGTCCGTCACTGGCCCTGGCGGGCGTACTTCGCTTCGACGTCGTCCTTCGCCGGACGCCACCAGGTCTCGTTCTCGCGGTACCAGCGGACCGTGTCCGCCAGGCCGGCCCGGATGTCCGTGAACTGCGGTTCCCAGCCGAGCTCGGTGCGCAGTGCCGTGTTGTCGATGGCGTAGCGGAGGTCGTGGCCGGGGCGGTCGGCGACGAGGTCGTAGTCGTCCGCCGGACGGTCGAAGAGCTCGAGCAGGATCTCCACGATCTGCCGGTTGTTCCGCTCCCCGTCCGAGCCGATCAGGTAGGTGCGGCCGATCTCCCCGCGTTCGAGGATGCGCAGCACGGCCGAGGAGTGGTCCTCGGTGTGGATCCAGTCCCGGACGTTGACGCCCTGGCCGTAGAGGCGGGGGCGGACGCCGTCGATCAGGTTGGTGATCTGGCGTGGGATGAACTTCTCGATGTGCTGGTACGGCCCGTAGTTGTTGGAGCAGTTGCTCAGCGTGGCCTGCGCCCCGAAGGAGCGGACCCACGCGCGCACCAGGTGGTCCGAGCCGGCCTTCGAGGCCGAGTACGGGCTGGAGGGGTTGTACGGGGTGGTCTCGGTGAACTTCGCCGGGTCGTCCAGCGGCAGGTCTCCGTAGACCTCGTCCGTGGAGACGTGGTGGAAGCGTGTGCCGTGCTTCCGCACGGCTTCGAGCAGCGTGAAGGTGCCGAGGACGTTGGTGTGGATGAACGGGGAGGGGTCGTTCAGCGAATTGTCGTTGTGGGACTCCGCCGCGTAGTGCACGACGGCGTCCGACTCGGCGACCAGGCGGTCCACCAGGGCCGCGTCGCAGATGTCCCCGACCTCGAGGGTGACGCGGTCCTCGGGCAGGCCGGCGAGGTTCTCCCGGTTGCCGGCGTAGGTCAGCTTGTCCAGGACGACGACGTCGTGCCCGGTCTCGCGGACGACGTGGTGGACGAAGTTCGAGCCGATGAACCCGGCGCCGCCGGTGACGAGGAGGTGCATGGGGTCCAGCGTATTCCAGAGCCGGAGCCGGGCACCCACCGGTAAGCTGGACCAGCATGAACCACGTGGCGTCATCGCTCCGTGCCCCCTGAATGAGTAAGGTGAACGCGCTTCATGGAATCCGTGGATGTGCAGGGTGTTGACGTGCTGCGGTGGAACCCCCGGGTCCCCCTGCCCCTCAAACCGCAGCGACTCATGCGCTGGACTCGACGGTTGCCGTTAGCCCCTCGTGTGGGCAACGTAGGAGACGTCCTAGGGCCTGAGATAGTGCGGCAGCACCTCGACGAGACGGTTGCCCCACGGCGCGGGCGTCGCCCCCGACCCTCACTTGCCGTCGTCGGGTCAGTGATCCATATGTTGCCAGGAGGCACTGTCGTCTGGGGCGCAGGGGTCAATGGGAAACATGTCGAGCTACCCCTTCCTGAACGACTCGACATCCGGGCCGTCAGGGGGCCTCTCACGGGCCGCCACCTGGCCGCGCAGGGCATCCGGGACCCTGGCGTCTACGGAGATCCCGCGCTCCTCCTGCAGACCGACGTGGCTCGCGCACCCACCCCCCCACGGAGTCGTGCATGTGCCGAATCTCAATGACTTTCACCGACCCGCCCTCGACGACGTGACGACCGTCGACCCCCGCACGCCCCTACTGCCGTTCTTGCGTCAGCTCGCAAGGGCTGAGCTCGTGGTCGGCAGCAGCCTGCACGGCGTGATCCTGGCTGAGCGGCTCGGCGTCCCGGCCCGCGTCATTCGGTCCGACGCGGAGCCGTCGTTCAAGTACGAGGACTACTACGAGGGAACCGGCCGCGCGAATGTGCGTCTGGCCGCCGACATCCACCACGCCCTCGATCTCGGAGGAGTGGACTCAGGATCGACCGTTGACGCCACCCTCGCCGCCGCGTTCCCCCGCGATCTCTGGGACGTTGAACTCTTAGGAGCGGCCACTCAGGAAGGACCACGACCGCCGCGCCGCTTGGCGGCGCGTTCGATCGTCCCGCGTACCTCATGGAGGACTCGACGGGGGGAACGGCTCACGAGGGTCAGCAGGCCGAAGCCGCGGTACCGGGGGTTGTGGCCGCCGGAAAGGCGGTTGCCGACGAGGCGTCCCAGCATGTACTTCCGGCGCTCCACCTGATACCGCTGGACCCTGAGGAGCGCTTGGAGGTCCATCGGCTCCACGTGCAGGCGACCGGCAGCGACCGCATCCTGGACAATCTGCAGGCCCCTCGGGGTACGGGCTATCAGTGCCGACATGCCGGCGGCGTCGTCGAACACGGGGTAGCCGCGCTCGTCAGCGTCCCAGAAATCACCGGCCGTGATATCGGAGAACTCCCCCACGCCGTCCACGCACAGCCGGCACCGCCACTGCACCGTCGGACCGAGGGCGCCGCCCCAGGAGGATGCATAGTCCACGGTGGCACGGCGCCCGTCCCGGGTGAGGGCAGTGAAGTCGCCGGGCCATCCGCGGCCGCGGTACCACAGGTCCATCAGCGGCTCGTCGCGCTGAATTCCCTCACGCTCCAAGAGGACCTCCGTGGCGTCCTGGGAGGGAGTGCCAGCGCAGAAGAAGCTGAGCAGCACCGGCGAGTCGACGCCGTTGGCCGCATCCAGCTGACGCCTCCCGGCCACCTCACACGGTTTGCCCACCATCACGCCCGCATCATCAGCCGAGCGCCCGCCAGCGCTCACGGGGGCGTAACGGGAACCGGCGGCGGCAAGCGCCTCCTCGCGGGTGGTGATGCGCACGGGAATGGTGCGGCGCGGCCCTTCAGGATGCGCGGCCACACCGGAGACGACCTCACCGCGCTCTCTGAGGAAGTCAGCGATCGCCGTGAGCGTTCCCCCAGAGCTCCCACGATGCCGAATCTCCGGGTCAAGGGCCCACGCGCGCCATGCGCCGTGGATGGGGCCGAGGTAGGGGTCACGCTGCACACCCTCTGGTCGCGGCGCTGTCAGGGTCCTGCCAGGGCACGACCGCAGAAATGTCCGGGCGCGCCATGCGTCCCCCTCCTCCGGCGTCCCGGAGACCACCGGGCGACGGAAGCCCTCGGCATCCCGCATCTCCACCCGGGGCGACACCAGTTCGCACACTCCGCACCCCGTGCAAAGATCGGACTGCACCACCTCATCGATGACGGCCCGGAGTCGGTCGGGAGGAGGAGGTGCGTAGCTCATGTGCCTATATTAGGTCCGCCCCCCTCCTCCTTTGGCGCGCCGACGCGCTCACAGGAAGCCCCCCAACTTGGGAGAAGCGTGAAGATCCTCGTCTACGGTGCAGTCCACCAGCAGCCGAACATCGGAGTCAGCGCTCTCGCCGCCGGTGCCGAGGCGGTCCTGTCCCGCGCGTTCCCCGACGCCGACATCCGATTCCGCTCCACCGGGCCGCTGGGCGACGGACCGATGAACCTGAGCCACACGGCCCCGCTGCTCAAAGAGATGGTCGTGAACCGCCGCGGCCTGCGGGGCTGGACGCGCTCGTTCGACCTCCTGTGTGATATCCGCGGCGGTGACAGCTTCACTGACATCTACACATCCAAGATGTTCTTCAAGCTGAGTGCCTTCCCGCTGTACGCGCAAGCCCTCCGGGTGCCGGTCGTGATGCTGCCTCAAACCATCGGCCCGTTCGAAAACAGGGCGTCGCGGATTCTGGCCAAGCGATTCATGCGCGGCTGCCGCCTCGTCATGGCCCGCGATCCCCGTTCAAGTGACTTCGCCGCGGAGCTGGGTCGGCCAGTCGACCTCACGGCCACGGACGTGGTGTTCGCGATCGAACGCCCCGAGCCGTCCCTCAAACACCGAGACGTGGTCCTGAACACCTCGGGACTGCTCTGGCACGCGGGCAACCGCCATGTCGACTCCGACGCCTACCGAGCCGGCATACGCGGCGTGATCGACATCCTTCTGGCCGAGGGACGGCAGATCACGCTCCTCGCCCACGTCGTGGGACGGACCGACACCGGCGCCGACAACGACCGGGTCGCGCTGGCCGCCCTCCGTGAGGACTACGGAGACCGCCTGGAGTATGTGGTTCCCTCGGGCCTCGACGAGGTCCGCTCCCTGATGGCCTCTGCAAACGTGGTGGTGGGCGCCCGGATGCACGCGTGCCTGAACGCCCTGTCCATCGGCGTGCCGGCCGTCCCCATGGCCTACTCCCGCAAGTTCGCGCCCCTGCTGGACCAGCTCGGATGGCACCATACGGTGGACCTCAACGCTTCCGGAGAGCAGATCGCAACGGCGGTCCTCGAAGAGATCCACGCGGTCGAAGGTGAGGATCTCACTCCTGTCCTGCGCACCGCGCGCGCCCGCATAGACGCCGCGGTCGAGGCCTTGCGCCAGCTCAGCGACTGATCCGTGGCGGTCAGTCGCTCGGCCCGGGCGGGCCTACACAGCCTCGGGGGCACCGGCACCCAGATGGTCATCCAGCTGGTCAGCCTCACGGTATTGGCCCGCTTCCTTGAGCCAGCCGAGTTCGGCGTCTACGGCATGGCCATAACCTTCATCGGGTTCACCACCCTCTTCCGCGACCTGGGCCTGTCCTCCGCTGCCATCCAGGTGAAGAGTCTCCCGATCCAGCTGCGCACCAACCTGTGGTGGATCAACACCGGCACAGGGGCGATCCTGGCTCTGCTCACCTTGGCGACCGCACCTCTGATCGCTGCCTTCTACCGGGAGCCGCAGGTGGCTTTCGTGGTGGCCTTCATGGCGCCCACCATGCTCCTCGCCGGCGCCGCCGTTCAGTACAGGGCGAGCCTCGCCCGGGACCTCCGGCTCGGCGCCGCGGCCGCCATCGACGTCACCGGAGCGTTGCTCGGGCTCATCGTGTCCGTGGGGGTGGCTCTGGCGGGCGGCGGCGTCTGGGCCCTGGTACTGCCCCAGTTAGTCAGTGGCGTCGTGACGCTGGCGGGTGTCATCTTCGTCTCACGCTGGCTGCCTGGACTGCCACGCCGTGGGCACGGCACTCGGCAGCTGGTCCGCTTCGGAGGCGCCATGTTCGTGAGCCAAGCTCTCACATACACCCACCGCACCTACGATGTGCTGCTACTGGGGCGCCTCCACGGCGCCGACTGGACGGGCCAGTTCAACCGTGCCGCCCAGATGTCCCGCATGCCGATGGGCATGATTGCGGCTCCGTTCAGCAAGGTGGCACTGGCCACGATGGCGCCTCACCAGGAGGACGTGCATGCTCTAGGCGCGCTGGCGCGCCGCGGCCAGGTCCTCCTCGCCCTCCCGGTGCTCCTCGCCGCGGGTGGTCTGGTCGCCGCCGCGGAGCCGCTAGTCAGCCTCGTGCTCGGCGACGGTTGGGGCCAGGCGGTTCCGTTTCTGCAGTTGATCGCGATGTCCGAGGCCCTGGCTCTCATGGCCTCGGTGGGCGGCTGGCTCATGGCGGCCCGGGGCCAGGGGAGCAAACTCATCCGCCTAGGTGTGATCTCCACGGTCATCAAGGTCTCCACGGTCTCTTTGGGCAGCTTGTGGGGCCCCTATGGGATCGTCGCCGGCGTCGTCGTCGCCCAAGTGATCCTCTGGCCACTCTCCCTGGTCCTCACGGGCCGGATGTCCGGCGTTTCCACCCGCGAAGTGCTTGTCGACTCGTACGTCCTGGTGGGCGTCACCGCATCGGCCACGGCTGCGGGCTGGTATGCCGGTCGTACCCACATCGTGCCGGGAGGGCCCGTGGTCGACATAGTGGCGGTGGTCGTGACCATGCTGGCCACACTGGCTCTGGCTGCCGCGCTGGTCGCTCCGTTCCGCCGCGACGTGCAGACGTTCCTGCAAACCGTACGCTCCGGCGTTGGCTGATACTCCGCCCCGCCGTTCGGGCGCGCGGCGGCGGCCTACCCTCTAGACTCGGCCCCATGAAGGGCATCATCCTCGCCGGCGGCACCGGCTCGCGTCTGCATCCGATCACGCACGGCATCTCGAAGCAGCTCGTGCCCGTGTACGACAAGCCGATGATCTACTACCCGCTCTCCACGCTCATCCTGGCGGGCATCCGGGACATCCTCGTCATCACCACCCCGCAGGACGCGGAACAGTTCCAGCGACTGCTCGGGGACGGCTCCCAGTTCGGTGTGTCTCTGACGTACGTTCAGCAGCCCTCGCCGGACGGCCTGGCCCAGGCGTTCGTGTTGGGTGAGGAGCACATCGGCGTTGACCACGTGGCCTTGGTGCTGGGGGACAACATCTTCTACGGCCCGGGAATGGGTCAGCAGCTGCGCCGCCACACGGATGTGGAGGGCGCCACCGTGTTCGGGTACTGGGTGAAGGACCCCACGGCCTACGGCGTGGTGGAGTTCGACACGAACGGAAAGGCCGTCTCCTTGGAGGAGAAGCCGGCGCAGCCAAAGTCCAACTTCGCGGTCCCCGGACTGTACTTCTACGACAACGACGTGGTGGAGATCGCGAAAGACCTGAAGCCCTCGCCCCGCGGCGAGCTCGAGATCACGGACGTAAACCGCACATACCTCGAGCGTGGCACGCTCAATGTGGAGGTCCTCCCCCGCGGCACCGCGTGGTTGGACACCGGCACATTCACCGATCTCAACGACGCCTCGAACTTCATCCACGCCGTGGAGTCACGGCAGGGTCTGAAGGTTGGATCCCCGGAGGAGGCCGCCTGGCGGCAGGGGCTGCTCACGGACGATCAGCTCCGGGAGCGTGCCGAGCGGCTCGTGAAGTCCGGCTACGGTCGCTACCTGCTGGACCTGCTGGATTCAGGCCGCTGAGCCCGGGGACGGACCGACAGACCGTGGCATCCTTCGACATCCTCTACATCCGCCCGGCCGGCTCCGGGTGGGGCCCAGTCCACGAACTTGTGCAGCTGACCCGTCGCCTATTCGACGCACGGCTGATAGAGGTGGACGACACGGGCGACGTCAATCGCTTGCAGAGGGCATCGGCCCTACTCCCCCGCGGACCGCGCGTCCGTGACCGTCACCTGCTCGTCATGGGTCCCCAGCCCGCCGCGATCGCACACGTCGCCCATCCTCGCCTCTGGTTACCCGGCTACCGTTCCGTCGCGGTGTGGATCATCGACTCGTTCTGGACCGACCGCACCCCGCGCCTGTTGCGTGACCGCCCGCACGTGGATCGCCTGTTTATCACGGACCCTCAGCTGGTCTCCGAATGGTCAGGACAGACTGGACTGCCGGTGGGCGTCCTTCCGTGGGGGTCCGACACCACCCGATTCACCTCGGCCCAGGAAGGCACCGACCGACCGGTGGACGTGCTCCGCGTCGGCCGACAGCCGAGGGCCTGGAGCGACGACGCGAGGACCTCGCGCGACGCCGCCGCCCACGGACTACACTTCGCCGGCCGTCCTCCGTTCAGCGACGATCCCGCACGGAATCAAATGCTGGTCCGGGAGGCTATGGGGCGGGCTCGTGTGGTGCTCGCCTTCTCCAACCTCGTGAGCCCGGCACCGTACACCCATCCGACCCGCGACTACCTCACAGGCCGCTGGACCGATGCCCTCGCCGCGGGCTGCCTCGTCGCGGGCACCGCCCCGGCCTCGGCGGCCTCGCTCCTCTGGCCCGGAGCGACCGTCGAGATCTCCCCCACCTCCCGGGATGATGCGTGGCCCGTCCTCGCGCAGTTAGCCTCGGAATGGACCCCGCAGGCAGCAGCGGATCGCCAGTCCGAGGCGCGGCGCCGTCTCGACTGGCGATACCGGCTCAGGGACTTGTGCATGGCCATGGACTGGGCAGTGCCGGACCGTCTCACCGCAGAACTTGCCACCCTCTGAGAGGAGTCACATCTTGGGACTCGGCCTGAATGTAGCCCTCCACGACGTTGTCCACCGCGTGGCATTCTCCGCCGCTGTGCCGATCCAGCACCGCACAGCCTTCCTCCGTCGGCTGGGATGGACCGGCATCACCCGCTCGGACATCCGCGACGGATGCCTCTTCATCGGCTTCGACATCACCATGGACCGGTCATACCTCAACCGCCAGGTGCTGATCGATGCTTCCGCGCCGGTGAGGATCGGGGCCCATGTGCAGTTCGGCCCCCGGTCCAGCATCATCACGAGCACGCATCGGATCGGCGACGCGACCATGCGCGGTGGCGACCCGGAGGCCCAGCCCGTCGCCGTGGGCGACGGGTGCTGGATCGGCGCCGGCGCGATGATCCTCCCCGGGGTCATCCTGGCACCCGGATGCATTATTGCCGCCGGCGCGGTTGTCACTCGGGACACTGAACCGAACGGCATCTACGCCGGCACGCCGGCAAGGCGGGTACGTGACCTGGACTGAGGACCAGACGGGAGCCGCTCCCTGCCTATGGCCGGGGCCCAGGTTGCGTCAGGCGCCCGGCAGCCCCTCCACCAAGGCACGGATCCGGAGGGCGAACTCCCGTTCGGAAAACTTCTCCACGTGCCGCCGCATCGCCGCGGTGTCCCAGCGGGCCGCCTGGAGCTTCTTGATGCCCTCACCTACCGCGTCGATACTCGCATCCAGGACGAACGTCCCGTTGACGCCGTCCACGATGGTGTCCAGGTAGCCGCCGGCGCGCAGCGCCACGGTGGGCACGCCCCATGCGCTCGCTTCAAGCGGCGTGATGCCGAAGTCCTCGTGGCTCGCTGCGATCAGCGCGATCGCGTGAGCGTAGGCCCAGCGCAGCTGCGCGTCGGTGAGGTCTTGGCCGAACACCACGTCCTCCCCCGCCATCGCACGCAGCCGGGCCTCCTCCGGGCCCTTGCCGATCACCACGAGCGGCCGCCCCGCGCGGGCCGCGGCCTCGATCGCCACGTCCACGTGCTTGTACGGCATGAGGCGCGCGACCGACAGCAGGAATCCGTCCTCCGCCAGCCGCTCGGCTCCGGGGATCGGCTCCTGCGGGCCGTCCGTGCTCACGGAGTGCGGCGGGAACACCAGGTCCACGCCGTCGAGCCCGTAGACGTCTTCGATCCGCTCCTTCACCACCGTGGAGTTGGCCACATAGCGTGATCGACGCCGGACGGCCGCGCGGTCCCACCTGCGCAGGCCCGGGCGCAGCGCGCGGGCGATCCGGCCCTTGATGCTGTTCCGGCCTCCCTCGCCCAGGTAGTCGTCCAGCAGGTACACCCAGCGCGCCGGGGTGTGGCAGTAGACGAGTGTGGCGCCGTCGTAGCGGAATCCGTGCGCCCAGCCGGAGGTCGAGACGACGGCGACCGGTTCCTTCACGTGCATCAGTGAGGACGCCAGCGGCAGGAGCGGCAGGGCCCGCCGAGGGTCCTTCCGCAGCAGCCCCACCCGGTTGAGCGGTGAGGTGATGATGTGCGCGTCCTTGAACTCCGGGAAGGTCCCCTCAGGGTCGTAGAACGTCGTGTAGATGGGCGCATCCGGCCACATCCGGTGCAGGGCGAGCACCACCCGCTCCGCCCCGCCCTTCTGTGTGAGGTAGTCGTGGGCGAGGGCGATCTGGCCGCGCGTCGTGTCAGTCATGGTGCTCCCCTCAGAACTGTCGGCGGGCACGCCCCGGCCGAGTGCGTCCGGTCTCCGCGGCGGCTTCGACCTGCAAGGCGATCAGCTTTCGTGCAATCGGGGCCGGCAACACGGCAGCGGCACGCTCGACGACGGCGGAGCTGTACTGGATCGTGCGCTCCGTGCTCAGAGCAGCCACCGCCCGCACGGCGGCGCCCCACGGCCCGCCCGGGGCACGGTCCCCGCCGAGTGCGTCCGCCCCGTGCTTGGCGATGAAGATCTGCCGGGCGGACCCGGAATGCAGAGCCCGGCGCGCCTTGGTGTAGGTGGTGACCGCCGCCGCGTGGTGACGGGTCTCCAGCTCCGGCCGGATCTCCACCGGGTACCCGGCGGCATGGAGCCGGTAACCGAAGTCGACGTCCTCCCAGCCATAGCGGCGGTAGTCCGGGTCGTAGCCGCCGAGCTCCTTGTGGAGGGTGCGGCGGACGGACACGTTGCCGGCCCAGTGCCGCCACTGCTGCTCTGCAGGCAGGGCGTAGGCGTGGCGACGGTGCGCTTCGTCCTGGGCATCACCGTAGACGCGCTGATAGGCGGAGTCCGGGAGGACGTTGGCCGTCAATCCGATCACGCCGCGTGGCCCGCCCGAGTGGGCGGCCACGTGGTCCCGGATGTAGTGGGGTCCGGGCTCCAGATCGTCGTCGGCCCGGATGAGGATGCGGCCGGACGTCGCGTCGGCACCTGCGTTGAGCGCGGCGACCCGCCCCCGGTTCTCGCCGAAGACGGTCCAGCTCAGGTCCAGGCCCGGATGTTCTGCGGCCAACTGGGCGAGCACCGCTTCCGACCCGTCCACATCCCCGTCCACGACCACGTGGACCTCGAACGGCGGGGCGTCCTCCTGCGCGGCGAGGGCGCCGATCAGGCGCGGCAGCCGCTGGGCTCCGCCCCGGCTGGGAACGATCACGCTGGCCTCGGGGGTCAGGGGCGTCTCGGTCATGAGTCCTCCGCAGGGGTCATAGGGACAGGTCGTCCAGGAGCTCGGCGACGGCGGCGCGGCCGGCCTCGGGTGAGAACAGCGACGCCCAGCGGCGCTGCTGGGAGTGGGCCACCGCGCCCAGATCGACCGCGCGCACGGCCTGCAGGCGGTCCGCGAGCGCGGCAGCGTCCCGCTGCGGGAAAACGAAGGGGTGATCGTTGCCGACCACCTCGGGAACGGCCCCCGCATCGGAGGCCACCACCGGAACGCCCGCGGCCATCGCCTCGGCCGTCACCAGGCCGAAGACCTCGGCCCACTGCGACGGCACGGCCAGCACGTCCACGGAAGCCAGGAACTCGGCGGTGTCCTGCCAGCCGAGCACCTGGACGTCCTCACCCGCCGCCTTCAGGGCGGTGGCAAGCCGCTCGGCCTCGTCATCCGCCACGAACCGGCTCTCCCCCGCGACGCGGAACACGAAAGCACCCGGGTCGGTCTTCCGCAGCAGCGCGGCGGCCTCCAGCAGGGTGACGATGCCCTTGTCCTCGGACAGCCGGCCGAGGAAGCCCACGGTCACCGGTTCATCGGCATCGCGGGCCCGCCCCGCCTGCGGTGCCGTCGGACCCGGAACCCAGTTGTGGAGCACGCGGGCCCCGCGGATGCGGTCCGCCGCGAATCGGGAGGGCGCGAGGACCGCGAGTGCGCCCGGACGCGCCAGGGCGGAGAACACGCGCAGAAGCGGTTTCTCGGGCACCTGGTGCAGGTGCACGATCCGGCGCGGCCGGCCGGCCAGGGCCGTGGCCGGCAGCAGCCCGTTGCACCAGGCGACGTCGTCGTCGCCGCGGCCACGGTCCCAGGCCCGGAGAGCGCGCATATACCCCAGTCGTCCGGGCCCACCCACGCGGACCACGTCGAAGCCGTCCGCGGCCAGGCGATCGGCAGTCTCGGCCGGGTGGACCGGAGCCACGACGCCCACGTCCCGCCCCAGCTCGCGCAGGGCCGTGGCGAGATGGTGCAACATCACCTCGCCGCCGCCCACCTCGCCCTGGTTCGCCAGGATCCAGATGCGGCCGGTCATCCCGAGATCTTCCCTGCCCGCCGCCCGAGCACCTCGAGGGTCGCCTCGGCGGTCGCCCGGGCCATCGTCTCCACATCGCCCACGCGAACCTCGCCCGGACCCTCGACGGCGGCACGCATGACGGCGTCGGCGATGGCCGCCGGCGTGGTCTCGTGGACCAGGCGCTCGGGCGGCAGGATCTCCCCGTTGCCGCCCACGTCCGTGGCGACGGCGGGCAGGCCCGCGGCCGCGGCGTCGAGCAAGGTGTAGCTGAGGTTCTCCCAGGCGGAGAGCTGCACCAGCACGTCGTGCTCGGCCATGGCCCCCCACGGTTCCACGAAGCCGGGCAGGTCGACCGCATCCGCGACACCGAGCGCCTCGGCCTGGGCGCGCAGCTCCCCCTCCAGGGGGCCAGCGCCGGCCAGCGTCAACCGCGTCCCGGGGTCGCGCTCCAGCAGGGCGGGCATTGCCGCGATCAGCCGGTCCACGTTCTTCTCAGGGGCCAGCCGGGACAGGGACAGGATCCGCAGCCCCTCCCCCGGTGTGCGCCGCTGCCCCGCGGCCGCGGCGCGTACCGCGGGCATGTCCACGCCGTTGCGCACCACGGTGAGGGGCGCTCCCGCACCCCACTTGCGCTGGAGCACGTCCGCGGTGGACTGCGCCACCGCGATCACGAGGTCGGTGCCGCGCAAGCGGGCGCGGTGCGCGGCGTTCTTCACCCGGGCCGCCGCAGCGCGGTTGTACAGCCCGTCGTCCGGGGCGATCCCGTGCTCGGTGCTGAGCAGCGCCGGTGCACCGGGGCGCCGCAGGGCCCGTTCCGCGCCCAGCGCCGTGAAGGCCGCGAGGTCGGCGTAGGCCAGATGCGTGTGGACCGCGGCCGGGCGCAGGGTGCGCACCGCCGTCCGGAGCGCGCGCACCGAGGCGGCCAGGCCGTCGTCGGGACCGAAGGGCCCCACGAAGACCGCCGCCCCCAGCGCACGCAGGCGCTCGGCGAGCGGTCCCTCGGGGCACAGCACCGCCAGACGCAGGCCGGGCAGGCCCACGCGCGCGACGTCGAGAACGTGCCGGGCCACGCCGCCGAGATCCGCCACCGGCACCGCCCACAGGGTGAGCGGATCCGGGGTGGCGTCCACGGCCTCCGGGTCCGTCCGCGTCTTCATCAGAGCCACTGCTCCAGGCGATCCAGGGCCGTCCAGAAGCCCTCACCGTTGTTAATGTGGCCCTGCCAGATCTCCGGAATGAAGCTCACCCCGGGGGCCAGGCGGTCCAGCTGCTCGCACAGCACGGGCCAGTCCACGTCACCCTCTCCGATCTGCGGTCCCTCCCCGTCCACACCGGTGGCGTCCACGAGGTGCAGGTGGATGGTGTGCGGGGCCAGCTTCTCCACCATCTCGGAGAAGGGGATCCCCAGGAACGTGGCCGAGAGCTTGGAGTGGGAGATGTCCAGGCACAGGGGCACCCCCGTGGCCTCCACGAACGCCACGGTGTCGTCCGGGTCCATGAAGAGGTTGTGGTACTGCTGGCCGCCCATCAGCCACGGGAACGGCGGCAGGGTCTGCGCGGCGATCCGGATGCCGGAGGTGTCCAGGCGCTTGACCGCCGCGCCGATGCGGTCGTACTTCTCCTGACGCGCCTCGGCCGGGATGTGCCGGTCCAGGGTGAAGCCGCCCATGGTGATCACCATGATCGGCGACTCCTCCTGCGGGAAGTACCGCTTCAGGTCGCGGGTGATGTCGATGGTGCGCTGCACCTCGGCGATCGAGCGCTCCCAGACCTGATCGTCCTGCGCGGCCAGGTCCACCAGGAAGTCGCCGGCGAAGATGTCCGGCAGGTGGGTGGTGAAGCCCATGGACGTCGGAGAGTCGAACACCTCGTCGATGTCCACCTCGAGGTCCTTGTAGGAGAAGTGGAACTCCAGGAAGTCCGGGGTGCAGTCCTTCGTCAGCGCCTGCCAGTCGTGGTACCGCACGGGCAGGCCCCACGGGCGGTTGAACTGGAAGTCGCGTCCGGTGGGGACGGTGTCCGTGAGGTCGCCGGCGAAGAAGAAGTCGCCCTCGCCCATGTTCCGGTGCAGGGTACGGCCGAGCAGCTGCGGCAGCTGGTTCGGCTGCAGGCCGCGGCCAGGCGACTTCACGG
The DNA here is from genome assembly GCF_002206575.2 of Micrococcus sp. FDAARGOS_333. Lineage (NCBI taxonomy): Bacteria > Bacillati > Actinomycetota > Actinomycetes > Micrococcales > Micrococcaceae > Micrococcus > Micrococcus sp. FDAARGOS_333. The sequence goes on along the minus strand of NZ_NJFJ02000001.1, from coordinate 1,020,943 downwards.
TCACGTCGGCCTCGGTGATGGTCGCACCGGCCTGCAGCGGACGGGTCGCCACGAGGGACTTGGCCAGGTTGATGCGGTTCATCGCCTCGCCGGTGGAGACCACGCGCTCGTCTGCGACGCCCATCGACTCCTCGACCTCACGGATCTGCCGCACCATCTGGGCGAACTCGTCCGGCAGGAGGGAGACCTTGTGGTCGTTGCCCTCGAGCTCGCGGTCCACGGTGAAGTGCTTCTCGATGATCCGGGCCCCCAGTGCGACGGCCGCGACCGGCACGTGGAAGCCGCGCTCGTGACCGGAGTAGCCGACCGGGGTCTGGGCGATCTCGGCCAGGCGGTCCAGGTACGCCAGGTTCACGTCCTTGAACGGGGCCGGATAGGTGGACTGTGCGTGGAGCATCGCGAACGGGACGCCGAAGGAACGCACCAGGGCCGCCGACTCGCGGATCTCCTCCTCACGGGACATGCCGGTGGACAGCACCATCGGGATGCCGGAGGCGGCGGCATCCCTCAGCAGACCGTGGTTGGTCAGGTCGGCCGAGGCGATCTTGACGCCGTCGATCCCGTAGTCGGCGAGGACCTTCATCGAGGGCGCGTCCCACGGGGTGCACATCAGGGCGACGCCGCGGTCCCGGACGTGGTCGAAGACCTTCAGCATGTCCTCGGCGGAGAGGGAGAACTTGGCGAGCTCGTCCAGGGTGCGCTGCGCACCCAGGTCCTCGCCGGCGGTGGCCGCGCCGGACTGGCGGTAGAGGGCGTCCATGTCCCGCAGCTGGAACTTCACGGCGTCCGCGCCGGCGTCCACGGCCAGGTCCACCAGGCGCGTGGCCAGGTCCACGTCGCCCTGGTGGTTGTTGCCGATCTCCGCGATGAGGAACGCCGGGTGGTCCTCGCCGATCCGGTGGTCACCGATCGTCAGCTCGGCCTCGCGGTTGATCGCGATGGCGGCGAGACGGCCGTGCTCGTCCAGCAGCGGCAGGTGGTCGGCGCCGGTGGGCAGGGCCTGGCGGATCTCCTCGTGGGAGGCATCCAGCGGCGCGGTGGCCGGGGACTTGAAGGCGGCCACGGCGGCCGGGACGTCCAGGGACGCCTCCGGGTTCTCCAGGAGCCAGCGGCGCAGGTCACCGTCCGTGAGGGAACCGGCGAGGAACCCGTGGGAGTCCACCACGAACACGATCCGGTCGCGGTTGTCCGTCATCTTGCGCAGGGCGATCAGCAGGGAGTCCTCGGGGAAGACGAGGTACGGGGTGAGGCGGCGTTCGATGATCACGTCAGGCTCCGGGGGTGCGGTTCGAGGCGGTGGTGTGAGGGGTGGTGTGCCGCGGCGCGGCCAGGTCCGGGTGGCGGGCCAGGTGCTGTTGGACGGCCAGATATTGGTCCATCTGCTGCTCGGCCAGGGCGAAGTCCAGTTCCGTGTCGATGTCCACGCCCTCGAGGTCGTCGAGCTCGAACAGGCCGATCCGGCCGCCGAGGCGGTTGTGCCGCTCGTCGTAGAGCCACGGCTTGGTGATGTACAGCGAGCCGTTCTCCCGGAAGCGGAGGTCCGCCCGGCCCATGTCCTGGCGGCGCTTGCGGCGGTCCACGTCGAAGTCGGCGATCGGCGCGTCCCCCGGCTCGGCGCCGTGCCGCCACAGGAACGGGGAGACCGGCACGACGCCCACGAGGCAGTCCACGCCGGTGGTGTGGAACTGGTGCACGGCCCGGTCGAGGGTCCCGGGCAGGCGCAGCGGGGACGTGGCCTGCAGCAGCATGACGCCCTCCGGCTCGCGGCCGGCCTCGCGCTCCTGGGCGATCCGGTACTCGATCACCGGCTCGGTGGGCGTGGTGTCCTGCGCCAGCTCGGCCGGGCGCAGGCCCGGGACCTCCGCGCCGTACTGGCGGGCGACCTCGGCGATCTCCTCCGAGTCCGTGCACACCACCACGCGCAGGTCCGCCTCCGCGTCCAGCGCGGCCTCGATGGTCCAGGCCACCAGCGGCCGGCCGCCGAGCAGGCGGATGTTCTTGCCCGGGATGCCGCGGGATCCGCCGCGCACCGGGATGACGCACAGGATGCTCATGCGCCGATCTCCTTCTTCAGATGCCGCGCGATCACGTGGGCCGGGTCGCCGTGCGGCATGGCGAACGCCGGGGTGGGTTCAGGGGTCTTCCACGGGCGCCACCGGGACATGGAGTAGCGGTCCCAGAACTCCTCCAGCCAGGCCGGGGGCTCCGGGTGCACCACATAGGCGGCGCGTCCGGACTGGGCGGCCTCGAGCACTCCCGTGGAGAACACGGCGGCCACGGGGCCTGAGGTGGCGGTCAGCGGGCCGGAGCCGTCCACGGTGATGCCCTGGGCACGCCACTTCTCGTGCTGGGCCCGGGACAGCCGATCCTGCTCGGCCGGGTGCGGCCGATACGTGGCGCCGGTGGGGTGGATGTACTGGGCCGCGGCGGCGGCGACATCTCTGCGCGGCAGCTCGGCGCCGTGCAGCTGCCCGAGGAAGACGCCGGGGGACCGCTTCCCGACGGCGGCACCCGCCTGGGCGGGACCGCGCGCCTCGGCCTGCTGACCGGCGTTCCACAGCAGGGCGGAGCCGGCGTCCACGACCTCGACGTCCGTGCGAGACTGGGTCCACCATGCGCCGTCCCGCTCGGAGAAGGCGAACAGGCGGCAGTCGGCCGGGACCGGCGGGGTGGAGACCGCCAGCAGTCCGTGCTGGACGACGTTGACCCGCGCGTGCTGCTCACGGGCCCAGCGGACGGCGGTGCGCCCGGACGGCAGGTACTCCCCCGCCACCACCACCTGGGTCAGCTCGCGCAGGTGCTCCGGGCAGGCCGTGTCCGTGAGCGGCTCGATGCGGTGCAGGGCGGCGCCGGGGAGGCCGACGATCTCCGAGCCGGCGGGGAACATCCAGGCGACGCCCTCGAGCACCTCGTGCTCGACCTGTTCGGCCAGGGCACGCAGCGGGTCGGCGAGCGCGGCGACCTGGGTGGGACCCAACGACTCGAGCGCGACGAGCGTGTGGACCGGGCCGCGCGGCGAGGCGATTTCCAGTCCGGTGCCGGCGTCGTGGCCGCGCAGCCGGCGAGCCGTCTGCCTGGCCCGGTCCACAGCCCGGCGGGACGCGGGCCACTGACGGCGCTGCCAACAGGCCCACTCGTCCAGCTGCTCGGCGCGCCAGAACAGCGGCGCAGTGCGGTCGGGGCGCGTGCTCATGCCCACCACTCCTGTGCCGTCCGGGCGCGGTGCGCGAAGGTGTGCTCGGCATGGGAGCGACGGCGTCCGGCTTCGCGGATGGAGTCGCCCCACACCGGGTCGGCGACGATGCGTCGGCCGAGCTCCACGAGCTCCTCTGCACTGTGGAACACGAGGACCTCGCGGCCTGGCTCGTAGAACTCGGCGACGTCCTCCCGGTCCACCAGCTGGAGGCCTCCCATGCCCGGGACCTCGAAGGTGCGCATGGCGTGTCCGGCCTGGAGACCGTGGATGTTGATGGCACCGGCGGCCTCCGCCTGCACGGCGTAGGCCTCGGCCAGCGGGATGTCCCGCTCGGCGGGAAGCCCTGGACGCCTCAGCTCCCAGGTGCGCAGGCGGTCCACGGGATGACGGCTCCACTGACGGCCGTAGGCGCGCACGGGGACGCCGGCGGCGTGCAGACTCTGGAGCAGCTCAACGCGGTTCGGATAGCGGGACCCGACGAAGACGAGCTCGTCGGTGCGGGGCACCTGGGGCAGCGGCATCTCCGGGTCGAACCCGTTCGGCAGGTAGTGGGCGTCCACGCCCTCGGCGGCCAGCTCCTCGGTCTCGGAGCGGGCGTAGCTGAGCACGGGGCCGACCTGGCGCAGGAAGTCCAGGGAGTAGTCGTGGCGGTGCAGGTCATCGTAGAGCCACAGCATGACCGGCACCTTCAGGCCGCGGGCCTCGGCCCAGAAGTCCTCGCCGAGCGAGTCGCCCTTGATCACGAGGAGACGGTGCGGACGGACCTGACGGATCGCCGCGACGGCGCGGCCGGTGTCCCAGGCCACGCGAGCCCCGGAGCGGCCCAGGCCGACCTTCTGCGGCAGCTCGATCAGGCCCTTGTTGCGCAGCTTCATGCCGAGCGTCGCGTAGTCGTCGTAGCAGTGCACGTGCACGTCGAAGCCCTGCTGTGCCCATGCCGCGGCGATGGAACGGTGGTACCCGTGGAAGGCCGGCGAGACCAGCAGCAGGCGCTCGGGCGTGCGGCCGGACCCTGCACCGCAGGCAGGGATGCGGTAGACACGGGAGCCGCTCATCGGCGCTCACCCTTCACCAGGGACATCTCATCCCGGAACACCCGGCGGGCGTCCACCTCTGTTCCGAGCCGCTGCCGGACGGAGTTGACGGCGAAGTTCACGCCGGTGGCAACGGTGAGCGCCGCCTTCAGGGCGCGCGGGTGTCCCCACTTCTGCGCGTACCGGTAGCGGGAGTTCACCAGCCAGGCGCGCCGGCGCAGCGGGTCCGAGGAGGCGCCGCCGACATGGGCCACCCGGATCGACGGGATGACCAGCGAGGGGACGCCGAGCGTGCGCAGCCGCAGCTGGAGGTCGACCTCTTCGCTGTTCATGAAGTACGACTCGTCCAGTCCGCCGACCTGACGGACCTGGGCCGTCGGCAGCAGCATCACCGCACCCATGACCCAGTCCACCGAGACCGGAGCCGTGGCGTCCACGGCGCGCATGTCATGGCCGACGAGCTCATGCAGGAGGCGATGCTCGCGGAACCGTGCCAGAGGTGAGAGCCACTCGACCGTCTGGTGCAGGACGGTGGGGAAATGACGGCCGGAGTACTGGGGAGCGCCGTCGTGGTGCACGACCTGCGGGCTGGCCACAGCCGGCTGGTAGGGGGCGGCGGCCACCAGAGCGTCGATGTCGGCACCGGTGATCTCGACGTCCGAGTTGAGGACGAGGACCAGCTCCGTGTGCACCTCGGCCAGGCCGGTGTTCACGTTGGCGCCGAAGCCTCCGTTGGCCTCGCGGCGCACTACGGTGGCGGGGAGGCCACCGGAGTGAGGCAGGTCCGGGAAAGGCTCCGGGGAGAAGTCGTCCGAGACCACGATCGCCGCCAACGACTCGCCGGGGGACTCCTGCAACACACGGACCAGCGCGAGCGTGGGCTCGGGGTCCCCATAGTGCGGGATGAGGGCCGTGACGGTGCCGGCTCGGGCGCGGTCGGCGGTCATGCTCGATCCTCCAACCTGGGTGAGCGATCTTTGGTACGTTTCCTGCCAGGAATCTACCCCTTCATTGTGCCTTCCTGTGCGCCTCGGCGTCGGGCACGGGACAGGAGTCACAGATGTTGCGGCTGCGCGCCGGCCTGGGCCACATCGATGTGGACGGGCTCGCCCCCGAGGAAATGGAGGAGGTCCGGCGTCACTGGTCCCGCTGCGACGTCCGGGACCACGAGCCGGGGGCCGCCGCAGCCCAGGACGGCGGCCACCGCTCCGGCGCGGCCGAGGTGCCGCGGCTGACCCGTACGTCTGCGGACTGGACTGCGTTCCACGAGCAGCTCGTCTACGACGCCACGAAGGCCGCCATCGCCTCCGGCCGCGGCACCCACGTCATGCTCCACGCCGCCACGCTGGCCCTGCCCGAGACCAAGCAGGCTCTGGCGCTCGCCGCCGCCTCCGGCACGGGCAAGTCCACCGCCACGCGGTGTCTGGGACGGCACCTCGCCTATCTCACGGACGAGACCACGATCGTGGATCCGCAGACCCGCCGGATCACCCCCTACGCCAAACCCCTGTCCCTCTACGGCTCCTCTGGAGTGCGGCCGAAGCATCAGCACGGGCCGGACGAGCTCGGCCTCGGCCCGACCCTCGAGGACGCCGAACTCGCCCGCATCGCGGTGTTGGACCGCGTCCGCGAGGGCGATGAGGAGGTCATCGCCCGTGCCGAACCGATGGACATCGTCACCGCCGTGACCGCACTGACCCCGCAGTCCTCCTCCCTCAGCCGCCTGCCGCGCGGCCTGGTGGCGCTGTGCGCGCTGCTGGACTCCCAGGGCGGGGCGGTGCGCCTGGTCTACCGCGAGGCCGAGGACCTGCTCCCGGTGGTCCAGGACCTCCTCTCCTCCCCCGCCGCGCCGGTCGCCCCGGCCTGGGAGGCGCTCACCGAGGAGGAGCTGACCGCCTCACTGCCCGGCACCGTGGGGGCGCGTGCACGCACCGAGGCGGACGACGGCGTCCTCACCGACGACGGACGGCTCCTGCTGCTGCGCGGCACCGAGCTCACCGTGCTCAGCGGCCTCGGCGCCGCCCTCTGGCTGCATCTGGACGTCGCCCGCACCCCCGCCGAGCTCGTCGAACGACTGGCCGAGGAGACGGACGTGCCGGACGACGCCGAGCAGATCGTGGTGCAGGGCCTCGACGACCTCACCGAGCGAGGACTGCTCCGGCGCTGAGCCGGACATCCCGGACACGACGAAGGTCCCCGACCGTGCGGGGACCGTCGTACGTCAGGGCAGCGGCCGTCGTCGGGAATTCCGCGGCAGGCAGGCTCCTGCGGTCACGGCGTCGACCAGTTGGCGGGCGGCCAGACGGTCACGAAGACCTCGCCGACCACATCTTCCTCGTCCACGAACCGGGCGCAGTCCGGGCCTGCCTCCTCTGCAGAGAGGCCACGGCAGCCGATGACGGAGTCCGAGGAGTTCGAACGGTGGTCGCCGACGGCGAGCAGCTTCCCCTCCGGCACCGAGATCGGGCCGAAGCACCGCTGGGAGCGCGGCTCGCTCGAGCAGTCCAGCTCGTCCTTGGCATACGGCAGATCCTGAAAGATGTACGGCTCTTCCAGGGGCTCGCCGTCCACCGTGACCTTGCCCTCGTCCGTGCAGCACTCCACTTCCTCGCCCCCGCGGCCGATCACGCGCTTCACCAGCGCCTGGTCATGGGAGACGCCGATGCCCGTGATGTCCCCGAACGTGCGGACGACGGTGTCCAGCGCACCGGAGTCCTCCAGCGGCGGAGCCCAGTGCTCATCGCCGTTGAACACGACGACGTCCTGGCGCTCCGGAGAGCCGTCCCCGCCGTAGGCGAGCCGGTTGACGAGCATCCGGTCCCCCACCTGGAGGGTGTTCTCCATGGAGCCCGAGGGCACCGAGTAGACCTTGACCAGGAAGGCCTGCACCACGGCCACGACCGCCAGGGCCACGAGCACGTTGAGCAGGACCGAGACCGCGAACGGCAGCTGACGGCGCTGCCGGCCACGGCTCGCCGGCGGGCCCTCGGAGACGCCCTCGTGGTGGTCCTCCGGGCGGGCTGAGGTGCTCGCCATGGCTCAGGCGTCGCCGTCGAAGAGGCTGGTGACCGAACCGTCCTCGAAGACCTCGCGGATCGCCCGGGCGATCAGCGGGGCGATCGAGAGGACGGTCAGGTTCTGGAACCGCTTCTCCTCCGGGATCGGTAGGGTGTTGGTGACGACCACCTCGCGGGCGCCGCACTCGCCCAGGCGCTGGGCGGCCGGATCCGAGAAGACGGCGTGGGTGGCGGCGATGATGACGTCCTTCGCGCCGGCCTCCTTCAGGACGCGCACGGCGCCGGCGATGGTGCCGCCGGTGTCGATCATGTCGTCGATCAGCACGCAGACGCGGCCCTCGATGTCGCCGACCACGGTCTTGGACTCCGCCTGGTTCGGGACGGTGAGGTCACGGGACTTGTGCACGAACGCCAGCGGCACGCCGCCGAGACGGTCCGCCCACTGCTCGGCCACACGCACGCGGCCGGTGTCCGGGGAGACCACGGTGATCTCCTCGCCCTCCAGGCGGGTGCGGATGTAGTCCGCCAACAGCGGGATGGCGAACAGGTGGTCCACCGGGCCGTCGAAGAAGCCCTGGATCTGTGCCGTGTGCAGGTCCACGGACATCACGCGGGATGCACCGGCGGCCTGGTACAGGTCCGCGACGAGACGGGCGGAGATCGGCTCGCGGCCGCGCCCCTTCTTGTCCTGGCGGGCGTAAGGGTAGAACGGCGAGACCACGGTGATGCGGCGGGCCGAGGCACGCTTCATGGAGTCGATCATGATGAGCTGCTCCATAAGGTGGTTGTTCAGCGGAGCAGGGTGGGACTGGATGACGAAGACGTCCTTGCCGCGGACGGATTCGCCCGAGCGGACGTAGATCTCCCCGTTGGCGAAGTCGTAGGCGCTCATCGGCAGCAGCTCGGTGCCGAGCTCCTCCGCGATCTCCGTGGCCAGCTCCGGGTGCGCCCGGCCGGCGGCCAGCACCAGTCGTTTGTCCTCGCTGCGGCTCAGTTCCGTCATTCTCGCTCCCCTGCTCTCTCGGGATCTGCGGCTCCGGGCCTTCCTGGCGGCCCGGAGCCATCCTATGTCCTGGTCTGTCCCGTACCTCAGTCGCGGTCCGCGCCGGCCGCCTCGGCGGCGTCCGCCGAACCGGTGCCCGGGCGCTTGGCCACCACCCAGCCGTCGATGGTGCGCTGCTCCACCCTGTTCAGTGCGAGCGCGCCGGCAGGGACGTCCTCGCGGACGACGGCGCCGGCACCGGTGTAGGCGCCGTCCCCGACCGTCACCGGGGCGGTGAAGACGGTGTTGGAGCCGGTGCGCACGTATGCGCCGATGGTGGTGCGGTGCTTGTTCACGCCGTCGTAGTTGGCCGTGATGTTGCCGCAGCCGATGTTGGTGTACTCGCCGATCTCCGCGTCCCCGGCATAGCCGAGGTGGGACAGCTTCGCACCGCGGCCCACCGTCACGTTCTTCGTCTCATAGAACGCACCGATCTTCCCGTCCTCGCCCAGGACGGTGCCCGGGCGGAGGTAGGTGAAGGGGCCCACGGTGGCGTTCGCGCCGATGACGGCACCCGTGGCGTCCGTCCGCTTCACGGTGGCGCCCGCGCCGACCTCGGTGTCCGTGAGGGTCGTGTCCGGGCCGATCACGGCGTCGGTGCCCACGGTGGTGGTGCCGTGCAGCTGGGTGCCCGGCTTGAGGACCACGTCGTTGGACAGCTGCACCGTGATGTCCACCCAGGTGGAGGAGGGGTCGATCACGGTGACGCCCTCCTTCATCCAGTGGCGCAGCACGCGGTCGTTGAGCTGACGGCCGAGGTCGGAGAGCTGGCGGCGGTCGTTCGCGCCCTCGACCTCCCAGACGTCGTCGGTGCCGACGGAGGCCACGCGGCCGCCCTCGGCACGGGCCAGGCCCAGCACGTCCGTCAGGTACTTCTCGCCCTGGACGTTGTCCGTGGACAGCGTCGGCAGGGTGCGGCGCAGCAGGGCGGCGTCGAAGGCGTAGATGCCCGAGTTGACCTCGGCGATCTCCACGAACGAGGAGTCGCCGGTGGACTCGGCGTGGGCGACGGCGTCCTTGTGCTCCATGATCCGCTCGACGAGACCCGCGGCGTCGCGGACGATGCGGCCGTAGCCGGTGGGGTCCTCCAGGGAGGCGGTCAGCACGGTGACGGCGTTGCCGTCCGCCTCGTGCGTGGAGACGAGGTTCGCGAGGGTCTCCGGGGTGAGCAGCGGGACGTCGCCGTAGGTGACCACCACCGTGCCCTCGGTCTCGGCCGGCACGGCCTCGAGGCCGAGCTCCACGGCGCGGCCGGTGCCCGGGATCTCGTCCTGGTCCGCGATGGCGATGCCCGGCAGCTGCTCCTCGATGTGCGCGGCGACCTTCTCCCGCTCGTGGCGCACCACGGCGACGAGGTGCTCCGGCTCCAGCGACGCGGCGGCGTGGAGGGCATGGCCCACGAGGGAGCGGCCGCCGATGGTGTGCATCACCTTGGGGGTGGCGGACTTCATGCGGGTGCCCTGGCCTGCGGCCAGCACGATCACGGCGGACGGTCGGGGTGCGGTGGTCTCGAACATTCCTGCGCTTCTCCTGGGATGGCGGTCGAGGGCCGGTCGCCTGACGGAGGCGGCCCGGTGTTCCGCCCCTAGGATTCGAACCTAGACTGCACGGCTCCAAAGGCCGGCGTGCTGCCATTACACCAGGGCGGACCGTCGGCCGCGCCGGCAGGCGCGGCGACGCGTCGTCATTCTTCCACACGCTTCCGCCCGGGCCGCGGGCGCGGCGGTCTGCGCCGGGGCGGATGCGGTGCAGGCGGTGCCTGCGCGGGGTCAGTAGGCGCCGTCGGCCGCGGCCACCGCGCGGACGGTGCGGCCGAGGATGACGACGTCCCCGAGGATGGACCAGTTCTCCACGTAGTTCAGGTCCAGGCGGACGGCGTCCTCCCAGGAGAGGTCGGAACGGCCGGAGACCTGCCAGAGGCCGGTGATGCCCGGCTGCACCTGGAACCGGCGGTGGATGTAGTCCTCGTACTGCTCGACCTCGTGGGGAAGGTGCGGCCGGGGGCCCACGAGGGACATGTCCCCGCGCAGGACATTGATGAGCTGGGGGAGCTCGTCGATGCTGGTGCGACGGATGAAGCGGCCGACCTTCGTGATACGCGGGTCGTCCTTCATCTTGAACAGGACGTTCGCATCGCCCGAGTCCGGGGTCAGGGCGGCCTTGATCTTCTCCGCGTCCGGGACCATGGAGCGGAACTTCAGCATGGTGAACGGCTTGCCGTGCAGGCCGATGCGCTCCTGCCGGAACAGGATCGGTCCCGGGCTGTCGATCCGGACGGCGAGGGCGACGCAGAGCAGCAGCGGGGAGATGAGCACCATGCCGACGCCGGCGCCCACCAGGTCGAAGGCGCGCTTGGTCAACGCCTTGCTGCGCGAGAGCCGCGGCGTGCTGACGTGGATCAGCGGCAGGCCGGCCAGTGGCTGCATGTGGATCCGGGGACCGGCAACGTCCACCAGGGCCGGGGCCATGATCAGCGTGATGCCGCGTTCCTGCAGCTCCCAGCCGAGTCGGCGCAGATCGCTGGGCGGGAACGGGTCTCCGGAGGTCAGTGTGATGGCCTCGACGTGGTTCTCCTCGGCGAAGGCGACGATCTCGCCGATGGTGCCCAGGTCCGTGCGGCACGGGATGGGGAGGAAGTCCTCACCCCGGGGACGGTAGCCCGGCATGATCGCGGCGACCGGCTCATAGCCGGCCCCGGCCTCCGAGACGAGGGCGTCATGGACGTGCGCCACCGCACCGGGTCCGCCGACCAGGAGCATGCGCCGGCGAAAGCGTCCACGGGCGCGACTGCGCGCGACCCAGGTGCGGACGACGAAGCGGCCGAGCAGCACGGTCAACAGTCCCACCGGGAGCGCGACGGCCACATACCCACGGGCAGTCTCCACGCCGGTGACATAGGAGACGATCGCGACGAGGCCGAAGAAGTAGAGCGTGCCCTTGATGACGCGCTTGTACTCCTCCGCGCCCACGCCGAAGACCTTGATGTCCCGGGAGCCGACCATGGTGAGGGCGACGACCCAGCTGAACGCCAGGATGAACGACAGCAGGGTGTAGTTCAGGATGACGACCCCCGGGACGACTGCCCCCAGCTGGCCGAAGCGGACCAGCTCGGCGAGGAGCATGGACACGAGGATCAGGATGCCGTCCACGAGGATGAGCAGGCGCGGAATGCCACGGTGCCAGGAGGCGCCGAGCAGGTGCTCGCCCTCCGGCGCGGGGGGCCGTGTCGGCACGGCATGCGCTGCCGGCGTCTCCAGAGTGGCCACGTTCGTCCTCTGCTGCTCTCCGGCGCCGAGAGGGGCAGTCGCGGGGACTGCCATCTCCCCGGCGGTTCTTCTACGTTACGGATTGTAAAGCCGTGATGAGGACACCATCGTATGTGAAGAACCTGTGTGGCGCATCTCACGCGCCAATGGGGGCCGGGACACGGGCGATGCTCACTCGGCGGTCTCGGCAGCGAGGAGCCACTGTTCCTCCGCCGCCTCCAGCTCGGCGTTGACCTGCTGGAGCTCGGCGTCGACCGGTCCGAGCTCGCCGAAGCGCTGCGCGTCGCTGAGCTCGGCCAGCCGTGCCTCCAGGCCGGCGGCGCGCTCCCTCAGCTTCTCCTGCTGCCGCTCCAGGCGGGCCATGTCCTTGCGCGCCTGCCTGCGTTCGGCGGCTGTCGGTCCCGCCGGAGCCGCCCCGTCGGCCGATCCGGCTCCTGCGGCCGCCGACACCGGCCCGTCGGCCCGCGCACTCGTCTCGACGACGGAGCCGGACGCCGGCATCGCCGAGCGCAGCTCGAGGTACTGGTCCACTCCCCCGGGCAGGCCCCTCACCTTGCCGTCGCCGAGCAGGGCGACCTGGTGGTCCGTCACGCGCTCGAGCAGGTAGCGGTCGTGGGAGACCACGATCAGCGTGCCCGGCCAACCGTCCAGCAGGTCCTCGACGGCGGCGAGGGTGTCCGTGTCCAGGTCGTTGGTCGGCTCGTCGAGGAGCAGGACGTTGGGCTCTCCCACCAGGAGGCGGAGCAGCTGCAGCCGCCGCCGCTCGCCCCCGGAGAGCTCGGCGACCGGCGTCCACTGACGGTCCGTGCCGAAGCCGAGCTGCTCGAGAAGCTGGCCCGAGGACATCTCCTTCTCTCCCACCCGGAAGCTCGAGCCCTCACGGGCCATCACTTCGGCCACGCGCAGGTGCGCGACCTCGTCCAGCTCCTGCACGTCCTGGGTGAGCGTCGCCGTGACCACGGTCTTGCCCCGCTTGACGCGGCCGGCGTCAGGCTGGACACGGCCGTCCAGCAGCTTGAGCAGGGTCGACTTTCCGGCGCCGTTGACGCCCACGATGCCGAGGCGTTCGCCCGGGGCCAGGCGCAGGGTGACGTGGTCCAGGACGGTCTTGGCGCCGAGGGCCAGGCAGACGTCCTCGAGGTCCAGGACGTCCTTGCCGAGTCGGGCGGTGGCCATCTTGGCCAAGGACACCGAGTCCCGGGGTTCGGGGACGTCCGCGATGATCGCGTTGGCCGCCTCGATGCGGAACTTCGGCTTCGAGGTGCGGGCCGGGGCACCGCGGCGGAGCCAGGCGAGCTCCTTCTTCATCAGCTGCTGCCGCTTCTGCTCGGCCACGGCCGCCTGGCGGGCACGCTCGGCACGGGCGAGGATCCACGCCGCGTAGCCGCCGTCGAACGGGTCCACCGTGGCGTCGTGGACCTCCCAGGTGCGGGTGCAGACGGTGTCCAGGAACCAACGGTCGTGGGTCACCACCACGAGGGCGCCGTCGGTGGGGCGCCAGCGGCCCTTCAGATGCTGGGCGAGCCACGCGACGCCCTCCACGTCCAGGTGGTTGGTGGGCTCGTCCAGGAAGAGGACGTCATGGTCGTCCGCGAGCAGTGCGGCCAGGGCCACGCGGCGCCGCTGTCCGCCGGAGAGCCCCTCCACCGTCCGCTCGAGGTCCAGGCCGGACAGGAGACCGTCGAAGACGTCGCGGACCTTGGCGTCCGAGGCCCAGACGTGGTCGTCCACCTCCCCGACGACGGCCTGCTTGACGGTGTGGGCGGGGTCGAGGGCGTCACGCTGGTCCAGCACGCCCACACGCACGCCGCCGCGCCGGGTGACGCGGCCGGTGTCCGGGGTCTGCAGGCCGGCCATGATCCGCATGAGGGTGGACTTGCCGTCTCCGTTGCGGCCGACCAGTCCGATGCGGTCGCCCTCGTCCACGCCGAGGGAGAGACCCTCGAGGACGGTGCGGGTGCCGAAGGCGATGCCGATGTTCTCAGCGCCGAGCAGATGTGCCATGAGCGGTGGTGTCAGTCCTTCCGCGTCCGTGCCGGACGCCGGGTGGGGTCAGGGAGTCGTCAGAGGGGCCGGAGCCGACCCGTGTGGCGCGCCGGTCAGAGCAGGCCGGCACCGTGGACGGGGCCGTGGACCGGGATCGCCTCGATGCCGGTCCGTTCCTTCACCGCGGTCGCCAGGCGTTCGGCCTCCTGCTCGTCCCGGGCCACGAACAGCAGCGTGGGACCGGAGCCGGAGACCATGCCGCGCAGCGCCCCCTCGTCCAGGCCGAGGTCGAGGACGTCGGACAGCTCCGGGAACAGGGAGACGGCCGGCGTCTGCAGGTCGTTGTCCATGGCCAGGGCAAGCGCCAGCGGGTCGGCGAGGGCCAGGGCGCGGACCACGCCCTGGTTCACCTCTACGCCCCCAGGAGAGTCCAGGGTGCCCTCGGCCCGGAGGCGGTCGAGGGCTTCGAACACCACCGGCGTCGAGAGTCCGCCGTCCGCCGGGACCACCACGAGATGCACGGGATTCCGGGCTGCCACGGGGGTCAGGTCGGTGCCGGTGCCCAGACCGACCGCGGCTCCTCCGACCACGGAGAAGGGGACGTCCGCGCCGAGCTCCGCGGCGAGCTCGGCGAGTCCCGAGCGGGTCAGTCCGGTGTCCCAGAGGGCGGAGCAGGCCACGAGCGCCGCCGCGGCGTCGGCCGACCCCCCGCCCATGCCGCCTGCGACGGGGACCTGCTTGGCCACCTGGAGGTCCACGCCGTGGGTCTCGGGGTCCAGCCCCATGCGTTCGCGCAGCAGCACGGCGGCACGGTGGGCGAGGTTGGACTCGTCCCACGGGACATCGTGGGCGTCCACGAGGCTCACGTGGCGAGGGCAGGGCCCCACGGTGATGCGGCCGTCGGCCCTGGCCACCGCGGTGACGGTCTCCGTCAGGGACACGGCCAGGTACACGCTGGCGACGTCGTGGTAGCCGTCCGGGCGCAGCGGTCCGACCCGGAGGGAGACGTTGACCTTGCCCGGCGCGGTGGCGGTGACGTGGCGGCGGGCGACGTCGCTGTGGACATCATGGCGCGCGTGCGTGTTCATGCGGTCTCCTCAGTCACCTGGGCAGCACGGGCCGCGGCGATGCGCGCGAAGTCCGCGATGCCGAGGGCCTCACCGCGGGTCTGGGGCTCGACGCCGGCGGAGCGCAGCGCGTCCTCCGCGGCGGAAGCGCCACCCGCCCAGCCGGACAGGGCGGCGCGCAGGGTCTTGCGGCGCTGGGCGAAGGCCGCGTCCACCACTGCGAACACGTCCTCACGCTCGACGCCTGCCACCGGCGGCTGCGCGGCACGCTCGAAGGCGACGAGCCCGGAGTGGATGCGGGGCGCCGGCCAGAACACCTGGGTGCCGATGGTGCCGACCTTGCGCACGGGTCCGTACCAGGCGGCCTTGGCCGACGGCACCCCATAGACCTTCGAGCCGGGTCCGGCGGCGAGCCGGTCGGCCACCTCCTCCTGCACCATGACGAGCCCGTGGCGGATGTCCGGGAAGTGCTCGAGCACATGCAGGAGCACGGGCACGGCCACGTTGTACGGCAGGTTCGCCACGAGCGCGGTCGGGCCGCCCTGCGCCGCAGCCGGTCGGACCGCGTCGACCTCTTCGGGCGTCACCGTCATCGCATCGCCGTGGAGGACGGCGAGGCGTGCGGAGGCGCCCGCACGCATCGCGGAGGCGGTCGCGGGGAGGCGGGCGGCCGTCGTCGGGTCGATCTCCACGGCGGTCACGGCGGCCGCGACGTCCATGAGGCCGAGGGTGAGCGATCCCAGACCCGAGCCGACCTCGAGGACGTGCTCGTCTTCGGCGAGCTCGGCGGCGGCGACGATGCGGCGGATGGTGTTCGGGTCGATCACGAAGTTCTGCCCCCAGGACTTGGTGGGGCGCAGGTCCAGCTCCGCGGCGATGCGCCGGATGTCCGCGGCGCTGAGCAGCGGAGCGACTCCGGGCGCGGCGGAGGTGTCGTCGGCGTGGTCGGGCATGGTCACGAGTCTATCGACTGCAGACGCGCCGCGGCCCGGCCCCTGTGGAGGGACCGGGCCGCAGCGTCATGCGCACGTCGGGTCAGGACAGACCCAGCTGGGCCGCGCAGCTGGGCCACGCGCCCCAGCCGGACATGGCCTGGATCTTCTTGCCCATGATGATCTGCTGCTCACGGGTGGCCATGTGCGGCATCGGGGCGTACTGGGTGCCGCCGTTGGCGACCCACACGTCCTGCTTGAACTGGATGCCCCCGTAGAAGCCGTTGCCGGTGTTGATGGACCAGTTGCCGCCGGACTCGCACTGCGCCAGGCGGTCCCACACGGAGTCGCCAGACGTGGTGGAGGCGGTGCGCTCGACGGCGACGAGCTCGGTGGCGACGCTCTGCTGGGCGGCCTGCTCTGCAGCCTTCTGCTCGGCGGCCTGCTTCGCCTTGGCCTCCTCGGCAGCCTTCTTTTCGGCAGCCTCCTCGGCGGCCTTCTGCTGCGCGGCCTTCTCCTCAGCGGCACGCCGCTGGGCAGCCTCCTCGGCGGCGCGCTGCTGGGCAACCTTCTCGGCCCACGCCTTCTCCGCGGCCTCACGCTCGGCAACCTTCTTCGCCCAGGCCTCCTCCGCGGCCTTCTGCTGCGCGGCCTCCTGCTCGGCGGCCTTCTGCTCGGCGGCGCGGCGCTCGGCTGCCTTCTCGGCCCAGGCCTTCTCCATGGCCTCGCGCTCGGCAACCTTCTCCGCCCAGGCCTTCTGCTGCGCAGCCCTCTGCTCGGCGGCCTCCTGCTCGGCGGCGGCCTTCTTCTCGGCCTGGCGCTCGGCGGCCTTCTTCTTCTCAGCCTGCTCAGCCTTCTCGGCAGCAGCGCGGCGCTTGGCCGCCTTCTTCTCGGCCTTCTCAGCCTTCTGCTCGGCGGCGGCCTTCTTCTCGGCCGCCTCGGCCTTCTCCGACTTCTCGGCAGCCTTCTTCTCAGCCTTCCGGGCCTTCTCCGACTCCTCGGCCTGACGCTCGACGTCCCCGCCCTTGTCCGCCTCGTCCTTCTCCACCTGAGCCACGCGCTCCAGGGTCACGTCCTCCTGCTTCGCCTGGGCGGCATCGTCCTGACCGGCGCATCCGGTCAGACCGAGGGCGGCGATCGCAACGACGGCGGCCAGACGGCCGGGACGGGTCGAACGCAGATTCGGGGCAGACAGCATGAAGCCTTCTCTCCTCAAGGGGACTCGGACAGTCACACGCTGGCCACGGCATCTCAGCCGTGCAGCTGCGGCGGATCACGCCGACGTAGGGACCTATCACGAGATGAACGGGATCGACGATAACGACTTGGTCACGGTAGATCAAGGATCGGTGACGAACCGCACCGTCCGAGCTGTTCCACATCACGGGGCGTAGGCTGGCCGGAACAGAGGCCGTGCGCATCCCGCGGGCGGTCACCTCCCCGGCCCCGCCTGACAGGAGTTCACGTCCATGCGCCCTGGCACTCCCGCCTTCACCGAGCTCACCGACGCCCTCATCGCGAGGATCCAGGAGGTGGTCGAAGGCAAGCCCGAGGCCGTCCGGACCGCGGTCCTGGTACAGCTGGCCGGCGGCCACCTGCTGGTGGAGGACGTGCCCGGCGTCGGCAAGACTCTGCTCGCCCGGACCCTGGCCGGCGCCGTCGGCGGCGAGGTGAACCGCATCCAGTTCACCCCGGACCTGCTGCCGGCGGACATCACGGGCGTCTCCGTGTTCCACCAGGAGCGCCACGACTTCCAGTTCCGCCCCGGCCCGGTGTTCGCCCACCTTGTGATCGCGGACGAGATCAACCGTGCCTCGGCCAAGACGCAGGCAGCCCTCCTGGAGGCCATGGAGGAGCACCGGGTGTCCGTGGACGGCACCACGCACCGCCTGCCGGACCCGTTCATGGTGGTCGCCACCCAGAACCCCTCCGACTCCCAGGGCACGTACCCGCTGCCGGAGGCCCAGCGGGACCGCTTCATGGCCCGCATCTCCATGGGCTACCCGGACACGGACGCCGAGGTGCTGATGCTGGCCCACCACACCCACGACCCGGACCGCCCCGACGCGGCCGTCCAGGACGACGTCGAGCCCGTCATGGATGTGGACACCGCCCGCAGCCTGATCGCCGCCACCTCCCTGGTCGCCGTCGGCGAGCCGGTGCGCCGCTACCTCGTGGCGCTCGGCCAGGCCACCCGCCGGCACGCCGACGTGCGCGTGGGTGCGAGCCCGCGCGCGCTGGTGCAGTGGATGTCGGCCGCCCGCGCCGAGGCCGCACTGAGCGGCCGCGACTACGTGGTCCCGGACGACGTGCGCGCCGTGGCCCATGTGGTCCTGGCCCACCGCCTGCTGCTGGACGGACCCGTCCGCCATGACACCACCTCGCCGCAGGCGCGCCGCATCGTGGACGAGGTCCTCTCCCAGGTCCAGGCCCCCTTCGCCTCCCGCGCCGAGGCTCGAGCCGCCCGATGAGCGCGCCGCTGACCCGGCTGCCCCGGTTCCGTCCCCGTGCCGACGCCGTGGGGCTCATGGTCCTCGGCGTCGTGCTCCTGGCGCTCGGCCCGGTGCTGGGCCGACGCGAGGCGATCGCGGTGGGCCTGTTCCTGCTGATCCTCGTGCTGGCCGCCCTGGTCCTGACGCTCGTCGAGCTCGTCCTCACCCGTCGCGCCTGGGAGCAGTCCTGGATCGGTCTGGCCGCTCCGCGCACGGACAGCCTGCACGGACTGCACGAACGGCTCGAGCCCCTGGACCTCACCGTGCACACGCGCGCTGACTCCCTGTCCGGCGGCGCCGGCCTCGAGGTGTACCTCCCCGAGTCCCTGCGTCCCGACGACGGCCCCTCGCCTCGGTCTCGACGCCTCCGCCGTCTGTGGCGCTCCGCCCGTGCCGGCGGGTGGACCCCGTTGCGCGGCTCGGCGCTCTCCCTGTTCCCCCACTGGCGAGGTCGCTACGAGCTGGACGCCGTCCGCTGCCGCGTCACCGGACCGTTCGGCCTGTGGAGCGCACGTCAGCGGATCGCCGTCCCCCAGGAGGCCGAGCTGCCGGTGGGCCCGCGCCGCAGGCCTCTCCCGGCGGACCTGGACCGGGTGCTGATGGCCCAGGTGGCTCGCGCCATCGGGTATCGACGCACCCAGCGCCCGGACGACGTCGGGCTGCGCGAGCACACGGCCGGCGACGCCCTGCACCGCGTGCACTGGGGCGCCACCGCACGCGCCGGCCAGCTCATGGTGCGCGCCGAGGAGCCCGAGGACCGGGCGCCGGTCCAGCTGCTCGTGGACCGCACCCTCGGCTCGGGTGAGCCGCAGAGGCACGTGTCCCCGTCCGGCCACGAGGTGAGCACGGACGATGCCCTGGAGGCCGTCGTGGCCACCGCCGCCGCCGTCGAGGACTCCCTGCGGTCCCAGACGGACCTGGACGTGGACGTGGTGGACCACACCGGCGACCGCTTCGACCCCGCCTCGGCCTGGACCGACATGTACGGTGCGGACCGTGAAGGGGCGCCCTGGTCACTGCGCCGCGACGCCATCGACGGTGCGGCCGTGATGCTCGTGGCCGTCGTCGGCGCCTCGACGCCGTATCCTCCTGCGGCGCCTCCGCAGCGCGGAGCCGTGGTGCTGGTGACCGAGGCCGCGGCCGCCGAGGCAGACCGCTGGCGTTCTGCCGGCTGGAACGTCCTGACGAGCACGGAAGGAGACCGATGATGTCCGCCGCACCCACCGTCTCCGCCCCGGTCCAGGACGACGCGTCGGCCGCCGACGCGCCCCCGACGTTCCCCCGTGCCCTGCTCGGCTGCGCCGCTGTCGCACTGCTGTCCCTGGTCCTGATCGGTGCCGCGGCGCAGGCCGCGGACGCCCTCTTCGCCGGACCCTGGTTCTGGGCCGCGTTCCTGCCGTGCATCGCCTTTGCCGTCGCCTGGACGCCGGTGACCGCCTGGTTCGAACACCGTGACGCCTCCGGCGACACCGCAGGGCTGCTGGGCGTGCTGGCCGGTGCCGTGGTCGCCGCAGTCTTCTGGCTGCGCATCGGCTGGTCCGAGACCCTGCTGCTCGGCGCCCTCCCGACCGGACAGACGTTCGGAGCCCTGCAGGAGGAGATCTCCCTCCTGGGCCAGACGATCGCGCAGGAGACTCCGCCCATCACCGCATCCGCCGGCGTGGTCGCCAGCACCTGCGCGGTGCTGCTGCTCGCGCTCGCGCTGACACTGCTGCTCGCCCGCTCCCTGGACCAGCCCACCCTCGCCGGCGCACCGGCGCTGACCCTGGTCGTCATCGGCGCGGTGGTCACCGCGGGAGTGACTCCGCTGCCGGCGATGCTGCTGGCCGCCGCCGCCTGGATGGGGCTGATGTGGCTGGCGCACCCGACCCGGCGCGTCCGCAGCGTCCTGGGTTCAGCGGGCACCGCCGCGGCAGCCCTGCTGGCCCTGCTGGTCGCCGCGGCGACCCTGCCGCAGCTGACCTCCGGCCTGCTTCCGGAGGGCCAGCGGTGGACGTCCGGCCAGAGCTCCGGTCCCCAGCTGAACACCGAGGTGAACCTCGGCGAGGACCTGCGCCGCACCCCCGGCCCTACGGGCATCTCCCTCACCACCGAGGACGGGACCGGCCGGTACCTGCGCACCGGCGTGGTGGAGGACATCATGGCGGACACGTGGCACCTGCGCCGTCCGGATGACAACGCCCCCTTCGCCCGCCAGGAGATCGCCTTCCCGCAGCCCGGGCTGCCGCAGACCACGGACCAGGTGACCGTGACGTTGGACCGGTTCTCCCCCGACTGGATCCCCGTGCCGAACGGCGCCCAGCGTGTTCCGGCGGCCGAGGACGACTGGGTGCCGCTGCTGCAGGACACCGTCATCGCGCGGCCGACGCCGACCCGTCTGTCCGGCGGTCTCACGCTGATCGACTCGGCGATCGCGTCCTCCCCCGAGGACATGCCCGCCCACCTTGAGCAGGCGGCAGGCACAGACCAGGAGGGGCCGGACCGGGACCGCATGAGCGCGGACGAGCGTGCCCGGCTCCAGGACTCCGAGCTCGCCCGCCAGGCCGAGGAGGTCATGGGCGGCGGCGCCTCCGACTGGGAGAAGGCCAACGCCCTGCAGGCCTGGCTGCGTTCGGACGAGTTCGACTACTCCACCACGGCTCCCGTCGACGACGACTACGACGGCTCCGGGCTGTCCATGACGGAGCAGTTCCTCCAGAAGCGCACCGGCTACTGCGTGCACTTCGCCTCGGCCTTCGCCCTGATGGCGGAGTCGCAGGGGCTGCAGACCCGCATCGTCATCGGCTACGCCCCGGAGACCGGTCAGGCCGGTGAACCCACCGACATTCCCTCGAATCGGGCCCACGCGTGGCCGGAGGTCTACTTCGACGGAGTCGGCTGGATCGCCTTCGAGCCGACCTCCGGCGTGGCCGATGCCCCGGACTACACCGATCCGGAGGCCGGTGCCGGTGCCGGCGCCCTGCCGTCCGAGTCCGCCTCGCCGTCTGCCTCCGAACCGGCCTCGCCGAGCCCGACCGAGGTCTTGCCCTCGGCCTCCACATCGGCCTCGCCGTCGCCCACCGAGGCTGCGAGCCCGACCTCGTCGCCGGAGTCCACCGAGCAGGCCGGGGACGAGCCGCAGAAGCCCGGTGTCTCGGCCGCCGACGTGTTCCGTGTGGTCGGCATCGTGCTCGGCGTCCTCCTGCTCATGGCCGTGGTCGCCGCGGCGGTCTTCGGGCCTGCCTGGTGGCGCAGGCGCCGTCGGCGGCGTCGCCTGGAGGGCCCGTGGGAGGGCGAGGACCAGGCGCGTGCCCGCGTGCTGGCCGCCTGGGCCGAGGTGCGGGACACCGCAGCCCGTTCGAAGGTCCGGCAGGGCCCCTCCCAGGCCGAGGCCGAGGCGGCCGCCGCGTGGGTGGCCCTCGTGCCGGAGCGCCAGGAGGAGATGGACACCGTCCGGTCGGCGGTCCAGTGGGCCCGCTACGCGCCGTCCACCAGCCCGGCCCCCACGGATCCCGCCGCGGTCTCGGCGGCGGCCGGTGCCGTCGTCGAGGCGATGGACGAGGCGAAGAAGGAGCGGAAGAAGGACTGAGCGCACCGACTCACACAGACGTGGGCCCGTGAGCGTGACGCTCACGGGCCCACGCCTGTGTGGTGACGCTCAGCTGGAAAGGTCGCCGAGCCGGACGAGCTCGCGGAACTCCTGACTGCTCTCCTGCAGGCTGGTGAAAGTGCCCTGTCCGATGATCCGCCCCTGGTCCAGGAGGACGATCTGGTCACAGTGCTTGACGGTGGAGAGACGGTGGGCCACCACGATCACCGTGATTTTGCCCTTGAGCGACTCGATGACATCCGTGATCTTCTTCTCGGTCTTGTTGTCCAGGGCCGAGGTGGCTTCGTCCAGGACAAGCAGCTTGGGGTCGCGGTACAGCGCGCGGGCGATGCCGAGGCGCTGCCGCTGGCCGCCGGAGACACCGACGGCGCCCTCGCCGATCACGGTGTCCAGTCCGTGCTCCAGGGTGTCGAGCCACTCTCCGAGCTGAGCGTCGCGGAGAACCTTCTCCACCGCCTCCCGGTCGGCAGTGTCAGCGGCGTCCAGGTCCAAGAGGACGTTCTGCAGCACGGTGCCGTTGACGACCGTGACGGCCTGGGGGACGAAGCCGACGTTGTCCCACCAGCCGCGCGGGTTGGGCTCGAGTTCGTGTCCGTCCACGAACACACCACCGTCCTCAGCATGGTGGAAGCCGATGATGAGATCCACGAGCGTGGTCTTGCCGGCGCCGGAACCGCCGACGAAGGCGAAGGTCTGTCCCGCAGGGATCTCCAGATCGATGTCCTTGAGGACGGGGGCGGCCGCCCCTTCATAGCGGAAGGTGGCGTCTCTCACCTCGAGCCGGTGCTCGTAGGGCAGACGGTCATAGGGCAAGTCGGCCGTGCGCAGGACGGGCTGTGCATCGCGGACCTCGGACACTGTCCGCTCGAATGCCGGCCACGAAGCGCGGATCTCGTTGCTGGTGGCCATGATGGTCGTCAGCGACGGGAGTACGCGGAAGCCGGCCATCGCCAACAATGCCAGCGAGCCGAAGGCACTGTCCCCCTGGCCGGTCAGGAAGGTGATGGCGATCAAGGCGGCGATGCCGATCACGAAGGCCACCTCGAGGACGTAGCGGGGCATCATCGTCAGCATCGTCTTCTGCCTGGTTGCGGCAGCCGCTTCGGTCCGCGCGGCACGGTACTCGTTCATGAAGGCAGAGTCGTTGCCGCGCAGCTTGACGTCCTTGTAGTTCTGCAGCCCTTGCAGCGCGGCGGTGTTGGAGCGCTCACCGGTGGTCACGAGCGTCCAACCCAGAGAACGTGCCGGCTTGCGGATGTACCTCGTCAGAAGAAACCCGACAAGCACGAAGTACACGCCCATGGCCAGGGCCGTCAGCGGCATCGACGCGGCGAGGACGACGACGACAGCGACGAGCGTGACAGCCTCGGTCAGGAGCGTGACGCTGCCGTTGATGACGCCGGTGTAGGCCATCGCGGAGGTGCCTGTCACGTTGTTCACGAGCGTGCCGACCGTACGGCTCAGATGGAGGCTGTAGTCCGCTCGCAGGTAGTACCTCAGCAGCTGGGAGGAGGTCCTGACCAGGTTCTGGTTGGTGAACCCCATGGTCCACCAACGGAAGGCCAGGACCAGGACGGCCTTCACGAGGAAGGCGACCACGATGGCGCCGGCGAGGACCATGGCCTGGTCACCGGTCGTGGACGCACCCCAGCGCTCCAACATGTCGTTCACCGGAGGAATCTGGGTATCGCCGAAGGACATCAGGTTGACCAGAGGCATGATGGAAGCCAAGGCCCCCATCTCCAGGAGGGCGACGACGATGGAGCCGGCGACGACGAAGGCGAGCCGGATCCGCATGCCACGGTCGATCAGATAGCCGGTGCCGTCCGGAAGACGCCGGGTGAGGAACTTGGGTGCCACGGTCCCCCATCGTAGACGTGCGGTGTCACCACCTGGACGGTGCGTTCCCCACACCGCAGCCGTGATCCGTCAGAACTCGCCGTACACCGCCGTCGTGTTCGCGTCGATCGCACGGGCGAGGTCGTCCACGTCCGTCCCGCGCACCTGCGCCATGTGCCGCAGGGTGTACGGCACCAGG
This sequence comes from Micrococcus sp. FDAARGOS_333, assembly GCF_002206575.2. Taxonomy (NCBI): domain Bacteria; kingdom Bacillati; phylum Actinomycetota; class Actinomycetes; order Micrococcales; family Micrococcaceae; genus Micrococcus; species Micrococcus sp. FDAARGOS_333. The sequence continues at coordinate 997,284 of NZ_NJFJ02000001.1, read as the reverse complement.
TAGGGGGCGTTGGGGCGCCCCCGGTACGGGTGCGGCGTCAGGAAGGGCGCGTCGGTCTCGACGAGCAGCAGGTCCTCGCGGGCCTCGAGGAGGGCTTCGCGCAGGGCGTCGTTGGCCTTGAACGTCACCGGGCCGGCGAAGGACATGTGCCAGCCGTGTTCGTTGCAGATGCGTGCCAGGTCGACCCCACCGGAGAAGCAGTGGAACACGACCTTCTCCGGGAGCCCCCCTGCGCCCTGCTCCTCCAGCAGGATGCGGACGACGTCGTCGTGGGCGTCGCGGTCATGGATCTGCAGTGCCTTGCCCAGGGTGCGGGCGAGCCGGATGTGCCAGCGGAAGGACTCCTGCTGGACGGCATGACCGGCCTCATCGCGTGTGCGGAAGTAGTCCAGGCCGGTCTCCCCCACGGCGCGGACCCGCGGGTGTGCCGCGAGGCGTTCGATCTCGGCGAGCGCCTCGTCCAGGGACCCGCGTTCGGCGTGCCGTGCGGCGTCGTTCGGGTGGATGGCCACGGCGCCGAGCAGCCGCGGGTCCGCTTCGATGGACTCGACGGTGAAGCGGGCCGAGTCCACATCGCAGCCCACCTGCACGGCACCGCGGACGCCCACGGCCTCGGCCGCGTCCATCGCCTGTGACGGCGTGACGGTCACCAGGCCGTCGCGGAAGTCCAGGTGGGTGTGGTTGTCCACCACGGGCACCGGCAGCGGCTCCGGCGCGGGTGGATACTCGAGGCGGCGCTTCCGGCCTGTCTTCTCGTCCTTCTCGTCGCGGCGGGGACCGTCGCCGGCCGGGGCTCCGTCCTGCCGGGGCAGGTAGGCCTCGGGGACCGAGGGCGGCTCGGCGTGGTCGGGGCTCAGTTCAGTGGGCATGCGGCCCACTCTAGGACGGCCGCGGCCCCCGGAGTCTCCTCCGGGGGCCGCGGTCTCGGTTGCTGTGCGGCGGGTCGGCGCATCAGCGCAGCCGGTCAGCGCATCACTTGCCTGCGTACGGGTCGGCGATGCCGATGAACTGGACGGTGGTGTACTCCTCGATGCCCTCGGCGCCGCCCTCGCGGCCGAGTCCGGACTGCTTGACGCCGCCGAACGGGGCCGCCGGGTTGGAGATCACGCCGGCGTTGTAGCCCACCAGGCCGAACTCGATCTGCTCCGAGACCCGGTACATGCGGGCGTAGTCCTGGGTGAAGAGGTAGGACGCCAGGCCGTACTCGGTGTCGTTGGCCATCTCGATGGCCTCCTCCTCGGTGGAGAAGGTGAGGATCGGGGCCACGGGGCCGAAGATCTCCTGCTTCAGGATCGGGTTGCCCTTGTCCACCTTGAGTGCGGTGGGCTGGTAGAAGTAGCCCGGGCCGTCGACCTTCTGGCCGCCGGTGAGCACCTCGCCGCCGGCTTCCACGGCCTCGGTGACGAGTGCGTGGATGTCATCGCGGGCGCCCTCGTCCACGATCGGGCCGAGGGTGGAGTCCGGGTCGGTGCCGCGCAGCGGCTTGAGGGCCTCGAGCCTGGCCACGAACTTCTTCGTGAACTCCTCGGCCACGTCCTCGTGGACGAGGAAGCGGTTGGCGGCGGTGCAGGCCTCGCCCATGTTGCGCATCTTGGCGGCGAAGGCGCCCTCCACCGCGGCGTCGAGGTCGGCGTCCTCGAACACGATCAGCGGAGCGTTGCCGCCGAGCTCCATGGAGGTGCGCAGCACGTTCTTGGCGGCGTCCTGCATCAGCTTCACACCCACCGGGGTGGAGCCGGTGAAGGAGACCTTGCGCAGGCGCGGGTCCTCGAGGATGGGCCCGGAGATCGCGGAGGCGGAAGAGCCGGAGACCACGTTGAGCACGCCCTTGGGCAGGCCGGCCTCCTGCATGACCTGCGCGAACAGCTGGGTGGTCAGCGGGGTGAGCTTGGCGGCCTTGAGCACCATGGTGCAGCCGGCGGCGACGGCGGGGCCGACCTTGCGGGTGGCCATGGCCAGCGGGAAGTTCCAGGGGGTGATCAGCAGGCAGGGGCCGACCGGCTTGTGGTTCACCTGCATCTTCAGGGTGCCCTCGGGGGCGTTCATCGTGCGGCCGTAGTGGCGCACGGCCTCCTCGGAGAACCAGCGCAGGAACCCGTTGCCGTAGGTGACCTCGCCGCGGGCCTCGGCCAGGGGCTTGCCCATCTCGAGGGTCATCAGCAGCGCGAAGTCCTCGGCGCGCTCGTTGATCATGTCGTAGGCGCGGCGCAGGATGTCCGCCCGTTCCTTGGCCGGGGTGCGGGCCCAGTCCTTCTGCGCGGCGCAGGCGGCGTCGAAGGCGGCCTTGGCATCGTCCGAGCCGCCGTCCTGCAGGGAGGCGAGGACCTCGCCGGTGGCCGGATCCTTGACATCGAAGGTCGTGCCGGAGGAGGCGTCACGCCACTCCCCGTCGATCAGCAGACCCTTAGGGACGGACTCGAGCAGGGTCTTCTCACGTTCGGCGGTCACGGTCATGGTGCACCTCTCTCACACGGGGTCGTCGGCTCGCCTGCAGCGGCGGCCGCTTGCCTGTCAGGTCCAACGGGCTGCCGTGGCGCTCGCATTCCCGCACCCGCGGCCCCGCGGACCTCTGACTCGAATCCTACTGATCGGAGCATCCCTACCCCATGCCTGACCACCGTCCGGTCCCGTCAGGCGGAATCCAGCGGTCTCAGCGCCTCCGGGCCGCCAGCACCGCGTCGTACAGCTCGTTCTTGCGCACTCCGTGGGCGGCCGCCACCTGGGCGGCGGCCTGCTTCATCCGCTCGCCGTCGGCAACCCTCTGCTCGACGACGGCCACCAGCTCCTGCAGGCTCGTCCCCTCTGCCTCGCCGCCGGGTCCGACGACCAGCACGATCTCGCCCCTGATGCCCTCGCCCACCTCCCGCTCACGGGCCCAGGCCAGCAGCTCGTCGGCGGTGCCGCGGACGATCTGCTCGTGCAGCTTCGTCAGCTCCCGGGCCACACACGCGGGGCGGTCCGCTCCCAGCACCTCCACGAGGGACTCCAGCGCCGCCGTGATCCGCTGCGGGGACTCGAAGAACACCACGGTCCGCTGCTCGGCGCGGATCTGCTCGAAGGCGCGGGTCCGCTCCCCCGCCTTGCGCGGGACGAAGCCGTCGAAGGCGAAGCGGTCTGTCGGGAGCCCGGACAGGGCCAGCGCCGTCGTCACGGCACTGGCTCCCGGCGCGCAGGTCACGGCCAGCCCCTCGGCCGCGGCGGCGGCCACCAGCCGGTGGCCCGGATCGGAGACGGTCGGCATGCCGGCGTCGGTCACCACGGCCACGGTGGCCCCATCCCGCACCAGAGCCAGCAGCCCCTGGGCGGAGGCGGCCTCGTTGTGCTCGTGGTGCGCCATGAGCCGCCCGGCCGGCGTCACGCCGAGCTTCCGGCACAGCTGCCTGGCCATGCGGGTGTCCTCCGCCGCCACCACGTCCGCGGTGGCGAGCACCTCGCGCAGCCGGTCGGTGGCGTCGCCGAGGTTCCCGATCGGCGTGGCCGCGAGGATCAGTTGTCCGGTCATGCCCTCATCCCTCACGCTCTGCCAAGAACGGATACACGGGCTCCCCAGCGCGTCCGCTCTTCACCCACAGGTGGAGGCCGGTCAGTCTGCCAGCGCGCACCGTGGCGTGCCTCATCAGCCACTTGGGCAGCGTTCGCGGGCCCGCACTCCGGGCCACCGTGACGGCGTCCTTGGGAAGCTTGGCCAGATCGCGCAGCAGCATGGTCGAGGTGAGCTCCGACCCGTGGGCATGGTGAGCGCGCGCCAAGAGAACTGCTTCCGCCTGCCCGGACGAGTAGATCTTCTTCATCTTGGTCCGGATGCCCGCAGTCTCGCGGAAGTACACCTCCATGCCCGGGGCAGGGGCGATGCGCCGGCCGCTGGCCAGCACGCGTGCAGACAGATCCGAATCCTCGACCCCGTAGGGCGGCAGCGATTCGTCGAACCCGCCGACGTCGAGGAAGACCGAACGGAGCATCGCAGCATTGCAGCTCTGTGCGCCGCGGCCATGGAGGATGCCCGGGTTCAGCACCTCACTGTCGGCACGGAAGGGATCCTCCAGCCGTCGATTCTTTCCCGCCACCATCGGGGACCCCGCCGCCACAGCCTCGAAGGCCTGCTGTACCCAGTCCACGGCCACACGGTCGTCGGCGTCGCACATCGCCAGCACCGTGCCGGTGGCCAGCGCGGCCGCGGCGTTCCGGGCGTGGCTCGCGCCCGCCACGCGGAAGGCCTCGGCCACCTTCAGCGACACCGGAAAGTCCGCTGCCCGCGACCGCACGGCGTCTGGGCTGCCGTCCGTGGATCGGTTGTCCCCGACGATCACCTCCCACTGGAGGTCGGTCTTCTGGGCCGCGAGCGCGTCGAGCTGCTCATGGATGAGCGCTCCTGCGTTGTACATGGGGATGATCACTGACACGTCCACGCGCGGGTCCTCACGACGTCGAAATCCTGTCCCCCAGCGTCTCACGGCCCGCCACTGCCCGAAGGCCGCCACACCGACCCGGCCCCCGTAGCATGGCAGGGTGCCCCGAACCTCCGTCGCCCCGCCCTCCCGTGCCCTGACCGGCACGCGCGCCGGCGACCCGTTCTCCGAGGCAGCGCTGCGCGCCCGCCTCGGCGTGCCGACGGCGGTGGTGACGGCATGGGACTGGGTCGTCCCGCTGCTCATCGCGCTGGCCGCGGGCATCATGCGGTTCACGGCCCTGGACTTCCCGGACCGGCTGGTCTTCGACGAGACCTACTACCCCAAGGACGCCTGGTCCCTGCTCCACTTCGGCTATGAGCGCTCCTGGCCGGACGACGTGAACGACGCCTTCGCCGAGGGCACCGCCACCCCGGACCCGGACCCGGCCTATGTGGTGCATCCACCGCTGGGCAAGTGGCTGATCGGCCTCGGCATGCTGGTGTTCGGCATGGACAACGGCTACGGCTGGCGCTCGGCCGCGGCCCTGGCCGGCACGCTCTCCGTGCTGCTGACGGTGCTGATCGGCCGCCGCCTGTTCCGTTCCCTCACCCTGGGCGCGCTGGCCGGCGTCCTGCTGGCCACCGAGGGCCACCACCTGATCCTGTCCCGCATCGGGCTGCTGGACATCTTCCTCTCCTTCTTCGTGGTCGCCGCCTTCTGGGCCCTGCTCAAGGACCGCGACGACGGCCGCGCACAGCTGGCGCGCCGCCTCGCCTCCTCGCTCGGCGCGGCGGGGGACCATGACTGCCGACGACGGCTCCTCGCCTCCGGCCCGCTGCTGGGCTGGCGTCCGTGGCGGCTGGCGGCCGGCCTGCTGCTCGGCGCCGGCTGCGCCGTGAAGCTCTCCGGCCTGGCGTTCATGGCCGTGTTCGGGCTGATGACGGTGCTCTGGGACATGCAGGCCCGCCGCACCGCCGGCATCCGCCACTGGCTGCGCGCCGGCGTCACCCACGACGGCCTGGGTGCATTCCTCGCGGTGGTGGGCGGCGGCCTGGCCGTCTACCTGGCGTCCTGGACCGGGTGGTTCCTCAGCTCGGACGGCTACTACCGCCAGTGGGGCGCAGAGAACCCGCCGAGCGCCTGGTGGGAGCGCCTGCTGCCGGACGCGCTGCGCTCGCTCATCCACTACCACCAGGAGTCCACGAACTTCCACGAGGGCCTCACCAGTCCCCACGACTACGCCTCCAGCCCCTGGACGTGGCCCTTCATGGGACGGCCCGTCAGCTACTTCTACGAAGGCGGCGATCCGGGCGAGGGGCCCTGCATCGGCATGGACGTCACGTGCTCCTCCGCCATCACGGACATCGCCAACCCCCTCCTCTGGTGGTCCGGTCTGGTGGCCGTGCTGGTGAGCCTGTGGCTCTGGATCGCGCGGCGGGACTGGCGCGCCGGCGCCCTGCTGGGGGCGTATCTCGCCGGCCAGGTGGTCTGGTTCCTGTGGCCGGAGCGCACCATGTTCTTCTTCTACACGGTGGCCTACGAGCCGTTCCTGGTGCTCATGGTGGTCCTGATGCTGTCTGTGCTGCTGCGTCCCGGCGGCCGGCTCGGACGGCGGGGCGGCACCCTGCTCATCGTCGCGTACACGCTCCTGGTGCTCGCCGTCTCCGTGTTCTTCCTGCCCCTCTGGACCGGCGAGGTCCTCCCCTACGAGCACTGGCGCTGGCGCATGTGGTTCGCCAGCTGGATCTGAGCCCCTCCGAGGCCGCCCCTGCTACGCAGATCGCTCCGGGTGTCTGTAGGCTCTGTACCTGTGCAGAAGCCCACTAGCCTGACCGAGACCTCGACTGCCCTCGCCGCCGACCTGCCGGAGGACAGCAACATCACGGACCTCGTCCTGTCCTCCCAAGCCGAGGCCCCCCACGCCCCCGTGTACGCGGTGCCCAACGGCGCCGGCGGCTGGCTGGACGTGAGCTTCTCCGCCTTCCTGGACCAGGTCCGCAGCGTCGCACGCGGCCTCATCGCCCGGGGTGTGGAGCCGGGCGACCGCGTGGCGATCTTCGCCCCCACCAGCTACGAGTGGGCCGTCCTGGACCAGGCGATCTGGTTCGCCGGCGCGATCTCCGTGCCGATCTACGAGACCTCCTCCGCCCACCAAGTCGAGCACATCCTCTCCGACTCCGGGACCACGCTGGTCGCCTGCGGCACCGCCTCGCACGAGAAGACCACCCAGCGCGCCGCCCTGGACGGCGGCCTGGAGGTCTCCACCTTCCAGCTCTCCGGCGCCGGCCTGGACGAGCTCGCCACCGGCGTCACGGACGTGGACGACGCGACCCTGGAGGCCGCCCGTTCCGCTGCGGACCTCGACGACGTCGCCTCGCTGGTCTACACCTCCGGGACCACCGGCAAGCCCAAGGGCGCCATGATCACCCACCGCAACTTCGCGGCGGGGGGCCTGAACGTGCTGGCGTTCGCCTATGAGGTCGTGGCCTGGAAGGACTCCGGGCACAACTCCCGCACGCTGATGTTCCTGCCGTTGGCCCATGTGCTGGCCCATGCCGTGCAGGTCATCTGCCTCGTCGGCCGCATCCAGATCGCCCACACCCCCTCCATGGGCACGCTCACCCGGGACCTGGCCACCTTCCGCCCGAACTGGCTGTTGGCCGTGCCCCGCGTGTTCGAGAAGCTGGAGGCCGGTGTGGCCACCAAGGCAAAGAACGCCGGGCAGGGGAAGGTCTTCGACGCCGCCCGCGCCACCGCGATCGCCTATTCGCAGGCCCAGGAGGACGCCGCACGCGGCACGGGCCCCGGGCCGTCCCTGGCGCTGAGGGCCAAGCGCGCCGTGTTCGACCGTCTCGTGTTCTCCAAGCTGCGCGCGGCCCTCGGCGGGGCTGTGGAGTACTCGGTGTCCGGCGCCTCCGCCCTGGACCCGGAGCTGGCACACTTCTTCCGCGGCGCCGGCCTGCCGATCATGGAGGGCTACGGCCTCACCGAGACCACCGCACCGGCCACCGTGAACATCCCCACCGCCATGCGCATGGGCACGGTGGGCCTGCCCGTGGCCGGCACCACCGTGCGCATCTCCGAGGACTCCGAGGTGCTCATCAAGGGGCCCATCGTGTTCAAGGGCTACTGGGAGAACGATCAGGCCACCGCCGAATGCTTCGACGACGACGGCTACTTCCTCACCGGTGACCTCGGCACGCTCGACGAGGACGGCTACCTGTCCATCGTGGGCCGCAAGAAGGAGCTCATCGTCACCGCCGGCGGCAAGAACGTCTACCCCACCCCCATGGAGGAGGGGCTGCGCCGAGATCGCCTGGTCAACCACGTGGTGGTGGTGGGTGAGAACCGCCCCTATGTGGGTGCCCTCGTCACCCTGGACTCCGAGGCCCTGGCCGAGTGGTGCAAGGACAACGGCCGCGGCGAGATGAGCATGTCCGAGGCCGCCCAGGACGAGCAGGTCCGTGCCGCCGTCCAGGAGGCTGTGGACCGGATCAACGAGGGCGTCTCCCGCGCCGAGTCCATCCGCAGGTTCGTGATCCTGGACCACGAGCTGTCCGAAGACTCCGGCCACGTGACCCAGTCCATGAAGCTCAAGCGCAGCACCGTGATGGAGGACTTCAAGGCGGACGTGGAGGCCCTCTACGGCCCGCGCAAGAAGGCCTGATGCAGAAAGAAGCGGGCCCCGCACCGATCGTCTCGGTGCGGGGCCTGATCGTGTGCGGGGCCGGCTGCCGGCCGGCGCGGGGTGGACGGCGTCGAAAGGTCAGCCGACCTCCGCGTTGTCCTCGCGGTACCAGCGGCCGCGGGTGGCCTCCATCTGCAGGCGACGGTCCCAGGCGGCCTCGCGGCGGCGACGGGTCGGGGCCGTGACGATCAGCGTGACCACGGCGACCAGCAGCGAGACCAGGGCGATGGCGATCGCCGCGTCGATCCAGAACTGGCCCGGGTACAGGCGGATGAGGCCGTCGTTGGCCGCGAAGGTCCACGTCCCGTCTGCGAAGAACAGCTGGTGGAAGCCGGCGAACAGGCCCTCCCAGCCGAGGACGCCGAGCACGGCGAGCACCAGCACGGCCACGATGAACCACAGCGCCCCCGCGAACAGGGCACGGCGCACGCCGCCCGGGGAGTTCTTCACCAGGTAGGCGATCAGCAGGGCGCAGACGACCGCCAGGACGACGCCCACGGCCATGGTGACCAGCATGACCACCTTGACGTCCACCATGTGCGCGACCTCCGCCTCGGTGAACACCGGGTCTCCGTCCGCCTGCAGCTGGTGCAGGTAGCGGGCGCCGGCGGCGTTGAACAGGAAGTCGAGGCCAGCCGAGCCGTAGTGCAGACGGTCCTGGAGGGAGAAGCCGTACTGGTCCTCCGGGAAGCCCGGGCGGTGGTACTCCAGCCACAGGAACACCGGCGAGGCCACCAGGCGGACCACGCCGATCAGCAGCACGATCGGGGCGAGGATCGCCAGCAGCGTCTGCGCGATGCGCGGCCCTGCGCCGGGCAGGCGGCCGTCCGGGTCACGCTGGGTGCGGGAGAACGCCTGGGTGGCCACGCCCCCGGCGCCGGCGACGGCCATCGGGGCGTGCGCGCCCCCGCGGTCGTAGGCGCCGCGCTCGGCCAGCTGGTCCTGCGAGTACGGCTCGTCACGGTCAGTGGAGGTCGCCCACGGACGCTCCGTCCGCTCGGCACGGACGTCACGCTCAGCGTGGACGTCACGGCCGTCCCGGCGCTCGTCCACGGCGTCCATGACCCCGGTCGGGTAGCCGGAGCCACCCTCCGGCGGGACCGGGGCCGAGGCCGCCACCGGACGGGTGGCCACCACGTCACGCTCGCCGGCGGCGCGGTCCGCGGTGTCCTGCCGGCGCAGCTCGTCGATGTCCTCACGGCTCAGGGACGCCGTGGACTGGTGGTCCTCCTCGTCGGCCCACCCGGAACGGTCCTCGCGGCCCTCGCGGGACAGCACCATGGTCTCGTTCTCCTCGCCGGAGGCGCCCTCCCGCGGCAGGGCCACGGTCTCCTCGTCACCGGACGCCGAGCGGTCGGTGCGGTCGCCGCCGGAGGCGACCGAGCCGTCGTCGTGGTCCTCCCGCGGCAGGGCCACGGTGCGGTTCGGGTCCTGGTCCGCGTCGTCCTCGATGAAGGCGCCGTAGTCCAGGCCGGACTCGAACTCGGAGGACTCGGCGGTCTGCTCGCCCTCCTTCTTGCCGAACGGCCGACGGCCGCCGGATGCGGTGGAGCTCATGGGGATCCCTCCTGGGGAAGTGGAAGCGGTCGGGGGCTCAGTAACGGTAGTGGTCGGCCTTGTACGGACCGGCCACGTCCACGCCGAGGTACTCGGCCTGGACCTTGGTCAGCTCGGTCAGGCCCACGCCCAGGGCGTCCAGGTGCAGGCGCGCGACCTTCTCGTCCAGGATCTTCGGCAGGGTGTACACCTGCTTCTCGTAATGGTCGCCGGTCAGGGCGCCGGTGCCGGCGGAGCCGCCGAACAGCTCGATCTGCGCCATCACCTGGTTGGTGAAGGACGCGGACATCACGAAGCTCGGGTGGCCGGTGGCGTTGCCCAGGTTCAGCAGACGGCCCTCGGAGAGCACGATGATCGAACGCTCAGCGTCCGAGCCGGCGTCGAAGGTCCACTCATGCACCTGCGGCTTGATCTCCGTCTTGGCCGTGTTCGGCAGGCGGTGGAGGCCGGCCATGTCGATCTCGTTGTCGAAGTGGCCCACGTTGCCGACGATCGCCTTGTCCTTCATCGCCGTCATGTGCTCGGCCATGATGATGTCCTTGCCGCCGGTGGTGGTGATGAAGATGTCACCGGCGGACACCACATCCTCGAGGCGGGCCACCTGGAAGCCGTCCATGGCGGCCTGCAGCGCGCAGATCGGGTCGATCTCGGTGACGATCACACGGGCACCCTGGCCGCGCAGGGCCTCGGCGGCGCCCTTGCCCACGTCGCCGTAGCCGCAGACCACGGCCACCTTGCCGCCGATCAGCACATCCGTGGCACGCATGATGCCGTCCGGCAGGGAGTGGCGGATGCCGTACTTGTTGTCGAACTTGGACTTGGTGACCGAGTCGTTGACGTTGATGGCCGGGAACAGCAGCCGCCCGTCCTGGGCCAGCTGGTACAGGCGCAGCACACCGGTGGTGGTCTCCTCGGACACGCCGCGGACCGTCTTCGCGGTGCGGGTCCAGTGCTGCGGGTCCTCCGCCAGGCGACGGCGCAGGGTCTGGAGGATGATCCGGTACTCCTCCGGGTCGTCCTCCGCGGCGGACGGCACGGCACCGGCGGCCTCGAACTCCACGCCCTTGTGGAGCAGCAGGGTGGCGTCGCCGCCGTCGTCCAGGATCACGTTCGGGCCCAGCTGCGGGTCCTCCGCGGCCCCCGGCCAGGTCAGGATCTGGGAGGCGGTCCACCAGTAGTCCTCCACAGACTCGTTCTTCCAGGCGAACACCGGCACGCCGGCGGGGGCCTCGGGGGTGCCGGAGCCGACCACGACGGCCGCCGCGGCCTCGTCCTGAGTGGAGAAGATGTTGCAGGAGGCCCAACGGACCTCGGCGCCCAGAGCGGTCAGGGTCTCGATGAGCACGGCGGTCTGCACGGTCATGTGCAGGGAGCCTGCAATGCGGGCTCCGGCCAGCGGCTGGGACTCGCCGTACTCCTCGCGCAGGGCCATCAGGCCCGGCATCTCGTGCTCGGCCAGGCGGATCTGGTGGCGGCCTGCCTCGGCGAGCGCGAGGTCACGGACCACGAAGTCGAAATCCGCACCGGGCACGGTGGTGCGGTTGGAGTACTGCGGGTCGACGTCGGGCGTGGCAGCGGTGGTCTCAGTCATACGGACCAGCCTACGTCCGAGGCGCCTGTGAACGCGCGGGGCGCGGACTCAGTCGGTCTCCTCTGAGCCGCGGATCACACGCAGCCCGCCACGGCCGGGACGGGCCGGACCGTCCGGGCCGCCCAGCGAGGGGCGCGGAGCCTGCTCGCCGTCCGCCGTGGGCCGGGACGCGACAGGCCGGGACGGGGCGGCATCGGTGACGGACGTGGCGGAGGGGGCGGGGCCGTCGTCGTGGGTCTCCTGCTGGTCCTGACCGCGCGGCGGGACGGCCGAGGACGCCGTGGGCGTGAGCGGCCGGGCGGTGCGCTGCGGGCGCAGCGCGTTGGCGACCGCGAGCAGGTCGTCCGGACCCGGGACCGGCTCGTAGCGCTCGGGCAGCTCCAGACGCAGGATCTCCCAGCCTTTCGGGGCCGTCATGGCCGCGGCGTGCTCGCCGCAGAGGTCATAGGTGTGCGGCTCGGCGCGGCGCGAGAGCGGGCCGATGACCATCGCCGAGTCGGCATAGTTGTACGTCAGGGTGGCCAGCGCGTTCCGCTGGCACCCCGTCTTGCTGCATCGACGCATGGCTCCCACGGCGCACCACCCTACTCGGGATCGGGCGCGGCGCGGATGACCTAACCTGTGGCCATGTCCGATTCGCCGTTCGCGCCGCTCGAGTTCTCCGCGCACCCGGGGGAGGAGTCTGCAGCCGGTGGGGACGGTGCGGTCGGCGGCGTGCCGTGGAGGTCCCGGGACCGGCACGGACGCGGGCTGCGCCACCCGCTGCCGCTGGGACGACGGGCGCGGCGGACCCGGCAGGACCGGCTGGAGACGGCGGTGGAGAAGGCCGTGGAGAAGATCGGCGGGCTCGGCGAGCCGGCGCTGATCGGGATGGTGGTGCGGGTGCAGCGGATCCCGGACCACGCGGACGGGCTGCTGCGGGAGTTGAGGGCGGGGATGCCGCCCGGGCCGGAGCGGCTGTGGGCGAGCGTGGGACGGCGCGGCGACGGCACACTGGTGGTGACCCTGCATGAGCGGCCCATCCTCTCGGCCGTGGAGTCGGACGAGCTGGACACGGCGGTGTACGCGACCGTGCTGGCCCGGTGCGCGGAGGAGATCGGCCGGGACCCGGAGCAGCTCGACCCGGGCTGGGGCAGCCTCTGAGTTGGGGCAGCCTCTGAGCTGGGCCCTTGTGTTGTGGGGAGACCACTTGTGGGGGACCACTTTGGGGATACAACACGGTGTTGAGATCGAAGTACGTGACCGTGTCTGCCCCTCACTTTCACGTGGTTTGAGAGATGCCGGGCCGGAGAGATGCCGTGGCCTCTCCTGCGCGCGGGTTCGACCGAAGCCCTCACGTCTTCCCCCACTCCTCCCGATGCCGCCGCACCTGCCGGATAAACGATCGGAAGCCCTCGCGCTGATCGTCCACGTTGGCCTTGAGCGTCCGCCATCCCCTCTCGGCGGCGTACCGGTCACGCCGAACATCACGCGTCTGCTGCTCGGCCGTGCGGTGTCCGGCGCCTTCGTACTGCATGGCGAGCCTGCAGTCCTCGTAGCCGAGGTCGGCCTCCGGGGAGTCCGCATCGTCCGGGTCGATCGGACACTGCAGTTCGGGTTCGGGAAGGCCTGCGCGGAGGAGGGCGAGCCGCAGCTTCGTCTCCGGCGGAGCATCGGCACCGACTCGCACGAGTTCCAGGGCGTCCTTGGCAAGACGCTTCCCCTTGAACTGTCCCACCTGATCGACCGCCTGCCTGATCTGCTCCACGGTGCTGAGCGGAGGCAGACGTCTGCCCGGATGCCAGGGATGCTTCACCAGGTGGTCTCCGGCCGCCACGAGGTCGTCCAGCAACCACGGGTAGCCGAGCGCGCAGAGGTCCAGCCACGTGCGCTCGAGCGTGGTGACCCGCAGTCCGTGGACCTCGGTGACGTGCAGAGGATCCAGCTTCCGCCGGTGGTCCACCACACCACTGCGGCGGATCCGCTTCGTGCCCTTCGGCAGGGTGATGTGGACGGGCGGAAGGTCGCTGGTCCGGTAGCCGCTCGGGTCTCGGTGGAGCCACGGAGCATGGGGCATCGGGATCCCGTGCAGGTGCGCCGCAGTCTCATGGGAGAGCACCCCCGAAGGATGGAGAGTGAGCAGGGCCGCCAGGAAGTCTGGAAGGGTCTGGTGCCCAGGCTCCGGCAGCCCCAGGCTCTGCCAGCTGCGAAGAGTCGCATCCCGGCGCAGGTAGATCCCGTGGTCCAGATGGTCGAGGTCCTGTGCACGCAGCCGTTCGGGGCTGAGCCCGGACGCCCGCACGTCACGGCTGGTGATGATCGCCGGGAGGCCAGCGTCAAGAGGTCGTGGAAAACTGCCCATGCTCCACACAGTGGCGGGCAGGCAGGCCGCTGCGCCTCGGGTGCAGCCTCATCTGTGGATGGATCCCGGCGATCGGTCGGCTGTGGAGGATCGGTCGGCTGTGGAGGACCCGACCCCATGATGAGCGTGGCCCCCGGCACCGGCGCGACGAGAGTGAGGAACAGACACGGTCACGTTCTTCGATCTCAACACCGTGTTGTATCCCCAAAACGCAAAGGGGAGCTGAGGGGCAGAGATCAGCCCTGCTGCATCTTCCGCAGCCGGCGGCGCTCGCGCTCGGACAGGCCGCCCCAGATGCCGAAGCGCTCGTCGTTGGCCATCGCGTAGTCCAGGCACTCCTGGCGTACCGGGCACGCACCGCAGACCTTCTTCGCGTCACGGGTGGAGCCGCCCTTCTCCGGGAAGAACGCCTCCGGGTCGGTCTGCGCGCACAGGGCGTCCACCTGCCAGGCGAGCTCGCCCTCGATCTCGGCCGGCTCCATGGCCAGCGGCAGCACCTGCCACGGGTCGTCCTTCAGGGACGGGGCGCCCTTCGGCTGCTGCGGGGCGGAAGTCGGGAACAGCGCAGTGACGGTGCCGGCCTGCGGCTCCTGCCCCTGCTGCGCGTCCTCGCCGTCCTCGTCCAGCCCGTGGGCGGTGAGGAACGCGGTTGCCTGGTCCTCGAGCGAGGCCTCCTGCCACCGGCCGGCGTGCGGATCCGCCGGGTCGATGAACCAGTCAGCGGGGACGCTCCGGTCGGGGGACGCGGCGGGCGCAGAGACGCTGCGCCGGACGTCCTCGACTCGTTGCGTGTTCTCCATGACAGGACCCTCCCGGAGGCTTGCACGTGTGTGGTTGGCGGGCGACCACCACACGGCATCTGCATGCCGGCATCGACACCGGGAACACCCGGCCGGATCGCCTCTCGACGTCCACAATTACACCGGTGTAACTCCCCGTTCGTCAAGCCGGGGCCGGGCTTCGACCAGCACCTCCGAACCCCTGTGGCAGACCCTTCCGGACATGCCACACTGGCCACATGGTCGCCTTGTCACGCCCCGATTCGAACGCCCCGCTCGCCCATCGGCTGGAGGCCACCGCCCGGCCGGTGCTGATCCATCTTCCGGGATCGGCCGACGCGGACTCCGGTGTGGACGCCCGCATCGAGGTCTCCGGGTCGGTGCTGATGACGTGGGCCGCCAAGACGGCCGCGCTCTGCGCCGCCGAGGACCTCGACGACGGCACCCGCCTCCGCCTGGACCTGCCCGTGCACTGGATGTCCCTGGCGGTCGCCTTCGGCGCCGTCTGCGCCGGCGTGGAGCCGGCCTTCACCGGCTCCGACGGCCAGGCCCCGGAGGACGTGGACGCCGTCGTCGCCGAGGACGCCGCCACTCCGGTGCCGGCCGGTGCGCTCGGGCTGCGCCTGGCCCTGCCACGCGACCTCTCCCCCGTGCGCGCGCACCCGGACGAGGTGTCCGCCGCGGACGTGGACATGGCCGAGGCTCTGCTCGGCGAGGCCGACCGCTTCGCGGACACACCCCGGGTGCCCGCTGCGACGTCCCTCGCGGACCCCGCCGCCGAGGCCGAGGACGTCCTGCACGTGCCCGGCGCTGCCGTGCTGGCCCGCGGCCCGCTCCAGGCCCGTCACCTGGCCGCCGCCCTGCAGGCCTGGGACGAGGGCCGAGCCGTGGTGGTCTGCGCCGGCGACCTCGCCGCCGCGGCCCGCGAGGCCGGCTTCTCGGCCTGAGCCGCCCCGCCGCTCAGGCCGCTGGACGCTGGGGGCGGTTCGCGGTCGCCCGCGAGGGGTCCCGCTCCACGGCGTGCGGGTTCTCGGCGGTCGGGGCCGGGACGTCCTCGGGCTGCTGGGTCACATACGGCATCTGGCCGGTGATGACGGCGATGTCGCGCTCGTAGCCGGGCTCGGTGTCCAGCTCCTCGCGGAACACCCAGAAGCGGTAGGCGAAGTAGCGGAAGACGGTGCCGAAGAACAGGCCCACCACGTTGCCGGCGATGAACAGGCTGGTCCTGTCCGTCAGGCCCATGCCGTACTGCGCGATGAACACACAGCCGGCCTGGATGCCGAGGCCGATCGCGTTCATGATCAGGAACATCACGAGCTCACGCACCACGTTGTTCTGGCGGCGGTGGCGGAAGGTCCAGAAGCGGTTGGCCACCCAGCTGAACAGGGTGGCGACCACGCCGGCCACGATCTTGGCCTTGACGTTGGAGCCCTCCAGGGGGCCGGACATCATCCAGAGGAAGACGGCGGAGTCCACAACGAAGGCGGCGGCGCCGACCGTGCCGAACTTGGCGACCTCGCGCCAGAGCAGGGACACGAGGCCGGTGAAGCGGCGCCACAGGTTCGTCAGCATGGAAAGAGGGGTCCTCAGGTCGACAGCAGTGTTCCGCGGTGGGGCGTGTCCGTCGGCGGAGTCGGTCCTCGGCCGGCGACGCTCCTTCCGCGTCGCACCCGCTCACCGCCAGGGCTCTGGCCGGTCCGGCGCAGGGCCGTTCGGACGCGGGCGTGTGGACGAGTGTAAGCCGTCGCAGGACCTGCGCGGGCATGACCTGTCCTTCATGGGGGCAGACTCCCAGCACATCTGCAGACAACATGCGGCGCCGCTCACGCGGCACCGCGCCCCGGGTCACGACGACGGCCGCCGGTCTTCCGTCCGTGCCGCCCGTCCCGCCCGTCCCGGACACCCGGAGCAGACCCCGTCGCTGTGATCGGATTCCCAGCCGACGCCGCTAGCCTGGGGTGGTGACTTCTCCGACTTCTCCTCGACTCGGTGTGATCGGCGGCGGCCAGCTGGCGCGGATGATGGCCGGCCCGGCCGCCGAACTCGGCGTCCGTTTCAGCGTCCTGGCCGAGGCTCCCGACGCCTCCGCCGCCCAGGTGGCCCCGCACACGGTGGGCGACCACGCGGACCTGGAGGCGTTGCGCGCCTTCGCCCGGACAGTCGACGTGATCACGTTCGACCATGAGCACGTCCCCACCGAGCACCTGCGCGCCCTCGAGCAGGAGGGCGTCGCCGTGCGCCCCGGGCCGGTCGCCCTGCAGTACGCGCAGGACAAGCTGGCCATGCGCGCCGCGATCGAGGAGCTCGGCCTGCCGAACCCGGCCTGGGCCCCGGTCTCGGACGTGGACGAGGTCCTCGCGTTCGGCGCCGAGCACGGCTGGCCGATGATCCTGAAGACCCCGCGCGGCGGCTACGACGGCAAGGGCGTGCTCAGGCTCGACTCCGCCGAGGACGTCCGCTCCTCCGCCGCGGACGGGACCCTGGGCACCTGGCTCGGCGCCGGCATCGCCCCGCTGCTGGCCGAGGAGTTCGTCCCCTTCACCCGCGAACTCTCCGCCCAGGTCGCCCGCACGCCCTCCGGCGAGCTGAGGTCCTACCCGGTGGTGGACTCGGTGCAGACGAACGGCGTCTGCGACCTGGTCACCGCCCCGGCCCAGGACCTCTCCGAAGAGCTGGCCGATGCCGCCGCCTCCGCCGCCAGGACCATCGCCGAGCGACTCGGCGTGACCGGCATGCTGGCCGTGGAGATGTTCCAGACCGGCGAGGGCGCAGACGGCTTCCAGGTCAACGAGCTGGCGATGCGCCCGCACAACTCCGGCCACTGGTCCATGGACGGCGCCGTCACCAGCCAGTTCGAGCAGCATGTGCGCGCGGTCCTGGACCTGCCGCTGGGGGACGTCTCCCTCCACGGCGAGGCCGTGGTGATGAAGAACCTGCTCGGCGGCGCCAACGAGGACCTGTATGCCGAGGTGCCCCACGCGCTGGGCTCCTTCCCGGAGGCCAAGGTGCACCTGTACGGCAAGGGCGTCCTCCCGGGCCGCAAGCTCGGCCACGTGAACGTGGTCGTCCGCACCGCCGCGGACCTGCCGCACGCCGTGGAGGCCGCCGAGGCGGCCGTCGCCCGCATCCGTGACGGCGGATCCCCGACCGCCGGCACCCCTTCCGCCCCCTCGACCGTTGCAGCACAGGAGGCCTGAGATGACCGCCGCCGAGAACAGCTACACCCGTCCCCTGCAGGACACCCCCGCCCAGGTGGCCGTGGTAATGGGATCGGACTCGGACTGGCCCGTGATGCGCGCCGCCGCGGACGTGCTCGGCGAGCTGGGTGTCCCGGTGGAGGTCGGCGTGGTCTCCGCCCATCGCATGCCCCATGAGATGGTCGAGTTCGGCGCGACCGCGCACGAGCGCGGCATTCGTGTGATCATCGCCGGTGCCGGAGGCGCCGCCCACCTGCCGGGCATGCTCGCCTCCGTCACACCGCTGCCGGTGATCGGCGTGCCGGTGCGCCTGAAGAACCTGGACGGCCTGGACTCCCTGCTGTCGATCGTGCAGATGCCCGCAGGGGTCCCGGTGGCCACGGTGTCCGTGGACGGCGCCAAGAACGCAGGCCTGCTGGCCGCCCGCATGCTGGGGGCCGGCGAGGGCGAGGAGGCCGCCGCCCTGCGCGAGCGGCTGGTGGCCTTCGCCGCGGACCTGAAGGCCCAGGCACAGGCGAAGGGCGCCCGCCTGCATGACGAGGTGGCGACCGGCTCGTGAACGCGCAGCTGACCGACCAGCCCGAGACCCTCGCGTCAGACCGCGACCCGGTCCGCGACCCCCGCACGGCCACCGCCCCGGAGCGCACGAAGCGCTCCGCGATCCTCCTGCTGCTGACGTTGCTGGTCCCGGGCGGCGCCCAGGTGGTGGCCGGCAACCGGCGGCTGGGGCGTGCGGCACTGCGCGTGACGATGACGGTCTGGGCGGCCCTGCTGGTCTGCCTGCTGATCTCCGTCGTGGCCCGCGGCTGGCTGCTGAACATGCTGGCGAACCCCGTGGTCCTCGGCGTCCTCGCCGTGGTGCTGCTGGTCCTGGCCCTCGGCTGGCTGGTGCTCTGGGTGGACACGTTCCGCCTGCTCAAGGTGAGCCAGCTCGCCCCCGGTGCGAAGATCCTGACGGTGGCCACCACGATCCTCGCGCTGGTCGTCACCACCGGCGGCCTGACGTACGGCGCCTACCTGACGAACGCCGGCCGCACCTCGATCGGCAAGATCTTCGGCGACGGCCCGAAGGTCCCCTCCCAGGACGGCCGCTACAACTTCCTGGTGATGGGCGGCGACGCCGGCGAGGGCCGCGTCGGGCTGCGCCCGGACTCGATCCACGTGGTCTCCATCAACGCACGGACCGGCGCCACCATGCTGTTCTCCATCCCCCGCAACTTCCAGAACGCCCGGTTCACCGAGGACTCGCCGCTCTGGGACGTCTACCCGGACGGCTACAACTGCGGCGACGAGTGCATCATCAACGCCCTCTACGTGGACGTCACGAACAATCACAGCGACCTCTACCCCGGCGCCGAGGACCCCGGCGCCGAGGCGATGGTGGACGCCGCCGGCGGAATCCTGGGCCTGGACATGTCCGGCTACGTGCTCGTGGACATGGGCGGCTTCTCCCAGCTGATCGACGCGATGGGCGGCATCACCCTGACCTCCGGCGGCTGGGTCACACACCGCGGCGAGCGCCCGGACGGCCAGTGGGGCAACGCCTGGTGGGCACCGGGCACGCACGAACTGGACGGCAAGAACGCCCTGGCCTTCGCCCGCTCCCGAAAATTCTCCACCGATTACTCCCGCATCCGCCGCCAGCAGTGCATGCAGCAGGCGATGCTCCAGCAGTTCTCCCCCCGCACCGTCCTCGCCCGTTTCGAGGAGATCATGGACGCCGGCGAACAGATCGTGGAGACGAACCTGCCGCAGTCCCAGCTCGGCACCTTCGTGGACCTGGGCGAGAAGGCGCGGAGCAAGAAGATGAAGCGCCTCACCCTCGGCGCCCCGGACTTCGGCGACGCCGGAGACAAGTTCTCCACCTTCCCGGACTTCGATCAGATCCATGAGCGTGTGGGGCAGATGATGGAGGAGGACGGCACTCCTGTGGTGCCCGGCGCCGAGACACAGTCTCCGGCCGGCGCCGCCCTGCCGCTGCTCACCGGCACCGCCCCGGAGCCCTCCGTGGCCCCGGAGCTGGACGAGGACGACCCGGACACCTGGCCCGCCGCCCCCACTGACTACGAGGGGATGGAGATCACCGAGGAGACCCTCATGCAGTGGGAGGACGCGGGCCTCGAGAAGGCGCTCCTCCACGCCTCCTCGACCAACCACCTGTGTGCCCCCGGCCGCTGACCGCTCCGGGTCGCCCGGACGGCGCCCCGGCGGCCACGGAGACCCCCGACGCGGCCTCGACTACCCTGGGGACCATGCTTCGACTGCACTCCCCCATCCGTGACTACGCCTGGGGCTCCACCACCCTGCTCGCCGCCCTCCAGGGTCGCGAGCCCTCGGGCGCACCCGAGGCGGAGATGTGGCTGGGCGCCCACCCGGCGGCCCCGTCCGAGGTCGAGGCGGGTGCAGGCGAGCGGGTGACCCTGGACCGTCTGATCGCCCAGGACCCGGAGCGCCATCTGGGCGAGGCGGCCCGCTTCGGCCGCCTGCCGTACCTGATGAAGCTGCTGGCGGCAGGACGCCCGCTGTCCATCCAGGCGCATCCGACCCTCGAGCAGGCCCGGGAGGGCTTCGCGGCCGAGGAGGCGGCCGGCACGGCCCTCGACGCCCCGGAGCGCAACTACAAGGACGACAATCACAAGCCCGAGATGGTCGTGGCGCTGACGCCGTTCTCCGCGCTGTGCGGCTTCCGCCGTCCGGAGGAGTCGCAGCTGACGTTCGAGCGCATCGCCCAGGTGATGACGGAGTACGCGGACGGCAACGCCACCGAGGTGGCTCTGGCCGCCCGCCACCTGGCCGTGCTGCTCGCCGACGGGGACGTGACCGGCGCGTTCGCCGAGATCCTCGACCCCGAGTCGATCTGGTCCCGCGGCGGCACCGCCGAACTCGTGGACGCTCTTCAGGGCATGCAGGACCTGATCCTGCACGACGACGCCATCGTCACCGCCCTCGAGGCCGCCGAGCACTTCCCGGACGACCCGGGTGTGCTCGTCACCCTGCTGCTGAACCGTGTGGACCTGATGCCGGGTCAGGCCGTGCACCTGTCGGCCGGCAACGTGCACGCCTACCTGCACGGCCTGGGTGTGGAGATCATGGCCGCCTCGGACAACGTCCTGCGCGGCGGCCTGACTCCGAAGCACGTGGACGTCGCGGAGCTGACCCGCATCGTCACCTTCGACCCGCTGCCGGTCCCCTACACGAACCCGGAACCGGTGGGCCAGGGCACCGTGCGCTACCGCCCGCCGTTCGAGGAGTTCGCCCTCACCCAGCTCACCGCCGAGGGGGCCGACGCCCCTGCCCCCGCCGTCCTGCACGGCCCGGCCATCGCCGTCGGCACCAAGGGCACCGCCGAGGTCTGCTGCGGGGATGAACGCACCACGCTCGCCCCCGGCGAGGCCGTGTTCCTCTCCGCCGAACAGACCGCCGCCTCCCCGTTCGAGGTGCGCTCCGGCGACGGTGAGAACACCACGGTCTACGTCGTGTCGATGCCGGCCGACTGACCTCTTCCCTCCCGACGACGGCCCGCGCCCTCGCCCACACTGCCCGCCTCCGTCCGTGGCGGGGTGCGTACAGACCAACGGCCCGGTCCCCACGAAGGGGACCGGGCCGTCGTCGTGATCCGGCCGGCGGAGCCGTTCAGATGTGGATCAGCGGGCGTTCTGCAGCCACTTGGACCACTTGGCCACGTCGTGCTCGGCGTCCACGGTCCGGACGGTGCCGGACTTGGAGCGCATCACGATCGACTGGGTGTGCACGCGGCCGTCCTGGAAGCGGACGCCGCGCAGCAGGTCGCCGTCGGTGATGCCGGTGGCGGCGAAGTAGCAGTGCTCGGAGGTCACGAGCTCTTCGGTGGTCAGCACGGCGTCGAGGTCGAGGCCGGCGTCGATCGCCTTCTGCTTCTCCGCGTCGTCGGTGGGGGCCAGCCGGCCCTGGATGACGCCGCCGGTGGCCTTGATGGCGCAGGCGGTGACGATGCCCTCCGGGGTGCCGCCGATGCCCATCATCATGTCCACGCCGGTGCCCGGACGGGCGGCGGCGATCGCGCCGGCGACGTCGCCGTCCAGGATGAACTTCACCCGTGCGCCGGCCTCGCGGATCTGTGTGACCAGCTCATCGTGGCGGGGACGGTCCAGCACGCACACGGTCACCTGGGAGACCGGCTTGTCCAGGGCCTTGGCCACGAGGTTCACGTTCTGCTTCACCGGCAGGCGCATGTCCACGAAGTCGGCGGCCTCCGGGCCCACCACGAGCTTGTCCATGTAGAACACGGCGGACGGGTCGAACATGGTGCCGCGCTCGGCCACGGCGAAGACGGAGAGGGCGTTGTTGTAGCCCATGGCGGTCAGGCGGGTGCCGTCGATCGGATCCACGGCCACGTCCACCGGGGCACCGGTGCCGTCGCCGACCTTCTCACCGTTGAACAGCATGGGCGCCTCGTCCTTCTCGCCCTCGCCGATCACCACCACGCCGTCCATGTTGACGGTGTCCATGAAGGAGCGCATCGCATCCACGGCGGCGCCGTCGGCCTTGTTCTTGTCCCCGTAGCCGACCCAGGGGCTGGCCGCGATCGCCGCGGCCTCGGTCACCCGCACCAGCTCCATGGCGAGGTTGCGGTCCGGCACGTGGTTCTCGTACCCGGTGTTCTGCGTGGACGCGGTGCCCATGTCTCTCCGATCCAGATCGCGGTGCGCCGGTCCTGCTCGCGGGTCGGCGCCGGGGCCACTCTGCCCCGCCTCCATCCTACGGGCCTGCCGTGCCCGGGGTGGCAGAATGCACGGGTGAGCTCGAGCGAGAACCATCCCGACGTGACCGACCCCGCCCGCACCGCGCCCGCAGGCGGTGCAGGGCCGGACGGCGGCCGCGCCGCGGCGCCCGCAAACTCCTCGGAGGCCGACCTCCAGGCGGCGCCGCGTCCGGTGCTGACGGAGAAGCAGGCCAAGCGGGCGACCTCCAGCTCCGTGGCCATGCTGCTGTCCACCCTTTTCCTCATGGCCGTGGTGGCCGCCTTCCTGCTGCTGGCCCCGCCTCCGCCGGCCCCGGAGCGCCAGGACCGCATCGACGTGGCCGAGACGGCCGAGCAGATCCGCGCCGCCGAGGGCGTCCCCGCCGTCGCCCCGGACGTTCCGGAGGGGTGGACCTCCAACTACGCCCGCTGGACCACCCGGGACGGCGTCTCCTCGTGGGACGTCGGCTGGGTGGTGTCGGACGACGTGTTCGCCGGCCTGGAGCAGGCCGCCGAGGCCAACCCCACCTGGACCGCCATGCGCGTGAAGCAGTCCCCGGCCGGCGACCCCGTGGATGTCGGAGGCGTCTCCTGGACCCCGCACGACCCGGAGGGCAAGGACCTGTTCTGGGTCGGCGAGGTGGACGGCACCACCGTGGTGCTCACCGTCACCGGCGAAGAGTCCGTGATGCGCGAGCTCGCCGAGTCCGTGACCGCGGCGGCCCGGTGACGGACCTCACGGCGGTCCGCTGATAGACATGACGCCGGACGGGCACGGCCGCCGGTCCGGCCGTGGCACCATAGGCCTCGGACGGCGCCGCCCGACGCCGCGGCCCGCACGGAAGGATCCCCATGGCCAGCACTCCGACCCCGCAGTCCCCCTCCGAGCCGCGGCTGACGCCCGGCGAGGTCTACCGGATGCTCGAGGCGGGCAACGACCGCTTCGTGGCCGGCACCCCCGGCCACCCGAACCAGGGCGCCGAGTACCGCTCCTCGCTGACGTCCGGACAGCACCCGAAGGCCGTGATCTTCGGCTGCGCGGACTCCCGGCTCGCCGCGGAGATCATCTTCGACGTGGGTCTGGGCGACGTGTTCGTGATCCGCACGGCCGGCCAGGTGATCGACGACGCCGTGCTCGGCTCCCTCGAGTACTCCGTGGACGTGCTGGACATCCCGCTCGTGGTGGTCCTGGGCCACGACTCCTGCGGCGCCGTCACCGCCGCGGTGGAGTCCTATGAGACCGGCCGGATGCCCCCGGGCTTCATCCGCTCCCTGGTCGAGCGCATCACCCCGTCCGTGCTCGCCGCACAGCGCAAGGGCATCACGGACGTGGACGGCACCGTGGCCGAGCACGTGGACCAGACCTGCGACCGGCTCGTGGAGTCCTCCCGCCACCTCTACCGCGCCGTGCGCGACGGCCGCACCGCGGTCATCGGTCTGACCTACTCGCTGGCGGACGGCGAGACCACCCTCGGACGGGTGCTCGGCGACATCGACTGATCTCCGCGTGCCGGCCGGCATGAGGCCGCCGTGCACCTGCGCCGCAGCGATCGGAGCGCAACAGTCCCACGCCCCTCTCCCGCCCCGCCCGGGCGGACTAGACTCGGTCACATGAGCGCACAGAACGAGCAGCAGTACCGCATCGAGCACGACACGATGGGCGAGGTGAAGGTCCCGGTGGACGCCCTCTACCGTGCCCAGACCCAGCGTGCCGTGGAGAACTTCCCGATCTCCGGCAAGACCCTGGAGCCGGCCCACATCCACGCCCTCGCGCAGATCAAGAAGGCCGCGGCGAAGGCGAACGCGGAGCTGGGCATCATCTCCCAGGAGCGTGCGGACGCGATCGTGAAGGCCGCCGACGAGGTCATCTCGGGCGCCCATGACGACCACTACCCGATCGACGTGTTCCAGACCGGATCCGGCACCTCGTCGAACATGAACACCAACGAGGTGCTCGCCACCCTCGCGACCCGCACCCTGAAGGAGGCCGGCTCCGAGGAGGAGGTCCACCCGAACGACCACGTGAACGCCTCCCAGTCCTCCAACGACGTGTTCCCCACCTCCGTGCACGTCGCCGTGACCGGCGCCCTGATCAACGACCTGATCCCGGCCTTCGAGCACCTCGCCGCCTCCCTGGAGAAGAAGGCGGAGGAGTTCAAGGGCATCGTGAAGTCCGGCCGCACCCACCTGATGGACGCCACCCCGGTGACCCTGGGCCAGGAGTTCGGCGGCTACGCCGCGCAGATCCGCTACGGCATCGAGCGCGTCGAGGCCTCCCTGCCCCGGGTGGCCGAGGTCCCGCTCGGCGGCACCGCCGTCGGCACCGGCATCAACACCCCGAAGGGCTTCTCCGCCCGTGTGATCGAGCTGCTCGCCGAGGAGACCGGTCTGCCGATCACCGAGGCCCGCGACCACTTCGAGGCCCAGGCCAACCGCGACGGCCTCGTGGAGGCCTCCGGTCAGCTGCGCACCATCGCCTACTCGATCATGAAGATCAACAACGACCTGCGCTGGATGGGCTCCGGCCCGAACACCGGCCTCGGCGAGATCGCCATCCCGGACCTTCAGCCGGGCTCCTCGATCATGCCGGGCAAGGTCAACCCGGTGATCTGTGAGGCCGCCATCATGGTGTGCGCCCAGGTGATCGGCAATGACACCACCGTGGCCCTGTCCTCCACCAACGGCGCCTTCGAGCTGAACGTCGGCATCCCGGTGATGGCCGCCAACCTGCTCGAGTCGATCCGCCTGCTCGCCAACACCTCCCGCGTGATGGCGGACAAGATGATCGACGGCCTGACCGCCAACGAGGAGCGCTGCACCTTCCTGGCCGGTGCCTCCCCGTCCATCGTCACCCCGCTGAACAAGGTGATCGGCTACGAGGCCGCCGCCACGATCGCCAAGCACTCCGTGGCCAACAAGATGACCGTCCGCGAGGCCGTCGTCGACCTCGGCTACGTGGAGCGCGGCGAGGTCACCGAGGAGCAGCTGGACAAGGCGCTGGACACCATGTCGATGACCCACCCGGGCGAGTGATCCCGGCCTGTGCCTGACGGCACCTGTCCCGCTGCGACGGCGCGGTCCCTTCTTGAGGGACCGCGCCGTTGCGCGTGTACCGGGCCTCTTCACGACGACGGCCGCTCGCCGGCTGCCGCACCGTCACCCGACGCCGTACCGGCCATGGCGAGTCTCATCCCGAGGTCGGTGCCGGCCGACGCATCGTGCGCCGCTCAGAGCGCAGAGGAAGGCGGTGGGCAGGCTCAGAGGAAGGCGGTGGACAGCACCGCCGCGGCGCCGATGAGCATGGGCGGCCCGAACGGCAGGTGTGTGGAGGCCCGTGCCCGGCGCAGCAGCACGAGGACGGCCGCCACGAGCCCGCCGAGCAGGATCGCGAGCACTCCGGCGGCCACGGTGGCGCCGGGGCCGAGCACACCCGTATAGAGGCCGAGGCCACCGGCGAGCTTCACATCCCCCATGCCGAGGCCGCCTCGGGTGAGCAGGTGCAGCCCGAGCATCGCCACCAGGTAGCCGGCCCCGCAGAGCAGGGACGTCGGCAGCACGGACGCGTCCGCGGACAGCGCTGCGACCAGGACGGCTGTCAGCACTCCCCCGACGGCGAGCGCCCCGGTCCAGCGGTTCGGGAGCCGGTGCTCACGAAGATCTGTGGCGAACAGGACCGCAGCGCACACGGCCGCCCAGGCCAGTCCCGCGATCAGGCCGCTCTCGGCCGCTCCCGCAACGGCCGTCCCCCATCCTCGGGACGTCGCGTTCCACCCCATGGACCCCACTCTGCCAGACACAGCGGATTCGGAGGTGATCTGTCCACAGAGACTGTTGCACGGTCTGCCCACAGGCGGCTAGAGTAATGGGAGTCGGACACGGAATGACATCCGGTTCGACCGTGAAAGACCCATGGCCTCGATCCCGTTTCAAGGGGCCATGGTGGCGGGCTTCCTCGGCCCCACATCCCCCCCCTCCACGGGGCCGAGCACCCCCGCCCGGGGCCGCTGCGGTGCAGCGGCCCCTTTTCACGTCTCCGGGGTCTTCTTCACGTCTGCGGCGTCTTCTCCGGGGAGCTCAGCGGCCGCGCTCCTCGAGCAGCTCGGTCACCAGAGCGGCGATCTCCGAGCGCTCGGAGCGGGTCAGCGTCATGTGCCCGAACAGCCGATGCCCCTTGAGCGTCTCCACCACGGCCGCGATGCCGTCGTGCCGGCCGACCCGCAGGTTGTCCCGCTGCGCCACGTCATGGGTGAGGACGACCTTGGAGTTCCGGCCCATGCGGGAGAGCACCGTGAGCAGCACGTTCCGCTCGAGGGACTGCGCCTCGTCCACCACGACCCACGAGTCGTGCAGGGAGCGCCCGCGGATGTGCGTCAGGGGCAGGACCTCCACGAGCCCGCGGTCCATCACCTCGTCGATCACGTTCTCCGAGACCACGGCCGAGAGCGTGTCGTGGACCGCCTGCGCCCAGGGGTTCATCTTCTCGGCCTCGCTGCCGGGCAGGTACCCGAGCTCCTGGCCTCCCACCGCGTACAGCGGGCGGAACACGACCACCTTGCGGTGCTCGCGCCGCTCCATCACGGCCTCGAGGCCGGCACAGAGGGCCAGGGCGGACTTGCCGGTGCCGGCACGCCCGCCCAGGGACACGATGCCCACGGACGGGTCCGTGAGCAGGTCGATCGCCAGTCGCTGCTCCGCCGAGCGGCCCTGCAGGCCGAAGACCTCCCGGTCCCCCTGCACCAGGTGGGCACGACCGCCCTGCCCGACGCGGGCCAGCGCCGAGCCTCGCGGGCTCGTCAGCACCAGCCCGGTGTTCACCGGCAGGTCGTCGGACGAGGCGAGGCCCCCGCCCACGGTGAGCAGCCCCGTGGAGGTGAGGGCGCCGTCGTCGGGAAGGGAGAAGCCGGAGACGGCCGGCAGGAGGAGGTCCTCCAGGTCCACCGACCCGTCCTCGTACAGGGCGGCCACAGCGGCCTCCTCCACGCTCAGCTGCACGGTGCCGGTCCAGCCGGAGTCCTTCACCTGGTCGTTGCGGTACTCGTCCGCGGCCAGGCCCATGGCCGAGGCCTTCACACGCATCGGCAGGTCCTTGGACACCACCGTCACGTCCCGTCCCTCGTCCGCGAAAGACTTGGCCACGGCCAGGATGCGCGAGTCGTTGTCCGTGCCGCGGATGCCGAACGGCAGCACGTCCGTGGAGATGTGGTTCAGCTCCACCCGCAGCGTTCCGCCCTCCGGGTTCAGCGGCAGATCCTGGGACAGCCCGCCGTGCTGCGTGCGCAGCTCGTCCAGCAGGCGCAGCGCGGAGCGGGCGTAGTAGCCCAGGTCCGGGTCGTGCCGCTTGTGCTCCAGCTCCGAGATCACCACCAGCGGCAGGATCACCTCGTGCTCGGCGAAGCGCAGCAGCGCCCGCGGGTCGGACAGGAGCACCGAGGTGTCCAGCACATAGGTCCGCTCTCCCACGCTGAGGCGGTCTCGGCCGCGCTCCTCGCCGGCCTGGACGGGATGGGTGGTCTGCTGCACGTGTGCCTCCTCGCCGGGGCCTCGACGCCCCTGCCTGTCCGGATGCCTCTCACGCTAGAAGCGGGTGGACCGGCCCCGTCAGACACACCGGATGAATGTCGCGTGAAGCCCCGGTGACGGCGGTGACGGGCCGGTGACCGCAGCGTTCGGTGCAGGCGAAGACCTGCGCGGGCGTCTGCTTAGACTGGACCGCAGGAGGCCGACATGACCCACCACCACAGCCCCGACCGATTCGACTCGGTCGGCTTCGGCGACCAGCCCGCGCCCCGAGGACGCGACGGCTCGGTGCGCGAGCGCCCCCCGTGGCGCGACCACCTGGTCCGCTGGTTCGCCCCGTCCGTGTTCCTGCTGGCGTTCATGTGGCTCGGCGGGCTGCTCGGCATGGTCGGCGGCCGCGCCCTGGTGTCCGGGTTCGGCCTCATCCCGCGCCGGCTCGAGGGGCTGGACGGCATCCTCTTCTCCCCGCTGCTGCACGGCGGCTGGGGACACCTGATCGGCAACACCACCGCCCTGCTCGTGCTCTCCCCCGTGGCCGCCGTGGTCTCCCGGCGCCCGCTGCGGCTCATGCTCTGGACCTGGCTCGGCTCCGGCCTGATCAACTGGCTGATCGGCACCCCCGGCGTGCACATCGGCGCCTCCGGCATCGTCTACGCGTTCACCGCGTTCCTGCTGGTCTACGGCATCGTCGCGCGGCGCTGGATCGCCGTGGTGGTCTCCCTGCTGGTCTCCCTACCGCTGCTCGGCGGCACCCTCCTCGGCATGATCCCGCAGGCCGGCCTGTCCTGGACCGGACACATCGCCGGCTTCCTCGCCGGGCTCGTGCTGGCCCTGCTGTGGGGGCGCAAGGACCGCCGCGAGCGCGGCCCGTCCTGGCTCGAGCGGGCCGAGATGCGCGCCGGCATCCGCTGAGGCGGTCGGTCAGGCCCCGAAGCGGCGCTGGCGGGAGGCGTAGTCCCGGAGCGCGCGGAGGAAGTCCACCCGCCGAAAATCCGGCCACAGGGCCTCGCAGAAGTAGAACTCCGAGTACGCGGACTGCCACATGAGGAACCCGGACAGACGCTGCTCGCCGGAGGTGCGGATCACCAGGTCCGGGTCCGGCTGGCCGCGCGTGTAGAGACGGTCCGAGATCTGGTCCACGGACAGCTCCGCGGCCACGTCCGCCGCCGAACGGCCCTGCGCGTCCGCCTCCACCAGCAGCTCGCGCACCGCGTCCACGATCTCCCGGCGGCCGCCGTAGCCGACCGCCACGTTGATGTGGATGCCCTCGCTGTCCTTCGTCTCCTCGGCCACGGCAGTCAGGCACGCGGCCAGGTCCTCCGGGAGGAGGTCCACCGCACCCACCGGCTGCACCCGAGCCCGCAGACGGCCGTCCTGCGGCTCAGCCAGCCTCCGGGCCGTCGTCTTGATGATCTCCAGCAGCGGGGCCAGCTCCTGCGGATCCCGGGCCAGGTTGTCCGTGGACAGCATGTACAGGGTGACCACCGGGATCCTCAGCTCGTCGCACCAGCCGATGAACTCGATGATCCGGTCCGCACCGGCCTGATGGCCCTGCTGGGTGGAGGCACCGAACGCCCGGGCCCAGCGGCGATTGCCGTCCACCATCACGCCGATGTGCCGCGGCATGCGCTCCGGGTCCAGGTCTTGGGCCAGGCGCCGCTCGTACATGCGGTAGACGACCTCGGGCTGGCGCACGCGGACCACTCCTGTCTGATTCGAAGCCTGCTCGGTTCGAAGCCCGCTCGGGCTCACCCGGGCGTCGCCACGCGGACGCGCATCCGGTCATGGACAGAATACGCGGCCCACGCCCAGGCGGCGGTGGAAGAATGGGGCCATGAGCACCCGTCCTGACATCCCCACCACGGGGGCGCTCGCCACGGACGATGACGGACGCGTGGCCGGCGATCGCCTGGCCCCCGTCGCCGACGACGCCGTGGCCCCGCCCTCGCGCTGGCGGATCGCCCGCGTCACCGACCCGTCCGACCCCCTGTTCAAGCCCCGTCTGCGCGGCTGGATCCACGCCGTCATGGTGCCGCTGACGCTGGTCGCGGGCATCGTGCTGATCGTCCTCGCCCCCGGCACTGCGCTGACCTGGGCCTCGGTGGTGTACTCGACCACCGGCCTGCTGCTGTTCGGCGTCTCCGCCACCTACCACCTCGTCCAGTGGAACGAGCAGGTCTCCCTGGTGCTCAAGCGCCTGGACCACACCAACATCATGCTGGTCATCGCCGGCACCTACACGCCGCTGTCCATCGCGCTGCTGCCGCAGGACAAGGCCCTCCTGCTGCTGTCCCTGGTCTGGGGCGGCGCGATCGTGGGCGTGCTGTTCCGCGTCTTCTGGACCCACGCCCCGCGCTGGCTCTACACGCCCGTCTACGTGTGCCTCGGCCTGGCGGCGCTGCTGTACATCGGGGACTTCTTCGCCGCGAACGTCCCGGCCGCCGTTCTCATCTGCGCCGGCGGTGCCGCGTACATCGTGGGCGCCGTGTTCTACGCGTTCAAGGCGCCGTCCCTCCACAAGGAGTGGTTCGGCTTCCATGAGCTGTTCCACGCCTTCACGGTGGGCGGCTTCGTCTGCCACTACATCGCGATCATGTTCGGCGTGCTCGGGGCCGGCTGACGGGACGGCGTCACCCCTGCGCAAGTGAGGGCAAGACACGGTGTTGAGATCGCAGAACGTGACCGTGTCTCTTCCCCGAAACGCGAGGCCGTGGCGGCACCGGGCCGCGTCTACCGGGCGACCGTGTCTCTTCCCCGAAACGCCGGGCCGTGGCAGCCCTCCGCCCTCAGCGCATCTGGGGTGGAGACTCAGCGGCCGGTGTCCGGCTCCTGCGGCTCCGGGGTGGGCTCGTCCAGGTAGCCCGGGTACTTCTTGCGCAGGCGCTGCAGGCGGTCCTCACCGGAGGCATCGATGCCCTCGCCGGCGGTGCGCTGCTCCGCCGTCAGGCGCGGCTGGTTGCGCTCGACGAGCATCTCCTCGGCCTCGGGCGAGCGCAGCTGCACGCGGCGCACGGAGCGCACCATCAGACGCAGCACGATGATCGCCATGACCACCATCAGCGCGGTGAACAGGAAGCCCACCACGCCCGGGGTGATGTCGGCCTCGTCCAGGCCGGGGCGCAGGCTCGGCTCCGGCACCGCGGGGGAGGGCGCCTGCGCCTGCAGCGTGAGCAGGGCGGAGTTCAGACAGGTCCAGGTCGTCACAGCGGTCCAGTCTACCGGCGAGCCGTCAGCGGACGCCGTTGAAGAGGTCGTGCTCCGGCAGGTCGACCTCCACGCGGGAGTCGATCAGCACGTAGTCCTCCCACGGCCAGGCTTCGCGCAGCACCTCGTTGCGGGCGGCGAAGAAGAAGCCGGTGGGGTCCACCTGGGTGCGGTGGGCGCGCAGCGCGGCGTCCCGGCGCTCCAGGTAGTCGGCCACGGGGATCTGCGTGGTGACCGCGTGGTCCGGGATGAACCAGGCCGGGGCGTCCTCCGGGTCCGGGATGTCCTCGCCGGCGGCCTGCCGGGCGCGAACCTCGCGGAGGCGCTCCATCTTCTCGTACCAGCCGAGGCGGTCGGCGAACGGGGAGTCCTCGCCGGCGGCCGTGTAGGCCTCGTGCAGGGTGCGGAACTTCGCCGGGTTGAAGGCGCGGTCGTAGTAGAGCTTGGAGACCTCCCACGGCTCCCCCGCCTCCGGGTACTCGTCCGCCAGGCCCGCAGTGCGGTAGGCCTCCACGGTGACCTTGTGGGACATCACGTGGTCCGGATGCGGGTAGCCGCCCACCTCGTCATAGGAGATCAGCACGTGCGGGCGGAAGCGGCGGATCAGCGAGACCAGCGGCAGGGCGGCGGTCTCCAGCGGGGTCATGGCGAAGCAGTTCGCCGGCAGCTCCGGGACGGGGTCGCCCTCCGGCAGACCGGAGTCGTGGAAGCCCAGCCACTCGTGCTCCACACCGAGGGCGGCCTGGGCCTCCGCCATCTCCACGCGGCGCACCGCGGTGATGTCCCGGTCGCAGGCCACGGTGTCCTCGTAGAGCGGGTTCAGCAGGTCCCCGGCCTCGCCGCCGGTGCAGGTGACCACCATGACCTCGGCCCCGGCGTCCACGTAGGCGGCCATCATGGCGGCGCCCTTCGAGGACTCGTCGTCCGGGTGCGCGTGCACGGCCATCAGGCGCAGGCCCGGGGACGGCGGCACGGTGGCGCCCGGGCGCGCCTCCACCGCCTCCGAGACGCTGTGGCGGCCGGTGTGGCCGACCGGGATGCCGCCGGCCGAGGGGACGGCCGGGTCTGCGGTGTGCTTGTCGCTCACGGGCGGGACTCCTGACGGGAACGGATGTGCGGCGGCCTGGCCGGACCCGTCACGATGCCGTGGGGCAACGCGGCGCGGGTCCGCCCGACGGTAGGCTGGTGCCGATGGCCTCTCCCACCGCTGCACCGCACGCCTCCACCGGCGACACGCCGGAGGAAAGCCTAGCCAACCGCTACGGAGGCGCTCAACGGCGCCCGTCCGCAGGGGTCTCGCGGCGTGTGCGCCTGGTGGCCGCCCTCGCGGTCGTGGCGGCGGTTCTGATCACCACCTGGTTCGCGCTCTCCACCTCCATCGGCAAGATCACCTACAAGGATGTGGGCTTCGAGGTGGTGGACGACCACCTGACCCGCGTCACCTTCCAGGTCAGCGCGCCTGCGGACACCCAGGCCGAGTGCGACGTGGAGGTCCAGGACGCCCAGGCAGCACCCGTCGGCTTCCGCACCGTGCTGGTCTCCGGGCTCGAGCCGGGGCAGCGCTCCGCCCCCGGCGACGACACCTGGACCTACACCGTGGACGTGCGCACCGTGGTCCGCGGCAACACCGGCGTGGTCCACACCTGCCGCTCGCTCTGATGCGCCCCCACCGGGGTTTCGCCCGCGGCTGACAAGGGCGGCTCAGCGCCGTCACAGATCCCTGTGGCTCACCCCACTTGGTATAGTCGGACCCAGCGCTTTCTGCCCCGCCGAACGCATGTGTCTCTCGGTGGACGTCGGAACGTGGTCGAGGAACGGACCGCGGACCGCACGGCCCGGACACACCGGCGGGGTTCTTGTCATCTGCAGGCAGTGCAGGCGCCGACGCCCACGAGTGCCTGACGAAGAACCGGGCACCGACCCGAATGGAAGGAGTCAGCATGACCACGAACTCTGCCGACGCCCCGTGGCTCACCCAGGAGGCCTACGACCGCCTCTCCAAGGAGCTCGAGCACATCTCCGGCCCGTACCGCCAGGAGATCATCGACCGCATCGAGGCCGCCCGCGAGGAGGGCGATCTGAAGGAGAACGGCGGCTACCACGCCGCCCGCGAGGAGCAGTCCAAGAACGAGGGCCGCATCGCCGAGCTCAAGCACCTCCTCGAGACCGCCACCGTGGGCGAGGCCGCCGAGAACGACGGCCACGTGCACCCGGGAACCGTGGTGAAGGCGACCGTCGCCGGCGACGAGATGACCTTCCTCTTCGGCTCCCGCGAGATCGCCGACGACGGCGAGAAGCTCGATGTCTACTCCGAGCGCTCCCCGCTCGGCGAGGCCATCAACGGCGCCAAGAAGGGAGAGCAGGTCTCCTACACGGCCCCGAACGGCAAGGAGATCACGGTCGAGATCCTGGACGTCCAGCTCTACCGCGCCTGATCCCCTCCCCGTGGCTGACCGTCCCTGCCGGACGGAACCACGACGACGGCCCCTCCCCTCCCCCGTTCCGCGGCACCTGCCGTGGACGGGAGGGCAAGGGGCCGTCGTCGTACAGCGGGCGGGGCCGGGAGGACGAGCACGCGGGGACGTACCGTGCGCCCGGGCTCTGCCGAGCCCGGTGCCCACTGCTAGGTTGAGTGCATGCTCACCGTTGAGAAGATGCACCTGATGCTGACCCGCCCGGACGGCACCGTCGAGTCCCCGAAAGCGCACAAGAACGCCCTCGCCGCCGCCGCGCTGGTCGACCTGGCCGACGCCGGGATCGTGGCCGTCGAGCAGGACGCGGAGCCGGCGCAGGCCCGCGTGCGCGTCGTGTCCGCAGGCACCACCGGCCACCCGGTCCTGGATGCCGTGCTGGGTCAGGTCGACGGCCTGGACGGCACACCGCTTCACGCCCTCGTGAAGAAGGGCAAGCCGGCCGTGCAGAAGCCGTTGGAGAAGCACCTGATCGAGCGCGGCACGCTCGTGAAGGAGAAGAAGGGCCTGCTCAACACCGAGATCCGCCCGGAGTCCACCCGCGCCCGCGACGAGGTGATCGACGAGGTCCGCACCGCTCTTCAGTCCGAGGAGGCGATGACCCCGTCCACCTCCCTGCTGCTGGGCACCCTGGACGCGCTGAACATCGCCCGTGTGCTCATCCCCGGCGCCGAGGCCGAGCACGGCCGCCGTGAGCTCAGCCGCCGCATCAACCGCCTCACCCGGGACGACCGCCACGTGCGCGCCCTGCGTGCCGCCACCTCCTCCTTCGCCGGCAACACCGCCGCAGCAGCCCTCCCGGCCACGCTCGAGACCCTGCAGAGCCACGAGGACGCCTCCTCCGGCAGCCCGGCCGAGGACACCGAGCGCGCCGCCACGGTGGACGAGGCCGCCGCGAAGTCCCACGCCGCCGAGCAGGAGGCCGAGAAGGCGGCGAAGGCCAAGCAGGCCGCCGGCCCGCAGAAGGCCGAGCATTGAGCCGCACCGCCGGGTGGCAGGGGCCGAGTCCCCCGACGCCGTGACGCCACGAGGGCCGCACCGGATGTCCGGTGCGGCCCTCGTCGTGTACGCGACGGTCGGTGTCAGTACAGCTGCCGGCGTCCGTACAGCTGCCGGTGTCAGTACAGCTGCCGGTGTCAGTACAGCTGCTCGGGGGCGTAGCCGGCCTCGCGCAGCGCGGCGAGCACGTGCTCGGAGTGCTCGTGCCCGCGGGTCTCCATGTCGATGGTGATGTGCACGCCGCCCATGGAGAACTCCGGGCCCACGCGGGTGTGGTCCACGCGGACCACGTTCGCCTCGGCGTCCGCGATGAGCCGGGAGATGGTGGCGAGCTCGCCGGTGCGGTCCCGCAACGGGATGCGCACGCCCATGTAGCGGCCGTTGGAGGCGAGGCCGACCTGGATGGACTTGAGCATGAGCATCGGGTCGATGTTCCCGCCGGAGAGCACCACGGCGGTCTTGCCGAGGTCCACCCCCAGGGCGCCCACGCGCCCGGAGAGCAGTGCGGCCGCGCCGACGACGCCGGCGGGCTCCACCACGAGCTTCGAACGCTCCATCAGATGCACGATGGCCTCGGCGATCTCGTCGTCGGTCACGGTCACCACGGCGTCCACCAGGGAACTGATGACCTCGAACGGCACGGCCCCCGGACGGCCCACCGCGATGCCGTCGGCGATGGTGCTCACACCCTGCAGGGACTGCACGCCACCCGCCTCGAGCGAGCTGACATAGGCGGCCGCGTCCGAAGCCTGTACGCCGATCACCTGGATCTCACGCCCGGCCTCGCGGGCGGACTCCTTGAGGGCGATCGCCGCCCCGGCCAGCAGACCGCCGCCGCCGATCGCCATGATCACGGTGTCCACGTCCGGCAGCTGCTCGAGGATCTCGAGGCCCACGGTGCCCTGCCCGGCGATGATCGCCGGGTTGTCGAAGGGGTGGATGAAGACCGCGCCGGTCTCCTCCGCGTAGCGCTCGGCCTCGGCGAGGGACTCGTCCACGGTGGTGCCGTAGAGCACGACCTCGGCACCGTGGTCCCGGGTGGCCTGCAGCTTCGGCAGGGCCACGCCGCGCGGCATCACGATGCGCGCATGGATGCCGAGCCGGCGGGCGGCCAGCGCCACACCCTGGGCGTGGTTGCCGGCCGAGGCGGCCACGACGCCGCGGGACTTCTCCTCCTCCGTCAGCAGCGCCATCCGGACATAGGCGCCGCGGACCTTGAAGGAGCCTGCCCGCTGCAGGTTCTCGCACTTGTAGTAGACCTCGGTGCCCACGTCCCGGCCGAGGGCGCGGGCGGTGAGCAGCGGGGTGGTCAGGGCGGTGTCCCGCAGAGTCTCGGCGGCGGCCCGAACGTCGGCCAGGGTCACCGGCAGCGTGGGGGCGGCGCCGGACTGCGCGCCGGAGCCGGAGCTGGAGCCGGACGCAGAGGCCTGCGACGTCGCGCCGGTACCGGCGGGCACGGCCGGGCGGACCCAGCGGGGCAGCTCGTCTGGACGGGGGCGACGGCGGGCGATGCTCATGCGCGGCCCGCGTCCTCGGCGCGGCGGGAGCCTACGGAGTCGTCGCCGCGCTCTGCATCCTGGCCGGCGCCGGGCTCGCCCGCGTCCTCGCCGTCCCGGCGACGCTCGAACGGGTCGATGCCGGCGTCCACAGCCGCTTCCTCCGCCGCGATCCCGTGCGAGGCCACGAGGGCCTTCTCCCGGCGCTCCGCGTGGTCCGGCCCATCCTCGGCAAGGTCCCCGTCCGGGGCCAGCCTGCGGGCCTCGTCGCCCGGTTCAAGGGTCAGCGCTTCGTCGTCGACGCCCACATGCGGGCCCTCCCCCGTCAGGCCGCGGACGAAGGCGTTGACGAAGGCCAGCAGCGGCACCGCGAACACGGCACCGACCAGGCCGAGGACGGCGGAGCCGCCGGCCACGGCAAGGAACACGGCCAGCGGGTGCAGGGAGACCGCCTTGCCCATCACGAGCGGCTGGAGCACGTTGGACTCGAGCTGCTGGACGAGCAGCACCACCAGGAGCATGAAGACGGCGTTCCACATGCCGTTGGTGATCAGGGCCAGCAGGACGGCCAGGGCGCCGGTCAGGACCGCGCCGACCATGGGGATGAAGGAGGCCAGGAAGACGAGCACGGCCAGCGGGAACGCCAGCGGCACGCCCAGCAGCCAGGCGCCGAGGCCGATGCCGACGGCGTCCACGAAGGCCACGAAGATCTGCACCCGCACGTAGGAGCCGAGGGCACGCCAGCCGGAGTGGCCCGCGTTGTCGATCGCGTTCCGGCGGGCGGCCGGGACGAAGCGCAGCATGAACGCCCAGATGCGGCCGCCGTCGTAGAGGAAGAAGATCAGGGTGAACAGCGCCATGACGGTGCCAGCCAGCAGGTTGGCGGCGGTGGAGCCGAAGGAGATGGCACGGCCCATGATGGTGCTGGAGTTCTCCCGCACGGTGTTGAGGATGTCCTGGACGCTGGAGCCGCCGTTGCCCTCCTGCCACGGCATCGGGATGCCGGTGGACTCGAGCCAGCGACGTCCGGCCTCGATGCCCTGGCCGACCTGCTCGGACATGTCCGCGAAGCCCACCGCCAGCTGCTGTCCGGAGAGGAACAGCAGGCCCAGGACCACCACGATCAGCAGCAGCACGCACAGCAGCGAGGCCAGGATCGGCGGGGTCCGCATGCCGACCATCCACCGGTAGACCGGACTCAGCAGCGTGGCGAGCAGTCCGGCCACGATCACGGGGATGACCAAGAGGCTGACGTGGCTGAGCAGCCAGATCAGCACACCGGCCATGACCAGGATGACGATCACGCGCCACGACCACGCGGCGGCGACGGTCAGGCCGTACGGGACGTCGCGGTCCACGCGGCGTGCGGTGGAGGCGGGGGTGGTCATCGGCGGGTGGTCCTCTCGTCGGTGTCGGCAGTGTCCTCGCCGGCCGGCGGGATCAGTCCCCAGGAGCCGGTGAGGCTCTGCCCGGGCTCAAGCCAGCGCAGGCCCTGTCCCGAGTTCAGGGCGTCGGCGGGGGCGGTCATCGGCTCCACCGCGACGGCCGCGTCACGGCCCGGCAGGCGATCCGTGACGAACACGTGGGTGTAGGCGAACACGGGGTCGGACCACAGGGTCAGGGTGCGGCCGTCGGCAGCGGTGAGACGGGCCTCGTGCCGGCCGCCCTCCGCAGCGGTGAGACCGGTGAGGCAGACATCGAGCGGAGCGGAGCCCACCTGCCGTCCCTGCCGGAAGTCGAATGCGGTGCCGGAGGTCTCGCGGGTGCCCACCGGGATGAGGGTCTGGGGGTCGGCCTCGATCCATCGCTCCGCGTCCACGGTGAGGGTGAGCTCGGCTGAGGGGACGTCCCCGAGCCGCAGGAACGGGTGGCTGCCGAAGGCGGCGGGGGCGGCCTGGGGCGAGTGGTTGGTGAGCGTCTGGGCGACGGTCAGGGAGCCGTCCGCCTCCAGCGTGTAGGAGACGCGATGGGTGAGTCGGAAGGGCCAGCCGTGCTGCGGGTGGATCTCGCCGCGCAGACTCACCCGATGCGAGGTCTTGGACTCCAGCATCAGCTGGGTGTTCCGCAGCAGGCCGTGGCTGGCATGGCCACGGGCGGGTTCGGTGACGTCCAGCTGCTGGGTCCGGCCGTCCAGCTCCCAGCGCGCGTCGGCCACGCGATTGGGCCAGGGCGTCATCTGGATGCCGTTGCCGGCCGGCGGGATCGTGTCCTCGTCGTAGGGCTCGGTGAGGTCCTCGCCGCCCACGCGGTAGGTGCGCAGCGCGCCGGCCAGGCCCACCACGACCGCTTCGGCGCGACCCCGCTCCAGGCGGTACTGCATGCCGGTGGCGGCGGTGTCCTCCGCGAGCGATCCCTGCTCGTTCGGCTCCACGTCTCTCTCCTCACCCCTGGTGCTCTCCGACCGATGCGGCCGGAGAACGGACTCTGGTTGAGGCTACGCCTGTGCGCGCGGCGGGGCGACCCCGCGGCCCGGACTGTGGACAGGCTCACGTCCGCCTCCCACATCCCCAGACACGACGGAGCCCCCGTCCGGGGAGGACGGGGGCTCCGGGGCCGGAGGCGGCAGGTGCCGGCCGGGCTCTGTGTGTCAGTCGTTGCTGCGCAGGATCGCGATGATGCGCAGGATCTCCACGTACAGCCAGATCAGGGTGACGGTCAGGCCGAACGCCACGGTCCAGGAGTACTTCTGCGGGGCGCCGTTGCGGACGCCCTGCTCCGCCATGCTGAAGTCCATGACCAGCGAGTAGGAGGCCAGCAGCACGGCGATGGCGCCGATGATCAGGCCGATCGGACCGTCACGCAGGCCGAACATGCCGTCGGTGACGCCCAGCAGGGACACCACGAGGTTCACGAGGCTGAACGCCAGGTAGCCGAGCATGGCGACCATGAAGATCTTGGTCATCTTCGGGGTCGGGCGGAACTTGCCCGAGGAGTACAGGGCCAGCACGACGGCGAACACGGAGAGGGTCGCCAGGACGGCCTGGATCACGATGCCGGAGAACTGGTACTCCAACATCATGGACAGGGCGCCGAGGAACAGGCCCTGCGCGCCGGCGTAGGCCAGGATCAGCGGAGCGGACGGCTCCTTCTTGAAGGAGTTGACCAGGCCGAGCACGAGGCCGACGATCGCGCCGACGATGCCGATGCTCGGGAACATCCAGCCGACGACGGCGCCGACGACCACCAGGACCAGGCACATGCCGGTCTTGCCAATGATGTCGTTGTAGGTCATGCGGCCGGTGTCGCCCGCGTGGGCGGCCGGGGCGTTGTACATGTCCTCGAGACGCTGCTCGCGCCCCTGCTGCTGGGCGTACTGGGTGGCCGCGTACTGGTCCTGGTACTGCTGGCCGTACGGGCCGCCCTGGCCCTGCTGCACGTAGGGGTTCTGCTGGGTCTGCTGACCGCCGCCGTACCAGCCGGGCTGCTGTCCGCCGCCCATCTGCTCCTGGAAGTTGCGGCTGTTCATCACCGGGTTCGTCACGGTGTGCTCCTTCACGATCGACTCGGCCCGGACCGTGCCGCGGCTGCGTCTGCGTGAGGCACCCGTCGGCGGACGGCGGGACGTTTTCCTGTCTGGAAGTCTACCGGTCCTCCGCGCGTCCGGGCAGGTCACCGGACGAATTCTCTGCATCCTGGGACACCGTGTTCACAGAGAGCGGACGGCGGCGGCCGCGGCGGACCCGCCGTGGGCGCCCGGCATGCCTGATGTCCCGACGTCAGGTCGCGTGCCCCCGGCGGGAGTCGAACCCGCACCGAAGACGATTTTAAGTCGCCTGCCTCTGCCAGTTGGGCCACGGGGGCGTGGCCGTCGCTCCCCTGACAGACGCACCGTGGGGCGCGCCGCTGAGGAGGCGACAATGCGACGACGGCGACCGTCCCCTGCGACAGGGGAGGCCGCCGTCGTCGTGGTCCCCCGAGGCGCCCCGCACGGGAGGCGACGTCAGGGGGTGGTGTTCACCGGATCAGGCCGAGGCCTTCTCCTTGTCCTCCAGCTGCTTCTTGGCGAAGCGGCCGAGGACCGGCGTGCCTCCGGCGGCCTTGAGGAAGGCGTTGCGCGGACGCTCCAGGTCGAACACGGCGGTGGTGTCACGGCCGAAGACGGTCTCCATGACGAAGCCGCCGAGCACGCGGGCCTTGCGCTCCAGCTGCGGCAGGGCCATCGCGTGGTAGCCGCGGTGGGCCAGCCAGGCGAGCGGGCCGAAGAGCTTCACGCCCATCGGGTTGCCGACGCCCTTGCCGAAGCCGAGGCCGGCCACGGCGCCGAGCGACTTGTGCTCGTACTCCTGGACCTCGCCCTCGCCGTGGCGCACGGCCAGGTAGTTGGCGACCAGTCGCTTGGCCTGACGGCCGGCGTGCTGGGCGTTCGGGACGCACATGCCGCCCGGGCCGGCACCGGTCAGGTCCGGCACGGCGCAGACGTCGCCGCAGCCCCAGGCGCCCTCGAGGACGCCGTTCTCGCCGTCCTTGACCTGGAGGGTCGCGGTGACCTCGATGCGGCCGCGCTCCTCGACCGGGAAGTCGGTGGACTTGGCCACGGAGTTGGCGGCCACGCCGGCGGTCCAGACCAGGGTGTCCGCGCCGAAGCGCTCCACCACGGACTTGTCCGCCATGGAGATGAGCTCCAGGACGCCACCCTCGGCGTTGCCCAGGGAGGTGTTCAGCAGCACCTCGATGCCGCGGCCGCGCAGGTGCTCGACGACCTGCTCGGCCTGGTCTTCGTAGACCTCCGGCATGATGCGGCCCATGGCCTCGACCATGGCGATGCGGACCTCGGACTGGGACAGCTGCGGGTTGCGGGAGACGGCGTTGCGGATCAGGTCCTCCATCTCCGCGATGGCCTCCACGCCGGCGAAGCCGCCGCCGACCACCACGAAGGTCAGGGCGCGCTTGCGCTCCTCGCCGTCGGTCATGCGGGCGGCGGCGTCCAGGCGCTCCAGGATCTGGTTGCGCAGGGCGACGGCCTCCTCGACGGTCTTCAGGCCGATGCCGGCGTCGGCCAGGCCCGGGATCGGGAAGGTACGGGTGGTGGCGCCGGCGGTCATCACGATGTCCTGGTAGGGCACCTCGAACTCGGAGCCGTCCGGGCCCTGCACGGTGGCGGTGCGGCGGGCGTGCTCCACCTTCACCACGGCGCCGCGCACGAGCTCGGCGTCCTTCAGGTGGGTGGCGTGGTCCACGACGGCGTGACGGCCGTCGATGTGACCGCCCACGACCTCCGGCAGGAAGGGCTGATAGGTCATGTACGGCAGCGGGTCGACCACGGTCACGACGCCGCCGCGCTCCTTGATCTTCGTCTGCAGGGACTTGGCGATGTGGAAGCCGGCGTAGCCGCCGCCGACCACCAGGAGTCGGGGCTTGGGAGAAAGATCAGGGGTGACAGTCATGCCACTGATTCTAGGACCACCGGGGGGCGGCTGGAAATCAGTGGTCCTTCATGGACAGGACGATGCCGTCGAGGATGTCACGCTCGCTGGTGACGACGTCCGTCACGCCCGCGACCTCACGCATGCGCTCGACGATGCGCGACCAGATCAGCGCGCCCACCCCGATCACGTCCACGCGGCCCGGATGCATGAAGCCCATCGCCGCGCGCTCCTCACGGGAGGCGGAGCGCAGGGCGCGGGCCGAGGCGGTCACCTCGTCCACAGGCAGGACGGTGGCGTGGATCCGCTCGGAGTCATAGTCCTCCAGGCCCAGGGCGTGGGCCGTCACCGTGGTGACGGTGCCGGCCACCCCGACGACGGCACTCACCGTCTCGAGGGGAAGTCGCCCGGCGACGTGGTCCAGGATCTCGTCCACGCCGGCCGTGGCGGCGGCGACCTGGTCTTCGGTGGGGCCGGCGTCCGGGAGGAAGCGCTCGGTGAAGCGCACACAGCCCATGTCCGTGGACACGGCGTCCAGGACCTCGCCGGCGGCGGTGCCGACGACGAACTCCGTGGAGCCGCCGCCGAGGTCCACCACCAGGACGCGGTCCTGCGGGTCGAGGCCGGGCGGCAGCGCGGAGACGGCGCCGCGGAAGGACAGGGAGGCCTCTTCGGCGCCGGAGATGACCTCCGGCTCCACGCCGAGGCGCTGTGTCACGCCGTCCACGAAGACCTGGCGGTTCTGCACGTCCCGGGTGGCGGAGGTGGCCACGAAGCGGACGGCACCGGCGTGGTGACGCTGCACCAGGCGGGCGTAGGCGTCGACGGCGGCGAAGGTCCGCTCCAGGGCCGCGGCGGAGAACTCGCCGGTGGCGTCCACGCCCTCGCCGAGGCGGACGATGGTCATCTCACGGACGACGTCCACCAGGGTCTCCGGGTCCTGCTCGTCCGGTCGGGCGATGAGCAGGCGGATGGAGTTGGTGCCGCAGTCGATGCCGGCCACGGTGACCTTCTTCAGGGCCTCGACCTTCTCCAGGTGCTTCACGTGGCGGGACAGATCCTTGGTGGGGACTTCGGCGGAGGCGTCCCAGGCGCCGTCGCAGCGGCAGGCCTGCGGGGTCCACCACGGAGCGATCTTCTCCAGGGTCTCGTCGCCGAGGCGGTTGACGCCGGGTCCGGCGGCCAGGGAATGGCCGACCAGCACGTGCAGGCACTTGACGCGCTCGGGCATGCCGCCGGCGGAGATGCCGGCGATCTCCTTCACCTCGCCCACGCCGGAGAGCCGACCGATGCGGTCACGCTCGGCCAGGTAGGCCTCGTGCGCCTCGCGGTGGGCGGCGGCCAGCTCGGCGTCCTCGGCGAGGCGCTCGTTCATGCGGGTCATCTCCCCGTCCGCCTCGAGACGGGACACCGCCGCGGTGAGCACCGGGTGCGTCAGATAGAAGGTGGTGGGGAACGGGATGCCGTTGGACAGGCGGGGGGCCGTGGTGGCCACCAACGGGCTGCCGCACACGCAGCGGGCGCCGATCTCCACGACGTCTCGAACAGGTCGGCCCAGCTGCAGGGACAGGGTGTCCAGGTCCTGCTCGGTGACGGTGCGGTCAGCGGTGTTCATGTGGGGGTCCTCGTCAGGGTGCGGAAGGTGTGCGGTTCGGTGCTGTGCGGTTCGGTGCTGTGGTGCCGGGCATCGGTGCCGGCCCGCGGGCTGTGCGGTGGTCGGAGGTCCCGGCCGCCGGAGTGGAGGCCGACCCCGGTCACTCGGTGGCGGCGCGGACCACGGAGTCCCAGAGGCCTTCGGCCCAGGGCAGGTGCTCGTTCACCGGCTCCTCCTGGGCGTCGTCCGTCTCCTCGGGGACCTCCTCGATCCGATCCTGGCCGGTGACCATGTAGAGGGTCTCCCCCGGCATCACCAGGTCCAGGCGGTCGCGGGCCTGCTGGCGCACGAAGTCCGGGTCCTCCCAGCGGGCGATCCGCTCCTCGTACTCGGCCTTCTGCCGCTGCTGGTCCTCGATGTCCTGCTCGGCGGCCGCGATCTCCAGGGACTGGTTCAGGTACACCCGCAGCGTCGGGGCCATGAGGGTGGCGGCGATGAAGATCACCGCGATCACCACCAGCGAGCGACCGGTGACGGATCGCGCCGGCACCGGCTTCGGGGCGGGCTGGCGGCGGCGGGCGACATCCTGGGCCGCCTGCTCGGGCGTGCGTCCCGGGCCGAGGCGGCGCTGAGGCGAGCCGGCCGGGCGGGCCCCGGCGGTGTGGGACCGGGCGGACGGGCGGGAATCGGAGGCCGATCCGGCGCCGCGAGAACCGCCTGCGGGGCGCAGGCGGGAGACGCTCGGGCCCGGCTCGGTGGCGATGCGGGAGGAGGCGGTGGACGCGGGCGCGTCCGTTCCCCCTGCCGTCTCCCCGTCCTTCTCCGGGTCCTCCCCGTTTCTCCCGGGGTGCTCGGCGGAGTCCTTCACCTCGCGCTCGGCGACGATGCCGGCGGCGTCCTCACCGACGGAGGTCTCGGCGGCGTCCGCGGCGCGACGCAGCTCGACGACGTCCCCGCCCGTCGACCGCTCGCCCGCCGACGTCGCGTTCTCCTTCGCCGTCTCGCCGTCCGCGGCGCTGTGTTCGGCGGCGAGGTCCTCCGTGGTCTCGGCGGCCCTGCGCCGTACGGCGTCGTCCGCCGCCGCCTTGGCCTGCTCGGCCTCGGCGGCCTCCGCCCGGGCACGCTCGGCACCGGGCACGCGGGGCATGCGGGGGCGGCGGCTCACCATGGGGCGGGCTCCTTCGAGGAGGTCACGGGCGGGGATGTCCCCAGGGTAGTCGCCGCACCTGGACGGCAGCCGGGCTGACGCGCCGGACCGCACGGCCCGTGCGGCCCCGTCCCGGACGCACCGAGGGCCCGCACGCTCGCAGCGTGGGGCCCTCGTGTGTCCCCTTGCCGCCCGGCGGTCACCGGCGGGGCGGGGTCACTGCGTCAGTGGTTCAGCCCTGGAAGCGCGGGAAGGCGGTGCGGCCGGCGTAGACGGCGGCGTCGCCCAGCTCCTCCTCGATGCGCAGCAGCTGGTTGTACTTGGCCACGCGGTCCGAACGGGCCGGGGCGCCGGTCTTGATCTGGCCCGCGTTGGTGGCGACGGCCAGGTCCGCGATGAAGGTGTCCTCGGTCTCGCCGGAGCGGTGGGAGATCATGCAGTGGAACATGTGGCGCTGGGCCAGGGAGATGGCGTCGAAGGTCTCGGTCATGGAGC
The DNA here is from genome assembly GCF_002206575.2 of Micrococcus sp. FDAARGOS_333. Taxonomy (NCBI): domain Bacteria; kingdom Bacillati; phylum Actinomycetota; class Actinomycetes; order Micrococcales; family Micrococcaceae; genus Micrococcus; species Micrococcus sp. FDAARGOS_333. The sequence goes on along the minus strand of NZ_NJFJ02000001.1, from coordinate 952,737 downwards.
CGATCTGGTTGACCTTCACCAGCAGGGCGTTGCCGGCCTTCTCGTCGATGCCGCGCTGCAGGCGCTCCACGTTGGTCACGAAGAGGTCGTCGCCCACGAGCTGGACGCGTCCGCCGAGGGACTCGGTGAGCAGCTGCCAGCCCGCCCAGTCGTTCTCGTCGAGCGGGTCCTCGATGGAGACGATCGGGTAGTTGTCCACCAGCTCGGTATAGTAGGCGGCCATCTGCTCGGCGGAGCGCTGCTCGCCCTCGAAGGTGTACCGGCCGTTCTCGCAGAACTCGGAGGAGGCCACGTCCAGGGCCAGGGCGATGTCCTCGCCGAGGGTGTAGCCGGCGGCCTGGACCGCCTCGGCGATCAGGTCCAGGGCGGCACGGTTGGACTCGAGGTTCGGGGCGAAGCCGCCCTCGTCGCCCAGGCCGGTGCCCAGGCCCTTGTCCTGCAGCACCTTCTTCAGGGCGTGGTAGACCTCGGCGCCCCAGCGCAGGGCCTCCTTGAAGGTCGGCGCGCCGATCGGAGCGATCATGAACTCCTGGATGTCCACGTTGGAGTCGGCATGGGCGCCGCCGTTGAGGATGTTCATCATCGGCACCGGCAGCACGTGGGCGTTCGGGCCGCCCAGGTACTTGAAGAGCGGGAGCTCGGCGGACTGGGCGGCGGCCACGGCCACGGCCATGGACACGCCGAGGATGGCGTTGGCACCGACCTTGCCCTTGTTCGGGGTGCCGTCCAGGTCCAGCATGGCGTAGTCGACCGCGCGCTGGTCCTCGGCGAAGGCCCCCTCGAGCTCGTCGGCGATCTCGTCGACGGCGGCGACGGCGTCCTGCACGCCCTTGCCGAGGTAGCGGCCCTTGTCGCCGTCACGGCGCTCGACGGCCTCGAACTCGCCCGTCGAGGCGCCCGACGGGACGGCGGCGCGGCCGACGGAGCCGTCGGTCAGCAGCACCTCCACCTCGACGGTGGGGTTGCCGCGGGAATCGAGGATCTCACGGGCCTGGATGGCGTCGATCAGAGCCATGGAGCAGTCTCCTTTGAATGCGGTGGGGGGGTGTCCGGTGGCCTACGCCTGCCAGCTTACCGCGCGGGGTCCGGGCCCGGACCCCTGAGCCGCCGCCGCAGCGCGCGCTCCGGGTCCAGCCCCGCCGCCCGCGCGTGGCGGACGAGGGCGAAGAGCGCCTCGCCGAGCGCCGCCTCGTCGGCGAGCGCCTCGGCCAGGTGGTCCGGGGTCTGGGTGGGGGCCGGCAGCGGGTTCGGCTCGCGCCGGGCGGCGCGGTCGACGGCCTTGCCGGCGGCGGCGAGCGCCGGCAGGTGCGCGGGCAGGGAGGCGAGCAGGTCTGCCAGGGCCGCGTCCGCTGCGCGGGTCTGCCCCGGCAGGTCCTCCCCCGGCGTCCCGACGACGGTCCCCTCCCCCGCCTGCCCGCTCCCCTCGGGAGCGGGGCCGGGTGCGCAGGAGGGCGGTGCGGCCGGCGGGGCTGAGGAGGCCGCGGCCTTCTCGGCGGCCTTGATGGACTCCCACTGGCGCTCGAGCTGCTCGACGGTGATCTCCCGCAGCTCGTCCGGCCGGCGGAGGGCGCCGTCCGGGGTGAACACGTGCGGGTTGCGGCGCAGCATCTTGGCGGTGATCGCCTCGGCCACGTCCTCCATGGCGAAGGCACCGCGGTCCTGGGCGATCGCCGAGTGCAGGACCACCTGGAAGAGCACGTCTCCGAGCTCGGAGCGGAGCGCGTCCTCGTCCGCGCCGGTCTCGATCGCCTCGACGGCCTCGTAGGCCTCCTCGACGAGATACTCCGTCAGCTGCTCATGTGTGAGCGCCCGGGTCCAGGGGCAGTGGAGGCGCAGCTGTGCCACCACCCACACCAGATGGTCGACCCGGGCACCCACGCTCGTCAGACGCTGCTGCGTCAGTCCTGCTCGGCGTCGGCGGGCTCGTCGTCCGGCAGCTCGGCCAGGTGCGGGGCGTCCCCGGAGCCGGAGATCACCGGGTTCCAGGCGGCCACGAGCAGTTCGGCGAGCTCCTCCCGCTCCTCGACCGGCAGGAACGCGGCCTCGGCGGCGTTGAGCTGGAACTCCAGCAGCTGGGACAGGCTGTAGCCGAAGGTCTCGGCCAGCAGGTACAGCTCATCGGTCAGCGAGACGTCCGAGACGAGGCGGTTGTCCGTGTTCACGGTGATGCGGAAGCCGAGCTGGACCAGCATGTCGACCGGGTGACCCTCGATGCCGGCGGCCGGGTCCACGGCACCGGTCTGCAGGTTCGAAGACGGGCAGACCTCCAGGGCGATCTGACGGTCCCGCACCCACGCGGCGGTGGGGCCGAGCTCCACCAGGCCGGTGTCCGCGTCCAGCTGCGCGCCGTCCTCGTCCACCGCGCCGTACTCCACGCTGATGTCCTCGGCGATGCGCACGCCATGGCCCAGGCGCAGCGCACGGCCGTTGACGAGCGCGTCCTGCACGGAGGCCAGGCCGTCGCCCTCACCGGCGTGCACGGTGGCCGGCAGGTGGTGGGCGGCCAGCCAGGTGAAGGTGTCCGCGAAGCGGGACGGCGGGAAGCCGGCCTCGGGGCCGGCGATGTCGAAGCCGACCACGCCGCGGTCCCGGTGGCGCACGGCCAGCTCCGCGATCTGCTGGGCGCGGTCCGCGTGCCGCATGGCGGTGATGAGCTGGCCGACGGAGATGTCCTGGCCGTTGTCCACCGCGGCGGCGACGGCCTCGTCCAGCCCCTCCTGCACGGCCTCGACGGCCTCGTCCAGGGTCAGGCCGCCTTCCAGGTGCTGCTCGGGCGCCCAGCGGATCTCTCCGTAGACCACGCCGTCCTCCACGAGGTCCTCGACGAACTCGCGGGCCACGCGGCGCAGCTGCTCACGGGTCTGCATGACGGAGGTGGTCAGCGCGAACACCTCGAGGTACTTCTCCAGGGACTCGCCGTTGGCGTGGGAGTGGACCCAGGCGGCCAGCTCCTCCTCGGTCTCGGCCGGGACCGGCGTGCCGGCCTCCTTCGCCAGCTCCAGGACGGTGGCCACGCGCAGGCCGCCGTCCAGGTGGTCGTGCAGGGAGACCTTCGGCAGGGCGGCGAGGTCGATCTCGAGGGGGCTCGGGGCGTCGGCGGTGGGGATGCTCTCAGTCACGTCCCGGAGTCTACGGCAGGGGCCGGACGGGCCGGGAGCCGGACGATCCCCGGCTCAGGACGTGGGGCCGGTGCCGGGCGTCCGCCGCGCCACCGCCTGCCCGCGGCGGCTGAGGACCAGGTGGATGAGGCGGTCCAGCAGCAGGCCGACCACGAAGGCGCCGGCCAGGGAGACGGCGACCTTCGCCAGCGGGGAGTCCAGCCAGCCGGTGGTCACACGGGCGATGAGGATCGAATACGCGGACCAGCACAGGCAGGCGATCGCGTCCAGCAGGACGAAGCGGAGGTAGGAGTACCCGGTGGCGCCGGCGGTGAGGTTCACGGCGACGCGCCCGCCAGGGATGAAGCGGGCGGTGAACAGCAGGAAGGCGCCGCGCCGGTCCAGGTTCCGGCGGGCCATGCCCATGGCCCCGGCCACGGCTTTGGAACGCATCCAGCGCCAGCGGTCGACTCCGACGGTGCGGCCGATCAGGTAGGCGAGGTTGTCTCCGCAGAAGGCGCCGAACGCGCCCACCGCCCACAGGGCGGTGAGCGCGAACGGCCGGCCGTCCTTCACGATCGCCGCGAGCGCGACCAGGACGGACTCGGACGGGAAGGCCGGCACGATGCCGTCCAGCAGGCACAGCAGTCCCGTGACGGGCAGGACCCACCACTGGGCTGCGGCGTGGAGGATGAACTCCTCGAGCCAGGCGAGCACGACCTTCCCCGACCGCTCAGCGGATCTCGTCGAGGATGACGGAGCGGCCCCGCAGGACGGCGGCGCGTTCGGCGTCGGCCTGCTCCACGGTCCAGCCGCCGGCCAGGGCGGCCCGGGCGCGCTCGAAGCGCTCCGGGGTGTCCGTGTGCAGGGTCATCACCGGCTGCCCGGCCCTGACCTCGTCGCCCGGACGGGCGTGCAGCTCCACTCCGGCGCCGAACTGCACCGGCTGACCCTGGCGCTCACGGCCGGCGCCGAGGCGCCAGGCGGCCAGACCCACGGCCATCGCGTCCAGCTCCGTGAGGACGCCGTCCGCCTCGGCGGTGACGGTCTCGGTGTGCTTCGCGGTGGGCAGTGCGGCCTTCGGGTCGCCGCCCTGGGCGGAGATCATGGCGTTCCACACGTCCATGGCCTTGCCGTTGGCGAGGTTCTCGGCCGGATCCACACCGGTGACGCCGGCGCCGGCCAGCATGTGGCGGGCCAGCTCCACGGTCAGCTCCACCACGTCGGCCGGGCCGCCGCCGGCGAGGACCTCCACGGACTCGCGCACCTCGAGCGCGTTGCCCGCGGTGAGGCCGAGCGGCACGGACATGTCCGTCAGCAGGGCGGTGGTGTTCACTCCCGCGTCCCGGCCCAGGTCCACCATCGTGCGGGCCAGCTCCCGGGCCATGGACTCGTCCTTCATGAAGGCACCGGAGCCGCACTTCACGTCCAGCACCAGGGTCCCGGTGCCCTCGGCGATCTTCTTGGACATGATCGAGGAGGCGATCAGCGGGATGGCCTCCACGGTGCCCGTGACGTCGCGCAGCGCGTAGAGCCGCTTGTCCGCCGGGGCCAGGCCGGACCCTGCGGCGCAGACGACCGCGCCGACCTCAGAGAGCGGGCGCATCATCTCCTCATTGGACAGCTCGGCGCGCCAGCCGGGGATGGACTCCATCTTGTCCAGGGTGCCGCCGGTGTGGCCGAGGCCGCGGCCGGACAGCTGCGGGACGGCCACCCCGTAGGAGGCCACCAGCGGGGCCAGCGGCAGGGTGATCTTGTCCCCCACACCGCCGGTGGAGTGCTTGTCCGAGGTCTCCAGCCTGCGGCCGTCCGGGGCGGTCAGCCCGGAGAAGTCCATGCGCTCGCCCGAGGCGATCATCGCGTTCGTCCACTCCGCGATCTCCCGGCGCTGCATGCCGTTGAGGAAGATCGCCATGGCCAGGGCGGACATCTGCTCGTCCGCCACCACCTCACGGGTGTAGGCGTCCACGACCCAGTCGATCTGCTCACGGCTCAGCTCGTGGCCGTCGCGCTTGGCACGGATGACCTCGATCGCGTCGAAGGGCTCGGCGGCGGGGGCGTCGGTCATGGCGGCTCGGGATCCTTCCCTCGGAGACGTTCTCTGAAGACAACAGACTACGACGGCCGTCGCCGGCGAGGTGGGATGGCCTCGGAGGGCGGCGGCCGTCGTCGTGGTTCCGGCTGACGCCGGTCAGCCGGAGGCGGACTCCAGGTCCGCCGGACCGAAGGACTGCGGCAGCACCTCGTCCATGGTGAGCACGCCCGCCGGGGTCATCAGCAGCATCTGCGGGGCACGGTGCTCGGACAGCAGCTGGCGGCAGCGGCCGCACGGCATGATCACCTCTCCGTGCCCGTTCACGCAGACGAACGCGGTCAGCGTCCCGCCGCCTCCCATCATCAGGGCGGAGACGAGCGAGCACTCGGCGCACAGCGTGACGCCGTAGGACGCGTTCTCGATGTTGCAGCCGTTCACCGTACGGCCGTCGGCGGTCAGGGCGGCCGCGCCCACACGGTAGCCGGAGTACGGCACGTACGCGTGCTGCAGGGCCTGCACGGCGGCCGCGGTCAGCGCCTCCCAGTCCACAGCGTTCGGCTCCACGGTCACTCCTTCACGTACGGCGTGCCCGCTGCGGCCGGACCGCGCGAGCGGCCCACCAGGCCGGCCACCGCAAACACGGTGACCACATACGGGAGCATCGCCATGAACTGGCTCGGCACCGGGGTGCCGAGGATGGCGAACACGTACTGCATGTTGGTGGCGAAGCCGAACAGCAGGGCGGCGAAGAACGCGCCGATCGGATTCCAGCGGCCGAAGATCACGGCGGCGAGGGCGATGAAGCCCTGGCCTGCGGTCATCTCCTTGGAGAAGGAGGAGGCCGAGACGAGGGTGAAGAACGCGCCGCCCATGCCGGCCACCGCGCCGCCGAGCAGCACGTTGACGTAGCGGGTGCGCAGCACGTCGATGCCCACGGTGTCCGCGGCCTTCGGGTGCTCGCCCACGGCGCGCACGCGCAGGCCCCAGCGGGTTCGGAACAGGCCGAACCACAGCAGGCCGACGATCAGGTACATGCCGTACCCGAGGATCGACTGGTCGAACAGGATACGGCCGATGATCGGGATCTCCGCGAGGAACGGGATGCGGATGTTCGGGAAATGCGGCGGCGAGTTCAGCTCGGACGAGTTCGGGGCCAGCACCGTGGAGAACAGGAAGCTGGTCAGGCCGATCACCAGCACGTTCAGCACGACGCCCACGATCACCTGGTTCACCAGGTACTTGATGGAGAACACGGCCAGCAGGCTGGAGACGGCTACGCCCGCGATGATCGCTGCGGCCAGGCCGATCCATGCCGAGCCGGTGGCGGACCCGACCATCGCGGCGGTGAAGGCGCCGGCGAGCAGCTGGCCTTCGATCGCGATGTTGACCACGCCCGAGCGCTCAGACAGGATGCCGGCCATCGAGCCGAAGATCAGGGGCACGGCCAGGGCGAACGAGCCGGCGATCAGGCCGGTCAGGTACACGGAGTTGTTCGATGCCGAGCCGACCACCCAGATGAGGAAGGCGGCCACGAAGGCGAACACGTACAGGCCGTTCAGCCACACCGGGTTCTTGCGGCCGGCGGCGGCGCGGACCCAGGCGAGGACCGCGATGGCGATCATCGCCAGGGTGAGGACCCACAGGGCCGGGACGGCCGGCACGGTGACGGCCGCCAGCTCGATCAGGTCGCCCGGAGTGGCGACGCGGAACTCGGCGTCGTGCGCCGGGGCGCCGATCGCGAACAGGCCCAGGGAGAGCAGCGCGAAGACGGTCTGCAGGATCGGGGTGCTCCAGCTGCGCACCAGCGGCTTGCCGTCCTTGCCGCGGCGTGCGGCGTCCGGGGTCTCGGCCACGGTCTTCTTCTCGGCGGCGGTGGCGCTCATCGGGTCTGCCCCTTCTCGGAGGTCTGGGTGTCAGCGCCGGCGGCCGGAGCCTGCTCGGCGGCGGTGGGTGCCGGGTCCGGGTCCTCCACACCGTCCGCGGCGGACTCGGCGGCTACGGCGGCCTCCTGGGTCTCCATGGACGGGACGGCGGCCTCGCCCGAGGCACCGGCGACGGCGGCGCCGGCCACGGCCGGCTGGGTCACCGGGTCCGCGGTGCGGCGGGCCTTGGAGGCGCCCGGGGCGGGCAGGCGGAAGATGGTGCGCACCAGCGGCGGGGCGGCGATGAACAGCACGATGAAGGACTGCACCACCAGGACGATGTCGATCGGCACGCCGGTCTGGGTCTGCATCGTCACGCCGCCGGCGCGCAGGGCGCCGAACAGCAGGCCGGCGAAGAGGACTCCCACCGGGTTGGAGCGGCCCAGCAGGGCCACGGTGATGGCGTCGAAGCCGAAGGAACCGGCCACCGAGGTGTTCAGGGAGCCCTCGGTGCCGGCTACATGGGCCATGCCTGCCAGGCCCGCCAGGCCGCCGGAGACCGCCATGGCGGTGATGTAGGCGCCCTTCACGGAGATGCCCGCGGTGCGGGCGGCGGCCGGGTTGGCGCCGACCGCGCGCAGGCGGAAGCCGACGGTGGAGCGCTGCAGCAGCCACCAGGCGAAGGCGGTGGCCGCCAGCGCCAGGACGAAGCCCCAGTGCAGGCGGAAGCCGTCGCCGAACAGCAGCGGGAAGCGGGCCTGCTGCGGCAGGAAGTCTGAGACCGGGTTGGTGGTGCCCTCACGGCGCAGGATGTCCGTGTTCAGCAGGTACGCCAGCAGGTTCAGCGCGACGTAGTTCAGCATGATGGTGAGGATGACCTCGTGGGCGCCGGTGTAGGCCTTGAGCAAGCCGACCACAGAGCCCCAGAGCATGCCGCCGACAACGCCCATGACCAGGACGACCAGCAGGTGCACGCCGAACGGCAGGTCCATGGAGACGCCGAACCAGGTGGCGAACATGGCGCCGAAGATGAACTGGCCCTGGCCACCGATGTTGAACAGGCCCGCCTTGAAGGCGATGGCGATGCCGAGGGAGATGATGATCAGCGGCGTCGCCACCGTCATGGTCTCGGTCAGCGGCCTGATCATGCCCTCGAAGTTCGAGGCCTCGTCGTTGAAGATCGCGCCGCGGAACAGGGCGAGGAACGCGCCCGAGAACGCGGACCACGCGGCCGCGAGCATGTCCGTCGGACGGCCGAAGAAGTAGCCGGCGGTCTCCTGCACGTCTTCGTCGGTGACGACGATCAGCAGGCCGGAGATCAGCAGGGACAGGACGATGGCCAGCACGGTGACCGTGCCGTTGCCGGAGAGGATCTGGCGCATCACGGACGCCTGGTCCGGCGCCGGACGGCCGGCGCGGGGCTGCGTGCCGGACGCCGTGCCCGGCGCCGTGGACGCCGTGGGCTGCGGGGCGGCGGTGCTCATGCGCGCGCTCCTTCCTGGGTCGGGGTGGAGCCGTCTGCAAGGACGACGTCGTCGGGGAGCTGGCCGGCCATCATCAGGCCGAGGTGGTCGCGCGAGGTGTCCCCGGGGACGATGCCGACGATCCGGCCGTGGTACATCACGGCGATCCGGTCGGCGAGCTCGAGGACCTCGTCCAGCTCGGTGGAGACGATCATGACGGGGGTGCCCGAATCGCGTTCGGCGATGATCCTGGAATGGAGGAACTCGATCGAGCCCACGTCCACGCCACGGGTCGGCTGGGACGCGATGAACAGGGAGAGGTCGTCCACCAGCTCACGGGCCATGACGACCTTCTGCTGGTTGCCGCCGGAGAGCGTGCCGACCGGGATGTCCACGCCCTGGGTGCGGACGTCGAACTCCTCGACCTTCTCGGTGGCGAGACTGCGGATGGCTTTCGGGTTCAGCTGCAGTGCACTCCCAGCCGGAGCGGTGTCATAGCGGTTGAGCACCATGTTCTCCGCCACGGTGAACGTGCTCACGAGGCCGTCCGTGGAGCGGTCCTCCGGAACGAAGCCCACACCGGCGCGGATGATCTGGCGGGTAGAGCGACCGACGAGCTCATGCCCGTCCAGGCGGATGGAGCCGGACGCCTTCTGCAGGCCCATGATGGCCTCGGTGAGCTCGGTCTGGCCGTTGCCCTGCACGCCGGCGATCGCGAGGACCTCGCCCTGGCGGACGCCGAAGGAGACGTGGTCCACGAGCACCTGGCCGGTGGGCGAGACCACGGTGAGGTCCTCCACGCGGAACGTCTCCTCGCCCAGATTCGGCTCAGTCTTCTGGCGGTTGAGGACCACGTCGCGGCCAACCATGAGGGCGGCCAGCTCGGAGGCCTCGGCGGACGGGTCGGCGGAACCGACCACGCGGCCGCGGCGGAGCACGGTGATCGTGTCCGAGATCGCCTTGACCTCGCGGAGCTTGTGGGAGATGAAGACGATCGCGGTGCCGTCCTCGCGCAGCTGCCGGATGATGTTCAGCAGCTCGTCGGTCTCCTGCGGGGTGAGCACGGCGGTCGGCTCGTCCAGGATGAGGATGCGGGCGTCGCGGACGAGGGCCTTGATGATCTCCACGCGCTGCTGCACGCCGACCGGCAGGTCCTCGACCACCGCGTCCGGATCCACGTGGAAACCGTACTGGTCCGAGATCTCACGGATCCTGCGGCGAGTGGCCTCGAGGTCCAGGACGCCGGCCGCCTTCGTGTACTCGTCGCCGAGCGCGACGTTCTCCGCCACCGTGAACACAGGCACCAGCATGAAGTGCTGGTGGACCATGCCGATGCCGGCACGCATGGCCTCGCCCGGACCGGCGAAGGCAACCGGCTCGTCGTCGAGCAGGATCTCGCCCTCGGTGGGGTCGTACAGGCCGAAGAGCACGTTCATCAGGGTGGACTTGCCGGCGCCGTTCTCTCCGAGCAGGGTGTGCACCTGCCCGGACTCGACCACCAGGTCCACGTCCTCGTTCGCGGCGAACGTGCCGAACCGCTTCGTGATGCCGCGCAGCTCGAGCTTCATAGGATGTTCCGTCTCCTCCATCCGGTCACGTGCCGGGGCTCCGGCACGCGGTGTGCGCGCCACGGGGCCGGACCCTGCTGAGCTGCCGGGTCCGGCCCCCGTGGCGTTCAGGCGGCGTATCAGCCCTCGTCGATCGAGGACTCGACCGTCACGTCGCCGTCGATGATCTGCTGCCGCAGGTCCTCGACCTCCTTCTTCAGGTCCTCGGGGACCTCACCGTCGAAGTCGTGGTACGGGGCCAGGCCCACGCCCTCGTTCTCCAGGGTGCCCAGGTAGGCCTCGTGGGTGAACTCGCCCTTGAGGTCCTCGGCGATGACGTCGGTGACCGACTGGCCCATGTTCTTCATGACGGAGGTCAGGATGTACTGGCCCTTGTCGGTGGACTCGTAGCCGTCCGAGTCGACCCAGATCACCTTGACGCCCTTGTCCTCTCCGGCCTCCTCGACCGCGTCGAGGGTGCCCAGGCCCACCGGGCCGGCGACCGGCATGATGATGTCCGCGCCCTCGTTGATGAAGTTGGCGGTGTTGGTCTTGCCCGCGGCCTGGTTGGAGAAGTCGCCGATGAACGAGCCGGTCTTGGCGTCGTTGTCCCAGCCGAGGACCTTGACGTCCTCGTCCTTCTGCTCGTTGTAGTGCTCGACGCCCTCGGCGAAGCCCTCCATGAAGATGGTCACGGTCGGAAGCTCCATGCCGCCGTAGGTGGCGACGGTGCCGGTCTCGGACATGCCGGCGGCCAGGTAGCCGGCCAGGAAGGCGGCCTGGGCGGTGTCGTAGGTCAGGTTCTGGACGTTGCCCGAGAAGCCGCCGTCGGTGACGTCGACGCCGAAGAAGTGGATGTCCGACTCCTTCTCGGCGATCGGCTTGATGGTGTCGCCGAGCATGAAGCCCACACCGAAGATGGAGTTGCAGCCGGCATCGACCATGGAGTTCACGTTCGGGGTGAAGTCACCCGGCTCCTGGGACTCGGCCTCGCGGACCTCGATGCCGTAGTCGGACTCGGCGGCCTTCAGGCCCTCGTAGGAGGACTGGTTGAAGGAGCGGTCGTCGAAGCCGCCCTCGTCGGAGACGATGCAGGCCAGGTAGTCGGAGTTGTCGTCGCCGACCTCCGGGTCGGTGGAGACCTGGGCCTCGCCGTCAGCGTTGGAGTCGCCCTCCTCCGGCGGAGCGCCGCAGCCGGTGAGCAGCAGGCCCGAGACGGACAGGACAGCGGCGGGAAGCAGAAGGCGACGGGCCTTCTCGTCGGACAGGATGCCCATGGATTTCCTCACTTCACGTGGTGCGATGACGATGCCCGGGGCACGGGCGTCCGCCCATGGACCGGGTTCGAGCGTGCCGCGCGCACGCGAAGGAAGCACGCTCGTTACCCGTGAGTTTACCTTGAGTCCACACCTGTGGCACGGCGCACGACGACGGCCCCGTGCCCCCGCGTCGAAGCTGACCTCGACCTGGGTGGACCCTGGGTGCGGTGCGCGCGGGCCCTAAGGGTAACGCGCACCCAGGGCGGGCCGAGAGTCCGGGGCGGGTGCCGTCGTCGGGAGGCGCCGGAGCCGCTCAGGGCCGCGGGGCGCGGAGCATCTCGCCGAGGGCAGCGGAGACGAACACGCGCATGCCGGTGCCCAGGGCACGCTCGTCCGGGGCGTAGTCGCCGCGGTGCAGGTCGTAGTCGATGCCACCCGGGGTGCGGGTGCCCAGGCGCAGCATGGAGCCGGGGATCTGCTGGGTCATCCACGCGAAGTCCTCCCCGCCCATGGACTGCGGGGTCAGCTGGATGGCCGCGGAGCCGAGCTCACGGCGGGCGGCCGACTCGATCAGGGCGGTCTCGGCCTCGGCATTGTCCACCGGCGGCACTCCGCGGATGTGCTCGAGCTCCACCTCCACGCCGTACGGCGCGGCCACCTGGGTGACGACCTCGTCCAGCAGTGCGCCGGCCTCCTCCCAGACCGCGGCGTCCAGGCAGCGCATGGTGCCGGACAGGCGACCGGTGGAGTCGATCGCGTTCGGGGCGGAGCCGGCGGAGATCTGGCCCCACACCACGGACACGGCTGAGCGGACGTCGAGGCGACGCGAGAGCACGGCCGGGACGTTCACCGCGATCTGGGACAGGGCGAACACCATGTCCTCCGTCAGGTGCGGGCGCGAGGTGTGGCCGCCGCGGCCCGTCAGCGTGATGCGGATGGTGTCCGCCGCCGAGGTGATGGCGCCGATGCGGGTGCCGATCGTGCCGACGTCGAAGCGCGGCTCGCAGTGCGCTGCCAGGATGCGCGGCAACCCCTCCAGGACGCCCTGCTCGATCACGTGCAGGGCACCGCCGGGCTGCTGTTCCTCGGCAGGCTGGAAGATGATGCGGACCCGGCCGTGGGCGCGGGCGCCGGCCTCCTTCAGGTCCTCGTCCTCCACCTGCCCGGTGAGGATGCGGTGCAGGGCCACGGCGGTGCCGGCCATCACCGAGGTGTGCATGTCATGCCCGCAGGCGTGGGCCAGGCCGTGGCGCTTCGAGGCGTAGGGCAGGCCGGTGAGCTCCTCGACCGGCAGCGCGTCGATGTCCGCACGCAGGCCGAGCACCAGCGGCCCCTCGCCGATCTCCACGGAGCAGCCGGTGTCCGCCAGCTTCACGGGCTCCAGTCCTGCACCGCGGAGGAACTCCATGACCTTCCGGGTGGTCTCGTGCTCCTCGAAGCCGAGCTCCGGCTCCTGATGGATGGACCGGCGCAGCACGCGCACCTCGCCCTCCAGGGCCTCGACCGCCGAAGAGACGGTGGGGACGTCGGGTGCGGTCTTGCGATGCGGGAAGGCGGAGCTCGCGATGGTGCCGGTCATGTCTCCGCAGAGTAGCGCAGAGGCCCCCGCGACGTTCACCTCGTGTTCACATCGCGGGGGCCTCGCGTCATATGGAGCGGGCCGGGTCAGAGGACGTCGTCGGCACCCTCGGCCTTGAGGGACTCCACTGCCTTCTTCACGTCCTGGGCGCGGTCCGTGGTGGTCACCAGCAGGGCGTCGCCGGTGTCCACCACCACGACGTCCTCGATGCCGATCAGGGCGATCACGCGATCCGAGTCGGTGACGACTACCCCGGAGGCCTCCGAGGAGTACACGCGCGGGGTGTCGCCGATGACCGTGATGCCAGAGCCGTCCTTGACCGGGTTCAGGCGGGCGATGGCGGCGAAGTCGCCCACGTCGTCCCAGGTGAAGTCGCCCGGGACCACGGCCACGTCCCCGGCGGCGGCGGCCGGCTCGGCCACCGCGTAGTCGATGGCGGTCTTCTTCAGCGTCGGCCAGACCTCTGCGAGGACCTCCTGACGACGGTCCGTGTCCCACGCCTGCGCAATGGTCATCAGGCCGGCGTGCAGCTCGGGCTCGTGCTCCTCGAGGTGCTGCAGCATCAGCTTCACCGGGGCCACGAACATGCCGGCGTTCCACAGGTACTTTCCGGAGCGGACGTACTGCGCCGCGACCTTCGCGTCCGGCTTCTCCACGAACGCGGCGACGTCGAAGGCGTGCGGGGCGTCCTCCAGGCGCAGCGAACGGCCGCGACGGATGTAGCCGAAACCGGTGGCCGGGTGGGTCGGCGTGATGCCGATGGTGACGATCTTGCCGGTGGCTGCGGTGACGACCGCCTCTGCCACGACCTTCTGGAAGTCCTCGAGCGGAGAGATCACCTGATCCGCGGCAAAGGAGCCCATGATGGTGTCCGGGTCCCGCAGGGAGAGGATCGCGGCGGCCAGGCCGATCGCGGCCGCGGAGTCCTTCGGCTCCGGCTCCAGGACGAAGTCGCCCTCCCCCAGCTCCGGGAGCTGACGGGCCACGGCGTCGCGGTGCGCCTGGCCGGTGACGACCATCATCCCGGCGCCGGCCAGCGGCTCCAGGCGGTCCCAGGTCGCACGGATCAGGGTCTGGCCCGAGCCGGTGAGGTCATGCAGGAACTTCGGCGCGGCGGCGCGGGACAGCGGCCACAGGCGGGTGCCCATGCCTCCGGCCGGGATCACGGCGTGGAAGCGGGACAGGGCCTCGGCGGCGGCCTCGGACTGCGGCGCGGGCGCGGTGCTCTCGTTCTTCACGGGGTCTACTCTACGGAACGCCGCGCCGCTTCGAGCGGACCGATGTCCCGGCGGCGGACGGTGCCCTGCACACCGGGGCGCGGGCGGCGCCGTGTCACACAGCCGCCCCCGGAACCCGGCGGAGACCGGGGAGGGTCTATCCTGGAAGGTGGAATCGACTCGCACCCCAGCCCCCTGCCCGCCCGCCCACGGACGCGCACCGGGCCAGTGCATTTCCCTGGGAGGTAATCAACCGTGACTAGTGCCACTGCACAGGCCCCGGCCAAAAACGGCCGCGGGACCCTGTATCGCGGCTACGGCGGGATGTGGTCCTGGGTGGGCCACCGCATCACCGGCGTCGTGATCTTCTTCTACCTGCTCGTCCACGTGCTGGACACCTCGCTCGTGCGCGTCTCCCCGGAGGCCTACGACGCGGTGATCGGCTCGTACAAGAACCCGCTCTTCGCTCTCGGCGAGGCGGGTCTGGTGGCCGCCGTGCTGTTCCACGCGCTGAACGGCCTGCGCATCATCCTCGTGGACTTCTGGAAGGGCGGCACGAAGCATCAGAAGACCCTCCTGTGGGTCGTCCTGGGACTCTGGGTCGTCCTGACCCTCGGCTTCAGCGTCCGCCACCTCATGCTGGCCTTTGGAGGTATGTGATCCATGAGCACTGCTGCTGAGACCACGATCGCCGCTCCGCGCTCCACCCGCGTCGACGCGAAGTACACCCGGGACAAGGGCAAGAAGGGCAACTTCGAGATGTTCGCATGGCTGTTCATGCGCGTCTCCGGCGTGATCCTCGTCGTCCTGATCTTCGGGCACCTGTTCTCGAACCTGATGCTCGGCGAGGGCATCCACGGGATCGACTTCGGCTTCGTCGCCGGCAAGTGGGCCGACCCGATCTGGATGTTCTGGGACCTCGTGATGCTGTGGCTGGCGATGCTGCACGGAGCCAACGGCGTCCGCACCATCATCAACGACTACGCCCAGCGCGACGGCGTCCGCTTCTGGCTGTCCATGATCCTGTACGTGGCCACCGCCGCCATCATCATCCTCGGCACCCTGGTGATCTTCACCTTCGAGCCGTGCATGGTGGACGCCACCGGCCAGCTGCTGTCCGGCACCCCGGCCTTCTGCGCCGGCTGACCGCACACCGACGTCTGACGCTTGCGACGCCGCCCGCACCGACGCGGAGCGGACGTCCACACGAAACGGAAGAGAGAACCTGAGAATGCAGGTACACAAGTACGACGTGGTGATCGTCGGCGCCGGTGGCGCAGGCATGCGTGCCGCCATCGAGTCGGGCCAGCGTGCCCGCACCGCCGTGCTCACCAAGATCTACCCGACGCGCTCGCACACCGGTGCGGCCCAGGGCGGCATGTGCGCCGCGCTGGCGAACGTCGAGGAGGACAACTGGGAGTGGCACACCTTCGACACCATCAAGGGCGGTGACTACCTGGTCGACCAGGACGCCGCCGAGGTGATGGCGAAGGAGGCCATCGACGCGGTCCTCGACCTCGAGAAGATGGGTCTGCCCTTCAACCGCACCCCGGAGGGCAAGATCGACCAGCGCCGCTTCGGCGGCCACACCCGCGACCACGGCAAGGCCCCGGTCCGCCGCGCCTGCTACGCCGCGGACCGCACCGGCCACATGATCCTCCAGACGCTCTACCAGAACTGCGTCAAGCACAACGTGGAGTTCTACAACGAGTTCTACGCGCTGGACCTGCTCCTGGTGGACGAGGAGGCGACCCGCGAGGACGGCTCCTCCTACACCCAGAAGCGCGTGGCCGGCGTCGTGTCCTACGAGCTCGCCACCGGCGAGATCCACGTCTTCCAGGCCAAGTCGGTCGTGTTCGCCACCGGCGGCGCCGGCAAGGTCTTCAAGACCACCTCGAACGCCCACACCCTCACCGGCGACGGCATGGCCATCGCCTACCGTGCGGGCCTGCCGCTCGAGGACATGGAGTTCGTGCAGTTCCACCCGACCGGCCTGGCCGGCCTGGGCATCCTCCTGTCCGAGGCGGCCCGCGGCGAGGGCGGCATCCTCCGCAACGCGGACGGCGAGCGCTTCATGGAGCGCTACGCCCCGACCATCAAGGACCTGGCGCCGCGCGACATCGTGGCCCGCTCCATGGCCGAGGAGGTCCGCCAGGGCCGCGGCTGCGGTCCGAACAAGGACTACGTGCTGCTCGACCTGACCCACCTGGAGCCGGCGCACATCGACGCCAAGCTCCCGGACATCACCGAGTTCGCCCGCACCTACCTGGGCGTGGAGCCGTACACGGAGCCGGTGCCGGTCTTCCCGACCTGCCACTACTTCATGGGCGGCATCCCCACCACCGTCAAGGGCGAGGTCCTCCAGGACAACGACACGATCGTCCCGGGCCTCTTCGCCGCCGGCGAGGTCGCCTGCGTGTCCGTGCACGGCTCGAACCGCCTCGGCACCAACTCCCTGCTCGACATCAACGTGTTCGGCCGTCGCGCCGGCATCTTCGCCGCCGAGTACGCGCACGACGCCGAGTTCGTCGAGCTGCCGGAGAACGGCGAGGCCCGTGTGGTGGAGCAGATCGAGAACCTGCGCTCCGCCACCGGCACCGAGAAGGTGGCCGCGCTGCGCTCGCGCCTCCAGGAGGTCATGGACGCCGACATGCAGGTGTTCCGCACCGAGGAGTCCATCCGCCGCGCCCTGGCCGAGATCGAGGACCTGCGCGAGCGCTACCTCAACATCTCCGTGCAGGACAAGGGCAAGCGCTTCAACCTCGACCTGCTCGAGGGCATGGAGCTGGGCTACCTGCTGGACATCGCCGAGGCCATGACCCTGGCGGCCCTGGGCCGCAAGGAGTCCCGCGGCGGCCACTACCGCGAGGACTACCCGGACCGCGACGACGCCAACTTCATGGCGCACACCATGATCTACCGCGACGAGACCGCCGAGATGGAGGGCGTGAAGGGCATCCGGTTCGAGACCAAGCCCGTCGTCGTCACCCGTTACCAGCCGATGGAGCGTAAGTACTGATGAGCACCGTGAACGAGACCGCCGAGCCGGCCTCCAAGGTCGAGCTGAACCAGTCGGGCGACGGCGCCGGCGCCGTCGAGAGCTTCGACATCATCCTCAAGGTCCGCCGCTACGTGCCGGAGACCTCCGAGGAGTCGTACTGGGACGAGTGGAAGCTCACCATGTACGGCACCGACCGTGTCCTGGACGCGCTGCACAAGGTCAAGTGGGAGCACGACGGCTCCCTGACCTTCCGCCGCTCCTGCGCCCACGGCATCTGCGGCTCCGATGCCATGCGCATCAACGGCCGCAACCGCCTGGCCTGCAAGACCCTGCTGAAGGACCTGGACCTGTCCAAGCCCATCACGGTCGAGGCCATCAAGGGCCTGCCGGTGGAGAAGGACCTGATCGTGGACATGGAGCCGTTCTTCCAGTCCTACCGCGAGATCATGCCCTTCCTGGTCACCTCGGGCCACGAGCCGACCCGTGAGCGCTACCAGTCCCAGAAGGACCGGGAGATCTACGACGACACCACGAAGTGCATCCTCTGCGCCGCGTGCACCTCGTCCTGCCCGGTGTTCTGGACCGACGGCCAGTACTTCGGTCCGGCCGCGATCGTCAACGCGCACCGCTTCATCTTCGACTCCCGCGATGAGGCCGGCGACATGCGCCTGGAGATCCTCAACGACAAGGAGGGCGTGTGGCGCTGCCGCACCACCTTCAACTGCTCGGAGGCGTGCCCGCGCGGCATCCAGGTGACCAAGGCGATCGCCGAGGTCAAGCAGGCCATCCTCGCCCGCTCCTTCTGATCCTGACGATCACACGAAGGGCCCGCCGTCCCGTTCCGGGGCGGCGGGCCCTTCGTCGTTGCCGGGTCAGGTCAGCCGTCGAGAGCCTCGCGCACCCTCTTCGAGTGCGCCACGAGCAGCCACAGGGCGCAGGCCACGAGCATGGCTCCGACAAGCACCAGGACGACCGCTCCGGCCGCGCCGGCGGTGAGGACCATCGTGCCGCCGTCCACGGCCCAGAACGCGGCCGTGAAAGCGCCCAGCACGGTCAGGACGCTGCCGACCCAGCGCACAAGACGCCAGGGGCGGTGCACCAGCCACACGAGCAGCGCGGTGAGCGCCAGCAGTACGGCTCCCACGAGCACGGCGTCCAGCACGGTGCTCTGTGCCGCCGCCACGTCCGCGGCGGTGGGCTCGGCGGTCCCCCAGTCTCGGGAGGTCAGCAGGGCGCGCACGTAACCGGGGTCCCGGTTCAGCAGGACGGTGCCCACCGAGGCCGCGGCGGATACGAGCCCGGCGGCCACGGTGGCCGACGACAGACGCCGCAGCCCCTGCTCCACGAAGGGATGGCGGGCTGCGGCGTCGTGCGCGGTGAGGGAGGAGTCCATGGCCTCCATGGTGCCAGGGGAAGCGGACGGCTCAGGACATGAGCGCGCGCTGCTCCAGGTAGCGGGAGATCTGGCCGTTGAAGGCGAGCACCAGCCACCAGATGTCCACGGCCACGGAGACCAGGCTGACGACCGCCGAGAACATGCCGGCACCGCCCATGAAGGGCAGGGCGAACAGACTCGGGAGCGTGAAGACCAGGGCGAGGATCGCGAAGACGATGCCGGTGACGCGGGCCCAGTTCCTCCGACCGCGAAGGCCGACGTACACGAGCAGGTAGAGGCCGACGACCACGACCATCCAGAAGGCCATGAACGCCATGCCCATGCCGGTCACGATGCCCAACACCTGGTCGATCGACTCCAGCTGGTCCGCACTCAGCTGCTGGCCCTGCTCGGCGATGGACTCGTCGATCATGGAGCGGAAGCCGGCGGCGTCCCCGAACATCAGGAAGCCCGGGACGGCGGACACCACGTAGACGGCCAGCGAGACCAGCGTGGCGGTCAGCAGGGCGCGGTACTTCGGCGGCTCCTCGAGCCGCTGCATCCCGTGGGCTTCGTACGGCGTGGTGCCGTAGCGGGCACCGGGCTGCGGCTGCTGCGGCCAGCCCTGCGGCGGCTGGCCGTACCCGCCGTGAGGCGGCTGGCCGTAGGCCCCCTGCGGAGGCCGGCCGTCAGCGTTCTGCCGGTGGCCCGGGCCCATGCCGTAGGCGCCCTGGCCGGTCGGCCCGTAGTCCGGGCGTCCCTGCCGGTCCTGACCCTGCGGGGGCACGCCGTAGGGTCCCCTTCCCTCCGGGTCCTGTCCGTAGGACGGGCGGTCGTTCTGCTCGGGCATGTGATTCCTCTCGATTCTCTCGGGCGGTCTGTGCTTCTCAGCCGTCGCGGCGGGCATTGAACCAGGCGGTGACCTGGGCGTGGAAGGCCTGGGTGATCCAGAAGGCGCCGGCGGCCAGCACCAGCACGGCGGTCACCACGGAGAAGAGCGTGATGCTTCCGGTGGCCGCCGTGCGGAAGACGAGGGACAGCAGGGTCCCGAGCATGACCAGGACGGTGAACACCAGGCCAGCCCAGCGGGCACCGTCCGAGACCTTCATCAGTCCGGCGAGCACGCCGGCGCCGATGATCAGGGCCCCGGCGCCCGTGGTGAGGGCGCTGGGCATCGGCCCCACGGCGAAGGCGTAGACCACCACGGTCAGCACCACCACGGGCATCAGCCGGACGACGTTCCCCCAGCGCGGCGGGCGGTCGTCCAGGAGCCAGCGCGGATCGTCGGGGTCTCGGCGTGTGTGCATGTCCATGCCTCCAAGGATGGCAGGCGGACCGGGGGCCGGTCACTCGTAGCGCAGCGAGGTGATCGGGTCCTTGCGTGCCGCCCGCACCGCGGGCAGGGCGCCGGCCACGAAGGCGATGCCCACGATCAGCGCCACGATGCCGAGCACGGACAGCGGCTCCACGGCGAACAGCTGCAGCCCGGTGACGTCCTTGAGCGGACCGTCCACGAGCAGACGGTTGCCCACGAGTCCCACGGCCAGCCCCCCTCCGACGCCGATCAGCGAGCCCATCAGGCCGATCACCACCGCCTCCAGGGAGAACAGCCCGAAGACCCTGCCGCTGGTCATGCCGAGCGACTTCATCAGGCCGATCTCCCGGGTGCGCTCCTGCACGGACATCAGCAGGGTGTTGATGATGCCGAAGGACGCCGCCAGCAGGGCGATCAGGCCGAAGCCGTTGAACACCCAGGTCACCGCGTCGATCACGCCGCGGATCATGCCCAGCTGGTCCTCCAGCGTCTGCGCGGTGTAGCCCTCGTCGGCGAGCGCCTGCTTCACGGACGCCTCGTTCGCGGCCATGTCCTCCACGGTCACGGTGGCGTTGAACCAGGTGTTCCGCTGCTCCTCGGGCAGCCCCTCGGTCTGGATCTCGTGAAGCGCGTCCTCGACCTGCACCGACGGCACAGGGCCGGCCCCGGAGCCGGAGGCGAGGGTCTCGGTCACGCCGACCACCTCCGCCTCCACGGAGCCTTCCTCGCCGAGCGGGTCGGAGGCCACGAGGGTGACCCGCTCCCCCAGCACGTCCTCGGGCTCGCTCCCGCCGAGGGTCTCCACCCAGGCGAGCGGGACGGTGACCTCGTCCGCGTCCTCGGCGGGCATGCGCCCGGCCGCCGTGGAGGCCGTCTCGGTCTCGAAGGAGGAGCCCATGAAGGCCACCTGCCACTTCTTCCCGTCGGCCGTCTGGACGTAGTCCGGCTCTACCAGGCGGGTGGTCTCCACGTCCGTGACGTGCTCGATCCCCTCGATCGTGTCGAGGTCCTTCTGTGTCAGCAGGGGCATGCCGAACATCTCGCCGGCGCCGGCCTCCTCCGCGTCATACTCGGCGGGCGCGCCGCTGGTCGGCATGCCGGAGGGCGCCGAGGCCTGCTTGGAGACGTACAGCTCGTCCGGGGCCCCGAAGCCCTCCACCATGGTGTCCACGTAGCGGTTCACGCCGGCGCCGAGGCCGGAGGTCAGGGTGAGGGCGAACGCGCCGATCACGATCGCGATGACCGTCAGGATGGTGCGCAGCTTGGAGCGCAGGGTGTTGGTCAGGGCGGTGCCGAACAGGTCTGCGGTCTTCATCGGTCCTCCTCCTTCCCGACGACGGCCGCGCGGCTCGTCGTTCCGTCTGCCGTCGCCGTGTGCCCGCCGGGGGCGGCTCCCGCCGCCGGGGCGGCGACGGGCGCATCGGAGACGATCTGTCCGTCCTGCAGTTCGACGCGCCGGCCGCAGCGGGCGGCGAGGTCCTCATCGTGGGTGACCACCACGAGGGTGATGCCCTCGTCCCGGTTGAGGCCGAAGAGGATGTCCTCCACCACCGCCGAGGTGGCGGTGTCCAGGTTGCCGGTGGGCTCGTCCGCGAACAGCACCGTCGGGTTGTTCACGAGCGCGCGGGCGATGCACACGCGCTGCTTCTGGCCGCCGGAGAGGTCGGTGGCGCGGTTGTCCGCCTTCTCCGCCAACTCCAGGCGCTCGAGCACCTCCATGCCGCGGCGGCGCCGCTCGCTGCGCGGCACACCGGCGATCTTCAGCGGCAGCACCACGTTCTCCAGCACGGTCTGGGCCGGGTTGAGGAAGAACTGCTGGAACACGAACCCGAAGGTCTCGTTGCGCAGCTGTGCCACGGCCTTCGCCTTCAGCTCGGACACCGGCCGTCCGTCCATGGCGACCACGCCGTGGGAGGGCCGGTCCAGCAGGGCCAGCAGGTGCATGAGCGTGGACTTGCCGGAGCCGGACTTGCCCACGATCGCCACGGACTCCCCGCGCCCGATCTGCAGGGTGAGTCCGCGCAGGGCGTCGAAGCGGGCCTCGCCCTGGCCGTAGGACTTCACGAGGTTCTCGGTCTCCAGGATCGGATCGGCGGCTGGTCGGCCGGCTGGGGCCTCGGGTGGGGTCGGGTCGGTCGGCGGCGCTGCGGTGGCCATGCGTCCCTCTCGTCGTCGGTTGCTGCGGACCGGGGCGAGCCGAACGCGGCAGGCGGGCGGCCGTCGTCGGGAATCCCCCGGCACCACCAGTATCCTCCGGAGACCACGGCGGGGACCTCCCCCCTCAGGAGGAGATCCCCGCGATGCGTCTGCGATCTTCGGCGCAGTCGGACTCAGCCGACCGGCGGCAGGAAGCCGACCTTCCGGTAGACGTCCTCGAGCACCGGGGTGGCGACCTCGCGGGCCTTCTGGGCTCCGGCGGCGAGCAGGCGGTCCAGCTCGGCCGGGTCCTCGAGCAGACCGAGGGCCCGTTCGCGGATGGGGGTCACGGCCTCCACCACGGCGTCCGCGACCGCGACCTTCAGGTGGCCGTACATCTTGCCCTCGAACTCGGCCTCGAGCTCGGCGATCGGCTTCTCGGTCACCGCGGACAGGATGGTCAGCAGGTTGGACACGCCCGGCTTCTGGTCGCGGTCGAAGCGGACCTCGGTGCCGGTGTCCGTGACGGCGGACTTGATGCGCTTGGCGATCACCTTCGGCTCGTCGAGGATGTTGATCAGGCCGTTCGGGGACTGTGCGGACTTAGACATCTTCGAGGTCGGGTCCTGCAGGTCGTAGATGCGGGCGCCGGCCTCCGGGTAGAAGCCGGTCGGCAGCACGAACGTCTCGCCGTAGTGGTGGTTGAACCGCTGGGCGAGGTCGCGGGTGAGCTCCACGTGCTGGCGCTGGTCGTCGCCCACCGGCACGCCGTGCGGCTGGTAGAGCAGGATGTCCGCGGCCATGAGCATCGGGTAGGCCAGCAGGCCCACGCCGGCGGCGTCCGTGCCCTGCTTGGCGGCCTTGTCCTTGAACTGCGTCATGCGCATCGCCTCGCCCATGCCGGTCATGCAGGTCAGCACCCAGGCCAGCTGGGCGTGCTCGGGCACCTGGGACTGGACGAACAGGGTTGAGCGCTCCGGGTCGATACCGCCGGCGATGTACTGGGCGGCGGCCACGCGGGTGCGCTGGGCCAGGGAGGCCGGGTCCTGGGGCACGGTGATGGCGTGCAGGTCCGGGATGAAGAAGTAGGAGTCGAAGTCGTCCTGGGTGCGGACCCAGTTCACCAGTGCGCCCAGGTAGTTGCCCAGGTGCAGGGAGTCGGCCGAGGGCTGCATGCCGGAGAGCACGCGGTGGCCGGTGCCGGCGCCGGCCAGGTGGGCGGTGGTGGACGGATCCTTGGCCAGGACGTCGGCCACGGTGTTCTTCGTCATTGCTCTTCTTGTCTCTTCGTGTGTGCTGCGCGGCGGCCGCGCATGGCTGCTGCGGGCGTCCCGGGGCGGGGCGCTCAGTACTGGTAGTCGGCCACGAGCGGGGCGTGGTCGGAGAAGCGGGTGCCCCAGGACGGGGCGCGGTCCACCACGGCGGAGGTGGCGCGGTCCGCGAGGGACGGGGTGGCCATGTGGTAGTCGATGCGCCAGCCGGCGTCGTTGTCGAACGCCTTGCCGCGCATGGACCACCAGGTGTAGGGGCCGGCCACGTCCCCGGCGAGGGTGCGGGCCACGTCCACGTAGCCGAGCTCGCCGAAGAAGCGGTCGAAGTAGGCGCGTTCCTCGGGCAGGAAGCCGGCCTTCGTCAGGTTTCCCTTCCAGTTCTTGATGTCCCGCTCGGTGTGGCCGACGTTGAGGTCGCCGGTGATCAGGACCTCGTTCCCGGTGGCGGCGAGCTCGGGCAGGCGGCGGACCATCTCGTCCAGGAAGCGGTACTTGTCCTCCTGCTTGGGGGTGCCGACGCCGCCGGTGTGCACGTAGGCGGACACCACGGTGAGCAGGGAGCCGTCCGGCAGGCGCACGTCGGCCTCGATCCAGCGGCCCTGGTCGTTGACGTGGCCGTCCTCGTCCCGCAGGCCGCGGCGGACGTCCTCGATGGGGAACCGGGTGGCGATCGCCACGCCGGCCCGCCCCTTGGCGGCGGCCTCCACGTCCACCAGATGCACCTCGTCCCAGGCGCCGTCCACGATCTCGGGGATCAGGGCGGCGGTGATCTCCTGCGGGGCCCGGACCTCCTGGAGGGTCATGATGTCCACGCCGCGGCCGGCGAACCAGCCGATCATGCCCTTGCGGTGGGAGGCGCGGATGCCGTTGACGTTGACCGAGGCGATGCGCACCGCACCCTCGGCCTTGGGGGCGCCGGCGTTGGCGTGGATGATCGGCTCGCCCTCGGCTGGCTCGGGGTATTTGCCGGTGACGGGGTCCTTCTGGGGCAGCTGCGCCATGTCAGCCCACCACCGTTCCGGACACCGGGCCCTCACCCTCGCCCTTGCGGGCGTCGTCGCCCTTGATCATGTCCCGCGCGTTGGAGGCGGTGATGTCGATGGTCTCCAGCGCCCGGTCCACCATGTCCCGGTCCAGCTCGTCGGAGGCGAGCTGCTCGCGCACCACCTTCACCTGCACCTGGCAGATCTTGAAGGAGTGGTCCAGCTTGGTGTCCCGCATCGGGTCCGCGGACGTCTGCGCGCCGGCGGCCGCCGGGGCCTCCTGGCGGTGGGCGGTGTTGGCGACCATGGAGTCCACGCGGCGGGCGGCGCCTTGGATCCCCCTGCGCATCAGCAGGAACACGACGATCGCGAAGATCAGCCAGCCGGCGGAGATCGCCACGAGCAGCCATCCGATGACCGAGTTCTGGTTGGCCGCGAACAGCAGCGCCACCAGCAGCACGGTGATCATGACCGCGAAGCCCAGACCGCCGACCTGCAGCCCTCCTCCTCGTGCGTTGCGGGGCGTGCCGGGGGCACCGGGCAGGGCGTTGGCCATGGGTGTGCTTCCTCTCCTCGAGGGCTCGCGTGCGGGATCAACCTCCATTCTCCCGCACCGGCGGTGCCGGTGCCACTCGGGCCCGGACCGAGGTGAGGCGTCCCGACGACGGCACCGTCCGTCGTCGTGCCTCTGGCCTTTCCGTGGGGCGGTGGGCGCGAGGAGAACCGGGGCGCGGGACGCCGCGGCTCAGCGCGCGGCCGGGCGCGCGGCGCCGGAGGCTGGACGGGACCGGCCTCGGAGCGCGGTGGCGACGAGAGCGCCCAGGGCACCGCCGAGCACGGCCCAGAGGACGTCGTCGACGGTGATGGACCGATCGCCCGGGACCACGGTCTGCAGCAGCTCGATGCCCACTCCGAGCGCGAGGAAGACCACCGCTGTGCGGGCCACGGACCAGCGGAAGGCCCACGCCGCCACAAGCCCACCGACGGCGAACATCGCGATGTTGAACAGGGGCTCGAGGTACGCGGTGGCGGCCACGCCGTCCGCGGCGGTGAACACGGAGCGCAGTGGGACCAGGTCCACGCGGTCGGACAGGGGCCTGTCGTAGCCACCGCCCATGCCGACGGTGCCGACGAGGGTGACCACCGCGACGCCCATGAGCCACATCACGAACAGCCAGAGCGCCGTCACCCGGTCCAGGGACCAGCCGCGCGGCAGCCACCGCCACCTCAGGACGGCCAGGACGACGGCAACGGCCACGCCGAGGCCGACGAGCAGGGGCAGGAATCCTGCGTAGGTGCTGATCCACGAGCTCATGGACCCCCTCCATTCTTTTCTCTTTAATAGACTTTCATGGATACTGAGTAGCATCTGGTCACGATTGACCCCTGCCCGGAACATGAGCTTGATCTTCTTGCTGTTGCAGCTCTTTCTCGTCACGTCAGGCTCCTGAAGCGATCGGAACCGTTCATCGAGGCCCCTGGCCTATCCTGTCCCGGTGACCGAGACGACCCCGGAGGCCACCTCCACGCGCTTCAGCCCGGAGCAGACCCGCATCCTGCTGGTGCTGCTCATGCCGCTGTTCCTGGCCTTGATGAGCGTGTCCGTGGTGAACGTGGCGGTGCCGGCGATCGAGCGCGGCCTCGGCGCCACCGCCGCGGACCTGCAGTGGGTGCTCTCCGGCTACACCCTGACCTACGGCGTGGTGCTCGTGGCCGCCGGCCGTGCCGGCGACCTCTGGGGCCGCAAGCCGCTGTTCCTGGCCGGCATCCTCGTCTACGTGATCGGCTCGCTGCTGTCCGGGTTGGCCGCGAACGCGCTGATGCTCAACGCCTCGCGTCTGCTCATGGGCTGCGGGGCGGGCCTGTTCAACCCGCAGATCATCGGCGTCATCCAGTCCTCCTTCACCGGGCGTGCACGCGGCCGGGCCTACGGGTTCTTCGGCACCGTGATCGGCCTGGGCGTGGCGGTGGGCCCGCCGGCCGGCGGCGCGCTGCTCGGCGTGGCGGGGGACGACTGGGGCTGGCGCTGGCTGTTCCTGATGAACGTGCCGCTGGGCCTGGCCGCTCTGGTGATGGGCCTGCTCTGGCTGCACCCGCCGACGCAGACCTCAGCAGAC
Source organism: Micrococcus sp. FDAARGOS_333 (assembly GCF_002206575.2). Lineage (NCBI taxonomy): Bacteria > Bacillati > Actinomycetota > Actinomycetes > Micrococcales > Micrococcaceae > Micrococcus > Micrococcus sp. FDAARGOS_333. Next base: position 926,479 of record NZ_NJFJ02000001.1, on the reverse strand, counting down.
CTGGTGCCCAGGGGGCTGAAGTACCTGGATCCGGTGGGCATGACGCTGCTGGCCGCCGCGACCGTCTGCCTGATGCTCCCGTTCATCCTCACGGACGCACTGTGGCTTCTGGCCGTAGCCGCCGTGCTGGTGACCGCCTGGTGGGCGTGGGAGGTGAGGGTGCGGCGGACCGCCGTGCAGACCGGCGTGTACCCGATGGTGGATCCGGCCCTGTTCCTCCGCCCGTCCTTCAGCCTCGGCACCCTGCAGGTGACCGTGTACATGGCCGCCATGCCGGCCGCGTTCGCCGTGGTGGCGATGTTCGCCCAGGAGGGGCTGGGGCTGAGTCCGTTCCTGGCCGGCGTCTCCACCCTCGGCTCAGCACTGATGGTGGTGTCGCTCTCGGCGTGGATCGGTGCGCGGGTGGACCGGTTCGGCCCATGGTTCGTGTTCGCCGGCGGGGTGCTGGCCGTGGTCTCCGCGCTGCTGCTGATCCTGGCGTTCGCGCGCGTGACGGACGGGTCCTGGCCGTTCTGGACCGTGGCACTGATCCTGCTGCCCCAGGGCGTGTCCCAGGCGCTGATCATGACCAGCACCCAGGTGCTCATGATGGACGACGTGGCCCCCCGCGAGGCCGGCGCCGCCGGTGGCGTCTCCCAGACCATCCAGCGCATCGGCACCTCCACCGGCATCGCCGCGGTGACCGGTGTGTACTTCGTGACCGCCGCCGGGATGCGGGACGCCTCCGCGCGCGAGGCCTCCGGCGCGGCCGCGGTGGACGCCCTGTGGGTCGTGCTGGTCTGCTGGTGCGTGGTGCTGGCCGTCGGTGCGGCAGACCTGGCGCGCCGCGGCGTGCAGCGCCGGCGGGAGCGCCGCACCGCCTGACGGCTCAGCGTAAGAAGGGCCTGGTCAGCGCAGGAAGAGCCTGGCCAGGCGACGCGAGGCGAACACCAGGCCCGCGGCGGCCATCACCACGAAGTAGAGGATGCGCCCGGCGGTGGCCCAGGTGACCACGCCGACGGCCAGGTGCCGCATCATCTCCACCGCGTGCCACAGCGGCAGCGCCTGGATGAACCACTGCACGCCGGTGGGGTACACCTGGAGCGGGAAGAACGTGGCGGAGAACAGGAACATCGGCAGCATCACGATCATGATCCAGTCCATGTGCTGGAACGTCTTCATGTAGCTGGTCACCGCCATGCCGACCGCCGCGAACCCGAACGCCACCAGCAGCGCGCCGGGCACCATGAGCAGCGCGGTCCAGCTGGTCACCAGCCCCATAAGCGCCATGACGATCAGGAAGGACGCGGCGTACACGGCGCCGCGGAACAGGGCCATGAGGATCTCGCCGAGGGCCACGTCCAGGGGGCCGAGGCGGGTGGCGAGCATGGTCTGGTAGGTCTTCGCGTAGCGCAGCTTGAAGAAGACGTTCCAGGTGGAGTCGTACACGGCGCCGTTCATGGCGGACACCGCCAGCAGCGCCGGTGCGATGTACATGCCGTACGGGATCGGCTGTCCGTCCGGGCCGGGCAGCTCGCCGATCAGCGAGCCCAGCCCGATGCCCAGGGACAGCAGGTACAGCACCGGCTCCGCGAAGCCCGAGACGAAGACCGCCCAGTTGTTCGACTTCAGGGACAGGAACGCCCGCTCCAGCACGGCGCGGATGTTGCCGGAGTACATGCCGGACAGGGCGCCGGTACGGACGGTGATCTCCGGCATCGGCGGGACGGCGTCGGCGGCGGTGCCCGGCGTCCCGACGACGGTCGCTTCCCCGGGTCCTGCCACCTCGCCGGCGGCGGTGGTCGCCTCGCCGGAGGCCTCCGCCGCCGATGAGGCGCGGTCCGCGCGGCGGGATAGGACGGAGCCGCGGGGCCCCTTCTTCCGCGTCACCACCGCGTCCGGGTCCGGACGGCCGGACCGCCAGCCGAGCCGGCGGGTGTAGATCGCGACGGCCACCAGGGCGCCGGAGGCGGCCAGGCCCATCAGGTAGAGCACGTGCACCGCGGTCAGCCAGGCCGGGTTGTCCATGCCGTAGGACAGCACGCGGCCGAGCTGGGCGGCGTGCCACTGCGGGGAGATCCAGCCGATCCACTGCAGGGACAGCGGCAGCTGGGTCAGCGGGTAGAACGTGGCGGAGAACAGGAACAGCGGCATCACCACGAACCGTTGGAGCAGGGCGAACTGGCCCTTCTCGTCCCGGATGGACGCGGCGAACGCCATGATCCAGGAGCCGATCGCCAGGCCCCCGAGCGTCGCGGAGAACACCTGCAGCCAGGACCACGGGGAGTCCGTGGCGCCGAAGGCCGTCATGATCAGGTAGAAGACCGTGGACTGGGCCAGGAACCGCAGCGACACGGCGGTCAGGTGGCCGGCGGCGATCTGCGCCGGGCTGAGGGGGGTGGCCTGCGGGGCGTAGTAGATCCGGTGCCATTTGAAGCCGTCCATCACCGGGTAGGAGAACTCCACGGAGGCGGTCATCAGCGCCGAGGACGCCAGGAGCGCCGGCGCGATGAACTGCAGGTACGTGGCGCCGCCCAGCACCTCGGCGGAGGCCCCGCCGCTGATCAGCGTGGCCAGGCCGAGGCCCATGGCCAGCAGGTAGACCAGCGGCTCGCCCACGGCGTTGACCACCAGCACCGAGCCGTAGCGGCGCATGGAGCGCAGCTGGTGCTCGGCGAAGTACCAGAGCCCGCGGCGCCTGACACGGCGCGCGGATTCGGCCGGACCGAAAGGAGGCTGCAGCGGGCCGGACGCCGTGGAGGTGCCGGCCGTGCCGCCCGGCGCGGTGCCTGCGGCATCCCGGCGCGCGGACGAGGAGCCGGGGCGGCCGCCGGAGGAGGCGGCCGTCGTCGGGAAGGTCTCGGCCATGCTCAGTCCACCAGGGTGCGGCCGGTGAGGATGAGGAACACGTCCTCCAGGGAGGCGCGGCGGGTCAGCGCGGTGACCGGTGCGGTCACGCGGCCGGCCTCGGCGAGCGCGGTGACGGCGTCCTGGAGCTCGTCGGCGCGGTCGCCGTAGAGCAGCACACGGTCCGGGAGGACCTCGATGCGGTGCACGCGGGTCTCGGCCCGCAGCACCTCGGCGGCGGCCTCGTTGCGGTCCGTGCCGAAGCGGACCTCGAGGACCTCGCGGGAGGCGTGCTCGCGGATCAGCGCCTGCGGGGTGCCGGCGGCCATGATCTGCCCGCCGTCCACGACCACGAGCCGGTCGCAGAGCTGCTCGGCCTCGTCCATGTAGTGCGTGGTGAGCACCAGCGTGGTGCCCCGCTCCTTCAGCCGGTAGAGGCGGTCCCAGAGGATGTGGCGGGCCTGCGGGTCCAGGCCGGTGGTCGGCTCGTCCAACAGCAGCAGCTGCGGCTCGTTCACCAGGGCGCGGGCGATCACCAGGCGGCGCTTCATGCCGCCGGAGAGGGCATCGGCCTTGGTGTCCGCCTTGTCCGTGAGCTGCGCGAACTCCAGCAGCTCCAGGGACTTGGGCTTCAGGTAGGAGTAGGGCAGGCCGAAGTAGCGGCCGTAGATCAGCAGGTTGTCCCGGGCGGTGAGCTCCTCGTCCAGGTTGTCCTGCTGCGGGACCACGCCCAGGTGCGCGCGGACCGCGGGGCCGTCCTCCTCCGGGTCGATGCCCATGATGGACAGCTCGCCCTCCGTGCGCTGGGAGACGCCCGCGAGCATGCGCATGGTGGTGGACTTGCCCGCGCCGTTCGGTCCCAGCAGGCCGAAGCACTCCCCCGGCGTGACGTCCAGGTCGATGCCCTGGACCGCGTGGAAGTCGCCGTACTGCTTGCGCAGGCCGCGGGCGCGGATGACGGACGTACCCGAGGTGCCGGCGGCGGTCTCGGTGGCGGAGGGCACGGGGGTGCCCGCAGAGGAGGTGGTGTGGCTCACGCCAGCATCCTACGCGTGGACGCCGGAACCGGGGCAGGCAGACACGGACTCCCGCCCCGGTCCCGCGCAGGCAGACGCTCCGGAAGGTGCCATGCCGGCCATCGCGCACCGGGCTGCGGCCGGCGCCCCTCCGCCGGCCGACCCGCACGGGGACGGCGGCCGGGTCAGCCCAGCGGGCTCAGCGGGCCTCCCCCGCCCAGTCGCCGGAGACGGCGGCGCGCTCGGCGGCCTCCACCACGTTGGCGAGCAGCATGACGCGGGTCATCGGGCCCACGCCGCCGGGATTAGGCGCCATCCAGGAGGCCTTCTCCGCCACGGCCGGGTCCACGTCCCCGGCGATGCGGGAACGGCCCTCGGCATCCGTGGTGCGGGAGACGCCCACGTCCAGGACGATCACGCCCTCCTTGACCTGCTCCGGCTTCACCATGTGGGCGGAGCCGGCGGCGGCGATGACCACGTCGGCCGCCGCCAGCAGCTCGTCCAGGTTGGTGGTGCCGGTGTGTGCCAGGGTCACCGTGGCGTTGACCTCGCGGCGGGTGAGCACCAGGCCGGCGGGCCGGCCGATGGTCACGCCGCGGCCGATCACCAGCACGTGCTTGCCCGCGAGCTCCACGCCATGGCGCTTGAGCAGCTCCACGCAGCCGGCCGGAGTGCACGGCAGCGGGGAGTCCAGCTCGCCGCCCACGGAGGCGACCAGCCGGCCCAGGTTCATCGGGTGCAGGCCGTCGGCGTCCTTGGCCGGGTCGATGGCCTCGAGCACCTTCTGGGTGTCCACGTGCTTCGGCAGCGGCAGCTGCACGATGTACCCGGTGCAGTCCGGGTCCTCGTTCAGCTCGCGCACGGCCTCGAGGACCTGCTCCTCGGTGGCGTCGGCCGGCAGTTCCTTCTGGATGGAGTGGATGCCGACCTCCGCACAGTCGCGGTGCTTGCCCGCCACGTACTTCTGCGAGCCGGGGTCCTCGCCCACCAGGACGGTGCCCAGGCCCGGGGTGAGGCCACGCTCGGCCAGCGTCGCCACGCGTCCGCGCAGCTCATCCTTGATGGCCGCCGCGGTGGCCTTGCCGTCCAGCTTCTGTGCTGTCATCTGGGCGGTCACCAGTTCTCGAGGCCGTCGTACAGCGGGAAGTCGTCGGCGAGCTTGGCCACGCGGCCGCGCAGCGACTCCAGGTCCGCGCCGGGCTTGAGGGCCTCGGCGATGACGTCGGAGACCTCGCGGAACTCGGCCTCGCCGAAGCCACGGGAGGCCAGGGCCGGGGTGCCGATGCGCAGGCCGGAGGTGGTCATCGGCGGGCGCGGGTCCCACGGGACGGAGTTGCGGTTCACGGTGATGCCGACCTCGTGCAGGATGTCCTCGCCCTGCTGGCCGTCCAGCTGCGAGTTGCGCAGGTCCACGAGCACCAGGTGCACGTCGGTGCCGCCGGTGAGGACGGAGACGCCCTGGTCCTGCATGTCCTTCGCGGAGAGGCGCTCTGCCAGGATCTGGGCACCGGCCAGGGTGCGCTCCTGCTTGGCCTTGAACTCCTCGGAGGCGGCGATCTTGAAGGCCACGGCCTTGCCGGCGATCGCATGCATGAGCGGGCCGCCCTGCTGGCCGGGGAACACGGCCGAGTTGATCTTCTTCTTCAGGTCCTCCTTGCAGAGGATGAAGCCGGAGCGCGGGCCGGCGAGGGTCTTGTGCACGGTGGAGGAGACCACGTCCGCGTGCGGCACCGGGTTCGGGTGCAGGCCCGCGGCCACGAGGCCGGCGAAGTGGGCCATGTCCACCCAGAGCTTGGCGCCGACCTCGTCCGCGATCTCACGGAACGCGGCGAAGTCCAGCTGGCGCGGGTAGGCGGACCAGCCGGCCACGATGACCTTCGGCTTCGAGGCGAGCGCCTGCTCACGGACCTTGTCCATGTCCACGGTGTAGGTCTCCGGGTCCACCTCGTAGGCGGCGATGGTGTAGTTCTTGCCGGAGAAGTTGATCTTCATGCCGTGGGTCAGGTGGCCGCCGTGCGCCAGGGACATGCCCATCATGGTGTCCCCGTGGTCCATCAGGGCGGTCATCACGGCCACGTTCGCCTGGGCGCCGGCGTGCGGCTGCACGTTGGCGTGCTCTGCGCCGAAGAGGGCCTTGGCACGCTCGATGGCGAGGTTCTCGGCGACGTCCACGAACTCGCAGCCGCCGTAGTAGCGGCGGCCGGGGTAGCCCTCCGCGTACTTGTTGGTCAGCACCGAGCCCTGGGTCTCGAGGATCGCCCGAGGCACGAAGTTCTCGGAGGCGATCATCTCGAGCGTGCCGCGCTGACGGCCCAGCTCGTCGGCCAGGACGGCGGCGATCTCCGGATCGACCTCGGACAGCGGGAGGGTGTTCACATCGGGCTGGGTCACGGGCTTTCCCTTCGGCGGTCGGCTGCTCCGACCCTCGGCTGGTCGGACTGCTCCGTGGACCATCCTAGCCAGCTGTGTGGCACCGCTCGCAGCGGCTTGGCGTCCATGACCGTTCCGGCGACGACGGCGCCCGCTGCTTTCGCTGTGGGCGTCGCCGCCGGAGCGTGCCGCCCCTTACGGCTTCCGACACCAGGTGACACAGTGGAATGAGCCCTCCGGAACAGGGCGGAAAACCCCGGGCCCTGCCCGGACAGAAACGCAAGGAGTGAGCATGACTGAGAAGAAGACTCCCCACGCCACCGGATCGACAACGCAGTCGGGCGCCCCGGCCGTGTCGGACCGCCAGTCGCTGACGGTGGGCCCGGACGGCCCGATCGTCCTGCACGACACCCAGCTCGTGGAGACCCACCAGCACTTCAACCGGATGAACATCCCGGAGCGCCGTCCCCACGCCAAGGGCTCCGGCGCGTTCGGCGAGTTCGAGGTCACCGAGGACGTCTCGCAGTACACCAAGGCCCTCGTGTTCCAGCCGGGGACCAAGACCGAGATGCTCGCCCGCTTCTCCACCGTGGCCGGTGAGCTCGGTTCCCCGGACACCTGGCGCGACGTGCGCGGCTTCTCCCTCCGCTTCTACTCGGAGGAGGGCAACTACGACCTGGTCGGCAACAACACCCCGGTGTTCTTCATGCGCGACCCCATGAAGTTCACCCACTTCATCCGCTCGCAGAAGCGCCTGCCGGACTCCGGCCTGCGTGACGGCACCATGCAGTGGGACTTCTGGGCGAACAACCCGGAGACCGCCCACCAGGTCACCTATCTGATGGGCCCGCGCGGCCTGCCTCGCACCTGGGCGGAGATGAACGGCTACGGCTCCCACACCTACATGTGGGTCAACGCCGAGGGCGAGCGCTTCTGGGTGAAGTACCACTTCATCTCCCAGCAGGGCGTGCACAACTTCACCAATGACGAGGCCGTGAAGAAGGCCGGTGAGAACGCCGACTACCACCGCCAGGACCTGTTCGATTCCATCGCCGCGGGGAACTTCCCGAAGTGGGACCTGTACGTGCAGGTGATGCCGTACGAGGAGGCGAAGACCTACCGGTACAACCCGTTCGACCTGACCAAGATCTGGTCCAAGAAGGACTACCCACGCATCAAGGTCGGCACCATGACCCTGAACCGGAACCCGGAGAACCACTTCGCGCAGATCGAGCAGGCCGCGTTCTCCCCGGGCAACACCGTGCCGGGCATCGGCCTGTCCCCGGACCGCATGCTGCTGGCCCGCTCTTTCGCGTACCACGACGCGGCGCGCTACCGCATCGGCACGAACTTCGCGCAGCTGCCGGTCAACCAGCCCAAGTCCCCGGTCAACTCCTACACGTTCGACGGCCAGATGACGTACCACCATCAGGGCGCCGCCCCGCAGTACGTCCCCAACTCCTTCGACCACTCGTGGTCCGACGAGGAGGGTCGCGTCGACAACGGCTGGGAGGCCGACGGCGAGATGACCCGCGAGTCGCAGACGCTCCGCAAGGACGACGACGACTTCGGCCAGGCCGGCGCCCTCGTCCGCGAGGTGTTCTCCGACGAGGAGCGCGCCGAGTTCGTGCAGACCGTGGCCGGCGCCCTCGACGGCGTGAAGGAGCCGGTGCTCTCCAAGGCCCTCGAGTACTGGAAGAACGTGGACGCCGAGACCGGCGCCAAGATCGAGGAGGCCGTGAAGGCCGCCGCCGGAGAGGAGATCCCGGGCGTCTGATCCGGCAGGACGTCCATGGGCAGACGACGGCCCCCTCACTTGCGAAAAGTGAGGGGGCCGTCGTCTGTCCGGAGCCGCGTGCATCCGCGGCGCCTGTCAGCGGGTCACTTCTTCCAGCGGCGCTCCTGGGCCTGGGCCAGCTTGTCGCGGAGGAAGGCGGCACCCTTCACAGCACCCTTGGCGCCGGCCTCAGCGCCCTTGGCGGCCCCCTTGGCAGCCACGGAAGCGGCACCCTTGGCGGTCTCCACGATGGTCTCCTTCAGGGAGCCGTCCTCCTGACGCGCCGGGGTGGCCTCGGCGGAGGTGCCGGCCGCGGTGCCGGAGGCACCCACGGACACCGGGCCCTGGGCGGCCGGGGTGTGGTGCTCACCGAGGGTCTCCTCGGGCTGGACCTCACGGCGGTCGGTACCGGACTTGTCCGCATCGGCCTGGTCGGTGTCGGCCTTGTCCGCGTCAGACTGGTCGGTGCCTGCCTTGCCGGTGGTGGCTGTGCCTGCGTCGGCGTCCGTGGCGCCGGCGGCGGATGCCTTGGCCTCGTCCTCGGCGATCTCGCGCCGGGCGCGCTCGGAGACCGGTCCCGCGTAGCCGGGCACGCCGGTCACGGAGTAGCCGTCCACCTGGGCGGCCGTCTCGTGCCCGGAGTCGGCGGTGTCGGTCTGCGGGGCGTCCGCGCGGCCGCCATCGGTCTGCGCGGCGTCGGCCGTGTCGACACCGTCTACGTCGTCGCCCTCGGCGCGGGCGTTGAGCTGCTCGTGGGTCACGGTCTCAATCTTCGTGCCGTCGGTGGTGCGGCCGGCGGTGGGCTCGTCCAGCAGGTCGCCGTGGTCCTTCTCGGTGCCCGGGACGTCAGTGCCGCTCGTCAGGGTCTGAGCACCGTAGGTGCCCTCCTTCGGAGCCTCGGCCTTCTCGGTCCGGGCGTCGTGGGCGGCCGCGCCTGCAGCCACAGCGCCGCCGGCGACGGCGGTGCCGCCCACCACGGCGGCGGTGCCTGCGCCGGAGCCCTGCGACTCCTCGGCCTCGGTGGCCTGGACGGACTCCTTCTTGTCGGCGTCGACCGCGGCGGCCATGCGGTCCTCGTCCTTGGAGGACATCGCCAGGGCCGGCTCGCCGTCGGCCTGGTCGGCCTTGCCGGTCGGGGCGGTGCCCTGGCCCGTCTCGGCCTCGGCTTCGTCGGCCTGCACGCCCTGGCCGCCGGCCACACCGGCGGTCGCAGCGGCCGCCGTCCCGCCGACGACGCCTGCCGCAGTGGCTGCGGTGGCCTGCTGGACCTGACGCTGGGAGTCGGTCACCGGCGTCGACTCGGAGCCCGTCTCAGCGGCCTCGTCCACGGTCACGCCACGGCCACCGGCCTGCACATCGGCGTCCTGGGAGACGCCGGACTTCTCGGCACCGGCATCCACGTCGCCCTTGTCGGCGACCTCACGCTCGGCACCCTTGTCAGCGACCTTCTGCTCAGCAGCCGTGGCTGCGGTCTTCTCGTCGGCCTTCACGGCACTGGCTTCGTCGGCGTCCTTCTCGTCCTGGGAGGCGGCGGCAGCACCACCGGCCACAGCACCGCCGGCGACGGCGGCAGCGGCACCGGCAGCGGCAGCGGCCGTGCTGCCCGTGCGGGTCTCCTTCGGGGCGTTCGGGGCCTTGCCGTCACGGGCGGCCTCCGCCTCGGCGATCTTCTCACCCTCGGTGAACTTGATCGGCTTGCGCTCGTTCGGGTCCTTGGCATCCGGTGCGGTCGGGGTGTCCCACGGGCCTCCCTTGCCGACCTTCGCGGCGGCGTCGGCATCGGCCTCGTCCACCTGCACATCCTTGCCGCCGGCCTGCACATCGGCCTCCTTCGACACGTCCGGGTCCTGGCCGTCCTTGCCGCCGGCCTGCCCGGCGTCCGAGTCCGCAGCAGCCTTGCCCGCGGCGGCCTCATCGGACCCCTTGAGGCCGTCGGCATCCTTCACTGCCGTGACGTCCTTGGTCGCCTTCTTCCGGGGCGTCACGCGGTCGGCCCCGGCGGCCTTGTCCTCGTCGCCCGGGATCACGTCGTCCTTGACGCCGGCCTTCTTCTTGCGCTGCTCCTCGGCGCGCAGCTCCTGCTCGAGCTCGGCGTTCGCGCGGCGCTTGCCCGCGACGACGCTCAGGATGATGAGGATCAGCAGCACCACGATGATGGCGGCGATCACCACATAGACGATGGGGTTGTCCATGACGTCTCCTCTGTCTTCTTCCGGTCGTTGTCACTGCTGATTCCGCGGTCGCGGAGACAGTTCAGACCCGAGAATGTCACACCTTCCGCTGTGTGGTCATCGGCCGACGCCCCCCGTTCGACCCGACCGGCACCGTGGTTTGATGGCTGGCATGTCCTCCTCTGATACCACTTCTGCGCCCTCCCCCGCCTTCCCCGACGCAGCAACCTCTTCCGGGTCCGGCGAGCACGAGTTCGTCCTGACGCTGTCCTGCACCAACACCCGGGGCATCGTGCACGCGGTCTCCGGCGCCCTGCTCGAGGTGGACGCGGACATCACCGAGTCCCAGCAGTACGACTCCCCGGACACCGGCACCTTCTTCATGCGCGTGGAGTTCCACACCCCGGCCGCACACGACGCCGTAGACGCCGCTCTCGCCCCGGTCGGCGAGCGGTTCGACATGCACCTGCAACTCTGGGACGCCGCGGTCCGCACCCGCACGCTGGTGATGTGCTCCAAGGACGGCCACACCCTGAACGACCTGCTGTTCCAGCAGCGCGCGGGCACCCTTCCGATCGAGGTTCCGGTGGTGGTCTCCAACCACCTGGACCTGCAGCCGCTGGCCTCCTTCTACGGCGTCCCGTTCATCCACGTCCCGGTCTCCACGACCGGCACGCAGACGAAGGCCGCAGCCGAGGCCCGCCTGCGCGAGCTCATCGAGGAGTTCGACATCGACCTGGTGGTCCTCGCCCGCTACATGCAGATCCTCTCGGACGAGCTCTGCGCCGAACTCGAGGGCCGTGCCATCAACATCCACCACTCGTTCCTGCCGTCCTTCAAGGGGGCGCGTCCGTACCATCAGGCCCATGAACGCGGGGTGAAGCTCATCGGCGCCACCGCCCACTACGTCACCGCGGACCTGGACGAGGGCCCGATCATCGCCCAGTCCGTCCAGTCGGTCACCCACGCGCAGACCGCCGCGGACTTCGTGGCCCGCGGCCGGCACGTGGAGGGCGACACCCTCGTCCAGGCCGTCCGCTGGCACGCCCAGCACCGCGTCCTGCTGGACGGGCGTCGCACGGTCGTCTTCGGCTGATCCACACCCGCGTCCCCTTCCCGACGACGGTCCTCGTCGAGAAGACGGAGGGAACCGGCCGTCGTCGTCAGGCCTCGGACCACGGTGGCGCTCGCCGCTGCCTGCCCGCTCCCCGTAGCCTGGTGACATGGCACACATCATCACTGTGAAGGGCTCCACGCCCCGCATCCACGAGTCCGTCTTCCTCGCCCCGACCGCCGCGATCACCGGCGACGTCGAGATGGCCGAGCGCTCCTCTGCCTTCTACGGCGTCTCCGCGCGCGGCGACTCCGCGCCCATCCGCGTGGGCGAGGGCACCAACCTGCAGGACAACGTGGTGCTGCACGCGGACGAGGGCTTCCCCTGCCAGCTGGGCTCCGGCGTCTCCGTGGGCCATTCGGCCGTGGTCCATGGCGCGAAGGTCGGGGACGACTGCCTGATCGGGATGTCCGCCACCGTCATGAACGGCGCCACGATCGGCGCCGGCTCCCTGGTGGCCGCCGGGGCGCTCGTGCTGGAGGGCACCGAGGTCCCCGCCGGCTCCCTGGTGGCCGGTGTCCCGGCCAAGGTGCGCCGCCCGCTCTCGGACGACGAGCGCGAATCCCTGAAGCGCAACGCAAGCATCTACCTCGAGCTGTCCGCGGCCCACAAGGCCGCCCAGGAGGGCTGAGGGTGCGCGCCGAACGCCTGCTGATCCTGCCGACGGCCGAACAGCTGGCCGGCACCCGCTACGCCGAGGCCCGCCGCGGGCCGACGGAAGCCGTCACGCAGACGGGAGGGGCCGTCGTCGGGACGGACGGACCACCCCACGGCGACGGCGACGCGACCGCGCTGGTGCTGCTGACCCCGATCCCTGTGGAGGACGTGCGCGCCGCGCTCGAGGCGAACCCGCAGATCGACTGGGTGCAGTTCCCCTTCGCCGGGATCGAGGCCTACGTGCCGCTCGTACGCAGCCGCCCGGACATCACCTGGACGTCGGCGAGGGGCACCTACGCCCCGCCGGTGGCCGAGCACGCCCTGATGCTGACCCTCGCGCTGCTGCGGCATCTGCCCGAGCGCGTCACGGCGACCTCCTGGGGTCAGTGCCGGGGGAAGAGCCTCGACGGCGCCCGGGCGGTGGTGCTCGGCGGCGGGGGCATCGCACAGGAGTACATCCGACTGCTCAAGGCCTGGGACGTGCACGTCACCGCGGTGCGGCGCAGGGCGGACGACGTGCCCGGCGCGGACGTCACCGTGACGACCGACCGGTTCGACGAGGTGCTGCCCGGAGCCGACGTGGTCATGCTGGCCGCGGCGGCGACCGAGCAGACCCGCGGGATCGTCGGCGCACGGCAGCTGGAGCTCATGGACGACGACGCGGTGCTGGTCAACGTCGGCCGCGGCGTGCTCGTGGACACCGACGCCGTGACCGCCGCCCTGGCCGCCGGGAAGATCCGCTCCTACGGCACGGACGTGACCGACCCCGAACCGCTGCCGGACGGGCATCCGCTGTGGGCCGAGCCGCGCTGTCTGATCACCCCGCACACCGCCGACACCCCGGAGATGTGCATCCCGCTGCTCGATGCGCGGATCCGGCGGAACCTCGCCGCTCGCGCGGAGGGCGGGGAGGTCGAGGGGCTCGTGGACGTCGAGGACGGGTACTGAGCCGAACACGGCGAACAAGGCGAACAAGGCGAAAGTGAGGGCAAGACACGGCGTCGAGATCGACGAACGAGACCGTGTCTTGCCCTCACTTTTGCTGTGGGCCGGGGCCAGGGCGCCCCGGGAGCGTCAGTCCTGGGCGTGGGAGCCGGTGCGGCCCTCGCCCTCGGCGCCGTGGTCGAGGTTGTCTCCGATGGCGTCCTCGGTCCGGTGCCCGGCGCCCTCCTGCTTCTTCTTCCGGTCGTTCTCCTGGGCCAGATCGATCTGACGCTGGCGCTCCTCGCCGGCCATGCGGGTCAGCTCGGCGCCGGCCTCGGGGTCGCGGGTCAGGTTCTCTCCGGTCTTCGGGTCGAAGAGGTGGATGCGCGAGGTGTCCACCCACAGATCCACCGGGGTGCCCGGGCGGACACGGGACTCCGCGGACAGGGTGGTCACCACCACCGGGCGCAGCTCGTCCGCGTCCATCTCCTTCGCCAGGTCGGAGAGCATGGTCTTGACCTCCGGGTCCGGGTCGAACTCGATGTGGCCGTACTGCTCGTGGCCCAGCCACTCCAGGTGGGTCAGCTCCACCTGGAAGATCGAGCCCTTGGACTTCTTGTCCTCGTCCACGAGGGAGGCGTCCTCGAAGAACTCGGGGCGCAGACCCACGAACACCAACTCGCGTCCCTCGGCGGCCTTGGCCTTCGCCTCCGGCACCGGAATGTCTCCGATCGGCGAGGACAGGACGTGGCGGCCGCCCTCGGACTTGAGGCTGGCGGGCAGGAAGTTCATCGACGGGGAGCCGATGAAGCCGGCCACGAACAGGTTGATCGGCTGCTCGTAGAGCTCACGCGGGGAGGCCACCTGCTGCAGCTCGCCCTTCTTGAGCACAGCCACGCGGTCGCCGAGCGTCATCGCCTCGGTCTGGTCGTGGGTCACGTAGATGGAGGTGATGCCGAGGCGGCGCTGCATCTGGGCGATCTCGGCGCGCATCTGCCCGCGCAGCTTGGCGTCCAGGTTGGACAGCGGCTCGTCGAACAGGAACGCATCGGCCTCGCGGACGATCGCACGGCCCATGGCCACGCGCTGGCGCTGGCCGCCGGAGAGGTTTCCTGGCTTGCGGTCCAGATGGTCGTCCAGCTCCAGCATGCGGGACGCCTCGGCCACCTTGGCCTTGATCTGGTCCTCGGAGAGCTTGGCCTCCTTGTTCAGGCGCAGGGGGAACGCGATGTTCTCGAACACCGTCAGGTGCGGGTACAGCGCGTAGTTCTGGAACACCATGGCGAGGTTGCGGTCCTTCGGCGCCACCTCGTTGACGCGGCGGTCGCCGATCAGCAGATCGCCGTCGGTGATGTCCTCGAGGCCCACGACCATGCGCAGCAGGGTGGACTTGCCGCAGCCGGAGGGGCCCACGAGGATCACGAACTCGCCGTCGGCGATCTCCAGGTCGACGCCCTTCACCGCGTGGAAGCCGTCGTCGTAGGTCTTGTGGATGTTGTTCAGGGTGATGGAGGCCATCGGTTCAGGGTCCTTTCGAAGCGTTGGTCCGGGCCTCAGCCCTTGACGGCGCCGTTGGTCAGGCCGGCCACGATCTGCTTCTGGAAGAAGAGCACCAGGAGCACGATCGGGATGGTCACGATGATCGCGGCGGCGGAGATCGCGCCGGTCGGCGACTCGAACTGCGAGGCGCCGGTGAAGAACGCCAGTGCCGCCGGCACCGGACGGGCCGCCTCCGTGGAGGTCAGCGAGATGCCGTAGACGAAGTCGTTCCAGGCGATGAAGAACGCGATGATCGCGGTGGTGAACACGCCGGGCGCGGCCAGTGGGACGATCACCTTCCTGAACGCCTGCAGCGGGGTGGCGCCGTCCACCTGGGCGGCCTGGTCCAGCTCCCACGGGATCTGCTTGAAGAACGCGGCCAGCGTCCAGATGGAGATCGGCAGGGTGAGCGAGAGGTAGGGGATGATCAGGCCGAGCCAGGTGTCGTACAGGCCGATGGTCCGCCATACGTTGAACAGCGGGGTCACCAGCGAGATCACCGGGAACATGGAGACCATCAGGGAGACCGTCAGCACCAGCCGCTTGCCGGGGAAGTCCAGGCGCGCGATCGCATAGGCGCACAGGGTGGCCAGGACGACGGCGACCACGGTGGCGATCACCGAGATGCCCACCGAGTTCCGCAGTGCCGTGAGGAACAGCTCGCGGGAGCCGCCCACGAAGATCTCCTCGTAGTTCACGGTGGACCAGGAGGTCGGCAGCAGCCGGCCGTTGGACAGGTCCGAGGGCGTCTTGAAGCTGGTGGCCAGGATGGAGAACACCGGGAACAGGCACCAGATGCCGATCAGCACGGTGAGGACCCACCAGCCGAGGGTGATCCGCCCCGTCCCTGACTTCTTCCTGGCCGGAGGCGCTGCGCTGTGCCCTGCCTCCGTGCGCCCGTGCGCGGACGTGTCCGGTGCGTTGCCGGACTTGTCAGGGGTTGCCACAGTGCTCACTGGTTGCCTCCTCGGTCGGCGAGGTCCACCTTGAAGCCCTTCACCGCGATGAAGGCCATCAGCGCCACGCACAGGAACAGGATGACGGAGACCGCCGAGCCGAGGCCGATCTCCAGGCGCCCGATGGAGGTCCGGTACGCCAGCAGGGACAGTGCCTCAGTGCCGTAGGCGCCGTTGGTCATGATGAAGATGGCGTCGAAGATGCGGAAGGCGTCCATCGCGCGGAACAGGACCGCCACCATGATGGCCGCCTTCATGTTGGGCAGGATCACCCGGGTGAGACGCTGCCAGCGGGTGGCGCCGTCCACGGCGGCCGCCTCGGTGAGGTCGCCGGGGACCTGAGCCAGGCCGGAGAGCAGCAGCAGGGAGATGAACGGGGTGGTCTTCCAGATCTCCGAGAGCATGATCACGAACAGCGCCGTGGAGCCCTGGGCGAACCAGTTGAGGTTCGCGTCCACGCCGGGCAGCCAGGACAGCCACGAGTTCATGTACCCCGAGTCGATCGAGAACATGTAGAACCACGCGAAGGCGGACACCACCGTGATGATGCCGTAGGGCACCAGGATCATGGTGCGGACCAGTCCCTTGGTGGACTTGATCGCATGGTGCATCACCAGGGCCAGGAGGAAGCCGAGCACGAGCTCGACCGCCACGGTGACCACCGTGATGAGCAGGGTCACGCCCAGGTCGGACCAGAACACGGGGTCGGTGAGGATGGTGCCGTAGTTGTTCAGGCCCACGAACTCCTTGTCCGCCGGCGCGGTCAGGCGGAAGCTGAACAGGGAGTCCCAGACCGCCTGGACGATGGGGTACAGCACCACGAACAGCATGATGAGGAACGCCGGGGCGGCCAGCATCATGCCGAGGCGGGCCTCGGACTTCGCACGGGCGGAGCGGACGCGGCGGCGCCCGGATGCACGCTCGGGGGTGGACACGGTGCTCACAGGAGGCGCTCCCCTCGGAGGATCTGCTCGATGAAGGTGTTCGTCTCCTGCGGCGTGGTGGCGGGGTTGACGCCGGAGACCGGCGCGTAGCGCTGCTGGATGGCCGTGGAGACCTCGTTGTAGTACGGCGTCTGCGGTCGCGGCTTCGCGATGTCCAGCGAGTCGCGGATCGCGTCCGCCATGGGGTAGGCGTCCTTGATGCGCTCGTCCTCGTAGGCCTTCGGGTCCGCCGGCGGGTTGCCGTTGGTGACGAAGTAGTCCGCCTGGTGTTCGGCGGTGGTGATGCAGGAGACGGCATCCCAGGCCAGATCCTGATGCTCGGACTTCGCGCCGACCCCCAGGTTGATGCCGCCCAGCGGCGGTGCGGCCTCGTGCCCCTCGACGGTCTGCGGGTAGGTGGTCCAGCCGATGTCCTCCGGGAGGTCCTCGGGCAGGTCTCCGGCCTCGACCGAGGCGTTGGTGGCCGCCCAGATGAACGGCCAGTTCACCATGAACGAGCCCTTGTCTCCCTGGAACTGCAGCATTGCCTCGTTCTCACGCTGGGTCGGCAGGCCGGGGCCGCCGAGCCCCTTCTTGCCGATGGTCGAGACGATCTCGGCGGCCTTGGTGCCGGCCTCACCGGCGAGGTTGGTGGTCATCTCGTCCGCCGAGGCCTCAGGGTCCACGATGATGTCGTCGCCGCCGCCGGCGACGAGCGCGTTGAGCCACACGGTCATGGACTCCGCGCGGGCCCCCTGGACGCCGAGGTATTTGTCCTCGGCCTCGGCCGCCTCGATCAGCTGGTCCCAGGTGACCGGCTTGTCCATGTCCAGTCCGGCGGCCTCGGCCACCGACTTGCGGTACCAGAGCAGCTGCGTGTTGGCCCAGAACGGGACGGCCACGAGCTCGTCCTTCCACGTCGCGCCGGCGAGCGCGCCGTCGAGGGTGTTCTCCTGCGCGGTGTTCTGCAGCTCCTCGGGCACCGGCGCCAGGAAGCCGGGCTCGGCGAGCTCGGGCACGAACGGCGGGTCCAGGGACATGATGTCCATGGACGAGTCGCCGGCCGCGAGGCGACGGGTGAGCTGCTCCCGCTGCGCGGAGGCCTCGGTGGGGAGCATGGAGGTCTCGATGCGGTACCTCCCGTCGGATGCCTCGGTGCACTGCTGGGCGATGGTGGCCTGGCCGCCGTCGTCCGGATTCGTGTACCAGGTCAGCACCGGAGTGCCTCCGCCGTCGTCGGCGGCGCATCCGCTCAAGACCAGGGCGGCGGCGGCCAGGCCGGTCGCCGCGAGCATCCGGCCCCGGCCGCACCGGGTGGGGGGAGTCGTCATGGCGGGGGTTCCTTGTCGTCCGTCTTCCGGGTGATCTGCGCTACACACTAGACCCTTCGCCGCCTGTCAGCACGCACCGTGCCCCTATGGGGCCCTGTTTCACGACGACGGCACCCCGGCTTCCTGCCCGGCCGCACCCTCCGCGGACGGACCGCCGGAGCCCGGCTCACCGACGCCGGGTCCGTCCCGTGGCCTCGGCCGTCGTGGGGTCCTCGGGCCAGGGGTGCTTCGGATACCTGCCGCGCATGTCGGCACGGACCTGGGCGTAGGCGCCGGCCCAGAAGGAGGGCAGGTCCGCTGTCACGGCCAGCGGGCGTCCGGCGGGCGAGAGCAGGTGCAGCAGCACCGGCTGGCGTCCGTCCGCGACCGTCGGCGTGCCGGAGGCCCCGAAGAACTCCTGGAGCTTGGCGGCGAGCACCGGCTGGCCGTCGTCGCCGACCTCCGGGTACTCCACGGCGGCGGTGCGCCCGGAGGGGATGGGCAGCCGTGCAGGAGCGAGCGTGTCCAGCTCGGAGGCGGCGGGCCAGGGCAGCAGGCCCTGCAGCAGTCCGGCGAGGTCGACCCGGGACCGCGGGGTGCCGGCCACCACCTGCGCGGCGACGGCCGCGACGAGGTCCTCGTCCTGGGCGAGGGCGGCGGCGGACATGTCCGGCCAGGGGTCCTTCAGGACGCGGTGGAGCAGATGGACGCGGCGGCGCAGCGTGTCCGCGGCCTCGCCGCCCCAGCCCTTCAGACCCTCCTCGGCCCACGCGGCGCGGACGGCGTCCGCGGCGGCCTCGACAGTGGGGGCCTCGCTGTGGGAGGCCAGCTCGATGCCGCCGAGGAGGCGACGGCGGCTGCCCCTGAGCCGTCCGCCGGACCAGACGGCGGCGTGCTCCTGGCGGAGCAGTCCGGCTCCCGCGGCGATCGCGGCCTCCTCCCCCAGCGGGGCGGCGGCGCGGACCACGGCGCCGGTGCCCTCGGCGTCGGAGCCGGTGCGCTGGACCTCGGCGACGGCCAGCCAGCGGCTGCCCCGCAGCGGCGAGTCCGCAGGCAGGGACGCACGGGTGCCGGAGGCGAGCAGGTAGGCGTCGGTGTCCCCCACCCGACGGGCGATGCGGTCCGGCGCCGCGAGGGCCACCACGTAACCGACCTCCTCGTCCCCGCCGAGACGACGGGGGCCTGCGGTAGAACCGGCGGATCCGCACGCGGCGACCGCCGCGGAGGCGCCGGGCGAGAGCGAGGCGGAGGCGCCGGGCGAGGCGGAGGTGCCGGCGCCGTCGTCGGGAAGGGAGGGAGTGAGAGCGCCACGACGCAGCAGGCGCTCGAGGCGGTCGGCCTCACGTCGCCACATCCGGGACTCGGGTCCGCCACGGCGGACCTGGGCGAGGGCGGCGGTGAGGTCGGCTCCGGGGGCGCGCAGGTCGGCAGCGAGCAGGGCGACGACGTCCGCGGCCGTCCGCTCCCCCACGGCCTGCGCGCCGTACCCGAGGGCGTGCCCGAGGTGCGGCGGGACCGGGAGCGTGGACAGGGCGGTGCCGTGGGTGGTGATGCGGCCGTCCGCGTCCACGGCGCCGAAGGACTGCAGACGGGCCTCGGCCTCGGCGAGCGCACCGGCCGGCGGCTCCTGGGGCAACACCAGCCCCTCACCGCGCGGGGCGCCCCAGGCGGCCAGGGCGAGGGCGAGCGGGGCGAGGTCGGCCACGTCGAGCGCGGGCGTCGGCGCGGCGGGAGCGGTGCCGAGCGCGGAGCGGCTGCAGCAGCGGACCACGGTGCCCGGGCCGAGGCGGGCGGCACGGCCGGCCCGCTGCCCGGCGGCAGCACGGGAGACCTGCACGGTGACCAGACCGGTCATGGCGCGGCCGGCGTCCCTGCGCGGCTCGCGGGCCAGGGCGGAGTCGACCACCAGACGCACCCCGGGCACGGTGAGCGAGGACTCGGCGACATTCGTGGCGACCACGATGCGCGGGGCGCCGCCGGGTGCCCGGCCGGCGACGGCAGCGTCCTGCTCGGCCGGCTCCTGGCGGCCGTGGAGGGTGAGCACGTCGTGCCCCGGGACGCGGGCACGCAGACGCTCGGTCACCGCCTCCACCTCCGCCACACCGGGAAGGAACACCAGGGCGTCGATGCCCGGGTCCTCGGCGAGGGCCGCGGTGTGCGCGGCCACGGTCTGCTCGGCCACGTGGTCCAGGAACCCGCGCTCGCAGCCGCCGCGCGCGGTCAGGCGGGAGGAGCCGTAGGGCGCCCACCGCTCAGTCAACGGGTGGAGGACGTTCTCGGTGCGGACCACCGGAACGGTGTCCTGGCCCATACCCTCGGCCCACCGGGCCGCGAGGGCCTCGGCGTCCAGGGTGGCGGACATGGCGACGACCTGCAGGTCCTCGCGCAGCTGCCGCAGGTCCGCCAGCAGTGCGAAGAGCAGGTCCGTGTCCAGGTCACGCTCGTGGACCTCGTCCAGCAGGACCGCGCCGACGCCGGCCAGGTCCGGGTCGTTCAGCAGGCGCCGGACCAGCACGCCCGGGGTGAGGAACTCGACCTGGCTGCGACCGTGGCCCAGGGCGTCACCGCGGACCGTGTAGCCGACCGCGGCGTCGGCGGCCTGCCGCGCCGCGGGCTCGGCGGCGCCGGCGGCCCGATCAGCAGCCTCGACCGCGGCATGGAGGCGGCGCCAGGCCGCGCGCACCGCCACGCGGCGGGGCTGGGTGACCAGAACACGGGGTGCGGCCGCAGCGGCGGTGTCGGCGGCGGTGTCGGCGGCGACGTCGGAGGGCGAGCCGGCCGACGCGGCAGGCGCAGCGGCAGACGAGGGCGAGGGGCCGTCGTCGGCACGCCCGGCCACGCCCGCGGCGCCGGCGAGCGTCAGGGCGACGTGCGGGGGCACCGCGGTGGTCTTGCCGGTGCCCGGCGGGGCGTGGAGCACGGCCGCTCCGTGGGCCGCCAGGGCGTCGGTGAGCTCCGGCAGCACCTGCGCCACCGTGAGGCCGGAGACGAAGGAGTCCAGGTCCAGCGGGGAGAGCGGAGAAGCGGAGGTCATCACCGTCCATTGTGGCCCAGCATCGGGTGTCGCAGGCCTCGGTCTGTGGATAGGCTGGGCCGCATGATGACGCCCGTGCAGTACCACCTCGACCTGCTCGCCGCCTCCTACGCGACGCCGGCCCAGGCCGAGACAGGCGAGGACACGCCGGGCGGTCTGGGCATCGCCATGACCCTCGTGGACGGCTACGGCTACGAGGCCGGCACGGGGCAGACCGTGACCCTCGGGGCGCTCGCCGCACCCCTGATCTACGCGATGGCGATGGAGGACCACGGCATCGACGCCGTGCTCGAGCACATCGGCACCGAGCCCGCCGGCGACCCCCTGCACCGCATCGAGGTCGAGCCGGAGACCCACCGCGCCTACAACGGCCTCACGGACACCGGCGTGGTGGCCGCGGCGACCCTCGTGAAGGGCCGCGGCGGACGCGACCGCACCGCCCGCTTCATGCAGCTGGCCTCCACCCTCCTCAAGCGCGAGGTCTCCGTGACGGACACCGCCGCCCGCGCAGAGGACAAGGCCAACCGCCGCACCCGCGCCGCAGCCTGGTTCATGAAGTCCATCGAGGCGATCGACGCGGACCCCACCGTCATCCTCACAGACATCTCCCGCCTGCGCGCCGTGACCGTGGACGTGCGCGAGCTGTCCGTGATCGCCTCGGTCTTCGCCCACGGCGGCGTCCACCCGCACACCGGCGACCGCGTCTTCTCCGCCGAGACCGTGCAGGCCGTGCTCTCCCTGATGTCCTCCTGCGGCCTCGTCACCCGGGATCCGCTGTGGTCCCTCACCGTAGGCCAGCCCGGCTGGGCCTCCCGCCGCGGCGGCACGATCATGGTGGTCGTCCCCGGCCACCTCGGCCTCGCCCTCCAGTCCCACGGCCTGGACGAGAACGGCGTCTCCGCGCACGGCATAGAGGCGCTGCGCTCGCTCGTGGAGGTTTTCGAGATGCATCCGTCCCTGATGGCCGGTTCCCCGCGCTCCGCGCTGCGCACCCACTACCGGGTGGACCAGGCCCCTTCCGGCACCTCCCGCACCGCCGAGGTCATGGCGGCCTTCGAGCACCACGGGGACACCATCCACCTGATGGAACTCGGCGGCCACATCGGCTTCAGCCAGGTCGAGTCGCTCGTGCACGTGGTGTCCGGCATGCCGGACACCCTGCAGACCCTGGCCATGGACGTCCGTTCCGTGAGCAGCATCTCCGCGCCGGCCCGCCGGCTGATCGCCCAGTGGATCCCGCACGCGCTCCGCGAAGGGCTCGACATCGTGGTGACGGACCGGGACGAGGACCTGCTCGACCAGGTCCGCGCCACCGGTGCGGCCGAGGGCGTCGAAGTGCGCGAACCCCTGCGCGAGTCCGAGGCGTTCCTGCCGGACGTGCCGCTGGACTCCACCCAGTTCGTGTTCTTCACCTCCCGCTCGCAGGCCATGCAGTGGTGCGAGCAGCGCCTGCTGGCCCGCCACGAACCGCACCTGCTGCCCCAGACCGAGGAGGAGGCCGCCTTCTCCCCGCTGCTGCAGCACCTCTCCGAGGACGACGCCCGCCTCGTCGAGTCCATGATGGACACCCGCCGCTACGAGGACGGCCAGATCATCCGCCGCGCCGGCCAGCCCTTCGGCGGCATCTACGTGATCACCTCCGGCCAGGTGGAGCTCACCGGCCAGGCCACCGGCGGCCGCCGCATGCGCCGCATGCTCCTCACCCCCGGCATGATCTTCGGCGAGATGGCCCTCGGCCAGCCCGGCCGCCAGCCCGGCACCGTCCGCGCCCGCGGCCCCGTGACCACCCGCGTCCTGACCGCTCAGGTCATGTACGCCCTCGAGGAGGCCACCCCACAGCTGGCCATGAAGCTCTGGGAGGCCCTCGCGCGGGATGCCTTCACCGCCCTCGCCCAGCTCATCCGGGAGACCGGCGCGCTGCAGGACTGACGCCGGAGGCTATGTCCCGTCCCGTGCGCGGTGCGCTGATGGCCTGGGCAGCGGCGGGGCGGCCTGGGCAACGGCGGCCGGCCTGACGCCGGAGGTCAGCGGCCGAGGACGCTTCGCAGGGCCTGATCGAGCGTGCGGTGACGGAAGCGGTGGCCTGCGGCCTCCGTCGCGGCCGACGACGCCTTCTGGTCCGCGTCCACGATCAGCTCCGCCCCCTCACGGCCCAGCAGCAGACGCGGACCGACGCCGGGCACCGGGACGGCGGACGGGCGATGCAGCACCGAGCCCAGCGTGGCCGCGAACTCCTTCGCCGTGACCGGATCCGGGGCGGCGGCATTCAGCACCCCGGAGACGGAGTCCTCAAGGGCTGCGTGTGCGAACAGGGCTGCAACGTCATCAGCGGAGATCCAGCTCATCCACGGGGAGCCGTCCGGGCCGGAGCCCTTCGTGGACAGCGAGCCGCCGAGGCCGGCCAGGAAGATCGGGAGGATCTGCCGCAGCATGCCGCCGGCCGGGCTGAGCGCGATGCCCGTCCGGACCCGGACGCAACGGATGCCCGCCTCCTCGACGGCTCGGGCCTCGGCCTCCCAGTCCCGGCAGACCTCCGCCAAGAAGTCCTCCCCGCAGGGGAGGTCCTCGGTGAGTCCCCCGGGAAGGCCCCCGTCCCCGGCGTCGACGCCGTACCAGCCCACAGCGGAACCGTTGACGAGAGCGGGGGCCCGGCGGCCGTCGTCGTTGTTCCCGCCGGCCGCAGAGGAGGCGAGACCGACGAGGGCCTCGGCCAGCGTGCGGGTCCCGGACACACGCGAGTGGTGGACGGCCTCCTTGTGGGCGCCGGTCATGCGGCCGGCGATCGAGGCGCCGGCGAGGTTGACCACCGCGTCCGCGGAGGCGAGGACGTCACTGTCCACCTCTCCCCGCAGCGGATCCCAGAAGGAGGCGTCCTCGGCACAGGCCTGGGCGGCGTCACGGACGAGGCGGACCACGGTGTGCCCGCCGGAGGTCAGCAGCGCGCAGAGACGGGCGCCGATGAGCCCGCTGGCGCCGGTGACCACGATCGTCCGGGCGGGGGCACCGTGGAGCGGGCCGGGGTGGGCGGCGTGGAAGTCCAGGTCCTCGGCCATGGTCGCGGCGCGGGAGTGGAACTGGACGGCCAGGGTGCGCTCGAAGGCCTGACGGGCGGCACGGCCGGTGCGGTCGCCGATGCCGGGGATGCGGGAGAGCGCGTCGCCGGCAGGGAGGGCGTACGCGATGCTGTCGTGGACCACGGTGCCGGGGCTGCCGTCGGCCGTGTCCGCCTCGCCGGGTGCGGCGTCCGCGAGGGTATGGGTGTGGACCCAGGAGCGCAGCGGGCCGGAGACCATCTCGTCGCGGAACATGGCGCCGGGGTCGAGGGCGGTGTGGCGGGCCCGCCAGGTGACCTGCGGGGCGGGAATCCTGCCGGGGAGGACGGAGGAGAGCGCCTGGGAGACCGTGCCGTGCGCCGCGCCGGCGAACAGGCCGAGGCCGCCGGGTGCGGAGAGGGCGAGGACGGCCTCGGAGCCGACGGGCAGGCCGGCGGCCGGCTCCTGCAGGACTGTTCCGGCGTAGTCCGGGGTCAGGCGGGTCAGGGCGCCGGGGTGGGTGAGCCAGCGCCAGACGACGTCGCGCGGGTGACGCAGAAGCGTGCGGTGCTCGAAGACGTGGGCGGTGGGGGCGTCCGTGGAGGTCATGTGGCCAGCGTTCCATGCGGGTGGGACACTGTCAGGAGGCCGTCGGCTCCGGGAATCCTGTGATCCCTGGGCGGTGGCCGTTCCCCACACCCGAAGCCACCGGAAGGCCCCGTGACCGCGTTCGACGACTACCTGCCCGAGCTGCGCTGGACCGCGGCCGCCCTGCCCGACACCGAGCTGAACCTGGTGGCCGTGTTCTCCCCCGAAGACCAGACCGTGCGGGCCTCCGGCGTGGCCGTGCCCGCCGACGACGAGCCGCACGCGGCCGCCATCGGTCGGCTGCTGCTGGAGCTGATGGACCGGCTCGAGGAGGTCGCCCCGGCCACGGCGGCGCGGGAGATGAACCCGATGCCCGTGGAGCCCCACCCGAGGCTGGAGCAGCCCGTGGCGGACGCGCTGGCGGCGTATGCGGGAGGCGATGTGGGGGCACTGGACGGGCTGGCCGTGGAGCAGGCGGGGACCGACTTCCGCCAGGCGGCGTGGAAGGGGCTGCGAAGGATCCCGGCCGGGGCGCCGCTGAGCTACGGCCGGTTCGCCGAGGAGATCGGGAAGCCGACCGCCGTGCGGGCCGCCGGGACGGCCTGCGCGAAGAACCTCGTGGCCGTGGTGGTGCCCTGCCACCGCGTGGTCAGGGCCGACGGGTCCGTGGGGTCGTATCTCTACGGTGCCGAGGCGAAGCGGGCGTTGCTGGAGCACGAGGCGAAGCACGCCAGGTGAGGCGTCAGGCCGGGCGCGGTAGGCTGGGCGGTAGGCCGGCTGACACGGTCCGCCGAGCCAGAAGAACCGGCCCCTTGACCCCGCCGCGAAGAGGCCAATTCTTCTGGTTCGGCGCCACGGGGACGTCCGCTATCACCGACGACGACGCCCGGCACGCCGGCAGAGGCGCAGGCATGGCGGAGGGCCCCGTCCGACCGGATCACTCCGGTGGGACGGGGCCCTCGTCGTACGGGCGCTTTCGCCCGAGAACCCGACGCTTTCCCGAACGAAAGCGCCCGGGAACCCGACGCTTTCCCGAACGAAAGCGCCCGGGGCGGGGGTGCGCCGTCAGCGGGTCACTTGGCCAGCTTGGCCATGATGTCGTTGAGGGTCTGCGACGGGCGCATCACCTCGGCGACCTTCTCCACGGACGGGTAGTAGTAGCCGGCGATGTCCACGGGCTTGCCCTGGACGCCGTTCAGCTCGCCGACGATCTTCTCCTCGTTGGCGGCCAGCTCCTCGGCGATCGGGGCGATCGCGTCGGCCAGCTCCTTGTCCTCGGTCTGCTTGGCCAGCTCCTGGGCCCAGTAGAGGCCGAGGTAGAAGTGCGAGCCGCGGTTGTCCAGCTCGCCGGCCTTGCGGGACGGGGACTTGCCCTCGGTCAGCAGGGTGCCGGTGGCGGCGTCCAGGGTGTCCGCGAGGACCTGGGCGCGCTTGTTGTCGTTCGTCTTGGCCTCATGCTCGAAGGACACGGCCAGGGCGAGGAACTCGCCGAGGGAGTCCCACCGCAGGTGGTTCTCCTCCAGCAGCTGCTGGACGTGCTTCGGGGCGGAGCCGCCGGCGCCGGTCTCGAACAGGCCGCCGCCGTTGATCAGCGGGACGATCGAGAGCATCTTCGCGGAGGTGCCCAGCTCGAGGATCGGGAACAGGTCCGTGTTGTAGTCACGCAGCACGTTGCCGGTCACAGAGATGGTGTCCTCACCGCGGCGGATGCGCTCCACGGACAGCTTGGTGGCCTCGACCGGGGACAGGATCTTGATGTCCAGGCCCTCGGTGTCGTGGTCGCCCAGGTACGTCTCGACCTTCTTGATCAGCTCGGCGTCGTGGCCGCGCTCGGCGTCCAGCCAGAACACGGCCGGGGTCTGGGAATCGCGCGAGCGGGTGACCGCCAGCTTGACCCAGTCCTGCACCGGGATGTCCTTGGTCTGGCAGGCGCGCCAGATGTCGTTCTCCTCGACGTCGTGGGAGATCAGCACCTCGCCGGCCGAGTTCTTGACCTCGACCGTGCCGGCGCCGGTCATCACGAAGGTCTTGTCATGGGAGCCGTACTCCTCGGCCTTCTGCGCCATGAGGCCGACGTTCGGGACGGTGCCCATGGTGGTCGGGTCGTAGGCGCCGTTGGCCTTGCAGTCCTCGATCACGGCCTGGTACACGCCGGCGTAGGAGGAGTCCGGGATGACGGCCAGGGTGTCCTGGGTCTTGTCGTCCTTGTTCCACATCTGGCCGGAGGTGCGGATCATGGCCGGCATGGAGGCGTCCACGATCACGTCGGAGGGCACGTGCAGGTTGGTGATGCCCTTGGCGGAGTTCACCATCGCCAGGTCCGGGCCGTTCTCGTAGGCGTCGGCGATGGCCTTCTTCACGCCCTCGGCGGTCTCGGCATCGAGCTTGTCCAGGCCGGCCTCGATGGCCGCGAGGCCGTCGTTGGCGGACAGGCCGGCCTCGGCCAGCTTGTCACCGTACTGGGCGAAGAGGTCGGCGAAGTAGGCCTTCACCACGTGGCCGAAGATCACCGGGTCGGAGACCTTCATCATGGTGGCCTTCAGGTGGGCGGAGAAGAGGATGCCCTCGTCCTTGGCGCGCTGGACCTGCTCGGCTAGGAAGGCGTCCAGGGCCTTGGCGGACATGAAGGTGCCGTCCACGATCTCGCCCTCGAGGACCTTCAGGCCCTCCTTGAGCACGGTGGTCTCGCCCTCGGCGGAGGTGAACTCGATGGTCAGGACGTCGTCCTTGTCCAGGGTCACGGACTTCTCGTTGGAGCGGAAGTCGTTCGCACCCATGGTGGCGACGGCGGACTTGGAGTCGGCGGTCCACTCGCCCATGGAGTGCGGGAACTGCTTGGCGTAGTTCTTCACGGCCTTCGGGGCGCGGCGGTCCGAGTTGCCCTCACGCAGGACCGGGTTCACGGCGGAGCCCTTGACGGAGTCGTAGCGCGCCTTGGCGTCCTTCTCCGCGTCGGTCTTCGGCTCGTCCACGTACTCCGGCAGGTCGTAGCCGGCGGCCTGCAGCTCCTTGATCGCGGCGCGCAGCTGCGGCACGGAGGCGGAGATGTTCGGGAGCTTGATGACGTTGGCCTCGGGGGTCTTCACCATCTCGCCCAGCTCGGCGAGGGCGTCGGCAGTGCGCTGGTCCTCCGGCAGGACGTCGTTGAAGGCGGCCAGGATGCGGCCGGCCAGGGAGATGTCCGTGGTCTCGAACTCCACACCGGCGGTGCCGGCATAGGCCTCGATGATCGGCAGCAGCGATCCGGTGGCCAGCATGGGAGCCTCGTCGGTGAACGTGTAGGTGATCTTGGACATGCGGGACGTCTCTCCTTCTGGGGCACACCTCGGCGCCCCGGGTCTTCGTCAGGGGGAAAGGGCTTCCTCTCCCCCAAATCTACCGGAGGAGCATCGCGGCGGCCCGTTCGGGTCGTCCGGATGCCGCACCGCCTCCTGCGGGCTCCTCCGGGGGCGGTCAGGAGCGGGTGCTGAACTCGTTGCCGAGCTCGGTGGACATGTACTCGAGCATGCTGAAGACGAAGACGCCGTAGGCGATGAAGAACAGCGTCACCACGATCGCGAGGCCGATCGCCACCCAGCCGAGCACGCGGCCGCCGAGGCCGACGCCGCCGGCGCGGTCCGCCTTGTTGGCCTGCCAGAGCGCGAGGGGGCCGAAGATCAGCCCGAGGTTGAAGAACAGGCCGATCACGCCGAACGCGAGGGCCAGCTGCCCGGCCCGGCGCCCCTCCTGCGCGACGGCCATGCCGTAGGACTGCTGATACGGCGCCGCGGCATAGCCGCCCTGCGGGTCCACCCCGTAGGCGCCACGGTCCGCGCCGTGGCCAGCCCGGTCCAGGCCGTGGTCCCCGTGCGTCCGGTCCCCGTCCGGCCGGTCCCAGCTGTAGCGGCCCTGCTCTGCGATGCGGGCGTCGTTCTCGTTCGGCTCGTACGGGGTGCTCATCGTGTCCCTCCGGCGTCGACGATGCGGGCGGTGACGGCTCCGCGCAGGGCGAGGGGCCGTCGTCGTGGTCCCAAGGTATCCCGACGACCGGCCGCACGGGGACCTCGTGCGGGTCGGACACAGGCTCAGCCGTGGAAGAAGTGGCGTGCGCCGGTGACGTACATGGTGATGCCGGCGGCGTTCGCGGCCTCGACCACCTCGGCGTCACGCACGGAGCCGCCCGGCTGCACGACGGCCTTCACACCGGCGTCGATGAGGATCTGCAGGCCGTCGGCGAACGGGAAGAACGCGTCCGAGGCGGCCACGGCGCCGCGGGCGCGCTCCGGGGCGCCGGCGCCGGTGACGTTCTCGGCGCCGCCGGCGGAGTTCACGTCCTGGCCGCCGGTGACGGCGGAGCCCAGGGTGTTGGCGCGCTCCACGGCCAGGCGGCAGGAGTCCAGGCGGTTGACCTGGCCCATGCCGACGCCCACGGTGGCACCGCCGGAGGCCAGCAGCACCGCATTGGACTTGGCGGCGCGGACGGCGCGCCAGGCGAAGGCGAGGTCGGCGAGGGTGGCCTCGTCCGCGGCCTCACCGGCGGCCAGGGTCCAGTTCGCCGGGTCGTCGCCGTCGGCGTCCACCGCGTCCGTGATCTGCATGAGCATGCCGCCGGAGACCTGCTTGGCCTCCACGGCGTCACGCTCGAAGCCCTCGGGCAGGGCCAGCAGGCGCAGGTTCTTCTTGGCGGTGAGGATCTCGACGGCCTCGGGGTCGAAGGCCGGGGCGGCCACCACCTCGGTGAAGATGTCCTTCACCTGCGCGGCCATCGCCGCGGTCACCGGGCGGTTCGCGGCGATCACGCCGCCGAAGGCGGAGACCGGATCGCAGGCGTGGGCCTTGGCGTGGGCGACCGCGATGTCCTCGCCCTGGCCGGCCACGGCCACGCCGCACGGGTTGGCGTGCTTGACGATCGCGACGGCCGGGCCGGCGTGGTCGTAGGCGGCACGCACGGCGGCGTCCGCGTCCACGTAGTTGTTGTAGGACATGGCCTTGCCGTGCAGCAGCTCGGACTGGGCGATGCCCGGGGCCGCCGAGGAGTCCGCGTACAGGGCGGCCGGCTGGTGCGGGTTCTCCCCGTAGCGGAGGATGTCCGCGCGCTCGAGGGAGAAGCCGGCGTACGGCGGGAAGACCGGGACGTCCTCGTCCTCGGTGTCCGCGCCGTAGTGGGCGGCGGTCCAGGCGGCCACCGCGTTGTCATAGGCCGCGGTGTGCGCGAACGCCAGGGAGGCCAGGCGGCGGCGGGCCTTCAGGTCGAACCCGCCGGACTTCGCCGCCTGAACGACCTCGCCGTACGCGGCCGGGTCCACCACGATCGACACGGACGCGTGGTTCTTCGCGGCCGCGCGGACCATGGACGGTCCGCCGATGTCGATCTGCTCCACCACCTCGTCCTCGCCGGCGCCGGAGCGCACGGTGTCCACGAACGGGTAGAGGTTCACCACCACCAGGTCGAACGGCTCGATCTGCATGTCCGTCAGCTGGGCGCGGTGGTCCTCGCGGCGGCGGTCGGCGAGGATGCCGGCGTGCACGCGCGGGTGCAGGGTCTTCACGCGGCCGTCCAGGCACTCCTGGAAGCCGGTGACCTCGGAGACCTCGGTGACCGGGACGCCGGCGTCCGCGATGCGCTTCGCGGTGGAGCCGGTGGAGACGATCGCGACGCCCGCCGCGTGCAGCCCGGTCGCGAGCTCCTCGAGGCCGGTCTTGTCATACACGGAGATCAGGGCCCGCTTCAGCGGGACGGTGTCCAGGGCGTCGATCGCGGTCGGCTGCGCGGTGCTCACGGCAGAGGTCTCCTCAGCGTCAGGGAAAAGTCGGAGGTGAAGTAACGAAGCCAGTCTAGAGGTGGCACGCCGCACCGGCCCTGCGCATACTCTCCCCTGACCCACGACGACGGCACTCGCCGCCGGTGGGCGCCTCGCCCCGCAGACGGGGCCGGGTCCATCGTCCCGCGCAACGACGGCTTCGAGCCCGTGTCGCCTCGCCCCGCGCGGGGCCGGCCCGGACGGACCCCGCCCGGGGCCTGAGACCACACCGCACACCAGAGCACAGGAGACCGACCCCGATGCCCTCCTCCCCCACCACCGCCCACCCTGCCGGCGGCCGCCTCCCCACCGGAGAGGAGGTCGTGCAGGAGCTGCCGTGGCGCTGGTCCGTGCAGGGCCGGATCTTCCTCATCGGCGGGCTCGGCTTCATGTTCGACGCCTGGGACGTCGCGCTGAACGGCGTGATGATCCCGCTGCTGACTGCCGAATGGGGGCTGGAGAGGTCCGAGGCCGCCTGGATCGGCACCGCGAACCTCATCGGCATGGGCGTGGGCGCCTTCCTCTGGGGCACGGTCGCGGACCGGCTGGGCCGCAAGAAGGCGTTCACCCTGACGCTGCTGGTGTTCTCGATCTTCACCCTGGCCGGCGCGCTCGCCCCGTCCATCGGCTGGTTCGCGTTCTTCCGCTTCCTCGCCGGCATCGGCCTGGGCGGCACCATCCCCGTGGACTACGCCCTGGTCTCCGAGTTCACGCCCCGGCACCTGCGCGGCAGGGTGCTCACCGCCATGGACGGCTGGTGGCCGGTCGGCGCAGCCCTCTGCGGCCTGGTGTCCGCCTGGCTCGTGGCCACCTGGGGCGACTGGCGGCTGCCGCTGCTCGCCATGGTCCTGCCCGCGCTGCTGGTGTTCCTTGTGCGCCGCGGCGTCCCCGAGTCCCCCTTCTATCTGATGAGCCGGGGCCGCGAGGCGGAGGCGCGTGCCGTCGTCGACACGCTGGTGGAGGACACCGGCGCCGAGCGCCGCGAATACACCATGCCCGAGCCCTCCGGCAGCGGACTGGGCGGCGGGCTGCAGGCCGTGGGCGAGCAGCTCGTGGCGGTCTGGCGGCACTCGCCGAAGGTGACCACCGTGGCCTGGGCGCTGTTCTGCTCGATCATGCTCACCTACTACCTGGCCCTGCAGTGGCTGC
The DNA here is from genome assembly GCF_002206575.2 of Micrococcus sp. FDAARGOS_333. Lineage (NCBI taxonomy): Bacteria > Bacillati > Actinomycetota > Actinomycetes > Micrococcales > Micrococcaceae > Micrococcus > Micrococcus sp. FDAARGOS_333. The sequence goes on along the minus strand of NZ_NJFJ02000001.1, from coordinate 895,313 downwards.
CGACCTTCCTCGTGGAGGCCGGCCACGAGCAGTCGCGGGCGTTCGTGATGACCTCCGGCATGGCGGCCGTCGGCCTGCTGGGCGTGGTGGCCTCCGCCGTCCTGGTGGAGCGCACCGGGCGCCGCCGGCTGCTGGCCGTCAGCTCCCTGGCGTCCTGCGCGGTGCTCGTATGGCTCAGCTCCGTGCTGGGCGTGCCCGCGGCGGCGCTGCCGCTGGTGCTGCTGTTCGGCTTCCTCGTGCAGGTGGCCGTGCCGGTGCTCTACACATATGTCACCGAGCTGTACCCGACCACCCTGCGCGCCTCCGGCTTCGGCTGGGCCTCCGCGGCCTCCCGCGTGGCCGCCGGCGTGGGCCCGCTGCTGTTCGTGGGCTGGCTGGTGCCGATGCTCGGCCTGACCGGGGCGTTCGTGCTCACCGGCCTGCTCGTGGCGCTGTCCCTGGCCGCGATGGCGGTGGCCGCACCCGAGACCGCCGGCGAGCACCTGGCCGGGGCCGAGGACGAGGCAGCCCGAGAAACCCCTGGGCCTGCTGGGAGGAGATGAGGGAGGCGTTCTCCCAGCCCGGGGCCTAGATGTTGTGGGTCATGACGTTCTTGCCACGAGGCACGGGCTGAGATGAGACGAGCGGGTCTCTCCCGCAGGATGGAAGTTCCTACACCACCCACCTGCCAGAAGAGACCCACTCATGACTCACGCTAATGCACCCCTGACCCCTACCGGCCGACTGCGCATGGTCCAACGCCACCTGATTGACGGGATCCCGCAGTCACACGTGGCTGCGGAGTTCCGTGTCAGTCGGCCCACGGTGGCCACCTGGGTGGCCCGCTACCTGGCCGAGGGCGCAGCAGGACTGCAGGACCGCTCGAGCCGGCCCCATCACTGCCCTGACCAGCTCGATGCTGAGGTGGTCACTGAACTCGAGACACTGCGCCGGGACCACAAGTGGTCCGCACGAAGGATCCATCACCACCTGCTCGCCCAGGGCCACCAGCTCTGCCTTCGCACCGTGGGCCGGTGGCTGCACCGACTCGGCATCTCCCGCCTACGAGATCTGACCCCGGCAGGAGAAGATCTGCGGCAACGCCCGGCCAAGAAGATCACCGCGAGGGCCCCAGGACACATGGTCCACTTGGACGTGAAGAAGATCGGGAAGATCCCTGACGGGGGCGGCTGGCGCGCCCACGGTCGTGACAGCCAGGCCGGGAGGGCTTCCAAACGAGGTGCAGGCCGTCGGGTCGGGTACACCTACCTGCACTCGGCGATCGACGGGTTCACCCGTCTGGCCTACACAGAGGCACTCGAGGACGAACGTGCGGTGACCACGATCGGGTTCTTCTGCAGAGCTCGTGCGTTCTTCGCTGCCCACGGCATCACCCTGGACCGGGTCATCACGGACAACGGGAACAACTACCGGGCCGCTGATTTCACCGCGAAGGTGGTCTCGCTCGGGGGCCGGCACCACCGGATCCGCCCCTACACCCCGCGTCACAACGGGAAGGTCGAGCGGTACAACCGGCTGATGGTCGACGAGGTCCTCTACGCTCGCCCGTACTCCTCAGAGACGGCCCGGCGTGAGGCCATGCAGGTCTGGGTGAATCACTACAACTACCATCGACCGCATACCTCCTGCGGGGGTGCTCCTCCGGCCTCGCTGGCCCCGGCACGAGTCAACAACGTCATGCCCTCTTACACCTAGAATCGCGGACCATGACCTACCCTCAGCCGCCGACCGTGATCGTCCAGGCGGGGCGCAGCGTCGTGCTCGCCTACGTCCTGCTGGTGTTGCTCGGGTGGCTGGGCGTGCACCGCATGTACCTCGGCAAGTGGATCACCGGCATCACGCTGGCCGTGCTGTTCGGCGTCGGCACCGCGACCGCCGCGATCCTCATCGGCTGGATCCCCCTCATCATCTGGGGCCTCGTGATGGTCTGGGACCTGGTCACCCTGCCCCTGCAGGTGGCCGCATTCAACGCCCGCGAGCGGAACCGGGCCGTGCGGCAGTACCAGCGCGGCTGGTGAGCGGGCGAGGTGGGGCGCGGACGGTCAGGCGCTGACGGTCCCGCCGGCAGCGTGGCAGGCGGTCAGGCGCTGACGGTCTCGCCGGCGGCGTGGCGGGCGGTCAGGCGCTGACGGTCTCGCCGGCAGCGTGGCAGGCGGTCAGGCGCTGACGGTCTCGCCGGCGGCGTGGCGGGCGGCGAAGTCGCCCAGGACGCGGACCAGCAGGGCGCGCTCCTGCACCTTGATGCGCTCATGGAGCTCGTCCTCGGTGTCTGTATCCATGACCGGGACGGCGGCCTGCGCGATGATGCGGCCGGTGTCCACGCCGGCATCGACCCAGTGGACCGTGCAGCCGGTGACCTTCACGCCGTAGGCCAGGGCGTCGCGGACGCCCTGCGCGCCCGGGAAGGACGGCAGCAGGGCCGGATGCGTGTTCACGATGCGGCCGGCGAAGCGCTCCAGGAACCCGGCGCCGAGGATCCGCATGAAGCCCGAGCAGACCACGAGGTCCGGCTCATAGGCGGCGACGGCGTCGGCGAGCGCGACGTTCCAGGCGGCCCGGTCCGCGTGGTCCTTCACAGAGACCGTGAACGTGGGAACCCCGGCCACCTCCGCCCGGGCCAGACCCTGCACGCCCGGGACGTCCGCGCCGACCGCGGCGATCTCGAGAGGCAGGTGGCCGCCCGCGACGGCGTCGAGGACAGCCTGGAGGTTGGTGCCGGAACCGGAGATGAGGGCAACGATGCGCATGCCTTCATCGTAGGGTGGAAGCGTGTCCGCTCCCACGCCGCCCGCAGGTCCGCACCCCGACCCGACGCAGAAGCCCGGGCAGGACCCTGCCTCCAGCAGGTCCGCAGAGCCCGGCGGTCAGGGCGGAGGTCCCGGGAACGGCGGGCCTGGTGGGCCTGGCGGGCCTGGTGGGCCTGGTGGGCCGGCCGACGGCGGGCCTGGTGGTCCCGGGAACGGCGGGCCCGGCGGGCCGGCCGGTGGCGGCTGGCCCGGCAGGAACAGGCCTGGGAAGAAGGGCTCCGGCAAGCCTGCGAACGAGGCCGAGGAGCTGAAGCTCCGCAAGAACGTCGGGCGGCTGCTGCTGTGGCAGTGCGGCCTGTTGCTGTGCACCATCCTCGCGATGGACCTGCTGTTGCCCTGGAAGCTGCTGGCCGCACCGTTCGCGGTGGGCGCTGTGGCTGTGGGCTTCGTGGCCTGGATCCGCGCCGGAAAGCTCGCGAAGCCCGGGTTCCTGCGCGTCATGCTGGGCGCCGGGCTGGCCCTCGGCACGTTCGTGGCGGTGGCCTCGCTGACACCACTGCTGTTCTGGGAAGCCGCCAGCGCCTACGACAAGTGCCTCCGCCAGGCCCTCACCCTCAAGTCCGAGGCCGTGTGCCAGGCTGAGTTCACCAAGACCATGGGAGATATCGGCGGCCTCGGCGGCTGAGCCGAGTCGGCTCGCAGGCTGAGTGGGGCTGGGCGGGGCTGGACCCGCGGTTGCGTGAGGCTGGACCCGCGGTTGCGTCGTGCCGGGCCCGCGGTTGCGTGGGGCTGGACCCGTGGTTGCGTGGGGCTGGACCCGCAGGCTGGGTGCCTCCTCGCACGGCACAACGCTGGATGGCTTCGACCGATGCGGCGCAGCCTTGGACGGCACGCGACCCCTCTGGTTGCGGGTATCGAAGTTGGCCCGGATTCGGCCTCCAGGGCTCCACATGACCCAAGTTCGATACACGCACGACGTCCGGCACACCCACGATCGACGACGTCCGGCACACCCACGATGCTCCATGCACGTTCGATCGAGGCGGTCGTCTGCGGAGCCTCAGCCCGGCTGTCTCTCCGCGCCCAGAAGCGCGCGGACCCTGGCGATGACTCCGCGGAACCGGTCTTTCGCATCGGATGCAGACACGCGGATCACGGTGTACCCCTTGCGCTGGAACACCGCATCCCGGCGAACGTCCTCATCGATCCGGTGGCTGTGATGGGCACCCTCGTACTGGAGGACGAGCCTGGCACTGCGCCACCCCATGTCTGCAGTCGCGGGGAAGTCCGCGGAGTAGTCTGCGTCCCATTCTTCGATCTGCAGCTCCGGCTCGGGCAGTCCGGCGGCGATGAGGGCGAGCCGGAGCTCGGTCTCCTTGGGCGAGTCGGCTCCGATCCTGATGCGCCGCAGCGCTGCACGAAGCCTGCGCCGCTGTGGCCGCGCTCCTGGGCTGTCGAGTGCCTGGCGAAACCTCTCCAGGAGGTGAGGACCCTTCTCCCGCACGGCCCTCCGGCTCCTGCCGCTCCTGCGGATGAGGTGGTCGCCGAGGATGACGAGCTCGTCGTCGGTCAGCTCCGTCGCCAGCTCCGTCCAGAGCCGTTCCGGGGCAGTCACCCTGATGCTGTGGCCGACGAGGACCAGTGGCGTGGAATGGTGCCGCGGCAGGTCACTGCGGTGGGTGACCACCCACCGGTCCTTGAGGACTCCACGGCTTCTCGACCGCGTCACATGCAGTCGGTCGTCCGCGACCAGCCGAGACGGCAGCCAGAAGTTCCGCAGCCGGGCCGCCGTCGCATGGGACACCACGGCGTCCGGGCACCGCGCCAAGATCTCGAGGAGCATGACCGCCGACGGCGGCGGCACCACCGGGCTCCAACGATAGATCTCCTGATCGCTCACCCCCGCCTGCTCAGCGGCGGCACGCACGAGCTGCGAGTCGATGCACCGGTACCGGCCGTGTCCGATCCTCTCGAAGGAGGGGCCGAGCAGCCGGTGGTAGCTCACCCCGGCCGCCTCCGCCTCGGCGATGGTGAAGGCCTTCCAGAGCAGGGCGTCAGGGATCGGAGCAGAGCGGGACATGGCTCCACTCTGGTTCGTGCGGCCGCACCGACGAGCAAGTGGCCGGAATCTGTGGACAACCGGCGGTACACCGGCAGCGCGCTCGGTGTGCACACCTCGGATGCAGATTGCCGACCACGTGTGAGGTTGTCCGTGTATCGAAGTTGGGCCGATTCGCAGAACTCAGGCCCCCTGCGACCCAACTTCGATACACGCAAGCCCCGCTCCCGGCGCCCGTTACCTTGTGAGCGCCCCCGCTCCCGGAACGGCAGCAGCACCTCACCGCGCACGGCGCGGACGCGGACGATCGGGGCCGTCCTCGCCGGACGCACCCCCCTGCCGGCCCGCGGAGCGGCGGCCGTTCCCGGCGCCATCGCCCTGGTCCTCGACGTCGGCCCGTGCCCGGCGGACGGCGCCTCCCCGACCGTTCTCGGGGCCGTCGGCGGCGCCGGTCCCGGAGCGCGGGTCGCGGGTCGCGACGATCGCGTTGAAGTTCGGCTTCGGCTTCGTCGCCTTCTCGCCCGTCGCCTTCTCGCCCGTCGCGAGCCCCTTCACGGTGCCCTTCCCGCGCCCCTGGCCCGCAGCTCCGGTCCGGCCTGCGGCCCGCTCGTCCTCGTCCCGGTACACACGGCGACGCGGCTCGTCCTTCGGCGACTGCTTCTCACGGTTGCGGCGCGCCAGCGCGGCCACGCGGTCACGCCGATCGGCGGCCAGCTGCTCCGGTGCCTGCCCGGGCGCCTTCCCGGGTTCCTTCTCAGCAGCCTGCTCCGGCGCCTTCTCCGCTGCCTTCTCCGCCGCCTTGTCCGCGGCCCCTTGCGATGCCGTCTCCGACGCACCCTTCGCGCCCGTCGCCGCTCCGCCCTCAGCACCCTTGGGCTTGCCCGGCTGCGCGGCAGCACCGTGCGTCCTGTCAGCCTGCGCCTTCTCGGCCGTCGGCTTCAGCACGGTCTCCGCACCGGCCTGCGCGCCCTTCGGCTGGTCGGTCGCCGCTTGGTCGCGCTCGGCACGCGCCTTCACGCCCACGGCCTTGGCCACCGGCACCGACCCACCACGCGACGACCGCGGGCGACGCGGGATGCGCGCCTTCACCGGCGGCATCGGGGTGACGTCCGCGGCCTTCTCGGCGGCGCGCGCCACGGGCTTCTCCGCCTCGGCACCCGCACGCTCGGCGTCCTCCTGCGGGGCGTCCGCCCCCTCGTCCGCGCCGTGGCCCTTGTCCTTGTCGGCGGCACCGGCCGTGCCCTTGCCGTCTGCCGTCGCCGTGCCGGGCTTCGCCCCGTCCTTCCCGACGACGGCACCCTCACCCCCGGCGCCCTTCGCACCGTCGCGCTCGGCCTCACCGGCACCGGCTCCCCCAGCACCAGCATCACCGTCGACTCCAGCGTCGGCGCTGGCGCCATCGGTGTCATCCGCGCCGTCCACGTCGCCGGCTCCGTCACCGCGGTCCGCGCCGTCCCCGTCGCCGGCTCCGTCGCCGCCATCCTCAGCGTCCGCGGCGGCATCCTTCACGTCCTTCTCGGCGCTCTTGGCGGCCGCCTTGTCGGCCTTCTTCTCCGCCTTGGCCTCCGCCTTCTCGGCCTTCTTCTCCGCCTTGGCCTCCGCCCTCTCGGCCTTGCGGACGTCCGCTTCGAGGGACCTGGACTGCAGGCCCATGGCCACCAGGTAGCCCACGAACCCGCCGAGGGCGATCCACCCCGCCAGCGCAGGCCCCACCAGCCACACATTCGACCCGATCACCGTATAGGTGCCCACACCCATGGACCCGGAGGTCAGGGCCAGCAGGACCATCGCGATCGCACCGGAGACCACACCGAGCAGCAGCGCCAGCACGCCGGTCGACGCGAGCAGGGACATCCACCGGGTCTTCACGCGACGGACCATCCAGTCGTCGAGGTGGTTCTCGCCCTCGCGCAGCAGCCACCAGCCGGCCACGGCACCGGCCAGCACTGGGAGCAGCACGAACACCGGGTGCCACGGCTCCCAGGGTGCGGGAAGCGCGGCGAAGACGGGCAGCGCAGGGACGGGGGCCGTCGTCGTGCCGAAGGCGGAGTACAGGCTCTCGGAGCCGATGGAGAACCCGGGACCGGCCGACCAGGCCACCGCCCAGCCGACCATGGCGGGCAGGTAGCCGATCTCGAGGAGGGTGAGCATGGTTCCGCCCACCGGTCCGGCGTCCACGAGCTGGTACATGTGCACGGCCTCGGCCCAGCGGACGGCGAGGGTCACGGCCACCAGCAGCGCGTGCACGGCCACCAGGCTGAGCACGGCCACCAGGCAGGCGCGCAGCACGGACCAGGCGTAGGAGCCGGCCCAGCGCTCGTACTGGGAGCGTCTGGCGATCCGCTCGGTCACGTCCACGCCCACCAGGTGCGCCCAGGTGCCGGCCTCACGGCGGGCACCGGCCACGGCGCAGACGGCGAAGAACAGGGCGGGGAAGATCGCGCCCACGGCCGGGTTCACGGTGTCGCCGGTGCTGCCGGGCAGCAGCGCGAGGGTGAGACCCACGAGCGCGTAGGCGACCATGCCGCCGGCGAGCGCCTGCCAGGCCTGGTCGCGGTAGCTCGCGCGGGCCAGCTTCCGGCCGGCGCGCCAGCTCAGGACCATCGGCAGCAGGGACAGGCCCCAGGGGACCATCCATGCGAGTCCGGCGGAGACGTCGCCGTCCACCACGGGCATGCCGGAGGTGACGGAGACGGGGGCGGCGTGGAGGACCAGCCAGAGGACGCCGGCGGTCTGCAGGACGTCGTCGATGCGCTCCATGTGGAAGCCGCCGGTGACCCAGACGAGCAGGGTGGGGACCACCACGAGCAGCAGGCTGAACAGCGCCGCGATCAGCGCCTCGATCACCCCCTGCACCCACAGGGGAAGAGGCAGGGGGCGCAGCAGGCGGGAGGCGCGTGGAGTGGGGGAAGTCATCCTCACTATGGTGCCACCGCCGGGCGGCGCGGGGCCTTCAGGGCGCGGCCGGTCCGGTGAGCTCACAGGGAGCGTGCGTCACGGCTGACCGCCCTCCTTCGCGACGTCGGCCCTCGCCCGCCGTGGTGACGCCGGCCGGGCGCTGTGTCACCGCTCGTTCACCCGGCGTGGCGAGTGTTCACGGCGGGGTCATGGTGCGGCCATGGGCCGGTCGTACGGCAGGCGTAGCGTGCGGGACATGCGCGTTGCAGTGGTCGCCGAGTCGTTCCTGCCCCACATGAACGGGGTCACCAACTCCGTGCTCCAGGTGCTCAAGCATCTGCGCCGGGAGGGCCATGAGGCGATGGTGATCGCCCCCGCGTCCTCCTGGATGGCCGGCTGGACGCAGCGGGTCGGCCAGGACACGGCGCCCAGTCAGGTCGAGGGCTTCGACGTGCACCGTCTGCCGTCCGTGCCGCTGTCCGGCTACGCCTCGGTGCGCGTGGCCGCCGGGCCGGTGGCGCGGGTGCGTTCGATCCTGGCGGGGTTCCGCCCGGACGTGGTGCACATCGCCTCCCCGTTCGTGCTGGGCTGGCGGGCGGTGCAGGCTGCGGACCAGCTGGGCATCCCGTCCGTGGCCGTCTACCAGACCGAGGTCCCCCGCTACGCGGCGCGCTATGGGGCGCCGTGGCTGGAGGACGTGCTGTGGAGCCACGTGGCGCGCCTGCACAACACCGCCACGCTGACGGTGGCGCCGAGCAGCTTCACCGTCCGCCAGCTGCACTCCCATGGGGTGCGTCGGGTGCACCGCTGGGCCCGCGGTGTGGACTCGGAGCGGTTCCACCCGTCCAAGCGGTCCGAGCAGCTGCGCCGCGAGCTCGCCCCGAACGGCGAGCGGTTGATCGGCTTCGTGGGCCGGCTGGCCCATGAGAAGCAGGTGGAGGATCTGGCCGTGCTGGCGGACCTGCCGGGCACCCGTCTGGTGGTCATCGGCTCGGGCCCGCTGAAGGAGCAGCTGCAGGAGAAGCTTCCGGGTGCGCACTTCGCCGGCTTCCAGGGGGGCGAGGACCTGGCCCGCCACGTGGCCTCGCTGGACCTGTTCGTGCACCCGGGCGAGTCGGACACCTTCGGGCAGACGCTGCAGGAGGCCATGGCCTCGGGCGTGCCGGTGGTTGCCGTGGGACGCGGCGGGCCGCTGGACCTCGTGGACTCCTCCCGCACCGGCTGGCTGTATGAGCCGAAGAACCTCGCCCAGCTGCGCGAGCAGGTGGCGGACCTGGTCTACGACGACGCCAAGCGCACCGCCTTCGCCCAGGCCGCCTGGGAGTCCGTGCAGGGCCGCACCTGGCCGGTGCTGTGTGAGCAGCTGCTCGGGTACTACGCGAAGGCGATCAGGGTGCAGCACCGCCGTGCGGACGAGGTGGCGCTGCGTCATCTGCAGCACCACACCACCTGGCCGCTGACCTTCTGAGACTGCAGCTTGTGTGTCCACCTGCCGACACACACCTGCGGGCAGCCTCCGGCCCCTGTGAAGATGGAGTGTCGGTGCCTGCGCGTTCCGGCACTTCACCGTGACCACCGCCGTCCGCGCCGCTCCGGCTCTGCTTGAGCGGCGGTGACGGCCGACCCCAGGAGCCGCCTTCATGCATGCCGAACTCTCCGAACTCCGTGACGAGGTCTTCGCCCGCAACCCCGGTGAGAAGGAGTTCCACCAGGCCGTCTCCGAGGTCTTCGAGGCCTTGGACCCGGTGGTGGACCGCCATCCTGAGTATGTGGAGGCCGGTATCCTCCACCGTCTCTGCGAGCCGGAGCGCCAGATCATCTTCCGCGTCCCCTGGGTGGACGACCAGGGCGTGGTCCAGGTGAACCGCGGCTTCCGGGTGGAGTTCAACTCGGCGCTGGGCCCGTACAAGGGCGGCATCCGCTTCCACCCGTCGGTGTACCTGGGCATCGTGAAGTTCCTAGGGTTCGAGCAGATCTTCAAGAACTCGCTGACCGGCATGCCGATCGGCGGCGCCAAGGGCGGCTCGGACTTCAACCCGTCCGGCCGTTCGGACGGTGAGATCATGCGCTTCTGTCAGTCCTTCATGACGGAGCTGTGGCGCCATGTGGGCGAGCACACGGACGTCCCGGCCGGTGACATCGGCGTGGGTGCCCGCGAGATCGGCTACATGTTCGGCCAGTACAAGCGCCTGACCAACCGGTTCGAGGCCGGTGTGCTCACCGGCAAGGGCCTGACCTGGGGCGGCTCGCTGGTCCGCAAGGAGGCCACCGGCTACGGCACGGTGATGTTCACGGACGCCATGCTGCGCACCCGCGGCGAGTCCATGGACGGGCAGAAGGTCCTCGTGTCCGGCTCCGGCAACGTGGCGATCTACGCGGCCGAGAAGGCGATGGCCCTGGGGGCGAAGGTCATCACCGCCTCGGACTCCTCCGGCTACGTGGTGGATGAGAACGGCCTGGACCTGGACCTGCTCAAGCAGGTCAAGGAGGTCGAGCGTGGCCGCATCTCCGAGTACGCCGAGCGCCGCGGCAACGGTGCCCACTTCGTGGAGGGCGGCTACGTGTGGGAGGTGCCGGGCACCGTGGCGCTACCGTGTGCCACCCAGAACGAGCTGGGCAACAAGGCTGCGGGCATGCTGATCAAGAACGGTGTGAAGGCGGTGGCCGAGGGCGCGAACATGCCGTGCACGGAGAAGGCCACGCATACCTTCCTGGACGCCGGCGTGCTGTTCGGGCCCGGCAAGGCGGCGAACGCCGGCGGTGTGGCCACCTCCGCCCTGGAGATGCAGCAGAACGCCCAGCGCGATTCCTGGGACTTCGACTACACCCGTGAGCGCCTGGAGCAGATCATGCACTCCATCCACGACCGCTGTGTGGAGACGGCGGACAGCTACGGCGCCCCGGGCAACTATGTGGCCGGCGCGAACATCGCCGGCTTCATCAAGGTGGCCGATGCGATGCTGGCCCAGGGCATCGTCTGAGCCTGCGCCGCCCATTCACTGCGCTTCGGGGATACACCTTTCACTGCGCTTTGGGGATGCAACACGGCGTTGAGATCCAAGAACGGCACCGTGTCTTCCCCTCAAGACCGCAGGTGAGGCCGCATTCGCGGCCCTCGGCCCCCCCTTCCCGACGACGGACCCCTCCCCGACGACGGCTCGTCACCTTCTCCGGTGACCCGGCGGGGAAGGGCCTGTGGAGAACCGCACCTCCGCGGTGGCATCTGTCTAGACTGTGGTCTGTGTCACCGCCGGCCGAGGGGGTCGGCGGCCGTTGCGGGATCAGCGGCCGTCCCGGTGACCTACCGACGATGAGACATCTGGAGGGGTTCTCATGCGCCGTGGCGCACCCGCCCGTGGCCTGGCACTGACCGCCGCACTCGCACTGGCACTCACCGCCTGCTCCGGCGGTGAGGACAAGGAGCCGGAGGAGACCGCATCGCCGTCAACGACGGCCCCCGCCTCACAGGGAGCCTCGTCCGACGGGACTGAGGAGCAACCAGAGGCCGAAGGGGCCGACGCGTCCACGGAGACCACACCCACACCCGACGACCCGGACGAGGACGAGTCTCCGGTCGCCGATGGCGACGACAGCGACCCGGACGGGGAGGACACCGGCGAGTACGTCCCCGCCTCCGCCGACGGACCGGCCAAGAACGTGCCCAAGCCCGTCATGCCCGAGGAGATGAAGGAGGAGACCCCGGAGGGCGCCAAGGCTGCAGTGCAGTACTGGTGGGACACGGTGACCTACCTGCAACGGACTGGGGACCTGGAACCCCTGAGAGAGGTCTCTGCTGATGAATGCGACTTCTGCCACGACTACGCGCTAGATGTCGTCGACCATTATGAAGACGGCGGCTGGCATACAGGCGTGGACGTCGATGTCACATCGGCATTGACAGGCGTTCACGACAGCAACAAGGGAATCCTTCAAATCACGACCCTCTTGGACACGAGCGAGGCAAAGGTCTTCAACAACAACGGCCTCGAGGACAAGGAGCAGGGAGAGAAGGCTTATACCGATGATCCTTGGGTGACGTACGTTCAGTTCGATTCCAAAGCCGGTCATTGGCGTGCCACCCAGGTGAGCTTCGAAGGAAAGTCATGAGGCAGCGTGTCCTTGGATCTCTAGCGTCGCTACTTCTGCTTGCACTCACTGCCTCAATGGCCGGCCCGGCTCAGGCAGATTGGGAAGGCGAACGTCGATGCCACGCAGAAGCGTCCGTAAATTCTCGCCAGAAGGCAATTAATGTCAGAAAAGAATGTGCAACAACGCCGCAGCCTGCCAGCTCGTCGAGCGACAGCACCAACAGCACCGCGAACAAGGCCAGCAACTACGACACGTCCAATCCCGTCTACTCGCGCCATGTGTCCGGCTGCTATCCGGACCAGCTCCAGAACCTCGACTTCGGCGACTGTCAGCGCCAGCAGGATGTCTTCTGCGGGGATGACGGCACATGGGTGCAACAGGTACGGGTACGCAGGGAGAACCCCGACGAACCGATCGAACACGGATCGCGTTTCTGCGCCGCTGACGCCGCTGGGGGCGGCTCAGAGGGACGGCCGGCCATCACCATGGATGACCTCGCCGCGGTCGCTCCCAGCAAGGTCGACATCCGCCTGCAGAACGGCGGCCGCGGAATGCGGAACGCGCACACCAACATCTACGCGGACGCGGAGCAGATCCTCGAGCGGAAGACCCAGTTCGGCGAGCTGACGCTGATGCGACTGACCCCGGTCGAGTTCCGCTGGGACTATGGCGACGGGACCACCCGCACCACCACGGACCCCGGCCGAGACGCCGTGGACTTCAACACGGCGACCTCGACCAGCCACGTCTACGAGGACACCGGCACATACACGGTGACCCTGACCACGGTGTTCATCGGTGAGGTCTCCTACAACGACGGCGAGACCTGGGAGCTCGTCCCCGGACAGCTGGTGATCGGCTCGGCCCCGGCCCAGGCAGACATCTTCCGCTCGGTCACCCGCAATGTGGCGGAGGACTGCGTCGCCAACCCCAGCGGCTGGGGCTGCGGTCCCCCGGGCAGCACGCCAACGGACTGAACGCGGACATCCGCTCACTGTCCCCCAGTCAGCGCCTTCTTCTGCTCGTCCGTCAGCCGCATGGGACGGCCGGTCTCGGCATCCACGTACACCATCACGGAGGTAGCGGTCACCAGCAGCGCATCGTCCACGCCGTCGTGCATCTTGTACCCCACATGCACGGATGCGCCCTTAACCTCGTCGACCGAGACGCGCACACGCACCGGCTTCGCGCGGTACTTCATCTGCGCCCGGTACTTCACCCGGTGTTCGGAGACGAAGGCGCGCACACCCTCCCCCGCGCCGGCCGTCAGGTCCAGCGGTGCCGGGCCGGCCTCGGCGTCGCTGCCGGACCCGACGGGGACGCCGAAGGCGGCCACGCGGGCCTCCTCCATGAGCTGGACGACCTGGATGTTGTTGATGTGCCCGTAGGCGTCCATGTCCTTCCAGCGCAAGGGGACGTACACGTCCACGGCGAGGCGGCCGTCGTCGTCCAGGAAAGGGGTTGCTGCTGTCATGGTCACTCCTCGTCGACGCCCTCGATCTCGTTCTTCCAGCCCTCCGGACGGACGTCCACGAACTCGGTCTCGAGGATGCCGAGCTCCTCCAGCTGGGAGGCGAGGGCGGCACCGTCCGGGCCGTAGCACCACGGCACGCCGGGGGTCGAATGGCGGGTGTGCTGCGCACGGCCGCCGGCCAGCAGCGCCTCGGACGGGGTCAGCTGGCGGATGACGATCGCCTTCACCCGGTCCGGGTGACGCTTGGCGAAGTCGGCGTAGATCTCGGGGTCGTGCTGGCCGTCGTCGCCGATGAGGATCCACTTGATGTGCGGGAACTCCTCCGCCAGGCGCTCGAGCTGGGCGAACTTGTGCTCCTGGCCGGAGCGGAACCAGCGGTCCTGGGTGGGGCCCCAGCTGGTCAGCAGCAGCGGACCGAGCGGGTAGAGGTTGCGGCCGAGGAAGCGGGTGAGCATCTGCGCCACGTTCCACGCCCCGGTGGACAGGTAGAGCATCGGGGCCATCGGGTTGGCGGTGGCGATGCGGCGCAGCAGCACGGCCATGCCCGGGGTGGGCGTGCGGGCGTGCTCGTCCAGCACGAACGAGTTCCAGGCCGCGAGCATCGGGCGCGGCAGGGCGGTGACGAGCACCGTGTCATCGATGTCGGACACCATCCCGACGTCCGCGGAAGGATCCGTGATGTAGACGTCCGAGGAGACGACCTCGTCATCCCCGACGGCCAGGGTGACGGTGCGCCACCCCGGCTTCAGGGAGGCGGGGATCACCGCATCCACCACACCCATCCGGTCCGTGGTCACGGTGTGGACCTGGCCCTTGACCGTCACCTGCACCTGCGCGCCGGCCATGGGCGGGGAGGAGAAGTTGCGCCAACCGCGGATGCCGTCCGCCACCACCTGGTGCACACGACGGCCGTTGAGGAAGTCCTCGTCCGGGGCCACGATCACGCGAGAGAGCACCCGGACCCACTCGGTGGTGCCGTAGCCGGTGAACGCGATCGCGGTAGGCACGTGGCCGCGCTTCTCCGCCCTCCCCCGCTGCCAGACGTTCCACCTGTTCTGCAGCCGGACACCGATGTGCTCGCCCTTCTCCCGCTTCTCCGGCAGGGCGCTGCGCGGGGCCGGCGCGTGCTCCGGGGCGGTCTGCTCCGAGGATCCCTGCCCCGGCGCGTGCTCCGGGGCGGTCTGCTCCGAGGATCCCTGCCCCGGCGCGTGCCCCGGGGCGGCCTTATGGGCGGTCTGGTCTTCCCCATGAACCTCAGTGCGGGCAGACGGGGACGCAGTCGCGTGCGGGTCGGGCGCTGACATGGGATCCAGTATTCCGCATGGAGCAGCGGTGCGTGAGCAGGAGGGGTGTCGCAGAGACGTGTTCATCAGCACCCCCACTCGGCACCGCCCTCCTCCCGTTTCACAAGCGAAAACGCAGGGGCGGGCCTCGCACCCTACACGCACCCCACACTCACCCCAGCAGCGGCGACTTCTCCCCGTGGTAGCTGACGGCCAGCACGTCCCTCGCCCTGGTCGCAGCCACGTACAGCAGTGACCGCTCGCGCAGCAGCGCATCGTCCAGGTCGGCCTCGCTGAAGTTCGCCTTCCTCATGCCCACGGGCAGGGCGCCGTCGCGCACGTCCATGAGCAGCACGTGGGAGAACTCGGTGCCCTTGGCGCGGTGCATGGTCATACCCACCACGGCCCCAGCCCGCACGGACTCCTGCTCCACGGCTCGGATCTTCACGCCGCGTTCGGCCAGCCCGGTCACCACCTTGGTGAGAGTGGGCTTGGTCCGTACGAGCACGGCGATGGTCTCGAGCTTCACACCCGGTTGCCGGCTCCACTTGGCAATCAGGTCGGCTGCGGCATCCAGTTCCTCGGCGAAGGACCGCGCGGCCAGCACCACGGGCTTCGGCCCGGAGCGTGCGGACCGGTACTCGGTGTGGGACTCGGCCTCGCCGTCCAGGTCCTCGAACTCGCCGCCGTCGAGCACCTTCATGGCCCAGCCGAGGTTCTGCTGGGTGGTCCGGTAGTTCAGCGTCAGCCGGCGGGACCGCCCGCGGGACTCGATCCCGTAGTGGCTCAGCGTCACCTTCTGCCCATAGATCCGCTGGTGGGTGTCCTCGGCCAGGAACATGTCATTGCGGTCCGGCTCCACCATGGCCCGCAGGAACTGCCATTTGGCCGGGGTGAGGTCCTGGCCCTCGTCCACGAGCACGTGGTCGAAGAACCGTCCTCCGCCGCTCTCGGCCCGCTGCTGCGCAGACGCGGCAGACACAGCCGCCATCTCCTCGAAGTCCAGCGCCCCCTTGGCCCGGCCTGCGGCGCGGTATTTCTCGATCACCTTCCACACCTGCAGACGCTGCTTCCGGTTCAGGGCGGTCCCGCGCCCGCGCCGCGGCACGCGCACGTACTCCTCCACCGTCCGGACCCGCTTCGGCAGCACGACCATCGCGTACTCGGCGGCCATGAACGTCTCGTTCGCCACCTCGGCCGGCAGGTCGCCTCCGGCTGCGTCCACGGCCTCGCTCCATGCCTTGGCGTCCCGCCGGTCGCTCAGGTCGTACCCCTCCGCTCCGAGCACGGTCTCCGTCGCCGCGCCCATATCCCGCCCGGCCTTCATGGCCACGGCCCGCACGAGCGCGTCCACGCCGGTCACGTGCACGCCGGGCTCTCCGAGCTGCTTCGCGATCGGTACGGTCGGGTCCAGTTTCACCAGGTCCCGCCGCAGCGCATCGGCCAGGTTCCTTGTGAACGTGGTCAGCAGGATCCGCGCCTCGGGGTTCTCGGCGGCCAGCCGGCGGGCACGGTGCAGCAGCACCACCGTCTTGCCGGTGCCGGCGCCGCCGGCGAGCTTGGCGGGACCGTTGTAGTCCCGCTCCACGAACTCCTTCTGCAGCGGGTGCAGGAACACGCGCCAGGCGGAGAAGTCGCCGTCCTCCACCACGCGGCGCAGCTCCTCGTCGTCCTCGATCCACGTGTAGGAGACGAGTGCGGCGGGGTGCTGCAGGCCGCGCAGGATCCGCTGCTCCTCCGTGCCGGTGGTGTCCACGGCGGCGTCAAGCCCGAATTCCCGGCGCACCTCGTCGATGCTCTGCCCGCTGCCGAGCGCGATGAGCACGAGCTCCTGCCACTCGGCCTCGGCGTCCTCAGCCGCGGCGAGCAGCTCCTCCTCGGTGCGCGCCTGCACGGCCCGCGCGGCGAGCGCCTCGTCCACACCGAGCTGGGCGAGCGCGGCGGCGTCCACGCCGTGGCGGGTCAGCAGCGGCTCGGCGGGGACCCCCGGCTCCGCCGGCTTCCCGACGACGGCCGCCTCCTCCGCCTGCTCCGGCGCCTCGGCCTGTGCGGACTCGGCCGCCTCAGCGGCCACCGTCTCCTCCGCCTGCTCCGGCGCCTCGGCCTGGGCACCCTCAGCCGCCGCCTTCTCGGCCTCGCGGCGGGCCATCGCCTCGTACTCGGCGTGCTCCTTCTCCCAGTCGGCGAGCGGGGCGGGCTCGACGTACCGGACCTCGGTGACGCCGTTGACGGGGTTGGTCTTGAGCACGGCGCGTTCGGCGAGGTGGTTGGCCTTGTCATGCTCGTAGACGCCGTGGAAGACGTAGGTGACGGCGCCGCCCTCGGTGAGCTTGAAGAGCACAGCCCGGTAGCCCCGGTCGACGCGTCCGGTGCGGATGCGCGAGTCGGCGCTGCCCTTGATCGGCTCGATGTGGAGTCCGGGGAGGGTGTCGTCCTTGGTGAGCTTGTCCAGGAAGGCGAGGGCCTTCATCTTGACCGCGGGGTCGGCGGGCAGCTCCATCTTGGACATGATCACGCTGTTCATGCGGTGTTCTCCTCAGAGTCGAGTGCGGCGCGGACGGCGGTGGGGTCGGCGTCCACCACGGTCCAGCCGGCGGCGCGGAGGTCGTCGGCGTCACCGGCGTCGGCGTCCACGAGCACGGCCACGTGCTGGGCGGGCCAGCTGAAGGTGGTGACCACGCCGCCGATCTCCTCGCCCACCTCCGCCACGGGGATGCCCTGGGAGGCCAGGGTGGCTGCGGCGGCGCGCTCGTCGTCCGTGATGAGGTCGTCCACGACGGCGGCCCACGCCCCCGTCAGCTCGGTCGCCTTCTCCTCGGGTCGGCTGCCGTCGTCGGCCACCGGGGTCTGCGGCGCCGCCACGGTGACGCCGGCGTCGGCCTGGCTGCGGGCCATGACGCGCACGCCGGCGGCGTCGGCGGTGAGCAGGTTGGCGATCCAGAGCCACTGCCTCCACGCCTCGTGGTGGTCCGGGGAGTCCACGGCGTCGGAGCCGTCGTCCAGCATCACCACGGTGGAGAAGGTCTCGTCCGCGTTGAGGCGGGTGAGCACCTGCAGCGGCCCGCGGCGCCAGACGAAGGCCTGGCCGATGCCGTGGACGTCCGTGCCGGCCAGGAGCCCGGCTGCGACCTCGCCGAGGTCTCGGACGGCGTTCACGTAGGCGAACTCGGAGTGCCCCATGAAGAGGATGCCGAGCCGCTCGGCCAGGTTCCGGCGGGCGTCCGCGTCCTGCGGGCGCTGGAGTCGGCCCAGCAGGATGTCCAGTGGCCCGTTGCGGACGTCGTCGACCACGCCCTGGGTGGTGGCGAGGTGGCCGGGGCTCTCTTCGAAGAGGCTGCGCACGGACTCGTCGGCGAGCCACTCGGGACGCTGGCGGGCCGCGCCGTCCTCCAGGTCCTCCCACACGATGGAGAGCACGCTGTAGCCGTGGTCGCGCAGGGCCTGCCGCTTGGCGGCGTCGTCGCCGATCCGGTTCGTGCCGGCGCTGGCGTGGAAGCGGTGCCCGTCGGTGAAGATCGCGACGTCCTGCACGGCCGGGTCGTCCGTGAGCAGGACGAAGTCCGGGCGGGAGCCGGCGAGGTTCAGCTGGGGCACCAGGCGCCAGGTGCGGCCGCCGCCGAGCCCGGTGACCACGTAGTGGTTGCCGCCCTCGTCCGGGACCTCCTTGACGGTGCCGCCGGCGGCAGTGACGCGTTCGCGGAAGACCTGGCGGAATCGGCGCTCGAGCCTGGACTCGCCGTCCTGGATCACCACCGCACCCTCCTCCGGGTCCCAGCGCATCCGCTCGGGGTGGAGGTCGGCGCCGGTCTCGCCCTCCTGCATGGTCAACAGGGTGCGCAGGTGGCGGGCGGCGGCCACGCGGGAGAGTCTGTCCGCGCGGGCGCCCACGGCGTATGGCATGAGGCAGCGGTGGCAGGCACGGCGGTCCTCGTCCTGGCAGGCGCAGTCCTCCACCACACGGTAGGCCTTCACCAGGATCCGCCAGATGCGCTCGGGCGAGGCGAGGTCGGCCAGGTAGCCGGTGCCGCCGGGCACCACGTCGTGCAGCAGCAGCGCCTCGTCCGGGGCGGTGCCGCCGCCCTGCAGGGGAACGGTCACGGAGGTCACCTGGAGGTGGTCCGGTGCGCCGCCGATGTCCTCCCGCAGCCCGAGCAGCAGTGCGGCGGCCAGGGAGGGCACGGCGTAGGAGTCCCCACCCACCACGTGTGGCGGGAGCGTGACCACCACGCCCTCGGTGCGCAGCTCGCGGCTGAGCACCACCTGGCGGGTGTCCTCGTCCTGGCTCTGCCGGTAGCGGCACCAGGGGCGGTGCTCCTCGCGGGAGTTGGCTCCGGCGGTGGCGTCGAGCTTGCCGCAGCCGGCGCAGACGCGGAACGGCTTGGCGCCGATCTCCTGGCCGGCGATGTGCCGGTCGGTGATGCCGCCAGCGGCGCGCTGCCCGAGGTTGAGCCAGCGCAGGTCCATGCGGCGGTGGTGGGTGACGCCGAACTCCTGGCCCACATGCCAGGCACGGCTGACGTGCTGCGGGTCCAGGTCCGCGGCCGCCACGGTGGCGAACTGGACGCGGCGGCGCTGGTCCTCACGGTCGTCGATCCGGTCGCGCTCACGGCGGACCTCGGCGAACACGTGCTCCAGGCGGACCACCTGGTGGCGCTGGTCCACGTCTCCGAAAGAGGCGCTCTGGCAGCGCGGGCATGGGCCCGGGTTCTTCGCGGTCTCGTCGGTCCGGTCCCGGCCGTAGCCGCAGGCGGCACACCAGGACCAGGTGCGGATCTTGTCCCCGTCCTTGCCCAGGTCCAGCCCGTCGATGCGGATGGCCAGCTCATGCGTGTAGAACACGGCGCCCGGGGCGAGCTCGGTGAGCGCGCGGGCGGACGGGCGCCGGACCGGGGTGTTCTCGGTCTCGAACTCACCGGTCTCCGAGTTCATGGTGGTCACGCGGGCATCCAGGGTGACGGTGTCATCCAGGAGCGTGTAGTTCGGCAGCACGCCGCGCTCCTCCAAGGCGGACACCCAGTGGGCGTCCCGGACTTCGCTCAGGCGTCTCTTGGCGGTGCGGTAGGCGCCCTCGGCCAGGCGCAGGTCGCGACGGTCGTCCTCGTCGGCCGCCGGCCCTTCGGCCACGGTCCGCAGGTGCGGGAGGGCCTTCTCCACCTCGTTGACGTGGCGCTGCAGCTGCTCGGCCTCGCGCTGCCACTCGTGGGCGGCGCGGTGCAGCAGGGCGCCCAGCGAGTCCTCCGGGGCCCAGTCGCCGTCGGCGTAGGCGGTCGCCCAGGCGCGCAACCCCTCGGCCACGTCCGAGTCGAGGGTGTCGAAGGAGCCGAGGAACGCGTCGAGGCGCTCGGCGGACTGCTCGGCGGCCAGCGTGAGCACCGCGCGCAGGAAGGTGCCGTCGGCGGTGCGCATGGCCTCCTGGGCGCGGGTCGGCATGGCGGTCTGCCCGGAACGGGCCACGGCGTCCACGAGGGAGGCGATGTACTGGCGGCGCAGGATCTCCTCGGCGTCCAGGTAGGTGGCCGGTGGACGCACCTGCCCGTTGATCAGGGACAGCGGGTTGCCCAGGCGGGGCAGCTGGTCGCCGCGGCCGGTGACGAACGCTAGGGAGAAGGCGTTGCCGGTCAGGCGGCCGGCGCGGCCCACACGCTGGACGTACTGGGCCACGGCCTTGGGCAGGGAGGAGAGCATGACGGTGGACAGGTCGCCGATGTCGATGCCCATCTCCAGCGTCGGCGTCGCCACCAGCACGTTGGGGTCCTTCGGTCCGGGGGTGCCGGACTTGAAGCCCTCCTCGATCTGCCGGCGGGCCTTGCCCTCCAGCAGGGAGGTGTGCTCCTTGGCCACCACTCGGCGCACCTGGGCGGCGGTGTAGAGCTCCCGGTAGAAGCTCGCACCGGATGTCTCCGGGTGCAGTCGTCCGTTGCAGCGGACGGTGAAGCAGCAGGCGTCGGTCAGCTGGGCCACGGTCTCGGCGGTCCCCGGGGTGCGGGACTGGCAGACGTCGCAGACCAGCAGGGCGCGGCCGGCCTCCAGCTCGGACAGCTCCAGGGCCCGCACGGTCACCGCGGAGGCGGGGATGCCGTAGACCTTGGCGCCGGTCTCGGTGTCCGTCACGGTGAGCACGTCCTGGCGGGCGAGCTCGGCCAGCAGGCGCTCGCTGAGCTTGGCGCCGTGCTGGGGCAGCACCTCGAGGCACTTCGCGGCCCAGCGGGCGTACCAGCTGTTCGCCGAGCGCACGGTGTCCAGCCCCTGCTCCTGGGCCTTGCCGGTCAGCGGGGCGCCCACGCGCGGGAAGGCGGGGGCGCTGCGGCCGGCGGGGAACGCCGGCATGCCGTTCTTCGGGCGGCCGCCCCAGATGCGGAAGCGGCGGCCGTCCTCGGAGATGTACCTGTTCAGCCACTCGTGCTCGATGCCCCCGGATAGGCGCATATACTCCAGCACGCCGCGCACCCAGGCGGTGAGGGACTTCTCCCCCACCACCGCTTCGCCGAGCTGCTGGACCTCGTCCTCCTCCAGCACGGTGCGGGCGATCGCGGCCAGGCGGGCACCGGTGCCGGCCTCCACCTGGACGGCGGCGGCACCGGTGGCCTCCAGGGTCCGCCCGTAGGTGGACTGCAGGCCGAACTCGAGGGCGGCGTCGAAGAGCAGGCGGCGCTTCACCCAGGCGCGGTCGCGCCCGGCGATCGCCGCGAACCTCTCGGCCGCCCAGAACCGCTGGAACGGCTCGAGGCGCTCGCAGTCCGGCGGGACCAGACGGAAGCGGTCGAAGGGGTCGTCCCCGGCGGCGCGGAGGACGTCCTCCACCAGCGTGTCCAGGCTCGCCCCGGCGGCGGTGAGCTGGCCCCCGAGCGCCGAGCGCAGGCTCATGGTGTGGGAGCGGGACTGCACGAATCCGGCACGGTGGGCGGCGTCCTGCACGGAGTCGGTGAAGACCAGGGACTTCTTCTCCCGGTCATCCAGGGTCGCGTCCCCGAACAGCACGGACAGGGACACGGAGAGCAGGGTGGCGATCGCCGAGCCGAGGAAGCGGATGCCGTCCTGGCCCAGGCAGGCGGGGCAGTCGTCCGTGCCGGAGTCGCCTTCCCGGTCGGCGCGGCTGTCCGAGCGGGTGAGCACGGGGAGCACGTGGCCGGCCTGCATGTGCGGGTCGTCTTCGTCCGGGCGGGTGGAGAGCAGCCGGCGGCTCGCCAGGGAGAACCAGCGCAGCCCCTCGGGCGTCTCGGACGGGGAGGCCACGGCGCGGTCCTCCTCGCCCGGGGCGTGGATGAGCGCACGGAACCGGCCGTCGCCACGCATGTGGTCGCGGCGGATGTCGGTGTCCTCGGCGGAGAGCTCGTCGCCCACCGCCGCCAGGGTCACGCCCCAGCCGGAGCGGCCGCAGTGGCGGCAGTAGACCGCCGGGAAGGTCTGGCGCGCGTCGGTGGGGTCGTCGGCACCGGCCCAGGTGCCGTCGTCGGACCAGAGGAAGTGCGGCACCGGGGAGGCGACGCGGTCGATGCGGGTGAGCTCACGGACCCAGAAGTGCAGGTCCACGCTCAGCGCGTCCCGGCCGTGCAGGGCACGCACGTGGCTGAGTGCGGCGATCAGCCCTTCCAGGGCGGTCTGGTAGAGCGCGAGCGTCTCGGCGTCCTCCACCGGCCCGACCAGTTCACGCAGCAGCTCCGGGTAGCCGGTCGCCTGGGCGGCGGTCTCCACCAGGGTGTGCACGTCCGGGTGGCGGCGGACCACATCCAGCAGGGTCGGCTCCCCCTCGGCACCGGCGCGGTCGATCGCGTGCGGGTCCGCGTGCAGGGCGCGCAGCACGTGGCTGGTCACGGCGGCGGGGTCCTCCCCCAGCGCCTTCACACCGGCGGCGAGCTCGGCCAGGGGCGCGCCGCGCAGTTCGCGCAGACGCACTGGCTCCAACGCCTCGCCCGCCGCCAGCCCGGCCCACTCGTGAAGGCTCAGCAGTGTCTCGGTCACCACGGCGTCGGGGCCGAACTTCTCCCCGAACACGGTGTGCGCGAAGTCGAGCATCACGGTGGGGTCGGACTTGTCTCCGAGCGTCGCGGAGGTCGCCACGGGGGTGATCTTCCCCAGCGGCCGTGCCCAGTCCTCGGCGGTCAGCGCCGGATCGTCCTGGTGCCAGTGGCTCTTCAGGGCCAGGCCGAGGCGGCGCAGGAGCATGGCCACGTCGGTGCCCTGTGCGCCGTCGTAGGTGTGGAACTCGTCCAGCACCAGGTACTGCAGGGAGGTGGCGGACTGGGCCCAGATCGGCTGGTCGTCCTCACGCAGCAACAGCTGGTCCAGCATCTTGTAGTTGGTCAGCAGGATGTCCGGGGCGGTGTCCCGGATGGCGTGGCGGTCCGTGATCAGCCCCTTGTCCGAGACCGTGCCGCGGGTGCCGGCCTGGTTGCCGGTGTAGATCGCGGCGGTCACGGTGCTCAGCGCCGGGTCCCCGGTCAGGGTGGCGGTCAGGCGCCGGGCCTGGTCATCGGCCAGGGCGTTCATCGGGTAGAGGATGATCGCCTTCGTGCCGGTCACGCCGGCGCGCTTGGCACGCAGCACGTGGTCCAGGATCGGGTGGAGGAAGGCCTCGGTCTTGCCGGAGCCGGTGCCGGTGGTGATGAGCGTGGGCTCGGGCCGCTGCCCCGGGCCTGTCCTGCCCAGGGAGGTCAGCCGGGCGTAGGCCTGCGCCTGGTGCCGGTACGGGGTGAACGGCGGCCGCCACTCGAGGTGCCGTGTCCAGTCCTGGTCTGCCGGCCGGAAGGGCAGGCGGAGCCGGGTGTAGGGGCCCTTGAACAGGCCGTTGGCCTGGTCCTCCAGGAACTCTTGGAGCTGCTGGCGGGGCTGGGCGTCCGCGAGGGAGAAGGTGGTGGTGAGGTAGTCCACCAGCCCGTCGGCGACGCGGCGGGCCTGCAGGGTGGGGAGCAGCTCGGGCATCAGCCCTCAGCCTCCTTCAGTCGGCGCTGGAACTCGGCGTAGGCGGTGCGGAAGTCCTCCTCGCGGTCCCGGGTCGCGAAGGGCAGTTCGTATTCGTAGGCCACGCCGGAGCCGGGGTGGACCGCGGTGCGCTCCTCCTGCGTCGTGCGCTCGCCCTTCTTCTTCCACACGGAGAGCACCTCGGTGGGGACCAGACGACCGTTGCGGTCATAGGTGTACCTGTCCTGGTCGTAGCCGTGGAGCACGGCGAAGGTGGTGCGGTACACCGTGCAGAGGTCCTCCACGTCCACGCCGAGCATCAGGGCCACCAGGGAGTCGATCTCCACCTGCGCGTTGCGCCGGTCCTCGGCCCGCCGCAGCGGCGTCTGGGCCGTCCACTGCTTCCCGACGACGGCACTCCCGTACCGCGGCAGGATCGCCTCATCCTGGGCGAAGGCCGGATCCCAGCACTCCTCCCACAGATCCGCGTAGGCGTCCGTGAGGCAGTTGAGTTGCAGGGTCCGCAGGATCAACGACGGCAGGAGCGGGTGGTCAAGCGGGACCATGGGGAGGCGGTTGATTGTCGAGGGGAAGATAGTTCCCTTCGGAGCAGACCTCACTGAGAAGTCGGCGATCAACGAACTGAGTAAGCCCGCAACGATCGCGAGTTGAGTCTTCCCGCCTGCGGGCGCACCAACTGCTGTTACGGCATGAATATGTGCGACACCGGGCGGAATGATTGCCGGAAAGAGCGTTCTCTCATTCGTATTGGCAGCCATGGAGCGCCAAACGATCCGGTAGAAATCTCTTGCTGAATACTCTCGCTCAGCACCCCAGCGAGTGTACTGAGCGTCATACACACCTCGGTCTCCAGCTGGCTTGTACGACGCGAGGGGGCGTTCATCGACGGCAAGTGCCTCGTGGTCCACAGGGGTCCAGTCCTTGTTGCTTTTCAGCGTCTCGTTCGGGTACTTGGCCAACGGCGTGGCGACGCTGAATAGTGGACCCTGCAAGATGGCGTCATCCCAATCTACCACCCCCCAGCTACTAATAAATCGTCCTGCTGATCTATCGATTGATTCGTCCCAACCCCGCGAAAAAGAGAGATCTAGGACCGAGATACGCGTAGCTCGAGAAACGATTTCCAGCACTCGCTCGGCCGCCGAGTTCACGGTATAGAGCATTCGACCAGCCGACATATCGCTCGCATTAGGGTCTGTGACGGCGCTCCAAAGCTTGAGAGTCTCAGAAGTAACCTTCTGGATGCGCGCAGCATGGGGTCTGCGATCCCAGGAACCCATGTACTTGAACCCTGGTTCTTCGCCAGTTCCATCGTGGACAAGCGAGCGAGCTACGGTCTCCGGATGGTATAAAACCGAAGCATTCAGGAATCCAACCCGCCCAGGAGATCCATAGATGTGGACACCATACTTGACATGGTTGTCTATATCGAAAAGTAGTAGATCATTACCAAACTGCCAATGACGACGAAGACGCCCATAGGTTTGCCTTCGGAGCTCAAAAACCTTGTCATCCGTGAAGTGCGATTCCGGATGGATCAGCACCGACATGCCCGTCGGTGCCGCATGTCGCCACACCTGACACATGAACGCGCGGTAGAGGTCTGGTTGGCCGGAGAGATACGGGTACTCCGGAGCTGAAGAGAGAAGTTCGGCTACGGTCATGGTGTCCGCGGTTGCCGACACCACCAGATCCTTCACGCCCTCCACTGCGAGCGCGATGGGACGACGCTCGTTCTTCTGCGCCACCGACGGCTTGTGGGCCAGCTGCCACCAGGGGTCGCCCTCAGCAAGGAGACCCTCGATGTCCGTGCGCGGCCGCACCCACGGCGGGTTGCCCACTTGCAGGTCGAAGCCACCCCGGGCGAACACCGCCGCGAAGTCGAGTTCCCAGTGGAAGAAGCCCTGGGCCTGCGCCACTCGCTCGCAGACCTTCAGCCACGGATGGGCCTGCAGCACCTGGTCCACCGGCTTCGCGTCCGCCAGCACGCGATCCCGCTGCTCGGTGTCTGCCAGCCCCTCCCAGTCATCGTCCGCCGTGAAGCTCGTCATCCACTTCCGAGACCGCTTCTCCGTGTCCCGGCCCAGCAGCATCTGCAGCGCGTCGATCCACTGCTTCATGCTCGGCGGCGACACCTCGGTCTCGGTCAACGGCCAGAACCAGAGCGCACACCAGGCGTCCATCACGTGGCGCAGGCGGCGGTAGGCGCCGTCCTGGTCCGCCAGGGACTCCTCGATCTGCTCGCGCGTCACAGCACCCTGCGTGGCCGTCACCTCGCAGCCCCAGAGGTCCAGGTCGCGCCCGGACTGCTGCTCGGCAATGGTGAGACGCCGCAGGGCCAGCGCCCACAGCTTCTCCGCCCGCTGGGTAAGGGCCTCGAGATCCTTCACCTGCTGGGCGGAGAGCTTGCGGCGCACGCTCGAGCGCCACGCCTTCAGCGCCTTCACCTCGTCCGGCACTAGGTCCCGCACCTGCTTCGGGACCTCCACACCGGAGCCCCACCCTTCGGAGGGCAACAGGAAGTGGAAGACAGAGCCGGAGGTGCCGGAGCCGTCGTCGTGAAGCCCGGAGAGCGGGCGGTCCTCCGGGACCGCCTTCATCCAGGACCGGTCCTTGCGCAGCGCGCTGCCGGCATAGACGGACCGGCGGGCGCCGATCAGCGAGTTGCCGCGGCGCAGGCGCAGACCGAACCACGGGGCCTGCAGGCCCGTCACCATCGTGGACAGCCACAGGGACACCTCGGCCAGCTCCACCGCCGTGGCATTGAGGTCCACGCCGTACACCTGGTGCAGCGCGATGTGCGCCTTCACCTTCTGCAGCTCGTGCGGGTAGTCCTCCGGGTCGATGCGCCTGCCCAGCTCCTCCTGGCGGCGGGCGAGGTACTCGCGGGCCAGCTGGTCCACGGCCTCGATGGCGAACGCTCCCGAGCCGAGGGCCGGCTCGCAGACGGTCAGGGTCAGGATGTCCTCCGCGGAGGTGGTGGTGCCGCCCTGGTCGAGGAGCTCCTCCAGCGCCTGCTGCACGGTGAACCGGGTCAGCACCTCCGGTGTGTAGTAGGACGCCGACTGCTGACGCTCCCGGCCGGAGAGACGGTAGACGAACGTGCCCTGCGCGTGGCGGACAGCCTTGAGCTCGCCGGTGACCGGGTCCTCGGCGCGGACGAAGTCCTTGGCCGCCAGATGGTCCGAACGGTCCACGGGGACCACCCAGGAGCCCTTTGAGGCGTCACCGCCCGGGGCGACCTCGTAGAGGTCCTCCTCCGCGAAGAAGCCGGTGTAGGACATCAGGCCCTCATAGACCGCGCCGAGCTGGTTGATGCCGAGCTCCGCGTAGGAGATGAAACCGCGGGCCCTGCCCTTCTGCTCCTTGGAGAGCAGCAGGTGCTGCAGCACCTGCTGGAGGGCGGCGTTGCCGAGCCGGACCTGGTCGATGTGGGCGGTGGCCTCCGGGCGGAACAGGTCCGCGCGCAGCGGCTGGAAGTCCAGGCCGGGGGCGCCGGCGTCCGGGTCCGTATCCGAGGGGCGGGGGCCTCGGTCCACGAGTTCGGTGAGCACACGAAGGGACTCATACAGGTGCGTGCCGTTGCGGGCCTGGCCGGTGGTCAGATCCACCAGGGTGAGCTCGCGGAGGCGGTCCACGGAGTAGCCGGAGTCGTACTCGGCGGCGCCGGAGGGCAGGACGCCGAGCTCCGGGGAGGCCTCCGCGTAGAGCAGGAAGAGGATCCGATAGAGGTAGCGCAGGGACTGCACCGCCAACGGCTGCGCCTGGTCCTTCGGCAGCGGTTCGAAGCCGGCTGCGGCGCGGCGGGCGACGACCTCGTTGGC
Source organism: Micrococcus sp. FDAARGOS_333 (assembly GCF_002206575.2). Taxonomy (NCBI): domain Bacteria; kingdom Bacillati; phylum Actinomycetota; class Actinomycetes; order Micrococcales; family Micrococcaceae; genus Micrococcus; species Micrococcus sp. FDAARGOS_333. The sequence continues at coordinate 868,020 of NZ_NJFJ02000001.1, read as the reverse complement.
GATGATCTCGATGGAGCGGCGGACGCCCTCGCGCAGGTCCTCCGAGACGCCCACCGTGTGGCGGACGGACTCCTCCAGGGCCGTGGACCACCAGATGCCGCCCTCGGCGTCCGGGGCCAGGGACGCGGCCTCCAGGATGGTCAGGGCGCGGTCGATCTCCCCGCCGCGCTTGGCGTCATTGCGCTCGGCGACCAGCTGCAGGTCCACACCCAGGTAGCGGCCTTCGGCCCAGCGGGAGGCCTCGGCCACAATGCACCAGCGGCCGGCCAGGACCAGCGCGAACTGCGGGCCGTCCTCCGCCACGAACAGGGCAGAGAGCAGGCGGGCGGTGGAGGTGAAGGTCTCGGTGTCGGTGACGTACGGGGTGGCGAGGGTGGGCTCGTCCTTGGCGACCGCGTCCTCCACGGACTCGGCCGGGCGGGCCTGGACGATCGCCAGCGGGGCGGGGCCCTCGATGCCCGTGGAGGAGACGCGCAGCAGCGGGCCGTCTTGGGCAAGAGTGAACTCGCCGGTGCGGTAGCCGAGCACACGCAGCAGGTGCTCGGCGAGGTTCGGGGTCGCGGAGGCGGCGTCCGGGTCTTGGTGGTCCTGAAGGTCCTGATGGTCCTCGGCGTCCGCGAGGGCGCCGATGCGGCGCTCCAGCTCCGCGCGCTCGGAGGTGAAGCGGGTGCGGGAGGTCTCCCCCTCAGCGGCGTCCCACTGCTTGCGGCGGGCCAGGACCAGGGCGTGGAAGGACTCCTTGGTGGCGTCCGAGGTGAAGAAGTGTTCGGAGAGCCAGTCCCCCACCACCACGAATGCGTCGCTCACTGCCATGACGTCAGCCTTCCTGCACGGGGTGGTCGGCGGGGACCACGAGCAGCAGCGGGCGCACCAGCTGGCGCGCCGGCGACTGGTCGCGGGCCATCTTCTCCTGGTCCTTTACGGACACGCGGCGCTGCTGCACCTGCACGCGCTGGACGAGGGCGTCCGCTTCCTCGTCCCAGTCGGCGGTGCGGCGGACCCACTGGTCCACGCGGTCCTGGGCGGCGGCCTCCGCGGCCGGGAAGACCAGCGAGCGCAGCTGCTCCCGGGCCTTCTCCACGGCCGGGCGGATGTAGGCGGTCAAGGATGCGGGGTCCGCCACGGCGCCGGGGTTGGAGACGGTGCCGGACAGGCCGACGGAGTCCAGCAGCTCCAGGGCAGAGGCGCGGGTATCCACCAGGGCGAAGCCGTCCTGGCCCATGGGGAAGGCCACGGACAGCCAGGCCGAGGTCACCACATGGCCCGCGCGGTTGGTGAGCGTGCCGTTGAGCAGGACGGTCGGATGCTCCACCGTGCCGCGGACCGCGAAGACCTCGTTGCGGCCGAGCGAGGCGAGCGCGCGGTCGCTGATCCAGTCCAACACCGGGTGGAGCGGGCCGAGGAAGTGGGCCTCCGGCCACGTGGAGTCCGAGGTGTCCGCCAGAGCCCTGGCGAGCAGGTCCTTGCCCTTCTGCCGGGTGGTGGCCAACGTGAACTTCTCCTTCACGTGCCGGTCCTTCAGGTAGGACTGCGGCAGCACGTCCAGGCGGCCCGCCAGATCCGGCGGCGGGACCAGGGAGGCGATGTGCTCGTTCGCGTGCTCACGCCACAGGACGCCGCCGCCGCGTTCGGCCGGCGCCTGCTCCGGCCGCTCGAACACCTGCAGCAGCCCCTCCCTGAGGAAGGTCAGCGGCTCGAGCGTGGAGGTGGCGGTGACCTCGGCCGACGAGCCGGACCTGGTGGAGGTGGGCGGGGCGGAGCCGGGCGTGTTGGAGGTGGGCGGGGCGGAGGTGGGCGACGCGCTGGCCGAGTCCGACGAAGACGAGGTGAGGGGCGAGGCGGAGGCCGGTGCCGTCGTCGTGGTTCCGGCCTGACGCGCAGCGGCCTTGGCCGCGAAGCGCGCGAACATGCCGGTGGGGCCCGGGCGAGAAGCCACCTCCGCCGGGCTGTCCACCACCGCGTCCAGATCCGCCTGACCGGCAAGGACCCTGCGGATGGCCTTCTCCTCGGCCTCGACGTCGTACTGGCCCATCAGGGAGGCGGCATCCCCGAGGGTGGTGTGCGCCTCGTGCTCCTTCTCCACCAGGCGGGTGAGGACGCGGAGGTCCCCGGAGAACGTCGGGTGCGTGGGCTCGAGCAGCAGCGCCGTGATCTGCGGAGGCGTGCGCTGACCGTAACGGTCCACGCGGCCGTTGCGCTGCTCCAGGCGGATCAGGGACCACGGGATGTCATAGTGCACCAGCTGATGGCACTGCAGGTGCAGGTTCACGCCCTCCGAGGCCACATCCCCGGTGACGAGCACGCGGATCGGCGAATGGGCCTGCTTGAAGGAGTCCACGATCTCCAACTGCTCCTGGTCATTCAGGCCGCCGTGGAGGATGCGGACGGCGTCCTTGGGGAGCTTCAGGTCCTTGCGGAGCTTGTCCGCCAGCCAGCTGAGCGTGGCGATCCGCTCGGCGAAGACCACCGCGCGCGTGGGGTTCTTCGGGCCGACGCCGATGGTGGACAGGTGATCCAGGAGCGCGCCGTACTTGCCCGAGTTCGTGGTGAGGGACGCCTGGTTGAGGGTGCGGAGGCGGCTGAGGTGCTCGATCTCCTGGGCCTCGGCGTGGTTCTCCGGGTGCAGGCGGGAGATGCGCTCCGCGATGGTCTCCTCCAGGGCCGCCGGGGAGGAGAGGAAGGCTTTGGCGAGGGTCCACGGGAACAGGCCGGAACCCTTGGAGTGTGGGGACCGGCCGGCGGCCGGGTGCAACCAGACATCCGCGAGCTCCGCAGCGACCGCGTCCTCCTCCGGGGAGGCCGGGACCAGGCGGTTGCGGGGCTCCTTGCGCTCTGCCCAGGCCGCGCCCACCACCCGGGCGACCTCCGGGCTGTGACGGTGGCGGCGCAGGACCAGCCGGTCCACCTCGTCCTCGATCACGGTGCCGTCCGGACGGACCGCCGTCGGCTCCAGCAGGCGGATCAGCTCCGCGAAGGACTCGGCCTTGCCGTTGTGCGGGGTGGCCGAGGCGAGGATCAGGGCATCCGTCTGCGGGGCGAGGACGGAGGCGAGGCGGTTGTTCTGGGTGGACGAGTTGGTGATGTTGTGCGACTCGTCGATGACCACCGCGTCCCAACGGTGGTGGCGCAGGTGCTGGACATAGCGGTCCGACTTCAGGGTGTCGATGGAGATGATCACGCGCTTGAAGAAGGAGAACGGGTTGCGGGTGGCCGGCAGCTGCTGGCGCACCCGCTGGATGCCGAGCGAGTCCAGGCGCACGAACGGAAGCGCGAAGCGGGTCCACATCTCATGCTGCATCTGCTCGAGCACATGGCGCGGGGTGACGATCAGGATGCGCTCGCCCCGGCCACGGCGGACCAGCTCGGAGAGGATCATGCCGATCTCCAGGGTCTTGCCGAGGCCGACCGCGTCCGCCAGGAGGATGCGAGGACGCAGGTTCGCCGGGTCCAGGGCGCGGCGGACCGCCTCCTGCTGATACGGCAACGGGTCCGCAAGGCACTCGGCGGAGACGGTGATGGACTGGTCGTTCACCGGCAGCGGGGACTTGCGCAGGGTCGCTTCGGTCCAGAGGCGGGAGGTGCGGTGGGACGGGGAGTCGTCGCCGACCACCGTGGCGGCCGCAGGGTCCAGGACCTGGATGTGGTCGAGGCGCTGGTAGAAGGAGGCGTGCGTGTCCCGAACGAGCTCCGTGAGGCCGCGGACCGAAAGGAGCACACCGTCCTGCGTCTGTTCGACGCCGGTGACGAGCCACTCCTCATCACGGACGACGACCACCGATCCCGGCGCAACGGCAAGCTCAGCGGTCTCTGTCACGGGGACTCCTTCGTCAGGGAGAGACAGGGGTGAGACTCACTCTATGCAAAGGACGCAGGGCCGGGCGACGGGGAGGTGGGGGCGGAATGGTGGGGGCGGAAAGGTGGGCCGGGAAGATCCGGGGAAGGAGGTCGAAGACCCTGGCCGGTCTCCATAACGAGTACTGGGTTCTCTCATCTGTGGTATCCACAGTCCCGCCGGATCCCTCGCCTGATGATCTCCGCGCGGATAGACTGGCTCGACATCGCCAGGGCACACCGTCCGCGCCTCCGCGATCACCACCCACCACCCCAGAGAGCCCATCATGACCTCGCAGCCCACCACTGCGGGAGCACAGCGGAACCGTGTCAGCTCCCGCATGCGCAAGATCCAGCGCAAGCGCGCTGAGCAGAAGACCGCATATTCGCAGGCCCTCAGGGTCGCCCACGCTCGGCTTTCGGACCCTGCCTACGTTCAGCGACTGCGCGCCGCGGCGCCCTCGGTGGATTCCTCAAAGCTCCGGAGCTCCTGACCTTCTGCTGCCGGCGCTATGAAATGGGTCGAAGGCAGTACACGGCACCATCGTGATCTGAAGACCTTCACGTGCGCCGATCCCAACGGGACGACCTTCGACAGGTTTCGGCGGCAGAAGGTCCACTCCATGCCATGGGCGCTCGAAGTCCAGAGGTCTCTACGCCGGTGGAACTTCGCGCGCAATCGACACAAGCGGATGAGGCTCGGATACGCCGAGCCTGAGGGAGCCCTCCTGGGAGTCACCGTCGTCAGCGGACCGGTTGCCTCTGCCGATGCGTCAGGAAGACATCTGATCTACACAGTCGATTTCATGGCCGTCGCGTTCGAGAGCCAGGGTTCCCGGCTTGGCAATGAAGTCCTCGCAGAGGCCCTCGACTGCGTCGCGGACGACGCCACTGGCCACGTCGATGGCTCGGCGCCGTCCGAGGTGCTGGTGCAGGCCGTGGTTCATCAGTCCAACGTGCCAGCGCAGAGGTTGCTGGAGGCATTCGGATTCGCCTTCGTCGAGAACATCCCGGCGACGGAGAAGAACGCCAAGGGCAAGACGACGAGCACCCAGACCTACGGTCTCTGGGTCGCCCAGCTGACGTTGCTCTGAGTTGGCCGGAAAGCACGCAAGGGCGGGACGAGCTGCAGCTCGTCCCGCCCTTGATCGTCTCGGCTGTCCCCGTCCGGGCGCCTCCCGTGTCGTCAGCGAAAGCGCCCTGGAACTCGACCGTTTCCCGAACGAAAGCGCCCTGGAACTCGACCGTTTCCCGAACGAAAGCGCCCCGGGACTCGACGGTTTCCCGAACGAAAACGCCGGGGACCCAACGCCTCGTCACTCGACGCGGACGACCTTCTCCTCCACCGGGTCCTCGTCCTTCGGGAACGCCGCCACCAGGGCCTTGGCCATGTGCTCGGCCTTGGCCTCGGAGCCCTCGGCGTTGTTGTGGTTCGCGTCGTTCTCCAGGAACCACTCGGGGTGCGGGGTGGCGTCGGCGGACCAGTCGTAGATGCGCAGGTTGTCGTACCGGTCGGTGGCCTCCACCAGGGACGCGTTGAGCTTCTGGATGTTCTCGTTGGCGTAGTGCGGGTTGTTGGTCCACGGCATGGTGATGCCGTTGACCCAGAGGACGGGCTTGCCCTCGGAGGCCTCCATCACGCCGGCGATGCGCTTTTCGGTGCTGGAGAAGTCGTCCTGGCTGGCCATGTTCGCGGCGTCGTTGAGGCCCACGTTGACCACCCAGCAGCCGTTCTCGCCGAGTTCGCCGGCGTGCTCGCGCATGGTGTCCGGGGCGTTGGTGCCCTTCTCACCGGGGTTGAGCTCGGACGGCTCGAGGGTCTCGATCATGGAGCGGCCTCCGGCCACCTCTTCGACGACGGTCTGCACGCCCACGGCCTCGTACTGGGCGGTGATGCGCTTGGCCGGGTCTTTCACCATGGTCAGGGAGTTGTTGGACGGGCCGATGGACGTGGAGTCACCGATGTGGACCACGGTCTCACAGGACGTCTCGGTCGCGGCGGGGCGGGCCACGGGCTTCGTCGGCGTCGGCGACGCCACGGCACCCTCGCCGTCCGGTTCCCCGGCGGAGGTCTCGGCCTGCTTCGCCTGCTCCTCCCGGGCGATCTCCACCACGGACTTCTGCGGCAACGCGGCGATGCCGACCATCGCGCCGATCGCCAGGAGTGTCACGCCCACGGATCCGGCGGCCAGCACGCCGCGGCCGGCGACCTTCGGCACCGGGGTCTGCTCCACCTGGGCGCGGGAGGCACGGACGTCGCCCTCAGACACCTCGGCGCGCTGGGCACGGGCCTTGCGCTGGGCCTTGCCGGTGATCAGCGGAAGGAAGCCGTGCCGGCGGATCGGGTCCTCCACGAACCGCCAGGACAGCTCCGCCAACACCACGGTCAGCGCCACGACCACCAGGCCGCGCCACACGTCCTGGCCGTACAGGGTGCGCTCCGGCAGGAACGCGACCACAGGCATGTGCCACAGGTAGATGCCGTAGGACCGCTCGCCGATCCAGCGCAGCGGCGCGATGCCGAGGACCCGGTTGGTCCAGGACTGGGCGTGGATCAGCGGCATCAGCACGAGGATCGTGGAGACCGTCAGCGCGGCGATGCCCCAGGTGTAGAGGCTGTGGTCCAGCTGGTCGGTGGTGGCGGCCAGGTAGAGGATGCCGGCCACGCCGAGCGCACCCAGGATGTCCAGGGTCCACAGGGCCTTCTCGGATTGGATCTTCGCGACCTTCTTCGGCCGCCACAGCATCGCCAGCACGGCGCCCCAGAGCAGGCCGCCGGCGCGGGTGTCGGTGCCCTCGTAGGCGCGGGTGGAGTCGCCGGTCGGGTCGGCCAGCATCGCCAGCAGGACGAAGGAGAGCGCGCCCAGCACGAAGGTGGTCACGGCGGCCTTCGCGAACGCGGCCCCGGTGCCCTCGCCGTCCTTCTTGGCCTTGAACAGGGTGAGCATGCCGAGCAGCAGCAGCGGCCACACCACGTAGAACTGCTCCTCCACCGCCAGGGACCACAGGTGGTCCAGCGGGGAGGGCCCGTCGAACTGCTCGAAGTAGGAGCCGCCGGTGAAGATCGTGTGCCAGTTCGCCACGTAGATCAGGGCGAAGAACGCCTGTTCGCCGCGGTCCCCGAGCTTGTCCGGGTGGACGACCATGGTGGCCACCATCACCACGATCAGCAGCAGCACCACCGCCGGCAGCAGGCGGCGGAAGCGGCGGATCCAGAAGTGCCTGAGGTCCAGGTCCCCGTGCTTCTCCCAGCGGTTGAGCAGGAGCATGGTGATGAGGAAGCCGGACAGCGTGAAGAAGACGCCGACGCCGAGCAGGCCGCCGCTCGTTCCGGGCACGCCGATGTGGTAGGCGACCACGAGGCCCACGGCGATCGTCCTGAGACCGTCCAGACCTGGATAGTAGGCCGCAGACTTGTTGACCGGACGAGGCAAGGGGACGCTCCTCACGTGCGGGGGACGGAACGCCCGCGCGGGGCGATGCTCCGGCACGGACGAGGGCGCGGCCGCCCTCGGCGGAGACGGACCACAGTCTCCAAGAATCTCACAGTGCGCCCGCGCGTGCACGCGTTCGTGCGACGTCTCACTACTGTGGACGCATGGCCCGCGACCTGCCCTCCACCCCCTCCCCCGCCGTCCTGCGGCGGGTCGCCGTGGACGCCGCCGCCGGGTGCGTGCCGGCCCTGCGGGCCGCCTTCCGCGCCGGCCCCTGTGTCCCGACGACGGCCGCCCACCCGAGCCTGAAGACCAACCACCACGACCTGGTCACCGAGTACGACCGCGCCACCGAGGCCGCACTGGTGCGCGCCCTGACGGACGCCGTCCCGGGGTCGCAGGTCCTCGGCGAGGAGACCGGCGCCCACGGGGACCCGGACCATCCGCTGCGGTGGATCGTGGACCCGATCGACGGCACCTCGAACTTCACGCACGGCTTCGCGATGTTCTCCGTCTCGATCGCCGCGGAGGTGGACGGCGAGCTCGTCGCCGCGGCGATCGCGGATCCGGCCGCGGGGCAGGTGTTCTCCTCGGACGACACCGGCGCCTGGCTCGCCGCCCTCCGGCTGCCCTCCCCCAACACCGCTGCCCCACCCTGCCCCGACAGCCCCGAGAAGGCGAGCGACGCGCGCCAGGTCGGTGCCGTCGTCGTGACGGACGAACGTCCCCTGGCCGAGGCGGCCCGCCCGGCCCCGGACGCGGCACTCGGCGAGCACGGCCTGAACCTGGTGACCTCCTACCCTGCCGGCGAGGCCCTGGCCCTGGAGGGGTCCGCGGCGCTGGAGCGGTTCGGCGAGCTGGTGCGCACCTACGCCACGGTCCGGCGGACGGTCTCCGGCGCTCTGGAGCTGGCGTACACGGCGGCCGGCTGGGCAGACGCGGCCCTCTACGTGGACACGAAGCCGTGGGACGTGGCCGCCGGCGTGCACCTGCTGCGCGCCGCCGGCGGCACCTGGGTCGGCGGGGACCACACGACCCCGTTCGCCCTGGCCCTGGCCCCGGGCCGGAGCGCCCCCACAGCCCTGCGGGTCCTGGACGACATCATCCGGACGCGGCTCACCGCCGGGACCTAGACTGGGGAGAGGAACCAGATCGCCTGGGAACAGGCAGCGAGGAGGTCCCCGCATGACTGACACCGACAAGCCGTCCATGATGAACGTCGCCCGCGAGTCGGGTTCGCCGATGATGTTCGAGCACGCCGACGGGGAGCCGGTTCTGGTCCTGTCCGAGGAGCAGTGCTGGAAGCTGCTGCGCCGCACCCAACACGCCCGCCTCGGCCTGGCCGTGAACGGGGAGCCGGACATCGTGCCCGTGAACGTCGCCTGGGGCGAGGGCAAGGCCTACTTCCGCACGGCGCCGGGCTCCAAGCTCGCCGAGCTGACCATCAACCCGAGCGTGGTGCTGCAGGCGGACGGCATCCTCTCGGACCAGGCCTGGTCCGTCCTGGCCCGCGGCACCGCCCGCAGGCTGGAGACCGAGGCGGAGATCGCCCACGCCGAGTCCCTCTGCATCGCCCCGTGGGTCCCCACCCTCAAGGACTTCTACGTGGAGGTCGACATCACCTCTGTGACCGGCCGTCACTTCGCCTTCGGCACCCACCCGGAGCGCGACGGCACCCACCCGAACGACTGATCAGCCGGACACCAGCAAGGCCCCGGTGAGCACAGGCTCACCGGGGCCTTGCGTGTGAAGGAGTCCGGGCTCAGGCGGTCTCGGCGGCCGCGGACCGGCCGGCGGTGCGGCCGGAGAACAGACAGCCGCCGAGGAACGTACCTTCCAGGGCACGGAACCCGTGCATGCCTCCGCCGCCGAAGCCGGCCGCCTCACCCGCGGCATACAGGCCCGGGATGACCTGGCCGCCGGCGTCCAGGGCACGGGACTGCAGGTCCGTGTGCAGGCCGCCGAGGGTCTTGCGGGTCAGGGTGTGCAGGCGCACGGCGATCAGCGGGCCGGCCTTCGGGTCGGTCAGACGGTGCGGGGGCGCGGTGCGGATCAGCTTGTCCCCGAGGTACTTCCGGGCCGCACGGACCTCGTCCAGCTGCGGGTCCGCGCCAGGACTCTCGGCGCCGGCCTCGTGCTGGGCGACGGCGGCCTGCACGGCGTCCTCATCCACCCGCGGCCCCTCCGGGACCAGGGCGTTCATCTTCGCCACGAGCTCGGAGACGGTGTCCGCGGTGACGAAGTCCTCTCCCTTCTCCAGGAAGTCACGCACCGGGCCCGGCATGTCCTGGGTGACGCGGCCGAGGACCTGGCGGACGGAGCGACCGGTCAGATCCGGGTTCTGCTCCGCCCCGGACAGGGCGAACTCCTTGCCGATGATCCTGTGGTTCAGCACGAACCAGGAGCACTCGCCGGCCGGGTCCGTGCGGACGCCCTGCGGCGCCGAGGCCGAGGCACCGCGCAGCTCACCGAGGGTGCCGAGAGTGTCGAAGCCGGGCCAGCGCGGATGCGGCAGACGCCGGCCAGTCGCGTCCAGCCAGAGCGAAGACGGGCCGGGCAGGATGCGGATGCCGTGGCCGGGCCAGATCGGGTCCCAGTTCTTGATGCCCTCGGTGTAGTGCCACATGCGGTCCGGGTGCAGCAGGCGAGCACCGGCCCGCTCGGCCACCGTGATGCCGGAGCCGTCCACATACTCCGGCACGCCGGAAAGCATGTCCTGCGGGGCCGGGCCGAGGCGGTCCGGCCAGACCTCCCGGACCCGCTCATGGTCCGCGCCCACACCTCCGGTGGCCACCACCACGGCCACGGACTCGACGCGGAACTCCCCCACCACGGTGCGGTTCGAGGCGGTGCCGCGGGCGCCGTCGTCGTCCGCCAGGACCTGGCCTGCCACGCCGGTGACGGCACCGCCGGAGGTGAGCAGCTCAGTGACGCGGTGACGGGGCAGATAGGTGAGGCGGCCGTCGAAGGCGGCCTGCTCCACCACGCGGGAGAACGGCTCCACCACACCCGGGCCGGTGCCCCAGCTGATATGGAAGCGCGGCACGGAGTTGCCGCCCACCCCCGGAGCCGGGACCTTGCGCTCGGCCCAACCGACCACCGGGAACAGCCGGTGGCCGCGCTCGCGCAGCCACGCCCGCTTCTCTTGGTGGGCGAAGTGCACATAGGCCTCCGCCCAGGCCTTCGGGAGCGCATCCTCCGGGCCGGTGAAGCCGGCCGTGGCCTGCCAGTCGGACCAGGCCAGTTCCACGGAGTCCTTCACGCCCAGCCGGCGCTGCTCCGGCGAGTCCACCAGGAACAGGCCGCCGAAGGACCAGTACGCCTGGCCGCCGAGGTCTGCGGCGCGCTCCTGATCCACCAGCACCACACGACGGCCGGCCTCCAACAGCTCCACCGTGGCCACCAGCCCGGCCAGGCCATGCCCCAGGACCACGGCGTCCGCACCGCGCACGGTGGACGCGGAGGACCTCTGGGCGGAGGCCGAGGAGGGGTCCGTACCCGTGGCCCGGCCTTGACCGCCGAGGGCGACTCCGCAGGAGGATGTGGCGGGGGTCTCAGTCATACAGACAGCCTAGAGGAGGGCACAGGTGCCTGCTCCCGGACGGCAGGGCGGCCGCCGAGCCGCGGGAGGTCCGGGCGGCCGCCCCGGCCGGGCCTCAGTCGGTCGGCGGCTGAGGCGGGGTTCCGCCCTGGCCACCGGCACCGGCGGGGCCGCCCTGGCCGCCGGCACCACCGGGGCCGCCCTGGCCGCCGGCACCACCGGGGCCGCCCTGCTGGCCGGGACCACCGGGGCCGCCCTCGCCCTGCCCACCGCCCATGGACGGCTCCTGCTGCTCGGTGGTGGTGTCGATCGGCACGTCCACGGTGCCGGTATAGCCCTGGGAGACCGAGCCGGTGAGAGCGACCAGCTGCTGGTCATACCCGTCGGAGAAGACGTTGTCCGTATCGAGGGACACGTTGGCCAGATTCTCTGCGGACCCGGTGTACGCAGACTCGGCATACACGGCGTCACAGGCCTCCTTGGGCAGGGCGATCTGCGAGGTGAGCACCGCATGGGTGGCGTCCGTGATGGACGCCTTGTCCGGGAACACCTCGAAGTGGATGTGCGGCCATCGGCCGGCATAGCAGCCCGGGATGATCGTGGTGAAGGTGACGGTGCCGTCGTCGCCCACCACCTGGACGCCGCGCAGCCACGTGGCGTCCGTGACTCCGTCGGAGTACATGGAATAGCGGCCCTCGGCGTCGCAGTGCCAGATGTAGACCGCCGCCCCCGTCATGGGCGCGTTGTCCTCCGCCATGTCGATCACGTTCAGGGTCAGCGTCAGCGGCACACCGTCCACCGCGTCGCCGCCGTCGATGCTGGAGGTCAGGTCCGCACGCTCGATGCCGGACTCCTCCAGCACATCCGGCCCGTTCGAGCCGTCTGCGGGGTAGGGGCCTGCGGTCTCCGTGTTCATCTCGGTGTAGTCCTTCCCGGAGGCAGAGGACGCGGCGGCACCCGAGGTGGAGGACGATGCCGCAGCGGACGAGGAGGACGACCCCGACGACGAGGATTCGGAGGCTCCGGCTCCGCAGGCTGCGAGCAGCAGGGCGCCGGCACCGGCACCGAACACGCCGAGGGCATTGCGGCGGGTCACCACCGTGCCGATGTCGAAGGCGGCACCCTGGTCCTCGACGTCTTCGCCCTGCCGGTGCAACAGGCGCCCCTCGAAGCGCTTCGCCGCCTCAGAGGGATCAGGGGCGGTGCCCTCGGAGGCGGAGGGGAAGGGGCGGCGCGCTGTCATGGCAGGGTCCTTTCATGGGAAGTCGTGGACTTCAGTCTGCGCGCAGCACCTGGACTGTTCCGGTGCTCCTACAGGAGCAGAGCAGGATAATCCTTCGAAAGTTCCTGGACGTGACACCGATGCACTCTGCACCCCACGCCCTGCCGCCCCCGCAGCCGGAAGGCGTGGCGGGGGCGGCAGAACGTAGGCGTCCGGCGTCAGGCCACCGGCACCTCCGGGGCCTCGCCGAGGTGGCTCGGGGCCCACATGGCGAGCGTGGTCTGCACGACAACCACGTTCGGGCCCTCGGCGGCGAAGTTCCGCTCGAGCGCCTCGCGGACGTCCTCCACGGCCACGGTCTCGGCCGGGATGCCGAAGGACTCGGCCAGCTTCGCGAAGTCCGGGCGGTCCAACTCGGTGGCGGTGGCCTGGCCGAAGGCGCCCTCCATGTACTCGCGGAGGATGCCGTAGCCGCCGTCGTCGATGATCAGCCAGGTGACCGCGGCGTTGTGCTGCCGGGCGGCGGCGAGCTCGGCGATGGAGTACATCGAGGAGCCGTCGCCGGCCACGGCCAGCACGCGGCCGTCGATGCCGGTCTTGCCCTGCTGTGCCAGCCCGAGCGCACCGCCCAAGGCGGCGGGGAAGCCGTAGCCGAGGCCGCCGGCGCCCTGCGCGGAGTGGAACTGCCCGGAGCGGGCGTCCCAGCAGTTCCAGCCCCAGTACGCGGCGATCGTCATGTCCCAGAAGGTCTGCATTGACTCCGGCACGGCGGCGCGGATGTCCTCCATGAACTGCCGCTCACGGCTCAGGTCCTGGGCGTCCAGGCGGGCGGTCACGCGGGCGTTGACCTCGGCCACCTTCTGCCGGGCGGACTTCCCGCCCCAGGCGGCGGCGTCGGCCTCGCGTGCCGGCACCGCGAGCTCGGTGGAGATCGACTTCATGCCGAGGACGTTGAGCCCCTCGAGGTACGGGTGCGGCTCGAGGACCTCGCCACGCAGGGCGGCGGCCAGGGCGGCCAGGGCCGAACCGGCGTCCGCACGGATGCCGAGGGTCGGGTGGTTGGTTTCCAGCACGCGCGGCTCCGCGTCGATCTGGATCAGGCGGCCGCGCGGCTCCAGGGTGAAGTAGTTCGAGGTGACCTCGCCCAGGGACGAGCCGACCACCAGGAGAACATCAGCCTCCTCCAGGACCTCGGTCACGTAGCGGTCCTCCACCCACGCGCCCAGGGACAGCGGGTGCTCCCAGGGGAACGCGGTGTTGCCGCCGGGCGAGCAGACCACCGGGGCCTGCAGATGCTCGGCGACCTGCTTCAGGGACTCCATCGCCTCACGGCCGGAGCGGCGCACACCGCCGCCGGCGACGACAGCGACCTTCTCGGCGCCGCCGAGCCAGCGGGCGGCCTCCTCCACGAGCTCCGCGCGCGGCGGGTGCTCGTAGGGAACGGCGAGCGCGTCGCGCACCGGCGGGACCTGGACCTCGCCGAGCAGCACGTCCTGCGGGATCTCCACCCACACCGGCCCCTGGGGCACGGTGATGGCCTCGGCCCAGGCGTCCTGGATGGCCGAGGGGATGCCGGAGGCGTGGTGGACGGTGTGCTGAGCCTTGGTGACGTTCTTGGCCGAGGCCTTCTGGTCGTCCAGCTGGTGGATCATGCCCTTGCGGCGGGCGCCCAGGCCTGAGAGCGGGATCTGGGAGGCGATGACCACCATGGGAACGCCCGTGGCGTAGGCCTCCTGCAGGCCGGCCAGGGAGGTCAGGGCGCCGGGGCCGGTGGACAGGAACAGCACACCGACCTCGCCGGTGGCGCGGGCGTAGCCGTCCGCGGCGAACGCGGCGTTGTTCTCCACGCGGTTGGAGACGAACTCCAGCGAGGAGCGGGACAGGGCGTCGAACAGGCCCAGGGCGTGCTGGCCCGGGATGCCGAACACGGTGCGTGCACCGAGCGCGGTGAGGGTCTCGACGGCGAGGTCCCCGCCGTTGCGGCGCGGGGCGTCTGCGGCGTTCATGCGGTCTCCTCCTGTGCCTGCTCGGCACGACGGTCGGCCATCAGGGTGATCAGGTCATAGGCGACGTGGGAGGCGGCCACACCGGTGATCTCGGCGTGGTCATAGGCCGGGGCGACCTCCACCACGTCGGCGCCGACGAGGTTCATGCCGCGCAGGCCGCGCAGGATCTCCAGCAGCTCGCGGGAGGTCATGCCGCCGGCCTCCGGGGTGCCGGTGCCCGGGGCGTGGGCCGGGTCCAACACGTCGATGTCCACGGAGATGTACAGCGGGCGGTCGCCGATGCGCTGGCGCAGGGCGTCCACGACCTCGTCCACACCCTTCCTGAAGACGTCGGAGGAGGTGACGATGCCGAAGCCGAGACGGTGGTCCTCGTCCAGGTCCTTCTTGCCGTACAGCGGGCCGCGGGTGCCGACGTGGGAGATCGCCTCGGTGTCCAGGATGCCCTCCTCCACCGCACGGCGGAACGGGGTGCCGTGGGTGTACTCGGCGCCGAAGTAGGTGTCCCAGGTGTCCAGGTGGGCGTCGAAGTGCAGCAGGGCCACCGGCTCGCCGGCGCGGGCGGAGGCGGCGCGCAGCAGCGGCAGGGCGATGGTGTGGTCGCCGCCGATGGTCATCAGCGAGGAGCCGTCCTCGGTGAGGTCCATAGCGTCCTGCTGGATCATCTCGATGGCCTCGTTGATGTTGAAGGGGTTCACGGCCATGTCCCCGGCGTCCACCACCTGGGCCTGGGCGAACGGGGAGGTGTCCGTGGCGGGGTTGTACGGGCGCAGCAGGCGGGAGGACTGGCGGACGTGGCCGGAGCCGAAGCGGGCGCCCGGGCGGTAGGAGACGCCGGCGTCGAACGGCACGCCGACCACCTTGATCTCCGGGTCGATGCCGGCGGCCTGCGCCTCGTCCAGGCGCGGCAGCAGGGCGTAGGTGGGGGCGCCGCCGAAGCGGGGCACGAGGGCGGAGTTCACGGGGCCGAGGCGGCCGTTCTCCTCGACGCGGGGGATCTCGAGCATCTGGATGTCCTCTCTGGGTGGTTCGGTTCGGTCTGGTCTTGCCTGGTTCGGTCTGGTCTGGTCGATCGGGTCCGTCTGGTCTCTCCGGCGGGGGCGCCGGGAGGGGTCAGGCGTGGCCCACGAGGGTCCACAGCACGACGGCGGGACGGTCGTCCGGGTTGGCCCACGAGTGAGGCTCGCGGCCGGAGAAGGTGACGGTGTCCCCCTCCTCCAACAGGTGCACGGCCTCGGTGGTCCGCAGCTCGAGGCGGCCGGTGACCACGTGCACCGCCTCCACACGGCAGTCCACCGTGTACAGCTCCGCCTCCCCGCGGCCGCGCGGCGCGATGTCAGCGCGCAGGATCTGCAGGTCGCGGCGGCCGCGCGGGGTGATCAGGCGCTCCCGGATGCCCTCGCCGCCGAGGCTGACCGCGGGGGCGTCGGACAGGCGCACGACCGTCACCTCGGGGGCGTCCAGGACCTCGCCCGGGCTCGCGCCGAGCACCTGGCACAGGGTGATGAGCGTGCTGACGGACGGACTCGTCAGATCCCGCTCGAGCCGGGAGAGGAAGCCCTTGCTGACGCCGGCCGCCTCGGCCAGCTGGGCGACCGTGAGCCGCCGTGCCTCGCGCAGGGCGCGCAGCCGGCGGCCGATCAGCGCCTGGTCCGGCGCGGCCTCGAGAGGGAGGACCTTCATCGCGCTCCTTCCTCGCGTCGGTGGCGTCTACGCACCCGTCCTTGTTCCAGCGCAAGCCCGCATCGTGCGTGGCTCGGGCCGCGTGTTGCCCGTCGAGCAACACCTGTTTACCGTAGACCCCCGCCATGTGGTCGGCAACACACCGGCGGCACGTCGTCGTCGGCCCCGGCCAGCGGTGCGGAACCCTTCCGTCGGCCTCCGCCCGCCCCCTAGTGTTCGCGTACAGCCTGGGACCGGGACTCCCCGTCGGGTTCGCCCCGTCCCTCGCCCCGCCGGGGCCCCGCTGTAGACAGAAAGGCAGCAGTTCCCATGACGACCAAGAATCGCGCCGTGGCATTCCACGGCATCAAGGACGTGCGCGTCGACGAGCTGGACTTCCCCACCCTGCAGATGCCTGACGGCTCCGCCGCCCCGCACGGCGTCATCCTCAAGATCGTCGCCACCAACATCTGCGGCAGCGACCTGCACATCTACCGCGGGTCCTTCCCCGTGCCCGAGGGCATGGTGCTGGGTCACGAGATGACCGGCCAGGTGCTGGAGGTCGGCAGCGACGTCCAGTTTCTGAAGGAGGGCGACCTCGTCTCCGTGCCGTTCAACGTGGCCTGCGGCCGCTGCCGCAACTGCCGCGCCGGCCGCACCGAGGTGTGTGAAACCGCCAATCCGGAGCAGGCGTGCGCCGCCTACGGCTTCAATCTGGGCGACTTCCAGGGCGGACAGGCCGAGTACCTGTTCGTGCCGTATGCCGACTTCCAGCTGCTGCGCTTCCCGGACCAGGAGCAGGCGATGGAGAAGATCCTGGATCTGGCCGTGCTCTCGGACATCCTCCCCACGGCGTTCCACGGTCTCATGGAGGCCGGCGCCAAGCCCGGCTCCACCGTCTACATCGCCGGTGCCGGCCCCGTGGGCCGGTGCGCCGCGGCCGCCGCTCGGCTGCTGGGCGCCTCGTGCATCATCGTGGGCGACCAGGACGCCTCCCGGCTGGAGCTGGTGCGCAAGCACGGCTGCGAGACCATTGACCTGTCCACCACGGAGAACCTGCAGGACGCCGTGAACGACATCCTCGGCGAGCCGATGGTGGACTGCGCGGTGGACTGCGTCGGCTCCGAGGCCCACGGCCTGGGCTCCGCGTCAGATGAGATGCAGCCGATCGCCGCCGTGAACCAGGTCCTGGACATCACCCGTCCGGGCGGTGCCACGGGCATCCTCGGCATCTACGGGCCGGACCCGATCGCGGAGACGAAGGCCGAGCAGGAGGGCACCTTCCCGGTGGACTTCGGCAAGGCCTGGATCAAGTCGCCCCACATCATCGCCGGCCAGGCGCCCATCATGCGCTACAACCGTCAGCTGATGATGTCGATCCTGTGGGACCGGATGCCGTACCTGACAGACATGGTCAACCCGCGCGTGATCACCCTGGACGAGGCGCCCCAGGCCTATGCGGAGTTCGACCAGGGTTCCGTGGACAAGTTCATCATCGACCCCCACGGCATGATCGCCCGCTGAGCGCGCAGGCACGAGCCGCCGCCGTCTGCAGATCAGGTTGCGTGCAGCAGCGTGCCCGGCGGCCGGTGAGGCTCCGTCCGTGAGGCGAGGGGCCGTCGTCGAGAAGCATCCTCCTTCCCGACGACGGCCCCTCCCCTGTCCGAGGAACGGTCACCTCTGCCCGGGCGGACGTGATCAGAGTCATACTCGTGCCTGGACCGCCCCGCACAAAGGAGGACCCATGTCACCGACCACCGGACCCGTCACCGAGGAGCTGAAGGCCGCCGGCCGCCGCGCCGCCGAACTGGACCGCGCCCACGTGTTCCACTCCTGGTCCGCCCAGGACACGCTGAACCCCATGACCGTGGTGGCCGCCGAGGGCTCAGCCGTCTGGGACGGCGAGGGGCACCGCATGCTCGACTTCTCCTCGCAGATGGTCAACACGAACATCGGGCACCAGCACCCCGCCGTGGTGAAGGCGATCCAGGAGCAGGCCGCGAAGATCTGCACCATCGCCCCGGCCCACGTGAACGACGCCCGATCCGAGGCCGCACGGCTCGTCGCCGAGCTGGCCCCGGAGGGCATGGAGCACGTGTTCTTCACCAACGCCGGCGCGGACGCCAACGAGCACGCCATCCGCATGGCCCGCCTGCACACCGGCCGCCACAAGGTCCTCTCGGCCTACCGCAGCTACCACGGCGGCACGAACCTGGCCGTGAACGTCACCGGGGACCCACGCCGCTGGTCCAACGACCTCGCCACCGAGGGCGCCGTCCACTTCCTGCCCTCCTACCCGTACCGCTCCTACTTCCACGCCGAGACCGAGGAGGAAGAGGCCGAGCGCGCGCTGGAGCACCTGGAGCACACCATCCTGCTGGAGGGCCCGGACACCATCGCCGCGCTGATCCTGGAGACCGTGCCGGGCTCGGCCGGCGTCTACGTCCCGCCGGCCGGATACCTCCGCGGCGCCCGGGAGCTGTGCCGGCGCCACGGAATCATGTTCATCGCGGACGAGGTCATGGTCGGCTTCGGCCGCACCGGCGCCTGGTTCGCCCTGGACCACTGGGACCTGGACCCGGACCTGATCACCTTCGCCAAGGGCGTCAACTCCGGCTACGTCCCGCTCGGCGGCGTCATCGTCTCCGAGGCGATCCGCACGACCTTCGGCGAGCGCGTCTACCCCGGCGGGCTGACCTACTCCGGCCACCCGCTGGCCTGCGCCGCCGCCGTGGCCACCATCGGCGCCATGCACGAGGAGGGCATGGTGGAGAACGCGAAGCGGATGGGTGGGGAGGTCTTCGCCCCGCGCCTGGCCGAGATCAAGGAGAAGCACCCGTCCGTGGGCGACGTCCGCGGCCTCGGCGCCTTCTGGGCCGTGGAGCTGGTGAAGGACCGGCAGACCAAGGAGCCGCTGGCACCCTACGGCGGGTCCTCGGAGGAGATGAACAGGGTGGTCGGCGCCCTGAAGGCCGGCGGCGTGCTGCCGTTCGCCAACTTCAACCGCATCCACCTGGCCCCGCCGCTGAACATGTCCGACGAGGACCTGCACACCGGCCTGGACGTGCTGGACGAGGCGCTCTGTGTGGCGGACGAGGCGACCGGCTGACAGAACGGGTGCGGCGCCGGCTGACAAGACGAGCGCCCGGTGCTGGCTTACGGAACGGGTGCGGCGCTGGTTGCCGGGCACGGGCGCGCGGGGTGCCCGGGGCGTGCTTCCGGCAGGGGCACGCCGGGCGGGCCCGGACACGCAAGCCAAGCACGCGCACGCAGGGCGGGCACGCAGGGCGCGGGTCTAGGATGGACCGGTGCCCGCGGCCTGGACAGACCGCGCCACAGGCACCGCGTGCGCCGGGTCCCGGCGCCCCACCGCGACTCCCCAGGAGAGACTGCATGTCCACGTCCACCGACGGCCCGGACTCCGCCGACGCCACCGCTGCCGCGGCTTCGGCGGCCCCCACGCCCCAGCAGATCCGCCGCTGGCGCCGCTACCTCGCGGACGAGATCGCCGAAGGCCAGATCTACCGGGACATCGCCGCCCGCCGCCACGGCGTGGAGCGCGAGATCCTGCTCGGCCTGGCGGAGGCGGAGAAGCGCCACGAACAGCACTGGCGCACCCTGCTCGGGAAGCACGCGGAGAACCCGCCGCGGCCCTCCTTCCACCGTCTGCTGCTGCGGTGGCTCGCCCGCATCTTCGGCTTCGTGTTCGTGCTGGCCCTGGCCCAGCGCGCCGAGTCGGACAGCCCCTACGCCAAGGACTCGGACGTGCCGGAGGGCATGGCCGCGGACGAGGCGATCCACGAGGAGGTCGTGCGCGGCCTTGCCGCCCGGGGCCGTGAGCAGCTGGCCGGCTCCTTCCGTGCCGCCGTGTTCGGCGCCAATGACGGCCTCGTGTCCAACCTGGCCCTGGTGATGGGCATCGGGGCCACCGGTGTGGCACCCTCCGTGGTGCTGTTCACCGGTGTGGCCGGCCTGCTGGCCGGTGCCCTGTCCATGGCGGCCGGGGAATTCGTGTCCGTCCGCTCCCAGCGCGAACTGCTGGAGGCATCCTCTCCCACCCAGGTGACCCTGGAGGCCGCCGAGTACCTGGACATCGACGCCAACGAGCTCGAACTCGTCTACCTCGCCCGCGGGATGTCCGAGGAGGACGCCAAGCACCGCGCCCTCGAGCGCCTCGGCTACCTGAACTGCGACTGCAACCCGAAGTACTCCGCCCGCCCGGACGGCTCGAAGGGCCCGGTGGACCATTCCGACGACTACGCGGAGATCGGCTCGGCCTGGACCGCCGCCGGTTCGTCCTTCTGCTTCTTCGCCGTGGGCGCGCTCATCCCGATCCTCCCGTACCTGTTCGGCTTGGCCGGTATGACCGCCCTCGTGCTCGCGCTGGTGCTGGTGGGCGGCGCTCTGCTGTTCACCGGCGGCGTGGTGGGCGTGCTCTCTGGTTCCTCCCCGATGGCCCGCGCGCTGCGTCAGCTCGCCATCGGCTTCGGCGCCGCCGGCGTCACCTATGTGCTGGGCCTGCTCTTCGGCGCCCAGGTGGGCTGAGCACCCGCCCTCCTGGCTCTTGGGCCTGAGGCCCTGGCGTTTTGGAGACAAGACCCCGCGCTTTGGGGATAAGACCCCGCGCTTTGGGGATACGACACGGTCACGTTTTTCAATCTCAACACCGTGTCTTGCCCTCACTCTGCGCGCTTCGCACCGTGTCCTGCCCTCACTCTGCGCTTCGCAGCCGGCTTCAGCCCTGGCCGCGCACCGGACATGTTCGAGGAGCGGGCCGCTGAGTCGAGAGGATTCCGGGAGCGGAAGGCGGCCGTGCGGGCGTCAGGCCCGCGGCTCCCACCGGAACGTGCTCTTCGCCGCGGCGAAGGCCGCAACGACGAAGGCGAGGCTCGGCAGCAGCAGGCTGACGGTCTCATGCAGGGCCATGCCGCTCCATCCCTCGATGATGAGCTCGGTCACGGCACCGCCGGGGAGCAGGCGCTTGACCGCGGTGAGCTCCTCCGTGCCCGTCAGACCGACCCACATGGCCGCGCCGAGGACGACCACGAACAGGGGCAGCGTGGTCACCTGCGCGTGGTCCGGGGAGTTGGTGAGACCCGCCGTCGCGATGGCTGCGCCCACGAACATCAACTCCAGGACGACGACGGCGGCCACGACGGCCGCGACCCCCACCGGAGGGGTGCCCACGGCAGACAGAACCGCGACGATGACGCCGGCCTGGATCACATTCACGAGTGCGACCGGCAGCACGAGACCGCTCAGGATGGAGGCGTCCTTCGCCGCGGTGGACCTCAGACGCTTCAGGAACAGGTTCTGGCGACGGGAGGCCAGAGTGGTGGTCGCCGTGATGTAAGTGCCCATGGCGGTCACGGTGACCAGGATCAGAGCTGCCGTCACCGGGGTACCCCCGAAGTTCTCGCGGTTGAAGATCAGGACCGCGCTGAAGGCGAGGGGGATGAACAACGACGAGGCGGCGACAAGGCGGTTGCGGACGAGCTGTGTCATCTCGCTGCGGGCGATGGCGAACATTGCGGGCTCCTCTTGTGGTGGTCGAGTCGGTCGTGAGGACGTGAGATCAGGCGTTCAGGGCGCGGAAGAGGGATTCGAGACCCTTGGCTCCGACATTCAGGCCCTCGAGCTCCACATCGCGGGAGCGGGACCACACCAGGAGGCGGTACAGATCTTCCTGGAGGTTCGTGGTGGGGATGGTGACCCCGCCGCCGGGCGCGATCGTCGCGTCCTCGAACGGGACGGTGAGCTCACGGCTCAGCCGGAAGCTGATGGTCGAGGGGGAGGCCGAGGTGAGCTCGGCGACCGTCCCCTGCCGATGGATGCGGCCGCTGTGCATGAGCGCGATGCGGTCAGCCCTCTCCTGGGCCTCCTCGAGGTAGTGCGTGGTGAGCAGGATCGTCGCGCCCTCGTCACGCAGCCGGTCTACGACGTGCCAGAGGGCGTCGCGTGCCTCGATGTCCAACCCCGTGGTGGGCTCGTCGAGGAAGATCAGCTCCGGTGAGCCGAAGATCGCCGTGGCGAAGTCGAGGCGGCGCTTCTCACCGCCGGAGAGCTGCCCGGTCCGGGTGTCCCGACGCCGGCGGAGGTCCACGAGGTCCAGGACACGGTCGACGTCGTCGTCCCGCCGGGTCAGACGACCGATCAGCGCGAGGGTCTCGCGCACGGTCAGATCCGGGGCGAATCCGCTCTCCTGGAGCATGATCCCAACTCGGCTGCGGAGGGACCGGTTGCTCGGGTCCTGCCCGAAGACACGGACGGAGCCGGCGGTCGGGGCCCGGTGTCCCTCCATCACCTCGATGGTCGTGGTCTTGCCGGCGCCGTTGGTGCCGAGCAGACCAAGGAACTCGCCGCGCCGGATCTCCAGGTCGACCCCGTCGACGGCGGTGAAGTCTCCGTAGTCGACGCGAAGGTCCTTCATCTCGACGACCGTCTCTGAACGGACGCCGTCGGCAGTGGGGGCGGCGGGTGTGGTTCGAAGCGTGGTGTTCTGCATGACCCTCACACAACCAACGGGCACTGCCTGCCCGGCAGTGAGGTCACGTCACTGCGCGGCATGACAGAGTTGGTGCGCAAGCGTGACGCTGCGTCACTGGTGCAGGGTGGACCGCTGACGGAAGGGTGGATGTCGTTCCGGTCCCGCGGCACCCCCGGCGGATCGGGGCCACCGGAGAGAAGAAGAGTACAAGCCATCGACCTGGACACGGGAGGCTCCCATGAAGACCATCCGGACCATCGCATTCATCCTGCTCCTCTGTGCCACCGCATTCGGCATCATGTTGACGCTGCACTACCTGCCCATCCCTGAGATCCTGCCCTCTGAGATCACCTCCTGGATCCCGGCACGGGGCACCGCCGACGCCACCTGGCTGATCGTCGGCATGGTCGTCTCCGTCGTCGCGACCGCTGTGGCGTTCTCGGCCAGCAACAAGGCCGTCGAGCGACAGGGGCAGGCGGCCACCTGAGGAGCACCCGATCCACGCACTGACTGAACAGGAGTGCCGATGACCTCCGAGCACACATCGGAGACGCGAAGACTGCGCAGCAGGACGAGCTTCGTCCTGCTCGCAGTCTTCGGCGTCGCTGCCATCGTCACCCTCCTGACGTCGGCCGTGGAGCCGTGGCCTCCTCTCGTGCTGGCACCCGGCCTCATCGCCGGCCTCTGGCTGCTGTCCCAGTGGCACCGGCAGGTCGCCGCCCCGATTCGCTGGGCGGTGCTCGCGTTGGGCACCCTCACCTGGGCTCTCAGCGCCCTCTGGGAGCTGACTCCCCTCGGCGCACTGGCCTTCGCCCTCCCCGGTGCGCTCGAGGTCATGTGGAGCCGACAGGCCAGGGCCGTCGTGACCCTGCTGGTGCTCACCGTCGGGGCAGCAGCCGGCGCTCTCGTGGTCGTCACCGACCCCCAGGCCCTGTGGGTCTATCTCGGCATGGGCGTCCTGCTGACGAGCGTCGCGTGCGTGACCATCCCCGACTCCCGGGCCTCCTTCGATCTCATGCGCCTGCAGGACGAGCGTGCGGAGCAGGAGCGGGCGGCCTCTGTCGATGCCGAGCGGCTGCGCTTCTCCCAGGACCTCCATGACATCCAAGGCCATGCGCTGCACGTGGTGAAGCTCAAGATCGCCGTCGCCCAGCGGCTGCTGTCCACGGACCCCGACGCGGCCCGGCGGGAACTCGACGAGGCCCAGCAGACCCTGCGCCGGACCATGGCCGAGACCAAGGCGCTGGCACAGGACGGGCACGACTTGACCCTGCGCGGTGAGCTCGCGAACTCCGTCGCGCTGCTCAAAGCTGCAGGCATCACCGTCACCGCCGACGACGCCGGCGGCCCGCGACGCAAAGAGTTCGAGCACGTGGCCGGCGTCGTGATCCGGGAAGCGACCACCAACATCCTGCGTCACTCCGACGCCCGTCGGGTCGAGATCAGCCTCTCCCCCGGGCACGTGGTGATCTCCAATGACGGTGTGATCGGTGTCCCCGCCGAGGACCACACGGGAGGGCTGGCCAACCTCCGGTCCCGCCTCGCGGGAGTCGGAGGCCGCCTGGACGTCTCCTGTGACGACGGACGGTTCACCCTCGAGGCACGATGGGACGCGGACGAGGGGGAGGCGACGTGAACGAGATCAGGATCGTTCTGGCGGACGACGAGAAGCTCCTGCGCACAGCACTGGCCACTCTGCTGGAGATGGAGGGCGGCATCCGCGTCGAGGAGGTGGCAGCCGACGGCGATGAGGCGGTCGAGGCGGTGCGCCGCATCGATCCCGACATGCTGGTGACGGACATGGAGATGCCCGGGCTGGACGGCATCGCCGCCGTCGAGGCGCTCCGCCAGACCCACCCCGATCTCCCGGTGGTGATGCTCACCCGCCACGCCCGTCCCGGGGTGCTCCGACGGGCCCTGAAGGCCGGCGTCGCCGGGTTCGTCACCAAGTCAGCGGAGCCGGAGGAGATCGCCGACGCGATCCGCAAGGTGCACAGCGGGCAACGATGGATCGATCCGGACACCACGGCCCGGGCGATCTCGGACGACTGTCCCCTCACCGACCGGGAGCTCGACGCCCTGCGTGCCACGAGCGAGGGGTACTCCGTGGCCAGGATCGCCCAACAGCTGCACCTCGCGGAGGGCACGGTCCGCAACTACCTCTCCAGCGCCATGCAGAAGACCCAGACCTCCACTCGCCATGACGCGGCGCGGTTCGCCCGCCGCCGCGAGTGGCTCTGACTCGGCCTCTGCCGCCACCGCACAGGACCACACCACGACGACGGCCCCCTCACCCTGACGGGTGAGGGGGCCGTTCGCTGACTCGCCGCGCCGTCAGGCCCGGCGGCCGAGGGTCTGGGTCAGGCCAGGCCCTTCATGATCTCGCGCATGAGCTCGGCGGTCTCGGACGGGGTCTTGCCGACCTTCACGCCTGCGGCCTCGAGGGCCTCCTTCTTGGCCTGGGCGGTGCCCGAGGAACCGGAGACGATGGCGCCGGCGTGGCCCATGGTCTTGCCCTCCGGGGCGGTGAAGCCGGCGACGTAGCCGACCACCGGCTTGGTCACGTTGGCCTTGATGAACTCGGCGGCACGCTCCTCGGCGTCGCCGCCGATCTCGCCGATCATCACGATGGCCTTGGTGTCCGGGTCGGCCTCGAACGCCTCGAGGGCGTCGATGTGGGTGGTGCCGATGACCGGGTCGCCGCCGATGCCGATGGCGGTGGAGAAGCCGAAGTCGTTCAGCTCGAACATCATCTGGTAGGTCAGGGTGCCGGACTTGGACACCAGACCGATCGGGCCGGAGCCGGTGATGGTGGCCGGGGTGATGCCGGCCAGGGCCTCGCCCGGGGTGATGATGCCGGGGCAGTTCGGGCCGATGATGCGGGTCTTCGGCTTGCCGTCCTCACCGGTCTTGGACTGGGACAGGGCGAAGAACTCGGCGGAGTCCTGCACCGGGATGCCCTCGGTGATGACCACCAGCAGCGGGATCTCGGCCTCGATGGCCTCGATGGCGGCGTCCTTGGCGAAGGCCGGCGGCACGAAGGCCACGGACACGTCGGCGCCGGTCTTCTCCATGGCCTCCGTGACGGAGCCGAAGACCGGAAGCTCGACGGCGTTGCCGTCCTTGTCCTCGTGGGACACGGTGGTGCCGGCCTTGCGGGCGTTCACGCCGCCCACGATGTTGGTGCCGGCCTTGAGCATCAGGCGGGTGTGCTTGGTGCCCTCACCGCCGGTGATGCCCTGGACGATGACCTTGGAGTCCTTGTTCAGGTAGATGGACATGTCAGTCTTACCTCAGTCTTTCCGAGAAGCTCAGTTGGCGGCGTGGGCGAGCTCGGCGGCCTTGTCGGCGCCCTCGTCCATGGTGGCGGCCAGGGTCACGAGCGGGTGGTTCGCCTCATCGAGGATGCGGCGGCCCTCCTCCACGTTGTTGCCGTCCAGGCGCACGACCAGCGGCTTGGTGGCGGTGTCGCCCAGGATCTCCAGGGCCTTCACGATGCCGTTGGCGACGGCGTCGCAGGAGGTGATGCCGCCGAAGACGTTCACGAACACGGACTTGACCTGCTCGTCACCGAGGATGACGTCGAGGCCGTTGGCCATGACCTCGGCGTTCGCGCCGCCGCCGATGTCCAGGAAGTTGGCCGGCTTCACGCCGCCGTGGTTCTCCCCGGCGTAGGCGACGACGTCCAGGGTGGACATCACGAGGCCCGCGCCGTTGCCGATCACGCCGACCTGGCCGTCGAGCTTCACGTAGTTGAGGTCGTTCTCCTTGGCCTTGGCCTCGAGCGGGTCCTCGGTGCGCTCGTCCACGAGGGCGGCGTGGCCCTCCTGGCGGAAGCCGGCGTTGTCGTCCAGGGACACCTTGCCGTCCAGGGCGAGGATCTTGCCGTCGCCGGTCTTGACCAGCGGGTTCACCTCGACGAGGGTGGCGTCCTCCTTGTCGAACACGCCCCACAGCTTCTGGATGACGGCGGCGACCTCGGACTTCAGCTCCTCCGGGAAGCCGGCCTCGTCCACGATCTTCTGCGCGGTCTCGGCGTCGATGCCGGTCAGGGCGGAGACGGGCACCTTGGCGAGGGCCTCGGGGCGCTCCTCCGCCAGCTGCTCGATCTCCATGCCGCCCTCGACCGAGCACATGGCCAGGTAGGTGCGGTTGGCACGGTCCAGCAGCACGGAGAAGTAGTACTCCTCGGCGATGTCGGCGCCCTGGGCGATCATGACCTGGTGGACGGTGTGGCCCTTGATGTCCATGCCCAGGATGGCCTTGGCGTGCTCGTAGGCCTCGTCGGCGGTCTTGGCGACCTTCACGCCGCCGGCCTTGCCGCGGCCACCGACCTTCACCTGCGCCTTGACGACGGTCACGCCGCCGATCTTCTCAGCGGCCGCCTTGGCCTCTTCCGGGGTCTGCGCCACGATGCCGGCGAGCACGGGGACACCGTGCTTCTCGAACAGATCGCGCGCCTGGTACTCGTACAGGTCCACGGTTACGGAGTCCTTCTACGTCGAAGACAGTGGGCCCGGCGCGGCACAGGCGTGCCCGCCCGGGCGAACGTACCCCGCCGGCCCCGTCCCGCACGAGGACGGCGACGGCCGGCGGGCAACCGTTCCGAACCCACTCTAACCGAGAACCAGCCCCGCCATCACGGGCCAGGGTCCGCCTCCCGGCCGCTGGTCAGTCGACCTTCTCCAGCGGCGCGTACCGGAGCAGCAGGCGCTTCTGCGCGCCGGTCTCCGCGAAGGTCACGGTGGCCACCGTCTTGTCCCCCTCGCCGGAGACGCCGACGACCGCCCCCTCGCCGAACGTCGCGTGCCGCACCCGGTCCCCGGGAACCAGCTTCACGACCTCGCGCTGCGGGCTGACGCGCCTCGGCGCCTGGCCGCGGACGACGCCCGTCGGCACCGTGAGGTCCTTCGCCTCGTCTCCGCGGGTGAGGCGCTGCCGCACACGCGGCGCGGGGCCGTCGTCGTTCCTCCGGGTTCCGGAGCCGTAGGCGCCGGATCCGTACGAGGAGGCGCGGCCGGACGAGCCGCGCCCGGAACCGGTGGCCCCGGATCCGCCGAAGCGCTGGGCGTACCGGGAGGTGCCGGCTCCTGCCAGCGAGGTGATGGAGCCGAACTGCGCGCCACCGGGACGGACGGCGCCCTCACGCTCCCAGTCGATGAGGGCCTCGGGGATCTCGGCGAGGAACTGGCTCGGAGGGTTGTACTGGTGCTGGCCCCACAGCGAGCGGACCTCGGCACGGGTCACGTGCAGGCGCTCGCGGGCGCGGGTCAGGCCCACATAGGCCAGGCGGCGCTCCTCGGCCATCTCCTTCTCATCCGTCATGGAGCGCGAATGGGGGAAGACGCCGTGCTCCATGCCGGTCAGGAACACCACCGGGAACTCGAGGCCCTTGGCGGTGTGCAGGGTCATCAGGGTGACCTGACCCTGCTGCTCGGCGAGCGCCTCGCCCTCCACGTCCGGCGCGGCCGGCAGCTGGTCCGCGTCCGCCACGAGGGCGACCTGCTCGAGGAAGTCGGAGAGGGTGCCCTCCGGGTTCGAGGCGGAGAAGGAGCGCACCACGGCCACGAGCTCGCCGAGGTTGTCCGCGCGGGACTCGTCCTGCAGGTCCTCGGACTCACGCAGCGCGGCGAGCATGCCGGACTGCTCCAGCACGGCCTCGAGCACGGTGGCCGGGTCCGAGGTCTCCGCGACCTGGGCGAGGTCGTCCATCATCTGCACGAAGGCCCTGACGGCCTTGAGCGAGCGGGTCGCCATGCCGGGGGCGTTCTCCGCGTCCCGCAGGGCGGCGAAGAACGGGATGCGGTTGCGGTCCGCCCAGGCGGCCACGGCGCCCTCCGCGCGGTCTCCGATGCCGCGCTTGGGCTCGTTGAGGATGCGGCGGACGTTGATGTCGTCGTCCGGGTTCACGAGCGCCCGCAGGTAGGCCAGGGCGTCCTTGATCTCCTTGCGGTCGTAGAACCGCGTGCCGCCGATGACGCGGT
Source organism: Micrococcus sp. FDAARGOS_333 (assembly GCF_002206575.2). Taxonomy (NCBI): domain Bacteria; kingdom Bacillati; phylum Actinomycetota; class Actinomycetes; order Micrococcales; family Micrococcaceae; genus Micrococcus; species Micrococcus sp. FDAARGOS_333. The sequence goes on along the minus strand of NZ_NJFJ02000001.1, from coordinate 839,856 downwards.
ACGGGATGCCACGGGTGACCAGACGCTCCTCGAGCGACCGGGACTGGGCGTTGGTGCGGTAGAAGACGGCGACGTCCTTGGGGCGGACGCCGTGCTCGTCCTGGAGCCGGTCGATCTGCGAGGCGATCCACTCGGCCTCCGCGGACTCGTTCTCCGCGGTGTAGCCGACGATCTTCTCGCCCGCCCCCTCGGCCGTCCACAGGGACTTGGGGCGGCGGTCCGCGTTGTTCGAGATCACCGCGTTGGCGGCGTCCAGGATGGTCTGCGTGGAGCGGTAGTTCTGCTCCAGCTTGATGGTGGCCGCGTCGGCGAAGTCCTCCTCGAACTCCACGATGTTGCGGATGTCCGCGCCGCGGAAGGCGTAGATCGACTGGTCCGAGTCGCCCACCACGGTCAGCTCGCCGCCCGGGGTCTGCACCCCGTCCGGGACGCCCGCCGGGCCGGCGAGCAGGCGGATCAGCCGGTACTGGGCGTGGTTGGTGTCCTGGTACTCGTCCACGAGAACGTGGCGGAACCGGCGGCGGTAGTTGTCCAGGATCGCCGGGAACGCCTCGAACATGTGCACGGTCATGCCGATGAGGTCGTCGAAGTCCAGGGCGTTCGCCTGGCGCAGGCGTGCGGTGTAGTCCGTGTAGACCGCGGAGACGGCCTGGCCCCACGGGTCGTTCTGGGCCACGGTGGCCGCGTAGTCGTCCGCCTCGGTCAGCTCGTTCTTCAGCGAGCTGATCTTGTTCAGGATGCCCTTGGGGTGGAACCGCTTCGGATCCAGGTCCTGTGCCTTGGCGATCTGGGTGACCAGGCGCAGCGAGTCCGCGGAGTCGTAGATGGTGAACGTGGACTTCAGCCCGATCGCCGAGGCCTCGTTGCGCAGGATGCGGACGGCCGAGGAGTGGAACGTGGAGATCCACATGCGCTGCGCCATGGGGCCGATCAGCCCGGTGATGCGCTCGCGCATCTCCGCGGCGGCCTTGTTGGTGAAGGTGATGGCCAGGACCTCGTGCGGGCGGGCATGGCCGGTGGCCAGCAGCCAGGCGATGCGATGCGTCAGCACGCGCGTCTTGCCCGAGCCCGCGCCTGCCACGATCAGCAGCGGCGAGCCGGTGTGCTGCACCGCGGCGGCCTGCTGAGGGTTCAGCCCCTCCACCAGCGACTCCGGCGACGGCGGCGCCACGGCTCCGCCTGCCGGCCCGCCTGTTGCGGGCGCTCCCACGCGGCGCCCGGCACCGGCCTCCGGGTCGAAGCCCGCCTCCGGATCGGCCTGCCGGGAGGTGACGGACGTCGGCACGAGTCCGGGCAGGGCGGTCTGCGGATCCGAAGATCCGGAACGGCGGTCAGGGCGGGCGGCACGGCCGAGGGCGGCGAAGAGGTCATCCATGGCGGATCCAGTCTAGTTCCGGGCACGGACGGGCTACCGGGGAGCGCGGCCGTCGTCGGGAAGCCGCCGGTTCCCGGGCCGAGCGGCGGTCACGGCCTACCCTGTAGGCCAGACGAATGCGCATGCTGAGTCCAGACCATCCCGAGCACGACCACGGAGCAGCCCCTCATGCCCCTGTCCGCCACGGCCAAGCCCAGGGTCTACTGGATGGACGCGGTCCGTGGACTGGCAGTCCTGCTCGTCGTGCTGACGCACTCGTACACGATGCCGCAGGTCCTCGGCGCAGAGTTCCAGTCCAAGACGCTGGCCGGGATCGTCCAGTTCTTCCATTCCTTCCGGATGCCGATCCTCCTGTTCCTCTCGGGAGTGCTCCTGGAACGTTCCGTGGCGAAGCCCCTCGGGGTCTACTACCGGGGCAAGGCCGAGAGGATCCTCTGGCCCTACCTGGTGTGGACCGCCCTGGTCGCCTTCGCCCTCGGCCGACCGCAGAGCCTGCTCAAGCCCGAGTTCTGGCTCGGTGGGAGGTGGCACCTCTGGTTCCTCTGGGTGCTGATCGCCTGCTACCTGATCGGCCCGATCACCCGCTGGATCCCCTCCTGGGCCGTCGCGGGCACGTTCGTCGCGCTGCTGCTGGTCCTCGAGGGCATCCCCAAGGACCTGCACCGCATCCTCTACTGGGGCGTGTTCTTCTTCCTCGGCGCCGCGTTCGGTCGTCTGCTCCCTCGCATCAAGGAGCTGCACTGGAGCCTGGTGCTCCTCTCCGGCGCCGCCACGGCCGTCGCGATCTGGGCCCACATGGACGGCCGCTACTCCATGGGCAGCGGCCACCCGGTCACCCTCCTCGCTGGCCTCGGCGGCATCGTCTTCGGGCTCTGGCTTGCCCAGCGCCTCCCGCGCCTGCCCTTCCTGGAGTTCTGCGGCCGCCGCTCGATCGTGCTCTACGTGGCACACCTGCCGGTGCTCATGGTGGCCTGCCGCCTGTGGGAGGACGTCGCGAGCATCCGGCCCATCGACTTCTACCTGTGGATGGCCTCGGCGACCTTCCTCATCCCGCTGCTGCTCGCCGCCGCCTACCCGTATGTCCGCTGGCTCTTCGAGTTCCCGACGGCGAAGACCCGCCCCATGCCGCCCCTGCCCTCCACCGGGGGCGGCCTGCTCCCCGTGCCGGGCAGCGCCCCGATACCCCGTCGCGCGACCTGACCACCTCACCGAACCGCCGACCCGGTGCCGGGCGCCCCGACGCACCCAAGGTGCGCGGCCGTCGTCGGGAAGCCGCCGACGACCTGGGATACTGGACCACCGGAGGTGTCCGTGTCCCAGAAGAAGAAGTCCCCGTCCGCCCACGGCGGCCGTCCCGCCACGCCCGCCGAGGCCCCGGAACGCGTCAGCCTGCGCGACCTGTCCCCGCGCAGGGACCTCGCCGAAGCCGGCGAGCGCGAAGGCAGCCCCGCGATGCCCGTGATCGCCCTGATCGGCACCACGCTGTTCATGGCCGGCTACTACCACCTGCTCGCGCTCGTCCAGATGGCGCAGCTCGCCGACGGCCTGACGATGCCGGACAACCGGTTCTTCGGCTACTCGGCCGCGGACGTGGCCGCGCTGGCCGCCGTCATGGACGACGCCGCGCTCGGGCAGCTGAACTGGGTGCACAAGACCGCGGGCGTGATCTTCCCGATCGCCGTGGCGCTCACCCTGATCGCCGTCGCCGCCTGGCGTCTGCGCCCGGCCGGCCCGAAGTGGGCGATGGTCGGCCTCGGCGCCGTGTTCGCAGCGGTGGACATCTGGGAGAACATCGCGATCGAGGCGGCTCTGCACGCCGGCGGCGACGGCACCGGACTCGCCTCCTCCCTCACCGTGGCCCGCTGGATCCTGCTGGCGCTGATCGTCCTGATCACGGTGGTCCTGCTGGTGTTCGGTGGCAGGGGCCGCGCACGCCGCTAGACTTGTCTGTCGGTGCCCGTGAGGGCGCCGCAGGCCCCAGTAGCTCAGCTGGATAGAGCGGCCCTCTCCTAAAGGGCAGGTCGCAGGTTCGAATCCTGTCTGGGGCACTGTACGAAGGCGGGCGGCCGTTCGTCCGGGATCTGGTTCCCGACGACGGCCGCCCGCCTTCTCGTGTCTGCTCTCCCGGCCGTGGGGCCGGCTCAGCCGTCCGCGCCCGGGGCGAACTGGGTGCGGTAGAGCTCGGCGTAGCGCCCGGAGGTCGCGAGAAGCTCGGTGTGGGTGCCGCGCTCGACGATCCGGCCGTCCTCCACCACGAGGATCTGGTCCGCGTCCCGCACGGTGGAGAGGCGGTGGGCGATCACCATGGCGGTGCGCCCGGCCAGGGCCTCGGCGAGGGCGTCCTGGATGGCCTTCTCGTTGGTGGAGTCCAGGGCGGCGGTGGCCTCGTCCAGAACGACCACGCGCGGGGAGGCCAGCAGCAGCCGGGCGATGGTCATGCGCTGACGTTCGCCGCCGGAGAGCCGGTAGCCGCGCTCGCCCACCACGGTGTCCAGGCCGTCCGGCAGGGCCTGGACCACCGGACGCAGTCGGGCCCGCTCCACGGCGTCCCAGACCTCCTCGTCCGTGGCGTCCGGGCGGGCCAGGGTGAGGTTCGCGCGGACGGTGTCATGGAACAGGTGCCCGTCCTGGGTCACCATGCCGACCGCCTTCTGCAGGTCCGTGAAGGACAGGTCCCGCACGTCCACTCCGCCGACCGTCACCGCGCCCGCGGAGACGTCGTAGAGGCGGGTGACGAGCGAGGCGATGGTGGACTTGCCGGCACCTGAGGAGCCCACCAGGGCCACCGTGGAGCCCGCGGGGACGTCCACGTCCAGGCCGTGCAGGACCTCCTGGCCGCCACGGGCGTCCAGGACCGCGACCTCCTCGAGCGAGGCGAGGGAGACGTCCTGGGCGGACGGATAGGCGAAGCGCACGCCGTCCAGGCGCAGGCCCAGCGGTCCGTCCGGGAGCGGGGTGGTCACGTTCTTCTGGCGGATGAGCGGCTGCAGGTCCAGGACCTCGAAGACGCGCTCGAAGGACACCAGCGCGGTCATGATCTCCACACGGGCCGAGGCCAGGGAGGTCAGCGGCGCGTAGAGGCGGGTGAGCAGCAGGGCCATGGTGACCACGTCTCCGGCGTCCAAGGTGCCGGCGATCGCCTGCAGGCCGCCCACGCCGTAGACCACGGCCAGGGCGAGCGCGGAGACCAGGGTGAGCAGCGTGGTGAACACGGACTGGCGCACGGAGATGGTGACGCCGGTGTCCCGGACCCGGCCGGCACGGCGGCCGAACTCCTCGGCCTCGGCCTTCGGGTCGCCCCAGAGCTTGATCAGGGTCGCCCCGGGAGCGGAGAACCGCTCGGTCATCTGGTCACCCATGGCGGCGTTGTGGCCGGCGCGCTCCCGCGTGAGGTCCGCCAGCTTCGCACCGACCCGGCGGGCCGGGACCATGAACAGCGGCAGCAGGATCAGCGCCAGGACGGTGATCTGCCACGAGGTGGAGAACATCACCGCGAGCGTCAGGGCCAGGGAGACCACGTTCGCCACCACGCCGGAGAGCGTGCGGGAGATGGCGGACTGGGCGCCGATCACGTCGTTGTTCAGACGGGAGACCAGGGCACCGGTGCGGGTGCGCTGGAAGAACGCCACCGGCATCCGCTGAACGTGCTCGAACACCCGGGTGCGCAGGTCGAAGATGACCTGCTCCCCCAATCCCGAGGACAGCCAGCGGGTCACGATGGACAGAGCGGCGTCTGCGAGCGCCACGGCGGCGATCAGCAGGGCCAGCCGGACCACGAGGTCCGCGTTCCCGTCCCCGGTGATGGCGTTGACCACGTCACCGGCGAGCACCGGCGAGGCCACGCCGAGGACGGCCGAGACCACGGAGAGCAGCAGGAAGAGCACAAGCTTGCCCTTGTACTGCGCGGCGAACCCCAGGGTTCTTCTGACCGTGCCCGGCTTGAGGCTGGTCTGCTGCGGCGCTCCCCCGTGGGACATCCGCATCATCGACATCCGCGCGGCTCGCTCCATGCTCATCCGACCACCGCTCCTCTCCTCGTGCCTGCCCCGGGGGCGCGCGGCCGACGCCGCAGGCCGTCCCATCGTAGGGACGACGAAGGCGCGCATTCGGCGGGAATGCGCGCCTTCGTGGCGTTTTCAGCTATGGGCATGCCTCGTTCCGCTGCGGGCGCAGCGGAGTCAGTCGAGGACCGAGCCGCGGGCGCCGCCGATCACGGGCCGACGTAGGTGTAGTAGCCCGAGACCGGCATCCAGGAAACCGGGTGCAGCAAGGTGCCGCGGGACGGGTTCAGCGCGGAGATCATCATGCCGTCGCCGACGTAGATGCCCACGTGACCGCCGCCGCGCTGGAAGACAAGGTCGCCCGGCTGCGGGTTGGAGGTCGGAGCGGTGTTGGCCGAGGCGCGGATGGCCGAGGTCTGCGACGGGATGGACATGCCGGCCTGGGCGTAGGCCCACGCAGCGAAGCCGGAGCAGTCCCAACCGCCCGGAACCTTGCCGCCGTAGACGTAGCGACCGCCGATGCCGGAATAGGCGGCCTCGACGGCACCCGAGAGGTTCTTGCCCGAGGACGGGGCCGGGTCCGTGGCCGGAGTCGGGGCGGGCTGCTGCTCACGGGCCTCACGGGCCTGGCGCTCGGCCTCGGCACGCTCAGCGGCCTCACGCTCGGCAGCCTCCTGGGCAGCCTGACGCTCGGCGGCTTCCTGGGCAGCCTGACGCTCGGCGGCCTCCTGAGCAGCCTGGCGCTCGGCAGCCTCGGCAGCCTCCTGGGCAGCCTGACGCTCAGCAGCCTCCTGGGCGGCCTGACGCTCAGCGGCCTCCTGGGCAGCCTGACGCTCGGCAGCCTCGGCAGCTTCCTGCGCAGCCTGACGCTCGGCAGCCTCCTGTGCGGCCTGACGCTCAGCGGCCTCCTGCGCGGCCTGACGTTCGGCGGCTTCCTGGGCAGCCTCACGCTCAGCGGCCTCCTGGGCAGCCTCATGAGCCGCCTGACGCTCAGCAGCCTCCTGAGCCGCCTGACGCTCAGCGGCCTCCTGGGCAGCCTGACGCTCGGCAGCCTCGGCGGCCTCCTGAGCCGCCTGACGCTCAGCGGCTTCCTGAGCCGCCTGACGCTCGGCAGCCTCGGCGGCCTCCTGAGCCGCCTGACGCTCAGCAGCCTCCTGCGCGGCCTGACGCTCAGCAGCCTCCTGCGCGGCCTGACGCTCAGCAGCCTCCTGAGCCGCCTGACGCTCAGCAGCCTCCTGCGCGGCCTGACGCTCAGCAGCCTCCCGGGCGGCCTCACGCTCAGCGGCCTCCTGCGCGGCCTCACGCTCAGCGGCCTCGGCAGCCTCCTCAGCGGCCTGGCGCTCGGCAGCCTCCTCAGCGGCCTGGAGCTCAGCGGCCTGCTCAGCACGCTGGGCGGCGGCGCGCTCGGCGGCGGCCTCCTTCGCCGCCTCCTGGGCGGCAACCTTTTCGCGCCAGCGCTGCTCGGCGGCAGCCTGCTTCTCCGCCTCCGCCTTCTCGGCAGCGGCCTTCTCCTGCGCAGCCTTCTCAGCTGCGATCTTCTTCGCGGCAGCCTTCTTGGCGGCAACCTTCTTGGCGGCTGCCCTTTCCTGAGAGGCCTTGTCAGCTGCGGCCTTCTCCTGCGCAGCCTTCTCAGCGGCAGCCTTCTCAGCGGCGGCCTCCTGGGCCGCCTCCTCCTGGGCCGCCTTGTCCTGCGCAGCCTTCTTCGCAGCGGCCTTCTTCTTCGCGGCTGCCTTCTTGGCGGCCTCCGCCTTCTTCTTCTGGAGCTCAGCCTTCTTCTGGGCGGCGGCCTTCTCCGCGGCCTCGGCGTCCACGGAGGCCTGACGCTCCACCTGCGCGCTGCGTTCGACCTCGACCTTGGCCTCCTCGGCCATGACGTTGTCCTCGCCCTTGCCGATCTGTCCCTGAGCGACGCCGCCGGCCACCACCAGGCCGCCGGCGAGGACGGCCACGGTCGCCTTGGTTGCAGTGCGGCCGGAACGCTTTGCATTGCGCGAGTGCCGGTTGTCAGTCACGGTGATCCTCTTCCGAGCATGTCCGTGTGCGATCCCTGCGCTCCCTGCAGAGCCTCCGACCATGGCGGTTGCCGTCGAAACGAGTGACTCCCCGCTGTCCACTCGGAGGACGCACACGGTGTGGACACGGGGCGCCCGGACCGACTCCTGCATCCGGGCACCGGCTCAGGCTACACACAAGGTCACAGGAATGTCACGCGTTCATCACGAAACGTCGCATCCCTTTCCATCGGTCAGACATGATCGCCCCATGTCAGGAGCAATCATGAGAAATAACGACCGATCGGTCCCCCGTGACGCAGACCGTGACCGATCATCACGGTCGAGACCGAGTCGCAGCTGGAACACCCCCGTCCGCGACTCCGGAGTCTCAGGCTCTGCACCGCTGAGCTGCCGCCCTTCAGGCTCCGGTGGCGATCCGCACGTGGGCGGCGGTCTCGCGGCCCAGCTCCAAGGCAGGGGCGCCCTCTACGTCCACGGCCTGCACACGCAGGTACTCCGGGTCTGACGTCTCACTGACCTCCAGCACCACGCCCGGTCGAATGTGGGCCCGGAACAGCTCCTCGAGCAGCTCCGCATCCGCTTGCACCGCCTCGGCAAGACTGGCGACGGTCGCCCGACCTCCAGCGGCGTCCACAAGAGACATGGAGGACAGCCCCATGCTCGAGCTCCATTCGGCGGCGGACTGACGGTCCGGCCGCGGCGGGATCGGGGTGCCGTACGGGGTGGTGTCGGGGTCGTCGAGGATCTCGAGCAGACGCTGCTCGACCTGGTCGCTCATGACGTGCTCCCAGCGGCAGGCCTCGTCGTGGACATAGGCCCAGTCCAGGCCGATGACGTCGGCCAGCAGGCGCTCGGCGAGCCGGTGCTTGCGCAACACCGCCACGGCCCGTTCACGACCCTGCTCGGAGAGCTGCAGACGCCGGTCCTCGCCCACATGCACGAGCCCGTCGCGCTCCATGCGGCCGACGGTCTGGGACACGGTGGGTCCGGAGTGTTCGAGGCGTTCGACGATGCGGGCGCGCAGCGGCGGGATGCCCTCCTCCTCGAGCTCGAGGATGGTGCGCAGGTACATCTCCGTGGTGTCGATCAGATCGGTCATCCGCCGTCGCCCTTCTCAACTCGTTGCCACCGCGTCCGGACTGCGTCTCGGCGCCGCCCCAGTCTAGCGAGCGCTGCCCGTCTGCGCGTCGTCACGTTCACCACGCCCCCGGCGGGCCGGAGCACAATGGCCTGATGCACGTGCCCCGCGCACCGTGCACTCTCCCCTCCCGGCTCCCCAGGCAAGAGAAGACGAGGTGTCCCGCCGTGGCCATGGATCCGTCCGCCATCACCCTGCCCGCCCACCTGCTCCCCGCCGACGGCCGCTTCGGCGCCGGCCCGTCCAAGGTCCGCGCCGAACAGGTCGAGGCGCTCGTCGCCGCAGGCCCGAAGCTGCTCGGCACCTCGCACCGGCAGGCCCCGGTGAAGAACCTGGTCCGCAGCGTCCGCGAGGGCGTCTCCACCCTGTTCTCCGCACCGGAGGGCTATGAGGTCGTGCTGGGTGTCGGCGGCTCCACCGCCTTCTGGGACGCCGCGAGCTTCGGCCTGGTCCGATCGAAGGCCCAACACCTGAGCTTCGGCGAGTTCGGTTCCAAGTTCGCCCGGGCGACGGACAACGCCCCGTTCCTGGAATCCTCGGACATCCGCACCGCGGAGCCGGGCACGCGTCCCGCCCCGGAGGCGGTGGCCGGTGTGGACGTGTACGCGTGGCCGCACAACGAGACCTCCACCGGTGTCTTCGCTCCGGTCGTCCGCCCCGAAGGAGCCGACGCGGACTCCCTCGTGGTCGTGGACGCCACCTCCGCCGCGGGCGGACTGACCGTGGACATGGCCGAGGCCGACGTCTACTACTTCGCGCCGCAGAAGAACTTCGCTTCGGACGGCGGCCTGTGGCTGGCTCTGTTCTCTCCGAAGGCCCTGGACCGGGTGCAGGAGATCAAGGGCTCGGGCCGGTGGATCCCGGAGTTCCTGGACCTGTCCATCGCCGTGGACAACTCGGTCAAGGACCAGACCTACAACACCCCGGCGCTGGCCACCCTCGTCATGCTGGACGAGCAGCTGAAGTGGATGAACGGCAACGGTGGACTGGAGTTCACCACGTCCCGCACCGCGGAGTCGGCCTCCCGGGTCTACGCGTGGGCCGAAGCCTCGGGCGTCGCAACCCCGTTCGTGCAGAACCCGGACGAGCGCTCGAACGTCATCTGCACCGTGGACTTCGACGACGCCGTGGACGCCGCCGCGATCGCCAAGGTGCTGCGCGCCAACGGCGTGGTGGATGTGGAACCGTACCGCAAGCTCGGCCGCAACCAGCTGCGCATCGCGACCTTCGCCGCCATCGAGCCGGACGACGTGTCCGCCCTGCTCGGCTGCATCGACCACGTGGTCGGTCAGCTCGCCTGAGTCGGTTCCTCCAAAGCCTCCTCGGCCTCCGATGCCTCGGCGTCGGAGGCCGAGCCCGTCTCCGGGGCCGCTTCAGTGCCGGCAGGGGCCTTCTCATCGGCGAGCTTCTGGGCACCGTCGTCCTTCGCGGCCGTCTCCTCGTCGTCGCTCTCGGCTGCGCGGTTCGGGTCGCGCCCCTCGGCGACCGCCTTCATGCGCTCGCGCTCCTCCTCGGAGACGCGGTCCGCGTAGGGCACCCAGGCCGGGGCGACGATCGAGTCCTCGCCGGCTGCCAGGCCGACCTCGCACACGGTGACGAGCTTCGAACGCGGCGCGCGGGCGACGGTGGCATACCACTGCCAGCCACGGTAGCCGGGCAGCTTCGCGTCCCAGCGGTGGGTCATGAGGCGGTCGTCGTCCACGGTGGCGCCGCGATGCTCGCCGATCTGCTCGTCCTCGGCCAGACCGGCCAGGCCGGCCCGTGCGGTGTGGATGGCCTCGGCGAGGACCTCGTCACGGCGCGGGGCCCTGCGACGGGCCGGTTTCTTCACCGGATTGTCAGCCGCCTTCTGGTGTGCGGCACTCTCCCCGGCGGCCTTCTCCTCGGCCACCTGCCCGTTCTGCGGCACCTCATCTGTCACGGTCTGCTCGGTCACGGCTCAGGCCTCCAGGTCGTCGGCGACGCGGCGCAGGACCTGCGCCATCTTCTCGGCATGGGCGCGCTGCGGGTACCTGCCGCGGCGCAGACCGTTGGACGTCTGGTCGAGCCACCTGATGAGGTCCTCCATGAGCATCGCCATCTCGTCCGGCTTGGGACGGTGATTGCGCACGGAGGAGGGCCCGGACTCCAGCACGCGCAGCGAGAGCGCCTGCAGGCCGCGGCGGCCCTCGGCGATGCCGAACTCGACGCGGGTGCCCGCGCGCAGCTCCTTCACCCCGGCCGGCAGCGCGGAGGAGGGCACGTGCACCTCCTCGCCGCTGTCCGCCTGTGCGAAGCCGAATCCCTTGGCGGCGTCGTAGAACTTGATGCGTCCGGTGGGCATCGGATCACTTCCCTGCTTCAGTCGTCGTGGCGTCCCACTGCGGCTCCGGCACCGCCGAGTCCTCCGGCGTGCACGGTGGCCGTCGTGCCGGGAGCGGGCGGGGTCCAACACACCGGCGCGGCGAGGCCGCGGCATCGGTGGGACCGTTCCTGCCGGGGAGGGCTCCCGTTGACGAGGGGACGTGTCTTCTCTGACGGCTCAGGATACCCGCTCGGCCTACCATGGGCGGCATGTCCTCCACCCCTGCGCAGCACGACTCCCCCGCCCGCCCGACCGACCGCTCCGGCTCGACGCTGCTGACCGGCGTCCTGGTCGTCGGCGTGCTGCTCACCGCGGTCTCCCTGATCGCCCTCGTGTGGCTGCTGGTCGGCTACTTCGCCGGCGCTCCGAGCCATGCCGCCCTGTACGGGCTCTCCCTGTTCGGCATGCCTGCCGGCTTCGCCCTGCTTCTGCTCTACGTCATCCTCGCGGCGATCCGCCGCTCCCGCCTCTGACCGGCGATGCCCGACGCCACCCGGCCCGGCGACCGGGGCGCCCCGCCCCGGGAGCGCAGGCGACCGTCGTCGCAGGCCTCCCACAAATCCCGTGGCAGACCCGCAGGCGACGTGCAGACAACCCCCAGGTTCCGGGGCCACACTGGACGCATGCAGAACAAGAACCCCGAAGCCCGCCTCCTCGTCGTGGACGATGAGTCGAACATCCGCGAGCTGCTCTCCACCTCCCTGCGGTTCGCCGGCTTCGACGTCGTCGCCGCTGAGAACGGGCACGACGCCCTCGCGGCCGCCGAGGAATTCCAGCCGGACCTGGCCGTGCTGGACGTGATGCTCCCGGACATGGACGGCTTCACCGTCACCCGCCGCCTGCGCGCAGCCGGCCGCCACTTCCCGGTCGTCTTCCTCACCGCCCGCGACGGCACCGAGGACAAGGTCACCGGCCTGACCGTCGGCGGCGACGACTACGTCACCAAGCCCTTCTCCCTCGACGAGGTGGTGGCCCGCATCCGCGCCGTGCTGCGCCGCACTGCTCCCGCCGAGGACGACGCCGCCGTGCTGCGTGTGGACGACCTCGAACTGGATGACGACGCGCACGAGGTCCGCCGCGGCGGCGACGTGGTGGACCTGTCCCCCACCGAGTTCAAGCTGCTGCGCTACCTGATGATGAACCCCAACCGCGTGCTCTCGAAGGCCCAGATCCTCGACCACGTCTGGGAGTACGACTTCAACGGCGACGCCTCGATCGTCGAGTCCTACATCTCCTACCTGCGCCGCAAGATCGACGTCGGCGACCGCGAGCGCATGATCCACACCAAGCGCGGTGTGGGCTACATGCTGCGCACCGCGGACAAGCGCTGAGGCGCATGACCGGCCTCAGCGCCGCGAGAGGCCCCGGGATCCGCCCGTGGGCCTCGTTGCGCTACACGTGGAAGAACTCCTCGCTGCGCAGCAAGCTCATCGTGCTCATCACCGCACTGATGCTGCTCACGGTGGCCCTCACCGCGCTGTTCACGGCCACACTCTTCCGCAACGAGCTCGTCCGCCAGCTGGACGAGGACCTGCAGTCCAACCGTGACAACGTCTCCATCTACCTGACGTCGGTGGGCCAGTCCGGCGGCTACTACACGCCGCCGCACTCCATCCTGCGCTTCTACGGCGAGCTCTGGGACAACGAGGGCAACCAGCTGGTCAGCACCCCGGTGGCCGCGGACATGGACGGCCCCCGCCTGGACGCCCTCACCGAGCAGCAGGTCACCCAGCGCGGCTCGGAGGCTTTCGAAGTCCCCGGCAGCACCGAGAACTCCGACGGCTGGCGCGTCCGCCTGTACCGCCTCCGCAGCGGTGAGGGCACCGTGGCGGTCGCTCTGCCCCTGCGCACCGTGACCTCCTCCGTGGAGCGCGTGACCACGCTCGTGGTGACGATCGGCCTGATCTCCACCGCCGGCGCGGTGATCCTCGCGAACATGGGGGTGCGCCGCGCCTTCCGTCCGCTCAACCGCGTGGAGCGGACTGCCTCCATGATCGCCGCAGGCGACCTCTCACAGCGTGTGGAGAACGCGCCCCCGGACACCGAGGTCGGCCGCCTCTCCCGTTCGCTCAACGCGATGCTCGCGCACATCGAGTCCGCGTTCCGGGACAAGGAGCAGTCCGAGTCCACCATGCGCCGGTTCGTGCAGGACGCCTCCCACGAGCTGCGCACCCCGCTGGTCACCATCCGTGGCTTCTCCGAGCTCTACCGACACGGCGGCATCACGAAGGAGGAGGACGTGGCCGCGGCCATGGGCCGCATCGAGTCCGAGGCCACCCGCATGCACCAGCTGGTGGAGGACCTGCTGACACTGGCCCGGCTGGACGAGCAGCGCGCCCTGGAGTCGCAGCCGCTGGACCTGCAGATGCTCGCGATGGACGCCGTGCTGGATGCGAAGGTCAACGCCCCGGACCGCGAGGTCACCATGGTGGGCCTGGACGGGGGCCGCGCCACCTCCGCCACCGTGTACGGCGACGAGGGCCGCATCCGCCAGGTCGTCGTGAACCTGATGACCAACGCGCTGCGCTACACGCCGGCCGGCACGCCGATCGAGATCGCCGTGGGCACCGTGGACGTGCTGCCCGGCTCCACCGACGCCTCGGGACGCCAGGTCAAGGGTGCCCGCGACTCGGTCATCGAGATCCGGGACCACGGCCACGGCGTGTCCGAGGAGGAAGCGAACCGCATCTTCGAGCGCTTCTACCGTGCGGACAGCTCCCGCCACCGCGAGACCGGCGGCACGGGTCTGGGACTGGCGATCGTCGCCGCGATCGTCGCGCAGCACGACGGCTCTGTGCGACTGCGTGAGACCGAGGGCGGCGGCGCCACCTTCTCGGTGCACCTTCCTTGGTCCTACGTGGAGGACGCCTTCGACGACGAGGACGACGACTTCGAGCCAGACGAGGTGCTCGAGCAGGACGACCCCTCCTCCACAGGCGACCGAACCGCCTGATCCGTCCACAGCAGCAGGACCCGGCCGAGCGCCCGGGTCCCTCCTTCTGTCAGCGTGGTGGTCACGGCGGCACCCCGCCGCCGGAGACGAGACGCAAGGAGACTGTCATGACCGTCGTCCAGATCGACATTGAGGACCTGTTCGCCAAGAGCGCCGCCGTGGAGGGCTCGATCGGCCGGCTGCAGGCCGAGGTCAACGCCATGGAGGCCAACCTCCGCCAGCTGCAGGACACCTGGCGCGGCCAGGCGTCCACGAACTTCCAGACCGTGCTCACCGAGTGGCGCGGCACCCAGGCCCGCGTGGAGGAGGCCCTGGCCGGCATCCGCCGTGCCATGGACCAGGCCGGTGCCCAGTACTCCGAGGCAGAGCAGGCGAACGCCGCGATGTTCCGCTTCTGAGCAGACGGCCGACGGGCGGGTCTAAGGTGGCCTCCATGGCCGTCTACATTGACCCGCCCGTCTGGCCCGCGCATGGGACGGTGTTCTCCCACCTGGTCTCGGACGCCAGCCTCGAGGAGCTGCACGCCTTCGCCGAGGCCACAGGGATCACCCGACGGGCGTTCGACCTGGACCACTACGACGTGCCTGCTCACCGATACGACGAGCTGATCGCCGCGGGGGCCGTGCCGGTCAGCGGACGGGACCTGACCCGGCGGCTGGCCCGCTCCGGCCTGCGGGTGCCCTCGCGGCGCCGGCCGAAGCGTCGGGATCCCATGCTCCTGCGGCGATGGGCGAATCTCTTCGCCACCGGGCCGGCCGCCGACCCCGCCGCGGTCGGGGAGCTCGGCCGAGACCTGCTGGCCCGGTGGAGCCAGCCGCACCGCCACTACCACGCTCCGGACCACCTGTTGGCGGTCCTCGAGGCCGTGGACCGGCTGCGCACGGACGGCGAGGAGCTCGGTCCGCACCCCCGTGCCGTGCCGCTGGCGGCGTGGTTCCATGACGCCGTCTACGACGCCGACCCGTCCCGCCCCGCCGGTCAGGACGAGGAGGATTCCGCCCGTCTGGCCGAGGACCTGCTCTCCGCACCGCGGCTGGCCGTGCCGGACGCGGAGATCGCCGAGACCGCCCGCTTGGTGCGGCTCACAGCCCGCCACCGGCCGGACGAAGAGGACTCCGCGGGCGCCGCACTCTCGGACGCGGACCTCGAGGTCCTGGGCCGAGACCCGGAGGCCTACGACGCCTACGTGGCCCTCGTTCGAAAGGACTTCGCCCACGTGGCCGAACCCGACTGGCGCCGCGGACGCTCCGCCGTTCTGGACGACCTGCTGGCGACAGAACGGCTGTACACGACGGCGAGCGGCCGTCGTCGTTGGGAGCAGGCGGCACGGGCCAACCTGACCCGGGAGCGCGACCTGCTGCGCTGAGGCACCGCTCCTGCCGCTTCGCCGCCCCGGCTGGGAAGCCGCCCACCTGGCTGACCGGCAATGTCTCCAGACATGCGACGAGGCCCGGCCCCCTGTGAGGGGACCGGGCCTCGCCTGCGTCGGTCGACCCGGCTGCGGGCCGGGTCAGGCGTCAGCAGGCGGTCACATCATGCCGCCCATGCCGCCCATCGGGTCCATGCCGGCGTCGGCGCCCGGGGCGGCCTTCTCCGGCTTGTCGGCCACGACGGCCTCGGTGGTGAGGAAGAGGCCGGCGATGGAGGCGGCGTTCTGCAGGGCAGAGCGGGTCACCTTCACCGGGTCGTTGATGCCTGCGGCCAGCAGGTCCTCGTACTCGCCGGTGGCGGCGTTGAGGCCGTTGCCCTCCGGGAGGTCCTTGACCTTGTCCGCCACAACGCCCGGCTCCAGGCCGGCGTTGAGGGCGATCTGCTTCAGCGGGGCCTCGATGGCGACCTTCACGATGTTCGCGCCGGTGGCCTCGTCGTCCTCGAGCTGCAGGCCGTCGAAGACCTTGGCGCCGGCCTGGATCAGGGCCACGCCGCCACCGGCGACGATGCCCTCATCCACGGCCGCCTTGGCGTTGCGGACGGCGTCCTCGATGCGGTGCTTGCGCTCCTTGAGCTCCACCTCGGTGGCGGCACCGGCCTTGATGACGGCCACGCCGCCGGCCAGCTTCGCGAGGCGCTCCTGCAGCTTCTCACGGTCGTAGTCCGAGTCGGTGTTCTCGATCTCGGAGCGGATCTGGGAGACGCGACCGGCGATCTGGTCGGCGTCGCCGGCACCCTCAACGATGGTGGTCTCGTCCTTGGTGACGACGACCTTGCGGGCCTGGCCCAGCATGTCCAGGGTCGCGGTCTCCAGGGACAGGCCGACCTCCGAGGAGATGACCTGGCCGCCGGTGAGGATCGCGATGTCGGCCAGCATGGCCTTGCGGCGGTCGCCGAAGCCCGGGGCCTTCACGGCGACGGACTTGAAGGTGCCGCGGATCTTGTTGACCACGAGGGTGGCCAGGGCCTCGCCCTCGACGTCCTCGGCGATGATCAGCAGCGGCTTGCCGGACTGCATGACCTTCTCCAGGACGGACACCATGTCCTTCACGGTGGAGATCTTGGAGTTGACGATCAGGATGTACGGGTCCTCGAGGACGGTCTCCTGGCGGTCCGCGTCGGTGACGAAGTAGCCGGAGATGTAGCCCTTGTCGAAGCGCATGCCCTCGGTGAGTTCGAGCTCGAGGCCGAAGGTGTTGGACTCCTCGACGGTGATGACGCCCTCCTTGCCGACCTTGTCCAGGGCCTCGGCGATGAGGGAGCCGATCTGCTCGTCGGCGGCGGAGATCGACGCGGTGGCGGCGATCTGCTCCTTGGTCTCGATCTCGCGGGCGGCGCCCAGGAGCTCGGAGGTGACGGCCTCGACGGCCTTCTCGATGCCCCGCTTCAGGGCCATCGGATCGGCACCGGCGGCCACGTTGCGCAGGCCCTCACGGACCAGGGCCTGGGCCAGCACGGTGGCGGTGGTGGTGCCGTCGCCGGCCACGTCGTCGGTCTTCTTGGCGACCTCCTTGACGAGCTCGGCGCCGATCTTCTCGTATGCGTCCTCGAGCTCGATCTCCTTGGCGATGGAGACGCCGTCGTTGGTGATGGTGGGCGCGCCCCACTTCTTCTCCAGCACGACGTTGCGGCCGCGGGGGCCCAGGGTCACCTTCACGGCGTCGGCCAGGGTGTTCAGCCCCTTCTCCAGGCCGCGGCGTGCCTCTTCGTCAAATGCGATGGTCTTGGCCATGTCTGCATGTCCTTTCTGGACGGCTGCGTTCTCAGCGGTCGGTGACCTGTGCAGTGCCCGCGACGGACGGCGTCCCACCGGGAGCGCCTCACCGCTGTCAGGTCCTGCTCCGCATGCGCCCTGGTCTGCCGCGGGACGCGGCTGGCAGTCGGCACACCGGAGTGCTAAAGCCATTATGAGCACTCTCGCTCGGTGAGTGCAAAAGGTCCGCTGACGGCGCAACAGCGCCCCGCCTGCCCGCCGGAGAGCGGGTGGACGGGGCGCCGGAGGAGATCCGCGGCGGCCGGGGCGGCGCGGGGATCAGGCGTCGGTCACTTAAACATGACCGCCGCGACGCCGTTCAGCTTCAGGTTGGGGGTCTGGTACGCCGGGATGCCCAGCTCCTTGGCGACCGCCTCGGCGGTGCCCTTGAACGTGGACTGGTTGTACAGCACCGCAGAGCTGCTCAGGCCGTAGCCGTTCCAGTTCTCCGCCGTCACGTTGGTGAAGCCGGCCTTCTCCAGCCGGTCGGCGTAGCCGGCGGCGAGCTTGTTGACGCGGGTGGCGTTGTAGACGACCACGCGGTTCTTCTTGACCGACGCCTCCGCCTTCTTGGACGCCTCCGCCTTCTTGGATGCCTCCGCCTTCTTAGACGCCTCGGCCTTCTTCGACGCCTCGGCCTTCTTCGACGCCTCGGCCTTCTTCGACGCCTCGGCCTTCTTCGACGCCTCGGCCTTCTTGGACGCCTCAGCCTTCTTCGACGCCTCGGCCTTCTTGGACGCCTCAGCCTTCTTCGACGCTTCCGCCTTCTTCGATGCCTCGGCCTCGCGGGCCTCGGCGGCCTTGCGGGATTCCTCTGCGGCACGCGAGGCGGCGGCGCGGGACTCGTCGGCCTGCTTCGACGCCTCCGCCTTACGGGACTCCTCAGCCTGCTTCGACGCCTCCGCCCTGCGAGACTCCTCGGCGGCAGCGGCAGCGGCGGCGGCCTTCTCTGACGCGGCGGCAGCCTCGCGGGACTCCTCAGCCTGCTTCGACGCCTCCGCCCTGCGGGACTCCTCAGCCTTCTTCGATTCCTCGGCCTGCTTGGATTCCTCGGCGGCCTTGTCGGATTCGGCAGCCTCGCGGGACTCCTCAGCCTGCTTCGACTCCTCCGCCTTACGGGACTCCTCAGCCCCCTTCGACGCCTCCGCCTTCTTCGACTCCTCGGCGTCCTCGGACTTCTTCGCTTCGTCCGTCTCGGAGGCGGCCGTGCCCTCGCGCTCGTCGTCACCAGAGGCGGAGGCGGCATCGTCGGACGCAGTGGCGGTCACGGACGCGGTGGCGTCGGCGGTGGTGGAGTCGTCCCCGCGCTGGAGGAACGGAAGGGCAACGCCCACGAACAGACCCACCAAGATGGCGGCCACGGCGATGAGCAGAAACGGACGGCCACTGGCACCGGCGGCCGCCGCCCCCTCGAAGTGGTCGCGGTGGGCGCCGCGCTGGTCCGTGTACTCGGGGACGTCGTCGAAGCGATCTGGCGTGTAGGCCATCGTGAATCAGGTCTCCTGGGCGACAGTGGGGGAAGTAGGGGCGGCCGGTCGGGCAGGTCGTCCGGCACGTCGACGGGTCCCTCGCCTGCGGCGAAGCCGCTGAACGAGGAGGGGCCTGCAGGCGAGCGCGGCCTCCCGGTCCAGCAGGCCGTTCAACATCTGATAGTAGGCGGTGGGGGTCAGTCCCAATCGTTCGCGGATGGCCTGGTCCTTGGCCCCCGGGTACCGCCAGCGCAGGTCCTCGAGTTCGAGCACCTCCCGCTCCAGCGGGGTGAGCTCGTCTCGTGGGGTCGTCGGCATGCCCCACATGGTACGTTCCCCCGCCCCCACCTCGGCGGACGTGTCACCGTGGCGCGGCACACGTCCGGCCCGTCCCGCCCGCCGGACGGCGGCCCGCCGCAGGCGAGCGCAGAGCGCGTCCGGATAGTCCGGATAGCCTGGCGGGATGGATCTCATCGCGCCGCTGGAGCCGGGCTGGACCCGGGTGTTCGCCGACCACGACGCCGCCTTCGCCGCCGTCGCCGAACAGCTGCGCGTCCGCCGCGCCGCCGGCGAACAGATCCTGCCGGCCGCGGAAAACGTGCTTCGGGCCTTCCGCCAGCCGTTCGACGAGGTCCGCGTGCTCGTGCTCGGCCAGGACCCCTACCCCACGCCGGGGCATCCGATCGGCATGAGCTTCGCCGTCGCCCCGGATGTCCGGCCGCTCCCCCGCTCCCTGGTCAACATCTACCGCGAGCTCGCCGACGACCTCGGCGTCACCCCACCCGAGCACGGCGACCTCACCGCGTGGACCGAGCGCGGAGTGCTCATGCTGAACCGCTGCCTCACCGTGGCTGCCGGCTCCCCGGGTTCGCACCGCGGCATCGGCTGGGAGCAGATCACGCAGACCGCGGTGAAGGCCCTCGCCGAGCGTGACGCTCCGCTGGTCGCCCTGCTCTGGGGCGCCGACGCCCGCCGGCTCGCCGCGCCGCTGCGTGCACACGGGGTGGGCGTCGTCGAGTCCCCGCACCCGTCTCCCCTGAGCGCCCACCGCGGGTTCTTCGGCTCGCGGCCGTTCAGCCGGGCCAATGCGTGGCTGACGGAGCACGGTGCGCAGCCGGTGGACTGGAGCCTGCCCGCCTGAGGCGGGCGTCCGTCGTCGTCCCCTGTCCGCCCCGACGACGGCACGCGCCGCCGCCTTCAGGCGCACCCGACCCGACGGCCGGGTCCGGGCGGCGGCCTCCGGTCAGCGGACGTGGCCGACGCCGGTGGCCGGCCGCGACCCCACGAAGATCCGGTCTGTCAGCGGCCGGGCGAGGATGTCGCCGAAGACCACGCCGCCGGCGATCGCGGCCACCACAACGGTCGCGTTGAAGATGCCGGCCACGCCGAGCAGGGTGGAGCCGGACTCCACCGTGAATTCGTAGAGAGCACGGAAGATCGCCAGACCGGGCAGCAGGAAGAGCATGCTGGGCAGCACCACCACGATCTGCGGGAAGCCCAGACGCAGGGCCGCGATGCGGCCCAGAAAGCCCACCGCCATGGCGGCGATCGCCGGGGTCAGGCGCGGGCCCGTGCCGATGCCGTCGAACAGCAGCCAGACGCCGTAGGCGGCGGAGGCCACCAGGCCAGAGGCGATCAGTGCCTTCCATGTGGCCTGCTCGACGATCGAGTCGGACATCGCAGCGCAGGCCACGAGCAGCATCAGGACGATGGCCGGCAGCTCCGATCCCGTCGGCGCCTCGGCCAGGTCCAACGTCGGCAGGCCTGCGATCTCCGAGCCGATGACGCCGATCATGATGCCGCCCATCAGGCCCATGTAGCCCAGCAGCGCGGAGGTCAGGCGGCCTGCCGCGGTGAGGGGGAAGCCGTTGATGGCGTCCTGCACGGCGGCCACGAAGCGGGAGGACGGCAGCAGGATCATGATGCCGCCGGCGATCACCAGGGACGGGTCGATGCCCACATTCACCGCGTGCAGCGTCAGCGCGATCGTGGTGGCGAGGAAGCTGCCGAGCATGGTGCTGAAGATCTCCGGGAGCCCGCGCTTCTCCACCTTGATCTTCAGCCAGAACACGATCCATGTGGACACCATGCCCACCAGTGCCCCTCGCCACGTGCCGCCGATGAACGGCACGAACAGGCCGCAGAAGACGCCGGCCATGATGACCTCGGACCAGGCCGGGAACGGTTTGGGCGTGCGCCGGATCTCCACGAGGCGGCGCTGCGCCTCGGCACGGGTCGTCTCCCCGTCGGCGATCTCCTCCACGAGTCGGTGGAGCAGGCCGAGGCCGGCGAAGTTCGTGGACCAGGAGCGCACCACGCGCTGCAGCGTGTACGGCACCTCTCCCCGTGAGGAGTCCGGGGCGTAGTTCAGGGAGATCGCCTGGTTCGTCAGGTCGATCTCGATCTCGTGGATGCCGAAGGCCTGGGTGACCACGATGATCGAGGACTCCACGTCCATGGAGCTCGCCCCGAAGCTGAACATCGTCTCACCGAGCTTGAGGGCGAAGTCCAGGGTGGTGCGGGCGTCCACGGCCGCGTCCTGATCGGCCTTGCGGGCGCTGAGCCGGGAGCGCATACGGCGGCCGTAGGCGGAGCTGCCGAGGCGCTCCACAAGGGCGATCGCCTGGGTGGGCATGTGCTCGCCGTAGACGACCCGGTCTGGATTCGGGTCCGCCGCGGGCTTGGGAGAACGGCGCAGCCGCGGACGGGGCAGGCGGCGGCCCCGCGACCGCTCTCCCGGAACCGCGAACGGGGCGTCGGCGAAGCCGGACTCCTCGAGCTGGGGTTCGTGCAGGGCCGCGTCGGCGAACGCTTCGAGGGCGTTGGCGTCCGGGTCGGGGACGGCCTGCGGGGCAGGGACGCGGCCGTCGCCGTCGGCAGGGGCCAGCACGGAGGTGGTCACCGGCTCGGACAACGGCGGCTGGGTGAGGGGCGAGTCCGCCACCGGCTCGGTGGACATCTCCACCATGCCGGTGCCCGCGTCCGTCTCCACGGGGTCGAGGGCGGCGTCCGGGACGGCCGGGACCGGGGACGTGACGGGGTCGGAATCGGCGTGGGCGGACCGGATGACGGGGATGGCCGAGACCTCGACGGGCGCCTCCGGGATGCGCGGGTCGAAGGACTCCTGCTGGGGATCCTGTGACACCGTGACCTCCTGCCTCTGCTGGGCTCCGCTGACGCGGTCCAGTACACCATGTGCGCCGGGCACGTGGCGCGGTCCGGTCTGGGCCGGGCCCGGCACGGCCGTCGCCCTGGGCGCCTCCACGGAAGGCACCTCCACGAAAAAAGCGAGACCCTCCATGACGGAGGGCCTCGCGGCGGTGGATCTTACTGGACTCGAACCAGCGACCTCTCGCGTGTGAAGCGAACGCTCTAACCAACTGAGCTAAAGATCCATGGTCTGACTCCCCCACAGCGGGCGGAGCAACTCGCTGAAATATACACGATGTCCCGGCGGTCGTCCAAACCGTCGACCGGGCCCTGCCCCGGGCACGGAGCGGGGCGGAGACCGTCAGGTCCCCGCCCCGCCCCTCACGCCGAGGGGAATCGGTGTGTCAGGTCAGCGGATCACTCAGGGCGGCCGCCGACGTCCGAGCCGCCCAGTGCCGCGGCAGCGTCCACGAGGCCGGCACCGCAGCCCTCGGCGCAGGTGCCGGGCATGGTGCGGGCGGTGTCCTTCAGCTGCTGCTCGACGGCGGCCGGGTCGGCAGTGCCGTTGGCGACCAGCAGGGCGGCCACACCGGCCACGTGCGGGGCGGCCATCGAGGTGCCCTGGTAGGCGGCGTAGTCCGCGCCGGCCGGGGTGGTGGTGCCGGAGTCCACGGTGGAGATGATCTCCGCGCCCGGGGCGGTCACGTCCACGGCGTCGCCGTAGTTCGAGAAGGAGGCCTTGGAGCCCTGCTCGTCGGAGGCGGCCACGGTGACCACGTTGTCACAGTTGGCCGGGCGGGAGTTGGCGGCCGGCTGGGACTCGTTGCCTGCGGCGACCACGACGGTGGTGCCGTTGGCCACGGCCTGGTCGATGGCGCTCTGGTAGGCGGTGCCGCACATGCCGGAGCCTCCCAGGGACATGTTGATCACATCGGCCGGCTCGGGGTTGTCCGGGACGCCCGGCACGGAGCCGCCCGAGGCCCAGACGATCGCGTCGGCGATGTCAGACAGGGAGCCGCCACACTTGCCGAGCACACGGACCGGCTGGATGGTGGTGTCCGGGGCCACGCCCACCACGCCTTCGGTGTCCGCGACCGCACCGATGGTGCCGGCCACGTGGGTGCCGTGCCAGGAGGAGCCGGACTCCATCATGGCGTTGCACTCGCCGTACTCGATCCAGTCACCCTCATCGCTCGGGTCCGCGTCACGGCCGTCGCCGTCACGGGCGGAGTCCGCGTCCGAGATGAAGTCATAGCCGCCGGAGACGTTGGCGTTCAGGTCCGGGTGGTCCACGATGCCGGTGTCCAGCACGGCGACGGTGGAGCCCTCGCCGGTGCCGGCGTCCCAGGCGCCCTCGACGTTCATGCCGTTCTCCCCGTGGAAGCCCCACTGCTCCGAGTACAGGGCATCGGACGGGGTGGATGCGGCGACGGTCATGATGGCGTCCGGCTCGACGGACTCGACCGACGGATCCGCGGCCAGCTGGAGCATGAAGGCCTTCGAGGCGGCCTGGTCCAGCTTCTTGTCCGCCTGCACGACGTGGGAGCCGGAGGCGGTGGCGCGCAGCTCCTTGACGGAGACTCCGGCGGCCTTGGCGGCCTTGCCCCAGGCGTTCGCGCGGCCCTGGGAGGTGGTCGCGGCCTGCGCACCCTCCTTGTAGGTCACGATGAACTTGTCGTAACCGTCCGCGTTCGGGTCCTTGGCGGCCATGCCCTGGGCCACGAGGTCGGCAACCGGGGTGGCGATGGTCGGGGCCTTCTCGGCCGGGGCCGCGATCTGGTCGGCGAGGGCCGGGGCGGCGGCGAACGCGCTGCCTCCCAGCGCTGCGGCGGCGAGCAGGGCGCCGGCGCGGCGGGCGGTCTTGCGGGTGTTGTCTCGGTGGGCAGCCATCGGGCTTCTCCTCTGACAGGTGATCGGTGATCTGGTTGCTTCCGTCCGTCGCGGCCTGAACTCCCCTGGGGGAGCTCCCCTCGCCGCGACGTCCGGCGATGCCCTCACGCTAGGCAGGTGAGCCAGGTCACTTTCAATCCGTGGGCGCACATCCGGCACCTTGGTGCCGGATCCCGGCACGGTCGTCGACGTCCGGCGGCACCGACGGTCAGCACCCTGGTCCCGTCGGCCGGGACGGTCCGCCTGCACGCCGGTACACCGTGACCGGCACCGTGGTGCCGGAGGGGGCACCCACGACGACGGCCGCGCACCCCCGCGGGGTGGGCGGCCGTCGTCGGGCACTAGGGGTACTTGACATCAGGCGCCGGCACAGACGACCCCGGCCCGGGGAGCGGGCGCTCCCCGGGCCGGGCCGTCGGGTCAGTGCAGGCCGGCGGGACCTGCGGCGTCACCGACGCGTCAGCAGACTCAGCGGGCGGTCAGCGAGACGTCGTCCAGACGGAAGACGGTCGCGGAGTACGCATCCTCCTCGCCACGGAAGAACACGGTCACGTCCTTGCCCGCGAAGCGGGACAGGTCCACGGTGTGGGTCGCGTACCCGCGGCCCTGCTCCATGTTGGAGTGCGTCTTCAGCGTGTAGGAGGCGATGCCGTCGTTGACCATCACGCTCATGCGGTCATAGACGGCGGAGGTTCCCTCGTTCGAGTCCACGCGCAGGGCGTAGGACAGGGTCGAGGTCTTGCCGGCCGGCAGGGACACCCGCTGCTCGATGGTGGCGGTGTTGCGGTAGCCCAGTCCGTTCATGGCGGCGTGGTAGTTGCCGGAGTGGGAGCCCGCCGCGGAGTACACCGGGGTGGAGTTGCCGGTGCCGAGCCACCCGGTGGCACCCTGCTCGAAGCCGCCGTTGGTCAGCAGTTCCCCGCCGATCGGGTCCGGGTCCGGCTCCGGGTCCGGCTCCGGCTCCGGCTCCGGAGCAGGGTCCGAGCCGCCGCCCAGAGAGGCGAGGGTCGTGGCGGCATCCACCAGGCCTGCGCCGCAGCCGCCGGAGCAGGATCCCGGCATGGAACGGGCGTTGTCCTTCAGCGCCGACTCGACGGCGGCCGGGGTGAGGGAGCCGTCCTTGGCCAGCATCAGCGCTACCGCGCCGGCCACGTGCGGGGTGGCCATGGAGGTGCCGTTGTAGGCGGCGTAGGTCGAGGAGCTCGGGGTGGTCTTGCCGGCGTTCACGGTGGAGATGATGTCCGTGCCGGGGGCCGTCACGTCCACAGGGGATCCGTAGTTGGAGAACGAGGAACGGTTGCCGCTGGAGTCCGAGGCGGCCACGGTGATGACGTTGTCGCAGTTGGCCGGGGTGGCCCCGGAGGCGTCCCTGTTGTCGTTGCCGGCGGCGACCACGACCGGGACGCCGCGGGACACGGCCGAGTCGATCGCGTTCTGATAGGTCGCGCTGCAGGCACCGGAGCCGCCGAGGGACATGTTGATGACGTCCACCGGGGTCTGGTTGTCCGGGACTCCGGGCACGGATCCGCCCGAAGCCCAGACGATCGCATCGGCGATGTCGGACAGCGAGCCGCCGCACTTGCCGAGCACGCGGGCGTGCTGCAGCTTCACATCCGGAGCCACACCCACGACTCCCTCGGTGTTCGCCACGGCGCCGACGGTGCCGGCCACGTGGCTGCCGTGCCAGGAGGAGTCGGACGCGTAGGGCGAGTTGCACTCGCCGGCGACGGACCAGTCGCCCTCGTCGGTCGGGTCCGCGTCACGGCCGTCGCCGTCACGGGCGTTCCCCGGGTCGGAGATGAAGTCGTAGCCCGGGACGGTGTTCGCGTCCAGGTCGGGGTGGCTGGTCTGGCCGGTGTCGATGATGCCGACCGTGACGCCGGAGCCGGTGGAGTGGTCCCAGGCGCCGGGGACGCGCATGCCGTTGGCGCCGTGGAACCCCCACTGCTGGTTATAGAGGGCGTCCTTCGGGTCAAGGGCCGCGGTGAAGATGACGTCCGGCTCGACCGACTCGACGGCCGGATCGGCCTCGAGCGTCTCCATGAACTCCGCGGACTCGGCCTGGGACAGCTTCTTGTCCGCCTTGATCACACGGGAGCCCACGGCGGTGGCGCGCAGCTCCTTCACGGAGACGCCGGCCTGCTTCGCGGCCTTGCCCCAGGCATGGGCACGGCCCTGTGCGGTGGCGGCCGCAGAGGCGGTCTCCTTGTAGGTGACGATGAACTTGTCATAGCCGTCCGCGTTCGGATCCGGGACCTCCATGCCCCGGGCCGCCAGGTCAGCGACGGGGGTCGCCAGGATCGGGGCCTTCTCGGCGGGGGCCGGGACCTCGGTGGCGGTGGCGGCCGGAGTGGCCGCGAGGGCGGAGCCGGCGACGACGGCGGCTGCCAGAGCGGCGCCGAGACGGCGGGTCGGGCGGTCTTCGGCGGTGGTCATGGTCGTCTTCACCATGATGGTTCTCCTGATGGAAGAGGTGATGATGGCACACCGCCGCAACCCTTGCGTCCCCCCGGTCCGGTGGTGATGTGGATAACAGTAGGCGCCGCTGACCAGGCCGGAAAGCAGGGCAGGGCGTTCCTGGACGATCGTCGAGAAACGTCGTCCCATGGTGCCTGTCGATGGCACGATCGGACAGGCGGCGGCACCTTCGGACAGATCGCTGCACCTACGTCCATATCAGCCCGGCGGTTCCGAAAGTCGGACATAAAAGTGTCCTGGACGTCTCGAGGGCGTATGGTCGTCCTGAGACGTGGCCCACACCCCGCCTCCGCAGTGCTTGCGGACAGGGCCGGCCGCCTCAGATCTTCCGGAATCGAACGCTCATGGACGAGCAGAACGGACGGCGCACCATGACCACCCTGATCCCCCACTTCATCGACGGCCAGCGTGTCGAGGGCACCGGCGAGCCGACGCAGGACGTCTTCACCCCCGCCACCGGCGAGGTGTCCGCCCAGGTGTCGCTGGGCGGCGCCGAGCGCGTGGCCGAGGCCGTGGAGTCCGCCCAGAGGGCCTTCCAGACCTGGTCCACCATCAACCCGCAGCGCCGCGGCCGCATCCTGCTCGAGTGGGTCCGCCTGATCAACGAGAACGCGGACGAGCTGGCCCGCTCCATCGCCCGGGAGCACGGCAAGACCGTGCCGGACGCCCACGGTGACATCCAGCGCGGCGTCGAGGTGGTCGAGTTCGCCGCCGGCGCCCCGCACCTGCTCAAGGGTGAGTTCTCCTCCGAGGTGGGCCGCGGCGTGGACGTGCACTCCATCCGTCAGCCGCTCGGTGTGGTCGCCGGCATCACCCCGTTCAACTTCCCGGCCATGATCCCGCTGTGGAAGGCCGGCTGCGCCCTGGCCGCAGGCAACACCATCGTCCTCAAGCCGTCCGAGCGTGACCCCTCCGTGCCGGTCCGCCTGGCCGAGCTGGCGGTCGAGGCCGGCATGCCCGCCGGCGCCGTGAACGTGGTCAACGGCGGCAAGGACGCCGTGGACGCCCTGATCGAGCACGAGGCCGTGCAGGCCGTCGCGTTCGTCGGCTCCACCCCGATCGCCCAGTCGATCTACGCGCACGCCACCTCCCTGGGCAAGCGCGCCCAGTGCTTCGGCGGCGCGAAGAACCACCTCGTGATCATGCCGGACGCGGACCTGGACCAGGCCGCGGACGGCCTCATCGGCGCCGCCTTCGGATCCGCCGGCGAGCGCTGCATGGCCATCTCCGTGGCCGTCCCGGTGGGCGAAGAGACCGCGGACAAGCTGGTCGCCAAGCTCCAGGAGCGCATGAAGGACCTGACGATGGGCGCCTCCGACCAGGAGGGCGCCGACTTCGGCCCCGTGGTCACCGCGCAGGCCAAGGAGCGCATCGAGGGACTCATCCAGGCCGGCGTCGACGAGGGCGCGGACCTGCTGGTGGACGGCCGCGGCGCAACCGTCGAGGGCCACGAGAACGGCTTCTACGTGGGCGCGACCCTGTTCGACCGCGTCACCGCGGACATGCGCATCTACAAGGAGGAGATCTTCGGCCCGGTGCTCTGCGTGCTGCGCGCGAAGGACTACGAGGAGGCCCTGCGCCTGCCGTCCGAACACGAGTTCGGCAACGGCGTGTCGATCTTCACCCGCGACGGCGACACGGCCCGCGACTTCTCCACCCGTGTGAACGTCGGCATGGTCGGCGTGAACGTGCCGATCCCGGTGCCGATCGCCTACTACTCCTTCGGCGGCTGGAAGGCCTCCGGCTTCGGCGACCTGAACCAGTACGGCACCGACGGCCTGAAGTTCTACACCAAGACCAAGACCGTCACCACGCGCTGGCCTTCGGGCATCCGCTCCGGCGCCTCGTTCGTGATGCCCGAGGGCTCCTGATCCGCAGACCGCTGAGGAGGACTCCGAGATGAGCGAGAACACCGAGAACGTCGTCGTCCCCGAGGATGCCCGCCGTGTGGCCTTCCTGGGCCTGGGCAACATGGGCGGCCCGATGGCCGCGAACCTGGTGAAGGCGGGCGTGCAGGTCACCGGCTTCGACCCGGTGCCGGAGGCCGTGGAGGCCGCCCGTGCCGCCGGCGTCGAGATCGCCGCGACCGGCGCGGACGCCGCGCGGGACGTGGACGTGGTCATCACCATGCTGCCGAACGGCAGCCTGGTGAAGGCCACCTACGCCGGCGGTGAGGGCTCCGAGGGCCTGCTGGCCGTCGCGAAGCCGAACACCCTGTTCGTGGACTGCTCCACCATCGACATCGCCGAGGCCCAGGAGGCCGCACAGATGGCGAAGGACGCGGGCTTCGACTCCGTGGACGCCCCGGTGTCCGGCGGCGTGGTGGGCGCCCAGAACGGCACCCTGGCCTTCATGGTCGGCGCGGGGGACGCCGCGTTCGCCCGCGTCGAGCCGCTGCTGCAGATCATGGGCGCGAAGATCGTCCACTGCGGCGACCACGGCATGGGCCAGGCCGCGAAGATATGCAACAACATGATGCTGGCGATCACCCAGATCGGCGCCGCCGAGGCGTTCGTGCTGGGCGAGCGCCTGGGCCTGGACCCGCAGGTCCAGTACGACGTCATGAGCACGTCCACCGGCCAGTGCTGGTCCGTGAACGTGAACTGCCCGGTCCCGGGCCCGGTGCCGACCTCCCCGGCCAACCGGGACTTCGCCGGCGGGTTCATGGGTGCGCTGATGGCGAAGGACCTGGGCCTGGCCCTGTCCGCCCTCGACCGCGAGAACGTGGACGCCGTGCTGGGCCGCACAAGCCAGCGCCTGTACCAGGCGTACGCCGACGGCGATGGCGCCCGCAAGGACTTCTCCGGCATCATCGAGACCGTCCGTGCCGACCAGGCGTCGGCCTCCCTCGAGTCCAAGGAGGACACCGCGTGACCGAGAAGACCACCGCTGACGAGCCCGTGATCCTGACGGAGACCGACGGCCGCGTCGGCGTCATCACCCTGAACCGTCCGAAGGCGCTGAACGCCCTCAACGAGGCCACCATGAACGCCGTCGTCGAGGCCGCGGAGGCCTTCGACATGGACCCGGACGTCGGCGCGATCCTGCTGCTGGGCTCCCCCAAGGCGTTCGCCGCCGGCGCGGACATCAAGGAGATGAAGGACCGGACCTTCACCCAGATGTACGCCTCGGACTGGTTCCAGGCGTGGGAGCGTCTGGGCCGTGTGCGCACCCCGGTCGTGGCGGCCGTGACCGGCTACGCCCTCGGCGGCGGCTGCGAGCTCGCCATGATGGCGGACGTGCTGATCGCCGGCCCGGGCACCCGCTTCGGCCAGCCGGAGATCCAGCTCGGCGTCATCCCGGGCATGGGCGGCTCCCAGCGACTGACCCGCTCCGTGGGCAAGGCCAAGGCCATGGACATGGTGCTGACCGGCCGCCAGGTGGACGGCGAGGAGGCCGAGCGCATCGGCCTCGTCTCCCGCCTGGTGGAGGACGAGAAGGTCCAGGACGAGGCGCGCGAGGTGGCGCAGAAGATCGCGTCCTTCTCCAAGCCGTCCGCGCAGATGGCCAAGGAGGCCGTGGCCGCCGCGTTCGAGACGACCCTGCAGCAGGGCATCGTCCACGAACGCCGCATCTTCCACTCCCTGTTCGCCACCGCGGACCAGAAGGAGGGCATGGGTGCCTTCGCCGAGAAGCGCAAGCCCGAGTGGGAGCAGGCCTGACGGCCCGCCCGTTCCTTCCCGACGACGGCCTCGCACCTGACAGCGTCAGGTGCGAGGCCGTCGTCGTCCCGCCGGCGTTCTGCCCCACCGCCTGCCCCGGGGTGCGCGTGCCTGCCGCTGTCCCGTCACCGCCCTTCGCCAACTGGTGAGGACACGCCGTCTCGAGCCCCCTCAGGCCCCGTCATGACGGTGTGTCCTCACCAGTTCGTGAGGCAGGTGTCCCCTCGTGCGGCAGGTGTCCCCTCGTGCGGCAGGTGTCCCTTCGTGAGGCAGGTGTCCCCTCGTGAGGCAGGTGTCGCCGCGCGGAGACCTGCGTCAGCGCTTCGGGCGCTGGATGCCCAGGTCCTCCTCGCGGTACTCGACGCCGCCGACCCCCTCGCCGCCATGGCGCTTGACCTCCTCGGAGCGCAGCTCCACGCGGCGCACCTTGCCGGAGATGGTCTTGGGCAGCTCACGGAACTCGATGCGACGGATGCGCTTGTACGGCGGCAGCTTGGTGACCGTGTACTGCAGGATCTCGCGCGCCGTCTCCTCGTTCGGCTCATAGCCGGCGGCGAGGGTCACGAAGGCCTTTGGCACGGCCAGGCGCATCTCGTCCGGAGTCGGGACGATCGCGCCCTCCATGACGGCAGGGTGCTCCACCAGCACGGACTCGAGCTCGAACGGGGACACCTTATAGTCCGAGGACTTGAAGACGTCGTCCGCACGGCCGACATAGGTGTAGACGCCCTGCTCGTCCTTCGATGCGATGTCGCCGGTGCGGTAGAGGCCGTCGCGGAAGACCTCATCCGTCTTCTCCTTGTTGCCGAAGTAGGACTTCAGCACGCCCACCGGGCGCGGGTCGAGCTTCACGCAGATCTCGCCCTCGTCGGCCTCCTGACCCGTGAGCGGGTCGATGAGGACGATCTCGTAGCCCGGCAGCGGGCGGCCCATGCCGCCGATCTTCATGCGGGCGCCGGGGGTGTTGGCGATCTGCAGGGTGGTCTCGGTCTGGCCGAAGCCGTCGCGGATGGTGACGTCCCAGGCGCGCTGCACCTGGTCGATGACCTCGGCGTTGAGGGGCTCGCCCGCGGAGATGGCCTTCTTCGGCGGGGTCTTCAGCTGGGTCAGGTCGGCCTTGATCAGCATGCGCCACACGGTCGGCGGGGCACAGAAGCTGGTCACGCCGCCGTCCTGCATGGCCTTCATCAGCGCGCCGGCCTCGAACTTGCCGAAGTTCAGCACGAAGATCGTGGCCTCGGCCAGCCAGGGGGCGAAGACGTTGGACCACGCGTGCTTGGCCCAGCCCGGGGAGGCCACGTTCAGGTGCACGTCTCCGGGCTGCAGTCCGATCCAGTAGATGGTGGAGAGGTGGCCCACCGGGTACGACGTGTGGGTGTGCTCCACGAGCTTCGGCTTCGAGGTGGTGCCGGAGGTGAAGTAGAGCAGCAGGGTCTCGTCCGCGGCGGTCGGCGTCTGAAGGGTGGGCTCGGCGTCCACGGCGTAGGCGTCCTCGTAGGAGAGCACGGTGCGGCCCTCGACCTCGGGGGCCTCCTTCTCTGCGTCGGCGGCGTAGAGGCCCGGGACGTGGATCAGGGTGCAGTCGCCCTCCACGTCGTCGAACTTCGCGAGGTTCTTGGCGTTGGCCACGGCCCAGCGGGCCTCGGCGCGGTCCACGCGGTCCTGCAGGTCCACGGCGGTCATCTGGGTGGTGGTGGGGACCATGACGGCGCCGATGCGGATGCAGGCGAGCATGGTCTCCCAGAGCTCGACCTGGTTGTCCAGCATGAGGATCAGGCGGTGGCCGCGCTCCACGCCGGCCTGCTGCAGCCACGCGCCGACCTTCTTGGAGGACGCGGAGAGCTCCGCGTAGGAGCGGCGCATCACGCGGCCGTCCTCCTCGACGATCACGAGGGCGTCGGTGCTGCCGCGCTCCGGGTCCGCCGCCAGCTGGTCGAACCAGTCGGTGGCGAAGTTGAACTCGGTGAAGCGCGGCCACACGAACTCGCGACGCGCGGCCTCATAGTCCTGCTGGTGGCTGACGAGCAGGTCGCGTGCGGCGCGGAGCTCTTCGGTCACAGTCATCGTGGAACCTCCTGTGGACGTACAATGGTTGGAACTTCGGGTTTTCTATGGTGTCCACCATAGGCGTGATCAAGGTCACGCGGAAGACTGTTTCAGCCAGTGAACGGCCCTTCGTGGACCAGCGGCCCGAAGCCCGCACAGGCGTGGCACGCAGCGCGCCTGGAGAACCAGACATGCACCGCGCGGGCGCGGTGCCCTCGCCCATCGAAGGAGACGACGATGTCCCAGACCGCAGCCGACCTTCCCAGCGCGGACCTGCTCGACCTGCGCGCGGAGCTCTCCGCCGAGGAGCGCTCCCGCCTGGAGCAGATCGAGGAGCATCTGCAGACCGTGGTGCGCCCGGCCGTGATCGAGCCCTGGACCCGGGACGAGTTCGTCCCGGACCTGCTCCCGGGCCTCGGCGCCCTGGGCCTGGGCCGGATCTTCACCGACGGCTCCTCCGCCCTCTTCCAGGGCCTCGTGCACGCGGCCATCGCCCGCGTGGACCTGTCCCTGTCCGCCCTCGTCGGCATCCACAACGAGCTGATCGTCGGCACGATCGCCCACCTCGGCTCCGAGGAGCAGAAGGAGGAGTGGCTGCCGAAGCTCGAGGCCCTCGAGGCCATCGGCGCGTTCTGCCTCACCGAGCCGGAGCACGGCTCGGACATCGCCGGCGGCCTGGAGACCACCGCCGAGCGCACCGAGGACGGCTGGACCATCCGCGGCTCCAAGCGCTGGATCGGCGCCGGCACCCTCGGGCAGATCGCCCTCGTGTGGGCCCGTGACACCGCGGACGAGCAGATCAAGTGCTTCCTCGTGCCCACGGACAACCCGGGCTACAAGGCCACGAAGATCGAGCACAAGACCGGCCTGAAGATCATGCAGAACGCGGACATCGTGTTCGAGGACGTGAAGGTCGGCGAGGACGCACTCCTGCCGGGCGCCACCACCTTCGCGCAGGCCAACGACCTGCTCCTGGCCTCCCGCGCCTGGGTCGGCTGGCAGGGCGTCGGCGCCCAGCAGGCCGTGTTCGACATCCTCCGCTCCTACGCCCTCGAGCGCGAGCAGTTCGGCAAGCGCCTGGCCGGCTTCCAGATCATCCAGCAGCACATCGCCGAGATCGTCGGCAACCTCATGGCCGCGGCCGGCATGATGCGCCAGATCGCCCGCCTGGGCGAGTCCGGCGACCTCGTGATGATGCACGCCGCCGCCGCGAAGTCGACCTCCACCCGCCTGGCCCGCGCCTCCGCCGCCCTCGGCCGGGACGCCCTGGGCGGCAACGGCATCGTGGCCGACTACGAGATGACCAAGGTCATGAACGACATCGAGGCCATCTACTCCTACGAGGGCACCTACGCGATCAACTCGCTGATCGTGGCCCGCGCCGTCACCGGAGTCTCCGCCTTCCGCTGAGCCGCCGGACGCGCAAGGACCCCCGGAACCGCGGTTCCGGGGGTCCTTGCGTGTGCGGTGCCCGATCGGATTGTCAGCAGGATGGTCATGCTCGACACCCCATGACCCCGCATCTTCCAGAGCCCCCTACCGGATTCGAACCGGTGACCCTCTGTTTACAAGACAGATGCTCTGGCCAGCTGAGCTAAGGAGGCGAGGAGGACCCGCCGAGCGCGTCGGCGGGTCCTCTCAGCGTACCGGGTGCGGCGTCCGGGTCACTCGCCGCCGAGCTGGGCGTCGGTGAAGTCCTGGAAGGACTGGTCCTGGCCCTCGACGGCCCAGTTCTTGCCGTTGACGAAGACGGTCGGGGTGCCGCGCACGCCGGCCTCCTGGGCCTTGGCGGTCGTGTACTTCACCATCGGGCGGTACGTGTTGTCCTCGATGCAGGAGGAGACGTCCGCGCCGGCGGCGGAGGCCATCTCGGTCAGCTCCTCGTCGGAGAGGCCGGCGCCGGACTTCTGGGAGAAGCTGGCGAACACGTCGGACACGAAGGCGTCGTAGGACTCCGGGGACTCCTCGGCCACGCAGTAGGAGGCGGCGGCGGCACGGGAGGAGTAGTTGCCGGTGCCCGGGTTGTCCAGGAAGCCGAGCATGCGGTACTCCACGGTCGCCTCGCCCTCGGCGATCAGGCCCTGCAGGTAGGAGTGGTTCGCCTGCTCGAAGTCGGCGCAGTACGAGCAGTTGAAGTCGGCGTAGACCACGATCTGGGCCGGCTCGCCGTCGGCGGGGGCCTCGGCGCCCGGGACGGACTCCGGCTGCTGGTCGGTGGCCTCCTCCGGCACGTCCACGGCGGCTGCGTCGACCTCGCCGCCGAGGCCGTCCTCCGGCTCGCCGAGCTCCTGCGCACCGGTCATGACCACGCCGCCCTGCTGGTTGGCGGTGGAGGCGGCCCTGCCCTGGTCCGGGATGTCCTGGGAGCCGCGGGTGAGCACGAAGGCGATCACCAGGCCCACCACCAGGACGACGGCACCGATGGTGCCCCAGATCGCGATGGTGCGGTTGCGGCGCTCCCTGCGCCGCTGCTGCTCCTGCATCTGACGGGCGCGGGCGCGCGAGTCGGCCACGCGCTCGGCCTTCGTCTTCCGGGAGTTGTTGGTGGCCACGGGTCCTCCTTGAGGGACGGGTGTTCTCATGCGGCGTCCCCGCACCCGGCCGCGCAGGGCACACGGCGGCGCCGTGACGGAACGCGTCGAGCGGGGTGAACTGCCATGTGAGCATACTGGGCCGATCTGGGAGGATCGTGGTCCGGGCCGACGCGCGTCACGTTCCGGCCCGTCCCGATCGCCGTCACGAGGAGACCCGCCATGGCGAGCACCGCCCGCACCGGCCTGTCCATCACCGCGCCCGGCCGCGCCTCGGGGCCGGCGGCGAAGCTGCTGACCCTGCCCTGGTCCGTCCCGCTGGCCCAGTGGCCCGAGGACGTGCTGGCGGCACTGCCCCGCGGCATCTCCCGCCACGTGGTGCGCTTCGCCCGGCTCGGGGACGCGACGGTCGCGGTGAAGGAGACCACCGAGGACCTGGCGTTCCGCGAGTACCACCTGCTGCGCGCGCTGGAACGCAAGGAGGTCCCCTCGGTGGAGCCGGTCGGCGTGGTCACCGGTCGCACGGATGCGAACGGCCGGCCGCTGCCGGCGATCCTGGTGACGAAGCACCTGCGCTTCTCCCTGCCCTACCGCGCCGTGTTCTCCCAGCGGATGCGCCGGCCCACCCTGGTGCGCCTGATGGACGCGCTCGCCCTGCTGATGGTGCAGCTGCACCTGGAGGGGTTCTTCTGGGGCGACGTCTCCCTGTCCAACGTGCTGTTCCGCCGGGACGCCGGCGCGTTCGCCGCCTATCTGGTGGACGCGGAGACCGGCGAACTGCGCGAGCGGCTCTCGGACGGCCAGCGCGCCCATGACCTGGAGGTGGCCCGCACCAACGTGGTCGGCGAGCTGATGGACCTGGCCGCCGGGGACATGGCGGACGCGGACGTGGACCCCTTCGAGACCTCCGAGATGCTCGTGGAGGCCTACACCCGGCTCTGGGAGGAGCTGACGGCTGACACGGAGTTCACCCCGGACGAGGCCTGGAGGGTGGAGGAGCGCATCCGCCGCCTCAACGAGCTGGGCTTCGACGTGGAGGAGTACGCTCTGCGCCCGGTGGACGACGGCGCCCGCCTGGTCCTGCAGCCGAAGGTCGTGGACCCCGGCCACCACCACCGCCGGCTCATGCAGCTCACGGGCCTGGACGTGCAGGAGAACCAGGCCCGCCGCCTGCTGCAGGACATCGAGTCCCGCCGGCAGGCCGTCTACCCGGACGCCTCGGAGTCCGAGGCCGCGCACCGCTGGCTCGTGGAGATCTTCGAGCCGCTGGCCCGGCAGGTCCCGAAGGACCTGCGGCACAAGCTCGAGCCGGCGGAGGTGATGCACCAGGTGCTGGAGCACCGCTGGTACATGGCCGAGCGCCAGGAGCGCGAGGTGCACTTCTGGGAGGCCGTGGAGGACTACATCGACCAGGTCCTGCGCGCCCGCCGGGACGAGGACGCGGTGGTCCTCCACCCGACCACCACCATGCTGAAGGCGATCCCCACGCCCTTCGCCTCGGACGACGCCTGACGCATCGTCGTCCCGGGCTCAGCCCCGCTGCAGCAGGAGGAACCCCGGGGCGGGCAGGACGTCCGGCACCGCGGTGAGCGGGCCGTCGTCGTCGTGCCCGGCGAGCAGCTCGACGCCGACGAGGTCCTCCGGCAGGGGCATCGGCTCCTCGCCGAGCGCCGCCAGGAGCACGACGACGGACCCGTCGCCTCCCCCGGCCGTCCGACGGTCCCAGCGCACCCACCGCTGTTCGGCGGCAGACTGCACGGCGGTGGCGGCGCGCCGCGGCTCGGTGAGCTGCGGCACGGTGCGGCGCAGACGGATCAGCTCGCGGTAGGTCCCGCGGATCCGGGCCCCACGCCCCGCCACGGCCTCGGCGCGGTCCAGCACGGCGGAGTCCCGCGTGGCGGTCTGTTGCGGGTCCGGCACGGCCGCCTCGTCCCAGCCGTGCGCGGCGAACTCGCGCCGGCGTCCGGTGCGCACCGCCTCGGCGAGCTCGGGCTCACGGTGGGCGGTGAAGAACGGGAACGGCGCGGAGGAGGCGAACTCCTCCCCCATGAACAGCATGGGGGTGGCCGGCCCGGTGAGCAGCAGGGCGGCCGCGGCGGCCAGGGCCCCCTCGGAGAGGGCGGCGGCAGTGCGGTCGCCGGCGGCGCGGTTGCCCACCTGGTCGTGGTTCTGGATCGAGGAGACGAACGCGTGGTTCGGGACGTCCTCGGCCACCGGGCGGCCGTGGTCACGGCCGCGGAAGGAAGAGAAGGTGCCGTCGTGGAAGAACCCCGCCTCCACCGTCTTGGCCAGGGCGCCGTCGGCGGCGAAGTCGGCATAGTAGCCGTGGGTCTCCCCGGTGGTGGCCACGTGGATCGCGTGGTGGACGTCGTCGTTCCACTGGCCGGCCAGGCCCAGCCCGCCCGCCGCGCGTGGGGTGATGAGGGAGGCGTCGTTGAGGTCGGACTCGGCGATCAGCGGCAGCGGGCGGCCCAGCTGCGCGGCCAGGGCGTCCGCGTGGGCGGCCATCTCCTCCAGCAGGTGCACGGCCCGGGTGTCGCGCAGGGCGTGCACGGCGTCCAGCCGAAGCCCGTCCACGTGCATGTCCTTCAGCCACAGGGTGACGTTGTCCAGGATGAACCGGCGGACCTCGTCCGAGTCCGGTCCGTCCAGGTTGGGCCCCTCGCCCCAGCCGGTGCCTGCCGACAGGTAGGGGCCGAAGACGCCGAGGTAGTTCCCCGAGGGGCCGAGGTGGTTGTAGACCACGTCCTGCACCACGCCGAGGCCGCGCGCGTGGGCGGCGTCCACGAACCGGCGGTAGGCCTCGGGGCCTCCGTAGGACTCGTCCACCGCATACCAGCCGACGCCGTCGTAGCCCCAGTTGTGCTCACCCCCGAAGCTGTTGACCGGCAGCAGCTCCACGTGGGTGACGCCGAGCTCGGCGAGCTCGTCCAGGTGCCCGATCGCCGCGTCCAGTGTGCCCTCGGCGGTGAAGGTGCCCACGTGCAGCTCGTAGAGGACGGCGCCACGCAGGCCGCCGCCCTGCGGTGCGGACGGGTCCCGCTCCACGCCGTCCGGGCCGGCCCAGCCGGCGTCGGTCCACGCGAAGTCCGCCGCCTCGACGTCCCGGCGGGAGGGACCGTGCACGGTGTCCGGCTGTCGGCGGGAGCGCGGGTCCGGGACGGGGGCGGACCTGTCCACCCGGTAGCCGTAGCCGGGGTTCGCCCTGCCGGCGGCCTCCTCCACGTCCGCCGCCGGCGTCCACCAGCCGCCGCCGGCGCGCTCCATGCGCACCGCTGCGCTGACGGGCCAGCGGTCCTCGGCGTCGTGCAGCTCGCCGGGCTCGGTGTCCACCAGGACGATCTCGACCGTCTCGGCATGCGGCGCCCACACGGCGTAGGGCACCTCGCGCGCGGCGTCCGCGGCCGCCTTGGCCTGGGCACCGGGGTCCAGCCGGGCACCGTCCAGGCGGGACCAGGCGGCGCCGCCGGTGACTGCGGCGTCGTTGTACGGGGTCTGCTCGGCCGGGGCCATCGGCCCGGTCACGGAACGGTCGGTCATGCGGTCTCGGCCTCCTCGCCGGCGGTCTCCGGCAGCGCGGTCTCGGTCTCGGTCTCGGTCGTCTCGTCCCGCAGCAGCAGCGCCACGGCCCCGGTGCCGGCCACGGTGCCGTCCTGCCCGGTGCGCGCCAGCAGATCCGCCAGGCGCACGCAGCCGTCCCCGCCGACGGCCACGAGGCGGTCGGTCAGCACCTCCCGCCAGGGCCCGGAGGGCAGCTGGACGACCGTGTCCCCGAAGCCGCCGGCGGCGGCCAGGGCGAGCGGCTCACGGACCACGACGACGACCGCCCCGCCCCGGTCGACCGCGATCGCCTTGTCCGCGGCCGCGCCGGTGACGTCCAGCGGACGGGCGCGGGTGAAGGCGTGCGGGCGGTCCCGGCGGGCACGCAGTGCGGCGGCCACGACGGCCAGCTTCGCAGCATCGGCTGCGTCTCCGCTCGCGGCGGTCCAGGCCAGGCCCTCGGCGGTCGCCTCCAGCACCGGGCCGGCCGGAACCAGACCGGCGTCGATCCGCTCCAGCAGGGCGGCGCGGCGCTCGTAGTCCACCGGGCGGCGGTTGTCCGGGTCGACGAGGGTGGGGGTGGGCAGCTCGGTGCCCTGGTACACGTCCGGGACGCCGGGGCCGGTGAGCTGCAGCAGCTTCTGGGACAGCTGGAGCACCTGGCCGGTGGCCGCGATGCGGTCGGCGAAGGACTGCAGGACCTCGCGGACCCGCCCGTCCTGGGCGCAGGCGGCGTCCATGGCGGCGGTGACGCGGGCCTCGTAGTCCTCGTCCTGCGCGGTCCACGTGGTGTGCCGGCCGGCCTCGCGGGCCGCCTTGAGGGCGAAGTCCACGAGGCGCTGTGGCTCCGGGGCGGTGCCGTCCACCGGCCACACGCCGAGCACGGACTCCCAGAGCAGGCGGGCAAAGTCCGGATCCGCCAGCGGATGCAGCCGGTCGAGCTCGTCGAACGCCTCCGCCCAGTCGTCGGCGTGCTCGGCGAGCGCCATGATCCGGGCGCGGGTGTCCTCGCCGCGCTTGGTGTCGTGGGTGCTCAGCGCGGTCATGGCGTGCGGCCACTCGGCGCAGCGGCGGGCCCAGGCACGCAGCAGCGCCTCGGCGTCTCCGCCGGCGTCCGAGGGGTCGCCGCCGACCTCGTTGAGGTGGGCCCAGCGGGTGTAGCGGTAGAAGCAGCGGTCCTCCACGCCCTTGGCCATGACCATGCCGGAGGTCTGCTGCATGCGTCGGGCCGCCGGATGGGCCGGGTCCGTGAGCAGCGGAGCGAGCGCGTCCAGCACCCCGGCCAGCTCCGGGCGCGCCGCGGCGGCATCGGCCAGCGCGCCGTCCAGCCGTGCCCGGCCCGTGGGCAGGTAGGTGCGGTACACGTGCAGGTGGGCCATGACCTCCCCGAGGGCCGCGGCCAGGTCTGCCTCCGCGGCGGAGGCGAGGGCGCCGTCGTCGGGAAGGCTCCGGCGGACCTCGCGGACCAGGCGGGCGGTCTCGGCGGCCAGCTGGCCGGCGGCCACGTCCCGCTTGGCCTCGAGCACCATCGAGTTCCAGCGGTCCTTCTCAGCGGCGTCCTCCTCGGCGGTGCCGGCGGCGCGGGCCGGGGTGAGGGCACGGTCCACTGCGCCGAGGGCGTCGTAGCCGGTGGTGCCCTCCACGTCCCAGGCGGCCGGGAGGTCTTCGCCGGGCTCGAGGATCTTCTCGATCCAGATCGGCCCGCCCGGCAGCAGGCGGCGCAGGCGCTCCACATACTGGCCCGGGTCGGCCAGGCCGTCCGGGTGGTCCACGCGCAGGCCCTGGACCCAGCCGTTGTCGATCCAGCGGGCCACCTCGGCGTGCGTGGCCGCGAAGACCTCGGGGTCCTCCACGCGCACGCCGGCGAGGGTGGTGATGGTGAAGAAGCGGCGGTAGTTCAGCTGCGCGTCGCCGCGGGTCCACGGCACGAGCCGGTAGTGCTGGCGGTCGTGGGCGGCGCGGGCGAGCTCGTTCTGTGCCCCCTCGTCCCCGGCATCTGCGGCATCGGCCCGCTCCCCCAGCGCGGCGCGGGCGGCGTCCAGGCTGCCCGGAGCCAGGGGCAGGACGTTGTCCCAGTAGCCGAGGGCAGGCTCGCCCTCATGGTCCACGATCCGCAGGTGCGCCAGCTCGGCCTCCGGGTCCTCCTCGGTGCCCTCGCCGAGGATCGGCACCATCACCCTGCCGTCGAAGGCCCCCCAGTCCACGTCGAACCAGCCGGCGTGCGCGGCGTCCTGCCCGTGCTGCAGCAGGTCCCACCAGGCGGGGTTCGCGGCGGCGGTGGCCACACCCACGTGGTTGGGGACGATGTCCAGGACCAGGCCGGAGCCGGCGGCCTCGAGGTCCGCGGCCAGGGCGGCGAAGTCCTCGTCCGTGCCGCGGGAGGGGTCCAGGGTGGTCGGATCCACCACGTCGTAGCCGTGGGTGGAGCCGGGCTCGGCGGCCAGCAGCGGGGACAGGTAGATCCAGTCCACGCCGAGGCGGCGCAGGTAGGGCACCAGGGCGCGGACGCGGGCCAGGTCCATGCTCGCGTCGACCTGGAGGCGGTAGGTGGAGGAGGGGATGCGACGGCCGGACGATGCGGCGGGAACGGTGCTGCTCACGGCAGCGACGCTAGCAGGCGGGTGCCCGTCCGGGCTGCGGGTGCGCGCCCGGTGCCGGCACGTGGGGTCACATCCCGCCGGTGCCGGGCTCGCCCAGGATGTCCTCGCCGATCCGGGGCTCGCCGGTCGTCTGCTCGACCATGACCAGCTCACCGACGGCGGTGTGCCCGTCCGCGTAGGTGAGGTCAGCGGTGAAGGACGTGCCCGTCTGCTTCACGTTCGTGACCTCCACGATCTCGGGGTACTTCGCCTTCACGTTGCTCTCGAAGGCCGCCCGGTCCTGGATGAAGACCACCACGCCCATGACCGCCGCGGCCGCCGCGAGCACGGCGAAGCCGTACCCGACCCGCCGCTGGATCGCGGTGTCGTGCAGCAGGTTCGGGTCCACGTTGCGACTCTCCCGGGCCGAGTGGGCGCGGTGGCGGCGCACCCGCACGACGGCCACGAGGATCAGCGTCAACGCGATGGCCCCGCAGATCAGCGTCGCCCACAGGCCGACCCACGGCAGGGTGAAGCTGATCGTCTCGTAGTGGATGTTCTCGTCCATGGCGGAATCCGTTCGCAGGGCCCAGGGGGCGGTCAGGGCAGGGCAACACCGCGGGCCGCGGTGAGCAGTCGGTACCAGTCTGAATGGTCGAGGGCCGCGGCGGCGTCGTCCGCGCGTGAACACGCCGCGATGCGCCCCGGGTCCATCGTCCCGACCACCGGCCGCACGTCCCACGGCAGCCGGCGAAGCCAGCCCAGCACCACGGCTTCACCCGGCAGCCCGAGCCGCTCGGCGATCTCCTCCACGACGACGGCCGCCTCCTGTTCGGGGCTCCTCGCCTCGTCCGTGGTGCGGCGGGTGTAGCGTCCCTGGCCCAGCGGACCCCACGCCTGCAGGGCGATGCCTTCG
Source organism: Micrococcus sp. FDAARGOS_333 (assembly GCF_002206575.2). Taxonomy (NCBI): domain Bacteria; kingdom Bacillati; phylum Actinomycetota; class Actinomycetes; order Micrococcales; family Micrococcaceae; genus Micrococcus; species Micrococcus sp. FDAARGOS_333. The sequence goes on along the minus strand of NZ_NJFJ02000001.1, from coordinate 798,585 downwards.
TCCGCGCACCACTGCGGCAGCGTGGCCGCTCCGGAGGTGGGGACGGCGTCGTCGTGGTTGGCGAGCACCGCGGCCTCCACCAGGGCCCGGTGGTGCAGGCCGAGCTCGACCTGCACGCAGTCCAGGCCGGTGCCGTCCGCGGAGAGGCTGCGCAACGCCGTGTGGAACCGCTGCGCCCGTTCCCATGGCAGGTTGGAGACGCCGAGGCGCTCCACCCGGCCGGCCTCGCGCTCGGCCAGGAAGGCGCGGACGGTGTCCTCCACCGGGGTCAGCACGTCCGGGCGATGGATCAGCAGGGTGTCCACCCGGTCCGTGCCGAGGCGTTCGAGCGAGGCTGCGAGCGAGGCCTTCAGGTGGTGCGGCGAGGAGTCGTAGCGGGTGGTCGGCGCGGGGCAGGTGCCGGGCGCCGCACCCGGCGGCCTGGTCCCCGGCAGCACGATGCCGCACTTGGTCTGCACCCGCAGTCCGTCGCGGACCTGTGGGGCGAGGCCGGCGAGCGCGGCGCCCACGGCGCGTTCGGAGTCGCCGTCACCGTAGATGTCCGCGGTGTCCAGCACGCCCACGCCCGCTGCCAGCGCGGCGTGCAGGGCCGCCGCGGCGCGCACCGAGCGCTCCCCGTCGGTGCCCCACCCCATGGTGCCGAGCACGAGGGGCGAGGCGGTCTGCCGCGGCGCGCGGACGTCGTCGTGGTGCAGGTCCATGGCGGTCATGGTGCCACGTTCAGCCGCTCAGCTCCGGGTACTCCGCCAGCACCTCGGGCGGGATCTGCGTGGCGGTGGGGACGCGGCGGTCCTCGACTGTCACCAGGACGTCCGGGACCACGATCGCGTCGTAGACGTCCGGTGCCAGGTCCGGACGCGCTTCCGGGCGACGCCAGTGCAGCTCCACGAGGTAGCCGCCGTCCACCGCCTCGACCTCGTCCGCGACGATCAGGGCCGCGCCGTAGCGTGCCTTGAGGTTGTCCCGCAGGTTCACGTGGGCCTCGTCCCGGGTGTGGAGGCCGAGGAAGCCGAGCAGGAGGAACCCGCACGCCGCGACGATGCCCGCGGTGCACACCAGCTCCCAGCGGCGCAGGCGCCGCCAGTCGTCCCGCTCCAGGGTGCGCCGCCGGTCCGCTCCGGGACCTGCGGCGGCCTCGGCGGCGCGGATGGACTCCCGTTCCTCGGCGGCGCGGCGCCGGCCCCACACGAACAGGCCGATGCCTGCGACCAGCAGCAGCACCGCGCCCACGTAGAGCGCCCAGGGCTCCCAGGTGTAGACGGTGCGGTAGCCGTAGACCAGGACCACGGCGTCCTCCCCTCCTCCGGTCAGGACGAGCGCGCGCTCAGTTCTGCTCCTCGAGTCTGTTCCTCGAGCTCGACCTGGACGCCGCCGACGAACGGCTCGTCGTCCGACCTTCTCTCGTTGCACCTCGGCCGCCCAGGGCCGAGCGGGCGGAGCGGGAGCGGGGACCGGACGGCCCCGCCGGGGGCGCTCCACAGGTCCACCTTAGCAAGACGGTGTGAGCCGCATCACGCGGCGAGGCCGTTCCGCGGCCGGGCGCAGGGCGGGGCCGCCCGGCGGGGATGCCGCGCAAGGGGTACGACCCGGTGCCGCCGATCGGCCCGGCTGTGATGTGATGGGACGCATGAAGCTCGCCACGTTCCGCCGCCCGTCCGAGGACGCCGCCTACCCGGGCAACACGTTCGCCGCCGTGATCACCGCCGTCGACGAGGCCGATCCGCAGATCGCCGTCGAGGCCGTGGAGATCGAAGGCTGTACGGACGTGGGCGAGTACCTCACCGCCGAGCCGGCCGAGCAGCGCCGTATGGTCGAGGAGGCCCTGGCCGCCGCCGAGCAGGACCGCGCCCGCGTGCTGGAGGTCTCCACCCTCATGTACGACACCCTCGTGCCGTTCCCCACCAAGGTGATCGGCGTAGGCCTGAACTACCGGGAGCACGTCAAGGAGACCGGACTCGAGGCCCCCGAGCACCCGACCCTGTTCGCGAAGTTCGCCCAGTCCCTCACCGGAGCCCTGGACGACGTGGAGATCCCACAGGAGGACCACCGCCTCGACTACGAGGGCGAGCTCTGCATCGTCATCGGCGAGCCGGGCCGCCGCATCCCGGAGTCCCAGGCCGGTGAGCACATCGCCGGCTACGCCGTGGCGGACGACGTGTCCGTCCGCGGTTTCCAGGGCCGCACCTCCGAGTGGCTGCAGGGCAAGGTCTGGGACGCCTCCACTCCGGTGGGCCCCTGGCTGGTGACGCCGGACGAGTTCTCCTCGAAGGCCCAGATCACCACCACGGTCAACGGAGAGAAGCGCCAGTCCGCCAAGGCGCTCGACGTGGTGTTCACCCCCGAGCAGATCGTCTCCTACATCTCCCAGATGGTGACCCTGCACCCGGGCGACCTCATCATGATGGGCACCCCGGCCGGCGTCGCCCTCGGCCGCAAGGGCAAGGACGGCAAGCGCCCCTGGCTCGTGGCCGGTGACGTCGTCGAGGTGGAGATCTCCGGCCTGGGCCGTCAGCGCACCGAGATCCGTTGAGCGGCTCCACACCGACCTCCGCGCCCGGTCTGCCCGACTCCGTCGGGATCCTCGGCGCCGGCCGGGCCGGCACATCGCTGGCCCGCGCCCTGGCACGCATCCCCCGGCTGGCCCCCGGCACGGACGCCCCGCGCGTGCTCCTGGCCGCCACCCGACCGCCGGCCGCACTGCGCCACCACCTGGGCATCTACGCGCCGGAGGCCGAGGCCGTGCGTCCCGACCAGCTCGCCGCGGACACGCAGCTGACGGTGATCGCCGTCCCCCGCGAGGACCTCGACGAGATCGAGGTGCCCGACCTCGTCGGCCCGCGCACGCTGGGCGTCGTGGACCTCACCAACTCCTGGGGCGGCTACGGCCTTCCCGACGACGTCACCTCCTTCCTGCCCGACGTCGCCGGCGGCTCCCGGCCGGGCGACGACACGCTCGCCGTGGCCGCCTGGCTGCGCGACCGGGGCGTCACCGTCCCTGTGCTGCGAGCCTTCTTCGACATCTCGCACCACGACCTGGACAGCGCCGGCAGGGCCGAGGAACCCCTCCGCGCGCTGGCCGTCGGCAGCGACCACGGCGGCGAGCAGGCCCGGGCGGCGCTGGCCTTGCTCGTGGCCGCCATGGGCTACGCCCCGGTGCAGTTCACGGGCCTGCGCCGCGCCGCCGTCGTGGAGCCGGAGGGCCCCGGCTTCGGCGGGGAACACACCGCCGACGAGCTCCGGCACCTGCTGGACACAGCCTCCTCTCATCTAGGGTGGTGAGCGCGGCCACGCCGGCCGTGAACTGGACAGCCCGCACTGGAGGAACGCCATGAGCCGAGCCGACCGCCCCGAGATCCGCGCCACCGAGGCGAGCACGCCGCCGCACGGCTCGTCCGCGCGTCTCGAGGCCGACGGGCCCCGCCTCCCGGTCGCGGTGGCGGCGGGCGCCGTCCTCGGCCTGGCCATGCTCGGCCCCTCCCAGGCCCTCGCGGAGACGACGGCGGCCGGCGGGCCGTCGCGCTCCGGGGGGACGGCCGTCGTCGGCGCCTCCCTGCTCTCCGCCTCGGCAACGGGGCAGGAGCACGGGCCGGCCGCCGCCGAACAGGCCGCCGGTGAGCGGAGCACCGACCGACAGCCGATCACCGAGGTGGTGCTGGACGACACCGCCGGGATCATCGATCCGGCTCAGCTGGAGCGGGACCTGGCGGAGATCGAGTTCCGCGGACCGGTGAAGGTGGCGGTGTACACCGAGCGCGGCGTGAGCCTGGACCACCTGAGCGACGACCGCGCCTCCCAGGAGTTCAACGGCCGTGTGCTGCAGCACGCCCGCTCCGCACGCCCGGAATGGATCAGCCCGGACGGGCAGAAGTGGGCCGACGGGCTGCTGATCTACGCCCTGGACCCGGACAATCGCATCATGGGCGTCTACGCCGGCGAGGACCTCGACCTGAGCCTGGGGCAGCAGGAGAGCATCCGGGAGGCGGCCACCGGCGCCGCCCGGGAGGCCAAGTGGACCGACGCCGCCGTGGACGCCGTGGACGAGGCCGCCGAGCTGATCGCCCGCCCCTGGTACCAGAACCCGGTCGTCTACCTGGGGGCCGGCGGCGTCGCGCTGGCCGGCGGCGGCGTCGGTGCCGGTCTGGCCTACCACCGCAGAACGCTGCGGAAGCAGACCCGGAGCAATCTCGAGGCGTCCCGCACCCACCTGACCAACGTCACCATGGACATGGAGGCCACCGAGGTCAACGCCTCCACCGTGCCCACGGACAACCCGTACGGTGCCGCGCTCATGGAGCGCTTCCGCGGCTTCAAGCAGCGCTCCATCGACCTCACCGAGGAGCTCGAGAGCCTCGAGGCACTCGACCGGAAGCAGCACCACAAGGCCGACATCGTCCGCCGCGCCTCGCGGCTGAAGACGGAGGCCCAGACCCTCGACGCCCTCGACGACACCATCGGCGCCGCGAACACCTTCCTCAACCGCCACCCCGGATGGGAGGATGCCTGGGACCTGCAGACCACACCCCTGCGTGAGGACCTCGACGGCGCCGAACAGCTCCTCGACGACCTGGACTCGTCCGTGCACGGCTCCCCCGCCGCCCAGGCCCTGAGCTCCTCGGTGACGAGCATGAGGCAGCGGCTGACCGCCCTCGGCGCGGAGCTGTCCGAGCAGCGGACCACGCCTGAGGCGGCCCTCGACGAGCTCGACCGGATGCGCCAGGACTTCACCGATCGCCTCGACGCCCTGGCCGAGGCGCAGATCGACGCCTACGCGAAGACGTCCAAGGAGAGGGTCGCCATGCGCCGCAGCATGGACGACCAGCGCCGCACGCGCAGGCCCGGGCGAAGCGGATCCATCCTGGACACCACCCACGACTCCGGCTTCTACTGGCGAGTCTGGTCCTACAGCGCCGGCTACAACGCCGGGCGGAGCTCCGTGGACGAGTCCCGCAGCAGCTCCTCCTCGTCCAGCGGCACCGGCTACGGCAGCGGAGGCGGCAGCTTCTCCGGCTCCGGGTCCTCCGGGCGCTTCTGAGTCGTGACCGACCGCTCCTGGTTGCAGAGACGGGCGCCCGTCCACGCCGGACATCGCCTCTGACGCCGAGCCGACGCCGGTGAGGGACAGGCCGAGGAGGACGGGAAGACCTGGCGGGGAGGCCGTCGTCGTGCTTCAGTGTCCGGTATGAGCACCGATGCGCCCACGCCGGCGGACGACCGCGAGGACCCGCTGCGCTTCTACTTGGACAAGGCGTCCCCTGAGGTGTGGGATGCCATGACGGCCCTGCGCAAGGCCGTGGCGGCGTACGCAGAGGACGCGGAATTGGACGCCGAGCTCGTGGAGCTGATCTCCCTGAGGATCTCCCAGATCAACGGCTGCGCCTATTGCCTGGACATCCATACCCGCCTGGCGGAGAAGGCCGGACTGAGCGCCCAGCGGATGACCCTGCTGCCGGCGTGGGAGGAGGCCGGAGACGTCTACACGCCGCAGGAGCGGGCCGCTCTGAGGCTGGCGGAGACGGCCACCAGGCTGCCGGAGACCGAGGAGCAGCAGGTGGCGCAGATGATGGCCCACGGGGACCTGACGGACAGGCAGTACGCGGCGGTCCAGTGGATCGCCGTGACCATGAACGCGACGAACCGGATCAGCATCCTCTCCCACCATCCCGTGAAGAAGAGGGGCTGACGCGGCGAGGACGCGACGTCCCTCCTCACGCGAGCTCGAATGGTGGCCCCGGACACGACGAAGCCCCCGCTCTGCTGAGCAGGGGCTTCCCCATATGGTCGGGGTGACAGGATTTGAACCTGCGGCCTCGTCGTCCCGAACGACGCGCGCTACCAAGCTGCGCCACACCCCGTCGGACACGCTTGCGCGTTTCCAACAGAGGACAACACTACCAGCGTCCCCAGCCGCGCGCAAAACGGAAGCACGCGGATTCTGGTGGAGAGCCGGACGTCCTGCAGGACGGGCGTCCCTGCTCTCACTCCTGACAGGATGGGACACAGACCAGAGACCTGAGAATTCAAGGAGGACGACGGCGATGGGACGTGCACGACGACCGTGGTGGAATCCCTTCGCAAGCCCTGGTGCGGCCTCATCCGGGCATCACGACGCCGCAGGAGAACAACACCAGTCGCTGACCGACTCTGTGGAGCAGCTGCGGACGCTCCTGAAGGTCGAACGGACCCGGCTGCGCCCGGACACCTGGCAGCGTGCCTCACAGATCGTGGAGCGCACAGCGGAGCTCCTCCCCCAGTGGACGGAACTCACTGAAGGACGGGCAGCCGAGGCGCTCGTCGTCGACGACGTGGTGTGCCGGCACCTGCCCCGACGCCTGGAGGCCTTCCTCGCCGTCCCCGACTCCCAGAAGCCGACTGCTGCACCGGAGCTGCTCGAGCAGTTGGAGCAGCTGGAACAGTCCCACCTGAAGGCAGTACGCAGACTCCACGCCGTCTCACGAATCCGGCTGGAGTCGCTGCGCGCGCAGCGCGGGGACACCTGACGCAGGCCCGCCTGGGTGCAGCCACCCGGCGCCGGCACAACGGGCACTGGTCCAGCCGGCACCGACAAGAGAAGGCCCCGCGCACCAACACACCACGCCCACACACACCCGAACGCCGCACCCACACGGCAGGCCCGGCACCAACAAAACCAAGCCACACAAAAAAAGGGGAGGCCCCGCACCACACAGGTACGGGGCCTCAACCCACAAAGAATGTCCGGCGGCGACCTACTCTCCCACAACCTCCCGGTTGCAGTACCATCGGCGCTGTGGGCCTTAGCTTCCGGGTTCGGAATGGAACCGGGCGTTTCCCCCACGCTATGACCGCCGTAACCCTAGAACCACACCCCCAACACCCAAACAACGGAACGGGGGCGGGTAAACCTCACAAGTCACAACACATCGCGACACATATTCACTTACACGCTCAAGCAACCATACACCACAGTCACCCAAGGCTGCAATCAGACAACCGCACAGTGGACGCGAACACCACAACAAAAGTGTTTGTAAGTCATCGGCCTATTAGTACTGGTCAGCTCCACACGTCGTCAGTCCGTGCTTCCACATCCAGCCTATCAACCCAGTGTTCTAGCTGGGGGCCTCACACCCTCAAAGGGGCAAGGAAATCTCATCTCGAAGCCGGCTTCCCGCTTAGATGCTTTCAGCGGTTATCCATCCCGAACGTAGCTAATCAGCCATGCACCTGGCGGTACAACTGACATACCAGAGGTTCGTCCGTCCCGGTCCTCTCGTACTAAGGACAGACCTTCTCAAATTTCCAACGCGCGCAGAGGATAGGGACCGAACTGTCTCACGACGTTCTGAACCCAGCTCGCGTACCGCTTTAATGGGCGAACAGCCCAACCCTTGGGACCAACTCCAGCCCCAGGATGCGACGAGCCGACATCGAGGTGCCAAACCATGCCGTCGATATGGACTCTTGGGCAAGATCAGCCTGTTATCCCCGAGGTACCTTTTATCCGTTGAGCGACGGCCGTTCCACAACGAGCCGCCGGATCACTAGTCCCGACTTTCGTCCCTGCTCGAGCTGCCACTCTCACAGTCAAGCCCCCTTGTGCACTTGCACTCAACACCTGATTGCCAACCAGGCTGAGGGAACCTTTGGGCGCCTCCGTTACCATTTGGGAGGCAACCGCCCCAGTTAAACTACCCATCAGGCACTGTCCCTGACCCGGATCACGGGCCGAAGTTAGATATCCAGAGTTACCAGAGTGGTATTTCAACGATGACTCCACCAACACTGGCGTGCCGGCTTCACAGTCTCCCACCTATCCTACACAAGCAACACCGAACACCAATACCAAACTATAGTAAAGGTCACGGGGTCTTTCCGTCCTTCTGCGCGTAACGAGCATCTTTACTCGTAATGCAATTTCGCCGAGTTCACGGTTGAGACAGCGGGGAAGTCGTTACTCCATTCGTGCAGGTCGGAACTTACCCGACAAGGAATTTCGCTACCTTAGGATGGTTATAGTTACCACCGCCGTTTACTGGGGCTTAAATTCTCCGCTTCGCCGAAGCTAACGGGTCCTCTTAACCTTCCAGCACCGGGCAGGAGTCAGTCCGTATACATCGTCTTACGACTTCGCACGGACCTGTGTTTTTGATAAACAGTCGCTTCCCCCTGGTCTCTGCGGCCCCTACCCCCTCACACCAGCACGTGGTGCTCAAGGTCAGGGCCCCCCTTCTCCCGAAGTTACGGGGGCATTTTGCCGAGTTCCTTAACCATGATTCTCTCGATCGCCTCAGTATTCTCTACCTGACTACCTGTGTCGGTTTCGGGTACGGGCGGCTAGAACCTCACGCCGATGCTTTTCTAGGCAGCATAGGATCACCGGATCACCCACATGGTGGGCGCCCATCAGGTCTCAGGCACACAACCGGCGGATTTACCTACCGGCAGCCCTACACCCTTAGACCAGGTCGATTCCATTGCCTGGCCCGGCTACCTTCCTGCGTCACACCTGTTAATGCGCTTGCCTCCTCGGTTCAGGTCCCGCGCTCCACACCACACGCCCTGCTCAAAGAACAAGGTCGAGGATGCTTCGGGCGGTTAGTATCACCGAATCAGCATGGACGGTCCTTCACCGGTACGGGAATATCAACCCGTTGTCCATCGACTACGCCTGTCGGCCTCGCCTTAGGTCCCGACTCACCCAGGGAAGATTAGCTTGACCCTGGAACCCTTAGTCATCCGGCGGACGGGTTTCTCACCCGTCTTTCGCTACTCATGCCTGCATTCTCACTCGTGCACAATCCACCAGAAGTTACCCGCTGGCTTCACCTCATGCACGACGCTCCCCTACCCATCCAGAAAAACTGAACGCCACGGCTTCGGCGGTGTACTTGAGCCCCGCTACATTGTCGGCGCGGAATCACTTGACCAGTGAGCTATTACGCACTCTTTCAAGGGTGGCTGCTTCTAAGCCAACCTCCTGGTTGTCTCAGCAACTCCACATCCTTTCCCACTTAGCACACGCTTAGGGGCCTTAACCGGTGGTCTGGGCTGTTTCCCTCTCGACTATGAAGCTTATCCCCCACAGTCTCACTGCCACGCTCTCACTTACCCGGCATTCGGAGTTTGGCTGAAGTCAGTAACCTTGTAGGGCCCATCGTCCATCCAGTAGCTCTACCTCCGGGAAGAAACACGTGACGCTGCACCTAAATGCATTTCGGGGAGAACCAGCTATCACGGAGTTTGATTGGCCTTTCACCCCTACCCACAGCTCATCCCCTCCATTTTCAACTGAAGTGGGTTCGGTCCTCCACGCGCTCTTACACGCGCTTCAACCTGGCCATGGGTAGATCACTCCGCTTCGGGTCTAGGACACGCGACTCAACGCCCTATTCAGACTCGCTTTCGCTACGGCTACCCCACACGGGTTAACCTCGCCACGTATCACTAACTCGCAGGCTCATTCTTCAAAAGGCACGCTGTCACCTGAACACGCAGGCTCCAACGGTTTGTAGGCACATGGTTTCAGGTACTATTTCACTCCCCTCCCGGGGTACTTTTCACCATTCCCTCACGGTACTGATTCACTATCGGTCAACAGGTAGTATTCAGGCTTACCAGGTGGTCCTGGCAGATTCACACGGGATTCCTCGAGCCCCGTCCTACTCGGGCAACCACTCAACAGCGGCGGAACGCATTACAACTACGGGACTGTCACCCTCTACGGTCGACCATCCAAGATCGTTCGTCTATACGCCCGCACCTCACCGCGACGTGCCGGCAGACACGCCAAGAGCAGGCCCACAACACCGCACATGCAACCCCTGCCGGGTATCACACACATACGGTTTAGCCCCATCCGCTTTCGCTCGCCACTACTCACGGAATCACTTTTGTTTTCTCTTCCTGTGGGTACTGAGATGTTTCACTTCCCCACGTTCCCCCAACCGGCCTATGTGTTCAACCGGTGGTCACACGACACGTCGTGCGGGGTTTCCCCATTCGGAAATCCTGGTCTCAACGTCCGGTTATCGACTCCACCAGGCTTATCGCAGATTCCCACGTCCTTCTTCGGCTCCTGTTGCCAAGGCATCCACCATGCGCCCTTAGAAACTTCCAAACACTAGAAGTCCAAAAAATGAGCATAAGATGACATCATTCTCGGCATCACCACACCTCACCAAACACCCCACACAACGTGGGACACTCAGATCAACGATGCAGCAACAAAAATAAGATGCTCGCGTCCACTATGCAGTTCTCAAACAACAACCCCCACACAGCCCCACACCAACACACAGTCGATGCTTCACCATGCGAAGACTCAACCAGGAAACAACGTCACACCCACACAGGATGTGCCTGCTGTCCCAAAACCCAACAGTGTGCCAACACCAGCACGCACCACCAGCACCCAAAGCTTTCCAACAACCCACAACAGCTGCGTACTCACCAGAGGCCGGCACCACCACTGGCACCATTCATTGATGTTCCACCCATGAGCAACCGACCATCACACACTCGGTGATGCCATCGGCACTAAATGCTCCTTAGAAAGGAGGTGATCCAGCCGCACCTTCCGGTACGGCTACCTTGTTACGACTTAGTCCCAATCGCCAGTCCCACCTTCGACGGCTCCTTCCACAAGGGTTAGGCCACCGGCTTCGGGTGTTACCGACTTTCGTGACTTGACGGGCGGTGTGTACAAGGCCCGGGAACGTATTCACCGCAGCGTTGCTGATCTGCGATTACTAGCGACTCCAACTTCATGGGGTCGAGTTGCAGACCCCAATCCGAACTGAGACCGGCTTTTTGGGATTAGCTCCACCTCACAGTATCGCAACCCATTGTACCGGCCATTGTAGCATGCGTGAAGCCCAAGACATAAGGGGCATGATGATTTGACGTCGTCCCCACCTTCCTCCGAGTTGACCCCGGCAGTCTCCCATGAGTCCCCACCATCACGTGCTGGCAACATAGAACAGGGGTTGCGCTCGTTGCGGGACTTAACCCAACATCTCACGACACGAGCTGACGACAACCATGCACCACCTGTGAACCCGCCCCAAAGGGGAAACCGTATCTCTACGGCGAACGAGAACATGTCAAGCCTTGGTAAGGTTCTTCGCGTTGCATCGAATTAATCCGCATGCTCCGCCGCTTGTGCGGGCCCCCGTCAATTCCTTTGAGTTTTAGCCTTGCGGCCGTACTCCCCAGGCGGGGCACTTAATGCGTTAGCTGCGGCGCGGAAACCGTGGAATGGCCCCCACACCTAGTGCCCAACGTTTACGGCATGGACTACCAGGGTATCTAATCCTGTTCGCTCCCCATGCTTTCGCTCCTCAGCGTCAGTTACAGCCCAGAGACCTGCCTTCGCCATCGGTGTTCCTCCTGATATCTGCGCATTCCACCGCTACACCAGGAATTCCAGTCTCCCCTACTGCACTCTAGTCTGCCCGTACCCACCGCAGATCCGGAGTTAAGCCCCGGACTTTCACGGCAGACGCGACAAACCGCCTACGAGCTCTTTACGCCCAATAATTCCGGATAACGCTCGCACCCTACGTATTACCGCGGCTGCTGGCACGTAGTTAGCCGGTGCTTCTTCTGCAGGTACCGTCACTTTCGCTTCTTCCCTACTGAAAGAGGTTTACAACCCGAAGGCCGTCATCCCTCACGCGGCGTCGCTGCATCAGGCTTGCGCCCATTGTGCAATATTCCCCACTGCTGCCTCCCGTAGGAGTCTGGGCCGTGTCTCAGTCCCAGTGTGGCCGGTCACCCTCTCAGGCCGGCTACCCGTCGTCGCCTTGGTGAGCCATTACCTCACCAACAAGCTGATGGGCCGCGAGTCCATCCAAGACCGAAATTCTTTCCAACACCCACCATGCGGTGAATGCTCCTATCCGGTATTAGACCCCGTTTCCAAGGCTTATCCCAGAGTCAAGGGCAGGTTACTCACGTGTTACTCACCCGTTCGCCACTAATCCACCCCAGCAAGCTGGAGCTTCATCGTTCGACTTGCATGTGTTAAGCACGCCGCCAGCGTTCATCCTGAGCCAGGATCAAACTCTCCGTAAAAAAATTACAGAACAACCAGTCAACAGCCGGAAGAACCATCAACCAGTCAATTCAATCACTGGCATGCCATCGACACAGACACACGGGGGTGCGTCCGCCGACAGCCACCAATCAATAAATAATTGGCATCAACAAACTTGGCACACTATTGAGTTCTCAAACAACAGGCGCTTCCGACACTCAGCTCGACCCGCCATCGCGGCGCTTCACTCCGGAGCAACTTCTCCATCTTAGCCGACCGACCAGAGAGTGTCAACTTGATGTTCTCAAGTCATTCACCATCCGGCCGTGGCAGACAAGGATTAACCTTACCACCACCAACCCGGTCCCTGTCAAACCCAACCGCTGGCTGCAACACTGCCAACCGGATCCTCCAGGACTCACACCAGCCGGCACGAACCAGAAGGCCTCCACGACCCCAGACACGAACCGCACTGACACACCAGGCGATCAGCTCTTCAAGAATACCCCTTCACTTCCCCAAGGAAATGACCGGGATGCTGACGTGAACACGGCCAACAACCGCTTGTTTCTCGTGTTTTCTACGGAAACCGTGGTACTCACTCCGACGCTGCGAACTGATCCGTTCCGCGCCTCAGCACGAGAAAGAACTCTACACACATCCCCACCCACACGCAAAATCGGAGCTGAGTCCGGCACCTGCCACCCCGGATTCCGCGGTATTCCGCGGTTTCTGGCGGGGCCTGGCACCGTTTGCGCCGGCACACGAACACCTACGTGAGCGGTGTCGTCGGTCACATCGTGCCGCACCGTGGACGCAGCCACAGTGTGGTCAGCGCCGGCACGTTCACCACCACGGAGTGGTCTTGTCCGTGCCACGGCGTGTCTTCTGCCGTCACCGTGGACATGCTCCGCTGCGCGAGAAGCGCGTCCTGTGCCGCAGCGTCCTCCGCTCTGCCGGCCAACGCGGCATCCGAGGTGTCGAGCACGATCTCCCACTGCCCCGCCGACGGTACGCCCAGGCGGTAGCCCTGACGCTCCACTCCGGAGAGGTGGGTCAGGCAGACGAGGTCCCGGCCGTCGTCGTGCCCGGCGGCGGCATGCCGCACGAAGGCGAGCAGGTTCTCCTGAGCGGCATCCTTCTCCAGCCAGGTGAATCCGTCCGGCGTGTGGTCCGCGGACCACAGGGCCGGTGTCTGGCCGTACTGGCGGTTCAGTTCCCGCACCGTCAGCTGCACGCCGCGGTGCTCGGGCGCCCAGGAGGCGCCCCAGTCCAGGCCGTCGCCCTCGGACCATTCGGAGGGCTGGGCGTACTCACCGCCCATGAACAGCAGCTTCTTGCCCGGGTGCGCCCACATGTATGCGAAGTACGCCCGCAGGGTGGCCAGCTGGACGCTCCGATCGCCGGGGATCTTCGTCAGCAGCGAGCCCTTGCCGTGCACCACCTCGTCATGGGATAGGGGCAGCACGTAGTTCTCCGAGTACGCGTAGACCATGGAGAACGTCCACTGCCCGTGGTGCCACGAGCGGTTCACGGGGTCCTCGCCGAGGTAGGCCAGGGTGTCGTGCATCCAGCCCATGTTCCACTTCTTGCCGAAGCCCAGGCCGCCTGCGTCCACCGGGGCAGAGACGCCCTCGAACGCCGTGGACTCCTCCGCGATCATGTGGATGCCCGGATGCGAGCGGTACGCGGTGGTGTTCACCTCGCGCAGGAAGGCGATGGCCTCCAGGTTGTGGTTGCCGCCATGGACGTTCGGCTCCCACTCGCCCTCGTTGCGGGAGTAGTCCAGGTACAGCATCGAGGCCACGGCGTCCACGCGCAGCCCGTCGATGTGGAACTCCTCCAGCCAGTACAGGGCGTTGGCCACCAGGAAGTTCCGCACCTGTGGCCGCCCGTAGTCGAAGACGTAGGTGCCCCAGTCCGGGTGCTCACCGCGGCGCGGGTCCGGGTGCTCGTACACGCAGGAGCCGTCGAACCGTCCGAGCGCGAACTCATCCTTGGGGAAATGCGCCGGGACCCAGTCCACGATCACACCGATGCCCGCCGCATGCAGCGCGTCCACCAGGTGCTTGAACTCGTCCGGGGTGCCGAACCGGGAGGTCGGCGCGTAGAAACCGGTCACCTGGTAGCCCCAGGAGCCGCCGAACGGATGCTCGGCCGGGGGCAGGAACTCCACATGCGTGAAACCCAGCCACGTCACGTACTCCACGAGCTGCTCCGCCAGCTCCCGGTAGCCCAGGCCCGGACGCCAGGATCCCAGGTGCACCTCGTAGACGCTCAGCGGCTGCTCGTGCGGGTCGGTCTGCGCACGGCGCTGCATCCACTCGCGGTCCCGGAACGTGTACTCCGAGTCCCAGACGCGCGACGCGGTGGCCGGCGGCACCTCGGTCCAGCGGGCCAGCGGGTCCGCCTTCTGCCGCCAGTGGCCGTCCACGCCGAGGATCTCGTACTTGTAGCGGGTGCCGTGGCCGACGCCGGGCACGAACAGCTCCCAGACGCCGGAGGCGCCCAGGCTGCGCATCGCCTGCACGCGCCCGGACCAGCCGTTGTGGTCCCCCACCACGCGGACGGCGCGCGCGTTCGGCGCCCACACCGCGAAGGAGGTTCCGACGACGGCCCCGTCGTCTGAACGGCGCACTCTCGCTCCCAGCGCCTCCCAGAGCCGCTCATGGCGGCCCTCCGCGATCAGGTGCAGGTCCAGCTCGCCGACGGTCGGCAGGTGCCGGTACGGGTCGTCCTGCTCCTCGACGTCACCGAGGGCGCCGTCCTCCCCGACCGGGTAGGCCACGTGCACCCGGTAGTCCCCGGCGGAGACGCCGGCCGCCGCGGGGATCGGGGCCACGCCGACGAAGACGCCGTCGTGCTCATGCTCGAGCTCCACGCGCACGCCGTCCCCGGCGCGCACGACCTCGACCGTCCCCGCCAGTGGGCGCAGCACGCGGTAGGTCACAGCGGTGCCGTCCGGGTGCGGGTGGGCGCCCAGCACGTCGTGGGGAGCGTAGTGGCGGCCCTGCGCGACGGCGGCCAGCAGCTCCTGCTCGACGGGCAGCGGGGCGGGGGACGGGGTGCTCATGCGGTCCTCTCGGTGGCGAACGGTGGGCGACGGGGCACCGGGGGCGCCCCGTCCGCGGGTGGCGAGGGGTCGTCGTCGTCGAATCCGGGTCCACGACGGCGCCCCGCCCGCCTCAGCCGCGGACGATCCGCAGGATGTGGGCCGGCTCCGCGGACGGGTCCAGGCGCACGTACGGGCGCTCGTCCCAGTGCCAGCGCTGACCGGTCAGCAGGTCCTCGACCTCGATGCGGCCCTGCTCGTCCCGGTCCTCGTCGCGGACGCCGAGCGCCTCGAAGTCCAGCTCGAGGGTGGACTCGGCCACCTCGTGCGGGTTGCAGGTGACGGTCACCAGGACGACGTCATCGGCGGTGCCGGCCGGGGCGTCGGTGACCGCGGCGGCGTCTGCGTGGATGCCCTCGGGGGCGGCGGCACGACGCTTGGAGAAGACCAGCACGTCCGAATGCAGCGCCGAGTGCAGGGTCAGGTTCTGCAGGTCCCGCAGCGCCGGGTGCTCGGCCCGAATCTCGTTGAGGCGGGTCAGGTACGGGGCCAGGGACTGCCCCGCGGCCTCGGCGCCGGCCCAGTCCCGCGGGCGGTACTCGTACTTCTCCGAGTCGATGTACTCCTCGGCGCCCGGCCGCGGCACATGCTCGAACAGCTCGAAGCCGGCGTAGACACCCCACAGCGGATTGGACATCGCGGCGACGACGGCGCGGATGCGGAAGGCACCGGGGCCGCCGGTCTGCAGGTACTCGGTGAGGATGTCCGGGGTGTTCACGAAGAAGTTCGGGCGGTAGAAGCCCGCCGTCTGCTGCGTGACCTCCTCGAGGTACTCCTCCAGCTCCTCCCGGGTGTTCCGCCAGGTGAAGTAGCCGTAGGACTGCTGGAAGCCCACGCGTCCGAGGGCGTGCATCATCGCCGGGCGGGTGAACGCCTCGGCGAGGAAGACGACCTCCGGGGTCTCGGCGCGGACCTGCGCGATCAGCCACTCCCAGAACCACAGCGGCTTGGTGTGCGGGTTGTCCACGCGGAAGATGTGCACGCCGCGGGCGACCCAGCCGCGCACCACCTCGAGGACGGCGTCGGCCAGACCCTGCGGGTCGTTGTCGAAGTTCAGCGGGTAGATGTCCTGGTACTTCTTCGGCGGGTTCTCCGCGTAGGCGATGGTGCCGTCCACGCGGGTGGTGAACCACTCCGGGTGGCTCTGCACCCAGGGGTGGTCCGGGGCGCACTGCAGCGCCAGGTCCAGGGCGAGCTCGAGGCCGTTCTCCCGGGTGGCGGCCACGAAGGCGTCGAAGTCCTCGAGGGTGCCCAGGTCCGGGTGCACGGCGTCATGGCCGCCCGCCTCCGAGCCGATGGCCCACGGCGATCCCGGGTCCTGCTCACCGGCGGTCAGCGTGTTGTTCGGGCCCTTGCGGTGGGCGTGGCCGATCGGGTGGATCGGCGGCACGTAGAGGACCTGGAAGCCCATGGAGGCCACGGCCGGGATGCGTTCGGCGGCGGTGGCGAAGGTGCCCGAGTGCCAGGTGCCGGTGGCCTCGTCGAAGCGGGCGCCCTCCGAGCGCGGGAAGAACTCGTACCAGCCGCCGCGGCCGGCCAGCTCGCGCTGCACGTCCAGCGGGTACTCCTCCGAGCTGGAGAGCAGCTCGCGGAGGGGGCGTGCGGCGAGCGCGGCGACCAGCTCCGGGTCCTCGGCCGCAGCCAGGCGCTCGGCGGGCAGGCGGGAGGTGTCCGCCAGAGTGCGGGCGGCGGCGGAGAACAGGGCACGGTCCTCGGCGGAGCGGGTGGCGTCCTCGGCGGCACGGGCGAAGAGGGCCTCGCCCTCGGCCAGCATCAGCTCCACATCGACTCCGGCGGCGATCTTCACCTCTGCCGCGTGATGCCAGGTGCCCACCGGGTCCGACCATCCCTCCACCACGAAGTGGTGCAGGCCCGGCCGCGAGGGGCGCAGGGTCGCGAGGAACTCGTCCAGGCCGGGACGGCCGGGGCGCATGTGCACCCGCTGGACCTCGGCGCCGTCCGGGCCGATCAGCCGGGCGGTGGCGCCCAGGCCGTCATGACCTTCACGGAACACGGTGGCGCGGACAGGCACGTCCTCCCCCACCACAGCCTTCGCCGGGAAGCTGCCGCCCTCGACGACGGGCTCCACCTCCGTGACGGGGATGCGACCGGTGAGGGTCACGGGACGGGTTCCGGCGACGGACACCGGACGATCGGCGGACACGGCGACGTTCTGAGGCTTCTCCACGTCTGAGACGCTACCGCGCGGCAGGGTCCGGCGGGAACAGACGCCGGACCGGTCGGACCGGGCACGGCCCCTGCCCCCACGGCGCCCAGATCACTGGAGCATGGTCTTGTCATCCACCACCGCACCCTTGATCTTGCCGAACTCGGCGAGCAGGTCCTGGGCGGTCTTGCCGGCCTTCTCCTGCTCGTCCAGCTCGAGGATGATCTCACCGTCGTGCATCATGATCAGCCGGTTGCCGACCTGCAGCGCCTGGTCCATGTTGTGCGTGACCATCAGCGTGGTCAGCCGGTGCTCCGCCACGACCTGCTCGGTCAGGCGGGTGACCAGCTCGGCGCGGGACGGGTCGAGCGCTGCGGTGTGCTCGTCCAGCAGCAGGATCTTCGGGCCGGAGAAGGTCGCCATGAGCAGGGACAGCGCCTGGCGCTGGCCGCCGGAGAGCAGACCCACCTTGGTGGTGAGGCGGTTCTCCAGACCGAGCTCCAGCGTGGTGAGCGCCTCGCGGAACAGGTCCTTGCGGGACTTCGAGACGCCGGCGGCCAGGCCGCGGACGTGGCCGCGGCGGAAGGCCAGCGCCATGTTCTCCTGGATCGTCAGGTTCGGCGCCGTGCCGGCCGTCGGGTCCTGGAACACGCGGCCGATCCACTGCGCGCGGCGGTGGTCGGCCATCTTCGTGACGTCCTTGCCCGCCACGGACACCGAGCCGGTGTCCGGGGTCAGCTTGCCGGCGATCGTGTTGAGGACGGTGGACTTTCCGGCGCCGTTGGAGCCGATGACCGTGACGAAGTCACCCTCGTCCAGGTGCAGGTCGATGCCGCGCAGCGCCTTGCGCTCGTTGACGGTGTTCGGGAAGAACGTCTTGGAGACGTCACGGATCTCAAGCACGGGTGGCCTCCTGCGGGGTCGGAGCGTCGGCCTCGGCGTCCACGGCAGCCGGGGAGGAGGTGTCCGCCGTGGCCCTGGATCGGATGCTCAGGCGCTTGGCGATGCCGAACTGCGGCAGCAGCAGGGCGAGCACCACGAGGGCGGCCGAGATCAGCTTCATGTCGTTCGGGTTCAGGCCGGCGTTCAGCGCCAGCTGGATGATCACGCGGTAGAGGACGGCACCCACGATCACCGCGAAGGTCGCGATGAACACGGTGCGGGTGCCGAAGATCGCCTGGCCGACGATCACCGAGGCCAGGCCCACCAGGATGAGGCCGATGCCCATCGAGATGTCCGAGAAGCCCTGGTACTGCGCCATGGCAGATCCGCAGAGGGCGACCAGGCCGTTGGAGAGCATCAGACCGAGGATCTTCATGCGGTCCGTGGAGACGCCGTAGGAGCGGATCATCTCCTCGTTGTCGCCGGTGGCCTGCAGGGCCAGGCCCATGTCCGTGTGCAGGAACCAGTCCAGGACCAGCTTCAGGACGAACACGAGGAGGAACAGGACCGCCACGGACTGCCAGTTGCGGCCGACCCCGAATCCGGCCAGCCCGGAGAACAGGGTGTCCTGGCCCAGCAGCGGGATGTTCGCCCCGCCCATGATGCGCAGGTTGACCGAGTACAGGGCGATCATCGTCAGGATGCCGGCGAGCAGCCCGTCGATCTTGCCCTTCGTGTGCAGCAGGCCCGTGATGAGGCCGGCGGCGGTGCCGACGAAGAACGCCGCGACCATGGCCAGTGCCCAGTGGGTGCCGTTGGTGATGAGGATCGCCGCGGTGGCGGCGCCGGAGGTGTACGACCCGTCCACGGTGAGGTCCGGGAAGTTGAGGATGCGGAAGGTCAGGTACACGCCGAGTGCCATCACGGCGTAGACCAGACCCAGTTCGAGCGCTGAGATCATGCGTGAAGCCTTTCTGGGAGGCGACCTGCGACCACGGTGTGCCGCCCCTGCCGGGCGGGCGGCCGTCGTCGTGCCGCCGGGGGGCCCACACGGGGGCGGCCCTGACCAGGACACGGGTCCTGTCAGGGCCGCACCCGGTGCGAACGGGGAGAGTGGGTCAGTCGATGGTCTCGTCGGCGCGGTCGATGACCTCCTGCGGGATCTCCACGCCGAACTTCTTGGCGTTCTCCGGGGAGACGACCAGCTCGAGGGCGTCCTCCGGGGCGAAGCCGACCGCCATGTCGGCCGGGTCCTCGCCGTCCTTGAGGATCTTGACGGCCATCTCGCCGGCGAGCTTGCCGTGCTGCTCGTAGTCGATGCCGTAGGTGCCCAGGGCGCCGCGCTCCACGGAGTCGGTGTCCGCGGAGATCACCGGGATCTCGTTCTCCTGACCGAAGGAGATCACGGACTCGAGGGCGGAGACCACCGCGTTGTCGGTCGGCACGTAGATGCCGTCCACGTCGGACAGCGACTGCACGCCCTGCTGGACCTCGGAGGAGTTGGTGACGGTCACGTCCTTGATCTCGATGCCCAGCTCCTTGGCGGCCTCCTTGGCCTGCTCCACCTGGGACTTCGAGTTCGCCTCGCCGGAGTTCCAGACGATGCCGACGGTCTTGACGTCGTCCTTGACGTCCAGCAGCAGCTGCAGCTGCTCCTTCACCGGGTTGCGGTCGGACTGGCCGGTGACGTTGCCGCCCGGCTTCTCCTCGTCCTCGACGATGCCGGCGCCGACGGCGTCGGTGACGGCCATGAAGACGACCGGCTTGTCCTTCACCGCGGTGGCGGCGGCCTGGGCGGCCGGGGTGGCGATCGAGGCGACCAGGTCCACGTCCCCGTCACCGGCGAAGGTGTTGGCGATCGAGTTCGCGGTGGCGACCTCGCCCTGGGCGTTCTGCAGGTCGAACTCCACCTCGATGCCGGCCTCGTCGAAGGCCTCCTGGAAGCCCTCGGCGGTGGCGTCCAGCGCCGGGTGCGAGGTCAGCTGGGAGATGCCGATCTTGTAGGGGCCGTCGTTGCCGTCACCGTTGCCGTCGCCGGCACCGGAGTCACCGCAGGCGGTGAGACCGACGGCCAGGACAGCCATGGCGGCGGTGATGCGGAGCGGGGATGCGGTCCTCTTCATGGGAAGTGTCCTCAGCGTTCGGGGTCGCCGCGGCGACCGTGGTGTGCGAGCGCTGCGGGCCGATGCCGGAGACGGTGTTCCGGCCCGCAGTGGGTCACATCGCGTGATGTGATGCACACAACATACAGCCTGGACCGCGGTTCGGGACCCTATGACGCGGTTCACACGCCACGTGTGGACGAATCGTCAGGAAGCGTCCTGTGCGGAGGCATTCCGGCCACCCGAGCGCTGCACCGAGATCTCGTACAGGGAGACGCCCACCGCCATGGAGGCGTTGAGGGACTCCATGGACGAGTCGATCGGGATGGAGACGATCTGCTGGCAGTGCTCGCGCACCAGGCGGGACAGCCCCTTGCCCTCGGCGCCCACCACGAGCACGAGAGGCTCGGTGGCCAGCTCCAGGCCCGGCAGACCGACGTCTCCGCCGCCGTCCAGGCCGAGCACGAAGTAGCCCATGCGGTGCAGCTCGGCCAGCGTGGTGTTCAGGTTGCCGGCCTGCGCCACCGGGACGCGGGCGGCCGCGCCGGCGGAGGTGCGCCAGGCGGTGGCGGTGACGCCCACGGAGCGGCGGGACGGGACGATCACGCCGTCCGCGCCGAACGCGGATCCGGAGCGGATGATCGCGCCGAGGTTGCGCGGGTCCGTGATGCCGTCCAACGCGATGAGCAGCGGACGGGTGCGCAGGTGCCCGGCCGCGTCCTTCTCCAGGGTGGTGCGGGCCAGGTCCAGGGCGTCCGCGTAGTCGTACGGCGGGATCTGCAGGACCAGGCCCTGGTGGATGGCCTCGCCGGACATGCGGTCCAGCTCCGGCTTGGTGTTCTCCATGACCGGGATCCCCTGCTCGGCGCACTGGCGCAGGGCCTCCTTCACGCGATCGTCCACCTCGATGCGGGTGGCCACGTGGAGGGCCTTCGCCGGGATGCCGGCGCGCAGCGCCTCCACCACCGGGTTGCGGCCGGACACGGTCTCATCCGCGGTGGAGGAACGCTGCCGGCGCGGCGACGCCGGACGCTTGGCCGCCGCACGCTCGGCGAGCTGCTTGTTGCGGTAGGCCTTGTGGTAGACGCGGTCTTCGGCCTTCGGGGTGGGGCCCTTGCCCTCGAGCGCCCTGCGGCCGTGGCCGCCGGTGCCCTTCTGCGGGCCCTTCTTGCCCTTGGCCTTGCGGGAACCGCCGGAGCGGGGTGCGGACGACATGGCGTCTCCTTCAGCGGGTGGGGACTGCGCGGAGCCCTCGGCTCCGGCGGGGTACGGGGGCGGCGGGGCACGACGACGGCACCCGGCTCACCGACTCAGCGGCCAGTCTAGTGGCGCTCGCCTCTGCGGACGGAGGGCACCGGCTCAGTCGGCCAGGTGCCAGGTGGCGCCGTCTGCGCCGTCCTCCACCACGATGCCAGCGGCCGTCAGGGCGTCGCGGATGCGGTCCGCGGTGGCCCAGTCCTTCTCGGCGCGGGCCTGGGCGCGGGCCTCGATCTGCGAGCGCACCAGCGAGTCCAGGGCGTCGGCGGCCGGGCCGGCGGCGCCGGCGGAGGACTCCGGGACGTCGTCCAGGCCGAGGATGCGGGTCATCGCGGTGACCTCGGCGTACCGGGCGGCCACGGCGTCCGTCTCCTTCGCCGCCAGGGCGGAGTTGCCCAAGCGGACGGTCTCGTGCAGCACGGCGAGCGCCTGCGGCACGTTGAGGTCGTCCTCCATCGCCGCGCGGAAGGCCTCCGGGACGTGCGCGCCCAGGGGCGTGCCGTCGTCGTGGTTCACGACGGAGTCTCCCAGCTGGGAGGAGGCCCGGGAGACGAAGTTCTCGATGCGCTCCACGGCGGCCTCGGCCTCGTCCAGAGCACCCGGGCGGTAGTCCAGCTGGGAACGGTAGTGGGCCTGGCCGAGGAAGTAGCGGACGGCCTTCGGGCGGGCCATCTGCATCATCTCCTCCGGGGAGATGGTGTTGCCGACGGACTTGGACATCTTCTCGCCCTCGTAGGTGACCAGGCCGTTGTGCAGCCAGAAGCGGGCGAACGGGTCGCCGGCGGCCGAGGACTGGGCCAGCTCGTTCTCATGGTGCGGGAAGCGCAGGTCCAGTCCGCCGCCGTGGATGTCGAACTCGGCGCCGAGGTACTTGGTGGCCATGGCCGAGCACTCCAGGTGCCAGCCCGGGCGGCCGCGGCCCCACGGGGAGTCCCACCGGGCGGTCTCCGGCTCACCGGCCTTGGCGCCCTTCCACAGGGCGAAGTCGCGGGGGTCGCGCTTGCCGCGCGGGTCCGCGTCCGGGGCGTCCTGCATGTCCTCCACGCGCTGACGCGTGAGGGAGCCGTAGGCGTCGAAGGAACGGACGTCGAAGTACACGTCCCCGGAGTCGTCCGTGGCTGGGTAGGCGTGGCCGCGGTCCATGAGGCGCTGGATGAGCGCGAACATCTCGGTCACGTGGCCGGTGGCTCGCGGCTCGTAGGTGGGACGGCGGACGCCGAGGGCCAGGTAGGCGGCGTCGAACGCCTTCTCGAACCGGTAGGCCAGCGCCCACCACTGCTCGCGCGCCGGGTACAGGGCCGAGGCCTCGAAGTCGTCCTCCATGGACGCGGCGGAGCGGTCCAGGATCTTGTCGTCGATGTCCGTGACGTTGCGGACCGAGGTGACCTTCAGGCCGGAGGCCTCCAGCCAGCGCACGAGGATGTCGAAGACGATGGCACTGCGCACATGCCCCACGTGCGGCATGCCCTGCACGGTGGCGCCGCAGTAGTAGACCGACGCCTCGCCGGGGCGGACGGGGACGAAATCGCGGACCTGGGCCGCCTGGGTGTCATAGAAACGCTGTGCCACGGTCCCCGATCCTATCGGGGCCGTCGCGCGGGCCGGTCAGCGGGCCGGTCAGCCGGCGTCGCGCGGGTACACCAGCGCCGTGGCGATCGCCGCGGTGCCCTCGCCGCGGCCGGTCAGGCCGAGGCGGTCCGTGGTGGTGCCGGAGACGGACACCGGGGCGCCGGCGGCCTCCGAGAGCACGGCCTGGGCCTCGTCCCTCCGCGTTCCGATCTTCGGACGGTTGCCCACCACCTGCACCGCGACGTTGCCGATCTCGTACCCCGCCTCACGGACCAGACGCGCGGCCTCGGCCAGCAGGGTGCTGCCGGAGGCACCGGCGAACTCGACACGGCCGGTGCCGAAGTGCTGCCCCAGGTCCCCGATGCCGGCGGCAGAGAACAGCGCGTCGCAGCAGGCGTGCGCGGCGACGTCCGCATCCGAGTGGCCGGCCAGCGCCGACTCGCCGGGCCAGTGCAGGCCCGCCACCCAACACCCGCGCTCCACGGCGGCGCGGTGCTCCTGTGCGTCAGGGCCCTGACGTTCCGGGTCCGCCACGGCGTGCACGTCCACCCCGATCCCTGTCCGGGGCAGCGGGAACGGGCGGTCGGCGGGGTGGTCGGCGGCGGTGTGCTGGCTCATGACAGGCTCCTGCGGGCGATGAGGGCGGCGGCCTGCTCCAGGTCCGCCGGGGTGGTGATCTTGAAGGCGTCGGCATGGCCGGGGACCACACGGACGACATGCCCGGCGGCCTCCATGACCATCGCGTCGTCGGTCAGGGCCGCGGCGTCCAGCTCCGGGTCCCGGCGCACCTGATCGTGCGCGGCCAGCAGCGCGTACAGGTCGAAGCCCTGCGGCGTCTGCACCGCCCGCAGCATCGCCCGGGACGGTGTCCCGACGACGGTCTCGGCACCGTTCGCGTCCACGCTCACCTGCTTCACGGTGTCCGTCACCGGCACCGCCGGGATGACGGCCTTCGCGGAGGCGAGGCCCGCGACCACGGCGGCGAACACGGCCGGCGGCGTGAACGGGCGCGCGGCGTCGTGGACGAGCACGAGGTGAGGGTCGTGGCGGCAGTGGGTGCCGTCGTCGTGCCGGGAGGAGGACGCGGCGGCCGAGGCGACGTCCGGGGCGGGGGTGGCCGAGGCGGGTGCGGCCCCCAGCCGGCGGGCGACCTCGGCGAGGCCGGCGGCCACGGAGTCGGCCCGCTCGGCGCCGCCGGGCACACAGGAGGCGGTGAAGCCCAGGCGCAGGGCGCACTCCTCGACGATCGCGGTGACCTCCGCGCGCGGCTGGTCGGCCGGCGGGACGAGGACGACCACAACGTCCACATCCGGCACCTGTGCCACGGTCTCGAGACCGTGCTCCAGGAGCGTGCGACCATCGGACAGCGGGGCCAGGGCCTTCGGCATGCCCGCCCCGAGGCGGGTGCCCGAGCCCGCAGCGGCGAGCAGGACAGCGGTGGGCATGAGGACTCCTTCGGCGAGCGGCTGCTCCCCCATTCCTACCGCACATGCGCGTCGCTTTCGGGTGGGCGGCCGGCGGGGTGCGGGCGGAACTCGACATTTCCACGAACGAAAATGTCTGGGGACTCGACATTTTCACGAACGAAAGCGCCCCGGGACTCGACATTTTTACGAACGAAAGTGTCTGGGGGCGGAGACGCAGACGACCCGCCCGCTGCGGTGCAGCGGACGGGTCGTCGGTTCACGCCTGATGCGGTGTGGACGCAGACCGGGCGATCAGCCCTCGAGGGTCTTGTCCAGGATGCCCTCGGCCTCCTCCTCGGAGACCTTCTTCGCCAGGGCCAGCTCGGAGACGAGCACCTGACGGGCCTTGGAGAGCATGCGCTTCTCACCGGCGGACAGGCCGCGGTCCTGCTCACGGCGCCACAGGTCGCGGACGACCTCGGCCACCTTGATGACGTCGCCGGAGGCCAACTTCTCCAGGTTGGCCTTGTAGCGGCGCGACCAGTTGGTCGGCTCCTCCACATGCTCGGCCTGGAGCACCTCGACGACGCGCTCGAGTCCCTCCTTGTCGACGACGTCGCGCACACCGACGAGGTCGACGTTCTCCGCCGGGACCTCGATGGTCAGATCACCCTGCGCCACCTTCAGCTTGAGGTACATCTTCTCTTCGCCCTTGATGTTCCGCATCTTGATCTCCTCGATGCGGGCTGCACCGTGATGCGGGTAGACGACGGTCTCTCCGACCTCAAAAACCATGTAAACGGCCCCTTTCGTGACGCTTCATCCTATCACGGGGGCCCTGCCGGACGGAGTGTCGGAGCGAGGGCCGGGGCGGGGGTCGTGATAGTGGAGGCCTGCGCCGTCACGAGCGTGAGCAGGTCCGGTTGTGCGATAGGCTGGAGCCGACCGTCCGCACGCACGCGTGCGCCCCGGCCCCGCACCGCTTTGAGGAGATCATCGTGAACACCGCCGCCACCCGGTCCGCACGCCTGCGCCGCCTCGGCGCGGGCTCCGCCGCCGCCGTCGCCCTGCTGGCGGCCACCGGCTGCAGCGCCATCAGCCCGATCGCCACCGGCATCCCGTATTCGCCGAGCGACGGCATTGTGGCCGACCTGGACGGTGCCGGCGTGCGCAACCTCGCCGTCGTCTCCACCGGCGCCGACGAGCAGGGCCGCGTCATCGGGTCGGTCGTGAACAAGACCCAGGAGGACATGACCGTCACCGTCGAGGTCTCCGGCGACTCCCAGGACGTCGACGTCCCGGCCGGCAAGGTCGTGTCCCTGCAGGACGAGGAGTGGGTGGTCGACGAGGCCGGCGCCGACGCCGGCGAGTACACCGAGGGCGCCCTCTCCGTGGACGGCGACTCCCAGGACCTCGAGATCCCTGTCCTCGGTCCCACCATGGCCGAGTACCGGGACCTCGTGCCGGGAGACTTCGACGAGGCCGAGTGGACCGACCACCTCCACGAGGAGACCCACCACTACGGCGGAGAGCACTGACGCTCCCCCAGGCACCGCGAAGGCCCCGCCTCCCCGATCCGGGAGGCGGGGCCTTCGCCATGCGGGGCCACCGCGCCAGCCGGAGCGCTCCGCCTCGGCCGGAGACGGCCGAGGCGCCGCCGGCACGGACGGCCGCCCGGACGGCGCCTGGGCCGCTCAGGCCTCGAACTTGTAGCCCAGGCCACGCACGGTCACGAGGTGGCGCGGGCTGGACGGGTCCGGCTCGATCTTCGAGCGCAGGCGCTTGACGTGCACGTCCAGGGTCTTGGTGTCCCCGACGTAGTCCGAGCCCCACACGCGGTCGATCAGCTGCCCGCGGGTGAGCACACGGCCGGCGTTGCGCAGCAGCATCTCCAGCAGCTCGAACTCCTTGAGGGGCAGGGACACGGGCTCGCCGTCCACAGAGACCACGTGGCGCTCGATGTCCATCCGGACCGGACCGGCGGCCACGGTGGTGGTCACCAGCTCCTCCGGCTCGCCCTGACGGCGCAGCACGGCGCGCACGCGGGCCACCAGCTCGCGCGAGGAGTACGGCTTGGTGACGTAGTCGTCCGCGCCGAGCTCGAGGCCGACGACCTTGTCCACCTCCGAGTCCTTCGCGGTGAGCATGATGATCGGCACGTTGGAGCGCTGGCGGATCTGACGGCAGACCTCCGTGCCGGACATGCCCGGCAGCATCAGGTCCAGCAGGACCAGGTCGGCGCCGGAGCGCTCGAACTCGGCCATCGCGGCGTTGCCGTCCGCGGCCACCGAGACCTCGAAGCCCTCCTTGTCGAGGAGGTAGGACAGCGGATCGCTGAACGACTCCTCGTCCTCCACGATCAGGATGCGGCTCATGCGCGGTTCTCCTTCCGATGTGCTGTTCGTCCGGCGGCTGAGAGAGCGCCGCGGCGGGTACGGACGCCGTCGGCCTCGACGGTGTCCTGGTCATGGGCATGGTCGCCGCCGTTCCAGAGCGGCAGGCGGACGGTGAAGGTGGACCCGCGGCCCTGCTGGGACCACACTGTCACCTCGCCGCCGTGGTTGGCGACGACGTGCTTGACGATGGACAGGCCCAGGCCGGTGCCGCCGGTCTGGCGGGACCGGGCGGTGTCCACTCGGTAGAAGCGCTCGAAGACGCGCTCCTGCTCCTCCGGGCTGATGCCGATGCCCTGGTCCTTCACCGTGACCTGCGCCAGGCCGTCCACCGCGGACAGGCCGACGCCCACCGTGGTCTGGTCCGGCGAATAGCGCACGGCGTTGTCCACGAGGTTGCGGACGGCGGTCATCAGCTGGTCCGCGTCCCCATGCACCGGGTACGGGATGGAGCCGCCGACCTTGATCGCGATGTCCCGCGCCTCCGCGGTGAGACGAAGCCGGTCCACGGCATCCGCGACCACCTTGTTCATGTCCACCGGGCGGCCCTCATGGACAACGTCCTTCGACTGCAGGCGGGAGAGCTCGATGATGTCCTGCACCAGGGCCGACAGGCGGACCGACTCGACCTGCAGGCGGCCGGCGAAGCGGTGCACCGCCTCCTCGTCCTCCGCCGCGTCGTCCAGCGCTTCGGCCAGCAGGGAGATGGCGCCGACGGGGGTCTTCAGCTCGTGGGACACGTTCACCACGAAGTCGTTGCGCATGGCCTCGGTGCGGGTGATCTCGGTGCGGTCGTCGGCGAGGATCAGGATGTACTCGTTGTCCAGCGGGGCCACACGCAGCTGGACCATGATGCTGCCCTGGCCGATCGGCCCGCGGGGCAGTTCGTAGCGGCGCTCCACAGTGATGCCCTCGGCGCGGACACGGCCGGTCAGCTCACGCAGCTGGTCGTGGACCAGGCGGTATCCCCGGACCAGCCCGAACGCATAGGCGGAGGGGTTGGCCCGGACGACGCCGTCCACGGCGTCCACGACGACGTAGGCGCGCCCGATGACGGAGAGCACCTCGGCCGCACCGCTCGGGAGGGTGGGCTCGTCGACCGTCAGGTCGACGGTGCGGCTGCGCTCCGAGGCACGGAACGCGAGCATCGAGGCCACCCCGACGGCGAGGCCGATCACTCCGCAGAGCAGGCCGATGATCACGGGGTCCACCCCTCAAGGGTAGCCGCTGCCCACTGCGTCACAGCCCGCCGTCAGGTCTTCCCTCGCAGGCCAGGACGGGTTCAGGGTCCGTTCACCTGGACCGGACAGACTGTCCCTTCGGCCTGGGACCCGCAGGCCTCACCGAACACCGCCTGGAGGCCACATGCGCGAGCTCTTCCGTGCGAACCTGAGCCGCCTCGGCAAGGACCTGACGACCATCGCCGAGCTGGTCCACCGAGCGGCCGACGACGCCCGTGCCGCGCTCGAGACCGCGGATGTGCATCGCGCCGAACAGGTCATCTCCGAGGACGCCCGCATCGACCGACTGCAGGAGCAGCTCGACGAACAGGCCATCCAGCTGCTCGCCCTCCACGCCCCGGTGGCCTCGGATCTGCGCACCGTGGTGGCCACCCTGCGCATGAGCACCTCGCTCGAGCGCATGGGCGACCTGGCCCGGCACATCGCGCAGCTGACCCGTCTGCGCTACCCGGAACTCGTCATCCCCGAGTCGATCCGTCCGACCTTCCACGCGATGGCCGACGCCACCGTGGACGCCGCCGCACAGGTGGTCCTGCTGCTGGAGACCCAAGACCTCGGCCACGCGGACTCGCTCTCCGAGCTGAACGAGACGGTCAACGAGCACCACGTCAGCGTCTTCCGCGCCATCGGCGCCCCCTCCTGGACCGAGTCCGCGGCGACGACCACGGACGTCACCCTGGCCTCCCGTTACCTCGAGCGCTTCACCGACCACGCGGTGTCCGTGGCCGGCAAGATGCGCTACCTGGTCACCGGACAGATGCCCACCCACCAGTCCGCCTGAACCAGAGCCGACGGGGCGCCGGCGGGAGTGTCCTCCCGCCGGCGCCCCGTCGTCGTGCTGTCCTCCGGACGCGGCCGGCTGCCGTCAGTGCTTGGCGTCGCCCTGCGCGGCGACCGCGGCGGCGCCGGCGGCGGCGGCCTCCGGGTCCAGGTAGCGACCGCCCGGGTTCACCGGCTTCATGTCCTCGTCCAGCTCGTACACGAGCGGGATGCCGGTCGGGATGTTGAGGGCGGCGATGTCCTCGTCCGAGATGCCGTCCAGATGCTTCACGAGCGCGCGCAGGGAGTTGCCGTGCGCGGCGACCAGGACGGTCTTGCCGGCCTCGAGGTCCGGCACGATCTCCCCTTCCCAGTACGGGAGCAGGCGGTCGATGACCATCTTCAGCGCCTCGGTGCGCGGGGCCTCGTCGCCGAGCTCGGCGTAGCGCTCGTCGTTCGCCTGGGAGAACTCGGAGGAGTCGTCCAGGGTCGGCGGCGGGGTGTCGAAGGAGCGGCGCCAGATCATGAACTGCTCCTCGCCGAACTCGTCCTTCACCTGGGCCTTGTCCTTGCCCTGCAGCGCACCGTAGTGGCGCTCGTTCAGGCGCCAGCTGCGCTTGACCGGGATCCACTGGCGGTCAGCGGCCTCCAGAGCCAGGTTCGCGGTGGTGATCGCGCGCTTGAGCAGGGAGGTGTGTAGCACGTCCGGCAGGATGCCCTCGTCCTTGAGGAGCTCGCCGCCGCGGGTGGCCTCGGTGCGGCCCTTCTGGGTCAGCGGCACGTCGACCCAGCCGGTGAACAGGTTCTTCTCGTTCCATTCGCTCTGGCCGTGACGGAGCAGGACCAGCGTGTAGGTGTTGTTCGCCATACCGCAAGTCTATGGCGTTGCCGCAGTCCCTGACCCGAGCCTGCCGCTGCCTGCTCCGGCGGACACGGGCGAGAAGGTCGGCCGGGGCGGAACCGCGGCCGGCCGGTCACCAGCCGGAGCGGCCTCCGCTGTAGAGGTTCATCTGCTCACGCGGGCCGGCGAGGTACACGGCCGCGACGCAGACGGCGAGCAGGCCGAGCACGCCCAGGCCACCGAACGGCCCGAGCACGCCCAGCACGCCGATGAGCGTGGCGCCCCCGGTGAGCATCAGCCAGAAGCGCTTCTCCCGGATGCCGGCACGCAGGAAGTCCTCCGGGCGGCGGCGGGCGGCGTCGACGACGGCCCACACCTCCAGGGCGAGGGCGACGATGCCGAGCGCGAGCATCAGCCAGTACTCGACGTAGGCGGCGTACACGAAGGGGTGGGTCATGCCCGCCATTCTACGCGCTGACCTCCCCGCACAGACGGGTCCGGCACGGGCCCGGCAGGATGTCGGGCCGATAGGCTGGCCGGGTGGAACAGCCAGCTGACGCACGCGGCCTCTTCGTGGCCCTCGAAGGACCCGACGGCTCGGGCAAAACGACCCAGGCCGGCGCCCTCGCCGCCGCCTGGGAGGCCGCCGGCCACCCGGTGCACCTGACCCGCGAGCCCGGCGGGACCGACCTCGGCGAGCGCCTGCGCTCCCTCGTCCTGGACCCGGAGCACGCACCGATCGACCCGCGCACCGAGGCGCTGCTGTTCTCCGCGGCCCGCGCCGCCCACGTGGAGCGCTGCATCCGCCCGGCGGTCGAGGCGGGGACGACCGTGGTGACGGACCGCTTCATCGACTCCTCCGTGGCCTACCAGGGCGTCGGGCGCGGGCTCGGCGTGGACTGGATCGTGGAGCTGAACGAGTGGGCCGTCGACGGCACGCTGCCGGACCTCACCGTGGTGCTGGACATCGACGCGGAGACCGCCGCCGCCCGACGCACCTGGCGCCAGGGAGCCGGGGGCACCGGGCCGGATCGCCTCGAGCAGGAGACCGCCCACGCCCACGAGCAGCTGCGCGCCGCCTTCCTGGAACGGGCCGCCGCGGCCCCCGAGCGCTACCTGGTGCTGGACGCCACGACCGAGATGGACGACCGCACCGCGCAGATCTGCGAGCGGCTCGAGGAGCTCCTGGAGGAGGCCGGATGAGCGCGCCGGCCGTCTTCGCGGACCTCGCCGGCCAGGACGCCGTGGTGGAGCAGCTCGCCCGCAGCGCGCGCCAGGAGCGGCCCACCCACGCCTGGCTGTTCACCGGCCCGCCCGGCTCCGGACGCTCCACTGCCGCCCGCGCCTTCGCCGCCGCCCTGCAGTGCGAAGCAGGGGACCTGCAGGAGCGCGGCTGCGGTCAGTGCCACGCCTGCACCACCGTGATGGGCGGCACCCACCCGGACGTGACGATCCTGGCCACGGAGAACGTCAGCTACAAGATCGAGGACGTCCGCGAGCTCGTCGAGGCCGCCCAGTCCAGGCCGGCGACCGGCCGCTGGCGCATCTTCCTCATGGAGGACGCGGACCGCATGACCGAACGCGCCACCAACGTGCTCCTCAAAGCCATCGAGGAGCCCCCGGAGCGCGTCGTCTGGATGCTCTGCACCCCGTCCCCGGCGGACGTGCTCCCCACCATCCGCTCCCGCTGCCGCACCGTCTCCCTGCGCATCCCGTCCGTGGAGGACGTGGCGGACCTGCTGGTGCGCCGCGACCGCCTGGACGCAGAGACCGCCCGGATGACCGCGCGCATCTCCCAGTCGCACGTGGGCATGGCCCGTCGCCTCGCCCAGGACCCCGAGGCCCTCGCCCGCCGTGAGGAGATCCTCTCCCTGCCCCTGCGCAGCAGCGCCGTCTCCGACGCGATGGGCATGGCCGCGCATCTGGTCAAGGTCGCCAAGGATGAGGCCGAGTCCTCCGCCGAGGCCCGCAACGCCCAGGAGCTCGCCGCCCTGCGCCGCCAGCTCGGCATCGTGGAGGGAGAGCAGGTGCCCGCCAAGCTCCGCCACCACGTCAAGCGCCTCGAGGAGGACCAGGCCCGGCGCCGCCGCCGCAGCGTCCACGACTCCCTGGACCGGGCGATGATCGACCTGTTCGGCCTGTTCCGGGACGTCCTCGCCGTGCAGCTCGACGCCGAAGGTGAGCTCATCAACGAGCACCGTCGCGCCGAGATCGCCTCCTACGCCCACGGGGCCGCCGGGACCTCCTCCGAGGTGGTCGCCCGCATCGACGCGATCAACCTCGCCCGCGAGCGCCTGGCCGCCAACGTGCCCGAGCAGCTCGCCGTCGAGGCGCTCATGCTCGCCCTGCTGCCGGCCCGGACCCGCACACCGCGCCAGCGGCGCTGAGCCCCGCCCGCCTCAGGCTCGTGCGAGACGCTCAGTCAGCTCCGGGACGTCGGCGAGCAGCGGAAGCACCGCGTCCGCCCCGGCCGCGGCGAGCGCGTCCCCGTCGTCCTCTCCGCTGAGCACGCCCACCACCAGGCCCGCGCCCGCACGACGACCGGCCTGCACGTCCGCGTCCGTGTCACCCACAGTGAGCACGGACCGCACGTCCTCCAGGTCCAGGGCCAGCAGCGCCGTGAGCACCATGTCCGGGTAGGGGACTCCCCTGCCGACGTCGTCCGGGGACAGGCTCAGGTCTGCCAATCCCATCCAGTCCAGCGACTCGAGCAGCGTGTTCTGCGTGTGCCGGGCGAACCCGGTGGCCAGGCACAGCGCCATGCCCTGCTCTCGCAGGCGCTCCAGGGCCTCGACCGCACCGGGCTGGGGGCGCGCCCCATGCTCCGCGATCAGGGCGTCGAGCCGCTCCTCGAAGGTGCGGACGGCGGAGCGCGCCGTCGCCCGGTCCCCGAAGATCGAGGCGAAGACGTCCGTCCGGGAACTGCGCCGCCGGCGGCGAAAGGCCGCCAGGTGGAAGGTCCGTTCCGGGTGCCCCTCCCCCACCCCGTGGGCGTCCAGGGCCTCGGCGAAGGCGGTGTCCTGCAGGCCGGTGTCCACGATCGACGTCCCGGACATGTCCACCACGGCCAGGCGCAGGGGCACGGGCAGCGGGCGGGGCTCGGCGTGGGCCTGACGCGGAGGCAGCGGCTGCGTGGTCATGCGAACCAGTCCAGCCTCCCCGTCTGACGCCTCCGTGGCCGCCGGGTGAACGGCGGCGGAGGGCTCGGTCACGGGACGGCGACACCGCGACCTTTTGCCGTGCCGTGCCCGCGCCGGGTAGCATGGTCAGCCGTGGCCGTGCGGCCACGTGCCTCCTTAGCTCAGCTGGCCAGAGCAGCTCCCTCGTAAAGAGCAGGTCGCCGGTTCGAATCCGGCAGGGGGCTCGGCGCAGAACGAGGCCCCGTCACCGATCGCATCGGAGACGGGGCCTCGTCGCCTGTCCGGGGTCCTCTCGCCGCAGCCTCGAGGACTGCGTCGCCGCCCCCGGAGCCGCCTGGGCTGGTCTTGGGGATTCAGGCCGGCGCTGCCTCCTGTGCCCGGCGCACGTGGTCCAGGGTGCGCTCTGCGTGCCGGCCGACGGAGTCCGAGCCGGTCTGGCGCAGCCGGAACATGGCGACGGCCTGTGCCGTGGCGGCCAGCTCGTGGGCGGCCCGGGAGAGCTCCCGATGCGTCTCTGCCGCGGCCGGGGGGATGCGGTGGTCCTCCGTGGCAGGGCAGGCGGCCTGCATGCGCACGCACAGGGCGCGCACCTCAGGCAGGGCGTCGGAGAGGACGTTGGCCGCGTGGACGACGCCGTTCAGCTCGTCCGCGTCGAGCTCGCTGCGCGCCTCGGCCTCCTGGAGGACCTGCCAGCAGCGGTCCAGGGCACGCACGAAACGGTCATGGTCCCGCCGCCAGAGTCCGGTACCGAGCTCGCGCTCGTCCGCGCGGGCCTGACGCATGCGGGCGAAGGGTCCGCGCCTCATGCCGTGGCCTGTCCGTCCACGTCGGCGGCCCCGTCCTGACCGCCGGCGAGCGCCGGGTCCACCACCAGAACCACGCGACCGGCGCGGTCGTCCCGCTCGAAGTGCTCGTGCGCGGCCACCACGTCCTCCAGCGGGAAGACGGCCTCGACGGACAGGCGCACCCGGCCATCGGCCACCAGCGGAAGGGCGGCCTTCGCGGCGCCGGCCACCACATGGGCCTTCTCCGTGCGGCTGCGTGCGCGGAGGGTGGAGCCGGTGAGCCAGCCCCGCTTGGCCACGAGCTTCATGATGTTGAAGGACTCCGCCTTGAGTCCGCCCTGCACCGCGATCACCACAATGCGACCGTCCTGGGCGAGCGCGTCCACGTTCGGGGCCAGGTACGGGGCGCCCACCACGTCCAGGACGACGTCGGCGCCGTGGCCGTCCGTGTGCTCGCGCAGCCAGTCGGCGAAGCCGCCGGGCTCGCCTGCCTCGGCGGCGGCGCGGTGATCGAAGGCCGCCTCGGCGCCGAGGCTCACGGCGCGCGCACACTTGTCCGGGCCGCCGGCTGTGGCGAACACCCGCGCCCCGATCGCCGTGAGGTACTGCACGGCGAAGGAGCCGATGCCGCCGGAAGCGCCGTGCACCAGCACCACGTCCCCGGCACAGACGGCACCGCGCTCGGACAGGTTGGTCCACACGGTGCAGGCGACCTCGGGGAACGCCGCGGCATCCGTGAGGGACATGCCCTCGGGCACCGCCATCAGCTGGCCCACGGGCACGGCCACATACTCGGCCGCGCCGCCGCCGGCCAACAGCGCGCACACACGGTCTCCCGCCCGCAGGGAGGTCTGTTCCTCCGCCCCCGGGCCGAAGGCGGCCACCACACCGGAGGCCTCGAGCCCGAGCACCTCGGACTCGCCCTTCGGCGGCGGGTAGTGGCCCTGCCGCTGCATCACGTCCGCGCGGTTCACGCCCGCCGCGGCCACACGCACGAGGGCCTCGCCGGGGCCGGGCTCCGGCACGGCTTCATCCACGACCCGGAGCACCTCCGTGCCTCCGGCGCCGTCGCAGCGGACTGCGCGCATCGTGGCCGGGACGTCCGTGCCGGGGTCGGCGGGTGCCGTCATGCGTCGGTCCTCCTGCGTGCTCGGGGCCGCCACGTGCGGACGCACGGGCGGCCTCCATCTTCCCCCGGGCCCGCCGGGCCCCTCAAGGCGGGCAGCCCCGCCAGGCCCCTCAAGGCGGGCAGCCCCGCCCCTCCCGCCTGGGTAGAGTGGTGCGGGCGCAGTGCCGGGCGTCCCCGGTGCCCGCGCGGGGATGGTTGTCCGAGCGGCCGAAGGAGCCGGTCTTGAAAACCGGTGTGCGGTGACCCCGTACCGAGGGTTCGAATCCCTCACCATCCGCCAGTGTCATGAGTCGGGTCATCGTTGACACACGATGGCCCGGCTCATGACTTTTTTTCGTGGGTTCATCGTGTTCTGGGCTGGTAGTCCTTGGTCGGGTCGATCGTGTGTTCAGCGATAGTCTCTCCGGTGCTCGCGTTCGAAGTACGTACGTAGTCGTCCTGGATGAGCATCAGGACCGCGGTCCCGGCGTGGGCTCGTCCGATGCCCAGGTGTCGCAGCCGTCCGGCGTAGCGCAGGGTGACCTTGCCGTGGGCATCGACTCGGTCGGTGCGGGTGCGGTATTCCGGCTCTGTGTTCGTTGCTGGGGTCGCTTTGGGTTGAGCGGTGTAGGTCTGCTCTGGAGTGCGCCGTCCGCAGGCCCGGTGCGGGCGGGCGGTGTTGTACCAGAGCCGGAACTGCTCGAGCTGGCTGTTCAACTCGTGCAGGTCTCGGGCCCGGGGCCGGGCCTTGAGCCATTTCTTCAGGGTCTGGTGGAATCGTTCGATCTTGCCCTGGGTCTGTGGGTGGGCCGGCTTGCCGTTCTTCTGCCGGATCGAGTGCGCGGCTAACAGCTTCTCGAACCCGTTCTTCGCTCCGGGGTGACCGGTCAGGCGTGAGGTGAAGACCAGCCCGTTGTCGGTGAGGGTCTCGGCTGGGGTGCCGTAGGTGTCCATCAGGTGCTGCATCGTGGCGGTGACTTCAGCGCCGGTGAAGAAGTTCTGCGCGTGGGCGTGCAGCAGGTAGCGGGAGTGGTCATCGAGGAAGTCCAGGATCTCCACTCGGGTCCCGTCCAGCAGGGGCCAGTAGGTGATGTCGGCTTGCCAGCATTGGTTCGGCAGTTCGGCTTGAAAGCGCCGGTAGGACGAGCGCGGGCGTTTGCGTGGTTCCGGGGTGATCATTCCTGCCTGGGTCAGGATCCGGCGGATCGTGGACTCGGCCGGGGCGGGGATGCCCTGGGCCTGCAGGTGCCAGGCGATCGTGGCGGCTCCGGCGTCAGCACCGGAGTCCACGAGTTCTTGTCGTAGCACGATCACTTTCTGTCGGATGGCCGGGTCAGTGGTGTGCGGGAGTCGGTGGGGTGTTCGGGATCTTGGGTGCAGCCCGTCGGTGCCGTGTTCCTCGTACCGGCGCAGCAGGGTGTAGATCCATTGACGGGAGAGGTTGTGACGGCGTGCGACCTCGGCCACGGACTGGTGTTGGTCCAGCACGGCTTTGACGATCACCTTGTTGCGTTGGAAGCCCATCGTCCAGGATCGCCTGTCAACGATGTCGCGACTGAGGTGTCAACGATCACCAGGGCTGGTGTGTCAACGATGTCGCGACTGAGGTGTCAACGATCAGTGCCGGTTACTGAGCCGGGACAGTGTCAACGATGCTCCCGCTTCGGACACCTCACCATGTCGCGCGTCAGACTTAGTGGCAGGGCCGTTATGTAGGTCCTGAAGGAGAGTCAGACATGGGTAGACCACCCTCGATTCCGGCGGAGAAGAAGACCCGGATAGTGCTGAGCGTGCTGGCCGGCGAGATGTCCATCGCCGAAGCGGCACGCAAGGAGAAAGTCAGTGAGCAGTCCATCGGACGGTGGAAGGCCGAGTTCCTGGAAGCCGGCAAGACCGCCCTGGTGGCCGGCAGGTCCGGACCATCCTCCCGAGAGGAACAGCTGGAGGCCGAGGTCGCCGAGCTGACCCAGGCCTTGGGCGAGGCACACCTGGAAGCCAGGGTGTGGAAGAAGTCCGCGGAGGGCCGGCTGGGCCCTTCGAGGACCTCGAGGTGATCCGCGTGGAAGCGGGCATGTCGACCGCGAGGTTCTGCCAGCTCTTCGACATGCCCGAGCGGACCTGGCGCCGCTGGCAGGCCAAGGCCCGCACCGGGACGGCGGTGAAGGGACCGTGGCCGCAACCGGGACGGCAGGCCGCCAGGGAACTGGTGGTCAAGCACGCGCTGGCCCATCCGGCGTGGGGGCATCGGAAGATCTGGGCAATGGTCCGCCACGACGGGCATGTGGTTTCCGAGGCGACCGTGCTGCGAATCCTGCGCGACGAGGGGCTGATTCTGCCCGCGCAGTACCAACGGGAGCGACGGAAGCTGGCCGAGCGGCGCAAGGCCGCGTTCGCCACCGAGCCCTCAGGCCCGAACCAAGTCTGGCAGCTGGACTTCAGCGAGTTCGAGACCACCACCGGAGGGACCTGGCGGCTGGCCGGGTGCCGGGACTACTGGTCCAAGTACGAGTACCCCTTCCACGTTTCGCCCACCGGGAACCAGCACGACGCGATCGACGCGATCGAGTTGGCCCTGGCCGACTACGAGGCCATGTTCGGTCACCCGCTGGTCGAGGCCTGCCCGGTCGATCCCGAGACCGGTGAGCTGTTGCCCGTGGTGACCATCGTGACGGACAACGGCGGGCCGTTCCGGTCCTTCCGCTTCGAGTCCTTCATCGCCGCCCACCCCGAGCTACACCACGTGCGCACCCGAGTGAAGACCCCGGGGCAGAACGGGTCCCGTGAACGCGGCTTCGGCACGCTGAAGTACGAACGGCTCTACCTGGACGAGATTGACGACGCGATCGTGCTCGCCGAGCGGGCCGAGGACTACCGGATCGAGTACAACGAGCTCCGGCCCCACGAGGCCATCTCATGGAACCGGCCCAAGGAGGTGCACCTGGGCCTGGCCGACCCCACCACCCCGACATTCAAAACCAAGGAAATCCTGCCAACTACTTGACGCGGGACAACCATCCGCCAGCACTCCCACGACGACGGGCCGTCACCTCCGCGGATCCCAGCGGTCTTCCCCAGGCGACGGCCCGTCGTCGTCTCCGCTTCCCTCCCCTGCGTCGTCTCCGCTTCCCCCCCCCCCCTGCGCCGCCTGTCCCACCCCGGCCCCCTCGGACGTCCGCCCCTCCCACCCGAGGGCTATGGTGGGTGCGATCACATGCCGGGCGGGCGCCGATCACAACTCATCGGACATGTGCGCCCTGCATGGTGTTCACCTGGATGAAAACTGACTGTGGTCGGATCGATTCCACGGCCGGGTCCGCCCCGTGCCGCACGCCCGCACCCGCACGAGGCCCGGAGCACCCCGCCGCCCGGGCATGAGGAGAGCACCCGTGTCCTACTTCTTCCGCCGCCGCGCCGTGGCCACCGCCGCCTGCGCGACCCTCGTCCTGGCTCCGGCCAGCGCCGTCCCGGCCCTGGCCGTCGAGGCCTCCGAGGACTCGAAGACGATCTCCATCCTGTCCTTCAACGACTTCCACGGCGCCCTGTCCCCGGAGTTCTCCGGCACCCAGTTCGCCGACACGGTCGAGGACTACCGCCGTGCCTTCGAGGCCCAGCACGGTGCCGACTCCACTCTGCTCACCAGCGCCGGCGACCTGATCGGCGCCTCCGCCTCCGTGTCCAACGTGCAGCAGGACCTGCCGACCATCGACGTGATGAACGCCCTCGGCCTGGACGTCCTCACCGCCGGCAACCACGAGTTCGACAAGGGCCTGGACGACCTGACCGGCCGCGTGGCCGAGCGCGCCCAGTTCCCGGTGATCGCCGCCAACTTCGTGGATCCGCAGACCAAGGAGCCCGTGCTCACCTCCCACCAGGTGTTCGACGTCAACGGCGTGCGCGTGGCCGTGATCGGCGCCGTGCCGAACGACCTGTACTCGACCACCACCGCCGCGGGGCTCAAGGGCATGGAGGTCCTCGACCTCGTCCAGGCCGTCAACAGCGTGGCCGACGAGCTGGCCGCGAACGACGCCGCCGACGTGATCGTGGCCTCCTACCACGACGGCGCCAACGGCTCCGGCTCCCTGGCGGACGAGATGGCCAGCAGCGCCAAGTTCCGCTCCATGGTCCAGGAGACCTCCGCGAACGTGGACATGGTCTTCAACGGCCACTCGCACCAGCTGTACAGCTATGAGACCGACGTGG
Organism: Micrococcus sp. FDAARGOS_333; assembly: GCF_002206575.2. Classification (NCBI taxonomy): domain Bacteria; kingdom Bacillati; phylum Actinomycetota; class Actinomycetes; order Micrococcales; family Micrococcaceae; genus Micrococcus; species Micrococcus sp. FDAARGOS_333. Next base: position 759,607 of record NZ_NJFJ02000001.1, on the reverse strand, counting down.
ACGGCGTCCGCCGCCCGGTCATGCAGACCGGCTCCTCCGGTTCTCACCTGGCCGCCGTCGAGCTCACCTACGACCCGGCCACCGACTCGGTGACCGACGTGACGCAGCAGCTCATCGAGCGCTCCACCCAGGACCCCGCCGAGGCCGCCGCCGAGTCCCCGGTGACCGCCGAGGTCTACGCCATCGAGCAGGACGCCGTGGCCGTCTTCGAGGAGAAGCAGTCCACCGTCATCGCCGACCTGGACGGCTCCCTGACCACCGACTACGCCGACGTCCTCGCCTCCGGAGGCACCTGGCGCGCCGGCGGCTCCCGCACCGCCGAGACCACCCTGGGCAACTGGGTGGCCGACGGCCTGAAGTCCGCCGTGGCCGCCGCCGGCCCGGAGGTCGACCTCGGCGTGACCAACCCGGGTGGCCTGCGCTCCGAGATCATCGAGGACATGTTCACCAACTCCGGCGACTTCGGCCCGAAGCCGTCCGACCTGGTGGGCAAGCTGACCCTCGGCGAGATCCTGGACGTCGCCCCGTTCGGCAACACCCTCGTCTACTTCGACATCCCGGGCTCCTCCATCCGCAAGGCCCTCGAGGAGAACTGGCGCGACGACGAGAAGATGTTCAACCTCGGCTGGTCCGAAAACCTCACCTGGACCTACGACGAGTCCCGCCCGCAGGGCGAGAAGGTCACCGGCGTGTGGATCGACGGCGTGGCCCTGGACGACGACCAGATGTACACCGTCGCCACCCTGTCCTTCCTGGCCGACGACACGTGGGTCGCCACCGGCGACCCGTCCCAGGCGCCCGATGGCTACACCGCCTTCGCCGAGGGCCGTGAGAACTTCCACAACATCGGCCTCGTGGACGCCGCGGCACTGCAGGAGTACGCCGAGGCCCAGGCCGCAGAGGACGGCGCCGTGCGCCCGGACTACGCCAAGAAGGGCGTGTCCGTGACCGACGCCCCGGCCACTGTGGCCGCCGGCGAGGAGATCTCGTTGACCCTGGCCGATCTGATGATCGACTCCGACGGCGCCCCGGCCGCCACCTCCGTGGACGTCTCCTTCCAGCCGACCGGCGGTGAGCCGATCGAGCTCGGCACCGTGGACGCGGACGCCTCCGGCGACACCGCAACCCTGACCGGCATCACCGTCCCGGACACCGCCGGCGCAGGTGAGCTCGTCATGTCCGTGACCTACGCGAACGGCACCGTCACCGAGGTCCGCCACGCCCTCGAAGTCACCGCGGCTGAGGGCGAGCAGCCGGGCGAGCCCGGCACCCCGGCCGACCCGGAGGATCCCGCGGACCCGGCCGACCCGGAACAGCCGGGCCAGGGCGAGGAGCCGGGCAAGGGCCACGGCGCGGACGAGGGCGAGCACACCAAGCCGTCCAAGGTGCAGACCGGCGGCGAGGCCACCTGGTCCCTCGCCGGCCTCGGCGCCCTCGGCGCCGCCGCGCTGCTCATGGTGCGCCGCCGCTTCACCGCCGCCCGCTGATCCCCTGACCGACTGAGCCCGCCCTGCCGGCCGCTTCGCGCGGCCGGCAGCGCACGACGGCGGCGGGTCCATCCCCGACCCGCCGCCGTCGCCGCCTCCCTGCTGTGGCACGTCTCCCACGCACCCGGTGACCGGCGCACCCCTTCTCTATCTGCGCCGCACCGCCGATCGAAGGAACCTCCCCATGCACATGCCCCGTCACGTCCTCGTGCGCACCGCCGGCGCCGCCGCCGCGCTCGCGCTGCTCTCCCCCGCCGTCGCCCTTCCGGCCCAGGCCTCCCCGGCCGGCGACACCCTCGTGATCAACGAGGCCTACACGAACGGCGGCTCCGCGAACGCGGTGTTCACCCACAAGTTCGTCGAGCTCTACAACCCGACCGACACCCCGATCAGCCTCGACGGCTGGTCCCTTCAGTACCGCTCCGCCACCGGCACCGGTGCCCCGCACGGTTCGGTGGCCCTCTCCGGTACCGTCCCGGCCAAGGGCACGTTCCTCGTGCAGGGCGGCTCGAACGGCTCCAACGGCGCTGAGCTGCCCACGCCGGACCTCGTGGCCGGCGGCCTCAACCCGGCCGGGGTCTCCGGCACCCTGGTCCTGTCGAACCAGGCCGAGCGGCTGCCGGCCCTGGCCACCGGCTCGGTCGTCACCGGTGACGACCCAGCCGTCGTCGACCTGCTCGGCTACGGGACGTCGAACACCTTCGAGACCACTGCCGCCTCCTCGCCGTCCGCCAACTCGGACCCGAAGTCCATGACCCGCACCGACGGCGTGGACACAGACGACAACTCCGCCGACTTCACCCTCACCGGCGACGTCACCCCGATGCCGTCCTCCGGCGAGGGCGTCGACCCCGCTCCGGACCCGGAGGAGGCGATCCCGCTGACCATCGCCCAGATCCAGGGCACCGGAGACCGCACGCTCTACGACGAGCAGCTGGTCACCACCACCGGCGTGGTCACCGCCGTGTACTCCACCGGCGGCCTCAACGGCTACTACCTGCAGACAGCCGGCACCGGCGGCGCGGCCGGCTCCACCGAGGGCGCCTCGGACGGCGTCTTCGTGTACTCCCGCGACACCATGGGAGAGGTCGCTCTGGGCGACCATGTCCGCGTCACCGGCACCGCCGGCGAGTTCTACGGCCTCACCCAGATCTCCGTCCCCGCCGGCGGCGTGGAGCAGCTGGACGAGCCGGGCTCCGTGGAACCGCTCGAGCTCGACTTCCCGCTCACCGCCGCGGAGAAGGAGGCCCACGAGGGCATGCTCCTGGCCCCGCAGGGCGACTGGACGATCACGGACAACTACTCCGTGAACCAGTACGGATCCCTCACGCTGGCCCCGGGCACCTCCCCGCTGCCGAACCCGACCTCCGTCGCCCTGCCCGGTGCCGACGCCCAGGCTGTCATGGCGGACAACGCGGAGAAGGCGATCGTGCTGGACGACGGCGCGACCACCAACTTCATGCGCTCCCCCGGCAACCAGAACACCCTGCCGTACGTGGACGTGGACTCCCCGGCCCGCGTGGGCTCCGCCGTGGACTTCACCACCGGCGTGATCCTGGACTACCGCTACGACGCCTGGACCTTCCAGCCGCTGGGCCACCTCAACGACGACACGGCCGCCACCGTACAGCCGGTCTCCATCGAGGACACCCGGCCGGCCGAGGCGCAGCGCGAAGACCTCGGTGGCGACGTCACGGTCGGCTCGTTCAACGTCCTGAACTACTTCACGACCCTCGGCGAGCAGTTCCCGGACTGCAAGGCCTACACGGACCGTGACGGCAACCCGATCACCACGAACTACTGCTACCCCCGCGGCGCCTACACCGCCGAGTCGTTCGAGCGCCAGAAGGCCAAGATCGTGGAGGCGATCAACGGCATGGACACCTCGGTGATCGCTCTTGAGGAGATCGAGAACTCCGCCCAGTTCGGCCTGGACCGCGACCACTCCCTCGCCGATCTCGTGGACGGCCTGAACGCCGCCGCCGGCGAGGAGAAGTGGGCCTACGTGGCCTCCCCTGCCGAGCGGCCGGCCCTCGCCACCGAGGACGTGATCCGCTCCGGCTTCATCTACCAGCCGGACGAGGTCACCCCGGTGGGCGAGTCCGTGATCCTGGACGACCAGGTGAACTTCGACAACGCCCGCGAACCGCTCGCCCAGCAGTTCCGCCGTGCCGACGGCACCGCGGAGGGCATGGAGGGCACCGACTTCGTGGCCATCACCAACCACTTCAAGTCCAAGGGCGGCTCCGGCGCCGCGGACGACAACGTGGACACCGGCGACGGCCAGGGCGCCTACAACGGCGACCGCGTCCGCATGGCCGAGGCCCTCGTGGACTTCGCCGACCGGATGAAGGAGCAGGCCGGCACCGACCGCGTCCTGCTGCTCGGCGACTTCAACGCCTACGAGATGGAGGACCCGATCCGGGTGATCGAAGAGGCCGGCTACATCTCCCAGGGCGCCAAGACCGGCGAGTACTCCTACACCTACGACGGCACCGTCGGCTCCCTGGACCACGTGTTCGCCTCCCCGGCCGCCGACGAGACGGTGACCGGCCAGGACATCTGGATGATCAACGCCAACGAGTCCGTGGCCTTCGAGTACTCCCGGCACAACTACACGGCGGAGGACCTGTACCGCGCGGACCAGTGGCGCTCCTCGGACCACAACCCGATCCTCGTCGGCATGGCCCTGCCGGGTCTCGAGGAGGAGGACCCGGTCGACCCGCGTGAGTGCGTGCACCCGCGCGACGGAGGCAACCCGCACGAGTGGAAGAAGTGCCGCCCGGACGAGAAGCCCGGCAAGCCCGGTAAGGGCGACCACCCCGGGAAGCCGGGCAAGGGCAAGGGCCGGGAGCGCTGACCCCGCCTGGGGCCCCTGAGACGCCCTGACTCCTGACGCACGACGACGGTCTCGTCACCTTTCGCGCGGTGACGGGACCGTCGTCGTGTCCTCGCCGAAACGGACCCAGGCGAGGCGGAAGCGTCCGGTGGGGTCCGTCGTCGGGTGCCGCCGGGCGGCGGCCTGGGTCAGGCCCGGGCGAGCAGGGCGGCGGCGATCGCCTCTGCATCGCCCAGGCTCATGGCGCGTCCGGCAGGGTCCTGCCCGGCCTCGGCGGCGATCGCGGTGCCCCACTGGACTCCGGCAAGCTGAAGCCCCAGGACGAAGACGTCCTCGTCCACGCTCCCGTCCGCGGCCTTGAGACGGTGCGGGCGGGAGGTGACGTCGAACCCGGCGGCCGGCTGCAGGGCGCCCTCAGCGTCCTCCAGGGTGCCGACCGCGGCAACACCCTCCTCCAACAGCTGCCGCATGAGCCGGGAGGACCCGGCCTGCACGCGGTTCGGCGGCATCATCGCCTCCACCAGCCAGGTGCCGGACACGGAGGCCGGACCCTGCCCATGCTCGTCGCCGACCTTCGGGCTGCGGGCGCGGAAGCCGGCATCGTCCACCTCCACCGACGGCACAGGGCCGATCCAGTCCAGCAGGCCCGCCCGGTGCAGGGCGAGCATCTGCTCCACGCGCCAGCGCGGCGGCCCGGAGGACAGGCCCTCCACGAGCGGCTCGAACCAGGCCTGCACGTCCTTCAGGCGCGAGGAGTCCGTGACCTTGCCCTCGGCGATCCACTGCTTCATGCGCAGACGACCGGCATGCAGAGCGCCCACGGCCATCATGAACGGGGAGTCCTCACCGAGTGTGGCCTCCACGCAGGCCTGTTCCAGGAGCGAGACGACCTGCTCGTGGTAGTCCTGCGGGGTGTCGAAGACGTCGTCCCGGTAGGGGTCTGCATAGGCCACGATGTCCAGGAAACGGCGGTCCGGCGCGTAGCGCTGGAGCACTTCCTCCGCGTGGCGGGCGGTGACGGGGGCGCCGCGTCCGGCATCGTCCAACAGGGCGACGAGCTCTCCGAGGAAGCGACGGGCGGCGACGGGTCCTCCGAGGATGTCCGGCTGCGTGCGGACCATGGTGGCGTAGTAGTTGCGCACCACGTCCCGGTGCAGCAGCGGCCAGACGTGCTCGTCCAGGTCCAGCACGCCGTGGCGGTCCAGAAGGGCCTGCACGGCCGCGTCCGAGAGGTAGGACAGGGTGACGCCGTGGGGCACGAAGGAGGTCACCTCGGCCTTCGGCAGGTACGGGATGCCGCGGCGGGACATCAGGTGCATCACCGGCTCGCGGCCCGAGGGCTCGTAGCGCAGCGCACGGCCCGGCTGCTCGCCGGTGCGATGGAACGTGCCGCCGCGGCCCTGGGTGAGCTGGGCCAGGATGTCGAAGGCGTTCAGGCCCATGCCGCGGATCAGGACGTCCGCGCCGGCCTCGATGGTGCGCCAGTCCACGTCCGAGGGGATCTGCGGGCCCTGGTAGTGCAGGCCCGAGTGCTGGGAGGCGGCCTCGGCCAGGCGGGTCTGGTGGGCGGTGAGGCGGGCCCGCTGGTGGCCCAGGGCCAGGACGGCGGCGTCGGCCTCCAGTGTCTTCACGCCGGAGCCGTCGCTCGGCTCGAGGGTGAGGACCACGCCACCCTCGGGACGGTGGCGCAGAGAAGTGGCCTCCGCACGGTGCTCGGTGAGGGAGGCGACCTCCGGCCGGCTCCGGAGGGCCCCTGAGATGTGGGACCACTGCTCGGTGAGGTAGCGGCCGTAGACCACGCGCGCCGGGTACTGGTTGCGCTGAACCCCCAGGGCGGCCTCCGGGTTCACGCGGCGCCACTGGTCGAAGGACTGGGCGGCGGTGGAGGGGCGCAGGCCGGGGTTGTCCGCGGCGGCGGCCGTGGGGAAGAAGGACGGGGTGTTCATCAGGTACAGCTCGGACTGGTCCGTCCGCCAGACGCGGCCCGGACCCACCGGATAGGGGTCCACCACGTGCAGTTCCAGAGGCCGGTACGGTGCGGCCGGATCCCGGGACTCGAGCTGGGCGAGAAGCCGCTCCATGACCATGACTCCGCGGGGGCCGCCTCCGACCAGGACGAAGCGCAGGGGTGCGGTGGCGTCAGCAGACAGGGGCACGGTTCTCCTCGCAGTCGGGGCACAGAGATTACAGACGTCCAGGGTACTCAGGGCGTTCACGGGTCGGCCTGGCCAGCGGAGCGCCCCTCCCCCGCCCGCCGAGATCCCGCGCCCCGCACGGTGCCGGTGCAGCACCCACCGTTCCGGGCCGCACCGTGCGGCACCTCACCGGGTGTCGAGTCTGTGCCGGGCAATGCACTCCCTGCATGCCGCCTGGGAATCTGCGCGGACGGGGTGCCGGGGGTTGCGTGCGTGCTCGCCGCTCGGAATGGTCGGAATCACCAGGGCGGAGAAGCCGCCCGGACACCTACGACGAACAGGAGCACACCATGGACCGCACCATGCTGGAGCAGCTGCAGAACGCCGACGTCTACTCGACCTCCGGCGACAAGATCGGCTCGGTCGGCCAGGTCTACCTGGACGACCACACCGAAGAGCCCACCTTCATCACCGTGAAGACCGGCCTGTTCGGCACGAAGGAGACCTTCGTGCCGCTGGACAAGGCCCAGACCGCGGAGGGCGGCATCTCGGTGCCGTTCGAGAAGGACTTCGTGAAGGACGCCCCGAACGTGGACGCGGACGGCACTCTCACCCCCGAGGAGGAGCGCCGCATCTACGAGTACTACTCCATGGACTACGAGGGCGGCCACGGCGACCTCAACGCCGACGGTCACGACGACGTCCGCGCCGAGAACGACGGACTCCGTGACGACCGGACCGCAGGCGCCGCGGGTGCCGCAGGCGCCGCGGGTGCCGCGGGAGCCGCCGGCACCGCCCCCGTGGCGGGCGACGGCCGTGATGACCGCGCCGCGGACGTCCGCGGCGACGAGCCGCGCGATGCCGCTGGGCGCGTCGACGCCGACCGCGACCGCCTCGACGCCGACCGCACCGAGGCCGACCGCGGTGCCGTCGCGGACGGCGACTCGATGGTCGTGCGAGACGAGCACCTGAACGTCGGCACCGAGCGCCGCGCCTCCGGCCGTATGCGGCTGCGCAAGCAGACCTACACCACCACCGAGCAGGTCGAGGTCCCGGTGCAGCGCGAAGAGGTCGTCGTCGAGCGCGAGAAGGTCGACCCGGACTCCGCCGAGGCCCGCGCCGCCGGCCGTGGCGACGACGCCGTCGAGGTGACCACCTACGAGGACGTGCCCGTCGCCGAGAAGACTATGGACGCCGAGAAGGTGTCCCTGGGCAAGCGCACCCACCAGGACACCGAGACCGTGTCCGAGGAACTGCAGCACGAGGACGTCGAGGTCGAGGGCAACGCCCAGGACGACTTCGGCGCTGCCGACGACACCCGCCGCTGACCGGACCGGGCAGACGGCGGCGAGCAAGCCGTCGTCGCTCGGCCTGCAGGGACGGCCCCCGCACCCATGGTGCAGGGGCCGTCCCCTGTCCGGTGCCGGCCGCGGCGGCCACCTTTGATCGTGACCGCCCGGACACGGTAGGCTGGTGGGGTCCGTCCGAGGGATTCGTCTCTCATCAGGGCAGACGTGGACACGTGCCAGAGCGGCCGAATGGACTTCACTGCTAATGAAGGGCCCGGTGAAAATCGGGCCGGGGGTTCAAATCCCCCCGTGTCCGCGCATGTCATGAGTCGGGTCATCGTTGACACACGATGGCCCGGCTCATGACTTTTTTTCGTGGGTTCATCGTGTTCTGGGCTGGTAGTCCTTGGTCGGGTCGATCGTGTGTTCAGCGATAGTCTCTCCGGTGCTCGCGTTCGAAGTACGTACGTAGTCGTCCTGGATGAGCATCAGGACCGCGGTCCCGGCGTGGGCTCGTCCGATGCCCAGGTGTCGCAGCCGTCCGGCGTAGCGCAGGGTGACCTTGCCGTGGGCATCGACTCGGTCGGTGCGGGTGCGGTATTCCGGCTCTGTGTTCGTTGCTGGGGTCGCTTTGGGTTGAGCGGTGTAGGTCTGCTCTGGAGTGCGCCGTCCGCAGGCCCGGTGCGGGCGGGCGGTGTTGTACCAGAGCCGGAACTGCTCGAGCTGGCTGTTCAACTCGTGCAGGTCTCGGGCCCGGGGCCGGGCCTTGAGCCATTTCTTCAGGGTCTGGTGGAATCGTTCGATCTTGCCCTGGGTCTGTGGGTGGGCCGGCTTGCCGTTCTTCTGCCGGATCGAGTGCGCGGCTAACAGCTTCTCGAACCCGTTCTTCGCTCCGGGGTGACCGGTCAGGCGTGAGGTGAAGACCAGCCCGTTGTCGGTGAGGGTCTCGGCTGGGGTGCCGTAGGTGTCCATCAGGTGCTGCATCGTGGCGGTGACTTCAGCGCCGGTGAAGAAGTTCTGCGCGTGGGCGTGCAGCAGGTAGCGGGAGTGGTCATCGAGGAAGTCCAGGATCTCCACTCGGGTCCCGTCCAGCAGGGGCCAGTAGGTGATGTCGGCTTGCCAGCATTGGTTCGGCAGTTCGGCTTGAAAGCGCCGGTAGGACGAGCGCGGGCGTTTGCGTGGTTCCGGGGTGATCATTCCTGCCTGGGTCAGGATCCGGCGGATCGTGGACTCGGCCGGGGCGGGGATGCCCTGGGCCTGCAGGTGCCAGGCGATCGTGGCGGCTCCGGCGTCAGCACCGGAGTCCACGAGTTCTTGTCGTAGCACGATCACTTTCTGTCGGATGGCCGGGTCAGTGGTGTGCGGGAGTCGGTGGGGTGTTCGGGATCTTGGGTGCAGCCCGTCGGTGCCGTGTTCCTCGTACCGGCGCAGCAGGGTGTAGATCCATTGACGGGAGAGGTTGTGACGGCGTGCGACCTCGGCCACGGACTGGTGTTGGTCCAGCACGGCTTTGACGATCACCTTGTTGCGTTGGAAGCCCATCGTCCAGGATCGCCTGTCAACGATGTCGCGACTGAGGTGTCAACGATCACCAGGGCTGGTGTGTCAACGATGTCGCGACTGAGGTGTCAACGATCAGTGCCGGTTACTGAGCCGGGACAGTGTCAACGATGCTCCCGCTTCGGACACCCCCGTGTCCGCGCAACGGGAAGGGCCCCGGAATCGTCATGGTTCCGGGGCCCTTCTCCTGTCCGGCCCGCCTCTGCGTCAGACCGGCGGTCTCACATCTGGGGACACACAGCCGCAGCGGGGCCGCCTCACTGCCCCCGCGACTCCTGGATACGTCGGAGCAGCTCGAACGCCTCGGGCACGGAAAGCTCGGTGTGGGTGGACAGCTGCACGGCGGCGGTCTCGAGGTTGCCATCGCGCATCATGGCGGACAGCTGGTCGCGCAGCCACGGCGGCAGGTCGCGGGAGGAGAGGTGGACGGTGGCGTCGCCGCGCATCACCTCGACCTCGAAGGGCCGGTCCTCCGGGGCAGGCTCGGCGGACCACTCGGCCGGGACCATGAGGTCGTCAGGCAGCTCGGGCAGACCGTCCCCGTGTGCGGGGCCGTCCTGGGCGTCCTCCGTACTTCGCGACGACGGCCGCTCGTCCTGCTCCGCTCTCCCGCCCTGGGTGTCCTCCGCCTCCTGCCGTGCCGCGTCCGCCTCCTGCCGTGCCGCGTCCGCCTCGCTCGGTGCGGCGCCGTCCAGCCGGTCCGGCCCTGCCTCGGGGGAGGTCTTCCCAGGAGCCTCCACGGTGCCGGCCGGACCTGCCTCACGGGTGTCGACGGGGGCGGCATTCGGGGCGTCGACCTGCACCGGGTCCTGGTCCTGCGGAAGCGTGTAGACCTGCGGGTAGGCGGCGAGGGACTGCACGTCCACCATGGAGTCACGCAGGGAGCGGCCCGTCACGCGGCGGTACTCGGTGATCGCCTCCATCGGACGGTTGGTGGCGATACGGCCGTATACGGCACGATGGGCGTCTTCGGACAGCAGGGAGGATGCGTGCCGGGCCCGCTCCGCGGACACTCCGCCCGAGGGACCTGCGTCGGACGCTGCGTGGCGTTCGGGCTTGGGGCGCTTCCCGAGCCACACGGTCACGCCCGTGGCGAGCGCGCCGATCACCACCACCGCCAGAACCGGCACCAGATACTCCATATCCCCAGTCTAGGTGTCACTGGGCGGGGTGCCCCAGGTGCCTACTGCGCAGGGCGCCGGGGGCGCGTCCAGGCACGGGCGGGTCCGACGTCGCAGTCCTGCAACACCTGACGCAGGATGCTCACAGGAGGCACACTGGACCGTGAGAGGACTGCCTGTCGGCGCCCCTCCACAGTGGACCTGAACAGAAGGAGCATCCATGTCACTGTCCGCGGCAGCACGACCCACGCCGTCTCGTCACCGCTGGTGGGCGCTGGCGGCGGCCCTTGCCCTGACCGTGACCGGATGCCAGGCCCCTGAGGACGACCAGGCCGCGGAGGGCGCGTCCCGGGAGCAGTCCGCCTCCGCTCCGGCCGAGGGCGGCCAGGAGGGGGACACCGACGCGGAGGACGCCGAGGGCTCCGACGGGTCGGAGGACGCCGAGGGCTCCGAGGACTCCGAGGGTGGCGCGGACGAGAGCACGAACGAGGAGAAGTGGAAGGAGGCGTCCGAGAAGGGCGTCGCCCCGATCCCGCGCGAGCCCATGCCGGAGAACCCCGAGGTCCCGAACGAGGAGTCCTGGCGCACCGTCCCCTCGAACGTGCCGATGAAGAAGCTCGAGGAGGGCGAGAAGCCCCCGCAGTTCGTGCTCGTCTCCTTCGACGGCGGCGGCTGGCACGACCGCTGGCAGACCTTCATGGAGACGGCCCAGGAGCACGATGCGCGCTTCACGGTGTTCCTGACCGGCATCTACCTGGTGGAGAAGGCCAACAGCGAGATCTACCAGGGCCCGAAGCAGGAGCCGGGATCCGCGGCGGTGTCCTTCTACCCGGACGAAGAGTCGATCGCCCAGCTGGTCGACGACCTGAACCAGGCGAACTCCCGCGGCCACGAGATCGGCACCCACTACAACGGCCACTTCTGCGCCAGCTCGAAGAACGGCGCGGACACCTGGAGCACGGAGGACTGGCAGTCCGAGCTGGACCAGTTCTTCGACTTCATCACGAACTACCGGGAGAACAACGGCTACGGCGCCGAGTTCCCGACCCTCGAGGTGCAGCCCGACTCGATCCGCGGCGGCCGCCTGCCCTGCCTGGACGGCAAGTGGAGCGACCTGGTCCCGGCGTGGAAGGAGCACGGGATCACCTATGACACCTCCCGCTCCTCCACGCTCGGCACGGGCGTGCACTGGCCGTACTCGCAGGACGGCCTCTGGCAGTTCGAGGTGCCGGTCGTGTACTCGCCGGCCTTCGACGGCCCGGAGAACCCGGCCAAGGAGGGCGACGACTCTCCGATCGTGACCGCGATGGACTACAACTTCTGGGCCAAGATCAACGGCGCCAAGAACGAGCCAGAGAAGCGCGAGGTCATGTACGACGCCGCCCTGGAGACCTACCGGTACATGTACGCCTCCGCCTACGCGGGCAACCGCGCCCCGCTGGTGCTCGGCAACCACTTCAACGGCTGGAACGACAACGCGTTCAACCCGGCCGTGGAGCAGTTCATGTCCGAGGTCTGCGGCGAGCCGGACACCTACTGCACCACCCACCGCGACGTGATCCAGTGGCTCTCGCTGCAGGACCCGGAGCGTGTGAGGCAGTGGCAGTCCGCGGAGGCCTCCGCCAAGGGCGACGACCTGGAGGACATCACCTGGTGATCTTCCCTCCGCGTGCGGTCTGACGGCCCCGGCGCCCCCGGACGGCGGCGGCGCCTCACCCTGCCAGGGTGAGGCGCCGCCGTCGTAGTAGAGGGCTCCCTTGTGGACACAGGTGAGACCAAGGACACAAATGAACTTCCATGGAACTCCCCCCTGAGTCGGTCGTCAGCTGTGAAACAACCATGAGACGGTAGGCGCGCTCGATCTTTGCCTGCAGTGATGGAAGGGGTCCCTCATGCCTGCAGTCCGCACCGCCCGTCGGTCCGCCGCCGCCCTCACCGCCGCCCTCGCCCTCATCCTCGCCGGGTGCCAGGCCGATCCAGTGCAATACGAAGACCTCTCAGACAAGCGGCCCTCGTCGACTGCCACCACCGACGCGGGTAAGACGTCCAAGGGCTCTGAGGGCACCGAGGACTCTGAGGGCACCGGGACACAGGACGGCGAGACGAACGACCAGGGAGTGCCGATGCGCGCCTTCTCCGCGGAGGAGACCCCGCCGCAGTTCCTGCTCTACTCCTTCGACGGCGGCTTGGAGTCCGACCGCTACGAGTACTTCATGGACGTCGCCGAGGAGGTGGACGCGAAGTTCACCGTCTACCTGTCCGGCATCCACCTGCTCCAGCCGGAGAACCGCACCTGGTACCAGGCCCCGGGCAACGAGCCCGGCCACGTGGCGAAGGACCTCGGCGGCCCCAAGGAGGAGATCGCCGAGCGCATCCGGGCCGTCAACGCCGCATACGCCGCCGGCCACGAGATCGGCACCCACTACATGGGCCACCTGTGCTTCGTGGAGAAGTACGGCGGAGACAAGTGGGACACCGACGACTGGCGTGAGGAGCACCGGCAGTTCTATGAGGTCCTCGCGGACCCGGCCGGCATCAACGGGTATGACGATCCGGACTTCCCGGAGCTCGAGGTGCCCGCCGAGGCGATCCAGGGCCAGCGCCTGCCCTGCTTGGACGGCCGGTGGGACCAGCTCGTCCCGGTGTGGAAGGAGTTCGGCCACACCTATGACACCTCGCGCGGCTCCCAGCAGCGCGGTGTGACCTGGCCCTACCAGGAGGACGGGATCTGGGAGTTCGAGATGCCGCTGTTCTACTCGCCCATGGCCGCATCCATGGGCGCAGAGAACCCGTACATCATGACCATGGACTACAACTTCTGGATCTCCTCCCAGCGCCTGGGCGTCGGAGAGAACGACACCGAGAAGCTGTCAGAGATCTACCTGGACACCTACCGGTACGTGTACGACTCGGTCTCCAGTTCCAACCGTGCGCCGATCGTGTTCGGGAACCACTTCAACACCTACGGCGGCGACGCCTACAACCCGGCGCTCGCCGAGACGATGAAGGAGTTCTGCCCGCAGGAGGGCACCTACTGCGTCACCTACCAGACGATGATCGACTGGCTGGAGTTGCAGGACCCGGAGGTGCTCGAGGCCTGGCGCCAGCAGGGCTACTCGGCCGTCGGCGATGACCTGGCCGAGGTCCGCGGCTGAGCTCAGTCCGCGTGGGCGGCCCGGCGCAGCACCAGGGTCGCCACGGCGGTGGCACACAGGACCAGGCCGACGATGCCGAGGACGGTGGCCGCCCAGCCGGCGGCCTCGAAGACCACGCCGGCGAGCCACCCGAACAGGGACGATCCCCCGTAGTAGCCGAGGTTGTAGAGCGAGGTGGACTGGGCGCGGCCGCCACGTGCGGCCAGGCCCGCCCAGCTGGACGCCACCGAGTGCGCGGCGAAGAACGCGCCGGTGAACAGCAGCAGGCCCGGGATCAGGGTGAACGGACTCTGCACGATGGTCAGGAGCGCCCCGGCCGCCATCACCAGCGACGCCCCCGTCAGGACCCGGTAGCGGCCGAAGCGCAGCGCGAGGGAGCCCGCCCACGGTGAGGTCCAGGTGCCCGCGAGATAGGCCAGGAACAGCAGGGCCACCACGGACAGCGGCCAGGACAGCGGCTCGGCGGTCACGGCGAACCCGACGTAGTTGTAGAGCGCCACGAAGCCGCCCATGAGCAGGGCACCCTGCAGGTAGACGGCACAGAGCACCGGCGAGCGCAGGTTCTCCACAGCGGCCGCGACCACACCGGACAGTGGGGTGGGGCGCCGGACGAAGTGCCTCGCCTGCGGGGTGACCAGCAGGAAGCCGATGACGCAGAGCACGCCCACGCCCGTCACGGTCAGCATGCCGGCATGCCAGCCCGCCGCCTCGCCGATCGGTGCGGCCATCAGACGTCCGGACAGTCCGCCGAGCGTGGTGCCCGCGATGTAGGTGCCGGCCGCGAGGGTCACGGCGAAGGACTCGACCTCCTCCACGATCAGCGCCACCGCGAGCGCGGCGACACCGCCGTGGGCCAGCCCCTCGGCGAAGCGCAGGGCCAGCAGCAGCGGGAAGGCGGTCGCCAGTGCCCCGGCCACGGCGAAGACGCAGGCGGAGACCATGGACACCGCGATCGCCCGCCGACGACCCCAGCGGTCCGAGGCGAAGGACCACGGGATCACGGACAGTGCCAGGCCGGCGGTGGCCGCGGAGACCAGGAGCGCCGCCTCGTGGGAGGTCACCTGCAGGTCTGCTGCCACCAGCGGCAGCAGGCCCTGCGGGGAGTAGAGCTGGGCGAACGTGGCGATGCCCGCGAGGAAGAGGCCGAAGAGCAGGCGGCGGTAGCCGGCCTGACCGGGAGCCCACCGCTCCGTGCCCTCGGCGTCCTGGTGAGAGCCGTCACGGGAGGGGTCCATGCGACCACTTCTAGCACGAAGGGTCCACTACCATCGACCACGTGACTACTCAGGGTGACATCAAGTTGACCGACTCGTTCAAGGCCTACGACGTCCGCGGGATCGTGGGCGAGACCATCACGGCCGAGTCCGTGCGCGCCGTGGGCGCCGCGTTCGTGGACGTGCTGGGCCTGGCCGGCAAGACCGTGCTGGTCGGCGGGGACATGCGCCCGTCCTCCCCCGAGTTCAAGGACGCATTCGCCGCCGGCGCCACCGCCCGCGGCGGCAACGTGCTGATGATCGGCACCATCTCCACGGACATGCTCTACTACGCCGCCGGCGTGCTGGACGCGGCCGGCGTGATGTTCACCGCCTCCCATAACCCGGCCGCCTACAACGGCATGAAGATGGCCAAGGCCGGCGCCGTCCCGGTGTCTTCCGACACCGGCCTCTTCGAGATCCGCGACGTGGCCCAGGGCTACCTGGACGCCGGACAGATCCCGACGGCCGAGACCGTCGGCACCGTGGAGGAGCGTGACATCCTGGCCGGCTACGCCGAGTACCTGCGCTCCCTGGTGGACCTCAGTGACATCCGCCCGCTGAAGGTCGTGGTGGACGCCGGCAACGGCATGGCCGGCAAGACCACCCCCGCGGTCCTGGGCGGGGACGTGCTCGAGGCGCTGCCGTTGGAGATCGTGGACCTGTACTTCGAGCTGGACGGCACGTTCCCGAACCACCCGGCGAACCCGCTGGAGCCGGAGAACCTGGTGGACCTGCAGAAGGCCGTGGTGGAGCACGGCGCGGACATCGGCCTGGCCTTCGACGGCGACGCCGACCGCTGCTTCGTGATCGACGAGAAGGGCGCCCCGGTGTCCCCTTCCGCGATCACCGCCCTGGTGGCCCGCCGCGAGATCGCACGCGCCAAGGCCGCCGGCGAGGACACCCCGGTGATCATCCATAACCTGATCACCTCGAAGGCGGTGCCGGAGCTGGTGACCGCCGACGGCGGCCGCCCCGTGGTGACCCGCGTGGGCCACTCCTTCATCAAGGCCGTGATGGCCTCCGAGGGCGCCGTGTTCGGCGGCGAGCACTCCGCCCACTACTATTTCCGAGACTTCTTCAACGCGGACACGGGCATGCTGGCCGCCATGCATGTGCTGGCGGCGCTGGGCGGCCAGGACGCCCCGCTGTCCGAGCTGGCGGACGAGTACGAGCCCTACGTGGCCTCCGGTGAGATCAACTCCGAGGTGGAGGACAAGGACGCCGCTGTGGCCGCGGTGCTGGCCGACCACGAGGGCGATGACATCGACGTCTCCCGCGTGGACGGCACCACGGTCTCCGCGAAGGACGGCTCCTGGTGGTTCAACCTCCGCCCGTCCAACACCGAGCCCTTCCTGCGCTACAACGGCGAGGCGAAGGACGAGCCCACCATGGCCGCCGTCCGCGACCGCGTGCTGGCCGTGGTCCGCGCCGAGCGCTGAGGGACGGCGCAGAGTCCGCCGGGGACGCCCGGCGCACACGAGGAGGCCCTCCTGCTCGTCTGGGCGGAGCCGCCTCGTCGCGTCAGGCGGACAACGCCAGCACGAACGGCAGCACGCCCTGAGCACCGCTCTCCCTGAGCACGCGCGCACCCTCGGTGATGGACCAGCGGGAGTCGGCGAGGTCGTCCACGAGCAGCACGGGGCCGTGGCGACCGGCGTCCGGGGCGGAAGCGAGCATCTCGGCCAGCTGTGCCGGGACGCCGAAGCGCCCGTAGACCGAGCCGAGACGATAGGCGCTGTTGCCGCCGGGCCCTGCGGTGGGGCCGCCGTGCACCGGCTCGAGGGCGCCGAGGTACGGCAGCTGCCCGATCCGTGCGATCCCCTCGGCGAAGGAGCCGACCAGCTGCGGGCGGCCGCGGGAGGGCAGGGCCACGACGGCGATGGGTCGCTGTCCCCAGTTCCAGGCGGAGAGGACCCTCACGGCCCCGTCCAGGACCTGCTGCGGCACCGGGGCGTCCTCACCGTGCAAAAGCTCGCGCAGGCGGGTGCCCCAGCCGACGTCGGAGAGGCGGGCCAGGGCTCGGCCTTCGTCGGCCTGCAGCTCAGCGGGGATACGGCCCTTCACGGGCACGCCGAGCCGGTCCATGCCGGACGGCCAGGACTTCCGCGGCTCCAGGGGCACGCCCACCCGCCCCAGGGAGCGCTCGGCGGCGGCGCGGGCCTCGATGTCCGAGCCGGTCGGGTACCAGGGGCCGGCGCAGGTGTCGCAGCGGCCGCAGGGGGCCGCGGTGGGGTCGTCCAGGGTGCGGGCGAGGAACTCCATGCGGCAGCCGTCGGTGTTCTCGTAGTCCAGCATGAGCCGCTCCTCTGCCAGCCGGGCCTCGGCCACCCGCTGATAGCGCTCGGAGTCGTAGCTCCAGGGCTGCCCGGTGCGCTGCCAGCCGCCACCCACGCGGACCACTGCCCCATCCACGGCCAGGACCTTGAGCAGCAGCTCGAGGGCCGTGCGTTTGATGGACACGGCGGTCTCCAACTGCGGCACGGACATGGTGCCGTTGGCCTCGAGTGCCTCGAGGACTGTCAGCGCCTCACGCTCGTCCGGCATGGACGCGGTGGCAAAGTAGCGCCAGATGTCCCGGTCCTCAGGACCGGGCAGCAGGAGCACCTCGGCGTGGTCGGTGCCGCGGCCGGCTCGGCCGACCTGCTGGTAGTACGCCACCGGGGAGCTCGGAGCCCCCAGGTGCACCACGAACCCGAGGTCCGGCTTGTCGAAGCCCATGCCGAGCGCGGAGGTGGCCACCACGGCCTTCACCCGGTTGGCCTTGAGGTCCTGCTCGATCTGCGCCCGCTGCTCCGGGTCCGTCCGTCCGGTGTAGGCCACCACCGGGTACCCGGCCTCGGCCAGGGCCCGCGCCGTGTCCTCGGCGGAGGAGACCGTGAGCGCGTAGACGATGCCCGAGCCCGGTAGATCCTTCAGGTGGGAGATCAGCCAGGCCAGCCGGGAGGCCGGGTTCGGCATGCGCAGCACGCCCAGCTGCAGGGAGGCGCGGGCCAGCGGGCCGCGGAGCACGAAGACCTCCTGCGCGGACTGCACGCCGAGCTGCTCCACCACGTCCTGCACCACGCGCTCGTTCGCGGTCGCGGTGGTGGCGAGCACCGGCACCGCCCGCCCCCCCGCGGCCGGCAGGCGTCCGATGAGGTCGCGGATGCGCCGGTAGTCCGGACGGAAGTCGTGGCCCCAGTCCGAGATGCAGTGGGCCTCGTCCACCACCAGCAGGCCCATGCGCGCCACGAGATCCGGCAACTGCTCCTCACGGAAGCGGGGGTTGTTGAGGCGCTCCGGGGAGATCAGCAGCACGTCCACGGAGTCCTCCGCCAGACGTGTCCGGACCTCGTCCCACTCGGTGGCGTTCGCCGAGCTCATGGTCACCGCGCGCACTCCGGCACGGGAGGCGGCCTCCACCTGGTCCCGCATCAGCGCCAGCAGCGGGGACACGATCAACGTCGGGCCGGCGCCACGGGCGCGCAGCAGCAGGGAGGAGACGAAGTAGACGGCGGACTTGCCCCAGCCGGTCCGCTGCACCACCAACGCACGTCTGCGGTGCCGCACGAGCGCCTCGACGGCCTCGTACTGGCCGTCCTTGAACTGCGCCTGGCCGTCCCCCACGAGGCTGCGCAGCACCTGCAGCGCCTCAGTGTGGAGGGCGTCGTCAGCCGGAGGGGTCTGCTCTGCGGTGATCATGCGGCCAGTCTGCCAGCCGGAGCGGACGCCCTGACGGTCTCCGGCGCGACTGTGGAGGACAGGACCGCCGCCTCCTGGAAATCCGCCTTCCGCAGGCGGGATAATCGCCGCATGAAGCTCAACGCGTTCACGGACGTCTGTCTGCGGGTCCTCATGGATCTCGCCCGCCGTCCGGACGAGCGCGCCACAGGGCAGACGATCGCCGACGAGACCGCCGTCCCCTACAACCATGTGAGCAAGGCGATCGTTGAGCTGCGCCGCCGCGGTGCCGTGGACGTGACCCGTGGCCGCTACGGCGGAGCGCAGATCACGCGGGCCGGCCTGGACCTCAGTGTGGGCTCCCTGGTACGTGACCTCGCCTCCCGAGACGAGGTCATCGACTGCGCAGGCCACGAGTCCGGCGCCCCGTGCCCGCTCGCCGGCGCTTGCCGCCTGCGCACCGCCCTGCACCGCGCCCGAGAGGCGTTCCTCGCCGAGCTCGATCCGATCACCGTCCGCTCCCTGGTGGCTGCCGGAGGTCCGGTGGCCCTCGGACTGCCGGCGCTGCCTCCCAGCTGAACCATTCCTCCGCCCCATCGGCAGGCCGCTCCCCGCCGTCCCGACGACGACCCCTCACCTCCCGAGGCTGCGGTCACCGTCGATCGCCCCCACCTTGCGCTCCTTGCACACCGGAGTAATCTTGCATATACAAGACAACATTCATACCGCCCTGGAGGAAGTCGTGCTCTCTGAGAAGTCTCGCCCCGTCATCGAGGCCACCGCCGAAGTCGTCGCCGCCCACATGGATGAGATCACCCCGAAGTTCTACGCCCACATGTTCGAGGCCCATCCAGAGCTGCTCAACGGCGTATTCTCGCGCGCCAATCAGCGCAACGGCGAGCAGCCGAAGGCCCTGTCCGGTTCGATCGTCCGCTTCGCCGTGCACCTGCTCGAGCACCCGAACTCCCTGCCGGAGGCCGTGCTCTCCCGCATCGCCCACAAGCACGCCTCACTCGGCATCACCGAAGACCAGTACCAGATCGTCTACGAGAACCTGTTCTGGGCTATCTCGGACACCCTCGGCGACGCCGTCACCGACGAGGTCGCCGAGGCCTGGACCGAGGTCTACTGGCTCATGGCCGACGCTCTGATCAAGCTGGAGAAGGGTCTCTACGCCAAGCAGGCCAACACCAAGATGTGGACCCCGTGGCGCGTGGAGTCCAAGGATCCGGCGGGCGCATCCGCGTTCACGTTCCGCCTGGTCCCGGCCGACGACACCCCGGCCACCGTCGGCGAGCCCGGCCAGTACGTGTCCGTACGCCTGCCCGTGGCCGACGGCCTGCTGCAGGCCCGCCAGTACTCGCTCTCCTCGGACGCCGCCTCCGCGGACGTCCGCGTCATCACCGTCAAGCGGGACGATGACGGCGAAGTCTCCCCGGTCCTGCATGACTCGGTGCAGGTCGGCGACATTCTGGAAGTCTCCAACCCCTACGGCGACCTCACCCTGGCCACTGTGTCTGCGGACGAGGAGCGCCCGCTCGTGCTGGCCACTGCGGGCATCGGCATCACCCCGGCCGCCGCGATCCTGCAGGACCTGGCCGCCCGCGGCTCGCAGCGCCGTGTGGCCGCCTTCCACGCGGACCGCTCGGCCGCGGCCCTGACCCTGGCGGACGAGGTGCGCGCCGCCGTAGACGCTCTGCCGCAGGGCGAGCTGCATCTATGGCTGGACTCCACCGCGGACGCCCCGGAAGGCCTCGACGCCCGCGAGGGCCGCATGGATTTCTCGCAGGCCGAGGTCCCGCAGGATGCGGACGTGGTCCTCTGCGGCCCGCTGCCGTTCATGCAGGCCGTCCGCTCGGCTCTGATCGAGGCCGGTGTTCCCGCCACACAGATCCACTACGAGATCTTCGGCCCGGACCTCTGGCTCGCCGCCTAAGCGGGGCCTGCCCCGCCGGCAGTGCGGGGCCTCAACGGCACCACGCCGGACCGATGCGCACCGCCGTCCCTGGCCCCGAACACACCACGGCCCCCTCGCTGTCAGGCGAGGGGGCCGTCGTCGGGGAGTCGCCGGCCGTCGGGCCGGGATCGCTCAGGCTCCGAAGCGGGCCTTCTGAGCCTCGAACTTCTCACGCACGGCCGCCGGCAGGGACTCGCCGAACTTGCCGAGCCACTCCTCGATGAGCTCGTTCTCCTTGGCCCACTCGTCGGCGTCGACCTTGAGGGCGTCCTCGAGGTCCTCGGGCTTGACGTCCAGGCCGGTGAGGTCCAGGGACTCGGGGGTCGGGACGAAGCCGATGGGGGTCTCGGTGGCGTCGGCCTTGCCCTCGAGGCGCTCCACGACCCACTTCAGGACGCGGGAGTTCTCGCCGAAGCCCGGCCAGGCGAAGCCGCCGTCGCGGTTGCGGCGGAACCAGTTCACCAGGTAGATGCGCGGCAACTTGTCCGCGTCCGCCTCGCCGGAGACCTTGTCCCAGTGGTTCAGGTAGTCGCCCGCGTCGTAGCCGATGAACGGCAGCATGGCCATCGGGTCGCGACGCACCACGCCCACGGCGCCCACGGCGGCGGCGGTGGTCTCCGAGGAGAGGGTGGCGCCCTTGAGCACGCCGTCCTCCCAGTCGAAGGACTCGGTCACCAGCGGGACGGTGGTCTTGCGGCGGCCGCCAAAGAGGATGGCGTCCAGCTTCACGCCGTTCGGCTCGTGGTACTCGTCCGCCAGCATGTCGGTCTGGTCGATCGGGGTGCAGAAGCGCGAGTTCGGGTGGGCCGCCGGGGTGTCGGAGTCCGGGGTCCAGTCGTTGCCGCGCCAGTCGGTCAGGTGGGCCGGGGTCTCGTCGGTCATGCCCTCCCACCACACGCCGCCGTCGTCGGTGAGGGCGACGTTGGTGAACAGGGAGTTGCCCTTGGCGATCGCGCGCATGGCGTTCGGGTTGGTGGACCAGCCGGTGCCCGGGGCGACGCCGAAGTAGCCGGCCTCCGGGTTGATGACGCGGAACTCGCCGTCCTTGCCCGGGCGGATCCAGGTGATGTCGTCGCCGAGGGTCTCGGCCTTCCAGCCCTCGACGGTCGGGTCGATCAGAGCGAGGTTGGTCTTGCCGCAGGCGGACGGGAAGGAGCCGCACAGGTGGTAGGACTTGCCCTCCGGGTTGGTCAGCTTGAGGATCAGCATGTGCTCGGCCAGCCAGCCCTCGTCGCGGGCCATCACGGAGGCGATGCGCAGCGCGTAGCACTTCTTGCCCAGCAGGGCGTTGCCGCCGTAGCCGGAGCCGAAGGACCAGATGGAGCGCTCCTCCGGGAAGTGCACGATCCACTTGGTCTCGTTGCACGGCCAGGCCACGTCCTCCTGACCCGGCTCGAGCGGGGCGCCCACGGAGTGGACGGCCGGGACGTAGAACGCCTCGGTCTCCTCCATCCTCTTCAGCACGTCGGTGCCGATGCGAGCCATGATGCGCATGGACATGACCACGTAGGCGGAGTCGGTGATCTCCACGCCGTACTTCGGGTCCTCGGCGTCCAGGTGACCCATGACGAACGGGATCACGTACATGGTGCGGCCCTTCATGGCGCCGCGGAAGGCGTCCTCCAGGATGCCGCGCATCTTCGCGGGCTCCATCCAGTTGTTGGTGAAGCCGGCGTCCTCCTCCTTCTCAGAGCAGATGAAGGTGCGGTCCTCGACGCGGGCGACGTCGGCCGGGTCGGAGAAGGCCGCATAGGAGTTGGGGAACTTGTCCTCGGCCAGCTTGGTGAGGGTGCCGGCCTCCACGAGCTCGGCGGCGAGGCGGTCGTACTCCTCCTGGGAGCCGTCCACCCAGTGCACCTCATCCGGCTGGGTCAGCTCGGCGATCTCGCCGACCCACTGGAGCAGCTGGGCGTACGAGGTGGGCGCGTTCTCGGTGGCGCGCTGGGCGAACTCGGTGGTGGCGTTGTCAGCCATGATGGGGATTTCCTCCCATAGACGATCCGGGGCCGGTCAGAGTCACCACGAACACGGCACACGCCCATAGCGCGGCACCACATCCTTGTGGCTCTCCGAGTGGCCCCATCCTACCCGAGCGCGCGCGAAGCGAAGCGTGGGGCAGGTCACGTCACGGCACCAGGACCCCGACTTTGCATCGACCGAGATCGTCGTGTAGTGTTCTACAAGTTCGCAGCGAGGAGCTGAGAACGAGCGCCCTTAGCTCAGCTGGATAGAGCGTCTGTCTACGGAACAGAAGGTCAGGGGTTCGAATCCCTTAGGGCGCGCCAGAGACAAAAGGCCTCGCACCACGGTGCGGGGCCTTTCGCTTTGCCCGTATCCCGAGGACTGCCGGCGGCTTCCCGACGACGGCACTCGCCCGTGCAGCAGCCCCGCCTCCGCCTCGACTCAGGGTGTGATGAACGACACCAGTCGGGCGTCTCGGCCGTCGAGCTCGGCCCACGGCTTCTCGACCTCGAAGACCTGCAGCCCTGCCGGCGGGTACTCCTGGGCCATGTCGAGGGCGGCGTCCTCGTCCGAGTCAGCGGACATCAACCGCATTCCGAGCCCCTGCACCCACGGCATGTGGCCGATCACGAGCAGGCTCCGGGTGCTCTCCTCGGTCTCGTTGACGATCGACAGTGCGCCGGTCGCGTCCGCTCCGTAGAGGCGGGGATCCAGGTACGGGGTGGGCGCCTTCTCACCCAGCGCCTCGCCGATCCACACGCAGGTCTGCCGCGTCCGCAGCGCGTCCGAGCAGACGATCTGATCCGGGATCCAGCCGCGCTCCGTCATCCAACGGCCCGTCGCCGCCGCCTCCTCGTGGCCGTGACCGGCCAACGGTCGATGGTGGTCGACGCCGTCGGCCGCCCAGGCGGCGGTCGCGTGGCGCATCACGAGCAGGGTCTTCACGTCGTGGCGGGCCATGGCCCCACAGTACGAGACGGCTCCTCGCCCGCGCAGGGCGAGGAGCCGTCGTCGCCAAGGGCCGCCACGTGGCGGCGGGCAGGTCAGATGCTGTACTCCGGGGCAGCCCAGACGACGACCTCGGGATGGCGGTAGAAGCGGTAGCCCTGGCCGCGCACCGTGCGGACGGTGCTGGAGAGGCGGCCGAGCTTGGCGCGCAGCCGGCGGATGTGGACGTCGATGGTGCGCTCGTTCGGGGTCTCGTCCGAGTTCTTCCAGAGAGCCTCGAGCAGCTCCTCGCGGCCGACCGTGCGCTGGTCGTTCTCCACGAGGTAGTTGAGGAGTTCGAACTCCTTGAAGGTGAGGTTCAGTGCCTCCCCGTCCAGCTGCACCTCGCGGCGGGACAGGTCGATGAGGATGCCCGGCTGACGGGTGGAGACGGGCGCCGGGGCCTGCGCGAGCTCGGGGCGGACGGCCGACTGGATGGTCGGGTCGCCGAGCACCTGGCGGACGACCTCGAGATCCGACCCCTCCGCGCCCGCCGGGGCGATGGCCACGGCGGCGTGGGACTCGGCGCCGGGGACGAGCGACTCCACATAGTGGCGCAGCTCGTTGGCCAGGCGGGTCAGAGAGGTTCCGGCTGCGGAGGCGGACAGCTCGTCCATGCCCACGTAGAGGACGAAGCCCCGGGCCTCGTTCTCCCGGGAGACCGGCTGGGGGCCGCCGCCGCGGGGGGCCAACACCGCCGCCGGATGGGTCGTCGGATGGTCCTCATGGGCGGACGCCAGCCGCAGGTTCGGGGCGTGGGAGTGCATGGCAGCTCGACGCTGTGCATTCCGGACCGAGATGTGAACGTAGCCTGCGGTGTCGCCCATGGGACTGCTCTTCCTGACGAGACGGGTGGTGGTGCGGTCGCCGGCGTGGAGTCCGGCGCCGTGTCACATGACAAGAATGTGTCGTCACACAAGGATCCGGCAAGTAACACAAGGCCGCTCGTCTCACCTGGCGAGACGCTTGGCGGCTGATCGTGGCCAAGCTCACTATTGAGGCGCCTGCATAACCTTCCAGGCGACTTTCCGGCAGAGAACTCGCTGACCGGGCGTTTTCCGAAGAACGGCACCCGTTGC
The DNA here is from genome assembly GCF_002206575.2 of Micrococcus sp. FDAARGOS_333. NCBI lineage: Bacteria > Bacillati > Actinomycetota > Actinomycetes > Micrococcales > Micrococcaceae > Micrococcus > Micrococcus sp. FDAARGOS_333. The sequence continues at coordinate 735,120 of NZ_NJFJ02000001.1, read as the reverse complement.
CACTCTGCGGCACCGAAGAACTATGCACGCACATGCAGAAGGGCCCGGCACCCAATGGGTGCCGGGCCCTTCCGGAAGCCGCTCCGGTCCGCCTGATGGATGAAACATTCGCCCGGAGTGTTACAGAGCGGACCACCTCACACTGCTCTCACTCCGCGAGGCCGTAGAGCCTGTCGCCGGCGTCGCCGAGGCCCGGGACGATGTAGGACTTCTCGTTCAGCCGCTCATCGATCGCAGCCAGGTAGAGGTCCACCTCGAGGCCCTCGATGCCCTTCTCCAGGCGCTCGATGCCCTCCGGCGCGGCCAGCAGGCACACGCAGGTGACGCGCTCGGCGCCCCGCTCGTACAGGAAGCGGATGGCCTCGACCAGGGTGCCGCCGGTGGCGAGCATCGGATCCAGCACGATCACGTGACGGCCCGTCAGGTCGTTCGGCAGGCGCTCGGCGTAGGTGACGATGTCCAGCGTCTCCTCGTTGCGGGCCATGCCCAGGAAGCCCACCTCGGCGGAGGGGGCCATCTTGACCATGCCCTCGAGCATGCCGAGACCGGCCCGGAGGATCGGGACGATCAGCGGACGCGGCCGCTTCAGCTGGGTGCCGGTCATCCTCGACACCGGGGTCTCGATCTCCCGCGGCTCCACAGCCACGCCACGGGTGGCCTCGTAGCCGAGCAGCATGACGAGCTCCTCGGTGAGCTGACGGAAGATCATCGACGGGGTGTTCTTGTCCCGGAGGATCGTGAGCTTGTGGGCCACCAGCGGGTGGTCGACGACATGTACGCGCATGCCTCCAATCTACCGGGGCCCCGTCTCGGCGGCGGGCTCCGGACCGCCCGACCGGACCGTAGGCTGGAGCGGTGACCGACTCCCCTCTCTCCCTCGACGAGCGCCCGGCCGAACACGCCTGGATGGGCGTCGCCCTCGAGGCGGCCCGCGCGGCCGGTGAGGCCGGAGACGTGCCGATCGGGGCCGTCGTCGTGGGGCCGGACGGCGAGGTGATCGCCTCCGCCGGCAACGAGCGCGAGCAGGTCCACGACCCCACCGCCCACGCCGAGGTGCTCGCCCTGCGCCGTGCCGTGGCCGCCCGGCAGGCCGACGGGAGTGCGGGCGGCTGGCGACTAGAGGACTGCACTCTGGTGGTCACCCTCGAGCCCTGCCCCATGTGCGCCGGCGCCGTGCTGCTCGCCAGGATCCCCCGCGTGGTGTTCGGCGCCTGGGACGCGAAGGCCGGCGCCTGCGGATCCGTGGTGGACGTGCTGCGGGACCCCCGGTTCAACCACCAGGCCGAGGTGCGCGCCGGCGTCCGGGAGGACGAGTGCACCCGCCTGCTCCGCGACTTCTTCGCCGCCCGCAGGGGCTGAACGCCGCGCCAGCCCCCCGACGCCCGGTTTGGGGTCGGCAGAGGGTCTCGGGTAGTCTGCACCAGTCTGGTGACGTGTCCGAGCGGCCGAAGGTGCAGCACTCGAAATGCTGTGTACGGTAACCCCGTACCGTGGGTTCAAATCCCACCGTCACCGCACAGATGAAGGGCCCGGGAACCGCAGAAACAAGCGGATCCCGGGCCCTTCTGCATGTCCGACGATGGACTCGCGGTAACGCAGCAGTAACACGAAGGCTCGAGGACCTCACCCTCCAGCCTCGAACTCCCTCCTCGAGGAGGAGGACGGGAGGTCCAGGGGCGAGGTGTCGTCGAGGAGTCTCTGAGCGCGAAGCGCCGTAGCCTCGTGCTCCTTGACCCTCTCGGCGACCGTCTTCCCGGACTTGAGCCTCACTGCCCCTGCCAAGCCGACGAGGGACCGAGCTGTCTCCAGCTCATCCTCGAGATCCTCAGCCAGGCGGGCGAGAGCCGCTCTCTGAGCCTCGGCGGCAGCCCGTGCATCCTGAGCGGCCCGGAGATCCTCCGCGAGGTTCTCCCGGGCTTCCTTCGCCCCGGCGGCGAGACCGGCAGCGTAGCCCTCCTTGCGCCCCTCGTCGCGGGCCTTGCGTCGGATCGAGACGGCCTCCTCCTCGGCCTGGGTGCGCTCCTTGCGGGCGGCCCGACGGTCCTCGAAGGCGGCATCCCCGTCCCTCTTCGCCACAGCGCGGAGGGCCTCCGACTTCTCGGCCTGCGCCTCCGCCTTGCGCAGGGCATCCTGTGTCCGCTCGTAGGCCGCCTTGTCCTGCCCGACGCCCTCGCGCTCCGCGTCGACGGTCAGCTCCACATCCCAGCCGCGCTCGCGCATGTGGGCCTTGAGGTTCTCGTGGAGACGGCGGAGCTTGGCCGGGCCCGACATGGCCTTCCCGTCCTCGTCGCGGACGTCTCGGTGGGAGAACCACGCCCGGGAGGCATCAGCCCGGAGGAAGCCGTCCTTCGTGGGATGGTCAGCGAAGGTGTCGAACGCCCACTGCGCGTGCGGCGTGCTCTCCGAGTGCTGGATGCTGCGGGCAAGGAGAGCATCCCGACCGCCGGGGATCTGGTGCTCGACGAGGAACTCCTCCACGTCCTCGAAGTACCGCCGTGCCTCGTCCGGGTCCCGTGCCACCCACCGCGAACGACGGACCGGTTTCCCGTCGTCATCGAGGACCGGGTTCCCCTTGTCGTCGAGGACCGGGTAGACGTTCGGCACCTCCTTGCAGAGCGTCCTCGGGAGGTGCGCGACCAGGTAGCTCGTCGTGACCGTCCCTCCCGTGGCCTTCTGCTTTCGTTCGTTCCAGACGTCCTCGCGGATACCCCCGGCGACCCGATCCGCGCGACTCCGTCCGTACTCCTGGACGTGGCGCTGCGCCTCGGCGACCGAGGCAGGCTGCACCCACTCACCATCCACCGTGTGCACCCAGTTCTCGTTGAGATGCTCGTCCGCAAGCACGATCGAAGGGTTCTTCCGCGCCCAGTAGGCGGACCTCTCCGGAGAGGCGGACCGGCACATCTCGTCCACGACCGCACCCCTCTCACCGAGGTTCTTGCCGTGCGTGATGTGCAAGGATGCCCTGCCGACCATGTTCACTCCTTGTCGTCGTTCACTCTGTCTTTGGTCACCCAGTCGGTGGAGGAGAGCGGGGCCCCTGCTGCGCACCCCCTTCTCTCCTCCACCGACGACACTTCGTCTCCACGGGGACCCCTGCTGCGCCGCCCCGTGGACACGAAGTGTCTTAACCCCGTAAGACAGACACTCGCTGGCGCTCGGTCTGTCCGGGGCCCTGCGGGGCTGGCCTCCGGCCCCACTCCTCGCTCGCTCGGAGCGTGTCCTTCGGCCTGGTCGGCGGGACCGGCACCCACAGGGCACCGGCGACCCGCCTCCCTCGACGGCCTGGCGGCCGTCGTCAGCCGTCCGACCTCTCCTCCGGGTGGCCGGCGGACGCCGGCCACTGCCCCGAAGTCGTGGTCTGCTGCTTCTCGGCCTCACGCCGAGCCTTGGACTCGGCCCGAGCCCGGCGGCGAGCCTCGGCCTTGTCGGCGAGGGCCCGCCGGGCCCGGCGGGCGAGGTTCGCGTAGCCGTCCGGCTGCTCCTCACGGAGGAGGCGCAGCACCTCGGCATCGACCTTCGCCTGCTCGGCGGCAGCGCGAGCGCGTGCCTTCTCGGCCTTCTCGCGCGCCTCCTTGCGGATCGCGGCCAGCTCGGCGTCAAGGGTGTTCGTCATCGGTCGTTCCTTCCTTGTCAGTTCTGGTTCTTCAGGGTCGAGTTGGTGCTGTCTGGCCGTGCCCATCCCGGCCGGTCGGGTGACTCAGGGGAAGGCGATGCCGCTGTCGATGTCGAAGGCACTGCGCTCGGTGCTGCCCGAGTCCTCGTCGGGCGACTCAGCGGGGAAGGCGATGCCGCCGTCGATGTCGAAGGGATTGCGCTCGGTGCTGTCTTCCTCGTCGGGTGACTTAGCGGGGAAGACGATGCCCCGTTCGACCAACTGGGGCCGGATCTTGGCGTAGTTGAGCTCGTCGAGGACCTCCCGTGGGGTCTTTCCAGACTTCTGAACACTTGTCCACATCGAGCTCTTCACCAGCCCACGGGCCTTGCGGGCCACCCGCGGGGAATGACGCCCCCGGAGCTGCTCGAACCAATGACGAAGCGCTGACTCCGGTGGGTAGTTATCCGCCCTGTACTCGGTGTGCCCGACGAACCAGGTCGACGTGCTCAGCTCCTGGTCCTTGCCACCATTGCCTGCTGGGACGGACCACCCGTCGGGCAGGTACTCCTTCAGACGCTGAGTGAACACTCGCTGAGCCTCGACCGAACCTGCAGGATTGCTCTCCCTGCGCCAGTGCTTGAAGACCTCATACAGGAAGCCGAACGGCAGGAAGACCATCTCGTCGAACTTGTCGAAGAACTCGTCGACGAACTCCATGACCGGATCGGAGGAGACCAACGCCTCGTGGTTGGCCTCGACGACCGCCGTCGACGACTCGTCCAGACTCTCGTAGGGCTTCAAGCCCACCAGCGCCTGCCACGCGAACCACTCACGGACCTCGGCCCGGCACAGATAGTCGTCCTTGATCGCAGGGTTCTTCTTCGCCCCGGCGAACCGGGCCGTGAACGGCACGAAGACCAGCCGGTCGCGCAGCGCCTGGGACTTGTCCTTGAACTTCTGGGAGACCTCGTTGAGCGAGACGATGATCGCCATGCGCAGCTGGACAGCCATCGGATCCCGGTGCTTGCGGTCGATCGTCACCGGGTCGCGTGAGATCACCTGCTTGAGCCGAGCGGCGTCCTTGATGAACGTGCCCACATCGTCCTCGTCCACCAGGTCCACACGGCGACCGATCGCACCCGACAGGGCGAACTGGTCCCCGAACTTGGACGGCGGGATCGCACACGTCAGCGAGGCGCCGACCACCTGGCGGATCAGCTGGAGGAACGTGCCCTTGCCGTTCAGGCCCGTGCCGGTGAGGTACACCATCTTGCGCCAGTCGTGACCGGGCCGCAGGCACATCCCAAGGACCTGGAGCAGCAAGGTGTCGATGCCCTCGTAGGTCTCCTGGAACCACTGCTCGGCGTTCCAGGGGCTCCCATCGGCCTGGACGATCTCGGGGACCTGCGGAGGCTGCTCAGGAAGGTTCGTCGCAAACTTCGCCAACGTCACCCGGTCAGGCGAGAAGGGGAATCGCTCCCTAGAGTGGTAGTCGTACCAGCAGTTCGCCATCGGGATCAGGCCGGCCTCAGCCGTCTCTGCCACCTCCTCCGCCCTGATCCGCAGCTGCCGATCGAACTCCTTGGTCCAGTTCCCATCGGCAGTCGGCTTCAGCGACAGAGCGAGCGAACCCACGCCCTCGTCGCCGAGGACCTCGTAGGTGCCGGCCTTCTCGCCCGACTCCTGATAGACGGCCAGCAGCCCGACGCCGCTCACGCCACTGGTGTCGCTGGGGACCACCACTCTCACCTCGTGCTTGGCCAGCGCCAGCACAGCCGCCTGGGCCGGCAGGAGAGACGTCGGCCGAGCCACCCGGACCAACCCCCGATCCTTGCGCTGCTCGTTCAACGCCTTCACGGCCGCCTCCGACCTGTACACGCACAGACGAGCCTGATCTTCGAGGGAACTGTCGGGATAGCAGCGCGCAACCTCGCAGGCGACCTCCACCACCACCTCGTCGGTCGTCCTCACACACACCGGGGTGGTAAAATCACCTTCAGCGTCGCCAAACGCATTCTTCGCCGCCCCGTTCACCGCGGGGCGGCTTTCGTTTTCCACGGTCATGCCGCGACACCCCCGTTCGTCACAGCGCGGAGACGATCCAGCTGACCCTCGGTCAACTGCGGGGCGGCCGCGACGACGGCCTCGATGTACGGGTCGATGTCGGTCGACGGCTCCGGGCCGGTCCGACGTCGGAGGGCGAGTGCGTCGGCGTAGCGGACACGGCGGATCTTCTCACCCATCTGGATGACAGGGACCCGTCCGTCCTGGACCCAGGAGCGGAAGGTGGAGTAGGAGACACCGGCGACCTTGGCCGCCTGGGTGAAGTTCAGCTCGGACTCGGGCCGAACCAGGAAATACTCGGACATGGAGCACCTCTGAAGGCAGGCACACCCTCTTGGCCTCGACTGGGCTGCGTCCGAGGTCTCCGGCCCCCTGATGTGACCGATCTAGCCCGCCATCTGACCTTCGTCAGACCTCCGTCCGGGTGCTCTGAGACGGCACAACAATCCTAGCGACTGTTGCGCAACAATGCCAGCAGTAGGGGCAGTCAAACGCTTTTTCCCTGATCAGAGAGTATTTCACTCGGCTCGGCCGGCTCGCCGACGTCGGCCGGGTCGGGGTCGACCTCACCCACCCGTCGGCAGGTGGCCACATGGGGCGCTGGCGCGCCCGGCTAGTCCCCTTGGGGGTCCACGGGGGAGGACGGGGGGAGGGGGCAGCGAGGTCTGTGCGACAGCTTGCATCGACTGTCGCACAGCGAAAATCCTTGTGCGACAGCGTGTGCGACAAGTGTTTTCTCCTGATCAGAATGTGTTTCCGTCGGACTGTCGCACTGTCGCACAGGGATCTGACTTTCTATATGCGCGCATGCAGGCGAAAGCCACGTACCGTCGTGTGCGCATTATTTAGTCTTTTCTTGTGCGACAGTGCGACAAATGGATACGAAACATGCTCTGATCAGGCTTTCTTAGAGTCGCACACGCTGTCGCACACGCTGTCGCACACAAATCCTTGTGCGACACGTTGCCGCCCTCCCCATGTGCCCCTGCCCGCGGGGGCTCCTCGGCCCCGCCCGTCCCCCTGCCCGCGGGGCGCGCAGCGGCCCCGCCGGGCGCCGCGCAACCGTCCACGGGCGGCAACCATCCACGGGCGCCGTAGGGCAGGTGAGGGGGCAGCAGCGATCCGTTGCCCATCTGCAGCCGCCCTCCCCATGTCCTTTGGGCAAGCAGACCTAACTGTTGTGGGTCATGAGGTTCTTGACATGGGCACCGGGCTGAGATGAGACGAGTGGGCCTCTCCCGCAGGATGGAAGTTCCTACACCACCCACCTGCCCGAAAAGACCCACTCATGACTCACGCTAACGCACCCCTGACCCCCACCGGCCGACTCAGGATGGTCCACCGCCACCTGCACGACGGGATCCCCTTGCGGGCATGCGATCTGGGCTGACGCCTGTGACCGAGTGTTCAGTGCGCGCTGTATAGTTCAGTGCATGCTGACTATTGCTTCGCGTCTCGACGTGATGAACCGCCTGGGTCGTGCACTGGCCGACCCCACTCGATCCCGGATCATCTTGACCCTGCTCGACCATCCCGCTTACCCGGCGGAACTGGCCCGAGATCTGGACCTGACACGCCCGAACGTGTCCAACCACCTGGCATGCCTGCGCGATTGCGGGATCGTCGTCTCCGAGCCCGAGGGTCGTCGGACACGATATGAGATCGCCGATTCGCACCTGGCGCAGGCGCTGACGGCACTGGTCGATGCCACCCTGGCAGTGGACGAAGACGCCCCGTGCATCGATCCCGCCTGCTCGCTTCCCGGATGCGACGCAGCTGGGGAGGGCGCATGAACCTCACCTCGGTCTTGCAGGCGATGGGCCTGTTCGCAGCGACCAACATCGACGACATCATCGTGCTCTCCCTCTTCTTCGCGCGAGGGGCAGGCCAGCGCGGCACTACCGCCCGCATTCTGGCCGGCCAGTACCTCGGATTCGCCGGCATCCTCGGTGCCGCGGTCCTGGTGACCATCGGCGCCGGAGCATTCCTGCCCTCGGCAGCCATCCCGTACTTCGGTCTCATCCCTCTAGGCCTCGGCCTCCGGGCCGCATGGCAGGCCTGGCGCGGAGACGATGACGACGATGACGACGAGGCCAAGGTTGCCGGCAAGAAGGTCGGCGTGTGGACAGTCGCAGGCGTCACCCTTGCCAACGGCGGCGACAACATCGGCGTCTACACCCCTGTCTTCCTCAGCGTGGAACCTCTCGCAGTAGTCGCCTACTGCATCGTCTTCCTCGCGCTCGTCGCGGTCCTGGTGGCCCTGGCAAAGTTCGTCGCCACCCGCCCCCCGATCGCCGAAGTGCTCGAACGCTGGGAGCACATCCTCTTCCCCATCGTTCTCATCGGCCTCGGCATCGTGATCCTCGTCAGCGGCGGAGCCTTCGGACTCTGACGTAGCGGCAGCGATCCAAACGGCCCCGACCGGGCGCACCCCTCTCGGTTCAGACCGCGACACCTACCTGCAGCCAGTCCTGCGTGATCGCGGCAACAAGACCGCCACGGAGCGCTGCAAAAACCCCGCCACCAAGCGAACCAAGCCACACCCAGCGCTGCCCGTCAACCCCGCGTCGTACCGGAAACGAACGTTTGTGGCACGTGCCGATTGGGGTTCCCCATGTGGGATGCACGCCACCTCTCGGTCAACTGGCCGGATCTCCGCCGCTCAGGTGGGCGAAGTGGCGACGGACGATGGTGGCGGCGCGGTGCGGCGGCATCCGGTCGGGCTCGGAGGCTCGAGCGACTGCGAGACCGTCGAGGACGGCGAGCAGATGCCCGGCTTCCTCGGCCGCGTCGAGCTGTGGGAAGAGGTCGGCGATGAGGCCGCGCAGGTAGTTCTCTGTCAGTGACCATCCGGCAGCAAAGGCATCGGCGACGGCGCCACACTGCGTAGCCTTCGCTGCGAACCACAACCAGACGATCGTGGCGTTAGTGTCCCCGGCCTCTCCATCGGGAGCCTCAATCGCGTTGGCCAGGAGTTGACAGAAGGCGAGGAATGCAGCAGCTGCCCCCTCCTCGGCCAGCACCCGATGGGTCAACTCTTCAGCACGCGACTTGAAGTGGGCGGTTACGTGATTGGCGGCGGCGACCAACAGAGCATCCTTGGTGGCGAAATGATACTGAACGGCACCAATAGAGACACCTGCCTCAGCAGCCACGCGCCGCACTGACAGGCCGTCAAGACCGTCACGGACCAGCACTTGCACGACAGCGTCCATCACCAGCTCCCGGACGGAGTTGCGGCCACTTCCGGTCATTGCTACGGTATCCATACGTTCGTATGGTACATGAGGGGGACGTAGTGAATCGATACCGCGCCGGAGCCGTGGCTTGGATGGCCAGCGCTGTGATATTCCCTCTGCAGCTGCTGGTCGCGCTGCGGTGGCCCCAGGGGTACTCGGTGACGCACAACGCCATCAGCGACCTCGGGGTCGTCGGTTGTGGGCAATTCTCCGAACAGGGCCAGCAGGTGCGCGACGTTTGCTCTCCATGGCATCCGCTGTTCAACGCCGGCATGGCCGCATCCGGTGTGCTGATCATGATCGGCGCGATCTTGATGTACGGCTGGTGGGACAGCCGCTCAGGTCGAGCTGGGATGATCTTGATGGCGCTGACCGGGCTCTTGGTCTCGATCGTCGGCCTGGCGCCGTGGGACATATATCCCGGGGCGCACGATAGTGCCGCACTCGGCCAAGCGGTCGCACAGTGGCTGGCAATGGGCATGCTCGCCGCAGCTGCTGGGCCGGGGCGCTTCCGCCAGCTCACAATTGTGGCCTTGGTGGTGTCAATAGTCGGGTTCGCAGCGTTCCTCGCGGCGCTGGAGGGGGCCGAGGTGCCTTGGTTGGGGCTCGGCGGCGCCGAACGGATCTCCTTTGACACGCTTAGCCTCTGGACGGCCCTTGCCGGTGTAGCTCTCATGACAAGCCGCGGAGTTCGCGATAAGGCTTCAACCAGCGCCTGCTGACAGATCGTCGGTCCAAAACAGAAGGGGGCTCACCGTTCCCGCTACGTGTTGGCGATCGTCTTGCGGGACGCCGTCCCGCAGTCATCGCTCCGGAGCCACAACGACGGGGCCGCCATCGAGCGTCGGAAGATCCCCGCCAATGAGCGGACGAAGTCACACCCCGCCACCAAGCGAACGAAGCCACATCCCTTGTCAGGGCCCTTTCTGAGCTGCACTGTTGCACTATCGCTTGTCCAACCGTTCCGCTACGATCGGGATAACGGACAGGGTTTTTGCGACACGGTTCCGGGCCTTGAGGCCCTCCATGACCGTCGCGCCGGCCCTGTCCTGGAAACGACCGGTTTCAGAACAGCAGGGAGCAGGGCATGGGTGGAGATGTGAACTACGCGGCGGAGAAGCGCAAGCGCGTGCAGCGCGCCAAGGACTTCGCCGAGAAGTGGAAGGGCCGCGGCTACGAGAAGGGCGACACCGCCTCGTTCTGGCTGGAGCTGCTGCGAGACGTCGTCGGCATGACCGACGTGACCACCTCGGCCCGCTTCGAGACCTCCACCAACAAGCGCGGGTACATCGACGTCGTCATCCGCGACGCCAAGACCGTCATCGAGCAGAAGTCGCTGGGCGTGGACCTGGACAAGCCGGAGCTGCGCCAGGGCATCATGGTCACCCCGTACCAGCAGGCCAAGAACTACGCGGACTCCCTGCGCAACTCGGAGCGGCCGGACACGATCATCGTCTGCGACTTCGACCACTTCCGCATCCACGACCTGGACTCCGACGACCCGGAGAACGGCTACACCCACTTCCGCCTCGAGGAGCTGCCCGAGCAGCTGCACCTGCTGGACTTCCTGGTGGAGCCGGAGCTCGAGCGTCGCCGGCGCGAGGAGAAGGTCTCCCTGGATGCCGGTGCGCTGATCGGCAAGCTCTACGACCTGCTCCGCGCCCAGTACATCGACCCGGACTCCGACGAGTCCAAGCACTCGCTCAACGTGCTCTGCGTGCGCCTGGTCTTCCTGCTGTTCGCCGAGGACGCCGGCCTCTTCAGGAAGAACGCCTTCTACCGCTATCTGAAGCCGGTGCCGGCGGACCGCGCCCGTGCTGCCCTGAAGGAGCTGTTCGCCCAGCTCCGAGCCAAGCCCGAGGAGCGCGACCCCTACGCCTCCGCCGCCCTGAAGGCATTCCCCTACGTCAACGGCGGGCTGTTCGAGGCCGACGTCGAGATCCCGCAGCTGACCCAGGAGATCGTCGACGTCCTGCTGGACGAGGTCAGTGAGGGCACAGACTGGTCCCAGATCAGCCCGACCGTCTTCGGCGGCGTCTTCGAGTCCACGCTGAACCCGGAGACCCGTCGTGCCGGTGGCATGCACTACACGTCGCCGCAGAACATCCACAAGCTGATCGACCCGCTGTTCCTGGACGACCTCAAGGCCGAGCTGGACACCATCCTCACCGCCGAGGGCGTGGGCGACCGCAAGCGGCGCAACGACCTGATCCGCTTCCACGACAAGATCGCGGCGCTGACCTTCTTCGACCCGGCCTGTGGCTCCGGCAACTTCCTGACCGAGACGTACATCCAGCTGCGCAAGCTGGAGAACAAGATCCTCTCGGTCATCCACCATGACCAGGCGATGTTCGGCTTCACGGAGGAGCACTCACCGCTGAAGGTCTCGCTGAAGCAGTTCCACGGCATCGAGATCAACGACTTCGCGGTCAACGTGGCGACGACTGCCATGTGGATCGCAGAGCTGCAGGCCAACGCCGAGGCCGAGACCGTCGTCTACAGCCAGATCAAGGACCTGCCGCTGCGCGACTCCGCACACGTCGTCCTCGGCAATGCGCTGCAGGCCGACTGGGCCGAGGTGCTCGACCCGTCTGAGTGCGACTACATCATCGGCAACCCGCCGTTCATCGGGTACTCCAACCTCAGCCCCGACCAGAAGGCCGACCGCACGCGGATCTTCGGCAAGGACGGCAACCTGCTGGACTACGTCGCCTGCTGGTACAGGCTCGCCGCCGACTACATGGAGGGCACCACCATCCAGGCGGCTCTGGTGTCGACGAACTCGATCTGCCAGGGCCAGCAGGTCCTGCCGCTCTGGAGGCCCCTTTTCGATCGCGGCGTCTCCATCAACTTCGCCCACAGGACGTTCGTGTGGGCCTCCGAGTCCAGCGACGCCGCACACGTCCATGTCGTCATAGTGGGCTTCAGCTTCATCGATCGCCCGGACAAGCTCCTGTTCACCTACGACCGCACCGGCGTCACGATCGAGCAGGTGGACCAGATCAACGCCTACCTCGTCGACGCGCCGCATGTCTTCATCGGAAGGAGGCCACGACCGATCTCGGCCTCCCTCCCCATGATCCGGGGCTGTCAGCCCTCGGACGGGCGCAACCTGCTGTTGACGCCCAAGGAACGCAGCGAACTGATCGAGGCGGAACCCGCGGCAGCTGAGTGGGTTCGCGAGTTCTCGATGGGGGCTGAGTTCATCAGCGGTGAGGACCGCTACTGCCTCTGGCTTGTGGATTGCCCCATGCAGACCCTTGCCAACATGCCCAAGGTGCTCGACCGAGTGAACAAGGTCAAGGAGATGCGACTGGCATCGACCAAGGCCGCGACTAGGAAGAAGGCATCGACACCCTGGCTCTTCGACGAGATCCGCTATCACGGTGAAGGCGCGTACCTCGCGGTTCCCTCGGTTTCTTCGGAACGCCGGCAGTACATCCCGATCGGCTTCGTGACCGATGGGATGATCCCTGGGAACAAGCTCTACTTCGTGCCGGACGCCACCGAGTACGACTTCGGGGTCCTCACCTCGCGTGCCCACAACGCCTGGATGCGAAACGTGGCAGGACGCCTCAAGTCGGACTACAACTACGCCAACACCATCGTCTACAACAACCTGGTGTGGCCCGACGCCGACGCCCACGAGCAGCTGCTCATCACCGACTGCGCCCGGGCGGTCCTCGACGCCCGCGCGCAGTACGCCGGGGCGACGTTGAAGGAGCTCTACGACCCCGACAAGGCGTTCCTGTACTCCGACCTGGTGCAGGCCCACAAGGCCCTCGACGACGCCGTGGAGCGCGCCTACGGGCTGGAGCCCGGCCTCGACGAGAAGGACCTGGTGGCCCACCTCTTCGAGCTCTACCGCCAGGCCACCGAGGAGGCCTGACATCATGCAGATCGGCTACGCCCGCGTCAGCACCAGCCGCCAGGAGGAGTCCCTCGCCACCCAGCGCGAGGCCCTCCTGGCAGCTGGCTGCGACCCCGAGCACTTCTTCCAGGACACGATCTCGGGCCGGAAGTGGGACCGTCCGGGCCTGCAGGCCGCGATCGACTACGCCCGCACCGGCGACGTCCTCACCGTCACGCGCCTCGACCGACTCGGCCGCGGCCTGCGCGAGGCCGTGGAGACGATCGCCGACCTCCAGGACCGCGGGATCGCCGTCAAGAGCCTGGACCCGCAGCTGGACACCAGCCGCCCCGCGGACAAGGTCGTCGCCCACGTCATGCTGTCCCTGGCCGAGTGGGAGCGTGACCTCCTGTCCCAGCGGACCCGCGAGGGCCTGGCCCACGCCCGGTCGGAGGGCCGCTTCCCCGGCCGACCACCGGCCCTGACCGACGCGCAGGTCAGGATGGCCCAGGCCAGCATCTCGGCCGGTGAGTCCCTCACCTCGGTGGCCACGTCCCTCGGCGTCTCACGCTCGACCCTCTACCGGGCCTTGGACCGCGTGGAGAACACCGAACAGGGCTGAGCCCTCCCACACGCACAGAGCCCCTCCAGCAGGCCCTCACGGGCCCGTGGAGGGGCTCTGCTGTCCCCGGAGGACCTGTGGCCTGCCGCGGGGGAGAAAAGCGCCCCTCCGGCGGAAACGGGATCAAGGCCGGAGGGGCTGGCGGCGAGGCGCGAAGGGGGGATGGCCTCAGCCGCTGTCACCACCCTACGGGGCCGGGCGACCACCACGACACCGGGGGCACGAGTCTGTGGACAACCCTTCCAGCGCTGACGACGCGCCGGCGGAGCCGTCGCCGGGGACCTGCGCGACAGCAGGAGCCGTGACGGTCACGGTGCGCTGCTGTTGCGAGAGGAGCCACCATGGCCACCACCACCCACCCTGTGCGCCTGCGGCTGGTCGACGAGGACGTCTACGCCCGCATCCGCTGGAGCCCGCGCACGCAGCTGCTGGAGATGATCTGGCCCGACGGCGAGGCCGAGGTCCTCAACTGCGACCTGACCGTCTACGGCTACGCCCCGCAGATCGGCGAGGTCTTCTTGAAGGACTGGTCCGAGCACGAGGGCCTGACCGCGTCCCTGGTCGAGGCCGGCATCGTCACCTGGACCGGCAGCTACTGCATCGGCCCGTTCAACTCCAGGGCCTACCGGGCCGCGGTGCTCGTCGACAACCTGGCGGTGATGGACCGATGACCCGCCTCACCCCGCCCGCCGTGGACCAGACCCTGGACCTCGCGCTGGAGCAGGTCGAGCCGTGGCTCCACGACGCCCTGCGTGCCTGGGTCGACGCCGGGGCCCACACCTACGACCACGACGGCGTCCCCGTGGTCTCGGACTTCCTGGAGCGCTACCAGGGCGAGTACGAGGACTTCGAGGACTTCTGCCAGCAGTGGATCGACTGCAACGACTACCACCAGGGCTGGCCCGAGGAGGCCCAGCGCTACTTCGACTTCGACCGCTTCGTCCGCGACCAGCGCAACGGCTGGACCGTCGCCGACGCCCCCGAGGGCGTCTTCGTCTACTCCCTCTGAGCCTTGAGGAGGCATCCCATGACCGTCACCACGATCACCGTCACCTACCCACCCCGCATCTGGCCAGGCTGCCTGCACTGCTACAACTCCGGCCGTCTCGTGGGCCGCTGGTTCGACCTGGAGGACTGGGAGCAGGTGAGCATCGAGTCCATCCACGACGCCCGCCATCCTGCGACCGTCTGGTGCGAGGAGATCCTCTGCCTGGACACCGAGCACCTGCCGACCCGAGGCGAGCCGGACCTGATCCAGGTCAGCCGCTGGGCCGAGGTCTACGCCGAGGTCGGCGAGCAGGACTGGCCGGCCTACTGCGCCTGGGTCGAGTCCGCAGGCTACGCCGCCGACGCGGACGGGCTGCCGGACACCGGCACCTTCCGTGACGCCTACGCCGGGCACTGGCCCGACTTCTCCGACTACGGCTGGCACCTGATCGAGTCCACGGACATGCTCGGCGACTGGCCCGAGCAGGCCCGCAGCTACTTCGACTTCGAGAAGTGGCTGGGAGACCAGCGCTACAGCCACTCCGTCGAGCCTGCACCCCACGGCGGCGTGTACGTCTTCCGGGAGTGCTGACCGACGAGACCCCCGGGGCCACGGCCTCGGGGGTCTGCGTTCTCAGTCCATCGGTGCCGGCTCATGCAGCCGGCCAGGGTGCTCGTGGCACACGACGCCGACGAGTTCGCCGATCGGGACCGCCAGCGCGTGGGCGACCGCATGGAGCGTGGTGATGCGTGCGGCGACCCTGCCGGCCTCGATCTGGATGACGGCCTTCCTGCTGATCCCAGCGGCCTCGGCGAGCCGCTCGATGGACCATCCGCGTGCCCTGCGCAGGCGCGCGACCTCGACGCCGAGGGCTCGGAGGTCGGGCGGGTTCGCAGGCATCCTCCCAACGTGCACAGTGCACGCGCAGGAGGCAGTAACCTAAAGGTGTCTATTTTTGCCCCCTGATCGGGCTTTTCATCACACAGGAGTCTTCGATGAAACGGATCTCATCCCTCTCACTTCTAGCTGCTGCCACCCTTGCTCTGACCGCCTGCGGAGGTGGAGACCCCGAGGCCGGCTCCTCGTCCGCCCCGGCCGACAACGGCTCTGCCGAGCAGTCCGCCGGCACCGACTACCCGACCCCGGAGTCCAACCAGGGTGAGGGTGCACCCGCCGAGCCGCCGATCGTCGGCTACCAGGGTCACCCACTGGAGGTGCTCGACGGCAACTCGCTGAAGATGCGCGTCGACTTCGAGCTGCGCAGCGACCAGCCGGACCAGGACCCCGGCTCCGCCGCCATCAAAAAGGAGCTCGAGGAGCCCTACGAGCTGATCATCTCCGACTACAACTTCTCCGTCCCCGAGGGTGATCAGTGCGGTGCGGACAAGGCCGCCGCCCAGTTCCAGGCCAACCTGGAGATGGACGACCCGGAGCGCCAGATCCGCGCCTACATGCCGAACCTGTGGAACCTCCACACCGAGGAGATGGTGCGCTCCATCCCGAGCACCGACACCGAGGGCCGCCCGCTGCTGGACATCCGCCCGACCAGTACCACGTGGGCGCACACCTGGATGCTGAAGGACGGCTATGCCACCTACGGCGAGTACCTGCCCTCCCCGGAGGAGGTGGACGAGCTCTACCGCTCCACCTACACCCAGTTGGAGAAGGACGTGGAGTACGCTCAGGAGAAGGGCGACGGCATCTGGGCCGACTGCCCGGCCGACTGATCTTCACCGCCTTCACAGCACAGCACCCCTGCCCCACAGGCAGGGGTGCTGTGTTTTTGACGAGGAGCGACCCTCAGAGGTGCTGTTTTGCCTGATCAGACCGTGAAGACACCGATTTTCGAGGCCTCTCGCACCACGCCGAAGTCGTCGAAACCCCTGATCAGACGCCAAAGACGTAGATCGTGTACCACTTTGCGTACCACTTTCGCCCTTTGAGGCCCTTCGACCAAACCCCTGGTCAGAGACCATATCGCCGAAACCTGTACCACTTTCGCCCCAGCGCCGGAGCAAAAGTGGTACAGCGAAGTACCTGGTCAGAGGGTGAAAAGAGGCGAATGTACCGGTTGTACCACTTTTTCGCGGAAAGATATACATGCGCGTGCGTGTGTGCGCGTGCGCATGCGCGCGCGTGTACGCTTCCTGGAAAAAAGTGGTACAAGTGGTACATTTGGGGGTGATTCGGCGGATGACCAGGGGAAACGTTGTACCACTTTTATATTTAAGAATCTCTCTCAAAAGATAGGACCTACCTCCTGACCAGGCAAAACGCTGTACCACTTTTTTCAGCAAAAGTGGTACAGAAAGTGGTACAGGAGATAGCGATCTACGCTCTGATCAGGGAAAAGGGCCGCCCGGCACTCTCACAGCCCGCCCCTTCCTGTCCTCTGACCAGGGGTTTCGGTGCCTCACAACCCGCCCTCCGAGCAGCCTCCGACCGTGGCTGTTCTTCACATATCCCCTGATCACGCGGCATTTCGGCCAGAATCACCAGCTTCCACCCGCTGCAGGATGTTGCTTCAGATTTACGCTCTGATCAGGTAAAACGACAAGACATGGTCTCATCACGCCCTTCGGAGCCCACTGCGGCGATACGAAGAAATACCTGATCAGGTAGCCCTTCGGCGAAGATGTACCAGTTGTACCACTTTTCACTGACCATCTGGAACAGTCCGTCTCAGAACAACGGCACCATCCGACCCACTCATGTGACCTGCACCACAGGTCTGACCGGAAAGCACCTCTCACCAGGCATTTCGTCAAAACCCCTGGTCAGAGGTCATGTCCCATGAAAATGCCAGGTCAGGGGCGTGTTTCAGAAAAACCCCTGGTCAGAGGTCATGTTCCATGAAAATACCAGGTCAGGGGCGTGTTTCAGAAAAACCCCTGGTCAGGAGGCCCCCCTCCTCAGCAGGTCGAACATCGTCACCACCGGCCCCCCACCACCTTGCCTGAGCGCGCTGTGAGCGCGCCGGGGGTCGATCCGAGACCTGCTCCGCCATCTGCCGACCCCGACGCACCCGCAGGAGGGTGTCTCACCCAGAGGCAGTTGCTCCGACACCGGGGATCTGGGCCGCCCCCTTCATTCGGTCCGGTCGCTCTGTGAGTCGTCGGTTTCGATTTGATGGGTGCACTGCCGAGCGTACTCGGCCGGGGGTAGGTAGCCGAGCGATGAGTGCCGACGCAGATGGTTGTACTCGGTCTTCCAGTCGCCGATCACGACCTGGGCGTGCAGCAGTGAGTGGAAGCTGTTGATGTTGAGGCACTCGTCGCGGAGGCGGCTGTTGAACGATTCGACGTATCCGTTGTGCCAGGGCGAGCCGGGCGGAATGTAGAACAGGCCGGTGCGGGTACCCGCCCAGTCGGCCATCGCGTCGCTGATGAACTCGGGCCCGTTGTCGCTGCGGAGCACACCCGGTGCACCGCGGACGGCGACGAGCTCTTCGAGGTGGGCGGTGAGCCGGTCGGCGGTGATCGACCGCTCCACGAGCCCGCCGATGCATTCGCGGGTGTGCTCGTCGACGATGGAGCAGATCTTGATCGGGCAGCCCCGCTCGTCGGCGTCGAACTGGAAGTCCACCGCCCATACGAGGTTCGGTGCGACTGCCGCCGGGGCGTCGACGGTCGAGGATCCGACACGCTTGCGGCGTCGCCGCTGCGGGACGCGGAGGCCTTCGGCTCGCCAGAGGCGTTGGATCTTCTTGTGGTTGACCGCCCGGCCCTCACCCCGGGCGTCGTGATACGCCCGCCGGTACCCGTAGCGGGGATGGTCCTTCGCCCAGGCGCGCAGCCAGTCTCGCAACGCGCGATCAGGGTCGGCGACCGTGTCGCCCTTGAGCGGGCGACGGTACGCGGACCTGCTCAGCCCGGCCAGACGGCACGCCATCCGCTCGCTCACCTGCAGTGTCCTGATCAGGTGCGAGACGGCGGCGCGGCGCCTGCCCGGGCCTAGAAGTTTCCCTCGGCCAGCTCCTTGAGCGCAGCCTTCTCCAGCTCCGCTTCGGCCAGCAACCGCTTGAGCGTGGCGTTCTGCTTCTCCAGCTCCCTGAGGCGCTTCGCGTCGTCGGCCTTCAGTCCGCCGTACTGATTACGCCACCGGTAATACGTCTGCTCGGATATCCCAAGCTCCCGACACACCGCGGCGATGTCGCTGCCGTCGGCGAGCATCCTGTCGGCCTGCCCGAGCTTGCGGACGACCTGCTCCGGGGTGTGACGCTTCCTGCTGTTCGACATGATCTGACCAGTCTCCCTGCCCGCAACCACGGGCGACAGGACGACTCCCAGAACCACCGGACCTAAAAAACGGGGTCAGCCCACTTCCTTCTGCTGCTGTGTGGCGGCGTAGCGGGCGACCTCGGCGACATCCTTGCTCAGAGTCAGGCGGGCCTCGTCGACCTCGTCGAGGGGGAACCAGCGTGCTTCGAGGGCGTCGTCGCCAGCGTGGGGTTGCCCCGAGCGCCACTGGCAGAGCACGGCGATAAGCACGTAGTGACTGTCCAACCGTCCAGTCTCGTCTCGGCTGAACGCGTCAACGGAAGTCAAAACACCGGTCGCCTGACCGATGATGCTGGTTTCTTCACCGAGTTCGCGTTCGGCGGCTTTGGTGATCGTTTCTCCGAATTCGATCTTCCCGCCCGGGAATCCCCAGAATCCTGCATCGGGAGGGTTCGCGCGACGCACCAAGAGGACATGGTCATCTTTGATGAGGACGGAAATGACCGCGGCCCTCGGGCGCACCTCGACTGAGGACGTCGCGGGGCCGACAACAGAATGGGACACTGTAACCTCCTAATGGGGAGGCCAGCGAAGGAAAGAAGCCCTGCTAGACCAGTCCCTTCGCCAGCATGATCCGGATCAGGTTCAGTTGAGTCCCTGATAGTGGTGTAACCCTCCCCGGACGAGGTGGAGCAACTCTACCGCTCCACCTACACCCAGATGGAGGAGAACGTGGAGACCCCCCCCCAGGAGAGGGGCCACAGCCTCGGGGGTCCGCCTGTTCAGTCCATGTTCGCAGGCATCCTCCCAACGTGCACAGTGCACGCGCAGGAGGCAGTGACCCAAGGGGTCACCCCCGCGCGCACGATTAGTATCGTCCCTGGTCAGAGCGCACTTCTCGGCCGAAGAGTCGGCATCAGCCGGGGCAACGCCGGAGGCCGGAATCCGGGAATACGGGTTTTCGGAACACTTCGACGTAGGAGCCATCAGAGGCGCTCCTCGGCGGTCCCGGTGAAGCGCTGCGCACGCAGCCAGGCGTCCACGTCCTCGGGGAGGTAGCGGACGATCCTCTCCCCGGTACGGACGTAGGCCGGGCCCGTGCCACGCTCACGCCATGAGGAGAGGGTCCTCTCGGTAACGCCGAGGGCCTGAGCCAGGTCGGCAGGGGCGACGAGCTGGGCGAAGAGGGGCCCGGAAGAAGCCGTCCTGAGACGGTCGAGAAGTGACGGGGACGGAGAAGTGGGGACAGCGGAAGCCATGACTGAACCTCGGGTAAGGAGAGTTCGCCGGTCCGTCGGCTTCTTGGTCGCCGCCGGTGACTTCCGAGTCCGTCTTGCTCGGCTCCCCTTGCGGGGTTCAGCTCACCCTCACGCCGGGTGGCTCGGTCGGTGAGCAACATCTGGCCGCTCGCCTACGACCCAGTATGTCACACTTACCTCACATTTGCACGCACCTCGATCCCCCACGAGGAGGACGGCTTGGGAAGCACCTACTCCTACGAGACCAAGGCAGGGAAGCGCTGGGAAGCCCGTTACCGCAAGCCCGACGGAAAGACAGCCAGGAAGGGCGGGTTCCACACGAAGCGCGAGGCAACCGCCTACCTGGCCACAGTCGAAGTCTCGAAGCTCACCGGCTCCTACGTCGCGCCGTCAGCTGGGGTTGCGACGATCGAAACCCTCGGCACTGACTGGCTGGCCGCACACCAAGCCACCGTGAAGGCCTCGACCTTCCACTCCGACGAGTCGGCGTGGAGAATCCACGTCCAGCCGAAGTGGGGCTCCCGCAAGGTCGGCTCGATCCGACACGGAGAGGTCGTCGCCTGGGTCGCCGAGCTCGCGAAAGCCAAGAGCCCGACGACCGTCACCCGAGCCCACGGAGTCCTGGCGGCGATCCTCGACACCGCCCTCCGAGACCGCCGCATCTCCTCGAACCCTGCCCGCGATGTGAAGCTCCCCCGACGGCAAAGCGCAACGAGGAGCTACCTCACACACGCACAAGTCGAGCTCCTCGCAGAGGGCTCGAAGCACCCCGACTTCGTGCGCTTCCTGGCCTATACAGGGCTCCGCTGGGGCGAGGCCACCGGTCTCCGCGTCCGGCATGTAGACCAGACGAAGCGGCGACTCTTCATCGAGGAGAACGCCGTCGTCGTCAACGGGCACGTGAAGGTCGGGACCCCCAAGACCCACGAGCGACGATCCGTCGTCTACCCGTCCTTCCTTGCGCCGGCCATCGCAGAGGCCGCTGAGGACAAGAAGCCCGGCGACCTCCTCTGGGGCGACGGGACTACACACCTCCGACCGGGCAACGCCAAGAGCGGGTGGTTCGTCGGAGCCGTGCGCAGAGCCCAGGACGCGGACCCCGGCTTCCCTCGGATCACTCCTCACGACCTCCGGCACACGGCGGCGAGCCTCGCCATCAGCGCCGGAGCCAACGTGAAGGCGGTTCAACGCATGCTCGGTCACGCCAGCGCAGCGATGACCTTGGACCGATACAGCGGACTCTTCGCGGACGATCTAGAGACCGTGGCCACGGCGCTCGACGACCAGCGATCCGAGCAGCTCCAGCGGTAACGCAGCAGTAACGGAGTTACTGCGCGACCCTGTGGGACACTGCGTGATCCTTCATCTACCTTCCGCAGAATCACGCCGAATCCTGACACGATCCGCATGACACCCGGGGCTCGATATGGGTTCAAATCCCACCGTCACCGCGCCGACCGAAGGCCCCGCCTCCTCTGGGAGGCGGGGCCTTCGTCATGCCCGGGCCTTCGCCTCAGCGGCTTGGCGACGACGGCCCCACCCGCTGCGGGCCCGTCTGCCCTGGCGCTGCCGCGACCGGCATCTGGACGTCCAGGAAGGCGGCGACCGCGTCCCAGGAGAAGTGCTCCCGCCGCCCGGCCAGCGGCACGCGGTGCTGGTGCACCGTCGAGGTGGTGACGGCGGTGTCCCTGGCCAGGTCCACCACGTGACCGGCGCCGTGGACCTCATAGAAGACGCTGGGCACGTCCGCGCGCACGAGGTCGTCGTAGAGGTCTCGGCTCTGCTGGTGCGGCACCACGGTGTCACGGGTGCCGTGCACGATCAGCGTCGGCGGGGTGCGGGAGCCGATGTAGGTGCGCGGGCTGGCCTCGTGGACGAGCTGCGGGTTCTCCTTCACGGGGACGCCGAGCATGCGGGACTCGAAGCCCTCGGCGTCCGAGTGGCACTCGGTGATGCCGAGCCCCTTGTTGAAGGACTTGCAGGCACCGGGCAGCATCTGGCCGTCCATGGTGAGGAAGTCGATGGGTGCGAAGAAGTTGACCACCGCCTGCACGTCGGACGGGCGGTCCCAGACCCCGCCGACCTGGCCCTCGAAGCGCGGCAGGCCCGCCGTCACGCCGGTCATCATGGCGATCCAGCCGCCGGAGGAGTTGCCGCCCATGGCGATGCGCTCGCGGTCCAGCTTCAGGTCCGCGGCATAGTCCCGCAGCCAGCGGACGGCGGCCTTGGCGTCATGCACGTGGGAGGGGAAGCGGCCCTGCCCGGAGTTGCGGACGGAGAACGCCGCCACCGCGTAGCCGTGCGGGATCAGTGCCTCGGCGATGCGTTCGCCGCCGACGTTGCCGCGGTCCGAGGTCCAGCCGGAGCCGTAGGTCCACATCAGCACGGGGAAGGGCCCCTCGCCGCGCGGGACGTACACGTCCATCACGCCGCCCTGGCCGGCCTGCTGGGCATAGCGGAAGCCGCTGAAGATCGTCATGTCCTCGCGGGAGGCGATCGCGCGTGGGCCGACGCCCACCACCTCCCGCTGGAACCAGCGGTGCACGAGCACACCCACCCAGGCGAGGACGGCGGCCACCACGGCGCCGATCCCCCACCCCAGCACACGGCGGCGGGCGACGTCCCCGCCGGCGGCGCGCCGCCGTCGTCGGGAACCCACGGCACGGCCGTGAGCCCCCGAGGGACCCATGGCCGTGTCCTCTTCCTGCGCAGGCGTCCTGCCCCTGTCCTCCACGGCGGCTCCCCTCAGCGACCGCGTCCGAGGAACGCGGCGACCCGGGCACGGTGCTCCTGCGTCCTCAGCAGCTCCGCCTGGACGCGGCTCTCCGCCGCAAGGGTCTCCTCCACCAGATCCACGGTGCGACGGTTGACGGCCGCCTTCGTCTCGACGAGCGCCTGCCGCGGGGTCTGCGCAAGGCCCTCGGCCCAGGTCACTGCCGTGGCCACGGCGGACCCGTCCGGGACGACCTCCGACACCAGCCCGGCCTGCGCGGCCTCGCCGGCAGACAGTCGACGCTGCCGCAGCATCAGGTCCATGGCCCGGTGACGGCCCAGGCTCTCGGCGAGCGTCTGCACGATGCCTCCGTCCGGCACCAGGCCGACCTTCCCGAAGGGCAGCAGCAGGTACGCGGACTCGCCCGCCACCACCAGGTCGGCGGCCACGGCCAGCGAAGCACCCACACCGGCGGCGGCGCCCTCCACCGCGGCGATGACGGGGACCGGGGCTTCGAGGACCGCGCGGATCATCCCGGCGACCGCCGCCATGACGGTGCCTTCCGGGTCCCGTTCCGCCTCCTCGTCCATCGTGCCGAGGCGGAAACCGGCGCAGAAGGCACGGCCGCCGGCGCCGGTGAGGATCACGGCCCGGACCTGCGGCGAACGGGCCGCGGACCGGACCGCCTCCGCCAGCTCCGCCATGGCGTGGCGGTCCAGGGCGTTGTGCGCCTCGGCCAGGTCGATGGTCACCACGGCGGCCGGGCCGTGCTGCTCGGTGCGGGCGATGCTCTCCATGGCCCCGATTCCACCAGGTGCCGGGCGTCCGTGTCGACGCAGCCCCACGGGGACCTGCCACCCTGTCCGGGGCGGGTGCCATGATGGGACGCATGTCCGTGAAGGTGTTGGCCGTCGGCAAGAAGCACGAGTCCTGGGTGTCCGAGGGGATCACCCGGTATGAGAGGCGTCTGAAGAAGCCCTACGACCTCACGTGGCAGCTGCTGCCCCACTCCTCCCGGCAGGACGAGTCCGCCCGCACCGAGGAGTCCGAGCGCATCCTGGCGAAGATCACCCCGGCCGAGCACGTGGTGCTGCTGGACGAGCGCGGCAAGGGCTTCGACTCCCCCGGCCTGGCCGCGCATCTGCAGCAGCAGTTCGACGCCGGCAGGCCGGTCACTGTGGTCATCGGGGGCGCCTACGGGGTGGACGAGACGGTCCACGCCCGCGCGAACCGCGTGTGGTCCCTGTCCGGCCTGGTCTTTCCCCACCAGCTGGTCCGTCTGATCCTCGCCGAGCAGGTCTACCGCGCCCAGGAGATCTCCGCAGGACGGCCGTACCACCATGTCTGAGCCCCAGGCCGAGGCCGTCCTCGGCCGGTTCACCGCCCACACCCGCACCTGGTTCACCGGCGCCTTCGCCGCCCCCACCGCAGCGCAGCTCGGCGCCTGGGACGCGGTGTCCTCCGGCCGCAACGCCCTGGTGATCGCCCCGACCGGCTCCGGCAAGACCCTCTCCGCCTTCCTCTGGGCCCTGGACGGCTTCCTCCGCGAGCCCGTGGCGGAGGGGGACGCGGCGCCCACCAAGGTCCTCTACGTCTCGCCGCTGAAGGCGCTCGGCGTGGACGTGGAGCGGAATCTGCGCGCCCCGCTGATCGGCATCACGCAGACCGCCCGCAACGCCGGTCAGGAGGTTCCGGACATCCGGGTGGGCGTGCGCTCCGGGGACACCCCGGCCGCCGAGCGGCGACGCCTGGTGCAGGACCCGCCGGAGATCCTCATCACCACCCCGGAGTCGTTGTATCTGATGCTCACCTCGCGTGCCCGCTCGGCGCTGGCGGGGGTGCGCACGGTGATCGTGGACGAGGTCCACGCGGTGGCCGGCACCAAGCGCGGCGCCCACCTGGCCCTGTCCCTCGAGCGCCTGGACGCGATGCTGGACAAGCCCGTCCAGCGCATCGGCCTGTCCGCCACGGTGGAACCGGCCTCCGAGGTCGCCCGGTTCCTCGGCGGCGTCCAGCCGGTGGACGTGGTGCGTCCGGTCTCCGAGAAGCGTTGGGACCTCACCGTGACCGTGCCGGTGCCGGACATGACGGACCTGTCCCTGACGCCGCAGCCGGGCACCGCCCAGGGAGGGGCAGCGGGCGCCCCGGATGCGCTCGGTGGGCAGGCCGGCACCGCCGGAGCGGGTGCCTCCGAGCCCCTCGGCGGCTCGATCTGGCCGCATGTGGAGGAGCGGATCGTGGATCTGGTGTCCCGGCGACGCTCCACCCTGGTCTTCGCGAACTCCCGCCGCCTGGCCGAGCGCCTCACCGGACGGCTCAACGAGATCTGGGAAGCACGCCAGGAGGCGGCGAGGACCCAGGCGGAGGCGGGTGCCGTCGTCGGGGATGAGGGGGACGACGACGGCCCCCCGCCCGGGTCCGCCGACCGGGCCCCCGTCCGCCTCGGGGACGTCCTGAGCGAGGCGACCGGGCTGGGCCCGGCGACCACGAGGCCCGCACCCGCGCAGCTGATGGGCGGCGCCGGCGCGGACGCCGGGACGGTCTCGGACTTCGCCCGTGCGCACCACGGCTCGGTGTCCAAGGAGCAGCGGGCGATCGTGGAAGAGGCGCTGAAGACCGGACGGATCCGGTGCGTGGTGGCCACCAGCTCGCTGGAGCTGGGCATCGACATGGGCGCGGTGGACCAGGTGATCCAGGTGGAGTCGCCGCCGTCCGTGGCCTCTGGGCTGCAGCGCGTGGGCCGTGCCGGACACCAGGTGGGCGAGGTCTCCCGCGGCGTGTTCTTCCCCAAGCACCGCGGGGACCTGGTGGACACCGCGGTGGTGACGGAGCGGATGCGGGCCGGGCAGATCGAGGCGCTGCGGATCCCGGCGAACCCGCTGGACATCCTGGCCCAGCACACCGTGTCCGCCGTGGCGGTGCAGGACCTGGAGGCCGAGGAGTGGTTCGACCTGGTGCGCCGGGCCGCACCGTTCGCCACACTGCCGCACGCGGCGTTCGCCTCCGTGCTGGACCTGCTGGCCGGCAAATACCCCTCGGACGAGTTCGCCGAGCTGCGCCCGCGCATCCTGTGGGACCGGGAGGCCGGCACGCTGACCGCCCGCCCGGGGGCGCAGCGGCTGGCCGTGACCTCCGGCGGCACCATCCCGGACCGCGGCCTGTTCGGGGTGTTCCTGGCCTCGGACGGCGGGGCCGAGTCCGGGGCCCCCGGTGCGGCCGACGGGGACACCGGCGAGTCCGCCTCCGGCCGCGGTGACGCCGGTTCCGCCCGCTCCGGCGGGCGGCGCGTGGGCGAGCTCGACGAGGAGATGGTCTACGAGTCCCGTGTGGGGGACGTGATCCTGCTGGGGGCGACCAGCTGGCGGATCGTGGACATCACCGCGGACCGGGTGCTCGTGCTGCCGGCCTACGGCGAGCCCGGGCGGCTGCCGTTCTGGCGCGGCGACGCCGCCGGGCGTCCGGCCGAGCTCGGCGAGGCGGTGGGCGCCTTCCGCCGTGCCGTGGACGCGGACCCGGAGACCGCCGGGACGCGCCTGGCCGAGGCCGGTCTGGACGACTGGGCGCAGGAGAACCTGCTGACCTACCTGCGTGAGCAGCGCGAGGCCACCGGACAGCTGCCCACGGAGAAGACACTGGTGGTGGAGCGGTTCACGGACGAGCTGGGCGACTGGCGGATCGTGCTCCACTCCCCCTTCGGCATGGCCGTGCACGCCCCCTGGGCGCTGGCGGTGGGCGCACGCCTGCACCAGCGGTTCGGGATCGAGACGAGCTCCGGCGCCGCCATGGCCGCCGACGACGGGATCGTGCTGCGCCTGCCGCTCATGGACGGGGACCCGCCCGGCGCGGAGCTGTTCGAGTTCACCGCCGAGGAGCTGGAGGAGATCGTCACCGCAGAGGTCGGCGGCTCGGCGCTGTTCGCCGCGCGGTTCCGGGAGAACGCCGCCCGCGCCCTGCTGCTGCCGCGCCAGAACCCCGGCAAACGGACCCCGCTGTGGCAGCAGCGGCAGCGGTCCGCGCAGCTGCTGGACGTGGCCCGCAAGCACCCGGACTTCCCGGTGATCCTGGAGACCGTTCGCGAGGTGCTGCAGGACGTCTACGACCTGCCGGCGCTGAAGGACGTGGCCGGTCGGATCGCCGACCGCTCGGTGCGCATGGTGGAGGTGACCACGCCGAGCCCGTCTCCGTTCGCGCAGTCCCTGCTGTTCGGCTACGTGGCGCAGTTCATCTACGAGGGCGACTCGCCCCTGGCCGAGCGGCGGGCCGCCGCCCT
Organism: Micrococcus sp. FDAARGOS_333; assembly: GCF_002206575.2. Classification (NCBI taxonomy): domain Bacteria; kingdom Bacillati; phylum Actinomycetota; class Actinomycetes; order Micrococcales; family Micrococcaceae; genus Micrococcus; species Micrococcus sp. FDAARGOS_333. The sequence continues at coordinate 708,297 of NZ_NJFJ02000001.1, read as the reverse complement.
GTCCCTGGACCCGGCCCTGCTCAACGAGCTGCTCGGCACCGCCCAGCTGCGCGAGCTGCTGGACGCGGACGTCATCGACGCCGTGGAGCGGGACCTGCAGCGGCTCTCCCCGGACAGGCGCGTGCGCGGGCTCGAGGGCGTGGCGGACCTGCTGCGGCTGGTCGGCCCGCTGAGCCCGGCCGAGGCCGCCGCGCGGCTGCGGCCGGAGGGAGAGGAGCCCGCCCCATCGGAGGGTGAGGGCGCCGCCTCGGCGCCGGAGGAGGGCCACGACGACGGGCGCCCACCCGAGCCCCCCGCCTCGCCGGAGGCGGGGGCCAGGTCGGAGGACGGCCGTGGAGCGGCCTCCCCGGAGACCGCTCTGGCCCACCTGGACGAGCTGACCCGCACCGGGCGCGCGTTCCGGTTCCGGCACGGCGGGGTGGAGCGCTTCGCCGCGGTGGAGGACGCCGCCCGCCTGCGCGACGCCCTGGGCGTGCCCCTGCCGATGGGCGTGCCGGTGGCGTTCCTGGACCCGGTGGAGGACCCGCTCGGGGACCTCGTCTCCCGGTACGCCCGCACGCACGGCCCGTTCACGGCGGAGGAGGCGGCGTTCGCCCTCGGCCTCGGGGCGGCCGTGGTGGTGCCGGTGCTGCAGCGGCTGGCCTCCGAGCGCCGTGTGGCCCAGGGCGCCTTCCGGCCGGAGGGCACCCCCGGGGCCGCCGGCCCGGACGCCGAGTGGTGCGACGCCGAGGTGCTGCGGCGGATCCGCAGGCGTTCCCTCGCCGCGCTGCGCGCCGAGGTCGAGCCGGTGGACCAGGCCGCTTACGCCCGGTTCCTCGCGGACTGGCAGCACCTGCGGGCCAGGCCCGGCCGGGCCGGCACCGCCACCCTCGAGGGCGTGGACGGGGTGGCCGTGGTGCTGGACCAGCTGGCCGGCATGCCCCTGCCGGCGAGCGCCTGGGAGTCCCACGTGCTGCCGGCCCGCGTCCGCGACTACACGCCGAGCATGCTGGACGAGCTGCTCTCCACCGGCGAGTACGTGTGGTCCGGGGTCGGGGAGGCCGCCGGCAACGACGGCTGGGTCGCCCTGCACCCCGCCGACGCCGCGGACCTGACCCTGCGCCTGCCCGAGCCGGAGGACGGGGCCGTGGGCGCAGGCAGGCCCGCGGACAGCTCCGGCGGCGGTGTCCGGTCCACCGGAGAGACGCCTGCGGCAGCGCCCGAGCACACCGCCCTGCAGGCCGCCGTCCTCGAGGTCCTCGCCGGCGGCGGCGCCTGGTTCTTCGGTCCCCTCGTGGAACGCGTGCGGGCCGCCCGCCCGGAGGCCCGCGGCCCCGAGATCCTCGACGCCCTCTGGCAGCTCGTCTGGTCCGGGAAGGTCGGCAACGACACCTTCGCGCCCGTCCGCGGCCTGCTGTCGGCGGGCAAGACGGCGCACCGCACCGGTCGGCAGACGCCCCGGGCCCGCACCGCCCGCCTCGGCGGGGGCCTCGGTCCCACCGGCACGGGCGGCCGCGGGCTGTCCGGACGCCTGGCCGGGGTGCGCGGGCGTGGCCGGTACGCGGGGCTCGCCGGCGTCCGCGGACGGTCCGAGGACCTCTCCCCCGGGCTGGCGGGGATGTCCGCGGCCCAGACCGCGCGGGCGGCCGGCCGCTGGTCCCTGCTCATGGCCCCGGAGCCGGACCCGACCCTGCGCGCCCACGCCACCGCCGAGCTGCTGCTGGACCGCTACGGCGTGATCACCCGCGGCTCCGTAGTGGCCGAGGAGGTCCCCGGCGGTTTCGCCGGCCAGTACCGGCTGCTCACTCGCATGGAGGAGGCCGGGCAGGTGCGGCGCGGCCACTTCGTGGACCGGCTCGGCGGCGCCCAGTTCTCCACCGGCGCGGTGGTGGACCGGCTCCGTCAGTTCCAGAAGGACGGCGACGGCCCCTCCCCCGCGTCGGACAACGTTGCCTCAGGCGAGGTGTCGCAGCTCGGTGACGCCGGTGCCGATACCTGGACAGGCTCCTGGGGTGCGGGCGAGGTGAGCCCGCTGGGACCGTCGCGGGCCGCGGCGGGTGCGGGGCCGTCGTCGGGAAGCGGGCGCAGGACGCAGGAGCGTGGCCCGGCCGCGTGGGCGCTGGCGGCGACCGACCCGGCCAACCCCTACGGTGCGGCCCTGGACTGGCCGGCCGTGCCCGCCGGGCCCGACGGGGTGCCGCCCACGGGGCAGCGGCCGGGACGCAAAGCGGGGGCGATCGTGGTGCTCGTCGAGGGCGCGCTGGCGCTCTACGTGGAGCGCGGAGGGCGCACCCTGCTGGCCTTCACCGAGGAGTGGGCGGCGCTGGCAGCGGCCGCGACGGCGCTCGTGCACGCGCTGCGGCAGGCGAAGACCGAGAAGCTGGCGCTGGAGAAGCTCAACGGCGGCCCCCTGCTGGGGACCCCGCTGGCCGAGGCGATGCTGGCCGCAGGGTTCTACTCGAGCCCGTCGGGGCTGCGCTACCGCGGCTGAGGCACGGTGCGGCAGAGCCGTGCGGCTGATCCAGCAACCGACGCGGCACCACCGATTCAGCACCCCTCCCGTTTCGCTAGCGAAAACGCGGGGAGGGTGGAATCGAGGCGGAACCACCGTTTCAGCGCCTTTGATCCGAAAATCACCCCGCCTCGCGCGCACTTTTTCCGATCGAAGGCGCTGTTTTCCTTGCACCCGCGGATCCGGAGCATTCGTTCCAATCCGGAGCACGCCTCGCGTGCTTCAGATTGGAACGAGGGGGTGTGGGGAGAGCCGGTCCGGCAGACTTTCCCCATGCCCGACACGTCTTCCGCACACCCGTCATCACTGCACACGTCCTCCCCTCCGCCCGGTGACCATCCGGCCCCGGCCCTGCCCGGCACACGTCTCACCACACCCCGTCCCGGCGAGCGCCCCACCACGTCGACCGAGGGACCGCACCGCCAACTGGACCAGAAGGCCCCGCCGCAGATGTGGGGGCTACTCGTCGCGAAGACGTTCGCACTGCCGGGCGTGGAGGAGTTCTTCAGCCAGGTCTCGCCGGCCACCTCGCGCGGCGTGTTCCTCACCGGCCAGGACGCCGAGCGCATCCCCGAGACAAACCTCGCTCCTGGCCGTCGCCTCGAGCCCGTCCACCTCCACGGCGTGGAGGACACGTCCGTGCATCTGGTCTTGCCGGCGGAGCGCGGCCGGGAGCTGGCCGACCTCGGTTGGGCTGAGCCGCACGGCTACGCCGAGTTCGGCACCGAGTGGATGGTCTACGGACCCCGCGACGAACAGGAGGTCGACCTGGTGCTGTCCGTGATCGAGGAGTCGATCGCGTTCGCGCGAGGCGAGTGACCGTCGTCGGGAAGCCTCGGGGCCGGGCTGGACCGGTTGCGTGCGCACTACTTCCACGTATTCCGCGATCTACTTGGCAGTAGTGCGCACGCAACGACGGGCTACCCGGCCGCCGCACGCGCCGACTACCCTCGCCCCATGACCGAGCAGACCCCCGCCACCGCGCCGTCCGCCACCCCGTTCCTCATGTTCCAGGGCGAGGCCGGCGCCGCCATGGACCTCTACCTCGCCGTGTTCGGCCCGCACGTGCCGGCGTCCGAACTGCGGCGAGACCTCTTCGACGGCTCCACCCCGCGCGGTGAGGAGTGGGCCGGCAAGGTCTCCCACGGCGAGATCGAGGTGGCCGGGCAACGCCTGCGGTTCTTCGACTCCTTCACCGAGCACGCCTTCGGGTTCACCCCGGCGGTGTCCCTGTTCGTGGAGCTGGAGTCTCCGGAGGCGGTCGACGCCCTCGCCGAGGCGCTCACAGCCGACTGCGGCCAGGACTACATGCCCGCCGGGGACTACGGCTTCTCCCGCCGCTTCGCCTGGGTCGGCGACCGGTTCGGCATGACCTGGCAGCTCAACGCGGCCTGACGCCCAGGCTCCCCACCCTCGATCCGAAACAGAGCGCTCCTGGCAGGCTCTGGATCGGAACGAGGGGTTCATCGCAGCGGTAGCCTCGGCCCCATGCCCGAAGGCGATTCCCTCTTCCGCCTGGCGCACCGGCTGCGGCCGCTGCTGGCCGGCCGCGCGCTCACCCGCGCCGAGCTGCGCGTGCCCGCCCACGCCACCGCGGACCTGACCGGGTGGGCGGTCACCGCCGTGGAGCCCCGCGCGAAGTACCTGCTGATCCGCCTCACCCCGCCGGCCGACCGCGCCGCCGAGGCCGCCGAGCCGCTCACCCTCCTGAGCCACCTGAAGATGGAGGGCCGCTGGATCGCCACCGCCCTGACCGACCGCTGGCCCGCTCCCGGCTGGCAGATCCGCGCACTCCTGGAGACGGCCGAGCACCGGTTCGTCGGGGCCCAGCTGGGCCTGCTGGAGCTGATCCGCACCGCAGACGAGCAGCAGCGCCTCGGCTTCCTCGGCCCGGACCTGCTGGATCCGGCCTGGGACGTCCCACCCGGCCCGGACGGCCTGCGCCCCGCCGACCGTCTGCTCACCGAGTCCGTCGCCCGCCTCACCGCGGACCCCGCCCGGCCCGTGGGGCTGGCGCTGCTGGACCAGCGCCTGGTCTCCGGCATCGGCAACATCTACCGGTGCGAGTCGCTGCTGCTGGCCGGGATCGACCCGCACCGCCCGATCGGCGAGGTCCAGGACGTGGCGGGGCTGATCGAACTGAACCGCAGACTGCTGCAGGCGAACTGCCCGCCGTACGCACCGTCGTCGTCACGCCCTCGGCGGACCACCGGGGTCAGGCCGAACCCGGCCGCCCCCTTCGGAGTGGAGGTGCTCCTGGGCTCCCCGCCAGCGCCGCGCACCCCCGACTACTGGGTGTACGGGCGGCAGCGGCAGGGATGCCTGCGCTGCCACGGGCCGGTCACCCGGGAGGAGTTCGGGTCCCCGGAGGACGACTCCCGCCGCCTGTTCTGGTGCCGCACCTGCCAGCGGTGAGAGGTCCACGGACGCCGGTCCGGCCGGGCCCCGCCGTCCCCGCCCACGGACCTTCTGCCCCGCGTTCGATATGCCGGGGCTGTGTGTCGGACAGGCGGGAGACCCCTCTCATTTACGTGTCATCCGCGGGCTCCTAGTGTTCACCTCGCGCATGGGAAAGGCCCATGACCGGAAGAACCCACGGAGGCCACCATGGCAGACCCGTTCCCGCAGGACCCGTTGACCACCACGGTGGCCCTCGTGCTGGCTGGAGGCAAGGGCAGCCGCCTGGCTCCGCTGACGGATGCCCGCGCCAAGCCCGCCGTGCCCGTGGCCGGCCAGTACCGGCTGATCGACGTGGTGATGTCCAACCTGGCCCACTCCGGGATCCGGGACGTGTGGGTGGTGGAGCAGTACCGCCCGTTCACCCTGAACCAGCACCTGGCCATGGGCCGCCCCTGGGACCTGGACGGCACCCGCCACGGCCTGCGCCTGATGCCTCCGGCCGAGGGCCGGGACGAGGAAGGCTTCGCCGCGGGCAACGGCCACGCCCTGCACCAGCAGCTCGCCGCGGTGAAGGCCTTCGGCGCAGACACCGTCATGGTGCTCTCCGCCGACCACCTCTTCCAGATCGACCTGCGCCCGGCCCTGGCGGCCCACCATGAGCGCGGCTCCGAGCTGACCGTCATCACCACCGAGACGGACGAGGACCCCTCGCGCTTCGGCGTGGTCCAGGTCGACGCCGACCACCGCGTCACCGACTACGACTACAAGCCCCGCCACCCGAAGGGCAGGCTCGTGGCCACCGAGGCGTTCATCATGGACGTCCACGCCCTGGACGAGGTCCTGGACGCGCTCATCGCCGAGGCCCGGGAGCAGGCGGCCGCCGGCGAGGGGGCCGAGAACGAGGACGCTCCGGAGGGCAGCGCACTCGGCGACTACGGCGAGTCGATCGTCCCGGCCCTGGTGGCCCGCGGCAGGACCCACGAATACCGCCACGAGGGCTACTGGCGGGACATCGGCACCCTGGACGCCTACTACAAGGCACACATGGAGATCCTCGCTGGCAACGGCTTAGACCTGGACCGCCCCGGCTGGCCGTTGCTGACCAACCACCGCCCCGTGCCGCCGGCGCGCATCCACCCCGGTGCCGAGGTCTCCGGATCCCTGGTGTGCTCCGGCGCCGTGGTCCACGGGACGGTCACCGAGTCGGTCCTCGGCCCGGGCGTGGTGGTGGAGCCCGGCGCCACCGTGCACCGCTCCATCCTGCTCGGGGACGCCGTGGTGCCCGCGGGCGCCCACCTGGATGCGGTGATCGCCGACGTGGCCGCCCACATCCCCGCCGGCCGCACCGGCGAGAGCAAGCCGGGCCCGGGCAACATCACCGTGCTCACCTCGAGCACCCGCTGCGCCGACTCGGACGACGAGACCACCGGCCACTGAGCCCGTCTGGGAGGATGGACACCGTGCCCCTTCCCTCTCCGCTGCCCGTCCGCCAGGGCGTCAACGCCACGCGCCTGCGCCTGCCCATGACGGGCCCGGAGGCCGCCGGCACCGTGCAGGAGCATCTGGTCTCCCGCTTCGGCCACGTGGACCCGGACGGCATCCGCGGCCGCTTCGCCCGCGGCGAGGTGGTGGCCGCGGACGGCACCGCGCTGACCGCCGCCACGCCCCTCGGCGTCCACGAGTTCATCTGGTACTACCGGGACCTGCCGCAGGAGGACCCGCTGCCGGTGCAGCACCGGCTCCTGCACCGGGACGAACACCTCGTGGTGATCGACAAGCCGCACTTCCTGCCCACCACCCCCGGCGGCCGGTTCATCCAGGAGACCGCCCTGGTGCGCCTGCGCAACGAGCTCGGCCTGGACGACCTGGTCCCCCTGCACCGCCTGGACCGCGCCACCGCCGGCGTGGTCATGTTCTCCGCGAACCCCGCCACCCGCGGCGCCTACCACCTGCTCTTCGAGCGCCGCCGCGCCCGCAAGGTCTACGAGGCCGTCTCCGCACTGCCGCCCGGCACCCTGGACCGCCTTCCCGACGGCGGCCCCCTCCCCTCGGCCTCGACCCTCGCCTCTGGGGCGACCGCACCGCGGCAGGACGGCGTCGGCGCCCCCGTGCTGGACCGGTTCCCCCTGACCGTCCGCTCCCGCATCCGCAAAGACAAGGGCATCCTGCGCTCCGTGGTGGAGGACGTCCCCGTCTCTGCCTCCGGCCGGGCTGCCGGTGCCGAGGTGAGGACGAAGAAGTCGAACCTCTCCCATGCCGGCGCCAACGCGGAGACCCACGTGGAGCTGCTGGCCACGGGCCGCTCGGCCGGGACGCTGGCCGGCGCCGAGGTGGCGCACTTCCGTCTGCATCCGCGCACGGGCCGCACCCACCAGCTGCGCATCCACCTGGCCGCCCTGGGCCTGGGCATCGCGTTCGACCCCTTCTACCCGGACCTGCTGGACGCCGCGCCGGACGACGTCGCCCGACCGCTGCAGCTGCTGGCCCGCGAACTGCGCTTCACGGACCCGGTGACCGGCCGGGACCGTGTCTTCACCTCCGAGTTCGAGCTGCAGGAGCGTCCCGCGTGAGCGCGCAGGAGCTGCTCGACGCCCTCGGCTGGTGGTTCCACCCGGTGACCGCCCTGCTGGTCGCCGTGGACGCCCCCTTCCCTCCGACGCCCTCGGAGCTGTTCGTCATCGGCTCCGGCGCCCTGGCCTCGGCCGGTTCCCTGTCCCCGGTGCTCTCGGTGCTGGCGGCCTGGCTGGGGTGCTGGGCCGGCGACCTCGGCCTCTACGCCCTGTTCCGCTACCGCCTGACGGACCTGCTGGACCGCTGGCGCTGGGGACGTGCCGTGCACGAGGGCATCCGCCGACTCCTGGTGAAGGCCGGTCCGGAGACCTCACTGACCGGGCTGTTCGTGCTCCGCTTCGTCTCCGGCGGCCGCACCGCCTCGGTGGCCGCGGCCGGCATCGGCGGCATCCGCTGGCGCGTGTTCCTGTGGTTCTCGGGTCTCGGTGCGTTGGTCTGGTCGGTCTACATGGTGGGCCTGGGCTGGATCACCGGCACGGCGACGGGTCTGCCGTGGTGGGCGTCGGCGCTGGTCGGCATGCTGTTGGGTACCCTTGCTGGAGTACTGATCGCAGGGATCGTGGCGCTCCGCCGCAGGTCCAGGAAGGGGTGAGCGTGGACCCGAACCACCAGTCCGAGTCCTCTGCCGCCCTGGAGCGCCTGCGCGCCCGCCGCCGCACCTCGTCGCGCCCCGCGGCAGAGAGCGCCCCGCAGGAGTCCTCCGAGGCCTCCCCGGAGTCCGCTCCGCATCGTCTTCCCGACGACGGCTCCGTCGCCTCGTCCGCGTCCGTCGCCTCGTCCGCGTCCGTCGCCGACGACGCCCCGCGCCCGCAGGACGGTCAGGACCTGGACAGCCCGGACGAGGGGACGCCGGCGCCTCAGCAGCCGCGCCGCGCCCGTCCCCGTCGGGCCCTGGCGGCCCCCGGAGGCCTCTCCCGGAAAGAGCTCAGGCAGCACCGCCGGTACCTCTCCGGCGAGGTGACGCCCACGGACACCACGGCGACGAAGGCCCGCCGCGAGCGCCGCCGTCGGGACGTCTCGGACGTCCTCGACTCCCTCGGCAGTCCGCGCCTGCACCGCCTGGCGAAGCCTCTGGACGCCGCCGCGGCGCGCCTGTTCCCGGCCGTCCAGGACCCGGAGAAGACCAAGGCCGCCGAGGCCCGGCGTCGTGCTGCCGCCGAGAAGGCCGAGGCCCAGGGCGCCGCCCGCCGGGAGCAGGCGCGTGCCGCCGCAGCGCGCCGGGCCGGAGAGCTCGCCACCGTCGAGGAGGCGGCCGAACGCCGGGCCCTCCAGGAGCGCCACCGCCGTGAGACCGAGGCGGAGGCCCTGCGTGCGGCGGAGGAGCGCCGCCTGGAGGAGCGCCGGGCCGCGGACGACGAGCGGCACGCCCAGCTGATGGAGCAGACCCGCCAGCGCGCGCTGGACATCGAGCGGCTGCGCCAGGCCGCGCTCGAGCGGCAGCGCCAGGCGGAGATCGACGCGGTCCTTGCCGAGAGCACGCCGCGGCCCGAGCGTGAGCCCCGCGAGCGCCGGGGCCTGTCCGAGGTGCTCGACTCCCTGGGCAGCCCGACTCTGCCGATCGAGCGGTTCACCGCGCCGCTGGCCGCGCCGGTCAGCCGCCTGATCCCGCAGGGGACCGACCCGGAAAAGCTCGCCCAGGCCGAGCAGAAGCGCCGTGCGGCCGAGGAGAGGCGCCACCAGGAGGCCGCGCGTCGGCGTGCCGACGCCGCAGAGACCGCACGCCGCCGCGCGGAGGAGTGGACCCGCCTCGAGGCCGCCGCACGTGCCCGGGAGGACGAGGAGGAGGCGAACCGCCTTGCCGCCCTGCGCGAGCGCCAGACCGCCTCCGAGCAGCGCCGCCAGGCCCGTTGGGAGGCCGAGCAGGCCCGCCGTGCCGCGGAGCAGCAGTCGGTCCAGACCGAGGCCGAGGCCCGCGCCTCCGCGATCGAGGACGCCCGCCGGCGTCAGGCCGAGACGGAGGCCGCAGCCGCTCTCGCCGCCGCGCAGGAGGAGGAGCGCCGCCGCCGGGCCTCCCAGGAGTGGCTCGAGGAGGCCGCCCGCCGGCGCCGTGCCGCCGCCGTGGCCGAGCAGCGCAAGGCCGAGCTCAAGCGCCGCCGAGAGGCGGAGGCAGAGCGTCGCAAGCGCGCCAAGAAGGACCAGAAGGCGGCCGCCGCCGCGGAGGCCGAGCGCCGCAAGAAGGAGGAGGCGGCCCGCCGCGAGCGCGAGGCCGCCGCAGCCGCCGAGCGAGCCCGCATCCAGGCCGAGCGCCGCGCCCGCGAAGAGGAGTGGGAGCGTGAGCGGGACAGAAGACGTGAGGCCGAGGAGGCCGAGCGCCGCCGTCTCGCCGCGGAGGAGGCCGAGCGCCGCCGCAAGGAGCGCGAGGCCGCGGCCCGTGCGGCCGCCGAGGCGCTGGCCGCGGAGAGGGCCCGCGCCCGCCGCTGGGCGGGCGCCTACGCCGCCGTGTCCCTGGCCCGCGCCCGCGGCTGGGAGGACCGGCTGATCGCCGAGGAGGCCCGCTTCGAGGCCGAGGAGGCCGAGCGTCTCCGCCTGCACCAGGAGCGCGAGACCCGCGCCCTGCATCTCGCCGCGCACCGGCTGGACGGTTCCCTGTCCGTCCCCGGCCCGGCGGCGCGTCCGATGCTCGCGGACGTGGGCGAGCGCGTCTCGGACGACGAGCTCGTCGAGCGCGCGATGGCCGTGCTGCCCGAGTGGCGCCGCCGCGACCGGCTGGCCAACAAGGCCCGTGCCGTCGAGGCCGCCTCCGCCCGACGTCCGGACCCCGAGCAGGACGGCGAGCGTGCCCCCTACATCGCGCCGTACAACCTGCCGGTGCGGGAGCCGAAGGGCCGCGCCCATGGCGGGGACCGCGCCCGCCAGCTGTTCGTGACCGCGGCAGCGTCCGTGTTCATGCTGGCCGGGGCCTGGGGCATCGGGCTGCTCGGCCGGCTCGGCATCGATCTGCCCGGCTCCGGCGGCTACCTGACCGCCCATGACGGCCTGTACAGCATGCGCACCACCGTGCTCTCCCCGCTGTTCCTCCACGTGCTGACGTGGCCGCTGCTGTTCGCGCTGGTCGGCCTGTACGCCCTGCACCAGTGGGGCCCACGTCAGGGCTACGCCGCCCGCCAGCGCGGCACCGGCTGGCTCGTGGGCTTCGCTCTGTTGTGCCTGGCCGCATGGTTCCCCCTGACCGTCCTGATGCCCGCCGGCGTCTCCGTGGTGGCCTGGTTCGGCGCCCTCGTCTTCGTGGCCGCCGCACTGCGCGGGTGCAACCTCGCCACCGCCCGCACCGCAGGGGAGCGGTTCTTCACGGACGGCACCGTGGGAGCCCTGGCCGGCTTCCTGGTGGGGTACGCCCCCACCATGGTCGCCCTGTCCCTGCACGCCTGGGGCGTGTTCGTCCCCGGCATCCCACCGTCGGTGTGGGGCCTGGCGGGCCTGCTGGTGGCCGTGGCCGCCGCGCTGCGCCTGGCGCTGACCGAGCGTGGCCGCATGTCCGTGGCCCTGCTGTTCGCCGCCTCCATGGGGTGGCTGGCGATACCCCGGCTGCTCCCGGCACCCCTGGGCGCCCAGCAGACCGAGCTGATCGGCCTGCCCGCGATCTTCGCGGCGTTCCTGGTGATCATGGCCGCCGGCGCCCGCCGCTACCGCATCACCCAGGCCGAGAAGGAACTGCGCCGCCGCTGACGGCTCGGCGCCCTGACGCCGCAGGCCTCCTCCACGGAGGCGGCCGTATGACGACGGCGGCCGGCCGTCCGAGGCGGGCGGCCGTCGTCGGGAAGCAGGCGTCAGCCCACCGGTATGAAGCGGGCGTCAGCCCACCGGAATCCAGCGCCCGCCGTCCCGGCGGAGCACATCCAGCCGGCCCGTGACGGCCACCTCTGCGACCGCCTCCGCCATGGTCGCGGCTGCCTGGCGGGCCTCGGCGTCCTCATCGTGCGGAGTAGAGGCCGGCACGGTGATCCGCAGGACGATGCGCGGCACCCGGGACACCACCTCGATGTCCTTCGCCGCCACCTGGTGCGTGGCGGACAGCGCCGCCTCCGCGACGTCCATGACCTCTTCGGGCCGGTGGCCGGGCAGGAGGTCCCCGATCTGCAGGCGACAGCGGTAGGAGGGCATGACACCAGGGTAGGCGGGCAGCGAACAGCCTCCCGGCACACATCCGCCCCGCCGTAGTGTGAGTCCCATGACCGCTGAGGACACCGTCGCCCCGCCCGCCCTGTTCGAGCCGATCGAGATCAACGGGGTGCGCCTGCGCAACCGCCTGATCCTGCCGCCGATGTGCCAGTACTCCTGTGAGGCCCGCGACGGCGTCCCCCACGGCTGGCAGTTCCAGCACCTCGCCGCACGGGCGGCCGGCGGCTTCGGCATGGTGGTGGCCGAGGCGACCGCCGTGACCCCGGAGGGCCGCATCTCCCCGTGGGACACAGGCCTCTGGAACGACGAGCAGGCCCAGGCCTGGGCCCCGATCTGTGACGAGGTCGCCGAGCTCGGCGCCGTGCCGGCCGTCCAGCTCGGCCACGCCGGGGCGAAGGCCTCCACCGTCCCCATGCACCCGGGCGTCCCGGCCGGACAGCCGATCCTCGAGGGCCCCGACTCCTGGGAGACCCTCTCCCCCTCCGGTGTGCCCACGAATTCGATGGAGATCCGCACCCACGCGATGCAGGTGGACGAGATCCGCGAGACCGTCCAGGCCTTCGCCGACGCCGCCGAGCGCGCCGACCGCGCCGGGTTCGGTGCCGTGCAGCTGCATGCCGCCCACGGCTACCTGATCCACCAGTTCCTCTCCCCGCTGACCAACACCCGCACCGACGAGTACGGCGGTGACTACGAGGGCCGCACCCGCTTCCTCAAGGAGATCGTGGCCGCCGTGCGCGAGGTCTGGCCGGCGGACAAGATCCTCGGCATCCGCATCTCCGGGTCGGACTGGCGCGAGGACGGCTGGAGCATCGAGGAGACCGTCCGCCTCGCCCAGGAGCTGCAGGGGCAGGTCCACTGGTTCGACCTGTCCTCGGCCGGCATCGGCGACACCTACGAGGGCCCCAAGGGACCCGGCTACCAGGTGCCGCTGGCCACGGCCGTGAAGGAGGGTACCGAGGGGATCGTCGTCTCCGCCGTCGGCTCGCTCACCGGTGCGCAGGAGGTGGCGGACGTGGTGGCCACCGGCCGAGCGGACGCCGTCTGCGTGGGGCGCGCCGCCCTGGCGAATCCGAACTGGCCGACCGCCGCCGCCCTCGAGCTGGACGTCCCCACGGAGCAGGTGCCGATGGCCCGGCAGTACTTCCGCGCCAAGTGGTGAGCCGCGACGGAGGCGACCTCCCCGCCGGACTGGGGCAGCGTCGTCGGGAAGCGCCTGTGGAGGACGGTTCGCCGGACGCGGATTCGGATACTGCGGAGGTGACCGTGTCCCGCGGTTCGGGTAGAACAGTGGCATGAGCACCGTGCGCACCCCTGACCCGAATCCGGGCTGGCTGAACGAGGAGGACCTGTACGAGGCCCGCCGTCGCCTGCCCATGGTCTACGTCGAGGCCATCCCGGTGCGCGTGGACGCCCTCGGCTACGTCACGGAGATCGGCCTGCTGTACGTGGCCGATGAGACCGGACAGTTCGAGCGCACGTTCGTCTCCGGCCGGGTCATGTACCGGGAGACCGTGCGCGGCGCCCTGATGCGCCACCTGGAGAAGGACCTCGGCCCCATGGCACTGCCGCAGCTGCCGCCGTCCCTGCAGCCGTGCGCCGTGGCCGAATACTTCCCCGCCCCGTCCGAGACCGGCCTGACGGACGACCGCCAGCACGCCGTCTCCCTGGTGTACGTGGTGCCCGTGACCGGTGAGTGCGACCCCCGGCAGGACGCGCTCGAACTGACCTGGCTCACGCCGGGGGAGGCGCTCAGCGACGAGATCCAGTCCGAGTTCATCGGCGGCCGCGGGAACCTGGTCCGCCAGGCGCTCGCCTACGTGGGATGGGGCCGCTGACATGGCCACCACCTCCGGCGCCTATCTGCGTCATCTCAAGGCCCAGGACGTCAGCCCTGGCGACATGTTCCTCACCCGCCGCGGGCAGACCGCGCCGCCCGTGGCGTCCCTGCGCACCATGCGGGACGACTTCGGCACCCCGGCGCTGGTGGTGGCCACGCTCGAGGGCGGCCGCGAGGTGAAGATCGCCTACGGTTCCGTCATCCGCGTGCGCACCGACCGCGCGGACCAGCAGCCGCAGCTGGACACCAGCTTCTCCGCCACGGACGCGGGGACGCCGGAGGCCCGGATCGTCGGGGTGGGCCAGCGCCACCTGGACGACGTGGAGCTCACCGCCACCTGCGCCCGGTTGTCCCACGGGCTGAACCTGCGCTCCGGCGCGCACCTCGAGGACGTCCTCGGCGTGGCCGAGCGCCTCTACCTGCTGCACGAGGACAACGAGGGCGCCCTGCAGGCCCTCGGTCTGCTGACCAACCTGCCCTGGGACGGCGCCGTGGGCCGCTGGAAGTCCATCCAGGCAGGTCTGGGCCTGGCCTCCCAGATCCTGCGTGAGGAGGGCGACCACATCACCGCCGCCAACCTCGGCAAGCGTCTGCTCGAGGCCGACGAGGTCCCCAACGAGCCCGGCCGCGCGGCCAAGGTCCTCGAGGTCCGGCAGCGCCAGCTCAACGAGCCCCAGCTCTACGACCGTGAGATCGCCCGCGCCCTGCAGACGAACGACCCGGCCGCCGAGTTGAAGTGGCGTCGTGCCCGCTGGACCACCCTGCTCTACCTGCGTGCCCGTGGCGGCTCCGAGACGCTGACCGAGACGGACCTGCAGTCGCGCATCGCCCGCGAGGTCGGCACCGTGCGTGAGCTCGCCAGGGCCGCCGAGCGCCGGAAGGGCTGAGCTCGAGGCGGGCCGGAGGACTCGCCTCCGGACGCCCTGCCCGCCTACTGGTGAGGCGGGACGGCCTACTCGCTTACTGGTGAGGACACACCGGCTCGCCCCCGACTTCGACGTCGAGTAACGGCGTGTCCTCACCAGTTGGCCGTGCGTCGGAGGTCACGGTCCGGCATGACGCGGCTGTGCGGGGAGGACGTTGTCGCACCGCGCGCCAGCAGGCGTTGTCCACAGATTCCTCGCGCCGCCTCCACGACGGCGGACCAACCGGCAGGGTGGGGCCATGCCCACACCGCCGCGCCCGCTGCCTCCGCACCTGGACGGAGCCGTCTTCACCCTGGACGAGCTCGCGGACGTCTTCGGTGACCGCGCCCGACACAGGGTGCGGGCATCGGACATCGAGCGACTCGGTCGGGCCCTGTACCGACACCGACCGGACGGTTCGGGCACCCGTGACCTCACCGGAGATGGCGCCGCTCACGACCCGCTCGCGGCAGAACGCACGACCGGCCCCGTACTCCCCTGGGACCGAGATGTCGCCGCGGCCCTGCAACGAGATCGCCTCGACGTGGTGGTCACGGACCTATCCGCCGCTCAGCTGCATGGGCTGCCCCTGCCACGGTGGGCCGAGCAGTCGACGGACCTGCACCTCACGACGTCGCTGGCGCATCGGGTCGATCGGCCCGGAGTGGTCACCCGCCGCCGCAAGGTGGACCCCTCCCACCTCGTGATCCGGCACGGCCTGCGTTGCACCTCCGCCATCCGCACGCTGTGGGGCCTCTGCGTTCCGACGTCGGGCCTGTCCCTGGAAGACCTGGTGGTGATCGCCGACTCTCTCATGCCGCAGGAGTGGGTCGAAGGGTTCGGCCTTGCTGAGGTCCGGGTCGAAAGGCGTGACCTGACCGCGGTGTTGGAGCAGATCGGTCGCTTCCGCGGAATCCGTCGGGCCCGGGAGGTGGTGGAGCTGATGCGTGAGGCCGTCGGCTCACCCCAGAAGACGCGGACCAGACTCGCACTGGTGGACGCGGGACTCCCGGCGCCGGAGGTGGCGGTCGTGCTCAAGGACGACCACGGCCGCGCCGGACCGACCGTGGACCTGGCCTACCGGCGGTGGAAGATCGTCATCCAGTACGACGGCAAGCACCACCGCACGAAGGAACAGCAGGAGCGCGACGTCGCTCGGGACCGCTGGTGCGAGCTCCATGGCCGGCGGGTGGTGAAGGTGACGGCGGCCGACCTGAGGAACGGGCTCGAGAACGTCCTCCCCGTGATCCGGGCACGCGTCGCCGAGATGTCCTGAGCGGCCTCGGACCTGGCTTCGTCGGCCGACCCGTTGCCTAGTGGTGAGGACACACCGTCATCCTCCCCGTCAGCACCGCACGAGAGGGTGAGTCCTCACCAGTTGGGGAGCCCAGCGGGTGAGTCCTCACCAGTTGGGGAGCCCAGTGGGTGAGTCCTCACCGGTTGGCGAGAGGCCCTGGCAAGATGCGCCATATGAGGACCGTGCTGCTCGCCCTGGACAAGTTCAAGGGTTCCCTCACCGCCGCCGACGCCTGCGCCGCGCTCGCCCGGGGGCTCCACAGTGCAGCCCGGGGAACGCAGGCCGCCCGGGCGCCCGAGGCCTCGGGCGCATCCGGAGCCCCGGTCTCCTCCGGCACCGGCCTGCGCGTGCTCACCGTGCCCGTGGCCGACGGCGGCGACGGCACCGTGGACGCCGCCCTCGCCGCCGGCTTCGTCCCGCTCGCGGTGGAGGTTGCCGGGCCGCTCGGCGAGCCCCGCACCGTGCGCATCGCCCGGCGGGACGGCGTCGCCGTGGTCGAGCTCGCCGAGTGCTGCGGCCTGGTGCACGTGGACGCGCCCGGCCCCGAGACCCATGCCCGTGCGAGCACCCGTGGCCTCGGCGAGGCCATCGCCGCGGCAGTCGCGGACGGCGCCCGCGAGGTGGTGGTCGGCATCGGCGGCAGCGCCTCCACGGACCTGGGCCTCGGGATGCTCGCCGCCCTCGGCGCAGACCTGAGAGGCGACGACGGCCGCCCCCTGCCCGAAGGATCGGCAGCTCTGCGCTCGCTCGTCTCCGCCGACCTCTCGGGTGCCCGTGCTGCGCTCGAGGGGGCCACCCTGACCATCGCCTCCGACGTGACCGCGCCCCTCACCGGTCCCGACGGCGCCGCGCACGTCTTCGCCGCCCAGAAGGGAGCGCCCGAGGACTCTCTCGGACAGCTCGACGAGGACCTCGCCCACGCCGCCGACGTGCTCCTGCGCGACGCCGACACGAACCCTCGCCGCGGCCCCCAGAGCGATGCCTTCGCCGGCTCCGAACCCTCCTGCCCTGGCCCGGTGCCCACTGGTCCTGACCTGGTGCCCGACGTCACCGGCAAGGCGGACACCACCGACGTCTCAGGCGACCCGACCGCATCCGCCGGCGCAGGGGCCGCCGGCGGCACGGGGTTCGCCCTGACGCTGCTCGGTGCTCAGACCCGCTCCGGCGCCGAGGTCCTCCTGGACATGGCCGGCTTCGACTCCGCCGCGGCAGACGTGGTGATCGTGGGCGAGGGGTCCCTGGACGCGCAGTCCCTGCAGGGCAAGGCCCCGGCCGTCGCCGCGGCTCGCGCCCGCTCGGTCTGGGCACAGGGCGCCTCGCCACAGAGGCAGGGGTCGTCGGTCTCGGGCTCCGGGCCCACGTCGCACCGCTCCCGCACCGTCCTGGCCGTCGCCGGGCGGGCCGACCTTCGCTCAGAGGACCTCACCGCGGCCGGCATCGACCGCGTCCTCACCCTCCGCGAGCGCACCGCCTCGGACGAGGACAGCATCGCCCGGGCCGCTGAGCTTCTCGAAGACCTTGGCCGCCAGCTCGGGCACGAGCTGGGAGGCGACCCGGCATGAGGACCGGACCGGCCGTCGTCGGGAAGGGCGGCTGGCCGAATGGCGCCTGACCGCTGACCGCTGACGACGCTCGGCTCCACGCGTTCAGTTCACGAATTGGTGAGGACACGCCCTCTGGCTCCCGCTTGTCGGGGGCGATGAGGGTGTGTCCTCACCAGTAAGCATCACGGGGCGGGCGGCCCGCTGGGGGACAGGTCGGGCAGCGGAATCACCTCGGACTGGCGCACCGAAAGCTGACCTCTTCTCAGTGAGTGGGAAGGACAGCAGCGAGCACGTGCTGCGCCCACGCCCCCAGTAGTCTGTGGAGGTGTTTCCTCCTGCGGCACGGCCGTTCCTGCTGATCCAGACACGGCCCGAAGACGACGCCTCCGCGGCCGAGGCCACCTCCGTCCGCCGTCTCGGCGGCTACACGGACGACACCCTCACCGCGTTCCGCCTCGAGGAGCACGTCACCGTGCACCCCGAACAGCCCGTGGACTGGGGGGCCCTGCTCGCCGAGCACTCCGGCGTCATCCTGTCCGGCAGCCCCTTCACCACCTCGGACCCGGAGGAGTCCAAGTCCGAGCTGCAGCACCGTGTGGAGACGGAGCTGGCGCGGATGCTCGAGGTGCTGCGTCGTGACGAAATCCCGTTCCTGGGCTGCTGCTACGGCGTCGGCACGCTCGGCAGGCACGCCGGCGGCACGGTGGACACCGCCTACGGGGAGAAGCCCGGCCCCGTCACGGTCACCCTGACCGAGGCAGGCGCCGCCGACCCGCTGCTCGAGGGCCTGCCGGAGCAGTTCTTCGCCTACGTGGGCCACAAGGAGGGCCTGACCGTCCCTCCTGAGGGCGCCGTGGTCCTGGCGACCGGGGAGAGGTGCCCCATTCAGATGTTCCGCCTGGGCCGGCACCAGTACGCCACCCAGTTCCACCCTGAACTGGACCAGGACGGGCTGCTCGAGCGCCTGAGGATCTACGCCCACCACGGCTACATGGAGCCCCACGAGGCCGAGGACGTGTTCGCGCGCATCCGCGCCCGGCAGGCCCCGCTGCCCCCGCGGATCCTGGAGAACTTCCGCCGCATCTACGGCTGAGCCTGGCTCGCGCCCCCTCCGCCTCACTCGTCCGACTCCCCGGCCGGGCCGGGTCGCCGCGCCTCACACCCAGCCGCGGCGAGAGGCCTCCACACCCAGCTGGAAGCGGCTCTCCGCACCCACGGACTTGGACAGCTCCGCCAGACGCCGCTGCACCGTACGGCGCGACAGCCCGATGTGCCGGGCCATCGCCTCGTCCGTCAGCCCCACAGACAGCAGGGCGAGCAGGCAGCGGTCGGCCTGATCGAGCTCCGCAGCGCCCTCCCCCACCGGAACGGCGAGGTTCCACTGCTGCTCGAACAGCCGGATCAGCGCGCCCACCAGCAGCGAGCCCCGCACCAGCAGCCCCTCGCCGCCGGACCGCACATACGTCTCCGGTCCGAGCGCCATACCGTCCGGCGGCAGGGCGATCAGCGCCGCGAGGTCGTCGATCACGATCATCTTGAACGGCAGCCGCGGAAGCATGCGCGACTCCTCCCCCGGTGATTCGCCGATGTCCGGCCGCCCCGTCTCGTCACGGCGCACAGACTCACCCTCGTAGATCACACGCCAGAGCACACCGCGCCCCTCCGAACGGTGCTGGGCGGACTCCGGAAGCGGACCGGCGCTGAAGTACGGCCCCCGGTCCATGCCGCGCACCACCCGTTGCGCCTCCCCGACCAGGGCCACCGCGGCCCGGGTGACTTCGGCTGCCCCCACGAGCACCTGCAGGGACTCTGCGGTCGCACCCGGCCTGTCCCGGTACTCGGAGACCAACATCTCGGCGGCCGCGCGCAGCCGATCCACCTCACGCTGACGGCGGCCGGCCTCGGCCTGCAGCGGATGGCGCGGCGAGAGCGGATGCACCCGCCCCTCCCTGACCCGGACGAGGCCGGCGTCGATCAGGCGGACGAGAGTGCCGTCGTCGTGCTCCTCCACCGGCACGGACGACTCGGCGAGCAGACGGCGGTAGGCGACCACGTCCCATGCCTCGAGTCCGAGAGCGGACAGGTCCGGGACAGGCCCGTCCGGCCGGTGGTGCGCCTGCGGCTCTGTCACGTCTTCAGTTCCTCTCGTGCTCGGCGCCCTGTCTGGCGCATGCATGCCATGACGCCATCGCGTCACCATGAATCCTATGTGGTGGTCGTCACAACGTGCTGAAGTGGGCGGCACGGCCCTCCGCCCGTGTCACCCCACGGAGTCCGGACGCCGCCTCGCACCGTTCGATGAAGGAATCCCATGTCCCACCCCATGCAACGTCGCCGCAGGCTGCTCGGCGTGACCACCGCGGTCGCGCTCGCCCTGTCCGGCGCCACCGCGGCGATCGGCACCCAGCAGGGCGAGACCGCCACCGCCTCCGCAGAGCAGTCCCTAGCCACCGTCTCGGGTCAGAGCACCGCCGCGGCGGCCCTGGCCTCCGGCCCGCGCACCAGCCCCGAGAAGTTCGAAGACGGCGGCTACATCGTGCTCATGATGGACGAGCCGGTCGCCAACTACTCCGGAGACGTCCCGGGCTATGCGGCCACCAAGCCCGGCAAGGGGCTCGGCCGCGGCACGGACACGTTCAACCCGAAGTCCGCCGCCGCCAAGAAGTACGCCCAGCGCCTCGGCACCGAACAGGACCGGGCCATGAAGCGGGCCGGCCTCTCCCAGGGCAAGGTCCACACCCGCTACACCACCGCCGTCAACGGCTTCGCCGGCACCTTCACCGCCGAGGAGGCCGCCGCACTGGCCGCCGACCCGGCCGTCCTCGCCGTCGTCCCGGACGAGATCCGCCAGCTGGACACCGTCTCCTCGCCCGACGTCCTCGGCCTCACCGGCAAGAAGGGCGTCTGGGCCGACCTGGTGGGCAAGAAGTCCGATCCGTCCGCGGCCGGCCGCGGCGTGGTCGTGGGCGTCGTGGACTCCGGCATCCGTCCGGAGAACCCCTCCTTCGCCGACGACGGCCACCCCGCCGCTCCGGCAGACTGGACCGGCTCCTGCCAGACCGAGGACGAGGAGGGCTTCCCCGCCGACTCCTGCAACGACAAGCTGATCGGCGCGAAGTACTTCGTCAGCGGCTTCGGCGCCGCCCGCCTGGCCGACTACGAGTCCCTGTCCCCGCTGGACGCGGGCGGCCACGGCACGCACACCGCCTCCACCGCCGCCGGCAACCACGGCGTCACCGCGACGGTCGGCGGCACCGAACGCGGCGAGATCTCCGGCATGG
The DNA here is from genome assembly GCF_002206575.2 of Micrococcus sp. FDAARGOS_333. NCBI lineage: Bacteria > Bacillati > Actinomycetota > Actinomycetes > Micrococcales > Micrococcaceae > Micrococcus > Micrococcus sp. FDAARGOS_333. The sequence continues at coordinate 687,849 of NZ_NJFJ02000001.1, read as the reverse complement.
CCCCCGGAGCCCATGTCGCGGCCTACAAGGCCTGCTGGGACGGCGTCACCTCCTCCGGCTGTGCCACCGCGGACACCGTCGCCGCCATCGACGCCGCCGTGGCCGACGGCGTGGACGTCATCAACTACTCCATCTCCGGCTCACGGAACCAGGTCGTCGACCCGGTGGAGCTCGCCTTCCTGAACGCCGCCTCCGCCGGCGTGTTCGTGGCCGCCTCCTCCGGCAACTCCGGCCCGACCGCCTCCACCACGGCCCACGCCTCCCCGTGGATCACCACCGTGGCCGCCTCCACCCACGCCGTGTACGAGCACACCCTGGTCACCGGTGACGGCGAGCGCCACATCGGCGCCTCGATCACCCGCCCGCTGGACGAGGACACCCCGATGGCCTATGCCGGGGACCTCGCCGCCGAGGGCGCCGACCCGGCCAAGGCTGCGCTCTGCATCGCGGACACCCTGGATCCCGCCAAGACCGAGGGCAAGCTCGTGGTCTGCGACCGCGGCGAGAACGGCCGCGCCGCGAAGTCCTCCGTCGTCGAGGCCGCCGGCGGTGTGGGCATGGTGCTGGTGAACGTGTCCGAGGCCGAGGGCCTGAACGCGGACGTCCACGCCGTGCCCACCGTGCACCTGCCGGCCTCCGCACGCGAGGCTGTGGTGGCCTATGCCTCGTCCGAGGGCGCCACCGGCTCGATCCTGGACACCAACGCCGGCTCCACCACCCCGACCCCGCTGGTCGCCGCCTTCTCCTCGCGCGGCCCGTCCCTGGCCGCGGACTCCGACCTGCTGAAGCCGGACATCTCCGCCCCGGGCGTGGACGTGCTCGCCGCATACTCCCCGACCCTCGGAGGCGAGGACTTCGCGTACGCCTCCGGCACCTCGATGTCCTCTCCGCACATCGCCGGCCTCGCCGCCCTGGTGAAGCAGGGTCGCCCGGACTTCAGTCCCATGCAGATCAAGTCCGCGCTGATGACCACCGCGGCAGACCACGCCGAGCAGACCTCGCCGTTCGCGGGGGGCGCCGGCTTCGTGGACCCGACCCGCATGATGAACCCGGGGCTGACCTTCGACTCGGACCGCGACGACTGGTACGACTTCCTCGCCGGTCAGGGCGTCGTGTACTCGGACACCGGCAATCCGGTCTCCGACACCCCGATCGACGCTTCGGACCTGAACCTGCCGTCGCTGGCGATCGGTGACCTGTACGGCTCCCAGACCGTGACGCGCACCCTGACCAACGTGGGCGGGAACAACGGCCCGTGGACCGCCAGGGTGGAGGGCCTCGAGGGCCTGGACGTCCGCGTCTCCCCACAGCGCATCAAGCCGAAGGTCGGCCAGTCGCAGGATGTGGAGATCACCGTGAGCGCCGCCGGCGCACCGGCCGGCGAGTTCGCCACCGGGCACATCGTGTGGACCGGCCCGGGCAAGAAGACCGTCCGCATCCCGGTCGCCGTGCGCCCGGGCGTGGCGGAGTCCCCGGCGGTGGTCGAGGCCGAGCGTGACGCCCAGGGCCTGGAGCTTCCGGTGAAGGTCGGCGTGGACGGCGTCCTGGAGACTCGCGTGCGCGGCCTCGTCCGCGCCGAGGAGTCCACCGGCAAGGCCCCGGAGCAGCTGGTCTTCGACCCGTCGGATGAGCGCCTGACCGGCCACGACTTCGACTACCCGCGCGGCTACCCGAGGGTGCGCATCGAGGCCGAGACCGTGGGCGATGTGGAGGCTGACCTGGACATCTACGTCACGAGCTCGTGGGCCGGCTACCCCGTGGCCCGCTCCGTGACTCGCGGCACCGGCGCCGAGATCTACGAGGGCCCGATCTACTCCTCCGCCCCGCAGCACACCATCCACGTGGTGGCGAAGGGCCAGACGGACACCACCGTGCCGTACACGCTGCGCGTGTCCTTCCCCACGGACGAGGACACCGGGGTGCTGACCTTCGACCCGGCCGCCGCCCAGGTCACCCCGGGTGAGACCCACGTGTTCCAGGGCGTCCTGGACACGGACGGCACCAGCACCTACACCGGTGCCGTCGACATCCTTCACGAGGGTGAGGTCGTCGACACGACCACGATCCGCGTGAAGTGATCCCCGGCCGAGGCCGCCCCTCGCCTCGGCCGGGGATCACGGGTCGGCGCCCGCCCTGCCCCTCAGGACGGGCGCCGATCGCCTGTACTCAGCGCGAAGGGCCAGGACGTCGTGACGACGTCCTGGCCCTTCGTCGTGCCACCGTGCGGCGTGCGGATCCGTGGCCGGCGGTCTGCACCCTCTGGCCGGACGCGCGAATCTGCCGGTCGGTGTCAGCCTGCTGTGTTGATGCCGGCCGGTGTCAGCTTCCGCCGTTGACGGCGCCGCCGATGACCCAGAGGACCACGGTGATGATGACCGCCGCCGCCTGCTCGTTGCGCGTGCCGCGGACCTTGCGGCCGACGCCGTCGGTCTGGCCGTGGGCCAGCGTCATGATCACGTCGATCAGGTACCAGATGCCCAGGCCGCCGAAGGTGAACAGCTTCAGCAGCCCGGTGCCGATCTTGCCCAGGTAGAACCGGTCCACTCCCAGGATGCCGAGCAACAGGGACAGCAGCCACGTGGCGATGAACGACTTGGGCGAGGTGTACTGCTGCGGCGCCATCCCGCCTGCCCAGGGCTGCATCCCCGCCCCGGCGTAGCCCGGCGGCGGGGCCTGGCCGTACGGCCCGACCTGACCGCCCGGCCCATAGGTGCCCTGTCCGTGGGAGCCCGGCCCGTAGGTGCCCTGCACGTGGGGGCCCTGCCCGTCGCGGCCGTACTGCGGGTATCCCGCGTCCGCGTACCCCTCCTGCTCCCAGGGGCGGGGCTCCTGCTGCTCGTCGCCGCCGCCCTGGTACCAGGACGGCGTCTCGCCGTGGCGGCGACGCCGGCCGCCGCCGGGGTGCTCGTGGCTCATCGGTGTCCTCTCGGGAATGCGGGGAGGCGGCGCTGCACGGGCAGCCTCCTGATGTCCCTCACAGTATCCGCCACCGCGGACCCGGTGCGCCCGCGGCGGATTCCGTACGGTGGAGTCCATGACGGATCCGAGCACAGCCGCCCCTGCCCCCTCTCAGCTGCCCCATGTCCTCGGACCCTCCCTGCGCTCCGCTCTCAGCCCGACGGCCGCGGTCGAGGCCCTCGAGCGCGCTCTGCGCGAAGGACTCGACCCGGAGACCGACGCTCCGCGCACCCGCGTGGAGACCTCCACGGGCATGCTCATGCAGATGCCGTCCACCCGCGGCGAGGAGGTCGGCACGAAGCTGCTCACGCTCACCCCGGAGAACGCGGACGCGGACCTGCCGGTCATCCAGGGCGTCTACGTCCTCTTCGGCGGTGCCGAGCAGGCGCCGCGCGCCGTTCTGGACGGCATCGAGCTCACGAACCTGCGCACCTCGTCCGTGTCCGCACTCGGCGCGCGCCTCGCCGGCGCCGTCCCCGCCGGCTCCTCGGCCACCGGCGGAACCACGACGGCGGCCGCTCACCTCGTCCTGTTCGGCACCGGAGTCCAGGCGTGGGAGCACGCGGTGACGTTCTGCGACGTCCTGGAGGTCGAGCGGATCACCGTGGTCGGCCGGAGCGCGGAGAAGGCACAGGCCCTGGCCGCGCGCATCACCGACGAACTCGGCGTCTCCGCGGAGGCCGGCGGCGAGGACGCTGTTGCCGAAGCGGACGTGGTGGTCACCTGCACCGCCTCCGCGTCTCCACTGTTCGACGGCGCCCTGGTGCGCGACGACGCCGTGGTGGTGGCGATGGGCGCCCACACCCCGGACACCCGTGAGCTGGACGAGGCCCTGCTCGCCCGCGGCCAGGTGGTCGTGGAGTCGCGCGACTCGGCGCTGCGCGAGGCAGGCGAAGTGGTGCTCGGCATGGAGTCCGGCGCCGTCACCGAGCCGGAGCTGGTCACCTTCGCGGACCTGGCCACAGGCCGGGCGAGACGGAAGGCGGGGGTGCCTGCCGTCGTCGTGACGACCGGCATGCCCTGGCAGGACCTGGTCGTGGCCTCCGCGGTGATGGACGCGCTGGAGGCCTGATCCGGGGACGGCGGAGGGGCGGCCCCCGGCGGGACGCCCCTTCCGTGTGCGTCGGACGGCTCAGGCGCGCCGCGAGCGGACGACGGCGATGGCGCCGAGGACCGCCAGCACGAGGGCGGCCACGAACCACAGGAGACCGCCGCCGATGTTCGGGTCGGCGACCTGGACGGAGACCTGGGCGCCGATCAGCACCACGGCGACGATCACCGCGGTGAGGCCGTGGCGCCGCACCGGAGAGCCGACGCGACGGCCGACGGCGAACAGCACCACGGCCCCGAGCAGCGCCACGAGATGCTGGGCGGCGACCAGGGCGTGGCTCCCGGCGACGGAGTTCGGGAACGGGGCCTCCGTCAGCATCATGAGCACAGTGACCGCGAACGGGACCGTCATCGCCAGGCCGGCGGCGACCATCGTGCCGGTGGGCCGGGCGGGGCGTGCGGCGGGGGCGGCGTGCGCTGCGGTCATGGCTCTTCTCCTCGGGACATGTGAGGGAGGAGACTACGCGCCACTTCCGCCCCCATCAGCGGTGCACCGAGCATACAGCCCGCGCAGAGGCACGGGAAGGCACCGACGGGCGCCGGCCCGAGGGCCGTCCCACGGCCCACTCACTACGATGGATCCCATGCCCCTCCACGACGCCGAGACCCCCGCGCCGCAGCCCGCCCACCCCTCGCACTTCGGATACGAGGTGACCGGGCGGCTGGAGGACGGCCCCGGCCACGGCCGCACCGGCGTCATCACCACCCCACACGGGCAGATCCAGACCCCGGCGTTCATCCCGGTGGCCACCCAGGCCACCGTAAAGGCCGTGCTGCCGGAGTCCATGGAGGAGCTCGGCGCGCAGGCCCTGCTGGCCAACGCCTACCACCTGTACCTGCAGCCCGGCGACGAGCTGCTCGACGAGGCCGGCGGGCTCGGGCGGTTCATGAACTGGGACGGCCCCACCTTCACCGACTCCGGCGGCTTCCAGGTGATGAGCCTCGGCTCGGGTTTCAAAAAGGTCATCGACATGAAGGGCCCCGCCGCCCCGGACGGGCAGGGCGCCGACGACGCCGTTGCCCCGGGCAAGGAGCGCCTGGCCAACGTGGACGAGGACGGCGTCTGGTTCAAGTCCCACCTCACCGGGGACCGGCACCGGTTCACCCCGGAGCGCTCCGTGCAGATCCAGCACAACCTCGGCGCGGACATCATGTTCGCCTTCGACGAGCTGACCACCCTGCACAACTCCCGCGGCTACCAGGAGGAGGCCCTCGAGCGCACCCGCCGCTGGGCCCAGCGCTGCCTGGACGAGCACGCCCGCCTCACCGCCGAGCGCGCCGACCGCCCCTACCAGGCGCTGTTCGGGGTGATCCAGGGAGCCCAGTACGAGGACCTGCGCCGCAAGGCCTGCGCCGACCTGTCCACCATGACCACCCGGTACGCGGACGGCACGGAGGCCGGCTTCGACGGCTACGGCGTCGGCGGGGCCCTGGAGAAGGAGAACCTCGGGACGATCGTCGGCTGGTGCGCTTCCGTTCTGCCGGAAGACAGGCCGCGGCACCTGCTGGGCATCTCCGAGCCGGACGACCTGTTCACCGCCGTGGAGAACGGGGCGGACACCTTCGACTGCGTCTCCCCCACCCGCGTGGCCCGCACCGGAGCGTTCTACACCCGCGACGGCCGCTACAACCTGCCCGGCGCCAAGTACCGGCGGGACTGGGGCCCGCTGGACCCCGAGTGCGACTGCTACACCTGCGCGCACTACTCACGCGCCTACATCCGCCACCTCATGAAGGCCAAGGAGATGGTCGCCCACACACTGGTGTCCATCCACAACGAGCGCTTCACCGTGTCCCTGGTGGACCGCATCCGCGCGTCGATCGGAGACGGCACCTTCGCCGAGCTCAAGGCCGAGACCCTCGGCCGGTACTACGCCGGCAAGAAGTGAGGCGGGGGCCGGGAAGGCTCGCTCTCTGTGTCCGCAGCGTCGGAACTCCGCCTGTCGAGGCCGGCTTTCCGACTCGTGGCACACAGGGGATCAGCTGCGTCCCTGCCCAGCCCGTTCCGCCCCGGACATGGTTGTGCGCGGCCACCCTCTCCGGTGAGGACGGCCGCGCACGGGGGTCGACGCCGGCGGCGCCCGCGTGGTGTCACCCCACCCCGCGGGCGCCCGCCGTCGTCAGCTCAGCGGGGCGCGGGTCTCCGCGCCGAACGCCTCGGGGTAGGCGAACTCACCCGAGGGGACCTCGACGGACTGGTCGAGGACGAGGATCTGGAGGGCCCCCGGGCGGTCCGCGAAGGCGGCGGTGACGCCGTACTCGGCGGCATCCTCGAAGCCGAAGCGCGGGTAGTACTCGGGGTAGCCGTAGACCACCACATGAGGCTCGCCGGCCTCCTTCGCAGCCGCGAGCAGCGCCTTCACCACCGCGGTGCCGGCACCCTGGTTCTGGTGCTCCGGCAGCACACCGTGCGGGGCGAGCGCGAGGGTCTCGGCGTCCCCGATGTGGGCGCGGCACAGCAGGCCGTATGCCACGGGATCCGAGTGCAGGTCGGTGCCGGGGATCGCGGCGGTCATGGTGACCATCGAGAACTGCGGCAGCCAGGCCTCTTCGTCGTTCTGGAGCTCCTCCACGAGGTCCGCCTCGGCAGAGGTCTCGAACGCCAGCTCGTTGATGCGGCGGATCGCGTTGCGGTCCTCGGCGGACGAGTGGTCGGCGACGCGGGACGGCCACCGGTGGGTGTGGTCGCGGGGCGTGTTCTCCATGGCCCCAACCTAGGCCACACGGTGACCTGCGCAACAGGCTGTGTCCACGGTGTGGACAGAGCACGTCCAGGACGGTGCCGTCGTCGGGAAGGCGTCGGCAGGGCTGGCGGCCAGCCCCGGCTTCGCACCGGCCCGGCGCCGTCCCTCAGGCTCAGGCGAACGCCCCCTTGCCGGTGATGTCGCGGCCGACGATGAGCGCCTGCACGGTCTCCGTGCCCTCGTAGGTGTGGATGGCCTCGATGTCCGCGAAGTGCTTGCCCACCTCGTTCTGCACGAGGATGCCGTTGCCGCCGAGCAGGTCGCGAGCGTTCGCGGCGATGGACCGGGCGGCGCGGGTGGCCGAGTACTTGGCCAGCGAGGCCTGCGGGCCGGTGAGGCGGCCGGAGTCCTCGAGCCGGGAGGCCCGCAGCACGAGCAGCTGCACCTGGGTCAGCTCGGAGAGCATACGGGCCAGGCGCTCCTGCACCACCTGGGAGTGGGCCAGCGGGCGGCCGAACTGCACACGCTGCTGCGCGTACTGCACGGCGGCCTCATAGCAGCCGACCGCGTGGCCGACGGCGGCCCAGGCCACGCCCACGCGGGTGGCGAAGAGGACGGCGGCGGTGTTCTTGAAGGAGGTGGCCTCCGGCATGACGTCCTCGGCCGGAACGAACACGTCGTCGTAGGTGATGTGGGCCTGGTGGATGGCGCGCAGGGACATCTTGCCGCGGATGACCTCGGCCGTGTAGCCCTCGGTGTCCTGGTGGACGATGAAGCCCTTGACCTGGCCGTCCTCGGTGGAGCGGGCCCAGGTGACGGTGATGCCGCCCGCGGCGCCGTTGCCGATCCACTTCTTGTGGCCGTTGATCCTCCAGCCTCCGTCCACGGGGGTGGCGGTGGTCTCGAGGGAGACGGAGTCGGAGCCGTGGGTGGGCTCGGTGAGTGCGAACGCGCCGTAGAGCTCGCCGGCGGCCATCTTCGGCAGGTACTTGGCCTTCTGCTCGTCGGAACCGCACATCTGGATCGAGCGCATGGCCAGTCCGCCCTGCACGCCCACGATGGTGGACAGCGAGCCGTCGATGCGCGCCAGCTCCATGGTGGCCAGGCCGGAGGCGAGGCGGGAGTAGGTGGGCTTGCCCTGAACCTCGACGCCGTCACGCAGCAGGTCCGCCTCGGCCAGTCCCGGGATCAGCCCGGTGGGGTACTCGCCCTTGTCCCAGGCGTCCTGGAGGGTCTTCTGGACCTCGGGGGTGAGGTAGGCGCGGGCGGCCTTGAAGAGGACGAGGTCCTGCTCGTCGATGTCCTCGAAGATCGCGTAGGCGTCCGTGTCCAGGGGACCGGTGATGTCGTACTCGGGCTCGGCGGTGGGCAGCTGCTCGGTCATGGCAGGTCCTCTCGGTGGGAGGTGGAGCGCCGGGTCCGTGCGGCGGGGGCCTCACGGTGCGCGGAGCCTCACGACGACGGCCGCTCGCCTCCGCCTGTCCGGCGCGGGATGCTGGATCCAGCATCGTATGAGACTGAGTTTCAGGTCAAGTGATACGCCGTATCAGACTGCGTATGATCGTCGACATGAACAAGAGGCTCGCCGCGCACACGCCCGCCCTCATCCGCCTGCTGGACGAGCAGGGCTGGGACGCCACCACCGTGGACGCCCTCGCCGCTGCGGTCGGCGTCAGCCGAGCCACGTTCTTCCGCACCTTCGGCTCCAAGGAGGACGTGGTCTTCCACGACCATGCGGTGCTGCTCGAGGAGCTCGAGGAGTTCCTGGACGGCGCGGACCCCGGCCCCGAAGCCACCGCGGACGCGCTCGTGAAGGCCGTGCGGCGGGTGTTCCGACACCATGCCGCGGACCCGGCACAGGCGCAGGCCCGGTACCGGCTGCTGCGGCAGTCCAAGGCGCTGCGGAACCGGGAGCTGCTGAGCTCGCACGGCTACGAGCGGCTCTTCGCCCGCTGGCTGCGCGGCCGGCCGGAGACACTGCCCGACGGGGACGCCACGGCGTTCGGCCTGGCCGGCGCCGCCGTGGCCGTCCACAACGCGGCGCTGCGCGGCTGGCTGCGGGAGGGCGCCGAGACCGGCGTTCTGCCGGACGCCACCGACGCCGAGGAGCGGCTCGCCGAAGACCTGACCGGCCTGGTCCGGGCATTGACCCGGCCCCCGAGCCCGGCGGCCGACACCGCCCGGGTGAGGACCGTCGTCGTGACGGTGGACGAAGGGCGGCCCGACACGGACGCCGTGCTGGCATCGGTGCGGGCCGCCCTGGAGAGCTGAGACGGGCTCAGCCGGAGTTCAGCGGGCCGGAAGGCTCACTCGTCGATCTGGATCTCACCCATCGGGCCGAAGCCGTCGGCCGAGATCTGCTCGGAGATGATCTGCGGGGTCTTGGCGAGCAGCGGCTTCATGGCGTCGATGCCCTCCTGGAAATGCGGGGACTCCACATGGGCCTTCGCGCCCTCGTCGGTGAAGCCCTCGAGCAGGAAGTACTCGTTCTTCTCGCCCTCCACCGGCTGGTACCACTCGAAGAACATGTTGCCCTCCTCGCTGCGGACGTCTGCGGTGTACTTCGCGACGGCGTCCATCCACTGGTCGGCGAGCTCGGGCTTGACGGTGAACTTCAGGTTGATCAGGATCATGCGTCCACTCTGGTCGATCAGGCCGGGAGCGCGCCAGCACGGCGGCTCTGCCCACGGCGGAATCCCTGCGGACCCGGGCACCTGACATCTGTGACGGGCGCGGGTGAAGGCACAGCCCCCACGGGAGTAGCATCGACCTCATGTCTGACGTGATCGCGCGCACAGAGCGCCCCGCCATCGCACTCACCATCGCCGGCTCCGAGGCCACCGGCGGTGCCGGCGCCCAGGCCGACCTGAAGACGTTCCAGGAGCTGGGCGTCTTCGGCATCGTGTCCCTGACCTGCATCGTCTCCTTCGACCCGAAGGACGACTGGAACCACCGCTTCTTCCCGGTGCCCACCGAGGTCATCGCGGACCAGCTCGAGGCTGTCCAGAAGGACTACGAGGGCACCCTGAAGACCGTGAAGCTCGGCATGCAGGGCTCCCCGGAGGTCATCCGCACCACCGCCGAGGCCCTGAAGTCCCAGGAGTGGGACCACGTGCTGCTGGACCCGGTGCTGATCTGCAAGGGCCAGGAGGCCGGCCACGCCCTGGACACCGACCAGGCGCTGAAGGCCGAGCTGCTGCCGCTGGCGACCTTCACCACCCCGAACCACTTTGAGACCGAGCAGCTCTCCGGCATGACCGTGAAGACCGTGGACGACCTGATCGCCGCCGCCAAGAAGATCCATGAAGTCTCCGGCGCCGCCGTGCTCGCCAAGGGCGGCATGCACCTCGAGGGTCCGGATGCGGTGGACGTGTTCGTGGACGGCGAGACCGTGGAGGTCCTCTCCGAGCCGAAGATCGGCACCGAGGGCGTCTCCGGCGCCGGCTGCTCCCTGGCCGCCGCCGTGACCGCGGAGCTGGCCAAGGGCGCCACCCCGCTGGAGGCTGCGCGGCGCGCCAAGGCCTTCGTGACCGCCGGCATCCGCCAGGCCGTGGACGGCAACACCCCGTTCGCCGCCCTGTGGCAGGGCGGCCTGCGCCAGGGCTGACCTCTGCCTCCCCCGCCCATGTTGCCCTCGTTCCGATCCGGAGACCCCCGCACGCGCTCCGGATCGGAACGAGGGCTTCGTCATGCCGCCATCGCCGACGAGAGGACCCCATGACCTCCCCGACCGACACCGCTGCTCCCCTGCCGACCCCCACCCGCCTGCCACAGGCCCTGCGGCTGACCGACGCCGAGCGCGAGCGCATGCACGCGGACTACGTCCACCTGCACCGCCACCCCGAGCTGTCGATGCAGGAGCATGAGACCGCCGCCTGGATCGAACGGCAGCTGGACGAGATCGGCGTCGAGCACTTCCGCTGCGGCGGCACCGGCGTGGTCGGCATCCTGCGGCACCCGGAGTCCCCGGAGGCGGCCACGGTGGCGTTCCGCGCGGACTTCGACGGCCTGCCGATCCTCGAGGACACGGGGCTGGACTACGCGTCCACCGCCCGCGGCACCCTCGCGGACGGCAGGGACGTCCCGGTGATGCACGGCTGCGGCCACGACACGCACGTGATGGGAGCGCTCACCGCCGCACGGCAGCTGGTGAAGGCGCCTGAGACCTGGCAGGGCACGGTGGTGTTCGTGTTCCAGCCGGGCGAGGAGACCGGAGCCGGCGCCGCGGCGATGGTCGCGGACGGCCTCTGGGACCGTGCCCCGCGGCCGGAGGTCGTCCTGGGCCAGCACGTCATGCCTCTGGAGGCCGGAAGCGTCTACGTCATCCCCGGCACCGCCATGGCCCTGGCCGACTCCCTGCGGGTGACCTTCCACGGAAAGCAGGCGCACGGCTCTCAGCCGCAGGACAGCATCGATCCCATCGTGATGGCCTCCCACGCGGTGGCCCGGCTGCAGACCGTGGTCTCCCGCGAGGTGGACCCGCGCGAGTCCGCCGTGGTCACGGTCGGCACGTTCCACGCCGGCCTGAAGGAGAACATCATCCCCGCCGAGGCGACCATCGAGCTCAACATCCGCACCTTCACCCCCGAGCGTCGGGACCAGGTGGTGGCGGCCGTGGAGCGCATCGTGAAGGCCGAAGCCGCCGCCTCCGGCGCCCCGGAACCGACCGTCGAGCCGATCAGCACGTTCCCCCGCTGCTACAACGACCCCGAGCACTCCGAGCGCGTCAGCGCCGCCCTGCGCGCCGAGCTCGGCGCAGAGCAGGTCACCTCCGCCGCCCCGTTCATGGGCTCGGAGGACGTGGGCGCCCTGGCCGACGCCATCGGCGTCCCCCTCGTGTACTGGCACTTCGGCGGCTTCCAGGGCGAACCGGAGCAGTACCCGGTGAACCATCACCCCGCCTTCGGGCCCGTCATAGCGCCCACCCTCGAGGCCGGGCACCGCGCCGCCCTGGCCGGTCTGCTGGCCTACATCGGACGGAGCTGAGCCCTCTCCCCTCAGAGCCCTCGTTCCGATCCGGAGAGCGTCTCGCCGGCTCCGGATCGGAACGAGGACTCCGGGAGAGAGCCAGCTCCGCGCATGGCGACAGGCGCGGACTTCATGGCGACAGCAGCGGACTTTCCAGAGAGGATGGAGGCATGAAGACCACCGAGTTCGGAATGTTCGCCCACGCCCCGATGTCCGGCGAGGCGGCCGCGTATCTGCCGAAGCGGGCCACCCGCCCCGGCTTCCTGCGACCAGGCAGCCGCAGCTACGGCCTGCTGGCCGCCGCGGGTCTGGGGGCCCTCAGCCTGCTGGACCCCTCGGAGGGGGACGCACGGGAGCGCAGGACGGTGAACCGGATCATCGCCGCCGCCACCGGCGTCTACGGCGCAGCTGAGCTCCGGGCCGCGCTGGATGTGGGTGCCCTCGCCGCCGGCGTGACCCCGCGCTTCACCACCCGCCTGCGCAACGGCCTGGTGGGTCTGGCCGGAGGCGCTGCCGCCGGCGGGCTCGTGGCCCTGGCCCCGGCCGTCTACGCGATGTGGGACGCCAAGAGCATGGACCTGCTGGAGAAGGTCGGCGCCACCGGTCTGGCCCAGAAGGCCGGCTTGACGCATCCGCGCGCGGCCATGGCCGTGCTCGGCGTGGCCGCCGCCCTGCTGGGCAATGCCGCCGCCCGCCGCACCCACCGCGACGCCGTACAGCAGGGTGCCCTGCTGCGCTTCATGGACGACATGCCCGAGGATGAGGACGGACTCGCACCGGTCCCGGTCCCGGCCGCCGCCCGCGTGCTGCTGGAGACCATCCTGGACCCGGCCCTGGCCGAGGGCGCCGCTCTGCCGGGCGAGGCCGCACTGCGCGCCCAGCTGGCGCACACGAAGGCCGTGGAGCAGGAGCCGGGCGTCGAATTCACCGACTGGCTGCCGCTGGTGGTCGACGCCGAGACCCCGCTGGTCCGCGCCGTTCCGCACGACTTCACCTGGCCCGTGCGCGGCCGCTTCACCCACGAGGGCCAGGAGTTCGAGGTGCGCCTGTGCGTGGTGGACGGTGAGCTCGGTTCCCTCGCGGTCGAGCCGGTGGACCAGGACTCGGACGACGCCTGGCAGGCCCGCGCCACACTGGAGAGCTGGCCGTCCCCGGAGGAGCTGACCTTCGCCGTGGACGGCGCGGAGGGCTGACGACGCACTCAGGTCCGAGTCAGGCCGGGTGACTAGAGTGGGGAGCCGCCCGCTGCGTCCACTGACTTCGGAGTCGCCCCGCCATGACCACCCCCGCCCCGGTGAAGAGCACCGCCCGTGCCCGCCGCAAGGCCGCCCGAGCCGCCGCAGGGCCACGCCCGCGCCTGCACATGAGCATCTACGGGTTTCTGGTGGCCTGGCTGGTCCCGAACCTGCTGATGGCGGCGCTCGTGCTCGTGCTGGCCCTCATCCCGAGCCTGCAGGAGTTCGGCAGCCTGACACCGCTGCTCACCGTGGTGGGCCTGGCCGGCCTGGTGGTCGGCCTGCCGCTGTGCCTGCTGGTGAACTGGGCGTTCCGCCACGTGCTCAATCAATGGGTACACGTGCTCGCCTACGCCCTGGTGGGCATGCTGTACGGCCTGGTGGTGCTGACCCAGGGCGCCGGCGGCATCCTGCCGATGCTCATCCCGGTCATCGGCTTCCCGGCTGGCATCCTCATGGGCCTGGGACGCGTGGCCGCCCGCCCGCTGGTGAAGGTCGTCGGCGGCCCGGACGAGGCAGGTGACGCGGGCGCGGAGCAGCATCCGGATCAGGCGGCCGCCTGACCCGTCCAGGGCGTGCCTGTCTGCCACGGAGCATGCAGCCCTGGGCAGGCGTATCGCCGGGGTCCGGCCACTGCAGCGGCCGGACCCCGGCGACGAGGCGAGGCCTCACATGTAGGTGATCGTGCCGCAGGCCTGCGGCACTGCACGTCGTGCAGAGAGAAGGAAGGCGGCGGTCTGCGACCGCCGCCTTCCCCCTAGAACGTCCTCCCGGGCCCGCATCCCCTCAGGCTTGTTCCGGTCGGTGTCGTCCTGCACTGTGCACCGTCTCTTGGGGCACTTTCCACTGTAGTCAGGGCCACAGCCGGACCGGTAGTGGACTTTTGTCTACACTTTCGCGGACGGTGTGACATACATCACACGTCCGCGGGATCACGTGCAGGGACGGCGGCCACGAGCCGCCACTGCTCCCCCTCCGGCCCCACACTGAACGTGCCCCCGAAGGCAGAGACGCGCTCGCGCATCGAGTTGAGGCCGACGCCGGAGGAGTTCCAGGCCTGTCCGCCGCGCCCCTTCCTGCCCTGGGGCCGGCGCTCGATCGCGTTGGAGATCCGCAGGACCACGTCCGCCCCCTCCAATCCGACGGAGATCTGCACCGGCTCGCTGCGGTCCCCGTGCTTGGCGATGTTGCTGGTGGCCTCCTGGAGCACGCGGTAGAGCGTGCTCTGGGTGCCCAAGGGGACCGTTCTCCCCTCAAGCCGGACGTCCGCGCGCACGGTGAAGCCCAGCTCCATGAGCTCGTGGGAGACCCGGGAGACGCCGAGGTCGATGTCCACCGAGGTGCTCGACTCCGAACCGGAGTGGCCCGGCTGCGCCTGATCCCCCACCACGCCCTCCTCGCGCATCAGCGCGAGCATGCGCCGCAGGTCCACCAGCGCATCCTTGGCGGAGCTGCCGACCACGTCCAGCGCCTGACGCGCGGCCTCGTCCGTGCCGACGAACTGCGCGGTACGCGCCTGCATCGAGATGATCGTGAGGTTGTGCGCCACGATGTCATGCAGGTCTCGGGCGAGGACCCGCCGCTCACGCAGCGCGGCCTCCAGCGCCTGCCGGCGGGCCTCCTGGATCTTGAGGGCGTCTGCCTCGCGGCGCATCCAGGCGAATCGGACGAAGAGCCCCACGCCGATGCCCATCACCGAGATGATCACCGAGAACCAGATCGTCGATGCCGGCTGATGCAGCAGAGACGGAAAGAGCACGGCCCACCCCAGCGCCAGCACGCTGGCGATGACACTGAACAGCGCATTGGCCGTCGCCACGACGGCACTGACGATCAGAGTGCCGTACAGCAGGATGGGAAGGGTCTCCCCGCCCGTTCGCGCCAGAAAATAGACGGGCAGAAGAGCAGTGAACGCCACCGTGGTGGACACCCACTGCAGCAGGAAGGCCGCCGCCAGCAGACCCAGGATCAGGACGTACCTGTCCTGGCGCTCAGCCGATTCCAGCTCCGTGACCTCAGAGACGAGGTCGGACGAGATCGACAGCACCACGAGGATGCTGACGATCCCCAGATACCAGGGACTGCACTGGCGTGCGTCCCAGAAGCGACACCACCCCCGCTGAACCGGCGCCTTCGCAGGCGACGGTTCAGCGGGGGTGAGGTCGATCGTCCCGGTCGAAGTCACCCGTTCCGGTATGCCGGACGATCAGTCGCAGAACATGCCGAAGTTGTAGCAGAAGTAGTCTCGGGTGCCCTTGGCGAAGCCGGTGGTCTCGGCGACGTCGGAGCCGGTGCCGGTCGGCGCGGCGGAGGCGGCGGGAGCCATGGTGAACAGGGCGGCAGCGGTCAGGATGCTGGCAGCGAAGGTACGAGTCTTCATGTCCAGCATTATGGGATGCAGCTCACACACCGCACCAGGCCTGAACACCACAGAGCGCAGATTCACAGGAAACCCCGCACTCCATACTTTTTCCTGTGAAAACGCCGCATCCCGTATGTCTGCCTATGAAAAGCGCACTGTGATCCGTGCTACACCCGCGCGTGTTCTACGCTGATGCGGTGACCCAGAATCTTCGCGTGCTCATCGTGGACGACCAGCCGCTCATGAGCGGGGCCCTCAAGACCCTCGTGGACTCGGCCCCCGGCATGAGCTGCATCGGCGTCGCCGCCAACGGCGCGGAGGCCCTCGAGGCCTGCGACGCCACCACCCCGGACGTCGTCCTCATGGACATGCAGATGCCGGTCATGGACGGCGTGGAGGCCACCGGCCACATCGCCCGCGACCACCCGGAGATCCGCGTCCTGGCCATCACCACCTTCACCTCGGAGAACTACCTCGTCCCCGCCCTGCGCGCCGGCGCCGCCGGCTACATGGTCAAGGACGCCGAGCCGGCCTCCATCCTGAGCGCCATCCACGCCGTGCACCGTGGCGAGTCCGTCCTCTCCCCCACGGTCACGAAGAAGCTGCTCACGGCCATCGAGGAGGACGGTCCCGGCGTCGGCACCCGGCCGGTGCGTCCCGGCGACCCGGACGGCTCCGACCTCACCGACCGCGAACTCGGCGTGCTGCGCCTGCTCGCCCGCGGCCAGTCCAACACGGAGATCGCCCAGAGCCTGCACCTGTCCGAGTCCACCGTGAAGGCCACCTTCACCCGCATCCTGGACAAGCTCGAGGTCCGAGACCGCGTCCAGGCCATCATCCGCTCCGCGCAGCTGGGCCTGGTCACCCTCTCCCTCGACTGACCTGCCCCCTCCGGCATGGCACCGGAGGCCACACCCACGACGTCGGCGCGTCACCTTCGGACGGTGACGCGCCGACGTCGTGAAGCGGGTCCGGACAGGGGCGGCGGACCCCGGCGCCGGCTCAGCGCGAGTAGATCTCGTTGCGGCGGTCGTTGAGGTCGCGCAGGCGCTTCATGCCGCGGTCCGCGATCTCGTCCGCCTCGGCCACCAGGAGGTCCTTGGACGGGCCCCAGACGGTGTTCACGAAGTCCGTGCCCTCCGGGTCGAGGTTGTGGATGTCCTCCTGCACCAGACGGACGTTGTCCACGGCCTGCCCCAGCTCGACGGACTTCTCGTCGATCTTGGCGATGGACGGCTCCACGTCGTCTGAGATGACGTCCAGGGCGTACTCGGCCTCGTAGAGCTCGCTGTTGACGGTGCAGCGCTCCTCGAGGTCGTACAGGCCGATGTTGCGCGTGTACGCCTTCTCGTTCACGGACCGCATCTCGGAGGCCTCGGCCTCACCCACACCGATGCCGGTGGGGGCCGCCATGCCCTCCTCGATCATCGCCAGGTTGACGTCCTCGCCGGCCATGCGGAAGGTGGCGTACTCCTCGCCGTCGACCTCCTCGATGTCCACCACCGCGGTCGCTCCCGCGACGAGGCGGTCACGCAGCCACACATAGGACTTCTCGCCCATGCAGAGCGCCGGGCCGACCCGCAGGCCGTCCGGGTTGCGGGGACCGGCGGTCAGGCCGGCCATCTTGACGAGCTTCTCCTCCCCGTGGGCGTTGATCTTGACGGTGGTGCCGTCCACGACCTCGACGATCTGCATGCGGCGGCCCTCCTCGACCATGCCGCGGAACATCACCATGACGGCCAGCAGGATCATGGTCAGCGCCACGACGGCGAAGACGACGAACGCCTTCTTGGACACCCGGGCGCGGGAGGCGACATGAGTCATGCGGAGGATCCTGACAGTGGACGATGGACGGTCGAGCCCGGACGCGGACGAGGCCCGCCGCCCCGGCTCGGAGACCCATCCTAGCGAAGGAGGCTCGGAGCCCGAGACGGCGGACCGTCGTCACTGTGCCGAGTTCAGCACGTGCTCAGCGCTCACGGCGGTAGAACGGCAGGGGCACCACGGAGAAGGACTCGCCGCGGCCGCGCAGGTCCACCAGCAGCTCGGTGCCCTCGGCCGCGAACGCGCGGTCGATGCGAGCCATGGCGATCGGGTGCCCGAGGGTCGGGGACGGGGCGCCGGAGGTGACCTCGCCGATCACGTTGCCCTCGGTGTCCTGCACCGCGTAGCCGTGGCGGGCGGCCCGGCGGCCGGCGCCCTTCAGGCCCACGAGCACCTGGGACACCTCGTCCTTGCCCTGGAGCGCGGACTTGCCCACGAAGTCGGCCTCCTTGGACGCCGGGACGGCGAAGGAGACGCCGGAGGCGTGCGGCTGGTGCGCGTTGTCCAGCTCGTTGCCGTAGAGCGGCATGCCGGCCTCGAGGCGCAGCGAGTCGCGGGAGGCCAGGCCACACGGGGTCAGCTCGACGCCCGCGGCCTCGGCGGCCTTCACCACGGCGTTCCACACGGCGGAGCCGCGGTCGCCGGCCTCCTCCGGGGAGCCGGCGTGCACGAACAGCTCGAAGCCGTCCTCGCCGGTGTAGCCGGTGCGGGCCACGAGGACCTCCACGTCGCCCGCGCCGGTCGGCAGCGCCAGGGTGATGTGGGCGAAGTACTTCAGCTCCGCCAGCTCCTGGACGTGGGCCGGCATGGCCTGGGCCAGGATCTGCTCTGCCTGCGGGCCCTGCACGGCCACCAGGGAGGTGTCCGCGGACTCGTCCGTGACGGTGACGTCGCGGCCGGAGGCGCGCTGGGCGAGGGCGGTGTACACGGAGGCGGCGTTGCCGGCGTTGGGCACCACCAGGTACTCCGGGACGGAGCCCTCGGCGCCGTTGTCCATGCGGTAGACGATGAGGTCGTCCAGGACCGTGCCGGCGTCGGTCAGGCACAGGCTGTACTTGGCACGGCCCGGCTTGAGCGTGGACATGACGCTGGACAGCGCGTAGTCGAGCATCTCGCCGGCCTCGGGCCCGGTCACGCGGACCTCGCCCATGTGGGACAGGTCGAAGATGCCTGCGGCGGAGCGGACGGCCTTGTGCTCGGCGAGCTCGGAGCCGTACTTCAGCGGCATGTTCCAGCCCCCGAAGTCGGTGAAGGAGGCGCCGGCGGCCTCGTGGACGGCGTGCAGCGGGGAGTTGCGCAGGTTCTCGGACATGGTGGTCTCCTCTCAGGCGTCCGCGGTGGCGGTCGCGTCGGTCTCCTCCTCGAAGGCCTCCGGCGGCGGGCACGAGCAGACCAGGTTGCGGTCGCCGTACGCGCCGTCGATGCGGCCCACGGGCGGGAAGTACTTGTCCTGGCGCAGGGAGGCCACCGGGTAGCCGGCCTGGGAGCGCGAGTAGGAGCGGTCCCACTCGTCGCCGGTCAGGACGGCCGCGGTGTGCGGCGCGTTGCGCAGGACCGAGTCGGCCAGGGTCTCCGGGGTGGTCTCCACGATCTCGCCGTGGATGGAGATCATCGCCTCGATGAAGCGGTCCAGCTCCCCCAGGTCCTCGGACTCGGTCGGCTCCACCATGAGGGTGCCGGCCACCGGGAAGGCCAGGGTCGGGGCGTGGAAGCCGTAGTCGATGAGACGCTTGCAGACGTCCTCCGCGGTCACGCCGTGCTTCGCGGTGAGCTCGCGCAGGTCGAGGATGCACTCGTGGGCCACCAGGCCGCCCTCGCCGGTGTAGAGGGTCGGGTAGTGCTCCGCCAGGCGCCGGGAGATGTAGTTCGCACCGAGCAGGGCGTGGCCGGTGGCCTTGGTGAGGCCCTCGGCTCCCATGAGGTGCAGGTAGGCCCAGGAGATCGGCAGCACGCCGGCGGAGCCGTGCGGGGCCGCGGTCATGAGCGTTTCGCGGGACGGCAGGTACTTCACCAGGTGCTCGCCCACGGCCACCGGGCCCACGCCCGGGCCGCCGCCGCCGTGCGGGATGCAGAAGGTCTTGTGCAGGTTCAGGTGGGAGACGTCGCCGCCGAAGCGTCCCGGCTGGGCCAGCCCGACCAGGGCGTTGAGGTTCGCGCCGTCGATGTACACCTGGCCGCCGGCGGCGTGGACCTTGTCGCACACCTCGCGCACGTCGGCGTCGTACACGCCGTGCGTGGAGGGGTAGGTGATCATGATGGCCGCGATGCGGCCCTCGTTAGCGGCGATCTTCTTGTCCAGGTCCTCGGCGGAGATGGTGCCGTCCTCCGCGGTGGCCACCACCACCACCTTGAGGCCGGCGAGCACCGCGGAGGCCGCGTTGGTGCCGTGCGCGGAGGCCGGGATGAGGCAGATGTCGCGCTCGCCCTCGCCGTTGTCCATGTGGAACCGGCGGATGGCCCAGAGGCCGGCGAACTCGCCCTGCGAGCCCGCGTTCGGTGCCACGGAGACGCCGGCATAGCCGGTGATCTCGGACAGCTTCGCCTCGAGGTCCTCGATGAGGAACCTCCAGCCCTCGGTCTGGTGGGCCGGGGCGTACGGGTGGATGGAGCAGAACTCCGGCCAGGAGATGGCCTCCATCTCCGCGGTGGCGTTGAGCTTCATGGTGCACGAGCCCAGCGGGATCATCGTGCGGTCCAGGGCGAGGTCGTAGCCGGAGAGGCGGCGCAGGTAGCGCAGCATCTGGGTCTCGGAGTGGTGGGTGTTGAAGACCGGGTGGGTCATGTACTCCGAGGTGCGCAGCAGCTCCTGCGGGATGGCCGGGGCGGCCACGGCGCCCTCGTGGGAGGGCGCCGGCAGGGCCGAGGCATCGGCGCCGAAGGCGGCGAGCACCGCGGCGAGGTCCTCGTCCACGGTGGTCTCGTCGCAGGCCACGCGGACGGTGTCCGCGTCCACCACGCGCACGTTCACGCCGTTGTCCTCGGCGGCGGCGCGGATCTGCTCCGCGGCGCCCGGCACCTCGAGGGTGAGGGTGTCGAAGTAAGCCTCGTGGACGACCTTCACGCCGGCGCCGGCGAGCGCGGTGGCGAGGCGGTGCGCCTGACGGTGGGCGTGGCGGGCGATCTGGGCGACGCCGGCCGGGCCGTGGTAGACGGCGTACATGGAGGCGGTGATGGCCAGCAGCGCCTGGGCGGTGCAGATGTTGGAGGTGGCCTTCTCGCGGCGGATGTGCTGCTCGCGGGTCTGCAGGGCGAGGCGGTAGGCCGGCTTGCCGGCGTCGTCGTGGGAGACGCCCACGAGGCGGCCCGGCAGGGAGCGCTGCATGCCCTCGCGGACGGCCATGTAGGCGGCGTGCGGGCCGCCGAAGAACAGCGGGACGCCGAAGCGCTGGGTGGAGCCGACGGCGATGTCCGCGCCCTGCTCGCCCGGCGGGGTGATGAGGGTGAGGGCGAGGATGTCCGCGGCCACGGTGACGAGGGCGCCGGCCTCCTTGGCCTCGGCGATCACGGCGGTGTGGTCGTGCAGGCGGCCGGAGTCGCCGGGCTGCTGCAGGACGATGCCGCACAGGCCCTTCTCCTCGACGACGGCCCTGACGTCCTCCGGGATGCCGGCGGACAGGTCCGCCACGTGGACCTCGATGCCCACGGCGTCGGCACGCAGCTGCGCCACGGAGAGGGTCTGCGGGAACAGGTCGGCGTCCAGCAGGGTGACGCCGCTGCCCTTCCTCTTGTTGGCGCGATGCATCAGGAGGACGGCCTCGGCCACGGCGGAGGCCTCGTCCAGCAGGGACGCGTTGGCGATCGGCAGGGCGGTGAGGTCCTGCACCATCGTCTGGTAGTTCAGCAGGGACTCGAGGCGGCCCTGGGAGATCTCGGGCTGGTACGGGGTGTAGGCGGTGTACCAGGCCGGGTTCTCCAGCACCTTGCGGAGGATGACGCCGGGGGTGACGGTGTCGTAGAAGCCCTGGCCGATCATCTGGGTCTTCATCACGTTCCGGCCGGCGATCTCGCGCAGCTGCTCGAGCACGGCGGACTCGGTGAGCGGGGCGGGCAGGTCCAGGCCGCCCTCCATGCGGATGACCGGGGGGACGGCCTTGTCCACGAGCTGGTCGATGGAGTCGAGGCCGAGCACCTCGAGCATGTGCGCGGCGTCGTCGGCGCGCGGCCCGATGTGGCGGTCGACGAACGGCGCCGAGGCGGTGTCCCGCGGCTCGTGCGCGGACTGCGGCAGCGCCGTGGTCTCGTCTGCGGTCGGATGGGTGCTGGTCACGGGTACCTCCGAGGGGTCCTGCCGGTGCGGCATGATCATTCACCTCCCCGCTCTGTCATTGACCTGAGAGTTTCCACCCGCCTGCGGCGGGCTTGCACCGTCGGTGACGCAGTCCTCCGGTCCGGGGTCGGCGGATCCTGCGTGCTTTCCAGAGCGTCCTTCCCCTGCGCGGTACGGGTGCCTGAGAGATTCCCGGGGAGGTCTTGCTCCTTCGGCGGCCGGCTGACGTCCGGGGTGTCTCCGCAGACGCGCCGACGCTCTCCCGCACAGGGCGATTGCGACGTGGTGCCAGTATCCCACAGAGCGTGTGCCGGGTCACTCGGATCGGCCGCGGGGCTAGAGTGCGCCCGTGACCACTGCTGCCTCCACCCCTGCCTCCCGCGCATTCGGCCTGCTCGTGTGCCTGGCCCTGGGCGCCGCGGCGGTGGGCCTCTCCGCGCTGGTCCGCCCGTGGGCCCCTGCGCTGAGCCCGCTGCTGCTGGCGATCCTGGCGGGCATGGCCTGGCGCAACCTCGCCGCGGTCCCGGAGCGCCTCTCCCCCGGGATCGCCTTCGCCGCCAAGCCCGTCCTGCGCTTGGGCATCGTCCTGCTCGGCCTGCAGCTGGCCCTGGGAGACGTCCTCGCGCTCGGCTGGGGCGTGATCGGCCTGGTCGTGGCGGCCGTCGGGATCACCTTCGCTGCCACGCTCGCGCTCGGCCGTGCCCTGCGCCTGCCGTGGGACCTCACCACCCTCGTGGCGTCCGGCTTCTCCATCTGCGGCGCCGCCGCCGTGGCCGCCGCAGACTCGGTGGTCCGTGCCCGCCGGGAGATGGCCGCCACCGCCATCGGCCTCGTCGTGCTCTTCGGCACCCTGATGATCCCGCTCATGCCGTTGGTCACCGGGGCGCTCGGCCTGTCCGAGGAGGCCGCCGGCCTGTGGATCGGCGCGTCCACGCACGAGGTCGCCCAGGTGGTGGCCGCCGGCGGCCTGGTGGGCTCGGCCGCGCTGTCCGTGGCGGTGACGGTGAAGCTGGCCCGCGTGGTCATGCTCGCGCCGGTCATGGCCTCGCTCGCCGCCGCCCAGCGGCGCCGGGACGCCCGCTCGTCCGCCCTTCCCGACGACGGCTCGGCCGCCTCCGCCTCCCGCCCTCCCCTGGTCCCGTGGTTCGTGCTGGGGTTCGTGGCGGCGATGCTGCTGCGCTCCACCGGCCTGCTGCCGGCAGGGGTGCTGGATGCGGCGGCAGCCGTCCAGCAGCTGCTCCTGGCCACGGCGATGGCCGCGCTGGGCCTGGGTGTGCACCTGCGCTCGATCGTGCAGGTCGGGCCGCGCCCCCTCGTCCTCGGGGCGGCGAGCACGGCGGTGGCCGTGGCGGTCGGCGGCGCCGGCGCCTGGCTCCTGGGTCCCGGCCTCTCCCTCGGCTGACCGGCCGGCGACGGGCGCAGACCAGGGGTGGGAACCGCCGCCGGGATCTGCCTACGGTCAGGGCACTGGGTCCCCTCGGCCGCCCGCAGACCGGGCAGACCGCACGATGAGCGGTCGGCGAGCGCCCGGACCCGCACACCCGATCCGTCGAAGGAGCGAATCCGCAGATGTTCACGCGCAACCGAGAGCAGGCCGAGACCGTCGAGTGGGGCGGCGGCACGTCCGACCGCCTGCTGGTGGAGAAGGACAACATGGGCTTCGCCGTCTGCCACACGATCGTGAAGCAGGGCACCGCCTCCAAGCTCGAGTACCGCAACCACCTGGAGGCCTGCTACTGCATCTCCGGCTCCGGCTCGGTGGTGGAGAAGGACGGCACCGTCCACGAGATCAC
Organism: Micrococcus sp. FDAARGOS_333; assembly: GCF_002206575.2. Lineage (NCBI taxonomy): Bacteria > Bacillati > Actinomycetota > Actinomycetes > Micrococcales > Micrococcaceae > Micrococcus > Micrococcus sp. FDAARGOS_333. The sequence goes on along the minus strand of NZ_NJFJ02000001.1, from coordinate 664,648 downwards.
CCCCGGCACCATCTACGTGCTGGACGAACACGACCCGCACGAGCTGCGCGGCGGCGAGACCGAGGACATGCACCTGGTCTCGATCTTCAACCCTCCGATCACCGGCGACGAGAAGCACACGCTCTCCGAAGACGGCTACTCCTCCTACTGAGCTGAGCCGCACGCTCTACTGAGCTGAGCCGCACGCTCCGCACCGCCTGCGGCGGGGACGTCTCCGTCCGGGCGTCTCCGCCGCCGTTTCCGCTACCGTTCACTCCGTGAGCTACGGACATTCGATCCCCGACATCATGGCCGGCACCTCGGATCCCGGCGGCCGCCGCACGGCCGAGGACGCGGAGAACACCGGGCCCCGTGCGCATCCGCAGGGCCGCACGGAGCAGCTGTTCGGTGTGCGCCGCCACGAGCAGGTGCGGCAGGAGGGCGCCCACTGGAACCCGGGGTACATGCTCGCCGGGCCCAGCTCGATCGGCCTGGACGGCCGCCCCACCACGGCCGCGGCCACCGTGCTGATGGACAACGCCACCGCCGTGGCCGTGCACCACGCCGCCGCCGGTGCCATGCAGGCCATCGTCACCACGGAGCTCACGCTCAACGTGCTCAAGCCGCTGCCGGCCTTCGACGCGTCTGCGGACGCCGACCCGGCCGACCAGCCCCGCATGGAGTGCTGGTACACCCCGCTGACGGTGGACGAGGCCGGCGGCGCCGCCCGCGCCTGGCTCGTGGACGCCGACGGCGACCGCGTGGCCGAGGCCACCGGCTGGTTCCAGGCCGTGCCGGCCGCTCCCGCCGCCTCGATGGAGGCGTTCGTCCGCCACGGCGGCCTGCCGCTGGGGCCGCAGACCCGCGTCCCCATGGCGGACCTGCTCGGCCTGGAGCCGGACTCCGTCACCGTCCAGGACGACACGTCCCGGCCCGCCCAGTCCGGCGAGTTCGTCCCGGGCGCGCGCTTCCGCGAGAACCGGGAGCTGGACAATCCGCAGGGCGCCGTCCACGGCGGCGCGATGATGCTCCGCGCGATCCTCGCCGCCCAGGGCGCGATGCCGGACCGCGCTCGCTACGACGTCCAGGCCGCCCGCACCGTCTACACGCGCCCGGGCCGGGGGGACATGGTCGCCATGACCCGTGTCCGCCACGCCGGCCGCTCGCTGCGGTTCGTGGACGTCGAGCTCGTCCCCCTCGGCGAGGACGGCTCCCCCGTCGTGGACAAGCCGATGGTGCAGGTGCAGGTCACCTTCCGCGCGGCGCGCGGCTGACCGAGCCCACCGGAGACGACAGGGGACGACGACGGCGGCAGGCTCCCGTCCGTCGTCGTCCCCTGTGCCGTGTGGCCGGGTCTGGGCCTGAGGTGGGGCTCAGAGCGTCAGGTCACCCGTCTCCGGCTCGGCGAAGTGCGACTCCACGAGCTCCGGCGTCACCTCGTCCAGGGTGGCCGGCCGCCACTGCGGGTTCTTGTCCTTGTCCACCAGGAGGGCGCGGATGCCCTCGGCGAAGTCGTGGCCGCGCAGGTGTGCGGCGGTGGTGCGGTACTCGGTCTTGAGCACGGCGGCAAGGTCCTTGGCGCGGCGGGCCCGGCGGACGGCGGCCAGGGTGACCGAGACGGCGGTCGGGCTGAGCTTCTCCAGGCGGTCGGCGGCCTTGTGGGCGGCCTCCTCGTCCCGGGCGCGCAGGGCCTCGATGATCTTCGCGGGGGTGTCCTTGGCGTAGCACTCGTCGATCCACGGGCGCTGCTGCCAGAGCGGTGACTCGCCCGGCTCGGTGGCGAAGCGCTCCAGGACGGCGTCCGGCTCCTCGGTCTCGAGGGCGGCGGCGATCTCGTCCAGGGTCTCGGACGAGACGTGGTGCGTGGACAGGCCCAGGGCCACCGCGTCCGCGCCGGTGATGTGCTCGCCGGTCATGCCCACGTGCAGGCCGAATTCGGAGGGCAGGCGGGAGATCAGATAGGTGCCGCCCACGTCCGGGACGAAGCCGATGCCGGTCTCCGGCATGCCCCAGCGCGTGCGTTCGGTGGCCACGCGGTGGGAGGCATGGCCGGAGACGCCCACGCCGCCGCCGAGGACGATCCCGTCCTGGAAGGCGACGATCGGCTTCGGGTAGTCGCCGATCAGGTGGTTCATGGCGTACTCGGTGGCGAAGAACTCCTCTCCCTCGGCGAGGTCGCCGGCCTGGATGGAGTGGTAGATCGACACGATGTCGCCGCCGGCGCAGAGGCCGCGATCGCCGGCGCCGCGGACCAGGACGGTCTGGACGGAGTCGTCGTCCTTCCACTCGAGCAGCTGGGCGCGGATGCCCTTGACCATCTCGAAGGTCAGGGCGTTGATGGCCTTCGGGCGGTTCAGCGTGAGGACGCCGAGGCGACCCCTCTGCTCGATGAGCAGCTCGTCGGTGGGCTGTGCGGTCTGCGCGTCGGTCATGGAGTTCACCTTTCCTCACGCGTATCCGGCCGGGCAACGGGTGCCCGGCCGGACGCGGCGATTGATTGGACGTCCGAGGACTGCCTGCTTCGGAGCCTATCAGCGCCGGGCAGAGGGGTCTGCAGAGGGGAAGCCGTGGACGATGTATCCGTACCACTCGATCAGGTCGCCCGCGCCCGCCCCGTGAGACCGAGGCCCGCTGACCGGGCGCACCCTCGTCCCCTCACCTAGGATGGGGCGAATGAGCAGCACCCGACAGACCCTGAACCGCGACCCCATCGCGGAGGCCCGCCGCAACTGGGAGCGCCAGGGGTGGGACGACGTCGCCGCACCGATGGCCGCGGTGACCTCGATCATGCGCGCGCAGCAGATCCTGCTGGCCCGGGCCCACAAGGCGCTGAAGCCGTTCTCGCTGACCTTCGCCCGCTTCGAACTGCTGGCCCTGCTGGACTTCTCCCGCGAGCGCCGCATGCCCATGAGCAAGGCCGGCGCCCTGCTGCAGGTGCATCCGACCTCCGTGACCAACGCCGTGGACCGCCTCGAGTCCGCCGGGCTGGTGACGCGCGAGCCGCACCCGGGCGACCGCCGCGCCACCCTGCTCGCCCTGACGGAGAAGGGCCGCGAGCTCACCGCGAAGGCCGCGGCCGCGCTGAACACGGAGGTCTTCGCGGACACGGGCCTGTCCGACGAGGACGTCACCTCGCTGATCGAGATCCTGACCCGCTTCCGCCGCAGCGCCGGTGACTTCGAGGACGCGACCGCCGGCTGATCCTCCCGGACACCTGCGCCGCTGCGGCCTCGGCCGGTCGCACCACGCAGGGACGGCCACAGACATGACGGAGGGGCCCGAGCACCTGGCTCGGGCCCCTTCGTCTGTCCCGCCGGGTCAGCGGCCGACGGTGCCGAACCGCTGGGCCACCGGGGCCACGAACTGCGGGCGGAGGAAGAACCACGCGGCGGCGGTGACGGCCACGGACGCCAGGAACACCACCAGGCCCCAGGCGTCAGTGGCCTCGCGCGAGGTGTACATGTGGTTCAGGTTCGCCAGGAAGCCGGTGAAGACCACCAGGAACACATGGACCACGATGAACCCGACGAAGAACAGCATCACCGGGAAGTGCACCCTGCGGGCGGCCTCCATCGGGAACGCCCTGTTGAGCGCCTTGGCCTCAGTGGGGAACCAGGAGGACATGCGCCAGCCGGTGAGGGCGGCGAGCGGGGCGGCGACGAACACCACGAGGGTGTAGGTGATCATCTGCAGCGCGTTGTAGTGGACCCAGCCGTTCTCCGACGGCCAGTCCAGGGACATGTACTGGATGCCGGCGGACAGGGCGTGGTGGAACACGTACGGGTCCGTCGGCACCAGGCGCATCCACTGGCCGGTGACGAACAGCAGGATCACGAAGAGTAGGCCGTTGAGCACCCACAGCCCGTCCAGGGCCTGGTGCATCCAGATGGTCATCGAGTACTTCTTCGGCGTGTTCCCCTTGGCGGAGAACAGCGAGTCCCTGCGCGGGGTGAAGTTCGCCGGCGGACGCTGCTCCGAGCGGATCTGCAGGCCGGTCCTGATGATCAGCACCATCAGGAACATGTTCAGGAAGTGCTGCCAGCCGAGCCAGGCCGGGATGCCGATCGGGGCGGACTCCGGCTGGGCCGTGTGCCCGTCATACTGCGCGATGAAGTCCTGCACCGGCTCGAGGGTGCGCAGGCCGCGGGCGGCCAACACCAGCGCCAGGGCCACGACGACGGCGCCCAGCGCCCCCCAGAGCACCTTCCGTCCCCGCGGCATGGGCTCGGCGCCCTCGGCCTTCTTCGTGGGCTGCGCCGCCGGCCTTCCGGCAGGCTTGCCGGCCGCCTTCGGAGCGGCCGCAGAGGTCGCCGCGGCGAGCTGCGCAGCACCCTGCTGCGCGGAACCCTGGTGCGCGGTGCCCTGGTGCGCGGTGCCCGGCGGGGCTTGGGCTGCATGCTTCGGGGCGGCCGGGGTGTCCTGGCCGGATCCATGGGCGGCCGCTGCACCGGCGGCACCGGCGGCTGCGACCCCTCCGGCAGCGGCGGCTGTGCCGGCGCCCATGCGCTGCTTCCGGCCGGGCTGCGCATCGGCAGCCGGCTGGGCAGGCGCCTGGGCGCTGGAAGGCGGCTCGGCCGCGGCCGGGGCGGCCTGCACGGACGCGTCGGACGTCTGAGCCGCGGCACCGGCGGTGCGGCCCTTGAGCGGGGTGTACCCCTTCATGCGCTGTCCCACGGGGGCGGCCGGTGCCTGGGCGTCAGTCGCTGCCTGGGCGTCAGTGTTCGCGCTCGCGGCCAGGTCACCACCGGCCGCGACGCCGGCGGCGGTCCCCGCCACGGCGGTGCCTGCGCCCTCGGCCAAGGCGGCGGACCGCTCGGCCGGGGTGGCCTCCGCCGCAGCGGCGGCCTCGGTGCGCGGGGCCGCAGCGGTGGTCGCAGCGACCGGTGCGGCGGGGGCGCCGCCCTTGAGCGGGGTGTAGCCGGCCATGCGCTGACGCTGCTCGTAGGGCACGCCGGACACGGCGGCCGGAACCGCGGCCGCGGCACCCGGGGACGGCGTCTGAACGGCGGCCGTCCGGTCCGGCTCAGCGGCGGGCTCTGCAGCGGCCGGTGCTGGGGCCTGCGCAGCGGTGGCCCGGTCCTGGGCGCCGCCGGTCACCGCCTGCGGCGCGGTGCCCCGGAACGGGGTGTAGCCGGCCATGCGCTGCCGCTGCTCGTACGGCACCCCGTCACGGACGGCAGGCGCCGCGGTGGCGGGGGCGACCGTCTCCTCAGGCCCGGCCTCGGCCACAGGCTGAGGCGAGGGATCCTGGGTCAGGGGCGTGGCGTCGTCGTGGGTACGGCCCTTCAGGGGGGTGTACCCGGCCATCCGCTGCTTGGGCATGCGTGGTCCTCCCGGAGTCTGCCGCGTCAGCGGCGGGCGCGGATCTGCTCGATCAGCTGCGGGACGACCTCGAACAGGTCACCCACGATGCTGAAGTCGGCGATCTCGAAGATCTCGGCGTCCTCGTTCTTGTCCACGGCCACGATCGTCTTGGCGGTCTGCATGCCGGCACGGTGCTGGATGGCACCGGAGATGCCCAGGGCGATGTAGAGGTCCGGGGACACGATGACGCCGGTCTGGCCGACCTGACGCTCGGCCGGGGTGTAGCCGGCGTCGACGGCGGCGCGGGAGGCGCCCACCGCGGCCCCGAGCTCGTCGGCCAGCTGCTCCACCACGGCGAAGCCCTCCTCGGAGCCCACACCGCGGCCGCCGGAGACGACGACCTTCGCGCCGCGCAGCTCCGGACGGGACGAGGTCTGCTGGCGTGGTGAGACCTCACGGATCTCCGCGCCTGCGGTGACCTGCGGCAGGGAGCCGGCGTCGATCGCGGTGATCTGCGGGGAGGCCACGGCCTCGGCGCGGGCATCGATGGATCCGCCGCGCACGGTGATGATGCGCGGGCCGCCCTCGCCGGTGGACTCGGACTGGATGTCGCCTCCGAAGATGGAGTGCTGGGCGATGACCTCGTCGTCCGCCCACCGCAGGCCCACGGCGTCGGCGCAGACCGGGCCGCCCACACGGACGGACAGGCGGCCGGCGATGGCACGGGACTCCGGGGTGTTCGGCAGCAGCACGGCCACCGGGTTCGTCTGGCCGACCACGGTGGCCAGCGCGGCCACGGCGGCCGAACCCATGCGGGTGGCGGCGTCCTCGGTCTCGAGGGTGTGCACGGCGGTGGCGCCGAGCTCGCCCAGGCGAGCGGCGGCGGCCTCGGCCTTGCCGGGCGCGCCCACCACGACGGCCACGGGCACGCCGACGGTGGCGGCCGCCCCGAGCAGGCCGGCGGCGGAGGCACGGAGTTCGCCGTCGGCGTTGAGCTCGGCGAGGACGAGGACGGGGGCGCCGGAGTTCGCGGCGGTGTTCACGGTCTCAGTCATGGGAGGTCTCCTTCGGTGTCCTGCGTCCGTCAGATGAGGCGGTTCTCGGCCAGGAAGGCGGCGAGCTGCTCGGCGGCGGTGCCGTCGTCCACGACCTTCGGACCGGCCTGCTTCTCCGGGCGGGCGTTGGCGGAGACCATCACGGAGCGGTACTCGGCCTCAACCGGGCCGGCAACGATCCCCAGGTCCGCCAGGCAGTAGTCGGTGAGCGGCTTCTTCTTGGCCGCCATGATGTTCTTGAAGTTCGGGAACCGAGGCTCCGCGGTCTTCTCTGTCAGGCCGACCACGGCCGGCAGCGCGACGGCGGCGCGCAGGTCCGCGTCCTCGGTCACCACGGTGCCCACGACCTCGGACTCGGAGATCTCGAGGTCCTCGGCATGCGGCAGGTACGGGCGGTCCAGCAGTTCGGCGAGCATGGCCGGCACGACGCCGGTGGAGCCGTCCGTGGCGAGGTTGCCGGCGAGCACCAGATCGGCGCCCTCCTTCTCGATCGCGGCGGCCAGCACCCGTGCGGTCTGCACGGCGTCGGAGCCGGCGAGCGCGTCGTCGGCCACGTGCACGGCGGCATCGGCTCCCATGGCGAGCATCTTGCGGAGGGTCTTGGTGGCGTCCTCCGGGCCCATCGTCATGGCGACGATCTCCACGTCCGCGCCGGAGTCCTTGTACTGCAGGGCGACCTCCATGACGCGCTCGCTGATCTCGTCCGGCACGGGCTCGGCTGCACCGTCGCGGACCAGCATGCCGGTCTCCATGTCGAGCGTGCGCTCCTGCCAGGTGTCGGGGACCTGCTTGGCCAGCACCATGATCTTCACGGGTCGGACTCCTCCTCGAATCGCCGCGGTCTGAACGGTCTCAGAACTGTGGTCAAGGCTACAGCGGACAGGGATGGCCCCGCCTGTCCGATGCGGCCATCTCAGTAAATGATGATTCACTGAAGCGGTTCGTGCCACCCCGCCGCCTCCGCCGGGCCCGCGCCGCGGGCGGCAGCGGCCGCGCCGCTATCCTCGGAGCCACCGATGAGGAACCGCCCGCCCGCGTGAGGAGAGACCGATGACCACCGCCGACCGCTCCGGCACCGAGCCCGTCCCGGCCCGCCTGGCCTCGTCCCTGCTTCTCGTGCGCCCTGCCGCCGAGGGCATCGAGGTGTTCGCCCTGCGCCGCGCCGGCTCCATGGCCTTCAGCGCGCACGCCACCGCCTTCCCGGGCGGCCGCGTGGATCCGGCGGACGACCTGCCCGTGCACCTCTGGAAGGGCGTGGACCTGGACGACTGGGCCCGCCGACTCGGCACGGACGCCGCCCCGGAGGGCGCGGCCTCCCACATGGCCGAGCTCTCCCCGCGGGACGCCGCGGGCCGCCTGCTGGCCGCCGCGCTGCGCGAGACCTACGAGGAGACCGGCGTGCTGCTGGCCCTGGACACCCGGACGGGCACAGCCGTTGATCCGGAGCTCGTCCGCTCCCTCCCGGAGGACACCCGCGAGCGCCTCGAGTCCCACGACCTCGCCTTCGGCGACCTGCTCAGCGAGCACGGCCTCGTCCCGGACGCGGCCGCCCTGGTGCCGTGGTCCCGCTGGATCACCCCGGTGGGCGGTCCGCGCCGGTATGACACGGTGTTCTTCGTGGTCCGCCTGCCGGAGGGACAGGAGCCGCAGCGCATGTCCTCCGAGGCCGCCAGCCACGGCTGGGCCTCCCCCGAGGCGCTGCTGGCCGAGTTCCGCAGCGGCACCGTGAACCTCATGACCCCGTCCTGGTGGCAGCTGCGCCAGCTCTCCGCGGCCACCCAGGACAGCACGGACTGGGCGGACATCGTGGCCCTGGGCCACGCCCACGAGCCGATCGCCCCGGTGATGCTCCACCCGAAGGCGGACCGCGAGAGCCGTCTGCAGGAGTTCCTGCACGCCGAGGAGTACCTGTCGGACCTCGCCTCGTTCCGCGCCGCGGCCCGGGTGGAGGAGTCCCCGGACAACGTCCTCTGACCTGAGGCGACGGCGCCGGGACCGGGCTGGGGACGCCGAGCAGCGCACGACGACGGCCGCTGCCCTTCCGCTGGACGGCAGGCCCTTTCCGCGGCATGGCCGGACCCGGGTGCCAGCGCGTAGGCTGGTCCACAGTCTGTGACCCCCTCATGCGGCGCGCCCACCACCGGCAGGACGCCGCAGCCACCTGGAAGGGAGCCGCGCATGTCGCTCAGTGCCCTGGACCTGTTCTCCATCGGCATCGGCCCGTCCTCGTCCCACACCGTCGGCCCGATGCGCGCCGCGCGCCGCTTCACCTTCAGCCTCGCTGAGAACGGCCTCCTCGACTCGACCGCCCGCGTGAAGGCCGAGCTCTACGGCTCCCTGGCCGCCACCGGCATCGGTCATGGCTCGGACACCGCCGTCCTGCTGGGGCTGGCCGGCCAGGACCCGGAGACCATCGACCCGGACGCCTGCACGGGCCTGGTCAAGGACATCGTGGAGTCCGGGGACCTGCCGCTCGACGGGGACCGGCACATCCGGTTCGACCGCAAGAAGGACATGACTCTGCACATGCGCAAGTCCCTGCCGGGCCACCCGAACGGCATGCGCCTGACCGCCTATGACCAGGACGGCGGCCAGCTGCACTGCCGCGACTACTACTCCGTGGGCGGCGGCTTCGTGGTCACGGCAGAGGAGCTCGAGGACGAGCTCGAGGCCGCCCGCGAGATCACCCGCCATGAAGAGGACTCCCGCGAGGCCGCGGAGCCGTACCCGTTCAGCACCGCCGCCGAGCTGCTGGAGCACTGCGAACGCGAGGGCATGACCATCGCCGAGCTGATGCGCGCCAACGAGGCCGTCCGCCACAGCCCGGAGCACCTCGAGGCCGAGCTGACGAAGATCTGGCACGTGATGCAGGAGTGCATCCACAACGGCTGCACCCGCGAGGAGAAGATCCTGCCCGGTGGCCTCCAGGTGCGCCGCCGGGCCCCCGCCCTGCGCGCGCACCTGCTCGAGCAGACCACCCGCACCGACCCGATGTGGGCCATGGAGTGGGTCAACCTCTTCGCCCTCGCGGTGAACGAGGAGAACGCCTCGGGCGGACGCATCGTCACCGCCCCCACCAACGGCGCCGCCGGCATCATCCCGGCCGTGCTCATGTACTTCTGCCGCTTCGTATTGCCGCAGGAGGCCACCGAGGAGGAGAAGGACGCGAAGGCGGTCGAGTTCCTGCTCACCGCCGCCGCGATCGGCATCCTCTACAAGAAGAACGCGTCCATCTCCGGAGCCGAGGTCGGCTGCCAGGGCGAGGTCGGTTCGGCCTGCTCCATGGCGGCCGCGGGGCTGTGCGCCGTCATCGGCGGCACCCCGGTGCAGGTGGAGAACGCCGCGGAGATCGGCATCGAGCACAACCTCGGCCTCACCTGCGACCCCGTGGGCGGCCTCGTCCAGGTCCCCTGCATCGAGCGCAACGCGATCGCCTCGGTCAAGGCCATCAACGCCGCCCGCCTCGCCGTGCTCGGCGACGGCTCGCACCGCGTCACCCTGGACCAGGCCATCAAGACGATGCGTGACACCGGCGCGGACATGAAGTCCAAGTACAAGGAGACCTCCCGCGGCGGCCTGGCCGTGAACGTCATCGAGTGCTGACCGGCGGGACGGCCGCTGCGTCTCGGGGCGCAGTCGGCCCCGTCCGGAGCCGAGACATGATGGTGCGCCGGGCCTGTGGGGTATGTTCGGTCTGCTGACCTGTACCTCACACCCCACGCCGAGAGGACCTCTCCCGTGACCAAGCATCCGCTCGACGCGACGCTCGAGGCCGCGACGTTCGACCCCGACAAGCGCAAGGAGCAGCACAAGGCCGTGAAGCTCGGCGGTGCCGGCTGGAAGTACGCCTTCTCGCGTTCGATCAAGACCTTCCTGAACGCCGGCGGCACGGACCTTGCCGCGAAGCTCACCTACTTCATGGTGCTGTCCCTGGCCCCGGCCCTGCTGGCGATCTTCTCGATCATCACCCTGGTGATGGCCAGCAACCGCGACGTGGTGAACGACCTCGTCCAGGACATCGTGGACAAGAACGTCTCCCCCGACTACGCCCCGCTGGTCACCGACCTCGTGGACAACATGATGAACCAGTCCACCGGCGGCGTGATCGCGCTGATCATCGGTATCGCCACCGCCCTGTGGTCCGCTTCCGCCTATGTGAAGGCCTTCAACCGCGCGGCGAACCAGCTCTACGGCTACGAGGAGGGCCGCGGCTTCGTGAAGCTCACCGCCGCCAACCTGCTGGCCACCCTGGTGGTGCTCGTGGGCATCGTTGTCGTCCTCATCTGCCTGGCCGTGAACCGCACCCTGGTGGAGGGTCTCGTGAGGCCGATCGCCGAGCCGCTCGGCGCCGATGACCTCATGGGCTTCCTCACGGACTCGTTCCTGCCGATCTGGACGTGGGTGAAGTGGCCGGTCATCGTCGTGCTCGTGCTGCTGATGATCGCGGTCCTGTACTACCTGACCCCGAACGTGCAGAAGCCGAAGTTCACCGTCTTCGGCCCGGGCAACATCGTCGCCTTCGTCGGCATGATCCTGGCCGCCGTGGCCCTGTCCGTCTACTTCGCCACCCTGGCCGGCTACTCCTCGTACGGCGCCATCGGCGGTGTCATGGCCCTGCTGTTCGCGCTCTGGGTCTTCAACATCGTGCTGCTGCTCGGCCTGTCCGTGGACGCCGAGTGGGAGCGCGCGAAGCAGCTGCGCGCCGGTGTGGCCGCCGAGAGCCACCTCAGCCTGCCGCCGAAGGACACCTCCGCCCTCGTGAAGAAGGCCGATGCCCAGGAGAAGCTGGAGGAGGCCGGCTACGCCCTGCGCGCCGACTCCTGAGCCCTCGACGGACACCCCACACGAACCGGGCCCCAGCCCTGCCTGACGCTGTCAGGAAGGACCGGGGCCCGGTCTGTGTCCGCCCCTCCGCGGCCGCAGCGGCGCGGCGCGGGAGGTGAGGCGGGTCAGCGCTTGGCGGCGCGGTAGCCGGCGGCCTGGGCGGCCGCGGCGGTGGCGTAGCAGTTGCGGGCGTTGGTCTGCGAGTACGCCTGGTTGTGCGGCAGGTGGTAGATGCCCGAGTTGTCATTGGCCTTGACCGGGTGGGAGGCCGGGCAGGTCTTGGTGGCCGTGTTGCCTGCCACCGGGCCCGAGCCGCCCGCTGCGGGGGCCGCTGCGGGCTTCGGCGCCGGGGCCGGGGCCGGGGCTGCCACCGGCTTCGATGCCGGGGCCGGGGCCGGGGCCGGCTTCGATGCGGGAGCGGCGAACTGCTGCGGAGCCGGAGCGGCCTGGGCCGGTGCGGACGCCGTGCCCGGAGTGCAGCCGAGGCCGGAGGCGAACTGGCCGCGGCCGGCGGCCTTGGCCTCCTGCCAGGCGGCGTGGACCTCGTTGTAGAAGCGGACGTTCGGCTGGAAGATCACCGGCTCGCCCAGGCCCAGGCGGGCCATCTCGGCGTTGACGAAGGTGTCTCCGGCCCAGACGCCGGCGAGGACCCGGTCGTAGCGGTCACGGCGCTCCTTGTCATAGCGCAGGGTGACGGGCTGTCCCGGGGCGACCAGGCTCTTGAGGGCGGCCGTGGACTCCGGACCGAGGCACTGCACACCGTGCGAGGGATGCTTGGTCTCCGGGGTGTCGATGTTCAGCAGACGGACCCGCTCCTCCACGCCGTTGATGCGGATGCGCAGGGTGTCCCCGTCGGTCACGGAGACCACGATGCCGCGCTCCCCGTCCACGTACGCAGGGGAAGCCGGCTTCGCGGAGGCCTGGGACGGGGCCGGAGCGGCAGCCTGGGCAGCGTCCGTCGCGACGGCCTGCTCGGCCGTCTTCTGCTCGGTGGCCTTCGCCTCGGCTGCCTTCTTGTCAGCCGCCTCGCGCTCACGCTGCTGAGCCGCGGCCTGCTCGGCCTCGCGCTCGGCGGCGGCCGACTCCTCGGCCTTTCGGCTCGCCGCGGCCTGCTCGGCTTCGCGCTCGGCGGCGGCTGACTTCTCGGCCTCGGCGCGGGCCTGCGTCTCACGCTCCTGCTCCTTGCGCGCTTCGCGCTCCTGACGCTCCTTCTCGGCGCGCTCGGCCTTCTCGGACTCGCGGGCCGACTCCTCGGACTCGCGGGCCGACTCCTCAGAGACGTCGTCCCCGCGACCGTCTTCCGCCCGCTCGGACTCACGGGCGTCGGCGGACCGGTCGGCGGACGCACTGGAGGACGAGTCATTGGTCTCGCTGGCCCACTCCGAGGAGGAGCTCCCGGCGGCGGACGAGGCGTTCGGATCCTCGCCGCAGCCGGTGAGGACCAGGGACAGGCCGAGCCCGAGGGCGGCGGCCAGACGCAGGGAGCTGGAGGGGGATGGGGAAACGGGCACGACGCTGTGTCCTTTCTGCGAAGAGGGGATGAGCCCTCACCAAGGGGAGATGCCCTTCGGCCTCCAAGTTTTTGAGGAGCGGCCGTACAGGACTTTCCCAGTTTATCCTGACGCGAGCATCTTCCCAGGTCAGAACCGCATCACTGTGACCAACTCCATAGGGGGCGCCCGCCGCAGTCGGCCGCGTTGCCCAGGCGTCAGCGCGTGGTGATCTGACCGTCGCCGTCGAGGGCGTCGACGATGAGGTCACGGGCCTCGCCGGTGGGCGACTTCGCGGACAGCCAACGGGCGCCGGCCCAGGCGAGGATGACCACCACAGCGCAGCCGTAGGAGGTGACCGCCAGGCTGCCGGACTGCAGGCCGCGGCCGTCGGAACGGTTCACCCCGATCCAGAACAGACCCCAGGCCACGGCCAGGACCACACAGAACCGTCCGCCGTCGTAGGCGGAGAGCAGTGCGCTCAGGATGGTGAGGGCGATGACAGCGATCACGGCCCAGGTGGCAGGCATCAAGGGGCCGCCGTCCCAGCCGGAGGAGGCCAGGCCCGCGGCGACGTTGATGAAGACGCACACCATTGTCCAACCGAGGTAGAACCCCTGGACGCAGTCCACGGCGATCCGTTCGCCCCAGCCCGGCGCGGGAAGCCGTTCCATCTGGACCAGGATCACCAGCAGGACGGCCAGCTGCACGATGCTCACCGCCACGCTGGCCCACAGCAGCCCTGCCTCGACGGCGGCGAGCCACACGATGTTCAGGGCGATGCCCGCGAGGATCCAGGGGCGCATGCGCACGTGCCGTCGGCTGGGGGTGGGAGTCATCAGCTGCCACACCGCATAGCCGACGAAGCCGGCGTAGATGAGCCCCCAGATGTAGCCGGCTGCCTCTCCGACGGACAGCCAGGTGGCGTCCGCATCGAGCCAGCCGCCGACGGCGTGGGTCACACGCGTGCCGCCGAACAGGCCCATGCCGACCATCATCAAGATCAGCGCGGCCACCACCACGACGGCGGTGACGATGCGCCCGACGGTCGAGTCGAGTGCGCGACCCGCCTGAGTGCTGTCGACGTGCGTGCTCATGGGGTGCTCCCTGGCCAGACGGAGGCGCCGGGGCGCAGGCACCCCGGCCCGTTCGTTCGCCGCCATCCTAGGCATCCACACCGACGAGAAGTCCATGCGGGGACTGTGGATTCACCGCCCCCTAGTGAAAGTACATGCGCGACATCTCCCCGATCGGACTCCTGCTGGACGTGGACGGCCCCGTGCCCTCCGGGGACCTGCCCGACGTCGCCGCGGGCGAGTCCCTGCTGCGCTGGGTCGAACGCGACCTGCTGCGCTGACCAGGTCGGGCGCCCCCTGCGGGCGGCCGCCCCTCGCCGGGCCCGGACCTCGACCCCTAGCGTGGAAGGGAATGCCGCGCCCCTGCCGAACCGGCCCGGGCGCCTCCCGACCAGAGAAGAGGTTCCACCGTGGCCACTGTCGCCCAGAACATCGTCGAGACCCTCCACGCCTCGGGCGTGCGCCGCATGTACGGCGTGCCCGGAGACTCCCTCAACGGGCTGACCGAGGCCCTGCGCTCCCACGGCGGCATCCAGTGGGTGCACACCCGGCACGAGGAGACCGCGGCCTTCGCCGCCTCCGCCGAGTCCCAGCTCACGGATGAGCTCGCGGTCTGCGTGGGCTCGTGCGGTCCGGGCAACCTCCACCTGATCAACGGCCTGTTCGACGCCCAGCGCTCCCGCACCCCGGTGCTCGCGATCGCCGCGCACATCCCGTCGGAGGAGATCGGCTCGGGCTACTTCCAGGAGACCCACCCGCAGGACCTGTTCCGCGAGTGCTCCGTCTACGTGGAGCACGTCTCCTCGGCGGACCAGATGCCCCGCATGCTGCGCACCGCGATGCGGGCCGCCGTCGAGCAGCGGGGCGTGGCCGTGCTCGTGATCCCGGGCGACGTGGCCCTCACCGAGCTCTCCGCGAAGCCCGAGGTGATCCGTCACACGCCGTCCCGCGTCATCCCGGCGGACTCCGTGCTGCGCGAGGCTGCCGAGGCCCTGGACTCGTCCAAGCGGATCACCATCCTGGCCGGCGCGGGTGCGGCCGGCGCCCACGACGAGGTCGTGGCCCTGGCGGAACGGCTGCAGGCCCCGATCGTCCACGCGCTGCGCGGCAAGGACAGGATCGAGTACGACAACCCGTATGACGTCGGCTTGACCGGCCTGCTCGGCTTCGCCTCCGGCTACCACGCGCTCAAGGAGGCCGAGACGCTGCTGATCCTCGGCTCCTCCCTGCCGTACCGGCAGTTCTACCCCGAGGACGCCACGGTCATCCAGGTGGACGTGCGCGGCGAGCAGATCGGCCGACGGGTGGCCGTGGACGTGCCGCTCGTGGGCGGGGTGAAGGAGACGGCCCAGGCCCTGCTGCCGCTGCTGCGCGGGAACTCGTCGTCGGCGTTCCTGGACAAGGCGCTCAAGCACTACGCCAAGACCCGCAAGGACCTCGACCAGCTGGCCACCCCGGGACGCGGACGCGTGCACCCGCAGTATGTGGCCCGCCTCCTCGACGAGCTGGCCGACGACGACGTGGTGTTCCTGCCCGACGTCGGCTCCCCCGTGGTCTGGGCCTCCCGATACCTGACGATGAACGGGCGCCGCCGGATTGTCGGCTCGATGTCCCACGGCTCCATGGCCAACGCGGTCACGCAGGCGGTCGGCGCCCAGGCGGTCGACCCCACCCGCCAGGTGGTGGCGATGGCCGGCGACGGCGGGCTGGCCATGATGCTCGGCGAGCTGATGTCGTTCGTGCAGAACGACCTGCCCGTGAAGACGCTCGTGTTCGACAACGACTCGCTGAACTTCGTGGAGCTCGAGATGATGGCCGCCGGGTTCATCCCCTACGGGACGAGTCTGGAGAACCCGGACTTCGCGGCGATCGCGGAAGCGATCGGCATCAAGGGCTTCCGCGCGGACCACACGACGGACCTGCCCGCGGTGATGCGCGAGTTCCTCGCCCACGACGGGCCGGCGCTGCTGGTGGTCAAGACCGAGCGTCAGGAGCTGACGATCCCGCCGAGCATCGAGTTCGAGCAGGCCAAGGGCTTCGCGCTCTACGCCATGCGCACCGTCCTCGATGGCAAGGGCACCAAGCTGCTCGATCTCGCGAAGGCGAACCTGCGCCAGCTCTTCTGACCTGCCGCGCACGACGACGGCCCGGACACGGGCGGATCCGGTGATGCCGACCACTTCTTCTGCCTTCTCAAGGCGTGGATCTGGGCGACCACCGCAGGATCGAGTCGGTCAGATGAGCGCCGGGGCCGGCTGGACCGGTCCTGAAGTCCTGCCTCGCCCTGAATCTTGTAGCGGGCCACCCACGTGGCCACCGTAGGCCGGCTGACGCGGAACTCGACTGCCACGTGGGATTGCGGGATCCGGTCGTGCAGGTGGCGGTGGACCATGCGCAGACGGCCGGTCGGGGTCAGGGGGTGCGTGAGCCTGAGTCCTGAGCGGACCCTCCTGCTGGGTGTGTTTGTTGAGGAACTTCCATCCTGCGGCAGGGACCCGCTCGTCTCATCTCAGCCCGTACCTCGTACCACGAACCTCATGACCCACAACACCTAGTGTGGGTACATGCGCGACATCTCCCCCGTCGGACTCCTGCTGGACGTGGACGGCCCCGTGGCCTCCACCGAGACCCGCACCGTGCCCGAGCGGATCGTGGGTTCCCTGGCCCGCCTCCTCGCCTCCGGGGTGCCGGTCTGCTTCAACACGGGCCGCTCGGCCGACTTCCTCCTGCGCCGCGTCCTCTCCCCGCTCAGGGACGCCGGCATCGCCGCGGATGCCCCGGCCTTCGCAGTCTGCGAAAAGGGCGCCGTGTGGTTCCCCTTCTCCGAGGTCCCCTCCGGGGACCTGCCGCGGGTGAGCCACGACGACGGCCTGCCGGCCTGGGTGCGCACGTCGCCGCCGATGGCGGTCCCTCAGAGGCTCCGGACCGTCGTCGGGAAGGTGAACGCCGAGCTGGCGGACGGGCTGCAGTTCGAGGACCACACGAAGCTGGCGATGATCTCCCTGGAGAAGGAGGTCGACGCGGACACAGGCCGCTACGAACCCGCCCGGGACGCGGTGGCCCGGCGCGTCGAGAAGTTCCTGGCGGCCGAGGGGCTGGCCGAGGACTACGAGGTCGAGGCGACCGTCATCTCGGTGGATGTACAGCACGCAGACTCCGGGAAGGCGCTCGGCGCTTCCCACACCCTGGAGATGATGGCCGAGGCGCATGTGCAGCTGCCGGCACGCTGGCTCACCGCAGGCGACTCGCGCTCCGACTACACGATGGCGGACTGGCTGCACGGCCGCGGCGCCCGCGTGGACCATGTGGACGTGCGCCCGGCGGACGGCGTCCCGGACACGCCCTATCCGGTGCTGACGGCGGCAGACCTGGCGGAACGGGGCTTCGGCGACGCCGAGGATGTGCACGAAGCCGTCGGGGCGTCCCTGCTGGAGTGGGTGGAGCAGGAGCTGCGGGGGCACTGACCTGGGCGCGGGCTCCGAACCCGTCACGCGGGGTCACCGGCGGACACACGGAGTCACCGCAGGACATGCGGCGCAACGCGATGTGCGCCGGAGACCGGCCCGGGCGTCTCATGGTGGGCATGACCACCTTCACCACACAGGACCAGCGCACGGAGCCGGCCCCCACCGAGGTCCCCGTGCTGGACATGTCCACGCTGCGCCTGCCGGACGGCTCCCGGAACCCCGAGTTCCTGGAGCAGCTGCGGCATGCGGCGCACACAGTCGGGTTCTTTCAGATCGTCGGCTACGGAGCGCAGCCCGGCCAGGTGGACGACCTGTTCCGCGTGACCGCCGAGTTCTTCGCCCGCCCGGAGGCGGAGAAGATGGCGCTGCACAACCAGAACTCGCCGCACTGGCGCGGCTACTCGGCGATCGCCGCCGAGCGCACCCAGGGGCGGCCGGACTCCCGCGAGCAGCTGGATTTCTCCCCGGACCGCGAGCCGGTGCCGGCCGAGCGGATCGGCCCGGACGAGCAGTACTGGCATCTGCAGGGCCGCAACCAGTGGCCGGAGCAGATGCCGGAGCTGGAGCGGCAGGCCATGGCCTGGGCCACGCTGATGGACCACGTGGGCGAGGAGCTGCTCGGCGCGCTGTGCGTGGCCATCGGCCTGGACGAGGACCACTTCGCCGACGCCTTCTCCGGCGACCGCGCCTGGATGGCGAAGCTCGCCCACTACGTGGGCGGCGTGACCGAGGCCGGCTCCCAGGGCGTGGGCCTGCACGCGGACTACGGGTTCATCACCCTGCTGCTGCAGGACGAGGTCGGCGGCCTCGAAGTGCGCCCCTACGGCCAGGACGCATGGCTGCCGGTGGAGCCGATCCCGGGAGCCCTGGTGGTGAACCTCGGCGAGATGCTCGAGGTGGCCACAGACGGGTACCTCATGGCCACCATCCACCGGGTGCAGTCCCCTCCGGAGGGCGTGGACCGCTACTCTGTGCCGTTCTTCTACTCCCCGCGCCTGGACGCCGTGGTGGACCAGGTGGAGCTGCCGGCCGAGCTGGCCGCCGAGGCCCGCGGCGCCTCGGACGACCCGGACAACCCGATGCTCTCCTCTTTCGGGGCCAACATGCTCAAGGGCTTCGCCCGGGCGCACCCGAAGGTGACGGAGAAGTTCCACCCGCACCTGCTGGGCTGACCACCCGCGAGGCCGGACGGCCCCGCACACACGACGGCGGCCACGCACCTGTGAAAGGTGCGTGGCCGCCGTCGTCCCTGACGGTCAGCGGGTGTCAGGTGAGACAGAAGTCACCGTGGGGGCCCAAGCTGCCGTGGCGCTCCTGCGGTTCCGGGGGGGGGGGGGGGGGGGGGGGAGTGCCCCGGTGTCAGTGGATCGCGGAGGCCTCGTCGAACGACGTCTCGGCGGCGGAGTCAGCGCCGCCGCCGGCAGCGCGATCCGTGCCCGCCTGGCTCGGCGCAGCGCCGTCGCCCGAGCGGAAGCCGCGGGTGCGGTCCAGGTCCGCGTGACGCTCGAAGTGCATCAGCTCCGGCTCGCCCGGGCCGTCGCCGTCCGCGTCCACGCGGATCTCGCGGTAGGCCCAGAACTGGAGCGGCTCGCAATACCGGTCGCCGAAGTTCTGGTTGATGTCCGCGTACACATCGAAGTTGCCGAGGTACAGACGGCCGTCCCGAGAGACCGTGGACGGATCGATGGCGCAGGTGTAGGTCCAGGTGTAGGGGGTGTACACGGCACCGTCCGACTTCCGCTGCGCAGTGCCCGTGGTGGGACCGGACCAGCAGGAGGAGTGATTGCCGCCCGATCGCCACGTGATCCGATTGCGGCTGGTGTGGTCGCCACGGACCCAGTAGACGATCTTCGCGGCGTCATAGTGGCCGCGCGGGTCCGTGTCGTAGAGGTAGAGGCCGTAGGGAGCGCCGTCAGGCGTCCGGCCCGGGTTCGACGGACGCGACGTGACGGTCACGCGCCGGGTGCAAGTGTAGCTCGAGCCTGCTGCCACCTGGACCCAGCCGTTGATGCCCGGGTTCTTCACCAGGGACGCGGCGGCGAACGGCGCGGCCGCGGTGGCGGCGACGGCCGGGACGGACCAGGCAAGGCCGGTGGTGACCGCGCGACGGTTGACCGCACGGCGGGTGTTGTTGGCGTTGTCGACGCTCATCTCTTTACCTCAGTCAGATGGTCTTCACAGTGGAACGGAGTGAGCGACTCTGCTTCGGGCGTCCAGCCGGTGAGAGCTCCCCCATGGCTAAGCATACCCAATGCAGATACAGAGCGTCATCACGAGCACTCCATGATTCTGAACACCCTGCATCACCCTGGTCCAGGCGGCCAGATCCGCATGGTTCAGCGCCTGCAGGGGAGGTGGTACCACCCACGGACGGCGCACGAGGCCCTCACCGTCACAGGTGCGGGCCTCGTATCGGCTGCGCTTCAGCTGGGTGTCCGCAGGATTCAGGCGCCGTGCGAGCCTCCGTCGCGGCGCGGGGCGTCCACGGTGTCGGCCGTGGCCGCAAGCTCCTCGCCGGTCATGCCCTGCTTCACCAGCCCGTCGGCGCGCAGCTCCCAGAACTCCGCGTTCCGGATGCCGACCTTGCGCGGGTCGAACTGCGGGTCCAGCCCGGCGTTCTTCTGCTGCTGGTAGTCCTTCAGCGCCTTCAACGCCGGACCCTGGAGCAGGAGGATGCCCACGATGTTCAGCCAGGCCATGGAGCCCACGCCGATGTCGCCGAGACCCCATGCGGCACCGGTGGTGGTGACGGCGCCATAGGCGACGGAGATCAGGATCAGGCCCTGGACGGCGCGGATGGCACCGCGCCGCAGGATCGGGCTCTTCAGGTTGCGGACCAGGAACGAGGTGTTGACCTCGGCCATGTAGTAGTAGGCCACGATCGTGGTGAAGGCGAAGAACGCGAGGGCGACCGCCACGAAGGACGGGCCCCAGCCGCCGAACACGGTGTCGAAGCCGTTCTGCACGTAGCCGGGCCCGACCTTCACGGAGTCCGCCACACTGCCGGTGAACAGCTTCGCGGAGTCCTCCTTGCCCTCGGAGAACACGTTGTACATGTTCGTCGAGATGATGATGAACGCGGTGGCGGTGCAGACGAACAGGGTGTCGATGTACACGGCGAAGGACTGGGCGAAGCCCTGCTTGGCCGGGTGGGACACCTCGGCGGCGGACGCGGCGTGCGGGCCGGTGCCCTGGCCGGCCTCGTTCGAGTAGATGCCGCGCTGGACGCCCCACTGGACGGCCATGCCGAGGATCGCGCCGAACACGGCGTGGGAGCCGAAGGCCGAGGTGAAGATCGTGGAGAACACGTACGGGATCTGGTCGAAGTTCACGAAGAACACGATCAGCGCCAGGACGATGTACAGCACCGCCATCACAGGCACCACGTAGACGGCGAAGGTGGCGATGCGCTTCACGCCGCCGATGACGATGAAGGCCAGCAGGATCACGGCGCCGAGCGCCACGACCCAGTGCGCCACGCCCCACGCCTCGCCCATGGCGGCGGCCATGCCGTTGGCCTGGACGCCCGGCAGGAAGTACGAGGTGGCGAACGCGGTCACGATCGCGAAGACCACGGCGTAGACCTTGAGGGCGCCGCCGAAGGAGGTGTGCTGGTACGCCTTGGAGAGGTAGTAGGCCGGGCCGCCGCGATACTCACCGGTGTCCAGGTCCTTCTCCTTGAAGATCTGGCCGAGGGTGCACTCGATGAAGGAGGTCGCCGCCCCCAGGAAGGCCACGGTCCACATCCAGAACACGGCGCCGGGGCCGCCGAAGGCGATCGCGGTGGCCACACCGCCGATGTTGCCCATACCCACGCGGCCGGCCAGGGACATCATCAGCGACTGCATGGAAGACGTGCCGTCCGCGGACTTCTCGCCGGCCTTCAGCTGGGTGAGCATGTCCGGGATGCACCGCACCTGCAGGAAGACGGTGCGCAGGGAGAAGTAGACGCCTGCGGCCAGACACAGGTACACCAGGGCCGAGGACCAGATGTATTTGTTGGTGAGTTCGATGAGTTCCTCAAACGACATGCTGTGGCCTCCGAGATGAAGAGAACAGTGTGAGGGAGCCGCTGTTCCCCCTCTCGCCGGTCTGGCGCAATGTGAGGCAGAACACCCTCGGTTGATGGTGAAGCATACGTCACCGAGGGGGACACAACGCGTCTTTCAGAGGCTCTCGGACACGCGAAAAGCCCCCGGACCGAAGTCCGAGGGCTCTTCTTCCGCGGAGGATGGGGGATTTGAACCCCCGAGGGCTGTTAACCCAACACGCGTTCCAGGCGTGCGCCATAGGCCGCTAGGCGAATCCTCCTTGGCTCACCCTTGCCGGCGAACCGGTCAAGGGCACGGATGAGCCTACACCACAGATTCCCGACAATGCCAATCGACCACTGAATCGCCCGCCTCATGGTTCACTGCTAGACTCGCCTACGGCCCCTCACGTGGTGTCATCTCGCTGAACTCCCCCAGGACCGGAAGGTAGCAAGGGTAGGTGGGCTCTGGCAGGTGCGTGGGGGGTCTTCACTTTCCCCGGAGCCATGCGCCGCACGGCGTCTCCGGCCCGCACCCCGAGGAGCCTGACGATGCCCGCCGGTCGCTACGCCCCCTCCCCCACAGGCCGACTCCACGTGGGCAATCTGCGCACCGGGATGCTCGCCTGGCTCGCCGCCCGCGCCTCCGGCCGCCCGTTCCTGCTCCGTGTGGAGGACCTGGACCGTGTCCGTTCCGGCGCCGAGGAGGAGCAGCTCGCCGAGCTGGCGGCCGTCGGCATCACGTGGGACGCGGAGCCGGTCCGCCAGTCCGAGCGCACCGCCCTGTACGCGGACGCCGTCGCAGCCCTGCGCGCCCGCTTCGGCGAGGACGCTGTCTACGAGTGCTACTGCTCCCGCAAGGACATCGCAGAAGCCTCCTCCGCGCCCAACGGACCCGCCGGGCAGCACGACGACGGCCCCTCCTCCGCCTCCCCGGCGCCTCTTCGTCCTCCCGGCTTCTACCCCGGCACCTGCCGGAACCTGTCCGCGGCCGAGCGGGACCGCCGCCGTGCCGAGCGCCCTGCGGCACTTCGCGTGGACGCCGCCCGGATCGAAGGGCTCGCCTCAGGGCAGTTCCCGGAGGCTTCCGCCCGTGACCTGCTCCACGGCACCGTCACGGGGCTGGTGGACGACGTGGTCCTCCGCCGCAACGACGGCGCCTACGCCTACAACCTCGCCGTGGTGGTGGACGACCTCGAGCAGGGCGTCGACCAGGTCGTCCGCGGTGACGACCTGCTCGACTCCGCCCCGCGGCAGCGCTGGCTGGCCGAGGCGCTCTGCGTCGCCCGCGGCGAAGACTGTCCGGACACCGAGTACCTGCACGTCCCGCTCGTGGTGAACGCCGAGGGCCGTCGCCTGGCCAAGCGGGACGGGGCCGTCACCCTCGAGGACCTCGCCGCCGTCGGCGCCCCCGCGAACCTGAGCGCGGTCGGCGAGCGCGTGCGGGACGTCATGCTCGCCTCCGTCGGCCTGCCGGCCGGACCTCTCGAGGACGCGGTCGCCGCGTTCGACCCCCGGGCGCTGCCCCGCCAGGCCTGGGTCTTCGACGAGACCGCCTTCACCGCCTGAGCCCACGGTCCGTCACCGCCCCGACCGCGGAGCACTCCTCCCCGGACGACCACAGGGCCCCGGAGCAAGCGCTCCGGGGGCCCTGTGCCGTCGTCGCCCCTGTGCCCACGGGGCGGTCAGAGGACCGTGGCGACCTGGTCGAACTCCAGGCGGCCCTGGCGGGGCTGCTGGGCCTTCTCGTGGCCGGCCGGGGCGTGACCCACGTTGAGCACCAGCAGGGACTTCCAGTTGGTGTCCCCATGGAACTCGGCGTCGATGCCGTCGCCGTCGAAGCCGGCCATGGGGCCGACCTGCAGGCCGTGGGCGCGCAGCGCGAGGATCAGGTAGCCGATCTGCAGCCAGCCGTTCGTTCGGCCCATGCCCTCGCGCATGCCCGGCTTGCCCTCCGCGTCCTCGGCGAAGCCCTCGCGGAACGGGGCGAGGTGCGGCATGTGGCGGTGCCAGTCCAGGTCATAGGAGGCGATCAGGGTCAGCGGCGCCCGCCGCGTCTTCTCCTGGTTGAAGGCGATCATGTGCGGCAGCAGCCGGGCCTTGGCCTCCTCCGACTCGATCAGCTCGAGGCGCAGGGGCTGATTGTTCATGGCGGTCGGGGCCCAGCGCAGGTCCTCGTAGACGCGGCGGATCAGCTCGGGGTCCACCCTCTCATCGGTGAACAGCTGGGTGGTGTGGGAGCCCTCGAACAGTGCGTCGAGCGCCTTGCGGTCCAGCCGCACCCCCAGGTCCTCGGGGGCGGTGGAGCGGGCGTGCTGCTCGGCGTCGTTGCGCAGGTCTGCGGTGGTCTGAGTCATGATGGGCGCAACAGAACGGCCGTCCACAGGTATTCCGTGGCCGTTCCATGACGTCCGGCACACCGGATAGTGTTCTACGGGTGAGCACCGCCCTGTATCGCCGCTACCGCCCTGACCGGTTCGAGGACGTCATCGGGCAGGACCACGTCACCGTCCCGCTGCGGACCGCCCTGTCCAAGGACCGGGTGAACCACGCGTACCTGTTCTCCGGTCCGCGCGGCTGCGGCAAGACGACCTCCGCACGCATTCTGGCCCGCTGCCTGAACTGTGCCCAGGGCCCGACGTCCACCCCGTGCGGCGAGTGCGACTCGTGCCGGGACCTCGCCACCGGCGGCCCCGGATCGCTGGACGTGCTGGAGATCGACGCCGCCTCGCACGGCGGCGTGGAGGACGCCCGCGGCCTGCGCGAGCGCGCCACGTTCGCCCCGGTCCGGGACCGCTACAAGATCCTCATCATCGACGAGGCCCACATGGTCACCTCGGCGGGCTTCAACGCCCTGCTGAAGATCGTGGAGGAGCCGCCGGAGCACCTGAAGTTCATCTTCGCCACCACGGAGCCGGACAAGGTCATCGGCACCATCCGCTCCCGCACCCACCACTACCCGTTCCGGCTGGTGCCGCCGGAGCCGCTGATCGCGTACCTGGAGCAGCTGTGCGCCTCCGAGCAGACGCAGGTGGACCCGGGCGTGCTGCCGCTGGTGGTGCGCGCCGGCACCGGCTCGGTGCGAGACACCCTGTCCGTGCTGGACCAGCTGATCGCCGGCGCCGCCGAGGGGCGCGTGGACTACGACCTCGCGGTGAACCTGCTCGGCTTCACCCCCGAGGCCCTGCTGGACGACGTCATCGATGCCCTCACCGCGGACGACTCGCAGACCGTGTTCAAGGCCGTGGACCGCGTGGTGCAGTCCGGACAGGATCCGCGGCGGTTCGTGGAGGACCTCCTGGACCGCTTCCGTGACCTGGTGATCGCCCGCGCCATGCCGGACCAGGCGTCCGCGGTGCTCCACGGGGTGCCGGAGGACCAGGTCCGGCGTCTGGCCGCGCAGGCCGCCCAGCTGAGCCGCGCCGAGCTCTCCCGGCTCGCGGACATCACCAATGAGGCCCTGTCCGAGATGGTCGGCGCCACCAGCCCGCGCCTGCACCTCGAGCTGCTCATGGCCCGTCTGCTGCTGCCCGCCTCCGATGACACCCACCGCGGCCTGTCCGCGCGCCTGGAGGCCCTGGAGCGTCGCCTCGCCTACGCCGGCGGCTCCCTTCCCGACGACGGCCCCGCGCCCTCCCAGCCCGCCTCGCCTGCCGCCGATGCAGCGGCCGCAGGTCGCACCCCGGACGGTGCGGCCCGCAGCGCCGAAGCCGCCGGTGACGGTGCAGACGGCGGCGGTGGCGTGGCCGCCGCGGCCGGACTGTCCGGCGCCGCGCTCGCCCGTGCCGCCATGCGCCGGCAGGACACCGCGCCGGGCGGTCAGGGCGCTCCGGCGGCCGAGCAGGCCCCAGCGGCCCAGCAGGTTCAGGAGGCGCCGCAGGTCTCGCAGCGTCCACAGGCACCGACGGCACCGCAGGCCGAGGCTCCGACGGCCGAGGCTCCCCCGACGCAGGGGTCGCCAGCCGAGGCTCCGCAGACACCGCCGACCGAGGCTCCCTCGACGCAGGGGCCGCAGAGCGAGGCCCCGCCGGTGGAGACCCCCGGCGCACCGGACGCCGCCGAGGGCACAGACTCCTCGACCCCCGCCTCGGAGCAGCCGCCGTCCGGCGGCCAGGCCACGAACTCGGTGGAGATGGTGCGCCGCGCCTGGCCGGACATCCTCGCCGCGCTCGAGGACTCCTCCCGCCTGGTGTGGATGCTGGTCAAGGACAACGCGTCCGTCGCCGGCTTCGACGGCCGTCTGCTCACCGTCGGCTTCACCCAGGACGGCCCGCGACGCTCCCTGCTGAACCGCCGCGGCGACCAGGTGCTCGCGGAGGCCGTGCACCGCGTCCTCGGCATCCGTCCCGAGTTGGACCTGATCCTCGGCGGCGACGGCCCCCAGGGAGACCGGCACCCAAAAGCTGAGGGCCGCCCCTCCCCGGCGGCCGGACCTGTGAACGGCGGAACGCCGCAGAATCCAGGCCCCCAGCCCGCGCAGGACTCGGCCCCCATGGTGCCGCAGCAGCCCGAGCGCCCAAGCCCGCAGCACCCCGAGCGTCCGCGCCCTCAGACGCCGCAGGCCGAGCGACCGGCCCCGCAGCCGCCGCAGCCCGAGCGACCGGCCCCGCCTGAGCACGAGCAGCGCCAGCGGCCGGCCAATCGTGAGACCACTCCCCCGCCGGCGCCCTCCCCAGACGCCTGGGGCACCCCGCAGGACACCGCCCCGGACTGGGGCGGCCCCTCCGAGTCCCCGGGCGACGACCCGTGGGCCGACATCCCCGAGTTCGACCCGGATTCGGACATGGAGGACTCGGCCGGTCCCGAGGGCTGGAGCCCGGAGGACACCGGCTCCGAGGCCGAGCAGACCTTCGGCGCCTCCGGTTCCTCCGCGCCCGCCGCGCCCGCCGCGGACGCCGCGGACGACGCGGACGACGACACCACCGCTGACGAGCACCGACAAGACCGTCAGGACCGTCAGGACCCTCAGGCTCTGGAGGACGCGTCGGCCTCGGTCCAGGGCGGCAAGGTCGACCCGTCCGCCGAGTCGTCCGCACCGCAGGGCACCGACCCGGCCGGCCCGTCATCCTCGGCCGAGGGCTCCCCGGTGCCGGCCTACGACCCGGGCCCCCTGGTCCCGGAGGTCGAGCACTCGATCCCGGTGTTCGCGCGGCCCGAGTCCGAGCTGCGCGCCGAGTTCGCCGCCCGCTTCGGCAACCTGAGACCGCAGGGCTTCGACCGCTCCGCCGAGGACGACCCGCGCCCGAACGCTTCGGCTGCCGATTCAGAGGGTCCATCCTCCCGCCGCCCCAGCAGTGACGACTCACCGGACCCGGGCGTCCCCGCCCCGGACCACGACGACTCGTCCGCGACGCAGGAGACCGGAGTCCCCGGCCTCCCCGGCAAGGACTCGGCGGGCTCCCCGTCCGGCGAGCGCCCCACCGGTGCCCGCTCCGCCCGCGAGGTCGCCTTCGCCGAGGCCGCCGCCGGCAACGACCCGAAGGCCCTCGCCGAGCGCGGTGGAGGCCACCCCGCCTCCTGGTTCGGGGCCCTGATGCAGCGCATGGCCGAGGGCGGCTCGGCCGACCCCCCGGTGAACGAAGGATCCGGCGGTCCCGGAGGCGTGCCCGGCTCCGGCGCACCGGGCGGACCCGGCGCCGCGGACCCGTCTCAGGGCGGCCGTCCCAGCGCAGCCGACCTGTCCCGTCCGCGAGGCGGGGAGGCAGGCGGCGGCGAGGAGCCGTCGTCGGGAAGCGAGAGGCCGGCGCTCGACCCGCGTGCGGCGGCCGTCCAAGCGGCCCGCGACGCCGCCCGTGGCCGCGCACCCCGCCCCGAGCCGACGACCCCGCCGGCCGAGGCCAAGCCCTCCGTATCCTGGGAGGACGAGGTCGCCAGCGACGACGACATCTCGCTCGAGGAGTCCGGCCTCGTCGGCCGCGCCGTGGTCGAGCGGATCCTCGGCGCCCGCCTCATCGAAGAGCAGCCGAACAGCTGACCTGCCCGCGCCGCCGACGCGGACACTCCATCCACGCGGCACCCCACGCGCCGCGAGAAAGCCACAGGTGACACGTGTACGACGGTGCCGTCCAGGACCTCATCGACGAGCTCGGCCGGCTGCCGGGCATCGGCCCGAAGTCCGCGCAGCGCATCGCCTTCCACATCCTGGAAGCCGAGTCCGAGGACATGCTGCGTCTGTCCGACGCGATCCGGACCGTGAAGGAGAAGGTGAAGCTCTGCGAGCTCTGCTTCAACGTCTCCGAACAGGAGCGCTGCGCCATTTGCCGTGACGACAAGCGCGACACGTCCCTGCTCTGCGTGGTGGAGGAGTCGCAGGACGTGATGGCGATCGAACGCACCCGCGCCTACCGCGGCAGGTACCACGTGCTCGGCGGCTCCATCAATCCGATCGCCGGCATCGGCCCGGAGCAGCTGCACGTGCGCGAACTGCTCACCCGCCTCCAGGACGACGTCATCCACGAGGTCATCCTCGCCACCGACCCCAACCTCGAGGGCGAGGCCACCGCCACCTACCTGGGCCGGATGCTCGGCGCCACCGGCATCCGCGTCACCCGGCTGGCCTCCGGCCTGCCCGTCGGCGGCGACCTTGAGTACGCGGACGAGGTCACCCTCGGCCGGGCCTTCGAGGGACGCCGCCTCCTCAACGGCTGACGAGGCCGCTCAGGCGATCCGCAGGCCGCGGGGAAGACGTCCGGCCGGAGTGTTCAGCCGCCGGTGTCCGAACACCATCAGCACCGCCACGAACCCGACCTGCACGGCCAGGCCGAGCGGCCAGACCGGGGTGAGACCGCCGCGCTCGACCAGCAGCGGCTCGCCGGTGGTCCGCGGGATGCCGTCCACGCAGTAGATGGTCTCCTCCGGGGACAGCTGGGTGATGCGGGTGCCCGCAGAGATCGTGGTCATGAGGGAATTGACCGCGGCGTCCCGTTCGTCCAGGAGCCGGCTGGCCGGAGCCACGGCATCCGACATAAGCACGAACGGGTTCGGCGCCAGCGCCCAGCCGATGCGCCGCATGTCCGAGACCTCCTGGTCCCGAAGCCGCCCGGTGCACTCCTTTACCTGTCCGGGTTGCCAGTCGACGTCTGCGGTGGAGGAGTAGTCCGGGTAGTTGGCCTTCACCGTGGTCTTGGTGAACTGGGTGCCCAGGCCGAAGCCGATGAGCGTGCCGATCCCCAGCAGGGCCACCAGCAGGTAGGTCACCACCACGGCGAACAGGGTGCGGCCGGAGATCGCCGAGACGGCGACGCCGAGTCCGGTGACCACGGCGAACTCCACCATGAGCACCAGGCAGGCCAGCAGCAGCATGGACACCGGCAGGTCACCGAACACGAGGGTCACGATCAACCAGGGCAGCGCCGCCAACAGGAACGCCACCGAGGGGATCCATGCGGCGATCCACTTGCCGAGCATCAGCTGCCAGGTCCGCACCGGCGTGACCTGGACGATCGCCAGGGTGCCGCCGGCGCGGTCGCCCGTGATGGCGTTCGCGGACAGCGCCGGGGAGATCAGCAGGGACAGCAGGAGCACGAAGAACGCGACGAAGTCGAACATCAGCCGGCCGGAGGCCTGCCGCTCCTCCGGCCCCGCCCCGGACAGGCCGAACAGGCCCAGCGCGCCGAGGGTCACCAGGCCGGTGAGCACGAAGAAGACGGCCAGCATCACGTACCAGCCGCGCGAGCGCATCCGCTGGCGCAGCTCCATCCCCACGAGGGTGCCGACGTGGCTCATGCGGAGTCTCCTTCCTGCGGGGCGGCGTTCGCTGCCGGCCCGGCCGCCGTGCCGGCGCCGGACGAGCCCTGCGCGGCCGGACGCTCCGCGGCGAGGTACGCATCCTCCAGACGGGAGCCCTCCTCCGCGAAGTGGGCGATCGGCACGCCGGCACCGACCAGCTCGGCCAGCAGCTGCGCTGCCGCCTGGCGACCGGACACGGCAACGACCACACCGGCACGCTGCCGTCCCCTGCCGTGGGTGTAGGGGATGCCTCGCTCCTCGAGCGCCCGCGTCAGGGCCGCACCCTGGGCGTTCTCCGGGCCGGCGATGCGGTACCGCAGCTCTCGGTCCGCGGCGTCGTCCAGTTCCGAGGCGGAGACCGTGGTGCCGTCGCGGACGACCACCGCGCGGTCGGACATCTCCTCGAGCTCCGAGAGCACGTGGGAGGAGACCAGCACGGCCACCCCGTCCGCGGCCATCTGGCGGACGTCGTCGCGCAGGCGCAGCCGGGAGCCGGGGTCCAGGCCGTTGGCCGGCTCGTCCAGCAGGAGCACGGACGGGCGGTGCACGGTGGCTCGAGCCAGGGACAGCCGCTGCTGCTGGCCGCGGGAGAGCACACGGGCGGGGCGCTTGGCGAACTCGGTGAGCTGCACCCACTCGAGCTGCTCGGCGGCCCGCGCGTCGGCCTCGGCGCCGGACATGCCGTACAGCCGGCCCATGGTCCCCAGGATCTCCAGGCAGGTCAGCGACTCCCAGACGCCCAGGGTGTCCGGCATCCAGCCGATCCGCCGGCGGGCGCCCTGCGGGTCGCGCATCGCGTCGATCCCGTCGACGGTGACGAAGCCGGTGTCCGGGCGCAACAGCGTGGCCAGGATCAGCATGAGCGTCGTCTTGCCGGAGCCGTTCGGCCCCACCAGTGCGGTGACCTTCCCGGGCGGGACCGAGAGGGCCATCTCCTGCACGGCCTTCACGTCCCCGAAGGAGCGGGACAGGCCGTGTGCGTCGATCCCGCCGGGTTCCCGCCGCTGCGGGACCTCCGGGATCGAGGCCGAGGTGATCTGTGTCATGGACTCATGATGACACCTTCCAGCCCGGGCCCACATCAGTCTCAGGTCTGAGCTGGAGGCGGGCCGGGCCTCCGGCGTCCACCGGCTGGACACATTCGACCTCACATGTCGGACCTGCCCCGGCACCGTGCCTACGATGACCCCGGACGGCCCCGGTCAGCATGGGCTCCACACCCCTTCCGGTGTGCGGGCACGGACCGGTTCCCGGCTTCACCGACCCCGAACCGCAAGGGCAGGACACCATGAGTCTGATCGTGCAGAAGTTCGGCGGCTCGTCCGTCTCGGACGCCGCCGGCATCACGCGTGTGGCCAAGCGCGTGGTGGAGACCCAGCGCGCCGGACACCAGGTGTGTGTGGTGGTCTCCGCGATGGGCGACACCACGGACGAGCTCCTCGACCTCGCCGCCGAGCTCACCGACGACGCCCCCGCCCGCGAGATGGACATCCTCCTGTCCGCCGGCGAGCGCATCTCGATGGCGCTGCTGGCCATGGCGATCCACGCCGAGGGCTCCCAGGCCCGGTCCTACACCGGCTCCCAGGCCGGCATGATGACGGACACCAGCTACGGCCGTGCCCGCATCATCTCGGTGAATCCGGACCGCGTGAAGACCGCCCTGGACACGGACCACGTGGCGATCGTCGCAGGATTCCAGGGCATGAGCCCGGAGTCCCGGGACATCACCACCATGGGCCGGGGCGGCTCGGACACCACCGCCGTGGCACTGGCCGCCGCACTGAAGGCCGACGTCTGCGAGATCTACACGGACGTGGACGGCGTCTACACCGCCGACCCGCGCGTGGTCCCCTCCGCGAAGAAGATCGACCGGATCTCCTCCGAGGAGATGCTCGAGATGGCCGCGTCCGGCTCCAAGATCCTGCACCTGCGCTCCGTGGAGTACGCCCGACGCTTCGGCGTGCCGCTGCACGTGCGCTCCTCCTTCTCCCAGCACGAGGGGACCTGGGTGATCCCCGACCCCGAGGACACCATCACCATCAAGGAAGGCGAACCCATGGAACAGCCGATCGTCTCCGGCGTCGCCCACGACCGCTCCGAGGCCAAGGTCACCGTCGTCGGCGTCCCGGACATCCCGGGCAAGGCCGCCGAGATCTTCGCAGTGATCGCCGAGGCCAACGCGAACGTGGACATGATCGTGCAGAACGTCTCCCGCGAGGGCACCGGCCGCACGGACATCTCCTTCACCCTGCCGATCGTGGAGGGCAAGGAGGCCCGCGAGGCCCTGCGCGCCGCCCAGGAGCGGGTCGGCTTCGAGGACATCGTCTACAACGAGGCCATCGGCAAGCTCTCCCTGATCGGCGCCGGCATGCGCTCGAACCCGGGCATCTCCGCGACCTTCTTCAAGGCCCTGCACGAGGCCGGCGTGAACGTGGACATGATCTCCACCTCGGAGATCCGCATCTCCGTGGTGACCGGCGAGGACAAGCTGGACACCGCCGTGAAGGCCATCCACTCGGCCTTCGGCATGGACACGGACGTGGAGGCCACCGTGTACGGCGGCACCGGCCGCTGAGCGGGTCGCCGGACGCCGGCGTGACGCCTCCGCACCCTGCTCAGGCGCGTCGCCGTCGTCGTTGTGCCAGGGCGAGGGAGAGGGCGAGCGAGGCCACCGCGAACCACAGAGCCTGCAGACCGACCTGCAGGTAGGCCACCGCTCCGAGGATGGAGCCCAGGGCGATCGCCGCCCACAGCCCCAGGTAGTGCAGCCACAGCGTGCGACTGCCGCCGGAGAACGCGGCGACCAGGTGCTGTCCCACCTTCACCAGGGTGCCGGTCATGTAGGTGAGGCCGACCGTCACCTCTCCCCCCGCGGGTGAAGGTGCCGTTCACGGCACCCATGGCAGCGGCCATGATCGGCGGGGCCACCACGTCGGCGGCACCCGCGAGCGGCTCGGGGGCGACGTCGACCACGACGGCCAGCAGCGCGGCGACCACGAGGATGCCGAGGGTGAGGGCCACTGCGGGCAGCTGTGGGCCGTCCTCCGGCGTCCGATGCCTACGGCGTCGGCGTCCCAGCACAAGCGAGGAGAGCATCACGCCGACCACGAAGGCGGCCACGAGACCCATCGCCTTCGCCCAGCCCTCCACGAACCCCTCGGCCAGATCCGCACCGGCGCGGGACGAGTTGCCGGACATGAAGGAGACGAAGTAGCCGCCGAGATGGATGAAGGCCAGCCCGTCCACGAAGCCGGCGACACCCGTCAGGCTCACGGCGAAGAGTCCCTGACGGCGCGTAAACGGTGCGGAGGGCGCAGGGGCGGCGTGCGAGGGCATGGACAGGATTCTAGGGAGTGCCGCTCACGGACATGCAGGAGGGCCCCGCACCGTTGCCGGTGCGGGGCCCTCTGCGTCAGGTCAGATCACCGGGTGATCCGAACTGTGATCAGCGGGTGCCGTCGAAGCGCTCCATGATCACGGCGACCTCACCGCGGGAGATGTCGGTGCCCGGACGGAAGGTGCCGTCACCGTATCCCTCCACGATGCCCTGGTCATGCAGCCAGGCGATCGCCTTGTAGTGGGTCGAGCCCGGAAGCACGTCCGTGTACGGGGACTCGGCCGGGGCGGTGTACTCCGGCTCACCGGCGGCGCGGTACATGAACGAGGCGAACTCGCCGCGGCTCACGTCGCGCTTCGGACGGAAGGTGCCGTCCAGGTAGCCGGTGGTCACGCCGGCCTGGGCCGCCCAGGTGATGGCCTCGTAGTGCGTGAAGCGCGTGGAGAGGTCAGAGAACGGCGAGGTGGCGGGAGCGGTGTGCTCCGGCTTGATGTAGCGGTACAGGAAGGCAATGGACTCACCACGGGTGATGTCGCGGTGCTTCTTGTACGTGCCGTCGACATAGCCGGAGGTGATCTCCGCACACTGCATCCAGCGCACGGCTCCGTAGAACTGCGAGCCCTCCGGGTTGTCCGAGAAGTCCTCGACGTCGCAGACCTCGGGGTCGCCCGGCTGGCCGCCGCCCTCACCCACGGTGATGGTGACGTTGGAGGTCACACCCGGAGCCCAGGTGATCACACCGCGCCAGGTGCCCTCGGTCAGGCCGGACCAGGAGACGGTGGTCTTGGTGGTCTGGCCCTTCACGACCGGAACCGGGTTCGGGTCGACGGTCAGGTTGCCGGCGTCGGCGGTCAGCTGGAGGGTCTCCAGGGTGGCGTCGTCGCTGGATCCGTCGTCGGTGCTGTACAGGTGCGCGATGACGATGTACTGACCGGCCGCCGGAGAGTTGATGGTGACGTCCTCGGACTCCGCAGCGGTGGCCCGCTCGATGAGCTGGCCGGACGGGGTGAAGACGAACAGGTCCCAGTCGGAGCCGGCACGGCCGGAGTTGATGGCGACGGAGAAGGACTCCACGCCCTCCGCCACGTTCACCTCACGGATGGCGGTCGACTCGTTCTCCGCGACATCGAGCTCACCGCCCGGCTTCTTGGTGATGGCCTCGGACTCGCTCTGGTTCAGACCCGCGATGGTCGGGGTCAGCTCGCCGGTGATGCCGGCCTTGACCTCCACGTCGTGGGAACCGGAGGCGCCCTCGTCGACGATGTCGGCGGTGCCGTTCTCGGCGGTGACCGAGGCGGCCTTGGCCTTCAGGGTGACCGGGGAGGTCACCGACTGGGCGGCCGGGCGCTCCCAGGACATGGAGCCGTGGGTCCAGGTGTCCAGCTCGGCATCGGTGCGCGAGATCGTCAGGGTGACCTCGGCCGACTGCCCCTTGGCGAGGGTCACGGTCGACGGGGAGGCCTTGATCTCGAAGCCCGGAACGTCCGAGGTGAACTTCCAGGTGCCTGCCTGGGTGGCGGTCACGGTGCGCTTCACCTCGGTGGAGCCCACCACGTCCGGGACCACGACGGACGGGACGTTGACGTCACGGCCGGCGATGTCGCCGAACAGCAGGGAGTCCCACTGCTTGGCGTCGGACTCGTACACCAGGCCCGGGGCCGCGGCGGCCTTCGGGTTGGCGGAGCCGGCGCCGGTGGCGAAGTTGTCCTGGTTGTCCGAGCCGTCGGAGTTCTTCACCGGGTCGGCGGTGGTCATCAGGGCGGACTTGATGGCCATCGGGGACCAGTCGGTGTGCTTGCCGGCCAGCAGGGCTCCCATGCCCGCCACGTTCGGCGAGGCCATGGAGGTGCCGGACATCAGGCCGAAGGTGTCTCCGCCGTAGTCCGGGTCCAGGGCGGAGACGCCGGCCAGGACGGCGACGCCCGGGGCGCCCACGTCCGGCTTCAGGAACTCCTGGTTCTCCGCGTTGGACGGGCCGCGCGAGGAGAAGCCGGCGACCTGCGGCAGCGGCTCCTCCGGCAGGCCGGTGGTGTCCTCGGGGACGATGGTGGCCTTGACGTCCTTGCCACGCACCTTGTCGATCACGGAGGTGTCGTTGGTGTGGACGGTCGGCACGGAGTGCAGATCGGCGTCCAGCGAGCCCTCGGTCATGTTGACCAGGATCATGCCGACGCCGCCGGCCTCCTCCACGGCCGCAGACTTGTCCACGCGCGCGATTTCGCCGCGCTCGCAGACCACGATCTTGCCGGCGGCCTCGTCGGAGAGTCCGCCCGGCACGCAGAGGCGCGCGGCCTTCTCGTCGGAGCCGGCGGCGACCTCGGAGGCGAGCACGACCTCGGCCGGACCGGCCTCAGAGGTGGCGGCGGAGGCGCCGCGGACCTTGGTGCCGTCCTCGAACTCGATGGTGCCGGTCAGCTCGTTGGAGAACGTCTGGGCGGCGACCGTGGTGAGCCACGGGGAGGAGTGGTTGACCGTGTTCGGGCCCGGGCCGGAGTTGCCGGCGGAGGCAGCCACGAAGATGCCGGCCTCGGCCGCGGAGCGGAAGGCCATGGCCACCGGATCCACGATCGAGTTGTTGTTGCCGGAGATCGAGTAGTTGAGCACGTCCACGTTGTTGGCGATCGCCTGCTCGATGGCGGCCACGGAGGCGGAGGTGTAGCAGCCGCCGGTGTTCGGGTCGTTGTCCTCCCAGCAGATCTTGTAGGAGATCAGCTTGGCTTCCGGAGCCACGCCGGAGCCCTCGCCGTAGGACTCGTCGTTCATGATCTGCTCGGTGCCGTGGTTGCCGAGGATCGTGGTGGCCACGTGGGTGCCGTGCGAGAACACGCCCAGCGGCGAGATGCGCTCGGACGGGTGACGGTTCTCGGCGGGCACGAAGGCCTCGAAGTCCTCGGAGAACGCGTAGGCGCCCAGGATCTTGTCGTTGCAGGACTCGGCGGGGAAGTCCGGGCCGGTCTCACAGTCGGCGTAGGCGGTGGTGCCGTCGGCCTTGAGCATGGCGGTGCGCCCGTCGGCCGTCTTGTACGGCTCGCCGACCTTCGGGGTGCCGGACAGCGGCTTGACCGGCTCGCCGGACACGAACGGCTGGTCCGGGTAGATGCCGGTGTCGATGACGCCGACCACGACGCCCTTGCCGGCCTGCGCCGCACCGCCGTAGGTGCTGTTCCAGGCGCCCTTGGAACCGGGCAGGCCCAGGAACTCGGTGGACGAGTAGTCCGGAGCGTTCTGCTCGTCCTTGGCGATGCCGAGGACGCGGTCGTCCTTCGCCAGCTGCATGGCCTGGGCCGGGGTCAGCTCGGCGACGAACGCGTTGAGCGCACGCTTGAACTTCATCTGCGTCTTGACGCCGGCGCCCTTGGCGACGGCCTCCTGACGCATGGCCAGGTGCTGCTCGTACTTGGCCACGGACGGGCGGTTCGCGTCGAACGGCTTGCCCTTGCCCGTGGCGGTGGCCTCGAAGCCGGCGGTGCCGCCGGTGTAGGTCACCGAGGGCTGGTCCTTGAGGACCACGAAGTAACGACCGGCCTCGTACTTGTCCGAGATCGTCGGCACGCCGGTGGTCGAGCTGGCCTGCACGTCGTTCGGGGCCGCCATGGCCGGAGCGCCCGCGATGGGCGCCACGACCAGGCCGGCACCGGCGACGGCGGCGGCCAGGGCCCGGAACCTCCGGGTGCGCTGGGGGTTATCAGACATAACCTCGCCTTTCCTCACCAATGATGTGGATTCCCCGCCCGGGACCGGGCGGGCGGTGCGGGTGCGGCGACTGGCGCCCTTGTTTCCCCTCAGGGCGTGATCCAGGCCATACACGCGAGTGCAAATCTAGCCTGGGTAAGCCCTGGACATCAGGACCGTTACCTGAATGTGATCTGAACGCGCCACACAGCGGGGGCCGGACGTCCGGAGAGAGCCGGCTCGGACCCGCGATTCGGGAAGAATGGGCGGAGTCATGCACTCCCCCTCTGACCTCCACCGCCGCCCTGCCACACCCCAGCAGGCCGACGTCGTCCTGTCCGCCGCCCAGTGGCGCGCCGCCGCCCGGGCGCATCGGGCCCGCATCGCCGAGCGCACCGATCCGCTCATGGCACTGCACAACGACGGCCTGCGCCACCCCGTGTACGACTTCCTCTTCACGTACTACAGCCAGTCCGCAGGCTCACTGCAGCGCTGGCACCCGGGGCTGGGCGTCATCCTCGCCGACGACTCGGCCGGCTCGGCCGCGGCGGCCGAGGCCGAGGAGTTCGCGCAGGCCCCGCGGACCAGGTGGACGCACTACCGCCGCGTCGCCCCCGGCGAGCACCCTGACGCCCCGGAGGGCGGCTGGACCGTGGACCAGGAGACCTTCGCCGCGGACCGCGCCACGGGGATCGCCTTCATCCGCGACCTGCTCGGCCGCACCGCGGGCCGTGAGGCCCGCCTCGGCTGCTTCGGCCTCCACGAGTGGGCCATGGCCTATCGCTCCGAGGTCCACGGGGTGCGCCACTCGACCGTGCCCCTGCGCCTCGGCACCAAGGGTACGAACGCCGTGGTGGAGGGCCAGCGGATCCGCTGCACGCACTTCGACGCCTTCCGCTTCTTCGCCCCCGAGGCCCGCACCCTGAACGAGGAGCAGCCGACCCGCCAGACGATGCGGGACATGGAGCAGCCCGGATGCCTGCACGGCAA
Source organism: Micrococcus sp. FDAARGOS_333 (assembly GCF_002206575.2). Classification (NCBI taxonomy): domain Bacteria; kingdom Bacillati; phylum Actinomycetota; class Actinomycetes; order Micrococcales; family Micrococcaceae; genus Micrococcus; species Micrococcus sp. FDAARGOS_333. Next base: position 627,696 of record NZ_NJFJ02000001.1, on the reverse strand, counting down.
CATGGACCTCCACAAGTGGGCCGGCAAACTCACGCCGGCGGTCCCCTCGGAGCTCGCAGCGGACTGCTTCGAGCTGGCCTGGGAGATCCGGGAGATGGACATGAAGGCCTCGCCCTACGACCTCGTGGACTGGGGCTTCGAGCCGATCCGCATCGAGACGCCCGCGGGCCGGGCCGAGTACGCGCGACGCCAGCGCGAGTTCGCAGCCCGCGGCCAGGCTCTGCGGGCACGGCTGCTGGAGGCGACCTCGCGCCTGGCCTGACGACGGCCTTCCACTCCGCGGCACACTGTGACCGGCTGGTTACACACCGCCCTGACTGCCCTGGTCAGGCGTCGAATATCCATCCACTGGCATCGTGGAACCACGGCCCAGGGGTGATTCCCGCCACATTCAGTTCGCGTCGATCTGTAATGTGGCGCACACACAGACTGTCTGAGGGGGAAGCCTGTGTCACTCCCGGCAACACAACACGACAGATGAGGACGATGGGCATGAGCCTGAAGAAGTCGCGCTACATGAAGATCTCGGCGGCCGTGGCGGCGGTCGCCGCCCTGGGCCTGGGAGGCGTCGCCCCGGCGAGCGCCGCACCCGGCAACGGCAGCAACGGCAACGGGAACAACGGCAAGGGCAACCAGGTGAACGACGCCGGCGTCCTCGGCGCGCACCTGCTGGACCAGGAGCTGAACTGGGAGGACTGCGACTTCGGCTCGGAGTCCCTCAACGAGCGCTTCGGCGCCATCCCGGGCACCGCCTGCGCGGACGTGACCGTGCCGCGGGACTGGCACAACCCGACCGACGGCAACACCATCACCCTGCGGGTCGCCAAGACCGAGACCTCGAAGGGCAACCCGAACCGCCAGGGCATCGCCCTCGTGAACCCGGGCGGACCGGGCGGCTCCGGCCTGCCCTGGGGCCCGGCCATGGCCGAACGCGCCCCCGAGCTGGCGGAGTCCTACGACTTCATCGGCTTCGACCCGCGAGGCGTGGGCGAGTCCACTCCGCTGGAGTGCACGTACACCCCGGACCCGGACGCGGACATCTGGGAGGACCAGAAGGCCCAGACCGAGGCCTGCCTCGAGAACCCGCTCACCCCGTACATCACCACCGAGCAGACCGTGTATGACATGGACTTCATCCGCGCCCTGTTCGGCGAGGAGCAGCTGTCCTACATCGGCTACTCCTACGGCACCTGGCTGGGCTCCTGGTACCAGCGCGAGTTCCCGCAGCGCGCCCACCGCTTCCTGCTGGACTCCGCCGTGGACGTCTCCCGTGACGGCCTCCAGACCACCTGGGACCTGCAGCCGCGTTCCCGCGACCGCCAGTTCCAGGACATGACGCTCCCGTGGATGGCCCGCCATGACGACGAGTTCGGCCTGGGCACCGACGCGATGGAGATCCGCGAGCAGTGGGAGGCCGCCGGCGGCACCCGCTCGATGCTCGGCCAGTTGGTCGCCGGCTCGTTCATCCTCCCGGCGATGTACAACACCGCCGACTACCCGTTCGCCGGCGCGATGATCCGCATGTTCCTGCAGATCTCCGCCGAGGAGGCCGAGGCGGAGACCCCGGAGGAGGCGAAGGCCCAGCTCGAGGAGGTCGTCGCCCGGGCTCGCGCGGAGATGCCGGCCGACCAGGTGGCGGCCTTCGACCGCTTCGCCGCCCGGGGCATGGAGTCCGTGGAGAACCGCGGCCGCATCGCCGAGGCCGTGAAGACCGGCGATCAGGTGACCTTCTCCGGCACCTTCTCCGCCATCCGCTGCCAGGACGGCCAGTGGAACCAGTCGAAGGGCTACTGGACCTCGTGGGTCAAGGACCTGATCCGCAAGTCCCCGTGGATCGGCGTCATGATGGGCCCGTCCGAGTGCATGTACTGGCCCGCCCAGACCTCCATGCCGAAGCAGCCGGGTGGTGCCAAGGCCCAGGACGCCGTCATCATCCAGACGGAGCTGGACGCCGCCACCCCGTATGAGGGCGGCCACCGCGCCGCCGGCGTGCTGCGCAACACCTCGCTGATCTCCGTGGACAACGAGGGCTCGCACGGCGTCTTCCCGTACGGTTCCGAGTGTGTGGACGCCCCGGTGCGCGAGTACTTCCTGACCGGTGAGATGCCGGACGAGTACACGCTCTGCGAGGCCCTGCCGCTGCCGATGGACACCGAGGCCCACCAGGTGGCCGGCACCCCGACCCACAAGAACGACATCAAGATCAAGATGCGCACCGAGGCCGTCAAGGCCGCCAACCGCATCACCGAGGCCGCCATGCAGCGCGAGCTGCTGGACTCCCGTGCGGTGGTTCCCTCGGTCGAGGACTTCCTGAACCGCTGATCCTCTGCTGACGGGAGAGCGTCTCCCCCTTCACGACGACGGCCCCCGCACCTCCGCCTTCCCGGCGGCGGTGCGAGGGCCTCCCCGTGCCTGCAACCTCGGCTGCATAGCCTTCAGCGGCCCACCTCATGGTTTCCTCCTGACGCGATCGCGCCTGCCGCCAGACCGTGATCTCCTTGGAGAAGGGCCGCTACGACCCCTCGCTCCCGCTCGCCTTCCGCCTCGCCGCGGTGTTCGAGCGGCGGATCGAGGACCTGTTCACCCCGGACGAGGAATGAGGAGACCCGCCATGGGCGAGATGCCCCCGGAGCTGCGCCACCACGGATTCGAGGAGGACGACGCCCCGCGCCGTCCGAAGCCGATCGTCACGATCGTGGCGGTCCTCTGCCTGGCCGCGCTGGTCCTCTCGGTCCTCTCCGGTCTCTTCCTCTGAGGTCGGGACCGGGCCGACGCACGCATTCGAGACGTGCCGGCGTCAGTTGCCGGCCCGCCCTGAGGCAGACCGACGCCCTCCGGTCAGCGCACCTCGCCGTCGACGTAGACCCAGGCCCCATCCTCACGGCGGAAGCGGCTGGTCTCGTGCAGGCGGAAGCGGCCGCCCTCGCCCTCGCCGACCGCCACGAACTCGACCACACCGCGGTCCTGGAACGGCCCGCCGTCCTGGGTGGAGAGCACGGCCAGGCGCGTGAAGCGCGCCGCCGGCTCCGCCGGCGTCGGGGTGAGGTCCGCGGCGGAGGGGCGATGCTCGGCGGCCCAGGTGGCCCGCAGGTAGGCGACCATCGCGGCAGACTCCGCCGCGCCGTCGTCGTGGTTCGGATCCGCCTCGCCGAGGCGGGCGAACGCGGCGAAGCGCGAGCGCATGAGGGCCTCCGCGGTGGGCGCGGTCAGCTTCCCGGTGGCCGCGAAGCGCTGGTGTGCCCTCCCGCAGCACTCGGCGTAGGGCAGGCCGAGCCCGCAGGGGCAGGCCCCGGCGCTCACGCCTTCCCGCCGCGGCCGGCCTGACGGCGCTCGCGGGCGGTCGGGGCGGAGGTGTTCTTCGAACCGCGGATCGCGGCACCGATGACGCCGGCCAGGGCGAAGGCCATGGTCGGCAGGAGCGGGCTGATGCGGGGACGCCGAGCGCGGTCCGTGGCGGAGGCCGGCGGGCGGGCACCCTTCGGGGGACGTGCAGTGATCATGGCACCAGGCTAGGCCCGGGCGAGGCGTCCGAGCAGGCTCCTCCGCCGAGGGCGGAGCGGTTCGCCCGGGGACAGACGAAGGACGCCGAGCAGGCCCCCGGCCCGCGCCCATCCGCCTGAGCACGCACCGACGGGGCACCGGCCGCAGGCGCCGCCCACCACACTTTCGGCCAGATGGCCAAAAGGACTTGGCCGCCCGGCCAACTCTGTGTCAGGATGGTCCGCGTCCTAACCCGAACTTCCCCGTGAGGTGCCCTGTGTCCGCACTCCGCCGCTGGACCGCGATGGCCGTGCTGGTCCTGCCCGTGCTGCTGATCTCCATCGACATGTCCGTGCTCGGCATCGCCGTGCCGTCCCTGTCGGCCGACCTGCAGCCGAGCTCCACCCAGCTGCTGTGGATCATCGACCTCTACTCGTTCCTGCTGGCCGGACTGCTGATCTTCATGGGGTCCCTCGGCGACCGGATCGGGCGCCGGCGTCTGCTGCTCATCGGCGCCCCGCTGTTCGGCGCCGCCTCCCTGGTGGCGGCGTTCGCCACCACCCCGGAGACGCTGATCCTCGCCCGCGCCCTGCTCGGCATCGGCGGCGCCACCCTCATGCCCTCCACCCTCGGCCTGATCCGCACGATCTTCCCGGACCGCACTGAGCGCCGCACCGCGATCGCCGTGTGGGCCACCGCGTTCTCCGGCGGAGCCGCGCTCGGCCCCGTGGTGGGCGGTGCGCTGCTCGAGCACTTCTGGTGGGGCTCGGTGTTCCTCATGAACGTCCCGGTCATGGCGGCGTTCCTGCTGCTCGCCCCGTTCCTGCTGCCGGAGTCCAAGGACCCACACCCGGGCCCCTTCGACCCGCTGTCCGCACTGCTGTCCATCGTGGGCCTGATCGGCGTCGTCTACGCCCTGAAGACCGCCGCGAAGTCCCCGGACTGGACCGTGCTGGTGGGCCTGGCGGCCGGCGGCGCGGCACTGACCTGGTTCATCCTGCGGCAGCGGCGCCTGGCGAACCCGATGATCGACGTGTCCCTGTTCGGGAACATCGCCTTCACCTCCGCGGTGTCCATCAACGTGATCTCCATGTTCGCCTTGATGGGCCTGATGTTCTTCCTCCCCCAGTACCTGATGCTGGTGGAGGGCATGGGCTCGGCTGCGGCCGGTCTGTGGATGCTCCCGCTGGCGGCGGCCTCCGTAGTGGGCACCCTGCTCGCCCCTGCCCTGGCGAAGACCGTCTCCGTGCGCACCGTGATCATGGCCGGTCTGGGGTTGGTGATCTGCGGCTTCGGGGCGGGCACACAGATGCACGGGGACGAGACCATGCTCCTGTTCACGCTGCTGTCCTGCCTGTTCGGCCTCGGCGTGGGCCTGGCCGAGCCCCTCACCAACGACGTCATCCTCACCGCAGCCCCACCCGAGCGCGCCGGCGCGGCCGCCGCGATCTCCGAGACCGGCTACGAGTTCGGCGGCGCCATGGGCACCGCGGTGCTGGGCACCGCCGGCATGGCCCTCTATGCGGCGCAGGTGCGCGAGACCGCGGACCTGCCCGGCATGGACGCGGCCTCCGCGGACGCCGCCTCCCAGACCCTCGCCGCCGCCCACCGGATCGCCGAGTCCCTTCCCGACGGCGGCACCCGTCTCCTCGAGATCGCCGACGGCGCGTTCATGGCCGGCATGGACCTCGTCGCCGCGATCGGCATCGGCACGGCCGCGCTCACCCTGCTGCTGGCCTGGCACGGCCTGCGCTCGGAGGGCAGACAGGGGCAGCCGGCCGCCGCCCGGCAGTTCATCGCCGAGGCCGCGGCCGCACGGGACACCGCGCAGATGCGGCGGGTCGAGGCGCACGAGGTGCGCCGGGTCGAGGCGGACGAGGTGCGCCGGGGCGCCGCCGAGCCGGCCCCCGCACGAGGCGAGGGACAGGCGCAGGCACGAGCCGTCGTCGGGGAGCGGCCGGGCGGCACCTGCGGTGCGGTGCAGGACGAGGCAGGCGCCGCCGTCGGGAAGGAGCAGACCCGTGGCTGAGAAGCGCACCCACGTCCCCCTGGAGCAGCGGCGGCGCGAGCTGACCGAGACCGCCGTGCGGGTGATGGCGCGCGACGGCGCCTGGGCCCTGACCACCCGCGCTGTGGCCAAGGAGGCCGGCGTGCCGCACGGCACCGTGCACTATGCGTTCTCCTCGAAGAACGAGCTGCTGCGCGAGGTCATGCGGCTGGACATCAGCCACCTCAGCGACCTGGCCGCGGCGCAGCGGGAGCGCGAGATCTCCTCGGCACAGGACGTGCGGCACGCGGTGGCCGAGGTGTTCACGGCATATGCGGACTCGGTGATGGCGGACCCGGACACCGAGACCGCGTATTTCGAGCTGTCCCTGATGGCGGCGCGGGATCCGGAGCTGCGTGCGCTGTCCGGGCAGAGCCAGGGCGAGTATCGCGCCGTGGTGGCGCAGCTGCTGGAGGACATGGCCGCGCGGACCGGCCTGGCCTGGGACGCGGACGTCGCCCTGGTGGCCGAGCAGGCGCTGTCCGGGCTGTTCGGGGCGGCCGTCGGCTGGCTCGAGCACCGCGACGACGCCTTGTTCCGCGCCCTCCTCGACGACGCCGCCGAGGTGCTGGCCCGCAGGTTGGGATGAGGCGGTCGGGGCGTGCTCCCGTGCTGTTCCCCGGTGCTGATAATCGACGGTTTGTCATGGGATCGCAGAGATTCGCCGCGACCCCATGACAAACCGTCGATCCTGGCGGGGGGCTGCCCGCGCACGCTCACCGCGGAACCCGGGCGTCGTCGTCACGCCGGCCTGCGCGGCACTCCGACTCGCAGCAGCTCAGCCTCCAGACGCCGCGGGTCCTTCAGGTCAGCCCACGTCCAGTGCGTGACGTCGCGGCAAACCCTCCGAAGCTCCACGTCCCGTTGCTTCTCTCTGTTGATGGAGTTCCTCCTGTCCCGGGGGTCCGCGTGGAGGTCCACGTCATACTTGCCGATCCCGTCGAACTCGCCGGCGACCCGGACGTCCTCCCACCAGAAGTCGGTTCGCGCGACCTCCCGCCCGTCCTGCGCGAAGAAGCGCCGCTGGAGCTGCGGCGCCACGAACCCCAGTTCGTGGATGAGTGCCCGGGCGAGGGACTCTCCGGCCGACTCCGCACGGGCGTCCGAGAAGGACCAGGCCCGGGTGAACCTCTGCATCGCAGCCCTGCTCCTGAGCCTGTGGGCATGGTTCTCCGCCCACGTCTGAGAGGGGCCGGGCAGACGGCGGTGAAGCCCGTCGAGGGCGACGACGGCCTCTCGGAACGGAAGGGTGGACCCCAGGAGAAGCTGCAGGGTCGGCAGCGGATCGACCGTGACAGCACCGAGCGGCGTACCGTCCTTCAGCTGCGCCTCGACCGTGGCCGGCGCCAGGGGCGCCGCCGGCCAGGCGTTCCACCCGATCGCAGCCAACGCAAGCCGGCCACGCCAGCGCCGCGGCTTCTCCTTGACCGGAGCCTCGACGCCGTTCCAAGTCCAGCGCACCACGGGCAGCGCCCACAGCTTCTGCCGGTGCCGTCCTCGAGCAGCGTCTGAGAAGGGCGAGGCGGTCATCGCCCGCTTGGCACGGTGCCCGGGCACGCGGGATCGAAGCCAGATCTCGCGTGGCGTCTCCGCGAGCGGGAGGCCGTGCAGATGGGCCGCTGTCACGCCGGTGAACCGGGCCGCCGGATGAGTGAGCGCATAGGCCGCGCACGCCGCGGTGTACCGGTCCCATGGCGCCATGGCGGCCCAGCGCTCGAGACCGATGTAGACGCCGGGGCAGAGCCGGGCGACGCGCCCGGTCGTCCACAGCTTGCCGAGCAGGTTCGCGGCGGACTTGGGAGCTCCGTCCGCCAGCCGGAGCAGCGGCCCATGTCCGGGAATGAGGAGACCCTCCGCCCGAAGTCGAGCGGTCCGTTGTTCGAGAACGTCGTCCATGTGCCCAGCCTGCGGGATCCGGATGGACGACTCCGATCGGCTGTGGACAACTCCCGCCGGCAGTCGGCTCGATGCACGGGCGGGTTGCACCGGTGTCGTGGCGGCTGCGGTGGGCCGGATAATCGACGGTTGGTCAGGGGATCGCAGAGAATCTCCTCGATCTCGTGACGAACCGTCGATTATCAGCAGCAGAGGGCAGGCACCGGCACCCACCCGGCCTCACGCCCCCGGCTAGACTGGGCGGGCAAGCACGCGGAGCGTCCGGCGCCCAGGCCGACGTGAGACGGCACGAGACGGCGCGCCGCCGTGCTTCCAGCACCGTCAGCAGGCCCCGCCGCGCGGGGCGCACCAGGCACATCAGGAGCAGTGGATGCCCACCATCGTCGTCGACGTCATGCCCAAGCCCGAGATCCTCGACCCGCAGGGCAAGGCCATCGCCGGAGCCCTCCCCCGCCTCGGCTTCACCGCCTTCGAGCAGGTCCGCCAGGGCAAGCGCTTCGAGCTGCACGTGGAGGGCGAGGTCACCGACCAGATCCTCGAGCAGGCCCGCACCGCCGCAGCCGAGCTGCTGTCCAACCCGGTGATCGAGGACGTCGTGAACGTCGCCGTCCTGGACGAGTCGGAGGCCTCCGCCTGATGACCGCCGAGATCCCGCTGATCGGGGACTACTCCACCCCCGGCACAGAGCTCAACGGCGCCACGATCGGCGTCGTGACCTTCCCGGGCACGCTCGACGACGTCGACGCCGCCCGCGCCGTCCGCCTCTCCGGCGCCACCCCCGTGTCCCTCTGGCATGCGGACGAGGACGCCGCCGGCTCGCTCAAGGACCTGGACGCCGTGGTGATCCCCGGCGGCTTCTCCTACGGCGACTACCTTCGCGCCGGTGCCATCGCCCGCTTCGCCCCCATGATGGACGCCATCGCCGCGGCCGCCGGCGGCGAGGACGGCTCCACCAGGGGCCTGCCGGTCCTCGGCATCTGCAACGGCTTCCAGATCCTCACCGAGTCCCATCTGCTGCCGGGCTCGATGATCAAGAACGACCACCTGCACTTCATCTGCCGCGACCAGGCCCTCGCCGTCGAGAACAACGAGACCGCCTGGACCCGCGACTTCGCCCCGGGCCAGCGGATCACCATCCCGCTGAAGAACCAGGATGGCCAGTACGTGGCGGATGAGCCCACGCTCGACATGCTCGAAGGCGAGGGGCGCGTGGTCTTCCGCTACCTGGACGTGAACCCGAACGGCTCCCGCCGTGACATCGCGGGCATCACCAACGCCACCGGCAACGTGGTGGGCCTCATGCCGCACCCGGAGCACGCCGTGGAGCCCGGCTTCGGCCCGGACACCGAGGACGGCCTGCGCACCGGCCTCGACGGCCTGCCGTTCTTCACGTCCGTCCTGTCCACCCTCGCCTCCGGAGGTGCCGCATGAGCCAGCAGTTCAACATCGACACCGTCGAGCACGCCGCCGCCACCCCCGAGGCCGAGCAGCCCTGGGCCGAGCTGGGCCTGAAGGAGAACGAGTACGCCGAGATCAAGACGATCCTCGGCCGCCGCCCCACCGCCGCCGAGCTGGCCATGTACTCCGTCATGTGGTCCGAGCACTGCTCGTACAAGTCCTCGAAGGTGCACCTGCGCCAGTTCGGCGAGAAGCTCACCGACGAGATGAAGAAGAACCTGATGGTGGGCATCGGCGAGAACGCCGGCGTGACCGACCTCGGTGACGGCTGGGCCGTGACGTTCAAGGTCGAGTCCCACAATTCGCCCTCCTACGTGGAGCCCTACCAGGGCGCGGCCACGGGCATCGGCGGCATCGTGCGCGACATCATCTCCATGGGCGCCCGCCCGGTGGCAGTGATGGACCCGCTGCGCTTCGGCGCGATCGACCACCCGGACACCGCCCGCGTGTTCCACGGCGTGGTGGCCGGCATCGGCGGCTACGGCAACTCCCTGGGCCTGCCGAACATCGGCGGCGAGACCCGCTTCGACCCGATCTACCAGGGCAACCCGCTCGTCAACGCCCTCGCCGTGGGCGTGCTCAAGCACGAGGACCTGCGCCTGGCCAACGCCTCCGGCGTGGGCAACAAGGTGGTCCTGTTCGGCGCCCGCACCGGCGGGGACGGCATCGGCGGCGCCTCCGTGCTGGCCTCCGAGTCCTTCGACGGCGACGGCAAGCCCGCCAAGCGCCCCTCGGTGCAGGTCGGCGACCCCTTCTCCGAGAAGGTGCTCATCGAGTGCTGCCTCGAGCTGTTCCGCGGCTCCCTCGTCGAGGGCATCCAGGACATCGGCGCCGCCGGCATCTCCTGCGCCACCTCCGAGCTCGCCTCCAACGGCGAGGGAGGCATGCGCGTGGAGCTGACGGACGTGCTGCTGCGCGACTCCACGCTGACCCCGGGCGAGATCCTCATGTCCGAGTCGCAGGAGCGCATGATGGCCGTGGTGACCCCTCAGAACGCCGAGGCGTTCGAGAAGGTCATGGCCAAGTGGGACGTGGAGTACTCGTGGCTGGGCGAGGTCACCGGTGACGGCCGCCTGGTCATCACCTGGGACGGCGAGGTCATCGTGGACGTGGACCCGCGCACCGTGGCCCATGACGGCCCGGTGTACGAGCGCCCGTACCACCGCCCCGCGGGCCAGGACGCCCTCCAGGCGGACACCTTCCGCTCCTCGGCCGCCGGCTCAGACCTCCCGTCCGACGGCGACGCCCTCCGCGCCGCCGTCCTGGAGCTCATGGCGTCCCCGAACCTGGCGGACACCTCCTGGATCACGGACCAGTACGACCGCTACGTGCGCGGCAACACCGCCCTGTCCGCCCCGGACGACGCGGGCGTGATCCGCGTGGACGAGGAGACCGGCATGGGCGTGGCCGTCTCCACGGACTGCAACGACCGCTTCGCGTACCTGGACCCGTACGCCGGCGCGCAGCTGTCCCTGGCGGAGTCCTACCGCAACGTCACCACCGCGGGCGCCGTCCCGCTGGCGGTGACCGACTGCCTGAACTTCGGCTCCCCGGAGGACCCGGAGGTCATGTGGCAGTTCGCGGAGGCCGTGCGCGGTCTGGCGGACGCCTGCCAGGAGCTCGGCATCCCGGTGACCGGCGGCAACGTGTCCCTGTACAACCAGACCGGCGGCGTGGCCATCCACCCGACCCCCACCGTGGGCGTGCTGGGCCAGTTCGACGACGTCTCCCGGCGCACCCCGTCCGGCTTCGGCCGGGACGCGGACGGCCAGGCGATCTACCTGCTCGGCGCCACCGCGGACGAGCTGGACGGCTCCGAGTTCGCCCGCCTGCGCGGCCACCTGGGCGGCCGGCCGCCCGCGCTGGACCTGGCGCAGGAGAAGCTGCTCGGCGACCTGCTGATCAACGCCTCCCGCGACGGCATGATCGACGCCGCGCACGACGTCTCCGGCGGCGGCCTCGCGGCCACCCTGTCCGAGATGGTGCTGCGCTTCGGCGTGGGCGCCCGCGTGGTGCTGGACGAGGTCATGGAGCGCGACGGCGTGGACGCCTTCACCGCCCTGTTCTCCGAGTCGCAGGGCCGCGCGGTGGTCTCGGTGCCGCGCACCGAGGAGGTCCGCTTCACGGACATGACCACGGCCCGGAACTACCCGGCGCTGCGCATCGGCGTGGTGGACGCGGAGTCCGGGGCCCTCGAGGTGCAGGACCAGTTCACCCTGCCGATCGCCGAGCTGCGCGAGGCCTGGGAGGCCACCTTGCCGAAGCACTTCGGCTGAGCCGCACCGCCGGCGCACCGGGCCGCCGTGCGGGCCGGCTGACGCCGGCGTCCCGACGACGGCCGCTCACCACGGGTTCCGCACCTGCGGGACCGAGGTGGGCGGCCGTCGTCGTCCGTCCGGTGGACCGTGTCCGGGCGCCGCGCCGCGGGCCGCCTGCACCGGCCCTATCCTGCTCGCAGGCCCACGCGAATCGGCCTCACGGCGCACGCAGACCCCGTTCCGGAAGGAGGACCGGCATGGAGTACGGCCAGGCGCTGCTGGCGTTCACCGGCGTCGCCCTGCTGCTGACGGTCACGCCGGGGTTGGACATGGCCCTGGTGCTGCGCTCAGCGCTGACGAGGGGACACTCCCACGCGCTCGTCACGGGTCTGGGCGTCTGTGCCGGCGCCCTGATCTGGGGGCTGGCCGCGGCGGTGGGCATCGCCGCACTGCTCGCGGCCTCGGACCTGGCCTACACGGCTCTCAAGGCGGTCGGTGCCGCCTACCTGATCTGGCTCGGCGTCTCCATGATCCGCGCAACGCTCAGGCGAGGCGGGCAGGAGCCCGACCCCGTGACGGACATGCTGGAGACGGTCCCCGCGGGCCCCGGCCCGGCCCCCGCTGCCGCACCTGCGGAAAGGCTTTCCCGCGGTTTCCTGCGCGGGTTCACCACGAACCTGCTGAATCCGAAGGTGGGCGTCTTCTATCTGGCGCTGATCCCGCAGTTCATGGCGCAGGGCGTGCCCGCCTGGCTCATGGGGCTCTCGCTGGCCGGCGTGCACGCGGCGCTGACACTGGTGTTCTTCGCCGTGCTCATCGCCGCTGCGCACGCCTTCCGCCGGCTGTTGACGGGCACGCGTGCGACCGACTGGATCGACCGTGTCACCGGCGGCGTCCTGCTGCTGTTCGGCGGCCTCCTCCTGCTGGACGACGCCCGCTGAGCGCCTGCGGTGCGGGCCGGGCGCACCACCGCCGCCGGATCTCCTCCCTGAGTCGGATACGGCGGCCCACAGCCCCCGATTAGAGTGGGTCACCGGCCCGCCTTCTGCCCCGCGGGCCGGGCGGGGATCCGCCCGCCAGGACCACAGGAGGGACGCACCGGGATGACAGCCGAGGACGGGACGACGTCGGCCACCGGCCTCCACGCCTCCGGCCCCTCCCGGTCCTCCGGCATGCCCACCGGCGTACCCGCCGGGGACCTGACCGGCCTGACCTCGGCGCAGGTCGCCGAGCGTGTGGCCGCCGGCAAGACCAACGCCCAGCCAGACGACACGTCTCGCTCGCTGGCCATGATCCTCCGTGTCCACGTCCTGACCCTGTTCAACCTCACGATCGGCCTGGCCGCCGCTGTGGTGATCGTGCTCGGCCGATGGCTGGACCTGCTGTTCTGCCTGGCCGCCGTGGCCAACGTGGTCATCGGTGTGGTCCAGGAGTACTCGGCCAAGCGGAAGCTGGAGAAGATCGCGCTGCTGCACCAGGACGGCGTCACGGTGGTCCGGGACGGCTCCCGGAAGACCGTCGCCCTGGCGGATGTGGTCCTGGACGACCTGGTGGCGCTGCGCCGCGGCGACCAGGTGCCGGTGGACGCCGAGGTCCTCACCGCGGAGGGTCTGGACCTGGACGAGTCCCTGCTCACCGGCGAGTCGGACGCGGTGCCGAAGCGCCCGGGGGACACCGTGCTCTCCGGGTCCGCGGTGATCGCCGGCGCCGGCCTGGTGCGGGCCACCGCGGTCGGCGCGGACTCGCACGCCTCCAGGCTCGCGGCACAGGCCCGCCGCTTCACCAAGATCTCCTCCGAGCTGCGCGGAGCCCTGGAGAAGGTGGCCTCCTGGATCACGTTCGCCCTGATCCCGATCGTGGCGGTCATCGTCCACGGCCAGGTGCAGGCCTTCGGGGGCTGGTCCTACGCCCTGGCGAACCCGCGCGAGGCGGCCCTGGAGCCGGCCCTGGTGGCGTCCGTGGCCGCGGTGACCAGCATGATCCCGCAGGGCCTGGCGCTGATGACCACCATCTCCTTCGCCGTGGCCGCGCTGAAGCTGGCTCGTGAGCAGGTGCTGATCCAGGAGCAGCCGGCGGTGGAGATCCTCGCCCGCGTGGACGTGGTCTGCGTGGACAAGACCGGCACGCTCACCGAGGGCGGCATCGTCTTCCACGGCGCCCACCCCTGGGACACGGATCCTGCGGTTCCGTCCGCCCTTGACGACGACGGCGCCCGTGCCTCCGCCTCGGGCCGCGCCCGGGACGGGGACGTCGCCTCCGCCGGAGAGCTGCTCACGGCTGCCGAGCCGGCCGGGGCCTCCACCCTCTCCCCCGCTGCCCGGGCCGTGCTGGCCGTGGCCGGCGCGGACCCGGACGCCAATCCGACGGCCGCCGCCCTGCGGGAGCCGTTCGCCGAGGTCCCGGACGTGCGCCCGGCGCAGGCGGTGGCGTTCTCGAGCGCCCGCCGCTGGTCCGCGCTCGCCTTCGACGCGGCCGCCGAAGAGCAGGTCCCCGGCCTGGCGGGCACCTGGCTGATGGGTGCCCCGGAGGCGCTGGTGGATGTGGAGACGATCGGTGTGCAGGGTGCGGAGGAGCTGACCGCCCGCTGCACGATCACCGCGGACGCGGGGCTGCGCACGATCCTGCTGTGCCGCACGGACCGCCCGCTGGACGGCGACCGCCTGCCCTCGGGCATCCGCCCGGTCGCAATCCTGACCTTCGCCGAGGACGTGCGCGAGGACGCCGCGGAGACCCTGGACTACTTCCGGGAGCAGGGCGTGCAGATCAAGGTGATCTCCGGAGACAGCCCCCGCACGGTGGCGGCCGTCGCCCGCGAGGTCGGCATGGAGCTGGCCGGGGAGGCCGTGGACGCCCGTCGGCTGCCGGAGGATGCGGACGAGCTCGCCGACGTCATGGACGCCCACGAGGTGTTCGGCCGGGTGAGCCCGGAGCAGAAGCAGTCCATGGTGAAGGCCCTGCAGGCACGCGGCCACGTGGTGGCCATGACCGGCGACGGCGTGAACGACGCCCTGGCGCTGAAGTCCGCGGACCTCGGCATCGCCATGGGCAACGCGGCGCCCGCCACGAAGGCGGTCTCCCGCCTCGTGCTGCTGGACGGGAGGTTCGCGCGCCTGCCCTCCGTGCTCAAAGAGGGCCGCCAGGTCATCGCGAACATGGAGCGCCTGGCGCACATCTATCTGACCAAGACCACCTACGCCGCCTTCTTCGGGGTGGTCTTCTCCCTGCTGTTCTGGCAGTTCCCGCTGCTGCCGCGTCAGGCCTCCACGGTGGACTTCCTGATGATCGGCCTGCCGACGTTCTTCCTGGCACTGCTGTCCAACCCGCGCCGCTACGTGCCCGGATTCCTGAAGCGGGCCCTGCTGTTCGCGGTCCCGTCCGGCACGGTGATCCTGCTCGGCCTGCTCGCCCTCGGCGCCTACATCCGCCTGTTCGCCGCCGTCCCGGCCTCGCCCGCCCAGCAGCAGGCGGCCGCCATGATCACGCTGACGCTCATGGGCCTGTGGGTGCTCACGGTGATGACGCGACCGTTCACGAAGCGCACGGCGGTCCTCGTGCTGGCCATGTACGCCCTGCTCGCCCTGGTGCTGGCCGTGCCGGCGTCCCGCTGGTACCACCTGATCGAGGTGCCGGCCCCGGACCTGCTGGCCGCCGCGGTGACGATCGCCGTGGCCGGATGCGCCCTGATCGAGCTGGTCCACCGCGTCCACCACGCAAGAGTGGTGAGGCCCACGCTCCACCCCGTCCCATCTGCGGCTTCGCAGGCCTGACACCACACGCCCTGGGCTGAATCCGCGCCCAGACGTTGACCTGGCGGCCTCGGTACGGCAAAAGTGGGACTCAAACGGCGGATGGGCCTGACGAGGGGGGCCGCCTCGGCTCCGCAGCCCACCGCCCCCGTTCCTACAGAAGGAGAATGGACATGCGTCTGATCACCCTTGGCGTCGGTGCCGCCCTCGGCTACTTCCTCGGTTCCCGTGAGGGCCGCCAGAACCTGAACAAGATGACCAACAACGCCCAGAAGTTCTGGAACGACCCGAAGACCCAGGAGAAGGTCTCGCAGGTCCAGGGCCAGGCCACCCAGAAGTGGGAGGAGGCCAAGTCCAACGAGAAGGTCCAGAACCTGACCTCCACCGTCCAGCACAAGGTGGACGACGCGAAGGCCAAGGTCTCCGGCAACGGCGACAGCGCCGTCAAGGCCGACGCCGACGTGGTCTCCGACCCGTCCACCCCGATGTCCTCCGAAGGCCCGGCCGGCGCTCAGAACTGAGCCGTCTGCGCCTGAGGCGCGATGCGAAGACCCCCGATCGTTCCCGGTCGGGGGCCTTTGTGCGCATGCACACCAGCCGGGCGGTCAGCCCTGGCCGTCGAGTCCGGGCGGTCAGCCCTGACCGTCGATGCCAGGCGCCTCGCGGACCTCGTCTTCCGCGGGGGCCTCGACCTCCTCCACCGAATCCCAGCCGGAGAACGTCATCTCGGTGGCAGGGGCCTTCTCACCGTCCTCACCCTCTTCACCCCGGAGCTCCAGGGCGAGGAGCTCGCCGTCCCCGTCCACCACGAAGGCGTGCACCAGGGACATGTCGAGCTCGTTCAGGGCGGCCGCACCCTGGTCCAGACCGTCGGAGTCCTCCCCCTCGGTCTCCGCCTCCTGGGCAGCGGACTCGGCGATGTCCTGGGGGATCTCATAGCGGTAGGCCTTCTCACCGTCGCGGTCGACCTCCTGCGCCTCCGCGTCAACGCCCTCGAGGGCGCCGGCGTCAGGGAGCTTGGCCAGCATCGACTCACGCAGAGAGCCGATCATGCCCCTCTGGTCTTCCGGGACGTCCTGGGCGATCCACTTGTCCCCCAGGCCCATCATCGCCTTGGCGTTCTGGTCCAGGTCTTCGCCGTCCACGTCCATGCGGATGTAGCCCTTCTCTCCGACCTCGCGCACCTCCATGGAGAAGTCCCCCTGGTCGGCCTTCATGCGCATGGT
Organism: Micrococcus sp. FDAARGOS_333; assembly: GCF_002206575.2. Classification (NCBI taxonomy): domain Bacteria; kingdom Bacillati; phylum Actinomycetota; class Actinomycetes; order Micrococcales; family Micrococcaceae; genus Micrococcus; species Micrococcus sp. FDAARGOS_333. The sequence continues at coordinate 611,585 of NZ_NJFJ02000001.1, read as the reverse complement.
CAGCTGGCCGTTCGGCTCCCCGGTGCTCCCGGAGGCCTCGAGGGTGCCGGAGGCCGCACCGCCCTGCAGCGCCTCCTCGGGAAGCTCCGCCGTGAGCCGGAAGGACTCGGCCTCCGCGAGCTGCTCCCGGGCGCCGTCCCATGCCTCACCGGCGGAGTCCGGGCCGCCGCAGGCGGAGAGCGTCAGGGCGGCCGTGACGGCCAGGGCGCCCAGGCCGAGGCGGGACAGCGCACCTGCGGCGGAACGGTCGGCGGCGGTGCGGGGCGTCGAGGAGATCACGCGGGGATCCTTCCGTCGGGGTGCAGGGATCTGCCCTTCCACGGTACCCGGCGGGCGCTGCGGCCGGAGGCGGGGGACCGTCGGCGGGGCGCTGCAGCCGGAGGCGGGCGCAGCGGCCGAAGGCGGGGCGCCCGCCGGGGGCGAGGGTCCGTCGGGGGCGAGGGGCCGTCGTCGGGAAGAAGGCCCGGATCAGCCCAGGGTGACCTGCGCGGCCCGGTGGGTCGGCTTCACCCGGTCTCCGGCGCCGAAGAGCTTGTGGCGCAGCGTGCCGTCCGTGTACGCGGTCTTGTAGCGGCCGAGTCTCTGCAGCTGAGGCACCACGAACTCCACGATGTCCTCGAAGGTGCCGGGGGTGATGTGGTAGGCGAGGTTGAAGCCGTCCACGTCCGTCTCATCGGCCCAGTCGGCGAGCTGACGGGCCGCGGACTCACCGCCGCCCACGATCACGGGACCGAAGCCGCCGATGCCCACCCACTCGGCGAGCTTGCGCACCGTCCACTCCTCGTCCGTGCCGGAGGCCTTCTGGAAGGTCTCCACGGTGGACTGGATGGCGTTCGACTCCACGTCTCCGATCGGCTCGTCCAGCTCGTACCGGGACAGGTCGATGCCCATCCAGCCGGACATCAGCACGAGGCCGCCCAGCGGGTCCACGTACTGTGCCAGGTCGTCGTACTTGGCCCGCGCGTCCTCGTCGGTGGCGCCGGTGACCACGGTCTGCATCGCGAAGATCTTCACGTCGTACGGGTCGCGGCCGGCCTCCGCCACCGCCTGGCGGATCTTCTTCACAGTGGCCGCCGCCAGCTCCTTCGTGGGGGAGTTGATGAACACGGCCTCGGCGTGCTTGCCGGCGAAGGCGCGGCCGCGTGTGGAGGCGCCGGCCTGGTAGATCACGGGGGTGCGCTGCACGGACGGCTCGGTGACGGCGTGGCCGGGGACCTTGAACCACGTGCCCTCGTGGGCGATGTCGTGGACCTTGGCCGGGTCCGCGAACACACCGGAGGCCTTGTCATAGACGACGGCGTCCTCCTCCCAGGACTTCTCGAGCAGCTTGTACACGACGTCGAGGTACTCATCCGCGTGGTCGTACCGTTCGTCGTGCTCCATCTGGTCGTCCTGGCCCATGTTCTGGGCGGCGGAGGGCAGGTAGCCGGTGACCACGTTCCAGCCCACACGGCCGCCCGTGAGGTGGTCGAGCGTGGCGAGGCGGCGTGCGAACGGGTAGGGGTGCTCATAGGCGGTGCCGGCGGTGACGCCGAAGCCGAGGTGCTCGGTGACCGCGGCCATCGCGGAGACGAGCAGGAACGGATCGTTCACGGGGGTCTGCGCCCCGGTCCTGACGGCGGCCTCGGAGGTGCCGCCGTACACGGAGTACGGGCCGAGGACGTCGGCGATGAACAGCCCGTCGAACAGGCCCTTCTCCAGCGTCTGCGCCAGGTGCGTCCAGTAGCCGAGGGTGTTGTAGTCCCGGGCGCGGTCCTCCGGGTGCCGCCACAGCCCGGGCGACTGGTGGGCCACGCAGTTCATGTCGAACGCGTTGAAGAGGATCTCGCGGTTCGTGTCCGGACCGGCGGATGCTGCGGCTCCGGCCTTCTCGGCAGTGCTCATGGGGTGCTCCTTCAGCGCTTCTGGTGCGGGAACCGGCCTCGGCGGGGTGCGCGAGTCCGGGCGGCTGGGACCATGCAACGCCTCCGCCGGTGAGCGGCGGTAGTCGGCCGCCGCAGAGGCTTCACGACGGCGGCGCCGTCGCCTCGCGCATGTCCGGCACCGGGTTCGTGACGTCGCCGTCGGGCCGAACCAGGGGGCCATCGCGCCGAACCAGAGGAAGTGGTCACTTCGGCATGCCGCGAAGGGACCGATGTTTCTGGCTCGGCGACGGCGTCGGGCCGAACCAGGGGGGGCCATCGCGCCGAACCAGAGGAAGTGGTCACTTCGGCATGCCGCGAAGGGACCGAAGTCTCTGGCTCGGCGACGGCGGCGGGCCGAACCAGAGGAAGTGGTCACTTCGGCATGCCGCGAAGGGACCGAAGTCTCTGGCTCGACGACGGCGGCGAGCCGGAAGCGCAGTCCGGTAGGGTGACGGCCATGTTCCATGTGATGAAGCTCCACGCCTGATCCGACGCGATCGCACCCCCTCGCCCCGTGCGAGGGGTCTTGACCGTGTCCGGATCCCATAGAGAGCTCTTCCATGAACACCCCTCCCCTGCCGGGGCCGCATCCTGCCCCTGCTCATCACTCTGGCGGGCGTGCCGCCGCCGACCTCGGAACTCGCCGCAGACTTCTGGCCTCCAACGGCCTCGATGCCGCCGGCGTGCAGCTGCTGGACACTGTGCTGGCGGTCGTCGTGGTCACCTCGCTCGGCTTCGGCGCAGCCGAACTCGGCCTGCTGAACGCCCTCAGCTCACTGTCCTTCGTGCTGCTCGCCGTGCCGATCGGCGCCGCCACCGACGCCTGGGGACCGGCCCGCATGCTCGTCGCCTCACTGGCGACGAAGACCGTGCTGGCCGGGACCATGCTCGGCCTCTACGTGAGCGGGGTGCTGTCCACAGCGGCGGTGCTGGTGCTGGCCACGCTGCTGGGCGTCTGCACGGTGGCGAGCGAGAATGCGCAGACTGCGGTGGTCCCGCAGGTGACCGGCCGGGATCAGGTGTCCGCCCTCGTCTCGCGGATGGCGGCCGCAGACGCTGTCGCCGGGATCGTGGCACCGGGCGGCGCAGGTCTCCTGCTCGCCCTGTCCGCTCCGGGGGTGCCGTGGGGCGTGGCTGTCGGGCTCTTCGTCCTCGCCCTGGTCGGGGTCCGTGCGCTGGTGCGCAGAGTCAGCAGTGTCGGCCGCCAGGACGCGGACGGCGGGGCGGACGACGTGGTCGCCACAGATGCAGACGCCGACGTCGAGACCGGTGACGGACCAGACACCGACGGCCAGGGTCTGCGCGAGGGCTGCACACCAGAAGCACCGAGGCCCGGCCTGCTGCACGGATTCCGGATCATCGCCGGGAACCGCCTGCTGCTGGCGACCACTCTGCTCGTCACCGCCGGCAACATCGGCCTGGCGATCGGGGACACGGTGGAGCCGCTGCTGGTGCTGCGGCACCTGGACCTCGGGCCGGCGTTCTTCGGCCTGCTGGGCACGGTGGCCGCCGTCTCGGCGCTGGCGGCGAGCGCCGTGGCCTCACGGATCACCGAGGCAGTGGCACCGCGGAGGCTGTTCGCGTTCGGGGCGCTGGTCCAGGCCGGGGTGGCCACACTGCCGCTGGCCGCGTATCTGCGTCCGGAGGCCGGGAGCGTGCTCATGGCTCTCTTCGCCGCCCTGTGGGCCCTCACCCTGACGGTGACCAACGTGGCCGGGGCCGCCTTTGCGGCACAGACGGTGCCCCCGGCATCCCTCGGCCGCACCTCCGCTGCACGGCGCATGGTGACCATGGGGTGCGTGCCCGTGGCCGCCCTCGGCGGAGGGCTGCTGGGCGAGCTCGCCGGCCTGGCCGCTCCCCTGGTGCTCTGGCCGGCGCTGGCACTGATCGCGGCGGCGGCCTTCTTCCTGCTGACCCGCCCGCCTCAGCGTTCGTCCGGCACGTCCCCGGCGGAGGTGTAGGCGATCGGCACGGTGCCGTTGACCAGGTGGTCTCCGGCGATCCGGACCTTGAAGGAGGCCGGGTCATGGGTGGCGATGGTGCGGGCATTGCGCCAGTGGCGGTCCAGCTGCAGGACAGTGGACGTCGACGACGCTCCGAGGGTGTCGAAGATGTGCGTGCAGACATCGAGCACGAACTGCGGCACCACCGCCTGGGCACGGTAGGCGGCGATCATGGCGTCGTCCCAGGCGGAGGCGAGGCTGCCGTCGTCGTGGTTCCCGCCCGCCTCCAGGCCGGCGGCGACGTCCATGGCCCGGCCCACCACGCGGACCATCTCCTCGGCGGCCGAGACCTGCCCGGCCATGCGCCCGACGATCTCCAGCAGCTGCGGGTCCTGCTGCGGGCGCTCGGCGGTGCCGGTGTTGAAGGTGCGACGGCGCCGGCGCAGCAGGTCCACGCCCTCGGCGAGCGCGGCCCGGGCGACGCCCACCTGCAGCGCCAGCAGGGATGCCTCCTCCAGCACCGGGACCGGGCCGTGGGGGCGCGGGATCTCCAGCAGGTCCTCGGCGGCGGCGCCGTCCAGCAGCACCGAGCCGGTGGCGGTCATGCGCTGGCCGAAGCCGTCCCAGTCGTCCTTGATGCGCACCCGTGGCTGGCGGACGCGGACCACGGCCACGGCACGCTCGGGCTCCCGGACCACGCCGCCGGCGCGCTTGGAGTTGCGGCGGGACACCAGGTCCGCACCCTCCATGCCGACCGTGACGATGGTCCACGTGGCGAAGGCGGTGCCCGTGGCGTAGTACTTCTCACCCGTGACCACCCAGGTGCCGCCCTCGTCCTTCGTGGCGGTGGTGGCGGCCTTCCCCGGGGCGGCGCCGGAGCGCTCGGCGAGCGCGGAGCCGCCCCACTCTCCGGAGGCCAGGTGCCTGAGCCAGCGGCGTCGGGTCCTCGCAGGCTGGTCGTCCACGGCGGCCACGAACACCAGGTGCGAGCGCCACAGATGGGCGGTGTTCACGTCCTGGGCGGCCAGGTCCATGAGCAGGCGCAGCACGTCCTCGTGCCCTGCCCCCTCGCCGCCGGCCTCCGCGGCGACGGAGACCATCCCGAGCCCAGCCTCCCGCAGCTGCTGCTGCACCGCGAACGGCAGGTGCCGGCCGGCCTCACGCGCCCGGTCGCCCTTCCCCACCGCGGCGAAGAGGTCGGCGAAGCGGTCGGCGAGGTCGGTGTAGGTGCTGCTCATGGCATCCATGCTGACACGACGACGGCCGCTCGGGCGGGGTGCGCACCGTGCGTCTCACGGTGCGCACCGAAAGCCCCTCCCCTCGATCCGTTCCGGAGCGCTTCTGGCGTGCTCCGGAACGGATCGAGCACCCCGGATTCGCGGGTCCCCGAGAAGACAGCGCCCTCGATCCGAAGGAGAGTACGCGGCGCGGTCTCCGCTTCGGATCGAAGGCGCTGGGTCCGAAGGCGCTGGGTCCGAAGGCGCTGGGGTCCAGGGTCTCGGGGCGGGCGTTCGGCGCGGGCGTCCGGACCGCTCGGGCAGGTCGCGGTCCTTGGGACGCCCACCGGGCTCACACCTGCGCGTAGTCCTTCTCGGCGTCGGCGTCCCACGGCAGGGGCAGGGTCCCGCCCTGGTAGCCCGCGAACCACTGCCGCACCTCCGCCGACTGGTAGGCCTCGCGCAGCATCCGCGCCGCCTCGGTCCCCGCGAACTCGGGCCTCGCCCCCACGAGGATCCGGAACGGCCGCTCCGATTCGCCGTCCTCGAAGACGAGCGCGTCCTCGCGCGTCAGCCCCAACACAGCGGCGTTGCGCAGCGAGAGGAACCCGAGGTCCACGTCCTGGCGCGTGTTGAGCAACGCCTGCTGGTCGAGCTCAACGAGCCGCAGGTTCCGAGGGTTCTGTGCGATCAACGACTGCGAGACCTCGATGACGGACTCCGGCTCCCGCCGAAGGGTGATCAGCCCGGCCTCCCGCAGCAGCAGGATCGCCCGGCCGTTGTTCGACGGGTCCACAGGCAGTGCCACAGTCGCCCCCTCGGGGATGTCCTCGATGCTCGCGTGCCTGTCCGAGTAGAGCCCGCCCGGCAGTGCGTACACGTAGAACAGCGGGACCACGGACGTGTCGTAGTCCTTGTTGAACTGCTTCAGGTAGGCCACATGCTGGAAGAAGTTCACGTCGAAAGCACCCTCGTCCACGGCCTGGTTCGGCTGGATGATGTCCGTGACGTAGGTCGGCTTGAGCTCCCACCCCTGTGCCGCGAGCAGCTTCTGGGCGATCTTTGTGGGCTCCTGGTAGGGCTCGGACTCGGTCACGATGATCCGCAGCGTGCGGTCCGCCGGGTCCCGGGGCGGCACGGTGCCCGTCGTCCCGGAGACCATCTCGACGGCACCGCAGCCGCTCAGGACTCCACCGGCGCCGATCCCGCCGACCACCAGCGCACCGGTCCTGAGCAGACCGCGGCGGGTGACCGGCGTCGTGCTGTGATGCGCCATGCCCCTCACCTCCGCTTGTCCAGGGCACGGGCCCAGCGGGCACCGCCGGTCTGCACCACGGCCACCAGGGCGATCATCAGCACGATCGCCACCACCATCAGGGGCAGCTCGTAGCGGTAGTAGCCGTAGCGGATGGCGAAGTCGCCGATCCCGCCGCCGCCCACCAGCCCGGCCATGGCCGAGTAGGAGATGAAGGAGACGGTCATGATCGTGGCGGAGCCGACGATCGCGGGCTTCGCGTCCACGAGGAGGACGTCGCGGATGATCTGACCGCGTGTGGCTCCCATGGCCCGAGCCGCCTCGACCACGCCGGGGTCGAGCTGGCCGAGATTCTGCTCCACGAAGCGCGCGAAGTACGGGATCGCGTTGATGGTCAGCGGCACGATCACCGCGGCCGTGCCGATCGTGGTGCCGACCACGAACCGGGTGAACGGGATGATCGCGATCAGCAGGATCAGGAACGGGAAGGAACGGACCACGTTCACGATCGCGTCGACGATCCGGTGGATCCGGGGCGTGTGCTGCAGGCCGCGCGGACCGTGGGTGTGCAGCCAGATCCCCAGCGGGGTGCCGAGCCCAACCGCGATCGGGATGGCGATCAGCAGCATCAGCACGGTCTGCCAGAGCGAGGTCGCCAGCTCGGGGCCGACCTCCACGAGGCGGTCGAGGAACTCAGCCATGGTGGGCCTCCTCACCGGGTGTGACCCCGGCACCGACAGGGGTCCGACGACGGTCCAGGACGATCTCGTCGGCCACGAGGTGGGCGCCGATCGCCGTCGCCGGAGTGAACGTGCCGGCCTCCAGCTCGGCGAGCGCGAACCGCTCCACGATTCGCCCGGCCTCCATGACGGCCACATGGTCGGCCAGGGCCCGCACCACGTTCATCTCATGCGTGACGATCACGGTAGTGATGCCCAGGTCCCGGTTGATGTCCGCGAGGTACTGCAGCACGGAGGTGGTGGTGCGGGGATCGACGGCGGAGGTCGGTTCGTCACACAGCAGCACGGCCGGCTCGGTGGCCAGCGCCCGGGCGATCGCCACCCGCTGCTTCTGCCCGCCGGAGAGGGCCGCCGGGTAGGAATCGGCCTTGTCCGCCAAGTCCACGATCGCCAGTGCCTCCAGGGCACGACGACGACGCTCGGTCCCGGCGACGCCCGCGAACTTCAGGGACAGCTCGACGTTCTTGGCGGCGGTCAGGTTGTTGACCAGGTTGAAGTTCTGGAACACCATCCCGATGCCGTGCCGGGCCCGGCGCAGCTCCTCCACGGAGAGCTCGGTCAGATCGGTGCCGCCGACGACCACCTGCCCGGACGTGGGCCTCTCGAGGAGGTTGATGTTGCGCAGCAGCGTGGACTTGCCCGCCCCCGAGAATCCGATGATCCCCTGGATGCTGCCGGCCGGAATCTCGAGGTGCGCCCCGTCCACGGCGGTGTACGGACCGGTGGGGGTGCTGAAGACGGTGGTGACGTCGCGCAGGGTGATCATGAAGAGACCTCCTTGACGGTGGTGTCGGTGCCATGGCGGAACCCTGCCCCGCGTTGATCCTCGGGAAGCCGGGGGCCGGCACCGGTGAGGTTCTCCCGCAGGGTGCGGCCGGCAGCGGGCTCGGCGAGCACACCACGGCGGCGCAGCTCCGGGGTGACCAGGTCGGCGAACCGTTCGAGGTCGGCCGGGCGGACCGCGGCGCAGACGTTGAACCCGTCCACCCCGGTCTCGGCCTGCCAGCGCTGCAGCTCGTCCGCCACGGTCTGCGGCGAGCCCACGATCACCGGGCCGCGGCCACCGATGCTCACGAACTCCGCGACCTGCCGCACCGTCCACTCACGGTCCGGGGACTGGGTGGTGAAGGCCGCCAGGGCCGTCCGCGAGGTCTCGTTCTCCACATGCTCCAGCGGGGCGTCCGGGTCCAGGCCGGACAGGTCCACGCCCGTCCAGCCGCCGAAGAGCGCGAGCGCCCCCTCGACGTCCACGTACCGGCGGTAGTCCTCAAGCCGCTGCCGGGCTTGCTCGTCCGTCTCGTCCACCACCACCGTGACCATGGCGAACACCTGGATGGCGTCCGCGGGCCGTCCGGCCTCGGCGAGCTCGGCGCGGGTCTGCTCCACGAACCGGCGCACATGCGACGTGGTGGGGCCGATGTAGAAGACGGCCTCGGCGTGCTCCTGGGCGAAGCGCCGTCCGCGCGGGGAGCCGCCGGCCTGGAACAGGAACGGGGTGCCCTGCGGGCCGGGGTGGGCAAGGGTGACGCCGGGGAGCTTCACGTGGGGGCCGTCGGCCCCGACCGGGTGGACCCTGGCGGGGTCGGCGAAGACGCCGGCGTCCGCGTCAGCGAGGATCGCGCCGGGCTCCACGGATCCCTCGAACTGGCGGTAGATCGCGTCCAGGTACTCGTCGGCGCGGTCGTAGCGCTCGTCGTGTGGGATCTGCTCCTGGAGGCCGAGGTTCCGCGCGGCGGAGTCCTGGTAGCTGGTGACGATGTTCCAGCCGATCCGGCCGTGCGTGAAGTGGTCCAGCGAGGCCAGGGTGCGGGCCAGCAGATAGGGCTGCTCGTAGGTGACCGAGGCGGTGACGCCGAAGCCCACTCGGTCCGTCGCCGCGGCCATGGCGGAGACCGCGGTGAACGGGTCCAGCAGCGGCCACTGCACGCCGCCGCGGACGGTGGCCTCCACGCCTGCGCCGTAGACGTCGTAGAGGCCGAGGATGTCCGCGAGGAAGATCGCGGAGAAGCCGCCGTCCTCCGCCGTGCGGGCGAGGTCGGCCCAGTAGGAGAGCCTGTCGAACTCCGCGATGCGGGAGTCCGGGTGGCGCCACAGCCCCGGAGACTGATGCACCGGTGTCATCATCTCGAAGGCGCAGAGGCGGAACGAGGCGGTGCTCATCGTGCCCCTCCCTTCGGCGCAGTGCCCACCGCCGGGCCGGCCTCGGCCCCGGACGCCGACGGGGCGCCGCCCTGCTCGGAGTGCTTCGGCGCGCCGGCGGCGTCGCCGATGGCGTTCAGCCCCTCGGGCAGGGTGCCGTTGACGAACCAGTCGCCCACAGAGCGGGCACGGAACGGGATGGGGTTGTGGGTGGCCACGGTCTGGGCGTTGCGCCAGAACCGGTCGAGGGCCTTGCCGGAGCGGGTGTTGGAGGCGCCGCCGGCGTGGAACAGCTCGGAGGCGGCACGGATCGCGGCCTCGGGGACGGTCACCTGGGCCTGTTCCACGGCCAGCTCGGCCGCGTAGACCTCCAGGGCCAGGTCCTCGCCCTCGGCGGCGGCGTCGACCGCGGCGATGGCCGGGTCCAGGGCGTCGGCGGCGTGCAGCACGGCGGCGGTCGCGGAGAAGGCGGTGGCGGCGATCCGTCCGACGGCCTCCTGGATCAGCGGGTCGTCGCGGTAGAGCGCGCCGGAGCCGGTGTTGAAGGTGCGGGTGCGGGCGCGCACCAGCTCGGCGGCGGTGTCCCGGGCGCCGGTGGCGATGCCGGCCAGGACCGCCAGCAGGAACTGCTGGAAGTAGGCGGCCTCGATCACGGCCTCGGCCGTGCCGGCCTGACGGTCGAAGAGGTCGGCGCCGTCCACGGGGACGGACGTGAACACGGCGGTGCCGGTGGCGGTGAGGCGCTGCCCGAAGCCGTCCCAGTCGTCGTAGAGCTCGACGCCCTCGTGATCGACGGGCACCACGGCGAAGCAGCGGCCCGGCGTCGTCCTGCCGTCGTCGTCCGTGATGGCCGCGGAGACCCGGGTGTGGGTGGAGAACAGGGACGCGGTGGCGTAGCCCTTGCGCCCGGTGAGGACCGCGCCGCCGCCCGGACGGGGCTCGAGCCGGGTGTTGAGGGTGCCCAGTGCGTTGCCCGAGGTCTCCGTGGATGCGTTGCCCACGGTGGCTCCCTCGAGGATCAACCGGTACCAGCGCTCCTGCTGGGCGGACGATTTGTGGCGCAGGGACTCCAGGAACCCGTAGTGGGAGCGGTACTGGTGGGCCACGTTCGAGTCGGCGGCCGCCAGCTCCACCAGCAGGGCGGTCAGCGTGCGCACGCTCACCTCCGGTCCCCCGTGGGACCGGGGAACGCGCAGGGTGGCGAAGCCGGCGGCGTTGAGCTCGCGGATCTGCTCGTACGGCAGGGCGCGGTTCACGTCCCGCTCGGCGGCGCCGGCGGCGATGCGCTCGAAGATCGGGGCGAACCGCTGCCGCAGTCGAGCGAGGTCGTCGGTGTCCGGGACGTCCGGGGTGACGGCCAGCGGCGGACGGGTGGGGACCGCGTTCACGGTCGGGTCGTGGGGTGCGGTGAGGGGCGCGGACATGCGCGGGCTCCTTTCCATCGGTCCCGGCGGTAGCACCGTCCCGACCCTGCCGGGCAGGGATGAGGGGGTTGCTGCGGCGTCGTCGATCCGGATCTCTCGGCCGCTCTGGATGGGTCGGCCACAGCACAGCACGGCCCCGCCCGGCCACGGAAGGCAGCCGCCTCACGTCCGTCATGGACACCCTCGCCGGACGGGCGTCGCCCGTCGGCGCCGCCCAGATGACCTGGCGCAACGCGTCCACGCCCACCAGCCGGACCGGCACCGCGTCTGCGGCACACCGCGGGCCTACCGTGGATGCGCACACCATCCGGAGCGGCACCAGAGACCTGGCTCTTCGACGCCGCAGCAACCCGGGTCCGCCGCCTCCCCGCGGGCTGCGGGTGCTCCCGCCAGGACCGATGGAAGGAGACACCCCATGCCCGTGTCCGCAGCCGGCACCGCCGCGGCCGTCGCCGAGACGGCCCTCCCCGCGCCGGATCCCGTCCGCGGCCCGAACGACGGCGTCCCCGCCGCCGCCCTGGCCACGCTGCCCGGTCCGCTGCCGCAGTCCCTGGTGGACGCAGCGGACCCGGACGTCCACCCGGGACGGCCCGCGGGACGGGCCCATGGAGGTCGGGGCGACGGCGCCGTCGTCGCCGAATCCGACCGACTCGCCCTCTGGGAGGCGGTGGGCCGCCGGCTGACCTGGGACACGGACTTCACCCAGGTGACGGACACGGTCCCCACGGACGCGGCCGCCGGGGCCGCCCCGCAGATCCGCTGGTACGCGGACGGGCGGCTCAACGTGGCGTACAACTGCGTGGACCGGCACGTGGAGGCCGGGCGTGGGGAGAAGGTGGCGCTGTACTTCGAGGGCGAGCCCGGGGACCGCCGGGCGGTGACCTACGCGCAGCTGCAGCGCGAGGTCGCCCAGGCCGCGAACGCCCTCGAGGAGCTGGGCATCGAGGCGGGCGACCGCGTCGTCGTGTACCTGCCCGTGCTCGTGGAGACGATCGTCATCACGCTGGCGTGCGCGCGGATCGGCGCCGTGCACTCGCTCGTGTTCGGCGGGTTCTCGGCGGAGGCGCTGCGGTTCCGCGTCGAGGACACCGGGGCGAAGCTGCTGGTCACCACGGACGGCCAGTTCCGCCGGGGCACGGCCGTGCCGGTGAAGGCCAACGCGGACGAGGCCGTGTCCGGGGACAACGCGATCGAGCACGTCCTCGTCCTGGACCGCACCGGCCACCGGGACATCCCGTGGACCGAGGGCCGGGACCTGTGGTGGCACGACGTCGTGGACCGCCAGCCGGACGTCCACACCCGGCGCGCCTTCGACGCGGAGCACCCGCTGTTCATCATGTACACCTCCGGCACCACGGGGCAGCCGAAGGGGCTCGTGCACACCTCCGGCGGGTACCTCGCCGCGGCCTCGTGGACGCACGACTTCCTGTTCTCCCACCCGGACCCGGCACGGCGCGACGACGACGTCCACTGGTGCACCGCGGACCTGGCCTGGGTCACCGCCCACACCTATGAGATCTACGGGCCGCTGAGCAACGGCGTCACCCAGGTCATCTACGAGGGCGTGCCGAACGCCCCGCACCCGGGCCGGCACTTCGAGGTCATCCAGCGCTACGGGGTGACCAGCTACTACACGGCTCCCACACTGATCCGATCGCTGATGGGCTGGCACCCGGACGGCGTGCCCGCGGAGTACGACCTGTCCTCGATCCGCCTGATCGGCACCGTCGGCGAGGCGGTGAACCCGGAGGCCTGGGTGTGGGCGCGCACGCAGATCGGCCGGGACGCGCTGGACCGGCTGGACGGTCAGGCCGCCGCGGCGGGTAGGGCGCCGGTGCCCCGCGACGGCGCCGTGGGCGTGCCGATGGTGGACACCTGGTGGCAGTCCGAGACCGGCTCCACCGTGCTCTCCCCGCGCCCGACCGACACCGTCTTCAAGCCCGGCTGCGGATCCCGCCCGCTGCCGGGTGTGGACGTGGACGTGGTGGACGACGACGGCACCTCAGTCGGCGCCCACCTGCAGGGGAAGATCGTGGTCACCCGGACCTCCCCGTCCATGGCCCGCACCGTATGGGGGAACCCGCAGCGGTTCTACGACTCCTACTGGGCCGACTACGCGCGGCAGGGCTGGTTCCTCGCCGGGGACGGCGCCAAGCGGGACGATGACTCGGACGTGTGGATCCTCGGGCGCATCGACGACGTCATCAACGTCTCCGGGCACCGACTGTCCACCATCGAGATCGAGTCGGCGCTGGTGGCACACCCGGAGGTGATCGAGGCCGGGGTGTGCCCGGTCCCGGATCCGAAGACCGGGCATGCGGCGGTGGCCTTCGTGGTGGCGCACGAGCGGTTCGCCGTGGCCGGCCGCCCGGAGGAGACCGCAGAGCAGGCCGAGCAGCTGCGGCGGCACGTGGCGCGGGTGATCGGCCCGGTGGCGAAGCCGGCGCACGTGGTGTTCGTGCCGGACGTGCCGAAGACCCGGTCCGGCAAGATCATGCGGAGACTGCTCACGCAGCTGTTCACCGGTGACGCCCTCGGGGACACCACGAGCCTGCAGAACGAGCCGTGCGTGGCGGAGATAGAGAAGGCGGTCGCCGCCCGCCGGTGAGGTTCTGACGACTCCCGCCCCCGCCCCAGACGTTTTCGCTCGCGAAACGGGAGGCGTCGCCTCCCGTTTCGCGAGCGAAAACGAGTGGGGAGTCCGGCGGGGCGCCGGAGACAGGCGCCGGAAACGTCCGGCCTCCCCTCACGGGTGGGTGTCAGGGGTTCATGAGATCGGACTGGTCGACGACCTCGTCCTCTGCCGGCGCCTCCGGAGCCTCCACCTCGTTCCAGTCGGTGAACGTCACGACGGCTTCCTGGCCGCCGTCCTCGGTCTTCGTGCCCTCCACCCGGAACAGCGTGTTGTCATCACGGTCCACGTAGTAGACGTCCCCGGCGTCCTCGCTCTCAAGGAGATCCTCAGGGATCACGTACTTGTCGTACTTCTCACCGTCGATCTCGACCTCTTCGGCCTCGATGTCGTGGCCGTCGAAGTGATCGCTCTTCGGCATGTCCTCCACCATCTGGTCCACCAAGGAGGACATCGCGAACTCGCCCATGCCCTCGGCCTCCGAGGCGGACATCTTGAGCCACTTGTCGCCGAGCATCTCGGTGAAGGCATTGTCCTCGCCGTCGGACTTCACCTTCAGGTACGCATCCCCGTCCAGCCTCATGACCTCCATGTTCACGGGGTCTCCGCCCATGGGGATGTTCATGGTGCCCTTCATGTGGGAGTCGTCCGTGGCGCCGGCCAGGTCGACGGTGCCCGTGCTGTCGTCCTCCTCACCGGTAGCCTCCATGTTGATACGCAGGCTCTCGGCCTCCTCGAAGTTCTTGCGAACCTCCGGCCAGGCCTCATCCAGGGTGGGCGCGGAGCCGCAGGCGGTGAGCAGCAGGCTACCGGCGGCGAACATGCCGGCGGCGATGGACACACGGTTCTTCATGGTCGGTCCCCTCGTCAATGATCGTGGAGGAAGGCCGGACGCCCGCCTCCGAACTCTATGCTCCCCCATAAAATCACAACGGATTCCACCCGCGTCCACCCCTGACGAACGTGGACCGGCACCGTGGCCGGACGCCTCCACCCTTCCCCGGCCAGACGCCCCCACCCCTCCCCGCAGCGTCTTCGCTAGTGAAGTGGGAGGCGCCCCCTTCCCGTTTCACGAGCGAAAACGCCAGGGGTGGGCGGAGGGGAGAAACGCCAGGGGTGGGCGGAGCGGAGAAACGCCAGGGATGGGGGCGTGAGACCAGGGATGGGGACGGGAGAACGGGGCAGCGGGTCAGTCGTCGTCGAAGATCTTGCCGATCGGCTCGCGCTTCTCCGCCTGGAACGCCTCCTCCGCACGGCCGTGGGCCCAGTATGCGGAGACGGACAGTTGCCTGCGGTCCAGCCCACGCACGTCGGTCAGGTGCCTCCGGGCCCGCTTCACCTGCTCGCGCTCACCGTGGACGAACGCCTGCACGCGGCCCGGCCCGAACTCGAGCTCCTCGAGCGCGTCCACCCAGAGCGCGGTCTGCGGGCTGAAGTCCCCGCCGCGGTGCAGCCAGCGGACCTGGACTCCCTCCGGCGCGGCGAACTCCTGCTCGTCCTGCTCTCCGGACACCTCGATCAGTGCCACGCCCCGCGCCTGCGGCAGCCGTGCGGCCATGTCCTCGCACGCGGCGGCCAGAGCCGGCAGTGCCGCCTCGTCGCCGGCGAGCACATGCCAGTCCGCGTCCTCGTCCGGCCGGTAGGCGCCGCCGGGCCCGAAGAACGCGACCTTCTCCCCCGGCTTCGCCTGCGCAGCCCACGGGCCGGCCAGGCCCTCGTCCCCGTGCACCACGAAGTCCACGGCCACCGTCTGCGCCCGTGCATCCACCGCGCGGACGGTGTAGGTCCGGCGCACGGGCATCTGCTCGGGGGCCAGCCGCTCCCGCAGCACGTCCATGTCATAGGGCGGTTCCAACCTGAGCGCGGGATCGGCGAACAGCAGCTTGATGTACTGGTCGGTCGCCCTCTTCGCGGCCCAGCGCTCGTGGAACGCGGCGAACCCGTCGCCGCCGAGCACCACGCGCACCATGTGGGGGGTCAGTTGCTCGGTGCGGACCACCTCCAGCACCGTCTGCGGTCGCGGCGGACGGCCGCCCCCGGCGGGGGCGGCGGTCGAGGCGGAGTTGCGGGCGCCGTCGTCGTTCTTCACGGAAAGCTGCCTCCAGGGGATCGGCGGGGAATACGAAACGTCTGTCTCACCTTATCCACTGTGCGGCCGAACGGACACCAGGCGGCGGTGCCCCACTAAGATCCTCGGAGGCTTTCAACCGCCCACTGTGAACCACCGGGAAGGGAAACAGACCATGACCGCTCGGACCGGACTCGTGCGCGCCTGGAATGCCGGCGGCGCCCCCGGCGAGACCCTCCAGGCCGCCCTGCCTCAGCAGCGGGTCGCCGCATGACCGCCGGCCAGGCGCAGCCGGGCACCGACGCGCAGTCCTCTGCCCACTCCCTGCCCACCGGCCCCGTCCCCGTCACCCTCGCCCCCGGCACCGGCCGCCTCATCGGCCTGCTCGTGTCCGCGGCCTTCGTGGTGATCCTCAACGAGACCATCATGTCCGTGGCACTGCCGCGGCTGATGGCCGAGTTCTCGGTCTCCGCCGCCACCGCACAGTGGCTGTCCACCGGTTTCATGCTGACCATGGCGGTGGTGATCCCGTTCACCGGGTGGGTGATGAACCGGTTCACGGTGCGGCAGGTGTTCGTCTTCGCGATGAGCACGTTCACGATCGGCACCGTGGTGGCCGGCCTGGCCCCGCTGTTCTCGGTCCTGCTGGCCGGGCGCGTCGTCCAGGCCGTCGGCACGGCCATCATGATGCCGCTGCTGATGACCACCGTGCTGAACGTGGTCCCCGTCTCCCGTCGCGGCCGGGTCATGGGCATCATCTCGATCGTCATCGCAGTCGCACCGGCCGCCGGGCCCACCGTGGGCGGCGTGATCCTGGAGCACCTGACGTGGCGCTGGATGTTCGGCGCCGTGTTCCCCATCGCCCTGGCCGCCCTGGTGGCCGGCGCCCTGTGGGTCCGCAACGTCACGGAGCCGGAGAAGATCCGCCTGGACGGCTTCTCCGGCGTGCTGTGCGCGCTCGGCTTCGGCGGCCTGATCTTCGGCCTGTCCAGCATCGGCGAGGCCGCCGGCGGTCACGCGCCGGTCGCCCCATGGATCCCGCTCGCCGCCGGCGCCGTGTTCCTCGCGTTCTTCGCCTACCGGCAGGTGCGCCTCGGGGACGACGCCCTGCTGGACCTGCGCACGCTCGCCCGGCCCACCTATGCCACGGCCCTGTGCTGCATGCTCGTGACGATGATGTCCCTGTTCGGCGTCATCATCCTGCTGCCGATGTACTTCCAGCAGGTCCTCGGCTGGACCACTCAGGAATCCGGCCTGGCCCTGCTGCCCGGCGGTGCCGCGATGGCCGTCCTCGGCTACGTGGTCGGCAACCTCTACGACCGGGTGGGGCCCCGTCCCCTGCTCATCCCGGGCTCGCTGCTGGCCGCCGGTGCGCTCTGGGGCTACACGTTCCTCTCCCCGCAGTCCACGGCGGCGTTCGTGATCACCCTGCACATCGTCATGAGCGTGGGCCTGTCCATGATGTTCTCCCCGCTGATGACCACCGCCCTGTCCTCTCTGCCACGCCGCCTCTACGCGCACGGTTCGGCGCTGCTGTCCACCCTCCAGCAGGTGGCGGCGGCCGCCGGCACCGCTCTGTTCATCACCCTGCTGACCGTGGGCACGGCCGGGTCCGCCGCCCGCGGCTCGGACCAGGTCGCCGCCACCATGGACGGTGTGCACCTGGCCCTGCTGGCGGGCGCCTGCGTGTTCAGCCTCAACGTGGTGGCCGTCTGGTTCGTGAAGCGCTCCTCGAACGAGGCCGCAGACGCCCACTGACGCGGCCTGACACTCCGCACAGCCCAGTGGCCACGAGCCGATCGTGGCGCACGTCACGATGTGATCGAAGCGCAACGCAACGGCCAGAGAACGCCCAGCGGCGTCTGCGCCTCCGGTCAGGGCCGCCCCCTAGCGTGGAACACGCCTCATCAAGGTGCGAGTGATGAATCACAACTGAACAGCAGAAGCCCCGGGCCTCGATCATCAACGCGTCCCCCTCACGCGACCGAGCCCGGGGCTCTGCACGTCCGGGGCCGGGCCGCGCGCAGGCACCGCGCCCTGCAGGCGCGGCACCTCTGCGGGCCCCGCACCTCTGCAGGCGCGGAACTTCCGCAGCCCTCACGGACCCACTCGATAGACTCGTAGGCCACCAGCCCGTTGAGACCAGGCCCCGATGAGATCCGGCCGCAGCGTCGCGGCCCCGAGGGGAGACTTTCGCCGATGCCCCACCAGCCGCCGCACGCCCCCGGCTCCCCCGACGACGGCCGCCTCCAGAGGCAGGAGCGTCGCCTCGTCCGCAGGGCCAGGCCGAAGGCGTGGCTGCCGTTCGTCGTCACCGCCGCCCTGGGCCTCGCCCTCGTCGCGTGGGTGCTCCTCGCCCTGCCGGGCCTGCCGGAGCAGATCCCGACGCACTGGGGCCCGAGCGGGTCCCCGGACGCCTGGGCGGGCACGTCCTTCGGCGCTGTGGCCCAGGGAGCGCTCATCGGCCTGGGCAGCGCCGCCGCCCTGGCCGCCGTCGCAGCCCTCGCCCCGTCCCTGTCCACCACCCCGCAGGACCGCTCCGGCTGGGCGCGCGTACGCGGCCACGGCCTGCACTTCGGCATGGTCTCCGCGCTGGGCTGGATCAGCCTGCTGATACTGCTCGCCACGGCCCCGACCACCGTGCACGTCCTGCTCGGACGCACCGCCGGGCTGCCCTGGTGGCTGATGCCCCTGGTCTCCACCGTGGTCATGGTGGGCGTGTTCGCGGCCCTGTCCCTGTCCATGCGGCACTGGCGCCGCTGGTCCGAGGACGTCGCCACCGAGCTGGGGCACCATGCGTCTGCCCAGGAGCGGGCGGAGGAGGAACGCTGGACCGCCACCGGCATGATGAACGACCCGGATGAGCCGAACATCGTGGTGAACAAGCGCGAGGGCTACGGAGTGGGGACCACCGTGAACATCGGCTCTCCGGGCGGTCGGCGCCTCTACCGGGGCTTCGTCCTGGTGTTCGCCGTCGGCCTGCCGGCGGTCCTCTGGATCACTGCCTGGCCCGGCTGAGCGGTTCCAACAATTGAGACGCAGATCACTCGACATCCGGACTGCCAGGCAATGACCAGGCTCGTTTGCGAGAGCCTCAAGGGTGACCGCCTAGCGTCGTAGACGCCTCATCAAGGTGCGAGTGATGATGGACAACTGAAAAGCGGACGCCTCGGCGTCGACCACCATGCGCTCCCCCTCGCGCGGTCGGCACCGGGGCGTCCGCCTGTCCAGGACCCCCTCCCGGGCCCCGCAGCCGCGCAGGCTGCGGGGCCCGGCCGCCCCTGCGTGACCTCGCACGACCTTCCGGCCTGCCCCGCCCCCTGGGCCGGGCGCACCATGGACACCACGACGACGGCCGCCTCCCCGCCGCGCGTCCGTCGCCCGTGCCTGTGGCCGACGACCGGAAGGACCCCCGTGGCAGACCCCCGCCCCGCCCCGCACGAGTTCGGGTTCCGCACGAAGGCGCTGCACGCCGGCGCCGTCCCCGACGCCGTGCACGGCTCCCGTGCGGTGCCGATCCACCAGAGCAGCTCCTTCGTGTTCGAGTCCGCGGACGACGCGGCGAACCTGTTCGCGCTGCAGAAGTACGGCAACATCTACTCGCGCATCGGCAACCCGACCGTCGCGGCGTTCGAGGAGCGCATCGCGACGCTCGAGGGCGGCATCGGCGCGGTGGCCACCGCCTCCGGCATGGCCGCGGAGTTCATCACCTTCGCCGCCCTCTGCGGCGCCGGGGACCACATCGTGGCCTCCTCCAAGCTCTACGGCGGCACCGTCACCCAGCTGGACGTCTCGCTGCGCCGCTTCGGTGTGGAGACCACCTTCGTGGACTCCTCCGAGGCCCCGGACTTCGAGGCCGCGGTCCAGGAGAACACCAAGGCCGTCTACACCGAGATCGTCGCCAACCCCTCCGGGGACATCGTGGACCTGCCGGGCCTGGCGGAGGTCGCGCACCGGCACGGCATCCCGCTCGTGGTGGACGCGACCCTCACTCCCCCGTACCTGATCCGGCCGATCGAGCACGGAGCGGACATCGTCATCCACTCGGCCACCAAGTTCCTGGGCGGCCACGGCACCACCCTCGGCGGCGTGGTCGTGGAGTCCGGCGCCTTCCCGTGGGACAACGGGAAGTTCCCGCAGATGACCGATCCGGTGCCCTCCTACGGGAACGTCTCCTGGTGGGGGAACTTCGGTGAGTACGGCTTCCTCACCAAGCTGCGCTCGGAGCAGCTGCGGGACTTCGGTCCGTCCTTGGCCCCGCAGTCGGCGTTCCAGCTGCTGATCGGTGTGGAGACCCTGGCCCAGCGCATGGACGCCCACCTGGCCAACGCGCAGCAGGTGGCCGCCTGGCTGGACGAGGACCCGCGTGTGAGCTGGGTCCGCTACGCCGGTCTTCCCTCGCACCCGCACCACGAACGGGCCCGGACGCTGCTGCCCCGTGGCGTCGGCTCGGTGTTCAGCTTCGGCGTGGCCGGCGGCGAGCACCGCGGCGGGCGCGAGGCCGGCGCGGAGTTCATCGCGAACCTGCAGCTGGCCAGCCACCTGGCCAACATCGGCGACGCCAAGACCCTCGTGCTGCACCCGGCCTCCACCACCCACCAGCAGCTCACCGCCGAGCAGCTGATCGCCGGCGGCGTCCCCGAGGACCTCATCCGCCTCTCGGTGGGCATCGAGGACGTCGAGGACATCCTCTGGGACCTGGACCAGGCGCTCACCGCCGCCACCGGCACCACACGCGACGGCGAGCCGGCTCCGGGAACGGACGCGGCCGTCGTCGGGAAGCCGGAGAAGACCGCCGGCAACGGCACTGAAGAAGGAGGCCTGAGATGAGCACCGTCATCCCCGAACGCACTTGGACCGGCCCCACGGCCCCGGAACGGCTGGCGATCCTGCGCCGTACGCGCAGCATCGCGATCGTGGGCGCCTCGGACAAGCCCGCGCGCGCCTCGTACTTCGTGGCCACCTACCTGTTGAGCTCCACGACGTTCGACGTGTACTTCGTGAACCCGGTGCTGGCCGAGGCCGGGAAGACGATCCTGGGCCACGAGGTCTACGCCTCCCTGGCGGACCTGCCCGTGCAGCCGGACCTCGTGGAGGTGTTCCGCAAGGCCTCCGACGCCCCGGAGATCGTCCGCGAGGCCCACGCCGCCGGTGCGAGGACCGTCTGGCTGCAGCTGGGCATCTGGAACGAGGACGCCGCGCACCTGGCCGAGGAGCTCGGCCTGGACATCGTGATGGACCGCTGCGTGAAGATCGAGCACGCCCGCTTCCACGGCGGCCTCAACCTGGCCGGGTTCGTGACCGGGGTGATCAGCTCGAAGCGGCAGACGATCGACCGGTGAGGCCCTGGGCCTGCGCCGGGCCAGAGGGTTCGGCCACGTCACGACGCGTTGAAGGGGCCAGTCCTTCTGGCTCGGCGCGTGTGACCTCCGGGCCGGCCCCGGCTTGCCCTGTGGGGGCGATCAGGCGTGGGATGGGGTCATGACCTCCGAGTTCTCCGCCCCGTCCCCCTCCTCCGCCCCCGGGTGGTCCGGCCGCACCGACGGCGAGACCGCCGAACACCTCCGCTGGCACCAGGTGGTCCGTGCCGCCTCGTCTGCAGCGTCCCTTCCCGACGACGGCTCCTCCGCCGCCGCCTCGGACGTCGCCTCCTCGTCGCCCTCCGGCGCCGGGGGTGGGCGGTCGACCGCGCTCGTCGGGTTCTCCTCGGACGAGGGCGTGCGCCGCAACAGCGGACGCATCGGTGCCTCGGAGGGGCCCCACGCGCTGCGTGCTGCGCTCTCCCCGCTGTCCTACCGCCCGGAGACCGGCGCCCTGTCGGACCACGGCGACGTGGTGGTCCGCCTCGGCGACGAGGAACACCCCGGCGACCTCGAAGACGGGCAGCGGGCCCTCGGCGAGAGGATCTCCGGACTGCTGGACGAGCACGACCTCACCGTGGTCCTCGGTGGCGGTCACGAGACCGCCTACGCCTCCTACCAGGGTCTGGCGGGATCGAAGCGCGTGGGAGCGGGCACCCGCGTGGGCATCCTCAACCTGGACGCCCACTTCGATCTGCGCGAGGAGTCCCACGCGACGTCCGGCACCCCGTTCCTGCAGGCGTTGCGTGATGCCGAAGGCTCGGACCATCGGCTCTCCTACGCGGTGGTGGGCATCAGCGAGGCCAACAACACGCGCGCGCTGTTCGACACCGCCCGCGAGCACGGGGTCTCCTGGGTGACCGACGAGCAGGCCCAGACCGCCGACATCACCGGCGTGCGCCGCTGGGTGCGCTCGTTCATCGACGCGGTGGACGTGCTCTACCTGACGATCGACCTGGACGTGCTGCCGGCCGCCGTCGCCCCGGGCGTCAGCGCCCCGGCCGGCTTCGGCGTGCCCTACGAGGTGATCCACGCGTGTGCGCTGGAGGCCGCCCGCTCCGGAAAGCTGGCCCTGGCCGACGTGGTGGAGCTCAACCCCTCCCTGGACGTGGACGGTCGCACGGCCAAGGCCGCGGCCCGGCTGATCCACACGATCGTCAGCCGGCACCGGACGGACGGAGGACTGCTGGCCTGAGGCCGGGCCCGGCGCGGCGGAGCGGTGATCCGCCGCCTCAGCGCCCCTCGGTCCACGGGGACGGCGGCTCGGTCCGGCCGTGGGCCGCGCGTCGGGCCGCGTAGTCCAGTGCCGAGCGCGCGAGGAAGTCATGCAGCGCCAGCACCCCGGCCCGGGCGCCCACCGGGTCCCTGCGGGTCACCGCCTCCAGCGCCGGGACATAGAACGCCCGGCCACGCTCGACCTCACCGGACAGACCCTTCGTGGTGGCGAGCCAGAACCGGCGGGACAGACCCTGGAGCGGGACCAGGGAATCGGACAGATAGCGGTTGTTCGCGATCGTGCGCAACAGCTCGTGCGAACGCCCCACGGCGGCGACGTACGCCGGCAGGTCGGACACCGCACGCAGATGGTGCACGTGGGCCTCGACGTCCGCCAACTGCTCCTCCCCCGCCCGGATGCAGGCCAGGTCCACGGCCAACACCTCGAGTGACCGCCGCACCTCGAGCCTCTCCAGCTGATCGTCCACCGAGATCGCAGGCACCTGCAGTCCACGCCCGCCGCCGGCAGAGAGCCAGTGGTCCCGGACGAGCCGCTGCACGGCCTCGCGCAGGGGCGTGCGGCCCGTTCCCGCGGCGTCCATGAGGGCCGCCTCGGTGAGGACGGCACCCGGCGGCAGCTCCCCGGTCTCGATCTTCTGCGTCAGGCGGGCGTAGGCCTCCTCCGACTTGCTCATGGGCCCAGCCTAGGCAGTCGTCTGCCCGGATGCTCTTGATATATCTCGGATATGCGGCGTAACGTGGCGCACACCCTGTAGTCCGCATCACATGGAGGCGTCATGAAGTACCGCCCGCAGCACGAGGCCAACCCCCTGCCCTACTCCCCGTTCAAGAGCTCCACCGTCCCCCGCCCCATCGGCTGGCTGTCCTCCGTGAGCCCGGACGGCATGGAGAACATCGCTCCCTACAGCCAGTGGCAGAACCTCACCTTCGACCCGCCCATGGTGATGTTCTCCGCGAACCAGTACCCGGACGGACGCCGCAAGGACACCGTCCTCAACGCGGAGCAGACCGGCTGGTTCGTGTGGAACATGGCCACCTACGACCTGCGCGAGGCCGTCAACGTCACCGCCATGGCCCTGGAGCCGGGCGAGAGCGAGTGGGACCGCATCGCCGAGCACGGCGTCACCAAGGTCTACGCGGACAACCACCCCATTCCGATGGTCGCCGAGTCGCCTGTGCGCTTCGAGTGCCGCTACCACTCGACGCACCGCATCAAGGGGAACTCGAACGTCGGCACCATCGACGTGGTCTTCGCCCACGTGGACACCATCCACATCGACGACGACGTCATCACCGCCGACGGCCGACTCGACATCCCGCGCATCCAGCCGATCGCCCGCCTGGGCTACTTCGACTACACCGTGGTGCGAGAGACCTTCGAGATGCGTGTGCCCGGCGCCGACGGCGATGCCCAGGCCGGACTCGAGGGGCGGGCATGAGCACCGCCGCCGGCGGCGCGACCCGCCCCGCTCCCGTGCCTCGAC
The DNA here is from genome assembly GCF_002206575.2 of Micrococcus sp. FDAARGOS_333. Taxonomy (NCBI): domain Bacteria; kingdom Bacillati; phylum Actinomycetota; class Actinomycetes; order Micrococcales; family Micrococcaceae; genus Micrococcus; species Micrococcus sp. FDAARGOS_333. The sequence continues at coordinate 588,183 of NZ_NJFJ02000001.1, read as the reverse complement.
CCCGGCCCCGGAGCGTGAAGGACATGCTGGCCGTGAACTTCGGCAACGCGCTGGAGTGGTACGACTGGAACGTCTACACGATCTTCGCGCCGGTCTTCGCGGCGCAGATCTTCCACGCGGACAATCCCACGTCCGGGCTGCTCGCCACCCTGGCCGTCTTCGCCGTGGGCTTCGTCGCCCGACCCCTCGGCGGCTACCTGTTCGGCGCCTACGCGGACCGGGTGGGCCGCAAGCGCAGCCTCTTCGCGGCGATGATGATCACCGCACTGGGCAGCCTGCTCATCGCCTTCACCCCCACCTACGGCACGGCGGGCGTCCTCGCCTCGGTGATCCTCGTCGTCGCCCGCCTGCTCCAAGGCCTGGCACACGGCGGCGAGATGGGCACGTCCGTCACCTACCTCGTCGAAAGGGCGCCGCAGGGTCGGCGTGCACTGTTCGGGGCCACGTCGTGGGTGTCCGTGGTGGTGGGAACCATCCTGGCGACACTCGTGGGCCTGGCCGTCACCACGCTGCTCTCCCAGGACCAGGTGGCCTCCTGGGGCTGGCGCGTGGCCTTCGGCATCGGCGGCGTCCTGGGCCTCTATGCGCTGTACCTGCGCCGGAGCCTGACGGAGTCGGAGCACTTCACGGCCGCCCAGCAGGTGGTGCCCGCCGCCGACGAGTCCCCGCGCCGGGAGTCGGGTTCGGTGTGGCGCGGCCTGCTGACGATCTTCCTGGTCTCTGCAGGAGGTTCGCTGATGTTCTACACGTGGCTGATCTACCTGCCCACGCACGCGCAGGTGACCCACCAGATGGACGAGTCCACCACCCTCTCGGCCTCGCTCGTGGCCCAGCTGATCTTCCTTGCCGCCATCCTCGGGGCGGGCCTGCTCGGCGATCGGGTCGGACGTCGTCCGCTGGTCATCGCGTTCGGTCTGCTCTTCGTGGTGCTCCCGTTCCCGCTGTTCGGCATGCTGGACGGCAGCTTCGCCTCGTTCCTGCTCGTGCAGACCATCGCCCTGCTGGCCGTGGCGCTGCTGTTCGGCGTCAACGGCGCCGTCTGGTCCGAGGCGCTGCCGACGGCGGTGCGCGCCAAGGGCGTGGCCACCATGCTCTCGCTGGCCACCGCGATCTTCGGCGGCACGGCGCCGTACCTGATCACGTGGCTGACGGCGCAGGGGTGGACCAGCGCGTTCCCGATCTACCTCATGGTGGTCGGCGGCGTCACCGGACTGACCGGCCTGCTCATGAAGGAGACGAAGGACGTGGACCTGGCGGCCTGAGCCGGCCTGAGGCCAGGCCCGGCCCACCCCGGCGCGGCGGAGCGGGCCCGCCGGCGCCCCACACGCGCAGTGGTCACGGCACGCCGTCTCGTGCAGGCGCACGCGGCGTGCCGTGACCACTCTGTGGCGTCTGGCCCCACTGCGGCATCTGACCGCTTCTGCGGCGTCAGTGCCCCTCGGCCTCGGCGCCCGTGGACTGCCCGCCCAGATCCTGCGGCTCGGCGTCGACGGACGCACCCGCGAGCGCCTCCGCCACCGCGGCCAGCACGGACCCGTCGCGCAGGGCCTGCTCGGCGGCGGCCAGCTGCGGGGCCATGTACTGGTCCGGCCCCGGGCCGGGGACGCCGGCCTCACGGATCACGCGGACGGCCGCACCGGTGGCGACGGAGGGCTGCAGCGGCGCGCGCAGCTCGATCGCGCGGGCGGCGGCCACGAGCTCCACGGCGAGCACACGGCGGAAGTTCTCCACGGCTGAGCGCAGCTTGCGGGCGGCGTGCCAGCCCATGGAGACGTGGTCCTCCTGCATCGCCGAGGACGGGATGGAGTCCACGGACGCCGGCACGGCCAGGCGCTTCATATCCGAGACGAGCCCGGCCTGCGTGTACTGGGCGATCATCATGCCGGAGTCCACGCCCGGGTCGTCCACCAGGAACGCGGGCAGCCCGTGCGAGCGGGCCGGGTCCAGCATGCGGTCGGTGCGGCGCTCGGACATGCTCGCCACATCCGCCACCGGGATGGCCAGGAAGTCCAGCACATAGGCCACGGGCGCCCCGTGGAAGTTGCCGTTCGAGCTCACCCGGCCGTCGTCGAGCACCACCGGGTTGTCCACGGTCGCGGCGAGCTCGCGCTCGGCCACGGTGCGCACGTACGCGAGGGTGTCGCGCAGGCCGCCGGCCACCTGCGGGGCGCAGCGCAGCGAGTAGGCGTCCTGCACGCGGGAGTCGCCTTCGCGGTGCGAGGCCACGATCGGCGAACCCGCCAGGATCTTCAGCATCCGGTCCGCGGACCTCGCCTGGCCCGGGTGGGGGCGCAGCGGCAGGTGCAGCTCCGGCACGAACACGCGGTCGGTGCCGAGCAGCGCCTCCACGGACATCGCGGCGGTGAGGTCCACGGTGTCGGCGAGCTCCTCGAGGTCGGCCAGCGCCATGATCAGCATGCCGAGCATGCCCTCGGTGCCGTTGACCAGGGCCAGGCCCTCCTTCTCCCGCAGCTCCACCGGCTCGATCCCGGCCTCGGCGAGCGCCTCGCCGGCCGGACGCAGCTCACCGTCCGTCCCGACGACGTCGCCCTCGCCCATCAGCGCCAGGGCCACGTGGGAGAGCGGGGCGAGGTCGCCGGAGCAGCCCAGCGAGCCGAACTCGCGCACGGCGGGGGTGATGCCCGCGTTGAGCATGGCCACGAAGGTCTCCACCACCACGGGCCGCACACCCGTGCGGCCGGAGGCCAGCGTGGTGGCGCGCAGGAACATCAGCGCGCGCACGACCTCGCGCTCCACCACCGGGCCCATGCCGGCGGCGTGGGAGCGGATCAGGGACTTCTGCAGCTGCGCGCGGGACTCGAGCGGGATGTGCTTGTCCGCGAGCGCGCCGAAGCCGGTGGAGACGCCGTAGGTGGGGGTCTCGGCCTCGGCCAGCGCTTCGACGTGGCGGCGCACCGCGCCGACGGTCTCGAGCACGTCGTCGGCGAGCACCACGCGGGCATCGTGGCGGGCCACGGCGAGGACGTCGTCCAGGGTGGCGCCGGACGTGCCGAGCGTGACGCTGGCGGCAGTGGTGGTGGTCATGGGCGGTGCGCTCCTCGGGTCAGGGGGTTTCGGAGGGAGAGGCCGGCTCCGGACGGGTGGGTGGCCCCGGCTGTGATCGTACGCGGTGGAGGCTGTCAGGCCACGCGACGGCCCGCGCGCCAGACCGCGTGGGTCAGGGGCATGCCGGGGCGGTAGGCCAGGTGGATGGCGGCGGGCGCGTCCAGCATGTGCAGGTCGGCGCGCTTGCCCACCTCGATGCTCCCGACGCGATCCTGGGCCCGCAGCGCCAGCGCTCCGCCGTAGGTGGCCGCCTCGATGGCCTCGGCGAGGGTGAGGTGCATCTGCAGCACGGCGGTGCCCACGTTGAAGTTCTGGCTGGTGGTGTAGCTGGTGCCCGGGTTGCAGTTGGAGGCCAGGGCGATCGGCACACCGGCGTCCAGCAGGTCTCGGCCCGGCGCCAGCGGGGCACGCGTGGACAGGTCGCAGGCGGGCAGGCACCCGGCCACGGTGCCGGGCTCGCCGGCGCGGGCGGCCGCGTCCCAGCCGGCCCAGGTGGAGGCCAGGGCGGCGACGTCCTCGTCTGTGAGGTGGTTGACGTGGTCCACCGAGGCCGCACCGTACTCCACGGCCACGGCGACGCCGGGCCCGTGTTCGATCTGGTTGCCGTGCAGGCGCAGTCCCAGCCCGGCGGCACGGCCGGCCTCGAACACTCGCCGAGTCTGGTCGCCGTCGAAGGCACCGCGGTCGCAGAACACGTCCACCCAGTCGACGTGCTCCCGCACGGCCTCGAGCATGGGACCGACGACGTCGTCGAGGTAGTCCTCCGCCTGCCGCTCCGCGGGGACGAGGTGGGCACCGAGGAAGGTCACCTCGTCCACGAGGCCCTCCGCGCGCAGTCCGGCCAGCAGGCGCGCGTGGCGCGCTTCCTCCTCCACGGTGAGCCCGTAGCCGGTCTTGGTCTCCAGGTAGGTGGTTCCTCCGGCCACCGCGTCGGCCACCCGGCCGCGGACCAGCTCGGCCAGGCGCTCGTCCGAGGCGGCACGGGTGGCCTCGGTGGTCACCCCGATGCCGCCGGCGGCGTAGGACTCACCGGCCATGCGGGCCTCGAACTCGGCGGAGCGGTCCCCGTCGAAGACGAGGTGAGTGTGGGGGTCCACCCAGCCGGGCAGCACGGCCCGGCCCTCGGCGCAGGTGCGTCCGTCCGCCTCCGGGGCGTCGGCGGCGGCGCCGATCCAGGCGATCGTGCCGTCCTCCACCACCACGGCGGCGTCGTGCAGCACGCGGGACTCGGCGTCCACGCAGGTGAGCTCGCCGATGTCGGTGATCAGGTGGGAGGTCATGCGGGTCCTTCCGGGTGAGGGGGCAGGGGCGTGCGTCGGTCGGTGTGGCCGGCGGTCAGACCGCCACGGCCGCCACCAGGTGGGCCAGCGGGGTGGCGAGCAGGATCGTGAGGATCACGCGCTCGGCCCAGATGACCACCAGGTGCCACAGCTTGATCGGCAGGTCCGTGGCCAGGATGGCAGGGACCACGGCGGAGAAGAAGATGATCGCGGAGACGCAGACGACGCCGATCACGAAGCGGGCCACGAGGTCGTCGCTGCCGGCCAGCAGGGTGGCCGGGATGAACATCTCGGCGATCGAGGTCGCCGCGGCGGTGGCCATCAGCGACGGATCGGAGAAGCCGAGGATCCAGAAGAACGGCCAGAACACCAGGCCCACCCAGGTGAACACCGGAGTGTAGGTGGCCAGCACCAGCGCGATCAGGCCCACGGACATGATGGACGGCAGGATCTGCATGACCATCACCAGGCCGTCGCGGAAGTTGATCCAGATGTTCTTCGGCAGTGACGGTGCCTCGGCCAGGGTCTGCTCGGCGGCGCGGCGGGCCACGGCGAAGCGGTCATGGGTCACCGGCTGCTCCGGGCGTGGCTCCGCTCCGGGGTAGACCTCGTCCGGGATGCGGCTCAGCGGCGGCAGGCGCACCACCAGCGCGGTCACGGCGAACGTCACCACGAGGGTGCCCACGAAGTACCAGAGCCACACGCCCATCAGGTCCAGCGTGCGGGCGACGATCACCATGAAGGTGGCCGAGACCGTGGAGAAGCCCACCGCGATGATGGCGCCCTCCTTGGCCGTGTAGCGGCCCCCGCGGTACATGCGGTTGGTCAGCAGCAGGCCCAGCGCGTAGGAGCCCACGAAGGAGGCGACGGCGTCCACCGCGGAGCGGCCGGGCACCCGGAACACCGGACGCATGGCCGGGCGCAGGTACACGCCCACGAACTCCATGAGGCCGTAGCCGATGATCAGGGCCAGGAAGATGCCGCCGATCGGCACGATCAGTCCGACCTGCACCACCAGCGAGTCCATGAGGAACGGTCCGATGTCCTCGTTCAGCACGAACTCCGGGCCGAACCCGAAGACCACCATGGACGCGGTGACCAGTCCGAGCACTGCCAGGAACGCGAACGCGGCCTTCAGCGCCGACTGCCGCCACGTACCGGTGACGAACGGGTAGACGGCGCCGGCGGCGATGATCGCCAGGGCCACGAAGCGGTCCGCCTCCCCCAGCAGGGTGCGGACGCCGTTGACCAGGTGGTCCAGCGGGATGGTCGTGGTGCCGTTCAGGGTGATCGGCACGAAGAACATCACGATGCCGATCGCCGAGTAGACGATCATGCGCCAGCGGCCGGACGGACGGGGATCGTCCCGGCCGATCGCCGCCATCGCGGTCGTGTCGCTGTGGAACTCGCGGTCCCCCGGGTTCGTCACGGACATCGTGCTGCTCCTCTCCTGGGTTGCACCGTGGCGGAGGCGGGCCGCCTCCGCCACGGTGGGGGCCGTCGTCGTGCCCGTGCGGGGGACGACGACGGCCGCACGGGTGCGTCAGTCGCGGATCTTCGCCTCCATGGGCACACGCACACCGCGCTCGGCCGCCACCTCGGCGGCGCGGGAGTAGCCGGCGTCCACGTGGCGGATGACGCCCATGGCAGGGTCGTTGGTGAGCAGCGCCTCGAGCTTGGCTGCGGCCAGCTCGGTGCCGTCCGCCAGGCCGACCTGACCGGCGTGGATGGACCGGCCGATGCCGACGCCGCCGCCGTGGTGGATGGACACCCAGGTGGCACCGGAGGAGGTGGCGGTCAGGGCGTTGAGCAGCGGCCAGTCGGCGATCGCGTCGGAGCCGTCCAGCATGGCCTCGGTCTCGCGGTACGGGGAGGCCACGGAGCCGGAGTCCAGGTGGTCGCGGCCGATGGCGATCGGCGCCTTGACCTTGCCCTCGGCCACCAGCTGGTTGAACAGCAGGCCGGCCTTGTGGCGCTCGTTGTAGCCGAGCCAGCAGATGCGGGCCGGCAGGCCCTCGAACTCCACGAACTCGGCGGCGCCGTCCAGCCAGCGGTGCAGGTGCTCGTTCTCCGGGAACAGCTCCTTCAGGGCCTCGTCGGTGACGCGGATGTCCTCCGGGTCGCCGGAGAGGGCCACCCAGCGGAACGGGCCGAGGCCCTCGCAGAACAGCGGGCGGATGTAGGCCGGGACGAAGCCCGGGAACTCGAAGGCACGGTCGTAGCCGGCCTTGCGGGCCTCGTCGCGGATGGAGTTGCCGTAGTCGAAGACCTCGGCGCCGGCGTCCTGGAAGCCGACCATGGCCTCGACGTGGCGGGCCATGGACTCCTGGGACTTCTTGGTGAAGCCGGCCTCGTCCGCGGCGGCCTCCTCGTGCCACTGCTCCACGGTGTACTCCACCGGGAGGTAGGACAGCGGGTCGTGGGCGGAGGTCTGGTCCGTGACGATGTCGATCTCGAGCTCGCCCGCCTGGTGGCGCTTGAGCAGCTCCGGGAACACCTCGGCGGCGTTGCCCACCAGGCCCACGGAGACGGCCTCCTTGTTCTTCTTCGCCTCGTTGACGCGGGCGATCGCCTTGTCCAGGTCGGTCTCCACCTCGTGCAGGTAGCGCTTGGACTGGCGGCGGCGCAGGCGCTCGGCGGAGACGTCCACGATCAGGCAGACGCCGCCGTTGAGGGTGACGGCCAGGGGCTGGGCGCCGCCCATGCCGCCGCAGCCGCCGGTGAGGGTCAGGGTGCCGGCGAGGGTGCCGTCGTACTTCTTGCGGCCGATGGCGGCGAAGGTCTCGTAGGTGCCCTGCAGGATGCCCTGGGTGGCGATGTAGATCCAGGAGCCGGCAGTCATCTGGCCGTACATCATCAGGCCTTCGGCCTCGAGCTTGCGGAAGGTGGCCCAGTCCGCCCAGTCGCCCACCAGGTTGGAGTTGGCGATCAGCACGCGCGGGGCCCACGTGTTGGTGCGGAGCACGCCGACCGGCTTGCCGGACTGCACCAGGAGGGTCTCGTCCTCCTCGAGGTCCTTCAGTGTCTCGACGATCGCGTCGAAGGCCTCCCAGGAGCGGGCCGCGCGGCCGGTGCCGCCGTAGACGACGAGGTCCTCGGGACGCTCGGCGACCTCGGGGTCCAGGTTGTTCATGAGCATCCGCAGCGGGGCCTCGGTCTGCCAGGACTTGGCGGAGATCTCCGTGCCGCGCGGAGCGCGGATCTCGCGGGACGGGTCGTGCTGGGTGAATCCCTGGGTCATGGGGTCCTCTCCTTCAAGGGGTCCGGTGTCCTTCCCGACGGCGGCCGGTCGGGTGGGCGCGTCAGCCTCGCCTTTTCATCTGATGGCGCATGCCTTCCATCCATTGAAACCCTCCCGGTGTGGCGCGCGCAACCCCTTGTATAGGCTTTCTCCATGCCCTCCGCCTCGACGCGCACCGTGGACCGCGCCCTGGACCTGCTGGCCGCCGTGACCGAGCGCTCTGCTCTGACCCTGTCCGACGCGGCGCGGCAGACCGACCTCGCCCCCTCCACGGCCCTGCGTCTGCTGCGCAGCCTTGAGGGCGCCGGCCTCGTCACCCGTGACGACGACGGCCGCTACCGCCCCGGCGCACAGCTGATCCGCCTCGGTGCACGCGCCTTCACCCGCGAGCCGCTCGTGGAGCTCTCCGGCGAGCCCATGCGGGCGCTCGCCGAGAAGACCGGCGAGTCCGTGTACCTGGCGATCGCAGGCCCAGCCGACACCGCCGTCTACATCGCGATCGTGGAGGGCACCCACTCCGTGCGCCACACCAACTGGGTCGGCCGCACCGTCCCCCTCGACGGCACCGCCGTGGGCGCCGTGCTCCGCGGCGAGGTCGAGGCCGACTCCGTCGCGATGATCAAGGACACCGTGGAACGGGACGTCACCGCCCTGTCCGCTCCGATCACGGTCCAGGGCTCCCCCGTGGGCGCACTGTCCACGCTCGTGCCGACCTACCGGTGCACCGACGAGCTCGCCGAGAGCTGCCGGCAGGCCCTCGTCGAGGCGACCGCGCAGATCGCGGACGCCCTCTCCGGGCGGTGAGGCGGGCCCTCGAGGAGGCGCCGCCCAGTCCGGACGTCGGTGCCGTCGTCGGGACACGCGGCGCACAGGGCCGGAACCCAGGCGCGTGGCGAGGACGGCGCACAGCGGGCCGTCACCGCACGGTGACCCGGTTTCAGACAATTCCCAGAGTTCTCCCCTGGTACCTCCACGAAGGATCCCTATGCTGAAAGCACCTCATCGAAGGTGCGAGTGATGACAGCGAAGGGCCCCGGACCGGCGAAAGCCGGACCGGGGCCCTTCGTCATGCCCGTCGAGTCAGGCCCCACAGACGACGACGGCGCCGCTCCCTTCCGTCGGGGGAACGGCGCCGTCGTGCGGTGCGAGCGCGCGGTGCGAGTGAGGCGGCGCGCAGGGGCGAGTGACGACCCGCTTATCGCTCAGTGGCGACGGGCGGAGCTGATGCCTGCCCAGAGGCCGCCGATCAGGCCGGCGACCGGCATGCCGATCAGCAGGACCCAGCCGGAGTTCTCGGCGGCGGTGTTCGAGAAGATCATGATCAGCAGCAGCACCGAGACGATGCCGCCGACCAGGCCGCCGATCGCGTAGCGGCCGGCGTTGCGGCCGTAGCCGCCCATGACGTTGACGACCCACGAGGCGACGACGCCGGCGAGGGAACCGCCGATCAGGGCGAAGAACAGGGAGAGCATGAGCGGCACGAAGCCCACACCGCCCTCGCCGAGCACCACGAGGCCGTCGGGCCGGGTGGTGAAGAGCTGGACGAACTCGGCGACCATCAGCACGATCGCCGCGACGATCACGATGCGGTTGGTGATACCCCAGGCGTTGACCGGCAGGCTCGGCGGGACGATCGGCTCGGCCGGCACCGGGCGTGCGCCGCCACGGGTGGCGACGGTGGTGTTCGTGTTCATTGCTGGTCTCCCATCCGCCCCGCCTCCGGGGCCCTCTGCGCGCCGGGCGCCCGCAGGCGCCCAGAGTTCTGTGCCCCAGTTTAGTGCCACCGGGTGCCGGGCCGGGAATCATGGCGTCCGGCCCGTGATGCCGCCGGTCGCCCGCAGGTCAGAGGACGTCGGTGCGCCGGTTCTGAAGGACCGGCAGGAAGGAGCGGACGTCCTCGATGCGGTCACGGGTGACCTCGGCGGTCACGAGGGCCTCGCGCTCGTCCTCCAGCGCCGCCACCGGCAGGGCCAGCGGGTCCACGATCGCCGAGTGCCCGATCGTCGAGTCCGAGCAGGTGTCCGCGGCGACCACCCAGACGGTGTTCTCCACGGCCCGGGCCTTGAGCAGGGTCTGCCAGTGGTCCACCTTGTGGTCGCCCTTGAACCAGGCGGCCGGGACCACGAGCACGTCCGCGCCGTCCACGGCGAGCTTGCGGGACAGCTCCGGGAAACGCAGGTCGTAGCAGGTGAGCAGGCCGAAGGTCAGCTCACCGATGCGGACGGACAGCAGGTCCCGGTCGCCCGGGGTGATGGTGTCCGACTCCTTGTGCTTGAACGCGTCGTAGAGGTGGAGCTTCCGGTAGGTGCCGAGCTCGGCACCGGAGCCGTCCACCGCCACGAGGGTGTTGTAGGGGCGCGGGGTCCCGGAGGGCTCGTATCCGCCGGCGATGATCGCGATCCCGTGCTCGCGCGCCATGTCCCTGAGCGCGGCGACGAACTCGCCCCATTCGGTGTCCACGGCCTCCTCGAAGGTGTCCGTGACGAGATGGCGCTGCGTGAGCATCGACTCCTCGGGGAACACGACGAGCCCGGCGCCCTCCTCGGCGGCCTGGGCGGTGAGCCGGCGGAGCACCTCGAGGTTCTCCTCGATGACTCCGGTGGGGCGGAACTGTCCGACGCTGATCCTCATGTGGCCAGCGTAACGTCCGCCCCACCGTCGGATCAGGCCTTGGCGCTCGCCCAGCCGTAGGCGGAGTGGCCGGTGAGGCGACGGCCCATGATGAGGGACTGCACCGTCTCGGTGCCCTCGTAGGTGTGCAGCGCCTCGAGGTCCGCGAAGTGCTGGATCATGCCGTGCTCCAGCAGCAGGCCGTTGCCGCCCATGAGGTCCCGGGCGATGCCGGCGACCCGGCGTGCGGCGCGGGTGTTGTGGTACTTCAGCATCGAGGCGTGCTCACCGCGCAGCTGCCCGGCCGCCTGGAGCCGGGCCACGGCGGCGGCCTGCAGCTGCATGGAGGTGATGGCCTCGAGCATCTGGGACAGCCGCTCCTGCACGGTCTGCTGGGCGGCCAGCGGCTTGCCGAACTGCACGCGGGCCTGCGTGTACTGCAGGGCGCCCTCGAACAGGGCGGTGGCGTGCCCGAGGGCGGACCAGCCGATGTTCACGCGGGTGGCCTCGAGGACACGGGCGGTGTCCGCGAAGGAGTTCGCGCCCGGCAGCAGGGCCTCATCGCCGACCTTCACCGAGTCCAGGGTGATGAGGGACTGGTGGAGGGCACGCAGCACGCCCTTGCGCACGATCGGCTCGGCCGAGTATCCCTCGGTCTCCTGCGGGACGATGAACCCGCGGACCTGACCCTCCTCGTCCCGGGCCCAGACGAGGGTGATCCCGCCGGCGGCGCCGTTGCCGATCCACTTCTTCTGGCCGTCGATCACCCAGCCGCCGGCGACCTTCCGGGCGGTGGTCTCCAGCGCCACGGAGTCGGAGCCGTGCTCCGGCTCGGTCAGGGCGAAGGCACCGAGGAGCTCCCCGCGGGCCAGCCTCTGGGCGTACGCCGCCTTCTGCTCCTCGGAGCCGAGCTCCACCACGGAGCGCAGGGCCAGGCCACCCTGCACGGCGCAGGCCGCGGCGAGCGAGCCGTCCAGGCGGGACAGCTCCATGGTCACCAGGCCGGCCGCCAGCGGGGACAGGGTGTCCATGCCCGCCACGGCCACGCCGTCGGTGATGAGGCCGGCCGCGGCCACCTGCTGCACCAGGTGCACCGGGTACTCGGCGTTGTGCCAGGCCTCGGCGAGTTCGTCCAGCATGGGCGTGACGGTCTCACGGGCCTTCGCGGCAGCGGCGCGGTCGGCCTCCGTGGCGTCGGCGAAGGCGCCGAGGAAGTCGGTGTCCAGCGGGGTGCGGACGTCGATGTCGAGTTCCGGGGTCAGGCTCACGCCTCGCTCCTCTCCTTGCGCAGCACGCGCTTGAGCAGCTTTCCGGACTGGTTGCGCGGCAGCTCGTCCACGAACTCCACGGACTTGGGCACCTTGAAGCCGGCGAGGTTCTCCTTGACGTGGGCGATCACCTGCTCTTCGGTGACCTGGGCGCCGTCCTTGAGCACCACCACGGCGGTGATGGCCTCGATCCAGCGCTCGTCCGGGACACCGATCACGGCGACCTCGGCCACGCCGTCCACCTCGTAGACGCAGTCCTCCACCTCGCGCGGGGCCACGAGGACGCCGCCGGTGTTGATGACGTCCTTGATGCGATCCACCACCTGGATGTAGCCGGCCTCGTCCTGGGTGACCTGGTCGCCGGAGCGGAACCAGCCGTCCATGAACGCGGCCTCGGTGGCCTCCGGGTTGTTCCAGTAGCCGGAGAAGAGCTGCGGCGAACGGTACTGGATCTCGCCGGGCTCGCCGACCTGCACGGGCTCCCCGGTGGGGTCGACCACGCGGACCTGCACGTGCTGGGCGGGGCGGCCGCAGGAGGCCGGGCGGGCGTGGTGCTCCTCGGGGCGCAGCACGGTGCACAGCGGGGCCATCTCGGACTGGCCGAAGCAGTTGTAGAAGCCGAGCTTGGGGAACGCTTCGCGCAGGCGCTGCAGCACGGTGACCGGCATGATCGAGGCGCCGTACTGGGCCTTGGTGAGGGAGGTCAGGTCGTAGTCGCCGAGGTCCTCGCGGTTGGCCAGCGGCACCCACACGGTGGAAGCGAGGAACAGGGAGCCGATGTGCTCGTCCTGCACCAACTGCAGCATCTGACCGATGTCCGGCTTCTCGATGATCCGCAGCGTCGCGCCGAGGGACAGGTACGGCATGGCGAAGACGTGCATGGCCGCCGAGTGGTACAGCGGCATCGCGATCAGCGGGCGGTCCTCCTCGGTGAAGTCAAGCGCGATCAGGGTGGAGTCGTACTCCGCCACCAGCGCGCGATGGGTCATCACGGCGCCCTTCGGGGCGGAGGTGGTGCCGGAGGTGTAGAGCAGCTGCACCGGGTCCTCGGAGTGCACCTGCGGGAACGGCTCGGCCCCCTCGGCGGCACCGGCCGGGGTCTCGTCGAGCGCGAGCTCCTCCAGGCTGGTGATGCCGGCGGCGTTCTCCTCCGCCTGCTCCCCCTTCTGGAAGGGCACGACGACGGCCAGGGACTCCACCTTGCCGCTCGCCCGCACCTCGTCCACCAGGGATGCCAGGGCCTTGTCCACGACGAGGACGGTGGCGCCGGAGTCGTTGAGGATGTGGGCGAGCTCGCCGCCCTTCAGGCCCGAGTTCACGGGCACGTGGATGAGCCCGGCGCGGGCGGCGGCCAGGAACAGGATCAGGTAGAGGTCCGAGTTCATGCTGAACGCGCCGACGCGGTCGCCGGGCTTCAGACCGAGGCGCTGCAGGCCCCGGGCGGTGCGGTCCACGGCGGCGGCGAGCTCGGCGTAGGTGAGGGACCGCTCGCCGAAGCGGGTGGCGGTGTTGCGGCGGTAGGCGGCCGCGCTGCGGTCCAGCAGGTGGGTCAGGCCGAACTGGTACGCGGAGGCCGGCACCAACGAGGTGACATCGTGGGCGATGGTCATGGAGGCGTCCTTCCGTCGTCGGGCAGGTGTCAGGCGGCCGGGGTGCCGGCGTTGAGGTTTTCGATGATGGTGACGTTGGCCTGGCCGCCGCCCTCGCACATGGTCTGCAGGCCGTAGCGGCCGCCGGTGCGCTCGAGCTCGTGCAGCAGGGAGGTCATCAGGCGGGCGCCGGTGGCGCCGATGGGGTGGCCGAGGGCCATGGCGCCGCCGTTGGGGTTGACCTTGGCCGGGTCGGCGCCGGTCTCGGCGAGCCAGGCGAGGACCACGGAGGCGAAGGCCTCGTTGATCTCGACGACGTCCATGTCCTCGATGGTCATGCCCGCCTTGTCCAGGGCGTAGGCGGTGGCCGGGATGGGGGCGGAGAGCATCATCACCGGGTCGGTGCCGCGGGCGGAGAGGTGGTGGATGCGGGCGCGCGGGGTGAGCCCGTACTTCTCCACGGCGGCCTCGGAGGCGATGAGCAGGGCGGCGGCGCCGTCGGACATCTGGGAGGCGCTGGCCGCGGTGAGGATCCCACCCTCGGAGATGGGCTGCAGGGAGGCCATCTTCTCCCGGTCCGGGGTGCGCGGGCCCTCGTCCGCGGTGACGCCGAAGCAGGGGACGATCTCGCGGTCGAAGCGGCCGGCCGCCTGGGCGGCGAGCGCGCGCTCGTGGGACTGGACGGCCAGGTCCTCGGCCTGCTCACGGGTGATGTTCCACTTCTCCACCATCATCTCCGCGCCGCGGAACTGGGAGATCTGTTCGTCCCCGTAGCGGGCCGCCCAGGCCCCGGAGCCGGTGTACGGGTCCGGGAAGCCGAGGTCCTTGGCGATCACGTTGGACGTGGCCAGCGGGACGGCGGACATGGACTGCACACCGCCGGCGATCACCAGGTCCGAGGTGCCGGACATGACGGCCTGGGCCGCGTAGTGCACGGCCTGCTGGCCGGAGCCGCACTGGCGTTCGATGGTGGATCCGGGCACGTCCTCGGAACCGCCGGCGGCGAGCCAGGCGTTGCGGGCGATGTCCATGGCCTGCGGGCCGATCTGGTCGATGCAGCCGAGGATCACCTCGTCCACGTTCGCGGAGTCGCCGATCCTGTCCCCGTGGCGCTCCAGGAGAGTGCGCAGCGGGACGGCGGCGAGGTCCAGCGGGTGGACCTGGGCGAACCCCTTGCCGCGCTTGCCCACCGGGGTGCGGACGGCGTCGATGATGTAGGCCTCGGCCATGGAGCTCCTTACGTAGCGAGGGCTCGGGCGGCTCGCACACGCCCCCGGGCGCAGGACGCCCGGAGGGAATGCGGCCGACCGGTTCGGTTAATCGAGGCTAACCCTTGTGGCGCACAGCACACCAAGGCCCGTTCCACAGTGCGGACACGGCCGCGCCCCCACGGTGGCGGCCCCGGGCACAGCATGCCCCCGGACCGGCGGCGACCGCGTCGGCAGGCCGCGGGGCAAGTGCCCCCGGCGGAGCCGAGGGACCCAGGCGGAGGCGAGGGACCGTCGTCGGGAAGGAGCGCCGGCGCCTGCAGCGCAGGAGCGTGCAACAGCAAGGCGCCCCCGCCCGGTCGGCGGAGGCGCCCTGCCCACGGCAGGCTCGTCAGTCCTCGATCAGGTCGTGGACCTGGACCACCTGGTCGCGGCCCGGGCCGACGCCGATCGCGGAGATCCGGCAGCCGGACATCTCCTCCAGGGCCTGCACGTACTTCTGCGCGTTCTCCGGCAGGTCCTCCAGCGTGCGGGCGCCGGAGATGTCCTCGGTCCAGCCGTCGAAGTACTCGAAGATCGGCTTTGCGTGGTGGAACTCGGTCTGGGTCATGGGCATGCGGTCGTGGCGGACGCCGTCCACGTCGTAGGCCACGCACACCGGGATCTTCTCGATGCCGGTGAGCACGTCCAGCTTGGTGAGGAAGTAGTCGGTGAAGCCGTTGATGCGGGCGGCGTAGTGCGCCATGACGGCGTCATACCAGCCGGTGCGGCGCGGGCGGCCGGTGTTCACGCCGAACTCGCCGCCGGTGGTGCGCAGCTGCTCGCCCATCTCGTCGAAGAGCTCGGTGGGGAACGGCCCGGAGCCCACGCGGGTGGTGTAGGCCTTCACGATGCCGATGGTCCGGGAGAAGCGGGTCGGACCGATGCCCGCGCCCACGGACGCCCCGCCGGCGGTCGGGTTGGAGGAGGTCACGAACGGATAGGTGCCGTGGTCCACGTCCAGGTAGGTGGCCTGGCCGCCCTCCATCAGCACGACCTTGCCCTCGTCCAGGGCGTCGTTGAGCAGGTTCACGGAGTCCACGACCATCGGCTTCAGGCGGTCCGCGTAGGACAGGAAGTACTCCACGATCTCGTCCACCGTGACGGCACGGCGGTTGTAGAGCTTCACCAGCAGCTCGTTCTTCTGCCGCAGGGCGCCCTCGATCTTCTGCCGCAGGATCGACTCGTCGAAGACGTCCTGCACGCGGATGCCGAGGCGGGCGACCTTGTCCATGTAGGTGGGGCCGATGCCCCGGCC
Organism: Micrococcus sp. FDAARGOS_333; assembly: GCF_002206575.2. NCBI lineage: Bacteria > Bacillati > Actinomycetota > Actinomycetes > Micrococcales > Micrococcaceae > Micrococcus > Micrococcus sp. FDAARGOS_333. Next base: position 572,624 of record NZ_NJFJ02000001.1, on the reverse strand, counting down.
CGTGGTGCCGATGGCGCGCTTGCCGAGGAAGCGCTCGGTGACCTTGTCCATGGTCTGGTGGTACGGGGCCACCAGGTGGGCGTTGGCCGAGATCTTCAGGTTCGCGCAGGAGTGGCCGCGGGCCTCGAGGCCGTCGATCTCCTGGAACAGCGCCTCGAGGTTGATGACCACGCCGTTGCCGATCACCGGGACGGCGTTCGGGGACAGGATGCCGGCCGGCAACAGCTTCAGCTCGAACTTCTCGCCGTTCACCACCACGGTGTGACCGGCGTTGTTGCCGCCGTTGGGCTTGACCACGTAGTCCACGCGGCCCCCCAGCAGGTCGGTGGCCTTGCCCTTGCCCTCGTCGCCCCACTGGGCGCCGACGATAGCGATCGCTGGCATGTCATCTCTCCTACAGGGCCCGGACGCTGCCGCATCACGGGCCCGAACATGGAAAATGCTCCGTGCAATGTGCAGGGAGCCCTTGCACGGGGAGTCTACCAGCGTGACGCATGACACACTTCGGGGTATGACGGACCCGGCCCGCTCTCTATGCTGGACACCATGAGCCTGCCGCAGACGGGGGCGCACCCGGACCCCGATGACCCGCACTTCCAGGGCCGGCGTGCCCCGGGGGCCGCCGTCCACGACCCCCGCTCCGACGATCCCGCCGCCCACGATCCGTACGCGCGGGAACGGGCCTACCCCGCTCCGCCTCTGCGGGGTCCGTCCGTCGGCCTGTGGCGGGTGCCGGTCGTCTGGGCCGTGACCCTGGCCTTCCTGGCGATCCCGGTGATCGTGGTGACGCTGCGCGCGATGAACGGTCTGGCCGGGTGGATGATGCTCCTCTACATCATGCTCGGCGTGGCCCTGCAGGCGTTCGGCGGGCTGGCCGTCGGGCTGTCCCTACTGATGCTCCCCCGCGTGAACACGGTGCACGAGCGTCGCTCCGGCATCCGGCTCGGTGCCCCACTGACCGTCCTTCTCTGCGTCTGCTGGGCCGCCGGCGTCGCCGGACCGGCGATCCTCCCGGACGCCGGCGACGCCCCGGAGTCCGCAGTCGCCCTGCCCGTCGCCGAGCAGCTCTGGGGATACGACCTCGCCGCCGAGATCACGATGGCCGTCGGCCTGACCCTGGCCGCCGTCTCCCTGCTGTGCGGCGCCGCGGCGGTCCTCCTCTGCCTGGTACGGCGTCTGCGGGCACCCGCAGCCGACGCCGCCCCGATGCCCGCCGCGGTGCCGGCCCGCGCCACCGCGGCCTTCCCCCACGACCGACCGGAAGAGCGCCGGTGAGCACCGCCGGCGGCGCTCACGGCCAGCCCTCCGTGGGCCACGACCGCACGAACCTGCTGCTGCCGATCACCGTCGCCTTCGTCCTGCTGCCGCTGGCGGTGGTGCTGCTGCGCGCGGTCTTCGTGGGCTTCGGCTGGATCAGCGGGCTCTACCTGGCGGTCCTCGGCCTGCCGCATGCCCTCTGCGGCGCGGCCGTGGCGGCCGCGCTCTGGAGGCTCCCGCGGGCGAACCCGGAGCACGAGCCCACGCCGGGCGTCGTCCTCGGCAGGCGGCTGCGGCTTCTGCTGACGGCATGCTGGGTGCTCGGCGTGCTCGCGATCCTCGTCCACCCGGACTACACGGACGCCCCCGGCGGGGACGGTTTTTTCTTCGCCACCAGCCTCCTGGCCGACGCACTGGGCACCTCGGACGAGGTGCTCGCCCTCTGGCTCAGCCCGCCGCTGCTGCTCGGCAGCGCCGCCTGCGGCATCGCGGCGATCGCCACCTGCCTCCGCCGCAGCGGGGATCCCTCCATGCGAGTGACCTGAGTCACTCGAGGGGGGTTCGATGGAAGCCCCCGCCGAGGGGAACGTCTTCTCCCGAGCCATGCGCCCGGTCAACACCGTGGTGGAGAGGTTCATCCCCTCCTCCCTGATGTTCACGATCGTCCTGACCTTCCTGGTCGCGATCCTCTGCCTGCTGTCCTGGCTCGCAGGCATCCCGCGCATGCCGATCCAGTCCTACCTGTTCGTGTTCCTCGTGGCCGCCGGCTTCGCCATCCCGCCGCACCCGGAAGGGCCCTAGCGTGGGCACGTGGCGCCCCTGGGCCATGCTGCCGTGGGCGCGGGCCGCGATCATCTTCCCCGACGGTGGCGACCACCCGGACTCCGGCGCCACGACCCCGGTGCTCATGGACCTGCTCGGCAAGAGCACCGCGATGGACGTCGGCCTCGTGTGCGGCCTCGCCCTGATGGCCGTCAGCGTTCCGGCACGACGCGCGGCGGGGTGCCCCGCGGCACCGTCTCCAGCACCGCCCCGTGGGCGCCGGCCAGGCGGGCCAGGAACACGAGGTTGACCCGCTCGACGGGGTCTGGGTCCGCGGCCACGCCGCTGACGAGGATCCGCTCCGGCGCCACGCCACGGACGGCGGCGTGCTCCACCGTGAGGCGCGCGTGATTCTGCGTGCCCAGCCCGGGGCGCGCCACGACCGTCAACCCCGCCTCGAGCCCGGCCGCCCGCAGCGCGCGCACGGCGTCCACAGGCCCCTCGTCGGCCTCGGTCCACGCCACGGTGATCCCACCGGCGCCCTCGATGAGCAGGTGGTCGACGCCCGCGGCGAGGCGCCGCCAACGGCCCAGCTGCTCACCCAGAGACGGCAGAGGGGGCGTCCCCTCCCCCGCGTGGGCGACGGCGTCCACGGGGGCCATCGCGGGGCCGACCCGCGCCCCCTCGGACACGGTCAGGCGGGCCGGAGCGGCGGCGTCGAGCGCGCCGGATGCGGCGGCCGCGGCCACCAGGTCTCGGACGGCCTCGGCGTCACCCGCCTCTCCCGAAGCGACGCCCGTCTGCACCGGCTTGTCCACGTGCACGCGGAGCCCAGCCGCCAGGGCACGGGCCGCGAGCGCGGCGGTGCCCCACGTCTTGCCGACGTCCGTGTCCGTGCCGGTCACGACCTCGATGCGCATGCGTCCACTCCACTCTGCTCGATTCGGGTGACCTCGCCGCCGTGCCACGGTCCGGGCGTCACGAGCACGTGCTGCGGTGCCTGGAAGGAGAGCAGGCGCAGCCACGTCGCCGGAGGCCCGGTGAGCCGGGCGCCCGGCAGCAGGCGGGCGACCTCGCGGACCACGAGGGCGGTCTCGAGCTCCGCGAGCCCGGCCCCGAGGCAGCGATGAAGGCCGAAGCCGAAGGCGAGCCGGGCGTCATCGTGCTGTTCGCCGCTGAGGTGCAGCAGGAGCTCGTCCCCGGCGCGGATCTCGTGCTCGCCGACGCGGACGTCCGCCGTGGCGAGGCGCCGCCAGGTGGGCACCGAGGAGCTCGCCCGGAGGCACTCGGCCACGAGCTCGGCCGCGGCCGCCTCCGCTGCATCGGCTCCGGCGCCCCCGTCCGCCCCGGCGCCGAGCGCGGCCCAGCGGGCGGGGTCGGCCAGGGCGCGGGTGAGCGCGGTGGAGATGAGCAGCCGGGTGGTCTCCTGCCCTGCGATCACCAGGAAGTAGCCGAGGGAGACGATCCGCTCGTCGTCGACGCCGGCCTCGTGCAGCGCCGCGAACAGGTTGCCGGGCTGTGCGTCGTCCCCGCGCGCCTCGACGACGGCCCCGCGCAGCCACCGGTGGAAGTCGGCGGCGGAGCGGGCGAGCCGCAGCTGGCGGTCCTCGTCCGGCCAGCCCCAGAACAGTTCGAGGGAGTCGGCGCTCCAGCGGTGCAGCTGCGCCTCGGGCGGGTTGGGCACGCCGGTCAGGGCGGACATCACGCGCGCCGGGACCGCTGCCGCCACGGTGGTCGCCAGGTCCACGGCCCCGCCTGCGCGGCCGGTGTCTGCGAGGGCGGCCGTGAGGGCCGTCCGGGTGGTCGCGAGGATCCGGCCGCGGGCTTCGCGCACCTTCGCCGGGGAGAAGAACGGTGCCACGACGCGACGCACCGCCCGGTGCTCCTCCCCGCCGGCGGAGGCGAGCACGGGCGGCAGCCGGAAGCGGGCAGCGGCGAGGATGCGGCGGGCCGGGCCGCTCAGCGGGACGACCGCCGTGAGGGCGTTGTCCGAGGCGAACGTCCCGGGGTCGGTGAGCACGCGCCGCAGGTCGGCGGGATCGGAGATCCGCAGGTGGTCGCCGCGCACGGCCTCCGGCCGCGGGTCACCGTGGGAGAACGGACAGCCCGTGGACGCACCCCACGCCCGGGCGGCCACGCTCGCCACCGCCTCCAGCGCCGCCCGCAGCCGGGGCTCGGGGACGGCGGCGGTCACGCTCACGCGGAGGCGGGCGACGCCGTCGGGCACGCTGGGCGGGCGGAAGCATCCCACAAGGACACCGTGCGCGCGCAGTTCCGCGGCCGCGGCGACGGCCTGCGCCGGTCCGGGCATGCGGATCGAGTGGACGGCCCCCGCCCCGACCTCCACGTGCCCGGCCAGATCGGGCCGGCGGGTGAGGACGTCCACAGCCGTCTCCCGGACCCGCGCGAGCCGCGCCGCGGGCTCTCCCGTGGCGGCGATCCGGCAGGCGGCCGCCGCGGAGGCGGCGAGCACGGGGGCCAGGGCCGTGTCGAAGACGAAGGTCCGGGCGGTGTTCAGCACGTGGTCGCGCCAGGACGGCGCGTCGGGTCCGCCGAACAGGGCCAGACCGCCCTGGCCGCCGAGGGCCTTCGAGCAGGTGGCAGTGACCACGACGGGCGCCTGCCCCGCCCACAGTCCCAGGGCGCCCGCGCGGCTGCCGCCGGGCACCACGCCGAGCGAGTGGGCCTCGTCCACCACGAGCAGGGCGCCGTGTTCGGCGGCCAGGGCGGCCAACGCGGGCAGGTCGGCCTCGTCCCCGAGCACGGAGTACAGGGACTCGACCACCAGCACGATCCGTCGCGCCCGCCCTTCGGCGCGCAGCCGGTCGAGGGCGGCCCGGAAGGCGGGCACGCTGTTGTGCTCCACCGTGGTGACCGACGCGCCCGGCAAGGAGGTGAAGGCCCCTGAGCGGGCGGTGGCGGCGAGGGCGGCGCCGTCGCGCAGGCTCGCGTGGGCGTGCTCGTCCAGGAGGAAGGCGGTGCCCGGCCCGGCCAGGGCACCGAGGACGCCGAGGTTCGCGGTGTAGCCGGAGGAGAAGGCGAGGGCGGCATCCGCGCCGGCCAGCGCGGCGGCGGCGGACTCGAGGTCGGCGTGCGCCGGATGTGTCCCCGTCACCACGCGGGAGGCCCGCGCCCCGACCGGCCCCTCGGTGGAGACGCGCGCGGCGGCGGCCCGCACGTCCGGGTGGGCGGCCAGGCCCAGGTAATCGTTGGCGGCCAGGTCCACGACGTCCGACGACGGCGTGCCCGGCTCCGGCGGGTCGGCGCGGCGCTCCAGGCCGCGGCGCGCGCGGACGTCGGCCCGGGAGCGCAGCCACGAGGACCACGGGTCGGCGGGCGTGCTCGTGGCCGCGACGGCCTCGGCGGTGCTCATGCGCAGACCTCCCCGATGGCCCCGGTGACGGCCGCGCAGATCGTGGCGACGTCGTCGTCGGTGCTCACGTAGGGCGGCATCACGTACACCAGCCGCCGGAAGGGGCGTACCCACGCACCGCGGGCGACGGCGGCCCGAGTGACGGGCTCGACGTCCACGGTCCGGTCCAGCTCCACGACGCCGACCGCGCCCAGGACCCGCACGTCGGTGACGGCGGAAAGATCGGCGGCCGGCGACAGCCCGGCGCGCAGTCCGGCCTCGACGCGGGGCACCTGGGCGGCCCAGCCGTCACGCGGGTCGGTGAGCAGGTCGAGGGATGCGGAGGCGACCGCGCACATCAGCGGGTTGCCCATGAACGTGGGCCCATGGAGGAGCGCCCCGGGCATGCCCCGTTCCCGTCGGGAGACCGTCTCGGCCACTTCGGCGGTGCACAGCATGGCCGCGCCCGTCATGGTGCCGCCGGTGAGCGCCTTGCCGAGGCACAGCACGTCCGGAACGACGCCGGCCCATTCGCACGCGAGCCAGCGGCCGGTGCGGCCGAAGCCGGTGGCGATCTCATCGGCGATGAGCAGGAGCCCGTGCTCGTCGCACAGCTCGCGCAGCACGGCGAGGCAGCGCGGGTCGTAGACGCGCATGCCCCCCGCCCCCTGGAGCACGGGTTCGAGGATCACGCCGGCGATCTCGTCCGCGTGCGCGGCGGTGAAGGCGCGGGCCTCGTCCTCCCACGCGGCGAAGGCGGCGTCGTCGGCCTCCCAGTGGCCGGCCGGAACGGCGTCGGGCGCCGTGGGTGCCGCGGCGACGCCCTCGGGCATCCAGCGTGCCGCCGGCGGACGGGGCAGGAACAGATGCCGAGCCACGAGCGAGGTGAAGGCCGCGTGCATGCCGTCCACGGGATCGCACACGCCCATGGGCGCGGCGGTGTCCCCGTGGTAGCCGCCGCGGACCGTGAGGAATCGGCGGCGGCTGGGACGGCCGCGCGTCGCCTGGTACTGGAGGGCGAGCTTGAGCGCGACCTCCACCGAGACCGAGCCGGAGTCGGCGAGGAACACGTGCTCGAGCGCGGCGGGGGTGTGCGCGACGAGCCGTTCCGCCAGGTCGACGGCGGGCGCGTGCGTGAGCCCGCCGAACATGACGTGCGGGAAGGCCGCGGCCTGCCGGGTCAGTGCCTCGACGAGCACAGGGTGCCCGTGCCCGTGCACCACGGACCACCAGGACGCCATCGCGTCGATGGCGCGGTGACGCTCCCCGCCCGGCCCCTCGAGGTCGAGGCGGACGCCCCGGGCGCCGTGCACGGCGTAGAGCTGGTGGGCGCCGGCGGCCCCGTAGGGGTGCCAGAGGTGGGCGGCGTCGCGGTCGAGGAGGCCGGCTTCAGCGGGAGCGGTCACGGTGCGTTCAGGCGTTGGCGGGCTCGGCCGTGCCCGCGCCCCGACGGCGCAGCTCGGGCTTCACGGCGCCCTCGGAGCCCGTGTCGGGTCGAGCGTCCTCCGCGGCCCTGGCCGCCGAGGCGACGGCCGCACCGGAGCCGCACGGGCCGGCGTCGTCCGTGCCGCCGCAGCAGCCGCCGGCCGGGCCGCCGTCGTCGGTCGCGGCCTGCTGTGCACGCTCCTCGGCGCCGAGCACCGTGAAGCCGGCGTCGGCGATCATCTGCAGATCTGCCTCGGCGTCCTGGCCCTCAGAGGTGAGGTAGTCGCCGAGGAAGATCGAGTTGGCCACCTGCAGGCCGACCGGCTGCAGGGAGCGCAGGTGCATCTCGCGGCCGCCGGCGATGCGCAGCTCCTTGTCCGGGCACGCCATGCGGACCATGGCGAGGATCCGGAGGCACTCGAGGGGCGTGAGCTGCTGGTGGCCCTGCAACGGGGTGCCGTCGAAGGGCATGAGGAAGTTGACGGGGATGGAGTCGGAGTCCAGGTCGCGGAGCGCGAGGACGGCCTCGACGAGCTGCTCGTGCGTCTCCCCCATGCCCGCGATCAGGCCGCTGCAGGAGGACAGGCCGGCGGCGCCGGCACGCTGCACGGTGTCCACGCGCTGCTCGTAGGTGTGCGAGGTGCAGATGGACTCGTAGTGGGACTCGGCCGTGTTGAGGTTGTGGTTGTAGGCGTCGACGCCGGCGTCCCTGAGCTTCTCGGCCTGGCCGTCCTTGAGGAAGCCGAGGCACGCGCACACCTCGACGTCCGGGTGCTGGGCCTTGAGGTCGCCGACCATGCCGGCCACGCGGTCGACGTCGCGGTCCGTGGGACCGGTGCCGGAGGCCACCATGCACACGCGCGAGGCGCCGCCGGCGATGCCCAGGCCCGCCTGGCGGACGGCCTCCTCCGGCTTGAGCCACGTGTAGCGCAGGATCTCGGCCTCGGTGCCGAGCCGCTGGGAGCAGTAGGTGCAGTTCTCCGGGCAGAGACCGGTCTTGAGGCTGACCAAATAGTTGACCTTGACCGTGCGGCCGAAGTGCTTCTCGCGCAGGCGCGAGGCTGCCGCGACGATGCGGAACGTCTCCGCGTCCGGGGCGTCCAGCACGGCGACGGCCTCTTCAGCGGTGAGCACGTGGCCCGCCTCGATGCGGTCCACGAGGGTCTCCGGGTCGAGGAGGCCGGCGGCGGTCTGCTGGGCTGCGAGGGTCTGCGGAACGGCAGGAGTCATGGGGCACCTCGGGGTCGTCGGTCACGGCGATGTGATGCCCAGCACTGTAGCAGGATCATTGAACACTGTTCATCAACCCGCCTCGCCGCCCTCGGGGGCGGCCGTCGCAGCGGGGATCCCTCCATTAGAGTGACCTGAGTCACTCGAGGGGGTTCGATGGAAGCCCCTGCCCGCCCGCACCGGAGGGAGCCCTCTATGCCCACGTCCGCCCCCGCGCGCTCCGACGCGCAGACCCCCGCCGAGGGGAACGTCTTCTCCCGAGCCATGCGCCCGGTCAACACCGTGGTGGAGCGGTTCATCCCCTCCTCCCTGATGTTCACGATCGTGCTCACCTTCCTGGTCGCGATCCTCTGCCTGACACTCACCCCGGCCGGGCCCCTCGAGGTCCTGGACGGCTGGGGCGGGGGCCTGGCCGGACTGCTCGAGTTCATGACGCAGATGGCCCTCGTGCTGCTGCTCGGCCACATCCTGGCCAACACCGGGCCGGTCCGCCGCCTGCTGTCCTGGCTCGCAGGCATCCCACGCACCCCGCTGCAGTCCTACCTGTTCGTGTTCGTGGTGGCCGCCGCGGCCGCGCTGATCACCTGGGGCCTCGGCCTGGTGGTCGGCGCGCTGATGGCCCGCGAGGTCGCCGCCCGCGGCCGCGACCGCGGCGTGCAGCTGCACTTCCCGATGCTCGTGGCCTCCGGCTTCGCCGGGTTCGTGGTCTGGCACATGGGCTACTCGGCCTCCGGCCCGCTCACCGCGGCCACCGAGGGCTCCTTCCTCACCGAGTCTCTCGGCGGGCAGACCGTCCCCATCACCGAGACCGTGTTCTCCACCTGGAACATGCTCGCCGCGGCCGCGACGGTCCTGGTGGTCGGCCTGACCCTCTACCTCATCGCCCCGCGCGGCGAGACGAGGATCATCGAGCTTCCCGCGCAGAAGGCTGAGAAACAGGAGGTGGAGGCGGCCCCTCTGGAGACGCCGGCCGACCGCCTGGACGCCTCCCGCGTCCCCACCCTGCTGGTGGGCCTGGCCCTGACCGTGTACCTGGTCCGCCACTTCGTGCTCGGCGGGACCCTGACCCTGGACATCGTGAACTGGTCCTTCCTCGCCCTGATCCTGCTGCTGACCCGCTCGGCCCACGAGCTGATCGCACTGACGGCGAAGGCCGCCTCGAACGTGGGCGAGATCCTGCTGCAGTTCCCCCTGTACGCCGGCATCCTCGGCATGATGACCGCCACCGGGCTGATCACCGTGCTGTCCGACGCCCTGGTCTCCGTCTCCAATCCAGTGACCTTCGGCCTGTTCGCGTTCCTCGCTGCCGGCCTGGTGAACTTCTTCGTCCCCTCCGGTGGAGGCCAGTTCGCCGTGCAGGGCCCGATCATGCTCTCCGCCGGCGCCGAGCTGGGCGTGGACCCGGCCGTCACCATCATGGCCGTCTCCTACGGCGATCAGTGGACCAACATGATCCAGCCGTTCTGGGCCATCCCGCTGCTGGCGATCGCCGGGCTGAAGATGCGCGACATCCTCGGCTACACCACGATCGTGCTCATCGCCTCCGGCCTGGTGTTCGCGGCGACGCTGCTGCTCGTCTCGCTCTGACCCGGCCGGCGAGCTCATCGGTGCAGATGTGACGGGCGTCGGCGGCCGCAGAGGCCGCGGCATGGGAAGTGGGCGAGACGCCTTCGAACCCTGTCACGTCACCCATGGGCGGTCGCGTCGTCCGGCTTCTCACCACGGGCCTGCATGCGCAACTGTTCGAACAGCCCGAACAACGACTGGATCGGCGGATCCGTGGCGAACTGCGTCAAGACCAAGTTGTCCCTCGGCAACAGACCCCCGAGACCGAACGGATACCCCGAGTCCCACCGATTCCCCCGCCGCAGTTCATCCGTCCAGGCGTGGTCCTCAACCATGAAACCGACCTGCGTCTTCTTGTCCGGAGCCTGGCCATGCGTCGGGTTCAACCACACTGACTCCACGTCTTGCCAACGCACCCGCCACGAATCCGTCCACACCGCCTCCTCATCCACCGTCAGATGCCGCGGACGACGCTGTCCCGCGTCAAGTAGTTGGCAGGATTTCCTTGGTTTTGAATGTCGGGGTGGTGGGGTCGGCCAGGCCCAGGTGCACCTCCTTGGGCCGGTTCCATGAGATGGCCTCGTGGGGCCGGAGCTCGTTGTACTCGATCCGGTAGTCCTCGGCCCGCTCGGCGAGCACGATCGCGTCGTCAATCTCGTCCAGGTAGAGCCGTTCGTACTTCAGCGTGCCGAAGCCGCGTTCACGGGACCCGTTCTGCCCCGGGGTCTTCACTCGGGTGCGCACGTGGTGTAGCTCGGGGTGGGCGGCGATGAAGGACTCGAAGCGGAAGGACCGGAACGGCCCGCCGTTGTCCGTCACGATGGTCACCACGGGCAACAGCTCACCGGTCTCGGGATCGACCGGGCAGGCCTCGACCAGCGGGTGACCGAACATGGCCTCGTAGTCGGCCAGGGCCAACTCGATCGCGTCGATCGCGTCGTGCTGGTTCCCGGTGGGCGAAACGTGGAAGGGGTACTCGTACTTGGACCAGTAGTCCCGGCACCCGGCCAGCCGCCAGGTCCCTCCGGTGGTGGTCTCGAACTCGCTGAAGTCCAGCTGCCAGACTTGGTTCGGGCCTGAGGGCTCGGTGGCGAACGCGGCCTTGCGCCGCTCGGCCAGCTTCCGTCGCTCCCGTTGGTACTGCGCGGGCAGAATCAGCCCCTCGTCGCGCAGGATTCGCAGCACGGTCGCCTCGGAAACCACATGCCCGTCGTGGCGGACCATTGCCCAGATCTTCCGATGCCCCCACGCCGGATGGGCCAGCGCGTGCTTGACCACCAGTTCCCTGGCGGCCTGCCGTCCCGGTTGCGGCCACGGTCCCTTCACCGCCGTCCCGGTGCGGGCCTTGGCCTGCCAGCGGCGCCAGGTCCGCTCGGGCATGTCGAAGAGCTGGCAGAACCTCGCGGTCGACATGCCCGCTTCCACGCGGATCACCTCGAGGTCCTCGAAGGGCCCAGCCGGCCCTCCGCGGACTTCTTCCACACCCTGGCTTCCAGGTGTGCCTCGCCCAAGGCCTGGGTCAGCTCGGCGACCTCGGCCTCCAGCTGTTCCTCTCGGGAGGATGGTCCGGACCTGCCGGCCACCAGGGCGGTCTTGCCGGCTTCCAGGAACTCGGCCTTCCACCGTCCGATGGACTGCTCACTGACTTTCTCCTTGCGTGCCGCTTCGGCGATGGACATCTCGCCGGCCAGCACGCTCAGCACTATCCGGGTCTTCTTCTCCGCCGGAATCGAGGGTGGTCTACCCATGTCTGACTCTCCTTCAGGACCTACATAACGGCCCTGCCACTAAGTCTGACGCGCGACACCAGTACGCACCCGCACCCGCAAAGGGAACTGCACATCTGCGAGCGAAACCCGCTCCATGCCCTGCTCACTCATCCATCGTCCTTCCATCCAGGCGCGCTGATCACGTGCCACGCACCGTGGCGGATTCCATCGGTGAGTGCAAGAGATCTTCCGGGGCCCACCAGGAAGGTCTGTCGTACTCACCATGGCCGCAATCTCTCGTGCTGCTTCGAAGCGGCTGCGTCTGCAAGTGCTTGATCTGATGCTCGCCGGGGGCACCTCGAAGTCCGTGGCCGAGCAGGTCGGTGTCTCCGGTACTTCCGTGCGCCGCCGGCGCCGAGCTGGGCGTGGACCCGGCCGGCACTGGACGACGACGGTCCCGCCCCCGATGCCCATCGACACCTGGTGGACGGGCTCCTCGGGCTCGAGCCAGGTGTACTGGAGGGTCCTCGCCTGCATGCCGAGCCGCGGGGAGCCGCACATGCAGTTCTCCGGGCACAGGCCAGTCTTCGGGGGACCAGGCAGTAGCGCGTGACGGTCCGGTCGAAAGGACACTCCCGCAGGCGGAAGGCGGCGACGATGGAGAAGGTCGCCGCGTCCGTGGCCTCCAGGACGGCAGGGGCCTCATCGACGGTGGGCACGTGACCATCCCCAGTCCGGTCCGCAAGCTCCATGGCCAGCATGGCAGCAGGATCATCGAGCACTGTCCATCAGCGTGTATCACCGTCCTCGGAGGCAATCGTCGCAGCGATCGACTCCTGCAACGCGGCGTAGAAGATCCCTGGCACGACCGGAACGGCCCTCGAGCTCCGTTCACCTCGGATCACTGCGAACGGCGGACCCCCGTAAGGCCGCATCCACTCCGCGGCCACATGGTCCTCGCGGTCTCTCCATACCCACCAGTCCCGCGGACGCCGCAGCAGATCCTGCGCCGCAGACGTGCCCGCCACCGCCGACCATCCGCCCTCATCGGCGCCGACGACGCACTCTGCCTCGAACACCGCGTCCCTCAACCACTCCACTCGCACGCCTGTGCTCTCCAGTGCCAAGGGAACTGCAACGGCCACCGGAACGGTCGCGACTCGGCGCACCGGCGACGCACCGGCACCGTCGTTCTCCACAGTGACCACCACGGCCTCATCCCAGCCCGCCAGACAGATCTCGACATGACACTCATGCCCGTCCCGCACACCCCGTCCACTGAGGAGCGGCGCACGCTGCTCGATCAAAGCGGCCTGAGTCGACGAGATCTCATCGGACCACAGCTTCGACGGCACTAGGTCTTCAGGTGTGCTGAGACGCTCCACCTGGGCCGGCACCAGATCCTGCTCGATCACCACCGTCTCCAGCGTGAGGTCCTGCATCGCGTGCGGCAAACGCGGCCACGTCAATGCGTCCGGACGGTCAGAGCCATGGACCGGGCGGACACGACGGGCGAGGTCGTCGCATTGGGATCCCAAGGCCGTCACATCGTCACCCTCCCCCACGGTCAGGGTCAGTTCCAGGACGTGGTCTCCCGACCCCACATACCAACGCAGACTGTGCCAGAGCAGCCCGCGCTGCCACGCCACCACGTGATGACGCCGGGCAGGCAGTCCGACCCCAGTGAAGAACGCCTCATAGGACAGCGGAAGGAAACCGTCCAGGGCGGACTCTCCGCCGAGGTGCAGCTCTCGCAACGCGGCCGATGCCACGCCGCCTTCCTCGGGCTCCACGAAATACCGCACCGCAACATTCGGGTGGATCTCCTCCGCTCCCGTGTGTGCAGTCTCCGCGCGCACATCGAACACCCGAACCCCCGGAGCTCCGACGTGACCGTCTGCAGGCACCCACGCCTGCGGCACCCGCAACGCGAAGGGCCCGAAGACAACACCGTCCTCAGCAGTCGAGACGCCTTCGAACCCTGTCACGTCACCCATGGGCGGTCGCGTCGTCCGGCTTCTCGCCACGGGCCTGCATGCGCAACTGTTCGAACAGCCCGAACAACGACTGGATCGGCGGATCCGTGGCGAACTGCGTCTTCACCGTCCCGTCCCTGCACAGCATCCCCCCGAGACCGAACGGATACCCCGAGTCCCACCGGTTCCCCCGCCGCAGTTCATCGGTCCACACCCGCTTCTCCATCAAGAACGCCACCTGCGTCTTCTTGTCCGGAGCCTGGCCATGCGTCGGGTTCAACCACACAGACCTGACGTCTTCCCAACGCACCCGCCACGAATCCGTCCACACCGCCTCCTCATCCACCGTCAGATGCCGCGGACGACGCCACGCCATCCACGTGTAGGCCACATACAAGGACAACGGCAGGAACCCGATCCCCGCCAACACCCGCAGCAACGGCAACATCGCCGAGTCCGCCTCGAACAACGACGACGGCACCCCCAGGATGATCGGCACGAACAGCACCCACAGCACCACCGCCATCACGAACGCCGGCGCCCACACACCAGTACGCACCCGCACCCGCAAAGGGAACTGCACATCTGCGAGCGAAACCCGCTCCATGCCCTGCTCACTCATCCATCCTCCTTCCATCCAGGCGCGCTGATCACGTGCCACGCACCGTGTTCCACAGCCACTCTGCCCCATCTCCGACGGCCTCCGCAGCGCCCGTCCCGGGACGGAGCCGCCCAGCACTGGCCGCAGCGGGACGACGTCGTTAGCCTGGCGCCGTGGCCGCCGCCCCGACCGATCCGCCCTCCGACGCTCCGGCCGAGCTGCCCCCGTCGGGCGCGGGTTCGACGGCGGCCCGGCACGGTCGTCACGCCGCCGTCGGCAGTCACCGCATCATCGGCGGCTCTCGCCCGTGGTGGCGCCCGCCCGCGCCGGACGCCCCGGACGTGGTGTACCCGGTGAGCCCCCTGAAGGTCCTGGACCGACGGCAGCGCTTCCTGCTGCGTCTGTCCCAGCCGGGCATGACCCTCGCCCTCGTGATGCTCTGGGTGTCCCTGAGTCCCAGTCTGTTGCCCCGCACCTGGTGGATGACGGCCGTCGCGGTGGGGCTGAGCTCCGTGCTCGGCTACCTGGTCGGCGACCTCGTGGGCCGGGCGAGCGCGTGGATCGCCCGCCGCATCGGTCTGCGCATCACCCTGCCGCCGCTGTCGGACTGGCTTATCCGCCTCGGCTGGACGGTGCTGCTCACGGCGGTCACCGTCGCCATCTGGGTGTGGAGCCTGCGCGAACAGGAGCTCACCGCCGAGCTGGTGGGTCTGCGCAGCAACGGGGCCGGATCGCAGCTGGCGGGCGTGGCCGCGGGGCTCGCGCTGGCCGGGGTGGTGCTGCTGCTCGTCCGTCTGCTGGCGCTGGCCTGGTGGAAGGTGCGGCACCTGGCTCGCCGTTTTTTGCCCGGGGTCCTGGCGACGGCGGCGGCCACCGTCGTCGTGCTCACCACCGTGACCTGGCTCTCCGAGGGCGTGCTGTACCGACAAGGCATGAACGCCGCCCTGTCCTCCGCCGCGCAGCTCAACGCCGAGACCGCCCCCGGACGCACCCGGCCGGCCGAGCCCGAGCGCTCCGGGTCGCCGCAGTCCACGCAGTCCTGGGAGAGCCTCGGCCGGGACGGTCAGGTGTTCGTCGCCGACGGCGCCCGTCGCGAGCGCATCGCAGAGATCACCGGGCAGCCGGCTCGGGAGCCGATCCGCCTGTACGCCGGCAAGGAGGGCAACCCCACCCTCCAGGACGCGGTCGACGCGGTGCTGGCCGAGATGGAGCGCACCCGCGCCTTCGACCGGTCCGTCGTGCACGTGACCACCACGACGGGCACCGGTTTCGTGCAGGGCTGGTCTGCCGGCGCCGTCGAGTACCTGGCCGGCGGGGACTGCGCCACGGTGTCCCTGCAGTACTCCTACTTCTCCTCGGCCCTGGCCTACGTCTCCGACCGGCAGTCCCCTCCGGAGGCCGGCCGCGCGCTCTTCGACGCCGTCCACGACGCCTGGCTCGAGCTGCCCGAGGACCGTCGCCCGCTGCTGGTGGTCAGCGGCGAGTCGCTGGGCTCCTACGGCATGCAGGGCGCGTTCGACTCCCCGGAGGAGCTCATGGCCGACGTCGACGGCGCCGTGTTCAGCGGCACCCCGCGGTTCACGCCGCTGTGGCAGCAGTTCACGGAGCAGCGACGGCCAGGCAGCCCGGAGGTCGCTCCCGTGGTGGACAACGGGCGGCACGTCCGGTTCGTCACCCGCCCCGAGGAGCTGGGCCACGACTACTACGGCGGCCCCTACGCGGAGTGGGAGCATCCGCGGGTCGTCTACGCCCAGCACGCCTCGGACCCGATCGTCTGGTGGGACCCGGACCTGCTGATCTCGGAGCCGGACTGGATGGAGGAGCAGGTGGGCCGGGACGTCTCCCCGAACCTGACCTGGACGCCGTGGGCCACGTTCTGGCAGGTCGGCATGGACCAGCCGCTGTCCGTCGCCACCGACGGCGGCCACGGGCACCAGTACTTCGAGGAGGTCGTGCCCTACTGGGCCGCGGTGCTGGGCCAGGAGTGGTCGGATGAGCGGGTGGTCCGGATCCAGCGGGCCCTGCGCACCGACTTCCGGCCGCGCTGAACGTCGCTGCCCGGACAGGACGAGGGGCCCCGGATCAACTCCGAGGCCCCTCGCCCGTCATCACTCGCACCTTGATGAGGTGGCTTCAGCCTATGAAGCGCTGGTGTACGGAGACCGAACCAGCACTGGGAGTTCCCTGACAACACGCACCTCCGCTTCGCGCGAGTCAGACGCACCTCCGCCTCACGCGAGCCAGAAGAATCGGCCCCTTCGCCGAGCCTCGAAGCAGCCGATTCTTCTGGCTCGGCGCAGAGAGCGCCGCCTCAGCCCAGCCGGCCGCCGGACTCGCGCAGGTAGCAGCCGCCGCAGAGGGAGTCGTAGGTCACCTCGACGCCGTCGATGGCCACCTGGTCCCCCTCGAAGATGTAGTGCTCCTCCCCCGTGGCGGGGTCGGTGGCCTTGCGGGTGTTGAAGAGCGCCTTCTTCCCACACCGGCAGATGGTCTTCAGCTCCTCCAGCGAATGCGCCAGCTCCATCAGCCGTGCCGAGCCCGGGAAGGAATGGGTGCGGAAGTCGGTGCGGATGCCGTAGGCGAGCACGGGTACCCCCTCTTCCACGGCGATCCGCAGCAGGTCGTCCACCTGCCCCGGGGTGAGGAACTGGGCCTCGTCCACCAGCAGGCACGCCACCGGGGGGACGCCGTCCAGGCGGTCCACCAGGGCGTCCGGATCCTCCCCGGAGGCGTGGCCGCGGAACAGCTGCACCACGTCGTCGTCCGGGCGGATCCGGAAGTCCACGCGGCGGGAGACGCCGAGGCGGGAGACGATCTCGTCATCCCCCTTGGTGTCCACCTGCGGCTTGGCCAGCAGAACGCGCTGGCCCCGTTCCTCGTAGTTGAAGGCGGCCTGCAGCAGGCCGGTGGACTTCCCGGAGTTCATCGCCCCGTAGCGGAAGTAGAGCTTGGCCACGTGCGCGTCAGCCCTGCGCCTTCTCGATCTGCTCCTTCGCCGACGGGTCCGAGTCGTTCAGGAACGTGCCGATGCGCTGGACCTCCTCGGACTCGCCGATGCCGGCGGCTGCCCGGCCGAGGGCGTAGAGGGCGCGGAGGAAGCCACGGTTCGGCTCATGGGAGTAGGGCACCGGGCCGGCGCCGCGCCAGCCGGAGCGGCGAAGGGCGTCGAGGCCGCGGTGGTAGCCGACCCGCGCGTAGGCGTAGGAGTCGACCGTACGGCCCTCCTTCCAGGCGTCCTCGGCCATCATGGCCCACACGAGCGAGGAGTCCGGGGCGACCGGGACGATGTCCTCGGGCAGGTCTCCGGCCTCGATGCGAGCCTGGACCTCGGGCTCCTCCGGGAGCAGGGTGGCCGGCGGCTCCATCAGGTTCTTGCCGATCAGCGACTCGGACATGGCGATCTCCTCCTGTGCTGTCTGCGGGTCCGCCCGCACCGCACATACGGGGATGCACGTCAGCAGGCGGCGGGGTTCTCCGAAAGTGTATCCACGCTCGCCCGGCGGCCCCGGGCCGCTTCCAGGCTTCTCCGGTACCGTGGGTCAGTGCATGTGCCCTCCCGGCACCGCCCACTGTCTTCGAAGGAGCTCTCCATGGCCAAGGCCTCGACCGCCGCACGACGCCGCCTCCTGCCCCTGGGCGCAGGCGCCGCCGCGCTGGCACTCGTGCTCTCCGGCTGCGTCGCAGACCAGGAGGACCCGAACGGTGCGCCCTCCTCCGGCACCGAGGAGGCCTCCGAGCCGAGCCCGTCCGAGAGCCTCGACCCGACCGCCGCGGCCGCCTCCCAGGTGGCCGAGGCCGCCGCATCGAGCGCCGCCGCCGGCACCCGCCGCCCGCAGCCCCGTGAGGCGCTCGAGACCGACGGCCCCGGGGTGACCGACGGCGCCGCCACCGGCAGCTGGATCTCGATCGCCTCCGCCAAGCAGGACACCGTGTCCGTGATGGACTGCGCCCGCGACGTCCTGGACCAGGGCACCCTGGACGCCGTGGCCACGCACATCCCGAACGCGTCCGCCATGTCCATCGCCCAGCTCTTCGCCTCCCGCGACGAGAACCTCGAGTTCATGAGCTGCTCCTTCACCAGCTCCACCCGTGCGGAGAACGGCATGCCGATGGCCATGGTCCGCTACCAGCACAACCTCAACGACGAGCGCCTCGAGTGGTGCAAGCCGGAGCCCGCAGCCATCGCGGACGAGTACACGTTCGACGAGGAGACCAACAAGGGACTCATGGCCCTCGTGCGCCCGGGCATGAAGGGCGGCGCCGACGGCGCCCCGCTGATGCCGCAGCGCACCGGCTGGGCCTGCAGTGACGACGGCACCGAGATGGTGTCCATCACCTTCGGCGCCATGGAGGGCTACGGCGACGCCAACGAGGGCCTCACCGCCATCGAGAACTCCCCGGTGGCCGAGAGCACCACGATCGTCACCGAGGCCCGCGACCACCTGGCGGACACCGTCCTGAAGGACCCCTCCACGTACCAGGACGTCATCGGCAAGGCATCGCCGTTCTTCATGGACTATCAGATGGACGAGAAGACCCTCGAGGAGGCCCGCAAGATCCCCGCCGGCGAGTCCGACCCGGAGGATCTGCCGACCCACTCGATGATCGACCGCCCCGAGGGCGCTCCGGGCCCGGTCGCCCCGGGCCAGCCCCCGCGCGTCGTCGAGGACGACTGACACCCCGGAGGGCCCCCTCCCGGCACGACGACGGCCGCTCACCTTGCGAGGTGAGCGGCCGCCGTCGTGCTGGAGGCCGGCTGCGGCGGGGCGGGCCCGCCGTCAGTCCTCGAGGCCGAGGTCCTTGGCCTGACGGTCCCAGTCGTCGCGGTCCCGGTCCCGCGCCTCCCGGCGGTCGGCGCGGGCCTCGAGACGTTCGATGCGATGTTCGAGGGACTCGCCGCCGCTCGCGCCTCCGCGCTCGACCGCGGGTCGACGGGGCGCGTCCCCGACCTGGTCCGACCAGGACTCCAGCTCGGAGAGCCGGTACTCGAGCTCGTCCATGCGGTCGGACAGGCCGGAGCCCTCGAGGCCCTCGACGCTGCGGCCGGTGATCAGCTGGGCGATCTGCACGGCGCCCCAGACGAGGATCGCCACGATCGGGATCCAAGCGAACCAGGGGAGCATCTCCATCAGACCGCCTCCTCTCGAGAGCCCAGCCGGCGTTCCGGCCGCGTCACTTGATGGACTTGCCGGCGGAGCCGAGGTCCTGGCAGGCCTCCACGACGCGCTGGGCCATGCCGATCTCGGCCTTCTCGCCCCAGGTGCGCGGGTCGTACATCTTCTTGTTGCCGACCTCGCCGTCGATCTTCAGGACGCCGTCGTAGTTCTGGAACATGTGGGTGACGACCGGACGGGTGAAGGCGTACTGGGTGTCCGTGTCCACGTTCATCTTGATGACGCCGTAGCGCACGGCGTCCGCGATCTCCTGCTCGGTGGAGCCGGAGCCGCCGTGGAAGACCAGGTCGAACGGGCGGTCCTTGCCGATCTTCGCGCCGACGGCCTGCTGGATCTCGTCCAGGATCTCCGGGCGCAGCTTCACGTTGCCCGGCTTGTAGACGCCGTGCACGTTGCCGAAGGTGAGCGCGGTGATGTAGCGGCCGTGCTCGCCGGAGCCGAGGGCCTCGACCGTGGCCAGGCCGTCCTCGACGGTGGTGTAGAGCTGGTCGTTGATCTCGTTGGCGACGCCGTCCTCCTCGCCGCCGACGACGCCGATCTCCACCTCGAGGATCTGCTTGTTGGCGGCGGTGCGGGCCAGCAGCTCCCGTGCGATCCTCAGGTTCTCGTCCAGGGTCTCGGCGGAGCCGTCCCACATGTGGGAGTTGAAGATCGGGTCGCGGCCGGCCTTCACCTCGGCCTCGGAGGCGTCCAGCAGCGGGCGGACGAAGCCGTCCAGCTTGTCCTTCGGGCAGTGGTCCGTGTGCAGGGCGATGGTGACGTCGTACTGCTTGGCGACCTCGCGGGCGAAGGCGGCCATGGCCAGGGAGCCCGCCACCATGTTCTTCATGTTCTTGCCGGAAAAGAACTCGGCACCGCCGGTGGAGACCTGGATGATGCCGTCCGAGCCGGCCTCGGCGAAGCCGCGGAGGGCGGCGTTCAGGGTCTGGGAGCTGGTGACGTTGATCGCCGGATAGGCGTAGCCGCCGTCCTTGGCGGCGTCGATCATCTCGGCGTACTTGTCCGGGGTTGCGATGGGCATGCTGCGCTCCTGTGCGTCGCGGTCGGGCAGACGGATCCGGCTCCGTGCTGTCACCGGCGGACACCCTCTCAGGTGGCGGACGCGTGCGCCCGCGCCGGTGCGGAGCCGCCGGCACCATCCTATCGGTGCGCCCGGGGACCGCGGCGAGGTCTGGACGAAGGTCTCTTGCCCGCCGTCGGGCCGCTCCGTAGCGTGAGGTGCATCACACGCAGGCCGGCAGGCCCGCACCTGTCCCCCACCCGAGGAACCCATGACCACCTCCCGCCCCTCCCGTCTGACCACCCTCGCCGCGGCCGTCTCGCTCGGCCTCGGCGCGACCTTCGCCGGCGCCGCCCCCGCCGCCGCACAGCAGGGCATGGGCCCCGAGCAGGAGGCCGCCGTGCAGGAGCTGTCCACGGCGCCCACCACCGCGGAGCGGGCACAGTGGGATGCCGCCCGCACCGCTCTGGCCCAGGCCGCGGACGAGGACTTCTACGCCGCTCCGGACTCGATCCCCGGCACTCCCGGCGCGCTGATCCGCCAGGAGCCGATGGACTTCTACCTGGACCCGGTGAAGCTGATCCGCATCCCCGCCACGGCCACGCGCATCATGTACTCCTCCGTGAGCGCCACGGGCGAGCCGATCGCCGTGACCGGCACCGTCCTCGAACCGGAGAAGCAGTGGACCGGCTCCGGCGAGCGGCCGGTGATCGCCTACGCGGTGGGCACCCAGGGCGTGGGAGACCAGTGCGCCCCGTCCAAGACCCTGTCCACGGGAGAGCAGTACGAAGGCGTCGGCATCTCCACGCTGCTGAACAAGGGATACACCGTGGTGGTCACGGACTACGAGGGGCTCGGCACCGAGGGCCTGCACACCTACATGGTCCGGCAGTCCCAGGCGCACACCGTGCTGGACTCCGTCCGGGCGGCTGCCGGGCTCGAGGGCTCGGGCGTGACGGCCACGTCCCCGGTGGCGATCGCCGGCTACTCCCAGGGCGGTGGCGCCGCGGCCGCGGCCGCCGAGCTCGCGGGCGAGTACGCACCGGAGCTGGACGTGAAGGCCGCCTACGCGGGCGCTCCCCCGGCGGACCTGACCCAGGTGGCCGACGCGATCGACGGGGGCGGCTCGGCCGCGTTCCTGCTCTTCGCCATGGCGGGCCATTTCGAGGCCTACGGTGTGGACCCGAGCCTGTACCTCAACGCCCTGGGCATGCAGACCCTCGAGGAGGCCTCCACCGCCTGCACCTCGGACGGCTCAGCGTTCGCCGACCTGGACTCCTCCACCATCACCAGTTCAGGCCAGTCCTTCCCGGAGCTGGTGCGCAGCGACCGACTGCTCGCCGGCATCCTCGCCGACCAGCGACTCGGGCATCAGGGCCGTCATCCGGAGATGCCGGTGATGATCGCCCACTCGCTGACCGATGACGTCATCCCGTACCGGACCGGCCGTGAGCTGGGGCACCGCTGGTGCGCGGAGGGTGCGCAGGTGCGCTTCGACCCGGTCTTCACCCCGACCCACGTGGGCGGCTATGTGGCCGCGCTGCCGCGCGCGACCGGCTTCCTCGACGCCGCACTGAACGACCGCCGGACCGCCGACTCGTGCGGCTGGTTCTGAGCGTCGGCTAGCGTCAAGGGCAGGACCGTCCCGCCCACCGAAGGAGCAGACATGCGCGCAGAGCAGCTCACCGATCCCATCGCCTACCACGGCGAGGGCCCCGTCTGGGCCGACTCCTGGGGCACTGCCGCCGAGGGTGTGACCGCCGGCGGCGGCCTGCGCTGGGTGGACATGCTCGCCGGGGACGTCCTGGCCCTGCGCGCCGACGGCACGGTGGACCGCACGCACGTCGGCGACGTGGCCGCCGCGCTGCGCCCACGCACCGGGGGCGGGGCCGTCGTCGCGGTGGAGCGGGGCTTCGCCCTGATCTCGCCCGAAGGCGAGCTGACGACGCTGCCCGAGCTGTGGGGCGCGGACGCGGGGATCCGGATGAACGAGGGCGGCTGCGACCCGGACGGCCGGTTCCACTGCGGCACCATGGCCTACGCGAAGACCCCCGGGGCCGCGAACCTCTACCGCCTCGCCCCTGGGCCCGACGGCGGCGCGGGCGAGGTGGACGTCGTGCTGACCGGCTCGACGACGTCCAACGGCCTCGAGTGGAGCCCGGACGGCACGCGGGCCTACTACAACGACACCCCCACCCGGCAGGTGGCCGTGTTCGACTACTCCCGCGAGGAGGGCCTGACGGACCAGCGCGTGCTCGTGGACGTGCTCGACGGCGAGGGCAAGCCGGACGGACTCACCGTGGATGCCGAGGGCGGCATCTGGGTTGCGGTGATCAGCCACGGCCAGATCCACCGGTACACGCCGGAGGGGACCTTGGACGAGGTGGTGGAGGTCCCCGTGCAGAAGACCACGGCGTGCACCTTCGGCGGCGACGACCTCGGCACCCTCTACATCACCACCTCCTGGGAGAACATGGAACGCGGGGAGGACCCGCTGGCCGGGGCCCTGTTCGCCGTCCGCCCGGGGGTGACAGGCCTGCCGGTCCGGCCCTTCGCAGGCTGAACCGCCCGCCTTTCCCTCCGCTCCCGCACGCGACCCCACCGCGTCATGCCGGGAGGGGCCGCGGCCGAGCACCGTTCCCGTCACTTCACGTCCACCGGGAATCCTCTGAGACTTCGCCGTGAGTTCCCGCTAAGGTCCTGTGTTGCGGGTCTGTTCGCAGGCCCGCGGTTTCGTCCGACCTTCCCAGGAGTTCTCATGCGCTCGTTCTCAACCTCGGCCCGCGGCCGCCGCACGGCCCTGACCGCCTTCGGGCTCGCCTCCATCCTGACGCTCACCGCGTGCGGCGGCACGTCCGACGCTCCGGAGGAGGATGCCGCCAGCGCCTCCTCCGCATCGTCCGAGGCCGCCGAGCCGTCGCCGGAGTCCACCGAGAGCGAGGAGGCCGAGGAGACCGCCGAGAGCGAGGAGGCCGAGGAGACCGCCGACTTCCAGACCACCTTCGAGCCCGGCGTCGCCGGCACCCTGAACTCGGTGCCGAACGACCTGGGCCTCGAGGAGGTCGAGGAGTCCCCGGCCAACACCGTCGAGGTGCTCAGCACCCGCTTCGCCGTGACCCAGACGGCCCGCGTGGACGCCGTGCCCGGCAAGCTCGCCGAGCAGATCGCCCCCATGGTCTTCGACTACGCGGACGAGGTGACCGCCGCGGACGGTGAAGCCCTCTACGTCGCCGTCGTGCAGGCCTCCGACGCCCGCCACGCCTTCGAGGGCGAGGCCCCCGAGACCACCACGACCTTCCGTGTGAACGGCGACCCGGTGGAGGTCGGAGTCCCACCCCTGGCTGCGGGAGACCAGGCCACCGTCGTCGTCTCCGCCCCCGAAGACGCAGAGCCCGAGGACGTGACCCTCGAAGTCGTCCAGGACGAGGCGGCGCAGGAGATCTCCCTCGTGGACGGCTCCCGCACCGCCTCCGACGTGGAGCACATCTACGAGCGTCCGACCTCCGTGGCCGTGGAGGAGGGCCACGACTGGGACGTGTCCTTCACGGGCTTCACCGGCAAGACAGAGCACCTGAGCGGCCAGATCGAGGGCGCGGAGATCCTGCCCGCCCTCCCCAAGCAGGGCTGGGCGACGTCCGGCAACGTGTTCCTGGGCCTGGACGTGAGCACGAACAAGCTCAACTCCACCGACGAAGACGAGTCCATGATCACGCTGGAGCTGCCGGACGGCACCACTCAGCGCTGGTTGGACGACCCCTCCGACCTGCAGTACCGGTTCAAGGACCGCGTCTGGTTCGAGGTCCCGGCCGACGCCACGGAGGCCACCGCGAAGGTCGACGTGATCGTCAAGGCGGGCATCAAGGACCCCGAGACCCTCGACTCGCTCGAGGTGCCGCTCACCTTCGAGCGCTGAGCCGCCGGTCCGCGGCGCCGGGCCGCCCGGCCCCGTACGGGCAGTGGCCCAGCACCCCGACGCGGCGCCGTCGTCGTCCTCCTAGGGCGACGGCGGCGCCGCGTCCGCGTGCTGCCGGATCCACGCGTGCATCGCGATGCCGGCGGCCACGCCCGCGTTGATCGAACGGGTGGAGCCGTACTGCGCGATGGACAGCACCGCGCTCGACGCCGCCCGCATCTGTTCCGAGAGCCCCGGTCCCTCCTGACCGAAGACCAGCACGCAGGCGCGGGGGAAGTCGAAGGTCTCCAGCGGCACCGACTCGGGGAACAGGTCCACGCCGAGCACCGGCAGCCCCTCCTCGGCCGCCCACGCGGCGAACGCCGCCACCGTGTCATGGTGGTGCACGTGCAGGTACCGGTCCGTGACCATGGCGCCACGGCGGTTCCAGCGGCGCCGGCCGATGATGTGGACCCCGGCGGCGTTGAACGCGTTGGCGGTGCGGACCACCGTGCCGATGTTCAGGTCGTGCTGCCAGTTCTCGATGGCCACATGGAACGGGTGCCGCCGCGCATCGAGGTCCGCGACGATCGCCTCGAGGCTCCAGTACCGGTACCGGTCCAGCACGTTGCGGCGGTCCCCCTCGCGCAGCAGGTCTGCATCGAAGCGCGGGTCCTGCGGCCACGGGCCCTCCCAGGGGCCCACCCCGACCACACGCTCCGGCGCCTCACCCTCCGAAGGTGAGGCGCCGTCGTCGTGAAGCGGGCGGGAGCTCACGCGACGCGCGGAGCCTTCGCATCCACCAGCACCTTCGAGGCGCCGGCGGCCGCGGCGGTCACGGCCAGCACGGCCGGCCACGCGCCGATCTTCTTGGCCAGCGGATGGGAGGCTCCGAAACCGCCCAGATACAGCGCCGCCAGCCCACCGGTGACGGCCGGTCCGCCCTTGGCCAGCCAGGTGCGGCCAGCCAGCAGGCCGGCGGCGCCGAGCAGCACGCCGCCCAGCGGACGGATGCCGGTCTCACGGGCGGTGACGTAGCCGCCCAAGAGCCCGAGCGCCACCACGGGCGCGGTGTTCACCGCCTCGGCGGGCAGGAGGGACTTGCCGTCTCGGACGGCCTCGACGGTCTGGGTCTGGGTGATCTTCTCGCTCATGGCTCCACCGTACGCCCGTAAGCCTGGAGGCGGCCCGGAAGGGAACAGGCGCACAATGGTCAGGTGACGATCATCGACAACGCCGTCTACAAGAACGGCAGACGCATCCTCGCACCGACCTCGTTGGACCAGACCTGGCGGGCCCTGAAGGAGTCCGGTGACCTGGCCTGGCTGGGCATGTACCGGCCGGACGCCCACGAGCTGCAGGAGGTCGCGGACGAGCTGCATCTGCACGAGCTGGCCGTGGAGGACGCGCTGTCCGGCGGGCAGCGCGCCAAGCTCGAGCACTACGGCGAGGACTGGTTCATGGTCCTGCACCCGGCGCGGTACATCGACGAGACGGAGACCGTGGAGTTCGGCGAGATCGGCGTCTTCTCCGGGGACGACTACGTGGTCACCGTGCGCCACGCCGAGGAGCCGGACCTGGCCGCCGTGCGCCACTCCCTGGAGCGCGACAGCCCGGACCGGCTCGCGCTCGGCCCCTGGCAGGTGACCTTCGAGATCCTGGACAAGGTGGTGGACGACTACTTCCCGGTGGCCGACGGCCTCGAGCAGGACATCGGAGAGATCGAGGACCAGATCTTCGCCGGCGACGCGCATGTGTCCCGCCGCATCTACGAGCTCTCCCGCGAGGTGCTGAACTTCCAGCACGCCATCCGCGCGCTGCCGACCATGGTGGACCAGCTCCAGGACGACGCACGGGCACGCCTGCACGCGGACGAGGCCGGGGAGTCGAGTGCGGCGTCCCAGGGCGCGGCGATCGAGGTGGAGAACCTGCGCCGCCTCCGCGACGTCCACGACCACGCCGTGCAGATCAACGAGCGCGTGGCCGCCATGCGCGCGATGCTGAACAGCGCGCTGGAGCTGGACTCCACGCTGGCGTCCAAGCGGCTGGCCGAGCAGTCGATCGAGCAGAACGAGCAGGTCAAGCGCATCTCGTCCTGGGCTGCGATCATCTTCGCCCCGCAGCTGGTGGGGTCGATCTACGGCATGAACTTCGATCGCATGCCCGAGCTGCACTGGACGTTCGGCTACCCGTTCGCGCTGGCGCTGATGCTGACCGTGGCCGTGGTGCTGTGGGTGCTGTTCAAGCGGGCCGAATGGCTGTGAGCCGGGCTCAGTCCAGGCCGAGCTCGTCCTTGCCGAAGGCGTAGAGGTAGGGCACCCCGGCCTCCTCGGCGATGCGCTCGGCGGCGCCGGTGTTCCGGTCCACGATCACGGCCACGGCCTGCACGTCGCCGCCGGCCCTGCGCACGCCCTCGACGGCGGTCAGCGCCGAGCCCCCGGTGGTGGAGGTGTCCTCGAGCACCACGACCTTCCGGCCGTCCACACCCGGGCCCTCGACCTGACGGCCCATGCCGTAGGACTTCTGGGCCTTGCGCACCACGAACGCGTCGAGCGCGCGACCCTCGGCACCGGCGGCGTGCATCATCGCGGTGGCCACCGGGTCCGCCCCCATCGTGAGGCCGCCCATGGTCTCGTACTCGACACCGGCGTCCTCGAGCATCCGCAGCATCACCCGGCCGATCAGCGGCGCGGCCTCATGGTGCAGGGTCACGCGGCGCAGGTCCACGTAGTAGTCGGCCTCCTTGCCGGAGGACAGGGTGACCCTTCCGCGGACCACGGCGAGCTCCTTGATGAGCTCCTTCAGGCGGGCACGGTCCTGCTCGGGGGTGGGGGCTGCGGTGTTCTCGCTCATGCCCCTCATGCTAGCGGCGCTCGGCGGAGCGGCACCCCTGCCCCGGAGCGGCACCCCTGCCCCGGAACCTGGTTCGGCGCTAGCCTGACGGACATGGACGAGAACGCACGCACCACCGAGACGTCCCGCCATGCCGGTCTGCCGCTGGCCCACTGGATCACGCAGACGGAGGGCCTGATCACCGCCCGCGTCGCCGCCTCGCTCGAAGAGCACGGGCTCACCCGCGCGCAGTGGCAGATGCTCAACGCCCTCACCGCAAGCCCGCTCAGCTCGGAGGAGGTCACCGCGGGCTTCGCCCCGGAACTGTCCGAGACCGCGCTCGCCGAGCTGCACGAGCTGGTGGAGGCGGCGTGGGTGGCCGTCGAAGGCGACCTGTTCACCCTCACCGCCACCGGTCGCGAGGCCGGCGAGCGCGTGGCCGAGGCCGTGGACCGGCTCCGCGCCGAGGCGATCGGCGACCTGCCCCGGGAGGACTACGAGACCGCCCTGGCCGCCCTGCGCACCATCGCCCGGAACCTGGGGCATCCGGAGGCCTGAGGCTCCGTCCCGCCCCGACCCACGGGCGCGGGTGCGGGACGCCGACTCCGCCACGGAGCAGACGCCGCCACAAGGCCGACCACGGGCGCGGGTGCGGGACGCCGACTCCGCCACGGAGCAGACGCCGCCACAAGGCCGACCGACGGGGCGGGTGAGGGACGCCGCGGAAGCGGTGTGCCGCCGTCGGGAAGCGGCCGAGGAGCACGACTCCCGCCGGAAACACGCCGCGAGTAGGCTTCGGCGCATGCGTGAGCTGCAGCAGAAGATCATCGAGGAGATGGGCGTCAAGCCCGCGATCGACCCCGCCGAGGAGGTCCACCGCAGGGTGCGCTTCCTGGCGGACTACCTGCAGTCGACCGGCGCGGCCGGGTTCGTGCTCGGCATCTCCGGCGGCGTGGACTCCACCGCCGCCGGCCGCCTGGCGCAGCTGGCCGTGGAGAGGGCGCGTGCCGAGCTGGGCGTGACCGACGCCGTCGCCATGGGCGGGCCCGTGCTGCGCGGCGGCGAGTCCCCGAGGCCGACCGCCGAGACCCTGCCGAAGCCCTCGCACCGGAACCCGCAGTTCACCGCCGTGCGCCTGCCCTACAACGTGCAGGCTGACGAGGCGGAGGCGCAGCAGGCCATGGACTTCATCGACGCGGACATCGACCGCACGCTGGACATCGCCGACGGCGTGGACGGCGTGGCGGAGGCCTTCGCGGCGGCCACCGGGGAGCCGATCTCCGACTACAACAAGGGCAATGTGAAGGCCCGCGTGCGCATGGTGGCCCAGTACGCCCTGGCCGGCCAGCACGGCCAGCTCGTGGTGGGCACGGACCACGGCGCCGAGTCCGTGACCGGCTTCTTCACCAAGTTCGGCGACGGCGGCGCGGACGTGCTGCCCCTGTTCGGCCTGAACAAGCGCCAGGTGCGGGCCGTGGCCAAGGAGCTCGGGGCGCCGGAGGTGCTGTGGGCGAAGGTGCCGACCGCCGACCTGCTGGACGGCAGCCCGGGCCGCGCGGACGAGGACGAGCTCGGCCTGACCTACGAGCACATCGACGACTACCTCGAGGGCCGTCAGGTGCCCGAGGACGTGGCGGACAAGATCGAGGCCGTCTGGCTGCGCAGCCGCCACAAGCGCACCACCCCGGTGACGATCCTCGAGGACTGGTGGCGCTGAGGCCGTGGCGCTGAGGCCGTGAGCGGTGGGACGGGGAGTGGCTGCGTGTATCGAAGCCGTTGCGTGTATCAAACTTAGGCCGTCCAGGCCCGGATCGGCCGCCTCCGGCCCAAGTTCGATACACGCTCGGACGTCCGAGGGTGTGACCACGTCCCGCGCCGGCCCTACCGCGCGACCGGAGCCCGGCCCAGCAGCAGGCGGCTGAGCAGCGCGGCGGCCACGGCCACGGCAAGGACCAGGGACGAGAGCTTCAGCAGCGCGTCCTCCGCGAGGAAGCCCATCACGTCCGC
Source organism: Micrococcus sp. FDAARGOS_333 (assembly GCF_002206575.2). Classification (NCBI taxonomy): domain Bacteria; kingdom Bacillati; phylum Actinomycetota; class Actinomycetes; order Micrococcales; family Micrococcaceae; genus Micrococcus; species Micrococcus sp. FDAARGOS_333. The sequence continues at coordinate 543,841 of NZ_NJFJ02000001.1, read as the reverse complement.
TCCCAGGGCCAGCAGCAGCGTGGCACCGCCGAGCAGCACCACGGCCAGGATCAGGAGTCCTCCGATCACACCCCACTGCTTCCAGCGCAGCCAGGCGATGGCGATGCAGCCCCCGAGCAGCAGGGACGCCAGTCCCACGCAGAAGGCCACCAGCGCCGCCGTGCCGAGGTGTCCGTCCCCGAGGGTCGCCACGTCGAAGACCCGGGCGCCGTCGGTGAACCACGTGCCGGTGGCCTGCTCGAGCACCAGGAAGACCACCACCACGGCGGCGGAGTACACCGCCTGCAGCAGCGCCCACACGAGGGTGCCGCGCCAATACTCGCCGCGCGTGCAGCCAAGCATGCCGACCGCATAGGGCATGGTCCGCACGTAGGAGAACGCGCCCACGCTCGCAAGGAATCCGGGCAGCATCCACAGGACCCCCATGTTCCCGCGGAAGAACTGGGAGAGGTCGGTCTCCGCGGGCACCACGTACGCCTTCAGCACCAGGTACACGGCCACGGAGAACAGCGTGAGCAGGGCGAACGTCACGGGGGTGGTGACGAGCATCCCGGTCAGGTCCGAGTAGTGCAGTCGCACCACGCGCAGCCACCGGTGCGGCAGGGTGCGGTCGTCGTGATGGGCCGTCGGCTTCCCGACGACGGCCCGTCCGTCGGTCTGTGCGGTCGCCGTGGTCATCGGGTCGCCTCCTGGTCGTGGGCTCGGGCCTCGGCGGTGCCGTGCGGCGCGGCGCCGAGTGCCGCGATGAGGTCCTGCAGGCCGACCGGGCCGATCTCGAGCCCGCTCTCTGCGGCCCGACGGTGCATCGCGGCGTCCGGGGTGCCGAGCACCACGGCCGAGGCGAGACCGCCGATGCGGTGGGTCTCGAGGACCTGGCGGTCGCCGGTGGCGGCCTCCACCGCCTTCGCCGGCCCGGAGACCGTGAAGGCCAGCTCGGCGATGTCCTCGGCGCTGGCGTCCACGAGGAGGCGGCCGTCGTCGATCACCAGGACCTGCTCGAAGAACCCCTCGACCTCGCCGATCAGGTGGGTGGACATGAGGATCGTGCGGGGGTGCTCGGCGTAGTCGCGCAGGAGCGCGTCGTAGAAGCGGCGCCGAGCGGTGGGGTCGAGTCCGAGGTAGGGCTCGTCGAGGAAGGTCAGCGGCGCCCGTGAGGCGAGTCCCGCCACGATCGCCACGGCCGAGAGCTGCCCGCGGGAGAGCTTGCGGATCTTGTGGTTCAGCGGGAGCCGGAACGTCTCGACGAGCTCGTCGGCGAAGTCCGCGTCCCAGTGCGGCAGGAACAGCGGGCAGGTGGCGAGGACGTGGCGGACGGCGAAGGTGTCCGGGTAGGCCTGGTTCTCGCGTGCGAAGCAGAGCTGCGTGAGCACGGCGGCGTCGTCGAACGGCTCCCGGCCGAACACCTGCAGGGTGCCCGCGCTGGGGCGGTCCTGGCCGGAGATCAGGGACATGAGTGTGGTCTTGCCTGCGCCGTTGGCGCCGAGCAGTCCGCAGATGGTGTTGGGGGCGATGTCGAAGCTGACGTCCTGCAGCGCGCGGACCTCCCCATAGCGGCGGGCCAGGCCGCGGACGCTCACCGCGGCGTCCGGAGACATCGGGGCGTCCGCGGAGAGGGGACGGACCGTGGGCGGGAACTCGAGGACGGGCGTGGCCGTCGGCGCGGTGCTCATCGCATTCCTCCTGCCTCAGCGGCACCGGGGCTCCGGCGTACTGACGCCTCCGCCGGCTGCCGTCCGTCCGTGGTGGCGGGCTCCCCGGCGGCGTCGATGACGGCTCCTCCGGCGCTGACCGCCCGCTCGCTCACCAGCTCGACGATGTCCTCACGCTGCAGTCCGAGGCGCTGCCCCTCGGCGACCATCGGGTCCACGTAGTCCCCGGCGAACCGTTCGGTCCGCTGGGCCAGCAGGCGTCCACGCGCCCCCTCGGCCACGAACATCCCGATGCCGCGTCGCTTGTAGAGCAGTCCGGCGTCCACGAGGAGGTTGATGCCCTTGTTGGCGGTCGCAGGGTTGATGCGCAGGTGGAGGGCGAACTCGTTGGTCGAGGGGATCTGCGTCTCCTCCGGGTAGCTGCCGTCTACGATGCCGCGCTCGATCGTCTGCGCAAGGGTGCGGAACAGGGGCTGTCCGTGCGGGTCTGTGCTGGCCATCTCGACTCCCGTCTGAGCTTCAGTGGTTCATTACTTGTGTAACTAACCTAAGTGCCTTCCGCGTCCGAGGCAAGACCCGAGCCGCGGCGCTGCGGCGCCGTTGGGCGAAGAGAGAGGACCCGGTTGCGTGTGCCGAAGGATGCCGTTGCGAGCGCCGAAGGATGCCGTTGCGAGCGCCGAAGGATGCGGTTGCGTGTATCGAACCTGGGCCGTCCAGGCCCGGATCGGCCGGCTCCGGCCCAAGTTCGATACACGCTCGGACGTCCGAGGGTGTGACCGCCCGCCGACGCCGCCCCGAGACCGCCCGTTCCCACCGGCCCCGCGCCCTTCGATAGCCTGGCCGGGTGAAGATCGCGACCTGGAATGTGAACTCCCTCCGTGCCCGCGCCGACCGCGTGGAGGCCTTCCTGGAGCGGCAGGACATCGACGTCCTGGCCATCCAGGAGACGAAGTGCAAGGACGAGAACTTCCCGTGGGAGCTGTTCGAGCGCGCCGGCTACGAGGTGGCGCACAACGGCTTCTCCCAGTGGAACGGCGTGGCCATCGCCTCGCGCGTGGGCCTTGGGGACGTGCAGCGCGGCTTCGAAGGCCAGCCGCACTTCGGCAAGGGCGGCAAGGACCCGCATGAGGAGGCCCGTGCGATCGGCGCGACGGTCGGCACCGAGTCCACGGACGGTGCCGCCCCGGTGCGCCTCTGGAGCCTCTACGTGCCCAACGGCCGCGGGCTGCAGGACGAGCACATGGTCTACAAGCTGGACTGGCTCTCCACCCTCAAGGACCTCACCGCCGCGCAGCTGGCCGAGTCCCCGGACCTGCGCCTGGCCCTGACCGGCGACTGGAACATCGCGCCGCAGGACGAGGACGTCTGGGACATGCAGTTCTTCCTGGACAATGAGCTGACCCACGTCTCCGAGCCGGAGCGCTCGGCCTTCCGCTCCTTCACGGACGCCGGCTTGGTGGACGTCGTCCGTCCCCGCCACCCCGGCCCCGGCGTGTACACGTACTGGGACTACACGGGCCTGGCCTTCCCCAAGAAGAAGGGCATGCGCATCGACTTCCAGCTCTGCTCCCCCGCCCTCGCGCGGACGGTCACGGACGCCTGGATCGACCGCGACGAGCGCAAGGGCAAGGGCGCCTCGGACCACGCGCCGGTCATCGTCGACTACCGCTGACCGGCGCCCGGTCGCACCGCAGCCATGGACGCGATCGCGCACCTGCGCGTCTTCGAACCGGCCGAGGCGTTCCCCGCCGCCCTCGGCCCGGTGCTCGCGGACGCCGCCGGCCGTGACCGTGCCGACGTGGAGGCCGAGGCGGACCGCCGCACCCTGGCGCGCGTGACCCGCCGCCGGGTGGATCCGTTCCCGCATCCGCAGCAGCCGGACCTCGTCCGCGCGCTCACCCACCCGGACGGCCGCGTCCGCTTCTGCCCGGACCAGCTCGCCCGCCGCGCCGCCTACTCGGCGGCCTCCCTGGAGCGCCTGTTGGAGCCGGAGCAGTTCGCCGCCCTCATCCCCGAGGAGGCACGACGACGGCACACCGCCGCGCTCGACGCCTCACCCGATCCCTCGGTCGCCTCCGACACCGATGCGCCCGGCACCGCCGCGGACGGCACCGACGGCGAGGACCTCTCCGGCGACGACCGTCTCGGGGCAGGACTGCGGGGCCGGGACTCCCGCCCGGAGTTCGCCCGCCCCGGCTCGGCGATCCGCACCCGCTCCTCGCTCTGGGGCGTGCCGCACTCGTGGCTGCTGCTGTTCGACCCGGACGAGGACCTCGGCCGCGCGGCCGCACAGGGATCCGCACCGACGGGCGCGGAGGACGGCTCGGCCTGCGCCGAGGGCGCCGACGCCTTCGACGACGAGGGCACCCGCGCCACACCCGACCGCCCGTTCCGCGCCCGCCGCACGGTGGGCCTGCTGGACGCGCTCGTCCGCTGCGGTCGGGCGGCCCGGATCCTGCGGGACCACGCCCCGGACGCGGACCTGAACGGGGAGCTGACGGAGCTGTCCGGGTGGCTGGAGCTGTTCGGCCCGGACGCCGTGGTGGAGCTCGACTACGGCCGACTCACCCCGTACGTCTGGCCGGACGAGTCGCCCTACGACCTCTGGACGCTGCTGACCTGCCTGGAGGAGCAGGACGAGTCCACCGCGGCTGTCGCTCAGGAGCGGCTGAACCGTCGCTGGGGCCTGCTCACCCTCCACGCGCGCGCCAACTGAGCCGAACGCCCCGGCCAACTGGGCCGGCCCAGGTGAGCTGCCGTCGTCGGGACGCCGGGCCGACCCAGGTGAGCTGCCGTCGTCGCCACCCTTCGATCCGATTCAGCGCGTGCGTGGCGTGCTCCGAATCGGATCGAGGGCTTCGGGAACCAGATCGGATCGAGGGCTTCGGGATCCAGATCGGATCGAGGGCTTCGGGGTCCAGATCGGATCGAGGGCGAGGGCTTCGGGATCCAGGACCCTGTCGCCGGACGGACCGGCGCCTGCAGCCCCTGCTCACCCACCCCGCCCCGTGCGCTACCCCACACCGTCACACCCTGCCGCCGCCTGGCATGGCCACACCGCACAGCCCTAGGCTGGTCGGCATGACCTCGCAGCCCCTGAGCACGCCGCCGTCGGAAGCCCGCAACCGCCCCCACAACCCGTGGTGGGTGGACGCTGTGATCTATCAGGTGTATCCGCGCTCCTTCGCGGACGGCAACGGGGACGGCATGGGGGATCTGCCGGGCGTGACCGCGAAGATCCCGTACCTGGCCGAGCTCGGCGTGGACGCGGTGTGGCTGTCTCCGTTCTACCGCTCCCCGCAGGCGGACGGCGGCTACGACGTCGCGGACTACCGGGACATCGACCCGCGCTTCGGCACCCTCGCGGATGCAGACGAGCTGATCCGCACGGCGCACGAGGCGGGACTGCGGATCATCGTGGACCTGGTCCCGAACCACACCTCGGACGAGCACCCCTGGTTCCAGGCCGCGCTGGCCGCCGCCCCCGGCTCCCCCGAGCGCGCCCGCTACCACTTCGCCGACGGCCGCGGCGAGGACGGCTCCGAGCCGCCGAACAACTGGGAGTCCACCTTCGGCGGCCGCGCCTGGACCCGCACCACAGACCCGGACGGCACCCCGGGCCAGTGGTACCTGCACCTGTTCGACTCCAAGCAGCCGGACCTGAACTGGGACAACCCGGAGGTCCACGAGGAGATGGAGTCCGTGCTGCGCTTCTGGCTGGACCGCGGCGTGGACGGCTTCCGCATCGACGTGGCCCACGGCATGGTCAAGCAGGAGGGCCTGCCGGACGCGGACCACACCCGCATGGGCATGGTCACGGACGCCGGCGAGGACCACGACCCGGACTTCGACGTGGATGCGTTCGAGCCGGCGATGCCGTTCCTGGACCAGGACGGCGTGCACGAGATCTACCGGTCCTGGCGCCGTGTCCTGGACTCCTACGACCATGAGCCGATGATGGTCGCCGAGGCCTGGGTCTCCCCGCTGCCCCGCATGTTCCGCTATGTCCGCGAGGGAGAGTGCCAGCAGACCTTCAACTTCACCTACCTGATGTCCGGGTGGGACGCGGAGTCCATGGCGTCGGCGATCGACCGCTCCATGGTGGAGGCCACCAAGGTCGGCGCCACGAACACGTGGGTGTTGTCCAACCACGACACGGTGCGCCACACCTCCCGCTACGGCCTGTCCGACCCGTCCTCCTACCCGGACGGCATCACCGCGGAGGACGAGCAGCCGGACGAGGAGCTGGGCCGCTTCCGCGCCCGCGCCGCCGCACTGGTGGAGCTGGGCCTGCCCGGCTCGGCGTACGTCTACCAGGGCGACGAGCTCGGCCTGCCCGAGCACACCACCCTGGCCGCCGAGTACCGCCAGGACCCGTACTTCTTTCGCACGGACGGCGCCGAGCCCGGCCGCGACGGCTGCCGCATCCCCATGCCGTGGAGGGCCGAGGCCCCGGGCCACGGCTTCGCCGTGAACCACGACGGCGGCGCGGCGGCGTCATCGGACGGCGTCGCCTCGCCGGGTGAGGGTGTCGCTGCGGCGCCGAGGACGGACGGCATCCCGGCGGCCCCGTGGCTGCCCCAGCCGGAGTCCTTCGCCCGCTACGCCGCCGACCGACAGGTGGAGGTCCCGGGCTCCTTCTACGAGCTGTACCGGCACCTGCTCTCGGTGCGCGGCGAGCTGGAGATGGGCGTGGGCCGGTTCGCATGGTCCGACCGCCACGACCCTGCCGACGGCGTCGTCGCCTTCACGGTCACCAGCGGCGGGGGGCGGCACCTCGGATCCGGCGAGCCGATCCCGGAACAGACCGTGCTGGTGATCGCCAACCTCGGTGAGGACGAGGTGGAGCTGCCCGCAGGCCACCGCGTGCTGGCGCGCTCGGACCGCGAGCCGGGGGCCCCCGACGCCGCCGCTGCCCTGCTGCCGGACACCGCCGCCTGGCTCCTGGTGTGACCTTCTGCGGGGTGGAAACCGCAGGCCACCGGGCGGACGCGGCGTGTTGAACACGTACGGAGTGGCGCGGAGTGTGACCTGGGTCCACAATGGTGAGTCGCCTCACCCATGACCCCACCGCTTCGGAGGAGCCACCACCATGGCACACACCCCTGAAGGGGCCCCGGCACGATCTGCCGCGGACCCCGGCCTGCAGCGCGGCCTGAGCACCCGTCACATCGTCTTCATCGCCCTCGGCACCGCCATCGGCACCGGCCTGTTCTACGGTTCAGCACCGGCCATCCAGACCGCCGGCCCCGCCGTGATCCTCGCCTACGCGGTCGCAGGCCTCGCCGTGTTCATGGTGATGCGCGCCCTCGGCGAGATGGCCGTGCGCGAGCCCGTCTCCGGTTCCTTCGGCGCCTACGCACACCGCTATCTGGGCCCCTTCGCCGGCTTCGTGACGGGCTGGACCTACGTGTTCGAACTGTCGATCGTGGTGATCGCGGACGTCACCGCCGTGGCCGTGTACATGCAGTTCTGGTACCCGGGCACCCCCGCCTGGCTGTGGATCGGCGCCTGTATCCTGTTCATCGGTGCCGTCAACCTCACCCATGTGGGCAACTTCGGCGAGCTCGAGTTCTGGCTCTCGATCGTCAAGGTGGTCGCGATCCTCGGCATGATCGTCGGGGGTCTGGTCCTGATGGTCATGGGAATGAGCTATGACGGAGAGACCAGCGCCGGCCTGCACAACCTCGTGGACCACGGCGGGTTCATGCCCGAGGGCCTCACCGGTGTGCTGCTGGCGTTGGCGATCGTGATCTTCTCCTTCGGCGGCATCGAGACCATCGGCATCACCGCCGGCGAGGCCAAGGACGCCTCCGGCGCCCTGCCGAAGGCCATCAACACCGTGCCCGCCCGCATCCTGATCTTCTACGTGGGCACCATGGTCGTGATCATGTCCCTGGTCCCGTGGAACAAGGTCAGCGGCCAGAACTCCCCGTTCGTGGAGATCTTCGACACCCTGGGCATCCCCTTCGCCCCGCACATCCTGAACTTCGTGGTGCTCACCGCCGCGGTGTCCGCCGTGAACGCCTGCACCTACTCGATCGGCCGCCTGCTCTACGCCATGGCCGGTGACGGGCACGCCCCGCGCGCCTTCCGCACCGTCTCCGACCGCGGCGTGCCGTGGGCCGCCGTGGGCCTGGTCCTGGCCGTGATGGTGGTCGGCGCCCTCATCAACACCTTCATGGAGGACGTGTTCGTGACGGTCGCCCAGGTGGCCAGCTTCGCCGTGGTCTTCACCTGGACGATGATCCTCATGACGCACCGTGGCATGCGCAAGACCATGGCCCGCCACGGGGAGAGCCCCGGTACGTTCGCCCTGCCGGGCGGCGCCTTCACCACCTGGGCCACCACGGCCTTCATCGCGCTGGTCATCGGCCTGCTCGCCTGGGACCCTCAGAGCCGCCAGGCGCTCGTCATCGGCGTCGTCTGGCTGGCCGTGTTGACGGCCGCCTGGTTCCTGGGCGCCCGCCGCCACGGCCACCGCAACGCGCGCACCGGACAGATGCCCCTGGCGGCCGAAGAGTACCGCTGACGACTGCCCCTGACCGGCGTCCAGGCGCGTGGCGCGAGCATCAGGCGCCCGGCGTCCCAAGGCACCCTGCGCCAGGCATCAGGCGCCCGGCCCCTGCGCCAGGCACCCTGCACCCTGCACCAGGCGCAAGGCGCAAGGCGCAAGGCACCAGGCGCGAGGCATCCTGCACCACGGCGACGGCCCCGGCGACCTTCTCTGCGGAAGGCGCCGGGGCCGTCGTCGCCCCGGTACGGGGGCAGAGCGAGTCAGCGGATCAACGCGAATCGGACGCTGAGGAGCCCTCTCCGCTCGGCGGGGTCACCGTGATGACGTCGTCCGGACCGGCCGAGGCCATCTGCGCGATGCGGTGCTTGCCTTCACGGCTGAGCGAGGCCCACCACTGCGAAGCCGTGGCAGGACCGTCCACGACCTCGTCGTCCGTGTCCAGACCCAGGTGGTTCTTGATGGACGCCAGCTGGGCCCGACGGCGCACAGCCTCCACCCGGGCCACCGAGTAGGACAGGGTGCGCAGCGTGGACACGCACATCACCAGCATCAGCACGGAGAACGGCAGACCGATGGTGATCGCGAGCGTCTGGATGGCGGACAGGCCGCCGGCCATGAGCAGGGCCGCCGCCATGAAGGCGGTGGCGATCGCGAAGAAGAGGCGGATCCACATCTTCGGCTCCGGGTCGCCGCCGGTGGCGAGCATGCCCATCACCAGGGAGCCGGAGTCCGAGGAGGTCACGAAGAAGACCGCAGACAGGATGATCGCACCGATGATGAGCATGGTGCCGGCCGGCAGCTGCTCCAGCACCTGGAACAGGGCGGAGTTCGCGTCGATCGTGCCGTCGTCGCCCACCACGGAGGCGTAGCCCTCCGGCTTCACGGTCTCGTAGTAGATGGCGATGCCGCCCAGGACGCCGAACCACAGGACGGAGATCAGGGTCGGCACGGCCAGCACGCCCATGATGAAGGCACGCACGGTGCGGCCACGGGAGATGCGGGCGATGAAGATGCCGACGAACGGCGTCCACGACATCCACCAGCCCCAGTAGTACGCGGACCAGCCGGCCTGCCAGGCGTCGCCCTCCTCGCCGTTGAAGGCGGAGACGTTCAGGGAGTTGCTCAGGAAGCCCTGCATGTAGGCGCCGAAGGACTGCACCATCTCCTTGAACAGGTAGGCAGTGGGGCCCACGAACGCCAGGAACAGCAGGAGACCGGCTGCCAGGACGAGGTTGAAGTTGGACAGCCACTTCATGCCGCGGGCCACACCGGAGACCACCGTGTAGAGGACCACCGCGGTCACGCCGGCGATCATCACGTACTCGACCCAGGTCGAATCCTCGGCCACGATGCCCAGCGAGCGCAGACCCGCGGCCATCTGGGTCACGCCCAGGCCGAGAGAGGTGGCGACGCCGAACACGGTGCCGATGAGGGCGATGTTGTCGATCAGGTTGCCCCAGCCGCCACGGGTGTTCTTCTCACCGATCAGCGGCTCGAAGGCCCAGCGCAGGGACAGCGGACGGCCGCGGCGGTGGATCGCCAGGCCCACGCCCACGCCGACCACCGCGTAGATGGCCCAGGGCTGCAGACCCCAGTGCATGAAGGTGGTGGACAGGGCGTCCTGCGCCAGCTGGCCCGTGTTCGGGTCCGCGGCCGCCACGTCCGGGCGGGGGCTCACGAAGTGGCTGAGCGGCTCGGTCATCCCGTAGAACACCAGGCCGATGCCCATGCCTGCCGCGAAGAGCAGCGAGAACCAGGACAGGGTGGAGAACTCCGGCTCCTCGTCCGGGTGGCCCATGGTGATCTGGCCCTTGCGGGAGAAGCCCAGGTACAGGCAGAAGAAGACGAAGATGAGCGCCACGAGGGCGTACCACCAGGAGAAGTTCGCGATGATCGCGGACTGCACCGAGCCGATCGCGGTCTCCATCGGCTCCGGGAACGCAAGGGTGGCGCCCACGAAGGCGAGGATCACGATGGCGGAGGGCCAGAACACCCAGCCCTTGAGCTTTCCGGTGCCGGGCACGAGCTCGACGTCGGAGCCGTGCGGCCGCTCGGGCGTGATGTCGGTGCTGCCGTCCACGCCGGGGGCGGTGGCCGCATCCACGGCGGCGTCAGAGGCCGGGCGATCTCCCGGCGGGGTCGATGAATCAGTGCTGTTCGATGAAGGCGGAGTGGAAGTCACGCCTTATGACACTAGTTGCCGTGGCTCCGCAATGCCACGTTCGGGTGAACGGCATCACGTCACCCGCGCAGAGCGTACAATACGCGCCCGCACAGACGTCCCGGCCCTCGCATGAGGACCGGGGCCCTGGGAGGAGATCAGTTGTCGTGGATCTCGGAGTAGTACTGAGGCCCGGACGTCTCACGCACCGCCCCCGCACACAACGAAGGAGGCCCCCGCTTCCGCGAGGGCCTCCTTCTGACGTGGTGGCTCCGACCGGCGTCGATCCGGTGACCTTTCGATTTTCAGTCGAACGCTCTACCAACTGAGCTACAGAGCCTGATGACTCATCGTCACCAAGATCCTCCGTCACCGGCATTCCGGTGGTCGGAACATCCGAGCGACCCTGACGGGACTTGAACCCGCGACCTCCGCCGTGACAGGGCGGCGCGCTAACCAACTGCGCCACAGGGCCATGTTCATTTTATCGCTTCGGAGGACTCTTCGGCCCTTCGCAACGAGTAGAAACTCTACCAGGGAGTCTCCCACCTGTCCAAATCGGCAGAGAGGTGATCTCCACCACGCTGCACACAACGGGTGGCCAGGCGTACCCCCAACGGGATTCGAACCCGTGTCGCCGCCGTGAAAGGGCGGTGTCCTAGGCCACTAGACGATGGGGGCCTGCCCGCTCGCGCGCACGCGTGGCGGACCCCCTGAGTCTAGAGTGGGCCTCCAGGCCCCGCAAATCCCCGGCGGCCCGCACCGGACCCGACCAGACCGCCCCAGGAGCGCCGTGACGCCCGAGCACCACACCCCCGACGAGCACCTCGAGTGGATGACGGAGCAGGAGTTCGACGACGCCGTCTCCGCCGCCCTGGCGCGGATCCCGGACGAGCTCGCCCGGCTGCTCACCAACGTGGTCGTGGTGGTCGAACAGGAGTACGAGCCGGAACCGTGGGAGGACCCGGACACCGAGCTGCTCGGCCTCTACGACGGCATCCCGCTCACCGAGCGCGCCGAGATGCCCTGGCAGCTGCCGGACAGGATCGTGGTCTTCCGCGGCCCGCTCACCCGCCACTGCCGCTCCCGCGCCGAGCTGGAGGACGAGATCACCGTGACCGTCATGCACGAGGTCGGCCACTTCTTCGGCATCGAGGAGGACCGCCTCCACGAGCTCGGCTGGGGCTGACGCCTCAGCTTCCCGACGACGGCCGCTCCCCTCCTCCTGTCCCCTCGCCCTGCCCGGGGCCGGGCCCGGCCGCGCCGGCGGGAGCGGACCGCGCCGAGCCGCGCCGGCGGGAGCGGACCGGACACGACCAGACCCCCTCGCCCTCCGGGGAAGGCGAGGGGGTCTCGTGCCGGCGAGCGGCCGTCGTCGGGAAGCGGCCCTGCAGGCTCAGTCCTGCTGGTCCAGCAGCGGACCGAAGTCCTTGCGGGAGGCCAGGCGGTCGTCCTCGCGGAACGGGACGATGAGCACCGGGCCCTTGGCATGCACGGAGACGCCCTGGCTGGTGGAGCCCAGCAGCGCGCCGGCGAAGCCGCCGAGGCCGCGGGTGCCGAGCACGGTGAGGCGGGCGGTCGTGGTCTGCGCGGCCAGGACCTCCACCGGGGCGCCGTCCAGCAGCTCGGTGGTGACGGTCAGATCCGGGTGCTCGTGGCGCATCCAGGCGGCACCGGCCTCGAGCCGCTGCTGGAGGTCGTCGATCATCGCCTGCTCGTCCACGGAGACCGACAGCCACGCGGTGGACGCGGCCACCGGCGGGACCACGGAGACCATGTGCAGCGGGGCCTGGCGGATGCGGGCCTCCTCCGCGGCCACGAGGGCGGCGGCGCGGCCCTGCTCGGACCCGTCCACACCGACCACCACGGCGGCGTCGCCGCCGGCGCGGGAGGCGTCCTCACCGGCCGGGATGATCGCGACCGGGCAGTGTGCGTGGCCCGGCAGGGCCGAGGAGACCGAGCCGAGCAGGCGGCCCAGGAAGCCGCCGCGGCCGCGGGCGCCGGAGACCAGCATGTCCGCGTCACGGGAGAGGTCCACGAGCACGCCGGCGGCGTCGCCGATCTCCACGCGCAGGGTCGGGCGCACGCCGTCCGCCTCGAGCTTGGACTCGACGGACTTCAGCATCGTCAGGACGCCCTCGCGCAGGGCGGTGTCGTCGGCGAGCTGGCCGCCGACCTCGCCGGCGTAGCCCCAGAAGGCCGGGATGGTGTAGGCGGTGACGAGGGTGAGCGGGACGCCGCGGGCGCCGGCCTCACGCTGGGCCCAGCGGGCCGCGGAGATTGACTGGTCCGAGCCGTCCACGCCCACGACGACGCCCAGACGGTCGGCGGTCTCCTCCCCGGCGGCGGGGGCGGTGGTGTTCGGGTCCTTGGGCATGCGGGGCCTCCTTCGGCGACGGCGGTGCCGGGATCCACGCTGACCCCGACGGTGCACGTCCAGACTACTCCTGTGCGGGGCCTGAGGGCGGGGTCTCAGGAGCGGGGTCAGGGGCGGGGGCGGGGGCGGAACTCAGGGGCGGGGTCTCAGGGGCGGGGTCTCGCCCCGGCAGTGAAGTTCTCCACCGAGTCCACGACCCGGGCGGGCACGGGGTCCGAGAGAAGGGTGCGGGCCAGGGCGGAGGGGCCGCCGAGGGACTCGTCCGTGAGCGGAACGTCCGAGGCCGCGGCGATGACGTTGCCGCGGCGGCGGCCCTTGAGCATGGTCGCATCCGCCATGACCTCCACATGGGGGAAGACCTCGCACAGCGCGGCCACCTCCTGGCGGACCGAGGTCAGGTCCGGGCCGCCGCCGATGTTCATGAGGTACACCCCGCCGGGGGTGAGGACGGAGGCGGCAGAGGCCGCGGCCGAGACCCCGGTGAGGTGCTCCGGGGTGACGTGGAGGGCGTCGGGGTCGTCCGAGACGGGGGCGAAGACGTCCCGGAAGACGACCTCGCGGGTGCCGGGGCGCATGCCGGCGAGGACCTCGCCCGCCTCCCCGACGCGGATCTTCAGCTGCGGGGCCCGCGGCAGCTCGAAGCGCGTGCGGGCCAGCTCGGCCAGCCCGGCGTCCAGCTCCACGGCCACCTGGTGCGCCTGCGGGTAGACGGCCGTGACCCAGCGGGCGAAGGTGCAGCCGGCGCCGCCCAGGTGCAGGACGCGGATCCGCTGGTCGGTGGCGAAGCGGTGGGTGAGGACGGCCGCGGCCCAGCGCATGTACTCGAAGCCCAGCTCCGTCGGGGTGTCCGGGTTCAGCTGGGAGGACTCCACGCCGTTGACGCGCAGCAGGAAGGCACCGGGCGTCCACGGGTCCGGCTCGATGGACGCGGTGCCCGAGCTGATGGGGAAGGTGCCGGCCTCGATCATGGCTCCATCCTCCCGCATCGGTGCGATGTCCCCGCGCCTGCGCGAAGTGGTGAGGTGCCCCCGCCCTTGCGCGAACTGGTGAGATGCCCCCGCCCCTGCGCGAACTGGTGAGGTGCCCCCGCTGCGCTGACTCGTGGGATGCCCCCCTGCGCCAACTGGTGAGGACTCACCGTCTCGTGGCCCGATCGGCGGCCGGATGACGGTGAGTCCTCACCAGTAGACGAGCTCAGCCGGCTCAGCGCCGCACGTAGAGCCGCTCGGTGTGCTCGCCCCAGCTCCCGCCGAGCGGCGCGGGAGCGCCGAGCGCCTCGAAGCCGTGGCGGCGGTAGAACGCTTCGGCCCGGGCATTGCCGTCCAAGACCCAGAGAACGGCCGGGGCGTCGCCGAGGACCTCGTGGAGGAGGCGGTCGGCGAGTCCCGTGCCGTAGACGCGTTCGTCCAGGTAGATGGCGAACAGCTCGCGTTCCGGCAGGTCGCCCTCGGACAGGCCGGTGCCGGCGAGCACCATGGCGGCATCGCCGAAGGCCCGGCGGGGACCCGCACACGCCATCCCGACGACGGCACCCGCCTCCGACGGAGCCTCGGACCGGCCTTCCTCATCGTCCGCAGCACCTGGTGCCCCCGACGCCGAGGCGGCGCGCGGGCCCTGCTCGCCGAGGACGAGGTTGACCTCCGGGTCAGCGACAGTGCGCTTCCAGGACTCGACCTGGTCGGCGAGGCCGGCGTCGATGCGGTCTAACTCCTCGGCAGGGAGGGCGTGGGCGTAGGCGGTGCGCCAGGACCTGTTCTTCATGGCGAGGACGGCGGGCAGGTCCTCGGCGGTGACAGGACGGACCGACGCCTCGGGAGTCCTCTCGGGAGTCCTCGCCCCCGCCTGCTGTGACAACTGGTGAGGACTCACCGTCTCGACCCTCGATTCGCGGCCGGATGAGGGTGTGTCCTCACCAGTACGCGAGTCCGGACGTGCCCCGGTGGCTCGGTCGGCGGCGTCGGCCACGGCGGCACCGTTGGCGTTGTCGGCCGCGGCAGCACCGTCGGCGGCGGCGCTCACCCGCGGCTCTCCTGCGCGTCCTCGTCCGCGCGCTTCAGGGCGGCCTCGAGGCGCTCGAGCTTGCCGTCGAGCTCGCCGGTGCGGCCGGGGCGAATGTCCGCCTTCAGCACGAGGGAGACACGGGAGCCGTAGGGTTCCACGGCCTCGGTTGCCTCCTTGACCACGGCCATGACCTCGTCCCACTCCCCCTCGATCTCGGTGAACATCGAGGAGGTGCGGTGCGGCAGACCGGAGGCGCGCACCACCGCGACGGCGGCGGCCACGGCCTCGTGCACCGAGCCGGAGTCCTCACTCCCGGCAGGGCGGGAGAGAGACGGGTCTGAGGGAGCGCCGGACGGGGCGACGGAGAACGCAACGATCATGCGGCCCAGTCTGCCCGGGACCGCGCGCCCTGTCAGCCCCCGCTCGGGGCCGACAGAACCCGACCGCCTCCCGAACGAAAGCGCCCAGGAACCCGACCGTCTCCCGAACGAAAGCGCCGGGGCGGGGGTTCAGGTGCGGGGTGCCGGGCCGTCGTCGTGACGGTCGGCGGGGTCGGTCGCCGGCCCGTCCTCGCGGTCCTCGTGACCCTGCCCGGCGGAGTCCTCGTCCAGATACTCACCGGTCTCGTAGTCGTAGGCGACTTCGTTGCCGTCCTCATCCCTGCGCTGGTACCAGTCGGTGACCTCGGCGGCGGTGGAGTCGAAGTCGCCGCCCACGGCGTAGGGACTGTCCGCGGCCACCGGCTGCACCGCGAGGGTGAAGTCGTCACCGTGGTCCTCGATGCCGAGGCGGACCGCCTTCTCCAGCGCCTCGTCCTTGTAGTGCTCTCGGATCGCCTGCGGGTCATGCTGCAGCTCGCGGAAGAGCGCGATCGCCATCAGCACGATCACCACGGAGAACGGCAGCGCGGTGATGGTGATGAGGTTCTGCAGACCGGACAGCGCGGTGTCGCCGCCGGTCAGCAGCATCACCACGGCGATGCCGGCCATGCAGACCGCCCAGAATGCGGTGACCAGGCGGCGTGGGGACGGGTCGCCGCCCTGGGACAGCTGCGAGTTCACGATCGACGCGGAGTCCGCGGTGGTGATGAAGAAGACGGCGAGCATCAGAATGACCACCGGGGCCACGAGCCCGCCGCCGGGCAGCTGGTCGATGACCACCCAGAAGATCTCCGCCGGGGCCGGCAGAGAGTCAGCGGTGCCGTCCGGGGCGATGGACCCGTTCGTGTGCTGCAGCCAGATGGTGGTGCCGCCGATCACGGTGAACGCCAGGATGATCACGGCCGACGGGATGAACAGTGCGCCCAGGATGAACTGGCGGATGGTGCGGCCACGGGAGATCTTGGCCACGAAGACGCCCACGAACGGCGCCCAGGACACCCACCAGGCCCAGTAGAAGGTGGTCCAGGAGGACAGGAATGCCTGCATGTCCTCGCCCTGGGCCATGTTGGCGCCCAGCATGTCCGCCGAGGAGCCGACGTACTCCATCATCACGCCGGGGATCACGTTGAACAGGAATGCGGTGGGTCCGGCCACGAAGAAGAACAGCGCAAGGCCCATCGCCAGCACCATGTTGATGTTGGACAGCCAACGGATGCCGCGGGCCACGCCCGAGACCGCGGAGGCCACGGTCCCGATGGTCAGCAGGGTGATGATGCCGATCGCCACGGCGTTGCCCTCCGTGGACCATCCGGTGACGATCTGCACGCCCTGGCCGATCTGCAGGGCACCGATGCCCAGAGAGGCGGCGGTGCCGAACAGGGTGGCGATGATCGCCAGGGAGTCGATGAGCCGGGCGCCGAAGGACTTCGGGTCGTCGCCGCGGTTGAACAGCGGCATGAGGATCGAGCTCATCAGCGGCACGCGGCCACGCCGGTAGGACACGTAGGCCACCGCCAGCCCGACCATGGCGTAGATGGCCCAGGCGTTGATGCCCCAGTGCAGGGCCGCCTGCGCCATGGCGCCGGTGATCGCCTCCGTGGAGGCGGGCTCGTAAGCGCCCGGCCGCGGGGACAGGTAGTAGGTCAGCGGCTCGTAGGGGCCGAAGAAGATGATGCCGATGCCGATGCCGGCGGCGAAGAGCATGGCCGCCCAGGAGGCGGTGGAGTACTCGGGCTTCTCGCCGTCCAGGCCGAGGGTGATGCCGCCGTAGCGGGAGAACGCCAGCACCAGCAGGAACAGGACCATCCCGATCGCCAGCGAGGAGAACACCCAGCCGAGGTTCTGCATGACCCAGTTCAGGGCGGTGGTCGAGGCCTCCAGCACCACGTCCGGCTGCAGCACGCCCCAGACCACGAAGCCGACCACCAGCACGCCGACGACGCCGATGATCGCCTTGTCCAGGCCATAGCGGACCCTCTGGTCCTCGATGGAGACGCCGGGCACCAGGGCCGGGTGGATGTCGTGCGGGTAGGTGACCTCCTCGATGAACTTCGCAGGCATCAGCCGACCGCGCCCTGGCCTGCTCCCCTCCCCCGGCGGCGCGGTCGATCGGTCGTGGGGCTGGTTCCCGTCCATGACGCAGGTCCTCTCCTGGAGTGTGATGAACGCCTCTATTGTGCAGGGTCTGTCTGCGGCCGCCTCCGCCGGCCCCACATGGAGCGCCCGAAGGTCGGCTGGAAAGGCGGGGGACGACGACGGCACGCACCTGGGCACGGTGAGTGCCGTCGTCGGGAGGGCCGGGTTCCGCGGGAACCCGACGGTCTTCCGAACGAAAGTGCTCCGGAACCCGACGGTTTCCCGAACGAAAGTGCTCGGGGTGTCAGCCGAGGATTTCGAACAGCGGCTGCAGGGCCTTGTAGAGCTCGTTGGCGCCGAGCACCAGGAAGATCGCGGTGGTGGCGCCGAGCAGAATGTTGTTCACCCAGCCGTTGCGGAAGCGGGCCGGGACCTTCTTCGAGTTGTTCAGGAACAGCAGGGTCACCGCCAGGAACGGCATGAACAGCGCGCCGAGCGTGCCGTACAGCAGGATCAGGAAGATCGGGCGGTCCAGGAACAGCAGGATCATCGGCGGGAAGGTGATCCAGAGCAGGAAGAAGCGGGCCGGGGCGGAGGACAGGGACGGGGCGTCGTCCTGGTCCAGCTGGTCGGCCGGCTTGCGGAAGTTCGCCCAGAAGTCCGCGAACATCAGGGAGACGCCGTGCCACACGCCCAGCAGCGAGGAGAAGGACGCGGCGAAGAAGCCGACCAGGAACACGGTGGCCCAGGCCTGGCCGTAGCGGTCTGCCAGCACGGTGCCGACGTCCAGCAGGCCCTTGTCTCCGGAGGAGATCGCGATGCCCGCGGAGTGCAGCAGCTCCACGCCCATGATCATCGTGGCGATCACGAAGATGCCGGTGAGGATGTAGCTGGTGGCGTTGTCGAAGCGCATGACCTTCATGTACTTCGGGACGTTCCAGCCCTTCTCTCGCAGCCAGTAGCCGTAGGCCGCGAGGGTGATGGTGCCGCCCACTCCGCCGGCCAGGCCGAGGACGTAGAACATGACCTCGGGATCGCCGGACGGGATGCGCGGGACCAGGCCGGCCAGGATCGCGCCCACGTTCGGGACGGTCAGCGCGGCGGAGAGCAGCACGGTCACGAACATGACGCCGATCAGCACGGTCATGAGCGTCTCGATCAGGCGGTACCTGTTCAGCCACACCAGGCTCAGGCCGATCACGCCGGCCACGATGGCGAACACCTTGGCGTCCACACCGGGGAACAGGGCGGCCAGGGGCAGCGCCGTGGAGGACATGGCGGTGGCGCCGTACACGAAGCCCCAGACGAGGATGTACGGGGCGAAGTAGACGGTGGTCCAGGCCCCGAGCGTGCGCCAGCCCTGGAAGATCGTCTTGCCGGTGGACAGGTAGTAGCGGCCGGTGCCCTCGACGAGCACGATCTTCAGGATCACGCCCAGCACCACGGCCCACATGAGCATGTAGCCGTAGCGGGAGCCGGCGGTCAGGGTGGCGACCAGGTCCGCGGCGCCCACGCCGGTGGCGGCGGCGACGATGCCGGGGCCGAGCGAGTTCCACTTCGGCTTGACGGGCTGCTCGTTGATCTCGGCCTCGGTGAACCCGACGATGTCCGGGTTGTGCACCGGGTGCGCGGTGTCGACGCGACTGTGCGAAGCCATGCGGCTCCCCTCTCTCTGTGGTCCGCGGGCCCGCCTGCGGCGGACCCGGGGCGCTGTGGTGACAGTAGAGAGTAGACCGCGTCACCTATGAGCGATGTGTACGTCACACACGATGACGGCGCCGGGCGAGCGCCGTCGTCGTGTGCGACCGGGGACGACCCGACGGGCGAAGGTCCGGAGGCACCCCGGAACGCGACGGTCTCCCGAACGAAAGCGCCCCGGAACGCGACGGTTTCCCGAACGAAAGTGGGTGGGTCAGACGTGGGTGCCGTCCGCCTCCACCGAGATCCCCAGCTCATTGCCCGGGATCGAGGCGAGCAGGGGCTCCGGATCGGCAGTGCCCACCTTCTCCCCCACGAGTCCCTCGAAGATCTGCCGTGAGACGCGGAAGGACTCGCCGTCCTGGGCGAAGGCCCGGTCGAGGGTCTTCGGGTCCGAGGAGCCGGCGAAGATGAACGTGCTGTCCACGTCCCCGTCGGTTCCTCCGCCGGTGTTGTCCCCGCGCTGGGACTCGGCGCAGCCGGCCAGGACGAGGACTGCGGACGCGGTGACGGCCGCGGCGGCCAGGAAACGGCGCTTGGCGTTACGTGCGTGCTTGGCGCCTCCATGTCGGCGCGAGCGGCCCCCGAGTGGCGCTGATCACGCCCCGGGGTTGCCCGTGATCATACTCACACTCCGCGCGAAGGGTGAAGGCCCGCGGCATGTTCCCTGCGGGCAGGGCTGCTCTGACGCCCCTGCCGGACCCCCACGGACGCCGCAGCCCCGGCGGCCTCGGCGGCGAGCTGCTCCCGTACCGCTCCCGGACGGTTGGTGGTGAGCTCGTGCACCCCGTGGGAGACGAGGAACGCGACGTCCTCCGGCAGGTCCGGGGTCCACACGCGCAGCCGACGCCCGGCGGCAGTCCAGGCCTTCACGTCCGCGAGGTGACGGCGCACATACGCCACGGAGGGGCCGGCCAGCTGGGTGCCGCCGCCCCACACGAGGGCCTCGCAGCCGGCGAGCGCCTGCTGCATCGCGGCGCGCACGGCCACCCGGGTGACGGGGCCGCGGGCCAGGCGGGAGGCTGCCGGTTCCGGGTCCACGTCCACGAGGGCGCAGAGGGCGTCCGGCCCGGCCATCGGCGCCAGGTGCCGCAGGGAGCCGGGGTCGAAGGACATGAACGACACCTGCACAGCGCCGAGCATGCCGGTCTCCGGGTCCCAGCCGTGGGCCACGAGTTCGGCGAGCACGCGCTCCTCGAGCTCGTGCCCGAACGGGGAGGGGTGCTTGAGCTCGACGGCCAGGCGCAGAGGCCGTCCGGCGGCTGCGGCGATCTCGAGCAGATCGGCGAAGCGCAGCAGCTGGTCCCGCGCCCGGCCGTAGGCGGCGGGCAGGGACGCCGGATGCCAGGAGTGCACGTCCAGACGGCGCAGCTGGGCGAGGGTGTGCTCGGCGATCGGCCCGCTGCCGTCCGAACACCGGTCCACCGTGGGGTCGTGCCAGCAGACGAGCTCGCGGTCCCGGGTCAGGCGGACGTCGCACTCGAGACCGTCCGCGCCCACGGCGAGGGCGTGCAGGTAGGCGGCGCGGGTGTGTTCGGCGTAGTCGGCGGACGCGCCTCGGTGGGCGATCACCAGCGGTGTCATGCCGTGCACGCTACGAGCCCGGGACGAACGGGCGGTGAACGCAGGCCATGCCCCCGGCCACGGGACGGCGGACACTCGGGCCCACGGCGTCCGGCAGGGCTGGTTCAATGGTCGTCATCGCAGGTCGCCGGCGGGTCGGAGCACCTCCTTCCCGACGACGGCCCCCGCCTTCTCCGCCCGTCTCGCCGCCGCCTGCGGCCGGCGGAACCACCTCTTCCCAGGAGACCCGCAGTGACCTTGCCCCCCGCCTCCGGCACTCCGGCCCTCGGCATGGCCGGGGTCGATCCGGCCGTCGACTCCCGTGCCCGGGACCTGCGCCGCATGAAGGCGGTGGCCACGGGCCTGCTCGTCTTCCTGGCGGTCGTGTTCGTCATCGCGTTCGTGCTGCAGGAGCAGCACCCGTGGCTGTCCTATGTGCGCGCCGCAGCCGAGGGCGGCATGGTGGGCGCGCTCGCGGACTGGTTCGCGGTGACAGCCCTGTTCCGCCACCCGATGGGGGTGCCGGTGCCCCACACGGCCCTGATCCCACGGAAGAAGGACCAGCTCGGCTCCGCCCTGAAGGACTTCGTACAGGAGAACTTCCTGGACTCGGACGTGGCCAGGGAGAAGGTGGAGGGGTTGCAGGTCGCTGCGCCGTTGGGCCGCTGGCTCCGCACGGAGGAGAACGCCGCCCGCGTGGCCGTCCAGGTGTCCGCCGTGGCGCGCCAGGCCATGGCGGCCGCGGACGACGAGGTCATCCAGGACCTGCTCGGCCACCTCGTGCAGCGGCACATGGTGGAACCGGACTGGTCCCCCACGCTCGCCGGGGTCTTGGAGGACGTGCTGGCCGGCCGCCACCACGACACCCTGGTGGACCTGATCGTGGAGAACACCGGGGACTGGGTCGCCGCCCACCCGGAGGTGTTCGTGGAGACCGTCAAGAAGCGGTCCCCCGAATGGAGCCCGGACCTGGTGGACCGGCTGCTGGCCGAGCGCCTGCACGCCGAGCTGCTCAAGTATCTGGCCGGCATCCGCCGGGACCGGCGTCATGAGGCGCGCCGTGCCGTGGACCAGTGGCTGGCCCAGGTGGCCGAGCGCATGCGCGCGGACCCGGCCACCCGGGAGTCGGTGGAGCGGTTCAAGCGGAGCCTCTTCGCGGACGAGCACCTGCGGGACTGGCTGCGCCGCGCCTGGAACGGCCTGTCCGAGTCCCTGCTGAAGGCGCTCGAGGACACCTCCTCGGACCTGCACCGTGCGCTCGTGAACGGGCTGCGAGACCTCGGCGGCCGTCTCGAGGAGGACACGGACGTGCGGGACCGCGTGGACGGTCTGGCCCGTCAGGCCGCCGCCTCCGCGCTCACCGAGTACGGGCCGGAGCTGACCGGCGTGATCGAGGAGACCGTGCGGCGCTGGGACGGCGAGCAGACCGCCCGCACCCTCGAGCTGTTCGTGGGCAAGGACCTGCAGTTCATCCGCATCAACGGCTCCGTGGTGGGCGCCCTGGCCGGCCTGGTGATCCACACCCTGGCCACGGTCCTGCTCTAGCCCCGGACACGAGGGAGGGGCACGACGCACAGCCACGGCGGGTGTCCGTCGTCGTCCCCTTCCGCAGGCGCCTGCCCGGGCGGTGGTGCCGGGGACCGGCCGTCAGGCTTTCTTGTCCTTCCTGCGGACGAAGCGGCCCTTGAGGCCGGCGACGAAGCCCTCGTCCTTG
This sequence comes from Micrococcus sp. FDAARGOS_333, assembly GCF_002206575.2. Classification (NCBI taxonomy): domain Bacteria; kingdom Bacillati; phylum Actinomycetota; class Actinomycetes; order Micrococcales; family Micrococcaceae; genus Micrococcus; species Micrococcus sp. FDAARGOS_333. The sequence goes on along the minus strand of NZ_NJFJ02000001.1, from coordinate 521,705 downwards.
CCCTCGCCCTCGTCCTCGTCCTTGCCCTCGCCCTCGGCGGGCCCGGCGTCCATCGGGGAGGCGATCGGATCGCCTTCCAAGTCCACCTGGCCGGAGAGCTCCTTCCGGGCCTTCTCCTCGAGGACCTTGAGCTCCTGCTCGTCCTGCTCCGGGTCCGTGGTCGGATGCACCACCTCACCGGGCAGGGCGGCCGGGAGCGGGCCGAACATGGTCTGCGCGGACTTCACCACGGCCTTGCCCATGGCACGGTTGCCGACCCCGCCGATCACGGCGCCCACCCCGAAGGGGACCGCGCGGCCCAGGAATCCGGCGCCCTGGCGGACCAGCATCTTCCGCATGAACTTCTTCTTCATCTGCTGGAAGAAGAGCTCGGACATGCTGCCCTGGGCGCCGATCCCCATGAGCGCGGACAGGCCCGTGGGGTTCGCGGCCCCGCCCGGCACGATGCCGCCGCGCTGGCCGGCGGCGAAGTCTCGGAGCATCTTCCTGCCGTCCTCGCCGAGCATGACGGCCATGACGAGTGCCTCGGCGCGCTGCGGGTCGTCCGTGGAGATGCCGTGCAGCTCCGCGATGGACTGCGCGTAGAGGGCGGTGGTCTCCATGAAGCCCACCACCGCGGCGGCGGACAGTCCCAGCGCGGCCACCGTGCCGAGGCCCGGGATGATCGCGGTGCCGCCCACAGCGGCCCCGGCGCCGGTGACGGCCAGCAGGTACTGATCCGTCAGGCGGTCGGCGATCTGCGCGGGGGACTCGTCCGGGTGCCTGCGGTGCAGGCGGCGGATGTTGGCCAGCACGAGCGGGCGCTGGACCCTGATGGCTCGCTGCACGGCCTTCTGGAAGCCGTCGGTCGGATTGCCGTCCTTGTCGAAGGCACTGTTCATCGCGACGTTCATCGCCTTCCCACCGGCGAGGCGTCCGAGCGTGGAGTTCTTTGCCATGGCGGCCACAGTAGTGCCCGGGCCGGCGCGCGGCAGAGGGCTGAGGGACCTTGTGCGCTGAGGGCGTGACGAACCGGAGGGCAAGGCCCGCCACGGGGCCTGCGCCTGCTGTGCGGCGGGCGTTCCCGGCTCGCACCGGCCGGGCCTGCACGCCTCAGGAGGCCAGCGCGTGCTCCAGGAAGATCTTCACGTCCCGGCCCATCTCCGGGCCGACCGAGTGCAGGATGCCCGGATAGGTGCGGGCGGTGAGCCGGGTGTGCTCCTGCACCCAGTGGTCCGTGTAGGCGATCGCGCCGTCGTTGATGACGGGGTCGTCCGGGTCCCGACCCCAGAAGAAGGGACGCGGGCCGGGGCCCTCCGGAGGCGAGTCGAGGGTCTCCAGGAGGGCGTCCTGGAGGACGAAGCCGGCCAGCCCCACACCGCAGGCGAAGCTCTCGGGACGGACCCGGATGGCCGTCGTCGCCATGGCCATGCCCTGGGAGAAGCCGAGCACGGAGACGGACCGGAAGCGGTGGCGGGTCACGGCCTCGTCCGCGAGGACGTCGTAGACGCGGTGCACGGCGGCGAGGACTTGGGAGAATTCGCCCTTCAGGCTCAGGTCCAGCAGGAACCAGCCCCAGGCGCCCGGGTCGTCCGGCAGTCCCTCCGTGGCTCCGGCGTCGATCTCGAGGCCGCCGCGGAGGGCGAGCCCGGTGCAGCGCTCGGGGAGCATCGGGAAGAAGCGTGCACCCGCGCGCCGCTCGTTCGTGCCGTAGCCGTGGAAGACGAGCACCAGATCAGTGCCGTCCCTTTCGGTGACGGGGCGGGACCAGAGCGCGTGGACTCCGGTGGCGAGGCGTTCCGACGGTGGCAGGGCTGTCCCGGACATGGTGCAATCGTAGCCGTGACACGGCACACATCAGCCCCGGCCACCGTTGCAGTGGCGCAGCAGCCCCCCTTCGAGGCGTACGTCGCCGCGCTCCGGCGCAGCCAGGACGAGCTGCCCCCTGCGCCCCTCGCCCTGCTGGACATCACCGCCTTCCGCACCAACGCCGCGGACATGGCCCGGCGCGCTGCCGGCACCCCGATCCGCGTGGCCTCCAAGTCCCTGCGCATCCGCAAGGCCATCGACGCCGCCCTCGGCGAGGACGGCTTCTCCGGCATCATGGCCTTCACCCTGGCCGAGGCCCTGTGGCTGCAGGAGTGCGGCCACACGGACCTGCTGGTCGCCTACCCCACCGTGGACCGTCCGGCCCTGCGCGCCTGGGTCCGCTCCGCCGAGGCCCGCGCCGCGATCACCGTGGCGGTGGACTCGCCCGAACACCTCGAGCTGATCGAGCAGGTCCAGCGCGAGGCCGGCCTGCACCCCTCCCAGTCCACCGGCGAGATGCCGCCGCTGCGCCTCTGCCTGGACCTGGACGCCGCCTGGCAGCCGACCGCCGTGCCCTGGCTCCGCGTCGGCGCCCTCCGCTCACCCGTGAAGACCCCGAAACAGGCGCGCGTGATGGCGGAGAAGATCCTCGGCGCCCCCGGCTGCTCCCTGGTGGGCGTGCTTGCCTATGAGGGCCAGGTGGCCGGCCTGCCGGAGGGCGGCGGACCCCGCTCCCTGGCGATCCGAGGCATCAAGGCCGCCTCCATCCGGGACCTGGCCTGCCGCCGGGTGGAGATGGTGCAGGCGATTCGCGAGGTCACCGCCCGCCACGGCGTGCAGCTGGAGTTCGTCAACGGCGGCGGCACCGGCTCGATCGAGTCCACGGTCGCCGAGGGGGCGGTCACCGAGGTCGGCGCTGGCTCCGGCCTGATGGGGCCAGCCAGTTTCGACGCCTTCGCCCACTTCACCGTCCGCCCCGCGAGCTTCTTCATCTGCCCGGTGGCACGGCGCACCGACCCGACCACCGTCACCGTCACCGGCGGCGGCTGGATCGCCTCCGGCGTGCCGGGCCCGGACCGGTCCCCCACCGTGGCCTGGCCGGAGGGCCTGTCCCTCTCCGGGCAGGAGGGCGCCGGCGAGGTGCAGACCCCGCTGCGCGGCACGGCCGCCCGCGGGATGAAGCTCGGCGACCCGGTGTTCTTCCGCCACGCGAAGGCCGGCGAGCCTGCCGAGCACCTGTCCGCCGTAGCCGTCTACTGCCGCGTGGAGGACGAGATCGTGGACGTCTGGCCCACCTACCGCGGCGAGGGGAAGGTCTTCCTGTGAGCGCCTCGTCAGCAGGGACGACGACCCGCCCCACCGCCCACAACTGGTGCCGGTTCCAGTCGTGGACGCCGTCGGCGGTCGTCCGTCCCGCCGGAGTCGAGGAGCTCGCCTCGGTGGTGGAGCAGGCGGCTGCGCGCGGCGGGCGGGTGAAGCCCATCGGAGCCGGACACTCCTTCTCCCCCGTCGCCGCCACGGACGACGTGCAGCTGGACCTCGGCGCGCTGACCGGCCTCACGGGGATCGACCGGGAGGCAGGTCGGGTGCGGGTGCGCGCCGGCACGCGCCTGTCCGCGCTCGGCCCGCTGCTCGGCGCCCACGGGCTCGCCCTGGCGAACATGGGTGACATCGACCGGCAGACCGTCGGCGGAGCGATCAGCACCTCCACCCACGGCACCGGCCTCGGGCACACCGGCTACTCCGGCATGGTCGCGGGCCTGGAGATCCTCACCGCGGACGGCCGCCTGCGCCGCGTGGACGCGGCCCACGAGCCCGAACTGTTCGAGGCCGCCCGAGTGAGCCTGGGAGCACTCGGGGTGGTCACCGAGGTGGAGCTCGCCGTGTGCGAGTCATTCCTGCTGCGCGCCGAGGAGCGAGCCGAACCGATCGACGAGACCGTGAGCCGCTTCCAGGAGCGCTCCCGCACCGCCGACCACCACGAGTTCTACTGGTTCCCGGGCACGGGCCTGGGGCTGACCAAGCTGAACACCCGCCTTCCCCTCGGCTCGGGGCTGGACCCGCTGCCGCCGCTGCGCACGAAGGTCATGGACGGGCTGCTCGCCAACGGCGCCTACGAGCTCATGTGCCGGCTGGGTGCCGCCGTGCCGCGCACCGTGCCCGTGCTGAACGGGATCGCCTGCCGCGGCCTGGACCAGCGCACCTACACGGACATCTCCTACAACGTGTTCGCGGCGAACCGCTCCGTGCGGTTCACGGAGATGGAGTACGCGATGCCGCTGGAGCACTTCGAGCAGGCCTTCGCCGGGCTCCGCGAGATCTGCGCCGGCATGTTCCGGGACGGCCGCGGAGTCTCCTTCCCCGTGGAGGTCCGCACCGCCGCCGCGGACGACGTCTGGCTGTCCACCGCGCACGGCCGGGACTCCGTGTACATCGCCGTGCACCGCTACCACCGTGAGGACCCGACCGACTACTTCCGCGAGGTCGAGGACCTGTTCGTCTCCCTGGGCGGCCGCCCGCACTGGGGCAAGATGAACACCCGCGACGCCGCCTGGACCGCGCAGGCCTACCCGCGTCACGCAGACTGGTGCGCCGTCCGCGACGCCGTGGACCCGCAGCGCGTCTTCACCAACGCCTACGTGGACCGGCTGTTCGGACCCTGACGCCCCCGAAGCGCGGACACGGCCCGAGTCCATACACGACTCGAGGGCCTGGGCCCGGTGGAGTACCGGGCTCAGGCCCTCGTGGCCTAGGGCGTGTCTGATAATCGTTTGGACCACGCGAGCACCGCGTTGAGCACCACGGCAGCCCGGTAGACGATCTCGTACTTGTCATACCGGGTAGCCAGCCCTCGCCACTGCTTCAGATGCGCGTACTGGCGCTCGATGACGTTCCGGCCTTTGTAGGCCACCGCATCGAGGCCAACGGGTCGGCCGCCGGCCGAGCCGCGGCGTCTGCGGTGGCCCTGCTGGTCCGACGGCTCGGGGATGACGGCCTTGATCCCGCGGGCGCGCAGATGAGTGCCGATCGCCCGTGATGAGTACGCTTTGTCGCCCAGCAGCGCGTCTGGGCGGGTGCGGGGCCGGCCTGCCGGGCGGGCCACGCGCAGCTGCTCCAGCAACGGCAGCAGCACGGGCGAGTCTCCTGCTTGGCCAGGGGTGATCAGGCTGACCAGCGGCAGCCCGGTCCCGTCCACGAGCTGATGGATCTTCGTACTCAGCCCGCCACGGGAGCGCCCGATGCCGTGATCGGCCGGCTCCTCACGCGGATTCTTGTAGTTCGACCCATCCCCCTATGTGGCGGGCGATGTTCGTGGCGTGCTGATGCGCGCGGGCGATCGTGGAGTCCACCGAGACCGACCAGTCGATCAGACCTTCGGCATCCGCGGCGGCGGTCAGCTTCGCCAGCACCGCATCCCAGGTGCCCTCTTCGGCCAAGCGCCGGTGCCAGGTCCACACTCCTCTGCCAGGGCCCGTAGACCTCAGGCAGGTCCCGCCAGGCGATCCCGCACCGGTACCGGTAGATGATGGCCTCGACCATCGTGCGGGCATCGGCGAACGGCCGGCCCCGCCTACCGGTGCGGGCCGGGAGCATCGGAGCGATCAACTCCCATTGGGCATCGGAGAGCATCTGGAACCGGGACATGCGCTCCAGGGTGTCAGCCGGCCCCTGGATTCATTGTCAGACACGCCCTAGCCTCCAATTAACGGTCCAAGAAACGGGGACCAGTTCACTATCCTCCATTAGAGGCACTGTCGGAACACGTTGTTTCCGGACGACTCAGGCGGGTAAGAGGTGGGCGGTTCACGGATCGCGGCGGACTACACACCGTCCCATGCCCCGGGGGAAGACTAGGGATGGGTGGACTTCCAGCAGCCGAGTGTGCTTAACTTGTGGCACCGGCGACAAGAGACCCAGGGGGTCTCTTCCCCCCAAGGGGGATAGCCGGTCTTAACCTTTCAGGGCAACTTTCCCCACGGATGGAAGTTCGTCTCCAGGTGCGGCGCTACGTGCAGGTCGAACCAGTGATTCTGCTTCCCGGTGAGGTCGCGATGGGTCGCCCAGAGGCCATAGTCGGCGACCTGGAGTCCCCACGAACTGGCCGCACTCCAGACGCATAGAGTGACATCACGATCGACCTGGTTGCACACGTCTCTGATCGCCATCTCCGCCTGCTTCTTACGCTCCTTGGTGCCGAACGTCCCCGCGATCACATAGAGGTGGTCGTTGCGGTTCGAGACTCGGCGGGCGATCTCCTTGAAGTGCAGAAACCACGCCAACTTGTACAGGCGCATCTCACCCTGGGCCTTCACACGGGGGGGTGTCCCTATGTTGCGAGTCAAGCCGCGAGGGCGGCTGGCTCGGGGGCAGGGGCGGGTTCTGGGGCTTGGTAGTAGGTGCCGTCGCGGAGCATCGCGAAGATGACGTTGCAGCGTCGGCGGGCTAGGCAGATTACGGCGGCGTTGTGGCGCTTGCCCTCGGCGCGTTTGCGGTCGTAGTAGGCCTTGGAGAGCGGGTCCGAGTTCGAGGCGACCCAGGCCGAGTAGAAAAGGGCGTTCTTCAACCGCTTGTTGCCCGAACGAGCCGGGAACTCACCACGGATCGAGGTCCCGGATCTTCGCGTGACCGGCGCGATTCCGGCATAGGCCGCGAGGTGGCCTGGGGTCTCGAACGCTGAGCCGTCTCCGATGGTCAGGAGGATCTGAGCGGCGGTCTTGATGCCGATCCCCGGCATGCTCATCAAGACCGAGGCGAGAGGGAAGTCCTCCAGCATGGCCTCGACCTCTTGCGCCACGGTCGCCCGTTGTTCCTTCAGTTCTTTGACTTGACCAGCGACTCGGGGGATCACGAGCTCGACTGCTGTGGTCGCCGGCACCACTACGGTCTGCTCACCCAAAGCGGTGAAGATCCGGTCAACCAGTGCTTCCGGATCGCGGCGGGAGTGGGAACGGGCGAAGCGCAGAACCTTGCTCCGCCCAGCCTTCTTGAACCCAGTGGGGCCGCCGAACTTTTCCAGCAGATCCAGCACCAGCGCTGTTGAAAGGCTGCCGCCGGCGAAGATGCGCTCGAGCGAGGGGTGGATCTGCGTGAGCAGAGATCGGATCCGGTTCAGTGCCCGGGTGGTCTCGTGGGCGAGGTCCTCATCGAAGCCGGCAAGGACCTTCAACGCGGAGAGGACCTCGCTGTCACGATCGACCTGCCGGAGGGTATGGGGCATGGTGCGGGCTGTGTCAGCGATGATGAACGCATCGCGCGCATCGGTCTTTGACCTGCCCGGATACAGATCCGCTGCCTTGCGCATCGCTAGCCCGGGAAGGTAGGCGACGGTGCAGCCGACGTCGCGGGCCACAGCGATCGGCAGTGCCCCGATGGTGTTGGGCTGGTCGACCACCATGAGCACCTCTCCATGGGCCTGCATGCTGGTGAACAGCTCCCTGAGCTCGGCCTCGTCTTGCGGTAGAGGCTTGTCGAACAGCTTGTTCCCGTCCGGGTCGAGCGCGCACGCGTGGTGGGCAGTCTTCCCGACGTCTAGGCCGATGACGACCGCGAATCTGGTTTCCATGATGCTGTCCTTCCTTGGAGCATCACTACTGGTCGCAGTCTTGACACCCGATGCCGGCACCCACGTTACGAAGAGACCTCACCAGCTGGTGGGCCGTGTCCCTATCAGCGGTCAACGCGTGTCTCTCGACCGGGCGGCAACACCCCCCGGACCATTGATGGCAGGGCAACAGAGCCATACCCGGCCGAGCGACCAGACCCCCGACGTTCGGGGGTGCTCACAAGGTAACGGGCATTCGCCTTGAGGAGGAAGGCGGCATCGAAGCGAGGGGCCTGACCAGCGATGATCCCATAAACCTCATCCCTAGTTGCATGGGAGTCGTTTACGGCATGGAACCCGTTGTCCAGCGAGATTCCCTGTCCAGCAAGCCTCGCTCGAAGTTTCAGCCCCTCCATCAACTGGGCGCCGTGGTCTCCCTTGAAGACAGCAGTGCCGAAGCCAAAGTAGTCAGTCGCGCCCTGCTTGCCCGCAGACGCGTAGTCGAGGTTGCCAGTCTCATCGGCGTACAAGTAGATGTCAGTCACCCTAGTAACTGTAGTGATCAATCTGACACCTCGCGCCCACTCTAGAGGTGACCAGGCACTCAGCGGCGGCCCGGTGCAGCCTGCCCATGGGGCATCCCAGGGCACTCGCGCCGCGTCCCCGCCACCCGGTGAGGGGCGATGGGCCACGTGGGCGCCGGTGGGGCCAATCAGGTGGGGGCGGCAGTCGGGCCCCGCCGTTCACGGCCAGCCACGTGTGCGCTCACTCGTGGACGGCCTGGACGGTCGGAACGTCGACCGTGGCCACGACCTGATCCAGGGGTGGCGCCCGCGTCCAGACGCATCACCACGCGACACCAGACGTCGCCGGTGAAGCCGATGGAAGTCGGGAACTTGGTCAGGGCCGTGGCGTTGAAGCGGGCCCCCTACCGGACCGAGGCTCCGGAGACAGCGGCTATGACGGCGGCCCTGGCCAGCCTCTGGGAGGACCCGGACCGCGACGCGACGCGACGGAGGCTCCCTCGAGTGAATCGGGTGGGTAAAGGGCGAATCGAAACCCACGGCCCACAATAAAGACAGTCCCTGACTTGACATCAGGCCAGGTCAGGGACTGTCTACTGTGGGCCCTGCGGGGATCGAACCCGCGACCGGCGGATTAAAAGTCCGATGCTCTGCCAGCTGAGCTAAAGGCCCGTCGCCCGGCGCTCGCACCGGGCCTCTCGAGCCTACCGCAGGGCACCGGCCCGCCGTGGGAGAGTACCGTGGGGCTCCCGCCCACGATCGTGAGAAGGAGTCCGCCCATGGCCGTCCACCGCGCCGCCTCCGGACGGGGAGCCAGCTCGACCGCGTCCCGGCCGGGCCGCCACCATCGTCCGCGGATGTCCACGCCGGACGAGCTGGCCCGGTTCGCCGGCGGTGAGGACCCGGCCGAGGTCTCCGCCGCCGCCTCCCGCCTGGCCCATGCCCTCGTCACGGGCGGGCAGACGGAGGACGACCCGCAGGTGGTCGAGCGGCTCATCGGGCTGGTCGAGGAGGTGGGGATCGCCACGGTGGCGGAGCTCTGGGCGGACGCGCCGGCCGTCTCCCTGGCCGGGGCGCTCTGGCGCCTCTACGCCCTGCACGAGGCCACCGCGCGGGACGGCGAGTCCTGGGCCGCCTGGTACCGGGCCGGCCATGACGCCCACGTGGCCCGCGCCGTCGCCGGGGCCGTCGAGCCACCCGGGCCGGAGGAGCTGCGCCGCCTGACCACCACGATCCTCACCGGTGCCTACCGTGCCGAGATCGACGTGGCCTTCGAGCGCGCCGCCGCCTACGCCCGTGTGGTCTCCCTCGGCCAGACCCGCCACGCGGTGGACCTGGAGATCGCCGCCCCCGAACACGCCGTACGCCTCACGCGCCGTGCCGAGCGGCTGCTGGGCACCGCGGAGGCACTCGAGGACTCGGCTCGTGGCTGGCGTGACGGATCGCTAGACTGACAGGTAGCGGTGCCGGGCTGCTGGTAACCCCGGGCTCCAACATTCTGCCGCTGCGAGCGGCCATCCGCCGAGAGGCGTTCCCGGTCCGGCACCGCGCCCCCCCTTCCACCGCACCCACACCGGCCGCGGACGGCGCCGGCAGCCGCCGGGCCGCCGGCCCGAGACCCGTCAGGAGAGGCCCCATGGCGCAGCGCCGGACCTGGCTGACCACCCGCGACACCCCGGCCCTGATCCACATGGCGGACCTCGCCGGCGCACTCGGCCGCTCCGTCCACGTCGTGGCCCAGTCCCCCGTCTCCGAGGGGTCCTCCCGCGACGCCGTGGACCGCGACCTCGCGGACCTGGACGCCTCCGCCTCCGCCTCCCTCATGGCCTTCCTCACGGCGCTGCGCAGCGTCTACGTCACCCCCCTGCCCCGCGAGGACCTGTACCTGCTCGCCTCCGGCGTCCACCACGCCGTGCAGCGGGTGGTGGCCGCCGGCTTCCTGGTGCACCACGGTCGCATGGACGACCTGCCGGCCGAGGCCCTGGACACGCTGGAGACCATCGGCCGCCAGTCCGAGCTGCTCACGGACGCCACCGAGCAGCTCCGGGACCTGGACGCTCTGGAGGAGACCTGGATCCAGCTCACCCGCGCCTCCCGCCGCACGGACCGGGTGCTCGTGCAGTGGCTCGCCTCCTTCGGCGAGGACCTGCTGCAACGCGAATTCAACCGGCGGCGCGAGGTCGCCTGGGCGCTGCAGTCCGCCGTCGAGGCCCTGCGCGATGTGAACACGCACCTCGGCGCCGTCCTCGTGCGCGAGTCCTGAGGCCGCCACCGTGCTCCTCGGCCTCACCCTGAGCTTTGTGGCCATCTGCGGCCTCGGCGTCCTCACCGGCTTCCGCGACGCCCCGAACTCCGTGGCCCTCGCGGTCCGCTTCCGCTCCCTGTCCCCGCGCATCTCCCTGCAGCTCACCGCCGCCATGAAGGCACTCGGCGTCCTCTTCGGCACCACCCTGATGACGTTCTACGCGGCGTTCTTCCTGCACCCGGAGACCAACGGCTGGCCGGGCCTGGCCACCACCGGCATCGCCATCCTGGTCACGATCGGTTGGGGCCTGCTCATGTGGTGGCGTCGCATCCCCGGATCCACCACGCACTCCCTGATCTCCGCCCTCTGGGGCACCACGATCGCCGCGCACCTGACGGTGGGCAGCGATCAGATCGAGCAGGTCGTATCCTTCGTCCAGTGGGAGCTGCTCGTGGGCCTGCTGATCTCCCCGCTCATCGCCTGGGCCTTCGCGCGTCTGCTGACCCGTCCCCTGCTGCGGCTCGGAACCACCGGCTCCACCGTCCGCGTCCAGCACCGCGCCCGGCTCGCCCTGGCGATCTCCACGTCCGCCTCAGCGTTCGGCCACGGCATGCAGACCGGCCAGCGCATGGGCATCCTCTGGGCCCTGGCCCTGGCCAGTGCCGGCGCGACCGAGCTCACGGCCCTGCCTCCGGCACAGCTGTGGGCCTGCGCGGGCGCGTTCGCCCTGGCCACAGCGATCGGCACCCTGGGCGGAGCCTGGCGCATCTCCTGGACCCTGACCGAGCGGCTCGTCTCGCTGGACCCGCTGCGCGCCTCCGTGGCCGCCGGCACCGCGGCCGCCTGGCTCTTCTTCGGAACGCTGCTGCTGCACATGCCGATGTCCTCCACCCACATGACGGTCGCCTCGATCGTCGGCGCCGGCCAGGACCAGACCTTCGCCTCCGTCCGCTGGGGCCAGCTGGCCCGCGTCTTCCTGTGGTGGCTCGCCACCCCGGCCGTCTGCCTGGTGCTGTCCTTCATCCTCGCCGGCGGCGTCCTCGTCTTCGCCTAGGCAGTACCGCCGCGCCGACCGTTTCGGGGACCGACCAGCCGTTTTGGGGATACAACACGGCCATGTTCTGCGATCTCAACCCCGTGTCTGCCCCTCGAACCGCGGAGGGTGGGCCCTCCGGACGGTAGGGAGACGACGACGGCTCCGTCGCCTCGAAAAGGGCGACGGAGCCGACGTCGTGGTGTGCTTCCCGAAGGGGAGGCGGCGCCGATCAGCCGAAGCGGCCGGAGACGTAGTCCTCGGTCTGCTGGTTCGAGGGATTGTTGAAGATGACGTTGGTCTCGTCATACTCGATGAGCTTGCCCGGCTTGCCGACGCCCGCGATGTTGAAGAACGCGGTCTTGTCCGCCACGCGGGCTGCCTGCTGCATGTTGTGCGTGACGACGATGACCGTGTAGTTCTCCTTCATCTCGTTGATGAGGTCCTCGACGGCGAGGGTGGAGATCGGGTCCAGGGCCGAGCAGGGCTCGTCCATGAGGATCACATCCGGGGACACGGCGATGGTGCGCGCGATGCACAGGCGCTGCTGCTGACCGCCGGACAGGCCGGAACCCGGCTTGTCCAGACGGTCCTTGACCTCGTTCCAGAGGTTCGCGCCGCGCAGGGACTTCTCCACGATCGAGTCCGCCTCGGAACGGCTCAGGCGGGTGCCGTTGAGCTTGTAGCCGGCCAGCACGTTCTCCCGGATGGACATGGTGGGGAACGGGTTCGGGCGCTGGAACACCATGCCGATCTGCGACCGGACGGCCACCGGGTCCACGCCCGGGGCGTAGATGTCCTCGCCGTCGAGCAGCAGGGAGCCCTCGACGTGGGCGCCGGGGAGCACCTCGTGCATGCGGTTGATGGCGCGCAGGAAGGTGGTCTTGCCGCAGCCGGACGGACCGATGAAGGCGGTGACGGAGCGGGGGGAGATGTCGATGTTCACGCCCTCGACGGCCTTGAACTTGCCGTAGAAGACGTCGACGTCGTTGGCCTGGATGCGCTTGGACATGTGCGGTTTTCCTTCTGGGGAGTCGCTGTGGAGCGGGAGTCTGTGGGGCCGAAGGGCCGGCGCGGAGCGGTGGGCTCCGCACCGGCCTCGGTCAGCGGCCCTTCTTCGGGGCGAACGCCTTGGCGATCACGCGTGCGATCAGGTTCAGGCCCATGACGATCACGATGAGGACCAGGGCCGCGGCCCATGCACGCTGGAGCGACGGGTCGGTGGCGGTCGGGGACGTCGGTGCCACGAGCTGACGGTAGATGAACACCGGCAGGGCGGTCATCCATTCGTCGAACGGGTTCCAGTTGATGTTCATCGCGTAGCCCGCGGTCACCAGGATAGGCGCGGTCTCACCGGCCACACGGGCGATCGCGAGGGTGACGCCGGAGGCGATGCCGGAGATCGCCGTCGGCAGGACCACCTTGAAGATGGTGCGCCACTTGCGCACGCCCAGCGCGTAGGAGCCCTCGCGCAGCTCGTTCGGGACCACGCGCAGCATCTCCTCGGTGGAGCGGACCACCACCGGGATCATCAGCACGGACAGCGCGATGGCTGCCGAGAAGCCCATCTTCACAGCCTGCATGGCCGCCGGGCCCGGACCGAGGATGCGCTCCATGACGACCTGCATCATCGCAAAGGAGAAGAGGCCCGCCACGATCGAGGGGATGCCGGTCATCACGTCCACGAAGAAGATGATGGCGCGGGAGAACCAGTTGTCCCGGCTGTACTCCACCAGGTAGATGGAGGTCAGCAGGCCGATCGGCACGGAGATCACGGTGGCGATCAAGGTGATCATTACGGTGCCGATCAGAGCGTGGACGAAGCCGCCCGGCAGTCCGCCGGCCGGGGAGCCGCCGTCGGCGTAGGCCGCGTCGTCCGCGCCGGTGACACCGGCCATGTCGAACAGCAGCAAGTGGGGCTGAGTGACCAGGGTCGGCAGGCCGGTGCCCACCACAGACCAGATCACGGAGACCAGCGGGACCAGGGCGATGAGGAAGGTCCCCCAGACCAGGTTGCGCCACAGGTTGTCCGTAGCGCGGCGCCTCGTCTCCAGGAAGTGGTCGACGATGTACATGCCCACCACGTAGAGGATGCCCAGCAGGACGGCGAAGCCCCCGACGGAGAAGCCTCCGCCGGTGAGCAGGAAGGTCAGCCCGGCGGCGACCGCCAGGGCTCCGGCCAGGACGGCCATCCAGGTCCACGAGGGCTTCTGACCGGAGGTCAGCGAGGACCGCTGCACGCGGATCTTCTCCTCCTCCCCGCGGCGCTGGCCGCGGTCGCCGGGGGCGGCCCCGGTCTCGGCCGGAGTGTGGTTCACAGTCGAGTTCATCAGTTGGCCCCCGAGAATTCCTTGTGCTTGTTCACGATCCAGCGGGCGATCATGTTCACCACCAGGGTGATGATGAACAGCATCAGGCCCGCGGCGATCAGCTCGTTGAGACGGATGCCGAAGGCCTCCGGGAAGTTCAGTGCGATCTCGGACGGGATCGTGGCGTTGCGGCCGGACTGGACCATGGACCAGGTGAACACGCCCGGGGACAGGACCAGGGTGACGGCCATGGTCTCACCGAGCGCACGGCCCAGGCCGAGCATGACCGAGGAGACGATGCCGGCGCGGGCGAACGGGAAGACGGTCATCTTGATCATCTCCCAGCGGGTGGCGCCGAGGCCCAGCGCGGCCTCCTCGTGCAGCTTCGGGGTCTGGGAGAAGATCTCGCGGCACAGGGCGGTGATGATCGGGAGGATCATGACCGCCAGGACCACACCGGAGGTCATCAGCGTGCGACCGGTGGTGGTCACGTCGCCGCCGAAGATCGGCAGCCAGCCCAGGTACTCGTGCAGCCACCGGTAGATCGGCACCATGAGCGGGGCGAGGGTGAGCCAGCCCCACACGCCGTAGACCACCGAGGGGATCGCGGCGAGCAGGTCGATGACGTAGCCGACCGGCTGGGCGATCTTCGGCGGTGCGTAGTGGGAGATGAACAGCGCGACGCCCACGGCGATCGGGGTGGCGATCAGCAAGGCGGCCATCGCGGCCATCACGGTGCCCGCCATGAGCGGCCACACATACTGGAAGAAGGTGTCCGCGGACTTCAGTTCCTTGTCGAACGCCTCCGGGAACAGGGCCGGCAACGACTCCCAGACGAGGAAGATCGCCACGAAGGCGAGCACCAGCAGGATGATGATGCCCGCGGCGAGGGCCAGACCGGAGAAGACCTTGTCCCCGGCGGCACCGCCGCGTGAGGTCTTCAGGGTCGAGGCCCGCGGGGCTGCGGTCTCGGGTGCAGGTGAGGTCACGATGCCTTCCCTTGTGTCAGTGGTGGAGCGGACCCGTCGGCGCGGGCCCACAGTGGGGATGGAGCAATGCCGGCCCTGTCCACGGCGTCAGCCGTCGACCCCGTTTGACACGGGGCCGACGGCTGACGGCGGCGTCACAGCGCGGAGTGGGTCAGGCCGGGCGGGTCAGCCCTGGGCGGCGATCGCGTCGATGCGCTCCTGGGCGGCCTTGCGGGTCTCCTCAGAGATCGGGGCGTTGCCCGCGGACTCCTCGGAGGCCTTCTGGCCGTCCTCGGAGATCACGTAGGAGGCGAAGGCCTTGACCTGGTCAGCGGTCTCCTGGTCCTGGTACTCGTTGCAGTAGATGTGGTAGGAGACGAGGACGATCGGGTAGACGCCCTCCTCACCGGTGGCGCGGTCGAGCTCGATGGAGCCGTCCTCGTTGGCCTCGGACTTGTCCACGGTGGCGGCGGCGGCCTCGGAGGAGTACTCGACGTATTCCTCACCAACCTTCACCTTCACGGTGTTCATGTCACCGGTGGCGGAGGCGTCGGCGTAGGTGATCGCACCGTCGGTGTCGGAGGCCAGGCCCACGACGCCCTTGGTGCCCTGAGCGGACTCGGCCTGGATCTCGGACGGCCAGGTCTCGATCTCGTCGTACTTCCAGGCGTCGCCGGCGGCCTCGGTGAGGTAGGCGGTGAAGTTCTCGGTGGTGCCCGAGTCGTCGGAGCGGTGGACGACGGTGATGTCCTTGTCCGGCAGCTCGACGCCCTCGTTCTGGTCGGCGATGGCCGGGTCGTTCCACTTGGTGATCTCGCCGGCGAAGATCTTGGCGATGGTCTCGGCGTCCATCTGGACGCCCTCGACGCCCTCGAGGTTGTAGGCCACGGCGATCGGGGAGATGTAGGCCGGCACGTGGAAGGCGCCCTTGTCGCCGCAGACCTCGGTGGGGTCCTCGTCCTCGCCCATGGCGGCGTCGGAGCCGGCGAAGGAGTACTGGCCGGACAGGAAGCCCTCACGACCGCTGCCGGAGCCCACCGGGTCGTACTTCACGGACAGCTCGGGGGCGACGTCGGCGACGCCGGAGGTCCAAGCACCCATGGCGGCCTCCTGCGACGAGGCGCCGCCGCCGGTCAGGGTGCCCGAGACCTGCGAGGTCTCCTCGTTGCCGTTGTCGGAGTCGGAGTCTCCGTTGTCGGAGTTGGAGCAGGCGGTCAGAGCCAGGGCGGCAACGGACAGGAGGGCCGCGGCGCGGCCTGCACGAAGAGCCTTCATCGGGAAGTGCCCCTTTCGGAGGTCGGATGACAGTGGTGGCGGGAGCCCGTTCCGTTGAGGTGGGGTCGCCCTGACGGGCACCCCTGTGGCTCCTGCGACGTCATTCAACCTACGGACGGTCTGTGAACCATGAGGCCGGGGAAGTTGAACGCTCGGTGAACTGCGGCTCACACTTCGTCACCGTTCTGTGACCTGGTCCACAGGGTGTCCGCAGAGGTGAGAGCCAGGCCACAGATCCAGCGTCGCCCATGCCCGTCCGCCGTTAGGCTGGCGGGCATGGAACACCGCCACTCCACCGCCACCGGCACCCTGCCGCAGGTGGAGGAGCTCGGCCTCGGCGAGCGGCTGCGGCGCTTCGTCGGACGCCGCGCCCGCGCCGGCTGGATGCGCACCCGCTCCTCGGCCGGCCAGGCGGCCCTGACCACGATCGCCGCCGTGGCGGCCTACTGGTTCGCCGAGGCCGTGCTCGGCCACGAGGGACCGCTGTTCGCCGCGACCGCCACACTGGTGGGCCTCGGCTGGGGCCGCGAGCCCAAGCTGCGCCGCGTGCTCGAGGTCTCTGTCGGCTGCACGCTCGGCATCCTGATCGGTGATGCCCTCATGCTCGGGCTCGGCCGCGGGATGTGGCAGGCGGCGATCGTGCTGTTCGTGTCCATCATGGCGGCCCGGTTCCTGGACTCCGGGCCGATCTTCACCACGCAGATGTCCCTCCAGGCTGTCCTGGTCGTGCTGCTCCCGGCACCCGCGGACGGCCCGTTCTCCCGCAGCCTGGACGCAGTCGTGGGCGCCTGCTGCGCCCTGATCGTCACCTTCCTCAGGCCGCACCGCACGCAGAGGTCCACGGCGAAGCGACTGCAGGCCCTGTACGACCCCATGGTCTCGATCCTGCGGGACCTGTCCACGGCGCTGCGCACACAGGAGTCCAGCACGGCATGGATGGCGCTGATCACCGGGCGCGGCACACAGTCCGTGCTGGACGAGCTGCGACGCGAAGTGCAGATGGCGCGCGAGGTCACCACCTACTCCCCGCTCGAACGGCGGCAGAAGGGCTTCGTGACGGTCGTCGCCTACGCGGTGGACCGCTCTGACCTGGCGATCCGCTCCCTGCGCATCGTGGCCCGGCGCGTGGTCAGCCTGATCGACTCCGGCTCACTCACGGACGAGGCGGCCGAATCCCTGAGCAGCTGGTTCGACGAGGCCGCGGACGCCGTCCAGATCCTGAACCGGTGCTTCGACGAGCCCACGCCCGCCGGCCGCCGCCAGGGCCGGCTCGACGCCCGCGAGGCACTCGGCGCAGCGGCCTCCCGGCTGCACCCGACGCACCTCGGCGGCGGCTCGTTGCACGGCGAGGCCCTCGTGATGCTGCTCAGGCCCATGATGGTCGACCTCCTCGAGGCCACCGGCGCGGACCACGAGGAGGCCGTGGGCTACCTGCCGGGCGTCTGATCGCGTCCGGGTCCGCCCCTAGAGTGGCGTCCATGGCGAGCTCGAAGTCCCCCTCCCGCAGGCCCCCCGGATACCAGTGCACCGAATGCGGCTGGACCACGGTGAAGTGGGTCGGCCGCTGCGGCCGGTGTCAGGCCTGGGGAACCGTGGAGGAGGCCGGGATGACGGCCACCACGGGCACAACGAAGGCCTCCACGGTGGCCGAGGCGGCCCCGCGCATCGCGGACGTGGACGCGACCCTCGCCTCCTTCCGCAGCACCGGCGTGCGCGAGCTGGACCGCGTGCTCGGCGGCGGGCTCGTCCCGGGAGCCGTGATCCTGCTGGCCGGGGAGCCGGGCATCGGCAAGTCGACCCTGCTCCTGGACGTGGCCGCCCAGACCGCCCGCGGCACGGACGGCACACCGCGTCCGGTCCTGTACCTGACGGGCGAGGAGTCCGCCGCGCAGGTCCGCTCGCGCGGAGACCGCATCGGCGCGTTGGCGGACACCCTCCACCTGGCCGCGGAGACGGACCTGGGCCGGGCCCTCGGACAGATCGAACGGATCCAGCCGTCCCTGGTGATCGTGGACTCCGTCCAGACCCTGCAGTCGGCGGAGGTGGACGGCATCGCCGGCGGCGTGACCCAGGTGCGCGAAGTCGCCGCCTCACTGATCCGCACGGCGAAGGACAAGGGCATCACCACGGTGCTGGTGGGCCATGTGACGAAGGAGGGCACCATTGCCGGCCCGCGCCTGCTCGAGCACCTCGTGGACGTGGTCTGCCAGTTCGAGGGCGACCGCCACTCCCGGCTGCGCCTGGTGCGCGCCGTGAAGAACCGCTTCGGCCCCACGGACGAGGTCGGCTGCTTCGACCTGCGCGAGGACGGCATCGAATCCCTGGACGACCCCTCCGGCCTGTTCCTCTCCGGCACCGCGGAGCCCGTGGAGGGCACCTGCGTGACCGTGACACTGGAGGGGCGCCGCCCGCTCGTGGCGGAGGTGCAGTCCCTGCTCACCCCGTCCGCCGGCGGCAGTCCGCGGCGGACCGTCTCCGGTGTGGACTCGGCGCGCGTGAACATGCTCCTGGCCGTGCTGCAGCGCCGCGCCCGCTTCGCCCTGGCCCAGGACGACTGCTACGTCGCCACCGTCGGCGGCGTGCGCCTGTCCGAGCCGGCCTCGGACCTGGCGGTCGCGGTGGCGGTGGCCTCGGCGAAGCTCAGTGCCCCTGTGCCGACCGGCATGATCGCCGTCGGCGAGCTCGGCCTGGCCGGCGAGGTCCGCCCGGTGCCCGGCATCGGCCGACGCGTGCGAGAGGCCGCGCGTCTGGGGTTCACCCGCGCGATCGTCCCCCGCTCCCCCGAGCCGCTCGGCGAGGTCCCGAAGGGCTTCTCCGTCGCGCAGGTGGGGTCGCTGTCCGAGGCGCTGAACACCATCCCCACATGGACCCGCTGAGGCGACCCGACGGACGGGCGAGGCCGCCGGCGGACGGTGGGCGGCCGTCGTCGTGGAGGGGACGGGGGAAGACGAGGCCGGACAGGCCGCCGTCGCTGCTCAGCCTTGGCCCTCGGGCTTGTCGTCGGTGAGGCGGAAGGCGACCGGCTGGGAGGAGTGGTCGCCCAGCGTCACGGTGAGGCGGTAGGAGCCGGGATCCACGAGCTCACCGCGCTCGGTGCAGTCCTTCTCGGAGTTGCGGCGGTTCCATTCGAACAGTGCGGTCTGCTCGTCGTGCGGGACGAGCACCATGTCCTGGTCCTGCGGGTCGGCCTGGCAGATCTCGGTGGAGAACACGTCGTCCCCCTCGGCCGTGGTGACCTCGAAGACCTGCTCGGTGGTGCCCACGTTGAGGGTGCACGGCTCCTGGGACAGGTTCATCACCTTCAGTGCCAGCTCCGGACGCTCGCCGCGGTCGTAGACGGTCT
This sequence comes from Micrococcus sp. FDAARGOS_333, assembly GCF_002206575.2. Lineage (NCBI taxonomy): Bacteria > Bacillati > Actinomycetota > Actinomycetes > Micrococcales > Micrococcaceae > Micrococcus > Micrococcus sp. FDAARGOS_333. The sequence goes on along the minus strand of NZ_NJFJ02000001.1, from coordinate 502,678 downwards.
TGTCCGTGCCCGCCGTGACCTGGATGGCAGAGCCCCGGCACGGCGGCTCGAGCGCCTCCGGAGCGGTGGAGGACGGCGAGGGGTTCGGCTCCTCCGAGGGCTTGTCACGGGCGTCGTCGGAGGGCTTGCCGGACGGGCTCTCGGTCGGTTCGGCGGAGCCGCTGCCGCCGGCATCGTCCGAGGCGGATCCGGACGGGGAGGGGCCGGAGGACGGCTCCTCGGAGGGGCCGGGACTCGCCGAGGGTGTCGGGGTCGCGCTGACGGCGGCCGGCTCCGGGTCGGACTCCCCGGTGATGTCCTGCACCAGGCGCGAGATCAGGCCGCCCAGGGCGATGCCCGCCAGCACCAGGAGCACCACCACGGCAAGGGCCACGACGCCGAACACGATCCGGCGGCGGCGGAACATGGCGGCACGCTGCCGGGCGCGCTCGGACTCGGTGGGGGGAAGGCCGTCCATGCCCACCAGGGTAGGGCTGGAGCCCGCCGCTACAGTGGACGCCATGCCCGAGGTCGCCGAACTCACGCCTGCCGCCCAGGATCGCCTCCACACGGCGGTCCTGGACTGGTTCGACGTCCACGCGCGGGACCTGCCCTGGCGCAGCGCCGACTGCTCGCCGTGGGGCGTGATGGTCTCCGAGATCATGCTCCAGCAGACCCCGGTGGTCCGGGTGCTGCCGCGCTGGCGGGACTGGATGCAGCGCTGGCCGTGTCCCGCCGACCTCGCGGAGGCCTCCACGGCCGAGGTGCTCACCGCCTGGGACCGGCTCGGCTACCCTCGCCGGGCGCTGCGCCTGCAGCAGGCGGCCGCGGCGATGGTGGACCGGCACGGCGGTAAGGTGCCGGCGGACCCTGCCGCCCTGCGCGCCCTGCCGGGGGTCGGCGAGTACACCGCGGCGGCCGTGGCGAGCTTCGCCTTCGGCATCCCCGAGACCGTCGTGGACACCAACGTGCGCCGGGTTCTCACCCGCGCGGTCCGCGGGCAGGGGTTGCCGCCGAAGACCCTGACCCGCGCGGAGATGCGCGACGCACACGCGCTGATGCCGGCGGACCGCACGCGGGCCAACCGCTGGAACGCCGCCGTGATGGAGCTCGGGGCGCTGGTCTGCACGGCCCGATCGCCGCGCTGCGACGACTGCCCTCTGCTCGAGCAGTGCGCCTGGGTGTCCGCCGGACGGCCGGAGCCGGAGCACACCCCGCGCGGGCAGGACTGGGCGGGAACGGACCGCCAGCTGCGCGGCGCCGTCATGGCCGCGGTCCGGGAGGCCGGCCGCGTGGAGGTCGGCGCCGTGCGCCAGGCCGTGGCCGGAACGCGGCGCCTGGGCACACACGTGCCGGACGAGGCGCAGTGGACCCGTTGCCTGGCCGGCCTTCTCGACGACGGCCTCCTCCTCGAACGCGACGGCGCCTACTCGTTCCCCGACTGACGGCCGCCCCTGCGGGGCGTCAGAGGGTGCGGATCATGCGGGTGTTGCCGAGGGTGTTCGGCTTGACCCGGGCGAGGTCCAGGAACTCGGCGACGCCCTCATCCTGGGAGCGCAGCAGCTCGGCGTACACCTCAGGGTCCACGGCGGACTGGTCCTCCATGACGTCGAAGCCGTGGGCGGAGAAAAAGTCCACCTCGAAGGTCAGGCAGAACACCTGGGAGACGCCGACGGCGCGGGCACGCTCCAGCAGCTCCTCCAACAGGGCGTGGCCCACTCCCCCGCCGCGGGCACGGTCCGCGACGGCCAGGGTGCGGACCTCCGCGAGGTGCTCCCACATGACGTGCAGGGCGCCGAAGCCGACGAGCTCTCCGGCCTCGTCCTCCGCCACCACGAACTCCTGGATGGCCTCGTAGTAGGCCACCGTCTCCTTCTGCAGCAGGACGCGGCTGTCCGCGTGGGGGCGGACGATGTCCTGGATGGCCGGGACGTCGGTGGTGCGGGCGGGACGCAGGGCGACCGGGAGCTTCGGCATCCGCCCAGTGTAGGACCGGCACCGTGCCCGGCGTCCACGGCGTGTGCCGCACCGAACCAGTGTGTGCTGCACCGAGCCAGAAGAAATGGTCACTTCACCGGGTCTTGAACCGGCCGAATCCTCTGGTTCGGCGCGAGGGGCCAGGCATGCCGGACATGACGAAGGCCCCCGCGACACCGTCCCTCGAGGGGAGGCTGCGGGGGCCTTCGGACGACCGGTTCAGGGCCGGTCAGGACCCGGGCAGAGTCACTTCTGCTCGTTGTCCTTGTTCTCGCCGCCGTTCAGGAACTTGTCCTGAGCGCCGTCGATGCCCTTGTTCACGGTGTCCTTGTGCTCGCCGAGCTTGTCGCCGTGCTGCTCCTGAGCCTGGTCGACAGCGTCGTTGATCTTGTCAGAGTGCTCGTTGGCAAGGTTGCCGAGATCGCCGATGCCCATGGTTTGGACCTCCTTGGAGTGGGGGACATTTCCTCCGCTCCGGATCCCGTGGACCGAAGTCCTCGATCTCCGTGGCGACCGGTCGGCCGCCTGAGCGGTTGCCCCCACCGTAAGCAGATCCACAGACGCGGCGCCACCCTCGGGGCCGCCTATTGCCTGGGAACATCCTGGGCATTCTGGTACCCGATGTACCGCCTTTTCCTCACGGCGGAGCAGGGACGATGCTCCCGGCGCCGCCCCTGCCTCGCGTCTGCCCAGGTCGGCCTGGGTCTGCCGCCTCAGTCCTTCGTGAAGGCGTTCTTCACGCCGTCGGCGGCACCCTTGAGCTTGTCGCCGGCGTTCTGGACGGCATCCTTGGCTCCGGCGGCGGCAGACTCGGTGCGGCCCTCGGCCTTCATGCGGTCGTTGCCGGTGGCCTCGCCGAGGCCGGACTTGGCGTCGCCCTTGATCTTGTCGAACGTGTTCTCCATGTCAGCCATGGTGTCTCCTCTCATCCGGGCCGCCCGCCTCTCGGGCGGCCGCCCCGCCGGACCGTTGCTCCCGGCTCCGTCCGGGCGGGGCCGTCCGGCGGGGGACGGTGTTGCCTGCGAGTCAACGCGCCGCGGGGGCGAGGGTCAAGCCCCCGCCCCCGCGTGCTGCATCGACCGCCGGACAGCGGCGCGGCGTCACTCGGACACGCCGGCCTCCAGCTCCTGCATCTGGGAACCCTCGACCTCGCTGCGGCCGCCGGAGAACGTGAACGTCAGCTCGCGGCCCTCGCCCTCGCCCGTGGTGTCCACGGCGATGAGGGAGCCGGCCGGGATCTCGCCGAAGAGGATGCGCTCGGAGAGCTGGTCCTCCACCAGGTTCTGGATGGTGCGGCGCAGCGGACGGGCGCCCATGGCCGGGTCGTAACCCCGGTCCGCGAGCAGCTCCTTGGCGTCCTGGGTGAGCTCGATGGACAGGTCCTGCTCCGCCAGGCGCTTGCCGAGGCGGGCGATGAACAGGTCCACGATCTCCACGATCTCGGACTTCTGCAGCTGCGGGAAGACGATCACGTCGTCCACGCGGTTCAGGAACTCCGGGCGGAAGTGCTGGCGCAGCTCCTCCCGCACCTTGCCCTTCATGCGCTCATAGCCGGTGGCCGTGTCCGTGGCGGACTGGAAGCCGGTCATGACGCCCTTGGAGATGTCCCGGGTTCCGAGGTTCGTGGTCATGATGATCACGGTGTTCTTGAAGTCCACCACACGGCCCTGCGAGTCGGTCAGGCGACCGTCCTCGAGGATCTGCAGCAGCGAGTTGAACAGGTCCGCATGGGCCTTCTCCACCTCGTCGAACAGCACCACGGAGAACGGACGGCGGCGGACCTTCTCGGTGAGCTGGCCGCCCTCCTCGTACCCGACGTAGCCGGGAGGCGCGCCGAACAGGCGGGACACCGTGTGCTTCTCCTGGAACTCGGACATGTCCAGGGTGATCAGGGCGTCCTCCTCGCCGAAGAGGAACTCGGCGAGGGACTTGGCCAGCTCGGTCTTTCCGACGCCGGTGGGGCCGGCGAAGATGAACGAGCCGGACGGGCGGTTCGGGTCCTTCAGGCCGGCACGGGTGCGGCGGATGGCGCGGGACAGGGACTTGATGGCCTCGTCCTGGCCGATGACGCGGCGGTGGAGCTCGGCCTCCATGTTCTTGAGGCGGTCGGTCTCCTCCTCGGTCAGCTTGAAGACCGGGATGCCGGTGGACTTGGACAGCACCTCGGCGATGAGGTCCTCGTCCACGGTGGCGACGTCGGAGGCCTGACCGGTCCGCCAGGCCTGTTCCTTCTGCTTCTGCTCGTCCACGAGCTGCTGCTCCTGGTCGCGCAGGCGCGCGGCACCCTCGAAGTCCTGGCCGTCGATCGCGGCCTCCTTCTCGGAGCGCACCTCGGCGATGCGGCCCTCGTAGGCCTTGATCTCCGGCGGCACGGTCATGCGGCGGATGCGCAGGCGGGCGCCGGCCTCGTCGATCAGGTCGATGGCCTTGTCCGGCAGGAAGCGGTCCGAGATGTAGCGGGCGGACATCGAGGCGGCGGCCTTGAGGGCGTCGTCCGTGATGGACACCTTGTGGTGCGCCTCGTAGCGGTCGCGCAGGCCGCGGAGGATCTTGGTGGCGTCCTCGACGGACGGCTCGTTGACCTGGATCGGCTGGAAGCGACGCTCGAGCGCGGCGTCCTTCTCGATGTGCTTGCGGTACTCGTCCAGTGTGGTGGCGCCGATGGTCTGCAGCTCGCCGCGGGCCAGCATCGGCTTGAGGATGCTGGCGGCGTCGATCGCGCCCTCGGCGGCACCGGCGCCGACGAGGGTATGGATCTCGTCGATGAACAGGATGATGTCCCCGCGCGTGCGGATCTCCTTGAGGACCTTCTTCAGGCGTTCCTCGAAGTCGCCGCGGTAGCGCGAGCCGGCCACGAGCGAGCCGAGGTCCAGCGAGTACAGCTGCTTGTCCTTCAGCGTCTCCGGCACGTCGCCACGGTCGATGGCCTGGGCCAGACCCTCCACCACCGCGGTCTTGCCGACGCCGGGCTCACCGATGAGGACCGGGTTGTTCTTGGAGCGGCGCGAGAGCACCTGCATGACGCGCTCCATCTCCTCGGCACGGCCGATGACCGGGTCCAGCTTGCCGTCGTGGGCGGCGGCGGTGAGGTTGCGGCCGAACTGGTCCAGCACCACGGAGCCCGCGTTCTGCCCCTCGGACTGCCCGCCCGGGGCGACGCCGGCGGTCTCCTTGCCACCCTGGCCGGAGCCCTGGTAGCCGGAAAGCAGCTGGATGACGGTCTGACGGACGCGGTTCAGGTCCGCGCCGAGCTTCACGAGCACCTGGGCAGCGACGCCCTCGCCCTCGCGGATCAGGCCGAGCAGGATGTGCTCGGTCCCGATGTAGTTGTGGCCGAGCTGCAGCGCCTCGCGCAGGGACAGCTCGAGCACCTTCTTGGCACGCGGCGTGAAGGGGATGTGGCCGGGCGGGTTCTGCTGCCCCTGACCGATGTCCTCCTGCACCTTCTCGCGGACCGCGCCGAGGGAGATGTCCATCGACTCCAGGGCCTTGGCTGCGACGCCCTCACCCTCGTGGATCAGGCCGAGCAGGATGTGCTCGGTCCCGATGTAGCTGTGGTTGAGCATCCGCGCCTCTTCCTGCGCGAGCACCACCACCCGCCGCGCGCGGTCGGTGAACCTTTCGAACATGGACACACTCCTTGGCTCTTGCCTTGGCTTTCGATTGGTCCCGAGCCTACGCACGCAGACAGGGCGACGGGCGGCTGTTCGCCACAGGGTGAAGCGATCAGCCGCCCGTCGTCACGGACCCCGTCGGGGCCGATCCACGGGGCCCCGGCTCCTGGAGCCGGGCTCCGCAGGTCACCTGCGCTTGGCGTTGCGGTAGGCCTCCACGACGTCGCGGTGCAGGCGGCCGCGGGAGGAGACCTCATAGCCGTTGTCCGCGGCCCACTTGCGGATCTCCGCGGCCTCGGCCTTCGGGGACGGCGGCGCCACGGCGCGGCCCTTCTTCATGTAGGGCTTGAGGAAGTTGCGCAGCTCGCGGGCGTTGTCCTCGGACAGGTCCACCTCGTAGTGGCGCCCGTCGAGCGCGAACTTCACGGTCTCGGCGGCCTCCGAGCCGTCCAGATCGTCCACCAAGACGACTTCGACCTTCTGTGCCATGTGCTTGCCCATCTCCCTCATTCGTCTGCAGCGACCGGGATTTCACCCTGGCAAGCCGATTCACCCAAGGGAAAAGGCTGCGCTGGAAGGTTCTCCGGCCACCTGGCTCTCTGTGTCCGCTTCCACGGTAGCCGATCTATGCCTTTCCTGCGGATGAACATTTCTCCTGCAGGCGTCGTCTGTCAGCAGAATCCCAGGTACGGGGAAACCTGCCTCCGCAGGGTCATTCCCCTGCAGCGGATACTCGCTGCAGGAAAGGGTGTCCGCCGGACGGAACCGCGCCCTCAGGCGCGCGGCGCACCCGTTGTGCTGGTCGCAGTAGCGTCCATTGGCTGGCACCGCGCCCTCAGGCGCGCGGCGCACCCTCCTCCGGGGCGCGCCCCTCGCCGGCCCCCTCGGCGGGCGCCTCGGCGTCGGTCTCCAGGCGACCCTCGCCGACCTCCGCGGCGTCGGTCTCCAGGCGACCCTCGCCGCCCTCCGCGGCGTCGGCCTCCACACGCCCCTCGGCGGGCGCCTCATCCGCGCGCCGCCGGCGCGCCCATTCCCGGGCTTCGGCCTCCTCGGCCGCCGCGCGCGCGTCCACGCCCGAGCGCCTCCGGCCCTCCGCCTCACGCTCACCGGTGTCCGCGCGGAGCAGGGAGCGCATGATGAGCCAGAACAGCAGCGCCAGGCCCACGGATGGGGCCAGCACCGAGAAGTAGTCCCAGAACGTCGCCATGGCCGATCAGGCCTCCGGCTTCAGCAACGGGAAGAGGATGGTCTCGCGGATGCCCACGCCGGTGAACAGCATGACCAGACGGTCGATGCCGAGGCCGAGGCCGCCCATCGGCGGGGCGCCGTACTCGAGCGCGCGGAGGAAGTCCTCGTCGAGCTGCATGGCCTCGTCGTCGCCGGCGGCGGCGGCGCGGGACTGGGCGGTCAGGCGCTCGCGCTGGATGACCGGGTCGATCAGCTCGGAGAACGCGGTGCCGCGCTCCGTGCCGCCGATGACCAGGTCCCAGGCCTCGATGACGCCCGGCTCCTCCCGGTGCGGCCGGGCCAACGGCTGGGCGGCCGGCGGATAGTTGTACACGAAGGTCGGGTTGATCAGCGTCGGCTCGACGATCTCACCGAACAGCTCGATGACCAGCTTCTCCGCGCCCCACTGCGGGTCCACCGGCACCTCGTGCCGCTCTGCGATCTCCCGCAGCACCGCCACGTCGGTCTCAGGGGTGATCTCCTGGCCCACGGCCTCGGACAGACCGGGGTAGACGGCCACCCATGCCCACTCGCCGTCGAGGTCGACGGTGCCCTTCTCGGTCTGGATCTGCCGGCCGGCGCCCACGGCGTCCGCGGCGGCGAGGATCATCTGCTGCATGCGGTCGGCCATGACGCGCATGTCCGCCCACGCCTCGTAGCACTCGAGGGTGGTGAACTCGGGCGAGTGGGTGGAGTCCACGCCCTCGTTGCGGAAGACACGGCCGATCTCGTAGACGCGGTCGATCCCGCCCACCACGGCGCGCTTGAGGTAGAGCTCGGTCGCGATGCGCAGCGTCATGTCCTGGTCGAACGCGTTGAGGTGCGTCTGGAACGGGCGGGCCTGGGCGCCGCCGTGGACGAGCTGCAGGATCGGGGTCTCGACCTCCACGTAGTCGTGGCCTTCCAGGGTGCGCCGGATCGCGGAGACCACCTTGGCGCGCGTGTAGACCATCTCACGGGCGGCGTCGCGCACGATCAGGTCCGCGTAGCGCTGGCGGACGCGGGTCTCCTCGTTGAGCTCGGCATGCAGCACCGGCAGCGGGCGCAGCGCCTTGGAGGCCATCTGCCAGGAGTCGGCCATGATGGACAGTTCGCCGCGGCGGGAGACGATGACCTTGCCGGTCACGGACACGTGGTCGCCGAGGTCCACGACCTTCTTCCACTCGGCCAGGGAGTCCTCGCCCACGTTGGCCAGGGACAGCATGACCTGCAGGCGCACGCCTGCGCCGTCGGGGCCGCCCTCCTGGAGGGTGGCGAAGCACAGCTTTCCGGTGTTGCGCTGGAACACGATGCGACCGGCGACCGACACCTCCGGGCCGTCCTCCCAGCCCGGCTCGTGCTTGCCGTCGAACTCCTCGCGGACCGCGGTGAGCGAGTGGGTGCGCTTCACCTCGACCGGGAACGCCTCTGTGCCCTCGGTGAGCAGGGCGTTACGCTTGGCGGCGCGCACGGCCTGCTGGTCGTGGTGGTCGACTGCGGTCTGAGCGGGGGTGTTCTGCGTGGTCACAATTCCCCAGTCTAGAGGCGTGGCCAGGCGGTTCCACGACCCCGGCCAGTGGGGCCCGCCACGTGGGACGGGCTCCGGGCGACGGTAGCGTGCAGGCATGCCCGCACGCCGTTCTCCCCGTCGCACGCTGGAGCGCCTCGTGACCCTCGACGACGGCACGCGCCTGCGTCTGCGCACCCACCTGCCGCCGGGGTGGGCCGAGGGCACGACGACGGCCGCCTCCCCCGCCTCCCGGCCCACCGGGGCGGGCGGGTCGCCCGCGGGAGCGGGCGCCGCGCCGAAAGTCGCGGACGCGGCGACAGGCGGCGCCGAGGCGAGTGCCGTCGTCGTGATGGTGCACGGGACGCTGGTGACGGACGCGGCCTACGCGGCCACGGCACGGGCGCTGGCGAAGCGCCTGCGGGCCCCGGTGGCCACCTACGCGCGGCGGGGCCGGTCCGGGTCCTCGCCGCAGCCGGAGCAGGACCTGCTGGCCGCCGAGGTGGCCGACCTGCGCGCGGTGATGGCGCTGACCGGGGCGAGGTCGGTGCTGGGGCACTCGTTCGGCGGGTCGGTGGCGCTGCTCGCCGCCGCGGAGCACGCCGCGGCCGGTGGCCGGCCGTGGTCCGTGGTCACCTGGGATGCGGCGCTGAACCTGGACGGGATGCTGGCCGGGCTGTGGCGCCCCGGGATGGCCGAGGCCGTGGCGGACGCCCGCTGGGGCACCGCATGGGCGCATCTGGTGCGGGACCTGGGCACGGCCGGGCCGCTGTCCCGGCTGCCGGTGACGGTGCTGCGCGGAATGATCGGCGCGGCGTCCTTCACCCGACCCGGGAAGGGGATGCTGCGGCTGCTGCCGGCGTCGTCGGCGGAGATGCGGGCGGCCGTGGCCGAGCCCGTGGACGCGGAGGCACTGGCGCGGAACCTGGCGGACACTCGGGTGACCCTGGTGACGGGAGGCCGCTCCCCCGGGTTCTTCGCGGACACCGCGCGCGTGCTGACGCAGGCCGCCCACCGGGCCGGGGCGCCGCGGCGCACGGCGGCCATGGCCTGGCGCGTGATGCCGGCCCGCCTGCATGACGGGCCCATCACGCCTGAGCCGTTCATGCTGCGGGCGCTGGCGTCCGCCCTGCGCTGACCGACGGGGCGGCGGTGAAGTGCTCGGCGAGATCGGAGAGCACGGCCTCCACGGCGAACGGGATGGCGCCGTGCATGCAGCGCGGGGAGCGTTCGAAGGTGGTGGTCGGCATGGCTGCGTGCAGCCGGCGGACGACCTCCTGGAAGTACTGCGGGGACAGGCCGCCGCACATCAGGTGCACCGGGGCGGTGATGGCGGCGAAGTTCTCGGGGCGGTCGTCCTCGTGCATCGCCGCGATGAGCTCACGGGACAGGGTCGGCAGCATGCGGCGGGCCATCTTCCCCAGCGGGGTGGCCACGAGGCCGGCGAAGGTGAAGGTGAGGAACCACTCCGGCACCTGGGACAGCACGGCGGAGGATTGAAGGCCACGCTGGAGAATCGCCAGGCCGCGGGCGGTCTTGCCGTCCTCCACGGCCTGTTCCAGGCGGGACAGCCAGTGGGCGGTCCGGGGGCCGTCCAGGTTCACGCAGGGGTCGTAGAGCGCGGTGCGGTCCGGGACCAGTTCGGCAGGGAACAGCCCACCGGCCTGCTGCAGCGCGTTGAGCACCACGGAGCCGCCGAGCGAGTGGCCGATCAGCTGGCGGGCGCCGGTGTGCTCCAGGACGGCGGCGAGGTCCGCCACCTCGGTGTCCATGGAGTAGTCCTCCGGCTGCGGAGCCGAGTCGCCGCGACCGCGGCGGTCGTAGACGTCCACGGCCCAGTCCTGCCCGGAGATCTCCCGCAGGCGGGCCCGCAGCACATGGGCGAAGGGACGGTAGTACCAGGCGCTGAGATGCGCGCCCACCACCACGACCACGCGGCGCTCGCCCGGGGCCGTCTCGTCTCCGCAGGTCGTCATGGCCAGGGCGGCGCCGTCCGCGGCCGTCACCACGTCATGGGTGCGGCGGGCTGTGCGCAGCGCGCGGACCAGGCGGCGGGCGCGGGTCAGGAGCATCACGCGGGGTTCACGCAGGCCGGGATGTCCCCGCCGGTGGCCATGGCGATCGCGTTCCGGGCGGTGAGGACGGCCATCTCGTCCCGGGTGTTGCGCGTGGCCGAGCCCAGGTGCGGCAGGACCATGACGTTGTCCAGCTCGGCGAGGCCGGCGGCCATGGCCGGCTCGTCCTCGAACACGTCCAGGCCGGCGCCGAACAGATGCCCGGAGCGCAGCGCCTCCACCAGGGCCGACTCGTCCACCACCGGGCCGCGGGCGGTGTTGATGAGCACCGAGCCGCGCTTCATGCGGGCCAGGACGTCCGCGTCCACGAGGTGGCGGGTGTCCTCGGTGAGCGGCACGTGCAGGGAGAGGATGTCCGCGCGCTCCACCATCTCCTCCCAACGGACCTGCTCCACACGGCCGGCCAGGTCACCGAGCTCCGCTGCGGACACGTCACGATGGGCCGGCGGGCGCGGGGCGAAGACGACCTGCATGCCGAAGGCGAGGGCGCGCTCGGCGACCGCCCTGCCGATGCGGCCGAATCCGGCCAGGCCGAGGGTGGCGCCGGCGACGTCCTTGCCCACCAACAGGTCCGGCGCCCAGCCGGTGAACTGCCCGGCGCGCATCATCCGCTCTCCTTCGTAGGCGCGGCGGGTGACGCCGAGGATCAGCAGCAGCGCGATGTCCGCGGTGGCCGCCGTGAGCACCTCCGGGGTGTTGCCCACGCGGATGCCGGCGGCGGTGGCCGCGGGGATGTCGATGTTGTTGTAGCCCACCGCGTAGTTGGCGATGCCCTGCAGCTGTGCCTTCTCGAGCGTGGCGGCGTCGAACGTCTGGTCCAGCGCGCAGACGATCACGTCGTAGTCGCCGGAGGCGGCCAGCTCGGGCAGGGCGGCGTTCCCGCCGACATCCTCGCCGCGGGTGACCTCACCGGCCTCGCGCAGCAGGGCCAGTCCGGACTCGGGCAGGTCGATCATCGTCAGGAAGCGAGCAGTCATGGGGCACCTCCGTGCGGGTGGATCAGCAGGGCGAGGGGGCCGGGGGCTGCGGCGCCGGCCGCCACCGGGCATTGCGTCCCAGGCTAGCGCTGACGCGGACGGAGGCGGCCGGAGGTGTCAGGAGGCCTCAAGAAGCGACCATTGACGATCGTCAATCATTGACTAGAATCAACCGTTGACTCCACGCAATGACCTGACCGGAGTGCCCCGCCGCGCGCCCCGGCCCGCCGCAGCCTGAAGCACCTTCCCAGGGGTGCCGCTGCCGCCCGCCGCCGCCACGACGTCGCCTCCCTTCCCCGGAAGGACCGCATGTCCACCACGAACCCCGAGACCTCGTCCGTCTCGATCGTCGCCGCCGATCCACAGGAACGGCACCGCAAGATCCTCCAGGCCCTGACCGGCCTGCTCCTGGGCATGTTCGTGTCGATGATCGCCAACACGGTGGTCTCCACGTCCCTGCCGGTGATCGTCCATGACCTCGGCGGAGACCAGGCCACCTACACGTGGGTGGTCACCGCGATGATGCTCGCCACCGCGATCGCCACCCCGATCTGGGGCAAGTTGGCGGACCTGTACTCCCGCAAGCTGCTGTTCCAGATCGCCATCGTCGTGTTCGTCGCGGCCACCGCCGCGGCCGGCTTCGCGCAGGACCCGGCGTGGATGATCTCCTGCCGCGTCCTGCAGGGCCTGGGCGGCGGCGGTCTCATCGCCCTCTCCCAGGTGATCATGGCGGACATCATCAGCCCCCGTGAGCGCGGACGCTACATGGGGCTGTTCGGTGCCGTCATAGCCGTCGCCACCGTGGGCGGCCCGCTTCTCGGCGGCCTGATCACGGACACCCTGGGATGGAGGTGGAACTTCTTCGTCGCCGTGCCGTTCGCCCTCGCCGCCCTGGTGATGGTGGAGAAGAACCTCAAGCTCGAGCGCCTCTCCTCCCGGAAGGCCAACATCGACATCCTCGGCATCGCCCTGATGGCCGCCGCCACCACCCTCCTGCTGCTCTGGGTCACCCGCGCCGGCCAGGACTTCGAGTGGGTCTCGCCCACCAGCGCCTGGATGGTCGGCGGATCCCTGCTGGCCGCCGCGCTGTTCGTGGTGGTCGAGCGCAGCGTCTCCGAGCCGCTGATCCCGTTGCGCCTGTTCCGGAACCGCACGTTCACCCTGGCCGTGGTGGCCTCGCTGTCGGTGGGCCTGGCCATGTTCGGCTCCGGCGTCTACCTGGCCCAGTACATGCAGCTCGCCCGCGGTGCCACGCCGTCCCAAGCCGGATTCATGACCCTGCCACTGATGGCCGCGTTCCTGATCTCCTCCACTCTGGCGGGCCGGCACATCACCAAGCACGGCAACTGGAAGCCGTTCCTGGTGGCGGGCTCCGTGCTCCTGACCGTCGGCCTGGGACTGCTCGGCACCCTGCGCTACGACACGAACTTCGCCCTGGTCTGCGTCTACATGGCACTGGTGGGCCTGGGCATGGGCATCACCATGCAGAACCTCGTGCTGGTGGTGCAGAACACCACGGATCCGCACGCCATGGGCGTGGCCACCTCGGGCGTGACCTTCTTCCGTACCCTCGGCGGCTCGGCCGGCGTGGCCGCGATGGGCGCCGCCGTGGCCACCACGGTGGCGGACGGCATCCAGTCCCGCGCCGCCGAGGTCCAGGCCGCCCTCGCGGGCATGGGCCCCGAGGGGGCCAAGTGGGCCACGGACATGCAGGCCGGCCGCCTGCCCGCCGTGGCCTCCATGCCGCACGAGCTGCGCGTGATCTTCGAGGAGACCTACGCCCAGGCCATCTCGAACGCCTTCCTCTGGACCGTGCCGCTGGCCGTGCTGGGCATCGTGGCGGTGCTGCTGCTTCCGAACATCCCGCTGGGCCGTCGCAACGCCCAGGAGCAGCGTGCTGCCCAGCGCGCCCGCCGCAGCGCCCAGCAGGAGGCGGCGGCCGCCGCGGTGGGCCCGCACACCGGCTCCCTGCCGCAGATCCGTGACGAGCGCCCGGACGCCGGCGGACAGCCGGGCGTCTCCCGCGGCACGGACACGGCTCGGGGGGACACCGGCGAGCAACCGGACGCCTCCCGGGGCACCGGCACCGATGCGACTCGCCGGACCGGAGGCGACCGATGAGCAGCACCCCGCTTCCCCAGGGCGCCGCCGCCGAGCACCCGGAGGAGTTCGAGGCCGCCATCCGCGACCTCGAGGGCTCCTTCGTCACACTCGTCCGCCAGTACCGCCAGCTCATGGCCCGGCACGCCGAGCAGCTCAGCCCCGGCATGTCCTCCGGTGCGATGAAGGCGTTCCTGACGATCGTCAACGCCGCCCCGCTGTCCCCGTCCGCCCTGGCCGAGACGATGCTCGCCGACCGCGCCCAGATCTCTCGCTTCGTCAAGGAGCTCGAGTCCCTGGAGCTCATCACCCGGGACGCCGATCCGAAGGACCGACGGGCCGCCGTCCTGCGCCCCACCGAAGAGGGCCTGCGCCGCCTCCACGAGGTGCGCACCGGACCGGTCGGCGGCGGCATGCGCCGCGACCTCGCCGGCTGGGACCTGGAGGACATCCGGCAGCTCGGCACCCTGCTGCACCGGTTCACCGAGGAGCGCACCCGCCGCGCCGAGTGAGGCCTCCGGCGCCGCAGGCGCCCCTCCCCGCCGCCCACCCCGGCTGCCGCGGTGCGCCGAGGCCTCCGAGGCCCCGGACCCACGACGACGGCCGCCCACCGTCCGACTGCACATGCAGTCGGCAGGTGCGCGGCCGCCGTCGTTCTTCCCCTGCGGAGTCGGGTCACCAGATGGAGACGCGCTCCTCCGGGGCCAACCACATCGGGTCCTGCTCGGTGGTGCCGTACGCCGCGTGGAAGGCGTCCAGGTTCTTCACCACCTGGTTGCAGCGGAACTCGTTCGGGGAGTGCGGGTCCGAGGCGATGCGGGTGATCATCGTCTCCGTGCGGGTCAGCTGACGCCACACCGAGGCCCACGAGGAGAAGAACTCGCGGTCCTGCGCGGCGGTGTCCTCCGAGTCCGCGTCGGACTGCTCCTCGCGCCAGATCTCCAGCGCCTGGTGGGCGATGCCCAGGCCGCCGAGGTCGCCGATGTTCTCCCCGAGGGTGAACTCCCCGTTGACGTGGTGGTCCGGGGCCTCCGCCGGGGACAGGGCGCTGTACTGGGCGACGAGCTTGGCCGTGCGGTCCGAGAAGGCCTCGCGGTCCTCGTCCGTCCACCAGTTCTTCAGGGTGCCGGTGCCGTCGTAGCGGGAGCCCTGGTCGTCGAAGCCGTGGCCGATCTCATGGCCGATCACCGCACCGATGCCGCCGAGGTTCGCGGCCATGGAGCGCTCCGGGTCGAAGAACGGGGGCTGCAGGATGGCGGCCGGGAACACGATCGCGTTCTCCAGCGGCGAGTAGTAGGCGTTCACGGTCTGGGGGGTCATGTGCCACTCCTCCGGATCCGGACCCTTCTCGATCTTGGCCAGGTCCCAGTCCCACGCGAACTCGTCCGCGCGGCGGGCGTTGCCGAGCAGGTCGTCCGCGTCCACCTCGAGGGTGGAGTAGTCCATCCACGTGGACGGGAAGCCGACCATCGGGCGGAACATGGACAGCTTCTCCAGGGCGCGCTGGCGAGTGTCCTCGCCCATCCAGTCCAGGGCGGAGATGGAGCGGCGGTAGGCCTCGTTGAGCAGGTGGACGAGCCTGTCCATCTCCTCCTGGTGGCCGGCCGGGAAGTGCTTGGCCACGTACAGCTGGGCCACGTCCTCGCCGGCGGCGGAGTTCACGAACGCCACGGCGCGCTTCCAGCGCGGGCGTACCTCCTCGGTGCCGGCCAGGCGGCGGCCGTAGAAGGAGAAGTTCTCCTCCACGAAGGCCTCCGGCAGGTACGGGGCCAGCGAGCGCAGCACCTGCACCTCCAGCCAGTGCTTCCAGGTCTGCAGGTCCACGGCGTCGGCCCCGGCCAGCAGGGACTGGATCCCGGTGAGGAACTCCGGCTGCCACACCACCACCTCGTCCGAGCGGGTGCCGGAGGCGCCGATGCCCTCCAGCCAAGCCTGGGCCAGCGGGAACGTCTGGTCCAGCTGCGCGCGGGTCAGCAGGTTGTAGCGGGCCACGGCGTCCCGGGTGCGGACCACGTCCCAGTGGTGCGCGGCGATCCGCGTCTCCAGGTCCACGACGCGGCCGGCGATCTCGGAGGCCTCCGCCTCGTCCGCGCCGATGCCTGCCAGTGCGAGCATGCGGCCCAGGTGGGCGCGGTACTCGGAGACGATCTCCGCGTAGGAGGCTTCGCGGTAGTAGGACTCGTCCGGCAGGCCGAGGCCGCCCTGGAGCAGGTGCAGGAGCATGCGCTCGGGGTCGCCGGCGTCGTTCATTGCGCCGGTGTTGATCAGGCCGGAGACGCCGTGCCGCTGCAGGGCGCCGGAGAGGGTGAGCAGCTGCTCCGGGGTCTCCACGGTCTCGATGGCGGCGAGGTCTCCGGCGATCGGGGCCACGCCGCGGGCCTCCACGACCTCCTCGTCCATGAACGAGGTGTAGAGGGCGGCGATGCGGCGTCGCAGCGCGGTCTGGTCGTCGGACGTGTCATCGGAAGAGGCGTCCGAGGCGGCGGCGTCCTCGGCGGAAGCGGTCTGCCCCGGATCATCCGCGGAGGCGGCGTCCAACGCGGTGTCCGGGGAGGCGAGGTCCGCAGAGGCCTCCACGCGGGCGCGGGCGGCATCATGGCCGGTGCCGACGGCGCGCACAGCGTCCTCGCACAGGTGCCGGACCGCGAGCTCGGCGTTGTCCCGCAGCTCGAGGAACGCGCCGTAGGCGCCCTGGTCGGAGGGGATCTCATGGGAGGCCAGCCACTCGCCGTTGACGTGGCGGTAGAGGTCCTCGGTGGGGCTCGGGACGGCGTTCTCGGCAGGTGCGGTCACAGGTGGTGCTCCTTCGGATGCTGTGGACGGCGGGCGGGCATGCTCCCCCGAAGCCTAGTGGGTCAGGTCACACCTGCGCAGGGGCGACGACGGCGGCGCACCCGGGGAGCACTGCATGCAGTGCCCGGGTGCGCCGCCGTCGTCGGGTCGGCTCAGAGGACTTTGCTGGGTGCGGAACTCCTCCGGCGGGCCGTCACTGCCCCGCCGACCATGCCTCGCTCAGGTCAGGAGACCGCGGCCGCGAGCTTGGAGACGGACTCCTCCATCTGCTCCTGGCTGATCAGCGGGAACAGGTTCTTCGCAAGGAGGTCCGGGTCGGTGACCTTGGACCAGTCGTAGGTCAGGGTCACCTCCGTGGAGTCCTGGCCGGTGGCCTCGAGGGTCCAGATCCACTCCCATCCCGGCGGCTCGGTGCCGGCGGGTGCGGTGGCCCAGCCGACCATCTTGTTCTCGTCGTAGGCGACCACGTGGTTGTCGGTGCGGTACTCGCCGCCCATGTGCTCGCCCTGCATGTTCATGGTGAACACGTCGCCGACCTTCTGGATGCGCTGCGTCTTCTCGTCGTCCACGACGAAGCCGCTGGAGTCGAAGAGCTTGTGCTTCTCCGGCAGGGTCAGCACCTCGAAGATGTCCTTGGCCGGAGCGTCGATCGTACGGGTCACGGACTGCTTCGTCTCGCCCTGGGGGCTCTGATTCATGCTCATGCCTGCACCGTAGACACGCCCGCCCCTCTGCTGACAAGGGCGCAGGAGCGACGCGCGTCCGCCGCGGCGTCCTGCGCGGCTCTTGATCTGCACTCGGATCTGCGCCTGCCCGCGCCTCGATCTGCGCCTCGATCCGATCCAGAGCCTGCGCGGCACGCTCCATTTCGGAACGAAGCCTCCGGGGCCAAGCACCCTTCCCCATCCCAAGCGCTCGATCTGATCCAGAGCATGCGCGGGGTGCTCCGTTTCGGAGCGAAGCCTCCGGGGTCTCGGACATCGCGGCCCGCGGCAGGCGGCCGCCCTCAGGCGGGCACGTTCCGGCCCGCACGGAAGCGGCTCACCGAGGCGTCGCCGGTGATCCAGTACCGCCACGGAAACCGCGCCGATCCGCCCTCGCCGGAGACGCCCACCCGGGGCCCGGTCGACACGTGCGGTGGGACCGAGCCGGCCGGCGGCGGAGCGAGGACGAACACGGCGGGCGCGAGGCCGTCGTCGGGACGCGGGATGCGGGGAACAGCGAGCCCGGGTGCTCCCCCGGGCGCAGGAGCATCGGCGAGTGTGATCGGCAGGTGCCCCATCTCCAGGGTGATGCCGAGGCCCTGGCCGAGGTTGCCGGGGCCGGAGAGCAGTCGGGCGCCGGTGTTCCGGCCCCGGCGGAGGACGGCGAGGTCATGACCGGCGACGACCTCGGCGGCGCGGACGAGGAGGCCTCCGGCGGCGTCGGGCTCGTGGACGACGAGGTTGAGACAACGGTGGATCCCATAATTCAGGTACACGTACGTGCGCTGCGGCGGTCCGAAGAGGGCGGCGTTGCGCTCGGTGCGGCCACGGTAGGAGTGGGCGCCCGGGTCCTCGCCCCGGTCGCCGTAGGCCTCGAGCTCGGTGAGGCGGACGGTGACCGCCCCGTCGGCGGTGACGGCCGTGAGCAGGCAGCCGAGCAGTGCCGGCGCCGCCTGCGTGGGGTGGACGTGGAAGAGTGCGGCGAGGTCGTCGCAGGAGCGCGGGACGGGCGTCGAGACCGCGTCCTCCGGGTCCCCTCCCGGCAGGCCGCGGTGAGCTGGGGACGGCATCTTCATCCTTCCGGAGACGTGCGTGCGGACGCTGGACGAACCTCCACCCTGGCGGCGTGGACCGTCAGAATCCCAGCCGGGGCCGGCCTGCCACCAAGTGCCGACGCCTCAGTCCTGCGCCGCCGGCAGCACCATGTTGTCGATCAGCCGCACCGGCGGCACGTGTGCTGCCACGAGGGCGAGGGCGTCCCGGCGCAACGGCTGACACAGCAGCTCCGGGCCGAGCTCGGCGAAGGTGTCCCGGTCCACCACCACGAGGTGGTCGAGCTCCACGCCGCGCTCGTCCGCGATCATCTGGCGGGCGGCTTGGACGTCGACGGGCTCGCCGGCCGCCGCGGCGTCGGCCAGGCCGCGCAGGGCACGGCTGAGGACGAGCGCGTGCTCCAGGCCCGCGGCGTCCAGGCGGGTGTTGCGGCTGGACAGGGCAAGGCCCTCGGGGGAACGCACGATGGGCACGGCACGGACGTCGACGTCGATGTCCAGATCCGTGGCGAGGCGGCGCAGGACGGTGAGCTGCTGCGCGTCCTTCTGACCGAAGTAGCTGCGCAGGACCGGCACCGCAGGGCGGGCGATGTTCCACAGCTTCGCCACGACGGTGGCCACGCCGTCGAAGTGCCCCGGGCGGGAGGCGCCCTCGAGGACCTCCCCCATACGGCCGGCCGAGACGGTGACGATCGGCGCGTCAGGGTAGCCCGGATACATCTGCTGCACGTCGGGGGCGAACACGACGTCGGCCCCCGCCGCCGCCAACAGGTCCAGATCGGCGTCCAGGGTGCGCGGGTAGTGCTCGAGGTCGGCCGGATCGCCGAACTGCAGCGGGTTCACGAAGATGCTGACCGCCACGACGTCGTTCTCGGCGCGGGCCCGCCGCACCAGGGCCGCGTGGCCGCCGTGGAGGGCTCCCATCGTGGGGACCAGGCCGACGGTGACGGGCTCGGCGTCGGAGGCATCGTGGTCCGCGGCGCCGGCGACGAGCTCACGGAGGGCAGAGCGCATCTCTGCGACCGTCCGGGTCAGACGAGGACGCGCAGGCACACTTCCGGCCTCGGCCGTCTCAGGTGCCGGGAAGGCGTCCTCGAGGGTGAGGCCGGTGCCGGCGGGGACGGGACGCTGGTCGGGGACGCGGTCATAGGGAGTCACCGTCCAAGTCTAGGTGTTCGGGGTCATGAGGTTCTCGCCATAAGGCACGGGGGCGGCCGGCGGGCGGGGCGCAGGGCTGTCGCGGCCCCTGACCGGATGCTCTCTGTCCCCCACGTGCTACGGTGGCCGGCACCCGCGCCCGTCCCGTTAAGGACTCCGCCGCACCCACGCGCCGTCGCCCCGCACCCACGCGCCGTCGTCCCGAGGAGGACCTGTGAACACCCCGACCATCCTCACGCTCGTCGCCGTCGCCGTGGTGGTGGTGCTCGCGGTGTGGGCCGTCTCCGTCTACAACGGGCTGGTCCGCCGCCGCAACGACTCGAACGAGGCGCTCAGCGGGATCGACGTCGCCCTGGAGACCCGCTACGACCAGGTGAGCCAGCAGGCCAAGGTGGTCGAGGGCGCCGTGGGCAAGGAGGTCCGCACCATCCTCGACGCGACGGCGCTGCGCACCGGCCGCAGCATCCGCGACCTGAGCGTCCCGGAGAAGGCCGAGCTCGACCAGACCCTTGACGACGTCCAGCGGCGCATCATCAGCTCCCCCGGCAGCCTGGCCAGCTTCGAGGCCTACCCGGAGATGCGGTCGCTGGCGAACGTGGAGATCCTCCAGCGCACCGTCAACGAGACCGAGGAGCGCCTGCAGGCCGCCCGGCGCGCCTACAACGCGGCCGCCACGGAGTACAACACCGCCCGCGGCCAGTTCCCCACCGTGCTCATCGCCGGCCTGCTCGGCTTCCAGCCGCACACGCTGTTCACGCTCACCGATCCCGTCAAGCGCAGCCAGACGGACCTCGACGGCTTCCTCTCCGAGGGTCGGGCATGAGCGGCATCGAGGTCCCCCCGTTCGAGGAGGTCTGGTCCGGGCTCGACGCCGAGCGGACCCGGCAGGTGGGCGAGCAGGTCGACACGGCCCGCACCGACGTGCCCTGGTACTTCAAGGTGATGCTCGCCGGAGGACTCGCGGTCTTCGTCCTCGCACTGCTGCTGGGCCAGGTCCTCATCGCCCTGGGCGCCGCCGTCGTGTTCGCGATCCCGGCCTTCGTGGTCGTCCGCCGCCTGGCGAACGCGTCCCGCACCGTCAGCACCGACGTGACCGCCCCCGTGTTCGAGGCCATCGCGGCGGGGCTCACCCTCCCCGACGCCGGCCATGAGGGCGCCGCCCTGCGCGCCGAGTACGAGCCGGAGGGAAGCGTCCCGCAGCCCCGCCTGCGCTCGGCCGGCTTCATCATGGACACCAGCGTCCTGCAGGAGGACGTCGTCTCCGGGACCCTGGGCGAGACGGACTTCGTGCTGGCCGACCTGAAGTGGCAGCAGATGCGTCCGCCGGCCCCCGAGGCCGACCCTGAGAAGGAGGCGCGGGACCGCCGACGCATGGAACGCCTCCAGGACTCGGCGCGCCGGGGCACCCTGGACTCGCGACGCCGCCAGGACGAGCTGTCCAGACTGGAGGCACGCTTCGAGCGCGGGGGCGACCTCAGCGCGCTGGTGCCCAAGTCCCTGCGCACCTCTGTCCAGGGCTGGGCGGAGCAGGTCACCACGGACACCGCGATGCTGGGCCCGTCCTTCGTGTTCTTCTCCGCGGACTTCCACAAGGACTTCACCTCCACCGTGTACCTGCTGCCCCGGAAGGACCACCAGGCGTTCCGCGGACTCAGCGAGGACACGGCCCGGGAGCGCGGGATCACCCCGCTGCGTCTGGAGGACGTGCGCATCATGCGCCAGTACGAGGGGTGGGCCTCGGACCAGGTCGAGGCGCGCTACCTCATCACCCCGGAGCTGATGGACACGCTCGACCGGCTGCGCGAACGCTTCGGCACCGAGCACATGGCCGTGTCCTTCACGGGAGGGCGCATGAACATCGGCGCGGCACTGGACACCAACCGGTTCGGCTTCGACCTGGCCCGGCAGCACGAGCGCACCATCGAGGACATGGGCCGGGACATCTACGAGGACCTCGTCCTGTTCCTCGGCCTCGTGGAGGACTTCCGCCTCAACACGCGCATCTGGTCCAAGGACTGAGCCGCGGGTCGACGCGCAGTCAACGCACCTTCAGGCCGCGCTTGGAGCCCTTGCCGGCCGTGCTCGTCGCCGGCCTGGACGGCGCCCCCTCCCCGAACACGACGACGGCCGCCCGCCTTCTGTGTGGAAGGCGGGCGACCGGCGTCGAGCAGGGCCGTCAGGGGTTCAGGCCGAGCTCCTTGGGCAGGGGTGCGGCCTCCTCGCCGAGGACCTTCTCGGCGAGGAACGCCTGGACCACCTCGTACCAGACCTTCGCGTGCTGCGGGGTGAGGATCCAGTGGTTCTCCTGCGGGAAGTACAGGAACCGGTGCTCGGTGGAACCGTCCTCGCCCGCCGGCAGGCCGGACGTGGCGAGCAGCTCGTACCAGAGGCGCAGGCCCTCGCCGATCGGCACGCGGTAGTCCTTGTCCCCGTGGATCACGAGCATGGGGGTGACGATGTCCTGCACGAATCGGTGCGGGGAGTTCGCGGCCATCATCTCCGGGCTCATCTCACGGTCCCAGTAGAAGGAGGCGTCCGTCGTCGGGCCGAAGCCCTCCAGCGCCCAGAGGGAGGCGTGGGTGACGATCGCCTTGAAGCGGTCCGTGTGGCCGGCCACCCAGTTGGCCATGTAGCCGCCGAAGGAGCCGCCCATGGCGGCGGTGCGGGTGGCGTCGATGTCCGCCCGGGCCTCCACGGCGTCCGTGATGGCCATCAGGTCCGTGTAGGGCTCGGCGCCCCAGCGGCCCCAGCCGCGCTGCACGAAGTCGCGGCCGTAGCCGGTGGACAGCGCCGGGTCCGGCAGGAGCACCGCGTAGCCCTGGGCGACCATGAGCCACGGGTTCCAGCGCCAGGACCAGGCGTTCCAGGAGGACACCGGGCCGCCGTGGATCCACAGCAGCAGCGGGTGGCCGCCCTCGGGGGCCTTCCCGGCAGGCAGGGCGAGCCAGCCGCGGACGCGGGTGCCGTCCTCCGTGGTGGTCTCCACGTCCTCGAGGGTGCCGGGCACAGCCGGGCGCTCGGACGGGTTCTGCAGGCGCGTGGCCTCGCCGGTGGCGAGGTCCACGCGGGCCACCTCCGGTGGGAACAGGTAGGAGGAGCGCACACCGTACAGGGTGGTGCCGTCCGGGGAGACGACGACGTCGGACCACGCCTCGTCCTGGTGCGTCACCTGGGTGACGGCGCCGGAGGGGACGTCGATGCGGAAGAGGGGGGCGCGGCCGTCCTGGTCCGCCACCGCGATCACCGCGGAGTCGTCCGGCAGCCAGCCGACCACGTGGGGCCAGCGGTCCCAGTCGTGGGCCAGCGGGGTGAGCTCGCCGGTGGCGGTGTCCATGACGAAGAGCTTCGGGTCTCGCGTGGACTGGGGGGTGGTGTGCGGGCCGACGACGATGACCGCGCGGGTCCCGTCATGGCTGATCGGCCCGGCGTGGGCGTCCTGGCCGGGCTCGTCCACGAGGGCGGTGACCTCGCCGGTGGCGGTGTCCACGCGGGCGATCCACTCCCTCATGTCCGCCTTCGCCCCGGCACGGGACGCCGTGACCAGCGCGAACGAGCCGTCCGGGGCCACGTGGGCGGAGACGCCGAAGCCGTGGGAGCGGTCGAAGCCGGTGAGGTGGCGCAGATGGTGTTCGCCCTCCTCCGGGATGCCGCCGGCCTGCTCGATCGTCGCGGCGCTGGGGTGATCGGCGGAGGCGTCGTCCTGGTCGACCGGGACGTCCGGGTCCGGGCCGTCGGCGAGCACGAACAGCTCGGGCGTGGCCGGGCCGAGGTCGTGGTCCCAGAAGCGGACCGGGTATCCGGTGTGGAGGATGGCGTCCACGCCGGCGTCCTTGCGGGCCTTCGCCAGCTCGGCATGCTCGGCCTCGGTGGCGGCGCCGCGCAGGCGCGGGGCGCCGAGCACCACGGTGTCCGCCGCGGAGGCGCAGGAGACGGAGGAGACGCCACCGGGGCGGGTCAGCACCACGCGGGCCTCGCCGCCCTGGGCCGGCAGCGCCCACAGCGCAGAGGACTTCTCCTCCTCTCCCGGGGCAGGGCGGCCGGAGGTGAAGTACAGGGTGCCGTCCGCCGCGAACTCGGCACCGGCCTCGCCCTCCACGGAGCGGGTCAGGCGGTGCGCCGGCCGCTCGCCCGACGGGTCCACCTCCCACAGGGCGGAGGCGTAGCCGGTGCCCTTGGCGTTCGGTGTGGCCAGCGTGGTGACCAGGCGGGTACCGTCCGGGCTCAGGGTCAGGCCGGAGGTGCGGGGCAGCGCGATGAAGTCGGTCAGGTCGTGGAAGGACGTGCGCGGTTCACTCATGAGAACCGTTCTATCCGCGGGGTGTGATGCGGGTCAATCGGCTTCGCGGAGGACGGAACCGGTGGAGCGGGAGGTGCAGATCAGGGCAGGGCCAAGAAGTCTCGAAGCCAGACGTCCACCTCGCGCATCGTCGTGACGTCGACCCGCCCGAGCAGGGATCCCAGCCTGTCCCTCGTGATCGTCCGAGGCTGCTCCGTCAGGACGAAGGTCGGCCGAGGCAGCTCCAGGTGGGGGCCCGTCAGGCGGACATGGTTGGGCCAGCCCCGGTCGGTGGTGGTGCAGGGAAGCACGATGGCCAGTGTGTCAGCTTTGGCCAGGAAGAGGTCGCTCGCCACGACCAACACCGGCCGCCGGCCGGCCTGTTCCCTCCCCAGGGTCGGGTTCAGATCCGCCCACACCACGTCTCCGCGATGGAGCTCAACGGTCACCGTCGTGCCCCTCTGGCGCAGGAAGTGCGACGTCCCATTCCCGGAACTCATCCCAGTACTCGTCGTCCGCGCCGCGCACTGCGAACCCGAAGGCCTCCATCCGGCGTCGACGCTCATAGTCGTCGAGCAGCTGCTCGATCAGTCCCGCAGCAGTGACACCGCGCTCGCGTGCATCTGCATTGATCCGGTCCCGGAGTCCACTCGAGACCTTGATGGTGGCCGGGCCGTTGCTCGTCACAGTCATGCGCCTAGGATACCGCCAGGTATACCGGAACTCCAGCCTCCCTTCCGCCCACGGACGCCCTTGGCGCGGCTGTGCGAACGCATGGAAGGATCGAGACATGCGCATCATCACCGTCTGCCTGGGCAACATCTGCCGCTCCCCCGCCGCCGAGGCGGTGCTGAAACGCGCCCTGCAGCGCTCCGGCCTGGACTCCCGGGTCTCGGTGCGCTCGGCAGGGACAGCGGACTACCACGTGGGCGAGCAGCCCTACCCGCTGGCCCTTGAGGTCGGCCGGGAGCGCGGCTACACCTTCGACTCCGTGGGCGCGCAGCTCACTCGCGAGGACATCGACGACGCGGACCTGATCCTCGTCATGGACGAGTCGAACTATGACGACGTCCTGGCCCTGGCCGGACCCGGCGACGCGGAGGACAAGGTGCACCTGCTCGGCGAGTTCGCCTCCTCCGTGGACACCCAGGGCGTCCTGGAGGTCCCGGACCCCTGGCAGCGTCCGAAGCACGTGTTCGTGGACATGTACGAGCAGATCGAGGACTGCGTGGAGGGAGTCGTCGCGGCCATCAAGGCCGGAGACCTCTAGGACCTCCGCCGACGGCGAGACGTCATCACGCCTGCGCCGGCACGGCCTCGGCGAGCGCCGTGATCAGCGCGTAGAGGGCCTCGCCGGTCCGGGAGGCCTCGTCCGGCCGCGGCGCCGGATGCACCCGCCAGGTCAGCGAGGTCCCCGGGACGTGGACCGCGTCCGCGATCACCCAGTCCTGAGACGTGCTGCCGTCGATGACAAGGAACTCGGTCTGCGCCTCCTCCACCCGGTGGCTGACATGCAGCTCCACATGCCACGGCGTGTCCGCGCCCGGCCCGTGCCAGGTGGCCGTCATGCGCACCACCTCGTCCCCTGCGGCCTGCTCACGATGGGCCAGCCACAGCCAAGCCTCCACGGGACGGTCCGGCGCAGTGTCCACGACGATGCTCCAGGCCCCGCCGAGGGCGCGCTGCACCGGCGCTGGTTGATCCCCGTCCGGAAGGCCCCCGGCCAGACCGTTGGGGGCCACCACCGCGTCCCACGCGCTGACCTGTGCCACCCGTGCGCGCGGTGCCGCCACCGGCGGTGCGCTGACCTGCGCAGCCGGCGCCGCAGCACGCAGGACCTCGACGGCGGCGGCCAGGATCTGCCCGGCATCGGAACGCTCCGGCGCGGACAGCCAGACCACCTCACCGCCGCCGTCCGGCACCAACGCGGCACCGACGGAGCACAGGTCGCCGCACAGGCCCGACCGCAGCACCTCCACCCGCACCCCCGGGACGGGGCCGGGGCACCTCTGTGTGCTGAGGGCAAGGCCGAACGTCGGACCCGGATCCTCCAGCGTCAGTCGCGGCAGCGCGTCCGGTCCTCCGTGGTCACAGCGCAGGACGACGACCCCGCCATCCGTGAGAATGCGCACCGCCCCCACGTCAGCCCTGCCTCCGCACCTGACGCACCTGCCCGCCGAACCACTCGACGAACTGCGGGACCCACCCGGTGGCGCCGTCGTTCCAGTGGGTGCCCACAGTGGACTGCGGAAAGACCACCGCGGAGGAGAAGGGATCCCGCAGGCCGAGGTGCGTGCCGTCGTCGTCCCTCACGGTGACCCACTGCAGACCGTGCGCGGCGCCCAGGTGCTCGCCGATCAGCACGGCCACCACGTCCAGCATCACGGAGGCGACCTCCGGCTCCAGCTCCCCGGCCTGCATGGCGGCCAGCTGCCGTTCGGCGTAGGCGCTGACCTGGTCCAGCTCGAGGTGGTCCACGCCCTCCTGACGGGCGAAGCCGAGGCGGTCCTGGACCCACTGCTCCTCCGCATCGGTGAGCGGGGCGACGGCGTCGGTGTGCGGGGCGTTCTTCTGCGCGGCATCCTCGGTCATGGACACCATTCCATCACGGTGGTCGTTCCCCCGGCCGGGCCCATGCGCTAGCGTCTCACCCGGACAGGGATGGCCACAGGCCGCCGGACAGACGGACTCCCGGAAGGCGCGGGAGGCAGAGGAGGGGACCTTGCTCGGATTCGGGCCCGGAGGGTTCAGCACGTTCCAGCTGATGTTCGCGGCGGTTCCGCTGTTCATGATCGCCATCGCCGGATGGGGGCTGGTCTCCGTCGCCCGGCGCCGCGCGGACGCGAACCGCATCGTCCGCGTCGGGCAGCGCGTGCAGGGCAAGGTGATCACCGCCTACGTGGGCCAGAGCGGCTCCGGGGACAACCGGCAGACCTACATCGTGGAGACCATCGAGTTCATGACCCTGGACGGCCGCACCGTACGCGCCTCCCCCACCTATTCGGACGTCGGACTCACCGACCGCGGCGGCATGTTCGTCACCGTCATCTACGACCCGCAGGACCCCTCCCGCTTCCTCGCCCCCCAGGACGGCCAGGAGCTGCGGATGCGCGGCCATGGTGTGCAGATCGGCGTCCGGGTGTTCATCATCCTCTTCGCCCTGTTCTTCCTGGTGTCCTCACAGCTCATGTTCTTCAGCTTCACCTCCCTGCTGGACCGCTGAGCATGGCGGGAACCGGCTCCACGCACCGCGTCCGCCACGACGACGGCACCCTCGCCTTCCGCAAGACCGACGCCCTCCCCGGGCTCCTCGCCTTCGAGGCCCGGGGTCTGCGCGCCCTGGCCGGTGCGGGCGCGCGGGTGCCGGCCGTGCTGCGGGCCGAGGACGACCTGCTCGAGATCGAGTGGGTCGAGGACACCGGCCGGGCCACCCCGCAGACAGAGGAGGCGTTCGGCCGGGAGTTGGCCGCCCTGCACCGGGACTCCCGACCGCCGGAGGCAGGTGCCGACTGGTTCGGCGCGGTGGACGGACACCCGCACCGGCCCGCCGGATCCGACCGTGGGCCGGTGCGGGCCTGGCTCGGCGCCGCCGCGATCGACCTGACCCCGTGCGACACCTGGGCGGAGTCATGGGTGGTCCGACGCATCGTGCCGCTGGCCGAGCAGGCCGTGGACGCAGGCAGCGCCCCCGAGCGCGTCCGAGAACTGGCGGCCGCGCTGGCGGAGCTGACGGCCGGCTTCGGCCCCGACTCCCCGAACACGCACCCGGGTGCGGCGGTGCTGGGAGGGGCGGAGCCGTCGTCGTTGGTCCACGGTGACCTGTGGGCCGGGAACCGGCTGATCGACGCCGCCGGGCGCAGCTGGCTGATCGACCCGTGCGCGCATCGCGGACACCGCGAGGTGGACCTGGCCATGATGGACCTGTTCGGCGGTTTCGGGCCCGGGGCGTGGGAGGCGTACGAGGAGGCCTTCCCACTCGCCGACGGGTGGCAGGAGAGGGTGCTCGCCTATCAGGCGGTGCCCCTGCTGGTGCACGCCGTGCTGTTCGGCGGCGGGTACGGGCGGCAGGCCGAGGCGGCGCTGGAGCACGCCGTGCGGCTGGGAGGCTGAGGCGCCGGCCAGGGCGGAATGAGTTCCTCCTCCCCTTCCACCAACTGGTGAGGACTCACCCCCTCGGGACCCGAAAGCAGGGCGTGAGAGGGTGAGTCCTCACCAGTAAGCGGGGGGACCAGAAAGCGGGGGCGTGGAGGGGTCAGAGCCCGCCGGTCTCGCCGCCGGTCTCGCTGCTTGTCTCGCCGCCGGTCTCGCCCGACTCCTCCGCGCCGTCCAGGGCGGCGCGGATCCACCCCGCCGCATCCGGGCGCAGGGCGCCGCGGTCCTCGGCGCGGTCTGCGGTCGCGCGGGCCATGGCCTCCCAGGCGTGGAGGATGTCCGCGGGCATGCCCTCGGCCCCCAGATGCTCCAGGGTCTCGCGGTGACCACGCACCGTCTCCACGTCCCCGCGGGCCACCGGGCCGGTCAGCGCAGCATCCCCGTTGGACAGGGCGTTCTCCAGGGACGCCGAGAGCAGGGGCCGCAGCAGGCGCTCGGTGTCCGTCACGCCGATCTCCGCCAGCAGCTGCGCCGACTGTGCGGTCAAGGTCACCAGATGGTTCGAGCCGTGGGAGAGGGCCAGGTGATAAGCCGGCCGGTCCGCCTCCTTGATCACCACCGGCTCACCGCCCATCTCCACGGTGAGCGCCTGCGCCACCGGCAGCACCACCGGGTCCGCGGTGACGCCGAAGACGCAGTCCTTGAGCCGGTCCAGATCCAGGGACAGCCCGGTGAAGGTCATGGCCGGGTGGATGGCCAGCGGGATCGCACCGACCGCCCGGACGGACGTCATCACGCCCACGCCGTAGCGGCCGGAGGTGTGCACCAGCAGATGCCCGGCCTGCACGTGGCCGGCCTGCACGAGACCGTCCACGAGCTCGCCGAGCACGTCGTCCGGGACGGCGAACAGCACCATCTCGGAACGGCGCAGGATCTCCGGGATCTCCAGGACCGGCACGTCCGGCAGCAGCGCCTCGGCCCGGGTCTTCGAGGCCTCGGACACCGCGTGCACGCCGGTCACCGTGTGCCCGGCGCTGCGCAGGGCCGCGCCCAGCACGGCACCCACCTTCCCTGCGCCGATCACGCCGACGCCCAGGCGTCCCGGACGCTGGGCGGGGTCGATCGCGGTGTCCAGTCCGCCGGTCACGGTGTCTCCTTCGTGGGGGTCGGGCCCGCCTCCGCGCTCGGCAGCCGGCCGGGGTCCTGTGCGGCCGGCGCGGGCGCCGCAGCACCGGCCCCCGCAGGCTGCAGCTGCCGCTCGAAGAGCTCGAGCTCCTCGGGGGTCATCCACTGATCGCGGTCCTTGAGGCGGCGGGCCACGGCGGCGATCTGCGACTCATGCTGGAACAGCTTCTCGGCCGCCGCACGGTCCTGCGCCTTCACGGTGACCTGCTTGCCGCCGGCCAGGTGGACGGCCACGTCCGCCACGCGCAGACGGCGCTGCACGGGTCCGGCATCGATCCGCAGGTCCTGGATGCGCTCGTGCTCGGCCACCTCGAGGCGGCGGGCGAAGCGTCCGCCGCGCACCAGCAGCAGCCGGGAGGTGGTGAGGAAGCCGGTGCGGCGCCACGTGAACCACGTGAACCAGGCCCGCGCGCGGCGCGGGATGTGGGTGAATCCGCCGTCGGTGAGGTCGCCGTGCATGGCCACGTGCATCAACTCCGCCGGGCTCAGCTCTGCGGCCACGCCCTCGGCCACGCCGGGCTCCGGGGACACGATGGTCAGCACGCGCAGCACGTCCTCCCACGGGCCCACCGGCAGCACGAGCGAGCGTTCGGAGTCCACACCGGTGCCGTAGCCGGCCACCTGCACCCGCACCTGGTACCAGCCCAGCGGCCGCCAGAGCAGGGACTGCCGGATGGTCACGCCCTGCACGCGCCCGGGCGGGACGGTCTGCGAGTTCGTCTCCGTCAGGCCGTAGCGCAGCTTCAGCCCGTCCCGCGAGTGGCGGACGGTGAAGCCCCAGCCCTTGTTCAGGCCGGACCAGGTGCTGGCGACGATCGCGAACAGCAGCGGGACCGCGAAGCCCGCCGCGCCGAGCCCGATGATGGACCACCGCGTCTCCCCGTCGCCCAGCCATGCCTCGGGCATGAGGCCGACGAACAGTCCCGCGGCCCCCAGGAGCCCGGCGAAGCCGATGAGGGTGGCCAGCGGGCCCGAATCGGACAGCATCACCGAGCCGACCAGCCGTCCCGGCGGGACCTTGAGCATGAGCACGCCCTCGTCCCGGTCGCGCAGCATCGGCTGCCCGGCCGGGACCACCGCGTCCGGTGAGCCGGAAGCGGCGGGTGCGGTGCCGTCGTCGGGAAGGGGGCCGGGGGCGGACGCGCCCTCCGCGGGCAGGCCGTCTGCCGGCTGCGCCTGCTCGGCCCGGTAGTCGGCGACGCCCGAGGCGTGGTCGAGGATCTCGCGGCGGACCTGCTCAGCGCGGTCCTTCTTCAGAAAGGACAGCTCCAGGGCGGTGTCCCCGCCGTCGGCGGCCTCGACCTTCACCGCGGCCAGCCCGAACAGGCGCGGGATCAGGGGGTGCTGCAGATCCACGGCCTGCAGGCGGTCATAGCGCATCTGCCGGTTCTTCCGGAACAGCCAGCCCTCGCGCAGCTGTACCTCCGTGCCCGTGAGGCGGAAGCGCCTGAACCACCAGGACAGGAAGAAGACCACGCCGAGCAGCAGGATCACGCCGGCGGCGATGCCGATGGCCGGCAAAAAGTCCATGATCGAGTCCGGCCCGGAGCCGCCCGAACCGGAGTCCCCACCGCGGCGGCCGCCGCCGAAGACGCTGTCCACCCACTCCTCCACGAACTCACGGCCGACGATGAACAGCATCACCGCCAGGAAGGTCCAGCTCTTCACCCACGGGGTCAGCGGGTGCATGCGGGTCCAGCCCTCGGCGTCCGTGGGACGCTCGGTGTCCGTCGCGGGGGCGTCGGCGGCGTCTGTGGGCCGCTCGGTCTCCGCCGCGGGGGCGTCATCGGCGGGGAGGTCCTGTCCCTGGGGCTGCGGTCCGGGCAGGTCGCGGCGGTCGTCGTCCTGAGGCGTCGGCATGCGGTCCTCCGGGATCACAGGCCCGCCAGCCTTGCCTGGCCGCGCTGCATGAGCACCTCGCGCAGCCGCTCGGACTCGGCCTTGGACAGCCCGGTCATCTCCAGGTCCGCGCCGGCGGTCTTCAGGGTCACCGTCTGCACGCCGAAGCGGCGCTGGATCGGCCCCTCCTCTACGTCCACGTACTGCAGGCGCCCGTAGGGCACGGCCTTCACGGAGCGGAACATCAGTCCCTCCCGCCAGAGGATGTCGTCCTCCCGCTCCGCATAGCCCCGGGCGCGCACCTGGCGGGGGGTCAGGGCGAGGTCGATCAGACCCCACAGCAGCATCGCGCCGGGCAGACCCCAGGCGAACCAGTCCCAGAGGCCCGCCCAGACGCCGGTGAGCTTGAGGATCAACGGGACGGCGGTGACGCCCACGAAGAACAGCGTGCCCACCACGCCGGTCACCAGCTGGGCCGGGATCTCCCGCTCGGACACGGGCGTGAATTCGACGCCCTCAAGCTCCATGGCGCGCACTGGCGTATCCCTCCTCCGTCTCGGGTGGACGGCGGACGCCCCGCCCGCCGGACTGCCCATCCTGCCCGAGGCCGCCCTCGGGATCCGAATCGTCGCCGCGGATGCGGCACCAGGACTCCACCAGCAGGCCGATCACCACCATCACGGCACCGGCCACCACCATGAGGATCGCGTCCAGGAGCACGCCGCGGGCGGCGACCGCCCTGGTCAGCACCTGCACCAGCACCCCGGCGTGCCAGCCGCCGAACAGGGCGCCGGCGAACGCCCCCGCCTGGGCCAGCACCAGGATGCGGGCGGCGGCGAGCGGGTCCATGCGCTCGGCGGGCTTCCGGCCCCGGTCCCGGCGGATGCGCAGGCCGAAGCCGAGGCTGATCAGGGCCACCACCAGCAGGGTGATCAGGGCCGGAGGGCCCAGCACCGGGGTCAGCCGGCCGGCGCCCTGGGAGAGCAGCGCGACCGTCCAGCCCAGCAGGCCGGCCAGCAGCGCCATCCCGGGCAGCCACCAGGTGCGCAGCGTGATCATGTGCGGTCCCTCCACGTCGAGTCGATGCGCTCTCCGGGAGCAGTCTCCTCCTGCCGTGAGGTCCCGTGCGAGGCCGACGACGCACCCGGGGAGAGGCGGCCGCCGTCGGGAAGGGAGGGCTTCGTGCGGGCGGGCCCGCCGTCCAGGTGGACGCGCTCCGGCGGCATGCGGCGGACCGTGTCCGCACCCTCGGCGCGCGCGGCGAGCTCGGCCACCGGCACCCCGGCGAGCGCGGCGTCCGGGTCCAGCCAGAGCCACGGCAGCAGCACGAAGGCGCGCTCGGCGGCGCGCGGATGCGGCAGGGTCAGGTCCGGGTGGTCGCTGGTGAGGTCCCCGTAGGCGACGATGTCCACGTCCAGGGTGCGGGCGCCCCAGCGGACGGTCCGGCGGCGGTGGTGCTCCTGCTCCAGCAGGTGCGCGACGCCCAGCACCTCCCACGGCGAGCGCGTGGTCCGCGCGGTGACCACCTGGTTCCGGTAGTCCGGCTGTCCGGGCGGGCCGCCGACCGGCTTCGTGAGCGCACGCGGGGACGCCTGCACGTCCGTGAACCCGGGCATCACCGTCAGGGCGGCCACGGCCGCGTCCATCGTCTGGTCCGCCTCCCCCAGGTTGGCGCCGAGCGCCAGCACGACGACGGCCGGCCGGCTCGGCCTGTCCCCCAGGGTCTTCGTGGGGGCCGGGCCCTGTGCCGGGTGGGTCCAGTCCCGCGGGACGGGCTCGCCCGGGGCGGGGGTGGAGGCGTCCGACATCAGCGGGAGGCCTCGAGGTCGGCGCGGTCGCGGACGACCGTCACCTGGACGTCGTGGAACTCGTGCGGCAGCGGGGCCTGCGGCTTGTGCACGGTGACCTCCACGGTCCCCGCCAGCGGCTGGGTCTGCAGGATCGTGCCGGCGATGCGGTCCGCCAGCGTCTCGATGAGGTCGAAGGGCTCGCCCATGATGAACCCGGCCACCAGGTCCCCGACCTCGGCGTAGTTCACGGTCTTCGTCAGGTCGTCCGTGGCGGCGGCCTCGGCGACGTCCACGTGCATGACCACGTCCACCGCGAACGGCTGGCCCTCGCGCTTCTCCGCCTCGAAGACCCCGTGGTGGCCGACGGCGGAGATGCCCATGAGGCGGATGACGTCTCGGCGGGCCGGACGGACCGGGCGGACGCTCTCAGCGCCGGTGTGCTCGGAACGGACGCCGCGGCCGGCGGTCGGGCCGGAGGCGCTCTGGTGGCGGGCGAACATCAGACGGTCTCCTTGCCTCGCCAGGCGGCGGCGGCGCGGACGGCGTCCGCGGTCGGGGGGACGTCGTGCACCCGGACCGCCCACGCGCCGTGGTGCGCGGACAGGGCGGACACGGCGGCCGTGGCGGCGTCGCGCTGCGTCGGGGACGGCGAGGCGCCGTCGTCGTGGGTGTGCCCGGGCTGGCCCTGAAGGAGGGTGCCCAGGAAGCGCTTGCGGGAGGCGGCCACCAGCACGGGGTGGCCGAGGGGGGTGAGCCGGTCGAGGCCGCGCAGCAGCTCCCAGTTCTGCTCCCCGGCCTTGGCGAAGCCCAGGCCCGGGTCCAGGATCAGCTGCTCCGGGGCGACGCCGGCGTCGTAGAAGCGCTGGCGGACCTCGATCAGCTCGGCGATCACGTCCTCCACCACGTCCCCGTAGTCCGCGAGGGTGTCCATGGTGGTGGGGGTGCCGCGGTTGTGCATGAGGATGTACGGCGCGCCGGTGGCGGCGATGAGCGCGGGCATGTCCGGCTCGTGGTTCAGCCCGGAGACGTCGTTGACGATCACGTCCCCGAGGGCCAGCGCGGCGCGCGCGGTGGCGGTGTGCCTGGTGTCCACCGAGAGGACCGCTCCCTCGGCGAGCAGCTGCTCGATCACCGGGAGGATGCGCTCCTGCTCCTGCTCCTCGGTGACGAACGCGGCGCCGGGCCGCGTGGACTCGCCGCCGACGTCCACGATGTCCGCCCCGGCGGCGAGCAGCGCGCGGCCGTGCTCGATCGCGGCCGGGACGGAGGCGTGGAGGCCTCCGTCCGAGAAGGAGTCCGGGGTGACGTTGAGGACGCCCATGACGAGCGTGCGGTCAGCCGGCAGTCGGCGCAGAAGGGCGGGCGTCTGGTCCTCGGCGGTCATGGGTTCATTGTGTCAGAGCGGGCACGGGCGCCGGCAGACGTGGCCGGGCGTCGGGGCCATGCCGCGCTCACGCCAGGATCTGCCCGTGCACGCCCACGGTGACGTCGCCGCCGATCCAGAGCTCCCCGGCCTCGTCCGCGCTCACCCACACGCGCCCGTCCCTCCCGACGGCGGCACCCTGCCCCGCCTCGAACGGCACCGTCAGCCGGTGGCCGCCGTCCGGCGCGTCCGCGCCGGTGAGCCAGCAGGCCAGGCCGGCGTTCAGGCTGCCGGTCACGGGGTCCTCCCGCACACCCGAGTCCGCGAGCAGGGCGCGGACCTCCAGGGCGACGGCGGCGGTCCGTGCGTCGGTCAGTGCGCACAGTCCGACCTTCACCGCCGAGCCGTCCGCCGACGGCCGTGGGCGGACCCCACGCAGGGTCTCCACGTCCCGCAGCAGCAGGGACAGCCAGCCGGGGCCGTTGTCCGTCCAGCGAGCGGCGACCACATCGTCCCCGTCCAGGCCGGCCACGTGCAGGGCCGCCTCCAGTTCGGCCCCATCAGGCTCCGTGTCCCGCGTGAGGGCGGGCGCACGGAAGGCCAGGCGCAGCGGAGACCCCGCACCACCGGTGAGGCAGCCCTCGGAGGCGACGGGGCCGTCGTCGGGACGCAGGTGCGGGCCGGACTCGACCCGGACCTCCACGAGGCCGGCGGCGCACTCCTGCACCACGACCCCGGGCGTGCGCGGACGGCCGCCGGCCAGCAGCCAGGCCGCGGCGGTCCCGAGCGTGGGATGCCCGGCGAACGGCAGCTCGCCGGTGGGGGTGAGGATGCGGACGCGGTAGTCGGCGGCCGGGTCCGTGGGCGGCAGGACCACGGTGGTCTCGGACAGGTTCGTCCAGGACGCGACCGCCGCCATCCGCTCCTCGGACAGGCCCTCGCCGTCCAGCACCACCGCCAGCGGGTTGCCCGCGAACGGCCCGGCGCCGAACACGTCCACCTGGGTGAACGGTCGGGGCCGGACGCGGCAGTCGTGGGAGGCGGACATCAGCCGTTGAGGATCAGGCTCATCGCCTCGGCCCGGGTGGAGGGGTCGCGCAGCTGGCCGCGGACCGCCGAGGTGACGGTCTTCGCGCCGGGTTTGCGGACACCGCGCATGGACATGCACATGTGCTCGGCCTGGATCACCACGATCGCCCCGCGCGGGTGCAGATGCTCCACGAGCGCCTCCACGATCTGTGTGGTCAGCCGCTCCTGGACCTGAGGGCGGCGTGCGTAGAGCTCCACCAGCCGGGCCAGCTTGGACAGGCCGGTCACCCGGCCCTGCGCGGACGGGATGTACCCGATGTGCGCGGTGCCGTGGAACGGGACGAGGTGGTGCTCGCAGGTCGAGTAGAACGGGATGTCCTTCACCAGCACCAGCTCGTCGTGCGCGATGTCGAACGTCGTGCCCAGCACCTGGTCCGCGGACTGGTGCAGGCCCGCGAAGAACTCCGCGTAGGCCTTCGCCACGCGCTTCGGGGTGTCCTGCAGTCCCTCGCGGTCCGGGTCCTCCCCGATCGCCTCGAGGATCTCGCGGACGGCCCGCTCGATGCGCGGCCGGTCCACGGTGGTCTGCTGCGGGTCGAAGGTGCCCGGCACCCCCGTCACGACGTCGGCTCCGTCACCCCGGCCAGCCGCCTCCCCCTGCGGGGCGTTCCGATGGGGATCCTGGGCGCCCCGGTGGGGATCCTCGGCGTCCCGGTGGGGATCCGGGGAGGTGCCGTGCCAGGCGGAGGTGCCGGCGCCGTCGTCGGGACGCTGCGCCTGCGGCGCCGAGGAGACGAGCACGGGATCCGCGTCCGCCGACGTCACCACCGACTCCTGCGCCGCCGGGTCCCAGACCGCAGGCGACGCGCCGCCGTCCATCCAGTCCTCCGGCCAGGCGTCACGGCCGGCGTGGTCGCGGCCGGGCTGGTTGCTGCCGGCGTGGTCGCGGCCGGGGTGGTTGCTGCCGGCGTGGTCACGGCCGGCGTGGTCACGGCCGGCGTGGTCACGGCCGGCGTGGTCGCGGCCGGGCTGGTCATGGTGGTCAGTGGATCGGGTCATGGCCGGCTCCGGGCAGGTCGGGGCCGCCGTCACCGGGCGCCGAGCCCCGGTCCGGTCCGGCCGTGGTGGGCGGGGCGTCCGGCGCGTGGCCGGGGACGGTGGTCGACTCCACGCCGATCGGCTCCTGCTCGCCGTCTCCGAGGCGCGAACGGCGCTCCTGCGGGGACAGCACCGGGGGCAGATCCTGCTGCGGGCGGTCGTCCGCAGCCAGCCAGACCGGGCGAGGCTCGCGCTTGCGCACGTCCTTGAAGATCTCCGCGACCTCCTCCTGGTTCAGCGTCTCCCGCTCGAGGAGCTCGTAGGCCAGGCGGTCCAGGACGTCCCGATTCTCAGTGAGCACCCAGTGGGCCTCCGCGTGCGCCTGGTCCATCAGCTGACGGACCTCGGCGTCCACGAGGTAGGCGAGCTCCTCCGAGTAGCCGCGGCCAGAGCCTGGGCTGCCGTGGCCGAACGCCTCCGAGTTCTCGCCGCCCAGCTTCACAGCGCCCACCTTGGAGGACATGCCGTACTGGGTGACCATCTTCTGCGCCGTCTCGGTGGCCTTCTGGATGTCGTTCGCGGCGCCGGTGGAGGGGTCGTGGAAGACGATCTCCTCGGCCACCCGGCCGCCCATGGCGTAGGCCAGCTGGTCCAGCAGCTCGTTGCGGGTGATGGAGTACTTGTCGTTCTCCGGGACCACCATCGTGTAGCCGAGCGCCCGGCCGCGGGGCAGGATCGTGATCTTCGTGACCGGCGCCGAATGGCGCAGGCCCGC
Source organism: Micrococcus sp. FDAARGOS_333 (assembly GCF_002206575.2). Classification (NCBI taxonomy): domain Bacteria; kingdom Bacillati; phylum Actinomycetota; class Actinomycetes; order Micrococcales; family Micrococcaceae; genus Micrococcus; species Micrococcus sp. FDAARGOS_333. Next base: position 466,149 of record NZ_NJFJ02000001.1, on the reverse strand, counting down.
GGCCACCAGGGCGTGGCCGCCCTCGTGGTAGGCGGTGACCTTGCGCTCGTGCTCGTTCATCAGGCGCGTGCGCTTCTGCGGGCCGGCCATCACGCGGTCCACGGCCTCGTCGAAGGCGGTGGCGTCGATGACGTTGTTGTTCGAACGGGCCGTGAGGAGAGCGGCCTCGTTGATGACGTTCGCCAGGTCTGCACCGGTGAAGCCCGGGGTGCGCTTGGCGATGGTGCGCAGGTCCACATCCAGGGCGATCGGCTTGCCCGTGGCGTGCACCTCGAGGATCTTCGCGCGGCCGTCCAGGTCCGGGGCCTCCACAGGGATCTGCCGATCGAAGCGGCCCGGGCGCAGCAGGGCCGGGTCCAGGACGTCCGGCCGGTTGGTGGCCGCGATCATGATGACGTTGGTGGAGGCGTCGAAGCCGTCCATCTCCACGAGCATCTGGTTCAGGGTCTGCTCGCGCTCGTCATTGCCGCCGCCGATGCCCGCGCCGCGGGAGCGGCCGACCGCATCGATCTCGTCCACGAAGATGATCGCCGGAGCGTTCTGCTTCGCCTGCTCGAACAGGTCACGGACACGCGAGGCGCCCACGCCCACGAACATCTCCACGAAGTCCGAGCCGGAGATGGAGTAGAACGGGACGTTCGCCTCGCCGGCGACGGCCTTGGCGAGCAGGGTCTTGCCGGTGCCGGGAGGGCCGTACAACAAGACGCCCTTCGGGATCTTCGCGCCCACGGCATGGAAGCGCTGCGGCTGGGTCAGGAACTCCTTGATCTCGTGGAGCTCCTCGACGGCCTCGTCCGCGCCGGCGACGTCCTTGAACAGCACGTCCGGGTTGTCCTTGTTGATCAGCTTCGCCCGGGACTTGCCGAACTGCATGACCTTGGAGTTGCCGCCGCCCATGCGGCTCATGAGGAACCAGAACAGGCCCAGGATGATGATGAACGGCAGGACCAGGCCGAGCATGGACAGGAACCAGTTCGAGCGCTCCGGCTCGTCCTGGTAGCCGTCCAGGGAGGACTCGTCGATCGCCGCGACGACGTTCTCGGCGCGCGCCTCCGAGTAGTAGAAGTAGACCTCCTTGCCGAAGTCCTTCCCCTCCTGCTTGTAGTTCTCGCGGAGGGTGAGGTCCACGCGCTGGTCGCCGTCGGAGATGAGGGCCTCGGCAGCCTTGTTCTCCTTCAGGAGCGTCATGCCGACGTTCGTGTCCACCGCCTCGCGCTGCGGCTGCATCACGGAGGGGATCACGAAGCCCAGCACCACCAGAGCGAGCAGGATCCAGAAGAAGGGTCCCTGGAGGAACTTCTTCAGACCCGAAGGCCTGTCCTTCGAGCCGGCGTTCTTGTCCGCCACGTGGCCACGCTCCTGTCCTGAAACACGGCCTGCCGGCCGGGTGCACTGGTCCGGGGGCCTACGTTACCGGCCGGGGCCGACGGGATGCTGGCGGGCGGCGGAGAGTTCGCCGCAGGTGGACAGCGGGCGAGGCGTGGGCGGCGTGGGGACGTGTGGGCGGGGGCGCGGGGGCGGGGGCGCGGGGTGGGGGCGCGGGGGCAGTCTGGCGTCGTCGTCACCGTCGTGGCGGCGTCACCGCCCTTCGCTGTGTGCCACGGGTCGGAATGCCCCTGCTCAGCAGCGCGAGTTCCGACGCAGGGGATACAGACGGCGCGTAACGCTCCTCTCCGTCAGCCCGGCACGCACGTCGTCGTCCCGTCACCGACGTCGGAAGGAGGATCGCTCCCCCGCATGCGGTTATCCACAGATTCCCCGCGGACACCCCACAGCTCCCACGCCTCATCCACGCTGGTGTCGATGAGACACCCCGCCCCGTTCCCCTCCTCCCTGCGCTCCCGCGCCTTCACCCTCAGGGATGCAGAGAAAGCCGGTGTCAGCAAGGAGCGCCTCCGACGCCGGGACGTCCAGCGGATCGGCCGGGGCGTCTACCGCTGGATCGGCCTCGAGGGCGACGGACCCACACCGCCCGGCTCCGCACAGACGGAGAACCCCCCGTCCGGACAGTCCACCACCGGCGTGGACGGCGGCTCACGCCTGTCCGACGAACAGCCCTACACCTGGACCCGTCATCTGGACATGGAGGAGATGAGGCGCCTGGATCACCTCCTCCACCTGCGTGAGAGCGTGGTCCTCTCCCATGTCACCGCCGCCCGGGTCCAGGGACTGTGGCTGCCGGCACGGGTCATGGACGACTCGCGTCTCCATCTCACACGCGATCCGCGCGCCGGCGTCCCCCGCGCCCGGGGGTTCGCAACCCACCGCAGTCGCATCGGTGCCGAGGAACTCGTCGTGAGCCAGCTTCTGGGACGGGAGTGGCAGGTCACCGATCCGACTCGGACGTGGCTGGACATGGCCGCGCTACTGGAGCGCAACGAGCTCATCGCCTTCGGCGACCACCTGGCGCGACGCGCCGTGCGCTTCGACGGAGGCGACGGTGGAGTCTTCTTCCTGTCTCGCCTCACGGCGGCCGTGGAAGGCCGGGCCGGCCGCCGCCACCGGCGGTTGCTCCGCGAGTGCGCCACGCAGATCCGCATCGGAGCAGACTCCCCGAAGGAGACGGAGCTGCGGCTCGCGCTCGTGGACGCCGGCCTTCCAGACCCGGATCTGCAGATCACCGTCGTCGACCGGGAGTTCCATCCGACGTACCCGGCCAGTGCGGATCTCGGATACCGCAGGCAGCTGATCGCCATCCACTACGACGGCAAGCACCACGGCAGGGAGCGGCAGCTGAACAAGGACGTGCTGCGCAACGCCGCCTTCGAGCGCCACGGCTACCGCAACATCGTCGTCACTGCACGGGATGCGGACAACGCCTATGCGCGGGTGATCCGTGAGGTCAGGCGTCTCTGGCCGAGTCCGTGAGCGCAGACGGACGGCGAACGGCTCGGATCGCACCTGCCCACCGTCGAACCATCATGTCGATGACCTGCTGACTGTGTGCCACGGGTCGGAATCGCCGCAGATTCGACCGCTTTTCCGACGCAGCCGATACAGACTCAGAGTAGATGTCCGCGAGACGTGGAGTAGATCACTCCCGCCCCGGCCGGCACCCTCGGCCCGGCCAGCGCACCGCCGCCCCCAACCAGACCCTCGGCCCGGCCAGTGCCCCCAACCAGACCCTCGGCCCGGCCAGCGCACCGCCGCCCCGGCCGGCACCGCCGGCTCAGGAGTACACGTGCGGGGCGAGGGTGCCCACGAAGTCCAGGTTGCGGTACTTCTCGGCGTAGTCGAGCCCATAGCCGACCACGAACTCGTTCGGGATGTCCTTGCCCACGTACTTCACGTCGATCTCGACCTTCATGGCGTCCGGCTTGCGGAGCAGCGTGCAGATCTCCACCGAGTTCGGGTTGCGGGACTCGAGGTTGGTCTTCAGCCAGGACAGCGTGAGGCCGGAGTCGATGATGTCCTCGACGATCAGCACGTCGCGGCCCATCAGGTCCGTGTCCAGGTCCTTGACGATCCGCACGACGCCGGAGGACTTGGTGCCGGAGCCGTAGGAGGAGACGGCCATGAAGTCCAGCTCCACGTGGGACTTCAGCGCGCGGGTGAGGTCGGCGACCACCATGACGGCGCCCTTGAGGACCGCCACGATCAGCAGGTCCTTGCCCTTGTAGTCCTCGTCGATGCGGGCGGCGAGGGACTCGATGGTCTCCTGCACCTCCTCCTTGGTCATGAGAACGTGAAGAAGGTCGTCCCGGACGTCGTTGGCATCCATGCTGAGCCGCTCCTGTAGGGGTGTGTGGTGACAGGTGGGAGGCGTCCGGTCGGGGCGGCCCGGGTGGCGGGCGGGCCTGCGGCGGACGCGTTCAGTCGACCGCGGGGTCGGGGTGGAACTCCAGTCTTGCACATGTGCGCGCGCCCGCGCCCGGGCGCTCTCCGCCTCCGGCGGCTTCCCGACGACGGCGCCTCACCCGGGTGCCCCCGCCCAGTTGCACGGGGCCCGCCGAGGTGCCGCCGCGGCGCGCCTGCGTGACGAGGGCGTCCATCGCCAGGAGGCGTTCGCGGGTGGTGGGCTCGGCCCCGGTCAGGGCGGCGGCGCGGGCGTAGATCCGGTGCCGGACGGCGGCGGGGAGGGCGGCCAGGCCGTCCAGGTCGAGCGCGAGCGGGCGAGGCGACGAGGTGGCGGCCGTGTCCTCCACGTCCCGCCGCAGTCGGGCCAGCTCCCGGCCGGCCCAGGCGTCGAGGGCGGCGGCGTCCTCGGCTGCGATGGCCGCGGAGCGGACGAGCCCGGCGCGCACTCCGGCGCCGAGGCCACGCTCCTCGTCCTCGAGCAGCGGCAGCAGGTGCTCACGCACCCTCACCCGGCGGATGTCGGGTTCGGCGTTCATGGGATCGGTCCACCAGGTCGCGCCCGCCCAGGCGCAGATCGCCTCGGTGTCGGCGCGGGTCAGCCCGAGCAGCGGACGCACCAGCTCCACGCCCCCATCGTCGGCCCCGTCCGTCGTGCCCGCCCCTTCTGCGCCGCCGGCCTGCGTCGCCGGGAGCAGCCGGCGCCGGGCCGGCATCCCGGCCAGGGAACGGGTGCCGGAGCCTCGGGCGAGGGCGAGGAGGACCTGTTCGGCCTGGTCGTCGGCGGTGTGGGCGGTGACCACCAGCCCTGCCCCGGTCCGGCGCGCGGCCTCGGCCAGCGCCGTCATCCGTGCCGCACGGGCGGCGGCCTCGGGGCCGTCGCCGTCGTCCTCGACGCGGACCGTCTCCACGCAGGTCGGTTCCATCCCCAGGCGACGGCACACCTGGGCGGCCGCCGCAGCGACCTCGGCGGATCCCGGCTGCAGCCCGTGGTCCACCACCGCAGCCCCGATCCTGAGTGCGGCGCCCTCCCGCGTACCGATCAAGACGGCGGCCAGCACGGCGAGCGCGAGCGAGTCCGCCCCGCCTGAGACGGCCAGGAGGGCCGGCCGCTGACCTTGAAGGACACCCTTCAGCGCGGCGACCCCGCGATGCACGGCGTCCGGCCAGCGGGTCGGCGGCGGCCACGCACCCAGCGCCGGCGGCTCGGCGCCGCGCCCGGCAGCGCCTCCGTCACCGACCGGCACCCCGGCGGTCCGCCGGTCCACCTCGCCCCCGCCGTTCACCGTGTTCATGCCTCGCGGCGCATGCGGGCGACCCACAGGTCCGGCGCGTGGATCTCGGCCTCGGTGGGCAGCAGCGCGGGGTCGTCCCAGACCACGTTGAACCCGTCCATGCCGAGTTCGGCGACCGCTGCGTCCACGAACCTCTGCCCGTCCGCGTACTGCCGCATCTTGGCGTCCATGCCGATCAGCCGGCGCACGAACCTCTCCAGCGGGCTGCGCCGGTCGCCGCGGGCGTTGAACCGGCGGCGGATGGTCTTCACGGTCTCCACCACCTCGGCGTCCACCGCGTCCATGACCACGTTGGCGTGCCCCTCGAGCAGGGACATCACGGCGGTCAGGTGGGACAGGCGAGCCCGGTCCTCGTCGTCCTGCAGGGCCCCCAGCAGCCCGCCCGGCCTCTCGGCACCGCCCGGCCCCTCGGCACCGCCCGGCCTCTCGGCACCGCCCGGCCTCTCGGCACCACCCTTCCCGACGGCGGCTCCCGCCCCCGTCTGCAGGTCCACCGCGGCCTCCTCCTCGGCGGAGGCGCCCCCGGCGCCGTGCGCCGGGTCCTCCCCCACGGCGGTGACCGCGGGATCGGCCGAGACGCCCGGGCGGCCGGTGGGGCCGTCGTCGTTGTTCCTGCCGGGCAGCGCGGCGGTGAACGCTGCGCGGAGGCGCTCGGGCAGGGAGTCCGACTTGTCGAACAGGGCGGAGGTGAGCTCCGTGGTCTTCTCCTGCAGGTGCGCGGCCAGCCAGTCGGCGGCGGCGAACTGCACGCGGTGGGTCTGCTCGTGCAGGCACACCCAGAGCCGGAAGTCCTCGGGGACCACGTTGATCTCGGCGCGCACGGCGGCCACGTTCGGGGCCACCAGCATGAGGCGTCCGCCGTTGCCGGAGAGGGCGGCGAAGGGGTCGTACTGGCCGAGCACCTTGGAGCCGAGGAACGCGAGGATCGCGCCGAGCTCGGCGCCGGTGGCAGCGGTGGCGACCGGGGTGGTGGAGACGGCGTACTCCTGCGGGCGGGTGGCAGCCAGGTGCGCGAAGGTCGGGGCGAGCAGCGCCTTGAAGGACCGGGTGTTCGCCGTCGCCCAGGTGGCGCGGTCCACGATCAGCACCTGGGAGTCCCGCAGGTCGCGGGCGGCCTCGAGGCCGGTGAGCCGGTGGACGTGCTCCACGGAGTCGTCCGCGGCGCGGCGCAGCCCTTCGGCCTCGGCCTTCGCCTGCCGCGCGGAGAGCCGGGGGCCCGGTGGGACGAGGGCCCCGGCGGTGCGGGCGGCCACGGCCCAGTCGATGGGATCGCGGCGGACGGCGTCGGCGGAGGGGCCGGGGGCGTCGGAGCCGGCCGGGGCGGTGGCGGCGGTGGAATCGGTCATGCGCCCAGTCCACCACACGGCCCCGGTCTCAGGACGCCCTCGGGTCCCCTGTGCAGGGGGCTTCGCTCAGAGCTGGGAGAGCGCGACCACGGCCCGGTCGGTGGCGGCGCGGGCCTCGCCGACCTGGGAGTCGATGCCGGAGAGGACCACGGAGAAGACGAGCACCCGCCCCCGGGGGGTCACCACACGCCCGGTGAGGGACACGGACTCGAGCAGGGTGCCGGTCTTGGCGGCGGCCACGTCCTCCGCCGCGGTGCCCACCAGCCGTTCGGAGAGCGTGGAGTCGCTGCCGGGTCTCGGCAGGCCCTCCAGCGCCGCGCTGAGCAGCGGCATCTCCGCGGACGCGGCGAGGACGCCGGTGAGCGCGGACGCGCTGATGCGGTTCTGCCCGGTGAGACCGCAGGCGTCCTTCAGGTCCATCCCCTCGGTGTCCACGCCGAGGTCCGCCGCCACGTCCGTCATCAGGCCGGCGGCGCCGCGGTGGTCCGGGACGCGGCCGACCGCGTAGGCGGCGTTGCGGGCGAGGGCCTCGGCGAGCTGGTTGTCCGAGTGCGCCAACATGTAGTCCACCTGTTCGCGCAGCGGGGCGGAGCGCACCTCGCCCACGGAGTCGGACTCCTCGACCATCTCGCGCGGGACCGTGGTCTGCGGGACGTCCTCACGGACCTTCAGCTGCAGGTCCGCACCGGACTCGGCGATCTTCTCCTTCAGCACGGACTGGAAGCGCTTCGCGGCGAACTGGGCCGGGTCGGCCACACGTTCCTCGGCGGTGCCGGCCTGCGGGCGGCCGCCGAAGGTCGCCAGGGGCTGGACCCGGGAGATGTACCCCTCCTCCAGCAGGCCCTCGCTCCAGCCGGGGTTCACGCCGTCGCCGGCGTAGAGGCGCAGGTCCAGGGACAGCTCGACCTCCCCGGTGACGCCCTGCTCCTCGAGGCCCTTCACGGTCTGCTCGGCGAGGGTCGCCAGGCCGGCGTGGCCGTCCACACGCTTCTCGTCCGAGGCCCCGGTGCCGAGCATGACGTCACCGCCGCCGACCAGCACCAGCTGCTTCGGGCCGGAGGGCTTCGGGGACGACGACGGCGGCACGCCCTCGCCGTCCGACTCACCCTCCGAGGGGCTCGCCGAGGACGGACTCGGGCTCTGGCTCGGCTCGCCGCTCTTGCTCGGCTCGCCGCTCTCGCTCGGCTCGGACGTGGGGCTCGGGGCCGGGGCGTCGCTCGGCGAGGGGGTCGGCTCCGGAGTCGGTGCGGGGCTCTGCGTCGGTGTGGGCGAAGGCGTCCCGGAGGGGGACGGGCTCGGCTGCCACGTGGACGACGGGCTCGGGGTCCAGGACGAGGAACCCGGGGTCCAGCTCGAGCTGGGCTGGGGCTGCCAGGTGGAGCTCGGGGTCGGCTGCGGCTGCGCGGTGGAGGCCGGCTCCGGCTGCGCGGTGGAGGCCGGCTCCGGCTGCGCGGTGGAGGCCGGCTCCGGCTGGGCGGTCGCCACCGGCGCGGGCTGGGCGGGGGCCGCGGGCTGCCAGGTGCTCGCCGGCTGCGGCTGGGTGTGCACCGCGGAACGGGCCGGGTCCACCAGCACGGTGCGGGTGCGGAACTGCCGTTCGGAGCCCAGGGTGCGCAGCGCGGTGGCGGCGGTGAGCAGCTTCAGCGCGGAGGCCGGGGCGATCCCTGCGTCCTGGTTCTGCCCGTAGAGCTCTTCCCCGGTGACCGCGTCCCGGACGGACACGTGCGCGGTGCCCGGATGCTCGGCGAGCGGCCCGGCCAGGACGGAGGCGACCTCGTCCTCCGTGGGGATCGGCGCGGTGGCCGCATCCTCCGCGATCTGCCGCACCGCCGCCGGGGCCGGGTCACCCTCGAGCGGGCCGATGCCCCCGGGATGGGGCTGGACGATCGGCGACGCGGCCAGCAGCGCGGCCGCCGCCGCGGCGAACAGGGAGGTCTTCACCGGCGGCCCTCGGCCAGCTCGGCGGCCCGGCGCAGCACGGAGGCGAGCGGTCCTTCTCCGGCGGCCTCCGCGGCGGAGGTGAGCTCGGCCGGACGGCCGAGGGAGGCCAGGGCGGAGGCGAGGCGGTCGTGCCCGGGTGCGGTGCCGTCGTCGGCGTTCTGGGAGGAGGTGTGCCGCACCTGGGTGGTGAGGACGGGGTCGGACTCGCGGACCTCGGCGAGGACGGCTGCCTTGTCCTCCTCCTGGATGCGCTCCTCGAGCATGACCAGGCGCGCGTAGACGGCGGGGTTGCCGATCTTGATGCGCTGGGCGTTGGCGAGCTGGGAGAGCATCGGTGCGGAGAGGCCGAGCGTGGCGGCGAGCGTGCGCTGGCTGATGCCGTACTCTTTCAGGACCACGCCGAAGCGCTCGCCCAGAGGGGCGCCGTAGAGGGCGCGCTGCTGTTCTGCGTAGTCCTGTGTGGTGGTCATGCGCTCCATGATCGCAAAGGTGTTTGCAGGTGCGAAACATCGGGTCGGTCACATCGGATGCCGGCAGGGGGTTTGCAACTGCAAAACACTCGTGTATGTTTGCGACTGCGAACACAGGGGCGAACGGGCCCCCCAGACGAGGAGGACGTCATGGACCGCATCCACCGCCGCATCACCGCCGCCGCCACGGGCGCGCTGCTCTCGGCCGCCGTGCTCGCCCCGCCCTCGGCCCTCGCCGAGCAGAAGGACGACGACGGCGCCCGCACCACCCAGCAGCCCGTCGTGGTGGTCATGGACTACTCCGAGTCCATGCTCGAGAAGGACGCCGATGAGAAGGGCACCGCCCGCATCAACGCCGCGAAGACCGCGACCCGCGAGCTGGTGGAGAAGACGCCGGAGGGCGCGCAGCTCGGGATGGTGGCGTTCGGCCACGCGGACCGGAACACCTGCACGAAGATCGAGACGCTGCAGGAGGTCTCCGAGGTGGACAAGGACGCCCTGATGGAGAAGGTGGACGCGCTGGACGCCCAGGGCGGCACCCCGATCGGCAAGTCCCTCCAGCAGGCCGCGGACGAGCTGAAGGGCGTGGAGGACGAGAAGTCGATCATCCTGGTCTCCGACGGCGAACCCACCTGCGACGAGCCGCCCGCCTGCGAGGTGGCGCAGCAGCTGGCCGACGACGGCATCGACCTCACCGTGCATACCATCGGCTTCCGCCTCGAGGGCAACGCCAAGGCCCAGGAGACCCTCGAGTGCATCGCGGAGGCCACCGGCGGCACCTACTCGGACGCCGAGGACGCGGACCAGCTGACGAGCCAGCTGACCCGCCGGGCGCTGGAGGCGTACACCGCCGAGGGCACCCCCGTGCAGGGAGGAGACGGCGTCCGCAGCGCCGCCGCGCTGACCCCGGGACAGTTCGTGGACTCCCTCCCGACCCGTGCCTGGCTCGAGCACCCCACGCGCGAGGAGATGGCCTCCGAGACCTTCGAGGACGTCCGCTTCTACCGCGTCCCGTTCCGTGAGGGATACACCCCGGTGGTCTCGGCGACCCTCGCGACCCCGGTGGAGCACCTGCGCACCGGCGAGGGCTACGGGCTCGCCGTCCGCCCAGTGCCCGCACGCCCGGACGCCGAGGGCAACTGCTTCCCGGACGGCATGGACGGCGGACGGCAGTGGACCATCCAGAACACCGGCGCCGCCAACCCGCACCTGACGTCCCTCTGGTCAGACCGGGAGGAGATGAAGGCCCTGTCCGAGGACGAGGCGCTGCGCGAGGAGTGCCTCGTGGACGGCGAGGACCTGGTGGTGGCGGTCTACCGCATGGAAGACGGAGAGGGCGGGCCGGAGGACGTGCCCCTCGAGCTGACGGTCGGCTACGAGCCCACGGTGGAGAGCTCCGGCGGCGGGGCCGAACTGCCGCCGCCGTCCTTCACCCTGCCCGAGCGCACGGAGGCCGCGGACCTCCCCGGCGGGCTGTCCTTCGGCCGGGCCGAGGACATCGAGTCCGGCAAGACCGTGAAGGGCACCCTGCTGCCCGGTGAGCGCCGCTACTACGCGATCGACGTGCAGGCCGGCCAGACCCTGACGGTCCGCGAGGATCTGCCGGGCGACTCCCAGCGGGCCGGCGGCACCCAGGTCAGCGTCTTCAACCCGCTGCGCGAGGAGATGCCCTTCGCCACAGAGGTCGAGCCGGCCGACGAGGACTTCAGCCTGGACCTCGGGCTGTATCCCAAGGACGGCGGGGCGATGCAGGCCAGCGTGCTCGCCGGGCCGATCGACCCGGAGCTGCGCAGCACCCTGGATCCGGGACGGGAGCACTTCCCGCTCTCCGTGCCGGGCCGGCAGTACATCGTGGTGGCCCGTGAGTTCCAGGAGCAGGCCGGAGGCGAGCTGCCCTTCGAGCTGACCGCCGTGGTGGACGGGGAGCCGCAGGAGACCGATCCGCAGGGCGCCATGGTCCTCACCGCCGCCCAGTGGGACGAGCGCTTCGGCGCGGAGGACGAGTCCTCCGCGGACACGGACGGGTCGAGCGCCGGCGAGGGCTCTTCCGCCGGCTCCACCGAGGGCTCCGCTGAGGAGACCTCCCGCGACGGCTCGCCGGCGGAGGACGCCGGTGCGGAGTCCGACGGCCAGGACGGCTCCGAGCCCTCCGACGACGCCGAGGAGGACGCCCCGGACACCTCCGTGGACGCCACCCCCGAGTCCGCGGCAGGGGGCTCCTCGAACGGCGACGGCGCCGGGTTCCTCCCGTGGGCCCTCGGCGGCGCGGGCGTGGTGGCGCTGGTCGGCGGCCTGCTGCTCGCCGCCCGCCGTCGCGCCTGACGGAGCCGGCCCCACGGCCGGGCCCCGGACCTGACCGCCTGGGTCAGGCTCCGGGGCTCAGTCCTGGACCACGGTCCAGCTGTAGGCGCCGTCGGTCCAGGTGCACATCAGGTGCTGCTCGTCCAGGCCGATCACCTCGGTGCCGTGCTCGGCGGGGATGCATCCCTGCCCTTCGCGCACCGAACTGGTCAAGTTCGGTCGCCCCGTCGAACGCGGGGTCGCCGGCGCGTCGGGGCTCGACTGTCCCGTGGCCGGGGGCATGGACTCGTCGCTGCCCGACGACGGCTCCTCGCCTCCCGAGGACTCCGCGCCCGAGCCGTCGGTCGGCTCGGCGGAGGTCTCGACGTCTGCCGTCGACTCCGAGCTCGCGACCCCGGAGGACGGTTCGGCGGAGGACGGCGCGTCGGTCGCCGGAGCGGTCGAGGACGGCGGCGAGGGCGCCTGGTCCCCGGGGTCGTCCCCTCCTCCGCCGCCGAGGAGCATCACGAGGGCGACGACCACGGCGAGCACCCCGGCGCCCACCAGGCTCCAGGCCAGCAGGGGCGAGCGGCCGCGTCCAGCGGCACCCGGGCCGGAGGCACCGGCCCCGACCGCCGCTGCACGGGCATGCGCGCCCTGGGCCGGGGCTGCCTGGGGCGGGGCTGCCTCGGCGGCGATCGGCCGCGGCGCAGGTGCGGCGCTCGCCTCCACCCGCCCGGGGGCGGACAGGACGCTCGTCGGCCGCTGAGGGGGCAGGTCCACGGTCCGCGTCTCGGTCTCCGGCTCGGCCGGTGCGGGCCCCGGCGCACCGTCCTCCGCTGCCGCACTGCCGAACTCCTCGTCCAGCCCCTCGAGCTGGTCGAACACCTCGAACGGCTCGCCGGAGGCGGTGACGTATCCACCGCCGGGGCCCGCGGCCGCCACCACGGCCAGCCGGGTAGGCGCCTGCGCGGCGGCGCGCACCCTGGCGTCGGGGTCGTCGGCGACCAGTCCGGTCAGCACCTGCCGCAGCCCGGCGTCCTGCACGCCGGCGAGCACCCGTGCGATCTCGCCGACGTCCCGCGGTCGGCAGCCGGGGTCGAGCATGCGCAATGCGGTCACGCCGGCGGCGAAGAAGTCCTGCGCCGGGGCCGGGGCCGCCTCCGTGTAGGCCTCCGGGGGCACGTAGCCGGGCGTGCCGTGCAGGTGCCCGAGGCTGGTGAGGCGGGGGTCGTCGTCGCGCATGGCCAGGCCCATGTCCCCGAGCCGCAGATGGGGCGCGCCGGAGCCGCTGGCGTCGAGCAGCACGTTCGCGGGTTTGACGTCCCGGTGGATCCAGCCGGAGCCGTGCAGCTCGGCCAGCCCGTCCAGCAGCTGCAGCAGCAGCGCGGCGGTCAGCGACTCCCCGAGTGCACCCCAGTCGGAGAGGGCGCCCTCGAGCGACCCGCCGGCCACGAGCGGCATGGCGATGGCCACCTCGTGGTCCTCGGCGGCCCAGCCGTAGGGCGAGGCGAGGTGCGCGTGGTCCACCTGCACACCCTGCTCGCGGACGAAGCGCAGCAGGGAGGCGGAGTCGGCCTGGTCCAGCACCTTGGCGGCACAGCGGCGTCCGATGCGGCGGTCGACCGCCAGCCACACCGTCCCCTGCCCTCCGCGAGCGATCGGGGCGAGCAGCTCGAAACGCCCTGCGATGACCTGACCCATACGTCCCATCATGGCGGATGCCTGCCACTGCGCCGGTACTGTGGTCCCAGACCAACCCCCATTTCCTACCTGAGGAGCGTCATGGAGCACGACGTCACGATCGAGATCCCCGCCGGCTCGCGCGTCAAGTACGAGTTCGACCACGAGACCGGCCGCCTGCGCCTGGACCGCGTGCTGTTCACCCCGATGCAGTACCCGACCCACTACGGCTTCTTCGAGAACACCCTGGGCGAGGACGGCGATCCGCTGGACGCGATGGTGTTCCTGCCGGGCTTCGACCTGCTCCCCGGCGTGGTGGTGGAGGCCCGCCCGGTCGGCGTGTTCAACATGACCGACGACGGCGGCGGCGACGCCAAGATCCTGTGCGTCCCGGCGGACAAGCGCTTCGACCACATCCAGGAGCTCGAGGACATCGACGAGTGGCTGAAGAAGGAGCTGGAGCACTTCTTCACCCGCTACAAGGACCTGGAGCCGGGCAAGTGGGTCAAGGCCGAGGGCTGGGAGGGCCGCGCGGCCGCCGAGGCCGAGCTCGAGGCCTCCATCAAGCGCTTCGAGGCCGCTGGCGAGCACTCCGAGTCGGACGAGCCGCAGGGCCGCGACGTGGACACCGAGGCCGCCGAGCCGGCCACTGAGCAGGAGTGATCCGCGCCTTCTGAGCGCCGCCGGGACCTGTGCTCCCGCCGGTGCTTGACCGACGACGGCCGCTCGCCTTCAACCGAACCGCACCGGAGGGTGCGGGGTCCGGCGGAGGCGGGCGGCCGTCGTCGTGATGTGCGGCGCGTCAGGATGCCGAGCGGGGAAGGCGGCTCTGACCTGGCGTTTCATCTGCAGTCGAGCGGAAGTTCACCGAATCGTCGCCGCAGTGGACGAGAATCCTTCGCGCCTGGTGTTTGCATTTGCGATCACCTGGGGTATGTTTGCAACAGCAAACGCAAGGGAGTGGTCGCCGACGGGGCGGCCGCAGAACACCTGGAGGATCGACATCATGCAGCACCAGGCCAGCGCCGCCGCACAGACCCACCGCACCCGGACCGGGCGTCGTCCGGTCCTCGCCGCCGCGACCACCGCAGGCCTGCTCGGCCTCGCCTCGCTCACCGCCGCCCCCGCACTTGCCGAGCAGCAGAAGGAACAGACCCCGGCCCCGGGCACCTCCCAGCAGCCGGTCGTCGTGGTCATGGACTACTCCGAGTCCATGCTGGAGAAGGACGCCGATGAGAAGGGCACCGCCCGCATCGACGCAGCCAAGGACGCCACCAAAGACCTGATCGAGAAGACCCCCGAGGACGCCAAGCTCGGCATGGTCGCCTTCGGCCACGCGGACCGGAAGACCTGCACGAAGATCGAGACCCTGCAGAAGGTCGAGAAGGTCGACGCGAAGAAGCTGACGAAGAAGGTCGACGCCCTGGACGCCCAGGGCGGCACCCCGATCGGCCAGTCCCTGCAGCACGCCGCGGACGAACTGAAGGACGTCGAGGGCGAGAAGTCCATCGTCCTGGTCTCCGACGGCGAGCCCACCTGTGACGAGCCCCCGGCCTGCGAGATCGCCCAGCAGCTAGCCGAGGACGGCATCGACCTGACCGTGCACACCATCGGCTTCCGCCTGCAGGGCAACACCAAGGCCCAGGAGACCCTCGAGTGCATCGCCGAGGCCACCGGCGGCACCTACTCCTCCGCCGACGACGCCGAGCAGCTCACCGAGACCCTGACCACCCAGACCACCCGCGCCCTGCAGGGCTACCAGACCGCCGGCACCCCCGTGGAAGGCGGCAGAAGCGCCGAGGACGCGCCCCGCATGAGCGCCGGACAGTTCACGGACACCATCGCCACACAGAAGGGCGAAAGCGACGACGGCGACGACTCTGCCGGCCGCCGCTACTACCGGATCCCCTACCACGAGGGCTACACCCCGGTGGTCACAGCCACGGTGGTCAAGGACCGCGAGACCAACGAGATGCTGGGCGGCAGCGACATCTTGATCCGGCCCGTGGACCTGTCCGAGCGCCCCTACGAGACCTGCACCGCGCTGAGGGACGAGGTTGTCCCGTCGCGCGGCAAGGGCCTGCACGCGACCGTGCACTGGTTCGAGCATGACGCCTTCAGCAAGGAGCTGAGCGAGGAGACCCGGGACAACTGCCTGACCAAGGACGACGAGGTGGTCGTCGAGGTCATGCACGCCGCCGACACCGCCTCGGACGAGGAGATCCCCCTGGAGCTGATGGTGGCCTACGCCAAGCAGGAGAAGGCCTCCGGCTCCCCGGCACCGAGCCCGAAGTTCAAGGACGTCAAGACCGCCAAGGCAGAGCAGGTCGCCGGCGGCGGCTCCTTCAACGACGCCACACCGATCGAGTCCGGACAGACCATCACCGACACGCTGGTCCCCGGCGAGGCGAAGTACTTCAAGATCGACGCCGCGACCAACCAGACCCTGGCCGCCCGAGTGGACATCACCTCGGACGCAGAGGACAACCTCATGATCTGGGCCCTCGCCTACAACCCGCTGCGTGAGCACATGTCCTTCACGTCCGACCCCGACGCTGGGGGAAGCGGAGTGAACGGCACCGGCGACCTGTCGATCATCGGCCCCGGAGAGGGCTCGTACGCCAACGGCGTGCTGGAGGAGCACATCCACCCGAACCGACGGATCTCCAGCGGCGGGGCCGAGGCCTACTCCGTCCCCGGGGGCCAGTACATCAAGGTCCAGCGGGAGTACGACCCCTCTGCCGCAGACGTCCCCCAGTCCTTCGAGCTGGCCGTGGACGTGCGCGGTGAGGCCGAGGAGGAGGCCGGCGAGTTCATCACCACCAGCGCCGAGTACACCGAGGCGTTCGGCGAGGACAGCGACACCGGGCGCGAGGAAGGCGCCGACCGCGAGGACGAGACCGACCGTGAGGAGGACGCCGAGCGGGAACAGGACGCCGAGCGGGAGGACGACACCAACCGCGAGGACGCGGACGAGTCGGAAAACACCGACCGTGAGGACGACGCCGAGTCCTCGGACCTCTCGGACGAGGCAGAGGAGAGCGCTGAGTCCTCGGACGAGGCGGAGGAGACCGACGAATCCGAGCCGTCCCCGTCCGAGGCGGGAGGATCCGAGGACGGCGAGGAGCCGTCGTCGGGAACCGATGAGCAGAAGGACAAGGACACCGAGGCGGACGTGCAGGCGGCCGAGTCCCAGGACTCCGGCGGCATCGGTGGGATCCTGCCGTGGGCCATCGGCGGGCTCGGCGTGATCGCCCTGGCCGGCGGAGGCATCATCCTGGCCGGCCGGCGCGGCGCCTGACAGCACCCCCGGCAACGACCGCCCGGCCCCACACCGTCCACTGTGGGGCCGGGCGGTCGTCTGCGTGGGGCAGACGGCCGGGTTCCCCGGCGGGAGTCGAGCCGGCTGGCAGGATGGAGGGCATGTACGTCCTGACCGTGAACCAGCGTGACTCCCGCGAGGTCGGAGACATGGTGGACGAGCTGATCCGCCGGCTCCGCCACGTGGACACCCTGCTGCCGTTCCAGCGCTCCGTGGGGGACGAGCTGATCGGCGTGGTCGCGGACCCGCACACTGCCGTGGACGTGGCGCTGCGGGCGGTGCGGGAGCGGCGCTGGAACGTCGGCGTGGGGGTCGGACCGCTGCTGGCCGCAGACGGCACCCCGGGTCTTCCGGACTCACAGGACCTCGAGGACGTCACCGGCCCGGGCCTGGTGGCCGCCCGCCAGGCGGTGGAGGCCGCCGCCCACGGCCAGCGCATCCCGGTGGCCGTGTCAGCCCGGAACGCGGAGGCCGCGGCCGAGGCCGAGGCCGTGCTGCGGCTGATCGGTCAGCTGGTGTGGACCCGCACGGACGCCGAGTGGCGCGTGCTGGACCTGATGGTCCCCGGTGTGCGCGGTCAGCAGAAGCTCGTGGCCGCCGAGCTGGGCATCACCACCCAGGCCGTCTCCCAGGCCGTGCAGCGCTCCTTCTGGACAGAGGAGCACGCCTGCCGGCCGGCCGCCGCCCGCCTGCTCGCGCTCGCGGACGAGGTCGCCCTGCCGGAGGCGGGCTGAGGTGCCGGGGCGGATGTGGGAGCCGGCGGCCGTCTGACCCCCGAGGGGCGCTCTCGACCGGCCCGGGTCCCGGTCGGACGTGTTCCGAGCGAACGTCTTCCGCGCGGTAGCCCGACGGTCTCCCGAACGAAAGTGCCCGGGGACTCGACTGTTTCCCGCACGAAAGTGCCCGGGGACTCGACTGTTTCCCGAACGAAAACGTCCGGGTGGGGTTCAGAGGAGGGAGTCGAGGACGTCGGCCAGGCCGTCGTCGTCCACGTGGCCGGTGACCTCGTCCGCGGCGGCCACGACCTCCTCGGGTGCCTGACCCATGGCCACGCCGCGGCCGGCCCAGCGGAGCATCTCCACGTCATTGCGGCCGTCGCCCACCGCCACGGTGTCCTCCTGGGACACGCCCAGCACGGTGCGCAGCGCTTCCAGCCCGGAGGCCTTGGTGACGCCGGCGGCGGCGATGTCCAGCCAGGCGGTCCAGCCCACCGAGTAGGCCACCCCGGACAGGCCGATGCCCTCCACTGCCCGGCCGAACTCCTCTGCGGAGGAGTCCGTGGAGAACACCACCAGGCGCACGGCCGTCTGATCCAGCAGCCGGTCGAAGGGGACCCCCTCGGAGCGCACACCGAAGGACATGTCCTGGAACCGCTCGGTGCCGAGGAACGAGCCGTCCGGCAGCTCGATCGCGTACTTGGACGCGGGCAGGCGCTCCCGCAGCCTCCGCAGCACAGAGCGCGGATCGAATGTGCGCAGGTCCGTGACCTCGTAGCCCTCCTCCAGCTCCGGATCCAGGCGCAGGGTGACGCCGCCGTTGGAGCACACCACGTAGCCACGGTCGATGCCGAGCGTCTCGGCCACCGGGAGGGTGGCGCCGCGGGAGCGGCCGGTCGCGATCACCACGTGGTGGCCAGCGGCCACCACGGCCTTCGCGGACTCCCGCACGCGGTCATGCATCCGCCCGTCATGGTCCACGAGCGTTCCGTCCACATCCAGGCACACCATCTTCGTGATCATGTCCCCCATCCAATCAGGTCCGGCGGACAGCACGCCGCTCGCGGCGGAAGCGCCGGTGGCGCACCGGTGAACTCTGCGGGACACGCCGGCTCGACGCGGGCTCAGACGAGCTCGAACCGCTCCATCCCGCCCAGGTACGGACGCAGGGCCTCCGGGACGGTCACGGAGCCGTCCTGGTTCTGGTGGTTCTCCAGGATCGCCACGATCCAGCGGGTGGTGGCCAGGGTGCCGTTGAGGGTGGCGACCATGCGGGTGCCGCCCTTGGAACCGTCATCCTTCACCACACGCTCGCGGGTGTTCAGGCGGCGGGCCTGGAAGGTGGTGCAGTTGGAGGTGGAGGTCAGCTCGCGGTAGGTGCCCTGGGTGGGGACCCAGGCCTCGCAGTCGAACTTGCGGGCGGCGGAGAGGCCGAGGTCGCCGGCGGCGGTGTCGATCACGCGGTAGGGGACCTCGATCTTCGCGAGCATCTGCTCCTCCCACTCGAGGAGCCGCTGATGCTCGGCCTCGGCCTCCTCCACGGTGGTGTAGACGAACATCTCCAGTTTGTTGAACTGGTGGACGCGGATGATGCCGCGGGTGTCCTTGCCCGCGGAGCCGGCCTCGCGGCGGTAGCAGGTGGACCAGCCGGCGTAGCGGATCGGGCCGTCGGAGAGGTCGAGGATCTCGTCCGCGTGGTAGCCGGCCAGGGCCACCTCGGAGGTGCCGACCAGGTACAGGTCGTCGCGCTCGAGACGGTAGATCTCATCGTCGTGCTGGACGTCGAAGCCGGTGCCCTGCATGGTCTCCGGACGCACGAGGGTCGGCGGGATGACCATGGTGAAGCCGTGCTCGACCGCCAGGTCCAGGCCCATCTGCATCAGGGCCAGCTCCAGCCGCGCCACCACGCCCTTGAGGAAGGAGAACCGGGCGCCGGAGACCTTGGCGCCACGCTCCATGTCGATGCCGCCGATCAGCTCGCCGATCTCCAGGTGGTCGCGGGGCTCGAAGCCCTCCGCGGCGAAGTCGCGCGGGGTGCCGACCTCCTTGAGCACGGCGAAGTCGTCCTCGCCGCCGGACGGGATGCCCTCCACGATCAGGTTCGGGAAGGAACGCTGTTCCTCGGCCAGAGCGGCCTCGGCCTCGCCGGCGGCGGCCTCGGCGGCCTTCACCTGGGCGGCCAGCTCCTTCACCTCGGCCAGCAGGGCCTGCTTCTGATCGCCCTGCGCCTGCGCGACCTTCTTGCCGAAGGACTTCTGCTCGGCACGCAGCTCCTCGTACCTCGCGATGGAGGCGCGGCGGGAGCTGTCCGCCTCGATCATGCGGTCCACGGCTGCAGCGTCCGCCCCGCGGGCTTCCTGGGAGGCGCGGTACTGGTCCGGGTTCTCGATGAGGTGCTTGACGTCGATCACCCCTCCAGACTAGCGGTGGCCGGGCAGGACACCCTGCCCACAGCACTGCTTCCTAGAATCGGGGTATGAACAGTGAGACCCCCCTGGAGATGGTCCTCGCCGTCATCGCGCTGATCGCCGTGGCGGCGGTCTGCGTGGTGCTCGTGTGGAACCACGTGCGCGTCCGGCGGCTGAGCAAGCAGGTCGAGCGGCTGCGCTCTGAGCGCCAGTTGCTGGTGGACCGGGTGGACCAGCTGAAGACCCAGGTGGACGAGCAGTCCGGGGACGCCGCCGGACGGCACGAGGTCGCCCTCGTGATCAACCCGGTGAAGAACCGCGCGGACGAGGTCCGCAAGCAGGTGCTGGCCGCCGCCCGGGACATGGGCATGGGTGAGGTGCTGGTCCTGGAGACCACTGAGGAGGACCCGGGCACCCAGATGGCCGCGGATGCGAAGGCGGCCGGCGTGAGGGTGGTCATCGCCGCCGGCGGCGACGGCACGGTCCGCACCGTGGCCGAGCAGCTCGTGGGCACGGACGTCCGCCTGGGCATCGTCCCGATGGGCACCGGCAACCTGCTGGCCCGCAACCTGGACCTGCCCATCACGGACTTCGGGGCATGCATCGCCGCCGCTCTGAACGGCACCACCAAGACGATCGACACCCTGGACGTGCGCCTCGAGGGCGAGGACGGCGAGCGCCACCGCCACACCGCCGTGGTGATCGGCGGCGTGGGCCTGGACGCCGAGGTCATGGGGGACACCCGTGACGACCTGAAGGCCAGGGCCGGCTGGATCGCCTACGGCGAGGCGGGCCTGCGCCACCTGCCGGGCGACCGCCAGGACGCCACCATCACCATGGACGGAGGCTCCCCGCGCCGCTACAAGGTCCGCTCCGTGCTGGTGGCCAACTGCGGCACCTTGCAGGGAGGTCTGGAGCTGCTGCCGGACGCGAAGCCGGACGACGGCCTGCTGGACGTCATGGTCCTCTCCCCGCGGCACGTGCTGGACTGGGCGCGCATCGCCGCGAACACTCTGGTGGGCCACCGTGTGAAGATCCCCGTGATGGAGACCCTGCAGGGCACCCGCGTGCAGGTCCGCTTCGACAAGCCGATCGTCTCCCAGCTGGACGGCGACTCCACCGGAGAAGTCGTCGGCATCGACGCCCGCCTGGTGGCGGACTCCCTCACCGTGATGCTGCCGCGCTGACCCTCCCCAGGGCCGCACAGGGCACCGCTTCCCGACGACGGCCACGCCTCCCCGCGGATGTGGGCGCCGCTGGCACTCTGGGAATTCCAGCAGCCGCCCGATCCGGCGTCCACCCAGACCCTGCTGCGCTTCGTGGTGCCGCCGGAGAAAGCCACCGATGCTGCAGCCGCCGTGACGGCGGCCGCCGCGGCGGGCGTGGATCCCGGTGCGGAACAGCCTGTGCGCGTGGATCGCGTCGGTGAACTGCGGGACTCGCTGTCCTTCATGCAGGCGGTGTTCTCCGCCGTGGCGGCGGCGGCACTGCTGGTCTCCGCCCTGGGCCTGCTGAACATCGGCCTGGCCTCGATCGCCGAGCGCTCCCGCGAACTGGTGGTCCGACGGGCACTCGGGGCCCAGCGACGCCACCTGTTCGTCCAGGTGATGGGGTCGTCCCTGCTGCTCGCGGTGATCGTGACCGTGGTGGCCGTGGGCCTGGTGGTCGGCCTCATGCACCTGGCCGCGCCGCTCTAGCTGCCCGACGGCGGCGCCCACCGGCTTCCGGCGGTGCCCTGGGAGGCCTTCGGGCTCGGTCTGTCCGCTGCCGCACTCACCGCGGCACTGGGGTCGGCGCTGCCGGCGTGGAAGGCCACCCGGCTGCCCGTGGCCGACGCCCTGCGCCGCTGACGCTCAGCGCTGCAGCAGCCCTGCCACCCACTCCCGACCGGAGCGGTAGGCCGCATCGCTCATGTGGGTCGGCACCTGCACCACGCGCTCGACCGCGCGCGGGTAGGAGCCCAGGAACCGGACACCCGGGAAGATCCTGTGCAGCGCGGCCAGGGCCGCCTGCACCCGCTCCTCGGCCAGGTGCCCCTCCAGGTCGATCGAGAAGAAGTACTGCCCCAGCCCCGAGCCGGTCGGCCGGGACTCGATGCGGGAGAGGTTGATCCCGCGCGTGGAGAACTGCTCCAGGATCTCCAGCAGTGCACCCGGGTGGTCGTCCGGCAGCGGCACGGTCAGCGTGGTCTTGTCCGAGCCGGTCGGCTCCGGCAGCGGGCCCGGGCGGCCCACCAGCACGAACCGGGTCACCGCGCCGGCGGTGTCCTCGATGCGCTCGGCCAACACGGGCAGCCCGGTCTGCTCCGCCACCAGCGGAGCACAGACCGCCGCGTCGAAGGCGGGGGCGGCCGTGCCGTCGTCGTGGGCCTGCGGCAGCAACAGGCGGGCTCCGGCCGCCGTGGAGGAGGCCGGCGTGAACTCGGCGGACGGCAGGTGCGCGTCCGCCCAGCCGCGGACCTGCGCCCAGGCGTGGGTGTGGGTGGTGATGCGGCGGACCTCGTCCAGGCCGATGCCCTCCCGGCCGACCAGCACGAAGCTGATGGGCACGAGGACCTCGGCGAGGATCTGCAGGTCGTCTCCGGAGGCCACGTCGTCCAGGGTGGCGGAGACGCCGCCCTCCACGGAGTTCTCGATCGGCACCATCGCGTAGTCGGCGTCGCCGGCGCGCACGGCGGCCAGCGCGGAGATCACAGACGACGACGGGGTCACGTCCGACTCGGCGACCTCGGGGATCTGCCGCAGCGCCGCCTCGGTGAAGGTGCCCTCGGGTCCGAGGAAGGTGAAGCGGGCGCGCGCCCGACCCGCCTCAGACGAGACGGGCGGCAGAGGCGCGATCACTTGACGGTCGGCTCGGCGTCGCCGTCGGCCTCCATCGGCTTGCCGGCCTCCAGCCAGGCGTCGGAACCACCGGCCACGTTGAGGGCCGAGTAGCCGCGGCCCACCAGGAACTCGGCGGCGCGGGCGGAGCGGCCGCCGGTGCGGCAGATGACGTAGTAGTCCGTGTCCGGGTCCAGGTCGTCGATGCGCTCGGGCAGCTGGCCGAGCGGGATGTGCTGGGCGCCGGCGGCGCGGCCGAGGGCGAACTCGTCGTCCTCACGGACGTCCAGGATCGCGGCATCGGCGGGGATCTGGTCAACGGTGACGGTCTCGAACATGCTCATGGGGCCAGGGTAGCCGGGCCCGCCGCCACGGTGGCCACAGGCGGCGGGCGTCTCGGAGACCGGCCGTCAGGCGGCCACGCAGCGCCCCGTCCCCTCCCCCACAGAGGTCCTCAGCGGCTTTCTCCGCCGGGCTGCTCGCCGCGGACTGACGGCGGAACCTTCTACGCTGGGTCCCATGGCAACCACACCCGATCGCCTCGCCCGCCTGATGGACCGCTCTGCCGTGCAGCTGCGCGACGACCTCGCCTCCGGAGCCCTCACCGCCGCCGAGACCGTCGAGGCCGCCCTGACCGCCGCGGAGCGCAACGCGGACCTCGGCGCCTTCACCCTCCTGGACGCCGAGGGCGCCCGGGAGCAGGCCGCCGCCGCGGACGCGGCCCTCCGCAGCGACGAGGACGACCGCCGGCAGCTGATCGGCATGCCGCTGGCCTACAAGGACCTGCTGGACGTGGCCGGACTGCCCACCCGCCACGGCTCCGCACTCACCGCCGCCGCGCCGGTGCCCACCCAGGACGACCCGCTGGTGGCCCGGCTGCGCGCGGCCGGCTCCGTGACCCTGGGCAAGACCACCGTCCCCGAGTTCGGCCTGGACTCCCACTCGGAGAACCCTCTCGGCGGGGCGGCCCGCAATCCCTTCGACCTCACGCGCTCCGCAGGCGGCTCGTCCGGCGGCGCCGCCGCGGCGGTGGCCGCCGGGATCCTGCCGTTCGCCCCGGGCAGCGACGGCGGCGGCTCCATCCGGATCCCGGCCGCCGCCTGCGGCCTCGTCGGGCTCAAGCCCGGCCGCGGCACCGTCCCCTCGGACCGGGCCGAGGACACGGTCACCAACCTGACCTGCGCCGGCCCGCTGGCGCACACCGCCGAGGACGCCGCCCTGCTCTTCGACGTGATGACCTCGGCCGAGGGCCTGGCCGGCCGCACCCTGCCGGACGTGCAGGCGGACGCCGCGTCCCTTGCCGCCGGCGAGCGCCCGCGGCCCCTGCGCCTCGGGCTGACGACGGCCTCCCCGTTCGGGCCCTCCCTGGAGATCCGCCTGGCCAATTCCGCTCTGACCGCCATGACCCGCGCCGCAACCGCCCTGGCCGGGCTCGGCCACAGCGTGGAGGAGTTCACCCCGGAGTACGGCGAGGACTACCACCAGGACTTCCGTGCCGTGTGGACCTCCAACCTGCTCAAGGCCGAGCTCCCGGAGGGCGCCGCGGCCCACCTCGGCCCGCTGGCCGCCGACTTCCTGGCCACCGCGAGCGCACGGCCGCAGGAGGAGACCGAAGCCGCCGTGGACCGGCTGACGGCCTGGGCGCGGCACGTGCGCGGCCAGTTCGCCGCGTACGACGTGGTCCTCACCCCTGTACTCGCCTTCGCACCCCCGGAGATCGGCCACTTCACCGCCCTGGAGCCGGAGGAGAACTACGCGGAGCAGTGCAGGTTCACCCCGTACACGTCCATGGTCAACGTGCTCGGACTGCCGGCGGCCTCCGTGCCCGTGCTGCGGAGCGAGGAGGGCCTGAGCTGGTCCGTGCAGATGATCGGCCGCCCCGGAGCCGAGACCCAGCTGCTCACCCTTGCCGCCCAGCTGGAGGCCGCACGCGCCTGACGCCCGACGGCCCGGGTGCGGCGGACGGCGGCGGCGCGGGGCCGTCGTCGGGAAGGTAGGACGGGGCTCAGTCCACTGGCAGGCCGGCGAGGTAGCCGGCGAACCCGCCGGGCGAGCGCCCGTCCAGGCGCGCGGACGTCGCCACCCGTACCCGGTCCGTCGCCACCACCGGCACGCCGTGCGCCCGCGCGGCCTCGGCC
Source organism: Micrococcus sp. FDAARGOS_333 (assembly GCF_002206575.2). Classification (NCBI taxonomy): domain Bacteria; kingdom Bacillati; phylum Actinomycetota; class Actinomycetes; order Micrococcales; family Micrococcaceae; genus Micrococcus; species Micrococcus sp. FDAARGOS_333. Next base: position 441,936 of record NZ_NJFJ02000001.1, on the reverse strand, counting down.
AGGCGGACGTCCTCGTGCTCAGCGCAGTGCGATACACCGCCGAGCGCCTCGTACTGCGCCCAGGTCAAGCCCATGTTGGCCCCGTGCACGTGGCCGTGTCCCTCGCGGTGCTCGTACTCGGCGGCCCAGGCCTGCCGCAGCGCGGGGTCGGCGCCGGCGAGGTCCACGGTGCCCAGCACGAGGGCCCCGCGCGGATCCTCCACGTCCACGCCGGTGCCGAGCACGGCCAGCCCCGTGAGCCAGCCGGGGGGCACGCGGGTGTCCGCGTCCGTGGATGCGACCCACAGCCGCTCGCCCGGCACGTCCGGGAACAGGCTGCGGCCGTGCCGGGCACCCACGTCACGGGCACGGCCCACGCTCGGCCGCCCCGGGGTGTCCGCGCCCAGCTCGAGAACATGGAACCGGGGGTCCTCCTGCGCCTTCGCGCGGGCGATCTCCACCGTCCGATCCGTACACCGGTCCGCCACCACGACGACGGCCGCGGACCCCTGCGCGTGCTGCTCCTCCCAGCGGTCCACCGTGGCGGTGAGGTCCTGCAGGCAGTCCGGCAGGTCCGCCTCCTCGTCCCTCGCGGGGACCACCACGACGGCATGGTCAGCCGTGTGGGCGCGGGCCAGCAGGGCCAGGCGGACGTCCGCCTCGAGGTGCTCGGCGACCATCCGCCAGCGGGGGTCCGCAGCGAGACGGGCGTGGACGTCGTCGCCGTTCAGGGGCCAGCCCTGCACGGGCTGACGCCAGTGGCAGGCCAGCACCTCGCCATCCAGTGCCATGTCCCGGTCGATGCAGTCGACGAGCTCGTCGAGCTCCTCCGGCTGCAGGAAGTAGCCGATCTCGGAGACCACGGCGAGGTCGAGCGGTGCGGGCTCCTGCGGCCACTGCTCCGGCAGCACCGCCCGCCGGACCTCCGCGTGCGGCAGTCCGTCGAGCCGGGCCTGCGCCCGCTCGACGGCCAGTGGGGAGGCTTCCAGCCCCACGACCTCGTCCGCCCGGTCGGCGAGCTCGGCGGTGAGCACACCGATCGAGGCGCCGGCTTCCATGACCCGCCCATACCGGGGGCGCGTCAGCAGGGCAAGGGTGAGCGCCCGCTTGCGCCGCTCATAGGGGCTGGAGAGGTAGCGCCACGGGTCCTCGGCGCCGGCGTAGAGGCGGTCGAACACGGCCTCGGCGCGGTAGGCGTCGTGCTCGTCCGGGCCGGAATAGCGGGCGCAGTCGAATGCGCGGTCGAAGTGCGTGAGCATCTGCGGGGACAGGATCGCCTCGTCGCCGGGGGCGTCCGAGAGCGGTGCCACCTGGGAGGCGTGCGCGGCCAGGGCGTCCCGGCGGGCCCGCCGGTCCTGGTCGCTCAGGGGCAGCCGGCGGTAGCGGCGGGAGGGCAGGGCCTCCGGCGCTCCCCAGTGCCAGAACCACAGCGGGAACTCGCACAGCGGCAGATGCTCCTGCGCGGCGAGCGCCCCGACGGCCCGGCCGACGGCGTCGTGGTCCGCGTGGCCGTCCGTGCGGTCATGGGCCACGAGCAGGACCGGGCCGGGCCGATGCGCCGCGACCAGCTCCGCCACGGCGCCTCGGAGCTCTGCCTCATGGGCTGCCACCTGCGAGTCCGGCAGGTCCAGGCGACGGACGCGGAGCCGGTCCCGAGCGTCCCCGCCCAAGGCGTCGGCGGCGTGCTCGAGCTCCGGACCGCGCAGGGCGCGCAGCCGCTCCGGGGTGTGCGTGGGCGAGTCCGGATGGGAGGCCTCGCCGGCGGTGGCCACCACCAGCTCCACCCGTGCACCGGCGCGCAGGGAAGTGCGGATCAATCCCGTGGCGCCGAGGGTCTCGTCGTCCGGATGGGCGACCGCCACCACCACGAGCCAGGTGCGGTCGAGCGGGGGCAGACGCAGCAGTGGCAGGTCGGCGATCCCGGCCTCCTCCCACGCGGACTCGGCGGTGCCGTCGTCCAGATGCGAGAAGCTCACCACCAGGCCTCGGCTCCGGTGTGCTCGTCCTCGAGCAGGGCGGCGCCGAGGCGGGCGTCGTCCCGGTCTCCGTGGTGCTGGCGCAGGTAGACCTGAAGGTCCGCCACCATCTGGGCGTGCCCGGCGTCCTGGGTCAGCGGCCCCGGACCGGTGGCCTCGCCCACCGTCTGCAGGACCTCGGTGCAGACCTGCGCCACGGTCCCGCGGACGCGGTCCGCCTCCACCATGCCGCAGGCGTGGTCCAGCTCCCCGGCATCCACGGCGTCCGCGGCGGCGCCCAGCACCACGGCGGCAGCGCGCAGCAGCCGGTCCACCCGGCCGTACGCGGCCTGCCCGATCTGGTCCGGTCCCGTGCCGCGGCCCTCGTCCGCTCGCGCCTGCCGGCGGTGCAGCTGGGCACGCAGGGTGCGTGCCGCATGCACGGCGCCGCCGAACCAGCAGGCCGCCACCCCGATGCCGCCCCAGGCGAAGCCGGAGCGCTGCAGATACCACTCGGGACCCCCGACCTCCACGGCCGGGACGGCATCGAAGGCCACTGGACCGGTGGTCACGGCCCGCAGGCCCAGGGCCGGCCAGGCCGGCTCCCCCACGTCCACACCGGGGTGGCGCAGGTCCACCAGGAACGCCTGCGGACGTCCGTCGTCCTCCCGCCGGGCGGTCACCACGGCGGAGGTGCAGTCCGCCGCCAGCGAGCACCACGGCTTCGTGCCGTCCAGGCGCCAGGTGTCCGAGCCGTCGTCGTGCTTGGTGAGCCGGGTGGCGGTGAGGGTCACGCCGCCGGACTCGGACGCATACACGCCCAGCAGGCCCGACGGGGCCGGGACGTCGGCCTGCGCCAGGATCGAGAGGGCGTCCAGGTGCGGCTCCAGCACCCGGGCCGCCGCCAGGCTGCGGGCACCGAGGGTCGCGAGGATCTCCCACTGGGCTCGGGTGCGCCCGGCTCCGGTCAGCGGCAGCTCCGCCGGGTCCGCGTCCTCGAGGATGGCGGCCAACGCGGTCACAGGCTCGTCCGCACCGGCGGCCTCGGCGAGCGCCTCCAGCAGCCGCTCCTCAGCGGCCTCGCGGGCGTCGACGGACGGGGCGGGCGCGGACGGATCACGCTGTGAGCGGACGGATGCGAAACGGACCCGGTGCACGGGCATGGCGAGCCTCCTGGAGACGACGTCGGGGGCCGCAGGTGCACGGCCCGAGACTGCGACTGTAGGGCCCTGGGCTGACCAGAGGGAACGGCCCGCGCGCGGCGGACGGCCGCGGCGAGGCGCCGACGTCGGGAAACGGGGGCGGGGCACCGGGCGGACGCCCCGGCGTCACCGTCCGGCCACCGGACACGGACCCGACGTTTTCTTGACTGACTCAAGAAAAGGCGGTTGGGTGGTGACCATGAGCACAGCACTGAAGGAGGCCTCGGACGACGCAGCCCTGCTGCGCGCGGCCGGCCTGCGCGTCACGCGCCCCCGCCTCGGTGTGCTCGCCGCACTGCGCGAGCACCCGCACGCGGATGCCGCCGACGTGCTCACCGCCGTCCGCGAGGGCCAGCCCACCGTCTCCCACCAGGCCGTGTACGACTCCCTGCACACCCTGACCGAGGCGCGGCTCGTGCGGTCCCTGCAGCCGGCGGGCTCCACCGCACGCTATGAGCTCGACGCTCATGACAACCACCACCACCTGGTGTGCCGCGGCTGCGGCGCCCTCGTGGACGTCCCCTGCCACACCGGATCCGCGCCGTGCCTGAGCGCGCCCGAGGACCACGGCTTCGCGATCGACGAGGCCGAGGTCTACTACTGGGGCCGCTGCCCCGCCTGTGCGGCCGAGGACACCACCCTCCCCCACTCCACCCTCTGACGAAAGGACGATCATGGCCTCCCAGCATGACGAGACCACCACCCTCGGCCAGGTGAGCGAGGACGCGACCCAGGGCGGCTGCCCGGTCGCCCACGGCGCCTCCCTGCCGCATCCCGCCTCCGGCGACGCGAACCAGCAGTGGTGGAAGAACCGTCTGAACCTGAAGATCCTCGCCAAGGAGCAGCCGGTCATCAACCCGCATGACCCGGACTTCGACTACCCGGCCGCCTTCGAGACCCTCGACCTGGCCGAGGTGAAGAAGGACATCGCCGAGGTGCTCACCACCTCCAAGGACTGGTGGCCTGCCGACTTCGGCAACTACGGCCCGTTCATGATCCGCATGGCCTGGCACGCCGCCGGCACCTACCGCTCCCAGGACGGCCGCGGCGGCGGCGGCACCGGCCAGCAGCGGTTCGCCCCCCTGAACTCCTGGCCGGACAACGTCTCCCTGGACAAGGCCCGCCGCCTGCTGTGGCCGGTCAAGAAGAAGTACGGCCAGAACCTCTCCTGGGCGGACCTGATGATCCTCACCGGCAACGTCGCCCACGAGATCATGGGCATGCCGACCTACGGCTTCTCCGGCGGCCGCATCGACGCCTACGAGCCCGAGGACGACGTGTACTGGGGCCCGGAGACCGAGTGGACCAACGGCGGCGCCGAGCGCTACAGGGGCGACCGCGAGCTGGACAACCCCCTCGCCGCCGTGGAGATGGGCCTGATCTACGTGAACCCGGAGGGCCCGGAGGGCGAGCCGGACCCGGTCAAGTCCGCCCGCGACATCCGCGAGACCTTCAAGCGCATGGGCATGAACGACGAGGAGACCGTCGCCCTCATCGGCGGCGGCCACACCTTCGGCAAGACCCACGGCGCCGGCACCGTCCCGGAGCACGTCGGCCCGGAGCCCGAGGGCGCCCCGATGGAGCAGATGGGCCTGGGCTGGAAGTCCTCCTACAAGTCCGGCAAGGGCATCGACACCATCGGCTCCGGCCTCGAGGTCACCTGGACCTACCACCCGACCCGCTGGGACAACGAGTTCTTCCACATCCTCTACGCCTACGAGTGGGAGCTGTTCCAGTCCCCGGCCGGTGCCAACCAGTGGCGCCCGGTCAACGGCGGCGGCTCGGACATGGTGCCCGAGGCGGACGGCAGCGGCCGCCGCGAGCCGCGCATGCTGACCTCGGACCTCGCCCTGCGCTTCGACCCCGAGTACGACAAGATCGCCCGTCGCTTCAAGGACGACTTCGAGGCCTTCCACGACGCCTACTCCCGCGCCTGGTTCAAGCTGACCCACCGTGACATGGGCCCGATCTCCCGCCACTACGGCCCCGAGGTGCCCACCGAGGAGCTCGTCTGGATGGATCCGATCCCGGCCCCGGCCTCCGTGCCCGGCGACGCGGAGGTCAAGGCGGTCAAGGACGCCGTGGCCGCTGCTGGCCTCTCCGTCCCGGCCGTGGTGAAGACCGTCTGGGCCGCCGCCTCCACCTACCGCGGCTCCGACTTCCGCGGCGGCGCCAACGGCGGCCGCATCCGCCTCGAGCCGCAGCGCTCCTGGGAGGTCAACGAGCCGGCCGTCACCGGCCCGGTCATCGAGGCCCTGGAGAAGATCGCCGCCGAGCAGGGCGTGTCCTTCGCGGACACCCTGGTCCTGGCCGGCAACTGGGCGATCGAGAAGGCCGCCGCCGACGGCGGCGTGCCCGTCCAGGTGCCCTTCACCCCGGGCCGCGGCGACTCCTCGCAGGAGCAGACCGACGTGGAGTCCTTCGGCTACCTCGAGCCGAAGGTGGACGGCTTCCGCAACTACGACCCGCGCTCCAACAAGGAGTTCCCGGCCGAGTTCGCCCTCGTGGACCGCGCCAACCTGCTCGGACTCTCCGCCCCGGAGATGACCGTGCTGGTGGCCGGCCTGCGCGTGCTCGGCGCCAACTACGGGGACTCGAAGGACGGCGTGTGGACCGAGAACGTGGGCGTGCTGTCCAACGACTTCCTGCAGGCCGTCACGGACATCGACACCCAGTGGGAGAAGGTGTCCGAGGGTCACTACAAGGGCGTCACCGCCGACGGCAAGGAGCTCTTCGGCACCCGCAACGACCTGGTGTTCGGCTCGAACTCCGAGCTGCGCACCGTGTCCGAGGTGTACGCCGCAGACGACGCCAAGGAGAAGTTCGTCAAGGACTTCGTCAAGGCGTGGACCAAGATCATGGACGCCGACCGCTACGACGTGCAGCGGAAGAACCGGAAGTGACCGGCTGATCCGCTGACCCCTCCCTGACGGGGTTCGGGGGCGGGGTTCGACCGGAGTTCGCTGCGCGTTCCGGTCGGACCCCGCCCTCGTTCTTTCCGCCGGGTCTGGCGGGGACGGTGCCGGCCCCCGTTCGTTCCGCCGGGTCCGGCGGGGACGGTGCCGTCCCCGCTCGTTCCGCCTGGTCTGGCGGGGACGCCGACCCGCTCTCTCCGCCAGGTCCGGCGGATTCCCGACGACGACACCCGCCCCGGTGCGCCACGCACCGGGGGTGCGTGGCCGTCGTCGTGGGTGACGCTCCGGCTACCGGAGGTGGCCGGGGATTCCCCGGCGCCATGGCGTCCACCGTCCTGTGGCGTCCCCGATGCCGGAGGTGACCGACCTTCTGTATCCGCAGCGTCGGAACTCCGGCCCCGACGGCGCCGATTCCGACCCGTGGCACACAGACGATCCCACCCCACCCTCATCCCACGCGCACCGGGGGTGCGTGGCCGTCGTCGTGGGTGACGCGCCGACTGCCGGAGGTGGCCAGGGATTCCCCGGCGACATGGCGTCCACCGTCCGAAGGCGTCCACTGTCCCGTGGCGTCCCCGATGCCGGAGGTGACCGACCTTCTGTATCCGCAGCGTCGGAACTCCGGCCCCGACGGCGCCGATTCCGACCCGTGGCACACAGACGATCCCGCCCCGCCCCTCATCCCCCCGCACCTCACCCCACCCCGCCCCACACCCCACACTCCCGCACCACCGCGGAACCCCCCGGTCTTCCCGCGATCATGCGGGAGTGGAAGAGTAGGGGCATGAGCGAGACCATGCACACGCCCGCCGTCCCTGCCGCCCAACGCCCCGGCACGCCCGCCCTGCCGGAAGACCTCATCGACGTCGACGCCCTGCTCGCCGCGTACACCGACCGCGTCCCGGACCCGTCGGACCCCGCGCAGAAGGTGGTGTTCGGCACCTCCGGCCACCGCGGCAGCTCGCTCAAGACCAGCTTCAACGACGCGCACATCGCGGCGATCACCCAGGCGATCGTGGAGTACCGCGCCGCTCAGGGCATCACCGGCCCCGTGCTGGTCGGCAAGGACACCCACGCGCTGTCCGCCCCGGCCCAGGACACCTGCGTGCAGGTCCTGCTCGCCAACGACGTGCCCGTGATGGTGGACTCCCGCGGCGGCTACACCCCCACCCCGGCGGTGTCCCACGCGATCCTGCACCTGAACGCCGGCCGCGACCTCACCCCCGCCGGCTTCTCCGCGGACGGGGACAACGCCGGCCTGGCGGACGGCATCGTCATCACGCCGTCCCACAACCCGCCGTCGGACGGCGGCCTCAAGTACAACCCGCCGCACGGCGGCCCCGCGGACACGGACGCCACCGGCTGGATCGCCCGCCGCGCCAACGAGCTGCTGACCGCACGCCTGGACGGTGTGCGGCGCCTGGCCCCGGAGGAGGTCGAGGGCCACCCGAGGCTGGACGGCTTCGACTTCCTGGACCGCTACGTCTCGGACCTGCCGAAGGTCCTGGACATGGACGCCATCCGCGAGGCCGGCGTGCGCATCGGCGCGGACCCCATGGGCGGGGCCTCCGTGGACTACTGGGCGGAGATCGGGGCCCGCCACGGCCTGGAGCTGACCGTGGTGAACCCGGAGGTGGACCCGCGGTTCGGCTTCATGACCCTGGACTGGGACGGCAAGATCCGCATGGACTGCTCCTCCCCGAACGCCATGGCCTCCCTGATCGAGCGGATGACCCCGGATGCCGAGGGGAACGCCCCGTTCGACGTGGCCACCGGCAACGACGCCGACGCGGACCGCCACGGCATCGTCACCCCGGACGGCGGGCTGATGAACCCGAACCACTTCCTCGCCGTGGCCATCGACTACCTGTACCGGAACCGGAGCCACTGGCCGCAGGCCGCCGGCGTGGGCAAGACCCTGGTGTCCTCCTCCATGATCGACCGCGTGGCCGAGTCCCTCGACCGCGAACTGGTGGAGGTGCCGGTCGGCTTCAAGTGGTTCGTCCCCGGCCTGCTCACCGGCTCCGGCGTGTTCGGCGGCGAGGAGTCCGCCGGCGCCAGCTTCGTCACCCTGGACGGCGAGCCGTGGACCACGGACAAGGACGGCATGCTGCTGTGCCTGCTGGCGGCGGAGATCATCGCGGTCACCGGCCGCTCCCCCTCCGAGCTGTACCGGGACCTCGAGGCCCTCCACGGTTCCCCGGTCTACGCGCGCATCGACGCCCCGGCCACCGCCGAGCAGAAGGCCCGCCTCAAGGAGCTGTCCCCGGAGGACGTGACGGTCACCGAGCTCGCCGGGGAGACGATCCTCGCCGCGCTCACCAACGCCCCGGGCAACAGCGCGCCCATCGGCGGCCTGAAGGTGGTCACCCAGAACGCCTGGTTCGCCGCCCGTCCCTCCGGCACCGAGGACGTCTACAAGATCTACGCCGAGTCCTTCCTCGGCGCCGACCACCTCGCGCAGGTGCAGGCGGAGGCCCAGAGGATCGTGGACGCGGTCATCGGCTGACCGGCGCCGCCGGTTCCCGACGACGGCCCTCACCCTCCGCGGGGGCCTTCCCGCGCCACAGCCTCCCTGGGCGCCCTCTCCGCCCTCACCCTTCGCGGGTGGGGGGCCTTCGCGTGGGGTCGGGAAGGCGTGGTGCCAAGGCGGACAGGGCGGCCCGGACGTCGTCGCACAGCTCCGGGCCGACGCCCGCGGGCACCCGCCGAACGCACAGAGGCGGCGGTCAGCTGCGCGGACTACGGTGGTGCCATGACCTTCCACGAGCAGCCCCTCGACGACGCCGACGAGCAGGAGTACGCCGACCTCCACGTCCCCGCGGACACGTCCATGCTGCCGATCATGCCGATCGGCCCGCGGGGGGAGAACCCGACCGCCGCCGTGGAGCGCCTGCGCGCCGCGGCGACGTCCCGTGCCGCCCATCCGCGCCGCATGCGCGTGCACCAGCTGCGCGCCATGAAGCGCATGCTGGAGGAGAACGAGTCGCGCTTCCTGGACGCCCTCGGCCACGACCTCGGCAAGTCCCCCACCGAGGGCCTGCTGACCGAGTTGATGCCGGTGCGCGCGGAGATCGACCACGCGCTGCTGCACCTGACGGACTGGATGGACAAGCGTCCGGTGAGGACCCCGCTGTCCCTGAAGCCGGCGACCGCCGAGGTGCAGGCGCGGCCGAAGGGCCTGGTGCTGATCATCGGCGCCTGGAACTACCCGGTGCAGCTGACGCTGGCTCCGCTCGTGGCCGCTGTGGCGGCGGGCAACACGGTGATCGTCAGCCCGTCCGAGAAGGCCCCGGCCACCGCCGCCGTGCTGCGCGATCTGCTGCCGAAGTACCTGGACTCCGCGCTGATCTCCGTGGTGGCCGGCGGCAAGGACTGCAACACCGAGCTGCTCACCCACCCGTTCGACCACATCCTCTACACCGGTGGCGAGCGCGTCGGCCGCATCGTCTACGAGGCGGCGGCGAAGACGCTCACCCCGGTCACCCTGGAGCTCGGCGGCAAGTCCCCCGTGGTGGTCACCGAGTCCCGCAACGTCATGGCGATGGCCCGGCGCATCGCGTTCGGCAAGTTCACCAACGCCGGCCAGACCTGCGTGGCCCCGGACTACGTGCTGGCCGTCGGCGACGCCGCCCACGAGCAGCTGGTGAAGGCCCTGCCGGAGGTGATCCGCGAGTTCTACGGCGAGGACCCGCGCACCTCCAACGACTACGGCCGGCTCATCTCCGAGGAGCACGCCGCCCGCCTGCAGGACATGCTGGCCGCGGACCTGCAGGACGGGGCTCAGCTGCTGGTCGGCGGCCGGGTGGACGCCCACCACCGCTACATGGCGCCCACCGTGGTGACCGGTGTCCGCGCCGACCACGCGCTGATGCAGGAGGAGCTCTTCGGGCCCGTCCTGCCGATCCTGAAGGTGGAGACGTTCCAGCAGGCCCTGGACTTCATCACCGCGCGCCCGCATCCGCTGGCCGCCTACCTGTTCACGGACCGTCCGCGCTTCCACCGGGCGTTCGAGGAGCAGGTGCAGGCCGGCGCCGTGTGCACGGACGTGACCCTGCTGCACGCGGGCCTGACCACCCTGCCGTTCGGCGGGATCGGGGCCTCCGGCATCGGCGCGTACCACGGGGAGACCGGCTTCGAGACGTTCTCCCACATGCGCCCGTCCCTGGCGAAGACCGACCAGGTGGACACGCTGAAGGTGGCCTACCCGCCGTACACCTGGTTCAAGCGCAAGGCCCTGCCGAAGATGCTCTGAGCCCAACCCCGCCCCCTTCACGACGACGGCCGCCCACCGTGGGCGGCCGTCGTCGCGTCGTGTACGGGGCCGGGTCAGTGCTGCGGCCAGATCCCGCGGCGGGTGAAGACCTCGGCGAGCACGTCGGCACGGTCGGTCATGATGCCGTCCACGCCCATCTCCAGCAGCCGCTCCATCTGATCGGGCTCGTCCACGACCCACACGTGCACCGGCAGGCCCGCCGCACGGCAGCGGCGCACGAAGTCGGCGGTGGCCACGGGAACGAGGCCGTGACGGACGGGCACCTGCACGCAGTCGACGTCGAGGGCGTACCGGCGCAGCCAGCGGGTCAGTCCCAGCGGGCCCAGCAGAACGAGCGCCGCGATGGCGGCCGCCCCGCCCGACGTCGCCACCTGCTCCGGCCCGTACGCCCGCTCGGGGTGGCCGAGGTCGGCGAGGGCGCGCCGGAAGAGGCGGCGCCGCGAGTCGTGGAACGACGCGACCAGCACGCGGTCCCAGGCGTCGTGCTCGGCGAGGATGCGGGCCAGGGCCGGGGCTGAGGCGCGGTCCTTGAGGTCCACGTTCAGGCGTGCCTCGGGCAGCGCCGTGAGCAGCTCGGTGAAGCGCAGCAGCGGCTCCCCGCCGACCGTGACGTCCGCCAGCTGCTCCCACGTGTGGTCGCGCAGCCGGCCGCGGCCCGTGCTGACGCGGTCCAGGGTGCCGTCGTGGAACACGATGAGCTCGCCGTCCGCCGTGGTCCGCACGTCCAGCTCAAGGTAGGTGAACCCGGCGTCCACGGCGGCTTCGAAGGCGGCCAGCGTGTTCTCCCGGCGCACGTCCGCGCCGCGGTGCGCAAACCCCAGCGGCCAGCCGTTCCGGGCCGGCAGCGAGTCCGTGAGATACGGCGGCGGGGTGCGGCGGGAACGCTCGACGGCGCGCTGCACCGACGCGCGGACGCGCCCGGCGGCGTCACGGGCGGAGGACAGTCCGGAGGTCAGGCGGGAGGTCAGGCTCACGGCACGAGCCTACGACGCGCCCCACCGCCCCGCGGGGCTGCCTCGGTGGACGGCCGACGCCTCATCGCCACGCCCGACCCCGCCCCGCGCGCCCGGTGGGCGGACCGGCGGAGGCGAGGGGGCGTCGTCGGGAAGCGGTGCGCGGGGCCCTGCCCCGCCCCGCGCACCCGGCGGTAGGCTCGACGACGTGACTGAACGCCAGACCTACCTGCTCGTCGACGGCGAGAACATCGACGCCACCCTCGGCACCTCCATCCTCCAGCGGCGCCCCCACCCGGAGGAGCGGCCGCGCTGGAACCGGGTGCGCGAGTTCATCGAGGACGAATGGGAGCAGCCGGTCACGGCGCTGTTCTTCCTCGCGATCGACGGGGAGGTCCCGCTGGCCTTCGTGCAGGCGCTCCTGGCGATGGGGTACCAGCCGGTCATGCTGCGCGGCGCCGGCAAGGTGGTGGACCTCGGCATCCAGCGCACCGCCGAGGCCCTCACCGAACGGGACGGGGACGTGGTCCTCGCCAGCCACGACGTCGACTTCCTCCCCCAGATGACCGCCCTCGCCGAGGACGAGGACCGGCGCGTGGCCCTCATGGGCTTCAACGAGTTCATCGCCGGCGGGCTGCGGGAGATCCCGGGCGTGGAGGTCTGGGACATGGAGCACGACGTCCAGGCCTTCGACGCCCCGCTGCCGCGCATGCGCGTGATCGACATCGAGGACTTCGACCCGTTCGAGTTCCTCTGAGCGCCGCGCCGGCGCGGCCCGGGTGAGACATGACACGATGAATCCTCCCCGTTCAGAGGACGGGGCTATGCTCGGGGGCCGACGTCCCGAGGGAGCCCGCTCGGGACGTGTGGTCCCCACGCCCCCTGCGCAGCGCGCATGCGCGGAGGCCGGGACGGCAACGTTCCCTCTTCCCGAAAGGTCCCGCCGTGGCCCCCACCGAGCCGACGCCGAGCTCCGCCACCGCCGCCTCCTCCGACCCCGGCGGCGGGGCCGAGCAGAACGGCCTGCGCCGCTCCCTGGCCTCCCGCCACCTGACGATGATCGCGATGGGCGGTGCGATCGGCACCGGCCTGTTCGTGGCCTCCGGCAACACGATCGCCACGGCCGGTCCGGGCGGTGCGCTGCTGGCCTACGTGGTCATCGGGTTCATGGTGTTCCTGCTCATGCAGTCCCTCGGCGAGATGGCCACCTACCTGCCGGTCTCCGGCGCGTTCGAGGAGTACGCGACCCGCTTCGTGAGCCCCTCGTTCGGCTTCGCCATCGGCTGGAACTACTGGTACAACTGGGCGATCACCGTGGCCGCCGAGCTCGTGGCCGCCGCACTGGTGATGCGGTACTGGCTGCCGGAGGTGCCCTCCTGGGTGTGGTCCGCGCTCTTCCTGGCCCTGCTCTTCGGGCTGAACGCCCTGTCCACGCGGGCCTACGGCGAGTCCGAGTTCTGGTTCTCCCTGATCAAGGTGCTCACCGTGGTGGTGTTCCTGGTCCTGGGCGTGCTGATGATCCTGGGCATCATCGGCGGCGGCTCCCCGGGCTTCGAGAACTGGACCACCGGCGAGGCCCCGTTCGTGGACGGCGGGGCCGGCATCCTGGCGATCTTCCTGGTGGCCGGCTTCTCCTTCCAGGGCACCGAGCTGGTCGGCGTGGCCGCCGGCGAGGCCGAGAACCCGGAGAAGACCGTGCCGACCGCCATCCGCACCGTGTTCGTGCGCATCCTGCTGTTCTACGTGGGCGCGATCGCGGTCGTCGGCTTCCTCATCCCCTACACCAGCCCCCACCTGCTGGGCTCCGAGGTGGAGGACATCTCCATCTCCCCGTTCACCCTGGTGTTCGAGAACGCCGGTGTGCTGGCCGCCGCCTCCGTGATGAACGCGGTGATCCTCACCGCCATCCTGTCCGCAGGCAACTCCGGGCTCTATGCCTCCACCCGCATGCTCTACGCCCTCGCCGCCTCCGGGAAGGCGCCGGCCGTGCTGGCGAAGGTGAACCGCCGCGGCGTGCCGATGAACGCGCTGATCATGACCACCGTGGTGGGCGCCGGCTGCTTCCTGACCACCCTGATCGGGGACGGCGCCGCCTACGTCTGGCTCGTCTCCGCCTCCGGCCTGGCCGGGTTCATCGTGTGGATGGGCATCGCGTGGAGCCACTACCGCTTCCGCAGGGCGTTCGTGGCGCAGGGCCGTGACCCGAAGGAGCTGCCGTACCGGGCGGCCCTGTTCCCGGTCGGCCCGATCGTCGCCCTGGTGCTGTGCGCCGTGGTGATCCTCGGGCAGAACGTGGAGGCCTTCACCGGCTCCGGCGGCGTGGATCTGCTGGCCGCGGCCACCGCGTACATCGGACTGCCGCTGTTCCTGGGGCTGTGGCTGGTGCACCGCCTGGTCACCGGCACGGCGTCCCGCATGGTCCGCTACGAGGAGGCGGACCTGTCCCGGTCGCTGGACTGAGGCCGGGCGCCGCTCATTCGGGCAGGGTGAGCAGGTGCTCGATCGCCTCGGCCACGCCGTCGTCGTCGCAGGTGCCGACCACCGCGTCCGCGGCGGCCACCAGCTCAGGATGGCCGGAGGCCACGGCCAGGCCGAGGCCGGCCCACTGGAGCATCTCCATATCATTGGGCATGTCCCCGAAGGCGACCACGTCCGCGGCGGCGATCCCCCTCTGTTCCGCATACTCCTCCAGGGTGGCGGCCTTGTGCACCCCGTGCTGCGCCATCTCCACCAGCGGCAGGTCCGGCGCGGAGTGGGTCACGGAGACGATGTCCGCCACGAGGGCGCGGGCCCGGAGGAGCAGCTCGTCCGCGCCGTGCCGGGCGGAACGGGCCATCAGCTTCACCACGGTGGCATCCTCATCCAGCAGCCGCTCAAGCCGGTGGGACGCCCCGGTGGCCGCCCCGGCGACACCCTCGGCCCGCTTGCCGAAGGCCGGCTCCCACACGAAGCCCTCCAGGGTCTCGGCACCGAAGCTGGCGGACTCGTCCTCGGCCCGCAGCCGCGCCCTCGCCTCCACCACGGCGGCCCGCTCCATCCCGTGGGAGAGCAGCACCTCGTCCGTGGCGGGGTCCACCACCACGGCGCCGTTGGAGCAGATCACCGGGCCGACGGTGCCCAGCTGCTCCCGCAGCGGGCCCAGCCAGCGCAGCGGCCGGCCGGTCACGAACACCACGGTGATCCCGGCGTCGTGGGCGGCCTGCAGCGCCCCGATGGTCCGCGGGGAGAGCCACCCGGTGCGCGTGTGTGCGTAGCCGATCACCGTGCCGTCCAGGTCCGTGGCCACCATGCGCGGCCGACGGCGCACTCCTGCCAGGGCGGCGGCGGCACGGAGGGCAGACATGCCCCTCAGTCTAGGCGGCGACCGCTTCCCGACGACGGCCCCTCACCCCCGGCAGTCGCCGCCCCGGGGTCCTCCGGCGGCTCGGGGCGACCCGAATCCGGGGCGACACCGCCGCGGACCCTTTACCGGACGGCGGCGGGCCGGCCAGAATGGCGGCGTGACCACACAGAACCGTGCCCCGCAGACCGTCACCGTCACCGGCGCCGCCGGCAACATCGGCTACGCCCTGCTCTTCCGCATCGCCGCAGGCCAGATGCTGGGTGAGGACACCCCGGTGCGCCTGCGTCTTCTGGAGATCCCGGCCGCACTGAAGGCCGCCGAGGGCACCGCCATGGAGCTCGCCGACTGCGCGTTCGGCCTGCTGGACTCGGTGGATGTCACCGACGACCCGTCCCAGGCCTTCGACGGCACCCACCACGCCCTGCTCGTGGGCGCCCGCCCGCGCACCGCCGGCATGGAGCGCGGCGACCTGCTTCAGGCCAACGGCGGCATCTTCGGACCGCAGGGCAGGGCCATCAACGAGCACGCGGACGACGCGGTCCGCGTGGTCGTGGTCGGCAACCCGGCCAACACCAATGCCCTGATCGCCCAGCAGCATGCCCCGGACGTCCCAGCCTCCCGCTTCACCGCGTTGACCCGCCTGGACCACAACCGCGCCGTCGCCCTTCTGGCCGCGAAGGCCGGCGTGACGGTTGAGGACGTGGACGGCGTGACCATCTGGGGCAACCACTCGGCCACCCAGTTCCCGGACCTCACCCACGCCCGCGTGCGCGTGGACGGCAAGTGGAAGCCAGCCCTCGAGGTGGTGGACACCGCCTGGACCGGTGACGAGTTCATCCCGCGCGTGGCCCAGCGCGGCGCGGAGATCATCTCCGTGCGCGGTGCCTCCTCGGCCGCCTCCGCCGCGTCGGCGACCATCGACCACATGCGCGACTGGGCCCTGGGCACCGGCACCGGCCCGGACGGCTCGGCCCGCCGCACCTCCGCCGCGATCGTCTCGGACGGCTCCTACGGCGTGCCGGAGGGCCTGATCTCCTCGTTCCCGGTGACCTCGGACGGCGGCGAGTGGCAGATCGTGCAGGACCTGGCCCCGGACGAGGCCGCCCTGCCCGACGCCGGCGAGCGCCTGGCCGCCACCGTGGCCGAGCTCGAGTCCGAGCGCGACGCCGTGAAGGAGCTCGGCCTCATCTGAGCCACCCACCTGACGCTTTCGTTCGGGAAAGTGTCGGGTCCCGGAGCACTTTCGTTCGGGAAACCGTCGCGTCCCAGCGCACTTTCGTTCGGGAAAGTGTCGCGTCCCAGGGCGTTTTCGTTCGGGAGAGTGTCGCGTCCCAGGGCGTTTTCGTTCAGGAAAGGGTCGCGTCCCCCGGAACGCTCCGGTCCCGACCGCCTCTATAAGCCGGCCCCACGACGCCGGCCGCTCACCCTGAGAAGGCGAGCGGCCGGCGTCGTTGTCCACGCGTGACGGACCGGACGACTCAGTCGTCCACGAGCTCCGCACGGGTCGGCGGGTCAGCGCCGGGGCGGGACGACGTGATGGCCGCGGCGCGGCAGGCGTAGATCAGCACGGACTCGAGGTCCTGGTGGCCGATGGCGTGCAGCTGCTCGCGGTTCTCGGCGCCCAACAGGCAGCGGTCGTTCAGGGCGGCCAGCAGGGCGCCGGTGAAGGAGTCGCCGGCGCCCACGGTGTCCGCGACGTCCACGGGAATGATGGGGCGCTCGTAGTCCTCGTGCGCGGTGACCGCCATGATGTCCTCGGCGCCGCGGGTCATCACCACCAGGGCCGGGCCCATCTGCTGCCAGGCCCGGAGGGAATCGAGCAGCGGACGGTCCGGGTACAGCCAGGCGATGTCCTCGTCCGAGGCGTGCACCACATCCGCCAAGCGCACCGACTCCTCGGCACGGTTCCGGGCGAACTCCCGGTCCGGGACGATGCTCGGGCGCACGTTGGGGTCGTAGCTGAGGGTGGTGGTCGGCTGGAGCAGCTCGAGCAGGCGCATCACCTCGGCGTCGCCGGGGGCGAGCATGGTGGCGATCGACCCGGCGTGCAGGTGGAGCAGGCGACCCCCGACGTCCCCCTCGTAACGGGAGACGAGCTCGCCGGCGGAGGGGAGGGTCCAGTCGAGGTCGAACTCGTAGCTGGCCGCACCCGTGGGATCCAGGCGGGCGGTCGCCTGGGAGGTGGGCGCCGAGTCGGGGCCGAGGAGGGAACGGACACCGTTGTCACGCAGGTGAGCGGCGATCATCTCGCCGTACTCGTCCGAGCCGTAGCGACCGGCGAACAGCGCCGGCAGGTCCAGGCGGCTCAACCCCACCGCGACGTTGAGGGGGCTGCCGCCGACATGCGCTCGGGGTGTGGCGGTGTCCGAGACCACCACGTCCACGAGGGCCTCGCCAATCACACCGAAGTAGTCAGACACATCTCCACGGTACCCTACGGTCCATGGCCGGACGTGGGCTTTTCCACAGTGCTGGAGCGCTCCACGGCGGCCTCGCACGCCCCGGCGGCGGCTCCACGGAACCCGCCCGGAGGCATCCGTCGTCTCGCCCCTGGAGGACCCGCATGTCCCATCCCCCCGAGCGCACCGCAACGCGCCGCGACCCGAACGGCCCGCGCCGCCGCTTCGGCTGGACCGTCCACGGGGACGGCAGGACCATCACCCCCGGCACCGTGGTGGGCCCGCAGGAGCGCCTCAGCTGGGGCCGCACCGTGGGCATCGGCGTGCAGCACGTGATGGCCATGTTCGGCGCCACCGTGCTCGTCCCCGCCCTGACCGGCATGCCGGCCACCACAGCCCTTTTCTTCTCCGGCCTCGGCACCCTGCTGTTCCTGCTGATCACCGGCAACCGCCTGCCGTCCTACCTGGGCTCGTCCTTCGCGTTCATCGCCCCGATCACCGCCGCCGTCTCCATGGCCGGCGTGGGCGCGGCGCTCGGCGGCATCCTGACCGTGGGGGTCCTGCTGGCGCTGATCGGCCTGGTGGTGCACCTGGCCGGCACCGGCTGGATCCATGCGCTGATGCCGCCGGCGGTGATGGGCACGATCGTCGCCCTGATCGGCCTGAACCTGGCCGGTTCCACCACGGACGGCATGGTCGAACTGCCGGTGACCACCTTCGGCACCGCCCTGGCGATCGTCCTGTCCGCGGTGCTCTTCCGCGGCCTGCTCGGGCGCCTGTCCATCCTGGTGGGCATCGTGGTCGGGTACCTGCTGGCCCTGGCCCAAGACCAGGTGGACTTCGCCCCGATCGGCGAGGCGGCCGTCGTCGGGCTCCCCGAGTTCCACCTGCCGGAGTTCCGGGCCGAGGTGGTCTTCCTCTTCCTGCCGGTGGTGCTGGTGCTGGTGGCGGAGAACATCGGCCACGTGCGCACCGTGGGCCTGATGACGAAGACCGACCTGGACCCGCTGACCGGCCGCGCCCTCTTCGCCGACGGCCTGGCGACCAGCCTGTCCGGCCTCGGCGGCGGCGTCGGCACCACCACGTACGCGGAGAACATCGGCGTGATGGCGTCCTCCAAGGTCTACTCGACCGCCGCCTACTGGGTGGCCGGCCTGACCGCGCTGGCCCTGGCGTTCTTCCCGAAGTTCGGTGCCGCCGTGGCCACCATCCCGGCCGGTGTGGCCGCGGGTGCGGGCATCGTCCTCTACGGCATGATCGGCGTGATGGGCGTGCGCATCTGGGTGCAGAACCGCGTGGACTTCTCCAACACCATCAACCTCATGACCGCCGGCACCGGCCTGATCATCGCGATCGCCGACCCGGTCCTGATGATCGGCGACCTGGCGTTCGGCGGCATCACCCTCGGCACCATCGCGGCGCTGGGCGTCTACCACCTGATGACCGCGGTGGCGCGGGTGCGCGGCACCGAACCGGTCTCCGAGGACGACCTCGAGGAGTACGAGGCCTCGCAGGCCGGCCGGCTGGGCTGAGGCCTGTGAGTTCCGAAGCCCTCGTTCTCACCCCGGAGCCCTCGTTCTCATCCCGAAGCCCTCGTTCCGATTCGGAGCTCGCCGCGCAGGCTCCGGATCGGACGGAGACAGGTGCAGTCCTCCGACGGAGCGCTCGATCCGTTCGAGAGCACGCCCCGCGTGCTCCGAATCGGAACGAAGGCTTCCCCGTGACCCCTTCCCGACGACGGCCGGTTCAGATCGCCGGGCCGTGTGCCCTCATGCCTGCGTCACCAACCAGACCAGCACCGGCCAGCCGTTGGTGATCAGGTGCGCCAGAATCGTGAACCAGAGGTTGCGGAACCGCCACCACAGGATCCCGAGGAACAGCCCGAAGGTGCCCTGCACGGCAACCACCTGGGCGACGTCCAGCATCAGGTTTCCGGAGCCGTGGCTGGTCAGGTGCATGAGCCCGAAGAAGGTCGAGGCGAGGGCGATGCCGGCTGGAGCCCCGAGCAGCGCCTCCAGGCGTGTCTGCAACCAGAGTCGGAAGAACAGCTCCTCGCCGACGCCGGCGGTGACCGCGGTGGCTGTGGCGCCGATGATCACCAGCTCCAGCGGGACGTCACCCGGATCCCATGGACTGACCCATGGCATCAGCTGGCTCACCACCGTGTAGACCACGACCGCCACCGCCGGCATCCACCAGCGCCATGCTCCCGCCGGACTGTGGAGGCGGACTGCGCGGGATCGCCACCTCCGCAACCACATCACCAGACCGGGCACGAGCATCAGCAGGAGCGCCTTGAGCAGCACCTGCCCCTCGGGTGTCACCGGCAGGAGCCTGGGAGCGAAGAGGTAAACGGCCAGCAGGCCGAGGAGCATGGCTGTGGACCCGATCAGAGCGGAGGACTCCCCCGGAACGGCCGGCAGCCGCGGTCGCTTCGGCGTGAACAGGAGCACGACCACGATGCCGACCGCCGGCCCGAGGAGCGGTTCCCACAGGGGCTGCCGTGGAGCCGCATCATCCGCTGAGACAACGAGCCCGTCCGGGAATGCCGTCGCGGTGACGACCACGGAGGACGCGTAGAGAAGGGCGCAGAGCACAAGCACCACACGCCCCGCGAGGGGCAGGAGCGGCCTGCGCCCGGCCGCAGTGTCCGACGGGGCCCTATCTGATCGGACGGTCACAGTCTGACAGTAGCGCAGCCGTCCGGATGCTCATCGGTTCTCCGCCTGGCCCCGTCCCGCCCCGGCTCCGCCGCCTTCCCGACGACGGCCGGTTCAGTCCGTCAGCCCCAGGAACCTCCGCAGCGGCTCGGCTCCCTCGACTTCCACCGTCTCCGGGCCGGGCACGAAGTGCTCGGGCAGCAGCTCGAGCAGGACCATCTCGGAGGGCTCGCCGCGGCGTTGCCACTGCTCGCGGCCTGTCTCGCGGTAGCCGACCCTCTGGCTGATCCGCAGGGAGGCCGTGTTGTCAGCCCAGGCCCCGGAAGTAACGACGTCCAGGCCGAGGTGGTCGAACGCGAAGGTGCAGATGGCCTGTCGCATGGCCAGCCCGATGCCCTGCCGCTGGAAGCGCAACCCTAGCCAGGACCCGGATTCGAGGCGACGGGTGGTCCGCACGTCCTGGCCGTTGAGCGCCTGCAGCCCGACGATCTCCCCTCCGCGGCGGACGACCAGTTCGAGCGCGGCGTTCCCCGCTCCGGTAGCGGCGAGGGTGCGGCCGAAGAAGCGCATGTAGTCACCGGGGACCTCCTCGGCCGGGGCGTCGGTCCACGGGAAGGAGAACGGCATGACGGCGGGGTCGTGGATGCCGGCCTCCACCAGGGCGACCACCTCGGGCACGTCGGCCTCGCGCAGAGCGGTCATGGTCAGCTCACCGGCCCGGATGACGAGTCCGTAGGGCGGCCAGATCTCCGCGATGCTGCGGGGCCTCTCCGCGATGCTGCATGTCATGGCCCGAGTGTAGTGCGAGGATCCACGCCGAGCCTCCGTCGAGCCTCCGGCATGCCCGATTCTGAAGCCCTCGTTCCGATCCGGAGCTCGTCTCGCATACTCCGGATCGGAACGGAGGTCGGTGCAGTCCTCCGACGGAGCGCTCGATCCGTTCGAGAGCACGCCTCGCATACTCCGGATCGGATCGAAGACCCGCCGGGCGGCGCTGGCGCTGCCGACCCGCCCTGGCCCCTTGCCCCTGCGCTCAGCGCGAGCTGCCGCTCCTGCGACCACGGCTCACACCCACGAAGCCCTGCACGAGGTCCGAGTCGGATTCCTTGAGCCAGGCCAGCCCGACGTCCCAGCCGGGGTGACGGTCATCGCCGTCCGCGTGGTCACCGGTGACGCCGAACAGCTCGTTGGCACGCGCGGGCTCCATGCCAGCCTCCTCGGCGGCGAGCTCGGCGGCCGTCGCCACCGCCTCGCGCTCGGCACGGGACATGCCTACCACCTCGTCCAGCGAGGACTCCAGCGGCAGCACCACCACGTCCTTCCGACCGAACATGCGGGCCACGGACTGCGGCAGCACCACGTGCCCGGCACCCGAGGCCACGATCTCCAGCGCCATCCGCTCCCCCGCTCCCGGGGTCTCCGGGGCGTCCATGGGGTTGGGGGCCGACGACGCAGGCGGGGAGACAGACGTGCGGGGAGTGCCATCGTCGCCGGACTCGACGCTTTCCCGAACGAAAGCGCCCTGGGACTCGACGCCTTCCCGAACGAAAGCCCCCTGAGACTCGACGCTTTCCCGAACGAAAACGCCAGGGGCCGGGTCAGGGGCGGGCGCAGGGGCCGGGGCGAACGTTGCCGGGTCCATCGCCTCGGCCGGATCGAGCTCGGCCGTCGGCACGGGACCGTCGGCCTCGACGTCCCAGGCGGCCAGCAGGTGCTCCCGCCCGACGCACACCACCGGCAGCTCCGAGTACACGCGCACCACGTGCACGCGCCGTGGGTCTACGCCGGCCTCGCCCAACACGTCCTCCACGCTGCGATCCCGGCGCCACCGCACGTACCCCAGCTGCGGCAGCGGGTGCAGGGCGACCCCGTGCTCGTCGTGCCGCAGATGGTCGCACTGCTGGGACTCGTCGTGGTTCACCAGCTGCACCACACGCTCGCGCGAGGTGAACCGCTCCACCCACTTGGACGGCGTCGCGCCGGGCACGGTGGCCAGGAACAGCGTCTCGGGCGGCGGTGCCTCCCACCGCGCCTTCCTGCGTCCCGACGACGGCCCCGCGCCTGACGCCCGCCCGGCACCTGACGCCCGCCCGGCACCTGACCCGCGCGGCGCGCCCTTCGCGCCACTTCGGCCAGACGCTCCGCCTCGGCCGGACGAGCCGCCCCGGCCGCCGGACCGACCGGAGGCGCCGGAACGGCCTCGGCCGCCGGCGCCTCCGCGGGATCCTCTCCGGCTCAGCGGACCTTCTCCTTCAGGAAGTCCACGGCACGGCCCCAGGCCTGCTTCGCCTCAGCCTCCTGGTAGTTGCCGGCGGGGTTCTCGTCGTTGTGGAAGGCGTGGTCGGCGTCGTAGTAGAAGAACTCGACCTCGGCACCGGACTCCTCGCGGATCTGCTGCTCCTGCTTCCGGGCCTGGTCCACGGGGAACATCTGGTCCTTCTCCGCGTAGTGGCCCTGCACGGCGGCCTTGATGCCCTTGAAGGAGCCGGGCACGCCCTGGCCCACGCCGTAGAACGGGACGGCGGCGGAGACCTTCTCGCCCTGCTGCTCGGCCAGGGACAGCACGAAGCCGCCACCCATGCAGAATCCGATGGCGCCGACGGTCTCGGACGTCACCTCGTCCAGGGACAGCAGGTGGTCCACGGCGGCGCCGAGCTGGCGGGCGCCCTCCTCGGCGGGGAGGTTCTCCATCATCTCGCCGGCCTCGTCGCCGTCGTGGGCGATCCAGCCGCCGAACAGGTCCGGGGCGAGGGCCACGAAGCCCTGCTCGGCGAGGCGGTCGCAGACGTCGCGCATGTGGCGGGTCAGGCCCCACCACTCCTGGATGACGATCACGCCCGGGCCCTTGCCGGACTCCGGGAACGCGATGTAGCCGTGGCCGGTCTGGTCGTCGCCCGCCTCCTTGGTGGGCAGGTCGAACGACGTGTTCTGGTACGGGGTCTTCGATGCCATCATCATGATCCCCACCCTAGGTCCGGTCCGGGCCGCACCGCGAGGGCTCTCGCCCCGGGCGGATCACCCCTCGGCGTCGTCCTCCGAATCCTCCGAATCCTCGGAGTCCTCCTCGGAGCCGCCGGCGCGCGGACCGGCGCCGTCGGTGTCGTCGTAGATGTCGATGGTGCCGCCGTAGTTGGCCACCCAGACCTCTCCGGAGGGCTTGTCATAGGTGATCCCGATGGTGTTCACGCCCGCCGGCGCCGTGCCGAGGATCTCAAGCGTCTCGGCGTCGATCTTGCTCACCGTGGAGTCGTAGTAGTTGACCACGTACAGGGCCGTGCCGTCGGCGGAGATGTCCATGGAGCGCGGCTCGTCCCCGGCCGGGGCGCTGGCGATCACCTCGCCGGTCTCCGCGTCCATCTTCACGATCTCGTCCGCGCCGGAGAGCGTCATGTAGAGGGTCTTGCCGTCCGGGGACAGGGTCAGGTGGCGCGGGTTGGCCCCGGTGTGCATGACCACCTCGGAAGTCCCCTTCTCCAGGTCCACGCGGTAGAGCTTGTCCGCCCACATGGCGGTGGCGTAGGCGGTCTTGTTGTCCGGCAGCACGACGATGCCGCGGGGCATGGTGTCCAGCGGGATGGTGTGCTCGGTGTCGCCGGAGGCCGTGTCGATGACGGACATGTTCGAATCGCACCAGTTGGTGACCAACAGGCGGGACTCGTCCGGGGACAGAGCCAGATACTTGGGCACCCGACCCACACGGTAGGCGGTGTCCCAGTCCTTCTCCTCCACCGAGTACCGGTAGACGAGGGAGGGGGCGATGTCCGAGCCGGCGGTGCAGTTGTCGTCCGGCGCGGCACCCACGGGGTACAGGCCGTACTGGGTGACGTAGGCGTGCTCGCCGTCCTTGGTCCAGGTGGCCTCCACCGGGGCGCCGCTGACCTCGTCGGGCAGGCCCTCGACGCCCAGCTCGGCCGGGTTCACGGTGTCGTCCAGGGTCTGGAAGACCTTGCGGGTCGCGGTGTCGAAGAGCACGACGTTGTGCTGGTAGACCACGTTGTTGGCGATCATCAGCCCGTGCTGGTTGGAGACCACGGACTTCGGCTCGACGCCGACGTCCCTGAGAGTCTCCATGTGGGTCAGCGTGGTGGTGTTGGACGCCGGGAAGTCGGCCGGGTCCACGGAGTCCGACTCCTCGGCCCCTCCCTTGCCGTCCTTGTCCTCGCCGGAGTCGTCTGCACCGTCGTCGCCGTCCGAGGAGGCGTCAGCCTCGCCGTCCTTGTCCGAGGAGGCGGAGCCGTCGTCGCCCTGGCCACCTTCACCGGTGCCGCCGTCCTGGGTGCCGGAGGCCGTGGAGGCACTGCCCTGACCCTCCGGGGAGTCGCCGTCCGTGCCGGCACATCCGGTGAGCAGCAGGCCCACGGTGAGCAGGGCGGCGGCGGACCGCAGGGCCCGCGGACGGGCAGCTGTGGCCTGCCTCAGCGCAGTCGGCTCCGCCGCGAGGTCGGTGGCTTCAGGGACGAGGGGCAGTCGGGGCATGGGGTCTCCGGGGGCTGAGGAAGGGCAGGCACATGCAATGGCCTGGACAGACACAACCTCAGCATAGCGAAGCCGACGCGGGCGGGGCCGGAGAAGACCGGCTCAGCTCTCCTGCGGGAGGACGAAGGCGGCGGAGATCTCGAGCTTCACGGCATCCGAGACGAGCACGCCGCTGAGGGTGAAGGACTCCTCGGTGCCGGTCACGCCGGCGGAGCGGAAGGTCATCTGCGGGAACTGCTCGACGTCGAAGAAGTCGGCCGAGCGCAGGTGGCCGTCGCGCTGCTCGTTGCCGGAATCGATCGAGGCGACGCCGATGGTCGCCTCCACGGAGGAGGCGGTGAAGTCGTCGGCGAGGACGAGCTCGCCGGAGACGTCGCCGAAGGTGCCACGCACCTTGGAGATGCCGGCGTGACGGACCACGAAGTCCACGTCGGTGTGGGCGGAATCGAGGGTCCAGGTTCCGGTGGTGAGGGTGGAGTTGCTCATGGGTCTTTCCTTCGCGGGTCGAGGCCGCCAGCGGGGTGTGGCGGTTCCGCGGGCGGCGCAGGAAAGTGCGCCGGGGACGGCGGGACACCGCCCCATCTGCTTCACGTTCGAACTATCCGTCCGAAGGCCGCAACCGGCCCACGGTGAACACCGACACGCAAGGCCATGAAGATGACGGGGTCCACACCCGGCCCTGTGACGACGGCGCGTCCGTCGGTGGGCCACCCCTGCGGCATGCTCAGTGTGTCGTGGGGGTCTTCTGCTTTGGTGTCCATCATCATGCAGCGCTGCCCTGCAGCATCTGCCCATGTCAGAGGGTGAATGATTCACCATGTTCGGCATGCCGAACCGCGAGGTCTACTTGAAGGATTACAACACCGCGAGGCGGACGGCCGAGTGCCTGTCAGCCGATCAGTCGCGCCGAGAGCGCGCGGCTCGAATGGCTCAGATCCAGTGGAGTCAGGGTCTTCTATCGGCGGTGGCCAGCCTCGTTGGCCCCTGATCGTGTCAACAACGTCGTGACCTCTTAGATCTAGTCGTTCCGGTGTCGCTCAGAAGGGGTGTCTGCGTGGGGCTTGTCGTTGGGGCGGTTGGCGACATCCTGCTGGGCGAGGCGACGCAGGATCGCGAGTACGGGGTCCAGCAGGACGGTCCCCAGCACGACCTGGCGCATCGCAGAGGCGGGGTCGTCGGGGACGGAGGCCAGATCCTCGACCGCCACGGCTCGCGCGGCCCGGGCGTAGCGGCTGAGGCGAGCATGGCCGAGGTCCAGACCTGCCGTTGCGCAGGCGCCCAGGGCGGCGTCCAGCTGTGCCAGCAGGGGATCGCTCGGGTCGACGCACCAGGCCTGCTCGACCCGCAGGGCCTGGGCACGCGACGAGTGCGGGGCGCACTCGTGCTCCGCCATCTCCTTCCTCTCGACCGATGGCGCGGTCAGGGGCGGGAGGGCCTCCTGGGCTGCCGCCATTGCCCCCAGGCGGGTGAGCTGCGGATCTTCCAGGGCGCGCAACAGGCGGCTGACGGCGCCGACCTCCAGCCCCCCGATCTCCCGCAGTGCCCGGACAAGGTGCACGCGTTGCACATGGGTCACGTCGTACTCGGCCCGCGTGCGGGAGATCGGCTCCCCGGGATGGAGCAGCCCTTCGCGCAGGTAGAACTTCAGCGTGGGCACGGGCACCCCAGTTGCCTCGGACAGAACGGAGATCCTCACGGGAAGACCCTAGCCCTTGATACGGCGCAGCCTTATATTGGATAGTGCCACTATCCATTATCGGCCGGGGGTCCCAAGCCCCCCACCGCGCACCGCCAGCCAGGCGCGCCATGAACCCAGGAGGCACCATGACCATGCCCACGACCCACGCCTTGGACACCTCGCAGGGCCTCGTCGTCTTCCACATCGGCATGACGATCCGCAAGCCGCACCGCCCCGACCTGTGGGCGCCCGTGGCGGCCGCCATGCCGCGCATGCTTGCCGAGCTGCACCGCGCCAAGGACGCCGCCACCGCAGGGCGGGGGACGGATCTCGGCTTCCTGGGGGCCAGCACGCTACTGGGCGCCAGGGGGCCCTGGGTGGTCCAGTACTGGCGCAGTGTGGAGGGCCTCTACGCCTACGCCCACGACGCGGATCAGGAGCATCTGCCGGCTTGGCGGGCCTTCAACCGGGCGTCCCGGCGGCACCCGGACGCGGTCGGCATCTGGCATGAGACCTACGTCGTGCGTCCGGGTGGGGTGGAGACGGTCTACGTGGGGGCCCCGGTGGGGCTGGGAGCCGCTATGGGGACCGTCCCCGTCGAGCGGCGAGGCCGCACCGCCAGGGAGCGGCTGAACGGGGGCGACCGTCTCACCGCGGTCTTGTGATCCTCGACCCCGTCTGTCGCCGAGCGTCCCGGGGGTTGTCGATAGCGGCCCCGTGAACGTTTCTGCCCGGTTTCAGCCGGGAGCCAGGTGCCCGTGGGTGGTGGCGGAGCATCAGCCTGCCAGGAACCACCGATAGACGGGGATGCATGTGCCCAGCCCGCGGGCGGCAGGTGGAGGAGTCAGGCCGAGACATCGCCGTCTTGCAGGCAGGAGAGCAGCGCGCGATCGGTCGTGGCCGGCTGGTCCATGTTGGACTTTTGGGCGGCGTCCGGGACGGTGACGAGCTGGACGCTGGGGTCGCTGGCAGCAAGAAATGGCCGGGTACACCGAGAAAGCCCCCGGGAGTCTCTTTCGAGCCTCCCGGGGGCTTCCCGTCTGGAACACGCAAACTGTCCCATGGCCGTCATACGAACGGCCCGTGGTGCGCGAGGGGGGACTTGAACCCCCACGTTCTTGCGAACACTGGCACCTGAAGCCAGCGCGTCTACCAATTCCGCCACTCGCGCGAGCAGCCTCCCAGGCGTTCCGGCGTCACCGGCCTCGTCCTGAGCAGCGAGGAATACCTTACCGCACCCTCTCGACAGCGCGCAAATCGGCGCCAAGCGCCTCGGAACGGCCACGATTCGGCGCCGGTTCGGGGGCCGCGCCCGTCCGGTCCCAGGAGTTCGCTCAGGTGTCCCCGTAGTATCGAAGGCGACATCTGCGGAAAGGAGTGCCCTTGGGCCTTCTGGACAACCTGGAGCGCGGCCTGGAGAAAGCCGTGCGGTCGGCGTTCTCCGCGGGCGGCCCCCAGGCCGTGAAGCCCGTCGAGATCGCCTCGGCCCTGCGCCATGAGATGGACGGCGAGTCCATCACGGTGTCCGAGGGCCATGTCGTCGCGCCCAACGACTTCGTGGTGCGCTTCTCCGAGCCGGACTTCGAGCGCGCACGTGACTGGGGCACCGCCCTGGCGCAGGAGCTCTGCGACGAGGTCATCCGGTATGCCGATTCCCAGCAGTACACGCTCCCCGGCACCGTGCGGGTCGCCTTCCACGCGGACACGGAGCTCCGCGAGGGCCGGATCGAGGTGGACTCCCGTCTCGACGACGGCTACGCCGCCTCGGACGATCGCGTCCCCCAGGACTCCCCCTCCCCGTTCGGCAGCGCCCCCGGGGCCGCCGCCGTGGAGGAGCCACCGCAGCGGCTCGTGGAGGACAAGGCCCCGGTGGGCCCCGCCGCCCCGCGCCGCTCCGAGCGTCCGCGCATGCCCGCCGCCGGCCGCCGGGGCGCCTACGGCGAGGGCTCCCATGCCGCAGGCGCACGGGACCCTCACGATCCGGACGACGCCCCCGACCGCACCCGGGTGGTGCCGCGCCCGGGCTCCGACTCCCCCGTCCCCTCCCTCGAGGTGGACGGCCGCCTGCATCCGCTGGAGCAGGAGGACATCGTGGTGGGCCGCTCGAACGAGCGCGCCGACCTCGTGCTGTCCGACTCGTCGGTCTCCCGGGAGCACGTCCGCCTCATCCGCACGGGCCGGAACGTGACCCTGATCGACCTGGGCTCCCGCAACGGCGTGACCGTGAACGGCCGCCGGGTTGACGGGTCCGTCACGCTCCACGACAGTGATCGCATCACCGTGGGGCAGACCACCCTGGTCTTCCACGCCGCCCTGGGACAGGAGGTCCGATGAGCGAACTCGCCATCGCCGCGCTGCGCTTCGGGCTCCTGCTGGCCCTCTGGATCCTGATCGTCTCGATCGTCACGTCCCAGGGCCGCGACCTCGTGGTGGGCCGCCGCAACAAGACCCGCCGGGACGCGGCCCCGGTCACCGCCTCCGCCGCGTCGGCCCCGGCCGCCGCCACCGACTCCGCCGCACCGGAGCACCACGGCGCCCACGCGGGCGGCCGCACCGTGCACTCCGGGCCGCCGACCCCGGCACCGCGGCTGGCCCGCACCCTCATGGTGGACAAGGGCCCACTGGCCGGACGTGAGATCGACCTGCAGGGTCAGGCCCTGCTCATGGGCCGCGCCCAGGACGCAGACCTGGTGCTGGAGGACGACTACGCCTCGGGCCGCCACGCCCGCCTGTTCCCGCAGGGCACCCGCTGGTTCCTCGAGGACCTCGGCTCCACCAACGGCACTTTCGTGAACGGCAGCCAGGTCTCCCGCGCCCTGCCCGTCGGCCCGGGCGACTCCATCCGGATCGGCAAGACCGTCATGGAGATCAAGGCCTGACCCATGCCCTACGTCCTCCACTGCGCCGCCAAGTCCGACGTCGGCAGGATCCGCTCGAAGAACGACGACTCCGCCTATGCGGGTCGTCATCTCGTGGTCCTCGCCGACGGCATGGGCGGGCACGTGGGCGGTGACGTCGCCTCGGCCTCGGCCGTGCTGGACCTGGCGCCGCTGGACGCCACCGGCTACGACGACCCGGCGACCGTGCTGCCGGACGAGATCCAGAACGCGAACCTGGTCCTGAACGAACTGGTTCACGCGAACCCGAAGCTCGCCGGCATGGGCACCACCTGCACCGCCGGTCTGCTCGCCGGGGACACGCTCTACATGGCGCACATCGGAGACTCGCGCGCCTACCGCCTCAGGGACGGCGAGTTCGAGCAGATCACGCGCGACCACACCTTCGTGCAACGCCTCGTGGAAGAGGGCCGCCTGTCCAAGGAGGAGGCCGAGCACCACCCGAACAAGAACGTGCTCATGCGGGTGCTCGGCGACGTAGACGCCTCCCCCGAGCTGGACGTGTTCGAGGTCCCGGTGACGGTCGGCGAGCGCTGGCTGTTCTGCTCGGACGGCTTGACGGACGTGGTCACGGTGCCCACGATCAAGCAGACCGTGGAGCAAGCTGAGACCCTCGAGGACGCTGTGGACGAGCTCGTGGACCTGACCCTCAAGGGCGGCGCCCATGACAACGTCACGGTGATCGTCTTCGAGGTCGCGGAGGGCACCGAGGAGGAGCTCGCCCCGGTCCAGTCGCTGCACCTGTCGGACGAGGCCCTGGCGGCCGCGCATCCGCCGGAGGTCGGCCCGGTCTCCGGCCGCCTGTTGCGCGAGGACCTAGCGGTGCGCCCGCACATCCTCGTCGGTGCCGCCTCCGCCGCCGTGAAGACGGACCGCGTCCCGATCGTCACACGTGCCACCACAAAGCGCCGTGCCGCCACCCTGCTCGGCGAGGATCCGGTTCCGGACAACCGGCCGCGCCGTGCCGCCGCGATCCTGACGGGCTCCTCCCGCTCGGAGCCGGCTGCCGAGGTTCCGGCGACGGCACCCGCGTCCGCTGATTCCCCCGCTTCCGCGATCGGCTCGGCCGGGGAGCCCGGAGAGGGCGCCTCCGCCACGGACGGCGCCTCTACCGCGGGAGCGGCCGCAGTCGGCGCCCCCGGCTCGGCGAGCGCCGTGGACACCGCTGACTCCCCCGCCTCCGGCAGCGCCCCGTCTGCGGAAGGCGCGGACGGCGCAGCCGCGTCGGCAGACGCGCGCACGGCCACGCAGACGCAGGACGAGGATTTCTCCCCGGAGGAGGCCACCCGGGAGTCAACGTACCGCCGCGGCTTCTTCGTCCCGGTCTTCGCGGCCTTGCTGGCCTTGATCCTGGCCGTCCTGCTGGGCTGGGGGTACCTCTGGACCCAGACCCAGTACTACGTGGGCGAGCACGAGGGGAAGGTCGCCGTCTTCAAGGGTGTCCCCCAGCGGCTGGGCCCCCTCGAGCTGTCCCAGGTGGACCGGGACACCGACCTGTCCGTGGACGGCCTGACCGGCTACACCCGTACCCGGGTGGAGTCGGGCATCTCCGCCCGGGACCAAGAGCACGCGGACCAGATCGTCACGGACCTGCGCCGAGACACCGGCGAGGAGTCCGACGGCGGCGAGGAGCCGTCGTCGTCCCCTGCGTCCTCGAGCTCCTCGGACGACCCGTCCTCCTCGCCCTCCCGTTCCGGGTCGGCCTCGACGACGCCCTCCCGTTCCGGGTCCGCCTCGACGACGCCCTCCCGCTCGGGTTCGGCCACGCCGTCTCAGTCCGGCTCCGGCAGCCCCGTCCCGAGCGGCTCGTCCTCCTCGAACGGGGGTGACTGATGACCGGCGTCATCTCACCGCCGCACCCGCGGCGCAACGTAGAGCTCCTCCTGCTGGTGCTGGCCCTCGGCATCGGCCTGGGTGCGAACCTGCTCGGCGCCATCGGCACCGAGCAGGAGGTCACCACCGCCTACTGGATCCAGTCCGGCGTGCTCGCCGCGGCGACCCTGGCCCTGCATGTGGTGCTGCGCCTGCGCGCGCCCTTCGCCGACCCCTACATCCTGCCGATCACGGTGACGCTCAACGGCCTGGGCCTGGCGATCATCCACCGGCTCGAGACGTCGAACACCCTGGCCAACGCCACCACCCAGCTGGTGTGGACCGTGGTGGCCATGGCCGTGGCCGGCGCGCTGCTCTGGTTCGTCCGCGACCACCGGCTGCTGCGCCGCTGGCCCTACCTGTTCCTCGCCGTCTCCGCGGTACTGCTGGTCCTGCCGCTGCTGCCGGGCATCGGCATGACCGTCAACGGCGCACGGATCTGGGTGAACCTCGGCGTCGGCACCTTCCAGCCCGGCGAGCTCGCCAAGATCACGCTGGCCGTGTTCTTCGCCGGCTACCTCTCGGCGAACCGCGACCTGATCCTGCTCGCCGGAAAGAAGGTCGGGCCCCTGACCTTCCCGCGCATGCGCGACCTCGGACCCCTCGTGGTGGCCTGGCTCGTGGCCCTGGGCGTGCTGGTCTTCCAGCGCGACCTCGGCTCCGCGCTCCTGTTCTTCGGCCTGTTCATGGCGATGCTCTACATCGCCACCTCCCGCTCCTCGTGGATCCTGCTGGGCCTGGGACTGATCGGCCTGGGCGCCGTCCTGGCGTTCCTGTTCATGCCGCACGTCACCGCCCGCTTCGACGTGTGGCTCAACGCCTTCGACCGGCAGATCTACGAGCGTCAGTTCGGCGGCTCCCTGCAGGTGGTCGAGGGCGTGTTCGGCATGGCCTCCGGCGGCTTCATGGGCACCGGCCTCGGCGCCGGCTCCCCGTGGCGCGTGCCGCTGAACCACTCGGACATGATCCTGGCGACCATCGGCGAGGAGCTCGGCTTCGTCGGCCTGTCCGCCGTCCTGGTCCTCTACCTGCTGCTGTTCACCCGCATCATGCGCGCCGCCCTGGGAGCCCGCGACGCCTTCGGCAAGGTCCTCGCGGCCGGCCTGGCGTTCACCCTCGCCTGGCAGCTGTTCGTGGTGGCCGGCGGCGTCATGCTCGTGATCCCGATGACCGGCCTGACCACCCCGTTCCTGGCGGCCGGCGGCTCCTCGCTGCTCGCCAACTGGATCATCGTGGGCCTGGTGCTGCGCATCTCCCATTCCGCCCGCCGCCCCGTGGTGGTGGACGACATGGTCAACGCGTCCGGCCCGGGCGCCGGCCACCAGGATCCGGCCAAGCTCGTGGCCCTCGAGCCGCACCGTCGCGGCGCGGGGCGCCGCGGATCCGCCCGCCGCGCCGCCGTGGGAGGTGATCGCGCATGAACGAGGCCATCCGTCGCATGTGGATGGTGGCCGTGGCCCTGGTGCTCGTGCTGCTCGTGGCCGGCTCGACCATCCAGGTTGTCCTGGCCGACCAGCTCAAGGAGGACCCCCTGAACCGTCGCCAGATCTACCTCGAGTACGGCGCCCCGCGCGGCCCGATCCTGGTGGACGGCGAGCCGATCGCGCAGTCCGTCGAGTCGGACGGCCGCTTCGCCTACCTCCGGCAGTACTCGGAGTCCGGCATGTACGCGCCCATCACCGGCATGTACTCCCTCAACTACGGCGCCTCCGGCCTGGAGCAGAAGCTCAACCGGTACCTCTCCGGCACGCCGGCCTCCGCGTTCATGGACCGTGCGTTGGAGATCGTCACCGGCTCCACCGCCCAGGGCGACCAGGTCGAGCTGACCCTGGACTCGGACATCCAGCGCCTGGTCTACGGCGCCCTGCCGGACGGCGTGCGCGGCTCGATCGTGGTCACCGAGGTGGACACCGGCCGGATCGTCGGCATGACCTCGCGCCCGACCTTCGATGCGAACGCCGTCTCCTCACAGAACCTCGCCGAGTCCCGGGCCGCCATGGAGGAGCTCGAGTCGATCCCGGGCGGCAGCGCCTACACCAACCGCGCCACGCAGCAGCTCGTCTCCCCCGGCTCCACCTTCAAGCTCATCGACGCCATCGCCATGCTCGAGTCCGGCGACTACTCCCCGGACGACGAGCTCGAGGTGCCGGAGCGCTACACGCTGCCCGGCACCCGTACCCAGATGGGCAACTACAGCGGAGAGGGTGCCCAGTGCGGCACGCGGTCCAAGGCATCGCTGACCTGGATCATGGCGAACTCGTGCAACACCCCGTTCGCCGCGGCCGCCGTCGATCTCGGCCAGGACAAGATCCGTGAGGTGGCCGAGCGCTTCGGCTTCAACCAGGACTTCGAGGTGCCGCTGGACGTCGCGGCATCCCGGTTCCCGCAGGACCTCGACGACGCCGCGCTCGCGCAGTCGGCGATCGGCCAGCGGGATGTGCAGGCCACGGCCCTGCAGATGAACATGGTGGCCTCCGGCATCGCCAACGGCGGGATGCTGATGGAGCCGCAGCTCGTGGAGTCGATCCGCAGGTCGGACCTGTCCGTGGTCGAGTCGTTCAGCCCGCGCGAGCGCGGCCGGGTCACCAGTGAGGACGTCGCCGCACAGGTGCGGGACATGATGGTCGCGGTCGTCGAGGAGGGCGGCGCCTCAGGTGCCCGCTCCTCTCAGGTGCAGATCGCGGCGAAGACGGGCACGGCGCAGATCGACGGCACCGACGCGGTGCACTCGTGGATCACGGGCTTCGCTCCGGCGGAGAACCCGCGCTACGCGGTGACGATCGTCATCGAGAACACAGACTTGGGCACAGGACGCCGTCTGACGGTGGACAACATGAAGAGGATCATGGAAGCGGTGGTCGCAGAATGAGGCCGACATCCGGTATCACGCTGGGCGGCAGGTACCAGCTCACCGATCGCATCGCGATCGGCGGCATGGGCGAGGTGTGGAAGGCACGGGACAAGGTCCTCGGCCGCATCACCGCGGTGAAGATCCTCAAGGAGGAGTACACCGGCGACCCCAACTTCCTGCGCCGCTTCCGCGCCGAGGCCCAGCACACCGCGCTGCTGAACCACCCCGGCGTGGCGAACGTGTACGACTACGGCGAGGAGAAGGGCTCCGCCTACCTCGTCATGGAGCTCGTGCCCGGGCAGCCGCTCTCGTCGATCCTGGAGAAGGACAAGGTCCTCTCCCCGGACCGCACGCTGAAGATCATCTCCCAGACCGCGGCCGCCCTCTCTGCCGCCCATGCCCAGGGTCTGGTCCACCGCGACGTGAAGCCGGGCAACCTGCTGATCACCCCCACCGGCCGCGTCAAGGTCACCGACTTCGGCATCGCCCGCCTCGCTGACCAGGTGCCGCTGACGGCCACCGGCCAGGTCATGGGCACCGCCCAGTACCTCGCCCCCGAGCAGGCCACGGGCCAGCAGGCCACCGGCGCCTCCGACCTCTACTCGCTCGGCGTCATCGGCTACGAGTCCCTCGTGGGCCGTCGTCCGTTCACCGGCGAGTCCCAGATCGCGATCGCCCTGGCCCAGGTCAACGATCCGCCGCCTCCGCTGCCGGAGACCATCCCGGCGCCGGTACGCGCTCTGATCATGTGCCTGCTGTCCAAGGAGGCCCAGGAGCGCCCCTCGGACGCCACCGCGCTCTCCGAGGCGGCGGACGCGCTGCGCCGCCACGACACCGCCGGTGCCGTCGAGGCCGTGCCGACCCTGCGCCCGTTCCTCGAGGAGTACGCGGACAGCGAGGCCACCACCGCCCTGGACGCCCAGACCGCGCCGGTCGACTACTCGGGCATGCGGGACACCCACGCCACGGACGTCGTCCCGCCGGACTCCGGTGCCGCAGCCGGTGCCGCAGCTGGTGTGGGTGCGACCGGTGCCACGGCCGCACCGCGCACCGCCTCGATGCCTCGGATCGACGACTCGCAGGACTCCCGCGACGCCGCCCGCGAACAGCACCAGCCGATCTCCGCCGCCGCGGACGCGCCGGAACACCGCCAGGACACCGGCCGCCTCGACCTGGACGACGGGGACCGCCGCGCGCGCTCGACCGTCGTCGGCCCCGAGGCCACCCGGAACGACGGCCGCCGCCGCGGTCCCCGCTGGCCGCTGGTCGCCCTGCTGCTGCTCCTCGCGTTCGCCGTGCTCGGCGCGCTGCTGTGGCCGAGGGTCTCGGAGATGCTTGGAGCCGGGGACGACGCCCCGCAGTCGGAGGTCGGGGAGATCACGCTCCGGGAGGACGAGTACGTCGGGCGCCCGGCGGCCGAGGTCGTGCCGCAGATCGAGTCCAAGGGCCTGGAGGCCGACCAGACGGAGGCGGACGACCGCGCCGAGGAGGGGACCGTCGTCGGGCTGGCCCCGCTGACCGGCCTGACCGCCGGTGACACGGTGACCCTGGACGTCTCCACCGGCATGGGTGAGATCCCGGCCGACCTGGTGGGCATGCCTGCCGAGCAGGCGACCACCGTCCTGCAGGACGCCGGCTTCAGCGTGGACCGCGTGGACGACCCGTCCGCCGCGGGCGCCGCCGGCGAGGTCGTCCGCGTGAACCCGGGCTCCGGCGAGCGCCACCGCTACGACACCCCGGTGCAGCTGATCGTCGCCGCCGGGACCGGCGGCGAGGCACCCGCCCCGACCACCTCCGCGACCCCGACCGGCGAGCCGACGACCGAGCCGGAGCCCACCGAGTCCGCCGCGCCGACCTCCGAGCCCGCGGAGGAACCCACGCAGCAGCCGACGCAGGAGCCCTCCTCCGACCCGACCGCCACCGAGGACCCGACCGAAGAGCCGACCGAAGACCCCACCGAGGAGCCTTCCCCGGAACCCACCGAAGAGCCCACCGAAGAGCCCACCGACAACCCCACTGAGGATCCCATCGAGGAGCCTTCCCCGGAACCCACCGAAGAGCCCACCGAAGAGCCCACCGAGGACCCGACGGACGACCCGACCGAGGAGCCGACGGAGGACCCGACGGAGACCGACCAGCCCACGGAGGGACCGGACACGGGCGAGACGACCGCCCCGGCGGAGCCGACCGACGAGGACGTGACCGGCTGAGCCCCCGAGGGCTCTCACCGGTGACGTCGCACCCAGGACGGACGGGAGCATCACGTGTCCACTGAGCACATCCTCAACGGCCGCTATCGGATGGAGGATCTGATCGGCCGCGGCGGCATGGCCGACGTGTACCGCGGCACCGACCTGCGCCTGAAGCGGACGGTGGCGATCAAGATGATGCGCCCGGACTTGGCCCGGGACCCCCAGTTCCAGTCCCGGTTCCGGCGCGAGGCCACCAGCTCGGCCTCCCTGAACCACCCGAACATCGTCCACGTCTTCGACACGGGCGAGGAGGACATCG
Source organism: Micrococcus sp. FDAARGOS_333 (assembly GCF_002206575.2). Lineage (NCBI taxonomy): Bacteria > Bacillati > Actinomycetota > Actinomycetes > Micrococcales > Micrococcaceae > Micrococcus > Micrococcus sp. FDAARGOS_333. Next base: position 405,969 of record NZ_NJFJ02000001.1, on the reverse strand, counting down.
AGGACCGCCACGCCCACGAGGTGTCCTGCCCGTTCCTCGTCATGGAGCACGTGGACGGCGGCACCATGAAGGACGCCATCGGCGCCGGAGACGTCACCGTGGAGGAGGCGGTGGCGTGGCTCGACGGCGTCCTGGCTGCCCTCTCCTACTCGCACGGCCTCGGGATCGTGCACCGGGACATCAAGCCGGCGAACGTCATGGTCACCGGCTCCGGCGAGGTCAAGGTGATGGACTTCGGCATCGCCCGCGCCCTCGCGGACACCTCTGCCACCATGACCCAGACGCAGACCGTGGTGGGCACCGCCCAGTACCTCTCCCCCGAGCAGGCGATGGGCGGGACCGTGGGCACCCGTTCGGACCTGTACTCCGTGGGCTGCGTGGCCTTCGAGCTGCTCACCGGCCGCCCGCCGTTCCTGGGCGAGTCCCCCGTGTCCGTGGCCTACCAGCACGTCCGCCAGGACCCGCCGCGCCCGTCCACGCTGAACCCGGACGTGACCCCCGCCCTCGACGCGGTGGTGCTCACCGCGCTGGCCAAGGAGCCCGACGACCGCTTCGACGACGCGGACCAGTTCGCCGCCGCCCTCGTGGAGGCCCTCGGCTCCCCCGAACAGACGCCCACGGGAGCACTGCCGCTCGTGGATCCGGACGCGGACGCCCCCGCCGGCCCCACCCCGTCCGAGGACTCCACCCCCGCCCCGCCGGCGGCCGGTGCCGCCGCCGGAGCGGGCGGTGCAGGCGCAGCCGCTGGTTCGGGTGCAGCCGGTGCAGGCGTCGTCGGTTCGACCGCCGCCGGGGCGGCAGGCGCGTCCACCGACTCCGGAGGACACCGCACCCCACTGACCCCCCGCTCGCTCTCCACGGTGGACACGAACCGTCACCTGCCCGTGCGCGCAGACCTGCCGAACACCGGCTCCACAGCGGTGGGAGACGCCGAGGAGGAACGCTCCCCCCGCCGCCGCGGCCTGCTGTTCGGCCTGATCGCCCTTCTGCTGCTGGCGGTGGCCGCCGCCGTGGCGCTGCCCCTGCTGCTCGGCGGACGCGACTCCCAGGTGGAGGTCCCGGACGTCGTGGGCGTCCCCGTCGAGCAGGCCGAGACCACCCTGACCGAGGCCGACCTGGAGACCCGCACCTCCGAGGTCTATGACGACGAGGTCCCCGAGGGCTCCGTGGTGTCCACGGACCCCGGCGCCGGCGACCGAGTGGACTCCGGTTCCGAAGTCCGGCTGAAGGTCTCCCAGGGGCCGTCCTCGGTGACCCTGCCGGAGAGCCTGCGCGGCGCCTCCGAGGCCACCGTCCGCGACGAGCTCACCCGCCTGGGCCTGACCGTCTCCTCCGTCTCCTCGACGAACTCCGCCGATGTCCCGCGTGACCGCCTGGTCTCCACCAGCCCCGAGCTCGGCAGCGCGGTGCCCCCCGGGTCCTCCGTGGACCTGCAGCTGTCCACCGGCCGGACGACGCTGCCGAACGTGGTCGGCCTCTCCGAGGAGTCGGCCCGCACCGCCCTGCAGGAGGCCGCCCCGAACGTGATCGTGCGGGTGCAGGAGCGCGAGTCCGGCGCCGCCACCCCGGGGTACGTCATGCGCCAGGACCCGCCCGCGGACCGCGAGGTGGACAACGAGGGCGCCGTCACACTGACCGTCGCGAAGGCCGCCCCGGAGCCGTCCGAAACCCCCTCGCCGAGCGACTCCCCCGACCCGACACCTTCGGGGAGCCCCACGCCGTCGGAGAGCCCGTCCCCGTCCGAGGACCCCACGCCGTCGGAGCACCCATCCCCGTCCGAGGACCCGACCGAGTCGCCCGACCCGTCGCCGTCCCCGTCGCAGAGCCCTGACCCGACGGAGTCCCCGGAGCCGTCGGAGAGCCCCTCGCCGACCGACGACCCCGAGCCCAGCGAATCACCGTCCCCGTCCGAGGACCCCACGGAGTCTCCAGAGCCGTCGGAGAGCCCAGAGCCGTCGGAGTCCCCGTCCCCGTCCGAGGACCCGACCGAGTCGCCCGACCCGTCGCCGTCTCCGTCGCAGAGCCCTGACCCGACGGACTCCCCGACCCCGTCCGAGAGTCCCTCGCCGAGCGGGTCCGGCAGCCCCAGTTCTCCGGAGGGACGCCCCACCGAGCCCGGACCGCCGTCGGACGTCCCGTCCAACGGCCCTGCACCGCGCGACTGACCGATCCGGCCGCGCTGTCGTCGCGGCGCAGGCCGGGCGCCCTCCGGCCGGCGCCCGCCGGCCGGAGGGCCGGAACCCCTCCACCACGACGACGGCCCCTCACCTTCGTGAGGGGCCGTTCCGTCGTCGGGACGCGGGGGTGGGGCGGTCAGCGGGCCCCGGCATCCATGATGGGCGCGAGCGCCCCGCCGAGGTCCGCGGCGCCGACGAGGCCGGCGGACTCGAGCCAGTTGCCGAGCATGCGGTAGCCGCCCTCGGTGAGCACGGACTCCGGGTGGAACTGGACGCCCCACAGCGGCGCGGTGCGGTGCGCCAGGCCCATGACGACGCCGTCGGCGGTCTCCGCGGTGATCTCCAGGACGGACTCGTCCACGGTCTCCCGCACGGCCGCCAGCGAGTGGTAGCGGGTGGCGGTGAAGGGGCTGGGCAGGCCCACGAACGTCGGGTGGTCCCGGTGCTCCACGAGCGAGGTCTTGCCGTGCATGAGGGACTCGGCGTGGGTGACCGTGGCACCGAAGACCTCGGCGATCGCCTGGTGGCCCAGGCAGACGCCGAACAGCGGCTGGCCGGCCGTGGCGGCGTGACGGATGAGGTGCTCGGAGACTCCGGCGTCTGCGGGGGCGCCGGGGCCGGGCGAGATGAGGATCGCGGTGTGCTCGCGGGCCAGCGCGACCGCCTCCTCCGGGGAGAGGGCGTCGTTGCGGACCACCGTGGTGGTGGCGCCGAGCTCCTCGAGGTACCCGACGAGGGTGTAGACGAAGCTGTCGTAGTTGTCGATCACGAGGACCGGGACTGCGGCGCTGCCCATCGGCGGCTCCCTTCGCTGGCTCCCCGCCGACGTGCGGTGGGGCACATAGACTGGTCCGGGTCACGCTGCGTCCCGGACCGCTGGACGCACTGACGCACCGCCGGCACCGACCGGACGGAGCGGGGTGCGGATGGGAACAGGGTACCGCGGCGCAGACCGCCGAGTTCAGACAGACGACCCACAGTGAGGATCACGCCGTGGCCGAGAACGAGACCCCGGACATGGGGGCCCCCGCACCGAGCGAGCAGGACGTGAAGCGCGCCGAGCGGCAGGCCAAGAACGACGAGCGCCGCGAAGCCCGCGAGGCCGCCCGGCGTGCCAAGGAGGAGCGCCGCGCCGCGAAGGTCATGGAGGCCGGCCCGAAGCCGCTGCCCCGCTGGTATAAGGCGACGATGTTCGGCCTGATGATCGTGGGCCTGCTGTGGATCTGTGTGTTCTATCTGACCCAGACCGCGTTCCCGATCCCGGGCATCGGCGGCTGGAACATCATTGTCGGCTTCGGCATCGCCATGGTGGGCTTTCTGATGATGTCCCGCTGGTCCGAGGAGTGAGGTCAGCGCCTCTCGACCCGCCGGATTTCCGCGGATTCCTAAGGATACCGGGACCTCGACGCCCTGCGGAATGACACCGGTGTGATTCTCCACAGTGGGGATACCCCTGTGGATAACTCCAGCCGCGGAGTGCGAAAACACATCGGTGTCATTCATATCCACACCTGTTGAAAACTCTGGGGACAACGCCGCGGCACGGTGTGGACAACACTGTGGAGACCTGGGGACGTGGTGTGGACGGACAACGGCCGCCCTCTCCCCTCCCGGCGGCCGGGGGACGGGGTGATCAGCCCCCGGGCGCGGCTCAGCCCCAGAGCACGGCGGGCGTGATCCGGGCGGCGCCGGAGACGGTGAGCACCACCAGGAAAGCGAGCACCGCGACGACACCGGCCCACTGCACCCACGGCGCCGTCTTCCCGAGCCGGCGGCCCGGGCCGAGCAGCTCGTAGCAGCCGGCCGTCAGCGCGCCGGCGACCAGTCCCCCGACGTGGCCCTGCCAGGAGATTCCCGGCACGGTGAGGCTGAAGACGAGGTTCACCACAAGCAGCACGGTGAGCGATCGGATGTTGCCTCCACGGGCCCGGGCCAGGACGAAGACCGCGGCGAAGAGGCCGTAGATCGCTCCGGAGGCGCCGAGTACCGGCGTGAGGGGGTCCGAGAGCCAGAGGACGGCCACTGAGCCGCCCAGCGCCGAGAGCACGTACAGGATGAGGAAGCGCGCCGGACCGAGGGGACGGACGAGCGCGCGGCCGAGCATCCACAGCGCGAGCATGTTCAGGAGCAGGTGCCCGGGGTTCTGCAGCGAGTGCAGGAACGCGTTCGAGAGCATCCGGTAGGGCTCCATGATGACCGTGGAGGTCTGCCCCGGCGCGTACCAGCCGAGGGCGGTGAGGTCGGCGGGCCCGTCCAGGGTCAGCCACTGGCCGACGTAGACGAGCACGTTGAGGCCGAGCAGCCCCCAGATCAGCGACGGGGTGTCCCGCAGCGCGCTGCGCCGCCGAGGGACGCCCGCGGCCTTCTCGTGCGTGCGGCGGGCGGCGCACTCCCGGCACACGACGTGGCCGGAGGCGGTGGTCCCGGCCTGACACTCCAGACAGGCGGGGCGGCGGCAGTCGACGCACGCCATGTACGCCACACGGCCCGGATGCCGCGGGCACTCGGGAAGTCGAGCGCCGCCGGCGTCCGGGCCGTGTCTCTGGTGAGGATCGGTCCGATCGTCCACGTCAGGAGTCTGTCCGGGGTGTGGATCAGGCCTCGGCGATCTCGACGGACTCGATGACGACGTCCTCCAGCGGACGGTCGCGCGGGTCGGTGGCGACCGAGTTCAGCTGGTCGACGACCTTCTGGGAGGCCTCGTCCTTCACCTCACCGAAGATGGTGTGCTTGCCGTTCAGCCAGCCGGTCGGCACGGAGGTGATGAAGAACTGGGAGCCGTTGGTGCCCGGGCCGGCGTTCGCCATGGCCAGCAGGTACGGACGGTCGAACTGGAGCTCCGGGTGGATCTCGTCGCCGAACTGGTAGCCCGGGCCGCCGATGCCCATGCCGAGCGGGTCGCCGCCCTGGATCATGAAGTCCTTGATGATGCGGTGGAAGACGGTGCCCGAGTACAGCGGGGTGCCGGTCTTCTTCTCGCCGGTCTGCGGGTGGGTCCACTCCTGCTCGCCGGTGGCCAGGCCCACGAAGTTCTTCACGGTCTTCGGGGCGTGGTCGCCGTAGAGCTCCACGACGATGTCGCCCTGGTTGGTGTGGATGGTCGCGATGTGCGTGGCATTGGTCATGGGCCTCATTGTTCCATCGACGTCTGCCCGCGTGCAGGTGGTCGGCATGCTCGGCGCCACACTTACGCGCAGGGCTTAGCCCTCGTGCCGTCATCGCGCGCCGGGGACCGTGCTGTCGTCCGTCCCGCCGACTAGGCTGGGGTGCAACACCACGCGCGGACAGGAACCCCGTCCGCGGCCAACCCAGCTCCGAGGAGATCGTATGGGCTTCAAGACCTCCGATTCGATTGACGAGACGACCGACTTCCGCGACACCAAGCTCGGCGCATTCCTGGGCCGCCGCCGCGAGGACGCCCGCCACTGGGCCGCCCCGAAGGTGGAGGCCGCCCGCGCCTGGGGCGAGTACGGCCTGGCCGACTCGACCTACCGCGCCCAGATCGCCGGCAAGGAGGGCCGCCGGCTCGCCGACGACGCCAAGGCCCAGCTGCAGGACGCGAAGACCCAGTACGGCCCGCAGCTGGCCGCCGGCGCCGAGCGCGCCAACGCCGTCGTCGCCCAGCAGTACGCCCGACTGGCCCCGGCCGTGTCGGACCAGTACAAGAAGTACGCCCCGCAGGTCGCGGCCGGTCTCGCCGCCGTGTCCCCGGCCCTCGCCGGCGTCCTGTCCCCCGTCCAGGGGTTCCTCGCGGACCTCCAGGGCCAGGCCGAGGCCGCGGGCAAGGACATGAAGAAGACCGCCGAAAAGAAGGGCAAGACGCTGAAGAAGCAGAACGCCAAGAACCGCAAGGCCGTCGCCGCGAAGGCCCAGGGCCTCAAGAAGGACCTGCAGAAGCAGGGCAAGGCCGCCAAGAAGGGCGCGGCCCAGGGCGGCAAGGACGTCCAGGCCGCCGTCGCCGCGGGCCTCGCCGCCCTCCAGTCCGGCCAGCAGAAGCTGTCCCCCGAGGTGCAGCGCCGCGTCGCCGACGCCACCAAGTACGCCCAGGACCGCCGCGACCAGTACGTCCCGGTGGCCGCCGCCCGCCTGGCGGACGCCGCGGGCAAGGCCGGCAAGTCCGTGCACGACTACAAGGTCCCGGCCTCTGTGGAGGACACCCTCGTCCGCGTGACCGGGGACAAGAAGATCGTGAAGAAGCTCCGCAAGGCCGCCGAGGGCTACGCCTCCACCGCCGAGAAGGGCTTGAAGAAGCAGGCCAAGCAGTCCAAGCGTCAGTCCCGTTCCGGCAAGGGCTGGATCATCTCCGGCATGGCCGTGGCCGCCGCCGGTGCCGCCTACGCGATCTGGAAGCTGACCAACCCGGTCCAGGATCCGTGGAAGGCCCCGGCCCCGGGCCCGGTGACCGCCAACATCCCGGTGGTGGACGCCCACGGCTCCACCGACCCGTACGCCAAGCAGCGCGCCGCCATCGCCGAAGCCCAGGCCGCCCGTGACGGCGTGGCACAGGCCGGCGGCGACGCCCAGGTCGACACCGTCGACACCGGCGGCCCGACCTCCACGAACCCGGGCGTCTCCCGCTGAGCAGACGAGACCCCGCGGTGACGCCCTCGACGCAGCGCTGACCCGACGAGAGCCCCCGACGGCAGTGCCGTCGGGGGCTCTCGCATGCCGGCCCCGCCCCGAGGCGACCGAGGTCGTCGAAGTGCGGGGCCGTCGTCGTGGTGCCGTCAGCGGCTCACAGGCCGCCGGGCGAGCGGACGAGCTTGTGGTTGGCGAACTCCTCGATGCCCAGACGGCCGAGTTCCCGGCCCACGCCGGAGCGCTTCACACCGCCGAAGGGCAGCTCCGCGGAGGACTTGGAGGTCGAGTTGATCCAGACCATGCCCACCTCCAGGCGGGCGGCGACGTCCTCGGCCACCTCCGCGCTGGTGGTGTAGACGGAGCTGGAGAGGCCGTACGGGGAGTCGTTGGCCAGCTCGATCGCCGCGTCCAGGTCCGCCACCCGGTGCACCACCGCGACGGGCCCGAAGAACTCCTCCCGGTACGCGCGGGCGGTCTCGGGGACGTCCACGAGCACCGTGGGCGGGTAGAAGAACCCGGGGCCGTCCTGCGGCTGCCCGCCGGTGAGGACCTTCGCCCCGTGGGCCACGGCGTCCTCCACGAGGTCGTGCACGTCCATGCGCGCCTGCTCCGAGGACAGCGGGCCGACCACCGTGGCCTCGTCCTGCGGGTCGCCGAACGGCACGGACGACATGCCGGCCACGAACTTCTCCAGGAACGCGTCGTAGAGCTCGTCCACCACGATGAACCGCTTCGAGGACGTGCAGGTCTGGCCCGAGTTCACGCAGCGGCCGATCACCGCGTCCTTCGCCGTCACCTCGAGGTCCGCGTCCGGGGCCACCACGAACGGGTCCGAGCCGCCGAGCTCGAGGACGGCCTTCTTCACCTCACGGCCGGCCTGCTCGCCGACGATCCTGCCGGCCCGGTCCGAGCCGGTCAGGGTGACGCCGGCGATCCGCTCGTCGGCGATCATCGTGCCCACGTGCTCATGGCCCACGAAGGCGTTGACGAAGGCGTCGGCGGGGACACCGGCGTCCTGGAACAGCTGCTCCACGTTCAGGGCGGAGCGGGCACAGTTGCCGGCGTGCTTGAGGATCATGGTGTTGCCCAGCAGCAGGTTCGGCGCGGCCACGCGGGCGATCTGATAGTGCGGGAAGTTCCACGGCATGATCATCAGCAGCACGCCGATCGGGTCGCGACGCACGTAGGCGGTGCCCCCGGTGGCCGGTTCGATCTGCTCGCGGGCGATCATCTCCGGGCCCTGCTCCGCGTAGTAGCGGAAGATCCCGGCACAGGTCTTCATCTCGCCGCGGGCGGCCGTGATCGGTTTGCCCATCTCCCGGGTGACGTCCTGGGCGAGCTGCTCGGCGCGCTCGTCGTAGAGGTCGGCGATGCGGTGCAGGACGGCGGCCCGCTCGGCGACGTCCGTGCGACGCCAGGCGAGGTAGCCGGTGTGCGCGCGGTCCAGCAGCGGCTCGATCTGCTCGTCCGTGAGGCCCTCGAACGCCTCGACGAGCTCGCCGGTGGTCGGGTCGGTGGTGTGGAAGCGTGCCATGGTTCCCCTTTGCACGAAACGGGCGCGGGTGCGTGCCGGAGCGGTCCGGTACGACTCCGCGCGGCGGATGTGACGCAGGTCTCCATCCTCCGCCAGGGCGGGCGGCCGCGTCCACCCTCCGCCAGGGCGGGCGGTCGCCCCTCGCGCCGAGCCGCCCCAACGCCGCCCGGTCGCCCCCAACGCCGAGCCAGAAGATGTGGCCCCTTCGGGGTGCCCCGAAGCGACCGTTTCCTCTGGTTCGGCGCCGCGGGAACCGGCAGAATCAGCCCCAGCACGCCTCCCCCGTGCGCCGCCGAGAGTCAGGAGGACCCATGACCGCCGAGCTCACCCTGTGGGGACAGTCCGCCGTGCGACTGGAGCGCGACGGCCGCCGGATCGGCTTCGACCCCGGCGCGTTCAGCGACGAGGCCGCCCTCGAGGACGTCGAGGCGGTGCTGATCACCCACCTGCACCCGGATCACGTGGTCCCGGAGCGCGTGGTGCGGGCCGTGGCCGCCGGAGCACAGGACGTGTGGGCACCCGAGGATCTGGTGCCGCAGCTGGCGGAGGCGGGCGTCCCGGAGGACGTCCTGCACACCGCCGTGCCCGGGGAGTCCTTCTCCGCGGGCGGCTTCGAGGTGCGCGTCCTCGGCGGACAGCACGCCCTGATCCACGAGGACGTCCCCCGCCCGGACAACGCCGCCTACCTGGTGGACGGCGCCCTGCTGCACCCCGGCGACTCCTTCCCCGCCCTGCCTGACGGCGTGAAGGTGGACACCCTCCTGCTGCCGGTCAGCGCCCCCTGGATGAAGATCTCCGAGGCCGTCGAGTACGTCCGCGCCGTGGCCCCGCGCCGAGCCGTGCCGATCCACGACGCGATCCTCTCCCCCGAAGGACGCTCCGTGGTGGACGGCATGATGCCGAACCTCGTGCCCGACGGCACCGAGTACCTCCGCTGCGGCCGCGGCGACCCGCACCGGCTCTGAACGCCCGGGCCCGGATTCCTCGGCCGGCCTTCGCCGGCCGGAGGGCCGGAGGGTGACCGGCGACGACGGCTCGGTCGCCTCGGAAGAGGCACGTCACCGTCGTCGTGCCCTCCCCCTGACCCGCCGAACCAGAAGAAACGGACACTTCACAGCAGCCGGAAGGGGCCACTCGTTCTGGCTCGACGCAGGGCCGATAGGGTGCTGGTCGTGAGCAGACGGATCCTGGCGGACGTGGACACCGGCATCGACGACGCCTGCGCGCTGATACAGCTGGCCGGCTGCGGCGCCGAGCTGGCCGCCGTGACCACCACCGGCGGCAACGCGACCGCCCGGGAGTGCGCGCTGAACACCCTCGGCATGCTCGAGCTGCTGGGGCTGGGGCACGTGGAGGTGGCCGTCGGGGCGGAGGCGCCGCTGCGCCGGCCGCCGGAGACCACGCCGGAGACCCACGGCGAGGGAGGGATCGGCTACGCGCGCGTGCCCCACCTGCCCGAGCGGCTCTCGGAGCGTTCGGCCGTGGAGGTCTGGGTGGAGGAGCTGCGCGCCCACCCCGGCGAGACGACGATCCTCTGCACCGCGCCCCTGACCAACCTCGCCCTGGCCCTGCGCGCCGAACCGCGGCTGCCGGAGCTCGCGGCGGGGATCGTGATCATGGGCGGCTCCTTCTACTATCCGGGCAACACGACGCCCACGGCCGAGTGGAACACGTGGGTGGACCCGGACGCCGCGAAGCAGGTCTACGCGGCCTTCGAGGGGCTGCCGGAGGACCGTCTGCCGCTGGTGTGCTCCCTGGAGACCACCGAGCGGATCGAGTACACGCCGGCCCTGCTGGACGGGCTCCTGGAGGACGCGGGAGGTCGGCCCGTGTGGTGGTCCGTGGACCGCCCCCGGCAGGACGGCCCCGTGGCGGACACGGGCCTGCCCGTGCTGGACGTGCTGGCGGACGCGCTCCGGTTCTACTTCGAGTTCCACCACGACTACGACCAGGGCTACGTGGCCCACCTGCACGACCTCTTCGCCGCCCAGGCCGCGGCCGGGGTGGCCGAGTACAGCACGGCCACGACCGTGGTCGACGTGGAGGCGGACTCGGACCTGCTGCGCGGCACCACCGTCCACGACGACAGACACATCTGGGGCCGCCGCCCGAACGCACGACGCGTCACGGGCAACGACCCCAGTGCGGTGTTCTCGGCCTTCGCTCAGGCGGCCGCTGTGGCGGTGGAGCGCTCGGTGGGCTCCTCGTAGCGGTAGGTGGGCTCGTGGCGCTTCAGCCAGCGGATGATCAGGAGCGTCAGCGGGACGATCAGGATCTCCACGAGGCACTTGTAGATGTAGCCGGTGACCGTGTAGTTGGCGAGCTCGGCCAGGGAGATCTTGCCGGCAAAAGCGACGAGGCAGAACACGAGGGTGTCCAGGAACTCACCGACGAGCGTGGAGAGGATCAGACGGAGGGCGACGCTGCGCTCCTTCATCCGCTCCTTCATCCGGGAGACGATCTTGGCGTTGACCAGGCTGCCGACGAAGAACCCGGCCAGGCCGGCGAGCGTCAGGCGCAGGGTGGGGGCGAGGGCGTCGTTCCAGGCCTCGAAGCCCTCCACGGGCGTGGTCAGCGCGACGACCTGGTAGGTCAGGGCCGCGACGATCAGCATCAGGAAGCCGATGAAGATCGCCCGGCGGGCCCGGCGGTAGCCGTAGACCTCGGCGAGGATGTCGCCGACGATGTAGGCCAGCGGGAACAGGAACGCGCCGCCGTCGAAGATGAGGGGGCCGCCGCCGTAGAAGAGGTCGCTGAAGACGGGGATGGTGGGTCCGTAGAACAGCTTCGCCGCGGTCACTCCGGACAGGAGCAGCAGGCCGACGAAGATGCCGACGAACAGGTCGTAGTGGCTGTGGGGCACCTCGGCATATTCCGGGGTGCCCTGCCCAGAGGCGGGCCTGTCTGTGGGTTCGGTGGTGGTAGTCACCGGAACATGGAACCAGATTCCGTCCGGATGTGTGAGCCGGGGCCCGCGGGGCTCACCAGCTCAGCGTGATCTCCAGCTCGCTCTGTCCGCCCTGTTCCACCTCGAGCTCCACCTCGAACTCCACCTGGTCCGCCACGGAGACGACGACGTCCCGGCCGCCGTGCTCCACCCGCACCTCGTTCTGGTCCGCCAGCTGGTCCGCGAGCTCCCGGAGCCGGGCCGCGGCCTGCTCCCTGGTCATGGTCTGCTTCTGCTCGTTCTCGAAGAGGTCCTTGCCCATGCCCCGAGAGTAGCCCCACCTGGCGTACAGGTCTCCCCCTCGCCTCCGACGACGGCGCCGCAGCAGCTGTGGGTCGCCGGCATCGCCTCTGGCCGCCCTGTCCGGGCCGGCACGTGCGAGCCTTCATCGACCCCGGACCGGTTCACCGTCGTGGGCGACCGGAGGGGGACGATCAGGACCGTGTCAGACGAGCTCACCGTCCCGGGCCACGACCCGGCCGGCACGCACCACCGTGCGATTGCCTGGCCTGTCCATCACCGCCGACGCCGGGTATTCGCCCGGGAGAAGGACGAGGTCGGCCGTCTCCCCCACACCCACGCCACGCGACTCGGATCGGCTCCGGGTCGGATCGATCACCCGCGCACCCTCGAGTGTCGCGGTCTCCAGCGCACGCTCGATGTCCGAATCACGCCGCAGTCCGTTCGTGAAGGCCAGCTGCCAGGTGCGGTCCAGCATGTCCGTGTTGCCGTAGGGCGACCAGTAGTCGCGCTGCCCGTCCTGTCCCAGGCCGATCCGCACGCCCGCGTCCAGGATCTCAAGCAGCGGCAGCGTCCCCCGTCCGCTGGGCGCCACCGTCGCGAGGGCGATGTCGAGGTCCGCCAGATCGGCCAGCACCTGTGCGCGCTGGCTCTCGGAGATCCCCGCGAGGAAGAACGCGTGCGCGATCGTCACCCGGCCCCGCATGTCGAGAGCACGGACGCGCTCGATGATCTGCTGCGCGCTGAAGAGGCCCAGCTCTGCCGGCTCGTGCAGGTGGATGTCGATCCCGACCCCATGGCGCTCGGCCAGGTCGAAGACGATGTCGAGGTGCTGACGGGGATCCACGTCCAGGGCGCAGGGATCGATGCCGCCCACCAGGTCGACCCCGTTCCGCAGACCTTCCTCGAGGAGCGCAGGGACCCCGGGTTCCAGCAGGAGGCCGGCCTGTGGGAAGGCGACGACCTCGACGCTGGCGCGGTGCGCGTGTGCTTCCTTCGCTGCGAGGACGCCCTCGAGCCGCTCCAGTCTGCAGTCCGCATCGATCTGGGCGTAGCTGCGGGCGCGCGTCATGCCGTGCGCGATCGCGCTGCCCAGTGTGTGCGTCGCGCGCTCCGCCACGGACTTCCCGGCGTTCCGCCAGTTGTCGCGGTCATTCTGGATGAAGGACCAGAGATTGCGGCGCTCCACCTCGTTCGGCTCGAACGGAAGTCCTACTCGGGTGGAATCGAGATGGACGTGGACATCGGTGAACGAGGGCAGCAGCAGGCGTCCGGCACCGTCCACGTGCTCAGACTGCACGGTGCGGTCGCCTGAGCCCGCACCGCCGTGCGGCTCGACCGACGTGATGACGCCGTCGGACACGCGCACGTCCACGGGATCGCCGCCCCAGGGACGCACATCGCTGATCAGCAGGTCACCCATTCCGACCGCTTCTCCTCCCCGCACAGAACATCACACATGCATCCTCGCATCCTGCGCCTGTGCGGGGAATCCCACCTGCGCATCGACGGCGTCGGTGAGCATCCTGTCGGCCTGCCCGAGCTTGCGGACGACCTGTTCCGGGGTGTGACGCTTCCTACTGTTGGGCGTGCTCTCTGTCTTCCTTCCAGACTCGAAAGGAAGCGGAATCACACCGGGGACGGTTCACCCTGCTCCACCCCTCCTCAACAAGTCATCCCTCCGGGGGCCGCTCCAGGCCACGATCCGGGTGGTAGACCAGGGGGCATCCGGGGTCATTAAGCATGAGGAGAAGAGTGCCCGCGAGGGAACCTTGCTTCCATTCCTTGGGTGAGACGGTGAGGGCCGGGGCGCCACCCCACTTCGGATTCAAGAGCCAGTCCCCGACCTTGATGGTCGCCTGCCGCCACGGCATCGGATTGCTGGGGTCCAGGGAGCACACCTCGGGCCGTCCAACGGGGCGGATAGTGCCATCGGAGTGGCGTTCGGCCAGAGCAACGGAGATTGAGGGCTCCCCGAGGCGGGACACGAACCAACCACGCCCACCGTCCTCGTTGTCCTCCCCACGGGCAGCCTGTTGGTTCTTCCAGGCTGCCGGGGTGTCCGGGTGCTCAAGGGCGCGTTTGTCTGCGGCGCGGTGGTATTCCCGGGATCGGATGCGCTCCACATCGATCGCCACGTCCCACACCGCATCAGGGACCCCGTCCGGGGCACCATGGGCGTCGTACACCTGCGCCACGAGGGCGGCGATGTCCTGGGGAAACGTCAGGGTGGACACAGTGCGGAGAGCGGCCCAAGAGGCCAGCATGACGGCAGGAGTCTCGACGGTGTACACGCGGGACGTGGTGGCCAGCCACGCGACACCTGCAGCCACTCCGCGCGATTCTGGACCGGCGAACGCGGGCGCCGGGGAGACGAGGGTCAACACCGGCTCTGCTCCCCACGCCGGGCGCACAGTGCTCCCCTCCCAGCGGTGAAGTCGCCCCGCACGCTGGAGCACCAGGTCGACCGGGGCGACCTCCGTGACTATCCAGTCGAAGTCTGCGTCCAGGGACTGCTCCATCACCTGTGTGCCCACGACGAACCTTAGTCTGGCCAGCCGGTCACCGTCGGGCCCACGGTTGGATTTGCCGGCGACAGTGAGGGCATGTGTCTCGTGACGGCGCCGGTCGGCCGCCGTGAAACGGGCGTGCATCAGGGACACATCCGCGTCCGGAAATCGGACCTGAAGAGCGTCCGCGACGGCCAGCGCAGCGCGGACACTGTTGCAGATCACCGCAGCGACACCCTCACAGGAGTCTCCGATGCGAGCGGCCGCGGCGTCCACGATCGTGTCAGCGACATCTCCGCCGTGAGGGACCGTCAGGTGGTCTACGGCCAAAGTCTGCCCTCGACCTGGCAACGAGGTCACCTTCGTATCGGCGGCGGTGACGGTCACCATGCCCGGATAAGGGACCTCGGGCAGAGGTACAGGGGTGGTGTCGCGTCCGGTCAGGCCGGCACGGTAGGCGTTGGCGAAAGCAGCACGGGCCTGCGCGGGCAAGGTGGCAGAGAGGAGGATGACCGGACACCCCAGGGCGGCGAGCCACTGGAGTGCCGTCGCGAACAGCCCCTGCATGAATGCGTCGTACGCGTGGACCTCGTCGAGGATGACGACCCTTCCTTCAAGACCCGCCCATCGGGCGATGTCGTACTTCACGGCCTGTGCCGAGAGCAGGAGCTGGTCCACGGTGCCGACACCGACCTTGGCCAGCAGTGGTCGGTGGGGGCCGCGGAACCAGCGATCGGGTTCGGTCGACACAGCGCGGCGCTCTGCGGTGTCGCCGTCATGGCTTGTTGGACTCGTAAAGGCCGTTGCCTCGGCCTCGTCGAGATGCATCGGCGTGGCTGCGGTACGCCAGTTTCCCGCGTCCAGGATCGCCCCCCGCGGAGAGAGACCCGTACAGGTCAGCCACTCAGACACGCGCTCGTGCATCTTCGAAGCGGTCGCCTGGGTAGGGAGGCCGAAGAACAGGCCGGTGGCGCCCTTCGCCGCAAACTCCATCGCCGCACCCAATGCAGCCTCAGTCTTCCCCTCGCCCATCTGCGCCTCGACCATGGTCAACGATCCCAACGGCAGGTCCCTGACGGCGTCGATCACCGCTGCCTGCATGGGCCGCGGCACCATCTCGTCCTCACGCCCGGGCTCCATGAACTGAGCTCCGAACGAAGGCATCACGGCGGGCACGTTCCAGGCGTGGAGAGAGGTTCGGCTGGTCTGCGATTCGGCACGCGCGGTCGCGGCCCGCCAATAGGTGTGCACGTCCACCCGCTTGTCCCAGTACCTGAACAGAGCATCGTTGGACCCCAGCCAGTCGGCGGCCTTCACCACCCCTCCCAAGACGTTGAGCAGGGTCGCGGACGGAGTCACATCGAACCTGGGGCGCCCGGTGGCACCGACGGCGGCGGCCACGAGATCCATCACCTCCCCCACCACCGGCAGGTAGTCACTCGGATGTCCCTGGGAGCCCAGGATGGACTGACGAGCAAGCCGGATCGCAGCCAGGTCAGGGGCGCGGCCGCGGTCGATGTTCACCGCGGATGCCCACGCCCAGGCGGTCTCCCGGTCGGCACCGGCCAGCTGGAAGGTGTCGGCGAGGTAGGTCATACCGATGACCTCGTGGGAGTGGGTGCGGGTGTTGCCGAGGCACGGCATTCCCGCGTCGTGCGCGTGCTCTGCCCAGGGGCCTCCCTGGAACTGGAAGTAAGGGGAGACCTTCCCGATGTCATGCATGGCAGCGAGCCAGCAGAACCAGCCGCGCGCAGCGTCCGCGTCCACGTCGAGAGTCTCCTGAAGACGGGTGCGGGCCGTGGCAGACACATATCTGTCCCAGAGGGCGCCCGCGATGGCGGCGACGTCGAGAAGGTGCCAAAGAAGGGGGTGGCGGCTCTCCTTGCTGTCACCGATCTTCGCCCAGAGGGCGTGCAGCCGCTCGGACGGCAGGTCAGCGGCCGGGCGTCGGGGACCTTCCCCGGAAGGGGAGGGGTCGGCCCCGCCGAGGCGGGGAAGGATTGACTGTCCTACACAGAGTGGAGGCACCCCCATGCCCCCATTCTGGGGGCGCGGGGAACGACGCCCGGCACGGTCCGGCCTGCGCACCATGGGTCAGGCCACCTGCACCAGGCCGAGACCGAAGGCACGGCCACGGCCGATCCCGGAGGCTACCAGGGCTTCCAGGGCGTCCGGGGCTTCGACGAGCAGGGTTCCCGTGAACTGCACGGAGTTGAACACGGCGCCACGGGGCATGACCTTCACTGTCGGCTCCTGCTCCACGGCGACGTCTTCCGCCCCGGTGAACGGGTCCTGAGCGAGGGTCGCCGCGCCCTGGAACTGGCGGGCCAGCCACGCGATCTGCTCGTTCTCGTCGAGGATAGGGACGCGTCGCTTTCGGCCGTCCTCGGTCTGCCACTTCACGGGGTTCGTGCGGACGGAGAACCGCAGGTGCTCCCCCGCAGCGAGGCGGGAACGGACCCGGGTCAGGGCATCCTCGATGACCTGCACCCCGGTCACACCCGCCCCGTGCAGACCAGCCAGGTCCGCGTTGGGGTCGGTGGTCTGCACGATCAGGGCAGCGGCCCCGCTGCGGCCGCGCTCACGCCGCCACAGCAGGTTCGCGTCGGCGCGGGGCGTCTTGCTCTTATCGTCCAGAGTCTCCTGGGGCAGACGCAGGGCCTTCGTCACGAACGAGTGGGCCTCCTGCACGTCGGAGGCCAGCAGGCGTCCGACCTGGGAGCCCAGGCCCAGGGTCACACGGGCGGCACGGATGGTGGGCGTGCTCATGCGCTCTCCTCCTCGGAGTCCCGGACGGTCAGGGTGTCCCGGTCGACGTGTGCGAACCGCACGAACCGGGTGGCGTAGCGGCGCGCCTCCCGTGTGAACGACACCGGCACGTCCTTGCGGGGCTGTGCCCCCACCTCGTCTGGGCCGGCGGGCAACACGAGGGTCAGCCGGGCCGGTGCGACCACACCACGGCCCACCCAGGGCCGCTCCGGGTCCGGGAGCAGATCCGGGTCCAGGGGGAACGTGCGGAGCACCTCCTCCAGGGTCCCCGGCACCCACACTGCCCGATCCATGTACGTCACCGGGCAGGACTTCCGGCCCAGGAACAGGGCACGGGCTGGGCGGGCCAGCGCCGCGGCGATCCGCTCCCCGAACTCCCGGTCCACCTGGAGGGCCACGGTGAACGCCGCCCCAGACAGGTAGAACTTCGTGCCGACCGCGCCGTCGTTGACGACCCTGTCACGGAACACACGGCGTCCACCCTTGATGGACTCCTCACGCTGGACCACACCCGTGGTGGTGCCCGCGGTGAAAAAGTCCCGGGTCAGCACCCCGGGCCGATCCACTCGCACACCCATGGGCAGCGCCGCGAGGTCGGAGATGTCGTCGTCACGGGTGCGAGCCATGGCGTTGCCGATCAAGCCCACCATCCCCGAGAGGGTCGGCTCGGCGTTCGTGCTCCGCACGGTGCCCTGCGCGCCAACCCCCCAAGACTGGAGAGGAGCGTTGATGTGCAGGACGAGCGCGCCCTGCTCGGGGACGGTGTGCTCAGACACGGAACGCGGCCTCCTTGACATGGTCCACGAGGTCGGTGACGGTGTCGACCTCGGTGGCGCCGGGGAACTCGATGCCCTGCACGTCCGGGTGCGCGGCGAGCACGTAGGTGGCATCGCCGTCATTGCCGTAGGCCGCGTAGGAGCGGGAAGCGACGGTGGCCATGCGCGTCGCAGAGGCGGACAGGTAGTCACCCTCCTCTGGCTCGACGGGACGGATGAACGCGTCGCCGAGCATCCGCTGAGCGTCGGACACGCGTGCCACGACGTACGCGGGCGCCACGAACGGGGCGGTGCCATGGACCATCGCGGTCGGCAGGAGCGAGGCGAACTGCTCCACGAACGCGCCGGCTGCGGCCTGTACAAGGTCGTCCTCCCCGTTCAGGGGACCCTCGGCGAGGGTGTCGACGTCAATCACGCCGTAGCGGTAGAACGCGCCGGAGGTGTACCCCTGCGTGCCCATGTGCGCGGACCCGCCGTGGCCCTGTGCGGCCGCGTCATCGTCCACAGCCGACCAGAACTCGGTGGTGTAGTCGTCCGGGTGCGTGGTGAAAGCGTGCGCCACGGACGCGGCGGCCTCCACGGTGCCCCCGTCCGGGACCTCGGTGAGCATGCGACCGAACAGGGCCACGTCGGCCTGACGTTCAGCGTCGATGCCGCGGCGCAGGTCCGGGGTGGTCTCCTTCACGACGGCGGCGGGCACCTTCTTCTCGGCCTTGCCGTCCTTGACCTTCGCGAGGTTCACGACGCCCCCGAGCACGTCCCAGTGCTTCTCGATGGCGTCGGCCAGGTAGGCGGCACCGGACTTGGGAGCGGGGAGGACCACCTGGGTGCGGCCGGTGAGGACGGCACCGAACGCGGGGGCGCCCTCGATGCCCTCCTGCGCGGCGAGTGCCTCCCCGGTGTCCTCGGCGTCCTTCTTCGCGTCCTGGACGGTGTTCAAGTTCAGGCCGAGCGCCCAGAACGCGGCGACCACGCGGGCGGCGGACTCGGCGGAGTCCCGGCCGCGGCCGATGAGGGTCTCGAGGGTCTGGATGGGGAGGCGGCGGGTGCGGGTGGCGAGGTTCTCGGCGTCCAGGTTCTTGGTCATAGCCAGGCGAAGGGCGCGCTTCTGGGACTGGGAGGACCAGCGGGCGCGGCGCTCGCCGCCGAGGGTCATGGACTTGGGCAGCCCCGCGTCGTCGCGGTTGATGCAGGAGAAGGGGAACCACTGGAGGACGTGGACCTCGATGAACTTCTTGCTCATGGTGAAATCCCTTTCAAGGCTGTGGTGTTTGTTGTTTGTCAAGAGAGGTTTTCGGGGGACGAGAAGGGGTTCAGCGGCGCGGCCGCGACGCCGTCCGGTAGTAGTGCTCAGCCCAGGACCGCTGGACCTGCCGCCACGACTTCCGGACCACCAGCAGGTCGGAGGCCAACGAGTACCACGGCACTCGCACGTCCTCCTTCGCCATGGCGATCACCACACGGTGCAGAACACCGTCGACCTGGTCACGGGAGAACGACACGAGGTCCTTCGCCAAAGCTTCCGTCTGAATCGGGGAGGTCCGGGACAGCGCGGCCAGGGCGTCTCCCAGGTTTCGTTCCCCGTGCTCACCCTCGTCCGCGCGGATGTTCGAGGCGTGGTTCAGGTGCCACAGCGCGAACAGCCCACCCATCGTGAAGTACGTGCGACGGACCGCAGCCTGACGGCGCCGCACGGCCGGGCTGGCCCCCTCGAGGGCGGGCGGCAGGAATTCGGTCACCAGCGGGGCGGCCTCCGGGGCCCACCCGTCGCGATGTCCCAGCGAGGCACGCAGGGCCATCAGGGATTTCCGGGAGTCGAATCCGGAGGACAGCCGGTGCAGGTGCGTCACGTACTGCGACGCTGGCGAGTCGCTCGTGCCGATGCCGGGGGCACCACTGCTGACGCCAGCGGGGGCCTTCCCGGGCTGGGGGGTCTCGGTCATGGTGGTCACTTCGTGGACTCCTTCTCGGGCTGGAACTCCTTGAACGCTTTGAATCGCAGGGAGCCGCGCAGACCGTTCTTGGCCTGGGCGTAGTGAGCGGCGGGCATGGCTCCGGCCTCACGGTCGAAGATGTCGAGGCAGAGCCGGGTGACGTCCTGGGCGTACCGCACGAGGGCGGCACGGACGGCGTCCGCGTCGGTCTCCACGGTCAGATCTTGACCGGAATCGACCGGTCGGGATGCGGCGCCGAGGGCGTCGAGCAGGTCCAGCCAGTGCGGCTCGACCTCCGACCAGAGCGTGGGCGCCTCCGTGATCCCGTTCAGGGCGTCCCGCAGGGACCTCGCGGCCTTCGTGGTTCCGGCCAGAACCTTCTCCACGTCGGCCTCATGCGGGTACTCGCCGACCAGGGCCCACACCATCGACATGGGGTGCGCGATCTGCACGGTGGCCGGGGACATTCCGACGTTATCGCGGCCGTACACGCTGACCTGGATCAGACCCTCCCCCCAGGCAGATTCACGCCAACTGGCGGCCGTCCGCACCTGGGGCACACCCGCGGCCTCACCCCACCCGTACAGGGTGGGGGTGGAACGCCACAGGACCAGGTCTGCCCTGCCACGCATGTACGTCGCGGGCTTCTCGCCCTTCGCGGGGTTCCAGACCATGGTGGTCTCTGTGGCCTGGTTCGTGTCGGTGTCGAGACGGTGTCCTGCACCGAAGTGCACGGCTGTGACTTTGCGGCCGTCGTCGGAAGCGTCCAGCAAGTAGGCGCGAGCGGGCCATGCCAGGCGGCCCAAGTGCCCGGAGGGGCGAGCCCCACCACGGTTCACCTCCCACACGGGGATGCCGGGGTCCCCATCCTTGGGGAAGGCGAGGTTGAGCAGGAGGGTCTCGGCGAGAGTCTCACCCGTGGGGACCACGATCAGGGCACCCGCGAGAGGACCTGCCGGGGTGGAACCGGAGGGCTTCGCGCCGGGCTCGAGAGCCTCGAACAGGTCCTTGGGGAGCGGCCCGGAGGTCTTCTGCCCAGATCCCCACGCCTGCGAGGACAGCAACAGGCGTGCCGCCAGGCCGGCGTCCAGGGCGTCCTTGTCGCGGGGCACCATCGTCGCATTCAGGTAGGCCTTTGATCCGGACCCCGGGAACCATGGTGCACCGAGGGTCATGGGAGTACGGGTCTCAAACTGGGAGGCGTGCGGGGCCTGGAGGAACGGGCGGTCAGGGTGGAACAGGTCGAACGCGTTGGCGTGCTCGTCGAGGTACGCATTGATCTCGGCGGCCGGGTAATCCCCATTGAGGGGGTTCAGGTCGTCCCCGGAGCGGACGCGCCGGTAGGCGGCGGCGTGGAGGACAGCACCGAGCAGACGCAGGAGTGCGGCCTCGACGCCACCGTCGGCGTCGGTCACGGTGGCGATGTCCTCAGCCTTGGTCAAGGCTTCACGGATGCCGACCTGATGACTGGTGCCATCAAGGTCGGTGACGGTGATCCACGGCTCCGTCAGGAGGTCGTAGGTGGGATGCTCGGTCGCTTGCATGGGTCGAGCATAGACGACTCGAGAGAACTGGACAACACTCTGTGTAGAGCGCTCCACACGTGGGGTGTTCGACCAGAGTGCCACCCTCCTCAATGAGGTGGACAAGATAAGCACCCACACGAAGGAGACCAACGTGAAGACACCCCGATCAGCTCTGCCCCGACTCACCGAGCGCACCGGCATCCTCCATGCTGAGTATGCTCGAATCGCAAAGAAGGGGCACAGTGTTGTGCTTCGCAAGAGAGAGGAGGAGCGAGTCGTCCCCCACGCCTCGCTCACCGCTATCTTCGCCGGCCCTGGAACGTCTATAACCCGTGACGCTGCAATGCTCCTCGCCGATGCGGGTGTCACTGTCCTCTGGACCGGTTCGGGTGGCGTACGGGCCTATGGATCAGTGACACCTCTGGCGTCGAAGGCCAACCTGCACCTGCGGCAAGTGAAGGTCTGGGCGGATGACGAGGCGCGGCGGAAGGCAGCGATACATCTGTATTCACTCCGGTTCCCGCACGAGTCTCTTTCTGCCGACGTGCTCATCTCCCACCTCCGCTCCCGAGAAGGTTCCCGTGTCCGCACCGCCTACCGTGACATCGCCTCCGAGTACGGCCTCCACTGGGACGGGCGGAACACCGACATCCGCACCGCTGACCCCTTGAATCGGGCCCTCACCCTGGCAACACAGTGCCTGTACGGGGCGACAACTGCCAGCATTCTCGCCCTCGGGTGTGCCCCCAGTCTGGGCATCATCCACACCGGGCACCCACTAGCCCTGTCCTTTGATCTCGCGGACCTGTTCAAGCTTGACGTCGCTTACAGAGTGGCCTGTGACCTCGTCTCCACGGGACGTGATGCGGAGCGGAGCATTCGCGAGGAAATGAATGTCGCCATGCGACGAGAACGCGTCCTGGCCAGATCCGTGGCTGCGATATACGCGACCCTCGAGGTCGCTGTGCCCCGTGTCGAGGAAATCGACGTTGAGGACCTGCGTCTGTGGAGTGACGAGGACGTCGTCCCCGCGGGAACGAACTACGCAACGGCGCCGGAGGTCTGGTGATGGCTGCACTCGTAACACTCATCATTCGTGCTGCCCCTCGAGCAATGGGAACGGCTCAGAGGTACTTGACTCGAGTTTCGGAGGAAACCCTCGCTGGTCGGATGAGTACACGAACTCGCGAAGCATTGTGGGACTTAGTTTGCCAGGAGGTCGACGAGACACGCTCCGGACGCGCAGTGATGATTCACCCCGACCCGTCCGCCCCCATGGGGTATATTGTCCTCCAGCACTCCAGGTCGCCCAGCAGGACCTTGATCCAGGACGGCTTAGTGGTGTCTCGACGCCGACCGAATCCTATGGATCGGACTGGTGAGGATGATTGGTAACGTTTCAATAACGTACACGTATCATGCCTAGTCAACATCGGCTTTCCCCGCGCGAGCGGGGCTGACTCCGAGACCGGCACCCAGTTCTTCCCGCCGGTTTCGCTTTCCCCGCGCGAGCGGGGCTGACTCCGGCACCCAGTTCTTCCCGCCGGTTTCTTCCGGCTTTCCCCGCGCGAGCGGGGCTGACTCCAGCATCGAGAACTCGAGACTGATCTGCCGCGAGCTTTCCCCGCGCGAGCGGGGCTGACTCCAATCGGGGCCTCGGAGACCGTCGCAAGCTTCGGCTTTCCCCGCGCGAGCGGGGCTGACTCCACTGAGAACACCTCCCGCACCTACACCACTCTCGGCTTTCCCCGCGCGAGCGGGGCTGACTCCGGCCCGTCATGGCCACCATCGAGATCACCCCGGCTTTCCCCGCGCGAGCGGGGCTGACTCCCATGCCGAACCTGCGCGCATCGTCCTACGGCAGCTTTCCCCGCGCGAGCGGGGCTGACTCCGTGTGGAGTGAGCACGCCGCCGGAGTCGCCATCGGCTTTCCCCGCGCGAGCGGGGCTGACTCCACGACGTTCCTGGACATGCGCGAACTGAACATGGCTTTCCCCGCGCGAGCGGGGCTGACTCTGTGACCCGTGTGCCGCGCTCGGTGACCACCACGGCTTTCCCCGCGCGAGCGGGGCTGACTCCACCGTATGAGGCCCTGGCCGCCCGTGTTGTCGGCTTTCCCCGCGCGAGCGGGGCTGACTCCAACTTTGCGACCACCGAGGCCGACATCATGAAGCTTTCCCCGCGCGAGCGGGGCTGACTCCGCGGGTGGGCATTGGTGCGGCGTGGACCAGGAGGCTTTCCCCGCGCGAGCGGGGCTGACTCCGTCCGCAATGGAGGACATGGTGCCTGCGACGAAGCTTTCCCCGCGCGAGCGGGGCTGACTCCGGTGGTCTTGGTGCCCGCGAGGCGGGTCAGTCGGCTTTCCCCGCGCGAGCGGGGCTGACTCTACCCGTCGGGGTCAGCGAACAGGGTCGCCGCCGGCTTTCCCCGCGCGAGCGGGGCTGACTCCGTGTCCGCGCCCTCGGATACGACCCCGGGGCAGCTTTCCCCGCGCGAGCGGGGCTGACTCGGAGCGGGACCGCGGTAAGCGGGTGCTGGCCGCGGCTTTCCCCGCGCGAGCGGGGCTGACTCCGCTGATACGCAGATGGTCGTAGTCCTGCGCCTCGCTTTCCCCGCGCGAGCGGGGCTGACTCCATGAGCATGGGGCGCACGCCTCCCCATGCTTCAGCTTTCCCCGCGCGAGCGGGGCTGACTCCAAGCCGAGGATCAAGCAGTTGCAGCAGGCGACGGCTTTCCCCGCGCGAGCGGAGCTGACTCCAGACGCCATTGTCCGCGAGCTGAAGCGCGACGGCTTTCCCCGCGCGAGCGGGGCTGACTCCAGCTTCAAGGTGGGGCGACGCCACTTCACCTCGGCTTTCCCCGCGCGAGCGGGGCTGACTCCCAGTATGGGTGCCCTCGGCTACCGGCATCCGAGCTTTCCCCGCGCGAGCGGGGCTGACTCCACCCACTACCGAGGCTCGCTGGCGCGTAGGGGCGGCTTTCCCCGCGCGAGCGGGGCTGACTCCGGGGATGATGGTGCAGCCGTGCATGGTGGCTTCGGCTTTCCCCGCGCGAGCGGGACTGACTCGATCATCAGCGTCAATGGGGTTGACCGCACGGTGGCTTTCCCCGCGCGAGCGGGGCTGACTCCAAGACCCGACCGCCATCGCCAAAATGGTGAAGGCTTTCCCCGCGCGAGCGGGGCCGACTCCCTGGTTGCATGAGGCGAAGGACCAGCTCACCCGGCTTTGCACGGGCACGCGCAAGAGCCCCGCCGGCCTCGGTCATCCCGAGTACGGCGGGGCCCTTCCCCTTCAGTGGAGGCAAGGGGACTCGAACCCCTAACCCCCTGCTTGCAAAGCAGGTGCGCTACCAATTGCGCCATGCCCCCGTGTGCTGTCCATCCCACAGCTGTTCAGTTGTGTGGTCCCACTCTAGCGGGTGCGTCGCTCAGCGTGCGTCCGGCTCGTCCTCCGGGAGTTCGTCCGTGGCCGAGGCCCAGACCTTCCGGTCCTGCTGCGCCTGCTGCCAGGAGCGCAGGCCCCAGGCGGCCGCTGCGGCGACCGCGGCCACGGCCACCCTGCTCAGCTTCGACACGTTGTGCCTCCTCGCGTGGAGTGGGAGCCCCTCAGACGACTGAGGCCCCGTCCAGCGGGGCCTCGAGTGCTGTGGGAGTGGGCGTACCAAGACTTGAACTTGGGACCTCTTCGTTATCAGCGAAGCGCTCTAACCGCCTGAGCTATACGCCCTCACCGCCATGCCGCCCGGTCGGAAACCGTGCTTCACAACGAGTAAAGACTCTACACGGCCGCAGACGCCCGCGCAAATTGCGCGGGCGTCTGCGTTCTCCCGGTCGCAGGAGGCTGTCTTCGCCCGGAGGTGCCGGGCAGGCGGTCAGTCGTCCGTCAGGGTCACGCCCAGGCCGCCGACGAGGGCGGCGGAGACGTTGTAGAGGGCCGCAAGGACCACGGACAGCAGGGTCAGCAGCACCACGTTCATCACGGCGACGATGGTGGCCAGGGAGGCCACGGTGCCCAGCGGGGCGAGGTGCTGGACGGTGTAGTTGCCGGACTCGGCGCCGAGGACGGTGCCGAGCACGTCGTTCACACGGTCGAAGATGCCGGCCAGGTGCATCAGTGAGTACAGGCCCACCGCGCCGATCACGGTGATGATGCCGAGGGCCACGGACAGCAGGAAGCCCAGCTTCATGGCCGACCAGATGTCCACCCGCGAGACGATCAGGCGTGCACGGCGCTGCTTGGCCTTGGGTGCCGAGCGGACCAGGCCCTCCTTGCCGGTGCGCTGAGCGGGGCGGGCGGACCGAGTGCCGGCGGCGCCGGACTGGGGACGCGATGAGGCCGAAGTGCTCACTGCTCTCCTCCGTCTGCATCCTCGGCGTCGACCTCAGCAGAGGCACTCACGTCGTCGGACACGGGGTGGTTCTGGTCGGTGGACTCGTCCAAGCGTACCCCCGTGACCTCGCCGGCGTCGGTCGCGGCGCCCTCGGCATCGCCATCCGGAGCGGCCTCGGCGGCCGCCTCGGCGTCGGCCTCGATGGCCTCCTCGTTGTTGAGGGTCACGGCGACGATCCGGTCCTTCTTGTCCGGCTTGGCGAAGATGACGCCCATGGTGTCGCGGCCCTTGGCGGGGACGCCGGCCACGGCCGAGCGGACGACCTTGCCGGACTCCATGACCACGAGCACCTCCTGGTCCTCCTGCACCACGAGGCCGCCGGTGAGCCCGCCGCGCTCGTCCACGAGCTTGGCCACCTTGATGCCGAGGCCGCCGCGGTTCTGCGTGCGGTACTCGCCCACGTGGGTGCGCTTGGCGTAGCCGCCGTCGGTCACGGTGAAGACGTAGCCGTCCTCGTCCGGGGAGATGACGTCCATGGCCAGCAGCCAGTCGTCGTCGCGGAACTTCATGCCGGTCACACCGGAGGTCGCGCGGCCCATGGGGCGCAGCGCCTCGTCGGTGGCGGTGAAGCGCACGGACTGGCCCTTGCGGGAGATGAGGATGAGGTCGTCGTCCGCGGACACCACGCGGGCGGAGACGAGCTCGTCGCCGTCGCGCAGGCGCAGGGCGATCAGGCCGGCGGAGCGGTTGGTGTCGTACTCGCTCAGCAGGGTCTTCTTCACCAGGCCGTTGCGGGTGGCGAGCACGAGGTAGTCGGCGCCGTCGTAGCCGGCCAGCGGCTGGATCTGCGCGATGTGCTCGTCCGGCTGGAACGCCAGCAGGTTGGCCACGTGCTGGCCCTTGGCGTCGCGGCCGCCCTCGATGAGCTCGTAGGTCTTGATGCGGTACACGCGGCCGAAGTTCGTGAAGAACAGCAGCCAGTGGTGCGTGGACACGGTGAGGAAGTGCTCCACCACGTCGTCACCGCGCAGCATGGCCCCGCGGACGCCCTTGCCGCCGCGTCCCTGGGACCGGTACTGGTCCAGCCGGGTGCGCTTGACGTAGCCGCCGCGGGTGATGGTGACGACCATCTCCTCCTCGGGGATCAGGTCCTCCATGGACATGTCCCCGTCGTAGCCGTAGAGGATCTGGGTGCGGCGGTCGTCGCCGTGCTTGTCCACGATCTCCCCGAGCTCGGTGGAGACCACCTCGCGCTGGCGGGCCGGGTCCTCGAGGATCTTCGTGTACTCGGCGATGAGGGCCATCAGCTCGTCGTACTTGTCCTGGATCTTCTGGCGCTCGAGGGCGGCCAGGCGGCGCAGCTGCATGTCCAGGATGGCCTGGGCCTGCTCGTCGTCGATGTCCAGGAGCGCCTTGAGCGCCTCGCGGGCGTCGTCCACGGAGCGGGAGGCGCGGATGGTCGCGATGACCTCGTCCAGCATGTCCAGGGCCTTGAGCAGGCCGAGCTGGATGTGTGCCTCGCGCTCGGCCTTGGCCTTGCGGAAGGCGGTGCGGCGGACGATGACCTCGATCTGGTGCTTCACCCAGTAGTGGACGAAGCCGTCGAGGGACAGGGTGCGGGGCACGCCGTCCACGAGGGCCAGCATGTTCGCGGAGAAGTTCGACTGCAGCTCGGTGTGCTTGTAGAGGTTGTTCAGCACCACCTTGGCCACGGCGTCGCGCTTGAGAACGATCACCAGACGCTGGCCGGTGCGGCCGGAAGTCTCGTCGCGCATGTCGGCGATGCCGGTGATCTTGCCGTCGCGCACCATGTGGGCGATCTTCTCGGCGAGGTTGTCCGGGTTCACCATGTACGGCAGCTCGGTGACCACCAGGCAAGTGCGGCCCTGGATCTCCTCCACGTTGACCACGGCGCGCATGGTGATGGAGCCGCGGCCGGTGCGGTAGGCGTCCTCGATGCCCTTGGTGCCGAGGATGGTGGCGCCGGTCGGGAAGTCGGGGCCCTTGACCTCCTTGAGCAGGGCCTCGAGCAGCTCCTCGCGGGTGGCCTCGGGGTTGTCCAGGTACCACCGGACGCCGGCGGCGACCTCGCGCAGGTTGTGCGGCGGGATGTTGGTGGCCATGCCGACCGCGATGCCGGAGGAGCCGTTGACCAGCAGGTTCGGAAAGCGGGCGGGGAGCACGGTGGGCTCCTGCTGCTTGCCGTCGTAGTTGTCCTGGAAGTCGACGGTGTCCTCGTCGATGTCCCGGACCATGTCCATGGCCAGCGGCGCCATCTTGGTCTCGGTGTAGCGCTGGGCGGCGGCGCCGTCGTTGCCCGGGGAGCCGAAGTTGCCCTGCCCGAGGGCCAGCGGGTAGCGCATCACCCAGTCCTGGATGAGGCGGACGAGGGCGTCGTAGATCGCGGAGTCGCCGTGGGGGTGGTAGTTGCCCATCACCTCGCCGACCACGCGGGCCGACTTGTTGAAGGAGCGCTCGGGGCGGTAGCCGCCGTCGTACATCGCGTAGAGCACGCGGCGGTGCACCGGCTTCAGGCCGTCGCGCACGTCCGGCAGGGCGCGGCCGACGATCACGGCCATCGCGTAGTCCAGGTAGGAGCGCTTCATCTCGGATTCGAGGTCGACGTGGTCGACCCTGTCCGCGGCGCCCTCGGGGAGGACGTACATCTCCAGGTCCTCGGAGGCCTCGGCCGGCACGGTGCCGTCGCCTGCCACCTCCTCGGGGTCCGCGCCGCCGGCGACGACGGCCCCCTCCTGGGGTGCCTCGCTCGCCTGCTGCGTCTGGTCGTTCTCCTCCGGGTTCTGCGGGTTCTCCGGGGTGGTCTCGTCGCTCACGCGGGTCCTCTCGTCCTCGTCAGCTCAGGTCGTCCGGGGGCCTGTTGCCCCCCGTCGGACGGGGTGGGGTGTCCGTTCCCGCGGCCACCGGCGGCGGCCGCAGGAGGACGAAGATCAGATGTCCAGGAAGCGCACGTCCTTGGCGTTCTGCTGGATGAAGCCGCGGCGGGACTCGACGTCCTCGCCCATGAGCATGGAGAACACCTGGTCCGCGGCGGCGGCGTCGTCCATGGTGACCTGGAGCAGGGTGCGGTGCTCCGGGTCCATGGTGGTGTCCCACAGCTCGTTGTAGTCCATCTCGCCCAGGCCCTTGTAGCGCTGGATGCCGGTGTCCTTGGGAAGGCGCCAGCCCTTGGCCTGGCCGGCTTCGAGGGCGGCGTCGCGCTCGGCGTCGGAGAACACGTAGTCGTGCGGGGCGTTGGACCACTTGATGCGGTACAGCGGCGGCTGCGCGAGGAACACGTGGCCGGCCTCGATGAGCGGGCGCATGTACCGGAACAGCACGGTGAGCAGCAGGGTGGTGATGTGCTGGCCGTCCACGTCCGCATCGGCCATGAGCACGATCTTGTGGTAGCGCAGCTTGGAGATGTCGAACTCCTCGCCGATGTTCGTGCCGAACGCCGTGATCATGGACTGGACCTCGGCGTTGCCGAGGGCCTTGTCCAGGCGGGCGCGCTCCACGTTCAGGATCTTGCCGCGCAGCGGGAGGATGGCCTGGGTCTCCGGGTTGCGGCCGCGCTTGGCGGAGCCGCCCGCGGAGTCGCCCTCCACGATGTAGACCTCGCAGCGCTTCGGGTCCTTGGACGAGCAGTCGGCAAGCTTGCCGGGCATGCCGAAGGACTCCAGCGGAGACTTGCGGCGGGCGTTGTCGCGGGCCTTGCGGGCGGCCATGCGGGCGTGCGAGGCCATGATGGCCTTGCGGATGATGTCCTTGGCCGGACCCGGGTTGCGCTCGAGCCAGTCGCCGAGGTGGTCGGTGACCACCCCGTGCACGAAGCCCCGTGCCTCGGAGTTGCCGAGCTTCGTCTTGGTCTGTCCCTCGAACTGCGGCTCGGCGAGCTTCACCGAGACGACCGCGGTCAGGCCCTCGCGGATGTCGTCTCCGGTGAGGTTCTCCTCCTTGGGCTTGAGGATCTCCTTCTCGCGGGCGTAGCGGTTGATCAGGGAGGTGAGGGCGGCGCGGAAGCCCTCCTCGTGGGTGCCGCCCTCGTGGGTGTTGATCGCGTTGGCGTAGGTGTGGACCGACTCGGAGTAGGCGGTGGTCCACTGCATGGCGATCTCGAGGGCGATCTTGCGGTCGGTGTCCTCGGTCTCGAAGGCGATGACGTCCTCGTGGATGTACTCGACCTTCTTCTTCGAGTTCAGGTGCTCCACGTAGTCGAGCAGGCCGTTCTCGTAGAGGTAGGTGACCTCGCGGCGCTTGGGGGTCGCCTGCTCGTCGACGTCGATGCCGGTCTCGTCCGTGGACGCGTCCTCGGCGGTGCCCTCGGCCACGACCTCGTCCTCGAGGACCTGGTTCTCCTCGATCTCGCGCTCGTCCACCAGGGTGATCTTCAGGCCCTTGTTGAGGAAGGCCATCTGCTGGAACCGGGCACGCAGCGTCTCGTAGTCGAACTCGACCGACTCGAAGATCTCGGGGTCGGCATAGAACGTCTGGACGGTGCCGGTGGCCTCAGTCTGCTCGCCCTTGACCAGGTCGCCCTGGGGCACGCCGCCGTCGGCGAAGGACATGCGCCAGACATGGCCCTGACGGCGGACCTCCGTGTCCACCCGCTTCGAGAGCGCGTTCACCACGGAGATGCCGACGCCGTGGAGGCCGCCGGAGACGGCGTAGCCGCCGCCGCCGAACTTGCCGCCGGCGTGGAGGATCGTCATGACCACCTCGAGGGTGGGCCTGCCCTCGGTCGGGTGCATGTCCACCGGGATGCCGCGGCCGTCGTCCTCGACGCGGACGCCGCCGTCCTCCTGGAGGGTCACGGTGATCTCGGAGGCGTAGCCGGCCATGGCCTCGTCCACGGAGTTGTCCACGACCTCGTACACGAGGTGGTGCAGACCCCGGGGGCCCGTGGAGCCGATGTACATTCCCGGGCGCTTGCGGACGGCCTCGAGGCCCTCCAGCACGGTGATGGCGGAGGCGCCGTAGTCGCCGGGGACCTTGCGGTCCCTGGTCTCGGCCGGTGCCGTCTGTGGCGGTGCGGCGGCCTCGACGGCCTCCGCGGGGGTCACGTCCTGAGGATCCTCGGCGGGCGCGTCGGAATGTGCGTCGTTCACGGGTGCTCTTGACTCCTCGGTCTCGTCACGTCGTCTGCCGCCGCGGGCGTCGAGTGACAGCCGCGCCCTACGCGTGCGTACGCGCGCGTAGGTTTATCGGCCCGGACACGGGCGGCAACGGCCCTCGGCGCACCGAGGGCGGCATTCTGGTCCATTCTACGGGATTCGGGTGCCGTTCAACGGAATCTGCGCGGGTGGATCGGCTCCGAATGCCCTGCAGCAGGCCGTGGACGCCGCCGTGGAGGTCCTGTCAGCCCTCTGTATGGGGGCCGTATCGCCTCCGGGTCCGATCGGCGCTCAGAGCGCCGCCTGGCACTTCGGCCCTCGGCCCTTCCGGTGCGCGGCGGGTCTGCCGCCCGTCGTCCCGACGACGGCACGCACCTCCGCCGGCCGGCCGCCGGAGACTCGGGCAGGCTCACCCGTAGGTGTCACGCGGCCCACGGCCACGGACGCTGCGGGGACCCTTCTTCCAGCTGGGCGCCTGAGGACCGGCCACGTCGATGCGCGTGACCACGCCGGTGCCGAGCTCCTGGTCGAAGCGGGCCAGCAGCATCGGTCCCATCAGGCGCAGCTGGGTCGCCCAGGCGGTGGAGCTCGTGCGCACCCGCACCACGGAGTTCTCGAAGCTCTCGGGCCGGCAGTGCTGGGCGATGTCCGGGCCGACCAGCTCGGCCCAGCGGGTGAGCACGGAGCCGACGGCCACCGGGGTGGACCAGCCGCGGTCCCGGATGAGGCGGCCGAAGACGTCGCCGACCACGGCAGGGTCCCGGTCGTCGGCCTTCGGGCCGCTGCGCCGGCGCTTGGCCTTCAGCTCCGCCACGCGCTGCTCGGTGCGGCTGCCGGCTGAGCGGCCGGGCCGGCCGGTGAGGCGGGCCTCGCCGCGCTCCATGGCGGCGTCCCGCACCCGGCGCAGCTGGATCATGGCCAGGTCCGGGCGGTCCTCGTCCTGGCCGGGGACGCCCGTGGAGGTCTCCGCCGGCTCGTCAGCCATCGCGAGCGCCCCCTTCCGCGGCAGGCGAGGGGCCGTCGTCTTCCGCGGCAGGCGAGGGGCCGTCGTCGGGAATCTCCGGGTCCATCCGGGCCCGGCGGATGTCCCCCTCCACCGGCAGCGGATGGTCCGCGGTCTCGGCCACGGTCTCGGAGCCGTCCGCGTCCTGGCGGACGAGCACGCGCACGGCATGCAGCTCCTCCGGGATGTCCTCCACCGCGGCGGCGGTGAGCAGCACCTGCTCGGCGCGCGAGACGAGGCCGGCCAGCCGGCCGCGGCGGGCGGCGTCGAGCTCGGCGAAGACGTCGTCGAGGATGAGGACGGGCCGGGCGTCGGGGTCCGGGTCGTCGGCGACGAGCACGTCGTAGCTGGCCAGACGCAGCGCCAGCGCAAGGGACCAGGTCTCGCCGTGGGACGCGAAGCCGCGGGCCGGGGCAGGGCCGAGGAACAGGGCGAGCTCGTCCCGGTGCGGCCCCACCAGGGTGAGGGCGCGGGCACGCTCCTGCTCGTGGGCATCCTCGAGGGCCTGCCGCATGGCGGCGGCGATCTGTTGGACGGACGGCACCTGCTGGTGGGTGCCGGAGACGCCGGGGACGGTGGACTCGTAGGCGAACGTGGCCGGCTTCGAGCCGTTGGTCAGTGCGGCGTACATCTGGCGCAACGGTGCGGCGAGCAGCTGCAGGACGTGGAGCCGGCCGTTGAGCAGACGGGCGCCGGCCATGGAGAGGTGCTCGTCCCAGACGGCGAGGGTCGCCTCCTCCTCCGGGCCCCAGCGACCCTGCTGCCGGGCGGTCTTGAGCAGGGCGTTGCGCTGACGCAGGACCCGCTCGTAGTCCGCGGCGGCCTCGCCGAGGGCGGGGCGCAGCTGGACCATGAGCTGGTCCAGGAAGCGGCGGCGGCCGCCCGGGTCCTGGGTCACGAGCGCCAGGTCCTCGGGGGCGAAGACCACGGTGCGCAGGATGCCGAGGCCCTCACGGGCGCGGACGGGGGCGCCGCGGTTGACGGCCACGCGGTTGGAGCGGCCCGGCAGGATCTCCAGCTCCAGCGCCACGGCGCGTGAGCCGCGGTGGATGCGCGCGCCGATCCTGGCGCGGTCCTGGCCGAAGCGGACCAGCGGGGCGTCCTGGCTGACGCGGTGCGAGGTGTGCGAGCCGAGGTAGCCGACGGCCTCCACGAGGTTCGTCTTGCCGACGCCGTTGGCGCCGACCAGCACGGTGGCGCCGGGGGACAGGGTCAGGTGAGCGGACCGGTACGAGCGGAAGTCCGCGACCGTCAGCTGCGAGAGGTACACGTGAGGCGGTGTCCGGTCCCGGTCAGGTCAGACGGACCGGCATCACCAGGTACCGGTAGTCGGAGACGGCGCCGTCCTTCTCGGCCACGCCGGTGAGCAGCGCGGGCTTCGGGGCGGTGGTGAAGGAGAACCGCACCTGCGGCTGGTCCACCACGGACAGCCCCTCGGACAGGTAGGACGGGTTGAAGGCGACCGTGATCTCCTCGCCGTCCAGGGTGCAGGGCAGCTCCTCGTTGGCGGAGGCGTCGTCCCCGGTGCCGGCGTCCAGGGTGACGGAGCCGGCGCTGAAGACCATGCGCAGCGCGGAGTTGCGCTCGGCCACGAGGGCCACGCGGCGGGAGGCCTCGACCAGGGCCGCGGTGTCCACGGTGGCGTGGATCGGGCTGGACTCCGGGAACAGGGAGCGGATCTTCGGGTACTCGCCGTCGACCAGCACGGAGGTGGTGCGTCGGCCCGCGGAGGCGAAGCCGACCAGGTCCACGCCGTCGGCGAAGCGCAGTTCGAGGCTGCCGGCGCCGCCGAGCGACTTGGCGACCTCGGTGAGGGTGCGGGCCTTGACCAGCAGGGAGGTGGACACCGACGGGTCGGCCGGGGTCCAGGTGATCTCCTTCATGGCCAGGCGGTAGCGGTCGGTGGCCAGGAAGGTCATCGTGTCGCCCTCGATCTCGACCTTCACGGCCGTGAGGATCGGGAGAGTATCGTCCTTCGAGGCGGCCACGGTGACCTGGTGCACGGCGTGGGCGAAGGCGGCGCCGTCCACGGTGCCGGCGACCTCCGGCAGCTCCGGGAGGGCCGGGTACTCGCCGACCGGCATGGTGGCCAGGGAGAAGCGGGAGGACTTGCAGGTGACGAGCACCTTGCCGCCGTCCAGCTCGAGCGTCACCGGAGCGGCCGGGAGCGAGCGGACGATGTCGTTGAGCAGGCGGCCGGAGACGAGGACCTGTCCCTCGGTCTCGATGTCCGCCTCGATGTCCAGGCGCGCCGAGGTCTCGTAGTCGAAGCTCGCGATGGAGACGAGGCCGGCCTCGGCGGTGATGAGCAGGCCGGAGAGCACCGGCACCGGCGGGCGCGGGGAGAGGGAGCGGGCGGTCCAGGAGACGGCATCCGTGAGGATGTCGCGTTCGACGGTGAACTTCACGAGCTCTGCACTGCCTCTCTGGCCTCTCGGTCAGGCCGGTGTACACACGGGGGCGAATCCGCAGCGGCCGTGAGGAAGCCGGGATTCTACGTCCGAACGATGCGCACACGGGTCAACGGCGCGCGGGTGGGAAGACGCGTTGATCAGCATAGGGGGTGCGTGCGCTCGCTGTCAGGTCAGGGACGGGGCTGTGCGGGGAGGAAGGGCACATGTGGTGTCCGGCCGGTGCGCAGGGGCCTGGATGTTGCTCGACGGAGAGATGTCCCAGAGGTGAGTAGGAGTGTCAGCACGTGTGGATTCTGTGGAGAACCCGTCCTCGCCCAGGGTCCGTGCCGATCCTCCTGTGGGTCCGGCGGTGGATCCTCTCCGTTCGGGGTGTGGGTGTCCCGTGGATTCCCGACGACGGCCCCCGACCCCTTCTGCACAGCCTCGCCCGGATTTGTCCAGAGTCCGATGTCATTTGTCCCGATCGTGTCCACATTCTTCTCCACAGGTGTGATCTGCGTCCGCATGATTCCGCGGTTCTCGGCTCCTGAAGCCTGTGGAAACGTGTGGACGAGTGTGGAGATCCGAATGACATCCGTGTCATTCCCCAGTGCCGTGGAGCGCCGGTTCCCCACCCTGCGGATCATCGTCGCAGCGGCCTGGGCGGGCCGATTCCACGCCCTCGCGGCTGTCCACATGCAGCCCCCTTCTCCACAGAGTTCTCCACAGGGGTGGACAATGTGGACGATCCTTTGACCGCCGGTTCAGGGTTCTCGGACATGCGTCGGGCCCCGCCGAACGACGTCGACGGGGCCCGGAGCGCGGCGGCCGGCCGGTCAGTGGCCGCGCTGCTTGCGCTTGATCTCATTGGTCAGCTCGGTGACCTGGTTGTAGATCGTGCGGCGCTCGGCCATGAGCTCGCGGATCTTGCGGTCGGCGTGGATCACGGTGGTGTGGTCGCGGCCGCCCAGCTCCTGGCCGATCTTCGGCAGGGACATCTCGGTCAGCTCGCGCAGCAGGTACATCGCGATCTGGCGGGCGGTGACCAGCGTGCGGGTGCGGGACTTGCTGGTCAGTTCGTCCATGGTCAGGTCGAAGTACTCCGCGGTGGCATGGAGGATCAGCTCCGGCGTGATCTCGTGGACGTCGTCGTCCGTGATGAGGTCCTTGAGCACGTGCTCGGCCAGCTGGATGTCCACGTCCTGGCGGTTCAGGGACGCGAACGCGGTGACGCGGATGAGGGCGCCCTCGAGCTCGCGGATGTTCGTGGAGATCCGGGAGGCGATGTACTCGAGCACCTCCGGCGGGGCGAAGAGGCCCTCGGCCTCCGCCTTCTTGCGGAGGATGGCGATGCGGGTCTCGAGGTCCGGCGGCTGGATGTCCGTGATCAGGCCCCACTCGAAGCGCGAGCGCAGGCGCTCCTCGAACCCGGAGAGCTGCTTCGGCGGCAGGTCGGAGGTGATGACGACCTGCTTGTTGTTGTTGTAGAGCGTGTTGAAGGTGTGGAAGAACTCCTCGACCGTCGCCTCCTTGTCCGCCAGGAACTGGATGTCGTCGATCAGCAGGATGTCCACGTTGCGGTATACCTGCTTGAACGAGGCGCCCTCGTCGTGGCGGATGGAGTTGATGAAGTCGTTGGTGAACTCCTCCGAGTTCACGTACCGCACCCGCAGGCCCGGGTAGAGGCGCCGGGCGTAGTGCCCGATCGCGTGCAGCAGGTGGGTCTTGCCCAGGCCGGACTCGCCGTAGATGAACAGCGGGTTGTACGCCTTCGCCGGCGCCTCGGCCACCGCGTTGGCGGCTGCGTGGGCGAAGCGGTTGGACGAGCCGATCACGAACGAGTCGAAGTGGTACCGCTCGTTGAGCCGGCTGGTCTCGGAGGACGTGGACGGCGGGCCGGGGGTCGGCGCGCCCGCACCGGCGACCGGCCGGCTGTCCGGGCGGTCCTGGCGGTGCTCGTCGCGTCCGCGGTCGGACGACGACGGCCCGGGCGCCTCGGAGCGCTTTTCATCCTGGCCGTGGGCGGACGGAGAGGAGGGCTCGTGGTGGCGGGTGCGCTCGGAGGCCGGACGACGGGCGTCCACGTCCAGGTCTTCGGCAGGCAGCTGGGCGCGCGAGGACCCGGCGTCCGCCGAACGCGGCGGGGTGGGGGCGTTCAGGGAGGAGTCGATCGAGATCGCCAGCAGCACCTCGTGGCCGAACACCGCGGTCAACGCGTCGGTCAGCGCGCCGGAGACCTGCGGTCCCTGCAGCGTCTCGCGCGTGGTCTCGTTCGGCACCGCCAGCAGGAGGGTGTTGCCGATCAGGCCCTGCGGGCTGGCCAGGTACACGTGCCCCATCTGGCGCGGCGTGACGCGGGAGTCCTCCTCCAGGGCGGAGGTGACCTGGGACCAGGAGTCGGAGACGGCGGGATCAGACACCGGAGGAGTCCTTTCAATGCACCGGACAGGCGCCGGGGCGGAAGGTGGAAGCAACAGGCGTGCCGGCCGGACGAAGGCCCTGTCGGCATGCACGTTCCGGTCGAGTCTAGTCGTTGTCCACAGGCTTGTGCACAGACGGTGGACAACTCGGGGAGGTGCTGTGGACAGACGGAGGTGAGGGGCCGCCGTCGTGCGCCTGTGGCCTGTGGGAACTGTGGACCGGGCGTGTCTGCGGCAGCCCGGCGCGCGGAGCCGGACGGGCCGCAGGAGGGACGGTGCTGGGCACCGACGTCCGCTTGACCGGGGCAGAAGGCGTGACTAGAGTAGCCAGGTCCCCCGGGACGGCTGTGCCGTGCCCGCCGGGGATTTCATGTCAAAGCCCCGCCCGGACTTCCCTCCTGCATGCAGCGTCGCAGGTCAACGGTCGGCGCCAACACAACACGTGGAGAGATCACAGTGACCAAGCGCACTTTCCAGCCCAACAACCGTCGTCGCGCCCGCAAGCACGGCTTCCGCGCCCGCATGCGCACCCGTGCCGGCCGCGCCATCCTGTCTGCCCGCCGCGGCAAGGGTCGCGCCGCGCTGTCCGCCTGAGCGCGGCGCAGCCGCTCCGGCGAGCGTCGTGCTGCCTCGTGACCGACGGGTCCGGACGGCGGCAGACTTCCAGCACATCCGGCGGACCGGCGCCCGCGCAGGGCGCCGGAGCCTGGTCGTCACCGCGACGGCCGACCCGAACGACACCCGGTCCGGGGGTCCGAGCACACCTCGGCACCCACGGGCCGGGTTCGTCGTGTCCAAAGCGGTCGGAGTCGCGGTGGTGCGCAACCGGGTGAAGCGCCGTCTGCGCGCGATCATAGCCGAGCAGATGCGGCGTCCCCCTCTGGAGGGACAGCCCCTGCTCATCCAGGTGCGCGCACTGCCGGCGGCCGCCGAGGCGGACTACGCCACGCTGGAGAAGGACCTCGCCGGCGCCCTGCGCCAGGCCTTCCGCAAGTGCACCGCGGACGGAGCCGCATGAGCGGGGCCCGCACGCTGTCGCCCTACGTGGTGCTCGAGCCGGCCCGTGAATGGGGGTGGCTGCGCGCACTGCCCTCGACCGTGCTCGGCTGGCTGCTCAAGGCGTACCGGCTGCTGATCTCGCCCCTGTACGGGGACGTCTGCCGCTTCTTCCCGAGCTGCTCGGCCTACGGACTCGAGTCCGTGACCGTGCACGGCGCGGTGAAGGGGACCTGGCTGACGGCCCGCAGGCTCGCACGCTGCCATCCCTGGAACGACGGCGGCATCGACCCCGTGCCTCCCGGGCACCGATGCTGGGCGGAGGAAGACCTTCCGCGCATCATCCACCTGAACCACCCTCCCCTCCCACCAGATCCCCCGCAGGAGGACTGACACCATGGGCTTCTTCGAAGCGATCCTTCTCCCGTTCCGCTGGCTGATGTCGTGGATCCTGGGCGCCTTCCACACCGTCCTGGGATTCATCGGCATGCCGTCGGACTCGGGCTGGACCTGGGCACTGTCCATCCTGCTTCTCGTGATCCTGATCCGCACCCTGCTGATCCCGATCTTCGTGAAGCAGATCAAGGCCCAGCGCGCCATGCAGGCCATGCAGCCGGAGCTGCAGAAGCTGCAGGCCAAGTACAAGGGCAAGAAGGACCAGCTGTCCCGCCAGGCCATGGCGATGGAACAGCAGGCCCTCATGAAGGAGCACAAGGCGAACCCGTTCGCCGCGTGCCTGCCGCTGCTGGTGCAGATGCCGTTCTTGTTCGCCCTCTACCAGGTGCTCATCGGTGCCCGCGGTGCGGCCGAGTCCGGCGAGGGCATGCACGCCCTGTCCGCGGACCAGATCCGCTCCTTCGAGTCCTCCGAGATCTTCGGCGCCCAGATGTCGGACACCTTCCTGGGCTCGACCGGTTCCCATTTCAACCTGAACGTCATCGTCGTCGCGATCTTCCTGATCCTGCTGATGTCCGGCCTCATGTTCTACATGCAGAAGATGCTGATGACGAAGAACATGACCGACAGCCAGCTGTCCGGTCCGATGGCTCAGACCCAGCAGATCATGCTGTACGGCATGCCCCTGATCTTCGGCATCGGCGGCATCAACTTCCCGATCGGCGTGCTCCTGTACTGGACCTACTCGAACATGTGGGCTGTGGGTCAGCAGTGGTGGATCATCCGCAACAACCCGACCCCGGGCTCCCTGGCCGAGCGTGAGCTCAACGAGCGTCGCGCCGCCAAGGGGCTGCCGCCGGTGGGCAAGGCACTGCAGGAGCAGAAGGCCCGTGAGGAGGCGGAGGCCCAGCGTGTGGAGCGTGCCGGCCAGCGCCGTCAGCCCCAGCGTAAGAACCGCAGGAAGAAGTGAGCATGAGCGAGCAGAACACCCCTGACGTTCAGAACGTCGAGCAGCAGGGCGAGCAGGCCGACGTCGCCGTGGAGCAGACGTCCGAGCAGGCCGACGCCGCCGTGGAGCAGACGTCCGAGCAGGCCGACGCCCGCCCGCGTGCCACCGCCGCCGAGCGCCTCGAGGAGGAGGGCGACGTCGCGGCCGACTACGTGGAGGAGCTGCTGGACATCGCCGACCTCGACGGCGACATCGACATCGAGGTCCGTGACGGCCGCACCTACGTGTCCGTCATCGCCGACGAGGGCGACGAGGCGCTGCAGGACCTGGTCGGCCGCAACGGCAAGACCCTCGAGTCCCTGCAGGAGCTCGTC
The DNA here is from genome assembly GCF_002206575.2 of Micrococcus sp. FDAARGOS_333. Lineage (NCBI taxonomy): Bacteria > Bacillati > Actinomycetota > Actinomycetes > Micrococcales > Micrococcaceae > Micrococcus > Micrococcus sp. FDAARGOS_333. The sequence continues at coordinate 367,001 of NZ_NJFJ02000001.1, read as the reverse complement.
CGCCTGGCCGTGCTCGCCTCCACGGGCCACCGCTCCCGCCTGATCCTCGACGTGGCCGGGTACCGCACCCGCCGTGGCGCCGAGCTGCGCACGATCGCCGACAGGGCCGTGGCCGAGGTCAAGGACGGCAAGGGCCCGGTGCACCTGGAGCCCATGGGTGCCTATGAGCGCAAGATCGTCCACGACGTGGTGGCCGACGCCGGCCTCGTCTCGGAGTCCGAGGGCGAGGGCCCGCACCGTCACGTGGTGATCTCCGCCGATGACTGACCCGCGTCCAGGCACCCCGGAGGCACAGGTCGGCAAGGCCCCGTCCCCGGAGGCCGTCGCCCAGCCCGCTCCCCCGCTGCCTGCAGAGCTGGGCGCCGCCGCGGATCAGATCTTCGGCGACGCCCTGCCGCTGGCCGAGCGCTACGTGGAGCACCTGTCCTCCACAGGCATCGAGTGGGGGCTCATCGGTCCCCGTGAGGTCCCGCGGCTGTGGGAACGCCACGTGATGAACTGTGCGATCGTGGCGGACCTGTTGCCGGAGGGCGCCCTCGTGGCCGACGTGGGCTCCGGGGCCGGCCTGCCGGGCCTGTGCCTGGCCCTGGCCCGACCGGACTGCCAGTTCCTGCTCATCGAGCCGCTCGAGCGGCGGGTCGACTGGCTGGACATGGTCGTGGAGGGCCTGGGGCTGGAGAACGTGGACATCATCCGCGGCCGTTCCGAGCAGGTTGCCGGGAACCTCGATGTGGACATCGTCACCGCGCGTGCCGTGTCCGCCCTGAAGTCCCTGCTGCCGCTGACCATGCCGCTGCTGAAGGGCGGAGGCGAGCTGCTGGCGATCAAGGGCCGCAGCGCGGCGAACGAGATCACCGCTGCCGCCAAGGCCTTGCGCAAGTACAGTTGTGGAGAACCGGGGATCCTCACCGTCGGCGGCGACGTGCTCCCGGAGCCGACCACCGTGGTGCGCGTCGTGCCGCGGCGCGGTCGCCGCTGAGCCGGCCGGCCGCCGTCGGGAGGACCGTAGACCAGAAGTCCAGGGCGGTGCGGCCGCCCGGGGAGGATGAACCGCATGGCCCAGGAGAACGAGGAGCGCTCCGGCGCATTCAAGGCATTGCGTGAGCGCTGGTCCGGCAAGGGCGGGAAGAAGGGTGCTGCCGCGTCCGGGAACCGCCTGCAGCGTCAGCGGCTCAGCCGTCCGGACCGCACCCGCGTGTTCACGACGTCCAACCAGAAGGGCGGTGTCGGCAAGACCACCACCACCGTCAACCTGGCCGCCGCGATGGCGCGGGCAGGCATGCGTGTGATGGTCGTCGACATCGATCCCCAGGGCAACGCGTCGACCGCGCTCGACGTCCCTCACTCCTCCGAGGTGGCGTCGGTCTACGATGTGCTCCTGGACGAGATGGAGATCCACGAGGTTGTGCAGGACGCCCCCGATGTGGACAACCTGCAGGTGGTCCCCGCGACCATTGAGCTCGCAGGCGCAGAGATCGAACTGGTCTCCTTGGTGGCCCGCGAACAGCGGCTGGCCAAGGCCCTGGACCGTTACTTCGCCTGGCGCGAGGAGCAGGGGCAGGAGCGTCTGGACTACGTGTTCATCGACTGCCCGCCGTCCCTGGGCCTGCTGACCGTGAACGCCTTCGTGGCCGCGGAGGAGGTGCTCATCCCGATCCAGGCGGAGTACTACGCGCTGGAAGGCCTGTCCCAGCTGCTGAAGAACGTGCAGATGATCCAGAAGCATCTGAACCCGCGGCTGCAGCTGACGACGATCCTGCTGACGATGTTCGACTCCCGCACGAACCTGGCGGTGCAGGTGGCGGAGGAGGTGCGGGAGCACTTCCCGAAGGAGCTGCTGCAGACGGCCATCCCACGCAACGTCCGCATCTCTGAGGCGCCGAGCTATCAGCAGACGGTGCTCACCTACGACCCGTCGTCGGTGGGCGCGGCCGCCTACCGCGAGGCTGCGACGGAGATCGCGAAGCGAGGAGCACCTGCTCCACTCGACTGAAGGCAACGGGATTCGGTTGATCCTGTAGCGGAGAATCGGCCTGGACATCGCTCGGATGTCCAGGCCGATTCTGTTTCACGTGAAACTTCGCAGTGACACTGTGCCTGGGAGGGATATAAAGCAACGTGCAGGCATAGGTGGGCAGGCGAGGGGGCGTCATCGGCGGCAGGACGGCAGACGCGGAGAGTGTGAGCGGCAGGCGCTGATCCCCTGCCGGGCCGAACGGGAAGGTACTTCGGTGCGGTGGGACGGCCTCTGGTGGACGCGTCGTCCGCAGGCTGATCGTCAAGTGGGAGGTCAACCAGTCAGGTGACTCCTGCCGGCCTGAAGGCAGGCAACGGATTGGCAGAGCAGTGATCGGATGCTTGGCCTGAGAAGAGCAGTTTCCCTGCGAGGGGCGGTGCCCGGTGTCCCTGCGAAGGGCGTTGGCTCTGAGGAGAGCAGCGGCCCGGAGACTGACGATTGGTCTGAGGAGGGCTGTGACCCTGAGATGGACGGTCGCCCTGCGGAGGACGGTGGCCCTGAGGAGACACTGGGCGATATCCGCCGAGGCTGCCGTGTGCGGATTCTTCCGACTGCGACGGAGGTACCCCACGCCTCAGACCCTCCCCTTCACCTGTCTACAGGGCCGGCAGAAACTGCGTCTCACGCGTGCCCCGGCACGAGCTCCGGCTCTGGTCGGGTGTGGGCTTGGAAGGCCCGTGGACGACGCAGAGCACGCCTGTGGATAAGGAACCCTGGAGAATGTCCCGATAAGGGCGGTGAACTCCTCACAGACTTCCAAGGCGCGCGTCAGACGAGCACTTACTCACGCTATAACTGAATAGGCAAGCCGCCATACTTGTATCCACACATGTGGACGAAACTGTGGAAGAGAAAAAACGCTGCGCGCCGGTGTCAGTTCGATCCTGTGCACATGTGGACAACACCTGTGGATGAATGACTCGCCGCGAGGCAGGGCGTGTGGCGTTCAGGTGCGGAGGGCAACAAGAACACCGTCTCGGGATCTGCCCCCGGGGCGAGGCAACGGTTGGGATGGTCCCAGAGAGGATGCACCATGGCATGTCGGCGAGCTCGTGTGCGATGGATGCTTGAGGAGACCGACGACAGACCTGGCTGCTCTTCGGCCATCCGTTCCACGTGAAACGAGCAATCTGGCGGGAGCCTGTCTGATGGCTGGCCTGTCGAGCTGTCTCGAGAGCGCTGAGGCTTCAGCAGGCTTTTGCGCAGGGCATCGGGAAGTATGTCGGTGAGGAATCCTCATCCGATGACAGGTGCAGGTGCAGCTCTTCGTTCGTGCAGCAGAAAGGGGGCGGGTCATGGCGGGCGTCGGACGTCCTCACGGTCGTTCGGCGGGAAGTCTGGAGCCGCTGCTGTCCCAGTGAGTAATGGCTTCTCGGCTTGCCCGCTCGCACGCCATCCCCTTGCGCGAGAAGAGGAAACAGACCGCATGGGAGGCGCCGGGGATGTTTCACGTAGAACGCAGGGCATGTAATGGCTCGTGGCTCCGTAGAAACCTGCCGACACACGACTGGACCGAATGGGTCTACCGGCGACAGCGTTGACCACGCTCCGCTGACCGGCAACGTCGTATGTGAAGAGTGAGAAGTAGGCCTGCTCAGCATGATCCGCGGGGATGCTCGACAAGACACCTGGAGAGACCGAGTAACCCTGGCTCCGGACAACTATCGACACGAGTGGGTGACTGGCCCAGGAGGGCGGGCAGCCGTTTGATCATGCACCGTCCGCGGACTGTAGCGAGGAGGAGGTGATGTCTCTCCCGCCGTGTGATTTCTGGACGCGTTTCACGTGAAACCCGACTACAGTGGAACATGGCGCAGTGGGATACGCGAGGAAGGTGGGAGTCACCCACGGTGCCGATGTGAATTCGTGTGCCGCCTCGGACAGCTGGGTCGATTCAACCGTTGCAGCGCCGGAACTCCAGTCATCAGATCGGCGCCAGGCATCGCATGCACGTCTGTTTTCAGCTCAATGCTGAGATGAGCGCGTGTGTAGAAGCGAACGTCGCTCCTGAAGTGGATGCCGTAGTCGCCTATTGAGGATCAGCAGCCGAAGCGCTGGGACGGTGTGCGGGTGCAGGTAGAGCTGCTCGCCTTGAGGTGCGTCTTCACTTTCATCCTGGACGAAAACATGGCGCCCTCATGGCTACGGTGTGCGTTTCACGTGGAACGTGACACGGGAAGCGCCGGCCTGGAGGTTCCGTGCGCTCGGCGAGTAGGCCAGGTGTAGCCGCAAGGAATGGTCTAGACATCGTTCCAGTTCTCACTACACCGCCTCCCCAGGTCGTTTCACGTGAAACCTTGGCGCGACAGGGTCAAGACTGTCGCTGTGCTGAGGGGACAGTGACTACCGCTGACACCTCAGTCCCTATTTTGGGTGCGCCTTCGTCACAAGGGGATCGTCACTCCCGCGGGCAGCGCCGGCTCCTGGAAGCAGTCTCCAGGTCTGTCACGCGTGTGCCCTCGACCTAGGGCTGGAAGCACGACAATTGAGAAGCTGTCCGAACATGGGGACATGCGGGCTTTGCTAGACGGGTGAATCTCTTCGTTCACGCAGGATGGAACACGAACGGCAGTTCCCCTGGGTCGTGACGGAACTGAGCAGAGAGCGGTTCATGTCTTCGGCTCCTCTGTCCTTATGTCTACTTGGACATGACGATCTCGGGTACTCGCTCTCTCACGAAGGTAGCACTCCGTGCTCCTGTAACTGCGCCCCAGAGGGAGGGGGCAGACCCACATGGGTCGACGCGCAGCACTCATGCCTGCCTCTTGTAGACAACGGTTAATGCGTGATGCCCGGTGGTAGAGCCACGATGATGCTTTCCGCGGCGCGGCATAGTTAGTGGTCCGTGGTCGACGCTTAGAGAGTGATTCGGTACATCATTGGCCGTTTCACGTGAAGCAAGGCGCGGTCATCAGTCTTGGGTAACGAACACACGCCCTCACTCACGTACGCCTGGCCTCCCGCTTCCGTCGCAGGCCTCGTTGTTGTCACCCCGGACTCGCATCGCAAGGTGGATCTGAGACCTGACCAAACGCGTCCCTGCCGTAAGGCAGGAGCGGCATCACGTGCGGCAGAGCGAGAATGTGGATTCGTGTTTCACGTGGAACGGGACTGCTGCGCCGTAGAAGGAAGCCGTACTCCGACCTAGACTGGCCTGGACATATTTCACTGCAGGAGGACATGTGAAGAAGACCCGCCGAGGAGGCCTGGGCCGGGGCCTCGGTGCCCTGATTCAGAGCACCGCAGACGCCGAGGAGACCACGGCGCCAGCGTCTTCCGCCGTGCCGACGGAGGAGACCGCGCAGACGGTCTCCTCTGAGGACAAGAAGGAAGCGACGCCGCGCCGGCGTACTACGTCTGCAGCAGCCGCTGCATCGGAGAAGGCAGCTGACAAGGCACCGGGCAAGACGGCGTCTTCGAAGAAGTCCGACGGCACCCGCTCCTCCTCGTCGTCGACGAAGTCCTCAACGACCAAGTCCTCGTCGAGCAAGTCCTCAACGACCAAGCCTTCCAGGTCGAAGACGCCGCCTGCGGCGTCGACGGAGAAGGCAGCCGCGTCGGGCACCACGTCCACCTCCACTACCTCTGCCAGCGGCGCGCAGAAGAGTGCTTCCACCGATTCGGCCTCGGTCAGAGGCGGAAAGGTCAGTGGCACAACGAAGTCGGCTGCCAGCAGGACCTCCACGTCCGGAGCGAGCGCCGGTGGCACCACCGCTGCCGGGAAATCCGCTGATGCACCGAAGTCCACCTCCGGTCGCGGCAGTCGTCCCGTGGACGTCTTCTTCTCTTCGGATCGAACCCCCATGGAGGGTGATGCGAAGGGGAGCAGAGCCACCACTCGTGCCGAACAAAGGGCGACCACTGCTGTCGATGAGCAGGAGCAGACGGACGCTCCGTCCGCCTCGTCCCGTTCTGCCGCTGGTCGCAAGTCCTCTGTACGCCGCGGTCGGCCTTCCATGCCCGCTGTGAACGCTCTGGGCCGTCCGGCAGCCGCGGACCCGGCTGAGGCTGAAACTGAGGCTGAAAAGGTCTCGGAGAAGTCCGCCGGAGGCCCCGTACCTGCAACCACGGAAGTGACGGCCGGAGGTGAGGTCTCGGAGGCAGGCACCGTGCCCACGGATATCGCGGTGCTTCGTGAGCTGAAGGTCACGGACATCCATCCGAACCCCCGTCAGCCGCGTGAGGTCTTCGACGAGGACCACATGGACGAATTGGTCACCTCCATCACCGAGGTGGGCATCCTCCAGCCCATCGTGGTCCGCGAGGTGGCCGGTCCCACGGCGTACGAGCTGATCATGGGCGAGCGTCGCTGGCGTGCCACCCAGCTCGCCGGCCTGGACACCATCCCGGCGATCGTGCGCCACACCCCGGACGAGGACCTCCTCCGTGATGCGCTTCTGGAGAACCTCCACCGTTCTCAGTTGAATCCGCTGGAAGAGGCCGCCGCCTACCAGCAGCTCATGGACGACTTCGAGTGCACGCAGGAAGAGCTGTCCCAGCGGATCGGCCGCTCCCGTCCACAGATCTCCAACACGCTGCGCCTGATGAAGCTGCCCCCGCTCGTGCAGCGCCGCGTCGCCAACAACACGCTCACCGCCGGGCATGCCCGTGCCCTCCTCGGTCTCACGGATCCGGCGGAGATGGAACGTCTGGCCCAGCGCATCGTGTCCGAGGGTCTCTCCGTGCGGGCCACGGAGGAGGCCGTCGCGCTCGCACAGGGTGTCCGCCAGGCCGCCCCGGCCACGCGTCGTCGCAGCGAGCCGACCCGTCATGAGCGTCTGGACTACTTCGCCACGGCCCTGACTTCGCGCCTGGACACCCAGGTCAAGATCACCCTGGGCAAACGGAAGGGCAAGATCGCCATCGATTTCGCGTCCGTCGAGGACCTCAACCGCATCATGGAGCTCATCCAGGGCGACGACGCGGAGAAGTGAGCCGATCTGCCGCGGCAGGCGGCCGTCGTCGGGGATGATGGGCTGCCGTGGCAGGTGCCTGCAGCACCGACGTCGAAGAAAGGCCCGTATCGAATGACACGGATGTCATTCGATACGGGTCTTTCTCATCCGGTCTGACCTGGCCCTTCTGCCTTGATGAACGACGAAGGCCGCCCACGCGAGGGAAGGCGGCCCTCATCATGTCAGTGGCAACAGGCCTGACAGACCTGAGCATCGCTCAGCCGCGTCTCAGCCGAGGATGTCGGAGAACTCCTCCACCAGGGCCGGCTTGGGCTTCGCGCCCACGGACTCCTTGACCTTCTGGCCGTCCTTGAACGCCACCACGAGCGGGATCGAGGTGACACCGAACTGGGCGGCGGTGGCCGGGGAATCGTCCACGTTGACCTTGGCGACGACGGCCTTGCCCTCGTACTCGGTAGCGACCTCCTCCAGGACCGGGCCCAGCATGCGGCACGGACCGCACCACTCGGCCCAGAAGTCCACGAGGACGGGCAGCTCAGAGTCCAGGACCTTCTCCTGGAAGTCGGCGTCGGTGACGTTGATGATGCTCATGGGGTCTCCTTATGCGGATAGTCGGTGGTTTCGGTCCTCCACGGGTCGCTGAGGGCCGCAGGGCGGTCCTCAGGCCGGGTTCGCGTCGGACTCGGGGCCGGCGGGGGCCGCCTCGTCGACCCCCAGGACGTCGGCGAGATAGTGCTCCACGTCCTGGGCGGCCACGCACCCGGTGCCGGCGGCGGTGATGGCCTGCCGGTACGTGTGGTCGGTGACGTCGCCGGCGGCGAAGACGCCAGGCAGGGTCGTGCGCGAGGAGGGGTGCTCGACCTTGATGGTGCCGTGCTCAGTCAGCTCGAGCTGGCCCTTCACCAGGTCCGTGCGCGGGTCGTGGCCGATCGCGATGAACAGGCCGGTGACGGCCAGTTCACGCTGCTCGCCGGAGACGCTGTCCTGCAGGAGCAGGGAGGTGACCTTGTCCTCGCCCCGGACCTCGGCGACCTTCGTGTTCCAATGGAACTCGATCTTCTCGTTGTCCATGGCGCGCTGGCCCATGATCTTCGAGGCGCGCAGCTCGTCCTTGCGGACCAGCACGTGGACCTTGGAGGCGAACTTGGTGAGGAAGAGCGCCTCCTCCATGGCCGAGTCGCCGCCGCCGACCACAGCGATCTCCTGGTCGCGGAAGAAGAAGCCGTCGCACGTGGCGCACCAGCTGACGCCGTGGCCGGACAGGCGCTCCTCGCCTTCCACGCCGAGCTTCCGGTAGGCGGAGCCGGTGGTGAGGATCACGGCGTGCGCCTTGATCTGCGAGCCGTCGCCGAGGGTGAGGACCTTCGGGTCGGACACCAGGTCGGCCTCCACCACATCGTCGAAGAGGATCTCGGTGTCGAAGCGGCGGGCCTGACCCTCCATGGCGGCCATGAGCTCCGGGCCCATGATGCCCTCGGCGAAGCCCGGGTAGTTCTCCACCTCGGTGGTGTTCATCAGCTCGCCGCCGGCGGTGACGGCGCCGGCCACCAGCACGGGCTCCAGGTGGGCCCGCGCGGTGTAGATGGCGGCGGTGTAGCCGGCCGGGCCGGAGCCGATGACGGCGACGTTGCGCACCGTGTCGGTCGAGGGGGTGTCGGTCACGGGTTCCTCCAGGGGGTCTGAGTCGGTGCTGGTCGCCCCGCCCGTCCTCTGCGGCGCACGGGGTCCACGTATCAGGTCAACGGGCCCGCCGGGCCCGGTATTCCGGCCCGCGGAGGGGACGACGACGGCCCCCTCCCCGGACTGTGGCCGTCAGCGGCCATCGGCTCACTCGACGGTGATCTCCGACAGGCGCATGCCGTAGGCGTACTGGGTGTTGTCCACGGCCAGCTGGGGCAGCTCGGTGACGGTCACGACGACGTACTTGGCATTGCCTTGATCGTCGGTGATGTCCACCTCGGCCTTGCCGTCCACGAAGGTGTCCTCGCCGGCGCGGCGCAGGTCGCCGAGACCGTCTTCGCTGGCGACGCCGATGGCGAGCTGACCGGCGGAGCTCGCGAGGGACTCCACGGTCACCTTCTCGATGTCGCGGGCCTCCTCGAGCTCGATCACGAAGTTCATGCTGCGGGTGTAGCCGCCGAAGTTCGGGCGCTTGTAGGAGTAGCTCTGCCAGTAGGTCTCCGGGTCTCCGTCGATGATGTTCGGCAGCTGGTCGTCGTGCTCGGACTCCAGCGTCGGGGCGTCCGGCACCTCGCGGTAGATGTCCACCAGGGAGGCCGGTTCCGCCGGAGCCTCGTCCTGGGACGGGGACGCGGAGGTCTCCTCGGAGGGGGAGGCGCCGTCGTCGGTCGGCTGCGTCGACTCGGTCGGGGACGCTGTGGCCTGGTTGTCGTCCGGCACAGAGTCGCGGTTCTGGTTCAGCAGGAAGAAGCCGACGATCAGTGCGACGGCCAACAGCAGGACCAGCAGAAGGGCGACGAGCCAGCCGGCTCCGCCCGTCTTGGAGCGCCGGTCGTCGTCGGGATCACGCCGGTCACGGGGCCCGTCGGGGTGGGCCGCAGCGGCTGCTGTGGCCGGGGCGGCACCGCGAGCGGTGTCCTTGCGGTTGCGGTGCGGATCCCGGGCATCGGCGTCACGGCGGGAGCCGGCCGGAACCTCGGTGCCATGACCCGAGGCGCCCGTGGCCGCGGCGGTAGCGCCCACTGCCGCGGCGCCGACACCGGCGGCCGCCGCGCCGCGCCGGCCGGAGCGGTCCTTGCGTCCTTCATCGGAGGCAGCGCGGCCGTCGGCGCGGGGCTCGCGCTCGCTGCCGCGCCCGGCGTCACGGACATCACCGTTGCTCGGAGTGCCGTCCCGGCGCACGTCGTTGGCCTTGTCCGCGTTCCGTGGGGCCGCTCCGGCGGCGGTTGCTCCGGCACCGGAGCCGGCAGCGGCCGCGAGGGCCCGGCGGGGCGCCGGGCGCACACGGCGAGGGGCCTGCCGCTCAGTGTCCTTCGGGGCGGCCTCGTTCCGGTGCACCTTGGCGGGGCGGGGACGGGCGGAGTCGGAGGCACTGCCGGCGTCGCCGCGTCCGGCGGCGGGCACGGTGGGCATGGGGTCGGTGGAGATATCCGCGGCGGCGGCGCGGCGGCCCTGCTCGGTGCGGCCGTCACGGCCCTTGCCGGATTCTTGGGCGGCGGCCTGGACGGCGGCCTCACGGCGACGATCGGCTTCGCGCTGCTCCATCTCGGCGCGCTCCTCGACCTGACGGGCCTCGCGCTCCTCGCGCTCCACCCGCTCGGCGGCACGGCGCTCGGCGGCGGCACGCTCGCGGCGCTCGTCCTCCTCGATCTGACGGGCGCGGCGGCGCTCCAACTCCTCGGCCTCACGGCGCTCACGCTCGGCGCGCTCGGCCGCGGCGGCCTCCTCCCGCTCGCGTTCGACGCGCTGACGCTCGGCCTCCTCGGCGCGGCGCTTCTCGTCCTCGAGACGCTGACGTTCGGCCTCTTCGGCGCGGCGACGCTCCTCCTCGAGACGCTGACGCTCGGCTTCTTCGGCGCGGCGCTTTTCGTCCTCCTTGGCCTTTGCTGCGGAACCGGCGGCGGCCAGTGCGGAGGCGCCGGCGGCCTTGCGGGCGGCCGATCCGTCGGAGGAGGAGTTCATGCGCTCGGACAGGCGGTCCGAGAGCCGGTTGAGGAAGCCGGGGCGGCGGGAGTGCTGCTCCTGGTCCGCGCGGATGTGCTCGTCGAGCTCGGTGTAGTAGGCCTCGTCGTCGTCGTACTCATGGGCCTGCGCGTCACGGGAGGAGCCGAAGATCTCAGAGCCGAGGGTGTCCGTCTGGAACGGCTCGACGTAGGTCTCTTGGGGGTAGGCCAGGCCGAGCAGCACGTCCGGGTCCGGGTTGCCGCCGGCGATCAGGTAGGTGTGGCCCTCGGAGAGGCCGAGGTCCAGGACCTGGACATCGTCCTGACGCTCGCCCGTGGCGAGCTCGCGGGCGGACGAGGCCACCTGGGTCGCATTCTCCAGGGAGGCCACCAGCACGGTGACGCGGCGGTTGAGGACCTGGTCCAGACCGGTGAACACGAGGTCCTGGTCGGCAGAGGTCACCACATGGTCGGTGATGCGGTAGCGACCACCGAGCACGGATCCGACTTCGATCGACTGGGACACGGGATTCCTCTCACATGACGGCTGCGCGTCGGCCACGGCACGGGATGGCCGTGCGCATTCCCCCATCCTAGAGGCAGTGAGGCGTAACACCAGGGAGGGACGGCCCCCCGGGTGCCCCGCCGCGGGCCGGTGCGGGGCCAGGCGGATCAGCGGACGCCGAGCACGCGCCCGAGCGCCGGGATGCGGGAGGCCAGCGGCCGGGCCGCCATCTGAAGCTCCTGCATCCTCAGCACACGCAGGCCGATGAGGTAGACCACGCCCATCACGATGCCGGCTGCGGTGCAGGTGATGATCGCGTTGAGGATCGAACCCCAGGCGAATCCGCCGGAGTAGCCGCCGAGCAGCCAGACGGTCACACCTCCGACGATGCCGGCGACGCCCGCCGCCAGGCCTGTCTTGGCGTGGGCCTGCACCACGGCCGCGAAGTCGTAGTCGCCGAAGCGGCGCACCACGAGCACATGGGAGACGAGGAACGTGTAGATGTGCGAGAGCGTGCCCACCGCCGCGATCCAGTAGGCCAGCGACCAGTCCGGCAGGAAGAACGCGCCGGCGTACGCCAGCACGAGCATGCCGAGGGCGGAGGTCACCTGGATGACCATCGGGGTCTTCGCGTCCTCTGCGGCGTAGAACGCGCGCATCAGGTAGAAGCCGGCGGACCGGAACGGCAGGCCCACCGCGAGGATGAGCAGGACCTGGCCGATCGCGATGCCCGCCGGGAGGGCGGTCTCGGAGGCCGAGCCGAAGATGCGGCCGAGCGGGCCGGCCAGCACGATCATCGCCACGGTGGAGAACACCAGCGGCACGGAGAACGCGCGCAGGCCCTGGCTGGTGGTGGTCCGCACCGCCTGCATGTCCTGTGCGCCCACGGAGCGGGCCAGGCGGTTGAACAGCACGGTGGCCATGGAGACCACGAACACCGAGTGCGGCAGGATCGCGATCAGCATCGCCATGTTGTAGGCGTTCAGGCCGGGGATGGCGGCCTGGGCCATGGCCTCGGACCACCCCTCGGTGCCCGGGGCGCGGGAGTCCACGTCCGCGCGGGCGGCGGTGGCGCCGGTGATGATGCGGGCGCAGAGCAGGTTGACCGTGTTGCCGATCAGCATGGTCAGCAGGGTGAAGCCGGCCAGCGCGCCGGTCTGGCGCAGGCCCATGCCCTTCCAGCCGAACTTCGGACGCAGCCCCAGTCCGAGCCGCCGCAGCGGCAGGAACAGGATCAGGGCCTGCGCCACGATGCCCAGGGTGTGGCCGCCGGCCAGGATGACCGTCTGCGTGGTGGTCCACTCTGCCAGCTGGTCCCCGCCGGCGTACCGGCCGAACATCACCAGGTAGAGCACGATCGCGGCGATCGCCACGACGTTGTTCAGCACCGGCGCCCACATGTAGGCACCGAAGCGGCCGTTCGCGTTGAGCACCTGCCCGGCCACCGCGTACACGCCGTAGAAGAAGACCTGCGGGAGCGTCCACAGGGCGAAGACGGTGCCCAGGGCCAGCATGCCCGGGCTCCAGTTGCTCGTCAGGGCCCCCATGATCGGGGCGGCGGCCATGGTGATGAGCACCGTGAAGCCGGCCATCACCAGCATCACCAGCGTCATCAGCCTCGAGGTGTAGTCGGCGCCGCGGTCCGCGTCCTTCGCATGCTTGATCAGCTGCGGCACCAGCACCACGTTGAACACGCCGCCGGCCAGCAGCATGTAGATCACGTTGGGGATGGTGTTCGCCGACTCGAAGACGTCCGCCACCAGGGCGGTGGAGCCGATGGCCACCGTGAGCAGGGCCGCGCGCACGAAGCCGAGCACGCGGGACAGCAGGGTGCCGGCTGCCATGATCGCGGACGAGCGCGCCACGTTCTTCTCGCCGGCGGGCACCGCGTCCGTGGGCGGATCGGCGGAGTCGGATTCCTTGACCGCAGCGGTCGGCGAGGCGGTCACGGAGGATGCGGAGCCGTCGTCGTGCTGGGGGTGCCGGCCTGCGGCGGAGGAGGAGGTGCTCATGACTCGCTTCCGGAAGGAGAACTCAGGAGGCGGCGTCAGCCGTCTGCGGGGAAGTACTGGTGGACGATCCTACGGGCGAGATCCACGATCCGGCGCTCGTTGGCGAAGGACAGGCGACGCCCGACCTCCTCCAGGCGCACCCAGGCGACGTCCACGGCCTCCTGGTCCGGGTCGTTCTCCGTGGTCAGCTCGCCGCCGGTGGCGCGCAGCAGGTAGTGGTGCACGGTCTTGTGGACGCGGTGGCGGGACACGGTGAACCAGTAGTCGATGGAGCCGAGCGGTTCGAGGATCTCGCCGGCGATGCCGGTCTCCTCCTCGACCTCGCGGGTCGCGGCCTCGCGGTGGTCCTCACGGCCCTCAGGGTGGCCCTTCGGCAGGCACCACTCGAGGCGGCCGCCGCGGTTGTAGCGGGCGATGATCGCCACCTCGAGGCCGTCCCGGTGCTCGCGGACCACGAGGCCTCCGGCGGAGACCTCCTCCACGGTGGGCAGGGCCGCGGCGGGCACGCGCGGTCGCGGGCCGGTGGGCGGCCCCGGTGTGGGCGTGGGCGGGGTCTGACGCCGCATCCGGCCGAGGACGGCGGAGGGCAGGGGTGCCCCTCGGCGCTCGGGTCGGTCAGGGCGGGTCATGCCTTCAACCTTAGCGTCAGGCGTCCACGTCGCACGCTGGTCCGTCCCGGCGCCCCCGAGGCGCGCGGCCACAGCCCGCGGGTGCGGGCGACGGCGTGGTCTCCGCCCCGGGCGTGCCGCAGCGACCGCTGCGCGTGCAGTGCCCTGTCTGCTCCCTGGGCACCGTCCCCGTCGCGGTTCTCTGGCACCCTTGTACTCATCATGAGCTCCTCCTCGCCGCGCGTCCCCCTGCCCTCCGGCTTCCCTGAGGGCGCCTCGCTGCCCGCCGTCGTGATCGAGCTGGGCGAGAGGTTCGCCGCGGCCGGCCGGGAGCTGTCCCTCGTGGGCGGACCGGTGCGCGACCTCTTCATCGGCCGGGACTCCGGCGACCTGGACTTCACCACGGACGCGGACCCGGACGCGATCGAGGCGATCGACGCCGGATGGGCGGACGCCGTCTGGGACGTGGGACGCCGCTTCGGCACCATCGGGTTCCAGAAGGACGGCTGGCAGCTGGAGGTCACCACCTACCGTGCCGAGCAGTACGACCCGACCTCGCGGAAGCCGCAGGTGGCCTTCGGCGACAGTCTCGACGACGACCTGGTCCGCCGCGACTTCACCGTCAACGCGATGGCCCTGCGGCTGCCGGCGATGGAGCTGGTGGACCCGCACGGCGGCGTGCGGGACCTCGCCGCAGGGGTCCTGCGCACCCCCGGGACCCCGGAGGACTCCTTCTCGGACGACCCGCTGCGCATGATGCGCGCGGCCCGCTTCGCCGCCCAGCTCGGCCTGCAGGTCGCGGACGAGGTGGAGGCCGCCATGACGGACATGGCCGAACGCATCGACATCATCTCCGCCGAGCGTGTCCGCGAGGAGTTGGTGAAGCTGATCTGCGGCGCCGACCCGCGCCGCGGGCTGGACCTGCTGGTCCGCACCGGCCTGGCCGACCGCATCCTCCCGGAGCTGCCGGCCCTGCAGCTGGAGACCGACGAGCACCACCGCCACAAGGACGTCTACGCCCACTCGCTCACCGTGATGGAGCAGGCGATCGAGCAGGAGGAGCGCTACTCGCCGCAGTCCCCGGACGCGGTGCTGCGCCTGGCGGCCCTCCTCCATGACGTCGGCAAGCCCGCCACCCGTCGCTTCGAGAAGAACGGTGCGGTGAGCTTCCGCCACCACGAGGTGGTCGGCGCCAAGCTGGTCCGCAAGCGCCTGCGCGCCCTGAAGTTCGACAACGAGACCATCAAGGCCGTCACCCGCCTGGTGGAGCTGCACATGCGGTTCTACGGCTACGGGGACGCCGACTGGACCGACTCCGCGGTGCGCCGCTACGTCCACGACGCCGGACCGGTCCTGGACCGCCTGCACGCCCTCACCCGCTCGGACGTCACCACCCGGAACAGGCGGAAGGCCAACCGGCTCGCCCACGCCTACGACGATCTCGAGCGCCGCATCGCCGAGATCTCCGAGGCCGAGGAGCTCGCCGCCGTCCGCCCGGACCTGGACGGCGAGCAGATCATGGCACTGCTGGGCATCCGCCCTGGACCCGTGGTGGGACGCGCCTACCGGCACCTGCTGGAGTGGCGCCTGGACGAGGGCCCGCACGATCAGGACGTGGCCGAGGCCGAGCTGCGCCGCTGGTGGGCCGAGCAGCCGGAGTCGCGGGAGGACTGATCCTCACTCCGGCCGGATCGACTCCATGATCCGGCGGGTCAGGTCCGGCTGGCCGATCTGCTCGAGCCAGCCGGTGTACGCCGTGACGTGGACGTCCCGGCGCCGCCCCTCCACGTCCGTGGTCACCCAGCGGTGTCCGGTGACCTCGCCGAGGCGCGGATCCCTGAACGCCTGACATGTGTAGTCCATGCGGATCCCCTGACCGGGCCCGTCCTCGCCGACGTCCGCCAGCTGCGGGGCGCCGGACATCGTCACACTGCCGGCACGGCAGCCGAGGCCGTTGAGCTCGAGCGAGGCCCCCAGGCTCGCCGGGTCCGTCTCCGCGAGGGATTCCACGGTGGAGCCGGCCCAGTCCCGGATCCTCGCCCTCCGATCCTCCACGGCCACGGACTCGTCCATGCTGCCCCGGTCCTCCATGTAGGTCACGGTGGCGACCGCCACGTTCGGGGCGTCGGGCATGGTGACGCGCCAGACCCGCTCGATGTCCGCGGCGGTCCCGTCCCCGCGCACCGTGGTCACGTTCGTCCGGTCCAGCTCCTCCCAGTCCTCCGGGAGGTCGAAGGCGAGCCCGTCCAGGTCGATGGTCTGCATCTGCCCTGTGGAGGCCTTCGCAGGTCTCGGTTCCTCCCGGCTCGGGGAGGCGGGCCCGGCCGATGCGGAGGGGGAGACGCTCGACGAGGGTGAGGCGCCGTCGTCGTTGTTCTCCCCGTCACGCGCGGAGGGCGAGCCGGAGGCGGTGGCGTCCGCGTCCGGGGTCGAATCCCCACCGGGGTTCGGGCTGCAGGCCGAGGCCAGCAGCGTGCACAGGGCCACACCGAGGCAGACGGCCAGGCGGCTGGGTTTCATCGGGCATCCCCTCTCAGGCGGACGATCACCGCCCTTCTGCAGTGTTCCACATCACACCTCGCATGGTCACGGCTTCTTCCCTGCCGCTCGGGAGCGGCTTGTCGACGACGGCGCTCACCGCCGCCGGTCGGCTCGCCGTGGGTGCCCCTCCCCGTCCGGGACCGCGGTGGAAGAATGGGTCCCATGAACGATGCGCAGATCGCTGCCGCCCACACGCCCGCCCCGATCGCCGAGATCGCAGCCCGTGCGGGGATCGACCAGGACCTGCTGATCCCGTACGGCCGCCACATGGCGAAGGTGGACGTGCACGCGATCGACGCGCCGCGCACCGGCCGGGTGGTGCTGGTCACCGGCATCAGCCCCACCCCCGCCGGCGAAGGCAAGACCACCGTCACCGTGGGCCTGGTGGACGGGCTGAACCTGGTGGCCGAGGAGGAGGACGCCCCCGCCTCGATCGCCGGCCGCACCGCCATGGCCGCACTGCGCGAGCCCTCCCTGGGCCCCGTGTTCGGGATCAAGGGCGGCGCCACCGGCGGCGGCTGGTCCCAGGTGGTTCCGATGGAGGCCGTCAACCTGCACTTCACCGGGGACTTCCACGCCCTCACCAGCGCCCACAACCTGCTCTGCGCCCTCGTGGACAACCACATCCAGCAGGGCAACGAGCTGGGCATCGACCCGCGCACCATCACCCTCAAGCGTGCCCTGGACATGAACGACCGCACCCTGCGGGACGTGGTGACCGGCCTCGGCGGCCGCACCCAGGGCGTGCCCCGCGAGGGCGGCTTCGAGATCACCGTGGCCACCGAGACCATGGCCGTCTTCTGCCTCGCCCGGGACCTGGCGGACCTCAAGCGCCGCCTCGGTCAGATCACCGTGGGCTCCACCTACGCCGGCGAGCCGGTGACCGCCTCCCAGATCGGCCCGCACGGCGCCCAGGGAGCCATGGCCGTGCTGCTCAAGGACGCGATCGCACCGAACCTCGTGCAGACCCTCGGCGGCACCCCGGTGCTGATCCACGGCGGTCCCTTCGCGAACATCGCCCACGGCGCGAACTCGGTGATCGCCACCCGCACCGCCCAGCGCCTGGCGGACGTGGTGGTGACCGAGGCCGGCTTCGGTGCGGACCTCGGCGGCCAGAAGTTCATGGACATCACCTCCGTGGCCGGGCAGTTCCCGCCGGCGGCGATCGTGCTGGTCGCCACCGTCCGCGCGCTGAAGCTGCAGTCCGGCATGGCGCTCGCCGACGTCAAGGCCGGCGTGGCGAAGGTCGCCGAGCGCGACGGCCGCGACGAGCAGGAGGTCCAGGACGCCCACGTGGCCGCCCTGCGCTCCGGCGTGGCCAACCTCGCCCGCCACGTGGAGAACATGCAGGCCTACGGAGCCCCCGTGGTGGTGGCCGTGAACCGGTTCGCCGAGGACACGGACGCCGAGCTGGCGTGGCTCGAGGGCTGGTGCCGCGAGCAGGACCTCGCCTGCGCCGTGGCGGACGTCTGGGGCTCCGGCGGTGAGGGCTCCCGCGGCCTCGCCCGTGCCGTGGCACGGGCCCTGCCCGCCCCGGGCGACGACGCCCCGGTGCTCACCGGCCTCTGGACGGAGGGCATGACCGTGGAGGAGCGTATCCAGGCCGTGGTGAAGCGGACCTACCGCGGCGCGAAGGCCGAGTTCACCGCTGCCGCGAGGCGCCAGCTGGCCGAGATCTCCCGCCGTGGCCTGGACGGCCTGCCGGTCTGCATGGCCAAGACCCAGTACTCCTTCTCGGACGACCCCACGGCCCTGAACGCCCCGGAGGGCTTCACCGTCACCGTCCGCGAGGTGACCGCCAAGACGGGGGCGGGCTTCGTCGTCGCCCTCACCGGCGCGGTCATGACCATGCCCGGACTGCCGAAGTCCCCGGCCGCCGACCGCATGGACGTGGACGATGCGGGCAACATCACGGGCCTGTTCTGAGCGATTCCAAGGGAACACACAGAATCGCAGGTTTCTGCGGATCTCGGGGGTTCGTCTCGCGTACGCACACGGGAGCGAGACCGATTCGCAACCATGGCGGACTGTGTCGTGAGTGGCGAAAACACGTCGGAAGGTTCAGGCTAGATGACTGTGTCGAGTCCTCCTGCAGCTTCCCCGGCGAGGACGCGCGGCGCCCAGTCCACCTCCGGCGGCGGAGCGGGCCACCATACCCCCCGCCCCGGCACCCGTGTGAGCAAGGGCCCCGGTCGCGTCCCGGCCCTTGACGGCCTGCGCGGCATCGCCGTGCTCGCCGTCCTGGTCTTCCATGCCTGGCCCGCCCTGCTCCCGGGCGGCTTCGCCGGTGTGGACATGTTCTTCGTGCTGTCGGGATTCCTCATCACGGTCGGCCTCGTCCGCCAGATCGACTCCGGCCACGGCGTGAAGCTCGGCTCCTTCTGGATGCGACGCATCCGGCGCCTGGTCCCCGCCCTGATCCTGGCCCTCGTCGGCTCCACGGCCCTGGCCTGGCTCGCCGTCTCCGAGTTCCCGGCCGGCCTGCGCCGCGAATGGCTCGGCGCCCTGACGTACACCAGCAACTGGCTGATGATCCTGGACGGCAACGACTACTTCAACGCCGCCACCCCGCCGCTGTTCGAGCACCTCTGGTCCCTGGCCATCGAGGAGCAGTTCTACGTGGTGTGGCCGCTGCTGATCCTCGGCATCCTGCTGCTTTGTTGGCCGCGCAAGGGCACCTCCCGCTCCGCCCATGGGGCGGACGCCGTCCGCATGGGCGTCGTGCTGTCCCTGGCGATCGCGTCCGCGGTGGGCATGGCGGTCGGCCAGCTCTCCGGTGCCCCGCAGACCCGCATGTACTTCGGCACGGACACGCACGCCTTCGGGCTGTTGTTCGGTGCCACCGTGGCTCTGGCGCAGACCCACGTGACCCGTCCGGAGCAGGGCGGCCGTGAGCCCTCCACCGGACCGGTCCGCACGGCGCTGGCCTGGGCCGGCCTGGCGGTCCTGATCTGCGCCTTCTTCGTGGTGGACGGCACCGCGGCATACACCTACCTGGGTGTGCTCGCGGCGCTGTCCGCGCTCGTGGCACTTCTGATCCTGCACGCGGTCCAGGGCAACCGCCGCGACTCGTTCTCCAAGGCCATGTCCGGAGACTTCCTCGGATGGTGGGGCCGCCGCTCCTACGGCGCCTACCTGTGGCACTGGCCGCTGCTGGTGATCATGCGCATCATCGTCCCGGTCGACGCGCCGGAGTGGATCGAGCCGCTCGCCGCGGGCCTGGTCATCATCCTCACCGCCCTCATCGCCGAGGCCTCCGCCCGCATCGTGGAGGAGCCGATCCTCCACCACGGCTTCCGCGCCACCTTCCGCTCCTGGGGCGAGGGCATCAAGGCCGCCTGGACCGGTTCGGGCGTGCGCGCCGGCGGCCGCGGCCGTGCGGGTCGTCGTGCGGCCGGTTCCGGCAAGGCCCTGGTGGGCGTCGGCGCCGTGGCCCTGCTCGCCGTCCCCGTGGCGGCCGGCGCCGCCCTGGTCCATTCCCCGAGTCAGACGAAGCTCCAGCAGGAGATCGCCGACGCCGAGGATGCGCTCCGCGAGGCCGAGGCCGCGCAGGAGTCCCTGAAGGCCGAGGCGTCCAGGGCCGCCCAGGAGCGCGAGAAGGAGGGCAACGGGTCCGAAGCGTCCGAGGGTGAGTCCGACCCCTCCGAAAGCGGGTCTGCTCCGCCCTCCGGCGACCAGTTGGGCCTCGGCGACCCGAACGTGCTGCGTCCCGAGTTCACCGAGCAGGAGCTGGCGGAGAAGCTGCCGCCGTCCGTCCACGGTGAGGACATCAACCTCCTGGGCGACTCCGTCTCCCTGTCCTCCGCCCCCGAACTGCTCAAGCAGATGCCGGGCATCCGCATCGAGGCCGAGGTCGGCCACCAGCTCTGGGACGCCGCGGACCAGCTCGAGGAGATGGCCGCCACGGACGAGCTGCGCCCCATCACGGTGGTGGCGCTGGGCACCAACGGCGCCACCAGGGACAGCGACTGGGAGCGCATCCTGAACACGCTGGGCGAAGACCGTCTGCTGGTCCTCGTGATCCCGCACGGCCCGCCGGAGTGGGTCCCGGGCGTCCAGAAGCAGATGAAGGCGCTGGCCGAGCAGCACCCTGACCAGATCGTGGTGGCCGACTGGGACGCCGCCTCCAAGTACGTGCGCGAGTTCGCGCCGGACAAGGTGCACCCGCGTCAGAACGGCCAGCAGGTGTTCGCCCAGCTGATTCGCCGCACCATCGATGAGCGCCTGGGCGTGGACACCGCCGGGTGATCCACCCGCCGGCGTCCCTGGTTGTGGGGACAGCCTGGTGTTGCCGGGGCAACCTGGCGTTTTGGGGGTACAACACGGTCCCGTTCTGCGATCTCAACGCCGTGTCTTATCCCCACTCTGAGGGAGGCGGCGGCACACTCAGGGCACAGCACACCCGGGCACGCCGACGTCGGGCACACCGACGCGAACGGCCCCTCGCCAGCGGAAGGCGAGGGGCCGTCGTCGGGAAGCCCGGCTGAGACCGGGGCCGCGAGGAGCGGCAGGCCGGTCAGCGCTCGATGTCGCCGCGGATGAAGGCCTCCACGAGCTCGTGGGCCTCCTCGTCGTGGTGCTGCACCGGCGGGGACTTCATGAAGTAGGAGGACGCCGAGAGGATCGGGCCGCCGATGCCGCGGTCCAGGGCGATCTTCGCGGCGCGCACGGCGTCGATGATCACACCGGCCGAGTTCGGGGAGTCCCAGACTTCGAGCTTGTACTCCAGGGACACCGGGGCGTCGCCGAAGTTGCGGCCCTCGAGGCGGACGAAGGCCCACTTGCGGTCGTCGAGCCAGGCCACGTAGTCGGACGGGCCGATGTGCACGTCCTTCTCACCCAGCTGGGCGGAGGTGTTGGAGGTGACCGCCTGGGTCTTGGAGATCTTCTTGGACTCCAGGCGCTCGCGCTCGAGCATGTTCTTGAAGTCCATGTTGCCGCCCACGTTGAGCTGGTAGGTGCGGTCCAGGGTGACGCCACGGTCCTCGAACAGCTTGGCCATCACACGGTGGGTGATGGTCGCGCCGATCTGGGACTTGATGTCATCGCCCACGATCGGCACGCCGGCGGCGGTGAACTTGTCCGCCCACTCCTGGGTACCGGCGATGAACACCGGCAGGGCGTTCACGAAGGCGACCTTCGCGTCGATCGCGGCCTGGGCGTAGAACTTGTCCGCCTCCTCGGAGCCCACCGGCAGGTAGGAGACGAGCACGTCCACCTTCGCGTCCTTGAGGGCCTGGACGACGTCCACCGGCTCCTCCGCGGACTCCTCGATGGTCTCCTTGTAGTACTTGCCGAGGCCGTCCAGGGTGGGGCCGCGCTGCACCTTCACACCGGTGTTCGGGACGTCGGTGAGCTTGATGGTGTTGTTCTCCGAGGCCAGGATCGCCTCCGAGATGTCCAGGCCGACCTTCGCTGCATCCACGTCGAACGCCGCAACGAACTCCAGGTCGGAGACGTGGTAGTCGCCGAACTGGACGTGCATCAGGCCCGGGACGGTGTCCTCGGCCTTGGCGTCCTTGTAGTACTCGACTCCCTGGATCAGGGACGTCGCGCAGTTGCCGAGGCCGGCGATGGCGACGCGGATGGGGTTCTCTGCCACTTGTTCTCCTCGAAGTCTCCCCGGGCACACGTGCAGGTGGGCACGCCACAAGGGCGCGCCCGGTCCCGGGGTTTTGAGCTTGCGTTGCAGTCTACGCCCGACGCGCGTGGAGCCGGGCCCGGTGACCGGCGCGGTTCCTAGGATGGTGGGCATGACCTCTGACCCCTCGAAGGCTCCGCGGCCCGCCTCTGCCCGCCGTCCCGCGCCGCGCCGCGCCGCCGGACCGGTGCTACCGGAGCGTGCGGGGACGGGCGGCTCCTTCGCCACAGGCGGACAGGATGACGCGGCCGCCGTGAGCGGCGTCACCGATGAGCAGGCGCCCGCAGGTGCGCCAGGCACGGGGCGCGCCGCGGGCACCGCCGGAACGGGGCGCGCCGCAGGCACGACGACGGCACGCACCTCGGATGCGTCCCTCGCCGCAGCCGGGGGCCGGGAGGCCGAGGGCCGCTTCTCCCTGCCCGGCGGTCTGGCCGCCAACGGGTGGGGCCGGAAGACCGGCTCGTGGGCGTCGCCGGTGGCGATCGCCGCGCTGCTGGTGGGCCTGGCCGCCGCGGCGACGGTGCTGCAGAAGGCTCCGTGCCTGGTGCGCGGCTGGGGCGCCCCGAACGTCTACCTGGCCGGCTGCTACTCGGACTGGGCCGCGCTCTACGGCGGGCGCGGGTTCGCAGACAACGCGTGGGCGCCCTTCGCCGCCGGATCGACCTTCGAGTACCCGGTGCTGATGAGCCTCGTGGCCTCCGTGGCCGCGCAGATCACCCAGTGGGTGCCGGACGGCGGCAACGAGACCCTCGCGTTCTGGCTGGTCAACGCCGTCTTCGTGGTGGGCCTGTGGGCCGTCGTCGCGGTGCTGACCGTGCGCATGGCCGGGCGCCGATGGACCGACGGACTCATGGTGGCCGTGGCACCCGGCATGATCCTGGCCGGCACCATCAACTGGGACATGTGGGCCGTGGCACTGATGGCCTGGGGCATGTACGTGTGGGCCCGGTCCAAGCCGGGCTGGGCGGGCGTGCTGTTCGGCCTCGGCGCGGCCATGAAGATCTACCCGCTGCTGATCCTGGGGCCCCTGCTGATCCTGGCGGTGAGGTCCCGGCGCTTCGGCCCGTTCCTCAAGGCCCTGGCCGGCACTGTCGGGGCGTGGCTGGCGGTGAACCTGCCGCTGATGGTGCTGAACGTCGAGGCCTGGAAGCTGTTCTTCACCTTCTCCTCCGAACGCGGACCGGGCCTGTCCAGCGTGTGGCACGCCTGGGACGTGATGGCCCCGAAGATCGGCGGCCGCTACCTCCCGGACGAGTCGCTGTCCCTGATGGTCTACGGGGTGTTCGCCGTGTGGTGCGCCGCGGTGTTCCTGCTCGGCGTGCTGGCGAAGCACCCGCCCCGGCTGGCACAGCTGACGTTCCTGGTGGTGGCCGGATTCGTGCTGACCAACAAGGTGTACTCGCCGCAGTTCGTGATCTGGCTGATCCCGCTCATGGCGCTGGCCCTGCCGCGCTGGAAGGACTTCTGGGTCTGGCAGACGGTGGAGGTCCTCCACTTCTTCGCCGTGTGGATGTACCTGGCCAAGGGGGCCTCCGGCTCCGAGCCGCAGCATTCCATGGACGACTCCGTGTACGTGCTGGCGATCGTGGCCCACATGGTGGCCGTCCTCTGGCTCTGCGCCCGCGTGGTGGTGGAGATGTACCTCCCGCGCAAGGACCTGGTGCGGCAGGCGGCCGCGTCCAGCGTGGCGGCCGGCGTGGCGGCGGCGTCCGGGCCGGGCCGCGGAGGTGCGGCGTCCGGGCCGGGCCGCCCAGGCCCGGTGGACCTGGCCGCCGACCCGCTGGCCGGCGCCTACGCGGACTCCCCGCGGCGCTGAATCAGTGTGCGCTGAGCCATCAGGCGCAGGACCAGCAGGCGCTGAGCCACCAGGCGCAGAACCGCCAGGCGCAGAACCGCCATGTCCTGCGTCAGCAAGCCCTGCGCAGCCGGGTCAGGCGAAGTCCCAGCGGTGCACCGGGCAGTCCGGGTCCGGTTCGAGGGCGGGGGACTCCGGGCCGTCGACGGCGTCGGCCGCACCGGCGCCGGGACAGTCGCAGCGGGCGCCGGAGGCGAGGGTCGCGGCCTTCATCTGCTCGCGCCAGATGGCGTTGGGATCGTCGTTCGCATCGGCGCGGACGGGGATGGCGCGCTCCGGTGCGTCGGCGTCCGCGTGGGGGTGCCCGACCGCGTCCCGGTCCCGAGTGAAGCCCATGCGTACGATCCACCAGCCGGCCAACGTCCAGCCGATCATCAGCACCACGCCGATCGCCACCACGATCCAGATCTGCGCGTCCATCCCGGGCCTGTTCCTCGCTCTCGCACCCTCATGCCGGCTGCGTCGCCGACGCCTCCACCGTAGCCGCGCCGCCCCTGCGCCCCCGCACACGGCCGCGGTACGGTCGGACCATGACCGACACCTCCGCCGCAGCCACTGCCGCCCCGGGCCAGATGCCCGCGCACATCCAGGACCTGGCCGACTTCGTGACCGCCTCGCCCTCCAGCTACCACGCCGCGGAGGAGGTGGCACGTCGCCTCGAGGCCGTCGGGTTCACCCGCCTGGACGAGCACCAGGACTTCCCGTCGGCCCCGGGCGGGTACGTCGTCGTCCGCGACGGCGCCGCCATGGCCTGGATCATCCCGACCACCGTCGCCACCGCCGCCTCCGGTGAGACGGCAGACGGCGGTGAGGGCGCCGACGTCGTGCCGGTGTTCCGTGTCCTGGGCACCCACACCGACTCCCCGGGCTTCAAGCTCAAGCCGAACCACGCCACCGTCACCGCGGACGGCTGGGCGCAGACCGGCGTGGAGATCTACGGCGGACCGCTGCTGAACTCCTGGCTGGACCGCGAGCTGCGCTTCGCCGGCCGCCTCGCGCTCGCCGACGGCCGTCAGGTGCTCGCCGCCACCGGCCCGCTCGGCCGCATCCCACAGCTGGCCATCCACCTGGACCGCCAGGTCAACGAGGGCCTGCAGCTGCAGCGCCAGAAGCACATGCACCCGGTGGTCGGGGCGGCCCAGCCGGGGAATGGGTCCCTGGACGGCCCGGTGCAGGCCCGCCTCTGCGCGGACGTGCTGTCCGTGCTGGCCGAGGCCGCCGGCGTGGAGCCGGAGGCGATCATGGGCCATGACGTGATGGTCGCCGACGCCCAGGCCCCCGGCCTGTTCGGCGCGAACGGCGAGTTCCTGGCCTCCGGCCGGCTGGACAACCTGGCCTCCACCCACGCCGGGCTGGTGGCGCTCGAGCGCCTGGCCGGCGAGGGCGAGGGCGTGGAGTTCGCCGGACGCGTGGCCGACGGCATCGCGGGCGAGGCCGCCGGTGCCCCCGTCATCCCCCTGCTCGCCGCCTTCGACCACGAGGAGCTCGGCTCGGCCTCCCGCTCCGGTGCCGCCGGCCCGATCCTCGAGGAGATGGTCGGGCGCATCCAGACCGCCCTCGGTGTCGAGGGACAGGCGCGCGCCCGCTCGATCCACGGCTCCTGGCTGCTCTCCGCGGACACCGGCCACCTGGTCCACCCGAACTACGCCGAGCGCCACGACCCGGCCAACCACCCGCGCCCGAACGGCGGCATGCTGCTGAAGATCAACGCGAACCAGCGCTACGCCACGGACGCCGCCGGCGAGGCCGCGTTCGCCCGCTGGTCCGGCGTGGCCGGGGTGCCGTTCCAGGAGTTCGTCTCCAACAACGACTCCCCGTGCGGCTCCACCATCGGCCCCATCTCCGCCACCCGCCTGGGCATCCGCACCGTGGACGTGGGCATCGGCCTGCTGTCCATGCACTCGGCCCGCGAGATGTGCGGCGTGGAGGACATCGCGCACATGGGCAAGACCGTCGACGCCTTCTACGCGGGCGTCTGACGGGCTGGGTCCTCCTGCTCCTGCTGCCTCGTCGAGTGGGCGGATATTCCACGTTCTTCGCCTGAAGCGTGGAATATCTGCCCACTCGTCCGCGCTGACCCGTCCTCCACAGGCGACCGATACCCTCTTCCCGTCCACAGTCCACGCCTGATGCCCGACGACGGTGCGCGCCTTCGCGTGCACTGTCACCCATGAAGCACTCATCTGAACGCAGGAGCTCCTCGTCGCCGGCTCAGCGAGTGTCCGGAACCGCCGGCGCCTTCGCCGCCCATCCCACCCCGGTGGTGACCGCGCCGACGGCGGCCGCGCTCGGAGCGACCGGCACGCGGGGGCGCGGCAGGGGCGTCATGGTGCCGTCTCGTGGCCTTCGGCAGCGACGCGGCGACTCCGCCACCGGGATGCAGTGGGCCATCGCACATGCCCAGCAGGATCCGGGACTCGTGGTCAGCCACACCACCGCCGCCGAGCTCTGGGGGATCTGGCTGCCGAGGCGACTCGGGGGAGCGGCGCACCTGACGCGACTGCGTGGCCGTCGCACCGCCGAGGGCGGGGCAGTCGGGACCCGACCGAGGAGACCGGGCGTGCACGGCCATCTGCAGAGCATCCCCGACGACCATCTCCACGTGGTGCACGATCAGCACGGTGACTGGAGAGTGACCGACGCCGTCTGGACCTGGGCCGAGCTCGGAGCCTGCGGACTCGGGCTGGAGGAGCTCGTCATTGCCGGCGAGGCCCTGCTGAGGCGAGCCGACGGACCGAGGGGCGGGGCCGCCGTCGAGAAGGAGCACCCGCTGTCCTGTGTGACGGACCTGCGTGCCGTGGTCGAAGCACGGGGCAGACTGCGCGGCAAGCGGCTGCTGACCGCGGCGCTGGAGCTGGTGAGGTCGGGGTCGGACTCTCCGACCGAGTCTCGGCTGCGTCTGCGCCTGGTGGAGGCGGGCTTCCCGGAGCCCGAGCTGAACGGTCGGGTGCTGCTGGGCGTGGAGCCCGACGGGTGGGAGGACTGGTCGGGGCGGAAGGACCTGCTGTGGCGGCGGTGGAGGATCGCGGTCGAATACGAAGGGGCGCATCACTTCGAGCTGGCGGAGCAGTACCGGCGGGACATGAGGCGGGACGAGGCCCTGCGGGAGCGGGGCTGGATCGTGCTGCGCGTGGATCGCCACGTGTGGACGAGGGCCGGGTGGATGCGGTTCGTGGAGAGGCTGCGGTCGGCATTCGTCCGGCAGGGCGGCTGAAGCGGCAGGGTCGGCCGAGTCGAGTGGGCGGGTATTCCACGATCTCGGCGCGAAACGTGGAACAACTGCCCACTCGACGCAGCAGGAGAGGTGCCTCTTCAGTCCCGGCGCAGCTCCATCCGGGGCAGGTCCTTCTTCGGGTCCGGCCGCCCGGCCAGCACCTTCACGGTGTTGAGGTTCCGGGCGGTTCCGGAGCGGCCCAGGATGCGCTCGATCCGCGGCAGGGTGAGCTTCGAGGAGCGGGTGTCCACGGCGTAGCGGATCCACACGCCGCGGCCGGTGGCCAGGCAGCGGTCCTGCCCGACGTCCTCGGCCATGAGTCGGGCGGCGTCGTCGGGGTCCGGGGCGGAGTCGAGCAGCACCAGATGGGCCTGGCGCGGCAGGAACCGGCCGTCCGCGACCTCCCCGGCCGTCGGTGCCAGGTCGCTCGCCTCCCAGGCGTCCAGCAGGGAGGCGATCTCCGCGGCGGTCGCCTCGTGCACGGGGGTCTCCACGTCCAGGCGGGCCAGGATCAGCCGGGAGAGCATCGCGGCGACCTCGGCGGCGGGACGGCGCTCGCCGATCCGGCACAGCACGTTCCCGGAGTTCAGGTGCACGGTCGCGTCCTCGGCGCCGGCCTCGGCGGCGAGCTCGGCCAGCTCCGCCTTGGGCACGCGGTTCCGTCCGCCCACGTTGACGCCGCGCAGCAGCAGCACGTGGGTGTGGTGGTGGTCGGTGCGGTCCATGGGGTCTCCTTCGCGTGGCGTGCGTGGGTCGGCGCCCCCGGTGCTTCCCGACGACGGCCGGTCTCCTGCTGTCTGCATTCTCGCCTCTGCGGCTGTGATCAGTCTCGCCCTCCGGGGCGCGTTCCCGCGGTGGTAGGATGGATCAGGTTGTCTGCGTGCCGCCGAAGAGTGCGGGCCGACGCGCAGACGACGAGCACAGAACCTCCTGCCACGGAGAGACCGTGGCCGCAAGCCCAGAGGAGGTGGGTTCGCATGCGTGCTTATGAGCTGATGGTGCTGATCGACCCTGAGGTCGACGAGCGCACCGTGGAGCCGACCCTCAAGAAGTACCTTGAGGTCATCACCAAGGACGGCGGCACCGTCGACAACGTCGACGTGTGGGGTCGCCGCAAGACGGCCTACGAGATCCAGAAGAAGTCCGAGGCCATCTACGTGGTCATCAACTTCACCTCGGAGCCGGCCACCGCCCAGGAGATCGACCGACTGCTGTCGCTCAACGAGACCATCCTGCGCACCAAGATCATCCGCCCGGAGGAGCAGCGGGTCGCCGCCGAGTGACCCACCGCGTCCGGGTGACCTGAGAGCATCGGACACACACCCCGGTCCCCGGGACCGGAATCGACGCTGATCCATCTGCGAACACAGGAGTGACCATGGCCGGAGACACCATCATCACCGTGGTCGGCAACCTGACTGCCGACCCTGAGCTGCGCTTCACCCCGAACGGTGCCGCCGTCGCCAACTTCACCGTTGCCTCGACGCCGCGCACGTTCGACCGCCAGACGAACGAGTGGAAGGACGGGGAGACCCTGTTCCTGCGCTGCTCGATCTGGCGTGAGGCCGCGGAGAATGTGGCGGAGTCCCTGACCAAGGGCATGCGCGTCGTCGCGCAGGGCCGCCTGAAGGCCCGCTCCTACCAGGACCGTGAGGGCAACAACCGCACTTCCTGGGAGATGGACGTGGACGAGGTCGGCCCGTCGCTGCGCTACGCCACCGCCAAGGTGACCCGTTCGCAGCGCGGTGGCGGCGGAGGCGGCGGCATCGGCGGCCAGCAGGGCGGCGGCGACTTCGGTGGCGGCCAGTCTGCAGGCGGCTTCGGCGGCAACTCCGGCGGCTTCGGCGGCGGCCCTTCGCAGGGCGGCGGCTGGGGCGGCCAGCAGGGCGGTGGCAACGCCGCCCCGCAGGACCCGTGGTCCGGCGCCGGCGGCGGTGGAGGCTGGGACACCCCGTCCTCCAACGAGCCCCCGTTCTGATCCGTGGCGCCCGGTGTGGGCGCAGCCTCTCAGGGCATCTGACCGTCCGGGCTTCCGAGCCCGGAGGCCGGCACTGAACCGCCGGCCCCCTTCTCCGCCTCGCGGCGCCGCTGCGAGGCACCCCCGCCGCCGGTCCGTGACACGGCCGGAGGCGTTCCATCCCGCAGAACCGTTCTGCGGGCTCCACCAGACACAAGGAGCACCACGATGGCAAAGGCTGACATCCGTAAGCCCAAACCGAAGTCCAACCCGCTGAAGGCCGCCGGCGTCACTGTCGTCGACTACAAGGACGTCGCCCTCCTGCGCAAGTTCATCTCCGACCGCGGCAAGATCCGCGCTCGCCGCGTGACCGGCGTGACCGTCCAGGAGCAGCGCAAGATCGCCCAGGCCATCAAGAACGCCCGTGAGGTCGCCCTGCTTCCTTACGCCGGCGCCGGCCGCGGCTGATCGAGCGAGTCGAGAGAGGAAGTACACCAGATGGCAAAGCTCATCCTGACCCACGAGGTGACTGGTCTCGGCGCTGCCGGTGACGTGGTCGAGGTCAAGAACGGTTACGCCCGCAACTACCTGGTCCCGCGCGGTTTCGCCACCGTGTGGACCAAGGGCGGGCAGAAGCAGGTCGAGCAGATCAAGGCCGCCCGCGCCGCCCGCGCCGTGGCGAACCTTGAGGAGGCCCAGGCCCTGGCCGCCAAGCTGCAGGAGACCCCCGTGCAGCTCGAGCGCACCGCCGGTGCCGAGGGTCGCCTGTTCGGCGCCGTGAAGCAGGCCGACATCGCCGAGGCCATCGAGGCCGCCGGCATCGGCTCCGTGGACAAGCGCTCCATCACCATCCCGCAGGCCATCAAGGCCGTGGGCCACCACCAGGCCCAGGTCCGCCTGCACGAGGACGTCGTCGCCGACGTCGAGGTGCAGGTCCTGGCCGCCAAGACGAAGAAGAAGTGAGACCCACTCCTGATTCGTCACCGGTGATGTGACCGCCGTCGGGGGACCCCGGCATGCACCGCAGGGTGCGTGCCGGGGTCCTCTGCTGTCTCCGGGGGGCTGCGTAGTCTGCGTGGGGCGACGCGGGGTTCTGCGTTGCATCCGGGTCCTGCGCGGGGTCCTGCGCGGCGCCGTCAGGCTCGCCAACTGGTGAGGACTCACCCTCTCAAGCGCCGAGGACCGGGGGTCAGACGGTGTGTCCTCGCCAGTAGGCGAGGGCGCTGTGGGGTGTTCACCTGGCGACTCGGACGGGCACCCGGCTGCCCGCAGGGCGCAGAATGCTTCCGGCACCCGGCACCCGGCACCCGGCACCCGGCACCCGGCACCCGGCACCCGGCACCCGGCACCCGGCTCTCGGCTCTCGGCTCTCGGCACCTGGCACCCCGTGGCCCGAGCACCCGATCACCCCGTGGCCCGAGCACCCGATCGCCCCGGGGCCCGAGCACCCCAGCACGCGGGCGCGCCGTCCAGCACGCCGGCACCCCGTCGAGCATCGAGAGGAGACGACCCATGACCGCACCCGGCACCCAAGCACCCGCGGCCGCCCGGCCGCCGCTGTGGACCCGTGACTTCGTTCTGGTCTCGGTGGGCTACCTGTTCGTCTCGATGATCTTCTACCTGCTGATGACGTCGATGGCGCTCTACGCGGTGGAGCGGTTCGGCGCCTCGGACACGGTGGCGGGCGTGGTGACCGGCTCGTTCGTACTCGGTGCGGTGGTCACCCGCCTGGTCACGCCGCCGTCCATGGAGGCCTGGGGGCGCCGCCGCACCATGGTGGTGGCGATGGTCCTGTACGTCCTGTCCTCCGCCGCCTACCTGGTGGCGACCTCTGTCCCGCTGCTGATCGCGGTCCGGTTCGTGCAGGGCATGTGCTTCGGCGCCGGTGCCACGGTGCTGGCCACCGCGGTGCAGTCGATCATCCCGCCGTCCCGCCGCTCGGAGGGGACCGGCTGGTTCTCCACGGCCATGACGGTCTCGAGCGCCATCGGACCCATGACGGCGATCCTGGTGATCAGCCGCTTCGGCTACGAGTGGCTGTTCGTCACGGCCACGCTCATCACGCTCGACGCCCTGGTCTGCGCACTGGCGCTGCGCCGCATCCCGGAGCCGACGCCCACCGGCCGGTTCCGACTGACCCGTGCGGGGATCTTCGCCTCCGAGGCCGCCCCGATCGCGGTGATCACGGCGGCCGCGGGCATGCTCTACGGCGGCGGCGTGCTCGCGTTCCTGGCCGGCTACGCGCGGGATCACGGCATCGGCGCGACCGCCACCAGCGTGTTCTTCCTGCTCTTCGCGCTGGGCACCCTCGTCGGCCGCTTCGTGCTGGGCCCACTGCAGGACCGCCGGGGCGACGATGTCCTCGCCTACCCCGTGCTCATCGCCTACGCGGTGTCCTTCGTCCTGCTCTCCCAGTGGCACACGGCCACGGGGCTGCTGGTGTGCGGGTTCCTGTTCGGCCTCAGCCACGGCCCGCTGATCAGCGGCTTCCAGACCATTGCGGTGCAGGCGGTGCCGCCGCAGAAGTTCGGTGTGGCCACGGGCACGTACTTCCTGCTGCTGGACATCGCCACGGGCCTGGGGCCGATCATCGTGGGCGTGGTCGGCGCAGCCATCGGGCTGAGCTCCGCCTACCTCGTCTCCGGCGTCGTCATGGCGCTGCTGACGGCGTACTACTGGCTCGTCCACGGCCGCCACACGGCCTCCCGAGCCGCCTGACGGCGGACGGCCGCCCGCTCTTCGGAAGGCGGCAGCGCGCCGTCGTCGTGCCCCCGCCGTCCTTCCCGACGACGGCTCCTCGCCTCCGCCTGTCCGGGGAGACTCCGGAGCCCGAGGGGTTTCGTCTGGGCGGCCGATCGTCCCATGATGGCGGACACGGCGCCGCCCCGACGGCGGCGCACCGGCGCGCAGGCCACACCCGAGGCCCGTGCGGAAGGAGGACAGCCATGGCTGCCGATGAGACCACCCAGAACGCCCCGCTGCTGGACCCGACCGGGTCGCCGATCGCGTCCCCGTCCATGGAGGAGAGCTACGACCACGTGATCGTGGGCGGCGGCATGGCCGCGGTGAAGGCCGTGGAGGGCATCCGCGAGGTGTCCCCGGAGGCCACGGTGGCCGTGGTGAGCGAGGACGTCTCGGCGCCGGTCTACCGCCCGGACCTGTCCAAGAGGCTGTGGGCGGAGGACGAGGCGAGCGTGCAGGACTCGGTCCTGGTCACCACGGACGAGAAGGAGCCGGCCGCCCCGGGCGTGGACACCCACTACCTGATGGGCGTGGAGGTCTCGGACCTGGACCCGGAGGCGCACACCTTGGTGATCGCCGGCAAGACCATCTCCTACGGCTCGCTGCTGCTGGCGACTGGCTCCGAGCCGATCACCGGCGAGACGCAGGTGGGCGCTCGCGTGCACACCTACCGCACTGCCTCGGACTTCCGCCGGCTGCACGGCGCGGTGTCCAAGTCGGACCGCGTGGTGGTGGTGGGTGGCGGCTACATCGGCACCGAGCTCGCCGCGGCCCTGACCGGTGTGGGCGCGCAGGTGACCCTGGTGTCCCCGAGGCTGCCGCTGCTGTCCCACATGCTCCCGGAGGAGCTCGCCGAGGCCGTGCAGAAGGACTACGAGGAGCGCGGCGTGAGGGTGGTGGAGGGCCGCTACGCCTCCGTCGCCGAGGCCGAGCACGTGGCCGAGCCCACCGAGGAGGACATCCCGCAGGACCCGGAGCCGGCGCAGGACGGGTCGGACGATCCCGCCGCGGCCGAGGAGACCGGGGAGCAGGAGGAGAACCTCTCCCGCCCGTCGGACTACGGCCTGCGTGCCCCCGGCGTGCTCACGGTGACGTTGGAGGACGGCACGGAGCTGAACGCGGATCGCCTGGTCCTGTCGCTGGGCGTTCAGCCGCGCACGGAGCTCGCCGAGTTCGCCGGGATCACGGTGGATGACGGCGTGGTGGTGGACCAGATGCTCCAGACCTCCGCGCAGGACGTCTACGCCGCCGGAGACATCGCCTCCTACCCGGACGCCCTGCTCGGCACCCGCCGTGTGGAGCACGCCGATGCCGCCGAGACCCAGGGCCTGGCCGCCGGCAGGGCGATGGCCGGCCAGGGGGAGGCCTACACGCACACCCCGTTCTTCTGGGGCGACCTGTTCGACGCCGGCTACGAGGCCATCGGCGAGATCAGCACGGACCACACCACCGTGGTGGACCTGGCCGAGGACGCCTCCGGCAAGCCGGACACCTCCACGGCGGTCGTCTACTACGTGGACGGCGGCACGGTCCGCGGCGTCCTGCTCTGGAACGTCTGGGACTCGGTGCCGAAGGCCGAGGAGCTGATGAGGCAGACCAAGGACGAGCCCGTGGAGGACCCGGAGCAGCTCAAGGGCCGCATCCCGCTGGGCTGACCCGCAGGCCGGCGGCGTGGTGTCCCCGTGCGACAACTGGTGAGAACACACCCGTCAACTGGTGAGGACGCACCGTCACGACGTTCTGACAGCGGTCTTTGACGGTGAGTCCTCACCAGTAAGCCAGGGGAACGGGCAACGCCCGTCGCAACGCCCGCCGCAGGGCTCGGCTCAGCCGCCCTGCGGGCCGGTCTCGCCGATGTGCACCAACGCGTCGCCGCGGTTCACCAGGGGCGCCTCGGCCCGCCCGATGACCACGCCGGCGCGGTCGGCCTTCACGGCGGAGACCGTCCGGCCGAAGGAGTCGTAGAGGGTGCCGATGCGCTGTCCCTCCTCCACGAGCTGGCCCAGCACCACCTCGGAGTGCAGGATGCCGTCCTTGCGGGCACGCACCCAGCCGGAGCGCCACACCACGTGCCGCTCGGGAAGGTCGGGGGCCACCGGCTCGGCCTCGTCCCCCATGGCGTCCACCAGGGCGGGGACGTCCACCTCGTACTCCTCGCCGCGGTCCGGGGCCGGGTCCACGCCCAGCGGCGCGAGGTCCACCATGTCCATGGCTGCCAGAACGCGGAGCACGCCGTCCACGCCGGGTGCGATCGCGTACTCGTCGAAACGCCAGCCCTCGCCGGCCTCGTAGAGCAGCACCCGCGCCCCGGCCTCGCGGGCGGCGGCGCGCAGGGAGCCGTCCCGCAGCCGGGCGTGGTACATCACCGGGGCGTCGAAGGCCTCGGCCAGCTCGCGGGTCCGCGCGTCCTCCAGGTCGCAGCGGATCTGCGGCAGGTTCGAACGGCGGTCCGCGCCGGTGTGCAGGTCGATGCCCACCTCGCAGCGGCTGATCACCTCGGTCATCATCAGGTGCGCGATCCGTGCCGCCAGCGAGCCGCGCGCCGAGCCGGGGAAGGACCGGTTCAGGTCCCGGCGGTCCGGCAGGTAGCGGTCGCCCGTGAGCACACCGAGCACGTTGACGATCGGCACCGCGATCAGCGTGCCCCGCATCTGCTTCGGGTTCAGCACGGACAGCACGCGGCGGATGACCTCGATGCCCACCACCTCGTCACCGTGGATCGCCGCGGACACCCACACGGTGGGCCCGTCCTCGCGGCCATGCAGCACGTGCACCGGCAGGGTGACGTCCGCGCCGGTGATGGTGCGGGAGATCGGCAGGGACACCTCCCGCCGGTGCCCGGCGCGCACCCTCACGTTGCCGAACGCGAACGACGGACGGGGACGACGACGGCGCGTCTCCACGCTCACCGCTTGCCCCAGTTGCGGCGGCGGACGGCGCGGGGCGGGACGCCGCCGGCGTAGGAGCGGGACGAGTCCACCAGGAAGCCGCGGGCGAGGACTTCGCGGCCCACCAGCATGCGGAAGCCCATCTCGTCCCGGTCGGTGAGGGTGACCTCGGCGTCCAGGGTGCGGCCGCCCACGGTGACCGGCATGACCACCACGCGGCGGATTTCGGCGCGGCCGTTGGAGGAGCGGATGGTGCGCTCGTCCGCCACGGGCAGTTCCACGGTGACGGCGTCCCGGGCGGAGGTCTGCCAGGGGTGGACCTCGAAGCGGACCCAGAGGTGGCCCTCGCGGCGGAACTCCTGCACGTCGAAGGCGTGGAGGGCGGAGGTGCGGGCCCCGGTGTCGATCTTGGCCTTCATCCAGGGGACACCGGCGCCGGGGAGGCAGACCCATTCGCGCCATCCGACCGTGACGGCCTCGACTGACGTCTCCGGGGTGACCTGCTTAGACTCTGACACGCCCCCTATCCTGTCAGGAGATCCCTGGTGAAGCTCGCCATTCTGTCCCGGTCGCTGCGCGCCTACTCCACGCAGCGCCTGAAGTCGGCCGCCCTCGAGCGCGGCCACCAGGTGAAGGTCCTGGACACCCTGCGCTTCGGCATCGACCTGTCCACCGAGGAGCCGGACCTGCTGTTCCGCGGCCGGCCGCTGTCCTCCTACGACGCGATCCTGCCGCGCATCGGCAATTCGGTGACCTACTTCGGCACCGCGGTGGTGCGCCAGTTCGAGCAGATGGACGTGTACACCCCGAACACGGCCGCCGGGATCATGAACTCCCGGGACAAGCTGCGGGCCACCCAGATCATGTCCCGCCACGAGATCGACATGCCCGCCACCGTGTTCGTCCGCAACCGCGGCGAGGTGTCCACGGCGATCGACATAGTGGGCGGGGCGCCCGTGGTGATCAAGCTGCTGGAGGGCACCCAGGGCATCGGTGTGATCCTGGCGCCGACCAAGAAGGTGGCCGAGGCGATCATCGAGACGCTGCACGGCACTGACCAGCAGGTGCTGATCCAGCGGTTCGTGAAGGAGTCCAAAGGCAAGGACGTCCGTGCGCTCGTGGTGGGGGACCGCGTGGTGGCCGCCATGCGCCGGGTGGCCCAGGGGGACGAGTTCCGCTCCAACGTGCACCGCGGCGGCACCGTGGAGAAGGTGGACCTGTCCCCGGAGTTCGAGGAGACCGCCGTGCGTGCCGCCCACATCATGGGTCTGCGCGTGGCCGGTGTGGACATGCTGGAGGGGGAGAACGGCGCGCTGGTCATGGAGGTCAACTCCTCCCCGGGCCTGGAGGGCATCGAGCGCGCCACCAAGCTGGATGTGGCCGGTGCGATCGTGGACTACATCGCGGACCAGGCCGGGTTCCCGGACATCGACGTCCGCCA
This sequence comes from Micrococcus sp. FDAARGOS_333, assembly GCF_002206575.2. NCBI lineage: Bacteria > Bacillati > Actinomycetota > Actinomycetes > Micrococcales > Micrococcaceae > Micrococcus > Micrococcus sp. FDAARGOS_333. The sequence goes on along the minus strand of NZ_NJFJ02000001.1, from coordinate 331,041 downwards.
GCGCCTGGCCGTGTCCACCGGGTACGGGGTGGCCGAGATCGCCGTGAACATGGGCGCGGACATGATCGGAAAGACCATCGGCGAGTCCGGGCTCTGGGAGAAGGACATCCAGGTCCTCACCCTGCACCGCGGCACCAAGGTGTTCCCGAACCCGAGCGCGGCGAAGGAGCTGGAGGAGAACGACCGCCTCCTCTGCTTCGGCAAGCATGAGAACATGCGCTCGCTCATCCCGGCCCGCTCCAAGCGTCCCAAGCGCGTGCGGAAGCTGCCGAAGAACCCGATCATCGAGCCCGTGGTGGAGGAGGCTCCGGCGGACAAGGAGGCGTGAGGGGTGTGGCAGCCAAGAGGGCAGGTGGCTCCCCTCGCTTATTCACCGATGAGTGCGTTCCAGAGCAGCGGGACGAAGTACCGGCGTCGGTAGGTACCGTCAGGGTCGAGTGGCGCAAGGATCTCTTTGCGGACCAATTGCTCGACGACTCGTCGTGCTCCTGCGGGCGAGAGGTCGAGGGCGGCCGATGCCTGGGGGACGGTGAAGACCGGTCGCGCAGTGGCGTGCTCGAGGAGGCGGAAGGCGCTCTCGCCGCGGATGTTGGATTCCCTCAGCTGATCGCTCAACTTCTCGCGAGCTGCGATGAGCCGAAGCATGCGAGTTCGGGTGTCTTGTGCCGAGGAAGCGAGTCCGGTGAGGAAGAACTGGAAGTAAGAATTCCAATCACCGATGGCGCTGACATCGAACAGTCGGTCGTAGTACTCGGTTCGGCGTTGCTCGAACCACGGAGACACGGTCAGAGTCGGTTCCTGCAGGACCCCGAGCGCATGCAGATCCCAGACGATGAGGTAGCGGCCGAGGCGACCGTTGCCGTCCCGAAAAGGATGCAGTGTCTCGAATTGGTAGTGGGACATGGCTGTGGCGATGAGGGGATCGAGGGATCCTGAGTGGTTGGCAGACTTCCACCCCAGGAACTCTTCGACGCCGGCATGGAGTTGATCGCCCGGAGGAGCGGGGATGAAACGGGCTTGGTGTGCGAGAGGTGCATCAGCTCGCCGGTCGTCCCGGCGTCCGACGACCACTTGCATGGTGCGCAGCCGGCCGGACTCATGTGCCAGTGGTGTCCCCTCCATGAGCTGGCCCTGGAGGGCGGTGAGGAGTGATGAAGTCAGCTGGCGGCCTTCGGTCTGCCAGCGGAAGCCCGTCGACGCCATACGTACATAGTTGAGGACTTCGCGCATCTCTTTGGTGGAGACGTGTTCCTCATCCGCCGCGACGACGTCGGGCACTGGTGCATAGGTGCCTTCCAGCGCTGAGGTGCTCTGTGCCTCGAGACGGAGGAGTGGGTCGCGGAAGAGGCGGGGGTCCGGCAGTTGGGAAGCGGTGCTGTCGAGAGCGGCCAAGGCTGCGCGAGCTTCGCCCAACCGCAGGATGACATCGGTGGTCAAGGCAGGCATAGAGTCCGGCAGTGGTGCGGGAAGGAACGCCTTGTGTCGCCATGGGCGACCGTCCGGCTCCTGGCCGGTGATCTCGACGAGGTTACCCATCTGTGGGGCGTTGAAACGAGTGAGGTCCACACGCACACACTAGGGCAACACATGTGTGCATTCACCAGAAGATGAACACGAAAGGGCCAGTTCTGTGTCTATCTTCTATCGCACGGACACGGAATGGGTGCATCTGGAGGCGTCCCCGACAGAACAACCCGGAGTACAGACGGTGGGCAGTAGGGGCGGCGCTGCTGCCTGACAGCATGGAGCCATGACCCTTTCTGCGCATCCGCACCCTGCCCTGAAGCACCTGCCCGTGGCCGAGACCGCCCCGGTGCTGGACCGGTTGGTCCGCATGGTGGCCGCCGTGAGGCCGCAGGACGCGGGCGAGGTCCGGGCGCTCGCCGACCGTCTCCTCGCCGAGGACGGCCCCGCCCTGCGTGAGGCGCTGGTGGCCCGTGCGGAGGCGGAGGACGCGGCGGGCCGGAACTGGATGTCCGTGCCGTGGCTGCAGGGGTACCTGGCGGAGCGCCGGCCGCTGCCGCTGTCCACGAATGTGGTGTTCCAGGTGGCTCTCGGCCGCGACCAGCCCGGCGGTGCTGTGGAGGACTCGTTCGAGCGGGCGGCGGACGTGATCCGGCGGGCGGCCGCGGTGCACCTGGCCGAGGTCCGCGGGGAGACCGAGCCGCCGGTGGACGCGCGCGGTTCGGCGATCGACCCCGCCCAGTTCGTCTGCCTCAACGGTGGCCTGCGCGAGCCCGGACAGGACGTGGATGCCTTCCGTGCGGCAGAGCCGGGCGCGGCCCGGTGTGAGGTGGGGTTGTTCGTGCGCGGTCGGCTGTTCGCGGTGCCCCTGACCCACGACGACGGCCGCCTCCTCGGCAGGGCAGAGCTCGCCTCCGCCGTGGCGCAGGTGGTGGAGCTGACGCGGGGCGGTACCGGTGGCGATGGCGGCGGTGGCGTCAGCGGGGCCATTGACGGAGGGGGCGTCGGCCGCGGCGAGCTGCCGTTCGGTGCGCTGTCCGCCCTGGGTTCGGCGCACCTGGCGGAACTGCTGCCCGTGCTGCTGCAGGACGCGGCCAACGCGGCCGTCTCTGAGCGACTGCGGCAGATGCTCTTCACGGTCAGCCTTCTGGACGGTGTGACGGGCATGGGCGCGGGCACGGGCGTGGGCGAAGAGGGCAATGCTGATGGCGCGGACGGCGGACCCGGCGTTGTGGCCGGCCAGGATGCCGCGGCGCTCCTGCAGGGCCTGACGGATCCCAGCCTGGCCTGGGTCTACCGGCCGATCTCCTACCTGCACCGCCTGACCGACGGGTGGACCGCGATGCATGTGGAGCACTCCACTGTGGACGGGGCGACGCTTGTGGAGGCCGTGCGTCGCATGCAGCAGGTCGCTGTGGAGGAGACCTCGCAGGAGGCACGCCCTGCCCCCGGCCCTGTGGCCGGGGTGAGCGGACAGGCGGGGGAGGCGGACGTCGTCGGGACGGAGCTGGCCTGGGTGTGGCCGGAGCAGCTGCGCGAGAGGGCGACCACGCTGCTGGACGAGGCGGCGGAGCGGGCCGCCGAGCTGCGGGTGGACGTGGTGCGCACGCGGAAGCCGGACGTGCAGGCGGCCGGGATGAAGGTGAGCCTGGATGCGGTGCAGCAGCTGGTGATGGCGCTGGCGCAGCGGATCGCGTTCGGGCGGGTGCGCGGGCACTACGAGTCCGTGGACATGCGCGAGTACCAGGCCGGGCGCACCGAGTGCCTGCGGCCGGTGACCCCGGAGCTCGTCGCACTGGTGGAGGCGCTCGCCGCGGGGCCTGTGGAGGGCCGGGCGGCTGTGCAGTGGCGGGAGCTGCTCGTGGCGGCGTTGGATGCCCACCGGGACTGGGTGAAGGCCTGCAAGGCCGGCCACGGGGTGGACCGGCACCTGTTCGGGCTGGGGCTGGCGGCTGAGGCTGTGCAGGAGAAGTCCGAGGCGCTGGACGAGCTGACCGGGCATCCGGCGGTGCGGCAGGCGCGGGAGGATTTCCTGTCCACCACGTCGATCGGCTCGGCCGACCAGGTGGTCCGCTACGCGTTCGTGCCCTCCGTGGAGGACGGGTTCGGGGTGGCCTACACGCCGGGGGAGGACTGGTTGGAGTTCACGGTCAGCCACTGGGCCGGCGGGGCGGCCGAACCGGAGCGGTTCCTGGCTGCGCTGGAGCGGGCCGCGGAGTGCGTGGATGAGCTGCTGCAGGCTGTGGGCCGGGTCGCCTGAAGGGGGCTGTCAATCTGGATGTCCCCAGGTCACGGCGGCTTGTCCACACGAGTTGTCCACAGATGTGGACGTTGTGGATTGCGATGTGGATAGGGGTTTATAACACCCGGGTGAGACGGGGGTCAAACGTGGTCTGAGGGGGTGTAGGTAGGGTCAGGGATCTCCCAGGAAGAAATCTTCCCCCACAGGCGTGGACTGGCATCATCCCTGGTCAGGCCGAGATTGGTGAGCTCCTGTGGGTTTGCCCCACAGTCTTGTCCCCAGCGCCACGCCGTGGAATCCACACGACACGCCGCGCCGTCCACATGCTGTCCACAGGACCTGTGGAACACGCGGTTGTCGCAGGTTCCACGCCACAGGTAGTGTCCCGTGCTATCCCCACGTCGCAGGCGGTGGGTATTGGCCGGCAGGTGACCACTACGTCGGCGTCCATCCGCCGCCCCCGTGACTGGAGGTGTCCTCCGCCGCATCGACGTCCTGCACGCCGGTGCGGCGGACTAGTGCGGCACCTGCGACGGCCGGGGGTGTCACAGAGGAATACGGGCTGGCTCGGCCGGTCCGGAGGCCGCCGTCGTGCCGCGCCGTGGGAAGGGAGAATCCGGAAGATGTCTGATGAGTACGGAGACTCCGGCGCCTACGACGACGGCGGCCGCTCCTCTGACCGCGGCGTGCTGCCGCCCCAGGACCTCGAGGCGGAGCGCTCGGTCCTCGGCGGCATGATGCTCTCCAAGGACGCCATCGCGGACGTGGTGGAGATCCTTCGGGGCCACGACTTCTACCGCCCCAGCCACGAGATGATCTATGAGGCGGTCATCGACCTCTACGGCCGCGGCGAGCCGGCCGATGCCGTCACCGTGGCAGACCTGCTGAACAAGCGCCAGGAGCTGACCCGCGCCGGCGGCCCGGCGTACCTGCATGAGCTGATCCAGTCCGTGCCGACCGCCGCCAACGCGAGCTTCTACGCGGAGATCGTGGCCGAGAAGGCGGTGCTGCGCCGTCTGGTGACGGCGGGCACGAAGATCACCCAGATGGGCTACACCGGAGACGGTGAGGTCGAGGAGATCGTCAACGAGGCGCAGTCCGAGATCTACAAGGTGGCGGAGAACCGCCAGTCCGAGGACTATGTGCGGCTGTCCGAGATCATGGAGCACACGGTCGACGAGATCGAGGCCGCGGGCAACCAGGGCGAGGGCATGACCGGTGTGCCCACGGACTTCTACGACTTTGACGAGCTCACCCAGGGCCTGCATCCGGGTCAGATGATCGTGATCGCGGCCCGCCCGGCGGTCGGCAAGTCCACGCTGGCGCTGGACTTCGCGCGCGCGGCGGCACTGCACCACAACATGGCCACCGTGTTCTTCAGCCTCGAGATGGGCAAGAACGAGATCGCCATGCGCCTGCTGTCCGCGGAGGCGACGATCGCCCTGCAGGACCTGCGCAAGGGCACCATCCGGGACGACCAGTGGTCCAATATCGCCGCCACCGTGGGCCGGCTGAACGACGCCCCGTTCTTCATCGACGACTCCCCGAACATGTCCATGATGGAGATCCGCGCGAAGTGCCGGCGCCTGAAGCAGAAGAACAACCTCAAGATGGTGGTGCTGGACTACCTGCAGCTGATGAGCTCCGGCAAGAAGGTGGAGTCCCGTCAGCAGGAGGTCGCCGAGTTCTCCCGTGCGCTCAAGCTGCTGGCCAAGGAGCTCGAGGTGCCGGTGATCGCGCTGTCCCAGCTGAACCGTGGAAGTGAACAGAGGACGGACAAGCGGCCGCAGGTGTCCGACCTGCGTGAGTCCGGGTCCATTGAGCAGGACGCGGACATGGTGATCCTGCTGCACCGCGAGGACGTCTACGACAAGGAGTCCCCGCGCGCCGGCGAGGCGGACCTGATCGTGGCGAAGCACAGGAACGGCCCGACGAAGACCATTGTGGTGGGGTTCCAGGGGCACTACTCGCGGTTCAGCAACCTCGCCGAGGACGCCGGGGTTGGTGGGGGGTTCTGACGGAGGCACTGTCGAGATGCAGCGAAGATTGCACAAACGCGTGAATATGCTGCATACCTGTCGAGATGCAGCGAAGATTGCACAAACGCGCCAATATGCTGCATACCCGCCTCGGCGCCTGAAGGCTTGACACCTGTCACGCTGTCGAGATGCAGCGAAGATTTCACAAACGCGCAAATATGTTTCATACGACCACGAGCCACTTAGGTATTGACAGTTGAACCCTGTCCGGGTGCAGCTCGTGGTTCTCCAGTCAGCCCGTGTGCGACGCTGACGCCATGAACCAGCCCTCCATGGCCACCCTGTCTTCGGGAAAAATCACCCTGCGTGACGCCCGTCGCGGGACCACACGGGATGTGGAACTGGAGCCCTTCGAGATGGCCGTGCACCCCCTCCGTGACCGGAGCACCGGACGCCCGCTCACGCCTCTGACATGGTTCGAGACCATCAACCTCTGCAACGAGCTATCCAATGCTGAAGAGCTGCAGCCGGCCTACACGCATGCTGGGGACGGACGCTCCGTCACCTGGAACACGAGCGCTGACGGGTACCGATTGCCCACCGAGGCCGAGTGGGAGTACGCCTGCCGCGCCGGAACGACCTCGCCCACCTACGGGCCGCTTGAAGACATCGCCTGGACCAGCCTCGACCACCTTGAGGGCCCCCAGCCCGTCGGCATGAAGAAAGCCAACCCGCACGGTCTGCACGACATGCTCGGCAACATCTGGGAATGGTGCTGGGACTACGCCGATCCCGCCCGCTACGGCGACTACCGCAGTCTGCGCGGGGGTGGCTGGGCGGATGAACCCTGGAGCGTGCGCGCCTCAGTGCGCCGGGGCAGCGCCCCGGACGCCGTCCTGGAGGACGTGGGACTCCGCCTGGCCCGGGGTCTGGTCGGCAGCCCGGGACAAGCTCAGGGCTGGTCCCATGAGGCAGACAGGCAACGAGCCGCCATCTGCGGGCCGCTTCCCGTGGGGTGGACACCCTTGCGGGAGATCTTCGCCTGAGAAGGGAACCGCCCAGCCTCATTCGGCGGAACGGAGCCGATCCGTCGGCAACGACAACATCACCGTCGCGGTGAGATCCGGCGCCTTGGCCACCGCCCTGTCATCGAGCCGCGGCGCCACTGTGACGGCCTCTCGTGAGAACTCCTGGATGCCCACGGGCACCCATGCGTCACCCTCGGTGCGAAGCAGCCACTGTTCGCCCAACGCCTGCAAACCGACGGTGTCAAGCAGTTCTTCGGCCTCGGTCGACTCCATGGGTTCACCGCATCGCCGACGCAGGAGGTCGTAGGGGATGAAGAGGCCTTCGTCGGTCATCTCGATGTACCCGACGTGCTCGCGGTCATCAGCGCGGAGGTGATCTAAAACAGTGGTCACGGTGACAGCCTAGAGTTGTCGACTCGATACCCCAGCCTGCTCCCCGCCCCAGCACGGCAGGGGCGTCCGGCCAGGCTCCCTCACACACCGGATCCCGCCCCCTCTCCGAACGGTTCACGGCGAGTCGCGTGCAGTCTTTGCTGCATCTCGACAACCCCGAGGGTGACGACGTCCTCCACGGGATCGGCCCGGCCACTGACTGTCCCCGTGCTGCTGCGCCCGCGCGCCTTCACCAGGGTCACCGTCAGAGACCCCTGCCTGGGGTCTCCGGCACCGCGCTTCCCGAGCGTTGACCCCACTCACTGACGGGTCTGGGCGCGAGTCGGTTTCGTACCAGTCTTCGCTGCCTTCGTCGATGCGGCAAGGCAGTCCACGGTTCTGATGAGCCGAGGGGTCACTACTCTCCGACGCGCAGCGCCAGAACCCAGCGGATCGCCCCGCAGCATCGGTGCACCACAAGGCACACCTCGGACGCTCCAACCATTGTTTGCAGCACTTGCGCAATGCAGCTCACACGATCGCCTCCCTCCTTGCGGAATACCTGACATGGGTATACGTTTGACTAGTACACGTACCCGGTAGGGGTACTCCCGACGTACAACCCGACATACAAGGAGGACACCTGATGGCTTCGAACGATTACCAGGTGACGGGCATGACCTGCGGCCACTGCGAGATGTCGATCCGCGAGGAGGTCAGCGAGATCCCCGGCGTCCAGGACATCCAAGTCAGCGCGCAGACCGGCAAGCTCAACGTCACCGCCGAGGGCGAGATCGACGACGCCAAGGTCCTCGCGGCGGTCGAGGAGGCCGGCTACTCGGCGGTGCGCGTCTGATGAAGGCCGGAGGACGGCTCGCGCTCTACGGGGCCGGGTTGGTGGTGGCGTTCGGCGGGGCCTTCGGCCTCGCCGGCGCCGTCATTCCCGATAGCTTCGCAGCAGCATGGGCAGAAGGAAGCGGCGTGAACGCACACGGTGAAGGGCACGGCGACGCTGCGCAGGAAACCGCGGAGCCCGCTCTGAACGGGGTCTCCGCAAGCGCGGACGGCTTCGTGCTCTCTCCGGTCCAGGCCCCCACGGCCGCAGGCGAGGATGGAGACCTGAGCTTCCAGATCCTCGACGAGTCCGGCGAACCGGTGACCGAATACACCACCGCGCACGAGAAGGACCTGCACCTGATCGCCGTGCGCACCGACGGCGCCGGCTTCCAGCACGTGCACCCCGAACTCGACACGAGCACAGGCACCTGGTCGGTGCCGTGGACCTGGTACGAGGCGGGCACCTACCGCGTGTACGCCGACTTCACACCCGCGGGCGAGGAAGCCGAAGGCATCACTCTCACCCGCGCAATCGAGGTCGCGGGCGACTTCACCCCTGTCGAGACCGAGGCGCAGCCCACCGACGAGGTCGACGGATACACCGTCTCCCTCAACGGCGACCTCACTGCGGGCACCTCAAGCGAGCTCACCATCTCGGTCGAGCGTGACGGTCAGCCGGTGACCACGCTGGAGCCTTACCTGGGCGCGTTCGGCCACTTAGTGGCGCTGCGCGAGGGTGACCTCGCCTACCTGCACGTCCACGCCGAGGGCGACCAGCCCCAGGCCGGGGACACGGCCGGACCCGACATCGGATTCGCAGCGGAGGCCCCGACCGCCGACCGTTACCTGCTCTACCTGGACTTCCAGGTCGACGGGCAGGTGCACACCGCCGAGTTCGTGATCGACGCCGAGCATGGTGACGGCACGAAGACAGACGATTCGCATTCCGACGGCCACTGACCCGCAGGGCCCGGCGTCGCACGAGAGCTGAGAAAGAAGGAAGAGGATGAGCACATCAGCGCCCCCAACGGGTGGGCCGGACATCGAGTTGGAGATCGGCGGGATGACCTGCGCCTCCTGCGCGAACCGGATCGAGAAGAAGCTGAACAAGCTCGATGGCGTCGCGGCCACCGTCAACTACGCCACTGAGAAGGCTAAGGTCACCGTGCCTGCCGGCTACGATCCGTCACTGCTGGTCGCCGAGGTCGAGAAGACCGGGTACACGGCCGCACTGCCCAAGCCCAAGGACACTACGGCGAACACGTCGGAGACCGAGGCCGGGGAGGAGGAAGACAGTGAGCTCACCTCGCTGCGGCATCGGCTGATCGGCGCGATCGTGCTCACTGTTCCCGTAATCGCGATGGCGATGATCCCCGCGCTGCAGTTCACGTATTGGCAGTGGGCCTCACTCGCCCTGGCCGCACCGGTGATCATCTGGGGAGCTTGGCCGTTCCACAAGGCGGCGTGGACAAACCTCAAGCACGGTGCGGCGACGATGGACACGCTCATCTCGATGGGCACCTCCGTCGCACTGCTCTGGTCGCTCTACGCGCTCTTCCTCGGCACTGCCGGCACTCCCGGCATGACGCACCCCTTCGAGTTCACGATCGCTCCGTCGGATGGCGCGGCGAACATCTACCTCGAAGTCGGCGCGGGCGTGACGATGTTCATCCTCGCCGGCCGCTACTTCGAGAAGCGATCCAAGCGCCAGGCCGGGGCCGCGCTGCGCGCCCTCCTGGAGCTGGGCGCGAAGGAAGTCGCCGTACTCCGCGACGGCGTAGAGGTGAAGATCCCCACCTCTGAGCTGGCGGTCGGCGACGAGTTCATCGTCCGTCCAGGCGAGAAGATCGCCACCGACGGTCTCGTGACCTCCGGCTCCTCCGCGGTGGACGCCTCGATGCTCACCGGCGAGTCCGTGCCGGTCGAGGTCCGCGAGGGCGACTCGGTCACCGGTGCCACCGTCAACGCCGGCGGCCGCCTGGTCGTGCGGGCGACTCGTGTGGGTTCGGACACACAGCTCGCACAGATGGCGAAGCTCGTCGAGGACGCGCAGACCGGCAAGGCCGAGGTGCAGCGTCTGGCCGATCGCATCTCCGGCATCTTCGTGCCGATCGTCATCGTCGTCGCGTTCATCACCCTCGGCGCCTGGCTGGGAGGCGGGTTCCCCGTCGCCGCCGCGTTCACCGCAGCGGTCGCCGTGCTCGTCATCGCCTGCCCCTGCGCGCTGGGTCTGGCAACCCCGACCGCGCTGCTCGTCGGCACCGGGCGCGGTGCGCAGATGGGCGTCCTCATCAAGGGTCCGGAGGTGCTGGAGTCCACTCGCAAGGTCGACACCGTCGTGCTCGATAAGACCGGCACCGTCACCAGCGGCAAGATGACTCTGACCGACGTGATCACTGAGCCCGGTGTGGATCGTGCGGAGCTGCTGCGTTTCGCCGGTGCACTGGAAGACTCTTCCGAGCATCCGATTGCGCAGGCGATCGCCAAGGGCGCGACCCAGGAAGTCGGCCAGCTGCCTACTCCAGAGGACTTCGCCAATGTCGAGGGCAAGGGCGTGCAGGGCATCGTCGAGGGGACCCCGGTCGTCGTCGGCCGCGAGTCTCTGCTGGCGGACTGGTCGCAGAAGCTCTCTCCGGAGGTCGCACAGGCGAAGGCCCAGGCCGAGGGCGAGGGCAAGACGGTCGTCGCGATCGGCTGGGACGGTGCTGCGCGTGGCATCCTGGTCGTCGCCGACACCGTCAAGCCCACGAGCGCCGAGGCGATCCGCGGGCTCAAGGAGATCGGCCTGACCCCGGTGCTGCTCACCGGTGACAACGAGGCCGTGGCCCGCCAGATCGCGTCCGAGGTCGGCATCGACGAGGTCATCGCCGAAGTGCTACCCAAGGACAAGGTCGACGTCGTCACCCGCCTCCAGGAAGAGGGCAAGATCGTCGCGATGGTCGGCGACGGCGTCAACGACGCCCCCGCGCTCGCGCAGGCCGACCTGGGCCTCGCGATGGGCACCGGCACGGACGTCGCGATCGAGGCCTCCGACATCACGCTCGTGCGCGGTGACCTGCGGGCCGCCGTCGACGCGATCCGCCTGTCCAGGAAGACCCTGTCGACGATCAAGACCAACCTGTTCTGGGCATTCGCTTACAACACCGCCGCGATCCCGGTCGCTGCGCTCGGCATGCTCAACCCCATGCTCGCAGGTGCGGCGATGGCGTTCTCCAGCGTCTTCGTCGTCGGCAACAGCCTCCGCCTGCGCGGGTTCACGAGCGTCGCCTCGAAGTGACGTACGAGAACCCACCCATCCACACGAATCCAATAACGAAGGAACACCAGAGAATGAGCAGCTGCTGCAGCACGAACGAGACCAACCCGGCCGTGGAGAACGGTGGACGCGAGAACCTTCTTGGCGGGGGCGCCGATGACATGACTACCTGCCCGGTCATGGTCGGCACCCCGGTCAGCAAGAAGACCGCCGAGGCCGCCGGCCTCTACCGCGACTTCGAGGATGAGCGCTACTACTTCTGCTGCGCTGGCTGTGGGCCCGCGTTCGATTCGGACCCAGCCAAGTACGCCGCCAACATGGCGTAATCCACCAGCGTGCGGGGTGCCGCGGCACCGCTGCGGCACCCCGCCACCTGATCGGAGCGAGCCGACATGACCACTACGACTCCCACCACCGAAACCCATCTCGACACCTGCCCCGCAGGAGGCGACGGCGACGCGTCCGTCCACGGATACATCAGCGATAAGACGAAGTACCGCAATCGCCTGCGCCGCCTGGAAGGCCAAATCCGCGGCATCGATCGGATGGTCGACGAGGACCGCTACTGCATCGACATCCTCACCCAGATCTCCGCAGTCACCAGGGCACTCGAAAACGTCGCCCTCGGCCTGCTCGACGATCACCTCAAGCATTGCGTCCTCGACGCCGCACTCGCCGGCGGACCAGTCAGCGAGCAGAGGCTCGGCGAGGCGTCCGAGGCCATCGCCCGCCTCGTGCGCTCCTGACGCCGGCGCATCAGTTCGATCACGACCAGCATCCAGGAGTTCTTCTATGACCCCACAGCACGTCCTCATCCTCGGATCGGGAGCAGCCGGGGCCGCAGCCGCCCGCACTCTCGCCTCACGCGACGATGTCCGGGTGACGCTGGTGACCCGCACCGGGGAGACGCCCTATACGCGGATGCTCATCAAGGGAATCGCGTTCGGTCAGACACCGCCGGAGATGATCAAGCTCCCGCTGCCTCAGATCGAGGTCATCGCCGACACCGTGCTTAAAGTCGATACCTCGGCGAAGCAGGCCCAGTTGACCTCCGGCGCACAAGTCTCCTACGACGCGCTCATCGTCGCGACCGGGAGCATGCCCCGCTCCCTGCCCGCTGACGTGTTCGGCGGCGACGACGCCGGACAAGGGCGGGTCACCGCTCTTCACTCCGTGGGGGATGCCCTGGGCATCCGAAAGCTGCTGACCGGACTGGGGCGACCCGCGCGGGTAGCGATCTACGGCGGTGGAATCATCGCAGCCGAGACGGCCTCGTCTCTGCAAGCCGACGGACACATGGTCACGCTGGTCTCCCGCAGTTCAGTTCCCGGCGTCGGAGCGTTTGGGGCGCCCGTGGCTGAGCGCCTCGCCGCCGACCATGCCGCCAAGGTGCAGGCCCGATTCGGTCGCACTCTCCAGCATGTCGACGAAACAGAATCCGGTGTCACCATCACCCTCAACGACGGAAATCCCGTCGTGGCTGACTTCCTTCTCCTCGCGCTCGGCACGACGCCCGCAGCCCCGTCACCGTGGACGAACGGTATCGACGTCGACGATCACCTCCGCGCCGCGGCAGACCACGTCTACGCAGCCGGAGGCGTGGCCACGCACCACGACGAAGCACTGGACGCCTGGCGCATCGACCATTGGGAAGACGCCGCCGCACAGGGTGCGCATGCCGCGCGGGCCGCATTGCACGACCTCGGCGTTAGCGACGATCCGGGCGCCTACCTGCCACGCAGCCCTTACATGGCAATGGTCTACGGTCAGATGATCTCCGGAGTCGGGTACACAGCCGGCGCAGACGCCCACCTGGAAGCGGGTGAGGAGTTCATCGTCCGCCACGAGATCGACGGCATCGTCGTCGGCGTCACTGGCATCGACGCAGTCGGCACCGTCTACCAGTGGGGGCAGCAGCTCCACGGCGTGCGGGCATAGGCAATGGCGGGAGACTGTATTAGGCAGATCCCACGGTGGGGCTTCGTGCTCTCGCTGGCAGCGACCATTCTCATGATGGCCGCTGCCAGCGCGCCGTCCTTGTTCTATCCCCAGATCGCCGAACGGCTCGGACTCATCCCCGTCGCCACCACACTCGTGTTCGCGGTCTACACCTTCACCCTCCTGGCCGCGCTGCTCTACCTCGGACCACTCTCCGACCACGTCGGCCGACGTCCGGTCGTGGCCGCCGGTTCTTTGGCGCTGGCGCTGAGCGTGGCCATGTTCTGGTTCGCCGGTAGCCTCGCGGCGCTCCTGGTCGCCCGAGCCTTGCAAGGGCTCGCAGCGGGTCTGCTGATCCCGGCGCTGTCGGCGATGATGATCGACTTCGAGTCCCCGTCACATCGGAACATCGCAGCCCTGTGGAACACGATCGGCCCGATGATTGGCCTTGGGGCCGGGGCTCTCGGTGCTGCACTTCTCCTCGATCTCACCTCCGAACCGACAACTGCCGTCTTCGGGTCGCTCGTGCTTGCCTTCCTCATCGTGGCAACGGTCGTGTGGAGCACACCGGAACTGGTCCCGAAGACCCAGATACGACGTGGCGACCTCCGTCCGCGGTTCACCGTGCCACCGCACCTACGCCGCATGTTCACCGTCGGAGTGCCCGTGATCATCGCCGGGTGGGCGACCAACGGACTCTTCCTTGCGCTCGGAGCCGACCTCGTCGGCAGTGAGCTTGGGGGCTCCACGCACACCCAAGCTGGGATCGTCCTCTTCGCACTGGCGATCTCCGGAGTCACCGCCTCCTCCGTCCTACAGCGGCGTTCCGCCCGCACCATCAGCCTGTATGCGACCAGTGCCCTGGCGTTCGGCACCGCAGTGAGCATCGGCGCCCTCGCACTCGGTTCCTACCCAGCCTATGTCGCCTCGGTCGCGATCGTCGGTTCCGGGTTCGGCACAGCGTTCCTCGGGGTACTGCGCACACTCATGCCCCACACGGCATCGTCGGAACGCGCCGCCGTGATGGCTGTGATCTACACAGTTGCCTACCTGGCATTCGGCGTGCCCACCATCGTCGCCGGATTGCTCGTGCCGGTGCTCACCCTGTCGAGGACGATGACGATCCTCGGTGCGATCATCATCGCCCTCAGCCTCGTCGCCACCGTCCTGCGCCTGCGCATCCCGCACCCGGCCGCAGGCCCGGCAGAGGCTGACGACTTCCCCGAGCCTCCCACCGGCTCTCACCGCCGATCCGCACCCGACCGAGAGGAGCAGCCATGACCTACGTGATCGCGCTTCCCTGCGTGGACGTCAAGGACCGCGCCTGCATCGACGAATGTCCTGTCGACTGCATCTACGAGGGCGAACGCTCGCTCTACATCCACCCCGACGAATGCGTCGACTGCGGAGCCTGCGAACCGGTCTGCCCCGTCGAGGCCATCTACTACGAAGACGACCTGCCCGACGAATGGTCTGACTACTCCAAGGCCAACGTCGAGTTCTTCGACGAGTTGGGTTCTCCCGGAGGAGCCGCGAAGACCGGACCGACGGGCTTCGACCATCCCCTCATCGCCGCATTGCCCATCCAACACGAGCAGACCCTCTGAGAAGGGGTTTCCGATTGATCCATACCGACACAACACACAAGTCTTGACTAGTACCCCCTAGGGGTATAGGGTAGGCATATTGATGAAAGGAAATGACATGCAGAGGAGACTGCGAACAGGACTGGCAGCGGGAGCCCTCGGAGTGGCGCTCGTGCTCGCCGGTTGCGCCAGCGGAGCAGACGACAACCAGCAGACCGACCCCTCGGCTACTGAGGAGCATCAGGGCCACGGCGGCAACAACGCAGAAAGCGGTGATGAAGAGATGGAGCACCCGATGGACGGCGGACCGGCACCCGAGGGTATCGCCGAAGCCAGTGAGCCCACCTACCCTGTCGGTACCGAGGTGCAGCTCACGGCCGACCACATGGAAGGCATGGAAGGGGCTACAGCAACGATTTCCGGCGCATTCGACACGTACACGTACTCCGTGAACTACACGCCCGCAGGTGGCGGCGACCCCGTCACTGATCACAAGTGGGTCGTGCAGGAAGAAATTGAGGATGCCGGCGACGCGCGCCTGGCCGACGGCACAGAGGTGACTCTGCTCGCCGAGCACATGGAAGGCATGGAAGGCGTAAAGGCCATCATTGCTTCGTCCACCGATGAGACGGTCTACATGGTCGACTACGAGACGGACGGCATGAAGATGACGAACCACAAGTGGGTCGTCGAGAGCGAGATCCAACCAGCGTCCTGAGCCGACGTTCGCTTGCCCGGCCACCGGGTGAGCGGCAATCGGCCTGGCTCGATGACGGAGGAGAGGAATCATGACGGACCCGAACTCACAACAGCATCACGGTCACGAAACCGATACACCCGCCCACGGCGAGCATCACCACGGGTCTGTGTCCGCGCACGCCTCGGCGGATGCGCACGGCACGCGCGAGGGTCAGCACACCGGGCATCAGGGCCACGCCATGGACCACGGGCAGCACTCAGGCCACACGGGCCTCGACGAGCACGGCGGCCACGATGAGCATGCCCAGCACGGTGGGTACGGAGATCACAGCGGCCATGGCGGGCACGGGGACCACGTTGGCCAGTTCCGCCGACTGTTTTGGATCAACCTCGTCATCGCCATCCCCGCGGTCGCCCTCTCACCGATGTTCGCCATGCTGCTGGGCTACGAGGTCCCCGGCTGGGCGGGCTGGGTCGCCGCGGCACTGGGCACCGTCATGTACGTCTGGGGCGGCAGGCCCTTCCTCACCGGTGCCGTCAGCGAGTTGAAGTCCCGCAAGCCCGGGATGATGCTGCTCATCGCTCTGGCGATCACGGTGGCCTTCTTCGCTTCCTGGGCCGCCACGCTCGGGCTCGTCCATCATGAGCTCGAATTCTGGTGGGAACTGGCGCTGCTGATCGTAATCATGCTGCTGGGCCATTGGATCGAGATGCGCTCCCTGGCCCAGACCACCTCGGCGCTCGACTCGTTGGCGGCACTGCTGCCAGACGAGGCCGAGCGCGTCGAGGGCGAGAACGTCGTCAAGGTGGCCCCAGCCGACCTCGACGTGGGCGACGTGGTCCTCGTGCGCCCCGGCGGCAGCGTCCCGGCTGACGGAACCATCGTCGACGGCCGCGCCGAGATGGACGAGTCCATGATCACCGGCGAGTCCCGCCCGGTCTCTCGCGGCGAGGGCCAGACCGTCACCGCCGGCACCGTCGCCACCGACTCCGGCCTGCGGGTGGAGATCACCGCCACCGGTGACGACACCGCCCTGGCCGGCATCAACCGGCTCGTCGCCGAGGCGCAGAACTCATCCTCCCGCGCCCAGCGGATCGCCGACAAGGCCGCGGCCTGGCTGTTCTGGTTCGCTCTTGGCGCGGCGCTGGTCACTGCGGTCGTCTGGACGCTCATCGGCATGCCCGACGAGGCCGTCGTGCGCACCATCACCGTGCTCGTCATCGCCTGCCCCCACGCCCTCGGCCTGGCGATCCCGCTGGTCGTCTCCATCGCCACCGAGCGAGCCGCCCGCGGCGGCGTCCTAGTGAAGGACCGCCTGGCGCTGGAGTCCATGCGGCAGGTCGACGCGGTCCTGTTCGACAAGACCGGCACGCTGACCAAGGGCGAGCCCACCGTCACCGGCGTCGAGCCGACCGGCGAACTCGACGCCGACCAGGTCCTCGCCCTCGCTGCCTCGGCCGAGGCCGACAGCGAGCACCCGCTCGCCAAGGCCATCGTCACCGCCGCCAAGGACAAGGGTTTTGCCCTCCAGCAGGCCAGCGGCTTCTCATCCTCGCCCGCCGTCGGCGTCACTGCGACCGTCTCCGGCCAGGAGGTCCGCGTCGGCGGGCCCCGGCTGCTCGAGGAGACCGGTCAGCACGAGGTCGGCACGGCCGAGGCATGGCGCTCCGAGGGCGCGATCATTCTGCACGTTCTCCGCGGCGGCCAGGTGGTCGGCGGGCTGAGGCTCGCCGACGAGGTCCGGCCAGAATCCCGCTACGCCGTCGACGCCCTCCACGCCCTCGGCGTCGAGGTCGTCATGATCACCGGCGATGCCGAGGCGGTCGCGAACGAGGTCGGCAAGGAGCTCGGCATCGACCGCGTCTTCGCCGGCGTGCGCCCGGAGGACAAGTCCGCGAAGGTCTCCCAGCTGCAGGAAGAGGGCAAGAGGGTCGCGATGGTCGGCGACGGCGTCAACGACGCCCCGGCTCTGGCGCAGGCCGATGTCGGCATCGCGATCGGCGCTGGCACCGATGTCGCCATCGCCTCGGCCGGGGTGATCCTGGCCAGTTCCGACCCACGCAGCGTGCTCTCGATCATCCAGCTGTCGCGACGCGCATACGGCAAGATGAAGCAGAACCTGTGGTGGGCCGCCGGCTACAACCTTCTTTCGGTGCCGTTGGCGGCCGGTATCCTCGCACCGGTGGGACTCGTCCTGCCAATGTCGATCGGCGCGATCCTGATGTCAGCCTCCACCGTGGTTGTCGCGCTCAACGCCCAGCTGCTGCGGCGCATCGACCTTACACCCGAAGCTAGCACGCGTTCCGTCCTGGAGCGCCAGAAGTAAGGACATGCCCATGTCTGTCGATAACGATTCCCACCAGCACGGCTACATCAGCGACAAGGAGCGCTATCTCGGCCGCATGAAGCGCATCGAAGGACAGGCGCGTGGGATCGCGAAGATGATCGATGAGGAGAAGTACTGCATCGACATCCTCACCCAGGTCTCCGCCCTGACCCGTGCCCTCCAGGGGGTCGCGACTGGTCTGCTCGACGACCATCTCAAGCACTGCGTGCTTGATGCCGCCAAGCTCAGCGACGAGGCGGCCGTCGAGAAGATCCAGGAAGCCACCGACGCCATCAACCGGCTCGTTCGCTCCTGAACCCGGCCCCTGACCACCGCGTTCCAGGACACGGCGGGCACAAACCCTCAGGATGCCAGCGCGCTTGATCCTCGCCGACGCGCCGCCCGCCCGCGACGCGCTCACCTTCGCTCAGCGGGCCGCGCAGGCCGGTGCCCATGGCGTGCGCTTGCAGGCCGCAGCCGCGCTAACGCCCCGTGGCCCGCTCGACCGCACTCCTACGATCCTCGTCCTTCGCACGCTCCGCTCCGACCCCGAGCTGCAGTGCGACGTCACCGTCGACACCCTGACCGCGACCGCCGACCCCCTGACCCTGGCGCTGCCGGAGACCGCGCTGGCACCCGCCTGGACCAGCGTCGAACCCCCGCAACACGGGTGGAGACTTATTGCCGATGTGACCAGCCTGACGCTGATGCGCAGCGCCCGTGCCGGCATCGAGGCCGTCGCCCAAGCACTTCCCGACAAACCCGGCGACGATGTCGTCCGCAAGATCCGGGGCACGGTCTGGGGCACCCCGGACACGGCACTCGCATCGCTGCCACAAGGCGTTGCGTTCGCCGCCTACGTCTTCGGGTTCCTCAGCCGAGGAAACGGGGCCACGATCTCAACCGCCGGCCGTTGGACGCGGTTGACCCTCCCGACTGGACACGTGCTCCTGCGCGGACCCGTCGCCTCTGGCCTCACCCCGATCCGCCGCACCCGGCCACGCGTCTCCAAGTCCGTCACATCGATTGAATAACCCTTGATACCCTATAGGGGTATAGGGTAGTATTAATGACTATGAAAGAGGTTGAGCACGCGCACGCCACGTATGACACACCGCATCTGAATGCGGCGGTCGGAGTCTTCGCGTTGCTGGCGAATCTGGTGAGTGTGAAGATGATCCTCGCCATTCGCGACATCGAGGTCTCTGCCAATCATCTGGCGGACATCGTCGACCTTCCCGTCGACCAGACCTCCCACGAGCTTCACCGCCTGGAGTCGGCCGGGATCGTGAGTCGGCAGCGACGCGAGTCCCGCGACTTCTACCTATTGAACGGTGTGCATGCCGGGGCGCTGGCTGAGGCTGCGATCTTCCATGCCGAACATCAGCAGCAGGAACGCACTCGTGCAGGTTCTCCCACCTCGAACTTGCGACCGAACTGACAGAGGAGGCATCATGCCCCGTTTTTCCCGATTAACCCCTGAGACCGCAGTGGGGGCCTCACGAGACTTGCTCGGCGATCTCGTCGAGCGGCACGGCCAGGTCGGAGACATGGTCTCGACGATGGCGCACTCCCCGGCGGTGCTCGGCGGTTATCTCGACCTGAGCAAAGCCATGCGTCGCGCCAAGCTCGACCGTAAAGTCAGCGAGCTCGTTTCGATCGCCGTGCAGTCGAAGCAGGGATGCGGAATGTGCCTGGCCTCGCACATCAGCGCGGCACGATCGCTCGGGGTCAGCGATGACGAGATCGCACTCGCCCAGCAGGGTACGGCGATGACCAGCCCGGTCGCGGCGATGATCGCGCTCGGCCTCCAGGTCTACCGTGAGCCTACGTCGATCACCGACGAGCAGATTGACGAGCTTCGGGGATACGGGTACAGCGACCGTGAGATCTCTGATGTCGTCGGGGTCGTGTCGCTGAACATTCTCACCGGCGCCTTCAACCTGGTTGCTGGCCTCACGCCGGGCGACTGACTTCGCCGGCGACTTGGTGCCTTGGCCGAGAGGATAGGCAGCGGCCTGCAAAACCGTTTACACGGGTTCGAATCCCGTAGGCACCTCCACTTCCCGCTGAGCCCAATAGGACACACGTCGCAGGAGGCGAGTGATGGAGAGCCAGCACATCTCCAACGGGGACATGACACGCGCCGCGCGCATCCTCGTGAAGGTGAGCGCCCAATATATCGCCCGCGAAGCCAACGTGACCAAGGAAGAGTTGCGCGACTTCGAGAAGGGGCGACACGACTTGTCGGAGAAGAAGCAGGAGCGTGTGCGGGCCGCCCTCGAAGAATTGGGGGCAGAGTTTCTGCCTGACGGACCCAACGGCGGCTACGGCATCCGTCTGAAGTTCGGCCGTTCCAGGATCTACTCACTTGAACGTTGCGAGGGCGAGGGCGGGCCGCGGCTCACAACAGAGTCTGATCGTCGGACCCAGGCCCATGTGCCCTTCTCGGAACCGGATTCAAACCTGCCTTTTCACCTGGAAGATCGCACCACGGCCTCACTGCGCATCCTGGTGCCGTTGCGCCTGGGCCGGCTTTGGCCGTCACACCTTGCCTCTGTTCCAGGAATGGAAGCGCGGGCACGCTGAGCTCATCGAATACAGTCGCCCGACGGACCCGATCTGGGCGCTGCGCGACGGGGGCGATCGATGCCGCACTCATCCGCTCTTCTCCACCCAAACGTGCCATTGGTCCGGGTTTGGAGCGGTTACCGCTGTTCACCGAACGCCTGGTTGTATCGGTGACGAGCAGCGACTCCCGTGCCCGGCAGGAGTCGGTGACCCTAGCCGATCTCGCTGACGGGCCGGTGGCGGTCTGCGCGACCGCTCCGACGGCCACCGGGGAGCTGTGGAGTACGACTGCTCACATGCCGCGCACGATCTCGGTGGCGAACACGGGCGAGTGGTTAACCCGCATCGCTGTCGGCGACGCCATCGGCATCACTGCAGAGGCGACAACGCACAATCACCGCGCGCCGGAGGTGGTCTATCTGCCCATCGAGGATGCCCCACCGGTGACCGTGGCGCTGACCTGGCCAGGGCAGAGGAGGAGCCACCCGCAGGTGGGGGTCGTCGCCACCTGCGCACAGGACTACTTCACCCGACTCATCGACATCGGCTCCCCACCCCGCCTGCTCTCCACCGGGGCCGATGGTCAGCTGGCGTAGCTTCCCACTGCAGCTATGCGACCGACCATCCCCCAGGTAGCCCATCCTCGGGTGCGACGGGACCCCTGAGCTTCATTCCGCGTCGGAGCGACATATCACACTCGACAATATCGCTCTAGAGCGATATGATCGGCTTATGGCGATGATTCAAGAGAAGGGGGCAACCCTCGACGAAGTGGCGACGGTAGCGTACGCCCACCTGTTCCAGGCATTTGCGGAGCCGACGAGGTTAGCGATCGTGCAGCACCTCGCCTCCGGGGAGCACCGGGTCCGGGACCTGGTCGAGCACATGGGCCTGGCCCAGTCCACGGTGAGCAAGCATGTCGGCTTCCTCGTCGAGTGCGGCCTGGCGACGATGCGCCCGGAAGGGCGCTCCACCTGGTACTCGCTGGCACAGTCCGAGCTCCTGCGTACCCTCATCGCCGCTGCCGAACGCCTCCTCGATGCCACCGGCACGCAGGCCCTGCTCTGCACGCACCTGCGACTCCCACATACCCACCACGCGTCAGATACGGACAAGAAGTAGACATGGGCGCAGGACACAATCACGGCCCCGCCGCCAGCGAGACCGGTCACCCCGGAGATTTCCGCAAGAAACTCTGGATCGCATTCTCGATCACCGCGACGATCGTCGTTGCCCAGGCCATGGGCTCGGTCATCACCGGCAGCCTCGCATTGCTGACCGACACCGCCCATGCCATTACCGATGCGTCCGGCCTGCTGGTCGCACTGATCGCCGCGACGCTGATGCTCAAGCCCGCCAACTCCAAGCGCACCTGGGGGTTCCGGCGTATTGAAGTGATCGCAGCCCTCGGACAGTCGGCACTGCTGCTGGCGGTGGGCACCTACGCCGCCATCGAAGGCATCCGGCGACTGTTCGAGCCGCCGGAGGTGCCCGCAAGCGAACTGCTGATATTCGGCATCATCGGCCTGGTCGCGAACATCATCGCCATCACCATCCTCGCCTCCAGCCGCGGCTCGAACTTCAACATGCGTGCCGCGTTCCTCGAAGTTCTCAATGATGCCCTCGGGTCGCTCGGAGTGATCATCGCGGCGATCGTCATCGCCACGACCGGGTTCATGCAGGCCGATGCCATCGCCGGACTGCTTATCGCCGCATTGATCGTGCCTCGCGCGTTCAAGCTCATGCGCGAGACCACTGGCGTCCTTATGGAGTTCACTCCCAAGGGCCTCGACCTCGACAAGGTGCGTTCGCACATCCTCGAACTTGACCATGTCAAAGATGTCCATGACCTGCACGCCTCCACTGTGGCGACCGGCCTGCCGATCCTGACCGCCCACGTCGTCGTCGAGGACGAGTGTTTCACCGACGGTCGTGCCGCGCAGACGCTCCACGAGATCAAAGATTGCGTCGCAGGACACTTCGAGGTCTCCATCCATCACTCGACCTTCCAGATCGAGACCGAGCACATTGCCGAACATGAACCGGAAATCAGCAAGCACGACTGAACGCAGTGCCCCTCCCGGGCTCGTTCCGGGCGGGGGCGCTTCCGCGTCACGCAGGTAGGCACTACCCCTATGGGGTAGTAAGGCCAATTGGCGCCACGGGCAGACACGGGAAGGAATCCCATGAAAAACTTCAGGCCATTCCCGAAGTACGGCGGAACGAAAACCGCTGCAATCACCGTCGTGGTCGGTGCTTTCCTGCTCACCGGATGCACGGCCGCCAACGACTCATCCTCAGCCTCCCGGCACTAACGATCAGCTGTCACCAGTTCCTGCTTCACGCCCGCCAGCTGTTTCTCAACTGCTGACCTTTGCCTCGCAGCACGCTTCAGCACAGATTCGCAAGGCTGCACGCGAGAGCATCCCCGACTGATAGCCCGCCGTCGACCACGAGAGGTGACTCCTCTGCACCCGGTGCCTGAGGCGGAAGTCGAGCGGCAGGTGGCACGGCCTCAGAATCGCCTTCCCGGCATGAGCGCACTGTCAGGCGCGCGCCTGGGACATGTCCGCGACGCAGCGGTCAGGGTGGTCGGCTAGATGTACTGACCCTGGGCGTTGATGACTCTCTCGGCGGCCGAGGGGTACATTTCACAGACCCCGCTGAAGGTTTTGCTCCGAGAAGGGTTCACCGCGTGTCGTGTGAAATCTTCGCTGCATCTCTACACACGCTGTGGCGCGCACACGGAGCCCATCTTCGGCCAGCTCTCGCATCTACCCTGGCATCAT
Source organism: Micrococcus sp. FDAARGOS_333 (assembly GCF_002206575.2). Taxonomy (NCBI): domain Bacteria; kingdom Bacillati; phylum Actinomycetota; class Actinomycetes; order Micrococcales; family Micrococcaceae; genus Micrococcus; species Micrococcus sp. FDAARGOS_333. The sequence continues at coordinate 307,953 of NZ_NJFJ02000001.1, read as the reverse complement.
GCTTATCGTGCTTCGCGGCAACGCAGCCTCCGGGAAAACCACGGTCGCGCGTCTCCTCCAGGAACGCCTGGATGGTCCCGCTGCCCTCCTGAGCCAGGACCACTTCCGACGGGGCATCTACGCCGAACGTGAGCAGGACAGCCTCGCGCACGCCGACCTGCTCGAAGCCGCCGCACTGCACTGCCTCGAGCGCGGACATCACGTGATCCTCGACGGGATCTTCCACGCAGGGCGGTACGGGCCGATGTTGGAACGAGTTGCGGCGGCCAGTGACGATGCTCGGTTCTACGCCTTCGACCTGACCTTCGAGGAGACTGCCCGCCGGCACGCGATGCGTCCCAAGGCCGCAGAGTTCTCCGCTGACGAGATGGCGGCGTGGTACCACGGCTGGCAGCCACTGCCCTTTGTCGATGAACATCGCATCACCGCGACTGAGCCACCGGACCAGATCGCCACTCGCATCCTGCACGGCGCTTAGCCCCGTCAGCCGAGTGGCAGCCTCCTCTATGCTTCCACTCCTCCCAACGACGCGGAGCGTGCCGATCTGCCAGGAGTTGGATGCTTGTGGTGCGCTGTCTTCGCCGCATCTCGACAACACAGTCGGTGTCGTCGGGCCATGGACCACGCCCTGCTCGCCACCCGAAAAACCCGCTGGGAATCTTGACGTCCGCGCACCACGGGACTGCCATGGGTTCATGGAGAGCCCGCTGACCCCACACCCAACCGGCACCACGGTGCTGCCCCGTCTTCCCGGCGCAGTCCCGGTGTTGTTGGAGTTCGAGGACGTGCAGCTGGGCGGGTACGCCTGGTGGTGTGACCGGCAGGCGCCAGCAATCCTGTTGTTGCACGGGTGGGGTGAGGATGCTTCGACCATGGCCCCGGTCGCACGCCAGGTGCTCGATCGTGGATGGCACGCGGTGGGCATCTCCCTGCGCGGCTGGCACGGTTCCACCGGTGTCGACGACTACGGGCTCAGCGCCTCCCTTGACATCTCACGGGTCCTGGCCTGGATCCGCTGGCAGCCGGAGGTGTCGGGCATCGTGCTGGTGGGGTTTTCCATGGGCGGGCTGATGGCAGCCCTGGCCGCGGCGGATCAGCCTGCAGGGGCCCTCGACGGCGTGGTCCTGGTCAACGCCCCAACGGAGCTGTCCTCCTTCGCGCAGGACACGGCTTTCGGCGGGGTCCGTCGCTATCTGGAAAAGACCCTGCAGCCACGGCAGTGGCAAGACTCGTCCCCGCTGCATCACGCGGATCAGCTAGTCCATCCGCTGCTGGTCGTGGTCGGAACAGAAGACACCATGACGCCACCTGATCAGGGGCGCAGACTCGCCGGCGCCGCCCCGGCAAGCGCACTGTTCGAGGTCGCCGGGATGGGTCACCATCCAACGCCCGGGGAGTGGGCACAGATCTTGGAAACGGCAGATACGCAGTTCGACCTAGGACGTGGACTGCCTTCGCCTGCCCGGTGAGACGAGTCCGTGCGAGCGGGGGGCCAACCGACGCCGTGATGGAGCTTGCGGGATGACACGGTCGTGCAATCTTCGCTGCAGCTCGACAATACCGGTTTGAGCGTCTAGCCCCTTGACATGATGGCCCTCCTATGGGAAGCGCAACTCGATAGCCACTGTGCGCGGCCCTGTATCCAAGCCACGTGCCAGAATTCGCGCATGGATCTGGACCCTTCGTCTTCGCCCAAGATCGGGCTGAGCTGGCATACCGACCTGACGCCTGATCAGCTGGATGACCTGAGCCGCCTCTTCGCTGCCGAGTACCGCGAGGACTTCGGGGAGTGGGATCCCGACCAGCCCTACGGGTACGCACCCCATGACATGCATGTCATCGCCACCCTGGACGCACAGACCGTTGGGCACATCGGATGGGCCCGACGCTCGATCACTGTGGGCGGTCACACGGTCAAGATCGCCGGCGTCGGAGGTGTGCTGGTCGCCCCGAACGGCCGCGGCCACTACCTGGGCCAACGGCTGATGCGGGCCGCCGTCGATTCCATGCGCGCCCACTCCGCCGCGGACTTCGGTTATCTCGGCTGCGACGAGTCCGTGGTGCCTTTCTACGCCTCGTGCGGATGGCGGCGCATTACTGCAGCCGAACGCTGCATCGGGCGCGACGGACAACCGACGCGGAGCACTCAGGGGGACCCTCTGCTGGTCATGCCGTTGCGCGGGGCCGGACAGCTCTGGCCGGCTGGGGAGATCGACCTCCCGGGGCGGCCCTGGTGACCGGGGAGCAGTCCTTCCTCGTTCCCCTGCCTTACCGCTGCACAGCGCTGGGACTTGTTCACGGCGAGCGGAGCGCCGACCGGGGCCAACGATGACCGCAGAATCCGAAGGAGTGCAGCAGCACAGCCCTTCCATCCGGGAGGCATACGGGACCCGGGCCGCCGAATACGCCAAGCTACTTGGGGCCATGACCGTGGTGGCAGACGCGGACAGAGCGCAGGTCGAGGCGTGGGCCAGGCGGGTTGGCGGGGCTCTGGCGGATGTCGGCTGCGGCCCGGCCCATTGGACCGCCCACCTGGATGCCCTGGGTTATGACGTGACGGGTATAGATCCGGCGGAGGAGTTCATAGCCCACGCTCGCCGCACTCACCCCGGAGTGCGTCTGGAGTCTGGCTCTTTCGAAACCCTCCCCACCGCCGCCTTTGACGGGATCCTTGCCTGGTACTCGATCATCCACACGCCTCCCCGGGAGCTGCCGCAACTGCTCGAGCACGCTCACCGGGCGCTGTCCCCGGGCGGATCGTTGCTGGTGGGCTTCTTCGCTGGAGACCGAGTGGAGCCCTTCGACCATGCCGTGACCACGGCCTGGTACTGGCCGCACCAGGAGCTCGCACGGCTGCTGACAGCAGCGGGGTTCACCGTGACCGACCATGGCACGCGCCAGGACCCGGGCGTACGTCGGCATGGGTGGATCGAAGCCGTTCGAGACTAAGGGATCGCACCACCCTCTGCTGCTCGTGCCCCACGAGTCTGGCCCGCACTATGAAGAGGTCACCGCGGGCCGTGTGCAATCGGGACTGCTGCACCGATAGGTGACAGGGTGGGTTAGGCTGCCTGAGCGGCCGGTGTGGTCATGATGGTCTCGTATTCGATGGGGGTCAAGCGGCCCAGGGCTGTTTGCCGGCGGCGACGGTGGTAGGTCCGTTCGATCCAGGTGACGATCCCGATCCGCAGCTCCTGGCGGGTCTTCCACTGGCGGCGGTCCAGGACGTTCTTCTGCAGGAGCGCGAAGAAGCTCTCCATCGCGGCGTTGTCCCCGGCCGCTCCGACCCGGCCCATGGAGCCGACCATGGCGTGGCGGTGCAGGGCGCGCACGAATTTCCGGGATCGAAATTGAGACCCTCGGTCCGTGTGGACCACGCAGCCGGCCACGTCACCGCGGCGGGCGACGGCGTTGTTGAGCGCCGCGACCGCGAGCTGGGACTTCATCCGGTCGCTGATGGAGTAGCCCACGATCCGGTTGGAGTACACGTCCTTGATCGCGCAGAGGTAGAGCTTGCCTTCTGTGGTGCGGTGTTCGGTGATGTCGGACAGCCACAGCTCGTTCGGCCCCTGGGCGGCGAAGCGGTGACGCCTCGCGCCGTGCTCGTCGAGGTAGGCGCATAGGTCGTCGTGGACCGGCGGGCCGGGCTTGGTGCCGTTCTTGCCGCGCTTCTTGCCGAACGCAGACCACCAGCCGTTGGTCGAGCAGATCCGCCAGGCGGTGCGCTCGGCCATCGGTTCACCGGCGTCGCGCGCTTCCTCGACCAGGTACCGGTAGCCGAACTCCCGGTCATCGGTGTGGGCGTCGAACAAGGCGTTGGCGCGGTAGGCCTCGGTGAGTTCGGCGTCGGTGACCGGGGTGGCGAGCCAGCGGTAGTAGGGCTGGCGGGAGAGCTTCAGGACCCGACACGTCACCGTGACGGGGATACCGTCGGCGGCGAGCTCCTTCACGAGCGGGTAGAGCCTTTTGACGGCAGGTTGGCCTGCGACAGGTAGGCCGCGGCGCGGCGCAGCACCTCGTTCTCCTGCTCACGCAGCCGGATGCGCTTCTTGGCCTCCCTGAGCTCGGCGTGCTCGGGGGCACCCGTTCCGGGCTTGGCGCCGTCCTCGACGTCGGCCTGGCGTATCCAGTTGCGCACACAGGACTCGGCGATGCCGAAATCCGCGGCGATCTGCTTGATGGTCTGGCCGGGTTCACGGTCACGGACGACGCGCACGACGTCGTCGCGGAACTCCTGGGGGTAGGGCTTGGGCACGGTGTTCATCCTTCCAGCAACGCCTCACAGCGTCACAGATCAGATGTCACCTATTCGTGCAGCAGTCCCGTCACCTTCACGACCGCGTCTCCGCTGCTTCGTGCAGCGGACTTCGTTGAGGCCGCTTGGAGGCTTCCTCGATCAGGGCAGTGTTCTTAGGTCTCCGCTGCTTCGTGCAGCGGACTTCGTTGAGGCTCGTCAGTGCGAGCCTGCGGGGTGACGCTACCGGCCTGTCTCCGCTGCTTCGTGCAGCGGACTTCGTTGAGGCCGGGTGGTGCGGTCGTCGGTGGTGAAGGCGATGATGTCTCCGCTGCTTCGTGCAGCGGACTTCGTTGAGGCACCCTGCACCGGCACGTGGTCACCTTGTCCGAGAAGTCTCCGCTGCTTCGTGCAGCGGACTTCGTTGAGGACCAGACAAGGCCGCATGGGTGAAGTTCCAGCGCGGTCTCCGCTGCTTCGTGCAGCGGACTTCGTTGAGGCCGGCGGCGCGTGTACGCGGAAGTACGGGACCCGAGTCTCCGCTGCTTCGTGCAGCGGACTTCGTTGAGGCGGGACGCAGGCGACCATGCCGGTCGGGGTCTGCAGTCTCCGCTGCTTCGTGCAGCGGACTTCGTTGAGGCGGAGAACCGGGTCTGGTTGTCCGTGGCAAGGGTGTGTCTCCGCTGCTTCGTGCAGCGGACTTCGTTGAGGCCGCGTTGAGTCGGCATCTTGAGCCGATGAGTGCCAGTCTCCGCTGCTTCGTGCAGCGGACTTCGTTGAGGCTCGGCAGAAGTCGCGACCGTCGTGAACCGGGACCCGTTGTCTCCGCTGCTTCGTGCTGAAGCGCCCTGGGTTTCGTTCCGAGGTCAGGACGCTTCACTTCACCGTCACCAGACCCGTGTGAGCCCCGCGCGAGCGGGGATGAGTCCGTACCGATCGGCCACTCCATGGACCGGCCGGCGTGAGCACCGCGCGACCGGGATGAGCCCGACTTGATCCCGTCGGTGTGGAACGGCATCAGGTGAGCCCCGCACGGCCAAGGACGTCTCCCCGGCCGCCTCAGGACCTCCGCTCGTACAGGCCCAGCGCGTCCCAGGCCACCCAGCCACCCTCGGCGACGGTGAACTCCACGACGTTCTCGCCTGCGGCCAGCGCCCCGGTCGGCAGGGTGAACTCGTGGTACGAGCGCAGCAGCGTGGACCCGGGCAGCGTCGCGTCGCCCTCGCGGGAGCCGCGCGTCGCCCCCTTCGCCAGCTCCACGGACTGCACGTCCCGCCCGTTCACCGCTACGTCGAGACGACCGCCCAGGCGCGTGGTGTCCACGAACCACAGCGCCAGGTCCACGTCCCGCTGCGGGGCGGCGTCGAGGGTCACCGTCCAGCGGGCGCGGTAGGCCTTCCGACCGGCCCAGGCGTCGCCCGGACCCGGCAGCAGGTACGGCCACGCCGCGGCGGGGGTGTCCACGCCCTGGACGTAGTCGATCACGGCTGTGGGGTGGGCCTTCGGGATCTGCGCGTACTGGGCGGGGGAGAAGCGCAGCTCGAGGGACTTCCCGTCGAACTCGCCGATCCGCGCCAGCTCACGGCCGGTCGCGGTCACGGACGCCTGGGATCCGCCCACCACCGCCGACGACGGACGGCCGCGCCGGCCCGCGTCGGACACCGCGACGATGACGTACCGGAAGTCCTCCCCGGCGGGGTCGAGGCCGTGGTGCACGAAGCGCGGATACACGGTCTTGCCCACCAGGTGCGTCTCGTCGGGCGTCGCGCCCCTGCCGGATGTCGGCAGGGCGTACACGCGATAGTGGTCGATCAGCGGCTCCCACGGCAGGGGCGTCCAGGTCAGCTCGACGCGGGAGATGGCGCCGGTGGCGACCACGCCGGTGACGGTCTGCGGGTTCTTGCTCATCGGTGCTCTCCTCAGGCCTCGATCAAGCGGCTGCTGCCGGCGGGGGTGGTGAAGCGGGCGCTGAGCTCCTTGGGCGCGGTGTCGTCCGACTCCACCCAGGGCACCACCCAGAACGAGGACGTCAGCTGCGCCGGCGTGAACCGCAGGTGCAGGTAGCCGCGCCGCCCGTCGTAGTGGCGCACGTAGTCGTGCCGCACCCAGTCCGGCGTGTACTTGTCCGTCTTCGCGCCGTCGCCGTCGGAGGCCGCGGACGTCGTCACCAGTTCGACGCCGGCCGGCCCGGCAGGCAGGCCCGCCGACTCGCCGTGGAGCTCGGCGGCCACGTGCTTGTGGATGTCGCCGGTGAGCATCACGGCGTTGCCCGCGCGCTTCATCTCCGTCAGCAGGCGACGGCGGGCGGCCGGGTAGCCGTCCCACTGGTCGGTGCGGTCGTCGGAGATCGGCGCGAGCACGACGCCGCCGGCCAGCACGTTCCACTGACTCTGCGACGTGCGCAGCCGCTCGGTGACCCACCGCTCCTGGGCCGCGCCCAGCATGGTGCGGTCCTCGCGCTCGCGGTCCGCGGAGTCGGCCGGCGGGGCGTCTCGGAACTGGCGGGTGTCCAGCAGGGAGATGCGGGCCAGCGCGCCGACGTCGAGCCCCGCCACGATGTCCGACTCCGGCCCCTCCGGCAGGGCGTCGATGTCCACGGGCAGGTTCTCGTAGAAGGCCCGGTAGGCGACGGCGATGCGGTGCGCGAACAGCTCCTCGGGGATGCCGGTGGAGGAGGCTGCGCCCACGTAGTTGTTCTGCACCTCGTGGTCGTCCCAGATGGCGACGGCGGCCGCTCGGGCGTGCAGCGCCTGCAGATGCGGGTCCGACTTCGTCAGGGCGTACCGCAGCCGGTACTGCTCGAGGGTCTCGATCTCCACGGCGTGCGCGGGCGTGACCTCGGCCCCCTGACGCCACAGGTTCGCGGCGGTGATGCCGTACTCGTAGATGTAGTCGCCGAGGAAGACGGTGAGGTCCAGGTCCTCCTCCTGCGCCAGGTGCCGGTGCGCGGCGAAGTGGCCGTGGTACCAGGCCTGGCAGGAGATCATCCCGACGGTGAAGCGCTCGGTCGCTGCCCCGGCAGCCGGAAGGGTGCGGAAGCGCCCCACCGGGCTCCTCTGCGGCCCCACCGTGAAGCGGTAGAAATAGTCCGTTGCGGCCTTCAGCCCCTCGACCCGGGGGTGCACGGAGTGGGCCAACTCCGGCTGCGCCAGTGCCGTGCCGCGCTTGACGATCCGCCGGAAATCCCGGGTCTCGGAAACCTCCCACTTCACCGGAGCGGACCGCAGCGGCATGCCGCCGTGCCCGTCCTCCGCGAGCGGCTCTGGCGCCAACCGGGTCCACAGAACTGCACCGTCCTCCCGTGGATAGCCGCTGGCCACCCCGAGACCGAACAGGTTCTCCCGGTGCGGCAGTGGGTCCGCGGAGGCGACGTCCGGCGCGTTGACCCCGAGGGCGAGGACGGCGGCGCTCGCTCCGCTGAGGCCGAGCAGGCGGCGGCGGCTGAGGGTCGGTGAAGGAGAGGACATCGTGGCCTTTCATCCGTGCGTCTCGAGCAACCCGGGCGGGCAACACGTGGCACCGTAGGGCCCTGGTGTGAACGGCAGCAGAACATGCGGTGGCCTCCTGAGAACAGGACAGGATCGGCCTGGGCATTCCGCGGACCCCGGCTTAGGCTTGACAGCGGCGGAGCAGCACCGGCGCCCCGTCGGCGCGCGTCGCCCCGCCCGCACCCGCACCGACGTCCTGGAGGACCCTTGCCATGACCGCCACCGCACTGCTCGCCGGCCGCACCGCCCTCGTCACCGGAGGCACGCTGGGCATCGGCTTCGGCATCGCCACCCAGCTCAGGGAAAACGGCGCGAAGGTCGCCGTCACCGGACTCACCGAACAGGAGTGCGCCCAGGCCCGAGAGGCCGGGTTCTCCACCCACGTCCTGGACGTCCGCGACCGCGAGGCGTGCACGCAGGTCGTCGCCGACGTCGTCGCGGAGTTCGGCGGGCTGGACGTGCTCGCCTCCAACGCCGGCGTCTACCCGCAGTCCTCCATCGAGCAGATGACCGACGAGGACATTGACCTCATCTTCGACATCAACGTCAAGGGCACCATCCACGCCGTGCAGGCCGCCCTGCCGGAGCTGATCAAGTCCGGTCGCGGTCGCATCGTGGTCACCAGCTCCATCACCGGCAACTACACCGGCTACCCGGCCTGGTCCCACTACGGCGCCACCAAGGCCGCTCAGATGGGCTTCGTCCGCTCCGCCGCGATCGAGCTCGCCCGCAAGGGCGTCACCGTCAACGCAGTGCTGCCGGGCAACATCGTCACCCCGGGCCTGGAGGCCATGGGTCAGGAGTACCTGGACGACATGGCCAAGTCCGTGCCCGCCGGCTTCCTGGGTGAGCCGAAGGACATCGGTGCCGCCGTCGCGTTCCTCGCCTCGGACGGTGCCCGCTATGTCACCGGTCAGGGCATCGTCGTCGACGGCGGGCAGATCCTTCCTGAGGAGCCCGCGGCTCTCGAGGGCATCTGAGCGTGCGCGCCGTCGCCGTGATCGCCTCGGCGGCCGCGGCCCTGACAGTCGCGATCTTCGGGATCCCGGCGATGCTGGTCATCGCCGCTCTGGCCGGCGGCCCCTGAGCCTGCTCAGTCATGGCCGGCGTCTCCGTTCAGCTCGAACGCGCCCTTGCCGTCCAACGTCTCCCGGATGATGTCCGCGTGACCGGCATGGCGGGCGACCTCCGCGGCGATGTGCGCCAGGCACCAGCGCGCCTCCCAGTGCGTGAGGTCCTCGGGGTGCCAGGGCGCCGGCGGCACGGGGACCAGCGCGTCCAGGTCCGTGACGTCGTCGATGTTGGCCTCCGTGAGCGCCACGCACCGGTCGAAGTGGGCGACGACGTCGACCAGGGGCCGGAGGTCCGCGATCATCGCGTCCAGGGACAGGTCCTCGCGCATCTCCTCCGGCAGCTCCGGCTGCCCGGGCGCCGCCGCCGCACTGGCTGACCAATAGACACCCACGGCGGCGGTGTGCAGCAGCAGGCCGGAGAGGTTCAGCCCTGAGACGGTGGGAGCGGCGTGAGCCTGATCGTCGGTGAGACCGGCGACGGTGGTCCGCATCTGGGTGAGCTGCTGCAGGGCGAAGGTGCGCAGCACGGCATGCTCTCCCGCAGCGTTCGGGGTCAGGAAACCCATGGTGATTCCTCCTGGGAAGGTCGGCACCCGGCGGGCCCGGGCGATGACTCCAGCGTCCCGGGTTCCGAGGACGGATCCTGTCCGCGATCTTGAGTGAGGATGGTCCCGTGACCGATCCGACCACCCGAGCACTCTCCCTGCTCAGCCTCCTGCAGGCCCGCCCCGTCTGGCGCGGCGAGGACCTCGCCTCCGAACTCGGTGTGACCGCCCGGACGCTGCGCCGCGACGTCGGCCGCCTACGGCAGCTCGGGTACACCGTGGACGCCGGCGCCGGCTCCGGTGGCGGGTACAGCCTGGGCCGCGGCGGGGCGCTGCCCCCGCTCACCCTGGACGAGGAGCAGGCTGTGGCAGTCACGCTCGCGCTGACCCGCGTGGCCGGCGACGGCGGCAGTCCCCACGCTGAGGCCGCGTTGAGGGCGTTGCGCACCATCGACGCCGTCACCCCCGCCCGCATCCGGGAACGACTGCGGGGCCTGCGAGCGGCCTTCGAGGCGGGCACCCCGCCCGGTCCCGATGCGGCCGAGTCCCTGGATCCGGCGGACCTGCTGACCTGCGCCGACGCCATCCGCAGGACGCTCCGCCTCACCTTCGCCTACACGGACCGGCACGGGGCTTCGACGCAGCGGCGGGTGGAGTCGCACTGGTTGGTCCCCGTGCACGGCCGGTGGGTGTTGGTGGCGTTCGACCTGGACCGGGAGGACTGGCGCACGTTCCGGCTGGATCGGCTGCGTGAACCGGCGCTGGGGACGTGGCGGTTCGTCCCGCGGCCCGGGGCAGAGGAGGTCCTCGCCCGGCTCGACGAGCCCGCCCCGCCGTCGGCGTGGCGGCACGAGGTCACCGTCCGGATCCACGCCCCGTTCGAGGAGGTGGCCGCCCACCTGCCGCGCCTGGCCGGGCATCTCCGCCCCCTCGAGGACGGAAAGACGGAGTTCCGGACCGGGGCGGACGACCCCGACGGCGCCGCCCGCTGGCTCGCCATGCTGGAGCACGACTTCACCGTGGTGGGGGATCAGGAGGTGGTCGACGCCGTGGCGCGGCTTGCCCGCAGGCTGACGCGCAGCGCGAACGGCGGGGTCGGGTGAGGCCGCCGCGCGGCGAGGTCAGGGGCCGCCCACTATCGTGAACGCATGTCCACGCCCTTGTTCGAGCTCGCTGCACGCCGCGGCGTCGCCTTTCCCGTGCACACCGAGCGGCTGAGCCTGACGCCCTTCACCGCCGAGGACACCGACGCAGTCTGGCGATTCAACCGCCGCGAGGAGGTCTGGACGTGGACCTCCGGGCGACCGGGCTCCGCGGAGCAGCTGTGTGAGGACTACCTCGCCGCGGGGAACCGACTCACCGTGCAAGCGGGGGAGACGATCGTCGGCGTCGGGAAGCTGCAGGTGCTGGACGCGTGGAGTCAGGGCGGGCCGCGGGCGGAGGGTCAGGACGCGCTGGCCGAGATCGGCTGGACCATCGATCCGGACCGCGCGGGGCAGGGCTACGGCACCGAGCTCGCCGGCGCCCTACTGGAGATCGCCTTCACCGGGCTGGGGGTGCGCCGCGTGGAGGCCCATGCGTTCGCAGACAACGCGGCCAGCCGGCGGGTGATGGAGAAGGTGGGGCTGCGCCACGAGGCCACGTTCCGGGAGGAGTCGCTGCACCTCTCCCGCGGGTGGATCGACGGCGTCACCTACGCCATGCTCGCTTCGGAGCATCGCGGGCGGGGGTGATGACGTCGGGGTCGTTGGCCCGCGGGTGACGCGTCTGTTCCGCTCGTGTCACTGTGTCACTTTCACATTGACAACTCAGATCCCCAAGAATCAGATCCCCAAGAAATCGACGGCGATCAGTGGCGTCGTGTCCATTGAGGCAGCAAAGTGACACCGGCAATGTCGATGTGTCAGTCTGATCTGTCACTTTCCGTGTCGAAGTGCTCCGCCAGTCGCGCCAGCGTGAACTCCTGACGCAGTTTGCACGCGCTGTTCTGGTTGCCGAACATGCCCTTCTCCCAGTACGCCTCACTTTCGGGCCGGGTGTCGATCCACCGCACCGGCAGCACCCACTCGGTCTCGTCGTCGTCCTGGTTCCGGGCGTCGGGGTAGTCGTGCACCAGGGGGAGGTCCGCGAGCCGGCGCACCCCGCCCGACGTCGGGACGGCGGCTGAGTCGAACCGCACGGCCGGGCCCGTCGTCGTCCCGACCCCCACGTAACCGGTCTGCGGGATGTGGACCCAGATGCGGGCGCCCTCGGGCACGGACCGGAGGGTCCGCGTGTGAAACCGCCCGCCGCCGGCGGAGACGAAGCCGTACCGGCGGGCGTCCTCCCAGCCGCGGTCGAAGGCCACATACCAGTCGACGCCGTTCCATGGAGCCCGCTTGCGTCGGTCGCTGCCGGACGAGGTCGCCGTCGTCGTCTCCTCGGAGCTGACGAGCCACGAACGCGCGAGGTAGCGGCGGTCCTCATCCTCGAGATAGGTGAAGAACACGGCATTGATGGGGACGCCGAACGTCCGCAGATAAGCGACGATCCGCTCCGAACTGCTGTCCAGGGAGGAGGCCACGATCGTCAGGCGCTGCTCCTCGTTGAGTTCGTCCGGCAGCGGCACGCCGAAGGTCTCGTCGAACGCGGTCTCCAGCTCTCTGCCCAGGTGCCGCGCGGCGATCTCCCGGATCTCCTCCCGCGGGAGCTGCCCCGTCCAGGAGGCGTAGTCCAGGACCTGGGCCACCACCTCGCGGGGAGTGCGATCGCGCTTCAGCTCGAGGACGTGCAGGTTGCCCTCGCTGTCCATCGCGAGGATGTCGATGCGGGTTCCGTGCGGTGTCGGTACCTCGCGGCCGATCACCAGCAGGGGATCGCCCAGCAGCGTGGGGTCTTCCACAAGGAACCGCTGCAGCTCGGCCTCGGAGGGCATGCGGGTATGCATCAGGGGCTGGGGCATTCCACCCTCGCCCATCCGCCACATCTTCATCTCCACGGGCATGGTGGTGTCTCCTCGGTGCCGTGCGGGGCGCGTCCGCAGCTTATCCAAGCACGGGGTGGAGTGTGGGGGCCGGTGCTGGCGACCAGGGAGGGTGACACCACTATCAGGGACTCAATGAACTGAACGGACTTCGTTGTCCTGGGGGAGCTGGACGAGATGCGGCGGCGCCCGGATGTGCGGCACGTGCAGGTGCCCGGCGCGGGGCACGACATGCACCTGGAGGCGCCGAAGCGGGTGGCTGAGCTCGTGCGGGGGTTCGCGGCCTGATTGATCTGGGGTAGGATCACCCCATGGACCACAAGCAGATCCTCCACGGCGGGCTGCGCCGCCAGCGTGCGGCCCTCCTGCAGAAGCTCGAGGGCCTCAGCGAACGCGACGCCCGCCTGCCGCGCACTCCCACCGGCACCAACCTGCTGGGACTGGTCAAGCACGCCGCCGTCATCGAGCTGGAGTACTTCGGCGAGACGTTCGGCCGCCCCGCCGAGGTGCAGCTGCCCTGGGCGGCGGCGGGGCAGCCGGAGGAGGACAACGTGGACATGTTCGCCGCCGAGGGTGAGTCCCTCGAGGACGTCCTCGAGTTCGCCTGCCGCTGCTTCGCCCACGCGGACGCGACCATCACGGCCCTCGGCGTCGACGCCCCCGGGCGGGTGGCGTGGTGGCCCGACGACAAGGCGGAGGTCACGCTCGCGCAGATCATCGCGCATGTTGCCCTGGACGAGGCCCGGCACGCCGGCCACGCGGACATCCTGCGGGAGCAGATCGACGGGCAGGCCGGCCTGCGCGCCCCGGGGAACAACCTGCCCCCGTGGGACGCCGACCGCTGGGCCGCCCACGTGGGCCGTCTGACCGCCATCGCGCAGGGGAGCGACGGGCCGGGCCGGAACTGAAGGCATATGCCTCTCGTGCCGGTTCTTGGCCTACGGTGTGGCCATGACGAGTACTCCCGCTGCCGCCGTACCCCCTGCCCTCCAGCGCTCATTCGACGCGTGGGCTGCCGCCGGCAGGCCCGCCGACGAGCCCACGCGCTGGTCCTTCGACCACTGGGCGGCCCATGTACCCGACCTGCCCGCCTGCCTCGAGCGCGAGCCGCTGACCCGCGCCGTCGTCACCGGCTACGCCGCGAAGGTGACCGCCGAGGACCGCGCCGTGCAGCGGGACGCCTTCATCGCCGCGATGGTGTGGGGGTACGGGCGGGTCGGTTACGGTCCCTCCCGGGTGGAGCGCATCATGGCGCAGCCCGGGTTCGAGGAGCAGCTCGCCGACGTCACCCGCATCACCCTCGAGCAGGGCGGGCCCGCGGCCTTCGAGCACATCCGGCAGCAGCGCAAGAGCGGGGCCGGCTGCCTCAAGCACCTCGGCGCGGCCTTCGGCACCAAGTACCTCTACTTCCTCACCAAGGCCCACCGGGAGTCCGACATCGCCCCCGTCCTCGACTCCGTGGTGCGCGCCTGGTTCGACGAGCACGCGAAGGATATCGACGTCCGGATCGGCGGCGGCTGGACCTACCCCCGCAAGTACGCCACGTACGTGGAGACCATGCAGGCGTGGGGTGAGGAACTCAAGATCCCGGCCGACGACGTCGAGCGGCTCATCTTCCTCCAGCAGCAGGACGCCACCCAGGAGCACTGGCGGGAGAGCTGGAGTTCCGTCGCCGCGGACCCGGAGGCCGGCGAGCTGCTCGAGGCCCTCCGCCTCGCGCTGGCCGACCTGGGCGCCGGGGATGACGCCGAGCCCCACCTGCAGGCTCTGGAGGACGTCGTCGCCGACGCGGAGGATCGGGCGCCCGACGAGGCATGAAGCCCCGCCCGCCGGAGTGTCGGCCGGCAGAGGTGGGCGTGCCGCATGCTCGACGCGGCACTGGCTGACGCGTGGCCTGGCTGCGGGCTGTCGGCGGCGGTTCCCATCGACGGCTGGGCCTGCTCCCGGGGCACGGCGGGCCCGGCTCCTCACTGGAGGTGCGGCTCAGTGGCGGAGGCATGGTCGACGTCGTGGTGGCCGGGGACGTGGTGGGCTCGGACTTCCCGTGGGACTGCTGGTTGGGTGGGACCATGCTGCAGGCGGCACTGGCCGAGTGCCTGGAGCAGTTCCCCTCTCCGTTTGCGGGGGAATCCCGCGTCTGACCCGTACGGAACCCGGCTGACAGTCGGTTCCCCCTCCAGGCAGGATGGCCCCATGACGCGCCTGCTCTCGGGGGACTCCCTCACGCTCGACCTTGCACCGGAGGACCCTGCCGACCTCCTCGCCCGCCTGCGCGCAGTTGGCGTCGAGATGAACGCGTCCGCCGAGCGCTTGATCACCGACGCGTGGGTGCGCGTCGACGCGCCGATCCGGGTGACCGTCGTCGAGCGCACGCTCGCCGAGCTCGGCTTGCCCGACGGCGCCACGCTCCCCGAGCTGCGGCGAGCGGTTGAGGCGGCGGGACTGCGGGAGTGTCCGCCCACCGTCGCCCCGCTGCTGCGCATGGCCACCCTGGGCCAGGCGAACGCGCCGGACTCGGTGCTCCGTCACGGCCGCGCGCCCGACGGCTCCGCGCATGTGCTCAGCCCGTCCCTCGGCGACGAGCCCGGCATGTACCGCGGCCTGTACCTGCGCGTGGTGGACCACGTCCCGAGGCTGCGCGGCTTCACGTGCGATGACCTCCATGTCTTTGGCCCCGAGGACCGCTGGATCCTGGCGTTGCGAGGGGCGCGGCCGGGTGCCCAGACCGTTCCATCGGCCTGGCAGCGACACGGAGTTCTCAGGTGCTACACTGAACTCACTACATCCCCCACGCCTCTCCACGATGCGCACTTGGGGGATTTTTCTTTGCCTGGCGCCGCTTTGTGCCGGAACGGGAGGGTGAAGTGGGACGGACCATGCGGGCACGGGGGTCGGAGACCTTCGCAAAGCCTCCGCTCTCCCACGAGCGGATGCTCGAGCAGCTTGAGAGCCGGGGGCTCGTGGTTCCGGACCGGGACCGCGCTCTCCGATACCTGCGACACCTCGGGTACTACCGGCTCTCCCCCTACACGATCCCCTTCCAGGCGGAGCGTTCCACTCACACCTTCGCCCCCGGTGCCGAGTTCGATGACGTCCTGGACCTGTACGTCTTCGATCGCAAGCTGCGGCTTCATTGCCTCGACGCCCTCGAGCGTGTGGAAGTCGCGGTCCGCGCAGCCCTGACCGACCACATGTCCACGACCTATGACGACGCCCACTGGTACATCGACGCCGCGCACTTCCGCGACCGACAGCGGCACGCTGACCTCCTAGACATCGTCCGCCGTCTGGTACGGAGCCGGCTGCTGGGGTTGGCCGAGTCCGGTCATGACCGGATCCACCACCCCTCGGCGCTGGAGCACTACCTGATGACCTATCGGAAGCCGGAGCTGCCCCCGTCCTGGCTCATGATGGAGTCTCTGACCATCGGGCAGCTGGCGGGCCTGTACCGCAACCTCGCGCGTCGCTCAGATCGTGTGGCGGTGGCGGCCAGCGTGGGGTCGACCGACACGGTGCTCACCTCGTGGCTGCAGGTCTACGTGCGCGTGCGGAACATCTGCGCCCACCACGGCCGCCTCTGGAATGTGGGCCTCGGCGTGACCCCCATGATCCCCAAGTCACCCGCCATCTCGTGGCTCTCCGGTGACGAGGCCGTTCCCGAGGCGTCCCGCCAGCGTCTGTACCCAGTGCTCGCCTCGCTCCAGTCCCTTCTGGACACGGTCTCGCCGCGCAGCCGCTGGGCCGACCGCCTGTACCAGCTCCTGCATGACCGGCCCGAGATGAACCTCCACGGGATGGGCGTTCCGGTGGGATGGTCCTCGGATCCGTTCTGGTCTCGTCACCTTCGATGAGCGCGGTCTGCGCAGGAGCCCTTCATCCCGGGGAGAGGCACGCGGCGCGCCGCCGTCGTCGGGAGGGTCCGTAGGCTGGCGGCCATGAGGATCGAGATGGGGAGGTTCCCCGTCCGCGCCGGCAAGGAGGAGCGCGCCCGCGAGTGGATCGCGTTTCTGCGGGAGAACCCCGAGGCGTTCCGCGAGACCCTGGAGCCCGAGCGGATGTACGTGGAGACGGTCTTCTCCGAGACCGTCGGGGACGCCCTGTATCTGTGGTGGTACACCCTCCAGGGCGAGGACGGCGCCGAGCTCAGCGACTCCACCCACTGGCTCGACGAGCGCCACGCCGCCTACTGGCGCGAGTGCATCGACCCCGACGAGCCCAGCCTGCTGCTCATTCCCGAGGTGCACATGAGCCCCGAGCGGCTCGAGGATGCCATTCGGCCGCTGGGGGAGTGAGGCGGGCGCGCAGAACCCGGCTTACAGCCGGTTTATCTCCCCGGCATCATGACCCCATGACCCTCTCGTCCTTCACCGTGGTCGCTGGCACGTTCTACCGTGCCGTGGACGCCCGGTTCGTCGATAGCGCCCTTCGCGGCTCCCGCTCCGCCGGTCGGTACTCGCCACCGGACGCACCCACGCTCTACCTCAGCTCCTCACCGGAAGGAGTGGACGCGGCCATGGTTGCTCACACGGACGCGACCACCCCGCCGCGCGAGCTGCTGACCTTCGACGTTCATGCCGAACGGATCGTGGATCTGCGCGACGCCGAGGCGCTCGCGGCCCTCGGCGTCGACCTCACCGACGCCATGGCCCCGTGGAAGCCGGCCGTGGAAGTGGGGGAGGAGCCGTCGTCGTGGGCGGTCCGCCGCCGCCTGGAGGAGGCCGGCGCACACGGGCTGATCGACCCGTCCCGCACGGCCCCCGGGCTGTGGCACCTGACCCTGTTCCGGTGGAACGAGGACGGCGCGCCCCGGGTGACGCGCACGTTGTGACGCGAACGGCTCCCCTCGGACGTTCAATCCCCGCGGCTACTCTGGCCCCATGTCCGCCATCTTCGACCACCTGCGTTCCGACGACGGCGAGCACGTCGGCTACATCGAGATGGTCGGTGACCTCTTCGTGCCGCACGACCTCCTCCACCGACGCCGAGGCGAGCCCATGGAACTGCACGAGGCTGAGGCTGTCCTCGACACGATCGGCTTGCGTGCGCTCGCTGAGGACTGGCTGCTCGACCCGGCCGACGGCATCGGCGAACCCGTGCGGGTGCGCATCCAGGAGGTGACGCGCACGCAGGTGACCATCGCACCCACGGTGGACGGCGCCGTCGGGGAGGTCGCCAAGAGCATCGACCCCGCCGCGAGCATCACCCTGACCCTGCCCGCGGAGCGGCTGCGCCCGGCGGGGTGAAAGGGGGCGCGAGAGGAGCTACGGGGCGTTTCGCGCACCAAAGATGCTCAAAGTTATGGCAAGCATAAGCGCACGATGGTTCATCGCTCCATAACTATGGATACTTATGGCATGGATCTTGGACCTCTCCTCGCCGCGGGCGAGACCCTGGACGTCGAGTTCAAGCGACGGCTGGGGAAGGACGACCTCTACCAGGCCGTCGTCTGCATGGCGAACGGAACCGGGGGCCTGATCCTCGTCGGTGTTGATGACGACGGCACCGTCGTCGGGGCGACGGGGGACCACGGCGGCCCTGTGGACGCAGACCTCTTGGCTGGACGCATCCAGAACGGCATCGAGCCACCGTTGAGCGTGGACGTCGAGGTGGTCCCCTGGGAGGGCAAAAACGTGGCGGTCATCACCGTCCCCCAGGCGAAGTCCTCGTTCGTCGGTACGCGCAAGGGGCTGTTCGTCAAGCGCCTCGTGGGGCCGGACGGTCGCCCCGCGTGCATGCCGATGACACCGATGGACGTCCTGCGGGCCGGGTTCGACGGGATCGGGCTGGACTATGCCCGGGCGGAAGCGCGCGGAGCAGAGTGGGCACACCTCGATCCAGGCGAGTTCGATCGGTTCCGGAGGCTCGCCGCCCAGTCCGCCGGCGACAAAGGGCTGGCGGAGCTCGCCGATGCGGAGCTGCTGCGGGCGTTGGACCTCCTCACCCCCGACGGCGGCATCAGCCTCGGCGCGATTCTTGTCTTCGGCACGTCAGAGGCCCTGCGCCGGTGGGCGCCCACCGCAGAAGTCCTCTTCCAGGACTCCCGGCCCCATGGTCTAGAGGCAAACGAAGACCTGCTGCTTCCCCTGTTGAGTGCATTCGAGGAGATCGAGGCGCGCTTGGCACTGCGGAACTCCGTCACACCCGTAGAGGTGGGTCTCGTCCGTGTGGATGTCCCCCTGTTGTCAGAGAGTGTGCGACGCGAGTCGATCGCCAATGCACTGGTACACCGCGACTACGCCGAAGTGGGGCCGATTCAGGTGACCTTCACCGGGGCGACGTTCTCGGTCGCGAGCCCTGGCGGGTTCCCTCGCGACGTCTCACCGGTCAACATCCTGAATCGCTCGGCTCCCCGCAGCCCCGCCCTGGCGAACGTGTTCAAGCGCGCCGGTCTCGTCGAGCGCAGGGGAAAAGGCGTGCAGGACATGTTCGCCTCGCAGCTCCGCGCCGGCCGTGGCGCACCGGACTACGGCCGTTCCACGCAGCGGTCCGTGATCGTCGACGTCCCCTTGGGTGACGAGGACAGGGAGTTGCTGATCTTCCTTGCCCGCAGGCAGAACGAGGGTCAGCGCGCACTGACACTGACAGAGCTGCGAATGGTCCACGAGATCAAGCACGGAGGGCCTGCCAGCTCGGCGGATGTGGCGGAGTGGCTTCGACTGCCCGTGGCGGACGTGCGCGCAGCGGCCACCGCGCTCGTCGAGGCCGGCGTCCTGGAATCGCGGGGGAACGGCCGGGCACAGCGGTACATGCTGACCGCGCGGTTCTACGAGCTGGCCGAAGACCGAGCCGCCTACCTGCGCCTGCGTCCGGTCGACCGAATCCAACAGCGGCGGCTGATCGCCGATTACGTCCGCGAGTTCGGGTCCATTACCCGAAGCAAAGCTGCGGAACTGTGCCAGATCGCGCCCACGGCCGCGCGAACGGTGCTCAAAGGCATGACGGAGGAGGGTCTCCTCGAACTGCGGGGGGAGCGGCGCGCAGCGCACTACGTGCTCCCGGACTCGTAGCAGTGTGCCCGGCCGGCGGTCAATCGAGCTCACTCCGCTGGCGTCAGGTCCCGCTTGAGGATCTTGCCGGTGGCGGTCTTGGGCAGCCCGTCCCGCACGCTCACGGTGCGGGGGTACTTGTACGGCGCCACCTGGGACTTCACGTGCTGGATCAGTTCGTCCTCCGTGGCGTGCGCGCCGGGGGCGAGCACCACGTGCGCGGCGACGTCCTGGCCGAGCTCCGGGTGGGGCACCCCCACCACGGCGGCCTCCGCGACGGCCGGGTGCTCGTAGAGCACCTCCTCGATCTCGCGCGGGTATACGTTGAGCCCGCCGCGCAGGTGCGCGAGCTCACCGACGGCCTCGGGGCGCACGGTGTCATCGAGGCCGTGGGCACCCAGGAGTCCATGGACCAGGCGCTGGCCACCGTCCGCCACGGCGGGTATGTGGGGTTCGTGGGCGTCTCCCACGACCAGACCCTCGACGGCTCCGACCTCTTCGGCCGGCAGATCCACCTCGAGGGCGGCCCCGCGCCCGTGCGCCGCTTCCTGCCGGAGCTGATCGAGCGCATCCAGTCCGGACAGATCCAGCCCGGCCGCGTGTTCACCGCGCGCATGCCGCTCGACGCCGCCGCCGAGGCGTACCGGGCGATGGACGAGCGCCGCGAGATCAAGGTGCTGCTGGAGGTCTGAGGCGGCCCCGGGCTCCGCCGACGCGCTTCCGGCCGGGGTCGGATCGTGGTCACCGGCTCGATCACCGGCAACTACACCGGCTATCCGGCCTGGTCTCACTACGGGGCCACCAAAGTGTCAGGGCAGGAGGCGCAGTCGCGACGTCAACGCAGCCAGCGCATAGCTCCAGGGGATGCGCTCTTGTTCCAAGCGGACATCGCCGGCAGTTCGAAGGCGCTCCAATGCCCTGACCTCAGCAGAGGTCAAGGTGCTGAGGGAACCGCGGAACGGCGTTGGTTCAGCGACCCACAGGTCCTTGAACTGCTCCAGGGTCTCTACGTCCATCAGCACGGTGCGCAACTGCGGCAGGCGAGCGCGATACCGGTGCAGGATCGCGAAACCCTGCGAATCGAGATCTCCCCAATACGTCAGGTCGGCCTCGGACAACCAAGGCAGAGACGCCGGCGTGGTGTCGTGACCGTGCCCCCAAACGGCGATCGTCCCGGCCGCATCCGGCAGGCACAGCAGCGTTTCGCTGTTCTCCACTATCAGCACATGCGCCGGTGTCACCGCCCACTCCGACGCCTGCTCCACCGGTACGTCCATGTCCCGGATCCCCGCCGGCCGCAGCGCCGGATCCAGGATCCGCAGCCGCACCAGGGCATGGGAATCGACGACGCCGAGCACCCCTCTCGCCGAGCCCACGACCGGATCCGAGGCCGATGGTCGAAACGGTGCAGCCAACGCCTCCAGCAGGCTCCGGTGCCGGCCGAACCACTTCGAGTCCACGCCGCGGATGGGCAGCTGCCGCGGCCGCATGCCCGCCACCGGATGCTCTTGCAGCCAGTCCAGCACCTCGACCACGGCCCGGAAGTCCGCCTCGTCCAAGTCCGTCAGCCGCTGTGCGTGGCGCCGCAGGACAGGGGTCACTGCGTCATCGGGGGATGCCTCACGGGCAGCCGCGCCGTCGTCCGGAAGGTGGAGGGAACAGGGCGCACCGTGAGCGGCGGCCGATCGTGCCCACCTTTCTGCATGACGCCGCACCGTGGCGACCCGCTGAGCGAACACGCGCTGCTCCCGAGCCGGGGCTCCGCCCACCCATGCCGCCACAGCCTCCACCGTGTGAGCCGTGAGACGGACCGGGATCTGTTGCCGGCCCACACTCCGCCAGGTGCGCTCCTGCCACTGCACCTCGATGTCCTCCGGCAGTGCGGCTTCCCGCCATTGACGCACCCAGGCCTGCGCCCTGGGCAGGTCCGCGAGCACCGCTTGCTCCGTGGGCGGCCTCAGACCGCAACTGAAGGCCGGATCAGGGCGCTCGCCGACCGTCCAGGACCGGTGGGAACGGATCAGTTTCGCCCGGGCGGACTCCCGTGCATCGGCCGGTGTCAGCATGATGGGACGGGAAGCGCTCACTTGTCGTCCTCCCACGTGATGTCCGCGAGACGGGTGAGCCTGCGGGTCGGGTTCTCCACGGTGGTGATGCCACCGACGTAGGGCTCGATTGTCTGCAGTAGCTTCTGTGGGGTCGCAAGCACCATCTGGAAGCCGAACTCCACGAACACGTCCATGGCCATACGCGTGTAGCGGGCGTCTGCCTTGTCGAAGGCCTCGTCCAGGACCACCGTGCCGTACACCGGCAGCGGATCCTCCGGGGCCGCCAGCTGATAGCGCAACGCCGCCGCGAGACAGAAGACGACCAGCTTCTGCTGCTGCCCGCCGGACATCGCGGCGCCCGAGTCGTAGGTGGCGTGGACCTCCCCGGCGGCGTCGATCTCCTCGGCCAGGAAGGTGACGTGCTCCCGCGTGTCCAGACACTGCCGGCGCCACGAGCGGTCCACGTGATCAGAGGAGGCGAGACGGTCCATGATCGATGCCAGGGCGGCGTAGCGACGCTCGGCGTCCTCCAGGGTGTCATCCTCCCACGCATGCGTGGCGGCCGTGGACAGGTCCCGCAAGAACTGCGTGACCGTCTCGGTGCGCCGCGTGCGGACCCGCAACCGCAGGAACCGACCCTCGTCGAACGGGGAGCGGCGCAGCGATGTGTTGATCCGCTCCACCCGGTCCGTGATGTCGCCCGGCGCTGAACGGATAGCGCTGTGCAGCTCACCGAAGAGCACGGAGGAGCGGTCGTGCAGCAGGGTCTGGAATCGCCCTTCGTGGTCCGGCAGGCCCTGGCCGATGATCCGTTCCAAGATCGCCAGGTAGGAGCCCCGGTCCTCGACCCCGGGGGAGGCGTCTGCAGCTGCCGAGGCCCACTGGCGCGAGAACTCCGTGGTGAGCATCGTGCAGCGCTGCGCGGCCCTGGCCGCTTCTGTCTGCGCCTGCTCTGCCTGGGCGGTCACCTCGTGGCGCACCGACTCGGCGGCGTCAGCGAGGGCATTGGGGGAGGACGAACGGCGCACCGCTCGAAAGCGGGCGTCCAGGTCGGCCCGGAGGGCGTCGTCGAGAGGCTCGTGCTGCGCGCAGACCGCGGTCAGCTCCTTGACCTGCCCGGTCAGCTCTCGTTCGGTCTTCTCGGCGAAGTCGACGGCGACATCGGCCTCTCGCGCAGTCTCGCGTGCTTCTCGCCACGCCTCCTCCGCTTCGTCGTTCCGGAGGCGGGCCTGTTCGAGGTCCGAATCGACAGAGCTGAGCTCCTTGATCCTGGCCTGCAGCTCCGCGATGCGTCGAGTCGGACCCTCCCGGTCCACGTCCTTCCACTCGGTCTCGAGGACGGCCTTGAGCGCGGCGCGACGTTGACGTTCGCTGTCGGCCAGGTGCAAGGCTCGATCGACCGCCTCCTCGGCGCGTGACAGCTCCTCGGTGCGAGCCTGCCGGGCCGCCACGAGGACCTCCAGCTTGGCCGCTGGATCTCCGAGCACCCAGCGG
The DNA here is from genome assembly GCF_002206575.2 of Micrococcus sp. FDAARGOS_333. NCBI lineage: Bacteria > Bacillati > Actinomycetota > Actinomycetes > Micrococcales > Micrococcaceae > Micrococcus > Micrococcus sp. FDAARGOS_333. The sequence goes on along the minus strand of NZ_NJFJ02000001.1, from coordinate 285,123 downwards.
GAGCGGTCGTCCACCCGGAAACGGTCGTCCTTCTCGAAGCGGCCGCGCCCGTGCTTGACCTGACCGGCGAGCGTGACGGCACGCTCGTGGCGTGCCAGCTCCGCAGCCGAGGTCACGCACGCCAGGTCGAACCGGTCGACCAGGCGGGCCTGCAGCCAGTCGTGGAACTCGCCGCGCTTCACCGTCACCTTGTGCACCAGCGAGTCCTGGCTGCGTGCCGGGGGAACGCTCACGGAGCGTGCGGACACCTCGTCGAACCGCAGCCGAACCCCCAGGTGCCGGCCGTCGATCCATTCCTGCGCCCGCGCCAGCAGCCGTGTGGGCACCAGCAGTGTCAGGGACAGTGGTGCGAGCACGCGCTCGATCGCGCCGGTCCATTCCCGATGCTCCTCGGAGACCTCCAGCAGCTCCGCGGCGAAGGGCAGGGACTCGTAAGGGACGGACAGATGCTCTGCAAGGGCCTTGCGGACGTCCAGAAGCCGCCGCGGTACCGAGCTGCGGACCCGACGCAGCGCGTTGATGTCCTCATCGAGTTCCGCCACCGCCTCCTTCAGGCGGCTCCGCTCGTCGAACTGTTCGTGCGTCGGCCCGGCGTGCTCCGGGTTCCGGGCCAGATCGGTCTCGATCATCGCGTGGAGCTCGCCGAACTCTGCGACGCTCCCCGGCACGGCCTCCAGCCCTGCCTCGCTCAGCCGGGACAGCAGCACGGCGTGCCGACGCTCCCGGTCCTGTCGCTGCTCCTCCTCAGCCGAGATCTGGCGTCCGAGCTCCTCGATCTGTCCGCCCCCGGCCTGGTGCAGGGCCAGCATGGTCCCGGCACGACGCTGCTCCGCTCTCTCCAGTGCTGCCCGGGCTTCTTCCTGCCGTGCCCGCAGGCCGCGCAGGGAACCGCGCACCTGTTGCACTTCCCGGCGCAGATTCTCGAGCTCTCGGCTCTGCCGGTAGGGGTGGATCGCCTCCTGCAGTCGCCGCAGACGCTCCGTATCCGAGAGCGCGGTCTCGTACTCGTCTGCCACGGTGCGCACCTGAAGCAGGTGGTCACGCTGCTGGCGCAGGTCCGTCACATGCTCGTATGCGGTACGCAGCGCCCCGAACTCCTCGACCGCCTTGTCCGCCATCTCGAACGTCTGCGGCACCTCGAGCATGTGGTGGCGGAACAGCTGGTCCAGGGAGTCCAAGCCCTTGGCGGACTGGGTCCGGTGCAGAAGCCGCAGCGCGGCGTCGTCGCGCATGCCGAACACCGATCGCAGGCGAGCGTAGAACTTGCCGTGCGTGCCGTTCGTGGTCACCACTGCCTTGGGCCATCGGTCCTGCACGCGGCGGGTCTTGATGCCGTCGTCGATCAGGGTCTGCAGCTCCGCCAGGTCAACCTCAGAACGCTCCAGCAGGCACAGGTCCCGCATGTCTGCGCTGGACATGGACGTGCCCCGCAGGAAGAACAGTCGTGCCAGAGAGACGACACCACCGGTTCCGTCCCGGTACGTCAGCACGACGCCGGACCAGGTCGCGCGGGGCCGCAGATACGCCGAGACCACACGGTCCTCCTGCTCGTCCTGCTGCCTGGTCCACGCGCCACGCACATACGAGACGACACTGCGGGTGGCCGCACGCTCGCCGCCGGCCTGCGCCGCCTGGTTGAACTTCAGCCACTTGTCCGGGGTGAGCACGGAGGCGATCGCGTCCAGCACCGAAGACTTGCCTGACCCCGACGGGCCGGTGATCAGATGGCCCCGGCGGGACACGGGGAACCGGTAGATCCGACCGTCCATGGTGCCCCAGTTGGCGATCTGCACCGACGCGAGGCGCCACTGCCTCGGCGGAGCCGGTTCGACGGGGGGAACATCCAGCTGGGGACCGAGCTCGAAGGCCTTCTGGTCGGTCATCTGCAGGGTGCTCATGCGGTGTCCTCCTCGGTCTCGGCAGAGTCGTCAGTGTCGGAGGTGGAGGTTCCTCGCTCAGCGATGCCGCGGTACAGCTCGGTGAATGACGCCGCCTGCTCCGGGCCGATCACGACCTTGAGCACCGGCGAGATCTCCGCGCGATCCTCCTCGACCTTGTGCAGCACGTTGAAGCGGTTGAGCATCCTCGTCCACGAGCCGTTGAGACGCTTGGCCCAGGCAGCGTCGTCTCCTTCCCGGTACACGGCGAGCTGCTCGTAGATCTCCTGCTTGCCGACCACCACACGGCGCTCGCCGGCGGAGGCCAGCAGGTGACCGCGGAGCACCAGCAGCATGGCGGTGTCCAGGAAGCTCATGGCCTCGGTGCGCAGGGCCGAGGGCGTGGTGAGCTCGTCGGTGTCCACGCGGCGGGTGAACGCGAACTCGTCCTGCCGGTCGATCACCACGTCCAGGAACAGCTCGTGCAGCCGGGAGCGGATGACCGCCTCGTCTGCGACGAGAGCCTGCCAGAGCTGTGGGCGCCGACGGCCCGAGAGGTACGGCCCCTTCAGCAGCTCGAGCAGGGCGCGGCGCGACTGCTCGCCGAGCGTGCCCAGGTCTCCCTCCCAGAGGGCATGCGGGTTCTCGGGGGTCTCGTGGAGCTCGTTCTCGGGGATCGAGGTCATCAGGGAAGCCTTTCGGTGAACAGGTGACGGACCACCCGGGCGGAGCGGTGGGGGAGGCCGGAGCCGGGTGTCTCGGAGTTCTCCGTCTCCACGGGCCAGCGAAGGAGGTCCGTGGCGTCGTCGTCGATCACCCCGTGGCGCGCCGCCAGTGAGAGCAACCCGACGACGCTCGCGACGCCCTGCGTGGCCGGGTGCAAGGAGAGCACTTCGGCCACGCTGACGGGGGAGTGATCGGCAAGGACGCCGTTGACGTTCTCGCGCAGTTCGGCGAAGTCGATCTCCGTCTCCCGTGCAAGCAGCCGGAGGGCCTCGACGTCCACGGTCTCGACCTCGGCCTCCTCGAGCGCAGCCCCGACGTCGAACTCTCGGGGGTCATGCAGAGTGAGGGTGCCCAGCGAGCGCGGGGACATGCCGGTGAGCTCCATGTCCAGGCCGGTGCGATGGAACGGGCGGGTGGCAGGGGCCGCCTCGGCGGCGGCCGCGAGGGCCTCCTGGAGGGCGGTGTGGAGGCGACGGTCGCGCTGATACTCCTGCGATAGCACGTACCCACGCAGTCCACGGGCGAACTCGGTGAGGCTGTCCTGCACGGAACGGGCGCCGTCGTCCAGGGTGCGCGGCAGGGTTCGCAGGGTGCTGCGCACGGACGCCGGCAGGTCGGTGAAGAGGTCGCGACCGAGCACGGCGCGGACGTCCGCCTCGAACGACGCGGCCATGGCGGGGTCGCGGACCAGCCGGGAGAATGCGGCAAAGGTCTGTCCCTCGTCCGAGGACTCGATGACGTCCACGCCGCGGAACACGTTCTCCAGCACCTCCTTAGGCAGGCCCTCGTCCGTGAGGATGCGCCGACGCAGCTCCTGGTTCAGCTGGGAGAAGCGTGCGCGGACCCGGGCGAAGTCCGTGGGCAGGTCCGCAGCCTGGCCGAGCAAGTCCTCCAGTCGTTCCCGGGCGCGGCGTTCGTCCAGGAGGTCATCCTCGCCGGAGGACAGGCGCCGGATCCGCTCGTCCAAGCGATCGCGTTCTGCTTGCAGGGCGGCCACGCGGCGGTCGACGTCCGGATCGGTCTCGACGGCGAGCCGGTGCAGCGCGGTCAGGAGCGCGACGAAGCGCGATTCTGTGACGCTGGCCCGTGGCTCCAGGAGCTGTTCGATCAGGCGCAGACCCTGGCGGGCCGCCGGGGTGAGCGCGTAGACCTCTTCGCGGGACTCGCCGTGAAGCCGGCGTTCCAGCAGACCCGCCTGGCGCCAGTCCTCGCAGAAGCCCTTGGCCGTGCGGTCGGAGAGATCGAGATGGGTGCGGAGGGGGTCCAGCTCCGCATCCAGGAGGTCGTGCAGCTGATGGGTGGGCATGGTGGCGTTAGGCGCGCTGAGGTGGGTCTCGAGGACCCCGGCAACCAGCGGCAGCGAGTCCATGCGCAGCATGCGGAGGGCTGCGTCGTCCTGGACGAGCCGCCGGACCTGGAGCGCCACCGCGAGTGAAGTCATGAGGTGAGTCTTTCAGAGGACGTGGACACGGTAAGCGCCATCTGACTCACTCCGGCGAGCGGCCGTCGTCGTACCCTGCCGGTCTACAGCTTCCTGCCCCGTCGGAGCGACCTGTACGGGTCGGCGGCGACGTCGAAGCGCTGGCGTGCCGACCGGCGTGTCAGCTCAACCCACTGCTGCAGCTCTGCGCTTGGAGAGTAGGCCGCGCCGCGCTTGTCCCCTTCACGGACCAGCACCCCGGCCTTCGTCAGCAGGTTCAGGTCCCGCGAGGCGGTGGGCCGGGTGACCCCGGCCGCGTCGCGGTACAGCGCATTCGTGAGGCGCCAGTCGGTGAGCACGAACTCCAGCGGTGCGGCGGCGCGTTCTGGGAGGGCGAGGGTGTCGATCAACTCGTCCACGCGCCGTGCCACCTGTTCCATCACGTCGATCCGGCGGCGGATGGTCATCGCTTGGCGATAGTGGGCGGTCAGCATGAACTCCAGCCAGGGGGAGGCATCCCGCTCAGGTGCCCACCGCCCGGCGCCCACCTCGGCCAACACCGCGTAGTAGGCCTCCGTGTTCCGCCCGAGGTATTCCTCCACGGAGACGAAGGCCGCCTCCGCCAGGCGGTCCAAGTAGAGCCGCCAGGACTGGAGGATCCGGGACATGCGTCCGTTCCCGTCGCTGAAGGGGTGGATCATCACGAGGTTCAGGTGGGCCATGGCCGCCGAGACCAGCGGGTGCTCGTCCGGGGAGTTGGAGGCGAGCGAGGACAGCAGCTCGTCCAGCAGGCCGTCCACCTCCTCCGGGGCGGGGCCGGTGTAGACCGTGCGTCCGCTGCCTTCCTGCTGCACGTAGATGTCGGTCAGGCGGAGACGCCCGGGTCGCTGCCCAAGGTCGTGGGCCGTGGTCATGAAGTGCAGGGCGAGGAGGTCGGGAAGGGTGAGGTCTCGTCCCTCGTCCGCCATGATCCGTGCATAGGTCATGGCGTCCGAATAGCCCCTTACTGCCAGCCAGTCTTCGTCCACCTCGACGAGATCGGCCGAGTCTGCCCGGATGGCCAGTGCCTGTTCACGGCTGACGTGGATGCCCTCGATCGAATTCGACCCCACCGTGTCGCGGGCGCGCTGCTGGCGTGCCAGCGTGCCGACCCAGCGATGCGGAGCGCTCAGGCTGTAGCGCATGGCCTCCCGGTGCGCGTCGATGGCGGCGAGTACGGCGCGGTCGTCGTCCGTCAGCGGAGGAGTGGAGAAGAGCATGGTGATCCAATCGACGGCGCTTGTCACAAATTATGCGCGTGAGCGCTCGTATCTCTCAAGTACGCTCCTCTTTCGCGGTGATCCGCAGGCGGTGGCTACTCCCTCCGAGCCGAACCAGAGGAAGTGGTCACTACACACGTGCGTGAAGCGACCACTTCCTCTGGCTCGGCGGAAGGGGAGGCGCTGGCTCGGCGGAAGTGCAGAAGGCGAGGCGGCGAACGGCCGTCGTCGTGAAGGCGAACGAGGGTCCCGGGAAGGCCCTGCCCCGAACGAATTCCCCTCCGCCGCAGATGAGACCTCGCGGTCACCGCCCAGCTCTCACTAAGGTTCTGTGAGCCCTGTCACCGACCCGAGGACTCCATGCAGTCATTCATCGAATCTGCGAACGCGATCATGTGGGCGCTGCCCATGGTGATCATCATCCTGGCCATCGGCCTGTACTACACCATCCGCATGGGGGTGCCCCAGGTCCGGCTGATCGGGGACATGGTGGGGCAGCTGATCCACGGCGGCCGCACCTCCGCGGGCATCAGCTCGTTCGAGGCCTTCGCGATGGCGTTGGGCGGCCGCATCGGCGTCGCCAACATCGCCGGTGTGGCGGCCGCGATGTTCGTCGGCGGCCCCGGCGCCCTGTTCTGGATGTGGGTCACCGCGTTCCTCGGCGCCCCCGTGGCCGTGGCCGAGTCCTCCCTCGCCCAGCTGTACAAGCACAAGGTGAAGGGCGAGTTCCGCGGTGGTCCGGCCTTCTACATCCTGGAGGGCCTCGGCCGGAACTGGCGCTGGCTCGCCGTCGCCTACGCGGCCGCCACCGTCTTCGCCACCACCATCACCGGCCCGCAGATCCAGGCCAACGCCGTGACGGCGGCGACCTCCGAGGCCTGGGGCTGGGACCCGCTCTGGGTCGGCCTGGCCATGGCAGCGTTCTTCCTGATCATCGTGTTCGGCGGCATGCACCGCCTGGGCCGCACCGTCGGCCTGATCGTGCCGTTCATGGCCGCCGTCTACATCCTCGTCGGCCTGATCGTGGTGATCTTCAACATCACCCACGTCCCGGCGATGTTCTCCCTGATCTTCACCTCCGCCTTCGCCCTGGACTCGGCCTATGCCGGAATGATGGGTGCCGCCATCGCCTGGGGCATCCGCCGCGCCGTGTACTCCACGGAGATCGGCACCGGCTCCGGCGCCCAGGCCTCGGCCGCCGCGAACGTCACCCACCCGGTGAAGCAGGGCCTGGCCCAGGGGTTCTCCGCGTACGTGGACACCCTGTTCGTCTGCACCATCACCGGTCTGATGATCCTGGCCACCGACAGCTTCAACGTGCAGGGCCCGGACGGCGAGCCGATCGTGGAGCACCTGCCCGGTGTGGAGGAGGGCCCGGCCTGGACCCAGACCGCTATCGACTCTGTGATCCCGGCTTTCGGCCCGTCTCTGGTGGCCGTGGCCGTGTTCCTGTTCGCGTTCACCACGCTGCTGTCCTTCGACTTCTACGCCGTCACCAACCTGGCGTACCTGGTCAAGCGCAAGCCGGTCCTGAAGGTCCTTGAGGCGATCGCCCACATCCTGCTCGCCGGTTCCATGGTCTTCGGTGCCACCCAGACCTCCGCGTTCGCGTGGGCCATGGCGGACTTCGGCGTGGGCCTCTACACCTGGGTCAACATCCTCGCCCTGGTGCTGCTGTCTCCGATCGCGATCCGCCTGGTCAAGGACTACGACCGTCAGAGGCGTGCCGGCCAGGACCCCGTCCTGGACCCGAAGGAGATCGGCGTGCACAACGCCCATCTCTGGGAGGGTATCCATGCCGAGTATCGGCGCACCGGGGACGCGGACCACGCCATGAACGAGGTCGCCGACTCCGCCCCGGACACCGCCGCCATCGCCATCGTGAACAAGGACGGCACCGGCAGGCAGTGAGCCCGATGGGGTGACGACCGGTCGCACGTCCCGCCACCGCCACCGCCGGTCCCGTGCGCCACTGCCGGTCCCCTGCGCCTGGGCGGGCGGGCCTTCGGTCGGCGGGACCGGTGTCCACGCGCAGGCCTGCGCCGCCGGGGTCCGGACCCCTTCTGCCGCGTCGGCGGCCCGGTCCATCGTGACGGTGTGACGCCGCACCTGCCTCCCCATGCAGTCCGTTCCGCCCCGCCTCCGACGTCCGGTCGTGCCGGTGCCGCCTCCGTCTCGTTCCGTTCGGACCTGCTCGCCTTCGGCGTCGTCGCCTCCGGGGCCGGTTGGGCGGGTGTGGCCGTGAACCGCGCCGCAGGACGTCCGGACTCCATGGACAGCCCCGGCAGCCTGGTCTGGCTGCTGTCCCCGCTGGCCGCCGCAGCCGTGCTGCGCCGGGTCAGGCACGGGGCCTTCCTGCCGCCTCGTCCCGCGGACGCCGTCGCGTCTTCGGGCACGCACCGCGCGCTCGCCTGGGGCACTGCGGTACTGGTCTACCCGGCGGTGACAGCGGGAGCGCTGGGGCTCGGCCGGGCGGCAGGGCTCGTCGACCTCTCCCGCGCGGACGTCGCCGGCCTGGGCCGGTCGATCGCCACCGCACTCGGCCCCGCCCTGGTCAAGAACCTCGTGGAGGAGTCCTGCTGGAGGGGCTACCTCACCGAGGAGCTGCTGCGCGCCGGCGTGGGCAGGGTGCCGCTGAACCTGACGGTCGGCGCCGTCTGGGCCGCCTGGCATGTGCCCTACTATCTGCGCTTCCTGCCTGAGGCGGACATGCGCGCCGTGCTCGACGTCCCCCGCCGTGCCTTCGCCACCGTGGCCGCCGGGGTGATCCTGGCCTGGACCCCGCTCTACACGGAGGTCTACGCGCTCACCCGCTCCGTGTGGCCCGGAGTGGTCATGCACGCCGTGGAGGACGCGGTGGTGAATCCGTCCGCCATGGCCACGGGCATCCGGTACACCCGGGCCGGACAGTGGCTGGTCTCTCCGGTGGTGGGCGCAGTGACCAGCGTCGCCTACACGGCGGTGGGCTGCGCGCTCGGCCGGCTCGGCCGTGCGCTGCGCGGTCCGGTGCGCTGAGCGCCTGCGGGGGCAGGCCCGATCCACCCGGTCCCGCCCCTGACGCGTGTCTGCGGCCCGTGTGGGCCGCGGCCGCTCAGCCCTTCTTCACCACGATCGTCCACTCGGCCGCACCGCGCTTGGTGAACTCGGTGACCTCGTGGCCGTCCTCGGCCGCCCAGCGCGGCAGCGAGTCGGTGGCCTGGGTGCAGTCGAAGTCGATGACCAGCTCGTCCCCGCTGGGGATCTGCGCCATCGCCTGCTTCGCCTCCACCAGCGGGAAGGGGCAGACCTGTCCGTCGGTCTCGAGAAGGTGGCGTGCCATGGGTGTCTCTCCTTGGTTCGTGGGGTCGTCTACGTCGTCCCGACGACGGCTCCTCGCCTCCGCCTGCCCGCCCACCGTGGAGGTGGGCCGGGCGGGGAAGGGGGTGCGGCCGTCGTCGGGAAGGAGGGTGTGGGGCCGGTCAGCCGACCGGGGTGAGCGTCACCGGGGAGGCGGTGGCGGCCGGGGTGGCGCCCTTGCCGCGGTGGTTGAGGATGAAGATCTTCGTGGCCAGTCCGGTGCCGAGGATCATGAACACCAGGGAGGCCCAGCCCTGGAACGTGAAGGTGGCGGTGTTCACCATGGCGTTGCCGATGGTGCAGCCGCCGGCCCACGCCGCGCCCCAGCCCATGCCCAGGCCGCCGATGATCGAGCGGACCGTGGTGGTGGCGTCCGGGACGCGGATGCGGAACTCGCCGGAGGCCTTCGCGGCGATGAACGAGCCGACCAGCAGGCCGAGCACGAGCATCACGCCCCAGTCGACCAGCTCCGGGTCCCCGGTGCCGATGTACGCGCCGATGTTCGCCGAGGGTCCGGTGATGCCCAGGCCGGACTCGCGGCCGGTGGCCCAGGACAGCGGCCAGGCGAGGATCGCCAGCACACCGATGATCGCGGCGGTGACGAACGGGTGCCACGCCTTCTCGGTGAGCACGTGGGCCAGGCCCGTCTTGGTGGCCGGCAGCCGGAAGCGGGTCATCCGGGACTCGCGGCGCAGGTGGTGGCGGACGGCCACGCCCACGGCTGCCACGAGGACCGCCACGAACACCCACGGGGACAGCCCCGTCAGCTGCTGGAACGAGCCGGTCTGCGTCTCCACGGAGCGGACGGCCTCGGTGGTGCCGGCCAGCGGGCCCTTGCGGAACGCTGCGGCGCCCACGATGTAGAAGATCAGCGCGAACCAGGAGCCCACCAGGCCCTCGGCGGCGCGGTAGTAGGTGCCGGTGGCGCAGCCGCCGGCCAGCACGATCGAGAAGCCGAAGATCAGGCCGCCCAGGATGGTGCCCAGCCACGGGAAGGTCTCCGGGGCCAGGGTGATGACGTCGGCGGCGTCCAGGGCGAACACGCCCACGGACTGCACGGCCACCACCACCATGAAGGCGGTGAGCCAGCGGGACGAGCGGAGGGTGAACAGGTCACGGAACGCGCCCGTGACGCAGAAGCGCCCGCGCTGGAACACGAAGCCCAGCACGGTGCCCAGGAGGAGTCCGGTGATGATCATGGCGGCCATGACACACCCGCCGGGGGTCTCGAAGCGAGGGATGCAGTCATGCGGGGCAACGCGGGGTCATGCGGGGACACATCCGGCTCCGGCGGGAATAGACCGCGCGGGGAGCAGGTCCGCCGGTGCGCACGCCGGTGCGTACAGGCGGTCACCGAATAGACCGCGCGGGGAGCAGGTCCGCCGAGAGGGGGAGGCGCCGACGTGGCAGGATCCGTCTTCCGGTGGAGGTGCGCTGTGCGGGCGGTCAGTAGCGTGGGAGCCACGGCGCACCTGACGCGGGTGCGCCCGGCACCGGTGACCGGGGCCGGCGGAGGACCCTTCGCGGGCCGGGGCGGTGCCCAGACGCAGAGGGGAGCATGACCATGATGAACGGCGACGGCGGCAACACGTTCTGGCGGAAGGTCTTCGGCGACCGCCGCGACCAGCGCCTCGTCCTGCGTGAGGCCGGCTTCTCCTGCGAGTCCGAGGCCGCGGCCTGGGCTGAGGACCTCGTGCCCGGTGGGACCCGTGGCATGTCCGAGCTGGACCTGATCGACCGGGTCCGCCGGGCCCGCCCGGACCTCACGCTCACCACCGCCGGGTACATCGCGCGGCACACGGCTGTCCGCAGCGCCTGAGGACGTGACAGCCTGGAGGGCGTGAGCTCCTTCGACATCACCGTGGACGCCGTGCTCTTCGACATCGACGGCACCCTTGCCGACTCCACCGCTTCCGTGGAACGCTCCTGGACCCGGCTGGCCGAGGCCCACGGCGTGGACGTGGAGCGTCTGCTCTCGGTGACCCACGGCCGCCGCGCACGGGACACCATCGAGGAGTTCTTCGCCGCCGACCAGGTGGACGCCGCCGCAGCGGAGCTGCTCGAGTACGAGACGAACGACCTGGACGGGATCGTGGCGCTGCCCGGTGCGCTGCGGATCCTGGACGGACTGCCCGCCGACCTGTGGGCCGCGGTCACCTCCGGCGGCCGCGACCTGATGGGTCTGCGCCTGGACGCCGCGGGACTGCCCGTGCCGGAGGTGTTCATCGCCGCGGAGGACGTGGCGGCGGGCAAGCCGGACCCGCAGGGCTACCGCATGGCCGCCGAGCGCCTCGGCGTGGACCCCGCCCGCTGCCTGGTGGTGGAGGATGCTCCCGCCGGCGTCGGTGCCGGCCGCAACGCCGGAGCCACTGTGCTGGCCGTCGGCACCTCGCATGACCTCGCCCGGCTCTCCGAGGCCCACCACGCGGTGCCGGACCTGCGCGGCGTCACCATGGAGCCCGGCCCGGACGGGATCCGCGTGCGGGGCTGACGCCCGTGAACGATTCGCCGGGCCTCTTCGGCACCCTTGTCCTGGACGCGGCCCGGGCCGAGTCCAGGGGAGGGCGCTGAGCGGAGGGCGGGCGGCCGTCGTCGGGAAGCCACGGTATTGAGAGCCGATCGCAGTAGTCTGGGGTCATGAGCATGCCGACCCCTGCAGACATCTGGGCGAGCTCCGACTATGCGCCCACCGCCGCCCGTCTGGCCCCCGCGGCGCTCGCCGTGGCCGAACGACTCGCGGCACGTCACGAGCCGGTCGCCCCCGTCCTCGACCTCGGTGCCGGCCATGGACAGGGCGCCGCGAAGCTGGTCGAACGTGGGTTCCGGGTCACCGCCCTGGACCCCACGCCGGCCATGGTCGAGATCGGACGGGCCCGCGTGCCGGAGGCCGACTGGGTCCTCGCGGACGGTGAGCACATCGGGCTGGAGGACGGTGCCGTGGACGCCATCGCCTCATCCTTCGCGGCGATGTTCTGCGACCCCTGCGCCGGACCCGCCGAATGGGCGCGCGTGCTCGCCCCGGGCGGGACCCTGGTGATGACCGCCTGGGACGGCCGCGGGTTCCTCGCCGAGATGACGGACCGGATGTCGGCTGCCGTGGCCCCGGCGGGCCAGGCGCCGCACACCCCGCCGCACATGCAGTGGGCCCAGGACGGGGTGGCTGCCGAACGCCTGGGCCCGTGGTTCGCGGACGTGAGTGTGGAGCACCGTGACCTGACCTGGGACTTCCCGAGCGTGGAGGCGGGCATGAAGCTCTACCTCGAAGGCAGCCCCACCCACACCTGGTCCCTGGCCATGGCGGGGGACCGGCGGCAGGCGCTGCTGGAGGCGCTGCGCGGGCACCTCGAGGAGTGTGCCGGTCAGGACGGGGCGATCCGGTCGAGCGCCGGCTACGCGATGATCACTGCGACGCGCAGGTGAGGAGCGCCGAGGGGAGACGATCGTCGCCGCCGCCTGGCACCTGAGTCCATGCCGCCCGGCACCTGAGTCCATGATCTGCCTAAGCCCATGGACGCACCTGCGCCGTGTTCCTAGCGTCGTAGACGTCACCGTGATCCACGCGTTGGCATGTCCCCAGATCACGCTCACCGTGAGGAGACCAGTCCCATGCCGAAGAACACCATGACCCCCCGTTCCCGCCGACTCCTCGGCACCGCCGCCGCCGTGCTCATGGCCGGTGGGCTCACCGCCGTGCAGGCTCCTGCCGCCTTCGCGGCCGCCGGAGGCACCACCACCGACGCCGTGAACATCCGCGCAGAGGCCACCACCGGCTCGGCCGTGCTCGGCTCCATCCCGGGCGGCACGGACATCACCGTCGACTGCCAGACCGAGGGCCAGCAGGTGGAGGGCACGTACTCCACGCACCACTGGGGCAAGGTCACCTACAACGGCCAGACCGGCTATGTCTCCCGCGCCTACGTGACCATCCCGGACGCCACCGGCCTCGGCGCCTGCGACACCGCAGACGACCCCGCCCCGGACCCGGGCGCCGACCGCCAGCAGGTGCTGGACCGCGCGAACCACTGGGTGAGCCAGGGCCTGCCCTACTCGATGGAGGCCTACGCCCCCGGCCCTGACGCGGACGGCTACAAGTTCCGCACCGACTGCTCCGGCATGGTCGCCATGGCCTACAACCTGCGCGACCAGTCCTACTCCACTGTGAACCTGCCGGAGAAGTTCAGCCCGATCGCCAAGGAGGACCTGCAGCCCGGAGACATCATCGGCAACCTCGGCCCCGGCAGCGCCGGCGCTGCGGGCCACGTGGTGATCTTCGACGGCTGGGTGGACGACGCCAAGACCCAGTTCCGCACCCTTGAGCAGAACGGCGGCTACGGCGCCGTCTCCCTGACTCACACGTGGGGCAACGCGTTCTGGAGCCAGCAGGCCTACCGCTACAACGGCTTCTGAGCCGAAGCCCGGGTATGAGGCCGGCGGCTCCGGGCACGGGCCGCCGGCCTCAGCCACGCGGAGTCTCTGGACTGAACGGCGCAGGCCGAGCAGGCCTGTTCCCGCAGGCTGAACTCCGGATTTCGGACAATGGAGGGGCCGGGGTCGCCGAGTGTGGTCCCGGCCCCTTCGCTGTGCCTACAGTTCCGGGGTGAGCTACAGCGTGGTGGCCGTCACCCGGTGCCGCTGCGCGCCCATTCCGTTCCCGACCCACGAAGGAATGCCATCGCGATGAGCACCGCATCGTCCGAACCCTCGCCCGTCCTCGCCAACGCGCATGCCCAGCTGGCGAAGGCGATCGAGACCCTCGGCTACGACGAGGGCATGCACGAGACCCTCAAGAGCCCCCGCCGCGAGATGTCCGTGTCCATCCCGCTGCGCCGCGACTCCGGCGAGATCGAGGTCCTCCACGGCCACCGCGTGCAGCACAACTTCTCCCGCGGCCCCGCGAAGGGCGGCACCCGCTTCGCCCCCACCGTGGACCTGGACGAGGTCCGCGCACTCGCCATGTGGATGACGTGGAAGTGCGCCCTGCTGGACGTCCCCTACGGCGGCGCCAAGGGCGGCGTCGCCATCGACCCGCGTGACTACTCCGAGGCTGAGTTGGAGCGGGTCACCCGCCGCTACACCTCCGAGATCATGCCGATCATCGGCCCGGACAAGGACATCCCCGCCCCGGACGTGGGCACGGACGAGAACACCATGGCCTGGATGATGGACACCTACTCCGTGTCCGTGGGGCATACGGTCCCGGAGGTCGTCACCGGCAAGCCGGTCGCCCTCGGCGGCTCCCAGGGCCGCGCCGCGGCGACCTCGCTCGGCGTCACCCAGATCGCCCTGGCCGCGCTGGAGCACAAGGGCATCGACCCGACGCAGGCCACCGCCGCCGTGCAGGGCTTCGGCAAGGTCGGCGCCGGCACCGTGGAGTTCCTCGCGAACGCCGGCGTGAAGGTCCTCGGCGTCGGCGACCAGTACGGCGCCGTGCAGAACGAGGACGGCCTGGACTTCTCCGCCCTGCAGAAGCACGTCGCGGAGACCGGCTCCGTGGTGGACTGCCCGGGCACCGAGAAGCTCGAGGCCGCCGATCTGCTCACCATGGACGTGGACCTGCTCGTCCCAGCCGCGGTGGAGGGCGTGCTCACCGAGGACAACGCCGCGGACGTGAAGGCGAGGATCATCGTGGAGGGCGCCAACGGACCCACCACCGGCGAGGCCGACCGCATCCTCAACGAGGCCGGCGTCATGGTCGTCCCGGACATCCTCGCCAACGCCGGCGGCGTGATCGTCTCCTACTTCGAGTGGGTGCAGGGCGGCCAGGCCTACTGGTGGACCCTGGACGAGGTGAACGAGAAGCTCGAGAAGCGCATGACCGGCGCCTGGAGCCGCCTCATCGCCACCGCTCAGAAGCACGGCACGTCGCTGCGCGAGGCCGCCATGGTCACCGCCGTCGAGCGCGTCGCCGAGGCCCACGTCCTGCGCGGCCTCTACCCGTGACCTGAGCCGGCTGCGCCGCCTCGGGGATTCCCGACGACGGCCCCTCGCCTCCGGCGCGCATCGGCCCCTCGCCTGCGGCGCGCATCGGCCCAGTGCCGTTGCGCGCCCGGCGTCACGGCTCAGCCGAACAGGTCCCGCCGCAGCAGGGTGAGGTGGTCGTCGTCCCCGCCGCGCAGGGTGGGCTCCGGAACGTCCGCCACCACGAGGTCCTCGCCGTGCTCGGCGCCCCAGTGCGCGGTGCCGTCCGGGGCGGCCACGGCGGACAGGCCGCAGTAGTCCTGCTCGCCCTCGGTGCCCACCCAGTTCGCGTACGCCACGGTGAGGCCGTTCTCGATCGCCCGTGCCGGCACCAGAACCCGGTTCACGGACTCGAATCCGCGCATGTTGGCGGTCGGCACGAGCACCAGGTCCGCCCCGGCCTGGGCCGCGAAGCGCACGGTCTCCGGGAACTCCACGTCGAAGCAGATCAGCAGGGACACCGCCCGGCCGCGCAGGCTCACCACGTGCGGCACGGACGGCCCCGGGGTGAACCGTGCCCGGTCCAGGTCACCGAACAACTGCATCTTCCGGTGGGTCAGCAGCAGCTGGTCCCCGTCGATCAGGTTCGCGGAGTTGTAGACGGGGGTGGCCCCCGACTCCGGCGAGCCGTCCGCGGCGGGCGAGCTGCCGTCGTCGGGAAGCCCGGCCTCCGGGAAGCCGTAGGCGACCGCCACCGCGTGCCGTGAGGACAGCTCCCGGACCCGCTGCGCGGTAGGGCCGTCCGCCGGCTCGGCGAGGGCGCGGGTGTCCGCGGCGGAGATGTCATAGCCGCTGGTCAGCATCTCCGGGGCCACGAGCACGTCCGCGCCCGCCTGCGCGGCCTGGCCGAGGGCCTGGTCCAGGCGCGCGAGGGCGCCTTGCGGATCCAGCGGATGCGGGGCGGGCTGCCACAGGGCCACACGCATGGCGGTCAGTCCTCGAGCTGCACGGGCGCCAGATCGGCGAACACGTCACCGGGACCCGGGTTGGACTCGTGGGAGGCCCCGCCGAAGTGGGTCATCACGCCCCACACCGCGTTCAGGCCGGTCTGCACGGCGCCCTCGGCCCAGGCGGGGGTGAAGGAGACGTCGTCCCCGGCCAGGAAGATCCCCCGTTCGGACTCCGGCAGGTCCTGCTGCATGAAGTGCGTGTACATGCGGTGGTTGTACCGGTAGTGGCCCGGCAGGGCGCCCTTGAACGCGCCGAGGAAGTACGGGTCGTCCTCCCAGGAGACGGTCACCGGCTCGCCCACGATGTGGCTGCGGATGTCCAGGTCCGGGTAGATCTTCTCCAGCGCGGACAGCGCCAGCTCCACGCGGCGGTCCACCGAGTGCGGGAGCATCTTCAGCGAGTCGGACATCCAGGAGTAGGACAGACAGATGGCCGCCGGCTTCCCCGGGCCGTCGTCGAAGAGGTAGGTGCCACGCGTCAGGCGGTCCGTCAGCGTCATGGACATGCGGTCACGGCCGGTCTGAGGATCCTGCTCGAGCCAGAACGGCTCGTCCACCATCACGAAGGTCTTCGAGGACTGCATGTAGCGGGTGCGGTCCAGTGCCATCCACAGGTCCTGGGAGAACAGGGACTCGTCGCAGTCGATTTCCGTGGTGAGCAGCCAGGAGTGGCAGGTGGCCAGCACGGCGTCATGGGTGCGCGCCACGCCCCAGCGGTCCGTGACCGTGAAGCGTCCGGCCGGGTCCTTCTTCACCGCGGACACCGCCGGCAGGGTGGAGCCGCCGTGCAGCGAGGCCAGGGTGGTGCCCTCCGGCCACGGAGAGGTGCTGCGGGCCGGCAGCGTCCACAGGCCCTTGGGCAGCTGGTCCACGCCGCCGTCCACCAGGCGCTGGTCCTCGTCGCAGTTGGTGAGGACCACGCGGAGGATCTCCAGCATGGAGTTCGGGAAGTCCGAATCCCAGCCGCCCGTGCCGAAGCCGACCACGCCGAAGACCTCGCGGTCCCGGAACTTCAGGTTCTTGAACGCGGTGGAGGAGGCGATGAAGTCGTAGAACGTGCGGTCGTCCCACTCCGCCACGATCGCGTCCCAGCGGCGCTTGAGCTCCGCGGTGTCCCGGTTGCGGATGGCCGTCTGCAGCTCCGGGAAGCCGATCTCCACCAGGGCCTGTGCCCAGGCGTCCGAGATGGCGGTGAAGGACTCCGGCAGGTCCTCGGCGGTGCGGGCGTAGTGGGTCTCGCCGCCGATGTCGATCACGGTGGAGCGTGCCGCCTGCGTCAGCGGGTTCGGGAACGGGCGGTGCGTCAGGCCCAGCCGGTCGACGTAGTGGAAGAAGGACGTGCCGGAGATGGGGAAGCGCATGCCGCCCAGCTCAGCGGTCACCCCGGCGTCGCCCGGGAAGCGGTGGGTGCGCAGGCGGCCGCCGATCTGAGTGGCCTCGTAGACCACCGGGCGCAGGCCCAGGGACATCAGCTCGTACGCGGCGACCATGCCGGACAGGCCCGCCCCGATGATCGCGACCTCCTTGCCGTGCGCCTCCTCCGGGATCGAGCCCAGGCCGTCCGGATGGGCGATCCAGTCGTCGAAGCCGAACGGGAAGTCCGGGCCGAAGATCGTGACCGGGCGCTCGCCGGTGGTCTCGTCCTCGGTGGGCGCAGGGAAGATCGTCATGGTGGTGGCGTCCGCCTCTCGTGTGCCGGACCGCCAGGGGGTGATGGCGGTCACATGTCTGATGGGTCGGCAACACAGTAGCGGCAGGTCCGCATTCTGGACAGCCGCCCACGTGAAAGAGAGGACGAAGGTCCACGGGAGGCGCCGAGCCAGAAGATGTGGCGCGCCGAACCAGAGGAATCGCACACTTCGCGGGGCCGGGAAGTGCCCACTCCCTCTGGTTCGGCGCAGGGGTGATGACAGGATCGGGGGATGCGTCCCCACGCCTCCTCCTTCCCGACGACGGCCCCCTCGCCGTCCGCGGAGTCCCTCACCTCCGGCGCGGCGTCCTCATCGTGCTCTCCGGGCTGCCGGGGGTCGGGAAGACACGATCGCCCAGGCCGTCGCCCGGCACGCCGGCGCCCGCAGCCCGGACCCCGGCACCCCGAACACCCCCCTCGAACAGCCCCGGAACGCAGCGAGCGGGCAGGCGGTCCTCAGGGGATCGCCTGCCCGCTCGCCGTCGTGAGAGGTGCGGGATGGGTGCGCGGAGGGGCCGGGGGATCAGCCCTTCACGCCGCCGGCGGTCAGGCCGGACACGATGTACTTCTGCAGGAACAGGAACAGCGCCATCACGGGGAGCGCCGCGAGCACGGCGCCGGCGGCGAACACGCCCCAGTTCTCCGAGCGGGTCTCGGACACGTAGCCGAACAGGCCCACGGCCAGGGTCTGCGTGCCCGGGTCCGTCAGCACCACGGAGGCGATCACGAACTCGGACACCGTGGAGATGAAGGACAGCAGCGCCACCACCGCGAGGATGGGGGTCACCAGGCGCAGGATGATCTGGAAGAAGATCTGCACGTGGGAGGCGCCGTCCAGCTTCGCCGCCTCGTCCAGGGACTGCGGGATGGTGTTGAAGAAGCCGTACATCAGGTACGTGTTCACGCCCAGCGCGCCGCCCAGGTACACCAGGATCAGGCCGAGCTGGGAGCCGATGCCCAGCACCGGGACGATGTCCCCGATGTAGGTCAGCAGCAGGAAGATCGCCACCACGGCCAGCAGCTGCGGGAACATCTGCACCAGCAGCAGCGTCAGCAGGCCCACGCGACGGCCGGCGAAGCGCATGCGGGAGAACGCGTAGGCGGCCAGGGCGCCGAGGAACACGGTGGACACCGAGGTCACGATGCCGATGATCATCGTGTTCATGAACCACTTGGCGTAGGGGCGGGCCTCGTCGTTGAACAGGTCCACGTAGTTCTGCAGGGAGAACGAGCTGAACAGGCTGTTCGAGGACGCCATGGTGCCGGTCGGGTCGAAGGACGCCGAGAGCACGTAGAGCAGCGGGAACAGGGAGAACGCGGAGGCCAGGACGCCCACGATGTGGCGCCAGCCGTTCTCCTTGAACCACTTGCCGAAGGAGCGGCGCGAGCCCGAGGGGCCGTCCGTCTCCTCCCAGCGGATCGGATCCTTCTCCTGCGCGGCCAGGGCCGCGGCCATTCCCGACGACGACGGGCCGGCGGGCACGGTCGGCTCGCCCGGGCGCGGGGTCCCCTGAGGGGTCGATGCGGTGCTCACGAGTCGATCTCCTCCAGGGCCTTGGTGCGGTTGAAGCTGATCGCCGAGATGGTGGCCACGATCAGGAAGATCACGATCGACAGCGCCGAGGCCAGGCCGTAGTCGATGCCCGTGCCGGAGAACGCCGTCTTGTAGACCACCGTGATGAGGATGTCCGTGGCGCCGATGTTGCCGGACGCGTCCGGGAACTGCGGGCCGCCGCCGGTCAGCATGTAGATGATGTTGAAGTTGTTGAAGTTGAACGCGAAGGACGAGATCAGCAGCGGGGCCACCGAGACGAGCAGCAGCGGCAGCTTGATCGAGCGGAAGATGCGCCAGGCGCCGGCGCCGTCCATCTTCGCGGCCTCGTCCACGTCCTCCGGCAGGGACTGCAGCGCGCCGGTGGTCACCAGGAACATGTACGGGAAGCCGAGCCAGAGGTTCACCAGGAGCACCGAGAACTTCGCGAGCCACGGGTCCGTGAGCCACTCGATGTGCGCCCCGCCGAAGAGGGTCGCGTTGACGAAGCCGAACTCCGGGTTCAGCAGGCCGGACCACACGAGGCCGGACAGGAACGCCGGGAACGCGTACGGCAGGATCATCATCACGCGGTAGACCTTCTTGCCGCGCAGCGACGCCTTGTTGAAGGTGATCGCCAGCAGCAGGCCCAGCACGAACGTGGTGAGCACGGACAGGAAGGCGAACGCGAAGGTCCAGACGGTGACGCGGATCAGCGGGTCGCGCAGGTCCGGGTCCGTGACGGTCTTCGCGAAGTTGTCGAAGCCCACGAACACGCGCCAGCCGTTGCGCAGCTCCTCGCCGGAGTCGTTGGCGTACTTGCCCTGGCCGTTGTCCCGGAACACGTCCCCGGTCTCCCGGTTCGTGAAGGTGTCCGCGGCCTCGTCGTAGTCGTAGGTGGGGATGTAGGCGTAGGCGACCGAGCCGTCGCTGGTCTCCAGGGTGCCGTCCTCCGGGTTGTCAGAGACCGGGACCTTCAGGGAGGACATCTCGTCCTGGCGGGAGAGCAGGTCCGCGAACTGCAGGGTCTGGTAGCCGTCCACGGAGATCGGGCGGTCGCCCTCCATCCCGGCGTCGACCGACTCGAGCGGGTGCTCCGCGTTGCCGACCACGGCCTCGCCGTTGCGCTCGGTGAGCATGTACAGCTCGCCGTCCTTCTCCAGGACGGTGACCGGGTAGGTCGGAGAGCCCTCCACGCGGGTGGACTCCTCGCGCTGGATCGCGGCGATCGCGTGGTCCTTGTCCGAGATGTGGCCGCCGCCGTAGTTGGTGAACGCGATGTAGGAGGAGTACACGACCACGAACACCTGGAACAGCGCCAGGAAGAAGACGCCCGGCGCCAGGTACTTGGCGGGCAGGCCGCCGCGGCGCAGGTAGATCCAGTTGATCAGGACGGTCACGGCCAGCGTGACGCCGAAGACCAGCCAGTCGCCCATCGCGACCAGCTGGAACATCACGTAGACGGCGAACGCGTCCACCAGTCCGAGGAGGACGATCTTGGACAGCGTGCCGAGCAGGCCGTCCGGCCCGCGGCGCTCTCCGCCGAGGCCGCGACGGCGGCGTGGTGCGGTGCCGGTGTCCCCGGCCTGCGCGCCGGTGGTCTCCGGCGCGGTGGAAGACGAGCTCATGGTCCCTCATCCGGCCCGAAGGCCTGCCTCATGGTGCGGTGGTCCCCGCTGTGCCGCGGGGCTGCGTCGGTGGCACCGTGCGCCGCCCGGACGGATCCGGACGGCGCACGGTGCGGACGGCTCAGATCACTTCTTGATCTTGCCCTCGATGTTGGACACCATCTTCTTCCAGTCGGCGGCCGGGTCGGCCTCGCCCTTGATGACGCGCATCTCGGTGCCGCCCCAGAACTCCCAGACCGCGCCCATCTCCGGGTCGGCCGGCATCGGGACGCCGTTCTTGCCGATCTCGCCGAAGGCCTTCACGACTTCGTCCTTCGCCGCCTTGTCGAAGGAGGCGGTGAGGGCCGGGGCGCGCTTGCCCTCGGTGTAGAGGGCGTCCTGGGCCTGCTCGGAGGACAGGTAGTTGATGACGAACTCGTTGGCGGCGAGCTTGTTCTTCGACTCGGAGGAGACGAAGAAGGCGTTGACGCCGATGAACGGCTGCGCGTCCTGGTCGCCCATGGCCGGGATCGGCTCCACGGCGAAGTCGATGCCCGCCTTCTCGGCGTCCTCGACGTTCCACGGGCCGGTCAGGAAGTAGGCGGCCTGGCCCTTGAAGAACTGCTCCTTGGCGATGTCGCCGGTCATGTTCGGGTTGAAGGCGCCGGTGCCCTTCGGGCCGTGCTCGGCGAGCTTCTTGGCGAAGGCCTCGCCCTTCTCGCCGCCCATGGCGACCTGGGAGGCGTCGTAGGAGCCGTCCTCCTTCTGCTCGAACACCGGAGCGCCCATGGAGGTCTGGAACGGGTACAGGTGGTACGGGTCGCCGGCCACCGGGTCCAGGCCCACGACGAAGCCGTACTTGGCCTTGCCGGAGTCCACGACCTCCTGGCCCTTCTTGACCATGTCGTCGAACTTCTCCGGGGTGGAGTCCACGAGCTCGGTGTTGCGCAGCAGGGCGATGTTCTCGACGGAGTAGGGCACGCCCCAGGTCTTGCCGTCGTAGGTCACCGCGGCCACGGCGGCCTCGGAGAAGTCGCCGGACTTGTCGCCGAGCTCGAGCGGCTCCACGACGCCGTTCTGCACGAGGGCGCCGATCCAGTCGTGGGCGCCGACGATCACGTCCGGGCCCTTGCCGGTGGGGGCCTGGGTGATGAAGTCGTCGCGCATGGAGGAGTTGTCCTTCACGACGAGCTTGACGGTGATGCCCTTCTCCTCCTTGAACTTCTTCGCCACGGCCTCGAGCGGCTTCTGGCGGTTCTGGTCCACCCACATGGTGATGGTGGTGGCGCCGCCCTTGGTCAGGTCCTCGGAGGAGGACGAGCCGCCGGCCGAGCCGGTGGCGGAGGACGACGAGCCGGAGTTCGAGCCGGAGCCGCCGCAGGCGGTGAGGGCGAACGCGGCGATCGCGCCCGACATGGAGAGGGTGAATGCGCGACGGGAGACGTCGCGGGAGCTGTTCGCGGCCATGGCCTGCCTTTCGGGGTTCAGGGGGACCTCGTGGGGGTTGCTGCCCGGGTGGGCGGCCATGGGGCCGCTGCGCCGTTGCAGCCGTGGTCCGCCGGGTCCGCGTCAGGCCTGCTGCACAGTGCGGGTACGGTCGGACGAGGACCTCGGCGTCACTGGGTGTAAACGCTTCCACTGAGATATTCCACACATCCGCTGGAATCAGCATGAACGCGGGCCGCTCCGGGGGTGATGCGGTATGTCGGGCGCTGAAACGGCCGGTGGAACCGCTTTCACAATCGCATCCGGTGCGCCTAGGATGTCGCTCGTCCCCATCACGCCGATGAGCAGCGGCGCCCGCTGCAGAACAGAGACCACCATGGCCGGCATCAAGGACGTCGCGCGCATGGCCGGCGTCTCCACTGCGACCGCCTCGCGCGCCCTCAGCGGCTCCGGGCCGGTCGCCGACGCCACGCGCGTCAAGGTCCTGGCCGCCGCCGAGTCCCTCGGGTACGTCGCCCACGCCTCCGCCGCGTCGCTGGCCTCCGGCCGCACCCGCAGCATCGGGCTCGTGGTCCCCACCGTGGACCGCTGGTTCTTCTCCGCCGCCCTCGAGGGCGCCGCCCAGGAGCTCATGGCCCACGGCCTGGACCTCACCCTCTACGACGCCGGCCTGTCCGCCGAGCGCCGCTCCACGATCTTCACGGACCTGCTCCGCCGCGGCCGCCTGGACGGGCTGGTGACCATCTCCTTCAAGCTCAGCCCCTTCGAGCTCGCCGGCATGGAGCGCATGGGCCGGCCCGTGGTGGCTCTCGGCGGCCGCGTGGAGTCCCGCGCCCAGCTGCCCGAGTGGTTCACCGCCCTCCAGGTGGACCACTTCCGGGCAGCCACCCTGGCCACCGAGCACCTCACCGCCCTCGGCCACCGGGACGTCGCCTACCTCGGCCGTGTGCCCGAGGACGTCGAGTTCCAGGTCTCCACCGAGCGCACCCGCGGCTTCCTGCAGGCCATGGCCGCGGTCGGCGTGCAGGTCCCGGACGAGTGGATGGTGGAGGCCGACTTCACCACCGGCGGCGCCTTCCACACCGTCCGCGAGCTCCTCTCCCGGCCAGGCCCGCGCCCCACCGCCATCCTCTGCATCTCGGACGAGATGGCGATCGGCGCCTACACCGCCGCGCTCTCCCTCGGCCTCTCCGTGCCCGGCGACGTCTCCGTCATGGGCATCGACGGCCACCCCGATGGCGCCCGCCTGGGCATCTCCACCGTCGACCAGTCTCCGCGAGAGCAGGGCCGCCGCGCGGTCCGGCTCATCGTCGAGGCCCGCAAGGGCAACCCCGCACCCCGGCAGATCCTGCAGCACCTCGCCGTCCGACCCCGGGCGAGCACAGCGGCACCGCCGGGCGTCCCGAGGACGGACGTGCCGTCGTCGGGAAGGATCTCCGCCGCCGGCTGACGCCGACGCGCACAGCGGAACCACCCCCCTCTTTCACTACGGATCGTCGGGCACGTGCCTGCCCGTGAAAGGACACCCACCATGGCCTCCGTGACGTTCAAGTCCGCCACCTGCCAGTACCCCAACGCCCCGCGCCCCTCCGTGGACGGGCTCGACCTCGAGATCGCCGACGGCGAGTTCCTCGTGCTCGTCGGCCCCTCCGGCTGCGGCAAGTCCACCTCCCTGCGCATGCTCGCGGGCCTCGAGCCGCTCACCAAGGGCCGCGTGTTCATCGGCGACCGCGACGTCACCGACGTGGAGCCCAAGGATCGCGACATCGCGATGGTGTTCCAGAACTACGCGCTCTACCCGCACATGACCGTGGCGGACAACATGGGCTTTGCCCTCAAGATCGCCGGCGTCCCCGCCGCTGAGCGCCGCCAGCGCGTGGAGGAGGCCGCCAAGCTCCTCGACCTCGAGCAGTACCTCGACCGCAAGCCCAAGGCCCTCTCCGGCGGCCAGCGCCAGCGCGTCGCCATGGGCCGCGCGATCGTCCGCAACCCGCAGGTCTTCC
The DNA here is from genome assembly GCF_002206575.2 of Micrococcus sp. FDAARGOS_333. Classification (NCBI taxonomy): domain Bacteria; kingdom Bacillati; phylum Actinomycetota; class Actinomycetes; order Micrococcales; family Micrococcaceae; genus Micrococcus; species Micrococcus sp. FDAARGOS_333. The sequence goes on along the minus strand of NZ_NJFJ02000001.1, from coordinate 261,320 downwards.
TCATGGACGAGCCGCTGTCCAACCTGGACGCCAAGCTCCGCGTGCAGACCCGCGCCCAGATCGCCCAGCTCACCCGCCGCCTCGGCACCACCACCGTCTACGTCACCCACGACCAGACCGAGGCCATGACCATGGGCGACCGCGTCGCCGTGCTCAAGGACGGCCTGCTGCAGCAGGTGGACACCCCGCGCAACCTCTACGAGAAGCCGAGGAACGTGTTCGTCGCCGGGTTCATCGGCTCCCCGGCCATGAACATCTTCCGCGTGAAGACCTCCGCCGACGGCCTGCACGTGGGCAACACCGTGCTGCCCGTGGAGCGCGACGTGCTGGCGAAGGCGGGCGAGAGCCTGGACCTCGGCGTGCGCCCCGAGAACCTCGAGATCACCGACGGCGCGGGCCTCGAGGTCGAGGTGGACACCGTGGAGGAGCTCGGCGCCGACGCCTACGTCTACGGCCACACGGACATCGACGGCGAGGAGCGCATCATCACCCTGCGCACCGTCGGCTACACCGCCCCGGAGAAGGGCGCCCGCATCCGCGTGGCCCCGCAGATGGAGCGCGTGCACCTGTTCCACGCCGAGACGGGCGATCGCCTCAACGGCTGACACGCCGGCGGCGGTGCGCAGGCGCCGCATGCCGACGCAGGGCGAGGGCGGGCGTCCCGAGGATCCATGGGGATCGTCGGGGCGCCCGCCCTCCTGTGTGGTGGGGGTGGCGTTCGCCGGGTTCCGGGCCGCAGGCCTCAGATGGTCGAGCCGGTGGGGTCTGAGGTGGTCCCCTCGCGGGGCGCGTCCTCACCGTCGCCGTCGGCCGAGTCCTCGGACTCCTGCTCGGCCAGGGCCCGCTGGATGCCCCGCTCGAACACTTCCGCCGGCTGGTCGCCGAGCATCGGCTTGCGGTCCAGCATGAAGGCGGGGGTGGAGGAGGCGCCGAGGGCGTAGCCGAGCTGCTGGTTCTGGGCGATGGCCTCCTTCGCGTCCGCAGATTCCATGTCCGCGGAGAACCGCTCGGTGTCCAGGCCGAGCTCGTCGGCGAGGTCCACGAGTGCCTCCTCGCTGAGCTGATCGGCAGAGCGCGCGTGGCCGTCCGCGAACAGGGCGTGGTGGTAGTCCAGGAAGCGGTCCTGCCGGCCTGCGGCCCAGGCGGCGCGAGCGGCGCGGGCGGAGTCCTTCCCGAAGATGTTGAGGTCACGCCACTCGATGCGCAGGGTGCCGTCCTCCACGTGCTTCTGCAGCGCCGTCATGGTGTCCGTGGACCACGAGGCGCAGTGGCCGCACTGGTAGTCGCCGAACGCCACGAGCACCACGGGGGCGTCCACGCGGCCCAGGGCGAGCGGGTCCTTCGGGTCCCGGCGCTCGATGAAGTTCGGGGAGGTGTCCTCCGTGGCGCCGACGGCGGCCCGCACCGAGCCCGGGTTGCCCTGCAGGTCCGAGGTCACGGAGTGGAGGCCGAGTCCGATCCCGACGGCGGCGAGCAGTGCGGCGGCGGCACCGGCCAGGGCGCGGCCGGACATGGAGGTGGACATCGGAACCCCTTCGGATGAGCGGTGCGTGACGGGTCCAGTCTTCCACCTGGCGGCGACTCGGTGTGGGATCGTATCCGTGGCTCGGGGGTGCCCCGCCGAGCCAGAAGCTTCGGCTGCTTCACGGGCACCTGTAGTGGCCGATCCTTCTGGTTCGGCGCACGAGATGGTCGGGCCGCATTGAGCAACCGAGGTTGACAGCCCGTCCTCATGTCAACCAGGGTTGACGCATGGCCACCCCCGGACGACCCGACCCCACGTCGGCGGAACAGCCCAGCGGCACGGACCTGGCCGTCGTCGCCGCCGATGTGGAGGATCCGCAGCGCGGACTGCGCGCGGTGGCGGCCCTGCGCCGCCTCGCGGACGAGCTCGAACTCAAGCAGGTCGAGGCGGCGCTCGCCGCCGGGCTCGGCTGGCCCGAGATCGCCGCCGCGCTCGGGGTCACCCGCCAGGCCGCCCACAAGAAGTTCAGCCGCCGCGTCAGCACCGAGCTGCGCCGCCCCCGACGGACGGAGACCCGATGACCCGCCTGACCGACGCCGTCAGCACCCTGACCGAACACCTCGCCGCGAAGCCCGCCGCGATCGCCCGCACCCTTGCGGCCGCGCAGGACATCGCAGGCTCCGCCCACCTCGAGGCCGACGCCGCCGGCCGGGGTGCCGTCTCCCTGGACGACCTGCTCGTGGCCTTCGCGCAGATCGGCGGGCCCGTGGGGCGGGCCCTGGCCTCCCAGGGCTTCACCGCCGACTCCCTCCGCGCCGGCATCCGTGGACGCGACGCCGCGGACCTAGCCTCCCTCGGCATCACCCCGCCGCCGGCCGGGGAGCCGGTCACCGTGCCGGGCCGCCTGGACCCGAAGCGCTCCTTCCGCCTCGACCCGGAGGCCGCCCGCTTCCTGGAGAAGGCCGCCGGCACCCCGGCCGGGATGTTCGCCGACCTCATGGACCACCCCTCCCGCCGCCCGGCCGCGGCCCTCCGCGCCGCCGGGGCGGACCTGCCCGCCCTGCGCGCGGCGCTCCCGCCGATCGGCGAGGACCAGGCCGAGGACAACGCCCCCGCCGCCCCGATCCCCGGCCTGCTGGACGGCCTGGACGAGACCGCCCGCCGCGCCCGGCGCTGGGTGCCGGTCTCCCCGGAGGCGGTGCGGGCCGTCGTCGTGGGCGAGGAGTCCATGAAGCCCCTGCTCATGCCGGACCTGGAGGACGTCCTCGTCGCCCCGGGGCTGCTGAGCGCCACCGTGAAGGGCCGGGACTTCGAGTACCGCCGCGTCCGGTACGCCCAGGTCCGCGGCGCCCGCGAGATCGCCTGGCAGATCTTCTGGCCCGGCGGCGCCAAGACCCAGCAGGGGGACCTGGACGAGCGCGGCGCCTACCTGCACCTGCTCATCGAACCGGCGGACGGCGGCAGCGTCCTCACCCTGACCCGCGGCGTGCGCGGCGTCGGCCGTCTGGGCGGGGTCGCCGGAGCCGCCACCACCGTCTTCGCCGGCAGCGGCAACCGCAGCCTGCTGCGGGGGATCGTGGAGTTGGCCCGCGCCCGGGACTGAGCCCTCAGGCCAGGACGCCGCGCGCCTTCATCGTCAGGAACAGCGCCAGGGCCGCCGCGCCCACGCCGGCGGCGATCCCGAACACGGAGCCCACGCCCCACGCGGTGGCCGCGAGGCCCAGCAGGGCCGAGCTCGCCGCCTGGGCCGTGTCCAGGGCCATGAAGAAGGTGGAGTTCGCCGCGCCCCGGCGCTCCTTCGGTGCGGACAGCACGGCCATCGCGTTGACGGAGGGCTGCACGGTGCCCCAGCCGGCGCCGTAGACGGCACCGGCCACGCCGAGCACCAGGACGTTCGGCGTCCATGCCACACAGAGCATGGCGGCGATGACCAGCACGGTGCCCACGCCGATCGTCCAGCCGTTGCCGAACCTCCGCTCGAGACGCCCCACGACCAGCCTCGCCGCTCCGACGGCCACGCCGGAGGTCGCGAAGAACAGGCCCGCATTGCCGAGCCCCTTCTCCAGCACGTGGATCGCCAGGAAGGTGCTGCAGGCGGCCCCCGGCACCATGAGCAGCAGCATCAGGGAGGAGGGCTTCCACGCGTCGCGGTCCACGATCCGGTGCCACCACCGGTGCTCGACCGTCCCAGCCCCAGCCCCAGGCCCGGCCTCGGAGCCGGCGCCGCGCGTGGCGCCGTGCCCGGCGTCCGTGCGCTCCACCGCGTCCGCACCCTCCCCGCCGTGCGCCGGATGTGCGGCCATGACGGCGGCCCGCGCCCGGTCTGCCCGCCGCCGGCGTGCGGCGGCGTCCGTCGCCTTGAGGCGGCGGCGCAGCGGCAGGCGCAGCAGCACGTGCAGCAGGGCGAAGGCGGAGGCCACGCCGAACGCCCAGGAGAACCCGGCGGCGTCCATGATCGCCAGGGCCGCCGCCGGCCCGACCACCATGGTCAGCGTCTGCTCGAGCCCCAGGTAGCCGATGCCCTCGGACAGGCGCCGCTCCGGGATGATGTCGGTGGCCACGGTGCCCGCGGCGGTGGAGGAGAAGCTGAAGCCGAACCCGTGCACGAACCGCACGGCCAGCAGTGCCCACGCCGGCAGGGCGAACACGAACGTCAGCGACGCCAGCGTCATGGTCACCGCGCCGACCATCAGCACCGCGTACCGGCCGTGCTGGTCCGTCAGCCGCCCGGCGCTGGGGCGGAACGCGAGCGCGGCCACCATGAACGCGGTGGTCGTCAGTCCCGCCACCGTGGTGCCCATGCCCTCGGCCACGGCGAACACCGGCACGAGGGTGACCAGCATGAACGTGGACAGCCGCAGGAACGCGTTGGACGCCATCAGGGTCCAGAAGGCGGGGGTGAAGATCGGCTCCTGCGGCCCGCCGTTGGCGGTGGTCGTCGCGGGGGCCATCGGATCCTCTCGGTGCGTCGGGCTCCTTCCCCGACGACGGCCGGTCCCCGGCACGGGGCGGCCGCCCCTCGGACGGTGGCCGGGCGGCAGGGGGGCAGAGCCCGTCCAGGATACGTGGACGCCCCCTGACGGGCCGGGCGGTGCCGTCCTACGCTGTCCGGCATGACCAGCACGACCCCCGCCGCGCGCCTGGTGCTGTTCTTCGCCATGGCGGTGGCCGCGGGGGCGACCATGCCGGTGCAGGGGCGGCTCAACGCCCAGTTCGCGGCGCAGTCCGGGGAGCCGGTGCTGGCGTCCTTCGCCTCCTTCACCGCAGGCCTCCTGGTCATCTTCGCCGTCACGCTCGCCACCCGCCGCGGCCGGCAGACGCTGGCCCGCGTCCCGGAGGCCCTGCGGTCCCGGACCGTGCGCCCCTGGTACTTCGCCGCCGGTGCGGTCGGCTCGTGCGTGGTGCTCGCGCAGTCCGGGTCGATCGGGACCATCGGCGTCGCCGTGTTCACGGTCGCCCTCGTCACCGGCCAGCTGCTCGGCGGCATCCTCGTGGACCGGCTCGGGCTGAGTCCGGCCGGCGCGCGGCGGCTGACCCCGCGCCGGGCCGCCGGTGCGCTCCTGGCCCTGGCGGCCGTCGTCGTGGTGGTCTGGCCCCGGCTGGGAGCGGCCGGACAGGCCGGGCCCGGCTGGCTCCTGCTCGCCGCGATCCCGCTGCTGATCGGCGTGGCCACCAGTGGACAGCAGGTCCTCAACGCCCGGCAGGCGGCCGCCTACGGGTCGGTGCTGCCGGCCACGCTCATCAACTTCCTCGTCGGCGCCGGGGCGATCGGGCTGGTCCTGGCGGTCCAGGCGGTCCTGACCGGTGTGGACGGCGGGCTCGTCCCACAGTGGTGGCTGTACCTCGGCGGCCCGCTGGGCTGCGTCTTCATCGGGTTCAGCGCGATCCTCGTGCCCCGGGTCGGCGTCTTCACCGCCACCCTCGGCCTGGTCTCCGGCAACCTGATCGGCTCGCTCGCGGTGGACGCGCTCGCCCCCGCGGACGGCGCCCGGGTCACCGCCCTCACGGTGGCCGGCACCCTCGGCGCCGTGGCGGCCGCCGCGCTCGCCGGGCCGGGCCGCACGCGCCGGGCGCGGCGCTGAGCGGAGCCTGCCGGCACGGAGGCATCGCTTCCGCATGATGGATGTCCTGTGACGGAAGTCTTGCGCGCGGTGCCCCCGGACCGCCACAGTGCTGTGGTCGAGGTCACCCCCTCGATCTGCTCAGCCCACCGAAAGGGATCTCCATGGCCCAGGCAGTCTCCACCCCCAAGCGCTCCCTCGGGGACCGGTTCCTGACCGGCGTCGAGCGGGTCGGTAACAAGCTCCCCGAGCCGTTCGCGCTCTTCACCATCCTGTTCCTCATCACGGCCGTGGTGTCCTCGGCCATGGCGATCGCGAACGTGACGGTGACCGTCCCCGGCGCGGAGGACCCGGTGGCCGTGAAGGGCCTGTTCACGGGCGAGGGCATCGCCTGGTTCACCTCCAACCTCGGCCAGAACTACATCGGCTTCCCGCCGCTGGTCACCGTGGCCACGATCCTGCTGGCCATCGGCATCGCGGAGAAGTCCGGGTTCCTGGGCGCGGCCATCCGCTACTCCATCGGCTCCGCCCCGCGCTGGCTGCTGCCGTACGCGGTGGGCTTCGTGGGCGTGGTCGGCTCGATCATGGCGGACTCCGCGTTCGTGGTGATCCCGCCGCTGGCCGCCCTGGCCTTCAAGGCCGCCGGGCGCCACCCGGTGGCAGGCCTGCTCGGCGGCTTCGCGGCCGCCGGCGCCGGCTACTCCACGTCGATCTTCCCGACCTCCCTGGACGCCCTGTTCGCGGGCATCACCAACGCGGTGATCCCCACCGTGCCGATGCTCGAGCAGACCGCGCACACGGTGAACCCGCTCTCCAACTACTTCTTCAACGTGGTCTCCGCGATCGTGCTCTCGCTGATCGCCGGCCTCGTGATCGACAAGATCCTGGAGCCGCGCCTGACCCGTGAGGGCGTGCCCACCGAGGAGGGCGAGGCCCAGACCGAGCAGCTGTCCACGGTCACCCGTGAGATGCGGATCGTCGGCGACGAGCAGGCCGTGGCCGAGGCCCGCAACAACAAGGTCGAGGGCGAGGTCACCTCGCTCGAGAAGAAGGCGCTGGGCTGGGCCACCATCACGGTGCTCCTCATCGCGGTCGCCGTGACCCTGTTCGCGCTGATGCCCGAGTCCCCGTGGCGGAACGAGGAGGGCGGCTTCCTGCCGAAGTCCCCGCTGCTGGACTCGATCGTCTTCATCATCTTCGTGTTCTTCTCGGTCTCCGGCTACGTCTACGGCCGCAAGGCCGGCACCGTCCGCGGCTTCAAGGACGTGCCCGTGATGATGGGCGAGGCGCTCAAGGACATGACCAGCTTCCTCGTGCTGGCGTTCATCCTGGGCCAGTTCATCGCCCTGTTCAACTGGTCCGGCATCGGCTCCTGGATCGCCGTCACCGGTGCGGAGTTCGTGCAGGGCGTGGGCCTCGCCGGCTTCCCGCTGATCATCGGCTTCGTGCTGCTCTGCTCCCTGCTGAACCTGTTCATCATCTCCGGCTCCTCCATGTGGACGCTCATGGCCGCCGTGTTCGTCCCGATGCTCGGCATCCTCGGCTTCGAGCCCGCCTTCGTGCAGGCCGCGTTCCGTGTGGGCGACTCCGCCACCCAGGTGATGACCCCGCTGAACCCGTACATGGTGGTGCTCCTGGCGATGCTGCGGAAGTATGAGCCGAACGCCGGACTGGGCACGACCATGGCCCGCATGATTCCCTTCGTGGTGCCGTTCTGGCTCGCCTGGCTGCTGATCCTGTTCGGCTTCTACGCGCTGGACCTGCCGCTCGGCCCGGGCGCGGGCATCATGCTCGAGACCGAGTGAGACGACCCCACAGAGAGGACCTGACATGGGCATCGCCAAGACCGTCGAGACGCTGAACACCGAGCTCGTCCCCGCGCGCCGGGGCCGGCTGGTGGAGATCGCCGAGGACATCCACGCCCATCCGGAGATCCGCTGGGAGGAGAGGCGCGCCTCCGCCCTGCTGGCCGATGAGCTGGAGAGGGAGGGCTTCGCCGTCGAGCGCGGCTACGCGGACCTGGAGACGGCCTTCGTGGCGCGCTGGTCTACCGAGGGCGCCGGGGACGACGCCCCGACCCTCGCCTTCTTCTGCGAGTACGACGCCCTCGAGGGGATCGGCCACGCCTGCGGCCACAACATCATCGCCGCCGCCGGGCTCGGCGGGGCGCTGCTCACCCGTGACGCGCTCGCCTCCGGCGGTGCGCAGGGCTTCCCGACGACGGCCGCCCACCTCGTGGTGGTCGGCTCGCCGGCCGAGGAGGGGGCCGCCGGCAAGGTGCCGATGATCGAGGCCGGTGTCCTGGACGGCGTGGACGTGGCGATGATGGTCCACCCCTCCGGGTACAACGAGACCGGCTTCGCCGCGATGGGCCGCGTGGCCATGGACGTGTCGTTCGCCGGCCGCGCCTCCCATGCGGCGGCGACCCCGCACGACGGCGTCAACGCGCTGGACGCGGCCACCCTGTCCCTGACGGCCATCGGCCTGCTGCGGCAGCAGCTCAAGGACGGGGCGCGCGTGCACGCGATCGTCACCGACGGTGGGCAGGCGCCGAACATCATCCCGGAGTCCGCGGGGGTCCGGGTGTTCGTGCGCTCGCTGGAGAAGGACTACCTGATGGACACGCTCGTGCCGAAGGTGCGGGCCTGCTTCGAGGGTGCGGCGATCGCCACCGGCTGCACGGTGGAGATCACCTCGCCGACGCCGGCGTACGAGAACATGCGGAACAACCCGGTGCTGGCGGAGCTGGCCGGTCAGGTGTTCGCGGCGGTCGGGCGTGCGGAGGCCACGGATGCGAGCTTCGGCGCCTCCACGGACATGGGCAACGTGTCCCACCTGGTGCCGTCCATGCACCCGATGCTCGAACTGGAGCACGGGATCGCCAACCACACCCGGGAGTTCACCGCCGCCGCGGTGGGGGAGAAGGCGGACGCCGCCACGGTGGACGGTGCCCTCGTGCTCGCCGCGACCGCCTTGGAGCTGCTGGCCGAACCGGGGCTGATCGCCGAGGCGAAGGCGCGGTTCGACGCGGGCGAGTGAGCAGGCAGGGCAGGCCCGGGCCGGCCGCGGGGACGTCTCGCGTGGTCCGGTCCTGTGCCTGGCGGCCCTGCCTCTGGCGGTCCTGCCGGCCCGGTCAGGGAAGTAGGGAGTGCACGGCCGCGGCCAGGGTGCGCCGCACATCCTCCGCCTGCAGGGTGTCCGGTGCCAGGCGGCGCTCGACCGTCAGGGTGTGCATGAGCATCAGCAGCAGGCCCGCCGAGTGCGTGATCTGGGCGGCGGGGACGTTCTCGAGTGCGCGGTGCCTGCGGATCAGGTCGGCGAGGAAGTCACGGCGCCGGGTGGTCAGGTCCCGGTAGGCGGCGCCCACGGTGGGTTCCCGCAGACCCGCCGCCTGGAACTCGTGGAGGAGCGAGGCCCAGGCTCCGGAGGTCGTCAGCACGATGTCCGTCAGGGCGTCCGCCATGCGCTCCACCAGCGCGTCACGAGGCATGCCGGGGTCGTCCAGGGCGTCCGCCATTCCCGCCATGGCCTCCACCGTGACATTCTCGAACTGGGAGGCGCAGGCCGAGGCGAACAGGTCCGGCTTCCCCTCGAAGCTGGAGTACACGGCCCCCTTGGTGTATCCGGCCTGCGCGGCGATGCGGGCGAGGGAGGACCGGGCGTAGCCGTCCTGTTCGAACGATCGCGCGGCGTGCTCCAGGATGGCCGTGCGGACGTCTTCACGGCGGGGTCGGGTGGCCATGCTAGCCTTTCGATTCCGATGGTATTGAATACCGTTGGTACTGAATGCCGATGGTATTGAATCTGCCTCGACCTGGCAAAGAGGATCTCGTCCCCCATGCACACTGACACCGAGACAGCCGCCGGCTTCCCGCCCTCCGACTTCTCTCGAGACGATCTGCCCCTGTCCACCCTGGTGGCCCAGGGGCTGACCCTGCGCACCGTCCGGGGGCCCGTCTTCGGCCCGGTGGACCTGGTGCTGCCGCCGCAGACCCATCTGGCCGTGCTCGGCTCACAGGGCACCGGCCGCTCGGCCCTGCTGCTGGCCCTGACCGGCCGACTCGACGGCGTGAGCGGGGACCTCGTCCTCACCGGAGGTCCCGTGGACGTCGCGCTGGACAGCGCGGAGCGTCCCGCCGCACGGGCCTACCGGCCGGAGATCGACGCGTCTCGGCATCCCCACGCGCTGCGCTCCCTCACCGCCGTCGCCCGTGTCACGGACCTGGTGGAGCTCGAGCCGGCACTCACCGTGCGCGAGGCGGTGGACGAGCGCTGCCTCCTGGACGGCGTCCGGCGCCGGGCAGGCAGGGAGCGTTTCGCCCTCCTCGCCGAGGCCGTCGGCCTGGGAGTGGACTCTGATGCGGAGGTGGGGGAGCTCTCTGCGCTGACCCGGGCGCTGATCGCCGCGCTCCTGGCCTGTCTGCGCCCGTCCCGGCTCGTCACCTTCGACGACGTGGACGCGTCCCTGACCGTGGACGAGCTGACCCACCTCTATTCCGCCATGGACATCCTCAAGGACCACGGGCACTCGTTCGCCGTGAGTGCCGTGGGCTCCGCGCCCACCCCGCGCGACGCCGTGATCCTCACCCTGCACTCTTTCCGGGAGAACTGATGCTGTTCCGCTACGAGCTCCGTCGATTCCGCCGCGGCCTTCCGCTGCTCGCCCTGATCTTCGTCGTCCTCGTGCCCGCGCTCTACGGCGCCCTCTACCTGTCCGCGAACTGGGACCCCTACGGGAAGCTGGACCGTCTTCCGGTGGCCATCGTGAACGAGGACAAGCCGGTCAAGCACGGAGATACCACCCTCACCACAGGCGCGGACATGACGGAGAGGCTGGTGGAGGACAACGACTTCGACTGGCATGAGACCACCCGTGAGGAGGCCGAGGAGGGCCTGCGCGACGGGCGCTACTACCTCATCCTCGAGATCCCCTCCGACCTCAGCAGTAACCTCATCAGCCCCGACGGGGGCGAGACGCCACAGCAGGCCGAGATCACCCTGCGCCGTGACGATGCGAACGGCTTCGTGATCGGCTCCGTCACCGCGTCGAGTGAGGCGAAGGTGGAGGCGGCGGTGAACCGGTCCGCGATCGAGGCGTACTTCGAAGCCGTGTTCGACAACCTGAGAGAGCTGCGCGGCGGCATGTCCGAGGCCGCCGATGGAGCTGCGCAGCTGAAGGAGGGCGCCACCTCGGCGCGGCAGGGTTCCGCACAGCTCGATGAAGGCCTCGCCGAGGCCAAGGACGGCTCGTCCCAGCTGGTCTCGGGCGCCGGAGAGCTGGCCTCGGGTGCCGGAGAGCTCGCCGACGGTGCCGATCAGGCCTCCGCCGGCGCGGTCCAGCTCTCCGACGGGGTCTCCCAGGCCCAGGACGGTGCCACGCAGCTGAGCTCCGGTCTGGGCGAGGCTCGAGACGGCTCCCAGAAGCTGGCCTCCGGTGCCGGTGAGCTCGCCGAGAAGGCCCCCACCCTGCGGTCGGGAGCCCAGGACCTCTCCGACGGCCTGGGCGAGCTGCAGGCCGGTTCGGCCGAGCTCGCCGACGGCGCCTCCCAGGTGGCCGACGGCACCCAGAAGCTCCATGACACCGTGGTGCCCCGCCTGGACACCGTGATCGAGCGCCAGGACGCCGTAGCCGCTGACGTCGCGGCCGTGGACGAGGGCGTGCAGCGCGTGGGCGCGGCCGCCGGGAAGGGCGAGGAGGGCGCGTCGGCGCGCATCGCCGAGGCCCAGGCCGCCCTGGCCGAGCTCGGCGAGGAGGACCCCGACCTCGCGGAGTCGGAGCAGTACGCCGCGCTGCAGAAGGCGCTCGTGGGCGCAGACGAGCGTGTCACCGAGGTCAATGACAGGGTGCAGGAGGTGGCGGGCCTGTCCGCGGCCGCCGACGAGCGCGTGCAGACCCTCGTCGGCGAGAACGCGGCCGCGCAGGCCAAGAAGGACCTCACGGACCTCAACAACGGCGCCCACGCCGTGGCCGACGGTGCACAGACCCTGCAGGGCGGCATCGGAGAGGCCAAGACCGGCGCCGATACCTTGGCGGACGGGGCCGGACGGTTCGCGGACGGCCTCGAGCAGCTCGGCGCGGGTGCCACCGAGCTCGACCAGGGCCTGGGAGCCCTCCAGGACGGTGCCGGGTCGCTGCAGAGTGGGCTCGGCGAGCTCAAGGACGGTGCGGACGAACTCGTCGAGGGCAACGCCTCGTTGGCCGACGGCGCCCATCAGCTGGAGGACGGCGCCACGCAGCTGCAGTCCGGAGCCGTCGAGCTGGACAGCGGCATCGGCGAGCTCAAGGACGGCTCCGCGTCACTGCGTTCGGGGCTGAACGAGCTCGAGGACGGTGCCGGTCAGCTGGCCACAGAGCTCAAGGACGGCGTCGAGCAGATCCCTGCGCTGACCGAGAGCGAGCGGGACGAGGCGGCGCTCGTGATGTCCCGTCCGGTCAAGGCGAACATGGATGTGGAGCACTCCGCCGAGGTGTACGGCCGCGGCATGGCGCCGATGTTCTTCTCCATCGCCCTGTGGGTGTTCGGCATCGCCGCCTTCAACATCATGCGTCCGGTGAGCGCCCGGCTGCTGGCCGGACGCCGGAACCCGCTGGCCCTGACGCTCGCGGCGTGGCTGCCGGTGGGCCTGGTGGCGATGGTCGGCAGCCTGGTGATGCTGGGTGCCACGATGCCCCTGGGCCTGGAGCCGGTGCATCCCGTGCGGGCGGTGGCGCTCACGCTTCTGGTGGCCGCGACGTTCTCCCTCATCGCGCATCTGATCCAGAACGCGCTGGGCACGCCCGGTTCCGCGGTGTTGCTGGTCCTGCTGGTCCTGCAGCTGGCCTCCACCGGCGGAACCTATCCGCCCGCGGTCCTGCCGGGCTTCTTCCAGGCGCTGCACCCGTTCATGCCCATGACCTACTCGATCGAGGCGTTCCGGGTCGCGATCTCCGGCGGATCCGAGCAACACTTCTGGACGGCGTGGACCGTGCTGCTGGTGATCGGGGCCGCCGCCCTGGCCCTGGACATGCTGGTGGTCCACCGACGCCGCAGGTTCCGCATGAAGGACCTGCACCCGGCGCTCCAGGGCTGAGGGGGAGGGCGGTCCGGCCCTCAGCCCGGGTCCCCGATGGGCGCCGCCAGCGTCAGCCACCGCTCGTCCACCACGAACCCGAGCCGCTCGACGGTGCGCAGGATCGCGGCGTTCTCGGCTGCCCCTCCGGTGCGGAAGACGGTCACGGCAGGCGAGGGGCCGGCGTCGGGGGACGCGGGGAAGGCGAGGGCGAGCATCGAGGCGGCCTTGAGGGCCGTGCCGAGCCCGTGCCCGCGCAGGTCCGCACGGACCACGGTGAAGTCGACCTCCGCCACCGGTCCCTCGACGTCCAGGTACGTCAGAGCCGTCAGCGCCCCGTCCGCGGCGAAGAGTCCGAACGCGTGGCGGACATCGGTCGGCCGGGCCGACTCGGCTGTCATGGGGGCATGCGCGGTGGCCGGCCCGCCCGGGTAGTCGCCGGCGGTGGCGGCGTCCAGGGCGAGGGCCGCGGGGACGTCGTCCACGGTGAGCGGGCGGAACGCGCCCAACTCCTTCACGACGGCGGCCGCCTCCTCCCAGCGTCGGCGCGCCTCGTCCGTGGCCTCGGCCTGCGCGGCCCAGGACTCCTGCACGACCCTCCAGCCGGCGGCGGTGAGGGCGGGGACGTCGGGATGGTCGGCGGGCAGGATCCGCGGAGAGGTCATGGCTCGAGCGTACGGGGGCGCCGCCAGGGCGACGTCCCAGGCTGCGGTGCGCGGCCGTCGTCGGGAAGCGGCCGACGCGGGCCGGGAGGCGTGGCGCGCACGCATGGGGGACACTGGTGGCTCACCCGACAGCACGGACACGGAAGGGACCGCCGAGGCATGCAGCTGGACCTGATCGTGGAGAACGCCCGGATCATCACCGGCGACTTCCACCGCCCCACCGCCACGAGGCTCGGCGTGTGGAACGGCGTGTTCGTGGGCGTGGACGAGCGCATCGAGGGCCTGGACGCGGCGGTCCGCGTGGACGCGGGCGGACAGGTCATCACCCCCGGGTTCAACGACGCCCACGCACACTCCGTCTGGTTCGGCCAGTCCCTGCTGGAGCTGGACCTCGAGGGCCTTCAGAGCGCGGACGCCGTCTACGCGGCCATCGAGGAGCGGGCCGCGCAGCTGGATCCGGGCCTGTGGGTGGTGTGCACCGGCTACAACCCGGACGAGCTGACCGGTCCCGAGCCGGAGCGCGACGGCCTGGACGCGGCGGCGAAGGGTCGTCCGGTGCTGCTGCGCCACAGCCACGGCCACGCCTACACCGTCAACTCCGCCGTGCTGTTCATGGCCGGCATCCCCGAGGGGATCCATCGGCAGCCCGAGGGCGGCGAGATCGTCACGGACGCGGGCGGACGGCCCACCGGCGTGCTCAAGGAGACCGCCATGTCCTCCGTGAACCGGCTGCTCCAGCCGGAATCGGACACGTCGATCGCCGACGCGCTCGAACGGGCGTCCGCGGCGTATGCGGCCGACGGGCTCACCTCCGTCACGGACGCCGGTGTGGCCGGCGGCTGGATCGGCCACAGCCCCCTGGAGTTCGGGGCCTACCAGCGGGCCAGGGACGCCGGCATGCTCAAGACCCGCTTCCAGGCCATGGTCACGCTGGACGCCCTGCACCCGGTGGCCGGCCATGCCGACGACGGCGAACGCGTCACCCTGGACGCCGGCCTGCGCACGGGCCTGGGCGACGAGTGGCTGCAGGTCGGCCCGGCGAAGGTCTTCGCGGACGGCTCGATCATGAGCCGCACCGCCGCCATGACGCAGGAGTACGAGCACTGCCACCACGTGTACGGCTACCTGCAGCAGGACGCCGCGCACATGCGGGCTTCCACACTGGCGGCCGCCGCGGCCGGCTGGTCCCTGGCGCTGCACGCCCTGGGGGACGCCGCCGTGGACTTCGCGATCGAGACGATCGAGGAGGCGCAGCTGTCCTACGGCCGTCCCCGCATACCGCACCGGATCGAGCACGGCGGCGTGGTCCGGGACGACCAGATCCGGGACATGGCCCGGCTGGGGATCGTGCTGGCCACCCAGCCGAACTTCATCGCCGCATTCGGCGAGGGCGAGGAGGAGCGACTCGGCGCGGAGCGGGCGAGGCTGTCCTACCCGGCCAAGCGCCTGCTGGACGCCGGCATGGTCCTGCCCGGCTCCTCCGACCGCCCCGTCACCCACGGTGCCCCGCTGCGCGTGATGCAGGACTTCGTGCTCCGCCGGTCCTTCGCAGGCCGTGAGTTCTCCCCGGCCGACCGCATCACCGCCGCCGAGGCCCTGCACGCCTACACCGTGGGCTCGGCCGTGGCCACCGGCTGGGGCGGCCGCAAGGGCCAGATCCGCCCCGGCCAGCTCGCCGACTTCGTGCTGCTCGGCGCCAGCCCCCTGGAGGTGCCGGCCGAGCAGATCGGGGACATCGAGGTCGTCGCCACCGCCGTCGGCGGGGTCTGGGTGCACGGCGGGCTCTGAGCCGCCGTCCCGCCCGACCGGGCCGCCGGGGTCACGCCTGAGGGAACCAGGCCCGTCCGACCGTCACCTGCGTGCCGCGCGGCAGGTCGGGCTCCTCGCCGCGGGCGATCCGCTCGCACGCCGCGTTCATCCGCCGCCAGGCGTCCCGGTCCCGCTGGTGCCGGCGCAGGCCGCGTCCGCCCGGAAACGTCCCGGACCCCTGGGCGTTGCCGTCCGCGTGCCAGGTCAGCGACCACTGCCGCTGCGCGCTCCGCCCCGGCCCGCGCCTGAGGCCGACCAGCCGCACGGTGTCCACCAGCGCGCTTCGGACGGTGTCGTCCACGGCCTCCAGCAGGTCGGCGGAGCCGCTGTCGCAGGCATCGCACCCGCAGTCCGGCTGCACGTCAAGCACCACGTCCGTCGTCCCCCAGGCGATCCGCAGGGACGGCGGGACGGCAGTGTCCGGTGAGCGGCCGTCGTCGTCCTCCTGCTGATTCCCGACGCCGGAACTCGCCTCCGCCTCGGACCCGTCCGTCTCGCAGAGGTACAGGGGGAGGGCGCCGGCGGCGCCCGACGGGGGATCGACGCGCATCAGGCGGTCCACCGGGGCAGGCGGGCCCTCGGGCCAGTCGGGGACCGGCCGGGGCGTGAGCTGCTGGGCCCGGGCCCCGTGCTCCACCAGCACCTGCGCCCAGAGGCGGGCGCGCGCGTGGACGATCCCGTAGCGCTCAGGGTCCGTCACCTGCGAGTACCGCTCGGGCGCAGGCTCCCGTGCGCCGGGGTGCGGGTCCGGCCAGGACGGCATGTCCATGCCGGACCAGCGCCGGTCCACCTCGGCCTGCACCTGCTCGATCTGT
Source organism: Micrococcus sp. FDAARGOS_333 (assembly GCF_002206575.2). NCBI lineage: Bacteria > Bacillati > Actinomycetota > Actinomycetes > Micrococcales > Micrococcaceae > Micrococcus > Micrococcus sp. FDAARGOS_333. Next base: position 245,455 of record NZ_NJFJ02000001.1, on the reverse strand, counting down.
GCCATGGGCCGAGCCTAGACCTGCTGACACGCCTCGGGGCTGAGCCGTGCGCGGTCCGCGTCCGGCCGGCATGCGTATACAGTGTTCGGCGTCACGTTTCTCCGCCCGGCCGGTCCGGGGCCGCGGGTCCTGCACAGGCCCGGGCCGTGAGCACCGCCCCCGGCCCGCTGCGTGCGGGCGGGGAGGGCGTGGCCACCACTCGTATCCCGTCCGCACGGACGTCCGGCGCCTTCCGAGCAGGAAGGGCGGCCGGACCGTGCGGCTGTCACCTAGGAGGCCCCCGTGATCACCGACGGGCTGCTCATGATCGGTGTGGTCGCCGGCGTCGCCGGACTGCTGATCGTCCTCGAGAAGACCACCGGCTGGAAGTTCTTCAAGTACGTCCCGGCCATGGTCCTGATGTACCTGACCATCACCCTGCTCAACACGCTCGGCGTGTTCGGCGAAGCGGACAACGAGGCGCGCGACGCGCTCAAGGAGCTGCGCGTCTTCCTGCTGCCGGCGATGGTCTTCCTGTTCCTGCTGCAGTGCGACATCAAGAAGATCATCCAGCTCGGCCCGAAGCTGCTGATCACCTTCTTCGTCACCGCGGTGTCCATCTTCGCGGCGTTCATCCTGTCCTTCCTGATCTTCCAGCCGCTGCTGCCGGAGGGCTCGGACAAGGCGCTCGGCGCCCTGCTGGGCTCCTGGACCGGCGGCTCGGCGAACATGGCCGCCGTGCAGGGGATGGTCGGCGTGCCGGAGTCCGCGTTCGGCATCGCGCTGATCACGGACACCGTCATGTACTCGGTCTGGCTGATGCTGATGTTCTCCGCCGTGGTGTTCTCCGGCGCGTTCAACCGCTTCACCAAGGCGGACACCGCCTACCTGGACCGGCACATCCAGAACGCCCAGGTGGAGAAGGGCGCCATCAACCTCACCAACCTGGCGGGTCTGACCTTCGGCAGCCTCCTGGTCTCCGCGGTCGCCCTGCGCCTGGGCTCCTGGCTCGAGGAGGCCATCCCCTCCATCGCCGACGCCGTGAACGCGACCTCGTGGACCATCATCATCGTCTCGGTGCTGGGCCTGATCATCGCCCAGACCAGGCTGGGCAAGATCGCCGGCTCGCATGAGGTCGGCACCCTGATGCTGTTCATGGTGATCGGCCAGCTCGCCTCGGGCTCCGACTTCGCCGCGATCGCCGAGGGCGGCTGGTTCCTGCTGGCCGGCGCCGTGGTCCTGCTGATCCACGCCGTGCTCATGCTGATCTACGCGAAGCTCACCAAGACCGACCTGTTCTCCGTGGTCGTCGCCTCCGTGGCGAACGTGGGCGGCATGGCCTCGGCCCCCGTGGTCGCCGGCACGTTCTCCCGTCACCTGGTCCCGGTCGGTGTGCTCTTCGCACTGCTCGGCTCGATCCTGGGCACCTGGATCGGCCTGGTCGGCGCCACCATCATGGCGGGCATGTGACATGGACGCGACGACGGACTCCCACCGCATCGTCCGGGTCTCCGCTCGGCTGCATGCCTGCCCGCTGCTGCGCCCGTTCGTGACGGCGCAGCGCCGCACCGAGGCCGTGGCCTATGCGGTCTGCGAGGTCCACCTCGCGGACGGCACGGTCGGCCAGGGCACCGCCGCGGAGACCGTGGCGGTCACCGGCGAGAGTGCGGAGTCCGTCGTCGCGAACCTCGAGGGCCCGCTGCGTGCGGCCGTCGAGGGCGTCACCGGCACGCCGGACGAGTTCGCGCAGCTCGCCCGGCGTGCCGTGGACGGCGCGTCCTCGGCCCGCGGGGCCCTGGACGTGGCGATCTGGGACGCGATCGGCAAGGCCGAGGGCCGTCCGGTGGTGGAGCTGCTCGGCGGCTCCTTCGACCCGGAGGCCGCCTTCGACTCGGACATGACCGTGTCCCTCGAGGACCCGGAGACCATGGCCCGCCACGCCCGTGAGGCGGTGGCGGACGGCTACCGGATCCTGAAGGTCAAGCTCGGCGGGGACACCGCCGAGGACGTGGAGCGGCTGCATGCCGTGGTGGCCGCCGAGCCCGGGGTGAAGCTGCGCATCGACGCCAACCAGGGGTGGTCCCCGGAGGGTGCCGTCACCATGCTCCAGACCATGCACGACGAGGGGTTGCCGATCGAGGTCGTGGAGCAGCCGGTGGCGAAGGCGGACCTTCAGGGCATGGCCCTGGTGCGCCGCGAGTCGCCGTTCCCGATCATGGCGGACGAGTCCGTGTGGACCGCCGCGGACGCGCAGCGAGTCCTGGCCGCCGAGGCCGCGGACATGCTGAACATCAAGCTCGCCAAGACCGGGTCCCTCGGCGAGGGGCTGAAGATCGCGCAGCTGGCGCAGGACGCAGGCGTCACCTGCATGGTGGGCGCCATGATGGAGCCGAAGATCGGCATCACCGCCGCCGCCCACCTGGCGTTCGCCAGCCCGTCCATCACCATGGTGGACCTGGACCCGCCGGCCTGGTTCGCCTCCGCGCTGCCGGCCGGCGGCATGGTGGACGACGGCCGCCTGCGCCTGCTCGGTGGTCCCGGCCTGGGGCTGGACATGCTCCGCCCGGAGGACGACCCGCACCGCGGCTGATCCTCCACACAGCGGCACCACCCCAGGGCGAGACGGGGCGGTCCCGGCATCCACGGCGGATGCGGGGCCGCCCCGTCCGTGTGTCCGGGCCCGGTCAGGTGCGCACGCGGACCTCGCCGCGCATCAGGATCCGGGCGGTGCGGAACAGGGACACCCCGCGGGCATGACAGGTGCCGTCCTCCCGCTGTTCCACCTCGGCTGTCACGGGGGTGACGCCGGAGGGGTGGCCGATGCGCAACACCGCCGCCTTCTCTGCGTCCTTCTTCCCGACGACGGCTCCCTCGCCTCCGCCGGCCGTCTCGCCGGGCGCTTCGCCTGCCGTTGCGACGGCCGTTTCGCCCTCCGCGCCGCAGGAGACGCCGCGCGTGCGGTCGGACAGTGTGTCGGAGACGCTGCGCATGCGGTGGGGCAGCGTGCCGGGGACGGCCGCGGCGGCGGCCAGGCAGAGCGCCCCGGTGCTGGTGACGGCGCGGTGGATGCGGCCCATGGAGACCATCCGCACGGTGATGTCCTGCCCCGCGGCGGGCAGGGTCTCTCCGCTGAGGCCCACCGCGTCCTGGGCGGGGGAGACGACGGCGACCTTCGGGTTCGCCAGTCCCACCGCCTCGGCAGTCTCGGCCATGCCCATGGCCACCGCACCGGCCCGGCGGATCCGCTCCAGCATCGGCTCCAGGCCGTCGATCGCCTCGAGCTGCTCCGGGGTCTCCGCCCCGGTCAGTGTCCTGTCATTCGGCGCCCTGTCATTCAACGCCGTGGCATCCAGCTCTCTGCCATCCAGCGCCTCGTCCTTCAGCCCCGTGCCGGCCGTCCGCAGCGACTCCGCGGCCACGAACACCACGGGATTCGCGGCGTCCACGAGGGACACCTCGACCTGGCCGACGCCGTCGACGTCCAGCACGTCCGTCGGGCTGCCGGTGGGCAGGAGCCGGCCGGTCATCGCGCCGCCGGGCTCGAGGAAGGCGAGCCGGAGGGGCGCACCCGTGCCGGCGACCCCGTCGAGGGCGAGGTCACCGGAGGTGACGGCCCTGCCGGAGGCGACCTGCAGCTCGGCCTCGATCAGCTGACCGGTGTTGGTGGCGTGGATGCGGACGGTGAGCGGGCCGTCGTCGGGAAGGGGGAGCAGGCCCAGCTCCAGGGCGACGGGCGCGACGGCGGCGGCCATGTTCCCGCAGTTCAGGCCGTGGTCCACCACCGGGGAGTCCACGCTGACCTGGGCGAACGTGTAGTCCACGTCCGCGTCCGGGTGCGTGGGCGGGCCGAGGACGGCCGCCTTGGACAGGGAGGACAGGCCGCCGCCCATGCCGTCGAGCTGGCGGTCGTGCGGGTCCGGGCTGCCCAGGGCGGACAGGAAGATCCGGTCGCGGGCGGCACGGTCCTCGGGCAGGTCCTCGGCGCGGAAGAACAGGCCCTTGGACGTGCCGCCGCGGGCGAAGACGGCGGGGACGGAGGTCTCGGTCATGCAGCGAGCCTAGCTGTACTCGGCCATGACGTTGGTGACAGATAGTCCGTTGACGATGAAGAGAACCTCCGGGTGAAGTGGGGCTTGTCAACGGCATCCCAATCACCACGGAGGTTCTCATGTCCCACGCTAACGCCCGGTTGACCCTGTATGGAAGGACGCTACTGGTCCACCGGGTTCTGGAAGAGGGCATGCCCGTGGCCCACGCCGCGGCCTTGATGGGCATCTCGCGTCAGTGCGCGCACCGGTGGGTCTCCCGTTACCGCACCGAGGGCGAACACGGGCTGCAGGATCGTTCCAGCAGGCCTCACCACTGTCCGAGCAGAACCAGCGCCCAGACCGAACAGCAAGTCCTTCAGGCCCGCAGCACGCACCGGCGGGGTCAGGACTGGATCAGCACCAGAGTCGGGGTCCCGGCCAGGACGGTGAACCGGATCCTGGCCCGTCACCAGATGCCTGCCCTGGCCTGTCTTGATCCGGTGACCGGGGAAGTGATCCGTTCTTCGAAGGCCACCACTCACCGGTATGAGAAAGACCGTCCTGGCCAGTTGGTGCACGTAGACGTGAAGAAGATCGGGAAGATCCCGGACGGGGGCGGGTGGCGTGCGCATGGCAGGGCGGCTACCGCTCCGCTCAAAGGACGTCGACCCAAGATCGGGTACGACTATGTGCACTCGATGGTCGACGATTGCTCCCGGCTCTCGTACAGCGAGGCCTTGCCGGATGAGACCGGGCCCACGTGCGCCGGGTTCCTGGCCCGGGCCGCGGTGTACTTCGCTGAGCACGGCATCGACAGGATCGAACGGGTCATGACGGACAACGCCTTGGCGTACAAGAACTCGCAGGCGTTCAAGGAAGCGGTCTCAGCTTTGGGTGCACGGCAGAAGTTCATCCGGCCGCACTGCCCGTGGCAGAACGGCAAGGTCGAGCGGTACAACCGGACGCTGGCGCAGGAATGGGCCTACAGCCAGGTCTGGGCCTCGAATACTGAACGCACGGACGCCCTTGCCCGGTGGCTCCATGAGTACAACACTGAGCGTGGCCACACCGCGCTTGGAGGCAAGACTCCCGCTCAACGAGTGTCATCAACGTGATGGCCGAGTACACCTAGCCAGCGTGCCCGGGACGGTTCAGCGCACCACCTCGTCCGCGTCCCCGGTGATGCTGAGCTTCTCCGCCACGTAGTCCACGTCCTTGTCCCCGCGTCCGGAGAGGTTCACCAGCAGCGTCTGGTCCTCACCGAGGGTCGGGGCGATGCGGAGGGCGTGGGCCACGGCGTGCGCGGACTCGAGCGCCGGCACGATGCCCTCGGTGCGGGAGAGGCGCTGGAAGGCGTCGAGCACGGCGGCGTCGTCCTCGGCCACGTACTCCACGCGGCCGAGCTCCTTGAAGCGGGCGTGCTGCGGGCCGACGCCCGGGTAGTCCAGGCCGGAGGCGATCGAGTGGACCGGGTCCGGGGTGCCGTCCTCGTCCTGCAGCACCAGGGTGGACATGCCGTGGAGCGTGCCGGGGACGCCCTGGCCCATCGTCATGGCGTGCTCGCCCGTGGCGTCGGAGCGGCCGCCGGGCTCGACGCCGATCAGTCGGACGTCTTCGTCGTCCAGGTAGGCGGTGAACGCGCCCATGGCGTTGGAGCCGCCGCCCACGCAGGCGATCACGGCGTCCGGGAGCGTGCCGTAGCGCTCGGAGAACTGGCGGCGGGACTCGCGGCCGACCACGGTCTGGAAGTCGCGGACGACGGTCGGGAACGGGTGCGGGCCCACCACGGAGCCGATCGCGAAGAGGTACTTCTCCGGGTTGGCCGCATAGACCTCGAAGGACGAGTCCACGGCCTCCTTGAGGGACCGTCCCCCGCGCTCCACGGAGACGACCTTGGTGCCGAGCAGGCGCATGCGCACCACGTTCGGGTGCTGCTTGGCGATGTCGACGGCGCCCATGTGGATCTCGCAGTCCAGGCCCACGAGCGCGGCGGCGGTGGCCAGGGCGACGCCGTGCTGGCCGGCGCCGGTCTCCGCGATGAGCGACGTCTTGCCCATGCGCCGGGCGAGCAGCGCCTCGCCCACGCAGTGGTTGATCTTGTGGGCGCCGGTGTGGTTCAGGTCCTCGCGCTTGAGCACGATCCGCGCGCCGCCGAGCTCGGCCGAGAGGCGATCGAGCGGGGTCAGCGGGGACGGGCGGCCGACGAAGTCGCGCAGCAGGCGCGTGTACTCGGCGTAGAACTCCGGGTCCTCACGGGCCTCCCGGTAGGCCTCGGCGACCTCGCGCATGGGGCCCTCGAGCTGCGGCGGCAGGAACGCGCCGCCGTAGGTGCCGAACATCCCGTCCTCCGAGACGTCGAGGTCCGGGGTGTGGACGAGGTCGCAGGCCTCGGCGAGGGTGGTCGGCTCCGGGTGCCGGTGTGCGGTGCGGGGGTCGGTGGCGGTCATCGTCGTGCTCCTTCGAGTGCGGTCCCCCCGGTCCGGATACGGAAGAAGCCGCCCGAGGGGACGGGCGGCTTCGGTGCAGTGCGCAGGAGAAGGGAGCCGCCCTCAGGCGGCCCACCACTGCTGCTGCGTCTGCATGGCAGTGAATCTACTCCTGACGGGAGGCTGCGCGGAATGTGGGGCGAATGTGTCTCACAGGGTGGGCCGGGACGTCCGGGTATCCGGGGTGCCTGGTGGGCCGGGGCCTCCCCAGCGACGCGTAGCCTGAGCGAACGGGTATCGAGAGGAGAGCGTCATGTCAGGGCATGAGTGGCCGTCGAGCACCGGTCAGCAGCAGCCTGAGCCGGGGCCGCCGTGGGAGTCGGTCGCCGGCCCCGTCGGCCCCAGGCTCCGCAGCCCTGCGCGGCCGGTGGCCTGGGTGTGGCTGGCGGCCTTGCTGGTCTTCGCCGGTGCGCTGGCCTTCATGGTCGTCGGCACCGCCGCACCGCCTCCCGATCCTCCCCAGCCGGCCGCCAACGGCCCCCGCTCCCTGTGGGTCGGAGCGTTGCTGGTCCCCGTGGCCGCGGTCCTCGCCGCAGCCGCCACGCTCGTCAGCCTGGTCCGACCGGGGCTGCGGTGGTCCGGCCTGTCCGGGGTGCTCGGCTTCGCGCTCATGGTGTGGGTGATGAGCATGGACCTCGTCGCGGACTCGCGCACGCTCGGCCAGGTCCTGGTGCTGACGGCGGTCGCCTGCTTCCTCGCCGCGACCGTCCTGGCGTTCCGTGCCCGGCCGCTGCCGGGGCGGGGCCCGCGGCGGCGCTGAGGGATCCCGCGCTGTGGTCATGTGGTGAGGACACACCGTCAAGAGCAATGAGCTGCGGGGGTGAGGGGGCGTGTCCTCACCAGTAAGCGAGGGGTCCTGCGCAACATCCTGACCTCCGGCCGGCTGACGTCCGACGACGGCCGTCCGAGACTTCGCCACCTGCCTCCCGACGACGGCCGCCTCCGCCACCTGCCTCCTGACGACGGCCGCCTCCGCCGGTCGGCTCAGCCCTCCGAGCGCCGGTCGGCTCAGCCCCCTGAGGCGGTCGCCTTGCGCGTGGACTGCAGCCGCGCCTGCCGGGCGGCGAGGCGCTCCTGGCGCTCGCCGATGCCCTCGCGCACGGCCATGAACAGGGCGATCAGGCCGATCGTGATGAGGATGTGGCCCAGGCCGGCCATGCCGGGGATCGCGGCGGAGGTGTCCGCCGGGGACTTGCCGTCCAGAGTCAGCAGGCCGCGGACCAGCAACATGACCACCGTGACGGTCAGGCCGGCGTTGTAGACCCAGAAGAAGATCGTGAAGGACCGGCGGGTGTGGAGGGTGAGCACGGCGTCCAGGGCCAGCACGATCAGGAAGAGCATCATGCCCAGGGACAGGATGTGGGTGTGCATCAGGCTCAGCTCGGTCTCCACGCCGAGGTTGCCGGTCAGCTTGGTGAACTCGCGGTAGAAGACGCCGGCGGCCAGGCCCAGGGTCAGCCAGGTGGCGGCGGCGTAGAAGGACTTCATCATGCCTTCACGCTAGGCCGTCCGCCGCTCAGTGCGGGCGGACCGCCCTCCGGTTAGCGCAGGCGGACGACCATCTTGCCGGTGTTGCCGCCCTCGAGCAGGTCGATGAACGCCTGCGGGGCGTCGTCGAGGCCCTCGCGGACGGACTCGTCGAACTGCAGGGTGCCGTCCTGCAGCCAGCCGACGGCCTGGCCGAGCCACTCCTCGGTCACGTCCTGGTGGTCGGCCACGATGAAGCCCTGCAGCCGCAGCCGCTTGCCCACGGCCAGCGCCATGTTGCGGGGCCCCGGGGCCGCCTCGGTGGCGTTGTACTGGGAGACGGCGCCGCACATGGCCACGCGGCCGCCCACGGTGAGCGCCCCGAGGGCGGCCTCGAGGTGGTCGCCGCCGACGTTGTCGAAGTACACGTCGATGCCCTCCGGGGCCGCCTCCTTCAGCAGCTCGGCGGGGTCGCCGGACTTGTAGTCGAACGCGGCGTCGAAGCCGAGCTCCTCCAGGCGCGCCACCTTCTCCGGGGAGCCGGCCGAGCCGATGACCCGCTTGGCCCCGAGCGCCTTGGCGATCTGCCCGACCGCCGAGCCCACGGCACCGGCGGCGCCGGAGACGAACACGGTGTCCCCGGCCTGGAACTGGGCGATCTTCGTCAGGCCCACGTAGGCGGTCAGCCCGGGCATGCCGAGCACGCCGAGGTACGCCGAGTCCGGCACCTCCTCCGTGTCCACGGCCTGCACGTGCTTCGCCTTCACCACGGCGTGCTCGCGCCAGCCGAGCTGGTGCAGCACCCGGGTGCCCACCGGCACGTCGTCGCTCTTGGAGTCCACCACGGTGCCCACGGCGCCGCCGTCGAGCGGGGCGTCCAGCTCGAAGGGCGGCACGTAGGACTTCATGTCGTTCATGCGGCCGCGCATGTACGGGTCCACGGACATCACGTCATTGGCCACGAGCACCTGCCCGTCCTCGAGGGCGGGCACGTCCACGGTCTCGAGGCGGAAGTCCTCGGGCGTCGGGGCGCCGTGCGGGCGGGAGGCCAGCACGATCTGGCGGGTCTGCGTCGGGATCTGGGCGCTGGTGTCCTTCTCGGAAGTCATGTGACGACACTGTCAGCCGCGCCCGGGGCTCGTCGACCCGTCCGGTGCGCCGCCGCGCTCCCGCCGACCTGCGCCGACCACCCCGCTCCCGCCGACCCACAGCAGACCCGCGCCCCGGCATCCGGCGCCATGGTCGCCATGGACCTGGTGACCACGGCGATCGTCCCGATCGTCATCCTGCTGCTCACCGGCGCCGTCCTGAAGCGCCGTGTGATCACGGACGGCGCGTTCTGGCCCGGCCTGTCCTGGCTCGTCTACTGGGTGTTCGCCCCGGCCCTGTTCATCGACGCCGTCGCCGGCGCGGACCTCGGCGCTGTCGCGCTCGGCCCGCTGCTGCTCGCCTTGGTCGTCCCGGTCCTCGCGGTCGCCGCCCTCACCCTGGGCCTCGGCCGGCTCCTCGGGGTCCGCGGGCCGGAGTGGGGGTCCCTGATGCAGGGCACCATCCGCTTCAACACCTATGTGGGGCTGGTCTTCGTCTCCGCGCTCCACGGCAGCCAGGGCGTGGCCACGTTCGCGCTCGCCGTGGCCGTGCTCGTGCCCCTGGTGAACCTGATCTCCGTGGTCACCCTCGCCGCCGGCCGCCGCGCCTCGGACTCGGGGCCCTCGGTGCTCCGGGAGGTCGCCACCAACCCGCTGATCCTGGCCTGTCTGGTCGGCCTGGCCGTGAACCTGACGGGCCTGCCGCTGCCGGGCACCGTCACCGCGACCCTGCAGCTGCTCGCCCAGCCCACCCTGGTCTGCGGCACGCTGCTCGCCGGCGCGGCCCTGTCCCTCCGCGTCGACCGCCAGGACGTCAAGGCCCTCACCCTCGGCGCTGTCCTCAAGCTGGCGGTCCTCCCACTGGCGGCCCTGGCGATCGCCGTCCCGCTGGGCATCACCGGCCCCATGCTCATCGCGCTCGTGGTCATCACGGCCCTGCCCGTCACCCCGACGGCCGCCGTCCTCGCCTCCCGCATGGGCGGCGACGTCCGCCTCATGTCCGCCCTCATCGGCACCCAAACCGTCCTGTCCGTGGTCACCCTGCCGGCCCTCATCGCCCTCGCCCAGCGGGTGGGCGGCTGACGCCCGGGGCCGCACTCCCGTCCTGCCCCCTCCCTCGGACCCCCATCCCTGCTCCCTTCCCGACGACGGCAATCGCCTCCGCCTGTCAGCTCACCCTGTCCGGTCACTCTGGCGGGTCGTGGGCCGGAGGTCTACCGTGCCTGCCATGAGCACACTGCAGCCCCTCGAGACCCTCGACTTCCCGGGCGCCGACACCGCGGTGGTCCGGTTCCGCGGCCAGTCCCTCGACCGCATGCACGAGGCCATGGACCAGGCCTTCGGCCTGCTCGGCGAGGCCATCCGGGCCGGACGGTTCCGACCCGCAGGCCCCGCCTTCGCCCGCTACGAGGGCGACGTCCGTCAGGGACTCTGCGACGGTGTCGACCTCGAGGTCGGCTTCCCCGTGGACACGCCCCTGAAGGCGGGCACCGCGGACGGCGAGCCGGCCGGAGAAGGGGAGCCGGCCGTCGTCGGGTCCTCCCTGCCGGCCTGCCGGCTGGCGATCACCCGCCACCACGGCCCCTACGATCAGCTGCCCCAGGCGTGGGGCGCGTTCGTCGCGGAGATCGAGGCCCGCGGCCTCGTCCCGGCCGACCTGTTCTGGGAGGCGTATGACACCGAGCCGGGGCCGGACGTGGACCCCGCGGACCTGATCACCGGACTCGCCGTCCCGCTGCGGGACTGACCAGACCGCGGTGCACCCGGTCGCCGAGACCACGGCCGGAAGACGGTGGGTCAGCGGCAGGTGGGCGGCGGCGGGCGCCAGTCCGCGATCCGCCGGATCGGCTCGGCGATGCGGGAGTCCGGGAGCCGACGCAGCGCGAAGTTCCGCAGGGCCGCGGCGCCGGGCATGCGCAGGTGCGCGATGGTCCCGAGGTTGCGGGAGAGCCGCGTGATCTCGCGGAGGCGGGGCAGGCGGAGGGTGTCGTAGCGGTCGAGGGCGCGGCGCAGCCGGTCCGTGCTCACCAGGCCGGGGGGCTCGGTGAGCAGGTGGTCCAGGCAGATCGCGAGGGTGGCGGCGTCCTCGAGGGACTGGGCCCCGCCCTGGGCGAGGTTCGGGGTCATCGCGTGGGCGGCGTCCCCGACGAGGACCAGCCGGCCCTGCGAGAACGTCGGCAGGTCCCGGGCCAGCTCCTGCACGGGGCTGAAGTGCATGTCCGCGGGGTCGGTGGCGGCGATCAGCTGGGGGATCGGGGCGTGCCAGCCGCTGAAGAGGGCGTCCAGGCGCTGCAGCAGGTCCGCCGAGGGGGCGTCCCGCTCCTCGCAGCGGGCCTTCAGGAGGGCATCGGTCTCGACCGCGAACCAGTAGGCGCGGCCGTCCGCGAGCGGGGCGAAGCCGAAGCGGGCTCCGTTGCCCCAGGTCTCGCCGGCGGCGTGGATGCCGTCCGGGCCGGTCAGGTCCACCGGCTCGCGGGTGATGGCCCGCCAGGCCGCGTAGCCGGCGTCCTGCAGGCCGGGGTCGTTCGGCCAGGCGCGGCGCACGGCCGAGTGGGCGCCGTCCGCGCCGACCACCAGGTCGAACGCCCAGGTGCGGGCCACGCCGTTGCCGTCCGTGAAGCGGACCGTGCCCGCGGTGGTCACGGACTCCACCCGGCACCCCAGCCGGATGCGGCCGGAGGTCACGCCCGCTGCGAGCATCAGATGCAGCTCCTCGCGCAGCATCACCCGGGTGCGGGCGAGGACCTCAGAGGGCAGCAGGGTGAGCGTCCGACCCGAGGGGGAGCGCTGTGCCGCCACATCGGTGCGGACGGCGAAGGGGTGCTCGGCCAGGGCGTCGCCGTAGCCGAGGGACTCGAGGGCGCGCAGGGCGTTGGGCGCCAGGGTGATGGCCGTGCCGCCCGAGCGGAGGGTGGGGGAGGACTCCAGCACGAACACGTCCGCGCCGCGGCGCTGCAGGCCGGCCGCCAGGGCCAGCCCTCCGATACCGGCGCCCACGACTGCGATCCTCATCGGCGGCCTCGCTTCTCCTCGTCGTGCCCGGTCAGCGGCCGTTTCCCGACTGACATGGGCGTTCTCGTGCCGCGGAGGGTGAGCCTCAGCGTCCTTGGACTCTACCGCCCACCGGCCGCCGGGCGGGGTCGCGTGAAGCGGCGGGGGAGGAGGCCTAGCTGTGATGTCCAGCCAGGTTGTTGAGCCTGGTGATGGGTGGGGCTCCGATCGCGGAGTGGACCCGGTGGTGATTGTAGAAGTGGATCCAGCCGGGAAGGGCATCTCGGCGTTCGGTCTCACTGGTGTAGAACCGGGCGTAGGCCCATCCGTCGGCCAGGGTGCGGTGGAAACGTTCGATCTTCCCGTTGGTCTGCGGTCGATACGGTCGGGTCCGTTTGGCAGTGATGCCCAGCTCGGTGCAGGCCTGGCTCCACGCGGCGGATCTGTATGCCGAGCCGTTGTCCGACAGCACCCGTTCCACCGTGACGCCACGGTCGGCGAACCACGCGACGGCCCGGCGTAGTACACCGATCGCGGTTTCCTTGCGTTCATCGGCGTGCATCTCGACGTAGACGACCCGGGAGTGGTCATCGATCACGGTGTGCAGGTGTCCCACCCCGAGCCTGGGCTGGTACCGGTGGTCGCGGGTGCCTTTGAAGCGCCCTGGGTTTCGTTCCGATCCAACTGAAGGAGAATCGGAACATGCCCAAGAAGTTCAGCCCCGAGCTGCGTGAGCGCGCCGTGCGGATGGTCCTGGAACGCCAAGCCGCTCAAGGAGGGCCTCGCTCGCACTCCATCCGAGCCATCGCCCCGCAGGTCGGAGTCGGTGAAGAGACGCTGCGGATGTGGTGCAACCGCCACGGCCACGAGATCACCCAGGCGCCGGCCGGAGAGGATCTGCAGCAGGAGAACAAGCGCCTCAAACGCGAGCTCGCTGAAGCCAAGCGCGCGAACGAGATCCTCAAAGCCGCCTCGGCTTTTTTCGCAGCGGAACTCGACCGCCCCACGACGAGATGATCGCGTTCATCGACGAACACCGCGATCAGTTCGGGGTCGAGGCCATCTGCCGCACCCTTGGTGCGACGGAATGTGGGTTCATCACCTCCCGGGCCTACCGTGCCGCGAAGAGACGACCTGCCTCCGCGCGGGCCCTGCGAGACGTCCTGCTCCTGGAGGAGCTCAAGCGGATCCATGCGGAGAACTACAGCGTCTACGGGGTGCGCAAGATGCACCACGCGATGGCCCGTGCCGGCTGGCAGGTAGGCCGGGACCAGATCGCCCGTCTGATGAAGGCCGCCGGCCTGCAGGGGGTGCGCCGTGGCCGCAAGCCGGTCACCACGCGTCCTTCCGGTATGCCGGATGCACGGCCGGATCTGGTCGAACGCCACTTCACCGCCGAGCGCCCGCACCAGCTGTGGGTCGCTGACATCACCTACGTCAGGATTCTGGGCGGGTTCTGCTACGTCGCGTTCATCACCGACGTCTTCACCCGCCGCATCGTGGGCTGGGCCGTCTCGGCCTCGCTCCACACCACGGGGCTGCCGCTACTGGCCCTCGAACACGCTCTCCTGAGCACCGGTGCAAGCCGTGGCCGCCAAGGCCTGATCCACCACTCGGACCGAGGCGCCCAGGGTGGATTCAATCGGTCGTCGCAACACCCTCTCGGAATCACTGGAGGTATGGGCGATGGCAAGCAAGGACTGGGCGAGGAAGATCAGTGACGTGCCCGAGGGGACACGTCGGCAGTGGAGAGCGGATCGGGCTTTGCGGGCCCCGATGCGCTCTCCTGGCAGGCCGCAGCCCTCACGGGAGGTCCAACGCCAGTTCTGGCGGGTGATCGCCACCGGCGTCACCACGGTCGAGGCATCCCTGAGGGTGGGTGTGTCCTGGCCCGTCGGGGCGCGCTGGTTCCGCCACGCTGGCGGGATGAGCCCACTGCCCCTGGCCGAGCCCACCGGCCGGTACCTGTCCTTCGCTGAGCGTGAGGAGATCGCGATCCTCCACGCCCAGGGCCACGGGGTCCGCCAGATCGGGCGTGCCCTGGGACGTGCCCCGGGCACGATCAGTCGTGAGCTGCGCCGCAACTGCGCTACACGTTCCGGGAGGAAGGAGTACCGGGCCACAGTGGCGCAGTGGAAGGCCCAAGAGGCAGCCAAGCGGCCCAAGCCGGCGAAACTGGCCACGAACCAGCGGCTGCATGACTACGTCCAGGCGCGGCTGAACGGGGTGGTCCTGGGCCCTGATGGCGTGGCCGTGCCAGGACCGGTCGGGCCAGGGTTCAAGGGGCGGAAGATGAAACCGCGCCGGGCGGACCGGCGGTGGTCCACGGCGTGGAGTCCTGAGCAGATCAGCCGCCGGCTGCGCCTGGAGTTCCCGGATGATGTGTCCATGCGGATCTCTCATGAAGCGATCTATCAGTCCCTGTTCATCCAGGGGCGTGGGGCGCTCAAGCGTGAGCTCGTCGCGTGCCTGCGTACCGGGCGGGCTCTGCGCGAGCCGCGGGCACGTACCCGGAACAAGCCCCAGGGCCACGTCACCGAGGATGTGGTGTTCAGCAAGCGCCCACCCGAGGCCGCTGATCGTGCTGTGCCCGGCACTGGGAAGGGGACCTGATCATCGGAACAGGGCGTTCAGCGATCGGGACGCTGGTCGAGCGCTTCAGCCGGGCCACGATCCTGGTCCACTTGCCCCGCCTGGAGGGATGGGGTGAGCGGTCGCCGGTGAAGAACGGGCCGTCGCTGGGTGGGTACGGGGCTGAGGCGATGACCGCGGCCCTGATCAAGGCGATGGCGACGGTGCCGGAGCAGCTGCGTCAGAGCTTGACGTGGGATCGGGGCAAGGAGCTGGCCGGGCATGTCCAGTTCACGATGGCCACGGGCACGAAGGTGTTCTTCGCTGACCCCCACTCGCCGTGGCAGCGGCCGACGAACGAGAACACGAACGGGGTGCTGCGGCAGTACTTCCCCAAGGGCACGGACCTGTCGAGATGGTCGGCCGAGGACCTCGCAGCAGTCGCGTACACGCTGAACAACAGGCCCAGGAAGGTCCTGGACTGGAAGACTCCCGCGGAGGTCTTCGCCGAGCAGCTACGCTCGCTCTCAACGCACGGTGTTGCAACGACCGGTTGAACCCGCCGTCTACACCTCGAAGGCCTACGCCGCGCTCTGCGAGCAGCTGGGCGTGACCCAGTCCACGGGCGCGGTCGGCACGAGTGCCGACAACTCACTCGCGGAAAGCTTCAACGCCACGCTCAAGCGCGAACTCCTCGCCGGCCGGTCAGCGTTCCCGGACCAGGCCACCGCCTACCGGGCCGTGTTCCGGTGGGCGAACCGCTACAACACTCGCCGGCGCCACTCCGCGATCGGCAACATCAGCCCGAACGCCTACGAAGCCGCACGCTCCGCTACGCTTGCGGAAGCGGCATAACCGAACCGACACCGTGTCCACGATCAAGGGCCAAGGCCCGAGAACCGCTCCGCGCGCTACCCGTCCCCAGACCCACCTGACCCTCCACCGCCTCACGGTCGGACCGACGAGCCAGCAGGTCACGAGCATCCCGTATGACCATTCCCTTGTGGTAACCATGACCTGGTTTCCGGCACGCGCGTCAGCGACCGGAACGAGCCACTGTCCTGATGGGTGTGCCGGGCAGGAATCGCCATATGGGGACACGGTTTTGTCCACGGCCTCGAGATGAGATGGTGTCCTCAGGAGTGGTCGATGATCCACTGGGCGGCGCGGTTTCCGTCGCGGACGGCTCCCTCCATTGTGCCCGGTCGTTCGCTGCGGTCGGCACCGGCCATCAGGACCCGCCCGTATGTAGACCTCAGGAGCGGCCCGTAGTGGGTGAGCTGATCCGGGGCGAAGGCCGGATAGGCTCCGCCGGCGTATCGCTGGCGGCCCCCGCGAGGGCCTGGAAGCCTGGGGCGGAGAGGTGGAATCCCCCTTCGGGACCCTCGGGCACCTCGACGAGGATGCCGACCGGGACGAAGAGCAACAGAAGATCTCATAGGATCGCGCCCCGATTCGGGGGCGAGACCGCTACGGAGGGAGCTGACTACGCTGAGCGGATTCGGATTGGTGCTGGCGCTGGCCGCGCTGCCGGCACTGGGCAACTTCATGGGCGGTGTGACCGCCGAGCTGGTCAGGGTCTCCGAGCGCACGCTGAGCCTGGCCCTGCACCTGGCGGCGGGCATCGTGCTGGCCGTGGTCGGACTGGAGCTGATGCCCGAGGCCCTGGACTCGCCGGCCCCCTGGGTGCCGATCGTGGCGTTTGTGGTCGGCGGGGCCGCCTTCATCGGGTTGGAACGCGCGATCGGCTCCATCCACCGTCGCGTCGGCGGGCAACAGGGTGACACCGGCCCGCTGGCGATCTACTCCGGGGTGGCGATCGACCTGTTCAGCGACGGGGTGATGATCGGCACCGGCACCCTGCTGGACCCCCGACTGGGGCTGCTGCTGGCCCTGGGCCAGGTCCCGGCCGATCTCCCCGAGGGATTCGCCGCCGTGGCCACCCTGCGCAAGGCCGGCACGCCCCGCAGGGTCCGGCTGGTGATGTCACTGGCCTTCGCCGCGCCCATCCTCCTCGGGGCCGCCCTGGGCTACTTCGCCCTGCGCGATGCCCCCGAGCTGGCCACGCTGTCCGTACTGGCCCTCACCGGCGGGATCCTGACCAGTGTCGTAGTCGAGGAGATGATCTCCGAGGCCCACGAGGGCAAGACCAGCCGCCTCGATCCGCTCTTCCTGACCGGCGGCTTCGCCCTGTTCGCCCTCATCTCCGTCTACCTGGCCTGACACCGCGACCGGCCCAACGCTGCATCGCCACTTCTCAGTGGACAGGGTGCGCCGCCACGTAGCTTCAAGAAGGCCACCACTTCTCTCTGGAACCGCTGATCCGCGAATCGGGCCGATGATGTCCTCATGGACGAACAAGAAGGGTGCCTGTGCATCTCGCACGAACACTGCAAATCTGGTGTGCTCACCACCGGCGCGACTCCCTCGAACTTCTCGAGACAGCTACCTGCCGCTGATTCCGAATTGGCCCGGCAGCTAACGAAGGCCCGGATCCACCGGTGCGCCACCCGTTCGCGGGGCGGGCTGCCGGATTGCCCTATCATGGGTTCTCAAGGAGGCGACCTGTGACAAGTGTGCGAACCCGCGAGTGGGGTGGGCTGGAGCGTGAGTTGCTGCGTCTGCTGCGGGAGCAGGCTGCGCCAGTGAGCGCGCGCCAGTTGCAGGATCTGTTCGCTGAGCCGGTGCCCGCGTACACGACGCTGATGACCGCGCTCACTCGGCTGGAGCGCAAGGCCCTGATTGTGCGCGTCGAGGAGTCGCCCCGCAAGGTCCGGTTCTCCATTCGGCGCTCCGACGGGCAGGACGTCAGCGTCTCGATGATGTCGGCGCTCGACGAGGCCGGCGATCGACAGGCTGCGCTGCTGGCATTCGCGGGGAACCTCGACGATGACGATGTGGCGCTGCTGCGGTCGACGTTCGCCCAGAAGCGCCGGAAGCGGTGACGAGCGGACCATGTCCCTCTTGCTGGTGTTCGGGTGCGCAGGCGGCGCTGTTCTGACAGCGTTCCTGGCACCTCTGGTACTGACGGTGGGGCGCTGGCAGATGCTGCATCCCAGACTCGCGCTCACCGCGTGGTTGGCGTCGTTCTTCCTCGGTATCCTTCTCGTCCTGACCGCACTGCTCGTCAGCATTGTCGGGGCAGTGACCGCTTCATCGGTGCATCCCCACACCGAAGCGGTACTGCTGACGGCCGCGGCATGGCTGGGGCTGGGCGGGTTCGGAGCTGCGATCGCTTTCATCACGGCGTCCGCTTCCACCGTCGTAGCCCATGACGGTGTGACGGAACGGGCGTTCACGGCACTCGCCTGCTCGCGCGAGGAACGAAGCCACTTCACCCTGGTGCGCTTCGAATCGGATCAGCATGTCGCTTGTGCTGTGCCTGGGCGACATCCCGAGATCCTGGTGTCGACGGCGATGGAGGCAGCCTTGTCATTGCCGCAGTTGCACGCCGTCCTCGCGCACGAGTACGCGCACTTGCGTGGGCGGCACGGCTGGGCGATCCGCATCGCCCGGGTCAACGCGGCTTGCCTGCCCAATACCAGACCGGGCCAGGCGTTTCAGCAGGCCATGCGGCTGTTGATCGAGCTGGCTGCAGATGACACGGCCGCCCGGCAGGCCGGGCCGGCGAATCTCGCCAACGCGCTCTCCACCCTCGCGGAGATCACGGACGCCGAAGGCATGCGGTTGCGCGCGGAGCGTCTGGCCGCGCGTCGGTGGCCGCCGTCGAAGCAACGCCGGCTGCCCGAGGCGGTCCGCATCGCCGCCTCCGCGTGATCCGCGGCCGCGACCAAGCTCACCCTCATTGACATCTTGTAGAGTTAGAGGGGAATGAAGGTTCAGGCTTACGGAAGGGCTTGTGAGTATGGGTGAGTCCGAGTTCGTGGTGAACGGCATGACATGTGAGCACTGCGCGCGAGCACTCACATCGGCATTGTCCGACGTGCAGGACGTGACGGTCGCCGACGTGAACCCCGTCAGTGGACGGGTGCTGCTGCGGCATGCCGGAACTCTGGACAGGGACGCGGTCGCAGCGGCTGTCGGCGACGCCGGCTACGAGGTGGTCTCGTGGGCACATCCTCCCCAGTGACAACCCCCTCAGCCACCCCTGCCGTTGAGCCCCGCGAAGATGAACACCTCGTGGTCCGTCATCCTCGATGGCAGCTTGCCCTGACAGTGACGGCGCTGGCGCTTCTGGCCGTCGCGCCGGCGGTGGTCACGACCGTGCGCGCCGGAGCGGAGCCCTACGAGCGGCTCTTCCTGGGCTTTCCCGGGCTCGATGTCGGTGTTGCCACGGCCGTCGGACAGGCCATCGCGGATACGGCATCGACCGTCACGGTCGGTGCGCTGCTGTGGTTGCTGTTCTTCCGAACCGCGCGGGGACGTGATGCGGCGCGGCTGGGAGGCTCGATCGAGCTGTCAGTGCTGCAGATCGCTTCTGTGATCTGGGCGACGGCGGCGATGGCGATGGTCGTCTTCGAGATGTCCGACAGCAACGGCATCCCGTTCTCGCGCCTCGGCGAGCCTGGCGCAGTCCCGGTTCTCTACGAAGCCAGTGCCTTTCCGCAGGCATGGACCGTCACGGCGGGCGCAGCGATGGTGGTCTTCTTCATGAGCATGTTCGCCGACCGGTGGACGGGCCTGCTCATCCCGCTGTGGGCGTCCGTCTTCGGCGTGCTCGCCCCGGTGGTGGTGGGGCAGATTCTGGTCGGTCCGGATCACGATTTCGGCAGCGACGCCGGCATCTATCAGGCGTTGGTCGCCGCAGCGGTGTTCGGCCTGCTGGTAGTCGCGACGATCCGCGTGCTGTCCGGGCGGCCGATCGCCCCGGAGATTCTTGTCCGCCTGTTTGCGACGCTCGCCGTGCTGTTGCCGGTGCTCATCGCAGCGGACGTGCTCTTGGCGTGGTTCAAGCTCGCCGGCAGCGGACTGTTCGACTCCGTGACGGGCTGGCAGATCCTGCTCCGTGCAGCCGGCTGGCTGATCGCGGGAACGGCGATCTGCGCGGGGTGGGTATGGTGGCGGCGGGGCCGGCTGACCGCGCGCCGCATCACTGGCCTGCTGCTCGTCTCGACGGTTGCGGCCGGTATCTGGCTGGGCGTGTCGGCGGCGATGACGCGCATCCCGCCACCGCAGTACTTCGTGCCCACGAGCATTTCCCAGGTCTACCTCGGCTTCGAGGTTCCCGACGAGCCCACATTCGACGTGCTGTTCACG
The DNA here is from genome assembly GCF_002206575.2 of Micrococcus sp. FDAARGOS_333. NCBI lineage: Bacteria > Bacillati > Actinomycetota > Actinomycetes > Micrococcales > Micrococcaceae > Micrococcus > Micrococcus sp. FDAARGOS_333. The sequence goes on along the minus strand of NZ_NJFJ02000001.1, from coordinate 225,628 downwards.
CAGTGGCGGCCGAACCTGCTTTTCCTCGTCCTCGCGATCGCGGCCGTGACGGTGTATCTGTGGGCGGTGCGCGTTCTGCGGCGTCGGGGCGATCGGTGGCCGATCGGTCGCACGGTGTCGTGGATCGCCGGGTGGGGCGTGGTCGTGTTCGCCACGAGCTCTGGGTTCGGAAAGTACTCCGCCCCGGACTTCGGGATCCACATGATCGTGCACATGAGCCTGAACATGCTCGCGCCGATCCTGCTGGTGATGGGCGGCGTGCTGACGCTGCTGCTGCGCGCGACGCGCTCCGACGACTCCCGGCCCGCTGGACCGCATGAGTGGATCACCTGGGTGCTGCGCTGGCGGGTGTTGCGGTTCGTGTTCAACCCACTGATTGTATTCGCCCTCTTTGTCGGTTCGTACTACGGGCTGTACTTCACGGGCATTTTCGGGGAGTACATGCGCTTCCACTGGGCGCACCAGTTGATGAACGTGCACTTCCTCATCGCCGGGTACCTGTTCTATTCGCTCGTGATAGGTGTGGACCGGCCGCCGCAGCCGTTGCCGCACATCGGCAAGCTCGGGTTCGTGTTGGCGGCGATGCCGTTCCACGCGTTCTTCGGCGTGATCCTCATGAGCAGCGAAGAGATCATCGCGGAGAACTTCTACCGCTCCCTCGCCCTGCCCTGGGCCGACCTGCAGGCGGCGCAGTATCTGGCGGGCGGCGTGGCATGGGCCGGTGGTGAACTTCCGCTGCTGATCGTCATCATCGCGCTCGGCGTCCAGTGGTCCCGGCAGGACGCCAAGGACGCCCGCCGCAAGGACCGGCACCTCGATACCGGTCGCGACGACGAGTTCGAACAGTACAACCGGATGCTCGAGCAACTCGCCGCCCGGCCTGCTCGCCAGCCCGCGCCCGGCCGCCGCGACGCAGACCAGGAGAACAACACATGACTACCACCGACCCCCGCCCGGCCGCCGAAACGACGCTGTCCGTCGAACCGGTGCAGCTGGATGTGTCCGGCATGACCTGCGCGGCATGCGCAGGACGCGTCGAACGCACCCTCAACAAGCTCGATGGCGTGAGCGCGAGCGTGAACTATGCCACAGAACGCGCGATCGTCACCGGTCTCACCGCGGACCGGGTCGGTGACGCCGTCCAACGGGTGGAGAAGGCCGGCTACGGAGCACGGGTGCACGATGACGCCGACGATGCATGGTCGCGGCGGGCCACTGAGGTCCGGATCGGTTCGCTGCGCAGGAGGCTATTGCTCTCGGCGATCCTGACGGTGCCGCTGATGGATATCACCATCGTCCTCGCGCTCGTGCCCGGCTGGCGGTTCCCCGGCTGGGAGTGGGTGTGCGTGCTGCTGGCGCTGCCGATCGTGGGCTGGGCGGCATGGCCGTTCCACCGGGCCACGCTCCGGAACCTGCGGCACGGGTCGGTCAGCATGGACACCCTCGTCTCCCTCGGCATCGCCGCCTCGTTCGGTTGGGCGGCGCTCACGCTGCTGTTCGGGCTCGGGCAGGAGGGAACAGGATACTGGCTCGGGTTCGGGGTCACCCCCGAGGGCGCGAACTCCATCTATCTCGATGTCGCCGCGGGGATGACCACCTTCCAGCTCGCCGGCCGCTACTTCGAGACCCGCTCGCGTCGCAAGGCCGGCGACGTGCTCGGGGCCCTCAACCAGCTTGCGGCCACCCACGTGCGGATCCGAACCGGCGACACCGAGACGATCAAGCCCGCGGCGTCACTGCGCGTCGACGACGTCTTCGTCGTCCTTCCCGGCGAGACGATTCCCGCCGATGGCACGATCACCGCCGGCACCGCGGCGGTCGACGCGAGCATGCTCACCGGTGAGCCGCTCCCGGCAGATCTCGGCGTCGGCGATGCCGTGGTCGCCGGGACGATCAGCACGAACGGACGCCTGGAGGTGTCCGCCACCAGCGTCGGCGCGCACACTCAGCTCGCGCAGATGGCGGCACTGGCCGAACAGGCCCAAGCCCGCAAGGCCCGGGTCCAGACGCTCGTCGACCGGGTCACCACGTACTTCGTGCCCGCCGTCATCGTGCTGGCGATCCTCGTCACCGTCGGCTGGATGCTCGCCGGGACCCCGTTCGAGGACGCATTCGGCATCGGAATCGCGGTGCTCATCATCGCCTGCCCCTGCGCCCTGGGATTGGCGACCCCGACCGCGCTCATGGTTGGCATCGGCCGCGGCGCAACCCTCGGCATCCTCGTCAAGGGCCAGGACGCCCTGGAAGCCAGCGGCACCATCACCACCGTCGTACTCGACAAGACCGGCACCCTCACGACCGGCGAGATGACCGCGCGCACTCTCATCCCGGCAGACGGGGTCGGTGAAGACGAGCTCCTCCGGATCGCCGCGTCGGTCGAACACGGCTCTGAGCACATCATCGCCCGTGCCATCACCACAGCCGCCGACGCCCGGCGGACCGGCCGAGACCAGGCCACCGGTTTCGTCACTCATCCCGGCCGCGGGATCACCGCCATGATTCGCGGTGAAATCGCCGTGGTCGGCAGCCCCACATTCCTGCGAGAGCACGGCATCGCCGTCGAAGGTGCCGACGACGGGGGCCAGACGGATTCAGGAGCGGAGACCGCCGTCCTCGTCGCCCACGGCGGCCGGCTCCTCGGGCGCATCGGGCTCAGCGATGCGATCAAGCCCGGCGCTCGGACAGCGATCGCCGCGCTGCACCGCCAGGGCATGAAGACCGTACTGCTCACCGGTGACACCCGGACCGCCGCAGAGCACACCGCCGAACGGCTGGGCATCGACACCGTCATCAGCGGCGTGCTCCCGGCCGACAAGGCCGGCACGATCCGTGATCTGCAAGCCCGAGGCGAGCGGGTCGCGATGGTCGGCGACGGGATCAACGACGCTGTCGCCCTCGCCGCGGCCGACCTCGGCCTCGCCGTCGTCTCCGGCACCGACATCGCCTTGAAGTCCGCCGACATCATCCTCGTCCGCGACGACCTCGCCGTCATCCCCGACGCTATCGGCCTCTCCCGCCGCACCCTGCGCACCATCAAGACCAACCTCGGCTGGGCGTTCGGCTACAACATCGCAGCCATCCCCATCGCCGCCGCCGGCCTGCTCAATCCGCTTATCGCCGCCGCAGCGATGGCCCTGTCCTCGGTCCTGGTCGTCTACAACAGCCTCCGTCTGCAGAACTTCCGCCGCGCCGACTGACCACCCCCGATTAGCTCTACATCTTGTAGTAGAGTCGGGCTATGATCGTCGCGCCGTGGAATCTCATCCTGACCATCGTCTTCGTCTACACGGGGGTGGTGTTGGCCATCAGCCTCATCGCCTGGCTCCGCAGACCGCGAGTCGAGCGGCGGTTCGACGGCGAGGTGCTGGCCGATGTCAACCACATCCTGATGTCCGCGGCGATGATCTGGATGTCCTGGTCGATGGAATCCGAGCTCGCCCTCGGGCTCCAGGTCGCCCTCTTCGCCGCCCTCACCGTCGGCCTCCTGCTGTTCCTGCCCGGCGCAAGGACGACCACGCAGCGCCTCGATCTCGGCTGGCACGTCGTGCTGAACGCGGCGATGATCTGGATGCTCGCTGCCATGCCGCTGCTCATGGCCGACATGGCCATGGGCCATGGCACGAGCACGGATCATGGAATGAACATGGACATGAGTGGCGAAGGACACCCCGCCATGATGGGAACGCCGATGTGGGCGGACGTCGTCAACACCGTCTTCGTCGTCCTCTGTGTCGCGGTCGCGCTGTGGTGGGTTTACCGTGCCGTCACCGCGAAGGGGCACCGGCTGCACGTGAGCGTCCACGCCGTGAAGGGAGCGGGCATGGCTGCCATGCTCGTACTCATGAACTGACCACTGTCAGTCCTGCCTCTTGGTCGCACAGGCACGCATGCCGTGTGTTCCACACCCCACGATAGAAAAAGGACGGCCATGCAGGATCAGCACGCGCGCCTGCTCCGCGCTGCCGTGGTGACCGTCGTCATACTGGCTCTTTCAACGGGGGCACATTTAGGGGCTCTTCGCAGCTGAGAGTGTAGTCGGGTTGGGCGCGTCGGTCGCTGGATAGGGGTCGAGGCCCTCCGAGGATGGAAGTTCTGACACTGCCCATCCTGAGGACCTCGACATGGATCACGCTACCTTCGTTCGCCCTGACCTGACCACGTTCTGCCGTCTCGACGAGCTCGGCCTCGAGGCCGTCGGACAGCGGGTTGAGCCTGATCGTGCGGTGATCCAGTGCCGGGTCCTGGAGCCGGACCCGTGGTGCAGGGAGTGCGGGGCCGAGGGCGTGCCCCGAGACACGGTGATCCGCCGGTTGGCGCACGAGCCGTTCGGGCACCGGCCCACGACCTTGATGGTCCGGGTCCGCCGGTACCGGTGTGTTACCTGCCGTCGGACGTGGCGGCAGGACACGTCGAAGGCCGCGGCGCCGCGGGCGAAGATCACCCGTGGCGGGGTGGGCTGGGCGCTGACCGGTGTGGTCGTGGACCACCTCACCGTCAGCCGCGTCGCTGCCGGGCTGGGAGTGTCCTGGCATACCGCCAACGAGGCGGTCATCGCCGAGGGCAAGCGGGTGCTGATCGACGATCCGGCCCGGTTCGCCGGGGTCACCACCATCGGGGTCGATGAGCACGTGTGGCGTCACACGCGCCACGGCGACAAGTACGTGACCGTGATCATCGACCTCACCCCGGCCCGGAACAAGTCCGGGCCCGCGCGGCTGCTGGACATGGTCGCGGGCCGGTCGAAGGCCGTGTTCAAGCAGTGGCTGGCCGATCGTCCTCGGGCGTGGCGGGACGGGGTGGAGGTCGTCGCGATGGACGGGTTCACCGGGTTCAAGACCGCTGCCGCCGAAGAGCTACCCACCGCAGTACCGGTCATGGATCCGTTCCACGTCATCCGTCTGGCAGGTGAGGGACTGGACCGGTGCCGGCAGCGCGTCCAGCAGCACACCCTCGGGCACCGGGGCCGGGCCGGGGACCCGCTCTACCGGGCGCGGCGGACCCTGCAGACCGGCGCGGACCTGCTCACCGACACCCAGCGCGCCCGGCTGGACACGGTATTCGCGGCAGACGAGCACGTCCAGGTCGAAGCGACCTGGGGCATCTACCAGCGGATGGTCGCCGCCTACCGCGAGCCCAACAAGACCACGGGCAAGCAGAGGATGCGAGCGGTCATCGAGTCGGTCGCCAGCGGCGTCCCAGACGCGCTGGTCGAGATCCGCACACTCGGCCGGACGCTGAAGCAGCGCGCCGCAGACGTGCTCGCCTTCTTCGACCGGCCCGGGACCTCGAACGGGCCGACAGAGGCCATCAACGGCCGACTCGAACACCTCCGCGGCTCCGCCCTCGGCTTCCGCAACCTCACCCACTACATCGCCCGATCTCTACTCGAGGCCGGCGGATTCAGACCCCGACTACACCCTCAACTGCGATGAGCCCATTTAGGTGGCGGCGGAACCCTGCCGCCGCTGAGAGTCTTTGCCGTGCTGGCCGCTCTCACCATGCTCGGCGTCATTCTCATCGCTAAACGGACGCTGAGAGCTCCGGCTCTCGTGGCCGTCCTCGGTGGCGGCCAGTTCGCGCTCCACCATGCTTTCGGGTTCTTCACCACGGCGGCGGCTGTGTGTGCGCCGGCTTCCGCGCATCTTCACCATTCGGCGATCGTGTGCACCGGCGAGTCGGTGGCATCGCACCAGCACATCGATGGTGGCACGGGTGCGGTGATGTTGTCGGCGCACGTCGTTGCGACTCTGGTGACCGCTGTCGCGATCACCCGTGGAGAGGAAGCGCTTCACGCGGCGACGGTATGGCTGTACCCGAGGTTGTTCCAACCGCTGGGGCCGGCCCCTACGCCCCTGCTGCCGGAAGTCCGGGCCATTGGGCGCGGGCGTTGCCCACACGCCGTGCCATTCCTGGTATCACCGCCGCTGCGCGGACCACCCGCCTTTCACTAGTCCCAGTGCTCATTCCCATATTCTGTGCCGTCTCATGAGACGGCACGCAGTGAAAGGTTTGCCATGAAAGGGACTGCTGCACCGATAGGTGACAGGGTGGGTTAGGCTGCCTGAGCGGCCGGTGTGGTCATGATGGTCTCGTATTCGATGGGGGTCAAGCGGCCCAGGGCTGTTTGCCGGCGGCGACGGTGGTAGGTCCGTTCGATCCAGGTGACGATCCCGATCCGCAGCTCCTGGCGGGTCTTCCACTGGCGGCGGTCCAGGACGTTCTTCTGCAGGAGCGCGAAGAAGCTCTCCATCGCGGCGTTGTCCCCGGCCGCTCCGACCCGGCCCATGGAGCCGACCATGGCGTGGCGGTGCAGGGCGCGCACGAATTTCCGGGATCGAAATTGAGACCCTCGGTCCGTGTGGACCACGCAGCCGGCCACGTCACCGCGGCGGGCGACGGCGTTGTTGAGCGCCGCGACCGCGAGCTGGGACTTCATCCGGTCGCTGATGGAGTAGCCCACGATCCGGTTGGAGTACACGTCCTTGATCGCGCAGAGGTAGAGCTTGCCTTCTGTGGTGCGGTGTTCGGTGATGTCGGACAGCCACAGCTCGTTCGGCCCCTGGGCGGCGAAGCGGTGACGCCTCGCGCCGTGCTCGTCGAGGTAGGCGCATAGGTCGTCGTGGACCGGCGGGCCGGGCTTGGTGCCGTTCTTGCCGCGCTTCTTGCCGAACGCAGACCACCAGCCGTTGGTCGAGCAGATCCGCCAGGCGGTGCGCTCGGCCATCGGTTCACCGGCGTCGCGCGCTTCCTCGACCAGGTACCGGTAGCCGAACTCCCGGTCATCGGTGTGGGCGTCGAACAAGGCGTTGGCGCGGTAGGCCTCGGTGAGTTCGGCGTCGGTGACCGGGGTGGCGAGCCAGCGGTAGTAGGGCTGGCGGGAGAGCTTCAGGACCCGACACGTCACCGTGACGGGGATACCGTCGGCGGCGAGCTCCTTCACGAGCGGGTAGAGCCTTTTGACGGCAGGTTGGCCTGCGACAGGTAGGCCGCGGCGCGGCGCAGCACCTCGTTCTCCTGCTCCAGCAGCCGGATGCGCTTCTTGGCCTCCCTGAGCTCGGCGTGCTCGGGGGCACCCGTTCCGGGCTTGGCGCCGTCCTCGACGTCGGCCTGGCGTATCCAGTTGCGCACACAGGACTCGGCGATGCCGAAATCCGCGGCGATCTGCTTGATGGTCTGGCCGGGTTCACGGTCACGGACGACGCGCACGACGTCGTCGCGGAACTCCTGGGGGTAGGGCTTAGGCACGGTGTTCATCCTTCCAGCAACGCCTCACAGCGTCACAGATCAGATGTCACCTATTCGTGCAGCAGTCCCAAATTCCGCCGTACCCTGTTGGCCTCCGCCGCGACCGCGGGTTTGCTGACCGCGGTCGTCGCTTCCCCGGCCAGCGCCCACGTCACCGTCGAGCCGACCACCACTGATGCGGGCGCGTACACCGTGTTGACCCTCGCGGCCTCGCACGGCTGTGAGGGATCACCCACGACCTGAATCGCTCCGGGTCTGGTGGAGGCTCTGATCCAACGGAAGGATGCAGAGCATGCCCGCACCACGGAAGTACCCCGACGAGCTCCGCGAACGCGCCACGCGGATGACGCTGGAAGCCCGTCAAGACCCCGCCACGAGGACCGGAGCATTCCGCCGCGTAGGAGAACAGCTCGGGATCAATCCCGAGACGCTGCGCAACTGGGTCCGCCAAGCCGAGATCGACCACGGCCACCGCCCCGGAATTACGACCAGCGAAGCCGCCCGGGTGGCCGAGCTGGAGAAGGAGAACCGTGAACTACGGCGGGCGAACGCGATCCTGCGCTCGGCGTCGGCTTTCTTCGCGGCGGAGCTCGACCGCCCACAGCGCTGATCGTGGACTACATCGACGAACACAAGCACGAGTTCGGTGTCGAGCCGATCTGCGCCACGCTGTCCGCGGCAGGCACACAGATCGCACCGAGCACGTACTACGCGGCCAAGACGCGCCCTCCTTCAGTGCGTAGCCTGCGCGATGAGCAGGTGCTCGTGGAAATCCGGCGGGTGCATGAGGCCAACTACGGGGTCTACGGGGCCCGGAAGGTCCACGCGCAACTGCGGAGGGAGGGCCTGCAGGTGGCCAGGTGCACGGTGGAGCGGCTCATGCGAGCCGCAGGCCTGCGCGGGATCAGCCGCGCGAAGGGACCGAGGACCACGGTCCCAGGCCGCGGCCCGGATGAGCGTCAAGACCTGGTCCAGCGAGACTTCACCGCGGCGGCTCCGAACCAGCTGTGGGTCGCTGACATCACCTACTGCCGCACTTTCAGCGGATGGGTGTACGCCGCGTTCATCATCGACGTGTTCTCCCGACGGGTGCTGGGCTGGCAGCTGTCGAAGTCGTTGCGCACGGACCTGGCCCTGGACGCGTTGGAGATGGCGTTCTGGACGCGTCAGCGCGCAGGCCAAGACGTGGCCGGGCTACGGCATCACAGCGATAAAGGAGTCCAGGGTGGATTCAATCGGTCGTCGCAACACCCTCTCGGAATCACTGGAGGTATGGGCGATGGCAAGCAAGGACTGGGCGAGGAAGATCAGTGACGTGCCCGAGGGGACACGTCGGCAGTGGAGAGCGGATCGGGCTTTGCGGGCCCCGATGCGCTCTCCTGGCAGGCCGCAGCCCTCACGGGAGGTCCAACGCCAGTTCTGGCGTGTGATCGCCACCGGTGTCACCACGGTCGAGGCATCCCTGACTGTGGGCGTGTCCTGGCCCGTCGGGGCGCGCTGGTTCCGTCACGCTGGCGGGATGACCCCGCTGTCCTTAGCCGAGCCCACCGGCCGGTATCTGTCCTTCGCTGAGCGTGAGGAGCTCGCGATCCTCCATGCCCAGGGCCAGGGGGTCCGTCAGATCGCACGCACGCTGGGACGTGATCCCGGCACGATCAGCCGTGAGCTGCGCCGTAACTGCGCCACTCGTTCCGGGAAGCAGGAGTACCGGGCCACGGTGGCGCAGTGGAAGGCCCAGGAAGCTGCCAGGCGGCCCAAGCCGGCGAAGCTGGCCACGAACCAGCGACTGCACGACTACGTCCAGGCACGCCTGAACGGGGTGGTCCTGGGCCCCGATGGCGTGGCCGTGCCGGGACCGGTCGGGCCCGGTTTCAAGGGGCGGAAGATGAAACCGCGCCGGGCGGACCGGCGGTGGTCCACGGCGTGGAGCCCTGAGCAGATCAGCCACCGGCTGCGCCTGGAGTTCCCGGATGATGTGTCCATGCGGATCTCTCATGAAGCGATCTATCAGTCCCTGTTCATCCAGGGGCGTGGGGCGCTCAAGCGTGAACTCGTCGCGTGCCTGCGTACCGGGCGGGCTCTGCGCGAGCCGCGGGCACGTACCCGGAACAAGCCCCAGGGCCACGTCACCGAGGACGTGGTGTTCAGCAAGCGCCCACCCGAGGCCGCTGATCGTGCTGTGCCCGGGCACTGGGAAGGGGACCTGATCATCGGGACCGAGCGTTCAGCGATCGGGACTCTGGCCGAGCGCAAGAGCCGGGCCACGATCCTGGTCCACTTGCCCCGCCTGGAGGGATGGGGTGAGCGGTCGCCGGTGAAGAACGGGCCGTCGCTGGGTGGGTACGGGGCTGAGGCGATGACCGCGGCCCTGATCAAGGCGATGGCGACGGTGCCGGAGCAGCTGCGTCAGAGCTTGACGTGGGATCGGGGCAAGGAGCTGGCCGGGCATGTCCAGTTCACGATGGCCACGGGCACGAAGGTGTTCTTCGCTGACCCCCACTCGCCGTGGCAGCGGCCGACGAACGAGAACACGAACGGGGTGCTGCGGCAGTACTTCCCCAAGGGCACGGACCTGTCGAGATGGTCGGCCGAGGACCTCGCAGCAGTCGCGTACACGCTGAACAACAGGCCCAGGAAGGTCCTGGACTGGAAGACTCCCGCGGAGGTCTTCGCCGAGCAGCTACGCTCGCTCTCAACGCACGGTGTTGCAACGACCGGTTGAACCCGCCCAGTACGTCAGCTTGGCCTACTCCGACGCGCTCATCACCGCCGGGGTGAGCGCCTCGGTGGGCACCGTGGGCGACTCCTATGACAACGCCCTCGCGGAGACCGTGAACGGGCTCTACAAGGCCGAGCTCATCCACTCCAAGCGGGTGTGGGAGTCGACCGAGGCGGTCGAGCTGGCCACCATGGGGTGGGTGCACTGGTGGAACACGCAGCGTCTCCACGAGGCCCTCGGCTACCGCCCCCCAGCGGAGGTTGAGGCGGCCTACACTCACGACCGAGACGTAGCGCCCGTTGCGTCCTGACCTCGGAACGAAACCCAGGGCGCTTCACCTTGTCGGTCCGACGTCGCCGCACGGTGCTTCAGGCCCTGCTGGCGTCCCACGAAGCGGTGCCCACCCCCGTCAGGGATCCGCCCGAACTTCGTGACATCGACGTGGATCATCGACCCGGGGTGAGGGTGCTCGTACCGGCGGACTGGTTCACCGGTGACCCGGTCGATGCGGGCCAGCCGGTTCAGTCGGCAGCGCACGAGCACGGCATGGACCGTGGAGGCTGGCATGCCCAGCTCGCCGGCGATCTGTACCGGGCCGAGCCGGCGTCGCCACCTGGCCTTCACGATCTTCTTCACCACCGCTGGTGGTGTCTTGGTCGGCATCACGTGGGGCCGGCTGGTGCGATCTGTCATTCCGGCCGGTCCTTCGGCCCGGTACCGGGCGGCCCATTTGCGGGCCGTGGGTGGTGAGACCAGGAACATCTTGGCTGCCACGGCCACCGGCCAACCCTCCTCGACGATGAGCTTGGCCAGGCGCAACCGAGCGCGAGGGGTCAGAGCAGCGTTAGCGTGGGACACGAAGGCCTCCTGGGCGTGAAGCGGTTCCTAGACAGCTCCACTCTCGCAACAGGAGGCCTTCACCTATCAGCGAGTCCCGCAACAACGTCCCTGGACATCACACCTAGCCTGAGTCCATGACGTCACCAGGAGCGAGCAGGCAGGACGCGGCCGGGGAGGCCCTCCGGTTTCCCGACCCGCTGCGCCCCGGTGACCGGATCGGCGTCACCGCGCCCTCGGCCGGCGTGGGTGAGGAGGCCCGGCGCCGCTTCGAGGTGGCCGTCTCCTGGCTGACCACCCGCGGCTACGAGGTGGTGCTCGGCGAGTGCCTCGCGGCGGACGGGCACGTCTCTGCGCCACGTGAGCAGCGGGCCGCCGAGCTGACGGCCATGCTCTGCGACCCGACCATCCGCGCCGTCGTCCCACCGTGGGGCGGCCCCGGCACGGCGCTGGACCTGCTGGACCACCTGGACTGGGACGCCGTGCGCGCCGCCGACCCGACCTGGGTGGTGGGGTACTCGGACTGCGTCTCCTTCATGGTGCCGCTGACCCTCCACGCCGGCCTGCCCACCCTGCACGGCGACAACCTCATGGACACCCCCTACGAGGTGCCGGAGGGGCTCGCGCACTGGACGCAGCTCGCCGCGACGCAGGGACCGGCGGGCCAGCGGCGGATCGCCCAGCGGGACAGCGGAGTGCAGGGCTTCTGGGCTCCGCTGGAGGATGCCCACGCGCGAGTGTGGAAGGAGCAGCGGCCCGCCGCCTGGGAGCTGTGGTGGCCGGCGGAGCCGGAGGGGCTGGATGCGCTGTGCTCGCCGGCCGCTCCGGCGGGGGCGGATGCCCCACGGGTGTCGGCAGCTCCAGAGGGGGCCCGCCTGCCCGAGCCCGGTGCCGAACCCCGCCTCGACGTCACCGGCACGCTGATCGGCGGGTGCATCGAAGTGCTGTCCGGGATCGCCGGGACCCGGTACGCAGACGTGTGTGCCTTCGCGAAGGAGCACGGGCCGTTGGTGGTCTACGTGGAGGCCGCCGAGGCGAACGCCTTCGACATCTGCAGGCAGCTGCACACGCTCCGCCTGCACGGTTGGTTCGAGAATGCGGTGGCCGTGCTGGTGGGGCGGACGATGGCACCGAGCGCGGGCTCCGGGGCGGAGACCATGACCCAGCGTGAGGCCGTCCTGGACGCGCTCGCCGGGGTGTCCGGCGCGGACGGTGGGCCGCTGCCGATCGTGTTCGACATGGAGATCGGCCACGTGCCGCCACACCTGCCGCTGCTCAACGGAGCCCGCGCCCGGGTCCAGGTGGACGAGCTGCGCCACGTGATCACCCAGACCTGGTGAGCCCGCGGCTCTGCTGCACACCGAACCCGGGGCAGGCCGCCCTGGCAGCCAGCGGCCAGAGTGATCCGGCCGAGCTGGCGCGGTTCCACACGGCCCGCCTCCCGGTTCCCTGACGTGTTTCTGCGCGGCCGGCCAGCCTTCAGATCGACGAAAGTTCGGCGGATCGAACCAGACAGAGGCGATCTGGCGAAAAACCGTCGATCCTGGCACGTCGCGCGGTGCGCCCGAACCCTCCCGAGCCCGGCGTCCTGCCCGCCGGCACGGTTCGCCCTTAGCCTGGTGGCATGAGCGAGACCACCACCCTGACCGTGTACGGCGCCGACTGGTGCCGTGACTGCATCCGGACCAAGCGCCAGCTCGACGAGCTCGGCGTCGCCTATGACTACATCGACCTCGTGGCCGACCCGACTCGCGCCGACGAGGCCGAGGAGATCTCCGGCCGCACCAACATCCCGGTGGTCGTCTTCCCGGACGGCTCCCACCAGGTCGAGCCGACCAATGACGAGACCGCGGCCAAGCTGCAGGAGCTCGGCCTGGTCTGATTCGGCCGCCACCCGCCGAACCCTCCCCGCACCCAACGATCCACCCACCGGACGAGGGTGCAGCTGCTGTCGCCTCCGCGCGTCTGAGGCGACGACGACCGCACCCTCGTCTGCGTCAGCGGGCGGACCCGGGACTCGTCCTCCGGTCTGACCTGCGCCCACCGAGGTTCACTCCGCATGCTGATGCCGCGGACGTCTGCGGCGAGGAGGCTTGGGGGCATGACTTCGACACCGTCCCCCACCGCTTCGATCCCCTCTCCACCCCTCCACGCGGCGCCCGTCCTCACCGCCCGCGGACTGACGAAGTCCTACGGCTCCGTCCATGCTCTCCTCGACGTGGGCCTGGAGATCGGCCGCGGCGAGTCCGTGGTCGTCATGGGGCCCTCGGGCTCCGGCAAGACCACCCTGCTGCACGTGTTGTCCGGCATCATCGCGCCGGACGCCGGCAGCGTCCTCCTGCACGGCGGCGAGCCCGTGGAGGTCACCACCCTGGGCGAGGGCGCCCGGGCCCGGCTGCGCCGAGAGCGGCTCGGCTTCGTCTTCCAGGACGGGCTGCTGCTGCCCGAGCTCACCGCCGTGGAGAACGTGGCGATGCCGCTGATGCTGCGCGGCACTCCCCGTCCGCAGGCAGAGTCGGTCGCCGCCTCCTGGCTGTCCGCCCTCGGGCTGGCCGGCATGGAGGAGCGTCGCCCCGGCGAGCTCTCCGGCGGTCAGCGACAGCGGGTGGCGATCGCCCGCGCGCAGGCCGGCGAGCCGGACGTGGTCTTCGCGGACGAGCCGACCGGCGCCCTGGACTCGGACACCTCCATGGCCGTCATGGACGCGCTGATCGAGTCCACGGTCTCCGCCGGCCGCACCCTGGTGGTCGTCACCCATGACGACGACGTCGCGGCCCGCTGCGCGCGTCTCGTCCGCGTCCGGGACGGCCGGATCCTCAGCGACGTCCGTCAGGGCTCGGAGGGCGTCCGATGAACCGCGGCGTCCTGTCCCTGTTCCTGTCCCGCCTCTTCGCCGACCGAAGTGTCTGGGGGCTGCCGGTGGCCGCGTTCGCGGTGGTCTCGGCCCTCAGCCTGGGCGTGGCCGGCGGTGCCCACTACTTCTTCACCCTCCAGCTGCCCGACCCCGGGGTCGCCGGCCTGTACAAGCTGCTCTCGGGGCTCGCGCTCGTGCTGCTGCTGTTCCCGCTGACCTCCCTGGCCGGCTCCGCCGCCCGGCTGCTGGCCCGACGCCGGGACGAGCGCCTCTCCTCGCTGCGCCTGCTCGGCGCCTCCACGGCCACCATCACGGGCCTGGCCGTCGCGGAGGCGACCCTCCTGGCGGCGGCGGGTGCCGTCGTCGGGCTGGCCGGGTGGGCCGTGCTGGCCCCCATGATCGCGCTGCTGCCGTTCGCCGGCGGGCGCGTGGGACTGGCCGGCCAGTGGCTCGGCGTCCCGCTGACCCTCGCGGTCCTGGCGGCCGTGGTCCTGCTCGGGGCGCTCTCTGCACTGCTCGGCCTGCGCCGAGTGGCCGTGACGCCGCTGGGCGTGCGCACCCGGCAGCGTCCCCGCGGCGTGGTGTGGGTCCGGGTCCTGGCGGCGGTGGCCGTGCTCGTGGCCGCGCAGGTCGCGGCCTCGGAGATGGGGGTCGCCCGGAGCGAGGCCATGGTGATCGTCCTGGCCGTCGCCGCGCTGGCGGCGCCGCTGATCGCGGTGCAGGCGATCGGGCCGTGGGTGCTGGGCATGACCGCGCGCCGCCGGGCCCGCCGGGCGCGGACGGCCGAGCGCCTCGTGGCCGCCCGGCTCGTGCTGGAGGACCCGCGGCTGGCGTGGCGGCAGGTGGGCGGTGTGGCCCTGACGGTCTACATCGGCACGGTGGGTGGGGCCGGATTCGGCATGGCCGAGGCCTTCCAGGGGGACGACGCCATGATGACCGCAAGCGAGCGGCACCTGGTCGCAGACCTGGGCACGGGCGTGCTCGTCACCATGGTGGTCTCGTTCCTGCTGGCCGCCTGCTCGGTGGCGATCTCCCAGGCGGCGCAGCTGCTGGACCGCGCGGACCTGCACGGCGGTCTGGTGATGGCCGGAATGGACGTGCACACCGTCCATGCGATGCGCCGTCGCGCCGTGATGTCCGCCCTCGGCACGGTGCTGGTGTTCAGCCTGGCTGCGGCGCTCATCTCGGCGGCTCCGGTGATCGGTGCGGCCGCGGTGTTCGCTCCGGTGTCCCTGGTCACCGCCGTCGCCTGCCTGGTGGCCGGCGTGCTGCTGGTCCGCGGCGGCGTGGAGGTCACCCGTCCGGCGTTGCGCCGCAGTCTGACGGCGCACGGGCTGGCGGCCTGACCGGAGGCAGGGCAGGGGCTTGCCCGGCAAGACACTTGCTCCACAAGGTACTTAGGTCTAACCTAGAACCATGTCCCGCAACAAATCGGTCCCCGGCATCCGCCGCGGCGTCGTGGAGCTCGCGCTCCTCGGCCTGCTGGCGGACGACCCCCGCTACGGCCAGCAGATCGTGGACGAGCTCGCCGAGCACCCCGCGCTCGCGCTGACCTCGGGCACCGTCTACCCGCTGGTCTCCCGCCTGCTCAAGGACGGCCTCATCGCCTCCACCTGGCAGGAGTCCCCGGCAGGTCCGCCGCGCAAGGTCTACCACCTCACGGACGCCGGCATCGAGCGCCTGTCCGAACTCACCGCCGCCTGGCGCCTCGTCCGCGACGGCGTCGACCAGATCCTGAAGGAGAAGCGATGAACACGCACGCCCGCCATGACAGCCCCGCCTCCGCCGACCTACGGGCCGTCGCCGAGGACGTGGACCTCCTCCTGGAGCTGGACGCCCGGAACCACGACGACGGCCGCTCGCCCGAGCCCGTCCGCGGCACGGGCACCGTGCTCGGCATGCCCTACGACCTCCGTCGCCCCACGGCCGAGCGCCTCAAGGCGACCTGGTGGGACCCTGCCTCGGAAAAGGTGCTCGTTCCCCGAGCCGTCGGCGCCGGATGGGCTGTGAACTTCGGCGCGCTCGCGGTGAAGCTCGGCGTGATCGAACCGGATGCGGAGGATGTGCCGTTTGCCGCCACCCCGGACGCGGCCTTCCGGGCAGCCGCGGTCGGCCCGGCCGTGCTCGCCGCCGCGGTGCTGGCCCACTACGCGGTCCGCGGCCGCTCGCTGCCCGAGACGCTGCCCAACCATTGGAACCTCGTCGGGGAGGTGGACGGCACGGTGTCGAGGCCGGTCGCCGCGGTCATCGACATCGTCACCGCCACCACGGGCGCCGGTCTCGCCCTCTGTGGAGGGCTCTCCACGAGCCACGGCGGACGGCGTGCCGGTCTGCTCGCCTCCGGCACCGCCGCCGCCGCGGCTGCCGCCATGACCACCGTGGGCCGCGTGGCCGCGCAGGGGAGGGCGCCGTGGTTCGGCCCATCGTTCCTGACCGGGCTCGGTGCTGCCGTGGGCACGAGCCTCCTCGGCCTGGCTCGTGCCGGCCGCCGCGCCGAGCAGCGTCGCGACCTCGGCTGACCCTCAGGCCCGCGGCACCCTCTTCACCCCTCCACTCCAGGACGCGAGCACCACGGCCGCCAGCGCGCCGAGCGTGCCCACCACGGTCCACGCGGACACCGCCGCACCGTCCACGGGGGCCACGGTGTCCAGCAGCAGCGAGCCGAGCAGCTGCCCGGCCACCAGGCCCAGCGTGGTGAGGAACGCGCCGATCCGCGGGACCAGCAGTGCCGAGACCCCGATGAACACGCACCCCAGCGGGCCGCCCATGTACATCCACCACACCGCCGGCAGCGGCCCGGACGCTCCGGCCACCACGGCCTTGCCCAGGTAGATCAGCCCCAGCAGCGCAGTGCCGGCCAGGAAGTTGATCAGGGTGACCGGAATCGGCGAGCCGTAGGCGGCGGACTGCCGGCCGTTGAACACCTGCTGCACGCTCGTGCCGAAGCCGGCCACCACCGGGATCGCGGCCATGAGCAGCCACAGGACGCCGGCTCCCTCCGCGGCACCTGCGTCCGCACCCGCTCCGCCCGTGCTCGCTGCGCCGCCGAGCGCCTCACCGAGCTGCGGCCACACCACCACCAGCACGGCCGCCAGCGCCAGGGCCGCACCCATCAGCCGGCGCGGGCCGATCCGCTGCACACCCGCCGGGGTCAGGCCGAGCCGGTCCACGCCCATGCCGCCGACCACCTGCCCGGTCACCATCGCCACCGTGAACACCGCCACCCCGATCACCGGGATCGTCAGCGACTGTGTGAAGACCAGACACGCACCGATGAACCCCGCGGAGTAGTACCACCACCTCACCTGCCCGCGGCGCAGGGCCGGGAGCACCTCGCTCGCCGCCCGCCGCCCGGAGGGCACCAGCAGGGTCACCAGCGCCATGGCGGCCAAGCCGGAGGTGAAGGACATCAGTGCGGCCAGGATCGGGTCCGCCACGGCGCTGGAGAGGGCCGAGTTCACCCGCCCCTGCAGCGGAGTGACGGCGCCGGCCACCAGGGAGAGGGCGAACAGGACAGCCATGAGGGTGCGGGGCGAGGCGGAGGCGCGCGCCGTCGTCGTGGTCTGCTCAGGCAAGGCTGATCCTCCTCACCAGGCCGGCGGTCCCCGCCGGATCCAGCACGGCCGCCGGGTGCGGTCCGGCGGCGGTGAGCCGCTCGGTCAGCTCCCGGCTCTCGACGACGGCCCCCTCCCAGGTGCGTCCGTCGGGGCTGAGGCGTCCCCCGAGCAGGCCGCCGGCGGCGAGGACCGCGTTGCCGTAGGACAGCCGTTCGAGCATGGTCGCGTCGGCGAGGGTCCATACGCCCGTGAGCCGGGCGTCCAGGCAGGCGGCCTCGAGCTCGCGGGCCTGGTCGGCGAGGAGGTGCAGGCCGGTCTCGTCCCCGAAGTTGACCAGCAGGACGCCGGCGGGGGAGAGCAGGCCCAGCAGGTCGGTGTAGAAGCCGCGGCCGGCCCGGTGGGGTGCGGTGTCGGCGCCGGCATCGATGTCCAGGACCACGGCGTCGAAGCTGCGGCCGGCCAGGGACGGTGCGGCGTCGCGGGCGTCGGCCACCAGGGAGGTCAGCGCGGTGCCCTCGGGCAGGGGCAGTTCGGCGGTGACGAAGGAGACGAGCTCGCGGTCGATGTCCACCACGGTCTGGGCGGAGCCCGGGCGGCTGGTCTGCACGTAGCGGGGGAGTGTGAGGGCGCCGGCGCCCAGGTGAAGGACGTCGATCGGTTCCCCGGGCGGGGCCAGGACGTCCAGCACGTTGGCCATGCGGCGCAGGTACTCGTACCGGATGTGGCCGGGGCGGGAGAGGTCCACGTGGGACTGGATGTGCCCGCCGATCTGAAGGACGTGGCCGCTGCCGTGCTCGTCCGGGAGGATGCGCGCGAGCTCCCCGGAGACACCGAGATGGACCGAGCGCGGCGCGGAGGACCCGGGCGGCGGCGCGGAGGACCCGGGCGGCGGCGCGGAGGACCCGGGCGGCGGCGCGGAGGGGCTGGAACTGGGGGCCATGCGGACCAGTATGGACCTGCGGTGGGTACGGAGACCATCTCACCATGCGACCATGATGTCCATAATATGGACTCCCGTGCGGGTGGGAAGGTCGCCCGTCCCACTATGGGAGGCATGAACACCGCAGCAACCGCCACCATGACCCCGCAGGCCACGGATGCCGCCGCCGCGCTCACCGCGGCTGGGGTGTCCTATGAGGAGTACCTGACTGGCGTGGACGCCGTCCCGGGCATCTTCGCCGTGGCCGCTGACGACGCCGCGATCGCCCAGCTCGGCCTGGACGCCGTGGCCTTCGAGGACAACCTCCTCTACGTGGGCGCCGCCCCGACGTCCCTGCTCGGACGTGACGTCCGCGGGCACTTCCACTCGGGCCGCACGGAGAGCTCGACCCTGCGCCGCAGCCTCGCCGCGCTGCTCTTCGACGAGCTGGACCTGGCCTTGGTCCCGAGGTCGCCGGGCTCCCGCACCGTGAAGTTCGCCCTGACCCCGGACGCCGAGGACCGTCTCACCGCCTGGATGAAGGAGCACCTGACCGTCTCCACCGTGGCCGTCGACGCCGGGGATGTGCACGCGGCCGTCGGCGAGGTGGTCGATGAGCTGGAGCCGCCGCTGAACCTCAAGGGCGTCGCCCATCCGTGGGAGGCCCTGATCGAGAAGCGCCGTCGTCTGACCGCTGAGGCCCGTCCCTCCGCGACCCTCTGACGTCCTCGGCCCCTTCCGCCTCGCTCCTGGAGTCGTTGCAGGGCAGGCGGGAGGGGCCGGTCGCCGTCGTGGGCCGGGTCAGCGCCTGAGGCGTCGCTTCGGCGTGGTGAGCAGACCGAGCCCCACTCCGAGGAGGATGGTCGCCGCCCCGAGCGCCTGCACGGGCGAGAGCAGCTCACCGGCCACGAGGGCTCCGAGGATCGTTCCGGCCAGCGGGTTGAGCAGGCCGAGGATGCCCACGGTCCGGGCCGGCAGCCCGGCGAGGCCGCGGAACCACAGCACGTAGGCCAGGCCGGTGCAGATGAGCCCGAGGTAGGCGAAGCCGAGGATCGCGGGCAGGTCCAGCGCCGGAGGAGGCCCCTCGACGAGCAGGGCGGTCGGCGTGAGCATCACCCCGGCGATCGTCAGCTGCCAGGCCGTGAACGTCAGGGAGCTCACCGGGGGCTTCCACTTCTTCGCGAGCACGTAGCCGAGCGAGGAGATCAGCACGGCCACCAGCGCGGCCACCACGCCGATCACGTCCAGCGTGGCGATCGCCGAGCCCGCCAGCAACGCCACCCCCAGGATCCCGACGACGGCCCCCACGTACGCCATGACCGGCGCCTTCTCCTTCAGCAGCAGCCGTCCGAGCACCACCATCACGAGCGGGCCCGAGGCCATGAGGGTCGCCGCCACACCGGAGGGCAGGCGTGCCCCGGAGGTGTAGACGAGGACGAAGAACAGGGCCATCGTGATGAAGGACAGGACCGTGGACCGCCACCACCACTGGCCCTTCGGAAGCTGCCGGGTGAACGCCAGCAGGAGCAGGCCGGCAGGAAGGGAGCGGATAGCGGCGCCGGTCAGCGGCATGTCCGCGGGCAGCCACTGCCGCGTCACCACATAGGTGGAGCCCCACAGCACCGGCACGATCGCCGTCATGAGGATCAGGCCCAGCGGATGACCCAGGGGCCTCACCCCGCCTCGACCTCCGAGTACTGCCCGGCCCGCACGCCGGCGTAGACGGACTCGGGGGACTCGTCGAGCTCCACGGCCACGGAGTACACGAGGTAGTCGATCGCGCTGGAGAACCCGCGCGCCGCATAGGGGCCGGGGAATGCCTCGAGCCGGGACCGGAAGTACGCGGACCCGGCGCCCTCGCTCAAGGCGTGCAGGCACTGGTACGTCAGCAGCTCGAGCTGGCCGGGCTGCCCGTCCTCGCCCTTGGGCGCCACCTGCAGGAACCGCTCCTTCACCCCGGGCCACACCTCCTCGGGGCCGAGATGGATGCCGGCGCCGATCGCGGCCACCAGCCCGTCGGCCACCTTTGCCATCTCCGGGTACACCGGGTCGTCGGCAGTCAGCGCGGTCGCCTGCTCGGCCAGGTCGTCCGGCCACTGGTCCTGCTCGGCGAGGTCGGCGATGAACGAGCGCAGCTTCTGCTTCTGGAACGGCGTGGTCATGCCCTCGAGCCTATCCGCGGCCCGTCCCGACGACGGCACGCACCCCCGCCTCGTCCGTCGCCTTCCGGCGGAGGTCGCCTGACTGGGTCCTTCCCAATGGCTGGGAACACCCTCCGCATCGGTACCCGGCCACCCCTCACCTCTTCCCCGCACCCGGCTGACGTGGGAAGAGTGGGGCACCCCAGGCGACGTCGGGCACCCGGACCGGGTGCCGTCGTCGGGAAGAACCGAAGGAAGGATCCTCACGCCATGACCTCTGTCCTCTTCGTCGTCTCCGCCGCGGACGGCTGGACCCTGAAGGACGGCTCCGTCCACCCGACCGGCTACTGGGCGGATGAGCTCGCCACCCCGCACCGTCTGTTCCGTGAGGCCGGCTGGGACGTCTCGATCGCCACGCCGGGCGGCGTCACCCCCACCGTGGACGAGGCGTCCCTGGGCGTGATGGGCGGCACACCGTCCCAGCGTGAGCAGACGAAGGCGTATCTGGCGCAGATCGGCGCCGAGCTCGACCGGCCGCTGCGCCTGGAGAACGTGGACGAGGCGGACTATGACCTCGTCTTCTACACCGGCGGCCACGGCCCCATGGAGGACCTCGCGCACGATCCGGCCTCCGGCCTGCTGATCGCCCGACGCATGGACGCCGGCGCCCCGATCGCCTTCCTCTGCCACGGCCCGGCCGCCGTGTTCGCGTCCAAGGCCCAGGACGGGAGCATCGCCGTGCGCGGCCGCACCATGACCGGCTTCTCGGACGCCGAGGAGAAGCTCGTGCCCGCCGCCCGCAAGGCCAAGTGGACCCTCGAGTCGCAGCTGAAGCACAACGGCGTTGTCTATGAGAAGGCCGCCGTCCCCATGCGTCCGCACGTGGTGGTGGACGGGAACCTCTACACCGGCCAGAACCCGGCCTCGGCACAGCCGCTCGCCGAGCAGCTGATCGAGGATCTGGACGCGGTCGGTCGCTGAGCCGCGCCCACGGTCCGGGGCGGTCAGACGATCGTGTAGCCGCCGTCCACGAGGTAGTAGCCGCCGGTGATGAAGGAGGCCTCGTCCGAGAGGAGGAAGCAGGTCAGGGCGGAGACCTCCGCGGAGGTGCCCAGGCGCTGCATCGGGTGCTTGGCGGCGATGGCCTCCATGGCCTCGGCGTCCAGGTTGGCCTCGAGCAGGGGAGTGCGGATGTAGCCCGGTCCCACAGCGTTGATGCGCAGCTGCTGCGGGCCGTACTCGGCGGCGGCGTTGCGGGTCATGCCGACCACGCCGTGCTTGGCCGCGGTGTAGGCGGCACTGTTCGGTGCGGCGACCATGCCGTGCACGGAGGCCATGTTCACGATGCCCGACTCCTCGGCGCCGGCCTCCAGCATGGCGGGGATCTGGTAGCGCATGCCGTACAGGACGCCGTTGAGGTTGATGCCGATGACCTTGTCCCAGGCGTCCAGCTCGGTCTCTCCCACCGGTGCCGGCGGGCCGCCGACGCCCGCGTTGTTCACGGCGTAGTTCAGCTTGCCGTAGGTGTGCACGGCGAACCGGACGAGGTTCTCATTGTCCTCACGGCAGGACACGTCCGCCACGAAAGCGACCGCGGTGCCGCGGGCGTCCGTGATCTCCTGGACGACCTTCTGCGCGTTCTTCTCGTCGATGTCCGACACCACGACCTTCGCGCCCTTGACGGCCAGCTCGTGGGCGATCGCGGCGCCGATGCCGGAACCGGCTCCCGTCACGAGGGCGACGCGGTCTGCGAACGGCATGTGGGTCATGGAAGATCACTCCTGTCCTGCCCGGCGCGGGCAGCTGTTCGGGGATGGTGGCGCGGGCCTGAGCCGGCACCCGTGCCGCCCACACTGGCCGTTCACCGGGGCGCAGGCCAGCGAGGACCGGCGGACGGGGGAGATCGTCACCGGATCGTCACCTGCAAGGCAGGTCGGCGGGCTGTGGATGAGGGCATGGGCTTATCGTGTCCGGCCTCGTCCGTACTGTGCGCGGCATGGACACAAACCCTGTGTCCGCTGACTCACCAGCATCCTGGTGTGCTTCCCGTCCTGGAGTGACAATGACCGTTTCCCGTTCACCCCTCTTCGTCCTGACCGGCGGCCTGGCCGCCCTCGCCCTGCTGACCGGCTGCGCCGATGCGGACACCACTGCCGCCGCGGATTCCACCCCGACGGCGGCCGCCTCCTCCTCGTCCCAGCCCGCCTCCGCCTCTGCCTCCGAGTCCTCGGACGACGCGGACAAGTCCAAGGTCGACAAGTCCAAGGAGGCCGACGAGTCGAAGAAGGCCGCCGCCAGCGAATCGGCCGCAAGCGAGTCTGCGGCGGAGGAGTCCCGCCGTGCCGAGAAGGAGGCGGAGGAGAAGGCCGCCGCCGAGTCCAGCGCCGCCGCCGAGGCGTCGCGCCAGGCGGAGGAGTCCGCCGCCGCCCAGAAGGCCGCCGAGGAGGAGGCTGCGAAGAAGAAGGCCGAGGAGGAGGCCGCCGCCAAGGCAGCGGCGGAGGAGCAGGCCAAGAAGGAGGCTGAGGAGCAGGCCAAGAAGGAGGCTGAGGAGCAGGCCGCCGCTGAAGCCGAGGCCGCTGCCGAGAAGGCTGCCGCGCCGGCGGCCCAGGCCCCGGCACAGTCCGTCTCCGGGACGCAGGCGGCCCGGAAGGCCAAGGAGTACATCGACCTGATTGCCTTCTCCCGGTCGGGCCTGATCGAGCAGCTGGCGTTCGAGGGGTTTTCTACGTCTGAGGCCACGGCCGCCGTGGACTCCCTGGGTGTCGACTGGAACGCCCAGGCCGTGAGGAAGGCGCAGGACTACCTGAGCCTGACGGCGTTCTCCCGCTCCGGCCTGATCGAGCAGCTGGCGTTCGAGGGGTTCACCACGGCTCAGGCCACCCACGGCGTGGACAGCCTGACCGTGGACTACAACGCGCAGGCCGCGAAGAAGGCCCAGGAGTACCTGGAGCTGACGGCGTTCTCCCGCTCCGGACTGATCGATCAGCTGATGTTCGAGGGCTACACGGCCGAACAGGCGACTGCTGGAGTGAACGCCGTGGGTCTCTGACCTGAAGTTCGGTCAGCAGCCGAGGGCGGGTCTCCGTGAGGGTCCTGCCCTCGGCCGGGCCCAGGCGGGGTGCGACGTCTGGTGCTGGCGCAGAGCCGGTCCTACATTGAGCCCATGGAGACAACGCAGAACACCACCTCAGCGCCGAAGGGTGAGCAGAAGGTCGTGCGGGCCGAGCGGGAGGTCGCCGCGCCGGCGGCCGACGTCTTCGGTCTGATCGCGGACCCGGCGAAGCAGCCGGAGTGGGACGGGAACGACAACCTGCAGGAGGCCGCCCCGGACCAGCGGGTCCACGAGGTCGGCGATGTGTTCGTCATGACACTCACGAACGGGCAGGACCGTGCCAACGAGGTGGTGGAATTCGAGGAGGGCCGGCTGATCGCCTGGAAGCCCTCACTCGTGGGAGAGCCTCAGCTGGGCCACCTGTGGCGCTGGGAGGTCATCGCGGAGGGCGACGACCGGTGCCGCGTGATCCATACCTATGACTGGACCGGGCTGGTGGACGACCCGAAGCGTCAGGCGCGTGCCCGTGCCACGACCTCCGACAAGCTCATGGCCTCCGTGGAGCGGCTGGCCGCAGTGGCCGAGTCGCTGCGGGCGTGAGACTTCGATCCGGCGTGTGTGCGCCGGACGGCGGAAGGCCCCGTCACCGAGAGCAGCTGGGTGACGGGGTCTTCGGCTGTCACGGGTTTCGGCGAAAGGTCAGGGACAGCGCGGACGCCGGTCAGCCGGCGGGGTCGCTGTCCTCGCCAGGGGCTCCGCAGCCCCAGGCACTGGGGTTCTCCACGCAGTCGTCGGCGACGTTCCGGGTGACCGTGCGGAAGATGTCGGCCTGAAGCGGGTCCGACTCGATCTGGATGGTGTCTGGCTCAAGAACCCAGGTCCTACCGCCATCATCGGATGTCTCACCGATGTAGACGATCGTCAGGGTGACTTCGTAACGGCCGGTCTCATCGTAGATGTGGCTAGTCGCCGTCTTGGTGTTGAACTTGGGCGCGCTAGCGCCCGGTGTGGTTGTGACACGTGTTGTTCCGTCGCCGAAGTCCCAACGGAACTCCACAGGAGTGAGGCGCATAAGGGTCTCGACTCCAGCGATGGTTTTGACTTCAGTGATCTGTTCTGCCGGAGTGAAGAAATTGGTGTGAGCGTGGCGAAGGCCTCGCCCACCGTTGTCTGAGTGGATTGGCATCTTACTCGGTGCGATGCTCTTCAGGTCTTCGATGGAAACTCGGACCTCGGCCGTTTGTTGCTCTGGGCTGCCGTCGTTGTGGCCCGCACAGAACCTCGATCCGTATTCCAGTGCCTCATCAGGATTCTCTCTGTCGACGCGCACATGCTGCACCCAGGTAGCGTCTTCGCCGCAGAACCGCTCCTGTTGCTGAAGGCAGTCGCCGAAGTCATCGTTGCCGAGCTGGTCCGGATAGCAGCCTGGGAAATGTCGTGAGTAGATGCGCGCCGTTGGGTCGTATGCACTGACAGTGTTGGCTGTTCCACGGCCAGATTGATCTCCATACACCCGCACAACATACTCGCAGGATGCGCGTCGTTTCAGCTGGTCCCCGACGATGTCGTTGGAGAAGTGCTTACGTGCGCACTGTGCCTCTTTCGGGGTCTCGGTGTGGGCGATTGCCGGCTGGCCGATGAACAGTGTCAAGAGGCAGGCGAGGGCGCTCGCCGCAATCAACGTGTAGCGGTCCCGACTCACTGTTCTTCCCCGCCTTCGTAGCTCACGAAGGTTGTTCGCCAATGACCTGCTTCTGGGTCGTACTGGACGTCGGTGATAAAGGGGACGTCTGATCGGGCATCCGATGACTGGTCTCTGTCGACTGTGCCGTCTGGCCTATAACTTATAGAAGCACCCATTTCCAAAAGAATCGTTACTTCACGAACTCGATTATCGTCGTTGAGTACTCCTGTGAGTGCTGAATTAACAACGTGTTTTGAGCCACTGTGCCAGCCGCCTTCGGCGTACCAATCTGAGATGCCTTTGGAATAGGAGTGGCAGAAGTCACAGGCGTCGGCAGAGACCGCCTTCAGGGGCTCCGCATCGCCCGTCCGCTGCAGATAGGTCATGGTGTCCCACCAGTACTGCACCGCGGCCTTGGCGCCGTCCTCGGTCTCCTCCTTCATCTCCTCCGGCATCTGCGGCTTCGGCACGTTCTGCGCCGGGCCGTCCTCGGAAGCGGGGACATACTCACCGTCGTCGGAGCCGTCGTCGTCGATGCCGCCGGCCTCCGTCGAGTCCGCATCGCCGGCCGCTGTCGGGCTCGCCTCGCCCGACTCGGACCCACTCGGCTCTGCGGGGACCTCCTCGGGACCGTCGGACTCAGACCCCCCTGAACCCGACCCCTCCGAGGCGGAGGCGGGTGCCGTCGTCGTGGGTGAGGAGGCGGCCTCCTCCTCCGGGTCACCGCCGGTGCAGGCCGTCAGGCCGAGCAGAAGCGCCGCGGACAGGGCGAGCCCGCGGGAAGATGCGCGAAAGCGCATGAGAAACCCCTCCAGATGTCTCATTCAACAGTTGACGCCACCGGCAGGTCCGCTGATCCCCAACGTCCCCCGACCCCCATGGCCGGCGGTGACTCGGCTCACAGTGTAGGCAGACCCGCCAGGACACGTGCGAGTCGTCCACAGGCCGCGTCGGCATACTTCACCCCATGGACCTGCTGCATGCCCTGATCGCCCTGGGCTTCATCGCTCTCGGCGCCGTACTGCAGCGGGTCGCCGGGATGGGCGTCGGCATGATCGCCGCGCCCACGCTGTCCCTGCTCGTCGGTCCGATCGCCGGCGTCACCCTCTCCAACGTGGCCGCCTCGGTCGCCGCACTGATCCTGTTCCTCATGCTCCGCCGGCACGTGGACTGGCCCAGGTTCCTGCGGCTGGCACCGCTGCTGATCGCCGGCTCCTTCCTGGGCGCCTGGGCGGTGGCCTCCCTGGACCACGGATGGCTCGAGATCCTCCTCGGCACCTGCATCCTCATCGCCATCGCCGCGGCCCTCGGCCTGCAGAAGCGGTTCACCCTCACCGGCAACAGCGCGGTCTACGGGTCCGGAGCGGTCGCCGGCTTCATGAACACCACGGCCGGGGTCGCCGGGCCTGCACTCGCCGTCTATGCGGTGGCCGCCAAGTGGGAGCAGCGGTCCTGGGCCGCCACCCTCCAGCCGATCTTCCTGCTCGCCAACCTCACCTCGATCGGCACCAAGGCCCTCTTCGGCGCCGCCGTCCCCGGGGACGTGCACGTGCCCTGGCCGGTCTGGGTCGCCGTCCTCCTCGGCGCGCCGCTCGGCATCCTCATCGGCTCGCGCGTCGCCCGACGGGTGGACCCGGCCAAGGCACGCGTCCTGGCGCTCTGCATCGCCTCCGCCGGCGGCATGCTCGCCGTCGTACGAGGCGTGGGAGAACTCGTCGGCTGAACACGGCCCGAGCCCGGAACACGAGGGGCCTGCCCCCTGCAGCGAGGCGGCGATGTGACGATTCGCCCCGTCGTTCCCTATGGCGAACCGGGCACTGACCGGGGAGAATGGCTCCATGACCGCACAGACCGACATCGAGGCGCGCTGGACCGCATACGCCGCCGACTTCACCGCCGTGGTGGACCAGGTGACCGACTGGCACGCGCAGACGCCCTGCGCCGAGTGGGACGCCGCGCAGCTGCTGGAGCACATGGTGACCACGCAGCGCGACTTCGCGGCCCGCAACGGCCGTGAGGTGCCGATCTTCGACGGCTCCCGCTCCATGGACCGCCGCGTCCAGTGGATCAAGCACTCCGCCGCCATTCAGGCCCTGGCGGGGGACAAGAGCTTCGTCAACCAGACCATGTCCACGGCCCTGGGCCAGTCCACCGTGGGCGACGCCCTGTTGCGCTTCCACGGCTTCGACCTGGTGGTGCACCGCTGGGACCTGGGGCGCTCCCAGGGCATCGACGTGCAGTTCACGGACGTCGAGATGGACCGCCTCGAGGCCACCCTGGACGCGTTCGGGGACCGCGCCTACACGCCCGGCATCCTCGCGGAGCCGGTGCAGGTGGCCGAGGACGCCTCCCGGCAGCAGAGGCTTCTGGCCCGCATGGGCCGCAGGGCCTGACCCCTCCCTCTTCACGACGACGGCCGCTCGCCTTCCGGCGGGCGGCCTCCGTGCGTCTCGGGCCGGGTCCGCCCGGCCTGGGACGACGGTGGGCGCCGGTCAGCGGCGGATGCGGTCCCAGAAGTCCGCGACGCGACGCTCGATGTCCGCGACGATGGCCTCGAGGGCCTCCCAGTCCGCCTCGTCCGGGTCTCCCACGGGCCAGTCCTCGTAGTGCACGTGCTCGAACACGGGGCAGTCGTCCCCGCAGCCCATGGTGATCACGTAGTCGGCACTGCGGACCTTCTCGTCCGTGAGCGCACGGGGCTTCAGGCCCTCGACCTCGGCGCCGCGCTCGGACATCACCTGGGCGACGTTCTCGTAGACGGCCTCGGCCGGGCGGGACCCGGCGGAGTCGACCTGCACCAGGCGACCGCCGATCTGCTGGAGGAACATGGCGGCCAGCTGGGAGCGGCCGGCGTTCTGGACGCACACGAACAGGACGCGGGGCACGCCGACGGTCGCACTGGGGGCGGTCGCCTGCATCTGCCTGTCCACGTGCTCTCCCTCCTGCCTGTCCCGCTGCCGACCCCGCTGCCGGCGGCCTAGGCCCTCGCCCGCGTCCGGCGGGCCGCCCTCAGGCTATCGAGCACACAGGGTGTGGCCAGAGGCCCGACGCGAACGTGTCCGACCTGTGACCCGGGGCAGCCCGCCGCCGGGGACCTTTCAGGCGTCCGGGAGCAGGTCTGCGAGGAGGGCCTCCACGCGGATCCGGATCTCGTCCCGGATGGGGCGGACAGACTCCACGCCGAGGCCGGCAGGATCCTCGAGCACCCAGTCCTCGTACCGCTTCCCGGGGAAGAACGGGCAGGCGTCCCCGCAGCCCATGGTCACCACCACGTCCGAGTCCTGCACGGCCTCCGGGGTGAGCACCGTCGGCGTGTTCGCGGCGATGTCGATCCCGACCTCCGCCATGGCCTCCACTGTCGCGGGGTTGACGCTCTCGGCCGGGGCGGATCCTGCGGAGCGGACCTCGACGCGCCCTCCGGAGAGGTGCTCGAGCCAGGCGGCGGCCATCTGGGACCGGCCGGCGTTGTGGACGCAGACGAAGAGGACGGACGGGCGGGGGAGAGAAGTCATGGGGGTCTCCGATCGGAGGAACAGGGGCGGGGTCGTCAGCCGTGTGCGCCGTGGCCGGGGGAGGAGGGGACGCTCGGGTCGCCGGGGAACAGCCGTCGGGCGGCCCAGAGCGAGACGTAGACGAGGGCCACCAGGACGGGGACCTCGATCAGCGGGCCGACCACACCGGCGAGGGCCTGGCCGGAGGTGACGCCGAAGGTGCCGATGGCCACGGCGATGGCCAGCTCGAAGTTGTTGCCGGCCGCCGTGAACGCGACGGTCGCGGAGCGGGCGTAGTCCAGCCCCGTCGCCTTCGCAGCCAGCAGTGAGCCGCCGAACATGACGACGAAGTACACCAGCAGCGGCAGGGCGATGCGCGCCACGTCCCACGGGCGGGTGGTGATCGCCTCGCCCTGGAGGGCGAACAGCAGGACGATCGTGAACAGCAGCCCGTAGAGCGCCCAGGGGCCGATCCTCGGCAGGAGCCTGTCCTCGTACCAGGCGCGGCCACGGGCGCGCTCGCCGAGCACGCGGGTCAGGAAGCCGGCCAGCAGCGGGATGCCGAGGAACACCAGGACCGAGGAGACGATCGCCCAGAAGGAGAATCCTGCCGTCGTCGTCTCCAGCCCCAGCCATCCGGGCAGGACCTGGAGGTAGAACCAGCCCAGGAGGCCGAACGCCAGCACCTGGAAGACCGAGTTCACCGCCACCAGCACGGCGGCGGCCTCGCGGTCCCCGCAGGCGAGGTCGTTCCAGATCAGCACCATCGCGATGCAGCGGGCCAGGCCCACGATGATCAGGCCGGTCCGGTACTCCGGAAGGTCTGCCAGGAAGACCCAGGCCAGCACGAACATCACGGCCGGCCCGACGATCCAGTTCAGCAGGACGGACAGCCCCATGAGCCGGCGGTCGGCGGTGATCCGCGCCGTCTCGTCATAGCGGACCTTCGCCAGGACCGGGTACATCATCACGAGCAGGCCGAAGGCGATCGGCAGGGAGACGTTGCCGACCTTCAGCGAGTCCAAGGTGGCGTCCAGCCCCGGGACGAACCGTCCCAGCAGCAGCCCCGCGGCCATGGCCAGCAGGATCCATGCCGGCAGCCAGCGGTCCAGGAAGGACAGCCGCGCGGGACCCTGACGCTTCTGGTCCCGACCTGCGGGGGTCGGCCGAGTGCAGGCGGCGGCCGCCGACGAGGACGGCGCCTCCGGCGGTCGGTGCGGTGAGGAGGGCATGGTGGGTGCCTTTGGCGAGGACTGCGGGGTGGACGGGGTCAGCATACACATCGATGAACATCGATATGTCCCCCTGTCGGCCCCCGAGACCGGTAGCCTCGACGCCATGTCCTGCTGTTCCTCCGCCGTCCGCGGTCTCACGGCCGAGCAGGCCGCCGAGCACGTGGTGGCCCTCAAGGCGCTCGCCGACCCGATGCGGCTGCGGCTGCTGTCCCACATCGCCGCGCAGGACTGCGCCGCCGTCTGCTCGTGCGAGCTCACAGAGGAGCTCGGCATCTCCCAGCCCACCGTGAGCCATCACATGAAGCGACTCGTGGAGGCAGGACTCGTGACCCGGGAGAAGCGGGGCCGCTGGGCGCACTACACGGTGGTGCCGGAGGCGTTCGCCCGGCTGCGGGCGCTCCTCGACCTCGGCTGAGGGCTCGCGTGCGGTGCCGCCGGCCGGTCACAATGGCATCCATGAGCGAGAACTCCGCCGCAGACCTGAACGCCCTGCTGTCCGCCCCGGCCAAGGAGGTCCACTCCGAGGAGGCCGTGGCCGCGGCCCTGACCCAGGACGAGGCCCTGGCCGGCTGGACCGTCCGCGACGGCCGCCTGCACACCGCCTGCCAGACCCCGGACTTCGCCTCCGCGCTGATGACCGTGAACCAGATCGCCGCCGCCGCCGAGGCCGCGGACCACCACCCTGACCTCGAGTTCGGCTGGGGCCGCGTGGCCGTGTCCCTGGTCAGCCACGACGTCTCCGGCCTCACCTCCCGTGACCTGCGCATGGCCTGCACCGTCTCCCAGATCCTCGCCGGGGAGGGCCTGACCGCGGAGGATCACGCGTGAGCGTCCCACCGCAGGACCACCTGCTCGCCGCCTACGGCACGCTCCGCCCCGGCGAGCCGAACGAGCACATCATGGAGGGCATGCACGGCACCTGGACGCCGGCGCTGATCTGTGCCCGGCTCTATCCCTCGGGCGTCGGCCGTGCCGAGGGCTACCCCGGCGTCGTGCTCGACCCCGCCGCGGACGCGGTGCCCGTGCAGCTGTTCGCCTCCGCGGACCTGCCGGACCACTGGGGCCGCCTCGACGAGTTCGAGGGTCCCGGCTACCGCCGCGTCCCCGTGCAGGCCGAGGTGCCGGTGGAGGAGCAGACCGTCACTGCCTGGATCTACGAGCTCGTCCCCGAGGCCGTCCCGCCGCAGCGGGACTGAACGGTGGCGGAGTCTCAGCCGTCCCCGTCGGCCGACCCAGCCGGACGGGACGGCGAGGAGCCCCCGGAGGGTGAGCGGCCGTCGTCGTGCCCCTCGCGGGCCTCGTCCCGCTGCCGCTTCCAGCGGCGTGCGGACCACCAGGTCAGCGCGAGGACGGCGACCCAGGCGAGGGCCACGATCACGCCGTTGACCACTCCCGGCTTCGCGATGAACGCGCCGATCGACACCAGAGACACCTGACCGGGGATCGAGCCGAGCGTGGAGGCGAGCGCGAACGTGCCCCACGGCACGCCCACGGCGCCCGCACCGTAGTTCACCGGCCAGTAGGGCAGGCCGGGCGCGCAGCGCAGGGCCATGATCGCCAGGAACCCGCGCTCTTCGAGGGCCTCCTCGATCCGGTGTGCGTGCCGACCCAGACCCTTCATGACCACCTGGTGGCCGGCGAGCCGGGCAACGCCGTACGCCCCGACCGCCCCTGCGGAGGCCCCCGCCACGGACAGCAGCGACCCTGCGAGGGGACCGAAGAGCAGGCCGCCGGCCACGGCCATGATCGTCACCGGGATGGGCGTCAGCGCCACCACGGCGTAGGCCCCGACGAACACGAGCCCGGACCACGCCCCGTAATCGTCGAGGGTCTCGCGCAGCTCGTCCAGCTCCGGCAGGCGCACCGTCAGGGCCAGCCACAGGAACACGGCCGCCACCGCCACGAGCAGGACGGCACGCAGCACCGACTGTACGTCGGGGCCGGAGGAGGGGTGCGGGGTGCTCACAGCACGTCATCCTCCCCCATCCGGGCCCGGTTCTACTCCTCCTCGGACGGTGTGAACAGCATGTCGGCCGGGAAGAGCCCCTCGTCCTCCGCGTCCGCCTCGTGCATCCGGACCTGCCGGTGCAGGTGCTCCATGCGGGCATCGAGCTCGTTGGCGACGTCCGCGGCCGCCGTGAGCTCGGTGACGATGTGCGGCGGGATGTCCCCGTCGAACTTGTAGTTGATCTTGTGCTCCAGGGACGCCCAGAAGTCCATGGCGCTCGTGCGGAACTGCACCTCCACCACCACGAGCTTCACCCCCGTGGAGAAGTGCACCGGCACGTGCACGATGCAGTGCAGGGAGCGGTAGCCGTTCGCCTTGGGCTCGGCGATGTAGTCCTTCACCTGCAGCAGCTCGATGTCCGGCTGGGCGGTGAACAGCTCGAACACCCGGTAGACGTCCGCGCTGAAGGAGACGACCACGCGGGCGCCGGCGATGTCCGTGATCTCCGTGCGCAGCTCGTCCAGGTCGAAGGTCAGCCCGCGGGCCGTGGCCTTGCGCAGGATCGACTGGGCCGACTTCACCCGGGTGGCGATGTGCTCGATCGGGTTGTAGTCGTGCAGGTGTGTGAACTCGTCCTGCAGCACCTCCAGGCGGGACTCCACCTGGTTCAGGGCGGAGCGGTACTCGAGGTCGAAGCGCTCGAACTCGGAACGCATCGTGTCCAGCGCCTGGGCCACCGCCGGCGGCAGCCGCGTCAGATCCGAGACCGGCGTGCCGCTCAGCGGCACCAGGGTGGAGCCGGGGGCAGCGGCGTCGCCGGCCGGGGGCTCGTCCGGCTGCGGTACGGGAGAGGGCATGGTCTCGAGGGTACTGATCGAGTCTGCGCTGTCGCTGGAGGTGGGCGTCGCCTGTGGAGAACCGGGGCGGTCCACGACGACGGCGGCTCGCCCTCCGCGTCCGGCCCGCCGTGGGCGCTCGGCCGGCTCAGACGAAGACCTTGCCGGGGTTCATGATCCCGTGCGGGTCGAACACGGCCTTGATGCGGCGCTGCAGCCCGTCCTGGACCTCGCCGAGCTCGGCGGCGAGGAAGTCGCGCTTGAGCAGGCCGACGCCGTGCTCGCCGGTGAGGGTGCCGCCCAGGTCCAGGGCGGCCCGGAAGACCTCGCCGGCGGCGTCCCACACGTGCTGCGGGATCTCGCCGGAGCCGCCCACCCCATCGGCCTCGCCGAACACGAGGATCGGATGCAGGTTGCCGTCCCCGGCGTGGGCCGCAGTGGGGATCCGGACGCCGGTGCGGGCCTCGATCTCACGGATCTGCGCGAACATCTCGACCATCTTGGTGCGCGGCACCGCCACGTCCTCCACCAGCGGGGTCCCGAGCCGCTCCAGGGCGGGGAAGGCGCTGCGGCGCAGGGCGACCAGGCGCTCGGCCTCCTCGGGGGTCTCGGCGATGCGTCCGGTGCCGCCGTTGGCCACAACCAACTCGAGCATGCGCGCGCCCTCGGCCGCTGCGCCGGGGCCGTCGGCCTGGATCAGCAGGAACGCGCCCTCCTCGGGCAGGTCGGCGCCGTCCGGGCCGGCGTAGTCCTTGATCGCGGCGAGGGTGGCCTCGTCCGCGAGCTCCATGATCGCCGGCACCAGGCCTGCCGTGGTGATCGCGGCGGCGGTGGCGGCGCCGGCCACGACGTCCGGGAAGAACGCGCCGAGTGTGACCACCTCGCCGGGGACCGCCGGGCGCAGTGCAAGGGTGGCCTCGACGATCACGCCGAGCGTTCCCTCCGAGCCGATCATCAGGGCCGTCAGGTCATAGCCCGTGACGCCCTTGACGCTGCGGTGGCCCATCTCGATCAGCGAACCGTCCGCCAGGACCACCTTCAGGCCCAGCACGGCCTCGCGGGTCACGCCGTACTTGGCGCAGAGCAGGCCGCCGGCGTTCATCGCGATGTTGCCGCCCACCGTGGAGATGTCCTTGGAGGCCGGGTCCGGGGCCCGCCACAGGCCGTGCTCGGCCAGCGCGCGGTTGAGGTCGCCGTTGAGGATGCCCGGCTCGACCACGGCCAGACGGTCCGCGGGGGACACCTCGAGGATCCGGTCCATGCCGGTCAGGTCCAGCACGAGCTCGCCGGCGCCGGCCACGGCCCCGCCGGCCAGCCCGGACCCCGCTGCACGGACGACCAGCGGGGTCCGGGTCTCGTCCGCGATGCGGCACACCGCCTGCACGTCCTCCACGGACTGCGCGTGCACCACGGCCAGCGGGTCCGCGCCGGAGCGGTGGCCGGAGCGGTCGGTCCGCGCGGCGGCGAGGACCTCGGCGGCCGTGTCCACGCGGCCGGGCAGGGACTCGGAGAGGCGGGTCAGGACGTCGTCGGGGGAGCGGCGGTCGGTCTGCATGGGTCCAGTGTGACCCATGACATGGCTTTGACTTGCGCGGGCGAGGGCTCCGACACCGAGTCGTCGGCTGGGGGGTATTGCGCAGGTCACAGTGTTCGCCTTGAATGGCGGCTACATGTCAGGCCGTCGAGGAGCACCCCGCCCCGACGCCCGAGCACCGACCACTGATCCGAGGGAGCCGCTCTTGCCCACGCTGCGCACCACCGACCTCTCCGCAGACCTCCGCGCCGACCACCTCGCCCGCCTGAAGGGCGCCGGTCCGGACGCGCCGCTGGACGTGCTGATCGTCGGCGGCGGGTCCTCCGGAGTCGGCGCGGCGTTCGACGCCGCCACCCGCGGCCTGGACGTGGGCATCGTGGAGGCCCGCGACTGGGCGTCCGGCACCTCCTCGCGCTCCTCCCGCCTCATGCACGGCGGCCTGCGCTACCTCGAGATGCTGGACGTGAAGCTCGTCTACGAGGCGCTGCGCGAGCGGGACCTGCTGCTGACCAAGACGGCCCCGCACCTGGTGCGGCCGCTGCGCTTCGTCTTCCCGTTCTTCCACAAGGTGATCGACCGCGGCTTCATCGGCGCCGGCGTCACGATGTACGACGCGATGCAATCCCTGGGCCGCAAGCGCGCGGTGGCCGGCCACCGCCACCTCACCCGCCGCTCCATGGCGGCCACCATCCCCGCGCTGGACGATCAGAAGATCGTCGGTGCCGTCGAGTACGCCGATGCGCAGTTCGACGACGCCCGCCTGGCGATGATGCTCGTCCGCTCGGCCGTGGACCACGGGGCGCTCGCCGCGAACTACACGAAGGTCGTCTCCTACCTCCGGGACGGGGACGGCCGCGTCTGCGGCGCCCGCCTGCGCGAGGAGATCACGGGCGAGGAGTTCGACGTCCACGCCCGCGCCACGGTCCTGGCCGGTGGTGTCTGGACCCAGGAGCAGCAGGATCTGGCCGAGGCCGAGGAGGGACTGGAGGTGCTCGCCTCCAAGGGTGTCCACATCATCGTGCCCAAGGACCGGATCGAGGCCGACCCGCACACCGGCGTCATCACCAAGACGGAGAAGTCCGTGCTCTTCCTGATCCCGTGGGACGAATACTGGGTCATCGGCACCACGGACACCCCGTGGAAGGAGGACGTGCGGCATCCGGCTGCCACTGCGGACGACATCGACTACGTGATCGAGCACGCCAACGAGATCCTCAAGGAGCACCTGACCCGGGAAGACGTGATCGCCACCTACGCCGGGCTGCGGCCGCTGCTGCAGCCGGTGAAGACGGCCGACGACGGCGGCTCCACCAAGATCTCCCGCGAGCACACCGTCACCGAGGTGGCTCCCGGGCTCACCGCGGTGGCCGGCGGCAAGTGGACCACCTACCGCGCCATGGCCGAGGACGTCATGGACTTCGTCACCCGCGAGACCCATCCGACGCGCCCCAGCCTCACCGAGCACATTCCGGTGCTGGGCGGCCTCGGCTACGCCGAGATCGCCGAGCAGGCGGAGCAGATCGCCGAGGACTACGGCTTCGACGAGGTGCGCACGGACCGCCTGCTGTCCCGCTATGGCACCGTCCTGCGGGACGTGCTCGCACTGATCGACGCGGACCCCGATCTGGGCCGGCCGCTCGAGGCGGCGCCGCGCTATCTGCGTGCCGAGATCGTCTACGCGGCCCGCGCGGAGGGCGTGGTCCGACTGGACGACGTGCTCGAGCGCCGCACGCGCCTGTCCACCGAGGTCCCGGACCGCGGCGTGGCCGCCGCCGATGAGGTCGCCGCGATCGTGGCAGCCGAACTCGGCTGGGACGAGGCCCGCCGGGCCGCCGAGGTGGAGCGCTACCGGGGACTCATGGACGCCCGCCGGCGCGGCGAGCAGACGGACTCGGACGCGGCGGCCGCCCAGGCGCTCGCGGCTGCGGACGCGGACCCCACCGACTGACCTCGGCCCGCTCCCTCAAGTGGGGAGGCGGGGCCAGTGGTGCCGCGGCGGACCGCCGCGTCGCCGCAACACTCCCGAACCGACACAAGGACTGAACATATGGGAACGATCTTCCTCCACGAGATCGCGGGCACGGCCATGCTGCTGCTGCTCGGCGTCGGCGTCGTGGCCAATGTGACGCTGACGAAGACGAAGGGTCACGGCGGCGGCTGGCTGCTGATCAACTTCGGCTGGGGCCTCGGTGTCTTCGCCGGTGTCTACGTCGCCTTCTCCACCGGCGCCCACCTGAACCCGGCCGTCACCGTCGGCCTGCTCGCCAGCGGTGCCGCGGAGTACGCCCCCGGCATCGCCGTGACCTTCGGGCACACCGTGGCCTACCTGGTGGCCCAGATGATCGGCGGCTTCCTCGGAGCCGCCCTGGCCTGGCTGGCCTACCGCGACCACTACGCGCAGGAGGAGGACCCGGCCACGATCCTCGGCACCTTCGCCACCGGCCCGGAGATCCGCAACCCCGTGTGGAACATGATCACGGAGGTGATCGCCACCTTCGTGCTGGTGTTCGTGATCCTCATGTTCGGCAACACCCCCTCCGGCCTCGGCCCCCTCGCGGTGGCGCTGCTGGTGCTGAGCATCGGCGCCTCCCTCGGCGGCCCCACCGGCTACGCCATCAACCCGGCCCGTGACCTCGGCCCGCGCATGTTCCATGCCGTCGCACCCATCCCGAACAAGGGCGGCTCGGACTGGGGCTACGCCTGGGTGCCGATCGTCGGCCCCCTCGTCGGCGCCGTTCTGGCCGGCCTGGCCTCCATGGCCTTCGCCGCCTGAGGGCCCCGCACGCCTGAAACCGACCCCGAGCTTCGAAGGAGAAGCCCATGTCCGCTGACAAGACCGACAAGTACGTCCTGGCGATCGACCAGGGGACCACCTCGTCCCGGGCGATCGTGTTCGACCACGACGGCACCATCGTGTCCCTGGGGCAGATGGAGCACAGGCAGATCTTCCCCAGGGCGGGCTGGGTCGAGCATGACCCCATGGAGATCTGGAAGAACACCCGCGAGGTGATCGGCCAGGCCCTGTCCCGCGCGGACATCACCCGCGACGA
Organism: Micrococcus sp. FDAARGOS_333; assembly: GCF_002206575.2. Lineage (NCBI taxonomy): Bacteria > Bacillati > Actinomycetota > Actinomycetes > Micrococcales > Micrococcaceae > Micrococcus > Micrococcus sp. FDAARGOS_333. The sequence goes on along the minus strand of NZ_NJFJ02000001.1, from coordinate 188,526 downwards.
CCTCGCAGCCGTCGGCATCACCAACCAGCGCGAGACCGCGGTGGTGTGGAACAGGAAGACCGGCAAGCCCGTCTACAACGCGATCGTCTGGCAGGACACCCGCACCCAGAAGATCTGCGACCGCCTTGCCGGAGACGACGGCGACGACAAGTACAAGGAGCGGGTCGGCCTGCCTCTGGCCACCTACTTCTCCGGGCCCAAGGTCACCTGGATCCTGGAGAACGTGGACGGTGCGAAGGAGGCCGCGGAGAACGGCGACCTGCTCTTCGGCACCACGGACTCCTGGGTCGTCTGGAACCTCACCGGCGGCAGGAACGGCGGTGAGCACGTCACGGACGTCACCAACGCCTCCCGCACCCTGCTGATGAACATCGACACCCTCGACTGGAACGAGGACATCGCCGCGGACATGGGTATCCCGATGTCCATGCTCCCGAAGATCGTCAGCTCCTCGTCGGACCAGATCGGCACGGGAGGCCCGCACACGCTGATCAAGGGAGTGCCGATCTCCGGCATCCTCGGCGACCAGCAGGCGGCGACCTTCGGTCAGGCCTGCTTCGAGGAGGGCCAGGCGAAGAACACCTACGGCACCGGCAACTTCATGCTGATCAACACGGGCGAGGAGCTCGTGCACTCGGAGAACGGCCTGCTGACCACGGTCTGCTACCGGATCGGGGACCAGAAGCCGGTCTATGCCCTCGAGGGCTCGATCGCGGTCACCGGCTCGCTCGTCCAGTGGCTGCGGGACAACCTCGGCCTCATCAAGGACGCCCCCGAGATCGAGAGGCTCGCCGAGGAGGTCGAGGACAACGGCGGCGTCTACCTGGTCCCCGCCTTCTCCGGCCTGTTCGCCCCGTACTGGGACTCCTCGGCCCGCGGTGCGATGGTCGGCATGACCCGCTACGTGAACAAGGGTCACATCGCCCGCGCCGTGCTCGAGGCCACCGCCTTCCAGACCCGCGAGGTCATGGACGCCATGAACGCGGACTCCGGGGTGGACCTCACCGAGCTCAAGGTGGACGGCGGCATGGTCAAGAACGAGCTGCTGATGCAGTTCCAGGCGGACCTGCTGCGCGTGCCCGTCGTCCGGCCGAAGGTCATCGAGACCACCGCCCTCGGCGCCGCCTACGCCGCCGGCCTGGCCGTCGGATTCTGGGAGTCCCAGGAGGAGCTCGCAGAGAACTGGTCCGAGGACACGCGCTGGGAGCCGCAGATGGACGAGGAGGAGGCCGAGCGGCGCCTGCGCCTCTGGAAGAAGGCCGTCGACCGCACCCGCGGCTGGATCGACGAGGACGTGGACGCTCTCCAGGAGAGCTGACCGACCGGCGCACGGGGCAGGGCCGCCGCCGCGACCCGACCCCGTCCGGAAGGGGCGACGACGGCATGCCCGGTGCGTGCCGTCGTCGCCCCTTCCGCTCTCCGCCTGTGCGGAGGCCCCGCCCCGGGGGCGCGGCGGGCGGCTTCGTATGATGGAGACGATGACCCCCACGAACGCCGCCCCGCCCAGCCCTGCCCACCGTTCCTCCTTCGAGATCGAGACGCTCACGGCCCAGGACGCCTCGCGCACCACCGTGGAGCACGTCGCCGGCGTGCTCGCCGAGGCCTTCGCCACGGACCCGTTCACCACGGGGCTGCTGCCCGGCGACTCGGACGGCCACGCAGCCCGCCTGTCCGTGAAGTTCGTCCGGATGATCAGGTCCATGCTCGCCGAAGGCTCTGACGGCCTGCCGTGCGGCGCTGTGGACGTGGCCGTGGATCCGGCCGACGGCTCCGTCCTGGGCGTCGCCCTCTGGGAACGCCCCGGACACTCGGACCCCACCTGGCGGGACCAGCTCAGCCGTGTGCCCACCTACGTGCGCACCCACGGCGCCAGAGCCTGGGACGCGCTGCGCACCACCGCCGCCTGCGACCGCGCCCGCCCGTCCGAGGACCACTGGTACCTGACCGAGCTCGGCACCACCCCGGCCGCCCGGGGCCGCGGGGTCGGTTCCGGGCTGGTCAAGCACCGCATCGCCCACGCACGGCAGCAGGGGGTGGGCGTGTACCTCGAGTCCTCCACCCGGGACAACGTGCCCTTCTACGAGAAGCTCGGGTTCGAGGAGGTCGAGACGATCGGGACCAAGGGCACGAACGACCTGACCGCCATGTGGCAGAAGGACTGAGACGCATGCAGCATCCCGTCCCCGACTACCTGCGTGGGGTCCTGGAGTCCATCCGCCACCTGGAGCACGGAGAGGTCGCGCAGTACATCCCGGAGCTCGCGCAGGCGGACCCCCGTCCCCTGGGTGCGGCCGTGGCCACCGTCACCGGCCGGCTCCACTCCGCCGGTGACGACCGGACCGAGTTCACCATCCAGTCCATCGCGAAGCCGTTCGCCTACGCCGCCGCCCTCGCGGACCGGGGTGTGGAGACCGTGGACCGCTTCGTGGGCCTCAACCCCTCCGGCGAGGCCTTCAACGAGCTGTCCCTGGAGGCGGAGTCCAAGCGGCCGGACAATGCGATGATCAACGCCGGCGCGCTGGCCACCCACCAGCTGCTCGTGGGACCGTACGCCGGGCGTCAGGAGCGCATCGACCGTGTCGTCTCGCTGATGTCCACGCTGGCCGGCCGGCAGCTGAGCATCGACCACGCGACCTTCGAATCGGAGATGAACTGCGCGGACCGCAACCTGGCGCTGGCCCACATGCTCCGCAGCCACGGCATCCTGCACGACCGCGCCGAGGACATCGTGGCCGGCTATGTGGCGCAGTGCTCCGTGAGGGTCACCGTGCGGGACCTGGCCGTGATGGGTGCCTGCCTCGCCGCCGGCGGTGTGCACCCCCTCACCGGTGAGCGCGTCCTGGGCTCCCTCGTCACGCGTCAGGTGCTCTCCGTGATGTCCGCCTCCGGCATGTACGACGCCGCGGGCGAGTGGCTGACGGACGTGGGCATCCCGGCCAAGTCCGGCGTGGCCGGCGGCGTCATGGGAGCCCTGCCCGGGCAGGTCGGCATCGGCGTGTACTCGCCCCGCCTGGACGAGCACGGCAACTCGGTGCGCGGCATGGAGTTCTTCCGCCGCCTCTCCGAGGACCTGAACCTGCACCTGATGGAGGCCGACCCGCTCGGCGCCACCGTGGTGCGTTTCGTCCGCCGCGAGGACGACGCCGTCCGCCTCCACCTGCAGGGCGTGATCCGCTTCGGCGGTGCCGAGGCCGTGCAGGCGGCGCTCGTGGAGATCAGCCAGGAACGCCCGGAGCGTGTGGTGGTCAGCCTTGAGCGCGTGGACCGTGTCACCGACGTCGGCCGCCGGATGGTGCAGGAAGGCATCCGCCGCCTGCGCGAGGACGGTCTCACCGTGGATGTGGAGGATCCGGACCAGCTCTTCTGAGACCACCCTCACGACCCCCTGTGTTCTCGCGGGTAAGGGGTGTTGTTCACCTGCTGTTCATGTCAGGATGGGGGACCATCGATGTCCCCGACCCTGCGAGAACCCCCATGCAGATCACCCTGAACCACGCCGTGCCACGCCGCCGTGCCTCGGCCGGGCCCCTGACGCGCTGGTTCGCGCAGCCCACTGTGGCCTCAGGCGTGCGCTGGTCGCGGCCGCCGAAGAGGACGTCCACGGTGAGCCTGCGCGCCCTGCTGCGCGGCCGCCGCAGGGACCCTGCCCCGACCCGTCTGGCGCGCACGGCCTGGCTCGGCGCCGGGCTGCTGCCGCTGGCCGGCTGCGCCAGCTCCTTCGTGATCGGCGCGTCCAAGGGCACCCCGGTGTTCGAGGGGACCTCCTACCGGGGCGGCTTCGAGGCCGGCTGGGGCAACGTCCTCAACCAGCCCGCCTACTTCACGTGGTGCTCGAATGCCGTGGTCGCGGTGACCTCCCTGGTCCTGGCCGCAGCCCGGCGTGCGCCCCGCTCGGACGTCTTCTGGGCCGTCCGCGCCGCCGGACTCGGGTCGGTGATGGTCACGGGGCTGGTCTACAACACGGTGCTGCGCGGCCACGGGAAGGACACCCTGCTCTACCGCGCCAACGACGCTGTCCAGCACGTGGTGAACCCGCTGCTCGCCCCGGTCGTGTGGGCGGCCTTCGACCCTCGCGGCCAGCTCAACCGCCGACGCCGGCTCCTCGCCGCCGCCCTGCCCCTCACCTGGACCGGGATCACCATGGCCCGTGGCCCGCGCGTGGACTGGTATCCGTATCCGTTCCTGGACGTGAAGCGCTACGGCCTCACGGCCGTCTCCGGCGTGCTCGCCGGCATCCTGACCCTGTTCTCCGGGCTTCTCATGGGCCTCACCGAGGCGGACAGGCTCCTCTCTGTCCATCGCGGGGACCGCTGACAGCCGTCGACGACCGGGTCACGCGCACGGACGGAGGTCCGGCCCCTGGCGTGCAGGCCGCCACGGCCGGACCCCCGCTCCGTCCACGTCAGGCCGGGAAGACGTCCTCGATCGGCGTGTCGCCGTCCACGTACTCGACCTGGCGGCCGATGCTCTCGCCCGAGGCGAGGGCCGCCACGATCGTGCGGGCCACATTGCCGCGGGAGGTGGCGGAGGAGTCCGACACCTGTTCGCGGGAGGGGTTCGCCGCGATCCGGCCGGTCGGCTCGTCCAGTGTGAGGGCGCCCGGGCCGAGGATGGTCCAGTCCAGGCCGGAGCCGCGCAGGTGCTCGTCCGCCTCGGCCTTCGCCTGGGCATAGGCGTGGAAGTCGTCGTCCTCCGGGACTCCGTGGTCGAGGGAGGCACCCAGGTAGGAGACCATCACGTAGCGGTCCACGCCTGCGGTGCGTGCCGCGTCCATCGAGCGGATCGCGGCGTCCCGGTCCACAGCCTTGGTGCGGGCGGGGTCACCGCCGCCGGCACCGGCGGACCACACGACGGCGTCCTTGCCGGCGAAGGCGCCGGCCAGGTCGGTCTCGTCGGCCTGCTCCACGTCCAGCACCAGCGGCTCGGCGCCGGTTGCCCGGACCTCGTCCGCGTGGTCCGGGTTGCGGATCACGGAGGTGACCGTGTGCCCAGCCTCTACGAGCAGGGGTGCGGCGAGCAGAGCCACCTTGCCGTGGCCGCCGATCAAGATGACATCGGCCATGATGAGGCCTCCTTGAGAAGTCGATTCCAGGTGTCCCAGGCGCAACGGCCCGGCCGGTTCCTTCATTCCCGACGGCTCAGCTCTCCGCCTGACCGTGCCTCCAGTACCCCATGAAGGACACGTGGGCCTTGGGGATGCCGCCCTCGCCCACGCACAGGCGCCGCAGGCCGCGCACCATGGCGGACTCGCCGGCGAGGAAGACGTAGGTGCCCGGGCGCTCGGCGCCGGAGACCGGGTCGATCTCGGCGATGGTCCACTCGCGCTGCCCGTCCTCGGCCGGCGGCTCCTCCGGCACGACGACGGCTCCCTCGCCCTGCTCGGGTCCGCCCAGTCCCAGCAGCGTCGCCAGCCGTCCGTGGGCCCAGGACCCCTGGGGCAGGTCTGCGCCGGCGGGCAGGTCGCCGTGCCCGTCTGCGACCCCGCGGCGTCCGACGTGCAGGCGGACCCTGCCGTGCTCGGAGACGGCGAGGGGTCGGGTCCAGTCCCAGGGCTCGGGCACGGCCAGGCGCTCGGCGATCAGGTCGGTGAGGCCGGCCTCGGCGGGCAGCTCGAGGACCAGGTCCGCCTCACCGGCGAAGCCGCCGAAGGGGTCGGCGAGCTCCTCGGCCACGGACAGCAGGGCGGGGACGGCGGTCTCGTCTCCGACGGCCAGGACGCGGCGGGCGCCCGTGTCGCGCCAGCCGGTCCAGGCGGGTGCCTCGGCGCTGGGGACGAGCACGTTGACCTCGTCGCCGGGGGAGACGGTGCGGGCCCAGCGCAGGCCGGGGCCCTGGTGGGGGGCGTCGGGGTCCTCGGGGTCGCCGTGCAGGACCACGTCCAGGGTGAGGGAGGGGACGGCCCGGCCGTCGAGGCGGACCCGTCCGGCCGAGCGCGCCGTGTACGTGCGCATCCAGCCGCGCTCCTCCTCCGGGACGGCCAGGAACCCGCTGCGGAAGCCGGCGGAGAGGTCCGGGTCCGCCGAGACGCCGCCCGGCGGGGGGACGAGCACCTTCACGTAGGCGTCGCGGCGGGGGCGGGAGCCGCGGTAGAGCTGGTGCAGGTCCGGGACCCCCGGAGGCAGCAGGCCCAGCAGGTCGGCGCTGGCCCGCTCCAGGTCCGCCCCTGCCAGGACAATGCGGCGGAATCCGCGGCAGGGCTGCTCCACGGAGACCACCCGGGTGTGGGCGACGGTCATGCCTTCGGTCATCGGTCCTCCTGGACGGTGGTGGGCGTGCCCGCGGTCGGTGCGTCCGCGCCGAGGGATGTGGGGGCGGCGAGACGGGCGGGTGCCCGTCGGTCTCCCGCGCCGCGGGGCAGGACCACGGGGTGGCCGAGGAGGGGGTCCGGCACCACGTCCGCGTCGAGCCCGAATACCTCGGCCAGGACGTCGGGCACGACCACCTCGGCGGGGGTGCCGGCGGCGACGACCCGCCCGTGGGCCATCGCCACGAGGTGGTCGGCGCAGCGGGCGGCGAGGTTCAGCTCGTGCAGCACGGCCACGACCGTCGCCCGAGGTGCCTCGGCAGCGGAGTCCGCACCGGACTCTGCGGGAGCGTCTGCACGGTCTGCTCCCGCATGGTCGGACTCCGGATGGGCCCGCGCTCCCGCCGCGTTCGCCGTGCCCCGCGGGTCCGGCAGGCGCCGCACGAGGTCGAGGACGTCCACCTGGTGGGCGAGGTCGAGGTAGCTCGTCGGCTCGTCGAGCAGCACGACCGGGGTCTGCTGGGCGAGCACGAGGGCGAGCCAGGCGCGCTGGCGCTGTCCGCCGGAGAGGGTGGTCACGTCCCGGTCGGCCAGCGGTGCCAGCCCGGTGCTCGCCAGAGCCGCGGCGATCGCCTCGTCGTCCCCGGCGGTGCGGCCGCCGAGCAGGCCGCGGTGGGGATGGCGTCCGCGGGCCACCAGCTGGGCGACGGTCATGCCCTCGGGGGCCACCGGATGCTGGGGCAGCAGGGCCACGGTGCGGGCGTACTCGCGTGCGCCTTTGCCCGAGAGGTCCCGGCCGAGGACCTCGATGCTCCCGGCCCGCAGCGGCAGCTGCCGGGTGAGTCCCCGCAGCAGGGTGGACTTGCCGCAGCCGTTGGCGCCGATGATCGCGGTGGTCGCCCCGGCGGGCAGGTCCAGGTCCAGGGGGCCGACGACGGGCGGCGCCGAGGCCGGGCCGTAGCCGAGCTCCACGCCGCGCAGGCGCAGTCCGACGGCCGTGGACCCCGGGCCGGTGCCGTGTGCGCGGCCGGCGGTGCGTCCGTGCGCGTCGTGCCGGACGGGCTGGTCGGGGCGGGCGGCACTCATGCGCGTCCTCCTCTCTCACGGCCCTGGCGCAGCAGCATCCAGAGCATCAGCGGGGCGCCGGCGGCGCCGGTGAGCACGCCGGTGGGCAGGCGGGCGCCGTCGAACAGCAGGGCGGCCGCCTCGGCGGCCAGCAGGTCCGCCAGGACGACCATGGCGGCACCGGTCAGCGCGGAGCAGGCCAGGGACGGGCGCCCGCCGGTGAGGCCCTGGGCGGCGGGGCCGGCGAGCAGGGCCACGAACGCCAGCGGGCCCACGGCGGCCGTGGCGGCGGCCGCGAGCACGGCACCGAGCACCAGGGCGGCGGCGCCGGTCCGCTGGGGACGGGCCCCCAGGGCCGCCGCCGTGGGCAGGCCCAGGTCGGCCGGGGCCAGCGCCCGGTGCAGCAGGCCGGCCGCCGGCAGCAGGACCGCCGTCACGGCGCCGAGCAGGGCGATCCGGCCCCACGTCACGCCGTTCAGGGAGCCCGCGATCCACAGGGTCGCGGCCTGGAGGTCGTGCTCGGACAGGGACAGCATGGTCCCGGCCACGAGGGCCTGGCCGGCGGCTGCCACGGCGATCCCGGCCACGATGAAGCGCTCGCCGCCGATCGACCGCGCCGCCAGGAACACGGCGGCTCCCGCGGCCAGGGCGCCGACGAGGGCGGCACCGGACCGCGCCAGGTCCGAGCCGCCGCCGACCTGCCCGGCGGTGAGGGCGAGCCAGGCGACGACGGCCGCGGCGGCCCCCGTGGTCACGCCCAGGATGTCCGGGGACGCCAGCGGATTGCGCAGCGTGCGGCGGTAGAGCGCGCCGGCGGCTCCGAGGGCGCCGCCGGCGAGCACCGCCGCGACGGCGCGGGGGAGCTTCTCCTCGAGGACGATGAAGCTCGCCCCGGGGATGGTCTGGCCCGCCAGGATGCGCACGAAGTCCGCGGGGGTGACCTGGTAGTGGCCCCAGAGCACCCGCAGGGCGAGGAGGACGAGCAGCACCGTGCCCAGGCCGACGGCCGCCGCGCCGAGGCGGACCCGGTCCGCGCGGCGCATGCGGGCCACGGCGTCGCGTGCCGCCTCCGTGGGCGCGGCTCCACCGGCTGCCGCTTCCGCGGCCGCGGCAGACGCCTCCTCCGGGGACGTCCCCGGGGGAGTGTGCGGGGAGGCGGCGGTCATGCGCTCACCCCCGTCCGGCGCAGCAGGAGGAGCAGGACGGGCACGCCGAGCAGCACGGTGGTGACGCCCAGGTGCACCTCGGCGGGGGCGACGACGGTGCGGCCGAGCAGGTCCGCCGCGATCAGCAGGACGGCTCCCCACAGGGCGCAGCCGCCGAGGAGCAGGCGCGTTCCGGAGGGGCGCAGCCGCCTCAGGGCGTGCGGGACCACGAGGCCCACGAAGGCCACGGGGCCGGCCAGGGCCACGGCCGCGGCGGTGAGCACCACGACGGCCGCCAGCAGCACGCCGCGGACCCTGCCCGGGTGGGCCCCGAGCCCGTGGGCGAGGTCGTCGCCCAGGGCCAGGGCGTCCAGGCCGGACCCCACCGCGACCGCTGCCAGCACGGCGGCGAGGATCACCGGGGCGAGGGCGAGGGCCTCGGAGAGCTCGGCGCGCGCCACGGTCCCGATGCTCCAGAAGCGGAGGCGGTCCCTCACGGCCGGGGACAGCACCAGCAGGGCCGTCGTGAGGGCCGTGGTGCCGGCGGTGACCGCGGCGCCGGCCAGCACCAGGGCGATGGGGGAGGGCGCTCCCGGCGTCCCGCCGATGCGCGTCGCCGCCGCCGCGCAGGCGTAGACGACCACGGCCGCGCCGAGCGTCCCCAGCACGGCGAGGCCCAGGGCGGCGGGCGCGGAGGCCGGGAGGCCGAGGGCCAGGCCCACGGCCATCGCCAGGGAGGCGCCGCCGGACAGCCCGAGCAGACCGGGGTCGCCCAGGGGGTTGCGGGTGGCCCCCTGCATCGCGGCACCGGCCACGGCCAGGGCCGCCCCCACGAGGGCCGCGGTCACGGTGCGCGGCACGCGGGAGGCGACGGCCGCGGCGTCGATGCCCTCGGGCAGAGGCTGTCCGGTGAGCAGCGCACCCAGGGTGTGCAGGGCCGTCGTCGGGTCCACGGCGCGGGCGCCGAAGGCGAGCGCGGCCACTCCCGCCACCGCCAGCAGGACGAGCGGGAGCAGCAGGAGGAGGGCGGCCGGACGCGCCCGGGGCGCCGAGCGGACTCGGCGCCCCGGGCGCGTGGCGACGGGGACGGCGGGCATGGGAGGCGGTGTCAGCCCTTCGCCCGCGCGGCGGCATCGGCGATCGGCGGGACGATCTCCTTCAGCGCATACGGGATGGACAGCGGGGAGATCGCGGAGACGGACAGCACCTGCTGCTGGTCCACCTGGAGGACCAGGCCGCCGGACTCGACCGCCGGGATCGTGCCGAGCAGCGGGTCGGACTCGATCCTCTGCCGGACGTCCTCCGCGGCGGCCCAGGAGACGAACACGTCCGACTCGAGCTCGTCGGCGCGCTCGGGGGACCAGGTGAAGAAGAACTCCTGGTCCTGCGGCGAGTTCTCCCGGACGACCTCGGCCTGCTCCATGCCGAGCTGCTCCAGGAACTGGGGGCGGTTGTCCACGTCCGTGTAGATGCTGATCTGGTCCGCGGCGGCCGGATCCACGGTGCCGTAGACGAAGGTCGCGCCCTGCAGCGCCTCGTGCTCGGCGCCGGCGTCCGCGATCTGCCGCTCGAGGTCCGCGACGAGCTCCTTCGCCCGGTCCTCGCGGCCCAGGGCGCGGCCGATGACCACGGTGGACTGCTGCCAGGGCGTGCCGAACGCGGGGACGTCCTTCGGGTAGGCGACGGTCGGGGCGATCTTGGACAGGCGGTCGTAGTCCTCCTGCGTGATCCCGGAGTAGACGGCGAGGATCAGGTCCGGCTCCGCGGCGGCGATCGCCTGCACGTCCAGGCCGTCGGCCTCGGACCAGGTGACGGGGCGCTCGGCGCCGTCGATCTCCTCCAGGGCCGCGTCGAACCAGTCCGTGGACTGGTTCGCGTTGCCGCCGAACTCCACCGCGGCCATGCCGACCGGCACCACCCCCAGGGCGACGCAGACGTCCTGGTTCACCCAGGAGACCGTGGCCACACGCTGCGGCTCGGACGGGATCTCGGTGGAGCCGTACACGTGCTCGACCGTCACGGGGAAGGCGCCCGCGGCGTCCCCGGAGCCCTCGGAGCCCTTGCCGTCCTGTGCGTCTCCGGAGCCGGAGGCGTCCCCGCCGGCCGGTCCCGTGGCGCAGGAGGCCAGGAGCAGGGCGAGGCCGGAGCCGCCCGCGCCGAGCAGGGCGCGGCGGGAGAGCAGGGGGGAGGAGGGGGCCATGGGCAGCCTTTCTCGGGTGGGGGGACTCGCCGTCCGGACGACGGCGAGGCGGTGAGGCACGACGTCGGCGCGCCCGGGCCCCCTGGGAGAAGGGCCATGACGCGCCGACGACGCTCACGGGGTGACCCCTTCAGTGGCGGCTGGACGAGAGCCCGCCTCCGCGGAGCCGATGACACTCGAGGTCAATTACGCAACATCGATGTGTCTCAATAGGCGAGGTTAGTGCACCCTTACTTCCCTCCACAACCGGGGCGCGGCATGGAGTCCGCTGGGCGTCTGCTGAGAGGCGCCGCCCTCCCGGCGCGGAGGCGCTCGCCGGGAGGGGGCCGCGGATGCCCGGAGGCCGCCGTGAAGCGGATACCGTGGACCTGTGAGCCAGCAGAACTCCTCCCCCGTCCACGGCGACCGCCCGCGCCCCACCGACCACGGCGAGCGGGTCGCGTCCATGTTCAACGACATCGCCGGCCGCTACGACCTCATGAACGCGGTGATGACCTGGGGCCAGGAGCTGCGGTTCGTCCGTCGCACCGTGGACCACGCGAACATCCCCGCCGGCGGCCGCGTCCTGGACCTGGCCACCGGCACGGGGGACATCGCCCTCGAGGTGCTGCGCCGCCACCCGGACGCCGAGGTGGTCGGCGCGGACTTCGCGCCCGAGATGATGGAGGTCGGCCGCGCCCGCAAGGACGGGGAGAAGGTGGAGTGGGTCGAGGCCGACGCCATGGACCTGCCGTTCGAGGACGAGTCCTTCGACTCCATCACCCACGGCTACCTGCTGCGCAACGTGTCCGACATCCCGACCACGCTCGCCGAGCAGTTCCGCGTGCTGCGTCCCGGCGGCTGGATGGCCGCGCTCGAGACCTCGCCGGCACCCGACGACGTCTTCAAGCCCTTCTCCACCTTCTACATCCGGAACGTGGTGCCCCGGGTGGCGAAGATGATCACGAAGACCCCGGAAGCCTACGCCTACCTCTCCGAATCCAGCCGTGCCTTCAAGTCCCCGGCGCAGATCGCGGCGCTGCTGGAGGACGCAGGCTTCGCGAACGTGGGCCACGAGACCTTCCTCTTCGGCACCCTGGCCGTGCACTGGGGCATGAAGCCGGTCGTCTGATGAGATGTACAGGTTCCGACTCAGCGATCTCGGCGATCGGGGCGTAGGATCGTCGCGACCTGGACAGATAACGGTATTGTCACAGACAATTCCGTCATAGACTGGCCGCACCGTCGGGTCCGCGTCCCCCTCCGCCCAAGGGCGGCCCTCTCTCCCTATACGAAGGAGCCTCCAGTGACCGAGCCTCGGACCGTCGGCACCCCCACCTCTGTGGCCGAGCTGCAGGAGATCCTCCCGAAGCTGTCCCACCCGGACGGCTCGCCGGTGCGTGTCCTGGTGGTGGACGACGAGCCGATGATCGCCGACCTCATGTCCATCGGCCTGTCCTTGTGCGGCTGGGAGGTTGTGGTGGCCCATGACGGCGCAACCGCTCTGGAGAAGAACAAGGAGAAGCAGCCCGACGTCGCCGTGCTGGACATCATGCTCCCGGACCTCGACGGGTTCGAGGTGCTGGACCGCCTGCGCGCGTTCTGGCCGGACCTGCCGGTCATGTTCCTCACCGCGAAGGACTCCACGGACGACCGCATCTCCGGCCTCGCCGCCGGCGGTGACGACTACGTCACCAAGCCGTTCTCCATGGAGGAGGTCCTCATCCGTCTCCACCGCCTCGTGAAGCGCTCCGGTTTGATGGCCGCAGCCAACGAGGTGATCGTGGTCGGAGACCTGGTGATGAACACCCGCACCCACGAGGTCACCCGTGGCGGCGACCTGATCGACCTGACCGCCACCCAGTACAACCTGCTGCAGTACCTGATGCTCAACGTGCGCACCGTGCTCTCCAAGTCCCAGATCCTCGACCACGTCTGGGGCTATGACTTCGGAGGTCGGGCGAACATCGTGGAGCTCTACATCTCCTACCTGCGCAAGAAAATCGACGTCGGCCGTGACCCGATGATCCACACGGTCCGCGGCGCGGGCTATGTCATCCGACCGGCCTGAACCGGCCCCGGGCGCACCGACTCCTGAGCGCAGGCGGGAGGCAGGGCGGCCGCAGTCCCTGGCGGTTCGCATCTCGGCAGGGCTCGTCGCCTTCGTCACCCTGGTGCTCTGCCTCTACGCGGTCTTCACGCTGAGCATGGCCGAGCAGACCATCCGCGACAGGATCGCAGGGGAACTCGGGGCATCGCTGCAGCGCGCCTGGTTGCAGCTGGAGCACCGTGGACCCACTGCCGGGTTCAGTGCACCGCTGTCCGCCATGGGCGCCGGGAACCCCCTGCCCACCGGTGCCGGCCTCGAGTCCGGCACGCTGGTGACGATCGCCGCGGAGGAAGGGCTGTCCGATCACTCCGGCCAGAGCGTCGACGGCTACATCCTGGATGCGGCGGGCGGCCAGCGTGCGCTCACCTCGAAGGAGAGGCGTGAGCTGATCGATGGCGTCGCAGACGGCCCGGTGGAGGAGGCCACCGAGGTCGACCTCGAAGGGGTGGCCTACATGATCCAGGGGAAGCGTCTCTCCCCCGCCGTCGCGGCGGCCTCCGGGGGTCGCTTCCTGGTGGTGGGCGTCCCGATCGACAGCCAGCTCGAGGTCCTCAACGACACCCGCATCGGCACCCTCGGCAGCATCGCGGTCGTCATCATCGTGGTGGCTATCGGCTCCTGGGCGTGGGTGCGCCGCTCCCTGGGGCCGCTGGCGGACGTCTCCGCCAGCGCGAATGCGGTCTCCGCGTTGCCGGTGGGCACGCCGGGGGTGCATCTGGCGGACTACCGGGTGCCGGAGTCCGCCAGCCGCCACGAGGACGAGATGGCCGTGGTGGCCTCTGCGTTCAACCACATGCTCATCTCCATGGACGAGTCCCTCGACGAGCGCCAGCGCCTCGAGGACACGCTTCGCCGCTTCGTGGCGGACGCCTCCCACGAGCTGCGCACCCCGCTCGCCTCGATCCGCGGTTACTCGGAGATGATCGGCCTCACCGAGCCGTTGTCCGAGCGGGGCCGTGAGTCGCTGAACCGGGTGCTGGCGCAGTCGGACCGTATGACCCGGCTCGTGGACGACCTCCTCTTCCTGGCGCGCATGGACCGAGACGCTCAGCGCCGTCTCGAGGCCGGAGGGTCCGGCGACGCCGAGCGTCGCCTCGTCTCCGTGGCCGAGCTCGCGGTGGGCGCCGTCGCGGATGCTCGGGCCGCTGCGCCGGACCACGAGTGGGACGTGGAGATCTCGGAGGAGAAACTCTCCCAGGGCCCCAGGGTCTGCGGTGACCTGCACCAGCTCGAGCGCGTGGTGGGCAACCTGCTCTCCAATGCCCGCAAGCACACCCCTGCCGGCACCACGGTCTGGGTGCACGTGGAGGTGGTCCCGTTCCCGGAGGCCCCGTCCGGCAGGGGCGTGCGTCTGGTGGTGCAGGACGACGGCCCCGGAGTCCCCGAACAGATCATGCCCGTCCTCTTCGACCGCTTCATCCGCGCCTCGGCCGCCCGCGAGCCGGTGGAGGGCTCCACCGGCCTGGGTTTGGCGATCGTCAGGGCCGTGGTGGAGGCACACGGCGGCACCATCACGGCGGACTCCGAGCCGGGGCGCACCCGCATGGTGGTGACCCTGCCCGCCGTGGACGACGACGGCCCTCTCCGCGGCTGACCCGGCCGTGCCGCGCCCGGCCCCGGCTGCCGACCGCATCGGTCAGCGCATGTCCTGGGCCGCCGCGATGACGGCTTCGGTCAACCGGTCCAGCGAGTCCGGTCCGGAGTTCCAGCGCTGCCAGTGCAGCTCCACGTCCATGTCCCCGAGGTCCGGGATGGTCGTCAGCTCCGGGTGGGTGCCCTCGAGCACGCCGGCCGGCATCTGGGAATCCGGGATCATGCCCCAGCCCAGGCCTCCGGTCACGGCGCGATGGTAAGCGGTGACCGAGGGGATCAGGTGGTGTGGGGGAGTGCCGAGGCCGGCGCGGACGAGCACCTGGTGCTGGAGCAGATCGCGCACGCCGTAGTCCACCGCCGGGAGCGTGGTGAGGTCCGGAGTGCCGTCCTCTCTCCGGTGCAGGTCCGCGAGGAATCGGGTGGTCACGGCGTGGTACCGCATGGTGCCCAGCGGGACCACCACGCAGCCGGAGACCGGCTCCGGGACCGCCGTGACCACCGCCATCACGGTGCCGGAGCGCAGCAGCCGGGCCGTGTGGGCCTGGTCCTCGGCGTGGATGTTGAGGACCACGTCGTCCCAGGTGGCGGCCCGTTTGAGGACCCCCAGGAACCAGGTGTCCAGAGAGTCTGCGTTCACGGCGATCGGCAGGCGGGTGCGGCCCTGCTCGCCCACGCCGAGGGTGCTGAGGGCGTCGTCCTCCAGCGCCAGGACCTGGCGGGCCAGGCGCAGCATGTGCTCGCCGGCCGAGGTGGCCCGCACCGGCACGGTGCGCGTCAGCAGGACCTGGCCGACCTGCTTCTCCAGGGCGCGGATGCGCTGCGAGAGGGCGGAGCCGGAGATGCGGAGGGAGGCGGCGGCGGCGTCGAAGGTGCCTTCGTCGACGGCCGCGGCGAGGGCGCGCAGGTGGTCGGAGTTCACAGGAGCACAGCCTACGTCAAGGTCTGAAGGGTAGCTTCAGAACCTGAAGGATTCTGCGCTGGAGGCGGTTGCCGAGGCGCTCCTACTCTCTTCCCGTGACCATCTTCGCCACCGGGTTCCTGACCAACCTCGCGCTCGTCGTCGCCGTGGGTGCGCAGACTCTGTTCCTGCTGCGCCAGGTCGTCCGACGAGACCGCGTGCTGCTGTCGCTCGGCATCTGCCTGGCCGGTGACATGATCCTGCTCGCCGCCGGAGTCGCCGGTGTGGGAGTCGTCGCCGGCGCTGTGCCGTGGCTCATCCCCGCGATGACCGTGGCCGGCATCGCCTACCTGCTCTGGTTCGCCTTCGCCTCCCTGAGGTCGGCCTGGAAGGGCCAGACCACCCTCGCCTCCGCGGCCGCCGAGGCCCAGCAGAACGACCCGGAGCACGCGCCATCCCTCACCGATGTGGTCACCCTGACGGGCCAGCTGCCGGTCATCGACAGTGAGATGCTCGCCGCCCACCGCTCCGGACACCTCACCGAGGAGGGCGCCGTCCGCCGGGCCCCGCGCTCCGGTGAGCCGGCCGAGCCCGCCCGCCCGTCCGTCGTCGTCAAGCCCTCCGGTAGCGGCTCGGTGGCCGTGCAGGCCACGCCGAAGGTCCGGACGGTCGCCCTCGAGGCCCCGCAGACCCCGCTGGGCAAGGCGATCATGCTCGCCCTGTCCGTGTCCCTGCTGAACCCGCACGCGATCCTGGACATGGTCGTCATGCTCGGCACCGTCTCCCAGGCCTACGGAGACGGCCGCTGGCTGTTCGCCGGCGGCGCCATCCTCGCCTCCACGCTGTGGATCGTCCTGTTGGGCTGGGGCGGCACCAAGATCGCCCCGTTCATGAACTCGCCGAAGATGTGGCGGATCGTGGACTCCGTGGTCGGCGTGCTGATGATCGGCATCGCGGTGAAGATCACCTTCACCCTGTTCTGAGTCCTTCGGGTGTTGAATGGACGGCATGCCCGCCGTCGACGTGAACGATGCCCGAGATCCGTCCGGACCGGACGCGCAGACGATCCGCGTGTCCGCCGTAGTGCTGCGACGCCCGGACGGCCGCACCCTGTCCGTCCGCAAAGACGGCACGAGGATGTACATGTTCCCCGGCGGCAAGCCCGAGCCCGGCGAGACGCCACGGGAGGCCGCCGTGCGCGAGGTGGCCGAGGAGACCGGCATCCGCCTGCGCCCGGACGAGCTGACCTGCCTGGGCGTCCATGAGGCCGCCGCCGCCAACGAGGCCGGCTTCCGCGTGGTGGGTCACGTCTTCGCCCTTGCCCGTCCATTGGCGGAGCACGAAGTCCCGGTGAAGGCCGCCGAGATCGCGGACCTGACCTGGCTCGACCCCGCCGCCCCCAAGGCTCCGGACGGTGACGGCCTGGCCCCGCTGCTGCGCTCGGTGCTCGAGGGGATCGCGGCCGACCCGCTGTTCTGACCCTCCCCTGCGCGCGTTCCCCTCCCCTCCGCACTGTCGGTTGAGTTCGGGTCCGTGTTCGGCGCCCGGACGGGCCTCAGGTCAACCGAAAGCGCCGGCGGACCCGTCGGCGGTGTTCGGTTCAACTCGAGGGGCGGTGTCCTGCCCTCGAACACATCGTCGTGGATGGTGACGGTGTGAGGGAGAATAGTCGCCTGAGAGAAGGGTGAGCATGGCCAAGGAAGACCTGAAGGTCACGAGAAATGACAAGAGTCGGCCGTTCAAGGGCAAAGGCCCCGAGGCGGACGTGGCTGGAAGGCTCCGGACGTTGGCCCGGTACATCGACCTGCACGGCAACCTTGTGGATCGGCGACATGTTCGAATCCACACGTGGATCCGGGTCGGGATCACGGCAGTCTTCCTCGTCCTCACAGTCTTGATCCCTGGAGCATGGAAGTTCCTGCTCGGTTTCGCGACGTTCGCAGCGGCGATCGCGGCAATGTTTCCCAGCGCCGACTTCGACTCAGCCCGTCGTCCTGCCACGGGCGAGGGGCAGCCTCCGTTCGATGGCGAACGCTTCGACGGATTCCATGAGGCGGCGCCGGCGTCGACTGAGAAGGCAGTCGAGCACGTTGCAGAGACTCTCTGTCAGGACCGAGGCGGATGCCGCTGGGTCGTCGGCATCACCGAGCGATACGTGATCGTGAAGAGCACGTGGACCAACGTCGACGAGGAGGGGAAGCGGACGCCCCGTGAGACGACCCAGGAGGGTGGGGGCGCAGACGAAGGCCCGTCCTTTGTGATCGATGTGGGCATGGTGTGCCACAACGCTAGCCTCTCGATTGACTCGTCCGATCTGCAGGAGCAGGCCCCCGGACTGTGGACCCGCATCGAGCTTCATCCGGATGAGCCGGACTTCCGCGTCCTCGAGAACGTTGAGGTGCGCCCCCTGACACTTGCCGGTTCCAATCTCGCGGAGATGCTCGAGGCACTCGCTGTCGCGCATGAGGAATTCGGGACATCGACCCGGAAGCTCACGCGAGCGCCGAAGTTCCTGCCCCACGCTGAAGACGCCTTCGCGGAGCGCCTTGATCTTGAGCCCCTCGATGCTGACCGAATCAGTGTCAATGGGAGGGCAGTTGAGCTTCGTGCCAGCAACGACAATGAGATGCGCATCAACGAGGCCCTGTGGAAGCTCTGGGCGCACGGATGCCTGCAGTCACCTGATGCCGATCCTGAGCGTGCGATCGAGTCGGGACGCTTTCCTATGCGCGAGGCGCGCCTCGACCAGGTCCACCGAGTGGAGGGCAGGAAGCGAGGGCAGGAGCAGGCGCGTTCTGAGATGACCGCGGACGTGGTCGAACGCATGCGTCGCAAGCACCCGGGGACATGAGTTTCCGCCGGCTGCAGTCCAAGGGGAGTGGCCCGGGATCGGTGTAGGCCGTCGGAGCGGGTCCCGGCCGCACCTGACATGAACGGCCGGCGCACCCGGCACTACACTCGCCCGGTGACCTCCCTGCTCCGCATCCTCCGCTTCGCCCCGCAGCTGCGCCCGCTCTACCTGGGGATCGCGGTGTCCGCGGTGCTCATGGCGGTCCTCTCCCTGGCCACCCCGTTCCTGATCGGTGCGGCCACGGACCGGATCGTGGACGCCGTCTCCGGCAGCGCCACGGTGGAGGAGACGCTGCCGGCGGTCGCGTGGCTGGCCGCGGCGTTCTTCGCGGTGGAGGTCCTCGCCACGGCCGTGATCAGCGTGGGCGGCTACTGGGGCGACGTCATGGCAGCCCGCATGCGCACCATCCTCTCCGCGCGCTACTTCGAGCACCTGCTGCACCTGCCGCAGAAGTACTTCGACACCGCCATCACCGGCCGCGTCACCAACCGCCTGAACCGCTCCATCACCGAGCTCACGCAGTTCCTGAACTTCTTCGCGAACAACGCGTTCACCATGCTCATCACCACCGCGGCGGTCCTGGCGATCTCCGCGTTCTACTGGTGGCCGCTGGCCGTCCTGCTGGCGGTCGTCTTCCCGGTGTACATGTGGCTGACCGCGAAGACCTCGAAGAAGTGGCAGGTCTGGGAGGGTGAGAAGAACCGGGAGATCGACATCGCCTCGGGCCGCTTCACCGAGGTGGTCGCCCAGATGCCCGTGGTGCGCTCCTACAACCGCCAGGGCACCGAGCTCGCGGGCTTCACCGAGCGCTTCCGCGCGACGATCGGGATCACCCGGAGGCAGTCGAACTGGTGGCACTCCATGGACGCCGCCCGCCGCCTCGCCCTGAACGTGGTGTTCGGCGTGCTCTACCTGCTGGTGTTCCTCCGCACCGCCCAGGGCCACTTCTCCGTGGGCGACATGGTGATCCTCATCCAGCTGATGACCATGGCCCGCCAGCCGATCATGAACATGTCCTACCTCGTCGACTCCGCCCAGCGCGCCGTCGCCGGCTCGAAGGACTACTTCGACGTCCTCGCCGAGGAGCGCGAGGACGGCCGGGACGGCACCGCCGTCCGTGCGGACGGCGAGGGGCACGACGACGGCACGGTCGCCTCCTCCGGTGAGGCGTCCGTCGTCGTGGGCCCGGCCGGGGAGAAGGCGGAGGCGGCCCGGGAGGCCGGCCGGATCGAGGTGGCCGAGCGGCCGGCTGACGTGGCGGCGGCCCAGAGGGCGACCGCCGACGAGGACCCCGGCGCCGGGCCGCTGCGCGAGCTCGCGGCCAGGGCCGGGTCGGACGTGCCGGCGGTGCGGTTCTCCGGCGTGCACTTCGCCTACGACTCCGGCGCCGAGCGCGACGTCCTGGACGGCGTCGACTTCGAGGTCCGCCAGGGTGAGAAGGTCGCGCTGGTGGGCGAGTCCGGCGGCGGAAAGTCCACCATCACCAACCTGCTCATGGGCCTGTACCCGGTTCGCTCCGGACGGATCGAGGTGTTCGGGCAGGACGTGGAGCGGATGGGACTGCCGGCCCTGCGCGGGGGCATCGCCGCCGTGTTCCAGGAGCCGAACCTGTTCTCCGGCACGGTGCGGGAGAACATCGCCTACGCGGACCCGGCGGCGAGCGACGAGCGCGTGCGGGCCGCGGCGAAGGCGGCGTTCGCGGACGGGTTCGTGGAAGACTTCCCGGAGCGGTATGAGCAGCTGATCGGCGAGCGTGGCCTGCGCCTGTCCGGCGGGCAGCGCCAGCGCATCGCCGTGGCACGCGCCGTGCTCAAGGACGCGCCCATCCTGATCCTGGACGAGGCGACGTCCTCCCTGGACACCAAGTCCGAGCGCCTCGTGCAGGCCGCCCTGGACGAGCTGATGGTGGGGCGGTCGTCCCTGATCGTGGCGCACCGGCTGTCCACCATCGCCTCGGTGGACCGGATCGTCACGCTGAAGGGCGGCCACGTGGACGAGGTCGGCACCCCGGCCGAGCTCGCCGAGTCCGGCGGCATCTACTCCCAGCTGCTGCAGCTCCAGCAGGCCGGCACCAAGCAGGCCAAGAAGCTGCTCAAGGAGTTCGGCATCGCCGGGTGAGGCAGGGCACAGGCCTCAGACGTCGCGGCAGGGCACCACCACACGGTGCCCGACGCTCCACTCCGCCGTCACCGACGTGCCCTTCGGCCCCGAGCCCCGCAGCTCCATGCGGACGGTCTCCGTCTCCGGGTCGAGGTCGAGGGAGTCCGGGTGCGCCCGCAGGTGCTCGGCGAGGGTCGTCTCCCCGTTCAGCACGGGAGGGAGCGGATGGTCCGGGTCTGCCGGGGGCTGCTGCGAGGGGTCGGCGTCAGGGCCCGACGTCGGAAGGTCTGAGGCGGGCGCCGGCTCAGTCGCTGGCGTGGGCTCCTCGGTGGCGGGCCTCAGTCGCGGGCGCGGCCCTCGGCGAGGGGCTCGTCGTGCTCCATCGGCTTGTCCGCACGGCGGAAGACCATCGCGAGGACGGCGCCGGAGAGGTTGTGCCAGATGGAGAAGACGGCGGCAGGCAGGGCGGCGGCGGGGGAGAGGTACTGGGCGGCCAGGCCGGCGGCGAGGCCGGAGTTCTGCATGCCGACCTCGATGGACACCGTGCGGGCCGAGGGTCGCGGCAGGCCGCAGAGGTGGGCGCCGGCGTAGCCCAGTGCGTAGCCGAGGCCGTTGTGCACGACCACCGCGAGCAGCACCAGGAAGCCGGCGGAGAGCACCGTCTCGGCCGAGTTGCCCACCACCGCGGCGGCCACCAGGGAGATGAAGAGGACCGAGATCCACGGCAGCGCCGGCAGGACCATCTCCACGGCGCGGCGCAGCAGCATGCGAACGATCAATCCGCCGAGCACGGGCAGCAGCACGATGTTCACGATCGACATCGCCATGGCGCCGGCGTCCACGTCCATGTACTGGCCGGCCAGCCACAGGGTGAGCAGCGGGGTCAGCAGGGGCGCCAGGAGCGTGGAGACAGAGGTCATGGTCACCGAGAGTGCGGTGTCCGCGCGGGACAGGTAGGCGACCACGTTCGAGGCGGTGCCGCCCGGGGCCGAGCCCACGAGGATCACGCCCGCCGCCAGTTCCGGCGGCAGCTCCAGGATCAGGGCCACGCCCAGGCCCAGCAGCGGCATGATCGCGTACTGCGCCACCACGCCGAGCAGGATCGGCAGCGGACGCTTGAACACCAGGGCGAAGTCCGGCCACGTCAGGGTCAGGCCCATGCCGAACATGATGATCCCCAGGAACAGGTTGACCTGCGGGATCAGCTGCTTGGTGGCCTCCGGTGCCAGGAAGCCGATCACGGCGGCAGCCAGGACGAGCAGGGGGAAGACGCTGACCGCGAGCCGGGCCGAGCGGTCCTCCGCGGCTCGCGAGCGGGTGGCGGTGGCGGTGCTCATGCAGACCACTGTAGGTCCGGGCCGCGTCGATGTCCGATGTGCGGACGGCGCTCGTCTGCCCTGCGGCCCGTGCGCGCGGATCGACGGTTCGTCACCGGATCGCGGAGAATCTCTGCGATCCGGTGACGAACCGTCGATTATCAGCGCCGGGGGATCAGCCCTTCTTCGCGCGCAGCGCCTCGGACCACTTCAGGGCCTTGCCGGTGCGCAGGATGGAGCGCTCGTAGATCTTCGCCGCGAACAAGATCGCCAGGGCGGTGGACGCGATCAGGATGCCGAGGGAGAGCAGGTGCTCCCACATCGCCCCCTGGTCCAGGAACACCCGCAGCGGCGTGGCCACCGGGGCGGAGAACGGCACCAGGGCCATGATCCGCAGGGCATCCGGGTTGTCGTTGAAGAAGATCACCGCGAAGTACGGGAGCATGATCAGCATCATCACCGGCATCGAGGTGGAGCCGATGTCCTCCTGGCGGGAGACCAGGGAGGCGGCCGCCGCGTACAGCGAGGCGATCATCACGAACCCGATCGCGAACAGCAGCACGAACCACAGGATCGGTGCACCCAGGCCGTCCAGCGGCAGGACCGCCTCGTTGACCTGCATGCCCAGCAGGAGCACGCCGGCGATCAGCGCCACCTGGAACAGGGCCATCGCGGAGTTGCCGATCACCTTGCCGGCCATCATGGCCTTCGCCGGGATGGCGGCGAGCAGGATCTCCACCACGCGGGACTGCTTCTCCTCGATCACCGAGACCGCGATCTGCTGGCCGTAGGTGATGGCGATCATGAAGAACACGATGCCGAAGCCGAAGGCGATCAGATACTGCAGGGCCGGATTCGGGGCGTTCGGGTCCAGCAGCTCCACGGACGGGGAGACGGAGAGCGCCTCCACCAGGCCGGTCGGCGCGGAGTCCAGGCCGACCACGGCGATGCCCGCCGGGCCGGCCTCGTCCGGGATGACAGCGGCCTCGACGTCGCCGGCGCGCACGGCCTCCTTCGCGGCGTCCGGAGAGTCCACCGTCTGCGGGTCATAGGCGTCTCCGAGCGCACCCACCGCCTGGGAGGTCTCCGCGGTCACGGCCACCTTGTCGCCGTCGCCGTCGCCGCCGAAGAGGTCGCCCAGGCGCGGGGCCAGCAGCACGGCCAGCAGGAGCAGGCCGAGCATGATCGCGGTGGTCACCACGAACGCCTTGGACATCATCTTGACCTTCATCTCGCGGCCGGCCACCAGGCCGACGGCGGTCCAGAAGGGGGTGCGGCCGGCCTGCGTGCCGGCGCCCGAGGTGCCGGCTCCGTCTTCCGCGGGTCGGTCGTCGTGGGTGAGGATCGGGTTCTGGGTCGAGGCGTTCATCGGGTGACCTCCGTGAAGATCTCGTGCAGGGAGTGGCGGACGGTGCCGAAGCGGGTGACGGTGCCGCGGGCGCTCGCCTCGCGCAGCACCGCGTTGGCGGCCTCCGCGTCGTCGGCCCGGAAGCGGACGTGGCCGCCGTCGAAGCTGGTGACCTCCACGCCGGACTGGGAACGGACCCAGCCGGTGTCCGTGCCGGCGATCAGCTCCCATTCGGTCTCGGCGTGCTGCTCGATGAGCTCCTGGCGGGTGCCGTTGGCCACCACGCGGCCGTCGGCGAGGATGACGAGCTCGTCGCAGAGCCGCTCCACCACGTCCAGCTGGTGGGAGGAGAACAGCACCGGGACGCCGGTGTCCGCGGTCTCGCGCAGCACCTGCAGGGTGGTGTCCACCGCGTGCGGGTCCAGGCCGGAGAACGGCTCGTCCAGCACCAGGGCGTTCGGTTCGTGCACCAGGGCGGCGGCCACCTGGGCGCGCTGCTGGTTGCCGAGGGAGAGCTCCTCGAGCTTGTCCTTGGCGCGGTGGTTCAGGTCCAGGCGCTCGAGCAGGTCTGTGGCGCGGGCCTTGGCGGCCTTCGCGGAGGAGCCGTGCAGGCGGGCCAGGTAGACGAGCTGGTCGATCACCGGCATCTTCGGGTAGAGGCCGCGCTCCTCCGGCATGTAGCCGATGCCGGCGCGGTAGGCCGCCGTGATGGGGGAGCCGTCCACGAGGATCTCGCCGGAGTCGTGGGAGAGCACGCCCAGCAGGATGCGCATGGTGGTGCTCTTGCCGGCACCGTTGCCGCCCACGAAGCCTGTCATCAGGCCTGGTTTGATGTCGAAGGACAGGTCGTGGAGGACGTGGGTGCCGCCGTAGGACTTGTTGAGGTCTCTGACGCTGATCATGTCCGCCACGTTATGTGCCGCGGACCACCCGGCGGATCCGCCCGGCGGGGGAGATCTGCGACGTCGGCCTGCAGGGGCGGCCTCCTCCTGCTGGGGGAGGAGGCGGGTCGGGGCCGGGCGTCGCCCCGGCGGCGGGAACGGCCCCGGGTCAGTCGGCGAGGCCGTGCTCGAAGGCCCAGATCACCGCATGCACGCGGTCCCGGGCCTGCAGCTTCATCAGCACGTTGGACACGTGGGTCTTCACGGTGGACTCGCCCACGACCAGCTCCTGCGCGATCTCCCCGTTGGACAGCCCGCGCGCCATCAGCCGCAGGATCTCCGTCTCCCGGGCGGTCAGCCCCGCCGTCCCGACGGCGGCACTCGCCTCCGCCTGCTCCGCACCCGGCTCCTCGGCCTGCTTGGGCATGGAGGCCGGCGCGGAGGGGGCGGCCGCCCCGTCCTCGGCAGGGACGACGGCGGGGGTGTCCGCTGTCCCCGCGCCCTGGGCGCCGGTGGCGAGGCGGGCGAGCACGCGGCGGGTGACCTGGGGGTCCAGCAGGGCGTCGCCGCGGCCGAGCACGCGGACGGCCTCGATCAGCTCCTCCGGTCCGGCGGACTTCAGCAGGAAGCCGGAGGCACCGGCGGTGAGGGTGTCGAAGAGGAAGTCGTCCCGGTCGAAGGTCGTGAGGATGAGGATCGCGGCGCGGGCGTCGGACTCCGCAAGGGCCCGGGTGGCCTCGATGCCGTCCATCACCGGCATCTGCACGTCCATGCAGACCACGTCCGGGTCCAGCTCTGCGACCTTCTCGAGGGCCTCGCGGCCGTCGCCGGCCTCGCCGACCACCTCGAGGCCGTCCTCCGAGCCGAGGATCGCCGCGAAGCCGAGGCGGATCAGGGGCTGGTCGTCCACCAGCAGGACGCGGATGCTCATCGGGTCTCCTCGGCGGATGCGGCGGATGCAGCGGGTGCGGCGGATGCGGCGGGTGCGGCGGGTGCAGGGGTGACGGCCCCGACGGTCGGCACGGTGGCGCGCACCAGCCATCCTCCGGTGGGCTTGGGGCCGGCGTCCACCGTGCCGCCCACGGAGTCCATGCGTTCGCGCATGCCGCGCAGACCCAGGTGGGTGCCGGGGACCAGGGGCCGGCCCCGGGTGCCGCGGCCGTCGTCGGACACCTCCAGCTCCACGCGGTCTTCCTCGGTGCGCAGGCGGAGCGTCACGGCCGCCCGGGGGCCGGCGTGCTTGCGGGCGTTGGTCAGGCCCTCCTGGGCCACACGGTAGAGGGCCAGCTCGGCTGCCGGCGGCAGCGCCGGGGCCGGCCCGATCCGTTCGAGGACCACCTGCTGCGTGCCCGTGGAGCGGGCCTTCTCAGCGAGCGTGTCGAGGTCGGACAGACGGGGCACCGAGGCGACGGCGCCGTCGTCGTCCCTGAGGGTGTGGACGAGGGACTGGAGCTCCCGCACCGCCTGGCGGGAGGAGTCCTCCACGCCCTTCAGGTGGCCGGCGGCGGCCTCCGGGTCCTTCGCCTGGAGCATGCGGGCGGCGCCGGCCTGCACGCCCATGGCGGTGACGTGGTGGGCCACCACGTCGTGCAGCTCGCGGGCGATGCGCACCCGCTCCAGGGACACCGCCTGCTCGGCCAGCTGCTCCTGCTGGGCGCGGATCTCCGCGTGGGCCCGCTCCAGCTCCTGCCGTTCCATCGCCTGCTGCCAGGCGCGGTCGCCGAACATCCACGCACCGGAGAAGTACGCGGCATTGATCGTCCACTGGATCAGCAGGAATGCGAAGTACGCGTTGACGCCGCGCTCGCCGGCCGTGCCCGAGGAGAAGCCGAGCACGGAGGCGATCAGCAGCCAGGACGCCATCGCCGCCACGATCGCCAGGCGGACCCAGAAGGCGCGGCGCCGGTCCGGGCACCAGGCGCCCACCGTGTAGAAGCTCATGAACAGCAGCACCTGGGAGGCGTACATCTCCACGCCCACCGACGAGGCCAGGGCGATGTAGGCGGCCGCGTAGAGCACGGCCACCGTCATGGGGGGCGCGGCGGCGGAACCCCAGCAGCAGCGCGGCGGCGGCGCCGGTGGCAGCCACCACATGGACGGAGGACCGGTACACGGCGTCCATGCCGGCCCACTGGCCCAGGTAGGCCATCTCCACCGAGGCGATCGCCAGGACCGCCGCGATGATCATGTCCTTGCGCAGCCAGCGCTCCGGCAGGGTGCGGGTCGGGCGGTCGGGTGCCGGCGCGGCCGCCGGGGACGTGCTGTCCGCGGCGGAGGCGTCGTCCGGTCGCGGGGAGGCTGCGGTGGGGACGGACATGACCTCCACCCTAGGCAGGAGCCGGGCCGGGCACCTCCGCCTGCAGGGGGAGACGTCGCCTGGAAGGACAACGCCCAGCCAGAAGGAGCCCACAGTACGTCTGCTCGGGAGTCCGCCGTCAGTGCGTGGACCTGCGGACCTGGGAGGATGGTCGCCGTGACCGAGCATCCTCAGCACCCCCTTCCCGACGACGGCCCCCGCCCCTCCGGCTCCCGGCCCGCCCCGTCCTCGCCCCGTCACGCCGCCTCCGGCGGCTCCGCGGCGGCGGGCGGATCGGCGTTGCCCGGGGAGCGGCCGACCGGCGGGGATGGGCCGGCCGCCGGCACGGCGACGGCCACCCTGGTCAGCCTGGGCGTGCTCGTGGACCCGGCGATCCCGGACCTGGGCCTGGAGGTCCTGAAGGCCGACCTGCACGCCACCTACCCGGACCTGGAGTGGCAGGTCTCGGCACTCCCGCACCACCTGGATGACGAGGAAGGCGACTCCCTCGACCTGCTGGAGATCGTCCGCGACCGGATGCTGGACGAGGGCTGGGACCTGGCGGTGGCGGTCCGCAACGAGCCACTGGAGCAGGGCAAGCACACGCTGCGCATCCAGGTGTCCCCGGCGCACGCGGTGGGCGTGCTGGCGCTGGAGCTCGTGGAGGAGCCGGTCGAGGCGGCGGTGGCCCGGGTGGTGGGCAAGATCCTCGGCCTGGACACCGACGAGGACGACGACGCCCCCACCGAGTCCGAGCGGCGCGCGGCGTCGAAGGCGGCCCGTCAGCTGGCCACGGACGTGGAGGACCGCGGCCGCGAGTTCCCGCTGGTCTACGCCTGGCGCGTGGGCGCGGCGAACCTGAGCCTGCTCTGGCAGACGATCCGCGCGAACCGCCCCTGGATGCTGGCGGCGACGCTCTCGAAGTCCCTGTCCGCAGCGCTCGCCGCGGGCTTGCTGACCCTGATGACCACGGACCTGTGGATGCTGTCCGCGGAGTACAGCGGCATCCAGATGGCGCTGGTCGGCAGCCTCGCAATCCTGTCCGTGACGATCTCGATGATCGTGGGCGCGAAGCTGTGGGAGAAGCCGCGCCGCAAGGGCGAGCGCGAGCAGGTGATGGTCTTCAACATCGCCACGGTCATCACGGTGCTGATCGGCGTCCTCGTCCTGCATGCCGCCCTGACGCTGCTGTCCTTGGTGGGTGCGCTGATGTTCGTGGACGACACGGTCTTCGAGGAGGTCACCGGGGACCCGGCCACGTTCTGGCAGTACTGCAAGCTCGCCTGGTTCATCGGCGGCCTGGCCACGATCGGCTCGGCCCTCGGCGCCGGCCTCGAGGACGACGACGACATCCGCGAGGCCATCTTCACCCGCGGCAGTGCCGGCTGACCCGGGCAGACACGGGCGAGGGGCCGTCGTCGGGAATTCCGCTTCCCGACGACGGCCCCTCGCCGTCCGCCGACCGCGTCGGCGGGGTGGTTCAGCGGGCGGCGTCCCCGCGGACCACGACCCTGCCGTAGACCCAGCCGAGCAGGGCGTCCCGAGCGCGCCGACGGCGAGGGCGATCCACGGCTGGACATCGAGGAGGCTGTTCTCGCCGAAGGTGAAGAACAGGGCCAGGGTGACGCCCGAGGCGGCCCCGATCAGGGTCATGGTCTGCATCTTCTCCGCGGCGGTCTTGGTCTTGTTCGTCTCGGCCATGGGATGTCTTGCGGAGGAACGGCCCCAACTCAGCCCACAGCGCGTGGAGGCGCTCGCCTCAGACGGAGGCCAGTCCCTCCACCGGGGTCTTCCGCGTGGCCCGGCGGGACGGCATGACCGAGGCCAGCAGGCCGGCCAGCGCGGCGACGCCGACGATCAGCAGCAGCTCGAGCCACGGCACGGCCGGCGCCACCACGGAGCCGCGGCCGAGGCTGTCCATCAGCTCCCCGAGCAGCAGCTGCGAGCCGGCCCAGCCGTAGAGCACGCCAAGCGCGCAGCCCAGCGCCGCGGCCACGGCCGCGATCAGCACGGCCTCCAGGGCGATCATGGTGCGCAGCCCGCCCTTGGTCAGGCCGAGGGCGCGCAGCAGGGCGTTCTCGCGGGTCCGCTCGATCGCCGAGAGGCTCAGCGTGTTGGCCACGCCGATCAGCGCGATCGCCACGGAGACGGCCAGCAGGGCCACCACGATCCACAGCATGGTGTCGATGATCTGGGCGTACAGCGCGCGCATGGGGGCGCCGCCGGTCACCGAGCCCGGGTCCACGTCCGCGGCGCGGGCGACCTCCTGGGTGAGGTCCTGCAGGCCGGTGACCGGGACGTCGTCCGCGGTGGCGACCAGCAGGCGTGGGGCCATCGTGGCCTCGGCGCCGTCCGATGCCTCGCCGGTGACGGCCTTGCCGTCCCAGCCCAGGGACGTCGCCTCGGTGTCGGTCATGTAGACCTCGGACTCCAGGCTGTTGGCGCCGACCGGGTGGAGGGTGGCCTCCTTGCCGGCGACCGTCACGGTGACGTCGTCCTCGACCCAGCTGGGGGCGAGCACGGTGCCCTCGTCTCCGAGGCGGGACATGCCGTCCCCGGGCAGGCCGGAGATCACCTGGCGCAGGCCGTCGGCGTCCACGGCGTAGGCGGGGGAGCCGTTCTCGGTGGTGCCCACCGGGGTGGCCACGGCGACGGCCTGGACGTCGGTGAGGTCCCCGACCCGCTTCGCCACGGCCTCGGCGTCCGCGTCCGCGGCGAGGGTGACGGAGAGGTCCACGGGGTACTCGGTGTCCAGGGCGGCGTCCGTGGACACCTGGGCGGTGCGACCGCCCACCAGGAACAGCGTCACCAGGGTGGTGCCGATCAGCAGGGCCGCAGCCGTGGAGGCCGTCCGGCTGCGGTGGCGGACCGCGTTGACGGCGGCCAGACGGCCGGGCACGCCGGCCGGGCGGGCCAGCAGGCCTGCGGCGGAGACCGCCGGCGGCACGAACACCGTGGCGAGCATCAGCATGCCGATGAAGGAGAGCATGCCGCCGCCGATCGCAGGGACGGGCGACTGGCCGAAGGCGCCCCAGAGCATCAGGGCCGTGCCGCCGAAGAACAGGACCGCGCCGAGGACCGTGCGCACCGCACCGCCGCGGGAGCGGACGGTGACCTCCGGGACCGGCTGCAGCGCCTGCAGCGGGGAGACCCGGGTGGCCGCGAAGGCCGGGGTCAGAGAGGCCAGCACGGCCACCAGCACGCCCACGCCCGCCGCGATCAGCAGACGGACGGGGTCCGCGCCGAAGGTCAGGGTCGAAAGGTTCAGCGGGCCGCGCAGCAGGGGGATCGCCACGGCGGCCAGGCCCACGGCCAGCAGCGTGCCCAGCACGGAGCCGATCAGGCCGACCAGCAGGCCTTCGAGCAGCACGGAGAGGCGGACCTGGCGCGTGGAGGCGCCGAGGGTGCGCAGCAGGGCCAGCTCACGGGTGCGCTGGGCCACCAGCACCTGGAACGTGTTGGCGATGACCAGGGCCGTCACCAGCAGGGCCAGGGCCGCGAAGCCGCCGAGCACCCAGGCGAACACGTCCGTGCCGCCGGAGCTGTCCGCCAGCTGGGCGCGTACGGCCTCGTCCGGGGTGGAGACGGTGGCGTCGACCTTCTGCCCGTCCAGCAGGGACTGCAGGCGCTGCTGGACGGCGCCGGCGTCCGCGCCGTCGTCGAGGCGGAACAGTACGGCGGAGGCGGACGGATCAGGGGAGGTCCCCTCGGCGTCCGTCTGGCGCACCTCCTCCACCAGGGACTGCGGGCCCCAGGTCTGCGGCAGGGCGGACAGGCGCGGGTCGGCCGAGGGCTCGGCCAGGCCCACCACGGTGACCTGCACGGACTGCGACTCCGGCCCGCCGGACTCCAGGGAGAACTCGGAGCCGAGCGTCAGACCGAGGCGGTCCGCCGTGGTGGTGTCCACCACCACCTGGCGCGTGCCGGCCTCCGGGGTGCGGCCCTCGGCCAGAGTCATGCCGGCCAGGTCGGCCTGCTCGGGAAGCGGGGACAGGGCGGAGAACTCCCCGCCGTCCAGCGCGGCGGAGCCGGAGTCGTCGGTCTTCGGGGTGTCGGAGACCTGCACGTAGTCGGTCTCGGCGGCGTAGGCCTCGGCCACGCCGTCGACCTTCGCGAGCTCGCCGGGCTTCGCGGCGGTGCCGGTGAGGCGGGAGAGCGCCACGTCCGGAGAGTCCTGCTGGGAGTCGGCGGTGCCGCCGGGGACGGCCACCAGGTCCGCGTTGGCGTAGGTGGCGCCGAGGCTGGCGCGCAAGGTGGCCTGCGCGGAGGAGGAGACCACGAAGGACGCGGCCAGGAACAGGGTGCCGATCAGGATGGCCAGCACCACGGACACGTAGCGCCGCGGGTGGGTCCGCAGCTGGGAGAGTGCGATCTTCAGCATCGGGGGCACCTCGTCACTGCAGCTGGGCCAGGGCGGCGGCCACGGCATCCGGGGTCGGCTCGAGCAGCTCGCCGGCGAGGCGGCCGTCGGCCAGCAGGACCACGCGGTCCGCGGAGGAGGCGGCCACGGGGTCGTGGGTGACCATGATGACGGTCTGCCCCATCTGCCTCACGGAACGCCGGAGCAGGGCGAGGACCTCGGTGCCGGTGGCGGTGTCCAGGTTGCCGGTCGGCTCGTCGCCGAACACCACGTCCGGGCGGGTGAGCAGGGCACGGGCCACGGCCACGCGCTGCTGCTGGCCGCCGGAGAGCTCGGAGGGGCGGTGCTTGAGGCGTTCGGTGAGGCCGAGGGTGTCCACGATCTCCGCCATCCAGGCCCGGTCCGGGGCGGCCCCGGCCAGCTCGAGCGGGAGCAAGATGTTCTGCTCGGCGGTGAGCGTCGGCACGAGGTTGAAGGCCTGGAAGACGAAGCCGATGCGGTCGCGGCGCAGGCGGGTGAGCTGGCCGTCGTCGAGGCCGGTGATCTCGGTGTCCCCGACGGTGATGGTGCCGGAGGTGGGGACGTCCAGGCCGGCGAGGCAGTGCATGAGGGTGGACTTGCCGGAGCCGGAGGGTCCCATGATGGCGGTGAACTGCCCGGCGGCGAACTCCACGTCCACGCCGCGCAGGGCATGGACCTCCGTGTCTCCGCGGCCGTAGGTCTTGGTGAGGCCGTAGGCGGCGACGGCGGTGCCGGCGGGCGCCTCGGCAGGGCGGGGAAGGGCACTCGTGTGGCTCATGGTGTCCACTCTCCTCCGTCCACGCCCCTGCGCGGATCCCCCGGGGGGAGGCATTCCGGCGGGCCGGGGTCATCCCACGGGATGACCCCGCGTCCGGGCATCCGCCACCGGGGGAGTCTGGGAGAATCATGGGCATGAGATCCGATGCCCGCGCGAACCGCAAGGACCTGCTGGAGGCGGCCGAGGCGCTGCTGAACGTGCACGGCCCCACGGTGTCCCTGCGCGCGGTGGCCCAGGAGGCCTGCGTCGGCGTGGGCACCCTCTACCGGCACTTCCCCACCCGCCGGCACCTGCTGACGGCGCTGCTGGGGCAGATCCTGGAGAGGGTCGACGCCATCGTGGACGGCTACCTGGCGGACCGGCAGATCCCCGACGACGGCCCGATCGCCTCGGACGGCGACCTCGCCCAGGCACGGTGGCACCGCTTCGCCACGCAGCTGGTGGGCGTGAACCTGACGGTGGCGGCCGCCTCCCTCGACTCGCTGGACCGCAAGGACCTGCCGAGCGAGGAGATGATCGAGGCCGCCGAGCGGTCGCTGATGCAGCGCATGGAGGACGCCCTGGTGCGCGCCCGCGCGGAGGGCCAGGTGTCCGAGGACCTCACGGGGGAGCGGTTCTTCACCGGCCTGCTGACGGTGTCCCGCCCGCTGGTGTCCCAGGAGGGGTGGCAGCTGCCCGGCCAGGAGGACTGGATGCTGCGGACCTACCTGCGCGGGCTGCGGCCGCAGGGCTGACGCGGGCCTGCGTCTGTTCCGTCACGTCCTGCCCCGCCCCTTCCTGCGCCGTCACGTCCTGCCGGTGCCGGTCGCGCTCGGTGCTCGGCGGGTCAGCGCCGGCAGGCGCGCCCCTCGAGGCGCTGGGAGATCCGGGCGGTGACCGCCCCGACGCCCACGGCCAGCCCGATCGCCACCACCATGCGGACGGTCGGCGGGGTGGGGGCCACGAAGGTCAGCACCATGAGCGCGACGGCCGCGGCCACCAGGCCGGTGAAGCAGGCGATGGTGCCGTGGTCGGCCGCGTCCGCCGGCACGGACGCCTCCCGGTGACCGGACGCCCCGGTGCCGGACGCGGCGGAGGTGCGCGCCGTCGTCGTGGTGTGCTCTGCGGTGTCCATCCTGTGCTCCCTGGCTGCTGGGTGAGGTGTTCGACTCGGCTGGAGAGTCTTCTCCGCGGCCGCGCCGGGCGGCACCACCGGCGGGATGAACTCCCCGGGGGCCGCCTCCGCCTGAAGTCGGAGGCGCGGGGGCGGAGTGCGCGCCGAAAGTCCCTGCCGGCGCCTGCCGGGCGCCCTCTACGCTGGGCTCGACGGCCCACCGCAGGGCCTGCAGAGAACAGGAGAGACCGATGTCCGCACGCCTGCACCGAGCCCTCGACGGGGTCCGCCGCCCGGACGAGTCCGTGTTCCTGCTGCACCGCACCGAGGCGGGCAGGAACCTCGTGGCGGAGTTCGGCGTGGACCTGCTCACCGGCGGCTTCAGCGTCGGCGGCGCCGCACGGGACGTGGCGAAGAAGCGCCAGTGGCTGCTGCTGACGAACGGCACGGACGCCCGCATCATCAACGTCCAGCACGACCGGGTGGCCGCCGAGTTCCCGGCCGTCGGCTGGGCGCCGGAGAGGCGGCGGGTGCTGCGCAGCCACGTCCAGGACGGCTGGCGCTACCGGATCACCGGGCAGCTGCGCTGACCGGCCCGGCTCAGGGCTGGACGAGGCCGGCGCGGTAGGCGCTGACCACCGCCTGCACGCGGTCCCGCGCCCGCAGCTTCGCGAGCACGCGGCCCACGTGGGTCTTCACCGTGGCCTCGGAGAGCACCAGCTCCGCGGCGATCTCCATGTTGGACGCCCCCTGCGCCATGAGCACGAGGACCTCGCGCTCGCGCGGGGTGAGGGTCTCGATCGCCTGGCGCTCCACGGCCCCGTGCTCGTCCGCGGCATGCTCGGCCTGCAGCCGCGGTGCCATGTGCTCGAGCAGCCGGCGGGTGGTGGACGGGGCGATCACCGCGTCGCCCCGGTGGACCGTGCGGATCGCGGCGAGCAGCTCCTCCGGCGGGGCGTCCTTGAGCAGGAACCCGGAGGCTCCGGCCTGGATCGCGTCCAGGGCGTACTCGTCCAGGTCGAAGGTCGTCAGCACCACCACGCGCGGGGCGTCCGGCTTCGCCAGCAGCGCCTCCGTGGCGGCGATGCCGTCCATCTGCGGCATGCGTACGTCCATGAGCACCACGTCCGCCCGGGCCACCGCGGGTGAGCCCACGGCCTCCCGGCCGGTGGACGCCTCGGCCACGATCTCGAGGTCGGGCTGCGAGCCGATGAGCATGGCCAGCCCGGAGCGGATCAGCTGCTGGTCGTCCACGAGGGCGACGCGGACCGGTGCGGCGGCGTCGGAGGCGGTGGTCTGGGGGTCGGTCATCGGTGGTGTCCCGTTCGGTTCGTTCTGGTCGATTCTTCGGTGGGTGCGCTCGCCGGGTGCACTGCGCCGGGTCGGCGGCCGCGCGTCGCGGGCGTCATCGCGCCTCGTAGGCCAGGTGCGCGGTGACGCGCCAGCCCCGGCCGGTGGCCGGCGGGCCGGCCGTCAGGGTGCCGCCGAACAGGCGGGCCCGCTCGGCCATGCCGCGCAGCCCGTTGCCGGTGCCGGCGGAGGACGGGGAGGCGGCGGCACCGTGGCCGTCGTCGTCCACGGTCAGCTCCAGCCCGTCCGCGGTCCAGGCCAGCGTGACGGAGGCACTGGCCCCCGCCCCGCCGTGGCGCAGGGTGTTCGTGAGGGCCTCCTGCACGATGCGGTAGGCGGCCAGCTCGCCGCCGGTCGGCAGCTCCCGCCGGCGCTGGCCGACGGTCCGCACCGCCACCTCGAGCCCGGACAGGCGCATGGTCGCGGCCAGCTCCTCCAGGTCCGCCAGGGTCGGCTGGGGCCGCAGCAGCATCCCCGTCCGCCGGTGTCCCGACGACGGCCCCTCGCCCCGCCCGGTCGGGTCCGGGACCCCGCCGGGGTCGGCCCCGGAGACGGGGGAGTCGGCCCCGGAGCTGGGGCGGAGCACCCCGAGCAGGGCACGCATCTCCGCCAGGGCCGACCGGCCGGTGCTGCCGATGGTCTCCAGGGTCTCCACGGCGACCTCGGGCCTGGCCGCGGCGGCGTACCGGGCGCCGTCCGCCTGGGAGATCATCACCTGCAGCGAGTGGGACACGATGTCATGCATCTCGCGGGCGATGCGGTTGCGCTCGTCCGCGGCGGCCAGCTCGCGCTCCTGGGCGGCCTGCACCTCGAGCCGGCGGGCCCGGTCCTGCACGGCGCGCAGCGCGATGACCCGGGTGCGGGCGACGTCTCCGAAGGCCCAGGCCGCGAGCGTGACGGCGGCGCACGGGATGGCCATGCCGAGGGCGACCACCAGGGCCTCGGCGCCGGGGTCGAAGCCGGTGTAGTGGGCGTTGCGGGAGAACCAGCCGTTCTTGACGCCGCAGGCGACCGAGCCGGCCAGGGCGATGCCCAGGACCGTGAAGGAGCCGCGCCGGGTGAAGGAGGCGGCGGCGTGGTGCACGAACATCGGCACCACGAACAGGGCCAGCGTGAAGTCCGGGCCGATCAGCAGGATCACCAGGCACAGGGCGATCGCGGTGCGGATCGCCGGCAGCGGGCTGCGGCGGCGGAACGCCCAGGTGCTCACCAGCGCGGCGTCCACGAGGGCGTCGATCGTCACGAGCCAGGCGGGGGAGTCCGGGAAGCCGAACATGCC
The DNA here is from genome assembly GCF_002206575.2 of Micrococcus sp. FDAARGOS_333. Classification (NCBI taxonomy): domain Bacteria; kingdom Bacillati; phylum Actinomycetota; class Actinomycetes; order Micrococcales; family Micrococcaceae; genus Micrococcus; species Micrococcus sp. FDAARGOS_333. Next base: position 153,619 of record NZ_NJFJ02000001.1, on the reverse strand, counting down.
GCCGGTGGGCGCGAGCAGCAGGTAGGGCAGCGCCACCAGGAAGAGCAGCAGCAGCCCCGCCACGATCGCGTCCGAGGCGAACGGGCGCTCGCGGTGGAACGCGTCGAGGCGGCGCAGCGGGTTCATGCTCACCAGGGTAGGAGCGCTCGCCGGCCCGCCGCGTCAGACCAGGGGCTGATGTCCGCCGTCACACCGCTTTCGTTCGGGAACCCTTCGCGTCCCGGGACGCTTTCGTTCGGGAAACTGTCGGGTCGGTCCGCCGGCCGGTCGGCCTCGAGGTCACGGTGTCAGCGCGCGGAGCACCTCGGCTGCCGGGACCTCGCGGGCCAGGTGCGCGCCGGTGCCGGCCCACAGGTGCACGGCGTCCAGGTCCATCGCGGCCGCGGCGGCCTTGCGCAGCGCCCCGGTGAGGACGTTGACCTCCGGGTAAGCCGCGGGAGCGTCCGCGAACTCGGCCATGAACGGCACCGTCAGCCCTCGGGCCCACCGGCCGGTGAAGGCCCGGGTCACGGCGGTGTCCCGCAGGCGGCTGCCGGGCTCGGCGGCCCGGGCCAGTCCTGCCCGGTGCGCCGCCGAGGTCCCGGCCTCCGGGGAGCGCAGGAACGCCGTGCCCGCCTGGACGGCGGCGGCCCCGGCGTCCAGGGCCGCGCGTGCCTGTGCGGCGGAGCCGATCCCTCCGGCCGCGACGACCGGCACCTCCGGGAACGCCGCATGGATCGCACGGATGAGCTCGTCCAGGGGTGCTGTCCCCGGGGCGGCGGCCGGGTCCAGGGTGCCCCGGTGGCCGCCGGCGTCCGGGCCCTGCACCACCAGCAGCCGCGCCCCGTTCCCGACGGCGGCACGCGCCTCCGCCACGTCCGTCACCGTGGCCCCGGGCGCGACTCCGGCATCGATGAGCCGGGCGAAGACCTCGGGGGCGGGCAGGCCGAAGGTGAAGGTCACCCACGGCCAGGCCTGCTCCTCCGCCGCGGCGAGGAACTGCTCGAACTGGGCACGCTCCTCGGCGGGGTCCGGGGTCGCGTCCTCCGCGGAGGGGACGTCCGCGCCGAGGCGGGCGGCCACGGGGCGCAGCCGCTCGGCGAAGGCGGCCACCTCGTGCCGGCGCGCGGCGGCGGTCCGGGCGTCCCGGGCGGGGATCTGCGTGTTCACCGCGTCCGGGACGAAGAGGTTCACGCCGAGGCGGAGGAGGGGGCCGTCGTCGGGACGCCCGGCGGGGGAGGGGACGCCCGAGGAGCCCTCGGCGGCACCGGGGGCGAGCAGGGCACGGGCGGCCGCCACCTCACCGCGGACCGCATCCGGGGTCTTCATGCCGCCGGCGAGCATGCCGGCGCCGCCGGCGCCGATCACCGCCGCGACCAGCTCCGGGGTGGAGGGACCGCCGGCCATCGGCGCGACGACCACGGGGACCGGGGCCGCCGCCAGCGCGGCGAGGGCGGGGAGGCCGGCGACGCGGGCGGAGGATGCGGGGTGCGCGCTCATGGGCCCACGGTAGGACGCCGTGGACTCGGGAGGCAACGGAGGCGCGGCCCGGCGTAGCATGGCGCGACCCCACCCCTGCCCGACCGCACCCGTGAGGAGGACCGCCCGTGCTCGCCCTGCTGGCCTGCGTGCCGGTCCTGCTCACGCTGATCCTGCTCACGCGCCCGCTGCCGGGATGGGTGGCGCCGGCCGCCGGAGCGGCCTCGGCGCTGCTGCTCGGCGCCACCGTCCTGGGCACCGACGCCGCGGAGCTCACGGCGCCGTTCGCGAAGGGCTGGCCGATCCTCCTCGAGGTCCTGGCGATCATGGCCGGCGGCATCACCCTGGCCCGCGTGATGGAGCGCGGCGGCGGGCACGCGGCCCTGGGCCGGTGGCTCTCCGGCGGCACCGGGCCGGGACTGGCCAGTGCACTGATGATGGTCCACGGAGTGGTCCCGTTCCTGGAGTCCGTCACGGGCTTCGGCGTGGCCGTGATCGTCTGCCTGCCGCTGCTGACCACCCTGGGCTTCACCCCGTTCCGGGCCGCCTGCCTGGCCCTGCTCGGCCTCTCCGTGAACCCCTGGGGCTCCATGGCCCCCGGCGCCCTGCTCGGCGCGCAGCTCACGGGTCTGGACTTCCGCGAGCTCGGCATCGCCACGGCGGTGTTCAACGTGATCCCCGCGGTGACCGCCGGCGTGGCCGCGGCGCTGATCGTCCGCGGCTCCCGCGCCGACCGCCACCGCGGCGTCCCCCTCCTGCCCCGGGCGAGGCTCCTCGGCCGGTGGCTCCCCGTTGCCGTGGCCTCCGCCGTGGTCTACGCGGGCCTGGTCCTCGGAGCGAACATCCTGCTCGGCACCCCGCCGGCCGGCGCCACGGCCGGCCTGCTCATGGCCCTGGCCTGGCGGGCGCTGATCGGGCGGCGGGCCGCCCGCGGCGCGCGTGACGGCGGACCTGGCGCGGCCGGGGCGGACGGAGCCGTCCGGGCTGCGGGGCACCGAGGCGAGGAGGACGCTGCCCGGGAGGGGGCCGTCGTCGGGAAGCAAGGACTGCCGGTCCGCGAACTGGCCCCGTACCTGGTCCTCATGGCCGGCACGATCGCCGGCACCGCGGCCCACGCCGCCCTCCCGCTCGGGGCGCTGGGGCCGTTCGTGCGCTCGCCGGCCACGTGGGCGCTGCTCGGCGCGGCGATCGGGCTGGTGGTCCTGCACCTGGACGCGGACCGGCGCCGGCTCGTGGGGCAGGAGGTCGTGCGGCTGTGGGTGGCCACCGCGATCCCGACCGCGCTCTACATCGCCTTCGGCTACGCGCTCACCGGCGGCGGGCTGGCGGACGAGATGGCCCGCGCCCTCGGCGGGCTGGGCGGGGTCTTCCTGTGGCTGTCCCCGTTCGTGGCCGGCCTGAGCGGCTACGTCACCGCCTCTACCACCGGCGCGAACGCGATGTTCGCTCCGCTGCAGGCCAGCACCGCCCAGGCCCTCGGGGTCTCGCCGCTGTGGCTGACGGGCATGCACTCCTCGGCCGCGAGCTGGGCGGTGGTGGCGTGCCCCGCGCGCATCGAACTGGCCTCCCGCCTGGCCGGCGCCGAGCACCGCGAGGACACCCCGGGCCTGCTGCCGACCCGGCGGAACCTGCTGGCCGTCATGGCCCCGACTGTCCTGGTGGTGCTCGTGGCCATGGCCGCGGTCTCGGCGCTGCTGCTGCCGCTCGGGGCGGGGTGAGGCGCCGGCGGCCGTGTGAGTCAGGCGCGGATGGGCACCAGGCAGTCGACTTCTCCCTCGCGCCGGTAGCTCTCGATCTGCGGTCGGGTGGAGTCATGGTCGGCGCAGGCGAAGAGCGCGTCGAACGCCGCACCGATCTGGCCGTAGACAGCCGCAGGCTCTCCACGCAGACGCAGACGGAGGTAGTCGCCCCCCGGAATAGTGGTCTCATCGAGGCCGAGCGGGTTCTCCGTGTCCCGCTCCAGACGGACCGAGCACATCCGGTAGACGTGGGAGTCTTCATAGACCAGGCCCATCATCCTTCGCCCCCTCAAGGAGTCGAAGCCCTCCTCGAAGGCCGGCCACCCGGCGTGGATGCTGGCCACGTCGAGGGGGACGTCCCGACTCAACGCCGGGAGGTCTTCCAGGGTGACGATGTCGATGCGACCGAGCTCGTGGCTCTGCGGGTAGGTGGCCATGGCCACTGTGTAGCCCGAATCGAGGGGAATTCTCAAGCGGTCTGCCGACAGTGCAGCATCGGTCCCTTCTGCAGGGGCGAGGGCGAACCCCACGGACACCACGGAGACGACGACGAGTGCTGAGCGGACCTGACCTGCACCGACTCCCCACTTTCGTCGGTGCTGCGGCCGTGTCTCCCCGGCCTAGGCTGGAGCCCATGATCACGGTGATGGTGGTGGACGACCAGGAGCTCATGCGCACGGCCCTCGAGCACTTCGTCTCGCTCGCGGAGGACATGCAGGCGGTGCCCGGGGCGGCCGACGGCAGGGCCGGGCTCGCGGCGGCCCGCGAGCACCGCCCGGACGTGATCCTCATGGACATGCAGATGCCCGTCATGGACGGCGTCGCCGCCACCGAGGCCGTCACCGCCGAGCTGCCGGACACGAAGGTCCTGGCCATCACCACCTTCTCCTCCGAGCAGTACCTCGTCCCCGCCCTGCGCGCCGGCGCCGCCGGGTACCTGGTGAAGGACGCCCCGCCCACCGAGGTCGTGGAGGCGATCCGCAAGGTCCACGCCGGGGACGCCGTGTTCTCCGCGGGCGTGGCCCGGGACCTCATCGACGCCGTCACCGCCGCCGGCCCGGGCACCCCCGCCGCCGCGGAGCCGGCCGAGCCGCTGCAGGACTTCGAACGGCTCACCGCCCGCGAGCTGGACGTGGTCCGCGAGCTCGCCCACGGCTCCTCCAATGCGGAGATCGCCGCCGCCCTGTTCCTGGCGGAGGCCACCGTGAAGTCCCACCTCGGCCACGTCATGGAGAAGTGGGGGGTCCGGGACCGCGTGCAGGTCCTCATCCGCGCCGCCCGCGCGGGGCTGGTCGAGATCGGATGACGGCCCAGGGCTCACACCGGGTCCTGCGCACGAGCTCGGCGCCGGCCCCGGCCTCGAAGCTGCCGCGGTGGCTGCGGGCCGAGCCGGTCCGCCGCTGGATCCGCGTCACCGTCATCACCGTCTGTCTGCTGGTGATGGGCGTGGACCTGGTCAGCACGGTCCTGGCCGAGGTCTGGGGGATCAGTCCGGACAGTGCGCAGCTGGCCGAGGACCTGGAGCTCGAACCCGCCGAGCTGGAGCCGGTGATCGGCCCCTACGCGGACATGATCATCAACTGGACGCCGCCCCTGCTGACCATCCTCGTGGTCCTGCAGCCCAGCGTCGGCGCCCTGGTGACCCTGCTCTACATGGCGCTGTTCCTGGCGCTGTCCACGCAGGTGGACAACAGCCTCGTGGACGTGTTCGGCCCGTTCGCCGGCGGCGTCTTCGTGGCCCCGGTGGTGGCTCGCTACTCGCGGCGCGGCTTCGCCGTGGGCATCGGCGTCGCCTACCTCGTGCTGCTGGCCGCCGGGATCGCGGTCTCGCCCTGGGACCCGGGCGGCCTGGACATGGTGATCCTGACCGGCTTCGCCGCGGCCACCACCGTCCCGGCCCTCGTCATCCGCCGTGCCCGCCTCCGGGCCCGCGCCCAGCAGGCCGAGCTGGAGGAGGCCGCCCGCCGTGAACGGCAGGCCGCGGAGGAGGAGCGGCAGCGCATCGCCGCCGAGCTGCACGACGTGGTGGCCCACGGCCTGACCATCATCTCCATGCAGGCCGCCATGCTGCAGACCACCGAGGACGCGGACCGCCGCCGGGACTCCGAGCAGGCGATCGAGCAGGCCGCACGCCAGTCGCTCGTGGACCTGCGCCGCATGCTCACCGCGTTGCGGGGCACGGACCGCAACGCGGACAACGTGGGCGCGGACGGGGTCCAGGACCTGTGCGCACGCATCGAGGGGTTCGCCGACCGGCTCGAGGACGCCGGCTTCACCGTGGAGCGGGACCTGAAGGACCTGGAGGACCTGCCGCCGTCCATGGAGTTCACGGTGCTGCGCCTGATCCAGGAGGCCACCACGAACATCCTCAAGCACGCGGTGCCCGGCGGCGAGGTGGTGCTGCACTCGGCCCTGCACGAGGACCACCTGGACCTCGAGGTCTCCAGCCCGCTCTCCGACGCGGGGGACCGCAGGGCAGAGGCCGGCGGCGAGCAGGCCCGCCGCAGCCGGCGCTCCGTGCCCTCCGGCTTCGGCCTGCCGGGCATGCACGAGCGTGTGGCCGTGTTCGGCGGCCGCCTCTCCGTCGGCCCGGACCTGGACGCCGAGCGCGGCCTCCGCTGGGTGGTCAGCGCGGAGCTGCCGACCCGCTGAGCGAGCGGATCAGCCGGCGAGCGGGACGGTCACCTCGCCGCCGGGCTCGAGGGTCAGCTCCTGACCGGCCACGAGCATGTCCACCGGGCGGATCATGCCCTGCTGCGCGGTGACCGTGACCTGCTGCTGTGTCATGTGGATCCTGATCGGCTGCTCGCGGTAGCGGATGGTGAACGTGGCGCCCGGCAGCTGACGCGGAAGCACCGGGTTGACCTTGACCACCTCGTCGCGCGTCTCCAGGCCCGCGTAGCAGCGGATCACCGTGTCCACCGTGCCGGCCATCAGCCCCAGGTGGATGCCTTCGCGGGTGGTGCCGCCCTGGGTGTCCGAGAGGTCGGACTCCAGTGCCTCGGTGAACAGGTCCCAGGAGGTGTCCGGGTCCGTGCGGGCCGTGACCCAGGCGTGCACCAGGCGGGACAGCGTGGACCCGTGGGTGGACCGGGCGGCGTAGTACTCCACCGTGCGCTCGAAGTTCTCGCGCGGCAGCTCGTAGCCCATGGTCTGCAGGATGTCGTCGAGCTCCTCGGCGCTGAACAGGTACGTCAGCATCAGGGCGTCGGCCTGCTTGGAGAGCTTGTAGCGGTTGGTGGCGTCGCCCTCGGCCTGCAGGATCAGGTCCATGCGGCCGATGTTGCCGTACTTCTCCCGGTAGCCCTCCCAGTCGAACTCGAGCAGGTCCTGGTAGCCCTCGAACTGGGCCAGGATGCCGGTCTCCTCGCCCTCGGTGAAGAACGGGACGGTGAGCTGGGAGGCGATGTCCTCCCAGCGCTCGATCTCCTCCTCGGAGATCTCCATGATCTCCGTGAGCGGCTCGTCCAGGGTGTCCAGCCAGCGCACCAGCTCCGCGGTGCGGGTCAGCAGCCAGGAGGTCAGCACGTTGGTGTACGCGTTGTTGCGCAGGCCCGAGCCCGGGGAGTCCGGGTAGCCGTCGTGGAACTCGTCCGGTCCCATGACGCCGTGGATCTCGTAGCGGCCGGTGTCCTCGTTCTTCAGCGTCATGGACGTGAAGAAGCGGGAGATCTCCACCAGCATCTCCGCGGCGTAGTCCTGGATGAAGGACTGGTCCTCGGTGATCTCGATGTAGCGCAGCACGGAGTAGGCCACGTCCAGGGACACGTGCCGCTGGTTGTGGGAGTTGTCCGGCATCCACATCTGGGAGCGCGGGTTCCACAGCTCGGTCGGGGTCTCCTCACGGCCGTCGGAGCCGCCCTGCCACGGGTACATGGCGCCGGCCCAGCCCTCGCCGCGGGCGTTGGCCCGGGCCTCGTTCAGGCGGCGGTAGCGGTACATCAGCAGGCCGCGGGTGATCTCCGGGCGGCGCAGCGTCAGCATGGGGAAGATGTAGATCTCGTCCCAGAAGATGTGGCCGCGGTAGCCCTCGCCGTGCAGGCCGCGCGCGCCCACGGTGGCGTCCAGGTCCCGGCGCTTGCCGTACGCGGTCTGCAGCACGTGGAAGGTGTGCAGGTTCAGGGCCAGCTGCTGGCGCAGCGAGGCGCCGTCCTTGCCCATCTCCGCGGCCGAGCCCACCGAGCGGGAGACGCCGGCGGAGAACTCCGGGTTCTCGAACTCCTGGCCCGGGGCCAGCTGCGCGGTCGAGCGGCGCTGGTGGGAGTACTGCTCCGCCAGGTCGATCCGGACGGCGAAGCGGTCCCAGTTCAGGCCCCAGCGCTGCTCGTGCACGGTGAGCAGGTTCCGGAAGCCGGGGGAGCGCTGCAGGGTCTTGATCGCGGACTCCGCGGCGGAGGACTGGGCGTGGTCGTGGGTGTTGGCCACGGACGCGGTCTTCTCCAGCACGAGCGGGACGCCCTGGTCCAGGTGCAGCTCGATGTCCTGGCCGGCCACCATGTCCGAGCAGTCGTCCAGGGCGCGGCGGATCGGCTGGGTGTGGCCCACCGGGGCGACCTGCCGGGTGCGGGCGGCCATCGCGATGCGGATGTCCGACTGGCTGGTGCGGGTCTCCAGCAGCACGGTCTCGCCGTCCACCTCGCGGGCCTCGACCGGGCGCAGGTGGCGGTTGGCCAGGGTGCGGTCGTCCGAGACGTTGAGGTTGGCCACGCGGCCGTCGATCATCGAGCGGACGCAGACCTCGCCGGACCAGTTCTCCGCGGTCACGGTCAGCTCGAGCGCGGCGAGGTGGCGGTTGGCCAGGGACTGGAACTGGCGGGTGTGCACCGTGGTGCGGCGGCCGGACTCGTCCTCGAACACCATGGTGCGGGACAGGACGCCGCGGCGCAGGTCCATCTCCTGCGAGAAGTCCACCATGTGCTCTTCGCCGGGCAGGAGCGGCCTCCCGCCCTCCGGGGTGACCACCAGCGGGGTCCAGTCCTGGATGTTCACCATGTGCTCGGTGTCCACGGACTTGCCCTGCACCTGGGAGGTCAGGCGGTTGAACACGCCGGCCATGTAGGAGCCGGGGTAGTGCACGGAGGAGGTGCGGGTGCCCGGGATGGAGCCACGGGTGCCCCAGTAGCCGTTCGCCAGGGTGCACAGGACCTCACGGGTGCCCTCGGAGGCCGGGTCGAAGTGGTCCCAGCGCAGCACCCAGGCCGCGTCGAACGGGGCGGCGGTGCGCTTCTCCAGCTGCAGGGCGCCGAAGTCCTCCACCACAAGGTGGGCGCCGGCGTCCTTGAGGCGGGCCTTGCCGAGCTCCGGCTCGCGGTCCACGCCGACCACCAGGCCGAAGCGGCCGTCCGCTGCGGCCTTGACGCCGGACACGGCGTCCTCGAGCACCATGGCGTCCGCCGGGTCCACGCCGAGGATGCGGGCGGCCTCCCAGAACATCGCCGGGTGCGGCTTGCCGGGCAGGCCGCGCTCCACGGCCGTGTGGCCGTCCACGATCACGGGGAAGTGGTCCAGCACGGCGCCGGCGGTGAGCACGGCGCGGGAGTTCTTCGAGGAGGTCACCAGGGCGACCGGCACGCCCTTGCGGTGCAGGTTCTCCAGCAGCTCGACGGCCTCCGGGAACACGCGGGCGCCGTCGCGGGCCAGCACGGCCTCGAAGAAGCCCTGCTTGCGCTCGGCCAGCGCCTGCACGGTGAGGTCCGGGTGGTCGTTCGTGCCGGCGGCCGGGGTGCCGGCCTCCGGCACGGTCAGGCCGCGGGAGGCGAAGAAGGAGCGCACGCCGTCCTCGCGCGGGCGGCCGTCCACGTGGTGCAGGTAGTCGCCGTTGAGGTCGAACTCGCGCAGCACGGTCGGGTCCGCGGCCACGGCGTCCGCGTTCTGCGGCAGCGTGCCCACGGACGGCAGGGCCTGGTCGAACAGCTCCTTCCACGCCTTGGCGTGGACGGAGGCGGTGTCCGTGATGACGCCGTCCATGTCGAAGATGACGGCGCGGTAGCGGCGCAGGCGGTGGCGCCGGGCGTTGCGGTCCTGGACCGGGGCAGGGGTGAGGTGCTGGGTCTGCATAGGCGGGAGGCGTGCCTTCGCGTCGGGGGCGGGGGCCGTCGTCGGGCCCTGAGGTGTGGATCCGCACCAGCCTAGAACGGGCACACCCGCGGATGTCACCCCTTCCGCACGCCCGGGCGGTGAAACGTGTCACCCGAAGGGGGTGGTCGTCCCGTACTGTGGTGGCGATCACCGTTGTCCCCGCATTCCCCTCACCAAGAGGAGTCCCCGCCATGAACTCCCTCGTCCTGGCCCTGGTCGGCATCGCGATGATCGTCGCCGGCTACCTGTTCTACTCACGCTTCCTGGCCAAGAAGGTCTACCGGCTCGACCCGGACTACACCATGCCGTCTCACCGCTATGAGGACGGCGTGGACTTCGTCCCCACCAACAAGCTGGTCCTCTGGGGGCACCACTTCACCTCCGTGGCCGGCGCGGCGCCCATCGTCGGACCGGCGGTGGCGGTGATCTGGGGATGGGGCCCGGCCTTCCTCTGGGTCACCCTCGGCACGGTCTTCTTCGCCGGCATGCACGACCTCGGCGCGCTCTGGGCCTCCGGCCGCAACAAGGCGCAGTCGATCGGCACGCTCTCCGGCAAGTACATCGGCAAGCACGGCCGCAACCTGTTCCTGGTCGTGATCTTCCTGCTGCTGCTCATGGTGAACGCCGCGTTCGCCGTGGTGATCTCCGGACTGCTCGTCTCCACCCCCACCGCCGTCATCCCCACCTGGGGTGCGATCGTGGTGGCGCTGCTGATCGGCCAGGCCATCTACCGGTTCAAGTGGAACCTGCCGCTGGTCTCTGTGGTGGGCGTGGTGGCGCTTTACGGCCTCATGCTGCTTGGCGACCGATTCCCGATCGTGCTGCCCGAGACCATCCTCGGCCTGTCCGCGGGTGCGTTCTGGATCGTCGTCCTCTTCATCTACGCCGGCATCGCCTCGCTGCTGCCGGTGTGGATGCTCCTGCAGCCGCGTGACTACATCAACGGCCTGCAGCTGTTCATCGGCCTGGGCATCCTCTATGCGGCGATCATCGTCTCCTCGCCCACCGTGGTCGCCCCGTTCTACAACGAGAACGTCCCGGAGGGCACCCCCGGTATCCTGCCGCTGCTGTTCGTCACCATCGCGTGCGGCGCGATCTCCGGCTTCCACGGCATCGTCTCCTCCGGCACCTCCTCGAAGCAGATCGACAAGGAGACCGACGCCCGGTTCGTCGGCTACTTCGGCGCCGTGGGCGAAGGACTCCTCTCGCTGGGCACGATCATCGCCGTCACCGCCGGCTTCCGCACCCTCGCCGACTGGGAGGAGGTCTACTCGGCCTTCGGCGAGGGCGGCGTCGGGGCGTTCGTGACCGCCGGCGGCCAGATCATCAACACGGGCCTGGGCATCCCCACCGGCCTGTCCTCCACGATCCTCGCCACCATGGCCGTCCTCTTCGCCGCGACCACCATGGACACCGGTGTCCGCCTGCAGCGCTTCGTGGTGGCGGAGATCGGCCAGATCGTCGGCGTGAAGCTGGGCACGCTGGCCTCCACCCTGATCGTCATGGCCGTGACCATGGGCCTGGCCTTCGGCGCCGGTGCGGACGGCTCCGGCGGCATGGTGATCTGGCCCCTGTTCGGCACCACCAACCAGCTGATGGCGGCGCTGACCCTGTCCATCGTGTCCGTGATCCTGCTGCGGCTGCGCCGCCCCGTGTGGCCGGTGCTGATCCCGCTGGTGTTCGTGGCGTTCGTGTCCGTATACGCGCTCTTCGTGCAGATGGTGCAGTTCTGGAACGAGCAGAACTGGCTGCTGCTGGTCCTGGACGTGGTCATCCTCGTCAGCGCCCTCTGGGTGCTGGTGACCGCGTTCGGCGCCATGAACGCCGCCCGCAAGGGCCCGGCGGTCACCCCGGAGGAGGACGAGGCCGTGGACGCCGAGGACGCCTTCGAACCCGCCGGCGCCCGCCGGGACTGACCCGGTAGGCGGAGCACGGGCATGGGGTTCAGGGCACGCCTGAGGGCCCTCGCGGCCGGGCTGGACGAGTTCTACGCCGGTCCGTACCGGCAGACCTTCGCCCGCGCGAGGCGGGACGAGGAGGACCTGTTCATGATGATGGTCTTCTCCGACGCCCTCGGCGTGCCCAACCCCGCCGCCTACTACACGGTCGAGCTGCTGCCCGTGGTCTACGAGCGCTTCCACGAGTGGCACCGGCGGATGGGCATGGAGCGCTCCCCGCTGGACCACATGAGCTGCTGCTGAGAGGGGCATCGGATGGACTCCACGACGACGGACCCGCGCCTGACCGCGCACCTCGCCTCCCGCGAGGTCGTCTTCTTCGGCGGCAAGGGAGGCGTCGGCAAGACGACGGTCGCCTCCGCGACTGCCACGGCGCTCGCCGCCGCCGGGCGGCGGGTCCTCGTGGTCTCCACGGACCCCGCGCACAACCTCGGCCACCTGTGGGACACCCAGGTGGGGGACAGTGAGACGGAACTGCTGACCACGGAAGGCGGGGGAGCCGTCGTCGGGCTGGAGGTGGACCCGGACGCCGTGGCGGCGCGCCACCTGGACGCCGTGAAGGACACGGTGCGCGGCCTGATGCCCGAGCACCTGCACCAGGAGGTCGACCGCTACTTCCGGCTCGCCGCCGCCTCTCCGGGCACGCACGAGGCGGCCCTGCTGGAGCGGATCTCCCGGATCGCCCTGGAGGCGTGGGAGCGGTTCGACATGGTCGTGTTCGACACGGCGCCCACCGGGCACACCGCGCGCCTGCTCGAGCTGCCCACGCTCATGGGCGCCTGGGCGGAGGGACTGCTCGCGCGGCGGGACAGGACCGAGCGGTTCGCGGACGCGATGCGCGGCCTGGACGGTCGACGCGGCCTCGAGGGGCCCCGGACCGCGCAGGAGCGCCGCGACCTGCGGATCCGCGAGGTCCTCACCGAGCGGCGCCGGATCTTCGCGGACATGGAGGCGCTGCTGACCGACGGGCGGCGGTGCGCGTTCGTGCCGGTGCTGACCGCCGAGCGGATGCCCGTTCTGGAGACCGTGCAGCTGTGCCGTCGGCTCGCCGAGGACCGGATCGCCGTGGCCGCGCTGGTGGTCAACCGGCGCTCGCCGGAGGATGTCGGAAAGGTGTTGGCGGCCCGGGCGCGGGCGGAGGCCGGGCATGTGGCGGACCTCGTGCGGCAGGTGCCCCACGTGCCCCTGGTGCAGGTGCCCTGGGTGGACGGCGAGCCGACCGGGGCCGAGGCGGTGCAGGCGATCGGGAGGCTGCTGGGCTGAGCGGCGGGATGCCGAACCGCCGGGATGCCGAACCGCGGGGTGCCGAACCGCGGGATGCCGAGCCGTGGGACGCCGGACCACACGAGGGCAGAAGACCCACGGGGCCGCGGGGCGGCCAGGTCCCCTGGCCCGCCGGTGCCGGCACGTTCAACGGGTGATGAGCCGGACCGGGCGGCGCCCTCTAGGGTCGAAACCATGGTGGAGATGCTCGATGCACAGGGCGTGGAAGTGGCGACGATGCGTGCTGCCGTGCGCTCGGAGGACAACCGTGAGCGGATCCTCGCCGCCGCGCGCAGCGAGTTCGCCCAGCAGGGGTTCCGCGGGGCCACGCTGCGGGCGATCGCCGGAGAGGTGGGCGTGGACGTCGCGCTGATCGCCCACTACTTCGGCAACAAGCTGGGCCTGTACACCGAGGCGATGACGATGCCGGACCGCGCGCACCGGGTGGTCGCGGCGGCTCTCACCGCCCCGGCCGAACAGACCGGCGAGGTGCTCGCCCGCGGCTACCTCAGCCTATGGGAGGACCCCGAGACCGGGGAGGCGATGTGTGCCATCACCCACTCCTCGCTCACGGACCCCGCCGCCCTCGAGAACATGAACGAGGTCATGGTCGGGCGGATGCGCGAGGGGGAGTTCCTGGCCCTCGCCGAGGGGCGGCAGCGGGGCCTCGCCCTCGCGATGACGGGGCTGCTGGGGGCGGCGATCGCCCGGCACATCGTCAAGGCGCCCTCCCTGACCTGCCTGGACTTCGAGGACTTCGTCCGCCGCTCCGCCGTGGCGGCGCAGGCCCCCCTGGACATCCCGGACCAGGACGGCTGAACGGCGTCCGCCGGCCCGGCCGCACATCCGCCCACGTCAACCGGCACCTCCGCCCCACGGTGGGAGAATCGGCGGACTCATGCGGGCGTCAGCGCCTTGACGGGCCCCCTCCCGGTTCCTCCAAAGTGGTCCCATCATGACCGCACCCCAGCCGGAGAGGCGCCAGGACCCGGACCGCCTCGTGGACGCCCGAGCCCGCATCCTCGCCGCAGCGTGGCGGCGCTTCGCCGAGCAGGGCGTCCACGCCACGAGCCTGCGGGCCGTCGCCGGGGACGCCCGGGTGGACGTCGCGCTGATCTCCCACTACTTCGGCAGCAAGTCCGGGCTGTTCTCCGCCACCATGGAGCTTCCCGAGCTGGCGACCTCCGTGGTCACGGATGCGCTGACGATGGCGCCGGAGGCGCGCGGCGAGACGCTCACCCGTGACTTCCTCCAGCTCTGGGAGGACCCCGAGACCGGGGGCGCCATGCGTGTGGTGGGGCAGGCCGCGCTCACCGAGCCCGACGCCCGCACCGCCGTGCACGGTGTGATGGCCGGAGACCTCCACTCGGCCGAGTTCCGCTCCCTCACCCAAGAGCAGGTCACGGGGCTCGCCTCGGCGATGAGCTTCCTGCTGGGCGTGGCCGTCGCCCGCTATCTGGTGCAGACGCCCGTGCTCTCGTCCCTGGACGTGGACGAGCTCGTCCAGCCGGTCGCCCCCGCGGTGCAGCTCCAGCTGGACGACATGGCCGGGAGCCCGCCGCGGCCCCCCGTGTCCGGGGAGTCGTCTCCCGCGGCGCACGGCGGGCGCTGACGCCGCGGCGGACGGTGCCGGCCCGCCGTCAGCGGCGGCGCAGCAGCACCAGCGTCTCGGCGTGCGCGGTCTGCGGGAACATGTCGAACACCCGCACCCGCTCGAGCCGATAGGACGGCATCCGGGCGAGGTCCTGGGCGAGGGTCTTCGCATTGCAGCTGGAGTAGACCACCAGCGGGACGGCGGAGGCCTCGAGGGCCTCGGACAGCTCTGCGCCGATGCCGCGCCGCGGCGGGTTCACCACCACGACGTCCGGCGACGGCACCGGCGGATCGTCCGACCCCGAGGGCGTCGCGGACGAGAGCGCCCGGGTGGCGTCGCCGGCGTCGAAACGGACCCGGTCGGCGAGGCCGAGCTCCGCGGCGGTCGTCCGCGCCGCAGCGATCGCCTCGGCGGAGGCCTCCTGGCCCCACACCTGACGGTCCTCCCCGGCCAGGTGGAACGCGAAGCCGCCGACGCCGCAGTACAGGTCCCACACGCGGTGCACCGGCACCGCCCCGGCCGGGTCCTTGTGCGCCTCGTGACCGGCGGACGCCTCCTCCACCCAGTCCGCCGCGGCCGCGTAGAGCGCCGAGGTCACCTGCGTGTTGGTCTGGAAGAACCCCTGCGGGCGCAGGCGCAGGCCGATCCCGTTGATGCGCATCGTGAGCGTCCGGTCCCCGGCGAGGTGGACCTCCTCCTCGCCCTCGGGCAGCGCCACATGCCGCGGGAGCAGGTTCGCCGTCACGACGACGGCCGGGACGCCTGCCGCGTCCAGCTCGCCCCGCAGCGCGGGCACCTCCGCCCGGAGGGCCTCCAGCTGCGCGGTGGAGCGCAGGACGAAGCGGACCATGCACTCGGCGTCCGGGGACAGGGTTACGATGACGTTCTTGAGCTCGCCCGTGCGGGAGGCGACGTCATAGGGCGTCAGCCCGGCACGGGCGATGCTCCGCGCCACGGCGTCGAACACGGTCTGCATGCCCGGCTCGTAGAGGCCGCAGTCGCGCAGGTCGTGGCCGGTGCCGTCGTGGTGCCTCGGGTGCTGGTCCGGGTCCAGGATGCCGAGCCTCGGCTCGGCGGCGGTCCCGGTCACCACGAGCTTCGCCTTGTTGCGGAAGCCCGACTCGACCGAGGCGGACGGGGGCTCCCAGCGGGGCGCCGGCAGCGTGGCCCCGCCGGCGGTCTCCGCCGGACGCACGTGCTCGGCCAGCAGGGCGCGGACCTCGCCGTCCGCGCGGGTCAGCTGGTCCGCGTAGGGCACGCCCATCAGGGCGCACGAGCGGCAGCGGCCGGCGTCGAAGTGGGGGCACTGCATGTCGGCGGCGGACCTCAGAAGTCGGTGGAGGCGCGCAGGTCCGGGTGGTCGAGCCGGTCGGCCAGCCGGGTCAGCGCGAGCTCGGCGGCGTTCGCCAGCTCCGGGTCCACATCCATGACCAGCACGTTCAGGGTCGGCGCCACGAGTGCCAGGTCACCGCCCTCGGCCAGCTCGCCCAGGGCGGTCGCGGCGGCGGCACGGACCTCGGGCGAGGCGTCCCCGCAGCCGTCGTGGACGGCGGCCACCAGGGCCCGGTCCACGGCACGGTCCGCGCGCAGCTCGTCGGCCCGGACGGACAGCACGGTCAGGGCCGCGGCCCGGACCTCCGCATCCTCGTGGCCCGTCGCCTCGCGGACGGCGGCCAGGGCGGTGCGGTGCCACACGCCGGTCAGCACGAGCGCGCCGGTGGCCGCGGTGCTGAAGTGCTCACCGTCCCCGCTGAGGGTCCCCACCAGGCCCGAGGTCACGTCCTCCACGGTGGTGCGGCCGGTGAGCATGCGGACGGCCGCGGCGGACACCGGGCCGGGGCCGTGGGCCTGGACGGCCTCGTCCACGCGGGCCTGCAGCCGCCGCAGCGGGGTGTCCTTGACGGGCGGCAGGTCCACCGGCTCCATCGGGGACTTCGGGTGCTCTCCGGGGGTGGTCATGACCACCATTGTGGCGCGGATGCGCCGCGAACCCGACCCCGGTCCGGCGGCGCGCCGGGCGGCGGAGGCGAGCGGCCGTCGTCGTTCGGCCGGTGGCCGTCGGCGGGCGTGACGTGCAGCACATCTCCAGGCGATCGGGTGATAGGTTCGCAGACATGCATGTGCGCGGTGCCCTCTCCCTCGAGTTCACGGCGGAGGGCTACGGCCTCCCGTCGGGCACGGTGGACGCCGGAACCGTCATCACGTGGATCGACAAGGCGGGCTACGCCGTGGCCGCCAGCTGGGCCGGCACCTACGTCCGCGCCTCCTACGTGGGCAACATGCAGTTCGAGAACCCCGTGCCCGTGGACACCCGCGCCGTGGTCCAGGCCCGCGTGGTCCACACGGACGGCCCGTACATCCACGTGCAGGCCCGCCTCATCATGCCCAGCCTGCCCGGCGAGGACGGCGGCCCCCTGGTCTGCACCGAGTGCCTCATGGTCTACGCGGCCGAGGAGGACGGGCGCTTCGTGGACGCCCCCGCCTGGATCCCGGAGACCGAGGGCCAGCGCCTGCGGGACGAACAGGCGAACAACGCGAAGGTCCTCCGCACCACCATCGAGCAGGGCATGGTCGCGCTCCCGTTCCCCGAGGAGGTCGGGCCGAACGACGAGCTCGTGAAGCTCTGCTTCATCGCCGGGCACGGGGAGACCACGATCGGCTCCACCGTCCAGGCCTCCGCGATCATGCGCTGGATCGACGAGGCCGCCGCCGTCTGCGCCGCCCGCTGGTCCGGATCCGAGCACGTGGTGGCCGCCTTCGCCGGCGGGGTCCGCTTCCTGGAGAACATCGAGGCCGGAGACGTGGTCACCGTGGTCGCGCTGCTCGTGCACACCTCCCCGCGCGCGATGCACGTGGCGCTGCGCGTGTACGCGGCCAAGCGGCATCAGCGCGAGTCGAAGATCGTGGCGCACTCGCTGGCCGTCATGGTGGTCCCGGACGACGGCCGTGCCCAGCCCGTCCCCCAGTGGGAGCCCGAGTCCGAGTGGTCCGCCTCCCTCGAGTCCGCCGCCGTGGAGCTCGTGCTACTCCGCTCCGCCGCCGGCACCACATGGACGTCCGGCCAGCAGCGAAACGACTGAGGTCGGACGGATGCGGATCACTAGACTCTGACCATGGCTGGTCTCTCTCCCCTCCGTGTCCTCGACGCGGTGTCCGCAGTGCGCCCCCTCCTGCGCAAGGCCGTGCTCGGGGCGGTGGCCACCACCGTGGTGGTGCCCACCTCCGTGGCCGCGGGCCTGACGGCCGTGGACATGGTCAAGCGCAAGGGCAGGAAGGCCCGGCCCGCCGAACGCCCGGGCCTCTTCACCGCCACCGTGGGCGACTCGAAGCTGACGATCTTCACCTGCGGCGAGGACCTCTACGACGACATGATCCGGGAGATCGACGCCGCCGAGCGCTCGATCAAGCTCGAGACCTTCATCTGGAAGGGCGACAGGACCGGCCAGCGGTTCCTCGAGGCCTGCAACCGCGCCGCCGAGCGCGGGGTGGACGTGTGGATCTCCTACGACGGCTTCGCGAACATGGTGGTGCCGAAGTCCTTCTACGCGCAGTTCTCGGACAAGGTGAAGGTGTACCGCCTCCCGGCGTTCGCCCGCCCCTACTGGCGCGGCATCGTCCGGCACACCGGCTTCAACCACTCCAAGATCCTGGTGGTGGACGAGCGCGTGGGCTACATCGGCGGCTTCAACATCGGCGACTACTGCGCGCACCGCTGGCGGGACACCCACGTGAAGGAGGTCGGCCCCGCCGTCTGGGGGCTCGAGCACTCGATCTCCACCGTGTGGAACTCCGCCCACGGCCCGGACGAGCAGATGGAGTGGTTCCCGCCCGGCTCCTGGGACCAGCGGGTCACCGTGTCCTCGAACCTGCCCGTCCAGCTGGTCTACCCGATCCGCGGCACTTACCTGAACGCGATCGAGCGCGCCCGCAGCCACATCCGCATCTCCACGCCGTACTTCATCCCGGACCAGCAGGTGCTGGCGGCGCTGAAGGCCGCGTCCCGCCGCGGGGTGGACGTGCAGGTCATGGTGCCGAAGGACTCGAACCACATCGTGGCGGACTGGGCCTCGCGCGGATTCACCGCCGAGATGCTCGAGGCCGGCATCACCGTCCTGCTCTACCGGGCCGGCATGATCCACGCGAAGACCGCGACGATCGACGGCGAGTGGTCCACCGTGGGCACCGCCAACATCGACCGCCTGTCCCTGGGCTACAACTACGAGACCAACCTCGAGGTGGTGGATCCGGACTTCGCGGCCCGCATGGAGGAGATCTTCGCCTCCGACCGCGCGCACTGCGAGGCCGTGGACCCCCACCGCTGGCGTGAGCGGCACAAGGGCTCCCAGGTCATCGAGGCCCTCATCGCCCCGCTGCGTCCGCTGCTCTGACGGGGCCCGGCCGCCGGTCGTGGCCGCACCGCGCCGCCGGTTCGGGGAGGGGCCAGCCGCAGGCCTGGGGAGGGGCCAGCCGCCGGTCTGACCGGCGGCTGTGGCCTTCCTTCCATCTGGCGCAGAACTGCGGCGCTCGCCGCAGAGACGGCGTACAGTCAGGACCACACCGTGACCTGGACGGATGTGACTTCCGTCGCTGCCGGTCCGGCGCTCCCGTCTTCCCCCCGACCCCCTCGTGAGGACTCCATGACCCTGCGCTCTGCGACCACCGGCTCCGTGCTCACCGGCACCGCCCTCGCCGCCGTGCTGCTGCTCGCCGGCTGCAGTGCGGCCGAGGACACCGCGTCCGAGGCCCAGGCTCCGAGCCCGTCCGCCTCGGACTCCTCCGCCTCGCCGAGCGAGACCGAGGAGTCGTCGCCGAGCCCGTCCGAGTCCGCGCGGTCCTCCGCCTCCGGGTCCGCCACCCCGTCCGAGGAGGAGTCCACCGCCACGGCGGCCCCCTCGAGCTCCGCCGCCCCGTCCAGCTCGGCGGCGCCCACGACCTCGGCCCCGGCCCCCTCGAGCTCCGCCTGGACCCCGGCCCCGTCCGCCCCGGCCTCCTCGAGCTCCGCCGCCCCGACGACGCAGGCGCCGGCCCCGGCCCCGACGACCCAGGCCCCTGCTCCCACCACCCAGGCTCCCGCGCCCACCACGAAGGCCCCGGCGCCGGCACCGTCCACGACGGCCGCACCGAAGCCCGCCCCGACCACCCAGGCCCCGGCGCCCACCTCGGCCCCGGCCGCCGCCCCGAAGCCGCCGACGTCCTCCGCGCCGACCACCCAGGCCCCGGCGCCCACCTCGGCCCCGGCCGCCGCCCCGAAGCCGCCGACGTCCTCCGCGCCGACCATCCAGGCCCCGGCGCCCACCTCGGCCCCGGCCGCCGCCCCGAAGCCGCCGACGTCCTCCGCGCCGACCATCCAGGCCTCTCGCGCCGACGGCAACGACTACCTGTACTTCGAGACGCAGGACGGCGTCATGTGCGACATGTACAAGTTCTACGTCGAGTGCGAGACCACCCCGGAGGGCGAGTTCATGCGCGCCCGCGTGCTGAACACCGGCCCGGCCACCCTCTTCACCCCGTCCGGCTACATGGGGGGCGCCGAGGGTCTGGTCAGCCACACCCTGGTGCCCGGTCAGTCCGCCCGCCTGAACGAGTTCCTCTGCACCGCCGGCTCCACCGGCGTGACCTGCCAGAACCTCAACACCGGCGCGTCCATGACCGTGGGCCGCGAGATCTCGCTCGGCTCCGGCGGCTGACCCCGCCCGCACCGTTTCCCGACGACGGCCGCTCACCTTCCGGTGGGCGGCCGTCGTCGCGTCCGGGGCTGGCCCTCGGGGCTCCTCGTCGCCTTCGGTGTGAACTCCGACACCGCCCCTTGTATACCCCTGGGGGTATGGGTGTAGTGTGGCGACCACATACCCCCGGGGGTATCGACGCGGAGGCGAGGCGCCGTCGTCGGAAAGCCTCTGGGAACAGTCCAGGCCGCAGAGGGCGGCCGGAGACCACCCCACGGAAAGGGGGCAGCCATGCTGCTCGAGCGCATCTACGACGAGGACCTCGCCCAGGCGAGCTACGTGATCGGCTGCCAGGCCAAGGGGGAGGCGATCGTCGTCGACCCCCGCCGGGACATCCAGGTGTACCTGGACCTCGCCGCCCGACACGGCATGCGGATCACCCACGTCACCGAGACCCACATCCACGCCGACTACCTCTCCGGCACCCGCGAGCTGGCCCACGCCACCGGCGCGCAGATCCACCTCTCCGGCGAGGGCGGCGAGGACTGGGCCTACGGCTTCGAGGGGAACCTGCTGCACGACGGGGACCAGGTGAATCTCGGCAACATCACCGTCCAGGCCGTGCACACCCCGGGCCACACCCCGGAGCACCTGTCCTTCCTGGTCACCGACGGCGCCTTCGCCGACGAGCCGGGCTACATGCTCACCGGTGACTTCGTGTTCTCTGGCGACCTCGGCCGCCCGGACCTGCTGGACGAGGCTGCCGGCGGCGTGGAC
The DNA here is from genome assembly GCF_002206575.2 of Micrococcus sp. FDAARGOS_333. Taxonomy (NCBI): domain Bacteria; kingdom Bacillati; phylum Actinomycetota; class Actinomycetes; order Micrococcales; family Micrococcaceae; genus Micrococcus; species Micrococcus sp. FDAARGOS_333. The sequence goes on along the minus strand of NZ_NJFJ02000001.1, from coordinate 133,086 downwards.
ACCCGCTTCGAGGGCGCCAGGCAGCTGTTCCGCTCCCTGCAGGAGAAGTTCCTGACCCTCCCGGACCACGTCCAGGTGTTCCCGGCCCACGGCGCCGGCTCCGCCTGCGGCAAGGCGCTCGGCGCGCTGCCCTCCTCCACGGTCGGCTACGAGCGCAGGAACGCCTGGTGGGCCGGCCACCTGGCCGAGGGCGACGAGCAGGGATTCATCGACGAGCTGCTCGACGGCCAGCCGGACGCCCACACCTACTTCGCCCGGATGAAGCGCCAGAACAAGCTCGGTCCCGCCATCCTGGGCGAGCTGAAGGAGCTCGAGGAGCTCGACGCCGAGGGTGTGGAGAAGGCGCTCGCCGCCGGCGCCGTGTTCGCGGACACCCGCGGTGTGGACGAGATCCTCGCCGGCACCGTGCCGGGCGCGCTGGCCTTCCCGTCCCGCGGCAAGGTCGCCACCCACGCCGGCTGGGCCTACGACCCGGAGGACGACGACGCGGACATCGTGCTGCTCGCCGCGGACCGCGAGGACGCCGAGGACCTGCGCGACCACATGATCCGCGTGGGCGTGGACGCCGCGACGGCGTTCGTGACGTCGCTGGACGGGCTCGCCCTGGAGCCGGTGCCGACCGTGACCGCCGCCGAGCTGAAGACGCAGGTCGCGGCAGGACAGGTCGGCGGGCCGGAGTCGGGGGCGGACGCCGTGCTCGTGGACGTGCGCAACAAGACCGAGTTCTCCGCGGGCACCGTGGCGGACGCCATGCAGCTGAGCGCCGGCAAGGTGCTCTTCCATCAGGATGAGCTGCCGAAGGGCCGACGACTGGTGACCTTCTGCCAGTCCGGCCTCCGCAACGTGGTGGCCGCACAGGCCCTGCGCCGCGCCGGGTTCGACGTGCTCCAGCTCGAGGGAAGCTACGCCGCCTGGGCCGCCCAGGGCTGAGTCCGGCAGCCCTGACCAGGCCGCCCCTGGACCGGTGCGGACGCCGGGCACATCCCCCTCCGTCCGGCGTCCGTGCCTCCCCGCCCGGGACGGGCGTCGTCCTCGCCCGCGACGCCCGTCCCGCCTCCCCCTGATTTCCACGACTCTCCCACCGGAGGAAGAATGACCCCCGTGACCGTGACCCCCGTCAGCCCCGCCGAGCTGCGCCGCCGCCTGGACTCCGGGCGGGACGTGGTGGTGGATGTCCGCACCCCCGCCGAGTTCGAGGCCGAGCACATCGCCGGCTCCTACAACGTCCCGCTGGACCTGCTCCAGGAGCACACGCAGGACCTCGTCGAGCGCCTCGGCGGGCACGTGGTGCTCGTCTGCCACTCCGGCAGCCGGGCCTGCACCGCCCAGGACCGCCTCGCCGAGGCCGGCTTCACCTCCGCCCAGGTCTTGGAGGGCGGCCTGTCCGCCTACGCCGCCGCCGGCGGGGCCGTGGTGCGCCGCGGCTCCCGCTGGTCCATGGACCGTCAGGTCCGGCTCACCGCCGGATCGATCGCGCTGGCCGGGGCCGTGGCCTCGCAGCTGGGCCCCAGGCGGCTCGGGCTGATCCCCGCGGCCATCGGCGCCGGGCTGAGCTGGTCCGCCGTGTCCAACACCTGCGCCATGGCCGCCGTGCTCGCGAAGATGCCGTGGAACCGGGCGGTCGAGCAGCGCCCGGCCGAGGCCGTGATCGGCGATGTCGCCCAGGCCTGCCAGGACTGCGCCGCACCCACGCAGACGGGTGCGGTCGCCGATGCCGCGGCAGACCGTGAGGAGCCGGCGCGCTGATGCTCTGGATCGTGCTGATCCTCGCCGTGGCCGTCGGCCTCTTCGTGGGGCTGCTCGGCGGCGGAGGCTCCATCCTCACGGTGCCGCTGCTGGCCTATGTGGCCGGGCAGCCTCCGGAGCAGGCGATCGCCGGCTCCCTGTTCGTGGTGGCCGTGACGTCGGCGGTGGCCCTGGTGCCGCACGCCCGGCGCGGGGCGGTGCAGTGGCGGGTCGGCGCGGTCTTCGGCGTGGCCTCCATGGCCGGCGCCCTCCTCGGGGGGCTGCTGGGGGCACGGCTGCCCGGGGCACTGCTGATGGTCCTGTTCGCCGTGATGATGCTGGCCTCTGCGATCGGCATGATCCGCGGGCGGAAGCCGGTGGACCCGGCCGCGCCGCCGACGCCGCTGTGGACGTCCCTGCTGCAGGGGCTGGCCATCGGTGTGGCCGTGGGCACCGTGGGTGCCGGCGGCGGCTTCATGGTGGTCCCGGCGCTCGTGCTGCTGGCCAAGCTGCCCATGGGGCAGGCCGTGGCGACGTCCGTCATGGTGATCGCCATGAACTCCGTGGCCGGGCTCGCCGGCCACCTCACCGGGACGTCCCTGGACTGGGGATGGGTGCTGCCCGTCACCGGAGCCGCCGTGGTCGGTGCGCTGGTCGGCGCCCCGCTGACCCACCGCGTCCCGCAGGCCGCCCTGAAGAAGGGCTTCGGCTGGTTCGTCCTGGCCATGGGCGCCTTCGTCCTGGTCCAGGAGGGCCTGACCCTTCTCGGCTGACCGCCCGGCCGTCGTCGTTATACCCTGCCGGGTATCCGATCAGTCTCCTCCGACCCCGCACGCATCTCGCACAAACCCAAGGAGCCGCCATGCGCGCCGCCGACGACGCCACCCAGCGCAAGATCCTCAACCGTCTCAAGCGCGCCCGCGGGCAGCTCGACGCCGTCATCCGCGAGGTCGAGGGCGAGGGCAGCTGCCGTGACGTGGTCACCCAGCTCGCCGCCGTCTCCACCGCGCTGGACCGGGCCGGCTTCACGATCGTCTCCTCGGCCATGCAGCACTGCATCGCCGATCCGGAGAGGGCCGAGAAGGAGGAGAAGCTCACCGTCGAGGAGCTGGAGAAGCTCTTCCTCACCCTGTCCTGACAAACTCCGGCGGCGTCCCCACGACGTCGCCGCATCCCCACGCGACGGCCGCCCGGCCGCTGCGACACCTGATCGGAAGGAACCCCCACCATGTGCCGTCCTGTGAACTGCAAGGTCTGCGGCAAGACCACCTGGGCCGGCTGCGGCCAGCACGTCGACTCCGTCAAGCGCACCGTCCCCGCCGGACAGTGGTGCGACGGCAAGCACTCGGCCGCCGAGATCGAGGCGGCCCGTGCCGGCAGTGGTGGCATGAAGGGCTTCTTCGCCCGGCTCTTCGGCCGCTGAGGTTCCCGCGCCCCGTCGCGCGCACTCCGACTGAACGCCCCTCCCGCCTGGCCGCGAGCGGGGGCGCTGCGGGCACAATGGGGTGGCGGGCGGTGACCGCTCACCGCCGCCGCGTCGGCTGGTCGCCGGCGTCTGCATCGCACTCGGAAGGACCCCATGCTCTGGCTCGTGCTGGCCCTCGCCGTGGTGGTCGGGCTCCTGGTGGGCCTGCTCGGCGGCGGCGGGTCGATCCTCACGGTGCCGCTGCTGGCCTATGTGGCCGGGCTGCCCCCGGAGGAGGCGATCGCCGGGTCCCTGTTCGTGGTGGCCGTGACCTCGGCGGTGGCGCTGGTGCCCCATGCGCTGCGCCGTGCCGTGCAGTGGCGGGTCGGCGCGGTCTTCGGGGCGGCGTCCATGGCGGGCGCGTTCCTCGGCGGGCTGATGGGCTCGCAGCTGCCCGGTGCACTCCTGATGGTCCTCTTCGCGGTGATGATGCTCGCCTCCGCCGTCGGGATGATCCGCGGCCGGAAGCCGGCGGATCCGGCGGCCCCGCCCACCCCGCTGTGGCTGTCCCTGCTGCAGGGCGCGGCGATCGGCGCCGCCGTGGGCACGGTGGGCGCCGGCGGCGGCTTCATGGTGGTGCCGGCCCTCGTGCTGCTGGCCAAGCTGCCGATGGGGCAGGCCGTGGCGACCTCCCTGATGGTGATCGCCATGAATTCGACGGCCGGACTGGCCGGACACCTGACCGGCACCTCCCTGGACTGGGCGTGGGTCCTGCCCGTCACCGCCGCGGCCGCCGTCGGGGCGCTGGCCGGGGCGCCGCTGACCCACCGGGTCCCCCAGGGGGCACTGAAGACGGGCTTCGGCTGGTTCGTCCTGGCGATGGGTGTGCTCGTCCTGGTCCAGGAGGGCCTGGCCCTGCTCGGCTGAGGTGGCAGGGCTGGCGCCGCTCGTCGCTCAGACCGACGACAATGCTGCACACCGTGCCCGATGGGGGCGACCCGGAGCAGAATCGTCGGTCCTGCCGGGTCGGCTGAGCCGCGGAGCCACCCGTGTGACGGCGCCGACGCGCTGAGCCGCGGAGCCGGCCGACCCGCGGAGGCGAGGTCGCGGACGGACCGGGGCGGCCGTCGTCGGGAAGCCCCTCCCCGGCCTCAGCCCTCCTGGGCGAGCATGTGGTTCGGCAGGCGGTTGCCCTGGGCCTTCGCGCGGATCTCGAGCAGGTCGCGCGCGTGCTGCCAGAGGGCCCTGTCCTCGTCCGTGACGGGCTCCCAGGCGGGGACGGGCACGGCGTCGCCGGCCTCGTTGCGGGTGACCATCACCGTCAGGCAGTAGGTGGTCAGGGCCAGCTCGTCGCCCTTGGGGTCTCCGGAGCGGACGTGGACGGCCACGTGCATGCTCTTCGTGCCGGTGTAGATCAGGCGTGCCTCCACCTCCACCAGGTCCCCGATGTGCAGCGGCCGGTAGAAGCGGATGCCGCCGGAGAACACGGCCACGGTGTCCTTGCCGCAGTAGCGGGAGGCGCACAGGTAGGCGGCGGTGTCGATCCATTCCATGACGATCCCGCCGTGCACCTTGCCGCCCCAGTTCACGTCCGTGGGCGCGGCGAGGAAGCGCAGGGTCACGCGCTCGGCGGTGCCGGCGTCCGTGTAGGTCTGGCCTTCATGGCCTCGGTGACGGCGTCGCGGACCTGGATGCGGGACACCGCCCAGTCCCGGGCGAGCTCCTGCTCCAGGGTCTGCGGGACGAACTCCGGGACGCGGGACGGCCTGCCGTCCTGCACCGCCACGAAGACGACCAGGCAGCGGGCCGCCTCGGTGAGCTCGCCGGTCTTGGGGTCGCCGGCGCGGACCACGGTGTTGATGTGCATGGAGGACGAGCCCGTGTGGAGCACGGTGCCGGTGACCTCCACCATCTGGCCCACCTCCACCGGGTTCCGGAAGTGGATGTTGCCCACGTACGCGGTGACGCAGTAGGTGCCGGCCCAGGCGGTGGCCGCAGCGAAGGCCGCCTTGTCCACCCACTCCAGCACGCGGCCGGCGTCCACGGTGCCGCCGTGTCCGTGGTCCGTCGGCGCGGCGAGGAAGCGGAGGGTGACCTCGTGGCGGCGGTGGGCGCCGTGGGGGATCGGCGCCGAGGCGGCCGGGGTGGCGGGGGAGTTCTACGCGGCGGTGTCCATGGGGAAGTCTGCCCCCGAAACGACGCGGCGGGCGATGGCGGTGCTTCCGTGACACCTCGACCCCTCGCCAGATCGACGAAAATTCGGTGGATCGCACCAGTCTGGTTCGATCCGGCGAAAAAACGTCGATCCTGACGATGTGGGAGGCCGGGCACGCCCCGCCCGGGCCCACACGCACGCCACACGCCCCGGCTTGACCCTCACGTGGCGTCAGGGTGTTCACTCGTTCCCATGACAGAGAAGCAGCTCACGGTCGGCGAGGTCGCCGAGCTCACGGGGGTCACGGTGCGCACCCTGCACCACTACGACCGCCTCGGGCTCGTCCGCCCCGCCCGCACGTCGGCCGGCTACCGCCTCTACGGGCCCGCGGACGTCGCGCGGCTGCAGGAGGTGGTCGCGTACCGCCGGCTCGGCTTCGGCCTGGACGAGATCCCCGGCCCGACGACGGACCGTCGCCTCGCGCTGGAACGTCAGCACGATGACGTGGTCGCCCGGATCGACGAGCTGCGTCGGCTCGAGCGTGCGCTGGAGACGGCGCTCGCCGAGGAGGACGAGGAGAAGGCAGGCGCGATGCGCGGCGCCGAGCGGAAGGAAGACACGATGAGCGACGACGTGAAGAAGGACGACGCGATGGGCGACGACGTGAAGAAGGAAGACGCGATGGGCGACGCGGAGAGGAAGGAGCTGTACGGGGACCTGTTCGGCTCCGAGTACGCCGAGGAGTTCGAGGACTACCAGGAGGAGGCCGAGCAGCGCTGGGGCGAGACCGACGCCTGGGCGCAGTCCCAGCAGCGCACGAAGAAGTACTCGAAGCAGGACTGGGAGCGGATCAAGGCGGAGATGGACGACGCCAATGCGCTGATCCTGGGGGCGATGCAGGACGGCGAGCCCGCGGACTCGGTGCGCGCCATGGATGCCGCCGAGGCCGCCCGCGCCCACATGAGCCGCTGGTACTTCGACGTCTCCCCGGCCATGCACCGGAACCTGGGGGACATGTACGTGGCCGACCCGCGGTTCGCCAAGAACTACGAGGACCTCGCACCCGGCCTGGCGGCGTATCTGCGCGACGCGATCCACGCCAACGCCGACCGCCTGGAGGCCTGACCGGTCCGCCCGACACCCTGTTGGGGTCTTCGTCACCAAGTGCGGCGCGGATCGGGTCCGCGGGTGCACAATGAAGGGCCGCCGACACGACCGGTCATCCGGCCGTGTCGGCCATCGCCGCTGCCGGCCGGCCTGCCGACCGCCGTCATCGGGCCTGCCGACCGCCGTCATCGGGCCTGCCGACCGTCGTCGTCGGGCCTGCCGACCGTCGTCGTCGGGCCTGCCGACCGTCGTCGTCGGGCCTGCCGACCGTCGTCGTCGGGCCTGCCGACCGCCGTCGTCGGGCCTGCCGACCGCCGTCGTCCGGACTGCCGACAGCCGCCGACGCACGGCCCTCCCCACCCGCCCCGCACCCTGAAGGAGCACCATGCTCTGGACCCTGATGCGCCGGCACCTGAAGCCCGCCCTGGGCATGGTGCTGGCGGTGCTCGTCCTGCAGCTGGTCAGCACGCTGGCCATGCTGTTCCTGCCGAGCCTGAACGCCCGGATCATCGACGAGGGCGTGGCGCGGGGAGACACGGCCCGGATCTGGGAGCTCGGCGGCATCATGCTCGGCGTCGCGCTGGTCCAGGTCGCCGCGGCGATCTCGGCGGTGTACTTCGGCGCGAAGGTCGCCATGGGCTTCGGCCGGGACCTGCGCCGTGCGGTCTACACCCGCGTGGACCGCTTCTCCGCGGAGGAGATGGGCCGCTTCGGCGCGGGCACCCTCATCACGCGCGGCACCAATGACGTGAACCAGGTCCAGATGCTCACGCTGATGGCCCTGAACTTCATGGTCACCGCCCCGATCATGGCCGTCGGCGGCATCATCATGGCGGTCCGCGAGGATCCGGGGCTGTCCTGGCTGGTCTGGGTCTCCGTGCCGGTGCTGATCGTGATCGTGGGCCTGATCGCCTCCCGCCTGATGCCGCTGTTCCAGCGGATGCAGACGAACATCGACACCATCAACACCACGATGCGCGAGCAGATCGTGGGCATCCGCGTGGTCCGCGCGTTCGTGCGCGAGGAGCACGAGGCCGAGCGCTTCACCGCGGCCAACGCGGACATCACCCGCACCTCCGTGGCCATCGGCCGCCTGTTCGTGCTGCTCGGCCCGGTGATCACCATGGTCCTGCACCTGGCCACCGCCGCCGTGCTGTGGTTCGGCGCGGAGCGGGTGGACGCCGGCCTGGTGGAGGTCGGCGCCCTGACGGCGTTCATGCAGTACCTGCTGCAGATCCTGATGTCCGTCATGATGGGCACCTTCATGCTGATGATGCTCCCGCGCGCCGTGATCTCGGCCCGCCGCATCGGCGAGGTCCTGGACACCGAGCCCACCCTCCACGAGTCGACCGCCCCGGTGACCCCGGCCGAGCGCCGCGGCCGCCTGGAGTTCCGGGACGTCACCTTCGCCTACCCGGGCGCGGAGGCCCCGGTCCTGGACGGCGTCTCCTTCACGGTGGAGCCGGGCACCACCACTGCGCTCGTCGGCTCCACCGGCTCCGGCAAGTCCACCCTGCTGGGCCTGATCCCGCGCCTCTACGACGTCACCTCCGGCGAGGTGCTCATCGACGGCGTCCCCGTCACGGACCTCTCCCGCGCCGAGCTCACGGACGCGCTCGGCTACGTCCCCCAGAAGCCCTACCTGTTCTCCGGCACGGTCGGCGAGAACATGCGCTTCGGCGCCCCGGACGCCACGGACGAGCAGATCTGGGCCGCCCTCGAGACGGCGCAGGCCGCGGACTTCGTCCGCTCCCGCACCACCGGCACCGGCACGACGACGGCCACCGCCTTGGACTCGAACGTCTCCCAGGGCGGCACGGACGTCTCGGGCGGCCAGCGACAGCGCCTCTCGATCGCCCGCGCGCTCGTGGCCGAGCCGCGCATCCACCTGTTCGACGACTCGTTCTCCGCCCTGGACGTCACCACGGACGCGAACCTGCGGGCGACGTTGGACGAGCGCTTCGGGGACACCACCCGGGTGGTCGTGGCCCAGCGCGTGGCCACCATCACCGGCGCGGACCAGATCCTCGTGCTGGACGGCGGCCGCATCGTCGGCCGCGGCACCCACGCCGAGCTGCTGGCCGGCAACGAGACCTACCGCGAGATCGTGGACTCCCAGGTCCGTGAGGAGGAGCTGGCATGAGCGAGCAGAAGGCGACCGCCGAGCTGACCGACGAGGAGTTCCTCCAGTTCCAGGAGTCCGGCGCCGGCGGCGACGACTTCCACGGCGAGGGCCCGACCCGCAGGGCGAAGGCGTTCTGGCCCTCGGCCAAGCGCCTGCTCGGCCTGTTCCGCACCGAGCGGGTCGGCTTGACGCTGGTGTTCGTCATGGTCCTGGTGTCCGTGGTGCTCAACGTCTGGGCCCCGCACGTGCTGGGCAGGGCGATGGACGCGATCTTCGGCGGACTGATCTCGGGGCAGATGCCGGACGGGCTCAGCCGCGAGCAGGTCATCGAGGGGATGCGCGCCCAGGGCCAGGACCAGGCCGCGGAGATGCTCTCCGGCATGGACTTCGTGCCCGGCCAGGGCATCGACTTCGAGCACCTGGCCCGGCTCATCCTCATCGTGCTGGCGATGTACGTGGTGGCACAGGCCTTCATGTGGCTGCAGGGCTATGTCCTCAACGACCTGGTGATGCGGATCGTCTACCGCCTGCGCCAGGACATCGAGGCCAAGCTCAACCGCCTGCCGCTGTCCCACTTCGACACCCGCCAGCGCGGTGACCTGCTCTCCCGCACCACCAATGACGTGGACAACGTGCAGCAGGCCATGCAGCAGGCGTTCTCCACCCTGTTCCACTCGGTGCTGACGATCATCGGCATCGTCGGCATGATGTTCTGGCTGTCCTGGCAGCTGGCCCTGATCGCCCTGATCGCCCTGCCGGTGGCCGGCGTGGTGGTCGGCGTGATCGGCAAGCGCTCCCAGCAGCTGTTCGCCGCCCAGTGGCGCGAGACCGGCCGCCTCAACGGCCACATCGAGGAGTCCTTCACCGGCCACGAGCTCGTCACCGTGTTCGGCCGCCAGGAGGACATGGCCGCCCGGTTCGACGAGCGCAACGAGGCCATGTACCAGGCCTCGTTCAAGGCCCAGTTCTTCTCCGGCATGATCATGCCGATCATGCAGTGGGTGAACTGGCTCGGCTACGTGGGCATCGCCGTGGTCGGCGGCCTGCGCGTGGCCAACGGCCAGATGACCCTGGGCGCGGTCACCGCGTTCATCCAGTACTCCCGCGAGTTCAACCAGCCCCTCGGCCAGGTCGCCGGCATGGCCAACATGCTGATCTCCGGCGTCGCCTCCGCCGAGCGCATCTTCGAGCTCCTCGACGAGCCCGAGGAGTCCCCGGACGCCGACCGTCCCGAGGAGGCGACGGAGCAGGCGGAGGCCGGTGCCGTCGTCGGGAAGCCGGCGGAGAGGCCGGCGGGGGAGAAGGGGCGCGTGGAGTTCGAGCACGTGGCCTTCTCCTACACGCCGGAGAAGCCGCTGATCCAGGACCTGAACCTGGTGGCCGAGCCCGGGCAGACCGTGGCGATCGTGGGCCCGACCGGCGCCGGCAAGACCACCCTGGTGAACCTGCTGATGCGGTTCTACGAGGTGGACGGCGGCCGCATCCTGCTGGACGGCCGGGACATCGCGACCATGCCGCGGAAGCAGCTGCGCGCCCGTACCGGCATGGTGCTCCAGGACGCGGTGCTGTTCGGCGGCACCATCGCGGACAACATCCGCTACGGCCGCCTCGACGCCACCGAGGACGAGGTCCTCGAGGCCGCGAAGGCGACCTACGTGGACCGCTTCGTGCACACCCTGCCGGACGGGTACGACACGGTGATCGAGCAGGACGCGGCCAACGTGTCCGCCGGCGAACGGCAGCTGATCACCATCGCCCGCGCGTTCCTCGCGCAGCCGGACCTGCTGATCCTGGACGAGGCGACCTCCTCCGTGGACACCCGCACCGAGGTGCTCGTGCAGGAGGCCATGGCGGCGCTGCGCTCCAACCGGACGAGCTTCGTGATCGCGCACCGGCTCTCCACCATCCGGGACGCGGACGTGATCCTGGTGATGGAGCACGGGGACATCGTGGAGCAGGGCTCGCATGACGAGCTGCTGGCCGCCGGCGGCGCCTACGCCCGCCTGTACCGCAGCCAGTTCCAGGGCGCGGCGGTCGAGGTCGCCGAGGACGAGCCGGAGCAGGTGCGCCCGCAGTCCTGAGCGCGTCCGTGGCATCCTGAGAGCGGCCGATCGGCCGGGCCCCGTGCGGGGCGAGAGGGATGACGCGAGGGGGCGGTCATGGCGAAGGGGATGCTGGATCCGACCGTGTACGGGTTCCGCGAGGGCCTGCTGGACACGGTCCGGCGGGACATGAAGGTGATCCCGGTGCAGCGGGAGGACGGCGAGCTCGTCGGCCGGGTGGTCCGCGGCGAGCTGCCCGGCTGCGAGGCGCGCGGGACCTTCCGCTGGGAGTCCGTCGGCGGCGCCGCGACGGTGCTCGGCGTGCGGGCCGCGACCTGGAGGACCGGGTTCGGCCGCCTCATCGCGCCGACCTACGACGTCCGCCACTGGCCGGACACCGTCCAGGACACGGAGGCCCCGCTGCCCGACCCGCTCGACGCCACCCTGAAGGACCGCTGGGGAGAGAACATCCTCTACTTCGCCGTGGCGGGCGAGGTGGACGGTCGCGAGCTGCTCGTCCGCGACGACTGGGACGGCAGCGTGGAGGTCCTGGACCGCACTGCGGACGCGGCCACGGGACGCCGCGGCAAGCAGGTGGTCGGCCGGCTGCACCAGGGGTCGCTGACCCACACCCGGGTGACCGTGGACCACGGTGCCGGCATCGAGCGCGAGTCCGCCCTGTTCGGGGTGATGGTGCTGCTGCCGTTCGCCCGGCGCGTCTGGGAGCGGGACTCCGAGATCATCGGCGAGCTGTTCTGACGGGCCTCAGCTCCGCGTCTGCAGGGCGTCCGCCGTCATCACGGCGAGCATGAGCGCGCCGGCGGCCACCGCCGCCACCGCGCCCCAGGGCGCTCCGAGGAGCAGTCCCGTCATGGGTGCAGCGGGCCCGTCCCGCTGCGCGGACACCACCGTAGCCGCACGGCCCACCGCGGCGGCAGAGGCCAGAATGGTCGGGTGAGTCCGCACACCGCCCCGATCCCGCTCGTGCCCGAGCCCGGAGCCCCCGGCACCGCCGACGGGCTGCCCGCCGCCGCGCCCGGCCTGCCGCCGGTGTCCGAGCGCCCGCGCCGGCGCCGCCGGATCCGTCCCGGCCGCACCGCGGTGGGTGTGCTCATGGTGCTCGGCGCCTGCCTGTCCCTGCAGCTCGGCGCCTCCCTGGCCATCGGCCTCTTCCCGACCTTCGGCCCGTGGGGCACCACTGTGCTGCGCGTGGGCGTGGCCGCGCTGGTGCTGCTGGCCCTCGTCCGGCCGCCGCTGCGCTCCTGGACCCGGGCCCAGTGGGGCGCCGTCCTGGTGCTCGGTGCGGCCTTCGCGGGCATGAACGGCTTCTTCTACGCGGCGATCGACCGCATCCCGCTCGGTGTGGCCGTGACCATCGAGTTCCTCGGGCCGCTCGCCGTGGCCGCCGCCCTGAGCCGCCGTCTGCGGGACGTGCTCTGGGTGGTGTTGGCGTTCGCCGGGATCGTGCTGTTCCTGGTGCAGAACCTGGTGGCCCGTCCCGCCGGCGCCGCGGAACCGCTGGACATGACCGGCGTCTGGCTGGTGCTCGTGGCGGCGGTCTCCTGGGGCCTCTACATCCTGGCCGGCCAGCGGGTGGGCCGGCTCGTGCCCGGCACCGGCGGACTGGCGGTCGCGATGGGCGTGGCCACGCTCATGGTGATGCCCCTGGGCCTGCCGGAGCTCGCCCGCGCCTCCGCCGTCACGCCGGGTCATGTCCTGGGGGCGATCGGCACGGGCCTGTTCGCCTCGCTGCTGCCCTATCTGCTGGAGTTCCACGCACTGAAGCGGCTGCGCAGCGCCGTGTTCGGCGTGCTCGTCTCGGTGGAGCCCGCCATCGCCACGGCCGTCGGGTTCCTGGTGCTCGGCCAGGCCGTCGGCCTCTGGGCGGTCCTCGCCATGGTGCTGGTGATCTCGGCGAGCGTCGGCACCACGCTCAGCAGGGAGGCCGGGACGTCGCGCCCGGGGAAGCCGCGCCGCGGCGAGGCCGACGACGCGCGCCCGGCCGATGCAGAGCCGTCTCCACCGGAGCCGCGCCGCGCACAGGCGACCGGTCAGGCGGACTGAACGGGCCGTCGTCGGGAAGCACCGCTCAGGCGGTGACGAACTCCCACTGGTGGCCGTCCGGATCGATGATCTCGCGGGAGTGCAGGCCGGTCTCGGACATGTCCTCGACCATGTCCTCCGGCAGCGCGACCTCCGTGCCGCCCAGCTCGAGGGCGCGGTCGGCGAGGGCGTCCACGGCGTCCTGGTCCCCGGCGACCAGGGACATCAGCGAGGAGTTCGTGGTGATGCAGTCCGCGATCTCCCGCTCGCCGATGTAGTCCGTGTAGGACCCCGGCGTCATGTACATCGCGTAGGTGGTGTCGGTGAGCTCGACGCACACCGAGTCGTCGTCCGAGAAGTCCTCCGCGATGTCCGCGCCGAGGGCGGTCCAGAACTCGCGGATGCGCTCGGTGTCGGTCGTCGGGAGGTGCAGGAAGACCGGCTGGGAGAACAAGGCCATGCGGGAGAAGCTAGTCAAGTCGGAGCGGCCACGGCAAACGATGACGGCCTTCTGTGACTCGCATCATCCCGCGGCTGGGCGGGGGCCGGACCCCGGTGCCGCGTCCTGCGGGCAGCCGGCCTGGGCGCGCCCGCTCCTCCCGGTCCGCTGTCGGCCCCGATTGATACCGTGGCGACCATGACGAACACCCCCTCAGGGTGGCCTCCGCAGGGGTGGCCGCAGAAGAACGCCGCGCAGGCTCCCTCGTACTCCGAGCAGCCCGGCGCGGAGTACGGCCGACCCGCCCCCGGTGCCCAGGGTGGCCCCGGTGCCCAGGGTGGCCCCGGCGGCGGCCCCGGTGACGTCCCGCCCGGCTGGCCCTCGCGCCCGCCGTCGCAGCGGACCGATCCCGCCGCGTGGGCGCCCGGAAGGCTCCACTGGGGCGACGCCCTGGCGGTGCTCGCCTACGTCGCCCTGATGCTGCTCGGCGCCGGAGGCCTGCTCGCGATGGCCCTGGGCTGGGTGGACCCGGTGGACGGCACCTTCACGGTGCTGGACATGTTCACCATGAACCTCGTGAGCTACGTGGTCATCACGGTCATCGTGGCGGTGGTCGCCTGGCGGCCGTTCGTCCGCTCCCTCGGCGTCTTCCGGCACGGCACCTGGTGGAAGCTGGCCCTGCTGCCGGCCACCTGGCTGGCGTGCATCATCGTGAACGTGGTGCTGCTGAGCCTGATCGGCCGCGCCGCGCAGTCCGCGAACCAGGCGTCCCTGGAGGAGATGACCACCGCGGCCCCGCCGGCGCTGATGATCCTGATGACCGTGGTGATGGCGCCCCTGGTGGAGGAGTACCTGTTCCGGCACCTGCTGATCGGCAAGCTCTCCCGGCACCTCAACGTCTGGGTCTGCGCCGCGGTGTCGATCGTCGCCTTCGTCCTGCTGCACTTCGCCGGCACCGGCGGGCGGTTCGACCTCGTGGAGATCATCCCGTACCTGACGCTGGCGGTCGCGATCACGGTCTCCTACATCCTCATGGGCCGCTCCTTCGGGTACGCGGTCCTGCTGCACATGGTGAACAACGGCATCGCCGTGGCCATGCTGTACCTGGTGATGCCGCACATGCCGGACGTGGCGGAGCTGCAGCCCAGCATGGCGGTGCCCTACCTCGCCCTGCTGGGCCTGTGAGCGGCCAGGGCCACGACGACGGCCGCCCGCCTCGGCCGTCCTCCTCACCGGAGTCCCGGGTCACCGACGGCCTGGGCCGCCGCATCCTCACCCTGGCGGTGCCGGCCCTCGGCGCGCTGATCGCCGAGCCGCTGTTCCTCCTGGCGGACACCGCGATCGTCGGCCACCTGGGCACGGCCCAGCTTGCCGGCGTGGGGCTGGGCACCACCGTCCTGCACACGGCCACCGGCCTGCTGATCTTCCTGGCCTACGCCACCACTCCGGCGGTCGCCCGGCTGACCGGGGCCGGGCGGGGGAGCGAGGCCATGGCGCGCGGCCGGGACGGCATGTGGCTGGGCATCCTGATCGGCCTCGTGCTCGCGGTGGCGGGGTGGTTCGCGGCTCCGTCCCTGGTGGGCGCGCTGGGCGGCACCGGGGAGGTCCAGGAGCATGCCGTGGCCTATCTGCGCTGGTCCATGCCCGGCATCCCGGCGCTGCTGGCGGTATTGGCGGCCACGGGTGTGCTGCGCGGACTCCAGGACACCAGGACCCCGCTCGTGGTGGCCGCCGCCGGCTTCGGGGTGAACATCGCCCTGAACTGGGTGCTCGTCTACGGAGCGGGCCTGGGTGTGGCCGGCTCGGCGATCGGCACCTCGATCGTCCAGTGGGCCATGCTGCTGACCTACCTGCTGGTGCTGGCCCCGCGCTTCCGGGCCGCGGAGGCCGGCTGGGTGCCCTCGGGCTCCGGCATGCGGGCCACGGCGCAGGTGGGCTCCTGGCTGCTGCTGCGCACCGCGAGCCTGCGCCTGGCGATCCTGCTCACCGTCCTGGTGGCCACCGGCGCCGGGGACGAGGTGCTCGCCGCCCATCAGCTCGTCTTCACACTGTTCTCCACCCTCGCCTTCGCGCTGGACGCGCTGGCGATCGCCGCGCAGGCGCTCATCGGCCACGAGCTCGGCCGCGGGGACGTGCGCACCGCCCGCGCGCTGACGCGGGTGATGGTCCGGTGGTCCCTGTGGTTCGGCGTGGTCACCGGCGTGCTGCTCGGTGTGCTGGCCTGGGTGCTGCCGCCGCTGTTCACCCCGGAGCCGGGTGTGCAGGCCGCGGCCACCGCGGGCCTGTTCGTGCTGGCGCTGAGCCAGCCGCTGGCCGGCTACGTGTTCGTGCTGGACGGCGTGCTGATCGGCGCCGGGGATGCGCGGTACCTGGCCCTGGCCGGCGTGGTGAACGTGGCGGTCTACGCCCCGGTGCTGTGGGTGATCGCGCAGGTGGCCGCCGGGGGACTGGGCTGGACCGTGGACTGGTCCGATCCGCTCGCCAACGTCCCGGCCGCCCCCGAGCAGCTGGCGATGCTCTGGGTGGGCTTCGGCTTCGTCTACATGGGCATGCGGGCGCTCACCCTGGGCCTGCGGGCCCGCTCCGACGCCTGGATGCGCGCCGGCTCCTGAACTCCACCCCCCCTCAAGCTTTTGAGGGCACAACTCCCCGCAATTCCGCTGGCGGATTCCATCGGTGAGTGCAACAGATCTTCCAGGGCCTACCAGGAAGGTCTGTCGTACTCACCATGGCCGCTATCTCTCGTGCTGCTTCGAAGCGGCTGCGTCTGCAAGTGCTTGATCTGATGCTCGCCGGGGGCACCTCGAAGTCCGTAGCCGAGCAGGTCGGAGTCTCCGGTACTTCCGTGCGCCGCTGGTGCCAGCAAGCAGGCCTGCACAGAGCCCAGGGATGGGCAGGCAAGGATGTCTCCGTGATCCCTGCGAATGTTGCACCCCTGCCGGCCCGTACCGGCCACGCCCGTCGTCTGAGCCTGGCAGAACGCACGAAGATCGAGTTACGCCTGAACGATGGCTGGTCCCAGTCCCGTATCGCCGATGACCTCGGCGTGCACCGCTCCACGATCAGCCGCGAGCTGGCCAGGAACACGTTGCGCTGGGGTCGTTCCTGCAAGACCGGTGGCCCGGCGGACTCGGCCTACAACGCCGCCACCGCCCAGCACCACACCGATTACCGGCGGGCACGGCCGAAGACCAGGAAGCTGCACGCTCACCCGGCGCTACGTCACCAGGTGCTGCGCCTGTTGACGCACGGGCACTCACCGCCACAGGTCAGCGTGCGCCTGAGGCATCTGTTCCCGGATGATGAGCGCATGCGCATCAGCCACGAGAGCATCTACCAAGAGCTGTACCTGCAGGCCCGTTCGGTGCTGCTGCAGGAGCTGAAGGTCGAAGTCGCGCTGCGCTCGGGACGCACTGGACGTATCCCGGCCTCCAAGCTGCCGCCTGCTTCCAAGCGGACCTGGCTGCAGGGGTGTCTGTTGGCCGACCGGGAGCAGATGTTCGCCGCCGAGATCTGCGAACGCAAGATCCCCGGGCACTGGGAAGGGGATCTGGTCGTGGGGCCGGGCAACTCCGCGTTGATCACCCTGGTCGAGCGAGTCTCACGCTTCACGCTGCTGGGGCGACTGCCCGGGGCCAGGGACTCCGAGACGGTCATCGACAAGCTCACACAGATGGTCGAGTCCTTGCCCGAGGCGGTGCTGCGCTCGTTGACCTGGGACCAGGGCTCGGAGATGGCCAAGCATGCTCGTTTCACCGTGGCCACCGGCTGCCCGGTGTTCTTCGCAGACCCGCACTCGCCCTGGCAGCGGGGCACGAACGAGAACCTCAATGGTCAGCTGCGCTACGAGTACCCCAAGGGCACGAACTTCAACACACTCACCGATCAGGACATCCAGGACACACAGGACCGGTTGAACCATCGTGGGCGAGTGATCTTGGCAGGAATGACACCGGCTGAGAAGCTAGACGAGCTCATCGCTCAAGCCCAGGACGGTGTTGCACTGACCACCTGAGCCGGCCGCTCGAATTCCGGGGACTTCCGCCCTCAAAGCGTGGTGGTAGGGGCTGGGTCGTCGTCGGGGCGCCTGCACGCCACTGTCCTAGACTTGTCGGGTGCCTGCCGTGACCAAGACCCCCGTGGACGTCGCCGACGTCATGTTCAAGCCTGTCCTGATCCGCGCCGGCGTGGCGCTGATCTTCGGCCTCACCACCGTGTTCGTGCAGCAGCCGGGCACCATGTGGATGAAGATCGCCCTGGCGCTGTACCTCGTCTTCTCCGGCTCCGCGATGTGGGAGTACCTGCGCCGCGAGCCCGTCCCGGAGGCCATGCGCTCCCCGCTGTCCATGGCGGCCGCCGCGTGGATGCTCGGCACCATCGTGCTGTTCTTCTTCTCCTCCCCGCAGGGCGTCGGCCTCACGGTCGCCACGGCCCTGCTGCTGGGCGGCATCGCCGAGCTCGTGGCCTGGTTCCGGCACCGCCGCGACTTCGCCCCCGCCCGCGACCAGCTGATCACCGGTGCCGTGGGCGTCGGCTCGGGCATCGGCCTGTTCTTCGGCTCCGGCCTGAACCAGCACTCCCAGCTCGGCATCGTCGGCGGCGGCGCCCTCATCCTGGGCGTGATGCTCGCCGTCTCGGGCGTCGGCATGTTCCTCGACGTCCGCAAGGCCGCGAAGACCGACGCCTGACAGCGGCGGGCGAGGGGCCGTCGTTGTCCCTCACCGCCGACCGCGAACAGCCCGCACTCGCCGCGCACCCCGCGTAGACTGGGACTCGTCTGCCCGACGACGGCACCCGCCTGTGCCTGTCATGTCACCGCAGACGTGAGCCGGCCCCGAAACCAGTCAGGAGCGTCCACCCGTGAGCGCACAGTCCTCCCGTTCCCCGCGCCCCCAGGATCCGTCCCGCGGCGGCCAGAGGCGCGGCGGCCTGAAGGACACCGTGAAGGCGCCCCTGATCTTCTCGGCGGCCCTCGGCCTGGTCGGCGGCCTCGTCGCCGCCATCACGGCCTCCGGCGGCACCGGAAACCCGCTGCGCGTCGACATCGGGCTGATCGCCTTCGGCGTGTTCTTCGTGGTCTCCCTCGTGGTGGTCGCGATGCTGCAGCTCGCCGCGCGCGAGAACCCGGAGCACCTGTCCCAGGGCTCCGGCGTGAACCGCTCCTCGGAGGAGATGCACCGGAAGGCCGCGGACGAGCGCCGCGCCCGTGGCCGGCGTGAGGGCCGCGACGGCACCTCCTGATCGGCCACGGCGCCCTCGCCCCGCACGCACCACGACCCCGGCCTCCGCAGAGGCCGGGGTCGCGTGCTGTCCCGGGGCCGCCCCGCAGCGAGGCGTCGCAAGCGGCGGGGGAGTGCCGCCCGGACCGGCGTCGATCCGGGGTCAGAAGCCCAGCGACGCCGCGGACTCCCGCAGGGCCCGGGCCGAGGCCTGCAGCCGGCGGACCTCGCCGGCGTCCAGGTCCGTCTCGAGCACCTGCAGCACGCCCTGGCGTCCCACCACGGAGGGCAGGGAGAGGGCGACGTCGGTGAGCCCGTGCTCGCCGTCCAGGACGGTGGAGACCGGCAGGACGGTGCGCTCGTCCCGGAACACGGCCTCCAGCAGGCGGTTCGTGGCCACGCCGATCGCGTGGTTGGTGGCGCCCTTGCCCTGGATGACCTCGTAGGCGGCGTTCATCACCGAGTCCGCGATGGCATCCAGGTCCGGGCGCGTGAACTGCGGGGCGGCGGCCGAGGGCCACCGCAGCAGCGGCACCGGTCCCACGGAGGCGGTGGACCAGGCCGGGAACTCGGTGTCCCCGTGCTCGCCGAGCACCGCCGCGTGCACGGACCGCGGGTGCACGCCCACGCGGGAGGCCAGGAGCCAGCGCAGCCGGGCGGTGTCCAGGAGGGTGCCGGAGCCGATGACCCGGCCCGTCGGCAGCCCGGAGAGCCGCTGCGCCACGAGGGTGAGGACGTCCACCGGGTTGGTGACGAGCACGAGCAGGGCGTCCGGGGCGTGCTCCTGGACGGTGGGGATGAGGGAGCGCAGGATCTGCACGTTCGCCTCGGCCAGCTCGAGGCGGGACTGGCCCGGCTTCTGCTTGGCGCCGGCGGTGATGACCACCACCGAGGAGTCGGCGAGCACGGCCGGGTCCGCCCCGCCGGTCATGGTGTGGGCGGCGGTGAACGCGGTGCCGTGGGCCAGGTCCAGGACCTCGGCGCGGACCTTGGGCTCGTCGACGTCGTAGAGGGCGACCTCGTCCGCGACCCCGCTCATCAGGGCCGAGAAGCAGACGGAGGTGCCCACGGCGCCGGCGCCGATGACGCCGACCTTCCGGTACTCCGGGCGCGGGGTGGCCGGGGCGCCGGCATCGGTGCCGGCAGCGGTCGGGTCGGAGGACTGGGACGGGTGCCGGGCGTCGTGCTGATCGCTCATGCACGCCACACTAGGCGCCCCAGCGGACAGGACTCAGTCCTTGGACTTCTTCTTGCCCTTCTTCTTCCGCTTCTTCTTGTCCTTGTCCTTCTTCTTTTTCTTCTTGGACTTCTTGGAGTCCTTGTGCCCGTCCTCGCCGGCGTGCTCGGCCTTCGCCTCCGTCTCGGCCTCGGTCTCTGCCCTGCCCTCCGCCTGGCGGGCGCGGTAGCTGCGCACGTGCAGGCGGTTGCCGCAGTTGGCCTCGTCGCAGAAGCGCTTGGAGCGGTTGCGGCTGGCGTCCACGAGCACGTTGCCGCAGTCCTCGCCGGCGCACACGCGCAGGCGGGCGGCCTCACCCTCGGCCACCACGTCGGCCAGCGCGAGGGCGGCCAGGGCGGTGAGGCGCTCGACGGCGTCGGAGGTCTGCGAGGCGGGCCCGTAGACCAGGCCGTCCTCCGTCTCCATCAGCGCCAGGGCGCCGACCTCCTCCAGCAGCGCGTTGACCTGCTCGGTCACGTCCTTCCCGGCGTCGGCGTCGGCCCACACGGCGGCCACCCGACCGCGCAGGCCGTGGGCCCGCTGCAGGGCGGCGTTGGCCACGCGCACACGGTTCCTACCCTCGTGCACCGCCGGCACCACGTCCGGGATCTGCGTGCCGTAGACGAGCCGCTCCTCGAGCACCTGCCCGCCGTGGGGTCCGGGCGCCGTGTTGAGGAACGTGGCGAGGGAGTGGAGGCGGTCCAGGGTGCGTGGGGTGAGCATGCCAGCACTGTACGACGACGGCCCCGCACCCCGGCAGGGCACGTCGCCCGCCGCCGTCACCCGCCGCCCTCGGCCGTTGCCGGCCTTCGCCGGCCACGTCCGGGCGGGGCCCTTCCGGCCCCGACCACAGGGCCGGGTGGGCCGACAGGCGGAGGGGAGCGCCGTCGTCGGGAAGGAGGCGGGGGTGACCACCATGCGGATCACCACTTCTCAATCCTCGAGCTCACAGGTCAGACTCGGCTAGCGTGAGCAGGAGCACCGCCGACGGGGACGGTGCCCACCCAGCACGGGCCCGCGACGGTGCGGCGCCCCGACGACGTCAAGGAGACGACCATGTCCCAGTCCGAGAACGCCGGCCGCCTGTCCGCCGGCCACGTGATCGTGAAGACCCTCGAGGCCCACGGGGTGAAGCGCGTGTACACCGTGCCGGGCGAGTCCTACCTGGACGTGCTGGACGGCCTGCACGAGTCGTCGATCGAGAACGTCGTGTGCCGCCACGAGGGCGGCGCCACCTACATGGCCGAGGCCGACGGCAAGATGAACGAGGTCCCCGGCGTCGCCATGGTGACCCGCGGCCCCGGTGCGGCCAACGCGCACGTCGGCCTGCACACCTCCTGGCAGGACTCCACCGCCATGGTGCTGTTCGTGGGCCTGATCCCGTTCGAGCACCGCGACCGCGAGGCCTTCCAGGAGTTCGACCCCCACGCCTGGTTCAACACCGGCACCAAGCGCGTGATGGTCCTGGACCACCCGGACCGCGCCTCCGAGATCGTGGCCGAGGCGATGTTCGCCGCCACCTCCGGCCGCCCCGGCCCCGTGGTGATCGGCCTGCCGGAGGACGTCATCCAGGAGGAGATCTCCGCCGAGCTGCACCCGCAGATCCCCGTGGCCCACGGCGGCATGACCGTGGAGGACTGGAAGGCGCTGCACGCCGCCCTCAAGGAGTCGGAGAAGCCGCTGTTCATCACCGGCGGCAACGACTGGACCGACGAGGCGGCCGAGACCTTCACCGAGTGGCTCGAGGCCCACGAGATCCCCGCCGCCGCCGAATGGCGCACCGAGGGCACCGTGCCGTTCTCCTCCCCGTCCTACATCGGCCCCATCGGCTACGGCCGTCCCGACTGGACCGAGGGGCTGCTCGAGGAGACCGACCTCATCGTGTTCGTGGGCACCGTGCCCGGCGACGTGGTGACCGACGGCTTCACCATCCGCCAGAACTGGGACAAGAAGAACTTCCTGGTGACCATCGACCCGGCCCTGCGCGGCCGCTCCGGCCCGGTGTCCCACCAGATCGTGGCGAAGCCGGACGTGTTCGTCCGAGACCTGGTCCGCATGGACCTCGCCGTGAAGGACGAGTGGCGCGAGTGGTCCCGGCGCATGCGCGCCGAGCAGGAGGAGTTCGCGGCGCTGCCGTCCGCCGAGCCGGGCGACGGCCAGGCGAAGATGGCGACCCTCATGGCGAACCTGATGCCGAAGCTGCCCAAGGACTCGATGATCTCCCTGGGCGCCGGCGAGCACACCAACTGGGCGCACCGCTACTTCCCGACCGAGGGCTACCGCTCCATGATCTCCGCCCGCAACGGCTCCATGGGCTACTCGGTGCCCGGGGCCGTGGCGGCCTCCCTGAACTACCCGGACCGCATGGTGGTGACCATCGCCGGCGACGGCGAGTTCCTCATGAACGGCCAGGAGCTGGCGACCGCCGCCCAGTACGGGGCGACGCCGCTCGTGGTGGTCATGGACAACCAGGAGTACGGCACCATCCGCACCCACCAGGAGCGCCAGTACCCGGAGCGCGTCTCCGGCACCCAGCTGAAGAACCCGGACTTCGCGGCGATGGCCGAGTCCTTCGGCGGCAAGGGCTTCCGCGTCGAGAGGGACGCGGACGTCCCGGCCGCCGTGGACGCCGCCCTCGAGACGGTGAAGGGCGGGCAGTTCGCGCTGATCCACCTGATCGTGGAGCAGCGGGTCATGGCCTACTGACCCCGACGCCCGGACGACCTCGTTCGGACGCCGGGTTCTCGAGCGCTCTCGGCGCGAGCAGGGCGGGGCTCCGCGGGGGTCCCGCCCTTGCCGCGACTGCGCAAGGGGTGGGCGCCCCCCGGTGCCCGGTGCGGTGGGCGCGGAAGGGGCGGCGGCCGTCGTCGGGGCTGGGTGGAGGCACGGAGGAGGGGCGGTGCCCCGATAGTGTCGGGGGCGGTACGGAGCCCGTGCGGGCGGCGTCCAACGCCCCCCGGCGTGGCCCGCCCGACCGTCAGGCCCCGGCTGGGAGAGAGGTGAGGACCATGGGCGGACGCCCCGGTGAGGCGCGTGGCCGCACCATGCAGATCGGCGAGGTGGCCGAGCGTGTGGGGCTGTCCCTGCGCTCCATCCGCCACTACGACGACGTCGGGCTGGTCCCGCCGTCGGCCCGCAGTGAGGGCGGGTTCCGGCTCTACACGGAGGACGACGTCCGGCGTCTGCTCCGGGTCAAGCGCATCACGCCCCTCGGGTTCAGCCTCGAGGAGACCTCCCGCATGCTCGAGCTGCTCGAGTCCGGGGCGGTCGGGGGCGACCCCGACGAGCTCGACGGGTTCCTGGATCGCGCTCGCCGCGGCCGTGACACCCTGGCCCGCAAGCTGACGCAGGCGGACGAGCTGCTGGCCGAGCTGGAGGACCTCGCTCCCTGATCGTCGTGTGACCTGCCCCTCTTCTGCGGCCGGGCCTGCAACTCTACCCTCACGTAAGGGTAGAGTTCGGTGCATGGCCGACCCCCGCACCGCCCCGGCGCCGCCCACGCCGTCCGAGACCCCGCACGAGACTCCCGAGGACCAGCAGTCGGTCCTGCGCGCGCTGCGCTCGCCCCGCAGGCTGAAGACCGAGGTCCTGGCCGGCCTCGTGGTGGGCCTCGCCCTGATCCCCGAGGCCATCGCGTTCGCCCTGATCGCCGGGGTGGACCCGCAGGTCGGCCTCTTCGCCGCCGCCACGATGGCCATCACGATCGCCTTCGTGGGCGGCCGACCCGCCATGATCTCTGCGGCGACCGCGGCCACCGCCCTGGTGGTCGCGCCGCTCGTGAAGTCCCACGGACTGGACCATCTCCTGGCCGCGGTGATCCTGGCCGGCGTGATCCAGGTGCTCCTGGGCCTGCTGGGCGTGGCGAAGCTGATGCGGTTCGTGCCCCGCTCCGTGATGGTCGGCTTCGTGAACGCCCTGGCCATCCTGATCTTCAGCTCCCAGCTCCCGGACCTGATGGGCGTCCCCTGGCTGGTCTACCCGCTGACCGCGCTCGGCCTCGCGATCATCCTGCTGCTGCCACGTGTGTCCACGGCCGTCCCCGCCCCGCTCGTGGCGATCGTGGTGGTCACAGCGATCACCCTCGCCTTCGCCGTCGACGTCCCCACCGTGGGGGACAAGGGGAGGCTTCCGGACTCCCTGCCGACCCTGCTGGTCCCGGCCGTCCCCTTCACGTTCGAGACCCTGCAGGTGATCGCCCCCTATGCGCTCGGCATGGCCGTGGTCGGCCTGCTCGAGTCCCTCATGACCGCCAAGCTCGTCGACGACATCACGGACACGCGCTCCTCCAAGGTCCGCGAGTCCTGGGGCCAGGGCGTGGGCAACATCGTGTCCGGCCTCTTCGGCGGCATGGGGGGCTGCGCGATGATCGGCCAGACCATGATCAACGTGAAGGCCTCCGCCGCACGCACCCGCATCTCCACCTTCATGGCGGGCGTGTTCACACTCATCCTCTCGGTCAGCCTCGGGGACGTCGTGGCGCTGGTGCCCATGGCCGCCCTCGTGGCCGTGATGGTCTTCGTGTCCCTGGCGACCTTCGACTGGCACTCCATCCGCCCGTCCACCCTCGCCTTCATGCCCAAGTCCGAGACCCTCGTGATGCTCGTGACGGTGGTGGCCACCGTTGCCACCCACAACCTTGCCGTGGGCGTCGGCCTCGGCGTGCTCACGGCCATGGTGATGTTCGCCCGCCGGGTGGCGCACCTGGCCACCGTCTCCCGGACGGTGCAGGACGAGGGTGGGGCCGCCGTGGCACGGTACCGGGTGCGCGGAGAGCTGTTCTTCGCCTCCTCCAACGACCTCTACACGCAGTTCGACTACGCAGGGGATCCGGGGCGGGTGGAGATCGACTTCCGCGAGGCGCACCTGTGGGACGCCTCCACCGTCGCGGCCCTGGACGCCATCGAGGAGAAGTACCGCCGCCACGGCACCACGGTTGAGATCACCGGGCTGAACGTGGCCAGCCGGGCCATGCGTGCCCGGATGGCCGGCCGACTGGGCGGCGGCCACTGAACCCGGCCGGCGACTTCCGCGGCGGGGTCGCTCCGGTGAGGCGCGAGGCGCCGGTCTCAGGCCGTCGTCGGAACGTCGAAGCGGCGGGTGCGCGGCCCGTGGGGGTTGCCGTCCGCGCGGGTGAGGACCACGTCCCGCTCGATGCCGCCGCACGCGCGGATCACGCCGGCCGAGGCGTCGTTGTCCGCGCCGCAGGTGACCAGCGCCGAGCCGACGCCGCGCTCGCCGAGCAGCCGCAGCGCCCCGCGGAGCATGCGGGAGGCGTGGCCGCGCCGGCGGAAGCCCGGGCGGACGCAGTAGCCGGTGTGGCCGTTGACGTGGCGCAGGGCGTCGTTGAGCTCCCACCGGATGGACACGCGGCCGATGATGTTCCCGCCCGCATCCTCCGCGACGAGGAAGGACGCAGGGACCCAGCCCTGAAGGACCTCACCGGCGGCCTCGCGGGCGAACTCGGCGCGGATCCGGTCCCACGGCTCCTCGGTGCGGCCCATCAGGACGTCGAAGCCGTCGGCGGAGAGCTCCTCCTGCATCGCCCGCACCGGGGCCTCGTCCTCTGCGCGCAGCGGGCGCAGGGTCAGGCCGTCCACGGTGGTGCTGGGGGAGGGGTCGTGCGGCGTGCTCATGGGCCGAGCCTAGTCACGGCGGCGGGCAGGGAACTCCCAGGCGAGACCCCCGTGACACGGGTCACAGGCCTCACTAGGCTGGGTGGTCAGCCCGCAACGCGGTCGCAGACGCGAACGCCCATGTCAGACCGGCCAGGAGGTGCCCGATGGATCCCGACCGCCTCACGCACGACGCCGCCGCCGACCGCGACGGCGTCCCGAACGACGCCGCCGGAGGGTCCGCGCTCGACTCCCGCCCGGAGATCTCCGGCGAGTCGGACTCGCGCGTCGCCATGACGCCCGACGCCCTCACGATGCTCCGGAAGCTCATCCCCCTCCACGGGGGCCTGATGTTCCACCAGTCCGGCGGCTGCTGCGACGGCTCCTCGCCCATGTGCTACCCCGCCGGGGACTTCAAGACCGGCGGCTCGGACGTCCTGCTCGGCACGTTCGACCTCTCCGCGGCCGAGGACGCCGACGCCCCCGCGGACGGCACCGACCCCGTCCCCGCCGAGGCCGCCGAGGTGCCGTTCTGGATGTCCGCCTCCCAGTTCGAGTACTGGAAGCACACCCACCTCACCCTGGACGTGGTGGACGGCCGGGGCTCCGGCTTCTCCGTGGAGGCGCCCGAGGGCAAGCGCTTCCTCATCCGCTCCCGCCTCCTCGGCCAGGACGCCGCCTGATGAGCCCGACCCTCGCCCTCGGCGCCTATCAGCGTGCGGTGGAGAGGGCCCACGAGTCGCTCTCCACGGCACCGCAGCCGCTGGTCCCGCCCGCCGCCGCCCCCGCAGGCGAAGGCCTGCGCGCCGCCCTCCAGGGCCTGCGCCGCGAGGTCCGCGAGTCCTGGCTGCGCTCCCTGGGGAGCCTCGACGCCCAGCGCCTCCCCGGTGACGCGGACCCCGCCACCCTCTCGGACGCCGACCTCACCGAGGCCCGCTGCGAGCAGCGCATCGCCGCGGCCCTGCCGATCGTCCGCCGCATGCTCGTGGCCCCCGCCGCGGAGGCCGGCCTGCTCGTGGCGATCGGCAACGAGCGCGGCCACCTGCTCTGGGTCGAGGGAGACCGCACCGCGCTGAACCGTGCCGAGGCCATGGGCTTCGTCGCCGGCGCCGACTGGTCCGAGGCGTCCATGGGCACCTCCGCGCCCGGGGTCGTCCTCGCGACCGGCGCCGCCATGCAGGTCAGCGGCGCCGAGCACCTCAGCCGTCGCGTGCATCCCTGGAACTGCTCGGCCGTCCCGCTGACGGACCCGGTGACCGGCCGCCTGGTCGGGGTCATCGACCTCACCGGCGGCGAGGACGCCGTCAGTCCCCTCGCCCTGCCCCTGCTGCAGTCCACCGCGGACACCGTCCACGCCGCCTGGCGGGACCTGCCCGCCCCATCCCGCGGCACCCCGCGGATCTCCGTCCCGACGACGGCTCCGTCGCCCTCTCCGTCCGCCTCACCTGCTCCTCCCGCCGCGGTCGAGCCCCACCGTCACCAGGGCGCGGAGGGGCTGCTGCGCGTCACCGGTCACCTGCCGCCCATGCTCGACGGCGTCGAGCTGACCGGCCGGCACGCCGAGATCCTCACGCTCCTGGCCTGGCACGGCACGGGCCTGACCGGCGCCGAGCTCGAGACGGCCCTGTACCCGGAGGAGGGGGCCGTCGTCGGGAGGAAGAGGGCCGCGAAGGCGGCGGCGGGACGCCGTCCCAAGCCGACCGACGGCGCCGCCCGCGCGATCTCCCTGCGCGCCGAGGTGCACCGGCTGCGGCGGACGCTCCAGGACGCCGAGGCGCCGGTGGAGCTGCTGTCCCGGCCGTATCGCCTGGCCGGGGACGTGCACGCGGACGTGCTGTGCGCCCGCGACGCCCTGCGCCACGGAGACCTGGACCGGGCCCTGCACGCCGCCGCGGGGCCGGTGCTGCCGCGGTCGGAGTCCCCGGGCATCGCCGCCATCCGCGCGGAGCTGGGGGAGGGGCTGCGCGAGGCCGTCGCCGAGGACGCGGACGCCGAGCAGCTCTGGGCCTACCTGGCCCGCCCCGAGGCCCGCGACGACGTCGAGCTGTGGTCCGCCGCCCTGAGGCTGCTGCCGTCCGACTCGCCCCGGCGCGCGGTGGCCGTCTCCACGCTGGAGCGGCTCGAGCGCGAGATCGGCTGACCGGCTCCGCAGGACGCTGCGTTGCAACCTTCGTGCAACGTCTCTGTGACTAGCGTCATACCCATGCACCAGGGCGCCGCCCCGGCGCCGACGCCACCGCAGACGAAGGAGTCAGCACCATGACCGTCTACGCATTCCCCGGAACCGACGGAGCGAAGGTCGAGTTCAAGCCCCGCTACGAGCACTACATCGGCGGCGAGTGGGTGGCCCCGAAGAAGGGCCAGTACTTCGAGAACATCACCCCGGTGACCGGCAAGGCCTTCACCGAGGTCGGCCGCGGCACCGCCGAGGACATCGACGCGGCGATCGACGCCGGCTGGGCCGCCTTCGAGTCCTGGGGCAAGGCCTCCGTGGCCGAGCGCTCCGGGGTCCTGCTGAAGATCGCGGACCGCATGGAGGAGAACCTCGAGATGCTCGCGGTCGCCGAGACGTGGGACAACGGCAAGGCCGTGCGCGAGACCCTCAACGCGGACCTCCCGCTGGCGATCGACCACTTCCGCTACTTCGCCGGCGCGATCCGCGCCCAGGAGGGCGGCCTGTCCCAGATCGACGACGACACCACCGCCTACCACTTCCACGAGCCGCTGGGTGTGGTCGGCCAGATCATCCCCTGGAACTTCCCGCTGCTGATGGGCGTGTGGAAGCTCGCCCCGGCCCTGGCCGCCGGCAACTGCGTGGTCCTCAAGCCGGCCGAGCAGACCCCGGCCTCGATCATGGTCCTGATGGAGCTCATCGGCGACCTGCTCCCGCCGGGCGTGATCAACGTGGTCAACGGCTTCGGCCTCGAGGCCGGCAAGCCGCTCGCCCAGAACCCGCGCATCCGCAAGGTCGCCTTCACCGGCGAGACCACCACCGGCCGCCTGATCATGCAGTACGCGTCCGAGAACATCATCCCCGTGACCCTCGAGCTCGGCGGCAAGTCCCCGAACATCTTCTTCGAGGACGTCATGGCCTCCGACGACGCCTACTGGGACAAGACGCAGGAGGGCTTCACCCTCTTCGCGCTCAACCAGGGCGAGGTCTGCACCTGCCCGTCCCGCGCGCTGGTCCAGGAGTCGATCGCGGACAAGTTCCTCGAGACCGTGGTGGCCCGCACCGAGAAGATCAAGACCGGCAACCCGCTGGACACGGACGTCATGATGGGCGCCCAGGCCTCCAACGACCAGCTGGAGAAGATCCTGTCCTACCTGGACATCGGCCGTCAGGAGGGCGCCGAGGTGCTCACCGGCGGCGGCCAGGCCGAGATGGAGGGCGAGCTCGCCGGCGGCTACTACGTGCAGCCGACCATCTTCCGCGGGGACAACTCCATGCGCATCTTCCAGGAGGAGATCTTCGGGCCGGTCGTCTCCATGACCACGTTCAAGGACTTCGACGACGCCATGGGCATCGCGAACGACACCCTCTACGGCCTCGGCGCCGGCGTGTGGTCCCGCGACGGCAACACCGCCTACCGTGCGGGCCGTGCCATCCAGGCCGGCCGCGTGTGGGTGAACAACTACCACAACTACCCGGCGCACGCGGCGTTCGGCGGCTACAAGGCCTCCGGCATCGGCCGCGAGAACCACAAGATGATGCTCGAGCACTACCAGCAGACCAAGTCCATGCTCGTGTCCTACTCGCCGGACAAGCTCGGCTTCTTCTGAGCCGACCCCACGGACAGGCGCGGCGGCGGCCGCCGGTGAGCGGCCGTCGTCGTGCTCCAGACCACCCCCATCCGGACAACCCCCTCCACAACACCGCACCCACCCAGGAAAGGTGATTCCCCATGACCGCCATGAAGGCAGCAGTCGTCACCCAGTTCGGCAACGAGGCCGAGGTCAAGGAGGTCGAGCGCCCCACGCCCGGCCAGCACCAGGCCCTCGTGAAGCTGATCGCCACCGGCGTCTGCCACACGGACCTGCACGCCATGGAGGGCGACTGGCCGGTCCAGCCGACCCCGCCGTTCATCCCCGGCCACGAGGGCGTCGGCATCGTCGAGGAGGTCGGCCCGGACGTGGAGAACGTCAAGGTCGGCGACATGGTCGGCAACGCCTGGCTCTGGTCCGCCTGCGGCCACTGCCAGTACTGCCGCACCGGTTGGGAGACCCTCTGTGAGGAGCAGCTCAACGGCGGCTACTCCTTCGACGGCTCGTTCGGCGAGTACATGCTCGTGGACGCCCGCTACGCCCCGATCATCCCGGAGGGCTCGGACCCGATGGAGGTCGGCCCGGTCCTCTGCGCCGGCGTGACCGTGTACAAGGGCCTGAAGGAGACCGAGGTGCGGCCCGGCCAGTGGGTCGTGATCTCCGGCATCGGCGGCCTCGGCCACATCGCCGTCCAGTACGCGGTGGCCATGGGCATGCGCGTGGTGGCGGTGGACGTCGCCGACGACAAGCTCAAGCTCGCCGAGCAGCACGGCGCCGAGATCACCGTCAACGCGAACGTGGCCGACCCGTCGGTCGAGATCCAGGAGAAGATCGGCGGCGCCCACGGCGTGCTCGTCACCGCGGTGCACCCGCAGGCGTTCGGCCAGGCGATCGCCATGACCCGCCGCGGCGGCACCATCGTCTTCAACGGCCTGCCCCCGGGAGACTTCCCGGCCCCGATCTTCGACATCGTCCTCAAGGGCCTGACCATCCGCGGCTCGATCGTGGGCACCCGTCAGGACATGGTCGAGGCGCTCGAGTTCTACGCGGCCGGAAAGATCAAGCCGACCTTCCACACCCGCCCGCTCGGCGACATCAACGCGGTGTTCGACGAGATGCGGCACGGCAAGATCGACGGCCGCGTGGTGATCGACTACGCGATGGAGGACTGAGGCCTCCAACGCAACGTCCCAGCGCCCCGATCCGGGTGCAACGGGCCCGGTGCCGACGAGTCGGTGCCGGGCCCGCGGTCGCGTGTGAGCCGGTGACAGGTGGCGTTTTCGCTCGCGAAATGGGGGGCGCTTTCGCTCGCGAAAAGGGAGGCGGGGCTTCTCATTCCGCCGGCGGGAACAGGAAGAGACGGCTTCCCGACGTCGGTCCCGCACCTCGGCCCGTCTCCTCGCCTCCTTGAGTGAGCGCGCTCACCGGCATACTGGTCGGGATCGGTGCCCACCGTCCGCGGACCCCGCCGCGCCGCAACCCGCCCTGCGCCCTGCAGGCCCACCGCTTCGAAGGAGCAGCATGACCGAGCACGTCGCCCCGACCACCCCCGCCGAAGCCGGCACCGAGAACGAGTCCCTGGAGTCGGTCGTCGCCCGCCTGGAGGAGATCTACGTCAACGACCCGGCCGTGAAGGACCACGGCGTGACCCTCGGCGAGGTGTCGGTCGGCCACGTGGAGATGCACCGTGACGTCACCGCGGACATGGTGAACTCCCACAAGATCTGCCACGGCGGCTTCCTCTTCCACCTCGCAGACACCGCCCTGGCCTACTGCGTGGCCACCTTCGGCGCGGCCCCGGTGACCCGCCGTGCGGAGATCACCTACGTGGCCCCGGCGAAGCTCGGCACCCGCCTGACCGCGATCGCCCGTCAGCAGATCGAGTTCGGCCGCGACCGCATGATCGAGGTCCGCATCGAGGCCGACGGCGAGCTCGTCGCCTACTTCACCGGACACTCCACCAGCCCGCGTCCGCGCGCCTGAGCGGTGCGGCCGGTCCGGTGCGGCCGCGCCTGAGCGGCAGGCAACGCGCCTGCGCCGGTTCAGGCGTGGCGCGCGGCCAGGCGCGTGAGCGAGGCGGAGATGCCGCGGGCGTTCTCCTTCTGCAGCCGCAGCAGCTCGTAGGCCTTGGCCTGCCGCTGGCCGACCCACGAGTAGTCGAAGGTCTCGGTGACGTCCGTGGTGCCGTCCCCGTTGTCCCGGAACTCCCAGCGCCAGCGGTGTCCGCCCGGGTGTGCCCACTCGATGAGGCGGCCCGGCTCGGAGCCGGTGACGGTCAGGGGCATCACGTAGGGCACCCGGTACTTCTTCATGTGGACCCTGAACCGGTCGCCCACAGCAAGCCGGTGGGGGCCCTCCACCTGCGGCTTCACGGTGCCGGAGCCGTCCACCTCGTGGTGGCGGTGCGGGTCTGCGAGCAGCGCCCACAGCTCGTCTGCAGCGGCCTTCACGGTCAGCCGATAGGCCACCTGGCGCTCGCCGACCTCCACCCGCTCGGGCCACGCGGCCTGCTTCGCGGCCTGGGGCGGTGCGGTGGTGTTCTCGCCGGTCTCGGGACGGATGTGCTCGCTCATGGGGTCGAGTCTAGGGACTGACGCACGGGCCCGTCGCGGGTCTACGCTGACGACGGAACCCGCCCTCCGGAAGGAGACCACATGACCGCCGTCGAACCGATGTGGAGCATCAGGGTGGGCCGGCACGTCGAGGCGCCGGCGACGGGGGTGAAGGGCCTGGCCGAGCGGGTCGGCACGACGGTGATGGGGCCGCTGGCCATGAGAGTCACGCGGAAGCAGATGGAACGGGAACTGTCACTGATCGCGCAGCGGGCGGGACATCTGGCCGCGGGCGGCGGATGAGTCCTCGTCTGGCGACATGTCCAGCTGGGGAACGAAGGTCTTCGAGAACGACACCGCCACCGACCTCCTGGACGAGGTCCTGGACGGCACCTTCCGCCTGGACGACTACCGGCGCACCATCCGCGCCGAGTCCTCCGACGGCTACATCTCCATGCGCACGGGCGAGCAGCTCCTCGCCATGGGTGCGCTGGTGCGGGTGGCGCGCGGGGACGGGATCGACGCGCTCGACCAGATCGTGGAGCACGCCCAGCTGGGGGAGGGCGCGGAGCTGGACCTGGCCCCCTTCCTGGAGCAGTTCTCCGAGGAGGACATCGACCGGCTGCGCGAGCACATCGGCACGACCCTGCGCGAGCCGGCCGTCTCTGAGCTGTTCGAGCGGTGGGAGGAGTCCGGCGAGCTCGAGCGCTGGCTGGAGCGCTCCCGCGCCGTCGCGCCGTGAGCTGGTGAGCGCTCGGTCCTGAGCACTCGATCCGATCCGGAGTGCGCCAGAGAGGCTCTCGATCGGAACGAAGCCCCGGCGGCGACTCGATCGGAACGAAGCCCCGGCGGAGAGATGGCGGGGGACTGGTCCCGCTGGTGCCGCCGAAGGGTCCCGGCGGCCCGCCTGGCCCCCGCCCTGACGCCCCGACGCCCTGGACCTTCGAGGTTGCCGGGGCGTCGTCGTGCCTCGGCGTCAGCGCGCGTAGCGCGTGAGCCGCAGGGAGTTCAGCACCACCAGCACGGAGGAGGCGGCCATCGCCCCGCCGGCGATCATCGGGTTGAGCAGGCCCAGTGCCGCCACCGGGATGCCGAGCGTGTTGTAGGCGAACGCCCAGAACAGGTTCATGCGGATCACGCCGAGCGTCTTCCGGGACAGCTCCAGTGACTGCACCACCTGCCGCAGGTCCGACCCCATCACGGTGATCGCCGCGGCCTCGCGCGCCACATCGGTGCCCGAGCCCATCGCGATGCCCACGTCCGCCAGGGCCAGCGCCGGGGCGTCGTTGACGCCGTCGCCCACCATCCCGACGACGGCTCCCTCGCCCTGCAGAGACCGGACCACCTCGACCTTGGCCTCCGGCCGGACACCGGCCACCACGTCCTCCGGGTCGATCCCGACCTCGGCGGCGACGGCCTTGGCGACCGCGGCGTTGTCCCCGGTGACGAGCATCGGACGCAGGCCCATGGCCTTGAGGTCAGCGATGGCTGCGGCGGAGGACTCCTTCACGGTGTCCTGCACGGCCACGAAGCCGGCCAGCTCGCCGTCCACGGCCACCCAGACGGCCGTCGACCCGGACTCTTCGGCCGCGGCGAACCGGGCTTCGGCCTCGGGGGAGAACGGGCGGGTGACGTGCTGGAGGATGAGGTCGCCGCGGCCGACCGCCACGTGCTGGGACGCGGGGGCGGCAGTGCCCTGCCCGGCAGTCTGCTGCCCTGCGACGTGGTGCGCGGACCCCGCCGGGGCCTGGCCGTCGAACACCACGCGACCGCTCACGCCGCCGCCGGCCGAGGAAGCGAAGTCCTCCACGGCGGGCAGCTGCAGTCCGTGCTCCGCGGCGCCTTCCACGATCGCCTTGGCGATCGGATGCTCCGAGCCGTGCTCCACCGCTGCGGCGAGGGTGAGCAGGGCCGCCTGGGCCGGGGTCAGCGCCCGGCGGGCGTCGTGGCGGGGGCGGGTGCCGTCGTCGGGAAGGGGGTCCGACCGAACGAACCCGACGGTTTCCCGAACGAAAGCGTCCGGCGACTCGACGTTTCCCCGAACGAAAACGCCCCGGCCGTCGCCGTCACCGCCGTCGTCGGGCAGGGGCACGACCTGCGTCAGCCGCATGCGTCCCTCGGTGACGGTGCCGGTCTTGTCCAGGACGATCGTGTCCACGGTGCGGGAGTCCTCGAGGACCTCGGGCCCGCGGATGAGGATGCCCAGCTGCGAGGCCCTTCCCGTTCCGGCCAGCAGCCCCACGGGCGTCGCCAGGCCCAGCGCGCACGGGCACGCGATCACCAGCACGGCCACAGAGGCCCGCAGCGCCGAGGCCACGTCTCCGCCGGTCATCAGCAGCCACACCACCAGGGTGACCGCGGCGATCGCCATGACGATCGGCACGAACACCGCGGAGATGCGGTCCGCCAGCCGGGCGACCTTCGCCTTGCCGGCCTGTGCCTCGGCCACCAGGCGTCCCATCTGGGCGAGCGTGGTGTCCGCGCCGGTGCGCACGGCCCGCGCCACCAGCCGCCCGGTGACGTTCACGGTGGCGCCGGTGAGCTCGTCGCCGGGTCCGACCTCCACCGGCACGGACTCGCCCGTCAGCAGCGAGGCGTCCACGGCGGAGGCCCCCTCGACCACCACGGCGTCCGTCGGGACCTTCTCGCCGGGGCGGATCAGCACCGTGTCGCCCGGGGCCAAGGACTCCGCCGGCACCACCTGCTCGGTCCGCGTGGCCGGGTCCCACAGCGTCGCCTGCGCGGCGCCGAGGTCCAGCAGCGTCCGCAGCGCCTGCCCGGCCCGGCGCTTCGCGCGCGCCTCGAGCCAACGGCCCAGCAGCAGGAACGTGGTGATGACCGCCGCGGTCTCGAAGTAGAGGCTGTGGTCCGCCATCTCGGCCATCGTGTGGCCCACGTGTGCGGTCATCTGCGGGTGCAGGAGCAGCTCGATCGTCGAGTAGCCCCAGGACACCAGCACGCCCACGGACACCAGCGTGTCCATGGTGGACGATCCGTGCCGGGCGGTGCGCGCGGCGGCCGCATGGAAGGGCCAGGCGGCGTAGAACACCACGGGCGCGGAGAGGGCGAGCGCCACCCAGCCCCAGTGCGGGAACTGCGCGGCAGGGACCATCGAGGCCACCACGGTCGGCACGGTCAGCAGCGCCGCCACCACCAGCCGCCGCAGCAGCGTGTCCGGGGCGTGCGCATCGGTGGCGCCGGACGCGGGGTCGGCAGGGGAGCCGGCGGGTGTGCCGCCGTCCGGGTCGGCCGGGTCCGTCCCGTCGTCGGGACGGCGGGTGCCGTGCTTCCCGACGACGGCCGGGGCCTTCTCCTGCACGCTCGCCCCGTAGCCGGCCGCCTCCACGGCGGCGATCAGCTCCGCGTCCGAGACGGACTCGGGTGCGGTGACGGCGGCCTGCTCCAGCGGCAGGTTCACCGTCGCCGAGACCCCGTCCACCTTGCCCAGCTTGCGCTCCACCCGGCGCACGCAGGACGCGCACGTCATGCCCGTGACGTCGAGGGTCACGGTGCGGGTGGGCGCCGGCGGCTCCTGCGCGTGCGCGTCCGCCGGGTCGCGCGGTGCCGGGGCGGTGTCGTGTGACGCCTGAGGTGAGGCCATAGCCGAGGTCCCCGCCGAGGCGGGGCGGCCGTCGTCGGGAAGGGGGGAGGGGCCGGTGGGCATCAGGCGGACACGACCTCGTAGCCGGCCTCCTCGACCGCGGCGCGCAGGTCGGCGGGGTCTAGGGGCTGGTCGGAGGTGACGGTGGCGGTGGAGACGCCGCCGGGGACGAGGTCGACGTCCACGGCGGTGACCGCCGGCAGCTCGGAGATCTCCTCGGTGACGGAGGCGACGCAGTGGTCGCAGGTCAGGCCGGTCATCGTCAGTGCGGTGGTGGTCATGTGGGGCTCCTTCTCTCTCGTTGTCGGTTGACTTGGGGCCGGTCCTGGGGTCCTCGACGGGCCCGAACTCAACCCAAAGCGCAGAGGGGGGTGGGTGCTTCAGCGCAGGAGGCGGCCGATCGCGGCGGTGGCCTCGGCGACCTTCGCGTCCACGATGTCGGCGCGGCCGGTGTGGTCGGCCTGCACGGCGGCCTCGGCCACGCAGTGCCGCAGGTGGTCCTGCACCAGGGCGAGGCTCACGGACTGCAGGGACGTCGTGGCCGCCGAGACCTGGGTGAGGATGTCGATGCAGTAAACGTCCTCGTCCACCATGCGCTGCAGCCCGCGGATCTGGCCTTCGATACGGCGCAGGCGTTTGAGGTACGCCTCCTTCTGCTCGCCGTAGCCGTGGGTGTGGCCGGGGACGGCATGCCCCTCCGCGTCGTCGCAACAGCTGGTCACGGTGCTCTCCATACCCTCTTTTCTATACCCCCTAGGGGTATGCATGCAACGTGTTCGGCCTCTCAGCCGGACCGCTGCGGGACGCCCCACACCCCGGGTGCGGGACAATGGGTGGCATGTCCGCCCCGCACGAGAATCTGCGCTCCCTCCTGCCCTCCGTCCATGCCGACGCCGCCTTCGCGGACGCCGTGGTGTGGGTCCAGGGGGAGAGGGCTCTGGTCGGCGCCGGAGGGTGGACCGTGCTGCTGAAGGGGAAGGACCGGCTGCGCCGCATCTCCGAGCTGTGGTCCCGCAGTGTGAAAGCCACCCCGCAGACCGGCACCCTGGCGATGCTCCCGGTGCCGGCGGCGGACGCGGACGAGCCGCGGCCGCAGCCGGCCCAGCGGGCCTGGGTCGCCGGAACCTTCACCGACGCCTCGGACGAGCCGGCCGTGCTGCGCATCCCCACGCACTGGACCGAGCAGAGTCCACAGGGCGTGAAGCTGTTCGTGCAGGACGTCTCAGCCACCGCCCTGCGTGCGGCCGTGGCCGTGGACGAGGCCGCTGAGCTCGCCCCGCACGGGCACATGCCGCTGGCGGCCTCGGACCCGGAGCGCGCCTGGGACGACTCCGGCTACGCCGACGGCGTCCGTGCGGTGCTCGAGCGCCTGGGCCGGCCGTCCGAGGGCCCGGAGGCCACCGGCGAGATCCTGCGCAAGGTGGTCATCAGCCGCACCGAGACCGTGCCGGCGGATGACGGTGCGCTCTGGTCCGCGTTGGACCGGCTGCGCGAGGCCTACCCGCAGACCTGGGTGTTCGCCGTCGGCGGTCTGCTGGGTGCCACCCCGGAGATGCTCGCCACCCAGCACGACGGTGCGGTGGAGTCCCTCGTGCTCGCCGGCTCCGTGCCACGCGGGTCCACCGTGCAGGCTGATGAGGCTGCCAAGGCGTACATCGCCGCGGACCATCGCCTGGCGGACGAGCATCACTGGGCCGCGCGCTCCGTGTGGGAGGCGCTGACCCCGGTGCTTCAGATGGACGACTCGACGTTCATGCCGCACGTGCTGACCCTGCCGAACGTGCACCATCTGGCCACCCGCATCTCCGGGCGGCTCAAGGCCGCCGGCGGCACCGTGCTGGACGTGGTCACCCGCATGCACCCGACCGCCGCCGTGGGCGGCACCCCGACCCCCGACGCCGTGCGCGTGATCGCCGAGGTCGAGCCCGTGGACCGCGGCCGCTACGGCGCTCCCGTGGGCTGGGTGGACGGCTCCGGCGACGGCGAGATCGCCCTGGCCCTGCGCTGCGGGCAGGCCGTGCGGGCGGCGGAGGGGCCGGACAGGGGCGCAGGCGACGGCGTGGCGAACGCCGAGGGCGTACCCACCCCCGACGTGGCCGTGGCCGTCCGCCTGCACGCCGGCGGCGGCATCGTGCCGGGCGCGGACCCGGCCGAGGAGGTCACGGAGATCGGCGTGAAGTTCCAGCCGATGCGCCGGGCGCTGGGTGCGGATGTCGGTGCCTGAATCCTTCTCCTCCACGCACGACGACGGCGGGGCACCTTCTGTACGAAAGGTGCCCCGCCGTCGTCGGGAAGCCTGAGCGGTCCTCCGGGATCAGGCGGCCGCCAGCTCCACGTCCTCCTCCATCTCGCGGAGGCGACGCTCGGCGTCGTGCTCGGTGAGGGTCGGCATGAAGTGGTACAGGCGGGCGGTGGCCTTGAACTCGTCGACGACCTCACGGAAGGTCGAACGGACGGTGGCCTCGTCGAGGGTGGCGGCGTGGCGGGCGACCAGGTCGTTCTCGACGCGGGTCATCACGCGGCGCAGCAGGACGGGGTTCGGCTGGGTGGGCAGGGCCTCGCGGTACTCGGTGGTGTTGATGCTCATGTGCGAGCACCTCCTTTGCGTGCCGGACGGGTCCGGCGTCTCGGGGCGGACGTTCGGGGAAGCGGTCCGCCGGGAAATCTTGGGTTCTGGTTCGCTCTCCGTTCGGGAAGGTGAACGGCAGATGAACAACTCCTAAACCAAGGATACGCGAAACGGGGCGAAAAGCAAGTGTGGACAGGGTGATCGGCATGGCGGGGGTCACAGTGAGGGGCAGGCGGGCGGCGGGGAATCGGTGCGATTCCGCGGTTTCTGGCAGGAGGGTCGATGGTGACCTGAGGTGAACACAAGGTGAACGGCGCCGCCCGCGCGCGGTTCACCGGACGTTCACGCGAGCGCGGGTCCGGGCCACCCTCCGGGCGCCGTCGGCGGCGCGGCAACTGTGCCCTGTCACCCCGTTCGTCGTCGCTCGCGAAAGGGGAGGCCCTCCACCGCCGGCCGCACGCCCTGCGACGATGGAGCCATGACCTCGTTGCGTCCCCTCCTGCGTCCAGCACCGTCGCCGCGCACGGCGGCGGAGGTCGCTCGGCAGTCGGTCATGCTCGCCGGGGCCGGGGCGGCGATCCTGCTGCAGGTGGCGGACCATCGGGTCGGGGCGGGAGTGGCCGCGCACTCAAGGTTCACCGAGGACCCGATCGCCCGGCTGCGGCACACCCTGCAGTACATCTGCGTGGCCGTGCTGCCGGAGGCACAGTTCGCGCGCAGGAAGGTGCTAGGACACGTCCACCGCGCGCATGCTCCCGTCCGCGGGCTGGACGCACAGGGCCGGGCGTACTCGGCCTTCGACCCCGACGCCCAGCTCTGGGTCGCCGCCACCCTCCACTGGGCCGGAGAGCAGGTGCGCCACCGTGTCTGGGGCACGCTTCCGGCCGACCAGGCGGAGCGGATGTACCGGGAGTACGCGTCCCTGGCGACCTCGCTCGGCGTTGCGCAAGAGCGCTGGCCGGCCGACCGCACCGCCTTCGACGCCTACTGGGACACGCACATGGCCGGGCTTCAGATCACCCCCGAGGTCCGCGACATCGCCGCCGACCTCTTCTCCGGGCAGGGCCTGTCACCGCCGTTGCGTGCCGCCCTGCCTCTGGCGAGGCTGCTCACCGCCGGGCTGCTTCCGGCCTCCGTCCGCGCCGGGCTCGGGTGGGCGTGGACCGGCCGGGACTCCCGTCGCGAAGCGCGCATCTGGACCGTGGCCGCCCCCGTGTACCGGCGCCTGCCGGAGGCGCTGCAGTCCAGTGTGGCCCGCTGGATCCTGCGCACACTGCGGCGCTGAGCGCGGCACACTGCGGCGCTGAGCGCGCCGGCCGACCTCCCGGCCGATCTGGGAGGATGACACGCATGAGCACCACGGAATGGGTCGTCGTCGGCCTCATGGTCCTCGCGCTGATCGCGACGCCGTTCATCGTGCGGGCCGTCCTGCGCGCGCCCATGGAACGCATCATCGAGCGCAAGGACATGCGCAGCCGTCCGGGCCTGATCGTCGGCAATTCGCCCGCCCACCGTCGGGCCAAGGCCCGCGCCGGACGGCAGACTCGGCGCCGCCGTGACGCCGGCTGACACCTCCCATTTCGTCAGCGAAAACGGCGGTGGGGGCCGGGGCGGTACCTTCGCCCCGTCCTCGCCCGCGCTCGCACGTTCCCGCCGACACCCGCGCTCCGTCGCCCCACCTCGGGTCTACCCTGGTCCCTGTGAACGCGAACATCCCCGACGCCCTGTGGCCGAGCCGTCGCTCCACCGCGTTCACCGTCTACCTGATCGTGTGCGTGGTGCTGATCGCGCTGAACCTGCGCACGGTCTTCTCCTCCTTCGCCGCGGTGTTGTCCGAGTGGACGGCGCTGACCGGCATGGGTCCCGGCGCCGTCGCGCTGATCTCGGCCCTGCCGGTCACGGTCGTCGGGCTCGCGGCCCCGCTCGTCCCCCTGCTCGCCCGACGCTGGGGCACCTGGTCCGCGCTCGCCGTCGGCCTCGTCCTCATTGCGGCGGGCCTGGGCATCCGCTCCCTCCCCGCCGGCGACGCCCTCTGGCCCCTCTGGGTCGGCACCCTTGCCGCGGCCCTGGGCATCTCCGTGGGGAACGTGGTCCTGCCGGTGATCGTGAAGATGGACTTCCCCTCCAGCATCGGGCTGATGAGCGGCATCTACACCATGACCATCTGCGCGTCCGCCGCGCTCGGCGCCGCCTTCACCCAGCCGCTGCTCGGCGCGCTCGGGGACGTCCGCCTCGCCCTCGGCGCCTGGGCCGGTTTCGCGCTCCTGGTCCTGATCGCGATCGCCCCTGCTCTGTG
This sequence comes from Micrococcus sp. FDAARGOS_333, assembly GCF_002206575.2. Lineage (NCBI taxonomy): Bacteria > Bacillati > Actinomycetota > Actinomycetes > Micrococcales > Micrococcaceae > Micrococcus > Micrococcus sp. FDAARGOS_333. The sequence continues at coordinate 93,215 of NZ_NJFJ02000001.1, read as the reverse complement.
GTCCATGCGCGGCCTGGTCGGCCGCGTCCACCGCCCGGACCCCGCTTCGTCCCGACGACGGCCCCTCAGCTCCGCCGGGCCCCGCACCGTGTCATCGGCCGTCTCCGAGGAAAGCAGCGAGGCACGCCCCGCCGACCACGATGACCAGGGGAGCGGACAGGCGGAGGACGGTGCCGTCGTCGTGCCCCACCCGGAGCGGGAGGCGAGCCCGTTCCGGTCCCGGACCGCCTGGTGGCTGACGCTGATGATGGCCGCGCAGGCGATGAGCTCGTTCGCGGTGTTCGCGTGGATGGCGCCGATCCTGCGGCACCGGGGGATGGAGGCCGGGGCTGCGGGGTCGGTGGTTGCGGCGTCGATCATGCTGCAGGTGGCCGGGTCGCTGGTGGCGCCGATCCTGGCGGCCCGGATGCGGCGGCAGTCCTGGCTGGCCGTGGCCGCGGCGGTGCTGACGGGGGCGGGGTTCGTGCTGGTGATCCTCGGGCCGATGGGCGCGATGGGCGTGTGGGCGGCGATGCTCGGCGTCGGGCAGGGGGCGCTGACCGCGGTGGCGCTGACGATGATCGGGCTGCGCACAGCGACCGCGTCCATGGCGTCCAGGCTGTCCGGGATGATGCAGGGCGTCGGGTACACGCTCGGTTCGTCGGGAACGTTCCTGGTGGGACAGCTGTTCGCCGTGACGGGCTCCTATGTGCCGGCGGCCGTGCTGTTCGCGTGCACCGGGACGCTGGCGGCGGTGTTCGGATACCTGGCCGGGCGGGACAGGACCGTGCACGTGCGGGAGTAGCGGCGGGTCCGGCCCCGGACGTTGTCGCGGGAGACCTCGTCGTTTTCGCTAGCGAAATGGGAAGCGGCCGTGGGCCTCCGCCTCCCCTTTCGCGAGCGAAAGCGCTGGGCCTGCCTCCCCTTTCGCGAGCGAAAGCGCAGCGGGGGTGCAGTTGCCCGTGACCGGCGGCACCTGACCGTGCCCGCCCCGGGATGGGACAATGGCCGAGATGAGTGAAAAGAGCCCCCGCCGCCCGAACCCCCGCACCCGCAGCGCCGCATCCGCCGAGCGCCCCCAGGTGCTGCCCCAGGCCGAGGGCTGGACCCAGGCCGCCGACGCCGAGGGCCGCCCGCTGCTGCAGTTCAAGCAGCCGCGCGTGAAGCAGCCCCCGCAGCACCTCGCCGACATGACCCTGGAGGAGCGTCAGGCCAAGGCCAAGGAGATCGGCCTGCCGGCGTTCCGCGCCAAGCAGCTCTCGGTGCACTACTTCGAGCGCCACACCACGGACCCGGAGCAGATGACCGACCTGCCCAAGGACAAGCGTGCGCAGATCGCCGAGGCGTTCTTCCCTCCGCTGCTCACCGAGGTGCGCCGCCTCAAGACGGACGACGGCGCCACCATCAAGTTCCTCTGGCGCCTGTTCGATGGCGCGCTCGTGGAGTCCGTGCTCATGCGCTACCCGGGCCGCGTCACGCTCTGCGTGTCCTCGCAGTGCGGCTGCGGCATGAACTGCCCGTTCTGCGCCACCGGCCAGAACGGCCTGACCCGGAACATGTCCGCCGCGGAGATCGTGGAGCAGGTGGTCCGCGCCAACCAGGTGATCGCCGCCGGAGACCTGGGTGGCCTGCAGAAGAAGGGACACAACGCCGAGCGCGTCACGAACATCGTGTTCATGGGCATGGGGGAGCCGCTGGCGAACTACAAGCGCCTCATGGCCGCCGTGCACCGCATGGTGGACCCGGCCCCGGAGGGCTTGGGCATGTCCGCCCGTAACATCACCGTCTCCACGGTGGGGCTGGTGCCGGCCATCAGGAAGCTCGCGCAGGAGAAGGTCCCGGTGACCTTCGCGCTGTCCCTGCACGCCCCGGACGACGAGCTGCGCGACGAGCTCATCCCCGTGAACTCCCGCTGGAAGGCGGATGAGGCGATCGACGCGGCCTACGAGTACTTCCAGGCCACCGGCCGCCGCGTGTCCATCGAGTACGCGCTCATCAAGGACATGAACGACCACCCGTGGCGCGCCGACCTGCTGGCGAAGAAGCTCAACGCCCGGGGACGCGGCTGGGTGCACGTGAATCCGATCCCGCTGAACCCGACCCCGGGCTCCATCTGGACGTCCTCCGAGCCGGACGTGATGCGCGAGTTCGTGCAGCGCCTGGAGGACGCCGGCATCCCGTGCACCCTCCGCGATACCCGCGGCAAGGAGATCGACGGCGCCTGTGGCCAGCTCGCCGCCGACGGCGACGACGAGGCCGCGGCCGAGAAGGTCGCCGTGGAGCAGGCCGGCGAGGCAGGGCAGGCTGGCGAGGCAGGGCAGGCCGGCGAGGCAGGGCAGGCCGGCGAGGCAGGGCAGGCCGGCGAGGCAGGGCAGGCCGGCGAGGCAGAGCAGGCCGCGGAGGGCACCTCGGCCTCCTGAGGCGGCCTCCCACCTGCGTTTTGAGGGCACAACACGGCGTTGAGTTGCAATCTCAACCCCGTGTTGTGCCCTCAAAACGCATGTGCCGGGGTCATTGTGGCCGGGCGTGCTCCGGCTCAGCCGCGGAAGGCCGCCTCGCCGGTGAGGGTCTGGCCCACGATCAGCGTGTGGACCTCGTCGGTGCCCTCGTAGGTGCGCACGGACTCGAGGTTGTTGGCGTGGCGCAGCGGGGAGTAGTCGCCGGTGATGCCGTTGCCGCCGAGGATGGTGCGGGCCTCGCGGCAGATCTCGATCGCGGTGCGGCAGTTGTTCAGCTTCGCCAGCGAGATCATGGCCGGGGTGAGGGTGCCGGCGTCCTTCGCACGGCCCAGCTGCAGGGCCAGCAGCTGGCCGGTCTGCAGGCCGGCGGTCATGTCCGTGAGCTTCTTCTGGGTCAGCTGGTAGGCGGAGAGCGGCTTGCCGAACTGGAGGCGCTCGCTCGAGTAGGCGATGGCCTGCTCGATGGAGTCGCGGGCGGCGCCCATGGCACCCCAGGCGATGCCGTAGCGGGCCTCGGACAGGCACATGAAGGGAGCACGCAGGCCGGGGTTCTTCGGCAGGATCGCGTTGAGCGGCAGGCGCATGCCCTCGAACGTCAGGTCGCACTGCAGCGAGGCGCGCATGGACAGCTTCTGGGTGATGGGGGTGGCGGTGAAGCCTTCGGTGTCGGTCGGCACGATGAAACCGCGGACGGTCTCGCCGTCCTTGCCGTCCTTGATCTCCAGGCCCAGGGCTCCGGCGGTGTCCGCGGCGGCGACGTCCTCGTTGGAGACCTTCGCCCAGACCACGCCGAGCTGGGCCACGGAGGCCAGGCCGATCCAGCGCTTGGCGCCGTCGATGACCCACTCGTCGCCCTCGAGGCGGGCGCGGGTGACCATGGAGGCCGGGTCGGAGCCGGCGGTCGGCTCGGTGAGGCCGAAGAAGCCGATGGCCTCGCCCTGGGCCATCTTCGGCAGCCACTCGTTCTTCTGCTCCTCGGATCCGTGCTTGTGGATCGAGGACATGGCGAGCGAGCCCTGCACGGAGACGACGGTGCGCAGACCGGAGTCGCCGGCCTCCATCTCCTGCATGGCGATGCCGTACTCGGTGGCGGTGCGGCCTGCGCAGCCGTAGCCCTCCAGGTGCATGCCGAACAGGCCGAGCTCGGCCATCTCGGGGATGAGCTCGAGGGGGAGGACGGCGTCCTCGAACCACTGGCCGATGTTCGGACGGACACGGCGGTCCACGAACTCGGCGACCCTGTCTCGAACGGCGATCTCCTCGGGGCTGAGGAGGGCCTCGATGTTCATGATGTCGGTGGGGTGCTTGGGCACGGTTCCTCCTGGCAGGGGCGGCGGCTGCTGCCGCACGGGTGGTCTCACAGCCACTCTAGGTGCGCGCATCCGGCGCTGACAGGGAAACAGGCACGACGACGGCTCCCGCACCTCCGCCGGTGGGTGTCGGTGGGGTGCCCGCTCGCCGCTGACGTCACCTCATGTCCCGATCGGGGGTCGGTCAGATCATTCTGGTCTGAATCGCGCCGCCCTCGAGCGTGGCGGCGAAGGCGAGGCGCGGTGCAGTCGCCGGCGCCGAGCGAGGCGGAGGCGGGGCAGACGCCCCGAACCGGCACGGTTCAGCCCCCGGTGCCGGGCGAGGCGGAGGCGGGGGAGCCGTCGTCGTGCTCCTGGAAGACCTCCACGGACGCCTGGACGACGGAGCGCAGGGCGGCGGAGTCGTGGTCCCGGCGCCAGATCATGCGCATGTCCATGGGGTTCGCCGGGCCGGAGAGGCGGACGAACCGGACGCCGGACTCGTGGTGGGCGTTGTCCCGGACGGTCTCCATGCTGAAGCCGACGCCGTTGCCGGCGGCCACGAGCACGAGCATGGTCCAGGAGTCCGGGGCCGTCTCGGTCACGCGCGGGATCACGCCGGCCGAGAGGGACAGCGAGGTGAAGCGGTGGTGCAGGGCCGCGCTGACACCGGTGGGCAGGACGATCCAGTCCTCGTCCGCGAGCTCGGCGAACGCGACCTCGTCCCGGTGGGCGAGGCGGTGGTCCGCGGGCAGGGCGATGAGGACCTCTTCCCGGCGCAGCAGCACCGAGTCCAGCTCCGGCGGCAGGTGGTCCCAGCGGCCGATCGCCAGGTCCAGGCGGCCGTCCATCACACGGGAGAAGCCCTGGTGGGAGAACTGCGCCGAGTGCAGCTCGAGGGCCAGGCCCGGGTGGTCGGCCTTGACCCGGCGGGCCAGACGGCCGACGTGCCGGTGGTTCGAGGTGCTGGCGAAGCCCAGGCGGATGCGGCCGGTGCGTCCGGCCGCCACGTCCGCCATGACGCGGTCCACGTCTGCGGCGGCGTCGGCGAGGCGCTGCGCGGCCGGCAGGAGGGCGCGGCCGGCGGGGGTGAGGGAGACGGTGCGGGTGGTGCGGTCGAACAGGGCGGTGCCGTAGGCGCGCTCCAGGTTGCGGATGGTGCGGGACAGCGGCGGCTGTGCGATGTGCAGGCGCTCGGCCGCACGTCCGAAGTGCAGCTCCTCGGCCACGGCCAGGAACGCGTGGGCCTCGCGGACGTCCATGGGATGCTCCTCCTGCCGGGCGGGGCGCCGGGGCGCCCAGACTGGGCGCGGCACCGCGCCGATCCATGCGCCGAGGGTAACAATCGGTGCGGATCGGCTATTGGACGTGAGACCGCGGCGGTGGTCTGCTGGAGCGAAGGACGCGGTGTGCCCGGCAGTGTGCCCGGCCCGCCGTCGAGGGACTTCCAGGAGGCGAGGCATGCAGAAGGCGACCGGACAGGACGGCGGCGAGGCGGCCGTCGTCGGGACGGACGGCACGGGGCCGGCGGACGCGAGCGGACTTACCGGGGACGGCACGGGGCCGCTGGCGGGGATCGTGGTGGCGGACCTGTCCCGGGTGCTTGCCGGACCGTACTGCACCATGCTGCTCGCGGACCTGGGCGCGACCGTCATCAAGGTGGAGTCGCCTGGCGGGGACGACACCCGCACCTGGCGTCCCCCCGTGCACGGGGACATGTCCACGTACTTCATGTCCGCGAACCGCAACAAGCACTCCATCGCCCTGGACATGAAGGACCCGGAGCAGCTGGAGCTGGTGCACCGGATCGTGGGCGAGGCCGATGTGCTGGTGGAGAACTTCAAGCCCGGCGGCCTGGCCAAGTACGGGCTGGACGCGGACTCCGTGGCCGAGCGCTGGCCGCACCTGGTGCACGCCTCCATCACCGGCTTCGGCACGGCCGCAGGCGCGCACCTGCCCGGCTACGACATGCTCGTCCAGGGCGTCTCCGGGTTCATGTCCCTCACCGGCGAGGCGGACGGCCCGCCGCAGAAGGGCGGTGTGGCGATGATGGACGTGATGACCGGACTGCACTGCGCCGTGGCGATCCTGGCCGCGCTGCGCGAGCGCGAGGGCTCCGGCAGGGGCCAGCACGTGGAGCTCAACCTGTTCATGACCGCCCTGTCCGGCCTGGTCAACCAGACCTCCGCCTACGTGGCCGGCGGTGCCGTGCCGCGGCGCATGGGCAACGACCACCCCAGCCTGTTCCCCTACGGCCCCTTCGCCTGCCGGGACACGGACCTGATCATCTCGGTCGGCAATGACCGCCAGTTCGCCCGCCTGGCCGAGGTGCTGGGGATGCCGGAGCTGGCGCAGGACGAGAAGTTCGCGACCATGTCCGCCCGCAACGAGAACCGCGACGAGCTGCGGGCACTGATGGTGGGGCGCCTCGGCGAGCGGGACGCGCAGCAGTGGCAGGACGAGCTCGTGGAGGTCGGGGTGCCGTGCGCGCCCATCCTCGGCGTGGACGAGGGCATCGCGTACGCCGAGAAGCTGGGGCTGGACCCGGTGGCGGACGCCGGCGGCACACCCACCGTGCGCCATCCGGTGGACTACTCCCGCACCCCGGCGCGGCTCGTGAAGGCCCCGCCGCACCTGGACGAGGACCGCGAGGCCGTCCTCGCCTGGCTCGAGGGCAGGGGTGCGGACCGCGAGGGCTGAGGGCCCGGGCTGATAATCGACGGTTCGTCACAGGACCGCGGAGAATCTCTGCGATCTGGTGACGAACCGTCGATTATCCGGTGACGCGCTGCTCGCTCGCCCCGCCCAGCCTCGCCAGGCGGTCCACGGCGTACGCGTATCCCTGCACGCCGGTGCCGCACAGCACGGCCACGGCCACGCCGGAGATGTAGGAGTGGTGGCGGAACTCCTCACGGGCGTGGATGTTCGTCAGGTGCACCTCCACCACGGGCAGCTCGACCGCGCTGAGGGCGTCGCGGATCGCCACCGAGGTGTGGCTGTAGGCGCCCGGGTTCAGCACGATTCCCGCGTGCTTGCCGCGCGCCTCGTGGATCCAGTCGATGAGCTGCCCCTCGTGGTTGGACTGCCGGCACTCGACCGTCCACCCGAACCGCGCGGCCGTCTCGGCGGCCAGCGCCTCCACGTCGGCGAGCGTCTGCGTGCCGTACTTCTCCGGCTCGCGCGTGCCGAGCAGGTTGAGGTTCGGGCCGTTCAGGATCAGCAGGGAGGTGGGGCTCATGCCGTCAGCTTAGTAGCGGTCGCCTGAGTGCGGTCGCCTGAGTGCGGTCGCCGCCGGGGACCCGCCCGCGTCCCGACGACGGCACCCGCCTGCGTCCCGACGACGGCACCCGCCCGGGGTGCGAGACGCACCCGGCGTTCGCGCCCCCGAGTCTCGCCTCATGCCGCGGCCAGCGCCTCGTGCACCGCGCGTACGGCGGGGTTCCTCCACGCCTCGGGGCGGGCGAGCAGCCAGTAGTCCATGGGGTGGGCGAAGTCGTCGGCCAGCACGGGGACGAGCCTCTCGTCGCCCTCGGCGAGGTAGTCCGGCAGCAGCCCGATCCCGGCACCGGCGGCGGTCGCGGTCACGTGGGCGGTCACGGAGGTCGCGGACACGGACGTCTCCATCGCCGGCAGCGCCTCTCTCGCCAGGTCCAGCGACCCCGTCGCCAGGTCTGACTCCACGTAGTAGACGAGCCGGTGCCGGCTCAGGTCCTCGAGATGCGTGGGCGTCCCGGACCGCTCCAGATACGCGGGTGCTGCGAACAGCTTCAACGCGTAGTCGCGGACGTGCACGGCCGGGGCGCGTGAGGCTCGCGGCCGCCCGATGGTGACCTCGAGGTCCAGCTCCGCCTGTGGCAGGCGGGAGCGCATGGGTGCGGTCCGCAGCTCCAGCCGCAGCTCCGGGTGCTCGGAGACCAGTCGTCCGAGCGCCGGCGCGGCGAAGTGCACGCCGAATCCTTCGGGCACCCCGACCCGGACCACGCCGCGCAGCCGGTCCGCGTCTCCGTCGTCGCAGAGCGCGTCCAGGGCGGACTCGAGCCGCTCGGCCACGTCGAGCGCCCGCCGACCCAGCGGCGTCACCTCCAGCCCGGCGGCGCCGCGCAGCAGCACCCGTCCGCCCAGCGCCCTCTCCAGTGCCTGCACGCGACGTCCCACAGTGGTTCGGTTCACGCCGAGCTGTTCGGCCGCGGCCTCCACGCGGCCCAGCCGGGTCACGGTCAGCAGGGTGACCAGGTCCTGCATGTGGGCGGCGGCGTCGACTCTGTCCATCTTGCGAGTGTGCACAGATGCACATCAGGGGTGCAATCTCGCGACACCCTGATGCATTGAAACCACTGCTTGCACGTCCTACTGTGAGTCAGGACTTGTGATGCAGCGCACCTTGCCGCGGCTGACCTGCGGCGCAGAGGAGGAGACATGACCCACTACGCATGGATCGGCCTGGGGAACATGGGCGCCCCGATGGCCGGAAACCTCGTCAAGGCCGGGCACACCGTGACCGGCTTCGACCTGTCCGAGAAGGCCGTGCAGACCGCCGTGGAGCACGGGGTCACCGCCGCCTCGAGCATCGAGGAGGCCGTCAGAGAGGCGGACGTCGTCATCACGATGCTCCCCAAGGGCGAGCACGTCCGCGAGGTCTGCACCCAGGACGCCGGCGTCTTCGCCTCGGCCAGGCAGGGCACCCTCCTGATGGACTCCTCCACCGTGGACATCGAGACCTCGCAGTGGTGCCACGACGAGGCCCCGAAACACGGCCTGCGCTTCGTCGACTCCCCGGTCTCCGGCGGCATCTCCGGCGCCGCGGCCGGCACCCTCGCCTTCATGATCGGCGGCAGTCAGGAGGACGTGGCCGAGGCGATGAAGCACGTGGAGCCGATGGCCGGCAACGTCTTCAACGCCGGCGGCCCCACCGCGGGCATCGCCGCGAAGATCGCGAACAACATGATGCTGTTCATCGCGCAGATGGCCTGCTCGGAGGGCTCACAGCTGGCCAAGCACCTCGGCCTGGACCCGAAGACCTTCTGGGAGATCGCCTCCGCCTCCTCCGGCCGCTCCTGGCCGCAGCAGACCTGGTACCCGGTGGCCGGGATCATCGACTCCTCCGCCGCGAACAACGACTTCGAGGCCACCTTCCGCGCGGACCTCGCCCACAAGGACGTCTCCCTGGCGCTCGCCGCCGGCGAGAAGGCCGGCCTCCACCTCGAGGCCGCCGCCCTGGCCCGCGAGCAGCTCAGCCGTCTGCAGGACGAGGGCCTCGGGGACAAGGACTGCTCCCTGGTGGTCAAGTACGTCACCCCGGGCAGGACACAGGAGGAGATCTGACCGGGGCCGCCGCCCCCGCCCGGCCCCTGCCCGGCACGCTTCCCGACGACGGTCCCGCGCCTTCCGCACGGAGGTGACCGGCCGTCGTCGGGGGAGTCCATCCCCACATCCACCGCACCTGAGAAGAGGGCGTCCATGATCATCGGACTTCTCGGCATCATCCTCTCGCTGGTCCTGCTCATCACGCTGGCATATCGAGGGACGTCGATCATCATCGCCGCGCCGCTGTGCGCGCTGCTGGCCATGCTGTTCTCCGGGGTGCCGCTGCTGGCGACGTACACCGAGATCTTCATGCCGGCGCTGGCGAACTTCATCAAGAACTACTTCCCGATCTTCCTGACCGGAGCGATCTTCGGCCGCCTCATGGCGATCACCGGCTACGCGGAGGCGATCGCCCAGACGATCACCAAGTGGCTCGGCCCCAAGCAGGCGATCCTCGCCACGATCATCACCGGCGCGATCCTCACCTACGGCGGCATCTCGGTGTTCGTGGCCGTGTTCGTGATGTTCCCGCTGGCCAAGGAGCTGTTCCGTGCCGCGGACCTGCCGCGCCGCCTCATCCCCGCCGCGATCGCCGTGGGCATCCTGACCTTCACGATGACCGCGATCCCGGGCGCACCCCAGATCCAGAACATCATCCCGGGCCAGTTCTTCGGCACCTCCACGTTCGCCGCGCCGGCCATCGGCATCGCCGGCGGCATCATGATGTTCGTCCTCGGCTGGCTCTGGGTGCAGTTCCGCGCCAAGCGCCTCGTGGCCGCGGGCGAGGGCTTCGGCGACGCGACGGACCTGGAGCGCAAGGCCGCCGCCCGCGAGGCCGAGGGCCGTGCGGACGCCGGCGGGGGAGCCGGAGCCATGCCGATCTCCTCCGAGGCCTCCGAACGCCTGCTCCCGGCCCCGCCGAACCACGTCCTCCCGTTCCTGCCGATCCTCGCCGTGTTCGTGGTGAACGTGGCCTCCACCATGTGGATCTTCCCGGCCATGGACTGGGGCTTCCTCTCCGAGGAGAAGTACGGCGGCATCAGCCTGGACGACCGCATCGCCGTGTGGGCCGTGCTCTGCGCGCTGCTCGCGGCGATCCTCGTGATCCTGGTGATGAACGTCCGCCACCTCAAGGAGATCTGGGACGGCTTCCTCTTCGGCGCCCAGCGCTCGCTGCTGCCGATCTTCTCCACCGCCTCCGAGGTCGGCTACGGTGCCGTGGTCGCCGCGATGGCCGCGTTCGCGATCATCCGCGAGGGCATCCTGAATCCGGGCATGAACGCCCTGGCGGCCTCGGCGATCTCCACCTCGGTCATCGCCGGCATCACCGGCTCCGCCTCCGGCGGCATGACCATCGCCCTGAACGCGGTGGGCGAGGACCTGACGACGATGGCCGTGGACCAGGGCATCGCGCTCGAGGCGATGCACCGTGTGACCGCGATGGCCTCCGGCGGCCTGGACTCGATGCCCCACAACGGTGCGGTCATCACCCTGCTCATGGTCTGCGGGATGACCCACCGCGAGTCCTACAAGGACGTCGGCATGGTCACGATCGTGGCGCCGGTGATCGTCACCGCCGTGGTGATCGGTGCGGTCACCTTCCTCGGCATCGCCTGATCCCCAGCCGCTACTGTGGCCGGCATGGAGAACACCGTGCCGGCCACAGCCCTGCCAGCCCTCGGGTTGGGGACCTACAAGCTCACCGGACCCGAGGGGCAGGCCGCGATCGAACGCGCCCTGGCACTGGGATACCGGCACCTGGACACCGCCCAGGCCTACGGCAACGAGGCCGTGGTGGGGGCCGCCCTGCGTGCTGCCGGAGTGCCGCGGGAGGCGGTGCAGGTGACCACCAAGCTCACGGCGGACGCCTTCGGGCCGGCGGACCGGGTCCGGGCCTCGCTGGAGGGCTCGCTCGAGCGGCTCGGCCTGGACCGTGTGGATCTTGTGCTCATCCACTGGCCGAATCCCTGGCGCACCGCGCAGGAGGGCACCTTCCGCCAGACCGCCGCAGCGCTCGCTGACCTGGCCGGGCAGGACGGTCCCGCCCGCGCGTGGGGCGTGTCCAACTTCCTGTCCGAGCACCTCGAGACCCTGGCGGCCGACGGCCTGCAGGCGGCGGTGAACCAGATCCAGGTGGACGCCCTGGTGCAACAGCGGTCCGTCCAGGAGGCGACGCGCGCCCACGGCGCCGCCGTGGTGGCCCACACGCCGCTGGGCCGCGGCGGGGAGCCGTTCGAGGTGCCGGCCGTGACGGCAGCCGCCGCGGCGCACGGGGCCACCCCCGCGCAGGTGCTGCTGGCCTGGCACCGGCAGTCCGGGCGCGTGGCCATCCCGCGCTCCGGCTCCGCCGCGCACCTGGCCGAGAACCTCGCCTCCCTGGAGCTCGAGCTCACCGCAGACGAGCTGGCGGCCGTGGACGCCGCGGACTCCGGGCGGCCGGCCCGCCAGGACCCGCTCGAGTTCGGGATCTGAAGAGTCTCACCGCGCTCCGGTGCGGCGCATCGCGGAGGAGGGCGGAGCCCGGAGGTGAGTGGCCGTCGTCGGGACGCCGTCTGCCAGGTGGAGCGGACGGAATATGCCGGACGCTCACGGCCGGCGTCGGGGCCCTCGTCCGTCGGGCATGGAATAGACCGGGTGGGGCATCCTGTTGCCGCCTGACAGAACGCGCCGGACCGTGACCGCGTCCGCGGCGGACGCCGGCGAGAACCCGTCCGAAAGGATCCCTCCCATGGCCACCACCGACCTGACCCTTGAGTCCTTCCAGCAGACCATCACCGAGAACGACACCGTCCTCGTGGACTTCTGGGCCGAGTGGTGCGGCCCGTGCAAGCAGTTCGGCCCGGTCTTCGAGGCCGCCTCCGAGGAGCACGACGACGTCGCCTTCGTGAAGGTGGACACCGAGGACCAGCAGCAGCTGGCGGCGATGGCCGGCATCACCTCCATCCCGACCCTCATGGCGTTCCGCGGCGGCGTGCTCGTCTTCTCCCAGCCCGGCGCCCTGCCGGCCCCGGCCCTCGAGGACCTGGTGAAGCAGGTCAAGGCCCTGGACGTGGACGAGGTGCGTCGCATGGCCGAGGAGCAGGCCGCGCAGAACGACGCCGCCGGCCAGGGCGGCCAGGACCAGGGCGGCCGGCCGCAGGCCTGAGGCGAGCCGGGCGCCGGAGGCGGGCGGCCGTCGTCGTGACGGTGCCGTCCCGTCTGCGCCCCGGGCTCAGCGGCCCTCGAAGGCCCCCTGCCGCCACTGCTGCACCAGCCACGGGCTGAATGCGGCGGGCACGGCGGCCAGGGCGGCGGTGAGGTCCGCGACCTGAACCCACTCCCATTCGGCGACCTCGTCCCACACCGGGGCGGGGTCGCCGTCTGTCTGCGCCCGGAAGACCGGGCAGATCTCGTTCTCCTCCACGCCGGCGGCGTCCGCGGCGCGGTAGCGGAAGTCCGGCAGCACCGGCTCCACGGAGTGCACGGGCACGCCCAGCTCCTGGACGGAGCGCCGCTCCACGGCCTCGGCCGGGGACTCGCCCACGCCGGGGTGGCCGCAGAAGCCGTTGGTCCAGATGCCGGGGAACGCCTTCTTCCCCAGGGCGCGGCGGGTCAGCAGGAACCGGCCGTCCGGGCCGTAGACGTGGCAGGAGAACGCCAGGTGCAGCGGAGTGCCCTCGTCCCGGTGCCGGTGCACGGTGGCCTTCGGCTCGGTGCCGACGCGGGTCCCGTCCTCGTCGAGCAGCACCACGACCTCCACGCCGTCCTGGGCGCCGTGCTGTGCGCCGTGCTGACCGCCGTCCTGGGGTCCGTCCGGCGCGGACGGGGTCTGCGGGGTCGGGTGCTCGGGGTGTGCGGCGGGGGAGCTCATGCGGCCCATTCTGTCAGCCCGCCACAGGGACTGACCCGGGGTCCGGCGCGCCCGGGCTCGTGGATGGACTCGCCGGCGCGGCGGTGGATAGGCCGACGGACAGGGAGGTTCGGAGATCGGGCCATCGCAGGCGACAAGGACGATCGTGCCGCCCTGACGGACCCGTGTGCGGGGCCGCCATGACGAGGAGGGCAGAGCATGCGGTCCACGCGAGGGCTCAGGGACGAGCTGGTCGCGCACCTTGCCGAGCAGCCCTTCGGGCCTGACGCGCCGGAGTCGGCGCTGCGCCTCTGGGAGCGTCTCAGGGACCTCGCCGCGGACGGGAAGCTCGTCCGTCCTGCACTGGTGGACCTCGGCTACAGGACCGTCAGGCCGGGTGCCGGAGGGCCGCCGGAGGTCGTCCGCCTGGGCATCGCCTTTGAGCTCCTGCATGCGGCCCTGCTCGTCCATGACGACGTCATCGACCGGGACCGCCTGCGCCGCGGCCGTCCGACCGTGGCGGAGCAGTTCCGCCGGGACGCCGTGCAGGCCGGTGCGCCCGAGCAGGAGGCCGCGCACCTCGGCGTGTCCGCCGGCGTGATCGGCGGGGACGTCCTGCTGACCCAGGCCCTGCGCCTGGCGGCCTCCTGCAGCGCGGACCCGGCGGTGAACGCGGTCGTGGCGCCCGTGGTGTTCGACGCCGCCACCCAGGCGGCCGCCGGGGAGCTCGAGGACGTCCTGTTCTCCCTCCACCGCTACGGCGAGGACCACCCGGATGCCGAACGGATCCTGGCGATGGAGTGACGCAAGACCGCCGGCTACTCCTTCGAGGCGCCGCTGCGCTCCGGGGCGCTGCTGGCCGGGGCGTCTGCGGAGCACGCCGGCGCCCTCGCCGCCGCCGGGTCGAAGCTGGGCGTGGCCTACCAGGTGATCGACCACGTGCTCGGCACCTTCGGAGACCCCCGAGAGACCGGCAAGCCGGCAGACACGGACCTGCGCGAGGGCAAGGCGACCGTGCTGACCTGCCATGCCCGCTCCGACGCCGGCGCACGGGACGCCCTCGCCCGGGTGGCGGCCGCCGAGGCCCACGGCCTCGACGCACTCGCCTCGGCCGTGGCCGAGGCCCGGACCGCCGTGCGCGCAAGCGGCGCCGTCGAGTACGCCACCGGCCTGGCGGCCGAGCTCGTCGCAGAGGCACGGCACCTGATCGGCTCGCTCGGCCTCGGGCCGAGGGAGCAGGAGGACTTCGCCGCCGCCTGCCACCACATCCTCCACCGGAAGACCTGACCATGGGCAACGCAGAACACAGCGCCGACCGGCGGGCACCCCGCGGACCTGACCCGGACGGGGACCTGCGGCGGTACACGGCCACCGCGCTGCGCTCCGCCGGCGAGGTCATCGTCGGCTACTCCACCTCGTTCGCCTGGGCGTGCCGGACGCTGCCGGTGCGGCAGCGCCGGGACGTCGGGGCGGTCTACGCGATGGTCCGGGTCGCGGACGAGGTGGTGGACGGCACGGCCGCGGCCGCCGGTGCGACGACCGGGCAGGCCACTGCGCTGCTGGACGACTACGAGCGTCGGTGCGAGGAGGCGATGGACACCGGCTTCTCCACGGACCTGGCGCTGCACGCGTTCGCGGACCTGGCGCTGCACGCGTTCGCGGACGTGGCGCGCCGGCACGGCATCACACGGGAGCTGACGGCCCCGTTCTTCCGGTCCATGCGCGCAGACCTCCGGCAGGACCGTCACGGGGAGGAGTCCCTGGCGGCCTACATCCACGGATCGGCAGAGGTGGTGGGCCTGATGTGCCTGCGGATCTTCTGCTCGCTGCCGGGGACGAGTGCGCACACGGAGGCGGACCGGGAGATGCTCCGGGCCTGTGCGGTCCGGCTGGGCGCGGCCTTCCAGAAGGTGAACTTCCTGCGAGACCTCGGCGCTGACCAGCAGGGCCTGGGCCGGGTCTACCTCACGGGGACGGGGCCGCGGGAGCTGACCGAGGAGCGCAAGCAGGAGCTGGTGGCGGAGATCGCCGAGGACCTGCACGCCGCGCGGCCGGGGATAGACCGGCTGGACCGACGGGTCGGGCGGGCGGTGCTGGCCGCCCACGGGATCTTCGCCGAGCTGAACCGGCGCATCGGCGCGACCCCGGCCGCCGAGCTGCGCGGCCGGCGGGTGCGGGTGCCGGGGCCGGTGAAGGCGGCGATCCTGGCCCGGTCCGTCGGGTCCTCCGGACGGAGGGGGCGCCCGTGAGCGCGGCACGCACCGTGGTGGTGGTCGGCGGCGGGTTCGCCGGGCTGGCGACGGCCGGCCTGCTCGCTCGCGACGGCCACGACGTGACCCTGGTGGAGAAGAACGAGGTCCTGGGCGGCCGGTCCGGCCGATGGTCCGCCGAGGGGTTCACCTTCGACACGGGTCCGTCCTGGTACCTGATGCCCGAGGTGATCGACCGCTGGTTCCGGCTCATGGGCACCAGCGCCGCCGAGCAGCTGGACCTGCGCCGCCTGGACCCGGCCTACCGGGTGTTCGCGGAGGGACACCTCGCCGACGGTCCCGTGGACGTGCGCAGCGGCACCGGAGCCGCCTGCGACCTCTTCGAGTCCATCGAGCCCGGCGCAGGGGCACGGCTGCGGTCCTACCTCGCCTCCGCCTACCGGGTCTACGGCCTGGCGAAGCGCCGGTTCCTGTACACGGACTTCGACCGGCCCTGGGAGCTGGCGCACCGGGAGGTCCTCGCGGCGCTGCCGGCGCTCGGCCGGCAGCTGGCCGGCGGCCTGTGGTCGCACGTCGCCCGGCGGTTCGAGGATGTCCGGCTGCGCCAGGTGCTGGCCTATCCGGCGGTGTTCCTGGGCACCTCCCCGCGACGGGCTCCGGCGATGTACCACCTGATGAGCCACCTCGACCTCGTGGACGGGGTGCAGCACCCCCGCGGCGGGTTCGCCGCGCTGGTGGACGCGATGGAGGCCTTCTGCCGCGCGGAGGGGGTCCGGATCCTGACGGACACGGAGGCGACGGCCGTGGAGGTGGAGGGCCACGACGACGGCCGCCTCCCGGGCCTGTCCTCCCGCCTCCGCCGTCGGTCCGGCTCCGGGCCGCGGGTCACCGGCGTGCGGGTCCTGCAGGCGGCGCACGACGTGCCCGAGGGTCGAGGGGAGCTGCGTCTTCCCGCGGACGTGGTGGTCGGCGCCGCGGACCTGCACCACCTGCAGACACGGCTGCTGCCGGAGGGGCTGCGTGCCCCGGAGTCCCGATGGGACAGCCGCGACCCCGGGTTCTCGGGTGTGCTGGTGTGCCTGGGCGTGCGGGGGCGGCTGCCGCAGCTGCTGCACCATTCGCTGCTGTTCACCGCGGACTGGGACGAGAACTTCGCGCGGATCGAGCAGGGACGGGAGCTGCCGGACCCGACGTCCCTCTACGTCTCGCGCACCACGGCCACGGATCCGGACATGGCGCCGCCGGGGGACGAGTCCCTGTTCCTCCTCGTCCCGGCACCGGCCCAGGTCGGCTGGGGGCGCGGCGGGGTGCGCACCCCGGACCGGGACGAGCCCGGCGATCCACGGGTGGAGGAGGTCGCGGACCGGGCCGTCGCGCAGCTTGCCGAGTGGGCCGGGGTCCCGGACCTGTCCGAGCGGGTGGTGGTCAGGCGCACGATCGGGCCGGCCGACCTCGTGGAGCAGGTACACGCCTGGCGGGGATCCCTGCTGGGTCCCGGGCACGTCCTGGGCCAGTCCGCCCTCTTCCGGCCCGCCGTGCGGGACCGCAGGGTCCGCGGGCTGCTCTATGCGGGTTCCTCGGTGCGGCCGGGGATCGGCGTGCCGATGTGCCTGATCTCCGCGGAGATCGTCCGTGAGGCCGTCTCCGGCGTCCGGGCCGGGGCGGGCGAGGGGGCGCGGCCATGATCGGAACGCTGCTGCGGGTGTCCCGCCCGGTGAGCTGGGTGAACACCGCCTATCCGTTCGCGGCCGCGGCGGTCCTGACCGGGGGCCTGCCGGTCTGGGTCACGGTGGTGGGGACGCTCTTCTTCCTGGTGCCCTACAACCTGGCCATGTACGGCATCAACGACGTCTTCGACTACGAGTCGGACCTGCGGAACCCGCGCAAGGGCGGCGTGGAGGGTGCCGTGGTGGACCGTGCGGAGCACCGCCGGGTCCTGCTGGCGGCCTGTCTGCTGCCCCTGCCGTTCGTGGGGGTGCTCGTCGGCTGGGCGCTGCTGCAGGGCGACGTGGCCTCGGTCCTCGTCCTGGCCGTCAGCCTCTTCGCGGTGGTCGCCTACTCGTGGGCGGGACTGCGCTTCAAGGAGCGGCCCTTCCTGGACGCGGCGACCTCGGCGACCCATTTCGTGTCTCCGGCGGTGTACGGGCTGGTGCTGGCGGGCGCCTCGTTCACGCCGGCGCTGGTGTCGCTGCTGGCCGGCTTCTTCCTCTGGGGCATGGCGTCGCAGATCTTCGGGGCGGTGCAGGACGTGCTGCCGGACCGGGAGGGCGGACTGGCCTCGGTGGCCACGGTCCTGGGCGCCCGCCGGGCCGTGGCGGCGTCCGTGGTCCTGTACACCGGGGCCGGGCTGCTCATGCTGGCCACCGAGGGGCCGGGACGCTGGGCCGCCCTGCTGGCCGTCCCGTACATCGTCAACGCCGGACGGCACCTCGGCGTCACGGACGCGTCCTCCGGACGTGCCCACGGCGGCTGGCGCGTGTTCCTCTGGCTGAACTACGCCACCGGCTTCCTGGTCACGATGCTGCTGATCGCCTGGGCCTGGCAGCGGGGAGGACTCGGATGACCTACCTGCTGGTGCTGGTCGGGCTGATCGGGTGCATGCTGCTGGTGGACCACCGCTGGCGGCTGTTCCTGTTCCACCGCCCCCTGCCCGCGCTCCTGGTGCTCGCCGCGGGCGTGGCCTACTTCCTGTGGTGGGACGTGTGGGCGATCGCGGAGGGCATCTTCCTGCACCGCGACTCGGACCTGATGACCGGGGTGATGCTGGCGGACCAGCTGCCGCTGGAGGAGGCCTTCTTCCTGCTGTTCCTGAGCCTGAACACGATGGTCCTGTTCACGGCCGCCGTGCGGCTGGCGGAGTCACGGGACCGGCGCCGCGGGACCGCCGACTCCTCCCGTGCGGGCCTGTCCGCGCGGGCCGGGGGGACGACGCGGGAGGGGGAGGAGTCATGACGTTCTGGGAGCTGAACCTCGTGTTCCTGGGCCTGGCCGCCGCGGTCCTCGGGCTCGCCGCCCTCGCCGGCCGCCTGCGGGTGCGCCATGCCGGCGCCGTGCTCGCGACGACGGGGGTGCTGTGGGTCCTCACGGCCGTCTTCGACAACCTGATGATCGCCTCCGGCCTCTTCGACTACGGGCACGAGCGTCTGGGCGGGGTGTACATCGGCCTGGCCCCGCTGGAGGACTTCGCCTACCCGCTGGGGGCGGCGCTGCTGCTGCCGGGCCTGTGGCTGCTGCTGACCGGCTCGCGCCGGGGCCGGGAGGACTGACGTGTTCCCGCTGATCCCCGCGGACCTGCTGCGGCTGGTGGGCCTGGCCCTGGTGCCGTTGGGCGGTGCGGTCGCCGGGTGGCCCTCCGCCGCCGTCATGTTCCTGGTGTTCGGCACCCAGTGGCTCCTCCGGTGGCTGGTGGGAGGCCGGGTCCTGGACTGGACGGGCCAGACCGTCCTGCTCGCAGCGGGGTGGTGCTCCGTGACCGGCCTGCACCACCGGGTGGAACACCTGGACCTGCTCATGCACGCGGCCACCAGCGCGGTGATCGCGGGGCTGGCGGCGGTGGCGGTGCGGGCCTGGCTCCGCCGCCGCGGGTCCTCGGCCGGCGCGGCGGTGCGGCTGCTCGGCCCGACGCTGTGCTGGGCGGCACTGGTGTCCGCGGTGGGCACCCTGGGGGTGCTCTGGGAGGTCGCGGAGTGGATCGGCCATCGGTGGATCACGGCGGAGATCGGCGTCGGATACGAGGACACGGTCACGGACCTCGCCGCGAACCTGATCGGCGCCGCGGCGGCGAGCGGGTGGGTGCTGCGAACGGTGGAGGCGCGCACTGCGGGGGTGCCGGCCGCGGAGACGCGCACTGCGGAGGCGCCGGCCGCGGAGGCGGGGGACGCGGCCGCGGACGCTGGGGAGGCCCGGTGAGCGGGGCACAGGCGGACAGGCCCCGCCGGCCCACCGTCTCGGTGGTGGTCCCGGTCCGGGACGATGCCGCCCACCTGCGGGCCTGCCTGGCCCTGCTGGGCGTGCAGTCCCGCCGTGTGGACGAGGTCGTGGTGGTGGACAACGGCAGCCGGGACCACTCGGCCGACGTGGCGCGTGCGGCCGGCGCCCGGGTGGTGGTGCAGCCGGTGCCCGGCATCCCGGCCGCCGCCTCGGCCGGCTATGACGCCGCGCGGGGCGACCTGATCCTGCGGTGCGACGCGGACAGCCGCCCGGCACCCGACTGGGTGGAGCGGATCTGTGCGGTGCTGGAGTCCGCCCCGGAGGTCGCCGGGGTGACGGGGCCGCCCCGCTTCGTGGACCGGGTGGGCGTCCAGGGCAGGGTGCGGGAGGTCCTCCACACCCTGGGGTATCGGTGGTGCGCCGGTGCCGCGGCGGCGTCCGTCCCCCTCTGGGGTTCCAACTTCGGACTGCGTGCCGCGGCCTGGAGGGACGTGCGGGAGCAGGTCGAGCGGGTGGACCCCCTGGTCCATGACGACCTGGACCTGTCCTTCTGCCTCGCGCTGAGCGGGCGGCATCCCGTGGTGCACGTGCCGACGCTGCGGATGGGGGCCTCGGGGCGGGGGTTCACCTCGGCCGCAGCGCGCCGCCGGCAGCTGCGGATGGCCGTGGCCACCCTCCGCAGGAACTGGGCCGTCCTCTCCCCGGGGCAGAGGTGGGTGCGGCGGCTGGGTCGGCGGGCAGGATGACCCGCACGCCCCGCTGGTGGTGACCCATCTCACCTCGGCATTGGGCAGGCGTCACATCCGGCGTACAGTGGCCATTCGCCCCCGGGTCGGGATTCCCGGGCCGCGCGCCGCCGGAGGGGATCCGGCCGAGCCGCGCTGTGCGAACGCGAAAGCCGCAGATACACGACGAAGAGACGAAGAGAAGAGAGCACACATGAACCGCATCGCCCGTTCCTCCCGCGTCGCCGCCCTCGGCGCCGCCGCCCTGCTCGCCCTGACCGCCTGCGCCGGCGAGTCCCAGGACGCCGAGCAGGACACCGCCGACCAGTCGGCCACCGAGCAGGCCACCGCCGAGCAGAACGAGTCCACCGCCACCGAGGGCGAGCAGTCCGAGGGCGAGGACACCGAGGCCCCGGAGGCCGAGGAGGTCTCCTTCTCCGCCGGCGACTGCCTGACCAACGAGCCGGGCGCCCGCGACGTGGGCACCTTCGAGAAGGTCGACTGCGAGGACGAGCACAACGCCGAGTACCTCTGGGCCGTGCCGGAGAAGGGCGAGGACGACACCACGGACACCGAGTCCGTGTGCCGTGCCGCCGGTGCCGAGGCCGGTGAGCAGACCGACGTGACCGTCTCCGCCACCGAGCTGCGCAACTCCGCCGACGGCTCCCAGCACTGCCTCGTGTACGCGCTCGCCGACGGCTGGGAGGGTCAGATCGTGGACCCGTCCACCACCCTCGAGGACGCCCAGGCCGAGGCCGGCGCCTGAGCCGACCCGCACTGACACACACGAAGGGCCCGGCCGCTCCGCTGACGGAGAGGCCGGGCCCTTCGGCTGTCCGGACCCGGCCCGCGCCGGAGGCGCGGGGTCAGTCTGAGGGGAGCGGCCGTCGTCGTGCCTCCGCCACGATGTTCTCCGCCATGGACGGGAACACGAGGGCGTGGAAGGGCAGGATGGCCGTCCAGTAGGCGCGGCCGAGCAGCCCGGAGGGCATGAACACGGCGCGCTGGCGGTAGATGCACCCGTCCGCGGTGCGCTCCACGCCCAGCTGCAGCCAGGCCCGGCCGCCGGCACGCATCTCGGCGCGCAGGGTGAGCAGGCGGCCGCGGTCGAGGGACTCGACGCGCCACCAGTCGACGTGGTCGCCCAGGCGCAGGTGCTCGGGGTCCCGGCGGCCGCGGGCCAGGCCCGGGCCGCCGATCAGCTTGTCCATCCAGCCGCGCATCCGCCACAGGAACGGGGTCGAGTACCAGCCGTTCGGGCCGCCGATGGACTCGATCACCGGCCAGAGCCGCTCGGGGGAGAGCTCGGTCTCCTTCTCCCGCTCGTCCGTGTAGACGGTGGACCCGGCCCAGTCCGGGTCCGCGGGCAGGGGAGCGGCCGGGTCCCGGCCGACGCTCTGGTCCGCGTCCCAGGTGACCTCGAGCGGACCCTCCTGCTGCCGCTCCAGCGCACGGCGGACCGCCTCCCGGTAGGAGGTCAGGCCCCCGGCGGGGACCGGGACGATCTCGGCCACGGCGTGGTCGTCCGTGACGGCGTCCTCGGCGAGGGAGGCGGCCAGCGGCAGGGCCACGCCGATCGGGATGGGGGTGACCAGGCCGATCCAGAGGCCGGACAGGTGCATCGCGGGCAGCGGGAGGGCGATCACGCGGCGGCGGCCGAGCCCGGCGACCTCCGCGTAGTCCGTGAGCATGGAGGCGAAGCTCTGCGGGGTGCCGCAGCCGATCTGCCCGCGGGCCTGCACCGGGGCCTCGAGGTCGCACGCGTGGACGAGGTAGTGCAGCACGTCCCGGATCGCGATCGGCTCCACCCGGTTCCCCAGCCAGGAGGGGCCGGGCATGACGGGCAGCCGCTCGGTGAGGTGGCGGATCATCTCGAAGCTGGTCGAGCCGGAGCCGATCACGATGCCGGCCTCGAACGTCAGGGTGGGGACGGAGGACTCCTCGAGGCGGCGGGCCACGAGCTCGCGGGAGCGCATGTGGTCCGAGAGCTCCTCCACGGGCCGGTCCGGGTGCAGACCGGAGAGGTAGACCAGCTGGGCCACGCCGGCGGCCTCCGCGGCGGTGGCCACGGTGTCCGCGACGGCCTGCTCGCGCTCCACGAAGTCACCGCCGCCGCCCATCGAGTGGACGAGGTAGAGCACCGTGTGGACGCCCTCCATGGCGGCGCGGACGTCCTCCGGCTCGGAGAGGTCGCAGCGGACGATCTCCACGTCCGGGCCCCAGGGCCGCTCGGCGAGGGCGTCGGTGTGGCGGGCGGCGGCGCGCACGGTGAACCCGGCGGCGAGCAGCTCGGGCACCAGCCGTCCTCCCACGTAGCCGGAGGCGCCGGTGACGAGCACGCGCCGGCCGCGGCCGGCGGGCAGGTCCAGCTGGAGGGGCGAGGCGGAGGTCATGCGCCCACGCTAGGGCCTCCCCGGTGCGGTGGGGCAGGGGTGGGACGCGTCCACACCGCTGTGACCGTGCCGGGTGTGCCGTGAGACCATGGTCCAATGGCCTCCGACTCGTCGAGTTCCCGCACGCCTCGCATCGACACGGACGCGATCCGCGCCGTGGTGGGGGCCACGTCCGCCTCCCGCGGCTTCCAGTACGCGAGCACCAGCCGGGTGGGCCGGGTGGGCTTCGACGTGGAGACCGGGCTGCTCACCGCCCAGGTCGCCGGCTCCGTCCCCCGCCCGTACCGGGTGCGCGTGCGCCTGCAGCCGACGGTCGCCGCGAACCTCCAGCCCGAGGGCACCGACCCGCTGGAGATGGAGTGGGAGCCGGTCCACGGCGAGTGCACCTGCCCCGTGGGCACGGACTGCAAGCACGTGGCCGCCGTCTGCTACCGCGCGGTCCGCCTGCGCTCCGACGACGCGCTGGGACGGGCGAAGGCGGACCTGGCGGCGATGATCACCACCGGCGAGGAGCTCGCCGCCCGCTCCGGCACCTCGGGTGCCCGGGGGACCGGAGGGGACGACGACGGCCCGGCCGGCCCGGGTGCGCCGCGCACCCCCGCCACGGACTGGCGCCGGATCATGGAGCCGCTGGCCGGCCTGCAGACCTCGTCCGTGCGCACGCCGCAGGCGCCGCTGGCGATCGGCGTGGAGCTGGTGGCCGAGTCCTCCCGCTCCATGTACCAGCAGTGGGGTCCGGCCGGTGCCGGCGAGGACCGGCTGCGGGCCGGCCGCGGCCTGTTCGTGCTGCTGCGCCCGCTGAAGAGGGGCGCGAAGGGCACATGGATCAAGGGCGGGCTGACGTGGAAGCAGTTCCAGTACCCGCGCGCCGAGTTCGACCCCGCCCACGAGCGGGCGCTGCGCCTGGTCTACCGCCAGCTCATGGCCGAGGACACGTATCCCACGGACGCGTGGATCATGCTCAACAACTTCGACTCGCCCCGGATCTGGCAGCTCCTGGAGGAGGCCGAGCGGTCCGGGGTGGAGCTCGTGGCCCAGGGGTCCCTGGCCGAGGTGGTGCTGGAGGAACCGGTCCACGTGGGCCTGGACGTCCGGGAGGCCGGCGGCGGAGAGCTCGCGGTGTCCCCGCGGCTGCTCACCGCCGCCGACGAGGAGGCAGACGCCTCCGACGCGCACCCGGTGGGGCGCATCGGCTTCTACCGGGTCCGCGAGACGGACGGGGGCTTCGCGGTGCACCTCGTGCCGGCCGCGCAGGCCCTGGCCGAGCCCGTGCAGCACCTGCTGGAGTCCGAGGAGTCGCTCACCGTCCCGCAGTCCGACCGCGCGGACTTCCTGGAGCGGGTCTACCCGCGCCTGAAGAGCCAGCTCGAGGTGGCCTCCACGGACGGCTCCGTGGACCTGCCGGAGTTCGAGCCGCCGACGCTGCGCCTGCAGGCGGACTTCCAGCCGGACCACCAGGTGGAGCTGTACTGGTCCTGGCTCTACTTCGATCCGCCGCGCCAGGTGGAGGTGGGCTCCAGGGACGCCCTGCGCGACGCCGCGCACGAGCAGCGGGTGGCCGCCCGTGCCGCCGAGGTCTGGCCGCGCGCCGGCCGCACCGCCCGCCAGAGCCTGGAGGGCGTGGCCGCGGCCCGCTTCTCCGAGACGGTCCTGCCGCAGCTGGCCGCCCTGGAGAACGTCCGGGTGGACGTCACCGGCGAGCGCCCGGACTACCGCGAGCTCACCGCGGTGCCCCGGATCGAGGTGGGCACGAAGGCCACGCAGAACGACTGGTTCGACCTGGGTGTGCAGGTCTCCGTGGATGGCCACGTGCTGCCGTTCGCGGAGCTGTTCACCGCGCTGGTGCACGGGAAGACCACGCTGATCCTCATGGACGGGTCCTACCTGTCCCTGGACCACCCGGCGTTCGAGAAGCTCCGGGCGCTGCTCTCCGAGGCGGCCACCCTGCAGGAGTGGACGCCGGAGAGCCAGCAGGTCTCCAAGCATCAGGTGGCCTTCTGGGAGGACCTCAAGGACCTGGCGGACGAGGTGCAGGAGGACCCCGCCTGGACGGCCGCCATGGGCCGGCTCGCCGCGGTGGACAGGCTGCCGGACCCGGAGGTCCCCGCCGGGCTGCGGGCGGACCTGCGCCCCTATCAGCGCGAGGGCTTCCGCTGGCTCGCGTTCCTGTACGAGCTCGGCCTCGGCGGCATCCTGGCCGACGACATGGGCCTGGGCAAGACGGTCCAGACCCTCGCCCTGCTCTGCCATGCCAAGGAGAGGCGGATCGCCGCGGGCGAGGCGCTGACGGCGGCGGGCGGCGAGACGGACGGCGCGTCCGCCGGCGAGGCGGCCCCTGCGGCGCCCGCCGTGGCGGAGGCGACCGGCGCGGTGGCCGACCCGGCCCCGGTGGTCGGCGAGGAGCCGTTCCTGGTGGTGGCGCCGTCGTCGGTGGTCTCGGTGTGGGCCGCGGAGGCGGCCAAGTTCGCCCCGGGACTGGACGTGCGGGTGGTGGACCAGACCTCCCGCAAGCGTCGCACGCCCCTGGAGGAGGAGGTGGCCGGCGCGGACGTGGTGGTCACCAGCTACACGCTGCTGCGCATCGACGCGAAGGAGTACCACGCCCGCCAGTGGGCCGGCATGGTCCTGGACGAGGCGCAGTTCATCAAGAACCGCACCGCCAAGGTGCACCAGGTGGCCCGGGACGTGCGCGCCCCGTTCCGCCTGGCCATCACCGGCACGCCCATGGAGAACTCCCTGGCGGACCTCTGGGCCCTGCTGGACGTGGCGGTGTCCGGGCTGTTCCCCAGCCACCGGCTGTTCCGCGAGGAGTACATCAACCCCATCGAGGGCGGCGAGCACCCGGAGCGGATCGAGCGGCTGCGCCGGCGCCTGCGCCCGTTCATGCTGCGCCGCGCCAAGGAGCTCGTGGCCAAGGACCTGCCGCCGAAGCAGGAGCAGGTGCTCTCCGTGGAGCTGGAGGCCGCGCACCGCAAGCTCTACGACCGGGTGCTGCAGCGCGAGCGCCGGAAGGTCCTGGGCCTGCTGGACGACGTGGACGGCAACCGCTTCACCATCTTCAAGTCCCTGACACTGCTGCGCATGCTGGCGCTGGCGCCGTCGATCGTGGACGACCAGTACGCATCCGTGCCCAGCTCCAAGATGGAGCGGTTCCTGGACGACCTGACCGAGGTGCTCGGCGAGGGGCACCGCGTGATCGTGTTCAGCCAGTTCACGACCTTCCTCAAGACCGTGGGCGAGGAGCTGGACCACCTAGGCGTGGACTACGCCTACCTGGACGGCTCCACACGCCGCCGCGCCGAGGTGATCCAGGGCTTCCGCGAGGGCGACGCCCCCGTGTTCCTGATCTCCCTGAAGGCCGGCGGCTTCGGCCTGACCCTCACCGAGGCGGACTACGTGTTCCTCATGGACCCGTGGTGGAACCCGGCCGCCGAGGCGCAGGCCGTGGACCGCGCGCACCGCATCGGGCAGGACCGGACCGTGATGGTCTACCGGATGGTGTCCGAGGGGACGATCGAGGAGAAGGTCCTGGACATGCAGCGCCGCAAGGCCGAGCTGTTCGGGGCGCTCATGGACGAGGCCGACGACTCCGGCGCCGGCGCCTTCACCGACTCCCTGACCGCGGACGACATCCGCGAGCTCCTCGGCGCCGACGACTGAGCCGTCCTCTGGCATTTTCGCTCGGGAAACGGGAGGCGGCCCTGCCCGTCTCCAGACGCTTTCGCTTGTGAAACGGGAGGCGGTTCCCCCGGCTCAGGGCGAGGGCGACTCCATGTCCGTCGCCTCCACCACGACCAGTCGGATCGGCTTCCCGTCCGGTGTGGTGGCCCTGAAGGTCAGCTCCTCGCCGTCGCCTTCGGTGCCCAGGCCGGTCTCGCACGTGTCGGACTCGAGCGTCGCACCCAGGCTGTCCTCGAGCGTCACGGGGGTGCCCGGCGCGCAGATCAGCCGGGTCCAGTAGGACGTGCCCTCGCGGCTCTGCACGGTCACCTCGGCGCCGCCCTCGCCCCACGCCTCCCCGGTGATCTCCTCGCCGGACTCCAGGCCGTGCTGCTCGAGGTGGTCGGCGTAGGGCGTGTTGCTAAATGAATCGCCCCGGGATTGTTAGAGGCTCGCAAGTGCCGCCCCGGCAGGCGCCGGCACGGGGTTCTCATGATGGTAGACGTCCTCGAACTCGACCGGAGGGACCAGCCCGATCTCGCCGTGCACACGACGATGGTTGAACCAGTCGATGTACTCCGCGACCGCGATCTCTAAGTCCTCGATGGACTTGAACGGGCCCCTGTTCCGGATCAGCTCCGCCTTGAACAGGGAGTTGAACGCCTCGGCGAGGGCATTATCGTAAGAATCCCCCGTCGAGCCGACCGAGGCGACTGCACCGGCCTCGGCCAGCCGCTGGGTGTAGCGCACCGCGACGTACTGGGCTCCTCTATCACTGTGGTGCCGTAGCCCGGCCACGTCCTGGCCTGCGCGCTGACGCGTCCAGAACGCCATCTCCAACGCGTCCAGGGCCAGGTCCGTGCGCAGCGACTTCGACAGCTGCCAGCCCAGCACCCGGCGGGAGAACACGTCGATGATGAACGCGGCGTACACCCATCCGCTGAAAGTGCGGCAGTAGGTGATGTCAGCGACCCACAGCTGGTTCGGAGCCACCGCGGTGAAGTCTCGCTGCACCAAATCCTCGCGAGAATCCGGTCCCCGGCCCGGGACTGTCGTGCGAGGACCCTTCGCGCGGCTGATACCGCGCAGCCCTGCGGCACGCATGAGCCGCTCGACCGTGCATCGGGCAACTTGGATGCCCTCGCGGCGCAGTTGCGCGTGGACCTTCCGGGCCCCGTAGACCCCGTAGTTGGCCTCGTGCACCCGGCGGATCTCAGCGAGCAGCTGCTCATCGCGCAGACGGCGGGCCGAGACAGGACGTGTCTTCGCGGCGTAGTACGTGCTCGGTGCGATCTGCGTGCCCGCTGCGGAGAGTGTGGCGCAGATCGGCTCGACACCGAATTCGTCCTTGTGGTCGTCGATGTAGTCCACGATCAGCGCTGTGGGCGTCTCGAGCATCCGCCGCGAAGAAAGCCGATGCCGAGCGCAGGATCGCGTTGGCCCGCCGCAGCTCACGGTTCTCCTTCTCCAGCTCGGCCACACGAGAGGCCTCGCTGGTCGTGATCCCGGGGCGGTGGCCACCGTCGATCTCGGCTTGGCGCACCCAGTTCCGCAGCGTCTCGGGATTGATCCCGAGCTGTTCTCCTACGCGGCGGAATGCTCCGGTCCTCGTGGCGGGGTCTTGGCGGGCTTCGATGGTCATCCGCGTGGCGCGTTCGCGGAGCTCGTCGGGGTACTTCCGTGGTGCTGGCATGCTCTGCATCCTTCCGTTGAATCAGAGCCTCCACCAGACCCGGGGCGATTCAGTGGAGACCATGAACGAGTTGATCCCACGTGTGCGGGGGCGGATCTGCCCGCGTCCGCAGGAGGAGGCGGGCGGCCGTCGTCGGGCAGGATGGGAGGAGGCCGTGCACCGGCCTCACCCCGTCCCCGAGATTCAGGAGCACGCCCCATGGCATCGCGCGAGCGCATTGGACTGATCGGCGCCGGCCCGTCCGGCATGGCCCTGCTGCGGGCGTTCTCACTGGCTGAGAAGGCTGGCACGGAGGTCCCCGAGGTCGTCGCCTTCGAACGGCAGGACGACTGGGGCGGCCAGTGGAACCTGGACTGGCGCACCGGCGCGGACAAGTACGGCGAGCCCGTGCACTCCTCCATGTACCGGGACCTGTGGATCAACGGGCCCAAGGAGTGCATGGAGTTCCCGGACTACCCGTTCGACCGGCACTTCGGCCGCCCTGTGCCCTCCTACCTGCCGCGCGAGGTGATGTCCGAGTACATCCGCGCCCACATGCAGGACGTGGACGTCCGCGGGCAGATCCGCTTCGGCACCGCGGTCCGCTGGGTGGAGAAGCACGACGACGGCCGCTTCCGTCTGACTGCGCAGGACCTCGTCAGCGGGGAGACGGTGGTCGAGGAGTTCGACCGGATCGTGGTGGCCTCGGGCCACTTCCACACCCCGCACGTACCGCAGCTGCCGGGCATCGAGTCCTTCCGCGGGCAGGTGCAGCACTCCTCGGACTACCGCTCCCCGGAAGGGTATGTGGGCAAGCGGGTGCTCGTGGTGGGCTCGAGCTACTCCGGGCAGGACCTGGCGCTGCAGCTGCACCGCGCCGGCGCGCAGCACGTGACCACCGCCTACCGGAAGCAGCCGCAGGGCGTGGCCTGGCCTCAGGGCATGGACGAGCAGCCCGCCGTGCAGCGGATCGAGGGGAACCTGGTGACCTTCGACGGCGGCACCAGCGCAGAGTTCGACATGATCCTGCTCTGCACGGGGTATCTGCACCACTACCCGTTCCTGCCGAAGGAGCTGGCGCTGGGCGGGCCGAACCTGCTCTGCCCGATCGGGCTGTGGAAGGGCGTGGTCTGGCATGCGGACCCGGACGTGCTCTACGTGGGCGCGTCCCAGCAGCTGTTCACCCTGACCCTGCTGGAGGCGCAGGCGTACTTCGCGCGGGACGTGCTGCTCGGCCGGGTGGAGGTGCCGGACGCGGAGGAGCGACAGGCGGACATGGACGCCTGGTTCACGCGGATGACGCAGATCGACGGCCCGCCGGCCGCGCTGGCCTGGCAGGGCGCCTACATCCAGGACCTGTCCTCCCACACCGACTGCCCCGCGGTGGACGTGGAGGCCGTGGCGGAGACGTTCCTGCAGATGCGCGACGCCCGGATCGAGGACGTGCGGACCTTCCGCGACCGGCAGCACCGGTCGACCGTGACCGGGACCATGGCCGTGGCGCACCACACCCCGTGGATGGGTGCGTTCGACGACTCCGCGGAGGACTTCCTGCGCTGAGCGGGGCGCGGGGTCGGCGGCCTCGGCCTCAGTGCGCCAGGGCCAGGGCGGCCTCGGCGTCCTGCGCCGCCTCCTGCAACACCGGGACGGCCTCGGCCACGGCGGCCTCGAGCGCCTCGGCGGAGAACTCGGCGCCCAGCTGCCCGGGCGCGGTGGACAGCGCCGTGTTCAGCGCGACGGCCACGCGGCCGTCCTGGTCCCGCACCGGCACGGCCACGGAGGCCAGGTTCCGGTCCAGTTCGCCGGCCACCACCGCGTACCCCTGCTCCCGGACCCGCGCGACCTCGCCCAGCAGCTCGTCCAGCCCGGTCCGGGTCAGCTCGGTGCGCGGCGTCCGCGGGGAGCCCTCCAACACCCGCCGCACGGCCGCGTCCTCGAGTCCGGCCAGCAGCACCCGCCCCATCGACGTATTGAAGGCCGGCAGTCGCGTGCCCACGTCCAGGTTCACGCGCAGGATCCGCTCCGTGTGCACCCGGGCGATGTACATCAGGTGGGCGCCGTCCAGGATGCCGGCCGAGCAGGACTGCCCCAGCCGCTGCGAGGCCCGCGTGAGCACCGGCCGCAGCACCTCGGAGCGGCTCCGTCCCGTCCAGTAGCCGTGCCCGAGCTCCAACACCTTCGGGGTCAGCTCGAACGTCCGCCCCGCCTGCACCGCGTAGCCCAGGTGCACCAGGGTCAGCAGCATCCGCCGGGCCGAGGCCCGCGAGATCCCCGCCGCCTCGGCCGCGTCCGTGAGCGTCAGCGCCGGCCGCTCGGGCGTGAACGCGCGCAGCACGCCCAGGCCCGTCGCCAGGGCCTGCACGAACTCGTTCCGGTGGGGTGCGGTGCTCTCCATGGCTCCCACCCTACGCCGTGTGTGCGCTCTGCAAACATCTGTTTGCCCATCGCCCGCCCCCGCCTACGGTGAGAGTCAACGACGACGGCCCCGTCCGTCGTCGTCACCCCTCACCTGCACCGCCGGCCGCCGCCGGCGAGAGACGAAGGACCCTCCCATGACCCGCTTCGTGGACACGGCCGCGGAGGCCGTCTCCGAGATCACCGACGGCGCCACCGTGCTGATTGGCGGCTTCGGCAACGCCGGCCAGGCCGACGCCGGCCTCGCGCTGCTGATCAAGGAGCGGCGCGTGGCCAAGATCATCTGCTCGTTCCCGCGCCAGTCCGACTCCTGGCACTTCGACGAGGCCTACCGGGCCGGGGAGATCGAGCTCGAGCTCGTCCCGCAGGGCAACCTCGCCGAGCGCATCCGCGCCGCCGGCGCCGGCATCGGCGGCTTCTTCACGCCCACCGGCTACGCCACCCAGCTGGCCGAGGGCAAGGAGGTCCGCGAGATCGACGGGAAGCACTACGTGCTGGAGTCGCCCATCCACGGGGACGTCGCCCTCATCAAGGCCTACGCCGCGGACCCGTGGGGCAACCTCGTCTACCGCAAGACCGCCCGCAACTTCGGCCCCATCATGGCCGCCGCCGCGAAGCAGTCGATCGTCCAGGTGGACGAGGTCCTCGAGACCCCGCTGGACCCGGAGGTCGTCGTCACCCCGGGCATCTACACGGATGTCGTCGTCCAGGTGCCCACGGTGTCCGGTGAGATGCAGCGGCGGGCGAGCGCCGCCGTCGGGAATAACTGAAGGAGTCCACCCATGAGCGAGTTCATCCAGACCGACACCCCGCTGGACCAGCAGCAGCTGGCCAAGACCATCGCGGAGGACATCGCGCCGGGCTCCTACGTGAACCTCGGCATCGGCCAGCCGACCACCGTCTCCGACTACCTGGAGGACGAGAAGCACGTCACCCTCCACACGGAGAACGGCATGCTCGGCTTCGGCCCGCAGGCCCGCGGCGAGGACATCGACCCGGACCTCATCAACGCCGGCAAGATCCCCGTGACCGAGCTGCCCGGCGCCGCCTACTTCCACCACGCCGACTCCTTCGCCATGATGCGCGGCGGCCACCTGGACGTCTGCGTCCTCGGCGCCTATCAGGTCTCCGCCACCGGCGACCTCGCGAACTGGTCCACCGGCAAGGAAGGTGCCATCCCGGCCGTCGGCGGCGCCATGGACCTCGCGATCGGCGCGAAGGACACCTACGTGATGATGGACCTGTTCACCAAGAAGGGGCAGCCCAAGCTCCTCGCCGAGTGCACGTTCCCGCTCACCGGCGTGGGCTGCGTGTCCCGGATCTATGCGGACCGTGGCGTCTTCCTGCTGGACGACTCCGGCGTGGTGAAGGTCCGCGAGCTGCACGGCATCACCTGGGAGGAGCTCGAACAGTCCCACCCGGGCGTGCGCTTCGAGCGCGTCTGAGCCGACCGGTCCGGCGCCCGGCTTCGCCGCCGCTGCAGGCACGATGGGGCCGCCTCCCCTGAGGGAGGCGGCCCCTTCGCCGTGTCCGGAGGGTGCTCAGTCCGGGCGCAGCACCTCGTCCGCCCCGACGACGCCGTCCAGCAGCTCCGGGTCGATCGGCTGGCCCGCACGCATCACGGACAGGTGCCCGCTGGCCTCCATGACCACGCAGGCGACCTGGTCCATCGACGTCACGCCGGCGCGGCGCAGGGCGGCGTGCAGCTCCGGCCGGTTGACGTGGGCCCTGCGGCGGGCGGTCTCGAGCACCCGCCCGTGCGCCACGATCACGCGGGCGCGCCCGGTGAAGACCCGCTGCCCGCGGGCGGTGGCCGTGAGCGCGCCGAAGACCACCTCGAGCAGGACGAGGGTCAGCAGGCCGATCAGCCCGGTGGCGAGTGTGGGCGGGTGGCCGAGGATCACGCGTCCGGCGACCGCGCCGAACATGATGATGACCACCGTGTCGAACGCGGACAGGCCGGTGAGCAGGCGCGCGCCGAACACGCGCAGCAGCAGGAGGAAGGCCAGGTAGACGACCACCGCGGTGAGCACGACCAGCGGGATCCGCCACAGCTCGATCCCCAGCGACTCGGTCAGTGCGGGGCCCCATCCCTGCGGCGGTGTCATCGGCGGTGCTCCTCGGTCTCGGGCGGGCCGGCGGCCCGCATCGGTGGGGGCTTCACGACGACGGCCGCTCACCCTGACTTCTCCACGCTACTCCGCCGTCGGGGCGCCTCCTGCCGTGCGTATTGCGAATGGTAAGCATTAGCGTTTACAGTTGGGCCTCATGATCGAGAACTCGTACACCGCTGCCCTGTCCGCCGCCGTGCTCGCCCCGGCGCGCCGCCTGAAGTCCTTCTCCGCCCTGGCCGCCACGCTGGCCGCCGCCGCCCTGGCCCTGTCCGCGTGCGCCGGTGACGGCGACGCCGCGGCCAAGGGCGACCAGGCGGGCGCCTCCGCCTCCGGCTCCACCGGACAGTCCGCCGCGCAGGACGCTGCGGGAACGAAGGACGGCGAGGAGCCGGAGGGGTCGAAGGACGGCGGAGGCGCGGAGCAGGGCGACGAGGCCGGTGCTGTCGCCTCGTCCGTGGGCCAGGAGGACTGGGTGGACCCGACCGAGACCACGGAGGTCTCCGGGGTGACCCCGCGCGTGCTCCTCTCGGACGAGATGGGCCTGACCCTGCTGGACGCGGAGACCGGCGAGGTCCTCAAGGAGCAGGAGCTGGCCGGCTTCAAGCGCCTGTCCAACGCCGGCAACGGCAAGGACGTCATGGTGATCACGGACAAGGGCTGGGAGGTGTTCTCCGCCGGCATCAAGTCCCAGATCCACGGCGACCACTTCCACCACTACGAGTCCGCGCCGGGCATGACCGGCGTCGTGTTCCCGGGCGAGCACGCCGGTCACGTGGTGATGCACCACGGCAAGACCACCCTCTTCGCGGACGGCACGGGCTCCATCGGCACCTTCGTCTCCGATGACCTGGACAAGGCCACCCCGGACCTGCTCCCGGTGACCGAGGACCTGACGACCGACGGCGCCCACCACGGCGTGGCCCTGGAGCTGATGGACGGCAGCGTCCTGACCACCGAGGGCACCGAGGACGGGCGCCACACCGTGAAGGTCGTGGACCGCCAGGGCAAGGAGATCGCCAAGACCGAGGACTGCCCGGGCGTGCACGGCGAGGCTGCGGCCCAGCCGCAGGACGGCCAGGACGTGGTGGCGCTCGGCTGCGAGAACGGCCCGGTGGTCTACCGCGGCGGCGAGTTCCACAAGGTCGATCCGGGCCTGGACTACCAGCGCTCCGGCAACCTCGCCGGCTCCGCGGACTCCTCCGTGGTCCTGGGCGACTACAAGGTGGAGAAGGAGCCGAAGGAGGCCGTCGAGCGCACCACGAAGATCGCGCTGATCGACACCGAGACCGATGAGATGAAGGTCGTGGACCTGGGCTCGTCCTACTGGTTCCGCTCCCTGGCCCGCGGCCCGGAGGGCGAGGGCGTCGTCCTGACCTATGACGGCAAGGTCAAGGTCATCGACGAGGAGTCCGGCGAGGTCGTCAAGGACATCGAGGCCATCGGTGCGTGGAAGGAGAAGGACGAGTGGCAGGAGCCGGGTCCGATCCTCAAGACCGCCGGTGACCTCGCCTACGTGACCGACGCCGAGAACAACAAGCTCGTGGTGATCGACCTGGTGAAGGGCGAGAAGGTCAACGAGTTCGAGCTCGACGGCCCGGCGACCGAGATGGCCGTCGTGACCGGCGAGCCGGAGGCCCCGGCCCACTCCGAGGACGACGACCACGGTGACCACGAGGGTCACGACCGCGGCGAGGACGAGGGTCATGACCACTCCGAGGACGGCCACGACCACTCGGACCATGACCACGATCACGACCATGACCACGGTGCCGAGGAGGACCACGGTCACGATCACTGACCGTCACTGAACAGGATCCGGCGGAGCGGGGTTCACGCGCCGCCGGTGACCAGACTCCCTCTGGCGGGCCGTTGTGGGGATGGCTGCCCGGGGGGATTCCAGCCGGACGTCGTGGGGACGTCCGCTGGAGCCGCAGAGAGCGCCGGGGCCGTGTCGTGGGGACGCGGCCCCGGCGTGACTGTGTCTGCGGACCGCCCCGTCCGGGCCCCTTCCAGCCCCCAGCGCTTTTGCTCGCGACACGGGGATGCCCCGCTGCTTCCCGACGACGGCCGCTCGCCTTCGTCCGCCGCTCACCGGGCGCTCAGCGCGCCTCGCGCACCTGGCGCAGCACCTCCGGGCAGACAGCGGAGGCCCAGTCGAAGTAGCCGCGGCCGTTGGGGTGGAAGCGGTCCCGGGCCAGGTGCGCCAGCTGGTGTCGCAGCCCGCGGCGAAGGGTGGCGGTGTAGACGTCCGCGACGCCCAGTCCATGCCGTGCCGCGACCTCCCGCGCGGCCACATTCGCCGCCCGCACCCGCTGCTCGAACGGCCAGATGCGGAAGCTGGGCACCAGCCCGAGGGTCGAGCCGGCGGGCAGTCGGGTCGCGATCTCCTCGAGCGGCTCGGCGAAGTTCTTGACCCTGAAGGGGAGCGTCCAGGTGACGTCGTTGCCGCCGACCACGCACGTCACCGCGTCCATGCGGGTCCCGCCGGCCAGCAGTTCCTCGAGCCGCGGCACCTGGGTCTCGAGGACGTGCTGGGCCTTCGCGCCGGACACGGCGAGGTTCACCACGCGGACCGGCCGCCCGGTCTCCTTCGCCACCCGGTCGGCCACCTGGGCCACGTAGGTGTCCTCCCACGTCTCGGCGCCCACGCCGACGGCCGCCGAGTCGCCCAGCACGGCCCACACGAGCTCCCGCTCGTCCGAGGTCTCGGCATGTGCGCTCCAGCGTGCGCGATAGTCCGCGTCCTGCGCGGCCGCGCCGCCGAAGAGGATCCCCATGCCGCTCACGGTACCGGCGGGAGGCGAGAACAGTGCCCTCGATCCGATCCGGAGACTGCGCGCCGCGCTCCGGATCGGATCGAAGGCTTCAGGGATCATCCGTGCCGGACGTTGCCCGTCCAGCGCACCTCTCCGTCGACCACCTCGTCGGTCGGCCGCAGCCCACATCGCCGGGCGACCGCGTTCGACGCGGCATGCTCCGGGTGGATGTGCGCGATCACCCCACCCACGCCCAGACCGGCGAGACGCTCCAGGCGGAGGCGGGTGGCCGCCGTCGCGAAGCCACGGCTCTGCCAGGGTGCGCCGACCACCCAGGCGATCTCCGCCGGACCGCCGTCCTGGGGGACGGTGGCCTGGACGTAGCCGACCGCCTCGCCCGCGGGCCATCTCGGCCGCGTCGTCCACGCGGAGGGGCCGGAGGGAGATCTGCGCGGTCATGGGGCCGAGCCTACGGGCGTGGACGCCTCCTCCTCGACCCCTTCCTCGTCGGCCTCCTCCGGCTGCATCCGCTCGTCCGCCGCTGGCTTCTTCGCCGCCCACTCGGCCTTCTGCCGCTGGGACTTCCGGTGGTTCCGGACCGCGATCACGCCGATCACCAGGCCGATCAGGACCGGCTTCCACACCTGGTCGTACTCGAGGATCGTCACGAGCCATCCGGGCAGCGGCGGGAAGTCGATGTCCCATTCGGGCAGTCTCAGCACCGGCAGGTGGATCTGCGGCAGGCGGACCTCGGGCAGGTCCACGTCCCAGTCCGGCAGCAGGCGCGCCAGCAGCGGGAACACCAGCAGGAAGAACACCGCCAGGCCCGCCTTCCCGAACCCGCCCATCAACGGATACAGGATCCGCTTCACGCTGCTGGATTCCATGGCGGCCTGCCGCTTCGCCCCGCGTGAGCCGGCCGGCGGGTCGAACTCCACCACGGAGGAGCCCTCGCGCAGCTGCACCGAGAGGAGGTCGTCCAGCATGCTCGACTGGATCTTGAGCCTCCGCTGGCTCGACCCGGCGTCGGAGCCGAACTCCGACCAGCCGTCCTCGTCCGTGCGCCGGTTGACCAGCCGGATCTCGTCCACGCCGGTGCGCGGGTAGCGACCGGTGACCTCGCCGTCGACCCGCATCTGCAGCCGCAGCGGCGGGTTCTTCAGCCGTGCCCGCACACGTCGGGCGTAGGAGGCGCCCAGGGGTGCGCGCTCGCCGTGGGCCTTCCGTGCCCCGCTTCCCGACGACGGCCCCCTCGCCTCGTCGTGGCGGCCCGCCTCGGGTGTGGCCTCGCCGGGGGAGTGGGTGCCGGTCTGCGCGGCCGCGTCCGGCCGGGCGTCCTGCCCGGCGGACGTCGGGGGCGGCCAGTCCGGGTCCTCGGCGAGGAACTCGGCGTCGAAGCCCTGGCGCAGCTCGAGGAAGCCGTGCACGGGGTGGTCGAGGGTCCAGACCTCCACGGCTCAGCCCTTGGTCCGGCGGCGGCCGCCGAGGGCGGTGCCGACGCGGGTGAGGGCGAGCACGCCGAGTGCGTAGATCCAGGTGCCGTCGTTCGTGTAGACGAGGAGGCCGATGAGGCAGAGGATCGCCGTGAGGATCGGGAAGGCCCAGGTGGTGCGGAAGACGAGGCCGTCGGCCAGGCCGAGCATCAGCGCGGCGGAGGGCAGCAGGAACAGCAGGGCGAGGGTCGCGGAGGCGGCCGGCAGGGCGAGGCCGATGACGAACGGCGCCACCAGGTAGGCGAGGGCTGCCGCGGCGTAGCTCCAGTGCTGCCGGCCGGTGCGCTCGGGCTCGGGGTCCTTCTTCGCGGAGGTGCCTGGCGCCCGCTCGTTCGTCGATGCGTCCGACGTCTTGCTGTCGGCGCGCTCGGGCCGTGCCACGGCGGCGTCGGTGGTCTCCATGGTCACCGAGTCTAGACATCCCTGGAGCCGCGGAGCACCGCCGAACGTCGCGCGTCGTCACCGCCGGCCCCCGACTTTCGACGCCCCTCGCCGCATCGGCCGAGCGCCACTGCGTCCCGCGCCCAGCGTCCAGCGCACCGCGATTCCTCATCACTCGAACGGAAACTCATCATTCCTCGCATGATGAAAAACGGATCGAGTGATGATTTTCTGGGCCCCGCCGGCAGCCTCAGGTCGGCCTCGCTGCACCGCGCACGGCCTCCACGACCATCAGCGGGTCGCGTGCCTCGTCGAACTCCTGCCGCTGCCAGCCGCCGGAGACCCGCTCCACGCTCAGCCCCACGGCCTCCAGGTCCGCACGCACCTGTGCCGGGCTCCGGAACTGCAGGTGCTCCTCGCCCTCCTGCACGGTGCCGGTGGTGAGGTCCTCGCTGCGCCACCGATGCACCACCACGCCCCGGTGGTCCGGGGCGGAGGTGACCTCTGATTCGAGGAGGCGAGCGGCCGTCGTCGTGGTCTCGGTGGGCTCGCTGGTCCAGTCCTCCCACGCCCGGAGGGCGGGGTTGCGGGTCTCGAAGGCGAGGCGGCCACCGGGGAGCAGGCCGGCGGCGATCCTGCTCAGGGCGTCGTGCCAGTCGTCGCCGACGAGGTGCATGGCCACGTTGCCGCTCATGATCACCAGGTCCGCGGTGGCCGGCTCGATCAGCTCGGCGGTGCCGCGCACCCAGCGGACGGCATCTCCGCCGGGGCGCGTCCGCGCCACCTCGAGCATCGCCTCCGCCGGATCGATCCCGACGACGGCCCGTCCCGTTCCCGCGAGCGTCACCGTCAGGAGCCCCGTGCCGCAGCCGAGGTCCACGATCCGTTCGGCGCCGGTCTCCTGCGCGAGGCGGCGGAAGAAGTCGTGGTCCGGGCCGTCCGGGTTCGCTGCGTCATAGTCGGCGGCGACGGCCGGGTCGTCATAGGCGCGGCGGTTCGCCTCGGCGGGGGAGTGGGGCATGGGTCGAAGGGTAGTGGAGGTGTGGGCGCGGCCACAGTCGCGGGGCTATCCTCCAGGCCACCCCACCGCCTGATCGCAGACACGGAAGGTCCCCTCATGTCTCTTCGCCTCTCCCACACCACCTGGGACGCCCTGGACCCGTACGCCGTCGCCGAGTTCTGGCGCGCACTCCTGGGCTGGGAGATCCAGGAGCCCGAGTGCTACAAGCCGGGCTCCGACGAGTGCTACCTGGTCAGCCCTGACGGCTACACGATCCTGTTCTTCAAGGTGCCCGACGCCAAGCGGGTCAAGAACCGGGCCCACATGGACCTCGCCTCGGAGGACTCCACGCGGGACGAGCAGGTCGAGCGGGCGCTCGCGCTCGGCGCCACCCTCGCCGAGGACCGGCGCGAGGACCTCGGCTGGGCCGTCATGCAGGACCCCGAGGGCAACGAGTTCTGCATCCTCCGGTGAGCCAGGCGGCGCCGGGACTCGGCCGGCCCGTCCCGCTCTGGGACTCAGGCTGCGGATGAGGGGATCACTCGGCGCCGTGCCGCCCGGCCGCGATCCGCTCGATCCTCTGGACGTACTCCTCCCACCGGCCCGCGTCCCAGCCGGGCAGGTTGTTCCCCGGTCCGCGCAGGCCGACCTGCCCGTCGATCTGCTCGCACAGGATGTCCGCGTGGCCGGCGTGCCTTGCCTCGTCCAGGGCCACGTGGGACATCACCTGGGCCAGCGTGACGGTCGTCTTGTCCGCCGGCCACCAGGGCACCCGGCCCTCGGTGCCGATGACCACGGTGGCGCCGGTGATGCGCTGCTCGCCCTCGGTGGTCTCCACGGCCACGGTGCGCGGGCCCACGAAGCGGGCGGTGCCGTCCACGAGGGTGACCTCGGGGCGCTCGAGCATGGCGTGGTTGGCGGCGTTGAGCTTGCCGATCAGCTCGTCCCGCTCGACGACCGCCGCACGGAAGGCCTCCGCCGGGTCCTCGTCCGGGCGGCGCCGCTCGGCCGAGACGACCAGGTCCTTGGTGGGCACGCAGCCGATGTTGATGCACGTGCCGCCGTACATCTTCGGGGAGCGCTCCACGAGGGCCACGCTCTGGCCCTGCGCGGCGGCAAGGCCGGCGAGGGTCTTGCCCGCCTTGCCCCAGCCGATCACCAACAGGTCGACATCCATCCGAGTTCTCCTTGGAGAGGTTGAGAGTCACGGCGCGGGCGTGCACGGCCCCGGCTGTAGAGATGCACTGAGGATTTCACACGACAGGCGGTGAACTCTTCGCAGAGCAGGCCATTCAGCGGAGTGTGCGAAATCTAGGCCCTGGTTCTACCAGCGGCTCACATTACTCCGCCCGATGGCGACGATTGCGCGGTTCACCCGTGGCGTCGAGCGTGAACTCGCCGCCGCGGGTGAGGGCTCACCCTGGGTCAGTCGCCGGGGCCGGTGCGGATGAGGTTGCCGTAAGGGTCGGCAACCATGAAGGTGTGACCATAGGTGTCGTCGTGTGGTTCCTCGACGACGCGCGCGCCCTGGGTGACTCATTCTCGATAGAGATCGTCGATCGCCCCGGGACCATGCGCCCGATCTCACGCGCGAGGTGCCCTGGGCGGGGTGCGTTCGCTATTCCGGCTCCAGCTCACGAAGAACGTCATGGTTTTCCCAGTCAAGAGGTCACTGCGATTGATTGGGCAATGGGGGCGTCGGACGCGGGTTGCTGGTCTATGAATTGATTCTACCAGATTATCCAATGTCAAATCCGTCATCAGGGTGATTTTAGAAAGATCTCCACTCAATGGGAACGGTGGCATTTAGGCGTCGCGCACGCCTGACTAAATACCGAGTGTCTGGCGGCAGGGCGGTATTAGTTTCTAGGGCAACCGCTCTTCGCCACTCTTCTATTTCAATACCCGGGGCGGCCCAATCCGTTCGGAGGTCGATGCTTAGGCAGCGCGCCCCCCACTCGCGGGGGTCCTTATCAATAAAGAGGGCCCCTTCCGCCCCGGGGAGATGGCGACACTCGGGCAAGGTGCTCAAACGGGAGGCTATGTCTCCCGTGAAGTATTGGAATCCGCGAGAGATGTCGTCCCTTGTCTGCTGAAGGGACTCTACGAACGGTGCAAACGAGGCCTTTCCGAGAAAAGTTTGACCAAACAAGTAGGCTGTTCCATCGACGGTCGTCTGCCCAAGAACCAATCGACAATCTCCGTTCGGCAAGCGGCCGTTCAGCCACTCTCCGCGCCCCGCGTGGCACAAAGGTTCTTCGGGGTGAAGAGGAAGTGAGACGCCAGGTTGATCCTGAAGCGGAAATCCGGACCATTCCCCGTTCTCGTCACGATGTATAATTGCGGAATTAACTTCTGCAAAGAATCTTAGAACGGTAAGCATGGTGCTCGCGACCTCTTGTCCCTCGAGGTGTGCTCGATACGTCGATTCAAGGGTTCTTGTGTTGGGTCGAAGCTGCGACACAATTTCTGAGGGAATGGTATCCCAAACTGCGTACGCCCGCATTCCGTGAAGGCCGCCCACGAGGGTAACGTGGTCACTTGGTCTAACTATGTGAAGAGTGTGCTGCGATACATTTCGGGCGAATTTTACTGCGTCAATAATGTCGGAATTCGGATGAGAGCCAGTGGCGAGTATGTCTCTGTAGGTTCCTTTATTGCTAATCTGCAGCTGCAATATCTCATTAAGTGCCTGCGTGGCACTAAGAAATCGGCGCACCCATACCCCGAGATCTCCGCCTCGACGAGACTCGGCGTAGTACCCAGATGTGGCAGACTGAATGTCGCCCATGAAATTTCTGATTACATCGATCTCCGGGGTGGTAAGGTTAACGAGGCTTTTTTTTGCTCCCCCTACTAAAGGTTTTCTATTTCCCATACTATCTCCTGTAGTCTAAATTTGACCGTTTGGCGTGCGATCATCCTCTAACTATTTAATTATATCGCTAAGAAGACCTGATTGTCCAGTATTGGTGAATAGCGTTGAGGTGCGAAGACGTGGTGCGGCGGTGGGATGGGTGATGGGGCTCCTGGATGGTGATTGAAGGTGCTAATGAAATCTCCTGTTTCGCGAATTTCGGGAGGCGGCCATGATCTCATGCGACATGTGGTGGGAAATTTCGACATCCGGGGAAGGGTCCTGAGGTGTGAAAAGTGAGTGCGCCCGTTCCGCCTCCAGAGTTTCGAAGAGTGGGCGGGTCGATGTGTCACGCTGAGTTGGGGGAGCCCGGGCCCACGCCGCCGTAGAACTCGGACGACAGACATTTGGATGTGCGGTTGTAGACCGTTGATTCCCACTCCTCCCCTGCGGAGTTCTTCCACCACACCCGCTTGTGTGAACCGGGCCTGACCTCGTGAGGCGTCAGCGGGGCATTGCGG
Source organism: Micrococcus sp. FDAARGOS_333 (assembly GCF_002206575.2). Lineage (NCBI taxonomy): Bacteria > Bacillati > Actinomycetota > Actinomycetes > Micrococcales > Micrococcaceae > Micrococcus > Micrococcus sp. FDAARGOS_333. Next base: position 52,228 of record NZ_NJFJ02000001.1, on the reverse strand, counting down.
CTCGGGTGCCACTGCGCGGCCACGTCGGGGTAGAGGTCGGCCAGGGACAAGCCAGGCTGGGGGCGGGATCGCTCAGCTCCGGCGCGGACTCTCCCGCAATCAGGGCAGCCAATGGTCTGTCGTCGCGTTCGCTGCGCGACGACAGCTTCCCACTCCGCCCCGCAGAGACTGCACAGCCACCACGCCGACGCGTTGCGCGCATTCGCCACGTCCGCCGCAGTCCCGTCCCCGTTCTTAGATGGGTGCCATTCAGCCGCGATGCCGGGGCTCCGCTCCGCCAGGGAGCGCCCAGGCTTCGGGCGAGGCGGTGGGGCGGAGAAAGCCGGCTTCGGTCGCATCACCTGGTGGGTGATGGGACTGCCGCACCGATAGGTGACAGGTGGGGTCTTATGCCGGGAGGGTCACGGCGGGCTTCATCATGGTCTCGTACTCGATGGGGGTCAACCGCCCGAGACGGGCTTGTCGACGGCGCCGGTGATAGGTGCGCTCGGTCCAGGTGGCGATCGCGATCCGTAGCTCATCCCGGGTCGTCCAGGACCGCCTGTCGAGGACGTTCTTCTGCAGCAGGGCGAAGAAGCTCTCCATGGCGGCGTTGTCCCCGGCCGCACCCACTTTGCCCATCGAGCCGACCAAGCCGTGCCGGTTGAGGGCATGGAAGAATTTCCGGGATCGAAATTGCGACCCGCGGTCCGAATGAACGATGCAACCGGCCACATCCCCGCGCCGAGCAACGGCGTTCTGCAGTGCCTGGACGGCCAGCCGGGCTTTCATTCGCGAGTCGATGGAGTAGCCGACGATCCGCCCGGAGAAGACGTCTTTGATCGCGCACATGTAGAGCTTGCCCTCGGCGGTCCTGTGCTCGGTGACGTCGGTCAACCACAGCTGGTTTGAACCGCCAGCAGTGAAGTCCCGCTCCACCAGGTCATCGTGCACCGGCGGACCCGGCTTCTTCCCGTTCTTGCCGCGCTTCTTCCCGAACACCGACCACCAGCCGTTGTCCCGGCAGATCCGCCACGCGCTGCGCTCACACATCACCTCGCCGGCTTCCTTGGCCTCATCGACCAGGAAGCGGTAGCCGAACTCCGGATCGTCCTGATGGGCGTCGAACAACGCGTTCGCCCGGTACGCCTCGGCCAGCTCGGCGTCGGTGACAGGGTCCGCCAGCCAGCGGTAGTAGGGCTGGCGGGAGAGCTTGAGCACCCGGCACGTCACCGCGACGGGGATCCCGACGGCGGCGAGCTCCTTCACGAGCGGGTAGAGCCTTTTCCCGGCAGGTTCGCCTGGGACAGGTAGGCCGCCGCCCGTCGTAGGACCTCGTTCTCCTGCTCGAGCAGGCGGATCCGCTTCTTCAGCTCACGGTTCTCGGCCGACTCGGCTTTGGTTGTCCCAGGCTTCGCGCCGTCCTCGACGTCGGCCTGGCGCATCCACTTCGACAGGGTCATCTCATGGATGCCAAAGTCCTTGGCGATCTGCGCGAGCGTCACACCCTCTTCGCGGCTGCGGGCCACGCGCACGACGTCGTCACGGAACTCTTGGGGATAGGGGGCAGGCACAGCAACATCCTTCCAGGCCGCCCTGCGGGCAAGCCAGATCAGGTGTCACCTATTCGTGCGGCAGTCCCGGCTCAGACCCCGGCGGACGTGGCCCCGTTCGCGTCCCTCCTCGCCAGGCCTGATTCCCGACTCCAGGACAGGCCAGCCGCCGCTTATCGACGGAGGACTTGTCTACCACTGAGCCATGCACGGAAGAACGGCGCGCCGAAACAGTAATACTGTCTCGGCGCGCCACCCATCCGTGCAACGCCAAAGTCACCGAGAGTGGTGAGACTCCTCAAGCTCAAACACGGGGGTGGGCAAGCCCTCCATCCGGGCCTTGAGCTGCAAGGCGAGATACTTCGAATAGTGCCTACTCTGGTGCAGGTTCCCACCGTGGATCCATAGGTTCTCCACGTTGGTGGGCTTCCACATATTCCGTAGTTCGCCTTCCCAGGGGCCTGGGTCGCGGGTGGTGTTCGAACCGTAGCCCCAGCACTTGCCCACCCGATCGGCGACCTCCGGGGAGATCAGATCAGCCAGCCACTCGTTCATGGACCCGTAGCCGGTGGCGTAGACGACCAGGTCGGCCGGCAACTCTGTCCCGTCCTCGAGCACCACCGCGTCGTCCGTGAACCGGTCAACCTGGCCAGTAGCCAACCGGACCCGCCCGTCGATGATCAGCTGCGAGGCGCCCACGTCGATGTAGTACCCGGAACCCCGGCGCAAATACTTCAAGAACAGTCCGGAACCGTCCTCCCCGAAGTCGAGGTCGAACCCAGCAGACTCCAGTGCTGCATAGAAGTCCTCGTCCCTGCGGGCCATCGCCTCGAACGCGGGCCGCTGGATATCCGGCAGAACCCGGTACGGCCAGGACGCGAACAACATGTCCGCTTTCTCCGTGGTGATACCGGCCTCCAGCGCCTCCTCCGAGTAGAGGGGTTTCAGGACCAGGTCCATGAGCGACTCGCTACGAGAAATGTGGGTCGAGGAGCGCTGGACCATGGTGACCTCGGCCCCGTGCTCCCAAAGGTCCGCGCAAATGTCGTGGGCGGAGTTATTGGAGCCGATCACCACAGCCCGCTTCCCCTCCCAGTCATCACCGCCGGCGTGGGCAGAAGAGTGGTGCTGCGCGCCCCGGAAGACGTCGGCCCCGGGGAAGTCAGGGATTCTCGGGTACCCCGAGACACCCAGCGCGAACACCAGCTGGGTGGGATGCAGCACGACCTCCTCGCCGTCGCGATCGACCACAACGGTCCAAGTCCCGGACCGCTCGTCCCACTCAGCCGACCGGCACTCAGTCCTCGCCCAGTAGTTCAGCTCCATGATGTCCGCGTAATGCATCAGCCAGTCAGCTACCTTGTCCTTGGCAGGAAACACCGGCCAGTCGTCCGGAAACGGCAGGTAGGGCATGTGGTCATACCAGACCGGGTCATGCAGGTGCAGGGATTTGTAACGGTTGCGCCAGGCGTCCCCAGCCTTCTCCTGCTTATCCACCACGATCGTAGGGACACCAAGACGCTGCAGCCTAGCGGCCAAGCCGATCCCACCCTGCCCACCACCGACGACCAGGCAGTACGGCTGCTCAGTCCGCCCAAGAGCTTCCTCCCGCGCCCGACGCCGCTCCAGCCAGGTGGTGCGCTCCCGGGTGATCTCGTGGACCACCCCGCGGGCCCGGCGAGGCCCCTTCTGTTCCTCGAAGCCGCGCAGGTCCTGCAGCGTGGTCAGCAGAGTCCACGCTTTACCGTCGCGCAGCCTGAGATAGCCCCACCCGCTTCCGGCCGACGTCTCGAAGCGCACCCAGCACTCCGTCACCCCGTCCGCCTCGGTGGGCTCGCCTTCAACCTCCCACCCGGAGGGCCGGACGTGTGGCAGCGTCTGGGCGAGCATCTGATGGATCCGGTCGCGCCCCTCCAGGGTCTTCAGGTTCCAGGTGAAGGCCAGGAAGTCCCGCCAGAAGCCCTCCTTTTCGAACAACTGCGCGGCTGCGTCCGCGTTCCTAGCCGTGAGCGCCTCGTCCAGAGCGTCCAGCCAGAGCCGGGCGGCGTCCGTTCCGACCTCGCTGGCGGTCTCAGTGTCGGTCATGGTTCCTCCTCGATGTGCCTCGGGCATCCGGTGACATAGGGTCCGATGTGATGCCTGTCACCACTGTGGCGTGGTGGGGGTTTCCCCAACGTTGCATCGTGGACCGGGTGAATCGCTCCGGGTCTGGTGGAGGCTCTGATCCAACGGAAGGATGCAGAGCATGCCCGCACCACGGAAGTACCCCGACGAGCTCCGCGAACGCGCCACGCGGATGACGCTGGAAGCCCGTCAAGACCCCGCCACGAGGACCGGAGCATTCCGCCGCGTAGGAGAACAGCTCGGGATCAATCCCGAGACGCTGCGCAACTGGGTCCGCCAAGCCGAGATCGACCACGGCCACCGCCCCGGAATCACGACCAGCGAAGCCGCCCGGGTGGCCGAGCTGGAGAAGGAGAACCGTGAACTACGGCGGGCGAACGCGATCCTGCGCTCGGCGTCGGCTTTCTTCGCGGCGGAGCTCGACCGCCCACAGCGCTGATCGTGGACTACATCGACGAACACAAGCACGAGTTCGGTGTCGAGCCGATCTGCGCCACGCTGTCCGCGACAGGCACACAGATCGCACCGAGCACGTACTACGCGGCCAAGACGCGCCCTCCTTCAGTGCGCAGCCTGCGCGATGAGCAGGTGCTCGTGGAAATCCGGCGGGTGCATGAGGCCAACTACGGGGTCTACGGGGCCCGGAAGGTCCACGCGCAACTGCGGAGGGAGGGCCTGCAGGTGGCCAGGTGCACGGTGGAGCGGCTCATGCGAGCCGCAGGCCTGCGCGGGATCAGCCGCGCGAAGGGACCGAGGACCACGGTCCCAGGCCGCGGCCCGGATGAGCGTCAAGACCTGGTCCAGCGAGACTTCACCGCGGCGGCTCCGAACCAGCTGTGGGTCGCTGACATCACCTACTGCCGCACTTTCAGCGGATGGGTGTACGCCGCGTTCATCATCGACGTGTTCTCCCGACGGGTGCTGGGCTGGCAGCTGTCGAAGTCGCTGCGCACGGACCTGGCCCTGGACGCGTTGGAGATGGCGTTCTGGACGCGTCAGCGCGCAGGCCAAGACGTGGCCGGGCTACGGCATCACAGCGATAAAGGAGTCCAGTACGTCGCCGTGCGATACTGAAGCGCCCTGGGTTTTGTTCCGAGGTCAGGACGCAACGGGCGCTGAGTCCTGGTGGTGAGTGTAGGCCGCCTCGACCTCGGTGGGCGTGCGGTAGTCCAGGGCCTCATGGAGGCGGGTGGTGTTCCACCAGTGCACCCACCCCATGGTGGCCAGCTCGACCGCCTGCACGGACTCCCAGATCCGCTTGGAGTGGATGAGTTCGGCCTTGTAGAGCCCGTTCACGGTCTCGGCCAGGGCGTTGTCGTAGGAGTCGCCCACGGTGCCTACCGAAGCCGTCACCCCGGCGGTGATGAGCGCGTCCGAGTACGCCAAGCTGACGTACTGGGCGGGTTCAACCGGTCGTTGCAACACCGTGCGTTGAGAGCGAGCGTAGCTGCTCGGCGAAGACCTCCGCGGGAGTCTTCCAGTCCAGGACCTTCCTGGGCCTGTTGTTCAGCGTGTACGCGACTGCTGCGAGGTCCTCGGCCGACCATCTCGACAGGTCCGTGCCCTTGGGGAAGTACTGCCGCAGCACCCCGTTCGTGTTCTCGTTCGTCGGCCGCTGCCACGGCGAGTGGGGGTCAGCGAAGAACACCTTCGTGCCCGTGGCCATCGTGAACTGGACATGCCCGGCCAGCTCCTTGCCCCGATCCCACGTCAAGCTCTGACGCAGCTGCTCCGGCACCGTCGCCATCGCCTTGATCAGGGCCGCGGTCATCGCCTCAGCCCCGTACCCACCCAGCGACGGCCCGTTCTTCACCGGCGACCGCTCACCCCATCCCTCCAGGCGGGGCAAGTGGACCAGGATCGTGGCCCGGCTCTTGCGCTCGGCCAGAGTCCCGATCGCTGAACGCTCGGTCCCGATGATCAGGTCCCCTTCCCAGTGCCCGGGCACAGCACGATCAGCGGCCTCGGGTGGGCGCTTGCTGAACACCACGTCCTCGGTGACGTGGCCCTGGGGCTTGTTCCGGGTACGTGCCCGCGGCTCGCGCAGAGCCCGCCCGGTACGCAGGCACGCGACGAGTTCACGCTTGAGCGCCCCACGCCCCTGGATGAACAGGGACTGATAGATCGCTTCATGAGAGATCCGCATGGACACATCATCCGGGAACTCCAGGCGCAGCCGGTGGCTGATCTGCTCAGGGCTCCACGCCGTGGACCACCGCCGGTCCGCCCGGCGCGGTTTCATCTTCCGCCCCTTGAAACCGGGCCCGACCGGTCCCGGCACGGCCACGCCATCGGGGCCCAGGACCACCCCGTTCAGGCGTGCCTGGACGTAGTCGTGCAGTCGCTGGTTCGTGGCCAGCTTCGCCGGCTTGGGCCGCCTGGCAGCTTCCTGGGCCTTCCACTGCGCCACCGTGGCCCGGTACTCCTGCTTCCCGGAACGAGTGGCGCAGTTACGGCGCAGCTCACGGCTGATCGTGCCGGGATCACGTCCCAGCGTGCGTGCGATCTGACGGACCCCCTGGCCCTGGGCATGGAGGATCGCGAGCTCCTCACGCTCAGCGAAGGACAGATACCGGCCGGTGGGCTCGGCTAAGGACAGCGGGGTCATCCCGCCAGCGTGACGGAACCAGCGCGCCCCGACGGGCCAGGACACGCCCACAGTCAGGGATGCCTCGACCGTGGTGACACCGGTGGCGATCACACGCCAGAACTGGCGTTGGACCTCCCGTGAGGGCTGCGGCCTGCCAGGAGAGCGCATCGGGGCCCGCAAAGCCCGATCCGCTCTCCACTGCCGACGTGTCCCCTCGGGCACGTCACTGATCTTCCTCGCCCAGTCCTTGCTTGCCATCGCCCATACCTCCAGTGATTCCGAGAGGGTGTTGCGACGACCGATTGAATCCACCCTGGCTGCCGCGATCCGAGTGGTGCACCAGGCCTTGGGGGCCACGGCTTGCACCGGTGCTCACGAGGGCGTGCTCCAGGGCGAGCAACGGCAGCCCCGCGGTATGAAGGCTGGCCGAGACCGCCCATCCCACGATCCGCCGGGAGTACACGTCGGTGATGAAAGCGACGTAGCAGAACCCCGAGATCGTGCGCACGTAGGTGATGTCTGCGACCCAGAGCTGGTGCGGGCCTTCCGCGGTGAAGCGGCGCTCGACCAGATCTGGGCGGGCATCCGGCTCGCCTGTCGGCCTCGTGGTGATCGGCTTACGTCCGCGCCGCACCCCTTCCATGCCGGCGAGCTTCATCAGTCGGACGACCTGGTCCCGGCCGATCACCCAGCCGGCACGCACGACCGCCTGATGCATCTTTCTCACCCCGTAGACCGAGTAGTTCTCCGCGTGGACCCGGCGGAGTTCCTCCACGAGGATCTCGTCCCGCAGCGTTCTCGAAGACCTGGGTCGTGTCTTCGCGGCGCGGTAGCCGCGGGAGGTGATGAACCCACATTCCGTCGCACGAAGGGTGCGGCAGATGGCCTCGACCCCGAACTGATCGCGGTGTTCGTCGATGAACGCGATCATCTCGTCGTGGGGCGGTCGAGCTCCGCTGCGAAAAAAGCTGAGGCTTTGCGCAGGATCTCGTTCGCGCGGCGCAGCTCGAGGTTCTCCCGGCGCAGCTTCTTGATCTCCTCGGCTTCAGCGGTGCTGAGCCCTGGGGCTTCGCCGTGATCGATGCGGTCTTGCTTCCACCAGTTCCGCAGGGTGTGTGGGGAGATCCCGCCGAGGGCTTCGCCAACGGCGGTGCAGGCGACCCAGGCGGAGCACTGCTCGGCGCGGACGCGTTCTTCGATGAGCTTCAGGGCTCTTGCCTTGAACTCGGGGGTGTACTTCTGGGGCATGATCCGATCCTCCTTGAGGAAGTAGGTCGGAACGAAACCCAGGGCGCTTCAATACACCCAGCGGCTCGCCCAGGCCGGCGCAGTCGCCTCAGTCGGCTCGACGGGGGACTCGTATGACAATGCCCTCGCGGAGGCGTTCAACTCGCTGTTCAAGGCGGAGCTGATCCGGAACAAGGGGCCATTCAAGTCCATCGAGGACCTGGAGATCGCGGTCGCGGAGTACATCGACTGGTTCAACCATCGTCGTGTGCACGGCGAGATCAGGCTGGTCCTTCCGGTCGAGTTCGAGGACGTCTACCATCATGAGAACCCCGTGCCGGCGCCCGCCGGGACGGCACTTACGAGCCTCTAACAAACCCGGGGCGATTCAGGGTGTTGAGCACGGAGGAGTGCAGTGAACAACAAGCAATCAACGGAGGCACCCGAGCGGGTCCGCACCGCGTGGGAACGGTGCACTAACCGAGGCCTCTCTCGGGATCTGACGGGCCCACCCCAAGTGCTCCCCGACCACGAGGTCAGGCACCTGCGCCAGCTCTCCCTCCTGGGCGGACACGTCGAGGCCGTCGCGGACGCCTTGGGCGTTCATCAGGACTCGACTGAGCCCCGGGTGGCTGTCCTCACCGGACCCGACGGCACCGTGCTGTGGCGACACGGTGGCCGCGCAGCGTTGCGCCGTGCCGACGGTCTCGGCTTCGTGGAGGGCGCTGGATGGGACGAGCACGATGTGGGCACCAATGCCATCGCCCAGGCACTCCGGAGTGGGGTCGCGGAGGAACTGCGCGGGGCAGAGCACTTTGCGCTGTCCCACAGCGCTTGGGACTGCACCTCCGCCCCGGTGCACCACCCCATTACTGGGGAGACTCTTGGGGTCATCGACCTGTCTGGGCCGCGAGGCAGCGCCACGCCCGACACGAGGTGGTTGGTGCGCTCGGCCGCCCGCATGGTCGAAGCACTCCTTTCGCCCCCAGAGAGTCAGCGCCCCGCACACATCGGTGCGGCGGGCACCCCACACTTGGAGCTGCGCCTTCTCGCCGAGCCAGCTGCCGCCCGCGTCGATGGCGGAGACTGGTTCGCTCTGCCGACCCGTACCGCGGAGATCCTGGCTCTGCTCAGCTTGCGCGAACGCGGGTGGAGTGCGGAGGAGATGGCTTATGAGCTCTATGGTGAACACGGCACGCCGAGTTCGGTCCGCACGGAGATCCACCGAGTCCGGCGCCGCCTCGGGCCGGTTATCGCCGCAACTCCCTACCGGTTCGACGACCCCACCCGAGTGACCAGTGACGTGGCACGCCTGCGGGCTGCCCTGGAACAGGGCGAGCTGGAGCGGGCGCTGTGTATCTACCGGCAACCGTTGCTGCGGTCCTCGGATCTACTGGCCATCGAGCAGTGGCGGGGCGAACTGGACCGGGTCACCACCGATGCTGTACGCCGCAGCGGTGACCCCCGCATGGACGTTCGCTGGTCCCACACGGAGATGGGCCAAGCAAACTTACTGAGATAGTCCCCGCCCTCTCGATACGCCTTCCCTTCAGGGCCAGGACCACGGAAAGCTTCCCTCGTGATCACCGGGACAATTAGCCCCTGGCAGACAAACCGCCCGCTGCAACTGGGTCGACCGGCTCATCGGCACCGAGCCGACAATCCTTTCCGGACGAGGTTGCAGAGGAAGAGCAACCCGTGGCCGCCAACTGCAGGTCAGACGTCCTTGCCCGACGGTGAGACGGGGATCTTCACGGCCGTCTCGTTACGGTGAATCAGGGTTTCGAAGCCCTCCTCCACCACCCCGTCCAGACCGATCCTGTCGGTGATAAGCGGTGCCAGATCCATCTTTCCGGTCTCCTCCATCTCAATGGTCGCCGGGCGAGAATTGACGTATGCGATAGTGCGGCGCAGATCGATCTCCTTCATCACCAGTTTGTGGATGTCGAAGTCCGCCCGCATGCCCCAAATCGAAACCACAACCAGCACCTCGGTGGGCCGCACCGCGACCATGAGAGTGTCGAGCACAACCTGCACGCTGATGCATTCGAAGGCCACATCGGCGCCGCGGCCGCCGGTAAGTTTCGGTAGCTACCGTGACGGGCATCCACAGGCTCACGTGAGATCCCCCGCCACGCCCCGATCCTCCAGGGGGCGCCTCGTCCTGCCGTCCGTCCAGGCGTGCCATCGTGGCACGCCCCTCCCCCGCTAGCGTGCCCCGCCTGGTGGCCTTGACCAACGCCAAAGGCGGCGTCGGACGCACCACCGTCACCACCCACCTCGCCACAGCCCTGGCCCGAACAGGCCTGACCATCGAAGTCTGGAACGCCGACCCCTTCCACGACACCACCGCCTACCTCGACCCCGACGTTCTCCCCCACGGGCTGGCCCTGGCCGGGAAAACCGCCCCCTACGCGCTACCCGGGCATCGGTTCGCCCCCCCGCCTCATGCCGACCGCGAACCGGTCCACTGATGTCGTCCTCATCGACACTAGGGCCGGAGAACAGGGAGTCGCACCGCCACCCGCTACCCCCTCGACCTCGCCCTGATCCCCCGGGCTCAACCGCATGGACATGCACGACGCCAACAACACCCTGAGCTACCGCAGCCCCGGCATCGCCTGCACCGTCCTGCCCTTCCGCCCCACCAGATCCGACCTCCACGTCCTGCCCGCAGTGCGGGCCGAACAGACCGAATGGGACGTTCCCATCCTCGATGCCGTCGCCCCCGAACGCGCCACCGCCGACGCCTACCCCCTCCTGCGCGCCACCCAATCCAGCCCCTGGGACCGGGTCGCCCACGCCCTACTGTTCCTTGGAGGGCTCTGGGGCGGAGAGTGTCAGACGACTCAGCTCCGGTTGGACTCGATCCATCCGTGGCGGCGTACGCCGGCGTCCTGCCGTGTGCCACAGTCGAGCACGGTGAATCCCGCCGTGATCAACAGGCGGGAGAGCCCATCGACCGGCCAGTGCCACGCCGTGGTGACGGCGTGGTCGAAGGCCTCCACCTGGTTTGACGCGAAGAAGCCCAGCAGCAGTGACCCGCCAGGGCGCAGTGCCTGGTGCGCGCGCTCCAGGAGGGCAGGCATCTCCACCGGCGGCGTGTGGATGATTGAGTACCAGCCCAGGATCCCGTTGAAGGCGGCTACGGGCAGGGTCTGGAACGAGCCCGGCTCCACGCGTACCTCCGGGTGGGTGCGGTGTGCGTGGGTCACGAACTCTTCGACCGGCTCGATGCCCGTCACCTCATGGCCCCGCGAGGCCAGGTGCGCGGTCCAGTGGGCCGGCCCGCAGCCGACGTCGGCCAGAACCCCATCCACCCGGTCGGCCCAGGCTTCGACCAGGAGCCTGTCGTCCTCGGCCACGGCGTCCATGGTCCCCAGCAGCTCCGTGTACTCGTCCGCGCGGGCGCCATAGGCGGCCGAGCTGGTGGAAAGTCCTTCCCGGGCGGCGTCGTCAGGGGTCACCGCTGCCCCTCCGCCGGCGCGAGGACCTGCCAGAGCTCGTGGTCCTGCCAGCGACCGGCGATCTTCAGGTACTGCGGGGCCAGGCCGTAACGCTCGAACCCGTGGCGCTGCAGCACCCGACGCGACGCATGGTTGTGGTGCAGGATCTCAGCCTGCACGCGGTGTAGTCCGAGCTCGCCGAAGGCGACCTCCAGGGCCTGCCCGACGGCGGCGGTCGCCACGCCGCGGCCCGTCGCCTCGCGGGCGACCCAGTAGCCGATCGAGCAGAACTGGCCGGCCCCGCGGACCACGCTGGCCAGGGTGAGACGACCGAAGATCGAGCCCACCTCGTCGGTGATGAGGTACGCGTAGGAGCGGTCCGCGGCGCGGTCACGGTCTGCCTGCTCGAGGGTCTCGCGTTGGCCGGCCTCCGTGAACCAACGGGCCTGACGTTCCGGCTCCCACGGGGCCAGATGCTCGCGCTGCGACACGGCCAGGGCCGCGAGAGTCGGGGCGTCTGCGGGAACGGCGGGACGCAGATGGATGGTCATGGTCGGAGTGTAGAGACCCAACGCGGCGAGGCAGAGGAGCCCTTGGGCCGCATCAGAAGGACGCCGACGCCGCCGTCGAACTCGATGCTGGGGGAGCACGGACCGGTCTCCAGGGCCGTGAAGCCGAGCGAGCGGTGCAACGCGAGCGATGGTGCATTGCGGGCATTCATGACGCTGTGGAGGGTGTCTCCGTGGAGCGCTCCGACGGCCTCGATCACAGCCTGCAGCAGACGGTGACCGATGCCTCGGTGGCGAAAGGCGGGATCCACGGTGAGCCCGGCAGTGAGCCACTGCGCTGGGCCTCCAGGATGCAGAGGGGTCCGGGTGGCGCCAGGCCAGCCCACGACCTCGGTCCCCTGGAGCAGGGCGGCCTCGGCCACAACTAGGACGGGGGCCCGGTCGAGCAGCCAGTGAGCGGCTGGAGCGTTGTCTGACGGTGTGCCGCCACGGGTTGCCATGATGACCACCAGGGCGGGGCCATCCCAGGACGTGCGGGACGAATCACCACACCCGCCAGTGGGGCGGTGCGATGCTGCGGCTGCGTGGTCATGCCGAGGGGATCTACGCGTGGAGCAGGATGCGCTCCACGACCTCCTCCGGGGTCTCTGCAGCCGTGATGCGGTGCTCGGCCACGAAGTCGAGGGGCTGCCAGCCGTGGTGCCAGCTGGCCATCTCCTCGGCGCTGAAGTCGCCGGCCTTGGGGCGTGTTGCGTGGCGGCGGACGGTCTCCGCGAAGGTGAGGTCGAAGGCGTAGAAGCGGGCGTCGTCGCTGGCGGCGGCGATCCGTTGGAGCATTGGCCCGTAGCGGCCGGCGTGGAAGATTCCGTCCAGGATCACGTGATGGCCCCGGGCCAGGCAGTGGCGCGCGGCCGCCTCGAGCAGGTCCGCATGGGCGAGGCTCTCCTGCTCCCGCTCGGCGTACACATCCCGTCGGAAGTGGTCCTGGCTGAGCACGGCGACCGGACCGTCCAACTGGGATTGGAGCAGACGGGCGACGGTGGTCTTGCCGGAGGCCGCGTTGCCTCGGAGCATGACGAGCATTCAGTGAATCTCCAGTTCTATGTGCGGTTCCGGGAGTTCGTCAATGACACCCGGGTCTACAGAGCGTCAAGCGTTCAGGCGCTTCCTGGCGTATGAAACATATTTGCGCGTTTCTGAAATCTTCACTGCATCTCGACACCGGCCCGGCACACAGGCGCGATCAGGCACGGGGGTGAGGCGCCGTCATCCGTGGCAACGGGGAGGCGAGGCGGGTATTCCAGCCCGCAGCCCGTGCCAAGAACATGCCCGGTGCCGGACCGTCATGAACACCGTTCAGTGCGGCTATGCTTGAACACTGTTCAATAACTCGCCGCGGCCCCGCCGCGCTCGCCCAGGAGACCGCCCATGAGCAGCACCCTAGACACCCGCGCCGGCCACGGCGCCCGTGACTCCCGCGATGCCCGTCGCCCCCGCAGCGCCTCGCCGGCCCGAGACTTGGCACGCATCGCCGTCATGACCGCCCTCATGGCGGTGCTCGGCATGGTCCCGCCCATCGTGGTGGCCGGCGTCCCCGCCCCGATCGTCCTGCAGAACATCGTGGTCATCTTCGCCGGCCTCATCCTCGGCCCGTGGCGCGGAGCCGCCTCGCAGCTGCTCTTTGTGGGCCTGGTCGCCCTTGGCCTGCCGCTGCTGACCGGCGGCCGTGGCGGGCTCGGCGTCTTTGCGGGCCCCTCGGTGGGCTTCGTCCTCGTCTGGCCGATCGCCGCCGCCGTGGTCGGCCTGATCTTCTGGGCCCTGACCGCCCGGGTCCGCCGCGGCCTGCCCGCCGGCCGCATCGCCGTGGCCGCCTCGGTGGCCGCGCTGATCGGCGGCATCGCCGTGGTCTACGCCGGAGGCATCCTCGGCTTCGTGACCGTCGGCGGCATGGAGTTCGGCGCCGCGCTGCTCAGCATGGGCGTCTTCGTGCCGGGTGACCTGATCAAGGCGATCGTGGCCGTGGTCCTCGTGGTCGGCCTGTGGAAGGCCTACCCGCGCGCCTTCCGGTGACCTCTCCCGCCCCGCGCCCGCGGACGGCGGCGGCCTCCGCTCGGCTCGCCCCGCTCCGCCGTGGCGGACCCGGCCTCGACGGCACCGCCCTGGCGGACCACGCCGCGGTGCTCTCCGCCGCCGTGCAGGCACGGGCCCGCGGCCTGGTCCCCCTCGTCGGCGACGACCGCTGGTCCGCCCGCCTCTGGGAGGCCCAAACCGCGCACGCCGCCGCGGCCCTGGACGCCCTCGCCGCGCGACACCCGGACCTCGCCGAGCAAGCCGCCTGGGCCGCCTTCACCTCCGGCTCCACCGGGAGCCCGCGCGTCGTCCTGCGGACAGACGCGTCCTGGGAGGCCGGGCACCGGCAGGTGGCGCGGTGGCTCGGCCTCGACCGGCACGAAGCCCTGCTGCTGGCGGCGCACCCGGTGTCCTCCATGGCCGTGAACGTGGCCTCCTTCTGCGCGTTCGCCGGGGTGCCGCTGCGCGTGCCCGGCCGGGCCCGCCTCCGGGCCCGTGACCTGCTTCCCGACGACGGCTCCGGCACCTCCGCCTGCGCGCTCGCCGGCACGCCCTCCCACCTGGTCGACGCGCTGGACCTGCTCGAGGAGCTCCCGGACCGGTCCGCCGCCACCGTGCGGGTGGCGGCGGTGGGTGGAGACCGGCTCCCGGCCGGCCTGTGCGAGCGCGCCGTGGACCTGGGAGTGCGCGTGGTCCACTACTACGGCTCGGCCGAGACCAGCTACGTGGCCGTGGACATGGACGGCACTGGACTGCGACCCCTGCCGGGCGTCGAGGTCAGGGTGGTGGACGGGATGCTGCACGTGCGCTCGGACCAGCTGGCGCTGCCGGACGACTCGGTCCTGGCGGACGGCTCCCCGCGCTTCACGGCCGAGGGCTGGCTGCGCACCGGGGACCGTGCCCGCCTGGACTGCGGGGGAGTCCTGCACCTGGGCGGCCGCCTGGACGACGCGATCCAGACCGGCGGCGCCACTGTGGTCCCCTCCGAGGTGGAGCAGATCCTCACCGGTGCCCGGGACGAGACCGGCCGGCCCTGGTGCACCGCCGCCCTCGTGCTGGGCGAACCCGCTCCGCGGTTAGGACAGCGCGTTGTCGCCTGGGTCGAGACCGTCCCCGGCACTGACCCGGACGCCGCCGTGGCGGCCCTGCGACGGGCCGCGGCCGAGCACCTGCCGGCAGCGTCCCGGCCGCGCGCCTGGCATGCTGTGGACCGACTGGAGCGCACCGGCACCGGGAAGGTCCGCCGCCTCCGCCCACCTGCACCGGAGGTACCCGCATGATGCTCCCCGCCGGGCTCTGGATCACCGCCGCCGCCCGCACCCCTGTGACGGGGCGCTCCCGTGCGCAGGCCGACCTCGACGCCGCCACGCTGGCCGCGCAGGCGGTCCGCGCCGTCGTCGGGCCCGAGCGCACGGTGACGCCCGGGGCGGAGGTGGGCGCCGTCGTCGTGGGCAACTGCACGGGGCCGGGCGGGAACCTGGGCCGGATCGCGGCGCTGGGCGCAGGGCTGGGCACCGCGGTGCCCGGCTGGACCGTGGACGCCCAGTGCGGCTCCGGGATCGCCGCCGTGGTGCAGGCGGCCCAGCATGCCGCGCTGACGGGGCGAGCGTGCGTGGCGGCGGGCGTGGAGTCTCCGTCCACCGCTCCGGAACGCCGAATCGCCGGCGTGCCCTACACGCAGGCGCCCATGGTCCCGTCCGGGTGGGAGGACCCGGATCTCACCGCCGCCGCGGACCGCCTCGCCGCCGCCCAGGGCATCACCCGTGCACGTCAGGAGGCGTTCGCCGCCCGCTCGCACCGGCTCGCCCTGGCCGCGGCGGCCCACCGTCCGGCCCACGACGACGGTCCCCGCCGGCTCGGCGCCGCTCACCTCTCCCGCTTCCCGGCCGTGTTCGCCGAGGCGGACCCGGTGTTCGCGGTCACCGGTGGGACAGCCGCCCGGATCGCCGACGGCGCGGCGGCGGTGCGCGTGGAGTGCTCGGTCGAGACGCCGACTCCGAGCGCCGAGGTGGGCGAGGCCGACGGCGCGGTGCCCGACGCCGTCCCCGGGGCGGCCTGTGCTGAATCGGCCACGCTGCCGCGGCCGTGCCGGATCGTGGCGGCGGCCCTGACCGGCTCTGACCCGGCGCTGCCCGGGCTGGCGCCGGTGGCGGCGATCGAGCAGGTGCTCTCCGCCTCCGGGGACACCGTGGGGCACGACGGCAGGATCGCCGTCGTGGAGGTGGTCGAGGCCTACGCTGTGCAGGCGCTCGCCGTGTTGGACGCGGTGGGCCTGGCCCGTCCCGGAGGATCCGGGGACGAGGACGTGGACCCACGGGTGAACGCCCGCGGCGGCGCCCTCGCATGGGGCCATCCGTGGGGCGCCTCCGGGGTCGTGGCCGTCCTGCAGGCGGTGCAGCGGCTCCAGGAGCAGCCGCCCGGGGCACGGGCGCTGGTCACGGCCGCGGTGGCCGGGGGAATGGGGATCGCGATGACACTGGAGGTGAGCTGACATGGCAGGGCTGTGGGGACGACGCCGCCGCGCGGCGGAGCAGAGGTCGCACGAGTGGGGCCACGCACACGAGGCCCATCGGGTGCAGGCACCGCAGGCGGGGGGCGTGCCCGACCGCAGCCCCGGATCCTCGGACGGCGTGCACCTGGCCGGGGTGCGGGTCGAGGCGGAGGGGCCGGACGGCGTCGTGACGCTGCTGCAGGACGTGCACCTGAGGCTCACGGCGCGACGGGTGGCCGTCGTCGGGGAGAACGGCTCCGGCAAGTCCACGCTCGCGCGCGCGGTGGCCGGGCTGGCGGACGTGGTGGACGGGACCGTCACCGTACACGGTGTGGACGCCGTGGAGGACGTGAAGGCGCTGCGGCGGACGGTCGGGTTCGTGTTCGCCAATCCGGCGGCGCAGTCCATCATGCCCACCGTCCGCGAGGACGTGGAGCTCACCGTGAAGTCCCTCCGGGACGAGGCCGGCCAGCGGATGCCGAAGGAGCAGATCGCCGCGCGAGTGGAGGCCGCCCTGGCCGAACATCGGCTGACCGAGCTGGCGGACCGTCCGTGCCTGGCCCTGTCCAGCGGTCAGGCGCAGCGGCTGGCCATGTGCGCGGTGATGTCCGCGGAGCCGTCCCTGGTGATCGCGGACGAGCCGACCTCGCTGCTGGACGGACGGCACCGCCGGATCGTCGCGGACCGGCTGCTGGCCGCGGACGGGTTCCAGCTGCTGCTGGTCACCCACGACCTCGATCTGGCCCGCGCCTGCGACGAGGCCGTGTGGATCCATGACGGTCGCCTCCGCGCGCACGGCCCTGCCGAGGACGTGGTGTCCGAGTACGAGGCGTTCCTGGACGAGGCCGTGGCCGAGGAGTTCGGTGGGGCGCTCGACGTGGCGCCGGCCGAGGGCGCGGGTGAGGCGGTGCCGCCCCGATGATCTCGCTGTACGTGGCCGGGGACTCGCTGCTGCACCGCGGCCCGGCCGGGCTGAAGATGGCCGTGTTCGCGGTGTGGGCACTGGTGCTGGCGATCGTGCCGGCCACCCTGTGGACCGCCGCGGCGGCCGTGGCCGGGGCGCTGGCCTGCTACCTGGTGGGCTTCGGTGCCGCGCGCGGCGTGCGGATGCTGGCCGCGGACCTGCGGTCCCTGTGGCTGTTCTACGCGATGCTGCTGGCCGCCCAGTGGCTCTTCGCAGACCTCACCGCGGCGGTGGCGACGGTCGGGCGGGTGCTCGGTGTGGTGCTCGCGGCCCAGGTGATGACACGGACCACGCGCATCGCCGCCATGACCGCGGTGGCCGAGGCGCTCGTGGGGGCGGCGACTCGTATCCCGGTGGTGGGGTCGGCCCTGGCGCGGGCCGGTTTCCGGCCGGAACGGGTCGGGCTGGCGATGGGCCTGGTGCTCAGCGCGATGGGGTACCTGCGCGGCCTCGCCGACCAGGTGCGCGCCGCACAGGCGTCCCGGGGCGTGCGCATGCGCCCGTGGGCGTGGATCCTGCCGCTGCTGGTGCTCTCGCTCAAGCACGCCGACGACGTGGGGGATGCCCTCGCCGCCCGCGGCGTGGAGTGAGCCCGCGGGGTAGCGCACGGCGGCCCGGCGCGGTGCCCCCGACCGCCCCGTAGGCTGACCGGCATGCTCAGCGACGCCGACCGCACCGCCGCCCACGCCTGGATCGCCGAGGCGCTCGCCGTGGAGCCGGCGGACCTGGACGTGTCGGTCGTGCGCGAGCGCGGCTGGGGCGACATCTGGCAGGCCACCCCGCGCACCGGCCCCGCCGCCGGCCTCCTGCACTGGTTCAAGGCCCCGCACCCGTCCCTGGCCCGCGAGGTCGGACTGCGCCGCGTCCTGGATGCCCGCTGCCCGGATGAGATCCTCCCGCTCGTCGCCGCGGACGCCAGCCGCGGCTGGCAGCTCAGCGCCGACGCCGGCCCCACCCTCGCCGCCCTCTCCCGCACCGAGGACATCGCCTTCCTCCTTCCCCTTCCCGACGACGGCCCCGCCCCCGGGTACGTCGCCCTCGCCCGGGCCTTGGCCCGCGTCCAGCGCGGCGTCTCGGCCGCCGACCTCGCCGGACTGGGCATGCCCGAGTTCCGACCCGCCGACGCCGTCCGCACCATGGCCGAGCGGCTCGAGGTCTTTGCCGCCCTGCCCGTCGGTCATCCGGTCCACTGTCGGCCCGAGGAGAAGGCGAGGGCCGCGGATCAGATGCGTGCCGTCGTCGGGGCGTGGGAGGAGCTGGTGGGGGAGCACCCGGAGCTGGACCTGCTGAGCGTGGAGCACAACGACCTGCACGCGGGCAATGCGTTCCTGGTGGACGGGCGCGTGCGGATCAGCGACTGGGGCGATGCGGTGCTCGGGCATCCGTTCGCCTCGCTGCGGGCGCTGCTGTTCCCGGCGCGGAACGTGTTCGGGGAAGACGCGGTGACGGCGATCCGGGCGGCCTACCTGGAGGAGTTCTTCGCCGGCGGTGAGGCGCCGCCCCAGCAGGTGCAGCAGCGGGCGCTGGACCTGGCGATGACGCTGGGCGCGGCGAACAGGCTGCAGTGCTGGACGGTCATGCCGGAGGCGGTGTGGCGGGAGTACGCGGAGTACATCGTGCCGCTGTGGCGTGAGGCCGGGCGGCCGTTCGCCGAGGTGTCCATGGCGTGAGGGTGGGTTGCGCCCGGACCTAGGTACAAGGTGTACTTAGATACATGACCCGCCTTCCCGACGACGGCTCCCGCGCCTCCGCAGACCACCGCCCTTGGCCCTCCGGCTGGGTGCGGGCTGCCCTGGAGCCCGCCATCCTGGGTGCGCTCCTGCAGGGGCCGCTGCACGGGTACGGGATCGCGCAGACGCTCGCGGAGCGCGGCTTCGGAAAGCTCCGCGGCGGCTCGCTGTACCCGGTGCTCGCCCGCCTCGAGGAGGCCGGCCACGTGGACACCCGCTGGGTGGAGGGTCAGGGCGGCCCGGGCCGCAAGGACTACGAGCTCACGGACGCCGGCCGCGCCGAGTACGCGGAGGCCGTGGCGTCCTTCCAGGCCCTCGCCGTCGCGCTCGCCGGCCTCGGCGCCGCGGGAGCAGCCGTGGGATCCGAGGCCGACACTCTGCAGACCACCGAGGAGGGGACCTCATGAGCACGCCGCAGCACCGTACCGACCACCGAGACCGCCAGGGCCCCGTCGCCCGCACCCTGGGCAGGGGCGCTTCTGCCTCTCGTGCGCTCCGGGACCTCGTGGACTCCTTCGCGGACGTCCGCGGCCGGGAGGAGGACGCGGACTGGGCCCGTGAGGCGGCCGGGCACCTCGCCCATGACCAGGTGACCCCGGCCCACCGGCATCGCCTGCTCGCGCGGGCCCGCTCCGTGGTCGCCGAGGCCCAGGAGTCCCCGGACGAGCTGTTCGGCCTGCCGGAGGACTGGGCCGCCGAGGTCCAGGCGGAGGCCGCAGCCGAGGGCACCTCGCTGACGGACTCCTCGGCCACCTCCGTGGCGGACGTCTTCTCGGTGGGCTTCGTGCTCGCGGCGGCCGCGAGCCTCCTCGCGTTCGTGCTGACCCTCGCCGTGGACGGACTCACCACCGACCTCTCCCCGGGCCTGCTCCTGATGCCAGGGGTGATCGGCGTGGGCGGTGTGGGGGTGTTCTGGGCCTGGGACCGGCTGCAGCGCCGGCTGGCCATGGCGGTCGCGCTCGGCGTCGGGCTGGCCCTGGCCGGGGTGGTCCTCTGCGCCGTCGTCCTGGTGATGCTGGCCCTCGGCGAGGTCGTTGTCGCCGGCACCAGCACGTTCCTGTGGCTGGCCGCGGCAGCGGTCTACGGCGGCCTGGCCGCGATCTCCGCCCGGGTGCTCCCGGACGCGGCGGCGGACCAGGGCGCCACCCCGCGGACCGACGAGGAGTGGGCCGCCCGCCTCGCCTACCTCCTGCGCTCCCGTGCGGACGTGCCGGAGCACCGTGTCACGGAGACGGTCGCCGAGGCCCGGGCCCATGCGGCGGACGCCGGCACCACCCTGGCCGAGGAGTTCGGCTCGCCGGCCTCCTACGCCGCCCGTGTCCCCCGCGACCGCGTCCACCTCGCCCGCAACCGTGCCGTGGTGATGACGATCGCCATGGCCATCACGGTGGCCATGCTGTTCGGCGTGCTCATCCCGGCCGGGGAGGCGTCCTGGGTGCACTGGGTGATCGTCGCCGGTGCCGTGGCCGCCGCCGGGCTCGCCTGGGCCGGTGTCCGCAGCGCCTCCCACGCCGCCGAGACGCCGTCTTCGCACACCGCGGAGACCACCTCCACCCGTACCTCCGACACCACATCCACCCGCACCACCGAAGGGGGCCCCGATGAGCACGCACACCCACGGAGCCGATGACCGCATCCCGGCCCTGCTGGACCGCTTCGTCGCGGCCCGCGGCCTGGAGTCGGACCGGCGCTGGGCAGAGGAGGCGCTCGCCCGCTTCCTGATGGACGACGTCCGGGAGGACGTGGTGGCGAGGGAGCTCGCGGAGGCGGTGGCCGTCGTCGAGGGGTCGGGCACGCGCCCGGACAAGCTGTTCGGCCCGGCCGCGGACTGGGCCCGCTCCCGCCGCGACGAGCTGGCCGGCGAGGGCCAGGTGGTCCTGGAGACGGAGCCTCCGCTGACGTGGAGGTCTGTGCCGTCCAACGCGCTGATCATCTCGGCGCTGTTCTCCATCCCGTTCGCGCTGGTCTTCGCCATCCGCGACGGCCTGACCGTGGACTTCTCCTGGGCCCACCTGTTGGTCCCGCTGGTGCTCGGGTCGCTGATGGCGGTGGTGGTGACCCTGTGGTCGCGGACCATCGTGCGCCGCACCTTCAGGGTCTCCGTGGCTATCGTGGTCGGGGCCGTCCTGGTTCTGGCCACGGGCGCCGGCTTCCTGCTGCCGACGCTGGCGGACTTGCACCTGTTCACCGGCAGCGTCGCGTGGCATCTGGCGATCGTGGCCGGCTACCTCGCCCTGGGCGTGCTCGGCTTCCTGCTGCTGCCCACGGACGAGACCGCGAAGGAGTTCGAGCAGCAGATCCCCGACGACGGCACCTGGGCCCTCGTGCTCGGCGGCACCCTGCGTGGCCGGCTGGGCTATTCGGACGAGCGTGCCCGCCAGGTGGTGGAGGAGGCCCGGGCGCATGCGGCGGCCTCCGGCAGCTCGCTGTCCGAGGAATTCGGCACCCCGCAGGAGTACGCCGCCCGCTTCCAGCCGGACACCCGCCGCAGGGACCGGCTGTACGCCGTGCTGCTGACGCTGGTGGCCGCGTACTGGGTGGGCATGCTCGGCTTCAAGTGGCTCGCCCCGCAGGAGAGCGTGGAGTGGTGGCGCATCTTCGGTGCGGTGCTGTTCCCCGTGCTCGCCGGCTGGCAGTGGCGCCTGGCGCTGCGGCCCCGCACGGAGGGCTGAGGCGGCGACGGCAGGACGGACTGTGACTGGCCCTGGGGGCGGCACAGGCCCGACCGCTAGGCTCACGCCATGGAACCGTCACAGCGACGCACCTTCCGAGCCCGCCCCGGCAGCGGCCGCCGCCGCCCCGGCTTCCTGCGCCGTCTGATCGGGATCATCGCCGTGCTGCTGGGCCTGGCGATCGCCGTCGGAGCGGTCTGGATCCTCAAGGACATCGGCGACCCCCTGCGCGAGGCCGCGCTCGCCGAGGACTACACGGAGATCTTCGCCTGGCTCGGCGGCGGCCTCATGGCCATCCTGGTGTCCCTGCTGCTCATCTGGGGCGGCATCCGCGTGCAGCGTCCCTGAGCCCTTCGGGGCGAGACTGTGGCCGACCCAGCGGCCGTCAGTCCTCGCGTTCCTCGCCCGCGGTCTCACCCTTGCCGGACTCCAGCGCCAGCAGCCCCTGCGGGGTGAAGCTCACGCGACTGCCGGGCCGTGAGTCGATGCGCCGGAGCACCTGGACGAGCCGCGCCCGGTACTGGTTCCGCAGCGGCTCCGGGTTGGCCGGGTCGGAGATGTGCGTGAACAGGCCGCGAGCGGTCTGGAGGTCGCGCAGCTCGGCGTCGGAGATGCCGGCGTCCCCGATGAGCCGCACCCGCGCATCGCAGGCGAGCACGGCCTGCTTGAAGGCGTCCACGGCGTCCCGGTAGGCCGCCACGTCCGCCGCGGTCAGCCCCCGCTGCGGCACGGACTCGATCAGGTCCCACTCGTCCGAGGCGCGCCGGGCGGCACCGTCCATGGCGCGCACCTCGGGGATGTCCCGGTTGTGGAACTGCGGGTACTTCAGCTGCAGGTCGAAGTCCAGGTCATAGGAGGCGACCTTCCGGATCATCTCCAGGTGCAGCCCACGCGCCTGCTCGCGCCGCCGTGCCAGGGTGCCGCGTCCGTCCCAGCCGCGTGTGGGTCGGTCCTCGACGACGGCCGCACCCCTTCCAGCGGAAGGCTCCGCTGGAAGGCGGGGTGCCGTCGTCGGGAAGGAGGCGTTAGAGGGGCGTCTCTGGTGTTCGGCGGCTTCGAGGTGCTTCTTCCTCGCCGCGGCGCCGGCGTAGGCCGGCAGGGGCGGGCGCTTGGGGTGGACGCGCGCGGAGTGGGGGACCTTCTCCAGGGCCCAGTGGTGGAGGCAGGCCTCCCAGTCGGTCCAGGATTCGAGGTCCTTGTCCGTGACGGGCGCCTGGGCGGCGGCGGTGAGCTCGCGGGAGAGTCCTGGGTCCTGGCAGTGTCCGCCGATGACGGCGACGATTTCGGAGACCGCCCATGCATGGTGGTGTTCGGCGCGGGCACGGATGGCTTCGCGCTGGTCAGCGGTGAGCACGGACCACGCCTGCCTGCCGATGGTGCGGGCTGTGTCGAACTTCCGACCGGCCCGCTGGTGGGTCTCGAGGCTGCCGGCCAGACTGGTGTCCTCGATGGTGATGGCGTTGTCCTCCACGTTTGCGCGGGTGGCGGCGACCTTGCGGAATGCCTGCCCGAGCTCCTTCGACTCCTCCGAGGCGGCGGCGGTCTCGGCGAGCCACCAGCCGCGGCGGCGTGCGGCGCGGACCCAGGCGGTTGCGTCTGCGGGCCGATCATGGCCCATGGACATCCGCAGTTCACGCAGGGCCTGACGGAAGTGGTCCTGGCCGGGGACTCCCATGTGGTTCGCGGTCTCCAGCTCCGGCTTCTGCTGGAACGGCAGCTTCCCGTAGAAGCGGTGCTCGTGCCAGACCAGGCCGAGACCGATCAGGACTGGGGATAGGAGCACGATCAGCAGGATCCAGAGCACGGACTCCACGTGTCTCCCCTCGGTCGGCGTCGGCGGCGATCACGCCGATTCTGCCAGGCGCAGCGGACACCATAGCCCTCGGCCCGCGGCCTCCTCCGCCTGGGCCAGCTCACCGCTGCGCGCGGCTGAGGCGGCCGATCACTCCCCGGTCTGACCGTCGATCTGCTCGCGCAGCAGGTCAGCGTGCCCGTTGTGGCGGGCGTACTCCTCGATCATGTGGACGATGATCCAGCGCAGCGAGACGTCGGCAGCACCACCCCAGGCCGGGTGCGTTCCGGCCAGCCCTGCTGCGGGATCCTCGCCGAGCAGCTCGGTCACGATGCCCTGGGACCTCGCCACCGACTCCTCCCACAGCCGCCGCAGGTCCTCGGCGCCGTCCTGGTCCGCGGAGTGCCAGTCCCAGTCCGGGTCCGCATCCCAGTCCACGTCCACCCACGGCTGCGACGTCGGCGTGCCCAGCGCCGTGACCTCGAACCAGAAGAACTCCACGAAGGCCAGGTGCTTGAGCATCCCGCCGAGCGTCATCCCGGAGGCGTGCCCGTCCACGCGGCGACGCAGCTGCTCCTCCGTGAGCCCGGAGGTCCGCCACCGGAACGTGGCCCGCTGGAACTCGAGGAAGCCGAGGAGGGTGCCGGCCTCCCCGGCGGCGAAGGCAGGCTCCGGGCGGCCGAACTCGTCGAAGCGCTCGAACGCGCCGTGCGGCGCCCCCGGCACCAGGGGAGCGGGCTGCTGAGAGGAGCCCTGCTCCTGATTCTCGACGACGGCACTCGCCTCCGCAGCGGAGGGCACCGGGTTTTGGGGTGTGGTCATGGGGGCAAGAGTAGGCAAAAGCAGGTGCCTGGAGGAGAGCCAGGACACTATCGCGTCGGTCGCGCCTGTCAGAATCGGAGTATGAGCTCGAGTCCCTCGTCTTCGCAGAAGCGCCAGAACGACCTGGTGCCTGGTGTCTACGAACGCTTGGAGACTCGCCAGGTCGCGAAGAACCTTAAAGAGATCACCGATCTGTCGCCGGTTCTGGAGAACGTTGCGGACGATGCGCTGCCGCGGCACCTTGCCGTGCATCTCGCGGGGCTCATTGAACATGCCTTCAGCGGGGCATCCGCCCGCACTCGGGAAGAGCAGCTCGCGCTTGCAGCACGAGTTGTCGATGCGCTGGGACCGGACTACGGGCCGGACGAGGTGGAGGAGGCCGACAACGGCAAGGTCCGTGTCCTGCATGAGCTTCAACCGAAGCGTGAACCGAAGCCCACGCCCTTTGAACGTCCCCAAACTCCGTTCTCCGATGTCGCTCTTCTGACAAACGGCCAAGGTGAACCCAGCATTGGCTCGGAGATTCGATTCGAACTGGCGTCCTCTGACCGAGTGGATCTGCTGTGTGCCTTCGTCAAGTGGCATGGATTGCGCACGCTGGAGAAGGAACTGACGGAGCTGCGGGACCGGGGGATTCCCTTCCGCGTCATCACCACCACGTACGTCGGTGCAACAGAGCGCCGCGCTTTGGACCGCATCGTCCGCGACTTCGGTGGTGAAGTGCGGGTGAACTACACAACGGCATCCACACGTTTGCACGCCAAGGCCTGGCTATTCCACCGTGATTCTGGACTGTCAACGGCCTACGTGGGGTCCTCCAACCTTTCTAAGGCTGCAATGCTCGATGGTCTCGAGTGGAACGTTCGGCTGTCCCAAATCGCGACGCCTGCTCTCATTCGCAAGTTCCAGGCCACCTTCGAGTCCTACTGGGGCGACAAGGCGTTCGAGCTCTACAACCCGGACACGGATGCCGAGCGTCTCGACGATGCACTTCGCAGCGATGACATTTCGGGCGCGCGAAGGGACGAGAAGATCCAACTATCTGGTCTGGACGTTACGCCGCGCCTGCACCAGCAGATCATGCTCGACGACCTCAATGCAGAACGCCGCCGAGGCCACCATCGCAACCTGCTTGTCGCCGCGACCGGAACAGGCAAGACCGTCATGGCTGCCCTCGACTACCGCGACCTGACGGTCGCGGCGGGTGGCCGGAGGCCCCGGTTGCTGTTCGTCGCGCACCGTAAGGAGATTCTCGATCAAGCGCTGCACACGTACCGAGAAGTCTTGAAGGACGGGGCCTTCGGTGAGCTCTATGTTGATGGCCACAAACCGACGCAGTGGAAACATGTGTTTGCCTCCGTTCAGTCGCTCAAACCTGAGCGAGTCCAGTCCTTGGCCCCGGCGGCATTCTCCGTGGTGGTCATTGACGAGTTCCATCACGCAGCCGCTCCGTCGTACTCAGCGCTGTTGGTGCATCTCCAGCCTCACGAGGTATTGGGTCTGACTGCGACGCCTGAGCGGACGGACGGCACGAACGTGAAGGACCTGTTCGGGGGAAGGATCGCGTCAGAGCTGCGTCTGTGGGATGCGCTGGCCGACGACCTCTTAGTCCCGTTCCACTATTTCGGTATCTCTGATGACGTCGATCTGACGCATGTCGAGTGGCGGCATGGTCAGTACGACCATCAGTCATTGAGCAACGTTTACACCGGCAATGATGCGCGGGCTGGGAAGATCATCAAGGCAATCGAGGACAAGGTCTCCGATCTCGATGACATGAGGGCGCTCGCCTTCTGTGTCACGGTGGAGCATGCCAAATACATGGCAGACAAGTTCAACGAGGCGGGCATCCCCGCGGCTGTCGTCATTGGCGAGACGCATTCAGACGAACGAGCATCTGTTCTCAGCCGGCTGGCGACGGGTGAGCTCAAGATCGTGTGTGGTGTAGACGTCTTCAATGAGGGTGTTGATATCCCGACCGTCAACACGGTCCTGTTCTTGCGCCCCACGCAGAGCGCCACGATTTTCTTGCAGCAGCTGGGCCGCGGCCTGCGCCGTGCGCCAGGCAAAGCGGTCCTGACCGCGCTGGACTTCGTCGGCCACCAGCGTGCTGAGTTCCGGTTCGACCTTAAGCTGCGAGCCCTGACGGGGTCGGGGCGGAAGCGGCTGGTGGACGACCTCCATCACGACTTCCCGTACCTGCCTGCAGGTAGCCAGATCGTCTTGGACGAGGTGGCACGTGATCATGTCCTGAGCAATATTCGGCAGCAGATCAACATGAACGCCAAACAGTTGGCCCAGGACATTCGCGTCCATGCCGGCCGTCGTTCACCGTGGGAGTACCGCCTGCGGGAGTACCTCGATGAAGCAGATCGGTCGCTGGCCGACGTCATGCGTCCGGGCGCTAACGGACGAAACTGGACCACCCTTCGCGAGCAAGCCGCCGGTGCCCCGCCATGGGGTCCGATGACGGACGAGGAGCGTCGGCAGTCCTTGCGCGCCATCACCTTGCGGCACGTCGATGATGCGGAACGGGCAGAGGCCTACACGCGGCTGTTGACCGAGGACGTCCCTTACGACGCTCTGACTGCGCGCGAGCAGCAGTTCGCTCGCATGCTCTACTTCACAGCGATCCATGACAAGAAGCGGGAACGCTTTACGTCCTTCGACGAGGGGCTTCGCTGGGCTCGTCAGCAGGCTGCGTTCGTCGAGGAAGCGACACAGTTGCTGGAGTGTTCTCTCGACGCTGCACGCACCATGCCAGAGCCCTTGGACCTTCCTCGGGAATCCGCGTTGCTGAGTCATGCTCACTACAGGCGCGAGGAAATTCTTGCTGGACTCGATATCGCCACGTGGGACAGCAAGCAGAGTGGGCATCGCGAAGGCGTCGCCTGGTCCTCTCGCTATGAGACTGACGCCTTCCTGGTCACGCTGAAGAAGGATGAATCGCGGTTCTCGCCGACGACGATGTATCGGGACTTCGCGGTCAGCCCGTCCCAGTTCCATTGGGAAAGCCAGAGCCGTACGCGTGCCCAGTCGCCACAGGGCCAGCGGTACCTCGCGAAGCAGCGCGGGGAGTCGAACACGTTGATGTTTGTGCGCAATACCGGATCGGATGACATCGGGGAGGGCGCTGCCTTCCTCTGCCTGGGAACGCTGCAGTTCCATGAGTGGTCGGGAACCGAACGGCCCATGCAGATCACCTGGGAACTCGACCGGGAAATGCCGGCTGCGACGTTTGCCGAGGCCAGCGCAGCAGGGTGATGCTGCCCGGTTGTGGACATTGGTCTCCACCCGGCGTGCCAGGGCCTTCGTAGACTGATCCCCGACTGTGACGCCCGCGAGCAGGGGAGGGAGGTGGGCCATGCGCAGCCGCGCCGCGCGCCTGACGGCCCTCACCGTCGTCTCCGCCGTCGCGCTCGGCCTCCCCGCGACCGCCTCCGCCACCTCCGCCACGGCGACTCCCGCCGCGGCAACACCGGCCTCGGCCGCGCCCACCGCCACCGCCTCACCCTCGGCCACCCCGGCCTCAACACAGCCCGCCCGGCCGACCCCCGTCTACCCCACGGCGCCCGGCAACGACCCCTCCGAGCGCTCCTTCCCCTCGCCGCAGCCCATCGACGCCACCGAGTGGCAGCCGGGGGACAAGATCGTCGCCGACGGCCGCGTCATCCCGCACGTCACCCGCGTCACCGAGTCCATCGACTTTGCCGTCCTCTACCCGGTCACACCCCACGCCGACCTCGACGCCCTCCTCGACACCGCCCGCTCCATCCCCCTCGGCAACCGCAAGATCATGCTCACCGTGGACATCGCGGACGAGGGCGCCACCGAGCAGGACATGCGCGAGGACGCCGAGGCCACCGGCCGCGCCATGGTCCAGGAACAGCGCCCCGGCATGGCCGCCGCCACCGTGGACACCGGCCAGCCCCGCCTCAAGCCCGGCTGGGTCATGGCCACCGTCATGCTCCCGCCCGCCTCCTCCTCCGGCCTTCCCGACGGCGGCCCCCTCGAGCCCGTCGTCGACCTCGCCGTGGGAGGCGGCGTCACCGCCACCGACGACGCCCGCCAGAGGCTGGAGGAGATCCTCGCCGGGCACCGCAACGAGGACGGGCTCAACGACGCGCTTGACCAGCTCGTCCGGGCCCTGCCCCAGCTCACCGAGGTGGACCCCGGAGTCAAGAGTCCCGGTCAGTTCGACCCGGGCCTCTTCGGTGACGATGACTCGCAGGTCCCGGCCCTCGGAGCCCTGCTGCTGGTGGCCGTCCCCCTGCTGCTCGTCCTCGGCATCGGCGCGAACATCCTGAGCCGCCGCAGGAAGGTCGCCGGCGCCGCCCGTGGCCGCGGCGGAGACCGCTCGGCTGCCACCGGCAAGGACGGCCGTGACTCCTCCCAGGGGTCCACACGATCCCGGCGAGGCGGGGCAGGCAGGGGAGCGGCCGTCGTCGGGAAGGAGATGGACCCGGGCTGGTACGCGGCCCACGCCGGCGACCCCAGCCTCAGCCTGCGCCACCGCCTCTCCCTGCTCGGCCTCGCCCTGTCCGCCGAGGGCGCCCACGAGCTGCCCTCCGGACGGAAGGCCGTCACCGCGCTCGTCCACCACACCCAGGCCGTCGAGGAGCGCGCCGGCGGCCTCCGCGAGAGCCTGCGCCCCGGACGTGCGGCACGCGAGAAGTCGCGGGCCGAGGACCTCGCCGCCCGTGCCGAGGAGACCGCCCGGCTGATCGGGGACCTCGTCCGCGAGGGCCACGGCGCCCACCCGCCCGTCCGCTTCGACTCCACCGTGGAGGACGCCGGCCGGCAGTACGCCGGGCACGGCAGATCCGCCTCCGACGGCCGACGCGGCTGGCTGCGCCACATGTCCCGGAGGAGCCGATGAGCAGCAACGACCGCCGACGCCGCCGCGCGCACGGCCGCAGGAACATCGGCTCCGAGACCGCCTACTCCGCCGGCCGCCGCCGCGCGGACATGAAGAAGTACGGCGTCCTGCGGCACTGGGCCGACCTCTACGTGTTCACCGGACGCGGCGCACTGATCGGAGCGCTGCTCTGCGCGCTGTTGCTGGGCGTCGTCGGGTGGGTCGGCTGGACCGCCAACACCGCCGAGCCGAAGCACACCGCCGAGATCACCGTGCAGGGCGAGGACACCGTCTCCGGCATCAGCCAGGAGAGCGTCGACCAGGTGATCGGGGACCGGCCGATCCCCAGCTGGCGACCGCTGCAGGTCCTCGTGACCGACGACTACTTCGCCAGCCTGAGCGCCGAGCCCGAGACCGACGAGTACGACGTGGTCATCTCCACCCGGCCCGACGACCGCCCCCACCACCTCGGCTACGAGCGCGAGTACGCCGGGATCCGCGTCGCCGCCGACGTCCGCGCCGCCATGAACCACGAGGACAAGCGCCGCTACCGCGTCGAGCTGCGGCTCGAGGGCCGCTACCACGCCGACCTCGCCCGCGGCATGGGACCGACCGCCGTGGTCAACACCGTCCGGGACATCGGCGACCGCACCTACGACGGGCAGCCGCGCGGAGTGTTCACCTACTTCGCCTGGGGCCTGCCGGCCCTGATCGGACTGCTGGTGTGCGGCGCCGCAGGCCTGCGCCTGAGCACCCGGGAACGGGGAGTTCGGCGCGGCATGAAGCGCGCACAGGCCAGCCTGGCCCGCACCATGCTCGAGGACGAGGCACTCGCGCTGGCCGACGTCAGCGTGGCGGGGTCGGAGGAACGCCGCCGCATCAAGGACGGACGCCGCGCCCTGCACAAGAGCCTGGAGGCCGTGGCCCGCCGGGCACGCACCACCCAGCGGCGCATGGACCGGCTGGGGGAGCCGCTCGGCACCCCGCGGTTCACCGCCGAGGGGCGGGTGCAGGACAACCGGGACCACCTGCACACCCGCTCCTGGCGGGAGCTCGCCGTGGAGGTGGAGGAGCTCGTCGCCGACACCGAGCGGCTGTCCGGACGCACCGAGGCGCTCATCGACTCCTCGGACGTGCTCGTCGGAACGGCACGGTCCACGCGCGTGCTGGACCGGGTGCTCGGACCGACCGCCACAGCACTGATCCGGCTGAAGGCCCGCCTCCGCGATGCCCCCAGCGGCACCGTGGCCGAGGCGACCCTCGAGACCCTCGACGACGCCCACGAGGCCCTGCTCGCCCTGGCCCAGGACGAGGAGTTCGACCAGGCGGGGACACGGCGGTGGACCTCCGCCGAAGACCGGCTCACCACCGTGCTCCGCGACGTCTCCGACCAGCTGGGCCGCTACCCGATCCCCATGACGCCGCGCGCGGACGGACCGGACGAGGACGACACCGCCCGCCAGGACCTGCGCCGGTCCCTGGGCCTGCCCTCCGACGCCGGGCTGCGGGACGCCCTCGCCGACGCCGACCACGCCGCCCGGACCCTGCTGGGCGCCCAGCCGGAGGGCCTGGACGTCCAGCCCGACCCCGAGGACGAGGCGCGACGACACGAACGGGCGAGCGCCGCCGTCGGGCGGGAGGCGCTCGTGCCGAAGCGGTTCCTCGCCGGCACCCGCGCGATCGCCTCGATCGGGCTGGGGCCCCGCGGCTGGGCGTTCGTGCTGATGCTCGTCTGCCTGCCGGCATTCACCCTGGCCGGAGAGCTGCGAGACCGCCTCACGGAGGACAGCGCCGGTGCGGCGGTCCAGGAGCAGCAGCTCGGCGAGGTGGCCGCGGTGCGCCTGGACGGGCCCGCCTACGGCGTGCAGTCCGAACGGCTCCCGCAGATGGTGAACGAGCGCATGCCCGGTGAGTACGAGGTGGTCGTGGCCGTGCGGCGCGCCGAGGACTACCTCGCCCCGCTGCCCGTGCCCGACGACGCGGCGGCCGACGGCCGGCTGGACCCCGCCGTCACCCAGGAGGGCGTCCACCGCATCCTCCGGGAGACCGGCGCCGCCGCCCCGGAGACCGGGGAGCCCGCACCCGGCGTGATGGTGGTGCCCGTGTACGTGTGGGAGGACGGCACCCGGCAGGTCGGCTCCGCACTCGTGACCATGGACGGCCCCCGCATGGACAACGGGACCGCGTCGTTCCAGCGGGTGGAGATCGTGGAGGACCACGACGAGATCACCCGGATGGTCGCCACCGAGGTGCGCCTGGCGGCCGATGAGCTGCGGAACGTCTCCGAGCGCGCCCACACCCGGTTCGGCGACGTCTCCTCCACGACCACCCACGTCCTGCTGACCGCCTCCATCCTCGGTGGACTGGTGGCCCTGCTGATGGTCCTGGACGCGCTGACCGGGCAGGCCGCCGGCGTGCGGGGCCTGGGCTCCCTGGGGCGCGGTGCGCGCCGGCTGCGCGGCGTCATGCGGCGGCTCGAGACGCTCATGCTCGGGCTGGACCGGTCTCGGATCGACGCGGTGGCCGTGCTCGGCGCCGGCCCCGCCGGAACCCCCGCCGAGGCCGGCCAGCGGCTCTACGAGCGTGAGCTGGTGGCCGCCTGGCGCGAGGCCCAGGTGCTCGCCGAGACCTCACTGGTGGAGCGCGCCCGGGCCGGTGACTTCGGGGCGCGGGTCGCGCGGCTGGAGCGGACCGTGGCCGTGCTGGAGGCCCGCGACGAGGACGTGTCCGAGCGCGTGGAGGACGTGCTCGAGCGCTCCCTGCGCCACGCCCCGGTGTGAGTCGGCTGCCTCGAGGCCCTGGACCGGCGTGCGGAGCCCGCCCTAGCTGTAGGAGGGCCTGACGTTGTTGACTCGCGCCGGGGCCAACGAGGCCGGCGGGATGTTCCCGCAGGAGGTATGAGGCCGATGGTAGTTGTAGTGGTTCACCCACACCTGCAGGGCCTCACGCCGGGCCGTCTCTGAGGAGTACGGGCGGGCGTAGAGGACCTCGTCCACCATCAGCCGGTTGTACCGCTCGACCTTCCCGTTGTGACGCGGGGTGTAGGGGCGGATCCGGTGGTGCCGGCCCCCGAGCGAGACCACCTTGGCCGTGAAGTCCACGGCCCGGTAGTTGTTCCCGTTGTCCGTGACCACCCGGTCCACGGTGATGCCGTGGGCGGCGAAGAACGCCCTCGCCCGGCAGAAGAACCCGATCGTGGTCACCGCCTTCTCGTCCTCCAACGCCTCGGTGTACGCCAGGCGGGTGTACCCGTCGATCGCCGAGTGCAGGTACGTGTACCCGACCCGTCGGCCAGGCCCGCGTTTGGCCGCTCGCGCGTTCGCGGAGTCCCGGCCGTGAGCACGCCAGCCTCCCCCTTCGGGGATGCGCCCGATCTTCTTCACGTCCATGTGCACCATGTGCCCCGGGCCGCGGGCGGTGATCTTCCGTGGTCGTTGGCGCAGGCCCTCACCCGTGGGCGCGAGGTCTCGCAACCGGGAGATGCCCAGCCGGTGCATCCACCTCCCCACGGTGCGCAGGCACAGCTGGTGGCCTTCGGAGACGAGGTGGTGATGGATGCGTCGGGCGGACCACTTCTGGTCCCGGCGCAGGGCCTCGATTTCGGCCAGGATCGCGGTGTCGAGCTGGGCGGGGCAGTGGTGGGGCCGGCTCGAGCGGTCCTGCAGTCCTGCCTCGCCCTCGGCGCGGTAGCGGGCCACCCAGGTGGCCACCGTGGGGCGGCTGACGCGGAACTCGGCTGCCACGTGCGCTTGGGGGATGCCGTCGTTCAGGTGGCGTTGGACCATCCTGAGACGGCCGGTGGGAGTCAGGGGTGCATTAGCGTGAGTCATGAGTGGGTCTCTTTGCGCGGATGGGTGGTGTAGGAACTTCCATCCTGCGGGAGAGGCCCACTCGTCTCATCTCAGCCCGGCCCTCGTGCCAAGAACCTCATGACCCACAACACCTAGCGTGAGGGCCATGCGTGCGATCGAACTGGACCTGCCCCCGCTGACCGACCTCGTGGACCGCTGGGCGGTCCACGCCGCCCGGACCCAGGCCTCCTACCCCGGCCGTCCCATGATCGAGGGACGCCGGCTGAGCGTCGACGACGGCGGCGGCAGCTGGGCCGCACTCGACGTGGTCGACGCCGACCACGCCGTCCTGCGGGCCTGGGACCGGGACGAGCTCCGGGCGCCCGAGGTGCCCTCCGGGCCACAGCTCGCCGACGAGTACCCGGCCTGGACGCACCCGCACCTGCCGGGCGAGGGCGACCGCACGCCCACGCACCTGCTGGCCGTGTGGGAGGACGGCAGCTGGCGGTCGGCCGGGCACGCCGGACTGTCCGCGAGCTCGCTCGACCACGTGATGCCCATGTGGTCCCTCGCCGCGATGACCGCCTCCCTCGCCGACCTCGTCGAGGCCTACGAGGCGGACGAGCCGGCGGGCTTCGACGACGACGCCCTGCCGCCCCAGCGGGACGAGGTCGCCGCGGCCTGCGCCCTCGGTGCCCAGCTCGACGCCGCCACCCTCGCCCGACTGCTGCGCCACCCCGGCATGGACGCCGAGGCCGGCGCCGCCGAGGCGCAGAAGTTCGCCGGGCTGCTGGGCTGAGACGAGCCGCGGGTCTGTGAGGGCCTGGCGGGCGTTCCGCCCGGGTGCTGGGCCGAGGAGAGCCGAATTGGGCTGACCCCGTTTTTTAGGTCCGGTGGTTCTGGGAGTCGTCCTGTCGCCCGTGGTTGAGGGCAGGGAGACTGGTCAGATCATGACGAACAGCAGGAAGCGTCACACCCCGGAGCAGGTCGTCCGCAAGCTCGGGCAGGCCGACAGGATGCTCGCCGATGGTCAGGACGTCGCGGCGGTGTGTCGGGAGCTCGGGGTGTCCGAGCAGACGTACTACCGGTGGCGGAACCAGTACGGCGGCCTCAAGGCCGACGACGCAAAGCGCCTGAAGGAGTTGGAGAAGCAGAACGCGACCCTGAAGCGTCTGCTCGCGGAAGCGGAGCTGGAGAAGGCCGCGCTCAAGGAGCTGGCTGAGGGAAACTTCTAAGCCCGGACAGGCGCCGCGCCGCCGTCGATCACCTCAAGCGCAAGTTGCGGGTGAGCGAACGGATGGCGTGCCGTCTGGTCGGGCTGAGCCGCTCCGCGTACCGGCGACCGCTCAAGGGCGACACGGTCGCGGACCCGGATCGGGCGCTACGGGAGTGGCTGCGCGCCTGGGCGAAGGACCATCCCCGCTACGGGTATCGGCGGGCGTACCACGACGCCCGCGCCGAAGGGTGGGTGGTGAACCACAAGAAGATCCAACGCCTGAGGCGTGACGAAGGGCTCCGGGTCCCGCAGCGGCGTCGACGCAAGCGCGTCGGGTCCTCGAGCGTCGACGCGCCGACGGCGGACGCGCCGAACGTGGTGTGGGCGGTGGACTTCCAGTTCGACGCCGACGAGCACGGCCGGGCGATCAAGATCTGCTCGATCGTCGACGAACACACCCGGGAGTGCATCGGCGGCCTCGTGGAATGCTCGATTACCGCCGACCGACTCACCGCCCACCTCGAGGACCTCGTCGCCGCCCGGGGCGCCCCGGCGGTGCTCAGGTCGGACAACGGGCCCGAGTTCATCAGCGAGACGATGGCCGACTGGGCCGGCACCCGGACCGGCCTGTCCTACATCCCTCCGGGCTCGCCGTGGCGCAACGGGTACGTCGAGTCGTTCAACAGCCGGATCCGCGACGAGTGCCTCAACATCAACAGCTTCTACTCACTGCTGCACGCACAGGTCATCGTCGGCGACTGGAAGGACGAGTACAACCACCACCGCCGGCACTCCTCGCTCGGCTACCTACCCCCAGCCGAGTACGCTCGGCAGTGCACCCATCAAATCGAAACCGACGACTCACAGAACGTCCGGACCGAATGAAGGGGGCGGCTCACCTAGACAGCTCCACTCTCGCAACAGGAGGCCTTCACCTATCAGCGAGTCCCGCAACAACGTCCCTGGACATCACATCTAGATCGACCCACGGCACCTCGAGGGACGCGGCCAGCATGGCCCCCACGGTCGACTTCCCGGTGCCGGGCGGGCCGATCAACACGCACCGCATGTGCCCTCCGTCGAGCCGACGAACGGAGCGGGTGTCCAGGCATCGGGTGCACCCCAGGGGAACCCCGACGCGTACTGGGTCATCCGTGCACTGACCTCGGCCGAATCGTGGGTTGGAATGGGCCCGTGCAGATCAGCCGGAGTGACGCGGACCGCCGCGACGACGTCTACTGTGTCCCGGCTCGTCCACTGGCACTCGGTGATCACCTGTCCCAGGTCGACATCCCACGCCGGCGGCTGGCGCTCGAAGAACCTCGCCTTCACGACGTAGACCACCCCGGGAGACACCGGCACGGTCCCGTCGGTCCGGCGGCCATAGGAGAAGAACAGTCGTCTTTGCGCGGGCGTGCCCGGCCGGTCGCCAGGGTAGAAGCAGGCGTTGAGAAACTGCGGGCAGTCAGACGCGCGTACGGCGTAGGCGATGGCCCAGGTTAGGTCCTCGGTGGCGAACACCGCGGTGCGCTTGGAGTACTCGTCCGGGCTGTGGTCCAGCGGGGCGCGGGGCTCAAGGCGACCCAGGCCGGCGGTCCCGGAGCCGTGGAGCAGATGGTGTCCGTCCGCGGTCCATTGGGCCAGGCGTGTCCAGGCGGGGCTGCCCGTGGTGGGGGCTGGCCAGTGCCAGGGAGGAGTCGTCGTCTGGGCTGCTGGGCCGTCAGCTTCCGGCTGGGTTCTCACAGGAGCGCCCCTTCATGTATGCGGGCGTTCACCACGCTGTCAATGGAGCGGACGTCGAGTGTCTCGACGGCCTCGATCACGGCCTGCAGGAGGCGTCGGCCGATACCGGCTCGGCGGATCTCGGGGAGCACCGTCAAGCCAGCTGTGAGCCACTGCTCGGGACCTCGGGGGCGCAGCGAGGTCATCGTCGCCCCGGACCACCCCACAAGCCGGGGCACTCCTCGGCGGGAGAGCTCTGGCACGACCAGCACAGGGGTGTGCGTGAGCAGCCAGTGCGCGGCCGACGAATGATCCGATGGCGTGCCGTCGCGTGCGGCCATCATGGCCGGGGGAGTCATCGGGCCGGCGGGCGATGTAAAGCCAAGCCCGCCCGGGTGCATACGCCAGGTCGCGCACGTCGACCAGATCGAATCCGGCGGCGACCAGCGCAGCCTCGATCGCACGGCGGGTTCGGAAGCGCAGTGTGGAGGTCGACTCCAGCCGCTGGCCGTCGGCGCGGAACACGGTCGGAGAGTCGAACGTCACCAGCTCCCCGTCGATGCGGGTCGTCTGCGTCCATGTCTCGACCTCGCCTGCGCCCGGCACCGTGACGAGGCGGTGGGTGGCCGCCTTCGTCCAGCGCTCCCAGGCCCTGTCCTCGGGTCGACGGGCCTCGAAGACCAGCACCCCGCCGGGCCGGAGCCGGATATGGGCGGCCTGGAGCGTGGCGTCCCACGCGGAGTCGTCGAGGAACACCTGAGCGACATTCGCCGTCATCGTGACTGCATCCACCTGCGACGGTGGCGCGTCCTCGGCCACTCCCACGACCCACGTCACAGCCTCCGCGCCCGACTTCGCCCGCGCCACGTCGATGGAAGCCGCCGCGGGGTCGACCCCGACGACGTCGATGCCGTGCTTCGCCAGCCGCAGGGCGAAGGCGCCGGTGCCGCATCCGATGTCGAGGACCCTCGAGGCAGGGAACTCGTCCCGCACGATGTCCGTGTACTCGTCCAGGTCGGGGCGATCCAGTGATCCGAGGACGTCGTAGACGGCGGCCAATCGGGGGTGGTCGAAGACGGCGTCCGGCATGGCACCATCCTGCCATCGCAGGGAACTACTGACTCCGATCCGGTCCAGACGTCTCGATGCAACGAGGACTGCACGCGGCGCGCAGGGCGCTCTCCTCCGCATCCGTCAGCCCCACGGGGCGCTCCGTCGTGCGCGCCTCCTCGGTGGCCAGGGCGGCCGCGAGGGTTTCGCGCAGCGGGCGGCGGACCAGCCCGTGGGCCAGGGCCGCCGAGGAGTCGACGCTGCCGACGTGACGGAACCCGGGCAGCGGAATCCAGAGGGGCAGCGAGTTCGGCCCCGCCCACGGGGCGATGCCCTGGGACAGTAGGACGTCGTCGGGGATCACGTGTGGCTGAGCGGCCGACCCGGTGACCTCGATGCTCGCCCGGTAGAGGTCTGCCAAGGTGTGGGTCTGACCGGCGGCGTTGAACGTGCCGGTGACCGTGTGTTCCATGCAATGCAGAATCCACGCGGCCAGGTCTGCCACGTCGATGACGGAGACGGGGAACGTCGCATCGGGCACCAGCACGTCGGTCCCCGTCGGGTGTGCGAATCGCCAGGGGTAGTAGCCGGAGCGTCCGGTGTCGTCGCCGGCTCCGCCGATCAGCCCGGGGCGGATCACGGTGACCTGCCCATCCGCGCCTCGGTAGATGTCTTCGCAGCGGCGCTTGGCTCCGGGGTACTGGTTCATCTCGGTCATCCGGTCGATGCCTGCGGGCGGTGCCAGGGGGGCGTTCTCCGACTGGTTGGGGGTGTCGAACGCGGCGTACACGCTGGTGGTGGACACGAGAAGGCGATGGCGGGCGGTGAGCTGGTGCACGGCGTCGTGGGCGTGGGCCGGATGGGATGTCAGGTCGACGACGGCGTCCCACGTCCGGGAGGCGACCGGGGCGAGGGCGTCGGGGTCGTCCCGGTCGGCGCGGACGAAGGTGGCACCGGATGCGGCGGGGGCCGATCCGCGGGCGAGGCACGTGACGGCGTGGCCGGCATCGAGCGCCGCGTGGGCGAGTGCCCGGCCGAGGAAGCCGGTGCCGCCGAGGAGGAGGATGTGCATGCCCCCAGTGTGTCGGGCGGACGCGTCGATGTGGGGCGAATCTGCTGTGAGCGGCGTCAGGCTGCTATGGCCAGGACCACGGGTCCGAAACGGGCCGTCCCGTCCAGGACGGACGCTGCGCGGCGGACAATCTCGTAGAAGGGAGTTTCGAGGGCGTCAGACACCGCGTGAAGCACCTCGGAGGAGGGGTCCTTGAGGCCGCGCTCGAGTTCCGAGAGGTACTGCGGAGCGATACCGGCCCGCTCGCCCACGTCGGGTCTGAAATGGGGCATCCCCGCGATGCTCCTCGCGGTGCCGTACTTCCTCGCAGCGAACTACTGCCTGACGCTGATCGAGGACGGTGGCCCCGGCTGGCTGAACCTCCTCCTGCTCCTGCTCTGCTGGAATGCGCTCAAGTTCCTCATCATGGGCCCGGTCAGCGTCGTGCTCCTCATCCGCGCTCGTATGGAGGAGTGGGCGGTCCGGCGCCGCGACCGCCGTGCGTGTCCGCCGATCGAGCCTGCTGAACCGACAACGGCGCGCATGCCGTAGGAATGGCATCGCGACCTCGGCCGCGCCCTTGAGCGGCGAAGTCGTCGCGGCACGCGGCGATCCGCGTGCCCGGCGACGGTCAACTCCACGGGGAGCAGGGCGGAAGAACAGACCCGCTCGCCTGTCCTTCGAAACTGGAGGGATGAATCAACACCAGTCCAGCCCGCACGGCCTGGAACCGCTCCTGAACATCGACGAACTCGCCGACTACCTCGGCGTCCCCGTGTCCACCATCTATGACTGGCGCACCAACGGCAAAGGCCCGCGCGCCTACCGCTTCGGCAAGCGCATCATGTTCGGCATCACCGACATCCGCGCCTGGATGGACACCATGCGCGAGCCCGCCTCTCCTACTGGCGCTGCCACCTTTCCCGGAGCGGGGGAGGGCACGCGTGGGTAGGCCCCGCACGCCGATTGGAACCTTCGGGATCATCGCCACC
Organism: Micrococcus sp. FDAARGOS_333; assembly: GCF_002206575.2. Taxonomy (NCBI): domain Bacteria; kingdom Bacillati; phylum Actinomycetota; class Actinomycetes; order Micrococcales; family Micrococcaceae; genus Micrococcus; species Micrococcus sp. FDAARGOS_333. Next base: position 13,579 of record NZ_NJFJ02000001.1, on the reverse strand, counting down.
CGCGCCCAGCCGAACGGCAACCATGTGGCCCGCGCCCGGTACCGGGACTGGGACGGCAGCAACCGACTCGTCCAGGCCACCGGCTCCTCACGGGCCGCCGCGGAGCGCAAGCTCAAGCAGAAGCTCGCCGAACGCTCCCTCTACCAGCCAGGATTCAACGGCATGAGCGCCGACAGCTCGTTCCCAGAGCTCGTCGCGTACTGGCTGGAAGACATGGAAATTGAAGACCGCCTCTCCCGAACCACGAGGAACCTCTACGAGCGCGACATGCGCGCCCTCGTCCTCCCCGCATTCAAAGACCTCACCCTCCGGGAGATCGGCGTCGCCCGCTGCGACTACTTCCTCAAACGACTCGCCAAGCGCAGCTACAGCCGGGCCAAGCACGCCCGCGTCGTCCTCCGCCTTGCACTCGCGCTCGCGGTCCGACACGAGATCCTGCCCGCAACCCGATGGACCACGTCTCCCGGCTCCACCGGAAGAAGACGATCCCGGACGCGTTCACGATCGACGAGGTGCAGGAGATCCGAGCCGCGATCAAGGCATGGGAGTCCCGGCGGATACTGGCGGGACCGAGACCGGATCGGCAACTCGGGCAGATCGTCGAGGTCATGCTCGGCACCTCCGCCCGCATCGGCGAAGTCCTCGCCATACGCCTCCAGGACCTCGACCTGGACGGTCCGATCCCGACGGCACGAATAGCCGGGACGATCATCAGCCGCAAAGGCGAGCCCACCCACCGGCAAGACCATCCGAAGACGGATCGCTCGGTTCGCCGCGTCGCACTGCCGTCATTCGCCCTTCAAGCGATCCGCTCCCGTCTCCTCCGTTCCGGTGACGTCGACCCAGGCGCGCTCCTCGCCTCCGAGCTCCTCGGGCACACGGACCCGAGGATCACGATGCAGCACTACATCCAGCGCAGCGAGACCGTGAACCCCGCCACCGCGGAGCATCTCGAGCGGGCCTTTGGTAAGGCTGGATGACGGGAAGACGATGCTTGCGGAGGGATCACGTGTAGGCATCCTCCATGCTCGTCGTGCCAATCCTTACGGGAAGACCTCAGTGATCGGTCCGCCCGTCACACCAGGTTCGAGGACGAGCACGGGCTTGTAGCGGGGCTCATCCTTCCTGTTGCCATCCCATTCATAGACGACGGTTCGCAGCGTATTGAGGTAGCGCCCGATGAGTACGGCCATCGTGTAAGGACCATGGAAGGCGAGGTGTACCTCGGCGCGTCCTTGGCTGGCGGAGAGTTTCTTGATTTGCTGTGCGATGGCCGCGCTGAGACGAGCTGCTTCTCGTGGGTCGATTCGTTCTGTACTCCCAAGCGAGATGATCTCGGCCGCGTCGAATCCATCGGCCGAGTCGTTCACAAGCTGTTCGAAAGCGGTCCGATCTGCATGTGGCGTCAAGGTCACGAAGATCGCCACGCGATGGTGGAGTTCCCCCGCTCGGTCCTGTTCGACTTGGGCGGGCTCGATGGTCAGCTCGGTGGTCTGCGGGTCGTCATTGGGCGCGGCGGATGTCCAGGCATTGCCCTCTGGATCGGTCACTATCACCCTGCCGATCTTCGTTTCAGGCAGCGCCGCGCCAACTGCGAGTCCGACTGACAAGTGGGCTCCGCCCGACACTCGGACACTCCTTGCGCCTGCCGTGTAAACGGCGTCGCTGGTCAGCGGGAGAGTCTTCCGGAGCAGTTCCAGCCCGTCTCGGGAAGGAAGCCGCCCGTCGTCCGACGGTTTGAGTCGCATGTGAAGGTCTTCCTCGTCTGCGTCGAGGGCAGACGAGGCGGGGCGGCTTTGCACACGAATCGTGAGATCGCGTCCTTCCGCGCGAATGATGGGCTTTCGTTGCTCGATGCGGTGCATCAGAAGGTCACGCACGATCTCGACTTCGCCAGACGGCTGACGCATGTTCGCCTGCTTCTTGTCAGCCAGAGTTCGTGCTGGCGCGAGTCGCAAGAGCCGATCCGGGGCGTCGTAGTCACACTTCAACTCTTCGCCCGCCCGTGAGACCGTGTTCGCGATGCACAGGCTGAAGTTGGGATCGGCGTCGAGCTGGAGCAGACGTGGCAGTTCGCGCTCGCGGACGATGTCGCTGTATGCGATGTCGGGGGTGACGACGAGCACGCCCGCCGAGAGACCTCGGGTGAGTGCCTGTTCGAGGCGGTCGGTGGTCGTGCCGGGTCGCAGGTCAGTGTGGTCTCTCCACACGACAAGCCCGGCGGCCCGGAGTAGATCTTCGAGGGCGTCGGCTTGCGCGGTGCCGTCTGATTGGCGGTAGGAGATGAATACTGGGCCGTCGCCGCGGACGGCACCGTCCGGTAAAGGACCGAGGGGAGGGAATCTCGAAGGAGGGACAGAGACGACTGCTGCCTTCGTTGTGGTCTTCCCGAACCGTTGGCGCCGGGCGATGAGCCCGAAGATCGCACCGGTTGCGCCAGGCGCGAAGACGAGCAGCGCGATCGGGTTTGAACTGATCTTGGCGGTCGCACGCATCGCTGCGTGATCGACGGTGCTCGGTCCAGATGGGGAGGGGTGGCTGTGCCACTCACCGACGTAGCCGATCGGATCGTCGTCAGCTCGTTGCTGCAGAAACTCCTGCAAGAGCTCGTCCGCGCGAATGTCGTCGCGAACGTACCTGTTCGTCGTTGCCCCTTGCCCCTCAACGACCAGGGCGTGAGTTGCCACGATGGTGCCGTTGTCCTGGTAGCCGAGGAGGATGCCACCGGTCTCCCGAGGGAGGTGGTTCGCTGCCTCGAAGGCGATGGTCTCGTAGGCGTCGACGAGCAGGTCGATGCGCGTTGGTGGTCGAATCATTCGTGACTCCTTACTGCGCCGATCGACAGGTCTCGCGTTTCCCCGCTGGGTGGAGAGGGCGATCGACGAGCAGGCCGACGGCGTGGCGCACGGTCGCTGCGGCCGCCTCGATCACCGCGTAAGGGGGCGTCGGAGAGACTGGACTGCCACAGCCGGCTTCGAACAGTTCAGACTCAGGCTGATCGACAACGTTGGACGAGGGTGGCAGTGGTTCGGCTCCGTCGAGCGGTGGCAGCACATCGATTCGGTAGCTCGTGCCGCCGTTCTGGATCGCCGCTGAGACGATTCGCCTGGACAACGCCCGTGCGGTGACGTGGAGAAGTGCAGTGGTGGCGAAATCGGCGGTCGCGTTTACCACGAGATCGTGGTCTCCGAGAAGCTTGACAGCCTCGTCGCCCGAGGTGAGTGAGTGATCGATCACCGCAATGTCGGCGGCTGCAATCCCACTGCGGTCAACCAGATGCTGCTTGACCGCCTCAACCTTTGACCGCCCCACGGCCTCAGGGCCGACAAGGTGACGGACAAGATTTCCGGGCATAACGACGTCGCCATCGAGCAGGGTGAGATTGTGAACACCGGAGCGCACGAGCATGTCCGCGACGAACGAGCCGAGGGCTCCGACGCCCACAATCGCTACCCGACGTCCACGGAGTTCAGGAGCAAGCAGACCTGAGCGTGCGGACTTGGCGGCATCGGTGTCGGCACCCGAGCTCAGGCTTCTGACTGCGACGCCGCCACCTATCGTGGGCCACGCTTCGAGTGTGATTGCGCCCTTGTGAGAGCCCCGGCTGTAGATCAGCACCACGATCTCGATCGTGTGGTTGCGGATTCTGCGGTCCAGGTCGACGCTGGGGTCGATGCGAGCGGAGATGTCGTCCCATGATCTGGGGGGCACGTCTACATCGCCGAGGTTGGCAACGTATCCGAAGCGATCCTTGCTGTGCTTCGAGGATTTCGCTGGCTTGGCGCCGCCGGCGATCCGCATCAGGTTGTTCGCTGCCGGGCGGAACCGAACGAATCCGCTGGGATATCGGGTCAGGTCATCGTAGAGATAAAGCCGCTCATCCTCGGAGGGCTTGAAGTAACGGTCGAGGTCTAGGTCGGGTCGATCGTCTGGCCAGCCTGCTGCCGCCTGTTCGAACCAGGCAGTGACGTGTTCGAGGAACGCTGGCGCTTCCGTCCACCACAGTCCGTCGTGATCGTCTTCGGCGACCAAGCACAGCGCCCCGTCCAACTCCCTGTGCCAGGACCACGCGACCGCATCTGAGTCGAGCGGAACCACGCGAGGAGGGTGAAAGGGGTAGCGGGAACGCAGCGTTATGAGAACCTCGGTTGCACCGCCAGGGTGAACGATTGTCCCTCGCCAGCCGTGGTCTTCCTCCGTGAAGCCGGCTCGGATCAGCCCTTCCTCGAAGTGCTGTCGTGAGTATGCGACGTAGTCGTCGTACTCGGTGACGGTCACCCGAAGGTCCTCGTGCCCGCCGGAACGGTCCGTGCGCCAGCCGAGATGGCGGACGCGCGCTTCGACCCATCCTCGTTGAATCCCGGCGGCATCGGAAACACTGTATCGTCGTCCCCGTTCTTGCCCAGCAGTCCCTGGAACGCCAGTGCGGCTTTGCCCTCGTCCTCCTCGTCGAGCGCGTCGCGCGCGGTTTCCGCAGCCTCAGCGAAACGAGTCTTGGCTGCATCCAGCTCATCATCTGTCGCACGAATGCTGATGGTGTGCCCCGCCATGGTGGGGTCGTTCACTCCAATGCCGAGGGTGACGTAGCCGTCGATGATCTTGCTGACCTCTTCGAGAGCAGAGACGTAATACTCTGCATGATCGTTGCCCGAGACCAGGCCGGAGGCGAAGGCTTGATACGTCGCGACCTCGATGAAGAACCCACCAGGCTTCTTGCCGGAGCCGAGTATCGATCGTCGGGTCTGACGGAGCAGCTTCACCGTGGGAACGTAATAGCCGTCATGCGCCGAGTTCATTTCGCTCGACAACGACGTGAGCTTCTCCGGATTGGTACGCACCCACTCGTCCTCATCGCCCTTCTGAGGGATCTCCCACGTCTCACCGTCCCAGTAAGGACGAGCAGGCACCGCGTCGACATACAGGTCGTACTCGGGGAACGACACCTGCAAACTGCGATCCTGACGCTTCGTTCGCCGGTGACCATCGCCATCACTACCGAACTCCGCATGCAGGACGGTGAAGAATCGGTCGAGGATGTCTTTCGACGTGACGTCGCTCGGTAGGTCCGGGAGCCGCACGAACACGTCAACGTCTTTGACTCGCTTGATCGACACGTTCCTCTTGTACGAGCCGATCAGCACCGGGTCCACCCCGTACTCTGCGAGCTTCGCGTCGGCTTCGAGCGCAGCGCGCACCAGCCGGTGCGCCTCCGGCGCGTTGGCCTTGTCATCGCCGGGCTCGATGGAGCTCAGCGCATCCTTGAACTGCTGCTTGAGGTGAGCCATCGGGCCCTCCGATCTCGTTGTGAATGTCTTGAACTTCTCTGAGCCTGCCTCATACCACCGACACTTCGGCGAGCATGAAGGACAGGGGCGTAGGGGCAGCCTCCACGCTTGACGGGACTGATGCACGTATAGGTGACATACGATCTGTGGTGTTCCCACACCGCAGGGAAGGATGTGCACTTTGCCCGCCCCTACCCCAAGAGTTCTGCGATGACGTCGTCCGCGTCGCCCAGAACCGTGAGCCCGGCACCCACTTGAAGCAGATCGCGAAGGACTTCGGGATCAGCTTCTCTTGTCTGACGAACTGGATGCGCCAGGCCGAGATCGAAGCTGGGAACAAACCCGGCCCCACCAAGGCCGAGGCCGAAGAACTCCGCGCAGCCCGCCGCAGGATCCGGCTGCTCGAGCAGGAGAACGAAGTCCTACGCCGCGCCGCGGCCTACCTCTCCCAGGCGAACCTGCCGAAAAAATGATGTACCCGCTCGTGTCCGAGCTCGCTGCCGACCAGATCCCGGTCGTGGTGTCCTTGCGGGTCCTCAAGCTCGCCCGCCAGCCCTACTACCGCTGGCTCCAGAACCCTGTCACCACCGCGGAGGTGGAGGCCGCTCACCGGGCCAACGCCCTCCACGACGCCCACCAGAACGATCCCGAGTTCGGGTACCGGCTGCTGCGCGACGAGGCCGAGAATGCTGGCGCTCCGATGGCGGCCCGTACCGCCTGGCGGCTCTGCCACGAGAACCAGTGGCACTGCGCGTTCGGGCCAAGCGCGGCAAGAACGGGACCCGCCCAGCCCGCCCGTGCACGATGACCGCGTCCGCCGGGACTTCTCTGCCGAGGAGCCCAACCGGCTGTGGTTGACCGACATCACGGAGCACCCCACCGGTGAGGGCAAGCTCTACCTCTGCGCGATCAAGGATCTCTACGCCGGCAGGATCGTGGGGTACTCCATGGCCGGCCGTATGCAGGCCTCGTTGGCCGTGAACGCGCTCGAGCAGGCCGTGGCCCGCCGGAGGCACCGACGTGGTCGCCGGGTGCATCGTGCACTCGGACCGCGGCTCGCAGTTCCGCTCGGCCCTATTCCAGGACGCCCTCACCACCCACGGGCTGATCGGGTCCATGGGCCAGGTCGGTGCTGCCGGGGACAACGCGGCATGGAATCCTTCTTCGCGTTGCTGCAGAAGAACGTGCTGGACCGACGCGACTGGGACACCCGGACGAGCTGCGGCCGGATCATCACCTGGATCGAGCGGGCCTACCACCGCCGCCGCCGGCAGGTGCGCCTGGGCCGATTGACGCCGGTCGAGTACGAGTTGATCATGGACCACACGCCCGCAGACGCGGCGTGAAGACGACTGTCACCTATGGGTGCATCAGTCCCCTCGTCGGGCACGGACAGACTGTGAGCTGGTTCTGGCCGGTGGTGATACGGATCTGCGCGTCTTTGACGCATGGACGGGCTATTGGGTCGCCGAGTGGCGATGGGTCGCCTACGCTGGTTGGCATGTTGGTTACGGCACTGCTTCGCTGCGTCTGCGCGGCGCTTGACCCCTGATCTTGGACACGCTGATTCCAGCACGATGATGGGGAAGCGAGAATCCAAGGGATGGCTAGGAAGAACTACACGACGGGTTCCGCAGCGGGCGGTGGACTTGTACGAGTCGACGCCCGGTGCGACGTTGAATGGCATCGCGGCGGACCTCGGGATCTCCCGCGGTGCGCTGCGGGAGTGGGTCGAAAAGCACGGCTCGGGCACGACGACCGCCGGCACCATGTCGCCGCCCACGTCGGGGCGGTCGGAGTCGCAGGCGGCGAGGATCGTGCGGCTGGAGGCGGAACTGGCGGCGTCGAAGGCGGAGAAGCTGAAGCTCGAGACGGAGCGGGACATCCTCCGTCAGGCGGCGAAGTATTTCGCCGGGGAGACGAACTGGTGAACCGCTTCCAGTTCGTCGAGGACCACAAGGACGCCTACGGCGTGAAGCGGTTGTGCGAGATCGTCGAGATCGCGAGGTCGTCGTTCTACGCCTGGCTCGCGGCGGCTCCGGGACGGGCGGCGAGAGCGGCCGAAGATACAGCCCTCGCCGCACGGATCAGGGTGCTGCAGGACCCCCCAGGGCGGCGACCGCGCCTACGGGGCACCCCGGATCACCGCCGACCTCAACGACGGCGTCACCACCGCCGCCGAGCGATGAATCACAAGCGCGTCGCCCGCGTGATGCGTGAGCACCAGCTGGTGGGGATCCGGCTGCGACGCCGGGTGAAGACCACGATCCCGGACCAGTCCGGGAGGAAGTTCCCCGACCTGATCGGCCGGGACTTCTCGATCGGGGAGCCGAACCGCCGGTACGTCGGCGATATCACCTACCTCCCGATCGCAGACGGGTCGAACCTGTATCTCGCGACGTGCATCGACCTCGGCTCCCGCAAGCTCGCGGGCTGGCAGGTCGCCGACCACATGCGCACCGAACTCGTCGAGGACGCACTCCGCGCCGCGGCCCGCGACCGCGGCAGTCTCGCCGGCGCCGTGTTTCACAGCGACCACGGCAGCGTCTACGCCTCGAAGGCCTACGCGGCCCTCTGCGAGCAGCTCACCGTCGTCCAGTCCATGGGTGCGGTGGGCACGAGTGCCGACAACTCACTCGCGGAGAGTTTCAACGCCGCGCTCAAGCGGGAGCTTCTCGAGGGCCGGGCCGCATTTCCAGATCAGGCCACGGCCTACCGGGCCGTGTTCCGATGGGCGAACCGCTACAACACCCGCCGACGCCACTCCACGATCGGCCAGGTGAGCCCAAATAGCTACGAGAACGCCTACGACACCGCGAGGTCAGCTACCCTCACGGAAGCGGCATAACCGAACCGACACCGTGTCCACGATCAAGGGGCAAGGCCCGATCCAGCCGGGAAGGGCATCTCGGCGTTCGGTCTCACTGGTGTAGAACCGGGCGTAGGCCCATCCGTCGGCCAGGGTGCATCAGTCCCTCTTGCGTGTGCGGCGGGTGTACACGCACTCGATCGAGGTTGGCAGAACTACCATCGAACGCGAGCGTGTAGACCGGCAGTCACATGGAAAGTGGAGCGCGAAACCCAGGGTGCTTCACTCGGCGGGACGGATAACGTCCTGACCGTCCTCCACGGCCGCCGTGAGGTCGTTGACGAACTCGCCCGGAACCATCTCGATCGCCAGGCAGCCGTTCGGTGTCACGGTGCTGTGGGTGACCGACATCGTCGTGGCGGGGCCGGCGTCCGAGAACACCCCCGAGCCGCTGCCGACGACCACAGGGGCCACCACGAAGCGGTAGAGGTCGACCAGGCCGGCGTCGTGCAGGGTGCGGGCGAGCTTCACCGAGCCGTGCACCTGCAACTCACTCTCGGCGTCGGAAGCCTTCAGCTCGCGGATTCGCTCAAGGAAGTCCTCGCCCAGCACCGTGGTGGAGTCGGCCCAGGCGTCCGTCGCCAGCTCGGAGGAGGTGACCACATACTTGGGAGCGCGGTTGATCACCGCGGCGACCGGGTCGCTCGGGTCGGTGACCTGCGGCCAGTGCGCGGCGAAGGTGTCGTACGTGCGGCGTCCGAGCAGCAGTGCGCCGCAGTGCTCGAACCAGCCGTTCACGGCCTCGCCGACACCCTCGTCGAAGACCGGCATGAGCCAGCCGCCGTTGGTGAACCCGTCGCGTGGGTCCTCGTGGGCCGAGCCGGGCCCCTGTGATACGCCGTCGAAGGTGCGGAACAGGTTGATGCTGAGCTTCATGTCGATTCTCCTTGGATGATGGTCGGGTCGAGCGGGACGTGGAAGGCCCGCGGGAACAGGTCGAACAGCTCGCGGGAGCCGTCGAAGGCCAGGGCGCCGGTGGCCAGCGCCTCAGACGGGGAAAGTGTGCCTGCCAGGATGTGGCGCATGGCGGGGCCGTGGTGATGGTCAGGTCGATGGGGCCATCGGGGATGCCTGCGCCGACGGCGACCCCGTCGGGGGTGGTGCGGGCCCACGCCAGTACCGGCCCGGCGGCGACCCGGATGGTCACCTCGTCGGGGATTACGCCCGGCCGGTAGGCCGACCGCAGGGCGCCGGCCAGCGATGATGACGTCATGACGTCATGCGTGCCGGGGTCGGCCATGCGGCGTGCGCCCCAGCGCCCGAGCGCGTCGAGGATCGGGGTGAGGTCGCGTCCATGGTCGGTCATCGCGTATACCAGCCCACGTCGCCCCAACGGAGGGGCTTGACGCTCGATGATGCCGTGCTCCTCCAACTCGCGTAGTCGGGTGGTCAGGACCGTCGTGGGGATACCGGGGAGCCCTTTCTGCAAGTCCCCGAACCGGCGCGGCCCGAGCGAGAGGTCGCGCAGCACGAGGAGGGCCCACCGCTCTCCTAGAACGGACGCCGCCTTGGCGAGTCCGCAGAACTGCCCGTAGTCTTTGCTCACGACTCCACAATACGAAGGACCATTCGGAAAAGCAAGTAATTGGTGTCTTGGGGTCCGCACGGGGCTGTTGCACGTCGGGGTCATGGCACACGTGCGAGCAGATCTGCGAGAGCCTGGCTGCGCGTGCTGGAACATGCTGAGAGCTGGTGGTCGGCGATCGGGTCGCCCTGCGATTGGATGTGGGCTGACCCCGTTTTTTAGGTCCGGTGGTTCTGGGAGTCGTCCTGTCGCCCGTGGTTGAGGGCAGGGAGACTGGTCAGATCATGTCGAACAGCAGGAAGCGTCACACCCCGGAGCAGGTCGTCCGCAAGCTCGGGCAGGCCGACAGGATGCTCGCCGACGGCAGCGACATCGCCGCGGTGTGTCGGGAGCTTGGGATATCCGAGCAGACGTATTACCGGTGGCGTAATCAGTACGGCGGACTGAAGGCCGACGACGCGAAGCGCCTCAGGGAGCTGGAGAAGCAGAACGCCACGCTCAAGCGGTTGCTGGCCGAAGCGGAGCTGGAGAAGGCTGCGCTCAAGGAGCTGGCCGAGGGAAACTTCTAGGCCCGGGCAGGCGCCGCGCCGCCGTCTCGCACCTGATCAGGACACTGCAGGTGAGCGAGCGGATGGCGTGCCGTCTGGCCGGGCTGAGCAGGTCCGCGTACCGTCGCCCGCTCAAGGGCGACACGGTCGCCGACCCTGATCGCGCGTTGCGAGACTGGCTGCGCGCGTGGGCGAAGAAGCATCCCCGCTACGGGTACCGGCGGGCGTATCACGACGCCCGGGTGAGGGCCGGGCGGTCAACCACAAGAAGATCCAACGCCTCTGGCGAGCCGAAGGCCTCCGCGTCCCGCAGCGGCGACGCCGCAAGCGTGTCGGATCCTCGACCGTCGACGCCCCGGCGGCAGTCGCACCGAACCTCGTATGGGCGGTGGACTTCCAGTTCGACGCCGACGAGCGGGGCTGCCCGATCAAGATCTGCTCCATCGTCGACGAGCACACCCGCGAATGCATCGGCGGGCTCGTGGAGCGGTCGATCACCGCCGACCGGCTCACCGCCCACCTCGAAGAGCTCGTCGCCGTCCGCGGTGCACCGGGTGTGCTCCGCAGCGACAACGGGCCCGAGTTCATCAGCGACGCGATGGCCGACTGGGCGGGTACCCGCACCGGCCTGTTCTACATTCCGCCCGGCTCGCCCTGGCACAACGGATACGTCGAATCGTTCAACAGCCGCCTCCGCGACGAGTGCCTCAACATCAACAGCTTCTACTCACTGCTGCACGCCCAGGTCGTGATCGGCGACTGGAAGACCGAGTACAACCATCTGCGTCGGCACTCATCGCTCGGCTACCTACCCCCGGCCGAGTACGCTCGGCAGTGCACCCATCAAATCGAAACCGACGACTCACAGAGCGACCGGACCGAATGAAGGGGGCGGCCCAGAATGCCCCGTGAGGGGCGCGGCGGAGGCGAGTGCCGTCGTCGGGAATGAGGCGGTGAGCCTCAGCGCTTCCGGTACAGGCCCTTCTTGTGGAACACCGGCTCGGACGTGACCAGCATGCCGAGCGAGCGGAAGATGCCCTCGTCCACGCTGCCCAGGATGGTGGTGGTGTGGACGTCGCAGCCGTCCAGCTCGCCCAGCTTGTCCAGGGCGCGGCGGGCACGCTCGTCCGTGGCCGCCGAGACGGACAGCGCGATGAGGACCTCATCCGTGTGCAGGCGGGGGTTCGACGAGCCCAGGTGGCGGACCTTCACCTCCGTGATCGGTTCGATGGCCGCGGCGGCGAGCAGCGAGACGTCGTCCGCGATGCCCGCCAGGTGCTTCAGCGCGTTCAGCAGCATGGCGGCCGAGCAGCCGAGCAGCGGGAGGTCTTGCCGGTGACGAGCGTGCCGTCCGCGAGCTGCAGGGCCGAGCCGGGCTCGCCGGTGCGGGCCTGGACGGCCAGGGCGGCGTCCACCACGGGGCGGTCCGCGGAGGACAGGCCCAGACGGGACATCACCAGGGCGATGCGCTCGGAGACCTCGTCGTCGTCCCCGGCGATCGCCTCGGCCACCACAGCCCTGTAGTAGCGGCGGATGACCTCCTGCTCGGAGGCGGCGCGGCAGGCCTCGTCGTCCACGATCGCGCGGCCGGCCATGTTCACGCCCATGTCCGTGGGGGACTTGTACGGGCAGGAGCCGGTGAGCTTCTCCAGCAGCGCCGCCAGCAGCGGGAAGACCTCCACGTCACGGTTGTACGAGGTGACCTGCTCGCCGTAGGCGGCCAGGTGGAACGGGTCCAGGAGATTGATGTCGTCCAGGTCCGCCGTGGCGGCCTCATAGGCCACGTTCACCGGGTGCTCCAGCGGCAGGTCCCAGATGGGGAACGTCTCGAACTTCGCGTAGCCCGAGTGGATGCCCCGGGCGTGGTCATGGAACACCTGGGACAGGCAGGTGGCGAGCTTGCCCGAGCCCGGGCCGGGAGCCGTGACCACCACGAGGTCACGCGAGGTCTCCGAGTACTCGTTCCGGCCGAAGCCCTCCTCCGAGACGATCCGCGCCGTGTTCTGCGGATAGCCCGGGATGATGCGGTGACGGGCGACCTTCATGCCCAGCCGCTCCAGCCGCTCCAGGAAGGCGACCGCCCGGTGGTTCGAGTCCTCCAGCTGCGTCACCACCACGTGCTCCACCAGGAAGCCGCGCTCACGGAAGACGTCCACGAGGCGCAGCACGTCGTCCTCATAGGTGATGCCGAGATCCGCGCGGACCTTGTTCCGCTGCAGGTCCTTCGCGTTGAAGCAGACCAGGATCTCCGTCTCGTCCTTCAGCTGCTCGAGCATCGCGATCTTGTTGTCCGGCGTGAAGCCGGGCAGGACGCGGGAGGCGTGCAGGTCGTCGAACAGCTTGCCGCCCATCTCCAGGTACAGCTTGCCGCCGATCTGCTCGCGGCGGGCCTGGATGTGCCTGGACTGCAGCTCGATGTACTTCTCGCGGTCGAAGCCGACGCGCCGGTACGCCGGGGGCGTGGGCGCGGCCTGCGGGCGGCGGGGCGGAGGCGAGGTGATCAGACGAGCCGGTCATGGGACATCAGGCTAGTCCACGGTCCGGACACGGCGGGCTGTGCGGGGCCGGGTGGGGCGTCCGCGCGGGGCGTGCGTGTGGGGCACGCGATCAGCGGAAGCGGGACGTCTGCGCGGGGCGTGCGATCAGCGGGAGTCCAGAAGCGCCAGGTGGGCGTCCGTCGCCTCGTCCACGTGCCCGGCCACGTCCTCATGGGAGGCGAGCCACTTCCGCACGTACGGGCAGACCGGGACGATCCGGAACCCCTGGCGGACACTGTCCGTCAGGGCCTCGCGGACGAGGATGGAGGCGAGGCCGTGGCCGCCCCACTCCTGGCCGACCTCGGTGTGCGGGAAGATCCGCTGGCGAGTGCCGTCCTCGGCGGTGTGCTCCACGAACTCGGTGAAGCCGGCCGCGTCACCGGAGCCGTCCGCATGGATCGCGTAGCGGTCCTGCGCCTCCCGCACCTGCGGCTGGTCGACGGTCGGGGTGGTCTCGGTCATGTCGTGCTCCTTCGTTCGTGGGGTGCGGGTGGCGGGGACTGTCAGGGTGAGGCGGAAGACGGGGGTGAGTGCCGTCGTCGGGGGTGTGCTCCGCGAACGCGGTGCGGTCTGGCCCGCTGCGGACCCGGCGCGGACTCAGCCGCGGGGGCGCATCCGGGTGTTCGGCAGGGCCGGGGCCGGGAGCGGAGCCTTCGGGTCCGGCGGGAACAGGCCGAACTGCGGAACCGGCGGCCGTCCGCATAGCCCGGCTCGTCCAAGGCCTCGACGTCCGCCTCGACCACCTCTCGACGCGGCTCGCCGTCCCCGGCGGTGTCCAGCGGCGACTCCCCGTCCGGGGCCTCGAAGCCCATCTC